>CAWIXL010000028.1:0-92582 GCA_963840045.1 uncultured Actinomycetota bacterium | reverse complement strand
GCGTCTGCTCGCCCTAGCTGCCGGTCCAGCGGGGTGGGCGCTTCTCCGCGAACGCGATCGCGCCCTCTTTGGCGTCGTTGGACATGAAGATCGGGGCCAGGATCTTGACCTGCTCCGCCCACCTGTTCTCCAGGGTCCAGCCGCGGGACTCGACGATGATCCGCTTGGTGGCGGCCACCGCCAGCGGCCCGTTGGCGGTGATCTTCTCCGCCAGCGCGATCGCCGCGTCCAGTGCCGTCCCCGGTTCGGCCAAGACGTTGACCAGGCCCAGTTCGTGGGCGCGCTCGGCGGACAGGTTGTCACCGGTCAGCGCCAGCTCCATGGCGATGGCGGGCGGGATGCGCTCGGGGAGCCGCAGCAGGCCCCCACCACCGGCAACCAGGCCACGCTTGACCTCGGGGATACCGAACGCCGAGTCCCTGGCCGCCACGATGAGGTCGGTGGCCAGCGCCAGCTCGGTGCCACCGGCCAGCGCGTACCCCTCCACCGCGGCGATCAGCGGCTTGGCGGGGGGGCGTTCGGTGAAGCCCATGCCGCGGCCCTGGACGACGACGTTCTCGCCGCGCGCGAACGCCTTGAGGTCCATGCCCGCGCAGAACGAGCCCCCCGCTCCGGTCAGGATTCCTACCGAAAGGCCGGAATCGCCGTCGAGGCGATCCATCGCGTCGGCCAGCGCCCGGCTGACCGCGGCGTTCACCGCGTTCTTGGCCTTGGGCCGGTTGATGGTGATGATCAGGATCCGGTCGCGTTGTTCGACCAGGACTTCGGGTTCGGTGTTGCCGGCTTCTTCGCTCACTCTGCCGATGTTAACGGCACCGCGTCACGGCCCGATCGGGCCCGACGATCAAGCCCCCATCAGGCCGGGGCCATCGCGGTCTCGATGACCGTCAGCTTCTTGGAAAGCTTAGCGGCCCTTCGTATTTCCATGAAATCGGCGACCATCGCCTCGGTCACCTCATGCGGGTCCTTGACGGTGGCACCGTCGGTCAGCACCGAAATGTTCAGCTGATCGACGTAACTCCACACGGTGATGTTCAGGCCGCTCCCGGCGGTCAACGGCCCCACCGAATAGATCTCGGTGACCAGGGCGCCGCCCACCCGCCCGCGTTCGCGGGGACCGGGCACGTTCGAGATGTTCAAGTTGAGTACCTTGTTCTGCCCGTCACGGCCGGACAACCACCGGAACATGGCCTCGGTGGCCCGCGGCGGCCAGTAGGCCGCCCAGCGACTGATCAACTCCGGTCCCAAGAGTTGGTGGCTCTCCTTGGCCGACACCGCGTTGTCGTGACAGGCCTGTACCCGTTCCAGCGGGTCATCGGAATCGGCCGGCAACGCGACCATCATTCCAGTGAAGTGGTTGCCCGAGATCCGCTCCGGCGAGAAGTCGTAGGCCACCGGGACGGAGGCCAGCAGCGGTTCGGCGTTTCCGTCATACCGCAACAGCAGGGTACGCAGCGCTCCGGTGGACATGGCCAGCACCATGTCGTTGATCGTCGCCCCGAGCTTCTTGCCGGTCTCCTTCACATCGGCCAATGCCAAAGTGGCGGTGGCGAACCGACGCTCCGGGGTGAGCTTGTGGTTCATGAAGGTCGGCGGCGGGGTGAACGGCATGGTCAGTTCCGGCGAGAACTTGCGCGAGCTGCGTCGCACCCGGCCGACACCCTGCGCGGTGTACCGGATCGTCGCGGGGATCCGCCCGACGTGGCGCATGTGGTCGGCCACCGCCGAAGTCATCAAGTCGCGCTTGCTGGGAGCCGCATCGGGCGTGTATGAGCCGGCTCGCGGTGTCGGCATCAGATCCATGCCGTGGGCCATCAGGTTCGCCGAGGCGACGCCGTCGGCAAGCGCGTGGTGGATCTTGAGCACCACCGCGAACCGGTTGTTGGCCAGTCCCTCAACGAAGTACATCTCCCAAAGCGGACGATCCCGATCCAGTTGGGTACTGGCGATCTCTCCGATCGCCTCGTCCAGTTGGCGGCGACCACCCGGCGCGGCCAGCCGCCACGGCCGGACGTGATACTCGAAATCGACTTCGCAGTTCTCCCGCCACATCGGGTGGTGGAACTTCATAGGGACGTCGATCAGCTGATAGCCCAACGGCACCAGCTTGTCCATCCGGCTGGCGATCACCTGCCGGAACGCCTCGATATTCAAGCCACGCGTGTCTTTGTCCAGCTCGATCACGGCGACCTTGATGGTATGCATGTGCACGTTCGGCGCTTCGCTGTACAGCAGTACCGCATCCCAGCCAGTAAGCCGCTTCATTGCAGGCCCCTACTCATAGGGCGACCTTACAATCGGCAGGCGCTCAGATGACCTCTTTTGCGAACTGGGCCCGGTTGCGATGGACCTGGTTGAGGAACAGTGCGGTCGCGTGCGCCATCGCACCGGCACGGGGGCCGTCGATCAGGTCGAAGGCGTGACCGGCACCCGGCAGCTCCACGTAGCTGACCAACGAATTGGACACCGCGCGCAACCGGTCGACGAAGCTGCGCGCCTGCTCCACCGGGATCACGCTGTCCTTGCTGCCATGAATGACCAAGAATGGTGGCGCATTCCGGTGCACCCGGGCGATCGGGGACGCGTCGCGGAAGACTTCCGGGTGGCGGGCGATCGACCGCTTGATCACCACCCGCTCCAGGAAGTCGACGAACCGGACCCGCTCCGGGGTGGAGCGGTCCTCCCAGTCGTACCGGCCATAGATCCCGACCACCGCATCCACCGAGCTGTCGGCGCCTTCCGGTAGCTCGGCCTGAAAGGCGGGGTCGTCGGGGGTGAGTCCGGCCAGCGCGCCCAGATGCCCGCCGGCCGAACAACCGGCGATCGCAACGAAATTGCGGTCACCGCCGAACTTGTCGACATTGGCTCGCGCCCAGGCGATGGCGGTCTTCACATCGGAGATGTGGCGCGGCCAGCGGTGGTGCGGCGAGACGCGATAGTCGATCGCCAGGCACACCCAGCCCTGCTCGGCCAGCCGCGACATCAACGCAGACCCCTGCAGCATGTGGTTGCCGTGCACCCAGGCGCCGCCGGGGACAAAGATGAGCACCGGCGCGGGCTGGTTCGGCAGATCTTTGCGACGCCAGACGTCGAGCAACTGAGCCGGGCTATCCCCGTAGTGGACGCCGCGGCGGTAGAGGTAGCGGCGCTGAAGCAGTGCATCCCAAATCGGCGGCGTCCGCTCCGGTACGGGCCATGCGGCGTCCAGGTCCGCGGACGAAACGACGCCGCGCAGGGCGGTGACGGACACCTCGTGGGTGCTTTCGCGATCGCGACGGCGCGTGTCGTTGATGCCTGGGGTCAGCCAGTCCCGCGCCGTCGCTGACAGCAACTCGGGCGCGTGCCGGGCACCCCAAACGCTCATTGCGGTGACGGTGCCCAGCGGCTCGAGGCGCTTTCCTACTACCGGCAGCGAAGCCCCCGCAACGCTTAGGGCCAGCATATAGTCGCCAGGACGCGCGCGTAGCAACCATTTCATCCAGGGCGCTATGCGCGCTCCCCTAGCCGTCATGTAGGGGAGCGTACCCCCGCGCGGTACCCAGAAACCACGATTGCCCGACGGTTATCTGCGCCGGCGAAAAATAGCAGCGCCGATGGGTTTGCCATCAACGGCCTTGAGACACTAAGACCGGTGTTTTCTTATTTGCTCGAACCGCGAGGGCCAGTCGCGCCAGGTAGACGGCGGCGCTGATGGCGAACAGCGCCGCGGTGAGCAGCAGCCACCTGCCGAGGAAGGGCTGCTGGGTTTGTCCGGTTGCCGCCTGGTAGGTCGGCGCGCCCTGCTCGATGATGCCGGGCAAGAAAATCAGCAGGGTAAGCCCGGCTCCCAGAACGGGCACCCGAATGTGGTTGCGGGCGGGCACTTTTGGCTGCCGGTTCACCAGTCGCCGGCCGATCCGCGCGGACATCATCCGGTCGGCAAGCGCGTAGAGCGGGAAAAGCAGCAGGTCGTGGGCAACGACGGCGGCCGCGAACCAGACGGCGATCGACTGCCACCAGGCGCCGGAGTTCCACAGCGTGGTCGGCTTGAAGGTGGCCAAGACGTAGCCCAAGAGCGCGAAGCCGGCCACCATCGTCAGCAGATGCAGCGGGTGAGATCCGTAATGTCTGGCGAAATGATTTCGGAGCCTTCGCATCTCATACCTCGAACTCGATGGAGGCGACCCATTTGGTGTTGTGCACGCCAGGCACCGCGGGAACGATGATCCGGGCCGGATAGCCATGGTCCAACGACAGGTCGGCACCGTTGACACGCAGCGCAAGCAGCGCATCGCGATCACCGATCTGGTTGGCCTGCAACGTTGCCGTGGCGAAGGCGCCGCCCCGCTGCAGCGATGTCACCCGAGCCGATCGTGGTGCCGGCACGCCGGCGATGCGGGCCAACTCGGCCAGCGGCACCCCGCTCCAGGTCTGCACCGTCGACCATCCTTCGACGCAGGCAATCGGCAGCCGGGCGGTGTGCTGCGCCATGCCGGCCAGCAGGGCACGATCCAGCACCACCTCCGAGGGCCCGCCGCGCAGGCTCAACCGCCAATTCGGGCCGACGGTCTCTCGCGTGATGCCCGCGACCGCGGCGGTCTTGTTGACCGGGAAGTCCCTGCCGCGCCCGCGCGGCAGCAGCAGGGCGGTGCTGCGGGCGGCCCCCCCGAGCGTCTGCCCGACGGTCAGTACGGCGATCAGCAGCACACCGGAGCCGACCAAAGCCAGCGCACCACGCCTGCTCATCGTCGGTTCGGCCGGATCGGCGGCCACCAGCCCGGCGGAATCGGGTGGCTGCGGCCGAGTGTCAGTTACGTCTGCGCGCAACACTTCTCGGAACGGCAACGACCGCAGCCCGGTGATCATGTGCGGAATCTTGAGCGCGATATGCATCAGGAAGCCGGCGATGAAGACCCAGGCCCCAAAGTAGTGGCCGTCGTAGAAGCTGAAGCCGAACACGTAGTCGTACTGGATGTTGAGCACACCGGTGACGATCTGAAACAGCAGTCCCCCAACCAGCATCAGCAATGACAGCCGCTCCAGCAGCTGGGCCACCGAGCGTGCCGGCGGCCACACGAACAGCCGGGGGATCACCGACCACAGCTTGGCCAGCACCACCGGGATGATCAGCAGACCCAGCCCCACATGCAGACCCTGGGTCAGCCGGTACAGCCACGACGGACGAGTGGGCCAGGTGAAAGCGGGCAACCGCAGCCAGCCGACGTGCGCCGGAATGGCCTGCCCGAACTGCGGCGCATACGCCATGTACGACAGCAGCCCGGTGATCGCGATGATCGGCAACGTCACCAGCAGCACCAGCCCGAACACCGACGTCAGCCAAGGCCCGCGCAGCGGGCTGCGAAACCGGCTCAGCCGTTGCACACCCGGCGGCGGACGGCGCTCCAGGGCGCGCCACAGCCGGGCGGGGAAGCCGTAGCCCGGGCCGACCTTCGGGGCCAGGTGGTGTTTCGCTCAACTAAGACTCACTAAACCTCAAGGCGCGCGATCACGCGGCCGCCGATCAACTGGACACCCGCCAGCGTAAGACCCACTTGCATGGCCAGCGTGGCCGCGCTGTCGACACCGACCGAGGCCCAGCGAAACCAGGGCCCCACGTCGGTTCCGGACTCCAGCCGTACCCAGCGCTCACGGATGCCGATGGCTCCGATGTCGAACTCCGCCACGCAACGCCCGCCGCTGGCCAGCAACTCGGCGGCACGGGCCAGGATCCGCCGCGGGTCACCGCCGAGACCGACATTGCCGTCGACCAGCAAGACCGTCTGCCACGAACCCACGCCGGGCAGCGCGTCGAACACGTCGCCCAGCAGTGCCGGCGCACCGCCGCGGCCCGCCAAGCGGATCGCGGTCGCGGACCGATCGATGCCAAGCGCGGGTATCCCCCGCCGAATCAAGCGCGCGACCAACCGTCCAGGCCCGCAACCCAATTCGATCGTCGGCCCGGTGCACATCTGCGTCACCGCCTCATCGAAGGCTTCGTCGCAGACCACGCCGGCCGCGTCAGATCCGGCTGCGCCATCCCGATGGCCCAGCCAACGACGAGCGGGCAACGGACGGACCTCTCCGTCCTCGTGACGGATCCAACATCGCTCGCCGTCGAGCGCCCGGTCGTACAGATGCCCCAACATTTTCCTGCCTTCGCCTCGGCCAGCATTGCCGTTGATACCCCGACCTCTGGGTTTCCAATCACCGAGCCGCGTCGCTCGCGCCGCGCTGAACACGGATTATTCTCGATAGCAAGCCGATTCGTCCATCATCGAATGCGACCGTGCGGCGACGGCGACTGCTCGGGTGGCAGGGCAAGTCCCGGCGGCCATGGCCAGTCCCGCCCCGCATACTGAGTGGGTGCCGAACAACGAAGTTCACCCCGATCTGCGCCGGGTCGCCCGCATCACCCCGCGAGCCCTGGTAACTCCCCGGACCTTGCCGGTGGTGCGGCCGTTGCTGGAGCTGATCATCGGCCGCGGCCCAAGCGACGATGTCGAGGTGCTCACCCTGGAATCCGGTACCGGCATTCGGCTGTTCCGGCCCGCGGGCGTCACCGAAGTCGCCCCGGCGCTGCTGTGGATGCACGGCGGTGGATACGTGATGGGCAGCGCCAAACAAGACGACCGGATCTGCCGCGCCTTCAGCAGAAGGCTGGGCATCACCATCGCATCGGTGGAATACCTTCTGGCGCCTGAACATCCGTATCCCGCGCCGCTCGAGGACTGCTACTCCGCATTGACGTGGCTGGCCGGGCTGCCCGCGGTGGATCGGGAGCGGATCGTGATCGGAGGCACCAGCGCCGGCGGCGGCCTGGCGGCCGCCTTGGCCCTGCTGGCCCGGGACCGCGGCGAAGTGACACCGGCATTCCAGTTACTGGTGTATCCCATGCTCGACGACCGGAGTTCCGCCACACCCGCCAAGCCGAACTACCGACTGTGGAGCCCCCGCTCGAACCGGTTCGGCTGGTCGGCGTATCTCGGCAGTGCCGACCCGCAGGTCGCAGTCCCGGCCAGGCACGACGATCTGAGCGGATTGCCACCCGCATGGATTGGAGTCGGGGGCAACGACCTGTTCCTTGACGAGGATCTCGCCTACGCCGAACGCCTCAAGAGCGCCGGCGTGCCCTGCCAGGTTGAAGTGGTGCCTGGCGTCTTCCACGTCTTCGACCTGTGGGCCCCGAAAGCTCAAGTGTCACGACGCTTCTTCGCGAGCCAGTGCGATGTGTTGCGGTCCGCGCTCGCCCCTGCGGGTTGACCGGCACCGCTACCTCGCGACATAGACGACGTCGCCGCCGATGATTGTCGCGGCCACCATCGCCGCATCCAGCTCGGCCAGCGCCCTCGCGGGCCGCTCCTTCAGCACGCAAAGATCGCCGAGCTGACCGGGTTCGACGGTACGGGCCCGGCTCGGCCTATCGGGCCAGCCCAGAAACATCGTCAACGCCGTTCGCGCCGAGATACATTCGTTGGGCCCCAGGACGGCGCCGTTGGGCGTGGTCCGATGCACCGCGGCGCGCATCGCCGCCCACGGGTCGCCGTGACCGAACGGAATGTCCGTCGAGAGCGCCACGCGCACATTCGCTTTGAGCAGCGACGCGACCCGCCACAGCTGACCGTGCTCGTCGGCAGGAATGTCGGCGAGGTACTGGTCACCGCGCTCGGCGATGAAATTAGGCTGCGTCACCACCGTGGGGCCCAGGCCGCCCAAGCGGCCCAAGCCAGCCAGGTCAGCCAGACTGTCGTCGGGTACCACCGCGGCATGTTCGATGCGATCGAGCGGATGGCTTCCGGCCGTGCGCAGCGCGGCAATGGTCACCACCAATTGCGCTGCGGTCACGCAGTGCACGGCAACCGGTAGGCCGTCGTCGTGGTGTTTTGCGATCCAATCCGTCAGCGCAGCCAGGTCAAGCCGGTCATCGTGCAGAATCTTCTTCCCCGGTGACAAGAAGCGCACCCGCGGCCGAAACTTGCCGCGACGGTGTGCCACCAACAGCGGAATCATGTCGTCGGCAGCGAGGTCTGGGGTGGCATCGGTGACGCCGGTGACCCCGGCCGCGGTGAGCCGCCGACTCAGCTCGGTGAGGTCGCCCTCACGGCGCTGCAGCGCATCAGACCACGCGCGATCGGTGCTGCGCAGGCGCCCGTCCAGGTGGTCGGCGAGCCCGACCTGGCCCAGTCCGGCGGAATTGAGAATCCACAACGCGCCGCTGCGGTGTTGGATACGCACCGGAATGCCCGGCACCATCGCATCCAAAGCGGCTCGGTCCAGCTCACCGGCTACCGACTCGTGATAGCCGACGGCACGAACCCATCCGTCCGGGCCCGGCGTTGCATACGACAGCGCCAGTGCCAGTTGTTCTTTGGTGTTGACCGCGGGCGGTCCGACGAACAGCGAAGCCAAGGCAGAGGCCGCCGAACGCAGGTGCACGTGGTGGTCGTGCAGGCCGGGCAGCACGGTTCCACCACCCACGTCGAGTACGTCCTCACCGGGTTGGGCGGCGATGTTGTCACTTACCTGCTCAATCCGCTCGCCGACCCGGATGTCGGCCACCGTCCCGTCCAGCAACGTTCCCCGCCGAATCAGCATGACAAGCAGCGCCGTTCGGCGATCAGGTGCCGCACCGCGTCGTTATTCGCACCAAGCTCGGCCGCCGAGGTCGTCACTCGCGGCTGCCGCGGCGGCACGGCGGGGTGCGCCCACACCGACGCCGTCGTCGGCAGCTCCGCATAGGTCGCCGCGACGGCGGCCATTGCTATCTGGATCAACTCACCGCCACCGCGGTCCAGCGACTCGGTCACCGCCAATGTCGCCTCCAGCCCGGTCAACGGATCGGCAATAGCGTCCCCACAGAACACCGGACCGTCGACGCTGGTGCCGACCAGGCCACCGGCGACCGCGGCATCGTCACCGAACGCGGGCCGCTCGGGGTCATCGTCATATCCGGTGATCCGCAACCAGATTCGGCCTGCCCGCGGCGCAATGTCGTCCGGTCCGAGCCGGCGCCGTGCCAGCGCTGCGGGCCGGGATCCCTCGATCACGATGTCGGCGACCGCGAGCAGCTGGCGCAGCTCGTCGGCTTGGCTGTCGAAATCGAGGCAACAGGAGAGCTTTTCGCCGTTGATCCAGTCGAAGACGGCGCGATTTCCGCCGCGGGTTCCGTCCGGGCGGCGCGGGCTTTCCACCTTGACGACTGTTGCTCCCGCGCGTGCCAGCAGATGCCCGCACAGCGGGCCCGCCCACATCGACGACAGGTCGGCGACCAGCAGACCCGCCGGCGGGCCCCCCGACGCCCGGGCGCCCATGCGGCGAATCCGCGGCGGTGCCGCCACAGCCCTACCCAGCCGAGCCGCCGGGATATCAAGCAGGCACGCCCGTTCGACGATTTCGGAGACGAGATGTGTTGCGGCCCAATCCTTCAGTGTTGGCCACGGGTCGGCGGGCACGGCGTCGACGCACAGCAGCGCGGGGACAGCGGCGATGTCGTCGGAGCGGGACAACGTGATGGCGCACCAGCCATCCCGGGTTGCCAGTATCCGGGTGGCGCCGCCGGCGGACACCCGCCCGCCGCGCGTCAGCCCGAGCAATCCGGCCCGTCCGGTCAGCAGGGTGGCCGCATCGGCGGCGATCCGCTCGGCACGACCTAACACGTTCGCGCGGGAGAAGTCGGGCGGTCCGTCGGGCAGGCCCGTCAGATACGCCAGCCCGCTGTCACCCCACTTTGACCGCCCGCAGCTCACGACACCATTGTGCTCGTTGCGCTCATGGCATCGAAGCGCCGGTCGGCGCACCAAGCACTCGGACGACGCCGGCGAAATAAATCGTGTGGCATATTCGAGGTCGACATCGTCCGTCCGGTGGAGGCGTCTGTGTTTGCCAGGCGCAGCCACCCAGCACTGCACAGGAAACGGGATGACAGAACCAGGGATGTGGCAGCACCCACCCGGTGCTGCGAAATGGCCTGCTTACGCGCCGCAATACCAGGCCTTCCCTCCGCAGCCGTACGGCCAGCCGCCTCCGCACGTTCCGGTAACCCCTGACCCGGGCGCCCCGTATCCCCCGCAATTCCACCCGGCGCCGCAGAGAATACCGCGCCCGAGTCCGTTCGCGGGCGTGCCGCGGGGCGATTTCGCGCTCGACGCAGCCGCGGTCGTCGCCTTGCCGGCGATCCTGCTGCTGCCGTGGACGGCGGCCGAAAACGGCTACAGCCGGCCGGAAGTCATCGTCGGCTGCGTGCTCGTCCTGTGCGCGATCGCCCTGCCCTACCTCAGCCGACCGGGATTCTTTGGGGCCGGGTGGACGCCGGCGAAGCTGCGGCTTGCCAAGCTCGTCACTGCAGCGCCGCTCGGGCTCTGCGCCGCAACCTATTTCGTCATCGATGCAGTCGTAGGTGTCATCGACGGAGGGATCACCAAATTCGCGACCGCCCCCGGCGCGTGGATCGCCGCGGCCGTTTCGGTGCTGGCGGCCACCCCTCGCCGCTCGGACCTGATCGATGGCCGGCCGCAAGGCGTTACCCGCCTATGGGGAACTGTCCTGACCATCACCTGCGCGGCACTTCTGCTGTGCGCTGCGCTCGCTTTACTCGGTGTGCTGCTCGGTACCTATCGGTCGCTAACGGCGGTGCTCGAATTGCGCGCGATGGTCGCGCTTCCGGTCGTGCAGGCGGTGTTTTTGGGGATCTGGGTGATCGTGGTGTGGAAGGTGGCCCGCCAGGCCGCGCGCGGCGACGCGGCGGGGCGCCTCGTGCTCGCCGCCGCCGGTGCCGGCGCGTTGATTTGGGCCGTGCTCGCGGCCTCCGGTGCCGGCGGGGCGAGTCTCACCTCGGCTGAGTCACTGCATCTGCCGTTCGGCGGGTTCACCCTCACGATGGTCGCCGCGCTAGTCGCGTCGGGGCCCGCACTGCGTGAGCCTGGCGAACCGTCGGACGCCCAGACGTGGCTCGCGGCGGCGCGCCGAGCCCTCGGCCTGGTCATTGTCGCGGACATATTGTTACTGGCACAGGTGATCGCCGGGGTGGCCGTCACCGGCGCGCTGACCGCTGTGGTGTTCACCAGTGTGATCTGCGCCGGGGTGGGCGCTATCACAGCAGACTGGGCGCGACAGCAGGTCGCTCTCAATCCTGCAGGCTGCCGTGTCCCCGTCGTGGTCGCGTCGATGGTTCAAGGCATTGCGGGGCTGGTGTCGATCGTGGTGGCGCAATCCAGCCCGAATCCATGGGAGGTGGTGGCGGGCCCGCAGGTGATCGCTGCGTTCGCTCTCCCGGTAGGGGCCATCGCCTTCGTGACGCTGCCAAAGCCGATCCGGTCGTTCTTCCCGAAGCCGGTTGCGGCGCCCGCATACCTTCCGCCGATCGCCTCGGATCCCGCCAGTGTGGCGGTGGACCCGGCCACGCCTCCCCACGTCCTGTACACCCTCGCGCAGCAGGACGGCGCTCTTTGGCCGCACATTGCCCGCAATCCCGCCGCGCCGCCCGATCTGCTTGCGTGGCTGGCTCAGTCCGCCGACCCCGAAGTCCACGCCGCCCTGCGGGCCCGTCAACAGTGAGGTCGTCGACCCGATGAACCCCGAAGGACCGCACGTGAGCTGGCAAACCCCACCGCCTGACCAGGCGACGCACTACGCCGCGACGGCCCCACCCGCCGCACCATTCCCGATGCCGCAATACCCCGGCCGGGCGCCGACGCAATCGGCCATTTTGCGCTGGGTGGGAGCAGCCCTCGTCGTCTGCCTGCTCTTCGTTGGCGCCGTCGTCCTGCATCGAACCGTGCTGTCGCGCTTCTTCGGTGGGGCGGCCTCACCGCAAGAGGCGGTAACCCAGGCGATCACGGCCATCGAAGACGGTGACTTTGCGCGGCTGGGCCTGTTGCTGCCGCCCGACGAGGTCGCCGGACTCGGCGACGTGCTGAAACAGGCGCGGCGCATCTCGTCGGCGCTCGGGGAGGGCAGCGGTTTCGGCAGCCACCCGAAGGACACCGGCGTGGCGGTGAGCGTCAAGAACCTCAAGCTGGCAACACACGACGAGCAGGACGGGCTAACCAAAGTCAGCATCGAAAACGCGGACATCACAGCGTCATTCGATCCCACGAAGGCTTCCGGTCCGGTCAAGAAATTCATCGACAAGAAGGGGATGTCCCCGCGACAAACGACGATCACGGTCCGCGGCGCCGACGTGACGACCGACGGCCACAAGCACACACTCCGGATCGATGGCCGCGAGCAGGCGCCCTTTGTGATGGTGGTCGAACGCGCCGGCAGCTGGTATGTGAGCCCGCTCTATACCTACTTCCAATACACCTCCGAAGAAGAGGGTCGCGGGACTTCGCCGGCTGTTACCTCGCCGGGGTTCGACTCCCCGGTCAAGGCGGCCGAAGGTTTCATATCCGCGCTGGCCAAGGCAATCAACACCCGCAACATAACTGTGCTTGCCGAGGCTACGGGAGGCGTCGAGGGCCGCCTGTTACAGACGTACCGCAACCTCATCGACGCGACGCTGGTGGACAATCTGAACCGCAGCAACTTCTCGATCGACGTCAACAGCAGCCAGTTCCGCGTACTCTCCGTGGACGGAAACACGGCCCGGGTCCGGCCAGAGAGTCTGCACCTGACCGCTACGACGGACGGCGGAAAGCGCAGGATCGACTGGGACGGCCGCTGCCTGAACGTCGACAACCCAAGAACGCGTCAGCGGGCCTGCGTGGGCGACAAGTCGACCATCGGCCCGTACAGCCCGCTCATCGAGCGGCTGAAATACCTGGTCGCGGTCCGCTCGGACGGTGGCTGGAAGATCAGTGCCACCCGGACGGTGTTCACCATGGCCGCCGATGTGCTCAGCTGGATCGGTGATGCCGAGATACCGGTGATCAAGGCGCTGACCGGGGGTGATCCCGCCGAGCTGACCAAAGTCGCCAAGGTCGCCGCCACGGTACGCATCGGCGACACCGCAACGATCTCCGTCAACGCGGTCGGACCCTACCTGGACGGCGGGTACGCCGTCGTCGACATCCCTGACCCGGACGGTCGACGATTCGGGGTGTACTGCCAAACGAAAACCCTGGCGTGTCGCGTCGTCACACTCGTCACACCGTCCGGGAAGAGCCAGCCCAACTACGGAGGTGGCCGCAACGGCGAATCGGGTGACTACAAGGCGATCGTGATCGCCGAAACAGGCGATCTGAAAGTCTCTGTTCGATCGCGCTGAGGGCTGATCGTCAGAACTGCAGCACGCTGAAACGCCAGTCCAGCACCGGCCGGTCGGGCTCGTCCGCCGAATCGCTGACCGCGTAGACCAGCGACCGCAGCCCCAGTACCCCGCCGTTGTCCGTCGCATCGGCAGACTCAATGTGCAACTCGCTGTAAAGCGTGTCGGACTCGTGCACCGGGCCGGTGTGGTCGCAGGACTGCCAGCCCAGGACTGTCGCCAGGTTGGGCAGCAGCCGGGCGGCCTGCGCGAGGGCGAGTCCGATGGTATGCCCGCCGTATACCAGCCGCCGCCCGCCGACCCGCAAATCATGGTGTGTAGCAGCAATGTTCAGCGTAAGCCGGGCCAGCTCGGGCGCGCTGGTCACCACGTCGCCGGTGCTGTGCAGCACCGCACCGGCCAAACCAATGTCGAAATGCGGCCCGGGCACCCGATTCCGGAAGACCGCACCGTCCCATTGCGCGGTCGGATCGATGGCCGGCGGCTCCGCGTCCGAGCCGATGCCGGACAGATCGTCGTCGTAGCCCGGCTCGCCAGGACGCCAGTCCGGGCCGGCGGGCAGCATCGCGCACCGGTAGAAGTCGAGTACCAGCTGATCGGCCTGGTCGATCGTAATCATCCGCAGTGCCGCCATTCCCGTTGGCGCGCGACCGGGCTTGGGTGAGTTCGCCCGCAGCCCAACCACTTCGGTGCGGGTGTAGATGGTGTCGCCGATCAGCGGGAATCGGTGAAAGGTGAGCCCGCGGTAGAACAGGTTGGCTTTGACCCGGTGGGTGACCAGCGTCGACTGCCCGATCGCAACATCGCAAACCAAACCCGGATGCACCAGCGGGCCAGGCGTACCCGTCACCGCGGCACACAGGTCGGCGTCCAGGGCCAGTCGCAGCCGGTCACCCACGATGGCCTGATGGGCGGCCGCCAACCCCGACGACAACGTCGCCGCCGGTGCCCAGTCGAACACCTGGCCGATCGACAGATCGTCGAAGTAGGGCCCACCCTCGCGTTGTCCCGCGTACCCGTTCACAGTCACAACGCCTCATGCTGGCAGGCTGTCAATTCGGGAGATCAAACCGGAGGGTGGTAACGGGTGGATAACTGAGCACGATTCCCGCTTTCAGGATGAGGAAGGCATGCTGGTCGCCACCGTGCGGGCGTTCATCGACCGCGACGTCAAGCCGACCGTCCGCGAGGTCGAGCACGCCAACACCTACCCCGAGGCGTGGATCGAGCAGATGAAGCGGATCGGCGTCTACGGCCTGGCCATTCCCGAGGAGTACGGCGGGTCGCCGGTGTCGATGCCGTGCTACGTGCGAGTCACCGAGGAACTGGCCCGCGGCTGGATGAGCCTGGCCGGCGCGATGGGCGGACACACGGTCGTGGCCAAGCTGCTAACGCTGTTCGGCACCGACGAACAGAAGCGGACGTACCTGCCACCGATGGCGACCGGCGAGCTACGGGCCACCATGGCGCTGACCGAGCCGGGTGGCGGTTCCGACCTGCAGAACATGTCGACCAGCGCAGTGCCGGACAACGACGGTGGTCTGGTGATCAACGGCGCCAAGACCTGGATCAGCAACGCACGCCGTTCCGGGCTGATCGCCCTATTGTGCAAGACCGACCCGAACGCCACGCCGCGTCACAAGGGCATATCGATCGCGCTCGTCGGGCACGGACCCGGACTGACGGTGTCGCGGGATCTGCCCAAGCTGGGATACAAGGGTGTCGAGTCCTGCGAGCTGTCGTTCGACGATTACCGGGTGCCGGCGTCGGCGATTCTGGGCGGCCGGATGGGCCAAGGCTTTTCGCAGATGATGAAAGGCCTTGAGACCGGCCGTATTCAAGTGGCCGCTCGCTCACTCGGTGTTGCGACGGCGGCCCTCGAGGACGCATTGGCGTATGCCCAGCAGCGGGAAAGTTTCGGCCAACCGATTTGGCGGCATCAGGCCGTGGGCAACTACCTGGCCGATATGGCGACCAAACTCACCGCCGCCCGTCAACTCACCCGTTATGCCGCCGAGCGCTACGACAGCGGCGAACGGTGCGATATGGAGGCCGGGATGGCCAAGCTGTTTGCCTCCGAGATCGCAATGGAGATCGCCCTGAACGCCGTGCGCATCCACGGCGGCTACGGCTATTCGACCGAATACGACGTCGAACGCTACTTCCGCGACGCACCCCTGATGATCGTCGGTGAAGGCACGAACGAGATCCAGCGCAACGTGATCGCCGGGCAGCTGGTAGCCCGCGGTGGAATCTGAGAGGTTCACGTGGGGCTGCTGGTATCTGGGCCGGCACCGGTGGTCAATGCGCTATGTTTGCCTGGGTTCGGCGGGAGGAAAGGCGGTTGCCATGAGTTATCCGCCAGATCCGTACGGCGGTTACCGGGATCAGTCGGGTTGGCAAGGCCAGCAACCGGGTTGGCACGGCCAGCAACCTGGTTGGGCGCCCGGACCGCCGCCGGACAACTATCTCGTCTGGGCCATTCTGACCACACTTTTTTGCTGTCTCCCCACCGGGATAGTGTCGATCGTCTACTCCAACAAGGTGTCCGAGCTGTGGACGCGGGGGCTTTACGCCGACGCGCAGACCGCGGCCAACAATGCCAAGAAATGGGCGATTATCAGCGCAATCGTGGCGGGCGTCCTCGTTGTCGGCTACATCGTGGTGATGATCGTGATGTTCTTGGTGGGCGCCAGCCTTTACTGGGTGACCCCTCGCACACCCCCCACCACCACCCATTACCGCCACTACTGAGTCAGCGACGGGGAAGAGGCCCAGGCATCGCGAGGTCCGTGCTGTATATTTTGCCTGACTTCGGCGCGGGGCGGCGCGGCGCGGGAGTGAGCCTGTTGCAGCCGAGGAAAGGGAGTCGCGATGACTAATCCGCCATCGCCAGACCCCAATGCCTCAAATTGGACGCAGGAGTCGGATTGGCAAGGCCAGGAACCAGTTTGGCACCCGCCCAAACCGGGTTGGCATGGCCAGTCCCCAGACTTGCACGGCCGCCGCGAGCCTGACAACTACCTCATCTGGGCGATTCTGAGCACGCTGTTGTGTTTCCCCCCGGTGGGGTTTGTGTCGATCGTGTACGCCGCCAGGGTCCACAAGTTGTGGGAAGACGGGTACTACGACAAGGCACAGAAGGCATCCAAAAGAGCCAGGGCGTGGGCCATTGCCGCCGCGATCGTGGGTCCGCTCGCCGCCGCGGCCGGCATTGCGGTGTACGTATTTCTGGTCGTGCTGGCGGTGAGCGTGGAGCATGCCCCCTCCTCCATCACGCCGACCATCACCCCGACAATCTCGGTGACCACTCCCGCGCCCGCGACCGCGCCGGAGACCACGACTCCCCCGCCCGAGACGACTGCCGAGCCGACGACCACCGAGACACCCTGAGCACCAACGTATCTCCAGATCAAGGGGGACTTCAACCGCCCCATGGCGCGTCCACCAGCCCCCAGGCCAGCGCGGTGCGGACGTCGATGTTGTGACCGGACAACACGAGATATGCCGTGCGCCAGCGGCCGATTCGACGGGTAACGCTGACGGTGCCGCCGGCGCCCGGAATCAGACCCAGACCCAATT
Source organism: uncultured Actinomycetota bacterium (assembly GCA_963840045.1). Lineage (GTDB taxonomy): Bacteria > Actinomycetota > Actinomycetes > Mycobacteriales > Mycobacteriaceae > Mycobacterium. The sequence goes on along the minus strand of CAWIXL010000028.1, from coordinate 75,817 downwards.
CCGGCAGCCCGAATAACGAATCATCGCGTGCCGCAATCCATCCGCAAAACGCGGCCATTTCCAGTCCGCTGCCCAGTACCCGCCCGTGCACCTCGGCGCGGCACGCCCGGCCGAGCCGGGCGGTCAGCGCGTCGAGCACCAGCGCGGGGCTGTGGCGGGTGCGGGCCAGGTGCGCGCTGGCCGGGTCGGCGAAGCTACCGAATTCCGCCAGGTCTCCGCCGCTGCAAAACGACGGTCCGTTGCCGCTCAACACGATCCCGGTCACCGACGGGTCCAGCTGCGCTACGGCCAGCGCCTCCAGCAGCGCGGCGCGCGCATCCGTCGAAAAGGCGTTGTGTCGTTGCGGCCGGTTGAACCTTATTCGCAAGGTATTACCGTCGCGTTCGGCCTGAACCGGTTCGGCGATGTCAGGCATGCGGGCCGGACCGCGTCCGTCGAGCCAGTGTGCGAACTCCGGCCCGGCCTGCAAAGTGGAATAGGCCAGCGACTCGGTGACCACGCCGGCCGGCGTCGGACCGGCAGGGTCGACGGCACGCAGCACGTCGTCGCACACGGTGCTGGCATGCGGCCAACGTTGGCAGCGCCGCGTCAGCTCAGCCAGTGTCTCGGGCACCGAGTCGACGGTTACCACCCGACGATCGGCACAGCGGTCCTCGGTGAGCGTGAAAGTCGCGGCATCCAGCCAAGATCCGGCATTGGCAAGGTCAGCAGCCGAGCCGGCGGCCACGATCACGCCCGGCGGTGCCGCCGCACCGTCGTCCGGCGCACTCGACAGGTCGACCACCCGTAGCATGAGTCAGGCCGAATACTTCTCGATCAGCTCGTTCTTGTAGAGCTTACCGGTGTCGGTGCGGGGCAGTTCTGGCTCGAACGCGATCGACCGCGGGCACTTGAAGTGCGAAAGACGGACTCGCAGCCAGCTCAGCAGCTCGTCGGCGAACCCATCGGTGGCATCGGCCGGATCAACGGTCTGCACCGCGGCCACGACACGTTGACCCATCTCGTCGTCGGGCACCCCGAACACCGCGGCGTCCAGCACCTTCGGGTGGGTGACCAGGAGGTTCTCGGCTTCCTGCGGGTAGATGTTCACACCGCCGGAGATGATCATGTGGTGGCGCCGGTCGGTGAGGAACAGGTAACCCTCGTCGTCGAGGTAGCCGACGTCGCCAACGGTCACCCAGCCGTGCTTGTCACGCGACGCAGCGGTTTTCGTCGGGTCGTTGAGATATTCGAAAGAATGGCCGCCGTCGAAGTAGATCTCGCCGGCCTGGCCCGGCGGCAGCTCGCCGCCGTCCTCGCCGAGTATGTGCACCCCACCCAGCATGGGTTTGCCGACCGAACCCGGGTGCGCCAGCCAGTCCTCGGCGACGATCAACGTAGACCCGATCGCTTCCGAGGAGGCGTAGTACTCGTCAACGATCGGGCCCCACCAGTCCATCATCTGCTTCTTGATCTGCACCGGACACGGCGCGGCAGCGTGCATCACCCGCTTGAGGCTGGACACGTCGTACGAGTTGCGAACGGCATCAGGAAGTTTCAGCATCCGGACGAAATGGGCCGGCACGAACTGGGCGTGGGTTACCCGATGGCGCTGGATTGCGTCGAGCGCGCCTTCGGCGTCGAACTTCTCCATGACCACCGTGGTGATGCCGCCGGCCTGGATGTTCATCGACCACACCGACGGTGCGGTGTGGTACAGCGGCGCCGGGCTCAGGTACACCGCATCGGGATTTAGCCAGAACCCGACCAGCGCCGACATCATTCCGGGCACCTCGGCCGGAGGCAAGTGCGGCAGTTCGCGTCGGATGCCCTTGGGCCGGCCGGTGGTGCCCGACGAGTACTGCAGCAGGTCGCCTTCGATTTCGTCGTCAATCGGGGTATCCGGTTGATCGGCAACACATTCCGGGTAGCGCTCCCAACCCGGCAAGTCGCTTGGCAAAACCGGACCAGCGATTATCAGCAGGTCGGGCAATCCGCGCGGCAAATGTTCGCCCAGGTGCTCGCAGGTGTCGCGCAGCGCCGCCGACGCGACGATCGCCTTTGCGCTGCTGTTGTCGACGATGTAGGCGGCCTCGGCCGGGGTCAGATGGGTATTGATCGGCACGTAATACAGGCCGCAGCGGCGGGCCGCCCACATAACCGCGTGGATGTACTCGTTGTTCTCCATCAGGATCGCGATGCTGTCGCCCTCTTTCAGGCCCGCCTCGCGAAACCGGTGTGCCAGCCGGTTGGCGCGGGCTTCCAGCTCGTCGAAGGTGATCACCTTCCCCGACGGGTGCAGGATCACCGCGGGTTTGCCGGCGCCTGTTGAGGTGGAGAGGTGCTGACGAATCTGCATGGCTGAACTCTACGATGCACGCATTTGACAGGCGTCAAGGCCTTCGCCGGTTAAGAAAGGTGCCGAGCAGACGCAAAAGCACCCGACACGCCGCGCGTTCGGGTGCTTTTGCGTCTGCTCGCCCTACCTATCGGGCAGCAGTAGGGCGCTGTCGCCGAATTCATGCCAGAGATAGCCGTGGTCGACGGCCTCCCGATATGCCGTGGCGACCAGATCCGGGCCCGCGACGGCCTCCAGCAGCAGCAGGTGCGAGGCGCCGGCGTCGTGCCAACCGGTGATCAGGCCGTCGACCACCCGGCACGGCCTGCCCGGACCGAGCACCAGATCCGTCCACCCGACCGCCTGCCGCACCACGCCGTCGGCAGTCGCGGCTGACTCCAGCGCGCGAGTCACCGTGGTGCCTATGGCGATCACCCGTCCGCCGGCCGACCGGGTTAGGTTCACCAACCGCGCGGTGGCGGGCGGCACGGCGAACAATTCGGCGACTGGTGGTTCGCCCGCTTCCGCCGAGGACACCCCGGTGTGCAGGGTGATCGGCGCGATCGCGATGCCGTCAGCCACCAGCGCGGTGACCAATTCGGTACTGAAGGGCCTTGCCGCGCTGGGCATTTCAGCGCTACCAGGGCGGCGGGCGAATACGGTTTGGTAGTAGCGCAGATCCCAGTGTCGTGGCACGTACGAATACCTGATCGGCCGGCCGTACCGGGTCAGATACGCTGCCACGTCCCCTTCGACGACGACCCGAGCGGTCCACAACCGTCCGCCGTCGACCCCGGGTTCCGGGTAGGACGACCCGACGACGAGCGCGCCGCCGCCGGGCATCCCGATGCGTTCGCCGGGCCGGATGTCGGTCAGGTACCCGGTCGCGTCGCCGGCCGGCCCACCTGGCCAACGCAGTTCCACTACCCACACCATTTCGGCTCGCGCCGTGGAGAAGTGGATGGCAATCGGCCGTCCGGCGCGAGAGCCGTCAACCGCCGCGGGAAGGGTGGCGGAGTTGTTCACCACCAGTAGGTCGCCGGGTCGCAGGTGATCCCCCAGGTCGGCGAACCGGGCATGGCTGACGCCGCTGGGACGGGCGACCAGCAGCTTGACCTCGTCGCGGGCGACGCCGTGCGCCTCCGGGGGCTCGGTGGCGTCGGAGCCGGGGGGCCGCTGGAAGTGCGTGCGTGGGCTCGCGAGAATCATGGCCGCGCGCCAGACAACGTCAGGTCGGCTGCCCGGTACCGACCGGCCGGCGGCCGGGTATCGAGCAGTCGCAGCAATGCGGGCACCACGGACTCGGGCTCGGCACGGTCGGAGATGTCCTCGCCGGGGAATGCCGCCTGATGCATCTCGGTGCGCATGTCGCCCGGGTCGAACGCGTAGACCGGCACGGCGGGAACCTCGGCGGCCAGAATGCCTGACAGCTGATCGAGCGCGGCCTTCGACGAGCCATAGCCGCCCCAGCCTGGATACGGCTCCACTGCCGCATCGGAGGTGAGGTTGACGATCATCCCGCCGTTGTCGGTCAGCGCCGGCAGCGCCGCCCGGATCAAGGCCAGCGGGGCGAACAGGTTCGTCTGGTAGACGGCCAGTAACTCGCTTTCCGGGTAGTCGGCGAGGACTGGTTGGGGGCTGGGCCCCAGCCGGCTGGCGTTGTTGACCAGCAAGCGCAGCGGCCCGGCATCGATTGCGGCGGTGACCAATGCGTCACGATGCGAAGGGTCGGTCACGTCGCCGGGCAGGACGATCAGTTGTGTTGAGTTAAGTTGTTGTGCAGTCGTTTTCAGTTCTCCGGAACGGCGAGCGTCGCCGACGACGATCCAGCCGCGGTCGAGCAGAGCGGCGGTTACCGCTGCACCGAACCCGCGTGATGCGCCGGTGACAATCGCGACCGGAGGTATGGCATTTCGATTCATACGGTCCATACTGGTAGTTAAAGTTAACTTTAAGTCAAGGCCGAATGCGAAATAGGTGCTCACATGGATACGCGGGATCTCTTCACCGTCAGCGAGATAGCCCGTCGCAGCGGTTTCGCGCCGTCAGCCATCCGGTTCTACGAGAGCCAAGGCCTGATCACGGCGACCCGGACGGCCGGCGGTCAACGCCGGTTCGAACGACAGATGCTGCGCCGCCTCGCGTTCATCCGGGCTGCCCGCAACGTCGGATTGAGCCTGGACGAGGTCTCGGCAGCGCTGGCGAAGCTGCCGAACGGGCGCACCCCGACCCGCGCCGACTGGACTCGGCTGTCCAAGGTCTGGCGCGCACGCCTGGATGACCAGATCGCGGGACTGGTCGCGCTACGCGACAACCTGGACTCGTGCATCGGCTGCGGCTGCCTGTCGCTGAAGCGGTGCGTCATCTCCAACCCGGGCGACGTTGCCGCCGCCGCGGGAGTGGGCGCGATCTACCTGCCGCGGTCGCTGCGGCGGGGTGAGCAGACGCAAAAGCACCGACACGCGCGGCGTGTCGGTAGCTTTTGTGTCTGCTCGCGCTGACTAGCTCGACTCGGAAAGCCGCTGCTTGAGCGCCTCGAACTCGTCCTTGACGCCGGTGGGCAGCCTGTCGCCGACAAACGCGAGCCACTCCTCGATCAGCGGGAGCTCCTCGCGCCACTCGGCGGCCTTGACCGCCAGCGCCGAGGCGACGTCCTTCGCGTCCACGTCGAGCCCGTCCAGGTCCAGGTCCTCGGCGCTCGGCACGACGCCGATCGCGGTGTCCTGGCCGCCGGCCCGGTGCTCGATCCGGTCGACAATCCACTTCAGCACCCGGCTGTTCTCGCCGAAGCCAGGCCATAGGAACTGACCCTCGTCGCCGCGGCGGAACCAGTTGACGAAGAACACCTTCGGCAGCTTGGACTCGTCGGAGTTCTTGCCGATGTCGAGCCAGTGCTGGAAGTAGTCGCCGACGTGATAGCCCAGGAACGGCAGCATCGCCATCGGGTCGCGGCGCACGGCACCGACCTTGCCCTCGGCGGCCGCGGTCTGCTCGGAGCCCAGGGTGGCGCCGATGAACACACCGTGCTGCCAGTCGCGGGCCTCGGTCACCAGCGGTACCGTGGTCTTGCGGCGGCCGCCGAACAGGATCCCCGAGATCGGCACGCCCTGCGGGTCGTCCCACTCCGGCGCCAGGATGGGGCATTGCGACATCGGCGTGCAGTACCGCGAATTCGGGTGCGCCGCTTTGGTATCCGTTTCGCGCAGCTCCCAGTCGTTGCCCTTCCAGTCGATCAGGTGGTCGGGCTCACCCTCCAGGCCTTCCCACCACACGTCCTTGTCGTCGGTCAGCGCCACGTTGGTGAACACGGTGTTGCCGGCGGCGATGGTGCGCATGGCGTTGGGGTTGGATTTCCAGTTGGTGCCGGGTGCGACCCCGAAGAAGCCGAACTCGGGGTTGACCGCGTACAGCCGGCCGTCCTTGCCGAACCGCATCCACGCGATGTCGTCGCCCAGCGTTTCGGCGCGCCAGCCCGGAATGGTCGGCTGCAGCATCGCCAGATTGGTCTTGCCGCACGCCGACGGGAACGCCGCCGCGAAGTAGTACGCCTTGTTCTCCGGCGAGATCAGCTTGAGGATCAGCATGTGCTCGGCGAGCCAGCCCTCGTCGTGGGCCATCGCCGAGGCGATACGCAGCGAGTAGCACTTCTTGCCCAGCAGCGCGTTACCGCCGTAGCCCGAGCCGTAACTCATGATCTCGCGGGTCTCCGGGAAGTGGGTGATGTATTTGGTCTCGTTGCACGGCCACGACACGTCCTTTTGCCCGGGCTCGAGCGGGGCCCCCACCGAGTGCAGCGCCTTGACGAAGAATCCGTCGTCGCCGATCTTCTCCAGCGCGGCCTTGCCCATCCGGGTCATGACCTTCATGGAAACCACGACGTACTCGGAGTCGGTGATCTCCACACCCAGCTTGGGGTCGTCGGCGCCCAGCGGGCCCATGCAGAACGGCACCACCCACATGGTGCGGCCGCGCATGCAGCCGCGGTACAGGTCGGTCAAGGTGGACCGCATCTCGGACGGGTCCATCCAGTTATTGGTCGGCCCGGCGTCGATCTCGCGCTCGGAACAGATGAAGGTCCGGGATTCGACACGCGCCACGTCGGACGGGTCGGACAGCGCCAGGTAAGAGTTGGGGTGCTTCTTCTCGTTCAGCTTCTTGAAGGTGCCGGCCTCGACGAGGTGCGCGGCCAGCCGGTTGAACTCCTCGTCCGAACCGTCGGCGAACACTACCCGGTCGGGCTGGGTGAGCTCCGCAACCTCCTCTACCCAGGACAGCAGCCCCTGGTGATTTGTAGGCGCGGTGTCCAGACCGGGAATGGTCGCTGAGGTCATCGAACTCTCCTGAATTGTTCTGCGTACTTAATGGGCGTATCTCGGTTGAGTCTTGGTTGCGTTTGCAATCGCCACACAACTGGGGTGACACGGTGACGCTTTATATACAGGTTATCGCGAGCAACTTGTCGCGGAAGGCTTGGGCGGGTATAAGACTCCTCACAACAACGATTCAGAAGCCCCAAAATCGACAAGAAATCGCGCGATTTGCCGCACTAAGTCGATGCCGGGCCGGGGCCGTTGGCACTGGGTATACCCGGTTTGCGAAGTTCTGCACGCACCGCGTCGAGCGCGGCCCGCACCGTAGGCATCTCCCGGTCGCGCACCGCCGCGGCCCGCGCCGCCGCGATGGCGTATTCGCGCAGTTCGGTGTCGATCGCACTGACCTGGTCGGCCACCTGCGCGTTCTCGGCCTCGTCGCGTGCACCCAGGGCGGTGGTCAACACCGTCTCGGCCATCAGCACACGAGTGGCGACCAATTCCTCCACCACCGACCGCAGCGCCGCCGTCACGTCGCCCGACCAGCGGTCCAGCACTGCGCGATCATTCAGCAGGCTGCGCAGGTTCACCACCCAGACGGTGGCCACCAGTCCGATCATCACGCAGGCCACAAAGCCGGCAACTGCCAGCCATAAATTCAGTCCGGGCACCAGAAAGGCCAGCAGCCGATTGAGCGTCACCGCTATACCCAGGCCGAATCCGACGCCTAACAGCATCGTCAGCCGGGTTTCCTGCTGCCGCGCTTTCAACGGCGGCGGCGGGACGTCGACCTTGGGCAGCATCCCGAGCGCGGGCAGGGCTACCGGCACGCCCGTGATCTCGGCCACGTCGCCGAGGTGCACGGCCGTGCCCTCACTCACCTCGCCCACCACGTCATTCAGCCGGCCGCGCGCATGTGCCTCGAAGTCGGGCATCCGTCGCCGGGACAGCACCGCGATTTCGTCCTGCAGCTCACTGCGCACCGACATACAGCGGTTGCGTGCGAAGTGGGACAGCTGGACCCGAGCCTGCTGGATCTGACCCCGCAGCATGATGGTGTGCTCGGTTTTCGACTGACGCCGCCGCCGCAAGGCCGAGCTGCGCTTTTCGCGTAGCGCGTCAACCCGTGCCCGCCGACCGGCGCCGTCGGCGTCCCGATCGAACCGCTGCGCGACCGTTTGGAGCCGGGATTCCCACGCCCGCAACCTGTTTCGCCGCGGGATATCCGCATCGGCGAGTTGCATCCGGACCGCGTAGACCAAGTCATCAACGCGAGGCGCGCCGCTATCGGGCAACGCAGCCGCGCCGAGCCAGGGCACCCGGGCATAGCGCGGCGCGTGCGCGGCCAGCTTGGCGCGATTGCCGTTGAGCACGTCGCGCCAGGCGCGGTGCACGTCGATCTTGGCCACCACACCGATCACCACATCGGTGTTCTCGGCGGCCGCGTCAAGCAGCGCACAGTCAGATTCGGTCAGCCCGGCCGCCGCGGAAACTACGAACACCACCGCAATCGGCGCGTCGCCGGGTGACAACTCCGTCGACTCGACGAATTTGTACAACGGCAGCCGTTGGCGTAGCGCCGTGGCCACACCACTTACCCCGGCCATCCACGGCCCGGTCACCAGCACTACGTCGCATCGGTTGATGGCGGGCGCATCCAATCGGGGCCCGATCGACGCCACCAGAGCATCCACTCCAGCAGCGGGATCACCGCTAGCCGCGTCGATCACAGTGGCTCTCCCTGCGACCACAGCCGAAGCGATCCCCGGGCGATGTCCGCGCCGCACGCTCGGTGCACGTCGCTCACCGGGCCGTCGCTCCCACGGCTGTAGCGCTGCCAGCGCACGGCGCGCGCAAGTGCGCCGCGGGGTCGTCATCGAGGGCAATCGGTCCGCCTGGCAGCCCCGGCAGGTCGGCGGCGGCGGCCATCCGTGCCACCACCGTGTCGTCGCGGGAAAGGAACTCGCTGATCCGCTCGCTCAGCTGGTCTCGGGAAACGGCCACGGCTTCTAATTCTGCGATGGCGTCGAGCATCCGCCGGTAGCGCACCTCGGCTCCGGCGGCATTGACCCGGTCGACGACCGCATCGACGCAGCTCAGCCGGCGCAACAAGGCTCGGAGTTGGGCCGCCGTCGCGCCCTTGCCGACCGCGGCCACCGCGACCGCGGTGCCGAACAGGGCGAGGCTGTCCAGCAAGCGCAGCCGATCTGCGGCCGGTAGCGGGTTATTCGCTGCCATGAACCCGTCGAAGGAGCCGGCGAAGAGGTCGGTCGAAAGGGAGGCGGCGGGGTCTCCGAAGCCGGCGGGTGCGGCCAGCACCCGCAGCGCGGCCCACGACGCATCGTCCAGACCGTCGAGCGCGGCCACGGCGAGTAACCCGATCATCGGCTCCACAGGTACCCGAGCCAGCCCTTCAAGCCTGAAAAGCTCAGCAAACTGCAGGCAGCGGGCCCGCGCGGCGGCGATCGGCCCGTCCCCGGCAAAACCTGCCAGGTCGGCTTTGTTCAGCACGGCCAGCACTGGACGTCGCGCAGCGGCGATGCCTTCGATGGCGTCGGAGTCCTCCGGCTTGACCACCTCGGTGATGACCCAGACAACTACATCAGCTACATCAGCGTCGGCGGCGTCCGAGTCGGTTGCGCGCAGCCCCGAGGCGATTCCAGCGCGGTCCAGAGCACGCGCGACAGTGCTGCAGCCCACCCCGCGACGCCCGCGAATTGCCACGCGCAACGGCGCGGCCACCCGCTCGGCGATCTTCGTAACCCGCGCGTCGGCGGCCTCAACAGCAAATTGCACCAGCTCATCAAGGAAAATCTGGTGCCCCTGTCCCCTCATAACCCGCCTGTTTGCTCCGAATGGCCCAACTCGCTTTCGCAAGCGAATCGTGGCACTTGCGGCGTGGAGATGCGAGCCACGGGTCTATCTGATACCAGCTGAAGACAACTGTTGGGTATCAATATGGACCAGGTGCGGCTACATCGGGCGTTCATGGGCCACGATGGACGAATGCATTCGCAACCCGGCGTGGGGACCTCCGAGCAAGGAGTCGCCGGGCACTACGTCTCGTCCACCGGAGTCCGTCCGACGGTACTCCGCTCGCGGCATTCCGCCCTGTCCAGCGCGCAGCGTCAGACCTGGGAGCGGCGCTGGCCGGAATTGGGCGTTTCGGTAGGCCCGGGCTTCGCCGACGAGGTTGCCGAAGTTGCCGGGGAAGTTTTGCAGGCCCCCCGCACCGAGCCGCTGGACACCGTCGCGTGGTTTGGCCGTGCGGCGCCGCTGGTGCTCGAGATCGGCTCCGGTAGCGGCACCTCGACGCTGGCCATGGCGCAGGACGAGCCCGGCATTGACGTGATCGCGGTGGAAATGTACCGGCGCGGGCTGGCGCAGTTGCTCTGCGCGATCGACCGCGAGCAGGTAACCAACGTCCGGTTGATCCGCGGGGAAGCGGCCTACGTACTGGAACATCTGATCGCGCCCGGTTCGCTGAGCGGCGTTCGGGTGTTTTTTCCCGATCCGTGGCCGAAGGCGCGCCACCACAAACGCCGGCTGCTGCAGCCTGCCACCGTCCGTGTCATCAGCGAACGGCTGCGCCCGGGTGGGGTCCTGCATGCCGCGACGGACCACCCCGGCTACGCCGAGCAGATCGCCGAGGTCGGCGACGCGGAACACCGGCTGCGTCGGGTGGGCTCCGGGGAGCCCGGCCCCGCACTGCCGATCTCGGTCGCTCGACCGGCAACCAAGTACGAGACGAAAGCCCGGGATGCGGGCAGTGAAGTCGCCGAATTGATCTGGAAGAGACCCGAGAACTAGATGACGATGAGCGTGACAGAAGAAGCAGCCGCACAGCTTGCTGCCGAGACACCACAGCCATTGACACCCTCGCGACCGTCCGGGGACGGTCCGAGTACGTCGGCCGCACCGGTCGGACGTGTCTTGCTGGTGTGGGATGCTCCCAATCTGGACATGGGCCTGGGCTCCATCCTGGGCCGCCGGCCAACGGGCTTGGAGCGCCCCCGTTTCGACGCGCTGGGCCGCTGGTTGCTGGCCCGTACCGCTGAGGTCGGCGCGGCCCGTACCGATGCTTCCATCGAACCCGAGGCCACCGTCTTCACCAACATCGCGCCCGGCAGCGCCGAGGTAGTTCGACCGTGGGTGGACGCGCTGCGCAACGTGGGGTTCGCGGTCTTCGCCAAGCCGAAGATCGACGAGGACAGCGATGTGGACCGCGACATGCTCCAACACATCGCCCAGCGGCGCAGCGAGGGCCTTGCGGCGCTGGTCGTGGCTTCGGCCGACGGTCAGGCATTCCGCCAGCCGCTGGAAGAGATCGCGCGCGCCGGGGTCGGGGTTCAAGTGCTCGGATTTCGTGAACACGCCAGTTGGGCATTAGCGTCAGATACCTTGGAGTTCGTCGACCTGGAAGATATCGCAGGTGTGTTTCGGGAACCGTTGCCGCGAATCGGCCTGGATTCGCTGCCTGACCAGGGCGCTTGGCTGCAGCCGTTCCGGCCGCTGTCTTCGCTGCTGACCTCGCGTGTGTGACAGACGAGTCTGAAAACCGAAGACGTGTGGTGGAAAACCGAAAAAGGCCGAAGACTATCCGCGGGTCGCTAACGATCCAGTAAGGAGTTCACGTGTTCGCCTGGTGGGGCCGAACTGTGTACCGCTACCGGTTCATCGTGATCGGGGTCATGATCGCTCTGTGCGTCGGCGCCGGGCTCTACGGCTCGAGTCTGGGACAGCACGTCACGCAAAGCGGTTTCTACGACGAGGGCAGTCAGTCGGTCAAGGCCTCGGTCCTGGGCGACAAGATCTATGGCCGAGACCGGACCGGCCACATCGTGGCCACTTTCACCGCTCCCGACGGCAAGACCGTCGACGACCCGGCCTGGCGACAGAAGGTCGTCGACGAACTCAACAAGTTCAAGACTGACCATGCCAACCAGGTCGTCGGTTGGGCCGGCTATTTGGCGCTGGCACCGGGCGCCGAGGCCCCCAACCCCCAGATCAAAGGAATGGCGACCGAGGACAAGAAGCACACCTTCGTCAGCATCCCGCTGAAGGGCAATGACGACGACACCATCCTGAACAACTACAAGGCCGTCGCGCCGGACCTGCAGAAGCTCGACGGCGGCACGGTTCAACTGGCGGGTCTTGAGCCGATCGCCAACGCGTTGGCCGGCACCATCGCCACGGACCAGCGGCGCATGGAGGTTCTCGCACTGCCGTTGGTGACGGTGGTGCTGTTCCTGGTATTCGGCGGCGCGATCGCGGCCGGCCTACCGGTCATGGTGGGCGGACTGAGCATCTTGGGTGCTACGGGCATCCTGCGGCTCATTGCGGTCTTCGGACCGGTGCACTTTTTCGCCCAACCCGTCGTCTCGCTGATCGGTCTGGGTCTGGCCATCGATTACGGGCTTTTTGTCGTCAGCCGGTTCCGGGAAGAGATCGCCGAAGGCTACGACACCGAGGCCGCGGTGCGACGCACGGTCATGACGGCCGGCCGCACGGTGACGTTCTCGGCGGTGCTGATCATCGCCTCGGGCGCGAGCCTGCTGTTGTTACCGCAGGGCTTTGTGAAGTCGCTGACCTACGCGCTGATCGCGGCGGTGGGATTTGCGGCGCTGCTGTCCATCACCTTGTTGCCCGCGTGCCTGGCGATTCTGGGTCGCCACGTCGACGCGCTCGGGGTGCGGACCGCGTTCCGGGTGCCGTTCCTGCGCAACTGGAAGCCGTCCCGCGCTTACCTGAACTGGCTCGCGGACCGGCTGCAGAAAACCAAGACCCGCGAAGAGGTAGAGGCCGGCTTCTGGGGCAAGCTGGTCAACTTCGTGATGAAGCGGCCGCTGGCGTTCGCCATCCCGATCAGCTTCGGCATGATCTTGCTGATCATCCCGTTGTTCAACCTCTCGCTCGGCGGGATCAGCGAAAAGTATCTGCCGCCGAACAATGCGGTCCGGCTGGCGCAGGAGCACTTCGACAAGCTCTTCCCGGGATACCGCACCGAGCAGCTGACCGTGGTGATCCAAAGCAACAACCACGGCGCGGTCACCGATCAGCAGGTCGCGGATATCCGCAACAAGATTGCCGACATCAGCGGGTTCACCAATAATCAGTGGGACGAACGGCCTTGCCCGACCATTGCCGGCAATCCGTGCGCTTCCGGACCCAACGGGACGAGTCATCCCGAGGACAGCTCGGTCCGAGTGATCGAGAACGGCTTGGTCAACCGCAATGACGCCGCCCAGAAGATCGAGGAGCTGCGGTCGATCACGCCGCCCAAAAATGTCAACATCTGGGTCGGCGGCACACCCGCTCTTGAGTACGACAGCATTCAAGCGTTGTTTGACAAAGCGCCGGGGATGCTGGCATTTCTGCTCACCGCCACCTTGATATTGATGTTCCTGGCGTTCGGATCGTTTGTATTGCCGATCAAGGCGGCGGTGATGAGCGCGCTCACGCTCGGCTCGACCATGGGCATCCTGACCTGGATATTCGTCGACGGGCACTTTGCTAAACAGCTGAATTTCACGCCAACACCGTTGATGGTGGTGATCATTGCGCTGGTCGTCGCCGTGGGCTATGGCCTGGCCACCGACTACGAGGTGTTCCTGGTGTCTCGAATGGTCGAGGCTCGAGCGCGCGGCATGTCGACCGCGGAGGCGATCCGGATCGGTACCGCGACGACAGGCCGCCTTATTACGGCCGCCGCGATGGTGCTGGCCGTTGTCGCCGGTTCCTTCGTGTTCTCTGACCTGGTCATGATGAAGTACTTGGCCTTCGGCCTGATGGCGGCGTTGTTGCTGGACGCCACCGTCGTCCGGATGTTCCTGGTGCCGTCGGTGATGAAGCTGCTCGGCGATGACTGCTGGTGGGCGCCGCGCTGGGCGAGGCGCCTGCAGAACCGCATCGGGCTGGGCGATATCGACCTGCCCGACGAGCACAAGCGACCGACGCTCGAGGGCCGGGCCCTGCGGCCTCCGGTCGCGACGGCCGCGCTGACGGCACAGAATTCGCGAGTCCAGCACGACCCCACTCACCCTGGCGTGTCCGAATCACGAGCACGCGCGCTCGGGTGGTCCGAGGATCCGTCGGGCGCTCAGCCACCCTCTGGCGGGGAGCTGCCTTCCGGGGCCAGCACCACCCGGATGAAGGCCCGGACCAGCCAGCCGACGGAGGCCAAGACCGCCCGGCTCTCCGCGCCCGGCAAGGGCACGAACGCCAAGTCGGCGTCGGGCAACCGGGGTTCGCAGGCCGCGGGCAGTAAGCCGTCGCCGGGCTCCAAGCGGCGCCCGTCGTCGTCAACGCCGTCCAGCGGTCAGACCAGGGCCATGCCCGCTCAGGGGAATCCCGGTGACAACGGCGACCCGGCCGACCCCACCAATGCTCTGCCGGTCATGCGGCCAGAAGGCGCCGATTCCGATGCGGCCACCGAGAAGCTGAACGCCCGCGCACAGAGCGACAAGGCGCGTCCGCGTCGTCGTATCGGCGGGGGCCTGACCGCTCAGGATCTACTGCGCCGTGAAGGGCGGCTGTAGGCGCCTAGCTGCGACGACTCACTCGGAGTCTTTCACTTTCTCGGGAGTGTGCTCCTCGGGAGTGTGCTCCTCGGGAGTGTCCGCCTCGGCCCGCATGATGCCCCCCGCGTCGCCCTGGCCCTCGGTCTGCTCGTCGGCTTCGGCGGCCGGGTCCCGCGCGTGCAGCACCTGTATCGCGTTGTTGAAGAAGGCGACCGTCGGGACCGCGAGTAGGGCGCCGACGATTCCGGCGAGCACGCCGCCGGTGGCAATGGCCAGCACCACCGCCAGCGGGTGAATCGAGACCGCGCGACCCATCACCAGCGGCTGCAGCACGTGCGCCTCGAGTTGGTTCACCAGGATGAGCAAACCGAAGGTGAGCAGCGCGTAGACGATCCCCTTCGCCAGCAGCGCGACCACCACGGCCAGCAGACCCGAGACCAGGGCCCCGATCAGCGGGATGAAGGCGCCCAGAAACACCAGTGAGGCCAACGGCAGCGCCAGCGGCACACTCATGATCGCCAAGCCGGTGCCGACCCCGGCCGCATCGGTCAGGGCCACGAAGAACGTGGCCCGCACGTATCCCGTCAGGGCGCCGTATCCGGCCCGGCCCGCCTCGAGCACCCGGTCGCGGACGCCGACCGGGACGATCTTGGCGACGTACTCCCAGATGTTGCGCCCGCCATACAGGAAGAAGATCAGGGTGAACAGCACCAAAAAGGCCGCCGTGACCAGCTCGGTGATGGTGGCTGCCGTCGACAGTGCGCCGCTGGTCAGTTTTGCCTGGTTGTTGTGCAGGGCCTGGATCGCGGCGTTGCCCGCGTTGTCGATCTGTTCGCCGCGCAAATGCAGCGGCCCTTCAATCAGCCATTTGCGGGTGGAGTCGATGCTGCGGCTGATCTGTTCGGTCAGATCGGGCAGACCGACGATGAATTGGCTGACGACGAACGTCAAAATGCCGCCCAGGATCGCAAATCCACCGAACAACACCAGCGCCACCGCGCCACCGCGCGGCAGCCCCCGTCGGTCCAGCGAGTCCACCGCCGGCACCAGCAACGCGCTGATCATCAGCGCCAGCAGCACCGGGACGACGATGACCTCAAGTTTGCTGACGACCCACAACAGGGCCACCAGCGCGGCCAGGATGACGAGCAGTCGCCAGGCCCACGACGCGGCCTTGCGCACGAGCGGATGGACCGACGCGTCGTCCAGGTATGCCGACATCCGGCCAGCCTAGCCGTCGCCGCTGGCACGATCCGGTTACGACGACGACACGGTCGGATGCGCCCAGGGATTATGCCGCCACCAGCACGGTTACCCTATTGCACGTGTCGCACGACGCCCCGGCCCGCAACCTGCGCCCTCCCGCGTCAGGAAGCGCCGCGCGGGAAGTACTGGTGGGTGCGCTGGGTGGTCCTCGGCGTCGTCGCAATCGTGCTCGGCGTCGAGGTGGCACTGGGCTGGAACCAGTTGGCCAAAGCCTGGATGAGTTTGTATGAGGCCAACTGGTGGTGGCTGATAGCCGCGGTGCTGGCGGCGGCCGCCTCAATGCACAGCTTCGCCGAGATTCAGCGCACGCTGCTGAGATCCGCCGGGGTGCACGTCAAGCAATGGCGGTCGGAAGCCGCGTTTTATGCCGCCAACTCGCTGAGCACCACGTTGCCGGGCGGGCCGGTGCTGGCGGCGACGTTCCTGTTCCGCCAGCAACGCGTCTGGGGTGCCTCGACGGTGGTGGCGTCCTGGCAGCTGGTGATGGCGGGCGTGCTGCAGGCCGCCGGATTGGCAGTGCTCGGGTTGGGCGGCGCCTTCTTTCTGGGCGCGAAGAACAACCCGTTCTCGTTGCTGTTCACACTGGGCGGCTTCGTCGCATTGGTGCTGCTGGCCCAGGCGGTGGCGTCACGGCCGGAGCTGATTGAGGGAATCGGCACCCGGGTTTTGTCGTGGACCAACTCGATTCGCGGCCGGCCGGCCGATACCGGCCTGGCGAAGTGGCGCGAGACGCTCATGCAGCTGGAATCGGTCAGCCTGGGCCGGCGCGACCTGTCGGTGGCGTTCAGTTGGTCGCTGTTCAACTGGATCGCCGATGTGGCCTGCCTGGCCTTCGCTGCCTATGCGGCCGGCGATCACGCGTCGATCGCCGGGCTGGCGATCGCCTACGCGGCCGCCCGGGCGGTCGGGACGATACCGCTGACGCCGGGCGGGTTGTTGGTCGTGGAGGCGGTGCTGGTGCCCGGCCTGGTGTCCAGTGGCATGTCGTTGCCGAACGCCATCTCGGCGATGCTGATCTACCGGCTGATCAGCTGGTTGCTCATCGCCGCAATTGGCTGGGTGGTGTTCTTCTTCGTGTTCCGCACCGAGAACACCGACGACGGCGATGACGACCCGATCACCGGCCCGGTGCCCATCGTGCGCGAAAGTGCGCCTGTCGCCGACCCGACCGAAGGCGCCCTGCAGGGTCCGTTGCCGCCACCCGACACCGGACGCGTCCCAGAAGAACGGGCAGCTGAAAGCGGCTGCTAGCCAGCGCTTTTCATTCCCGGCGTGCCCGGAACCGGAGACCGCGGGGCGCCCTGTGGACCGCCCAACGGCGACGTGCCGGGTCCGGCCACTGGCGCAGTGCCGGCTCCGCCGGATGGCGCCGGGCCGGCTGCGCCCGGCAAGCCACCCGTACCCTGCGCCTGCTGAACGAGGCCCAGCGCCTGAGGCAGGCTGATCGGCAGCTTGCATTGGGTCGACAGCCCGGTCAACGGTTGCGTAATCGTCTGCAGGTCGGTGGCAACCTTGGGATGGGCCTCGAAATAGGACTTCAGCGTTGTCATCGATTGCGGGCCCGCCTGCTGCTGCAGCATCGTCGTCATCACCTGGTTGGTGTCCGGATGCGCGTCCAGGTAGTCGCCCATCGACTTGGCGACGGAACCGACCGTCCTGGCTACCTCACTGGCCGCACACGGGTCGGCGGCTCCGGTTGCCGGCGGCCCGGTGAAGACCGCGCTGGCAGCGGCAGCACCCGGCAGCGCCAGCGCGATCAGTCCTGCGAAGAGCCGGCGACGCACGGTCCCAGAGCCTGTCCCCATCGATAACTCCTAACGGTTTGCGAACGCCGCCGAATCAGCGCGCTCACAAACGGACTGCGCCTTGGGTCCCCCGACGCCCAAGCGGCACTCGATATCCTGCCATCCCGGGCAGCGCCAGTGCCAGTTCGAGCGGCCGAAATTCGTCCCGGCATCGGTTTGACAACGGGTGGGTAATTTCTTTGTAGCTTCTTAGCCGTTTCGGGCGTCTGCGCAGCTCAGCTACCGCCAAGACGGCTCTATCCACAGGGCGCTGCGGTAGGCTCGCTGCACGCACTGCGCGAGAATCGCGAGAATACGGGGAGACCGAAATCCAGCAGTTGATGATGCGCCTAAGCCGCAGCCTGCGCAGACGCCGCTGGTTGGTCTTCACAGGCTGGCTGCTCGCATTGGTGCCGGCGATTTATCTGGCGATGACGCAGTCGGGGCACCTCACCGGCGGCGGTTTCGAGGTCGCCGGGTCGCAGTCGCTGCTGGTCCACGATCAGCTCGTAGATCAATACCACGAGCAGGGGGCGTCCTCGTTGGCGTTGGTGGCGGCCCCCCGCGCGGATGCCAGCTATCAGGACATCAATGACGCGGTCGCGTTCCTGCGACAGGTTGCCACCGAGTTTCCCGGCGTAGCCGAGGCGCCCAACCCGACCCAGCGGCCGCCGCAGCCCGACCGGCCGTATGTGGTGTCCCTGCGACTCGACGCCCACAACGCCGGCACCAGCGATGTCGCCAAGAAGCTGCGCGCGCGGGTCGGCGTGAACGGCGACCAGTCCGGACAGACCGCGAATGGCCACGTTCGGCTCTACGTCATCGGACAGGGCGCGCTGAGCGCCGCGGCGGCGGCGAACACCAAGCACGACATCGCCAAGGCGGAAAGCTGGAATCTGCCGATCATTCTGATCGTCCTGCTCGCGGTGTTCGGTTCGCTCGCGGCCGCGGCGATTCCACTGGCCCTGGGTGTCTGCACGGTAGTGGTCACCATGGGCCTGGTTTACCTGCTGTCGATGTACACCACCATGTCGGTGTTCGTGACCTCGACGGTGTCCATGTTCGGCATCGCGCTCGCCGTCGACTACTCCCTGTTTATCCTGATGCGCTTCCGCGAGGAGCTGCGAAGCGGCCGTCGGCCAACCGAAGCCGTGGACGCCGCGATGGCCACTTCCGGGCTCGCGGTGGTGTTGTCCGGCATGACCGTTGTCGCCTCGCTCACCGGGATCTACCTGATCAACACCCCGGCACTCCGGTCGATGGCCACCGGAGCGATTCTCGCCGTCGCGGTGGCGATGCTGACCGCGGCCACCTTGACACCGGCGGTACTGGCGACGTTCGGGCGCGCCGCGGCGAAGAGGGCGGCGCTGCTGCACTGGTCGCGGCGACCGGAGAGCAGCCATTCCCGGTTCTGGTCCCGCTGGGTGGGATGGGTGATGCGCCGGCCGTGGATCTCGGCGCTGGCGGCGTCGACCGTCCTTGTCGTGATGGCGACACCGGCGTTGTCGATGGTGCTGGGCAACAGCCTGCTGCGCCAGTTCGACTCTTCACACGAGATCCGTGCCGGGGTGGCAGCGGCGTCGCAGGCGCTCGGGCCCGGTGCGCTGGGGCCGGTTCAGGTGCTGATTTCGTTTCCCGACGGCGGCGCGTCCGCACCCGAACACAGCCAGACCATCGGCGCGATCCGGCAGCGGATGACGCAGGCGCCCGACGTAATCTCGGTGGCGCCGCCGGTATTCGCCGACGACAACGGCAGTGTGCTGCTCAACGCGGTGTTGTCGGTCGATCCCGAGGACCTGGGTGCCCGGGAAAGCGTCGACTGGATGCGGGCGCAGCTACCGAAGATTCCCGCAACCGAGTCGGCACACGTGTCCGTCGGCGGCTCGACCGCCCTGATCAAGGATTTCGACGACCGGGTGTCGCAGACCGAGCCGCTGGTGTTGCTCTTCGTCGCGCTGATCGCGTTCGTGATGCTGCTGGTCTCGATCCACTCGGTGTTCCTGGCGCTCAAGGGCGTGCTGATGACGTTGCTGTCGGTGGCGGCCGCCTACGGAAGCCTGGTGATGGTGTTCCAATGGGGCTGGCTGGAGGATCTGGGCTTCACCCGGATCAGTTCGATCGACAGCACGGTGCCGCCGCTGGTGCTGGCGATGACCTTCGGGCTGTCGATGGACTACGAGATCTTCCTGCTCACCCGGATCCGGGAGCGGTTCCTGCAAACGGGACACACGCGCGATGCGGTGGCATACGGCGTGAGCACCAGCGCGCGCACCATTACCAGCGCTGCCCTGATCATGATCGCGGTGTTCATCGGCTTCGCGTTCGCCGGCATGCCGCTGGTCGCCGAGATCGGCGTCGCCTGCGCCGTGGCGATCGCGGTGGATGCCACCGTGGTGCGGTTGGTGCTGGTCCCGGCCTTGATGGCGGTGTTCGCCCAGTGGAACTGGTGGATGCCGCGGTGGATGTTCCGGGTGTTGCCGTCGGTCGATTTCGACAGGCCGCTGCCCGACGTCGACCTCGCTGACGTCGTGGTCATCCCGGACGACATCTCGGCACTGGTAGCGCCCAATGCGGACCTGCGGGTGGTGCTCAAATCGGCGGCGAAGCTCAGCCTCCTGGCGCCCGACGCCGTCTGCGTGCCGGATCCCCTCGCCTTCACCGGCTGTGGGCGAAACGGCAGGGAATCCGCGGACACGTGGCAAGACCCGGAACAGGACGCCGAACCGTATGAAACCGACGTGGAGACCACGGCGCCGCTGATGGCCACCGCCGACGCGAAGAGCGGTCAATCGGCGGCCAGGAGGCTGGTCGGCGGCCTGGCAAACCGCAACGGCATCGCCTGGGCGATGCCCTGGACTGACCGGCCGGTGCATCCGGTCACGCTGTGGCGCAGCCGGCTCTCGGTGGCCATTGACGCGCTCGAGACCGACGCGGGGAGCGCGGCACGGCCCAAGTATGAGCGGCGCAGCCCGGTGGAGACCACGCATGTCCAATTGCCCACCGGCGACCGGTTGTTGGTGCCGACCGGCGCCGAAGCGCTGCGTCTCAAGGGCTACCTGATCATCCGCCGCAACAGTTGTCGCGACTACGCCGAATTTGCCGACATGGTCCACACAATCGAACCGGAAACCGCCGCTTTGGTCCTCGCCGGGATGGACAGGTATTACTGTTGTCATCCACTCGGTTCTTTGTCGAGACAACGGCAAGGGGTGGCGAGCCAGTTGGCTCGCCGGCTCGCGGATCCACATCCGTCTGACTTCGACGATGCTGAGTGGTCCGAACCAGACGCCAAGGCGGACTGGGAAGAGATCAGGCAGCGCTGCTTATCGGTGGCCGTAGCAATGTTGGAGGAGGCGAGGTGACGTTGGCACCCGAGCGCCGGCCCGGATCGTCACGGCGGCCCGCGGTGGGTCAGACCAGGCGCAGCAGCGATTATGACCGGCCGGTGGAGTTCTGGTCCACCGCTGCCATCCGCGCTGCGATGCAGGGCGGCGATATCGCCACCTGGAAGCAAATCGCGGCAGCGCTCAAGCGTGACCCTTACGGGCGCACGGCCCGACAGGTCGAAGAGGTGCTGGAGGGGACCCGGCCGTTCGGCATCTCCAAAGCATTGGCGGAGGTGCTGGAACGCGCTCGCGTCCACCTGGCGGCCAACGAACGCGCCGAGGTGGCCCGCCACGTGCGCCTGCTGATGGACCGCTCGGGCCTGGGGCAAATCGAATTCGCGTCGCGCATCGGTGTGGACGCCAAGGATCTGACGGCCTACCTGGACGGCAGCGTCAGCCCGTCGGCCTCGCTGATGGTCCGGATGCGCCGGTTGTCGGACCGGTTCGTCAAGGTGAAGTCCACCCGTTCGGCCGAAACCAACTAGTCCCAATGGTGGCGACCCGCTATACTCCCGACGGTGACGACCCGCTTCGACCGGCTCCGCCGCCCTCGCGATCGCCACTACCCCCGACGGTGACGACCCGCTTCGACCGGCTCCGCCGCCCTCGCGATCGCCAGTAGCTAGCTGGCGCTGATCGGCGATACGTCGGATACCAACCAGTCGTTGCCGCGCTTGGTCAGCGTGACCCGCAGTGCGGGCGCCGCGTGGCTGGACGGCTGACCGGGAGTATTCTGCGTCACTCGCAGGATCACCGCCACGCTGGCCACTGTGGGGCCGATGGCCTCGACGCCGGCCGCCAGCGTCGCCGCCTGAGCCGTGACGTTGCGCTTGGCCAGATCGGCTGTGGACTTTTTGTATTGCTCCTTGAACGCGCCCGCTTGGTCCGGCACCATCATCGCCGCCGCGCGGTCCGCGGAGGCCATCGGGTCGCTCGGGGTAAACGACGCCTCGGCCTCGGCCATCCCGCTGGCGATCTGAACCACCGTGCGGGAATCGTCTTTGAAGTCGCGGTCTGACGTGGTCCAGTGCGTGTACCCGGTCAGCACCGCCGCCGACAATGCCGCAACACACAAGAACACGACACCCAACCGGAGCCTGGGCGCGTCGTCGTCGGTACCAACGGTGACCGAGTCACGGCGCAGCAGCCAGAAATTTATCCCCACCCCTTCCAGAATCAGCAGCACCAGCACCGAACACGCGGACACCCACCACAGCGGCCACTCGAGCACCACTCCGATCGCCAGCAGCGCGAGGATCGCGGCCAGCGGTGCCACGATGTCGAACGCCAGCAGCCGGAAACCGTTTCTCATCGGATCGACTCCAGCTTGGAGATCATCAGCTTGCCGTCCACGTCGGAAACATCGAGCCGCAGGCTCCAGTGCACGGTCAGCGGCTTGGCGCCGGCGTTCTCGCTGACCGACGTCGCAACCACCATCACCGAGTCGGTTCGGCTGGCGAACGCGGGCAATTTGGTGGTGACGACGGGCCGCGCGGAACCGGGCTGGGTGTCGAGGTCGTGGTGCACCGATTCGATCGCCACCGACTCGATCCGGCCGGCGCTGTGCGACTGCAACTTCTGCACCACCTGCCGGTAAGGCTGCACAGCGGTTTCGAAGTCGTTGTTCAGCTCTCCGACCGTGCCCTCATGCAGCCGCTGCAAGCTGGGGTCGAGGTTGCCGCTGTTCATGTTGATCAGCACGCCCGTCCAGTCGGCGGCCGTCTGCATCACCCGGCTCAGGTAGACGCGCTCGGCCTTGTCGTCGCGGTGCGCGTGCCAGATGAGCGCGCCGAGCACGACCGCGGCGACCGACAGCACGCCGAGGAAGGTCGAGGCGACACCGTAGCCAGAAAAGACCGCATCATCCGAAGATTCGGACCCGGCGGTATCGGTCTTGGACTCCTCATCGGAATCCTGTTCTTCGGATTTCTCGGTCTCCTGGCCGTCTGGCATGGCCCGATCGTTGCACCTAAAAAGAGATGGAAGGATGGCGGGGTGACAGTAGACGCCATTCGCTCAGGCATCGACCTGAGTCATGTCGACGCCAATGCCCGACCGCAAGACGACCTATTCGGTCACGTCAACGGCCGCTGGCTGGCCGAATACGAGATGCCCGCGGACCGCGCGACCGACGGCGCTTTCCGGGCCTTATTCGACCGGGCCGAGGAGCAGGTGCGCGACCTGATAACCGAGGCCAGCGAGTCCGGCGCGGCAGCCGGCACCGATCAACAGCGCATCGGCGACCTGTACGCCAGCTTCCTGGACGAGGAAACCGTCGAGCGCAGGGGCCTGCAACCCCTGCTCGACGAGTTGGCCACCATCGACGACGCGGCCGACCGCGATGCGCTGGCGGCTGTGCTCGGCATTTTGGAACGCACCGGAATGGGCGGCGGCGTCGGGCTGTACGTAGATACCGATTCCAAAGACTCGACCCGATATCTCTTACATTTCACGCAGTCCGGCATCGGATTGCCCGACGAGTCCTACTACCGCGATCCGAAGCACGCCGAACTGCTGACGGCCTACCCGGGGCACATCGCGCGGGTGTTCAGCCTGGTGTACGGGGGCGACCCGGGCGACCACGCCGACACCGCATCCCGCATCGTGGCGCTGGAGACCAAAATGGCCGCCGCCCACTGGGACGTGGTCAAGCGACGCGACGCTGAGCTCGGCTACAACCTGCGCACCTTTGCCGAATTGCAGACCGAGGGTGCTGGTTTCAACTGGGCCGGCTGGCTGACCGCGCTGGGCACCACACCTGAAGCTGCCGCGGAACTGGTCGTGCGCCAACCTGATTACCTCACCGCCTTCGCCGCGCTCTGGAACGACGAGGACCTCGACGACTGGAAGCGCTGGGCGCGTTGGCGGTTGATCAGCACGCGGTCCGGTCTATTGACCGACGCCCTCGTCGAGGCGGACTTCGAATTCTACGGCCGCCTGCTGTCCGGCACCGAGCAGATCCGGGACCGCTGGAAGCGCGCGGTGTCGCTGGTGCAGGGCCTGATGGGCGATGCGGTGGGAAAGCTTTACGTCCAGCGCTATTTCCCTCCGGACGCCAAGGCGCGCATCGATGCCCTGGTGCACAACTTGCAAGAGGCGTATCGGACCAGCATCAGCGACTTGGACTGGATGACGCCGCAGACTCGTGAGCGCGCGCTGACCAAGTTGGACAAGTTCACCGCCAAGGTCGGCTATCCCAAAGAGTGGCGGGACTACTCCAAGCTGGTGATCGAGCGCGGCGACCTCTACGGCAACTATCGGCGCGGGTCCATGGTCGCCAACGACCGCGAACTCGCCAAGCTGGGTCGTCCGGTCGACCGCGACGAGTGGTTCATGACGCCGCAGACCGTCAACGCTTACTACAACCCCGGGATGAACGAAATCGTCTTTCCCGCAGCGATTTTGCAGCCGCCGTTCTTCGACCCGAACGCCGACGACGCCGCCAACTATGGTGGCATCGGGGCGGTGATCGGGCACGAGATCGGGCACGGCTTCGACGACCAGGGCGCCAAGTACGACGGCGACGGCAACCTGGTCGACTGGTGGACCGACGACGACCGGAACGAGTTCGGTGCCCGCACCAAGGCGCTGATCGAGCAGTACGACGAGTACACGCCCCGAGCCCTCGACAGCGGCCACCACGTCAACGGCGCATTCACTGTCGGCGAGAACATCGGCGATTTGGGCGGGCTGTCCATTGCGCTGCTGGCCTACCAACTGTCACTGAACGGCCAGCCCGCTCCGGTCATCGACGGCCTCACCGGTGTGCAGCGGGTGTTCTACGGCTGGGCGCAAGTATGGCGAACCAAATCGCGTGACGCTGAGGCGATTCGGCGGCTCGCAACCGATCCGCACTCCCCGCCGGAGTTCCGCTGCAACGGTGTGCTGCGCAACGTGGACGCCTTCTACCAGGCGTTCGATGTCACCGACGGCGACGCACTGTTCCTGGACCCGCAGCACCGGGTCCGGATCTGGAACTAATCCACGCGAGCCGCTGCCCGACAAAGCTCGATCCGGGCCGGCACGTGCTTGTGCCAGGGCGTGCCGGCGTAGGCGTCACGCCACTCGGTCGACGTCAGTGCGTTCGGGGCGACGCCGGGCACCACCGCGCGGCCTTGGTCGTCGATGTAGTCGAGACCGAAGCCGTTGGGCAGGGCCGCGTGCCCGGGCAGCATAGTCTCGGTGATCTCGACGGTCGCCTCAACGCTGCCGGCGGCGGTCGTGATGCGCGCCCGGCATCCGTCGGCAAGTCCGAGAGCCTGCGCGTCTTCGACGCTGACCCGCAGCGCGCCGTCGAGGTCACGTTTGCGCCAGGACGGGTCGCGGAAGATGTCGTTGGCGGTGTAGGCGCGACGTTCCCCCACCGACAGCACGATCGGCAACTCGGGAGTCGTCAGCTGCGGCGGCGCACCGGTCAAAGCCCTGATCTCGTTCAGCATTTCGGGGATTTCCAGCGCGATCTTGTGATCGGCCTTCTTCATCAACGCGAAGTCATCCTCGTAGTTGTGCACGGTGAACGTGACACCGGAGGGGCTGTCCAGGATCGCGTCGAACAACGCGTTGCCGTCAGCGTGGCCGGCCCGCCGCACCGCATCGGGATAGGCCAGCGCCGCCTTCTGGGCGAGTCCCCACAAGGCGGCCGTTCCGGCCAACCCGTCCGGCAGCGTCGGCCCGAGTGTTTCGTAGAGCACATAGGGAATCAGCTTCCCGAGTATCGGGTTGGCCGCCACGGCGCCGAAAAACGCGCCGGCATACGACTCGCGACCTTGCCGGGCCGCCTCGCGCAGCGGCTGCAGATCCGCGTCGTCGACGACGTCCAACGCCCGCACCAGCCGGGCCCAGATCTCGGGTTCGGGCAGCGTTCCGGGCAACGGCTGCAGCAGCGGCCGGCGCAATTGCAGGGCGTTGCGCGGGAATTCGAAGTTGAAGAAGGTGGCTTCCGGCTTTTCGAACTGCGAGGCCGCCGGCAGCACGTAGTGGGCGAGTCTGGCGGTTTCGGTCATTGCGACGTCAATGACCACCAACAGTTCCAGCGCCTGAAACGCCGCCCGGCAGGCGGCCGAGTTGGCCAGCGAGTGCGCTGGATTGCTGCTTTCGACGATCATGGCCCGGAACCGGTTTGGGTGGTCGGTGAGGATCTCCTCGGGCACCACATTGCCCGGCACCAGGCCGCCGATGATGGGAGCGGCGGTGACCGGCGTGCGCTCGAATCCCGGCCGGAATAGCGGCGCGAAGGACGAATGCAGGTGCTGGCCACCCTTTTTCGCGAAGTTCCCGGTGAGGATCCACAGCAGTTTGTTCAGGTAGGAGCACAGCGTGCTGTTCGGTGCCTGCTGAACCCCGAGGTCCTCGAACACCGCGACGCTGCCGGCGGCGCCGATGCGCCGCGCGGCCGCACGCAAGAGTTCCTCGTCCACCCCGCAGCGCTGGGCGTATTCGGCGACCGGTACCTCGCGGAGTGTGCCGCGAACCGTCTCGACGCCTTGCACGTGCTCAGCGAGAAATGCTTCGTCGCAGAGGTTTTCCTGGACCAGCACGGCGGCCAGCGCGGCAAGACACCAGGCGTCGGTGCCCGGCCGCACCCGCAGATGGAAGTCCGACATCTTCGCGGTGTCGGTGACGACGGGATCGATCACGATCATCGACCGAGCCGGATCCTTGGCGATCTCCTTGAGCACCACCCGAGCCCGCGGAAAGCTCTGCGACATCCACGGGTTCTTCCCGACGAACACCGACACCTCGGCGTGCTCGAACTCGCCCCGGGTATGACCGCCATACAGCTGCCAATCGATCCACGCTTCGCCGGTTTTCTCCTGCGCCAGCGCACTTGACCGGTAGCGCGACCCCAGGACCTTCAGGAAGGCGCTGCTGTAGGACCCGCCGAGATGGTTGCCTTGCCCACCGCCGCCGTAATAGAAGATCTTGTCCCCGCCGTAGGCGTCACGGATGTGCTTGAACCTCTCGGCGATCTCGACGATCGCGGTGTCCCAGTCGATTTCCTCGTACGTCCCGTCGGCGCGTCGGCGCAGCGGCGAGGTGAGGCGACCGTGGCTGTTCTGGTAGTGGTCCAGCCTCAGCGCCTTGTTGCAGGTGTATCCCTGGGACGCCGGATGCGCCTTGTCGCCGCGGATACGCGCCAGCTTGCGATCTTCGACTTGCACGACGATCCCGCAATTGCATTCGCACAGAATGCAGGCGGTGGGCTGCCAATCGGTGGTGGTCATCGCGGGGTCCCTTCCGGCAGCTCTGCCAGCAGCAGGTCGCGCAGCTGGCGGTAGACGAGATCAAGGGGCGCCAGGTCGCGCCGCACCCGGGCCAGCAGGATTGCACCTTCGATCGCCGAGGTTGCCAGCACGGCCAATTCGGTGGCCCGTTCCCGCGCTATGCCGTCGGCGATGAAGCGCTGTGCAATCAGGTCGGACCAGCGGTCGAACACGGCCGCCGCGCGCTCGATCACCGTTGCCATCCGCTCGCGGTCCGCCGCTCCACTCGTTTCGAACCCCGCTTCCACGGACACCGCCGCGATCGGGCAGCCGGCTCGGAAATCACTGCCGAGCAGCTGCTGGCGGTACTTCTCGATCAGCGTCTCCAGCAGGTCGACACTGCGCTGGGCCCGGTTGATGATCGCAGCGACATGGTCGCCGGCGTAGTCGACCGCCTCGCAGAGCAGCTGGCTACGCCCGCCCGGGAAGTAGTGATAGGCCGACCCGCGCGGCGCGCCGCTGTGCTCGAGAACGTCCGAGATAGCGGTGGCATGTGCGCCCCGCTCCCGGATCAACAGCGCAGCGGACACCACCATCCGGTCGCGTGGACTTGGCATATGTATGACGATATACATAACAGCGCGCCCAGGGAAGGCCGAGCAGACGCAAAAGCTCCCGACACGCCGTGCGTGCGGGAGCTTTTGCGTCTTCTCGCGAGGGTTACATCTGCCAGTCGGAGGCGCCGTCGTGCTGGGTGTAGGTGCCGACGGAGTTCTTCACGATGACGGGATCGCCGCTACCGAAGTTGTCATAGAACCATTTCGCGCTGGCGGGACTGAGGTTGATACAGCCGTGGCTGACGTCGCGCTTGCCCTGGTCGTCTACCGACCAAGGCGCGCTGTGCACGAAGTTGCCGCTGTTGTCGATCCGGACAGCAAGCTCGACCGTCACCTTGTAACCCCAAGACGAGTTGACCGGCACGCCGTAGGTCGACGAGTCCATCACCACCGTCGGCATTTTCTCGAGCACGTAGTAGGTGCCGTTCGGGGTCTGGTGGTGGCCCGCCGACATCCCCATCGACATGGGGAAGGTCTGCACCACGGTCCCGTTGCGGGTAATCGTCATCTGATGGGTGGCGTCGTCGGCGGTGGCGATCAGCTGGTCACCGGTGCGGAAGCTCGACGTGAGTGCCGCCCGCGTCGATGTTCACCACGGTGTTCGCGGGCCAGAACTCGAGCGGGCGCCAGCGCAGCTGGGTCGGGGTCATCCAGTAGAACTTGCCCGCTACCGGCGGGACCGACGAAATGTGGACAGCAGCTTCGGCCGCTCCCGCGTCAGGCTACCGGCCCCGGGAAGTTGATGCTGATCGGCTTGGCCACACCGACCATGCTCCGTTAACCGGGTTGAACGTCGGCGGCCCGAACGGCGCCGCACCGGTGAACGGTGTCGGGTCCTCCCCGGGGGCCGGGCCCGCCCCGGCGGCGGGAACGCCGGCGGGACTCCACCCCGGGTGGTGGCGCCAACCAGTCCGGCAGAGGTGGCGACCCGGCGGCGGTGCCGCAACGCCCCCTGGATCGGGGGGAACCGGGTCCGGGTCTGCCAGGGCTATACCGGTACTCAAGCCGGTACCAAAGCCCGCGCTCAGCACCAACGCCAATACGGTCAGACCGGCGAGGAAGCTTCCCCTCGTCCAGCGCGACATAGCTGTCCCTTCCGTCAAGTTTCTGACCCAGTGTGGCACAGCACCCACGCCGATTACCTGTTCGGCTGCGGTAGGACCGCCGATGTGCGATCCGATTCATGCCTCTGACCTGCCGCGTTCAATCCTCTTGTGAAGTCTGCGTCGGGACATCCAACAACTGCCGGTTGGCCGTCATGCCGATTAGCGCGATACCCATCAGGCCCGCGGAAGCGGTGAGCATCACCGCCACGCTGTGTTCGTACAGCAGTCCACCTGCCAGCGAGCCGGCCATGATGCCCACCTGGAACGCCGTCACGTACAGGCCCGAAGCCCCGTCCGGGTCATCGGCTCCGCTGCGCATCGCCGCGGATTGCATCATCGCCGAGACGGCGATGGCCGTGGCGCCCCACAGCACGATCGCGCCGGTCCCGATCACCACCGTCAGCGCCCCGGACTGACCGCCGAAGGCCAGCGGGGCCAACACTACGAACGGGATCGTCAATCCGGTCATGCACAACAACAGGGCACCCCGGGGCCAGTGGTCCAGCGGGCGTGCAACCAGCAGTATGGCCAGCAGGCCCGCGACCCCGTAGGCAGCCAGCAACCAGGCCAAATTCGGTCCGCGCACCCCGACGACGTCGCGGATGATCTCCACGATGAACGTGTAGGAAATGAAATGCCCGGTGACGGCGACCATGGTCAGCAGGCAAACCGCGATCAACCGCCCATTGCGGTGATGGCGTGAGCGTGGGCCCACGTGTGCGAGCTGGTCCTCGCTGAGCACCATCTCCGGCAACACCATCCGCGCGGCCACGGTGACGACGGCCGCCGCCACGGTGACAGACACCACCGCCAGCCGCCAGCCCCACATCAGACTCATGGCCGCCGTAAGCGGGATGCCAACCACCAGCGCCAGGCTGGTTCCGACGTAGATCGACGTCGCGGCGCGTCCGCCATGGGTCGACGGCACCAGCCGGGTCGCGATCGGTGCGATGACCGACCACAGTAGGCCGTGGGTGACCGCGCACAACACCCGTCCAGCGGCCAGCACCGCGAAGTTGGGCGCCAGCGCGGTGAGAAGTTGCGAGACGGTCAGGCAGACCAGACTGAGCACCAGCGCCCGCCGCCGGGGCCAGTGCGCCGTCCAGCGCACCAGCGGAACCGTTGTCAGCGCCGCCACCAGGGCATACCAGGACAGCAGGTTGCCAACCTCGACTAGGCGATCGCGAGGGATCCCAGGGTCAGCCTGCGCCCCCACCGGCAGCAGTTCGGCGGTGCCATAGATGAAGGCCGCAGCGGACAGCACGGCGAGTTGCGCCGCGATCCGTGGCGTCCACGTTCGTGCGGGGGCGGCGGCGGCGGTTCCGGTTTCGGTCATGGCTAGGCGTCTCAAAGGTGCGGTATCGCCCGGACAGCCCTGGTGTACCCGGCCCGATCACGCTGCCCAATACCGTACGCACTGCACCGGCGTGTTCTAACCCAACCTGCGTTTCAACACGCCCGGGCGTCAGGAACGCACCAGACGTGCGATGGCGGCTGAGGCTTCGGCAAGCTTGTCGTCCGCTTCATTGCCGCCCTCGGCCACGGCGCGGGTGACGCAATGGCTCAGGTGTTCGTCCAGCAGATTAAGCGCCACGGATCGCAGCGCGCTGTTGACGGCGCTGATCTGCGTGAGAACGTCGATGCAGTACTTGTCGTCCTCGATCATTCGCGCGATACCACGCACCTGGCCCTCGATACGCCGGAGCCGCTTGGCGTAGTCGTCCTTCTGCTGCGAATACCCGTGTGCGTTCGTCACACGCCCACCATACCGCTATATACCCTGGCGGGGTATAACCCGCGGATTTGAGGCGGGCCGCCGCCCGCATACTTAAACGATGGCCCCTGACATCAAACCCCGTAGTCGTGACGTGACCGACGGTCTGGAGAAGGCCGCCGCCCGTGGCATGTTGCGGGCGGTCGGCATGGGAGACGAAGACTTCGCCAAGTCGCAGATCGGGGTTGCGTCGTCGTGGAACGAAATCACGCCGTGCAACCTTTCGCTGGACCGGCTGGCCAAGTCGGTCAAGGAGGGAGTGTTCTCGGCCGGCGGTTATCCGCTCGAGTTCGGCACGATCTCGGTCTCCGACGGCATCTCGATGGGTCATGAGGGGATGCACTTCTCGCTGGTGTCTCGCGAGGTGATCGCGGACAGCGTCGAAACCGTGATGCAGGCCGAGCGGCTGGACGGTTCGGTGCTGTTGGCCGGGTGCGACAAATCGCTGCCCGGAATGCTGATGGCCGCGGCGCGTCTCGACCTGGCTTCGGTGTTCCTCTACGCGGGATCGATTCTGCCGGGGGTGGCCAAGCTCTCCGATGGCAGCGAACGCGAGGTCACCATCATCGACGCGTTCGAGGCGGTCGGCGCGTGCGCCCGCGGATTGATGAGCCGCGCGGATGTCGACGCCATCGAGCGGGCCATCTGCCCCGGCGAGGGGGCGTGTGGCGGCATGTACACCGCCAACACCATGGCCAGCGCCGCCGAGGCACTCGGCATGTCGTTGCCGGGCAGCGCGGCGCCGCCCGCGACCGACCGCCGCCGGGACGGGTTCGCGCGCCGCAGCGGTCAGGCCGTCATCGAGCTGCTGCGGCGGGGCATCACGGCCCGCGACATCCTGACCAGGGAGGCGTTCGAGAACGCGATCGCGGTGGTGATGGCGTTCGGCGGCTCGACCAACGCGGTGCTGCACCTGCTGGCCATCGCGCGCGAGGCCGACGTCGAGCTGTCGCTCGACGACTTCAGCCGGATCGGGTCGCGGGTGCCACATCTGGCCAATGTCAAGCCATTCGGCAGTCACGTGATGTCCGACGTCGACCACATCGGCGGCGTTCCGGTGATGATGAAAACGCTATTGGATGCCGGCCTCTTGCATGGTGATTGCCTGACGGTGACCGGTCAGACCATGGCCGAGAATCTGGCCGCCATCGCGCCGCCGGACCCGGACGGCAAGGTGCTACGAGCGCTGGGCGACCCGCTGCACCCGACCGGGGGGATCACCATCCTGCGCGGTTCGCTGGCACCCGACGGCGCGGTGGTCAAGACGGCCGGCTTGGAATCCGACGTGTTCGAAGGCACGGCAAGGGTTTTCGACGGCGAGCGGGCCGCGCTGGATGCCCTCGAGGATGGCACCATCGCCAAGGGCGACGCCGTGGTCATCCGCTACGAAGGCCCCAAGGGCGGCCCCGGGATGCGCGAAATGCTGGCCATTACCGGCGCGATCAAGGGCGCGGGACTCGGCAAAGACGTGCTGCTGCTGACCGACGGCCGGTTCTCCGGCGGAACGACGGGCTTTTGCGTGGGACACATCGCCCCGGAGGCGGTGGACGGGGGACCGATCGCGTTACTGCGCGACGGGGACCGGATCCGGCTGGACGCGGCCGGGCGCACCCTCGACGTGCTGGCCGACCCCGACGAATTCGCGGCCAGGCAAAAAGATTTCAGTCCTCCCCCGCCGAAGTACACCACCGGCGTACTGGCCAAGTACGTCAAACTCGTCAGCTCGGCCGCGACCGGTGCCGTCTGCGGCTAGCCCCGTCGTGGCCGCATGATCAACGTGGACGTCACAGACCGACTGCGTCTCGACGTTCCGGTGGGTCAGGCCGGAATGGGCGGTGGTCTGGCGGGTGCGGAGCTGGCGGCCGCGGTCGCCAAGGCCGGTGGCCTCGGAACACTGGGTCTGGTAACACCGCGCGAACTACGAGCGTCGATCGAACGCGTGCGGGCCGAAGCGCCGGGTCGCGCCGTCGCGGTGAACCTGTTGATGCACTTTGTCTATCGCCGTCACGTCGCCGTCTGCCTCGACGCTCGCGTGGACGTGGTGGTGCTGGCCTTCGGCGAAAAGCGCCGGGTCATCCAGCGGCTGCGCGATGCCGGGACGTTCGTGTTCGTGATGGTCGGCACCCAGGCGCAGGCCCGCCGCGCCGTCGCCTGGGGCGCTGACGGTCTGATCGCTCAGGGACGAGAAGCCGGGGGTCACCTGGTCGGAACCGAGCCGGCGCTGGATTTCCTGCCACGGGCTCTGGCCGAGGCGGGCGGGCGACCGGTGTTCCTCGCCGGCGGAATCGCTGATGGCGCCGACACCCGCGCGGCCCTGGCCGCCGGAGCCAGCGGCGTTATCGCCGGAACGCGATTCCTGATGACGCACGAGGCGAACGCCAACCCGGCGTATCAGCGGCGAATCATGCACGCGGACAAGACCATCGAGACCAACCTGTTCGGGTTCAGCTGGCCGCTGCGGCATCGCGTGGTACCCAACGCCGCCACTCGGCGATGGTGCCGCGACGACGGGATGGCCAAAGCGGTGCCGGCAGCCTTGAACGCAATGACCGGCCCGATGTCGACCCTGGGATACTTCGACGCGGGTCCCTTACTGCGACTGCAGTCTCCGAGCCGCCCGCTGTTCACGCCGCTGGCGCCGGTTGCCGGGATGCCCGATTCCTGGGTGGACCGCGCCGCGCTGTACGCCGGTGACACGGCGTTACGCATCGGCGAGATCACCTCGGCCGCGCAGGCCGTGCGAGACCTCAGCCCGTGACCGTCGCCAGCGCAAAGCCGTCCCAACCCTTGGCCCCGACCGTCTGGATCACCGCGGTGTCCAGGCGCGGGTGCTCGCCCATCGCCTGCAACGTCTGACGCGACGCCGTAACCCTGGGGTCATCGGTTTCCGCCAGGATTTGGCCGTCGCGAATGACGTTGTCCACCACGATGACTGCGCCGGGACGGGCCAGCCGGACGGCCCATTCCAGATAGGCGACGTTGTTCTCTTTGTCGGCGTCGATGAACACCAGATCGAAGGGGCCGGTCACCGTCGGCAACGTGTCCAGCGCGGCGCCCACCACCACCTCCACCCGGTCGGCAACACCGGCCCGCTGCAGGTTGGTCCGCGCCACCTCGGCGTGCTTGGGTTCGTATTCCAGCGTGACCACCCGTCCCTGCGGGCCCGCGCCGCGGGCCAGCCAGATAGTGCTGAAACCGCCCAGCGTGCCGATCTCGAGGATGCGGCGTGCCTGCATTGCACCGGCCAGCAAGCACAGGAACTTGCCCTGTTGCGCCGACACGGCGATGGGCGGTAGTCCGGCCGCGTTGCTGGCCTTCAGAGCCGAAGCCGACGCCGGGTCGTCGCCCACCACGGTGCTGTCCAGAAACGCGTCGACTTCCTGCGGGGTTGGGTTTTGGGTCATAACCCACGCTAACCGCTCCCCTTTACCAGATACCCGTATGGGGTATATGCTGAGTGGGCTTGTTCCGCTCGGGACTTCGGTCCCCGACACTGGTAAGGATGACGCAAATGACGAATTACGAGGCAGGCACCGAGCTGACCTGCGGCCACGAGGGCTGTGGATGCCGCGTTCGCATCGAGGTCGCGTGCCACTGTTCTGGCTCGGGTGAGGCCTACCGCTGCACCTGCGGCGACGAGTTGGTCGCGGTCAAGTAGTCAGCGCCCGAACACGCGACCGGCCAGCTGGACCTCGGCGGCCAGCTCAAGCGCTGCCGCCGAGGCTCCGACCGCCACCGCGTAACCGCCAGATTCGATCCGCCAGCTTGCGACGCCGCCGTCGTAGCGGGCGAGCAGGCGCGGATCGGCTTCGATGGTCACTCGGCGGCTCTCGCCGGGCTCGAGCTCGACCCGCTGGAATCCCAGCAACCGCAACCGTTGCTCAGCTGGGGCGGCCGTCAAATACAGCTGCGGGATGTCGGCGCCGCTGCGATCACCGGTGTTGTGGACGCTGAAGCTGGCCGCCACCGTCTCGCCGCCCGTCGCCGTCAGGTCGCGGTACTCGAACCTGGTGTAGGACAAGCCGTGACCGAACGCAAACATCGCGGCGTGGGCTTGTCTTGCGAACCAGCGGTAGCCGACATCGGCTCCTTCCGAGTAGTGGATCGTGTTGGCTGTCCCGAACGACGCGCCCAGTCCGGGCAGTTCGGGGCGCGGTGTCTGAGCTAGCTCGACCGGGAAGGTGATCGGCAGCCGGCCCGACGGATTCACCCGGCCGGCAACGATTTCCGCGATCGCCTGACCGCCGGCCTGGCCCGGATACCACGCCTGCAGAATGGCGTTCACCGAGTCGCGCCACGGCATGGCCACCGGGTTGCCGGTCTCGAGCACCACGATGGTGTTCGGGTTGGCTGCCGCGACGGCGGCGATCATGGCGTCCTGGCCCCACGGCAGCGACAAGTCGACGCCGTCCAGGCCCTCTCCTTCGATGCGGATCGCGAACACGATGGCAACATCGGCTCGCTGCGCGACCAGCGCCGCCTCCGCCGGGCTGATACCCGGGTCGAACACCAGCTGCGCGTGGGGGAATTGCTTTCTCAGCTCGTCGAGCGGGCTCGACGGCAGCAGGTAGATATTGCGTAAGCCGTTGGTCAGGCCTGACCCGCCGATCGGGATCACGGCCGCGTAGCCCCCGGGCGGAACGACCGCGCTGGACCCGCAGCCAATCGGCACACCCAGCTGCGCATAGCCGCCGATGACCGCGATGCGCGTGGCGGCATCGGGCGGCTCGAGGGTTAGGGGCAGCACCCCCCGGTTCTGCAGCAGCACGATGCCCTGTCGCGCGATCTGCAACGCAATCTCGTTGTGCGCGGCCATATCCGGTGCCGGTGCCGCGTCCCACCGGTCGATTCCGACCGCGAAGATGGACCGCAGGATGCGCCGGACCATGTTGGACAGCCGCTCTTTGGGCAGCCTGCCGTCGGCATAGGCGGCCCGCAGGGGTTCGCCGAACGCCTCCGACTGCCACAACACGGTATCGATCTGGGCTCCGCACTCCTGGTCGAGGCCGCGCAGCGCACATTCCCAGCCCGGTGTGCCGCCCCAGTCGGACATGACCCAACCGCGGTATCCCCAAGCGCCTTTCAGCACCTCGTCGAGCAGCACCTGGTTGGCCGCGGCATAGTCGCCATTGACCTTGTTGTACGCCGCCATCACCGCGCCGGGCCGCGCGCGCTCGATGGCGATCTCGAAGGCGAGCAGGTCGGATTCGCGGTGCGCGTCGGGATCGATGACGGCGTCCAGCCAGTGCCGATTGGTCTCGTTGCAGTTCAGGCAATAGTGCTTGATGGTCGAGATGACGCCTTGCTGCTGTATCCCGATGATCGACTCCGCGGCAATCGTGGCACTCAACAGCGGATCCTCGGAAAGGTATTCGAAGTTGCGGCCGTTGCGCGGGTCACGCGCCAGGTTGATGGCGCCGGACAGCTGCACGTTGAACCCGCGGCTGCGTGCCTCGCGGCCGATCGCCCCGCCCGCCGCGCGGGCCAGCACCGGGTCGAAACCGGCGGCCAGCGCCAACCCGGCCGGCAGCGCGGTGGCGGTGTCACCCGGGCGGTAACCGGGGTTGGTGACGCCCAGGCCGGCATCACTCATCAGCAGCGCCGGCACCCCGAGCCGCGGGATGCCGGGCACATACCCGGCGCACATCGGAACGCCCGGCGGGATGCGCTCATCCCGCAGCGGCCACAGTTCGCCGGCCCCCATCACGCCGACAAGCAGCGAGAATCGTTCGTCGTCGGTCATCTGGGCTTCGATCTCGCGGGCGCGGGCGTCAGCTTCTAGCTCGGCTGGCTTGTCCATCGCACACCCTCTTTGGCGAATACGACGCGCAGCACGTACCCGAGTTCGGGTCCCATCACCAGCTCGGTCAGCGTGCACATCGTCGCGACGAACGCCGGACCGTGCGGTGGCTGCTCGTGGCACAAATGATGCGCCACTTCGTGCAGCACCACCAGCTCACGCATCGCCCAGTCGGCGGTGTCACGGTCGGGAACCGCGATGACGCCTACACCATCCCGGTTTTCGTAGTGTGCCGCGGTGGCCGCCCGCCGCGCCCGCACCCGCAGCGGTGACACCGCGGGCCAATGTTGCTGTACCGCAGGCAGCGCCAGCACGTCGTCGACGTAGCGCTGCACGGACGCAACCGACCCAAACCGGCCCTCCGGCGGCAGCGTCAGCGGGGCGCCAAAGAACTCGACGACGGGAGAGCCATGCTCGGCGACACGGTCGAACAACGTTCGGACGAAGTCCTCAGCCGCATAGACCTTGGAGCGCTGGGCATCTCTACCCGGCGAACCCTGCGAGCCCTCCAGGGTCACCGGCCCAGCGCGCTCCGCGCACCGGGCAGCTCGGGGCTGTTCCCCAGCCGTGCTCGCCGGCCGGCCCGGTCGCCGGCGCGGCGCGCCGCCGACGAATACCCGGCCGTAGCCCTACTGGCCTGCCAGCTGCCGCGCGCCCTGGACGCGCTGCGGTAGTGGTCGCGCAGCTCGATCTCCTTGTCCCGCAAGGCGATAGCGGTACCCGGCGCACGCCGACGGTCCTTGGTCGCCTCTTGCCGCGTCTGTTCGCGCGCCTCGGACAGACGCTGGCCGACCCGGGCCCCGAACGCCAGCTGGAAGTTGAGGCGCGCGGTGATCGTGGGCGTGGGACGGTGCGCACCCGAGGCGAGATAGCCGTCGGAGGCCCGCACCATCTGCACGACCAGGCTGGCGTACAGGGCATGGCTCGCGTCGATGTCTTCGGCAAACCCGTAGGCATAGACGAACGTCGAATTCGACGCCACATCACAGCGCACGTCGTTCGCCGTCGCGATCAGCACGAAAAGTTGCACATAGGTCCGCAACCCGCGGGTACCCGCCATCCCGATGGTGATGGTGCGCTGGGTGGGGGCTTGCGCGGGTGAACGGTTGGCCGCGTGCGACCGGGCCACCGCGAGGTCGATGGATGCCGTGGTGGCCAACCGCTGCGCGGCGGCCATGAAGGCATCGGCCTCATGGGTGTTGTCGGTTCCTTCGGCCTGACGCAGCAGGGCGCCGATGCGGGCCAGCATTTTGTCGTCGGTCATAGCGCCAAGCTACGGGAGGGATACGACACCTGAAGGCTTGCGCGGCTCACAGCCGCGCGGTGATCCAGGAGACCACATCGTCGAGCACCTGGGCACGCTCCGGCTCGTTGAAGACTTCGTGGTAGAGCCCGGGATAGATCTTCAACTCCACGTCGGTGGAGCCCACGCATCCGACCAGGCGTTGGCTGCCATCGACGGGGATCAGCCGGTCAGCGGAACCGTGCACCACCAACAGGGGCGCACTCAACGACGGAGCCCGCCGCGGCATGGTCTCGCCGACCTGCAGCAGTGCACGGCCCAGACCGGCCGGCACCCGTCCGTGGTAAACCAGCGGATCGTTGTTGTAAGCCTCCACCACCGCCGGATCGCGGGAGATAGCGGATAATTCGAGTTCTTGCACCGGCAAACCGGGCGCGACGACACCGAGAATCTTGGCGGCGAACGCCACCACCGGATGTACCAGCTCTTGCGCCGCCACGGCCGGCGCCGACAGCACCATCATGTCGTAGTTATCCGGGCGTTCGACGCCATAGGCGAAGACGATCCCCCCGCCCATGCTGTGCCCGAGCACGATGCACTTGAGGCCGGGGTGTGCCCGGGTGGCGATAGCTACCAGGGTGTCGAAATCGGCGGTGTACTCGGAGATGTCCCGCACCACCATCCGCTTGCCGCCGGAGCGTCCATGTCCACGATGGTCCAGCGCATAGGTGACCAGCCCAGCTTCACCGAACCGCTGCGCAACGTGGTCGTAGCGGCGGGCGTGCTCGCCAAGGCCGTGCGCCAGCACCACCACGGCCTTCGGCGGAGCGTCCGGCATCCAGACGTCGTAGACGATGCGCACGCCGCCGACGCCGTCGAAAGCCCGCTCAGTATGGTTCATGAAAAGTCCTAGTCATTACGGGCAGCGTAATGGCTCCTCGGACCGGCTTGTCGGAGGCTCTGCGTAGGCTCGTTCGAGTGAGCATGCTCGCAGAAAGCCCAGAAAGCCCAGAAAGCCCAGACGACTTCTCCGCCCATGCCGAGCCGTACCGCCGTGAACTGCTTGCACACTGCTACCGAATGACCGGGTCGCTGCACGACGCAGAGGATCTGGTGCAGGAGACGCTTCTTCGGGCCTGGAAGGCATACGAGCGTTTCGAAGGCAAGTCGTCGATACGGACCTGGCTGCACCGCATAGCCACCAACACCTGCCTGACCGCGCTGGAAGGCCGGAAGCGCCGACCGCTGCCGACCGGGCTGGGAACATCCAGCTCCGACCCGACGGCCGAGCTGGTGGAACGCGCCGAAGTGCCCTGGCTGGAGCCGCTGCCGGACCTGACGGATGACCCGGCTGATCCGTCGGTCGTCGTCGGGTCGCGCGAGTCGGTGCGGTTGGCGTTTGTCGCCGCGCTGCAGCACCTTTCCCCCCGGCAACGGGCGGTGCTGGTGCTGCGCGACGTGTTGCAGTGGAAGTCCGCCGAGGTGGCCTCGGCGATCGGCACCACCCCGGTCGCTGTCAACAGCCTGTTGCAGCGGGCCCGGTCCCAGATCGAGGCCGTCCGGCCCAGCACCGAAGACCGGCTCCTGGCGCCCGAATCGGCGGAGGCGAAGGACCGGCTGGATCGCTATATCGCTGCGTTCGAGGCCTACGACATCGACCGGTTGGTCGACCTGTTCACCGCCGAGGCGATCTGGGAAATGCCGCCGTACGTCGGCTGGTATCAAGGCCCCCGCGACATCGTGACGCTGATTCACCAACAGTGCCCCGCCGAGTCTGCCGGCGACATGCGGCTGATCCCGTTGGTCGCCAACGGCCAGCCCGCCGCCGCCATGTACATGCGCCAGGGTGACGCGCATGTGCCGTTCCAGCTGCACGTGCTGGACCTGACCGCCGACGGCGTGTCCCATGTGGTGGCGTTCCTGGACGGCAGGTTGTTCGCGAAATTCGGGCTGCCCGCCACCCTGTGACGCCTTGAGTGGGGACTTATGCCACGCTTCGGCTCGGCGAGCGTGGATCAACCCCACACTCGGCGAGCCGCGAGCAGCCCGCCGCACGTAGGGCCGCACAGGTGCGGGCGATTACCACGCCGGGGCGATACCGCAACAATTCGCTGCTGACCCGGACGATCCGCCAACCGCGTGCGCCCAGTTCCGCGTAGCGGTCTATGTCGGCCGTCCGCCGGACCGGATCCGTCCAGTGTTGTGCGCCGTCGAACTCCACACCCACCTTGCACTCTTCGTAGCCCATATCGACCCGGGCGAACGGAACGCCGAATGTATTGCGAATCACGATCTGCGTCTGCGGTCTACGTAGTCCGGCGCGGACCAGCAGCAGCCGGGTCCGCGTTTCCTGCGGCGATTCGGCCCCTCCGTCCATCAAGTCCAGCACCCGCCGCAGTTGCATCAGCCCCCGCGACCCAGGATGGCGGTCGGCCACAACTTTGATATCGACCGGCTGGAGACGGGTCGCGTTGGCCAGCGCGTCGAGCCGAATCACGGCGGTCGCCAGCCCGTGACGACGGCTCAGGTCGAATGCCGTCCGTGCCGGTGTCGTTACCGCAATGCCCCGGACAACACCGGTCTCATCGTCTCGGAGCTTCTCGCGATGGATGACGATCGAGCCATTAGATGCCTCGGCTCGATTCAGCTCGGCGGGCAGGTGCGGGTCGATCCATCGTGAACCATGCAGAGCCGCAGCAGACAGCCCGGCAACCGTGGCATTGCGGCCCGACCACAACCATGCTGCGACTGCCCGGGTCACGGGCGTCAGCGGTTGTCCTTTGGGCAGGTAGACATTGCGATAGACCATCTGGTGCTGGCTGCGTAGCGTTCGTCTGGTCACCTGACCGGCTGAGACTGCCTCGGTGCCGACGAATGGCCAATCCTGCCCCATGCTGCTCAGGTTTTCAGTACAGCCCGACGGCCCGCCGCCGAATGTGGGCTTGCGTTACGCCTTCTGTGGATAAGCGTGCATCAACCCAACACTCGACGTGAATCCGGGGACGGCCCCTGCACGGGCCGTACCAGGCCGGCCCCGGTAATCATCGGCAGATCCAGCGCGGACAGCAGCCCGGGCCGGGCCGCGCATACCGCCGGTATGGCGTTGACCATCCGCGACGCGCCCGCCATGCGTGCCCCCAGATCGTGGTCATGGTCCTCGGCCATCTCGAATTCGCACCGCATCCTCGGCGAACCCTCGATCTCGACGCGATACAGACCGCGGCCGGATGCCAACCCGTAGCCGAGGTCCTTCGGCTCGATGCAGATGTGTGGTTGCGGCCAATCGGGGGCGATGTCGTCGCGCATCCTCGTCACGTGGTCGATGACGAAAGTGGCCTTGTCGCCGACATATCCGGTCAAGGTCGAACGCATCGCCGCGATGGTCCCGGCTGCGATGTGCCCGGTGGGGGTGTCGAAGGACTCCGCCGCCGGAACACGTTCGACGTTCTCCTCGACGCGGTCGATCTTGAGGCCCAGGCCGGCGGCGAGCTGGTGCAGCACCGGGCCCCAGCCGAACGTGAACACTCCGGGAGTGGCCGCGAACGCGGCGAACTCCGGCGGCTTGCCGAAGCCGAGGATCTCGTACACCGCGGCCTTGTCCGGGTAGGTGGCGTAATTGAACATCTCCGTCATCCGAATCGAATCGATGGCCCGAGAAACGCCCGAAAGCACCAGCGGCAAAACGTCATTGGCGAACCCGGAGTCGATGCCGGTGGTAAAGAACGACACCCCGGAATCCAGTGCGGCCTGCCGCAACGGATCGGTGAACGCGGGGTCGACACCCTCGGGATACACCAGCGGCACGACCGAACACGACACGACGTTCTTCCCGGCCCGCAAGATCGACACCATGTCACCGACGGCCTCCAGCGGCCGTAGGTTGGCGCCGGCGGCATACACCACCACGTCGGCGTCGCCGGCAAGCATCGGAGCCGGGTCTTGCGTGGCCAACACCCCCATCGGCGCGATCCCGCACAGCTCCCCCGCGTCGCGTCCGGCTTTGGCATCGCTGTGCACGACAAGATCGACCAGTTCGAGCTGCGGGTGGTCGATAACCCCCCGCAGGGCGATCAGACCCATAGAACCTGGACCCCAAACCCCCACCTTGAACACGAATGTCTCCTAATATCAGGAAGCGAATTACTAAATATTGGAAGGACGGTGGCAAGCTTACCGTGGTGACGTCAACCGCCAAGTCGCCGCCCACTGGTCGGGTGATGGACGTGCTCACCGCACTGGCGGACTCACCGGACGGGCGGACGTCGGCCGAACTGGCCAAGATCTGCCGAATCAGCACCTCGACGTGCGCCCTGATACTCGCCGAGCTGGAACGGGGCGGGTGGGTGGCGCGCCGTCGGGACCGCCGTTATGGGCTGGGCAGCGGATTGTTCGGGCTGGTTCACGGGCTGCGGACGCAGTTCCCACTGCTGGACCGCGGGCGTGAGGCGCTGCTCTTCTCTGCACGACACGCTCGGCGCGGGCTGCTCGATGTCGAAGATCGGCGATCGACACCTGACCACGATCGACACGGTCGGTCACGGCACCGATGGCGAACACGCCGTCGGCCAGCGCTTTCCCATCGACCCACCGTTCGGCTTGGTCGCGATGGCCTGGCGCGATGACGATTTCGTCCTTAACTGGTTACACCGCGTGATGCCACGGCTGACTCCCTCCGAAATCGCGCAGCAACAGCGGGTGCTCACCGATATTCGGACCCGTGGCTATGGCGCGTGGCGCTTCGACGACACTCACCAATCGCTGCACCACCGGCTGTCCACTGTGCTGGCGTCGCTGGAGCCCACCGCGCAGGTAGCTCGCCAGCTCACCACGCTGATGACGATGGTGACACTGCAATCGGTCACCGACGTACTCGAAACCGAGCTCACGACAACCGAATTCGTCGTGCTGCCGATTTTCGGGCGACACGGGCAGCCCGAATACCAGATCGAGGTACATCTGGGCCGCTCGGCCGATCTGACCCTGGCCGCACTCGACGCCGCGCTCCAGCAAGCCGCGGGAGCTGCTGATCGACGGGATACCCTGAACGCATGCCTGGCAGCGTGGAGATTCGGCGCGCAGCCGAGCGGGCCGTCACCGCGACACCCTGGCTGAAATCCAGGCATTCCTTCTCATTTGCCGACCACTACGAGCCGGACAACACCCATCACGGGCTGCTGCTGGTGAACAACGACGACATCGTGCAGCCCGCAACCGGATTCGATACACACCGGCACCGGGACATGGAGATCGTCACCTGGGTGCTGCAGGGTGAACTGACGCATCAGGATTCCACTGGCAATCGCGGAGTGGTCTACCCCGGACTGGCCCAACGTATGTCGGCCGGCAGCGGCATCCTGCATTCGGAGAAAAACGATTCGTCCACGGAACCAGTGCATTTCGTGCAGATGTGGGTGATCCCCGACGAGAGCGCCCTTGCCCCGAGCTACCAGCAGCATGAGATCGACATGGAAGCGTTGGCCGGCGGCCTGGTGACGATCGCCTCGGGCATAGCCGGGCATGACGCCGCGATCACCCTGCACAACCGCGGCGCGGCGCTGCACGGCACGCAGTTGCGGCCCGGCGAGTCGGTCAGCCTGCCCGCGGCCCCCTACCTGCACTTGTTCGTGCCCCGCGGCCGGCTCACGGTGGAACAGGTGGGCGAGCTCGACGTGGGGGACGCGGTCCGGTTCACCGACGACGACGGCCGCCGGGTGACCGCGAGCGAGCCGTCGGAACTGCTGATCTGGGAGATGCACGCAAGGCTGGGTGGGTAACACAACATAGAGTGGGCTCGTCAGATAGGAGCCCGCATGCCTCAACAACAGCCGCGGCACGCG
Source organism: uncultured Actinomycetota bacterium (assembly GCA_963840045.1). Lineage (GTDB taxonomy): Bacteria > Actinomycetota > Actinomycetes > Mycobacteriales > Mycobacteriaceae > Mycobacterium. Next base: position 32,654 of record CAWIXL010000028.1, on the reverse strand, counting down.
GCGCCCAACCCGCTCAAGGCAATCCGGACCGTGCGGTTCTGGGGTCTGCCGATCGTGGCCACATTGGCCCTGATGTCGGCGCTGGCCGCGCTGTACCTGGGCGGGATCCTGAATCCAACGACCAACCTGCGACATTTCCCCATTGCGGTGGTGAACGAGGATGCCGGGCCGACCGGCGCCAAAATCGTCGAGGGCCTGACCGCCGCGTTGGACAAGAACAAGTTCGATCTCCGGGTGGTGTCGCACGACGAGGCCAAGCGGCTGCTGGACACCGCCCAGGTGTACGGGGAGTTGTTGATTCCGGTGAACTTCTCGACCAACCTGCGCGAGTTCGGCGAGAGCTCGGTGACACCCACCCGCGCGGACCGGCCATCGGTCACGATCTTCACCAACCCGCGAGCCGGCACCCTGGGTTCCAGCATCGCTGGGCAGACCCTGACCCAGGCCATGGCCCGCGCTAATAGCCAAGTGGGCCAGTACCTTTCGTCCGACGTCGCAGCGCAGACCGTTGGCGCGCCAATAGCCGGGGCGGCGGCGTCAGGCCTGGCCAGTCCCATCGATATCAAGCCCGCCGTGTACAACCCGCTGCCGAACGGCACCGGCAACGGCCTTTCAGCGTTTTACTACGCGCTTTTGCTACTGCTGGCGGGCTTCACCGGCAGCATTGTGGTGAGCACGCTGGTGGATTCGATGCTCGGCTACGTACCGGCCGAATACGGCCCGGTGTATCGCTTTGCCGAACAGATCAGCATCTCGCGATTCCGCACGCTATTGGTCAAATGGACCTTGATGGTGGTGCTGGCGCTGCTCACCTCGGCGGTTTATCTGGCAATAGCCCATGGGCTCGGTATGCCCATTCCGCTCGGCTGGCAATTGTGGCTCTATGGGGTTTTCGCGATCAGCGCCGTTGGCATCACGTCCAGCTCGCTGATCGCGGTGCTGGGCTCGATGGGTCTGCTGTTCAGCATGCTGGTCTTCGTGATCCTCGGACTACCGTCGGCGGGCGCAACCGTCCCACTGGAGGCAGCGCCGACGTTCTTTCGTTGGCTCGCTGAATTCGAGCCGATGCACCAGGTGTTCCTGGGCGTGCGGTCGCTGCTGTATCTGAATGGCAACCGGGATGCCGGTCTGTCCCAGGCGTTGCTGATGACATCGGTCGGCCTGGTCATTGGGGCGTTGCTGGGTGGCATCATCACGCGTATGTACGACCGCAGCGGCTTCCACCGGATTCCGGGGGCGCTCGACATGGCGATCGCCGAAGCACACCAAGCGCAACACCAGGCCCGGGTGAGCAAGCGAGAAGGTAACGGCGGAAGCCCAACCGAGAGCGAAAGCCCAACCGCGGGCGGAAGCGCAGCCGAGAACGAAAGCCCAAGCCAGGAAACGTAATTCCAGCGCGGCCGAAGCGTCACGGCTTTGTTACGCAAGTTGACAGTGTTACTGGTGTGGCTAATGTGATGATTATTGCCATCGCATCCGGGCCGAAAGGGCTACCGTGCCGACACCATCTGCCAGCTTGCGCCGGCTGGCCGCTTGCTGCGCTGCCGTGGCTGTCTGCACGACGCTGGCCGCCACCACCGGCCAGCCGGTCGCGCGCGCCGCAGACGGGCGCGAGATGCTCGAAAGCGCCATCGCAAGCACCAAAGGTTCGTACCTGGTCTACAACTTCGGGCCAGGTCACCCGACTCCAATGCTCAACGCCGGCGGCGGCTGGTATGAGATGGACAACGGTGGCCACTTGATGGTCATCAAAAATGCGTCGCAGCGCCTTCAGCCACACCTACTGGTAGACACCCATCAAGGTGACCAGGCGCGCTGCGAAAACAACCCGGGAGCCCGCACCAGCGAGGGGCTGTGGCAGGCATCCGAGGTCTACCCGCCGCTGCAAGCCTGGCAGCGCATGGGACAACCGACCATCGCGATCAACGCGAACTTCTTCGATGTGCGCCCGCAGAAGGGGGGCACGTGGCGGTCGACCGGCTGCAGTTCGCCGCTGGGCGCTTTTGTGGACAACACCCACGGCCAGGGCCGGGCCAACCAAGCGGTCACCGGCACGGTCGCCTATCCCGGCAAGCAGGGCCTCTCGGGCGGCGGTGACAGCTGGACGTCGTTGTCGACGATGATCCTGCCGGCGGGTGGCGCGCCGTATGTGGTGCGGGCCAAGGGCAGTAAGGACTACGACGAGGCGACTCCGGTGATCCAGGACCTGCTCAACAAGAACGAGCGGTTCGTGGCGGTGTCCGGGATCGGGCTGCTGTCGCCGGGCAACACGGGGCAGCTGCACGATGGCGGTCCCAGCGCGGCCCGCACGGCTCTCGCCTACGTGAAACAGCGGGACGAGATGTACATATTCGAGGGCGGCAATTACACGCCGGATAACATGCAGGACCTGTTCCGCGGTCTGGGTAGCGATACGGCAATCCTGCTCGACGGTGGCGGTTCGTCGTCGATCGTGCTGCGCCGGGACACCGGGGGCATGTGGGCCGGTGCGGGGTCGCCGAAGGGATCCTGCGACACCCGCCAGGTGCTCTGCGATTCGCACGAGCGCGCGCTGCCCGGTTGGCTCGCCTTCAACTAGCCCCGCCGAATCGGAAGATCAGCATACTCACCGCAACCACGGCCGCGGTGACCGCGAATACCGGAGCGACGGCGAATCGCGACATCGTCGCGCCGACGAAAGCGCCGGCGCACATTATGAAAACAACACTGAAGCGCAGCTTTTCGCGGGCGCCGGTGCCACCGGCCAAATGGCTGTCCAAGCCGAGGCTGACGATCGTCGAGGTCAAAACCGTAGTGGAGAGTTCTTGGATCCCGAACTGGCGGGCACTGGAGTGCTGCAGACCGAACGTCACCGCAAGGACAGCGATCATGATGAGCTTGGTGTTGTCGTGATAGTGCAGCACACCCGTGCCGGCCAGGATCGAAAGTGCTACCAATAGCCCGATTTCCGTCGCCAGAACCGTGGTGATCCAGGGCCGCGTCCGCTCACCGAAATGCCGAAACAATCGACCGCTGATAATCGTGGTGCACACGAACGTCGGAAGCGCCACCACCACCGCGGTCAGGTCGATGCTGGACTTCGGAGCCAGCCAGAAGCCGAGGAAGATCACGTTTCCGGTCATGTTGGCGACGAACACGTGGCCGAGCACCAGGATGCTGATCGAGTCGGCCAACCCGGTGGCAAAGGTCAGCAGCAGTAGCGCTGTGACGGTTAGCCGTTCGGATACCGGCGAAGTGACGGCCATGGGGCGCAGTATCTTTCGGCGCAGGGACCGGGCGCGGGCCATCGCTAGAGGTGGGGGGTAATTTCCAGCGAGGTGACGGTCGTCATCCGACGTCACCCGCCAGCGCTCGCGCTCATGCTTCAGGGTCAACCGGTACGACAGGTATTTCAATGACGGAATGTTCTTGGTCAGCGGGCTGGTCGTGGTGGTGTTGGTGTACACGATGGCGACGGCATTCGGACCATCCAGCGATTCGACCGCGGCACCGGTGACCACGGTGGTGTTGCTTATCTGGGCCTGCTTATTGGGGGCCGCGAGAGCGTCGACGTATTTGCGGTACTGGGCGGCGAAATCGCCGGTGAGGTAATTCTGCGCCCGATCGGGGAGGGTAGCCAGACTCTCTGGCGTGTAGGTCCACAATAACGAAATCGCGTTGGCCGCGGTCCGGGCCACGTTCAATTTGATTGCGACCGTTGCGCGATCGGACAGGTATGGCTGCAGGGTCGCGCCCGCGAAGGCAGCGGAACCGACGAACAATAGGGTTGCCGCCACCGCGACAGCGACGGCAATCCGCCTGCCGATCGGTCGTTTGGTCCTGCTACCACCGTCTTTGGTGGGCTCGACCGCTTCCTCTGCGTCCTTGTCTGAGTCCTCTTCCGAGCTCTTATCCGAGGCCTCCTCTGCAGCCTTTTCTGCGTCGTCGGCCGGTACCGCTTCGTCGCCGTCGGTCTTATCGGGAGCAGCATCGGTGTCAGTCTTCGTCGCCGCTTCTTCGGTCAGATCACCTGCAGCAGGTTGCTTATCTTCCACTGATTCCCTTCCTGCTTAGCAGTTGCCATCCACCTAGTGGCGCTATGGAATACCTGTTTTTCGTCCGGTGACTTCGAGGTGACTTCGGCAGCCACCAACACGCTGGCGCTGCCATCGTCGTTCCACCGTTCCACGCCGGCGTCGCGCACGCTGCCGGTGGCTGGTTCGGCCTGGGCGATCTGGACCAGGATCTCGTTCGCCGTCTCTTGAAAGTGCTTGGCGAAGTCGCCGGTCGCTTGGGCCAATATCCGGTCCACGTAATCGTTCGCATGATAGGGGTCAATGGTCGTGAACCCGGTCATGAACCACTTCACGTAACTGAGTACCGCACGGTCATTCTTTTCGGTGCGCTCGACGGATCCGTGGGAGATCAGCATTAACGTGGATACCGTGATCGCCGCGGCCATCATCATCGCGGCCACCGCGGCGACGAGCGGAAACTCCCACCGCCGCTGGGGATTCCCCTGGCGCGCAACCAGCAGTCGTCCCTCACCGGGTTGAAACTTGCGACGGGGACTCATTTTCCGTCCCCGGCCGGTTTCGGCTTGGTCAGAACGATGAGATCGTCAACGCGCCAATGATGGTCTGCGCCTCTGACGAAGGCCACCCGCACGCCCGCGGTAATGTACCGCTGGTCGGGTCCGTCGCCGCGCTGACCCCGCAGGAACACCAGCATCGTCGCCCGATCCGCACTGGCCGACAGGACCGCGCTATCCGCCGGGTAGTACTCATTGATGACCGGCTGACCCTTCTGCACTTTGGCCTGCTCATCGGCCAGCTGGGGCCGCCACTTGTCGGTGGCCAGCGACAGGGCACGCGAGAAATCGTCGTGCAATGTCTTCGGGTCGTAGGTCAGCATCTGCGTGACGATCTTCGGACCCTCAATCGCGATCTCCGCGCGCGTTTGCTTGATCGCTTGCTCCCGGGCGTACACCACCTGGTAACTCACGTGGGCACCATCGATACACAACAGCGCTGCAATGAGCACCGTCGCCGCGGTCCAGCGCCGTATATTGCGCAGCCCGTCGCCCCGTTCGACGCGCTGCACCTCGGTGCGCAGCAACATGTCGGCGAAGGTGCGGCGTCCTGGGTCCCAAAGCGGCCAAAGCCATCCCACCAGCAACGATGCGGTGTCAAGCAGGTGGGCCAGATCCCTGAGCAGCAGAGTCCATGGCCCGGGCGCTGCCCCGTCGGCGCGACGGACCGCGATGCCGCAGAAAGCGCGGCCCAAACTCCAACCGGTGACGCCTGGCAGCAGCAGCCGGTTCACCAACATCAATAGGCTCACGATCGCGAACACCGAAACGCATACCCACGACCACACGCCGCGCGCCGGTACGGTGAAAAAGACCAATGCCATCGTCGCCAGCACGGCGACACCCGGCAGGACGTCGATTGCGAATGCGCCCGCGCGAACGTGCCAGGGCGCCAAGATCTTCTGCGGTGACTCTGGGATGGCTGCCGTGGTCTGAATCTCCTCGACCACCAAGGTCACTTCGTCACCTGGTCGAGTTTGGCGATCTTGTACTGGCCGTCGACCGGTGACATGCGCACCCGCAGGCGGTAGCCGGTTTCCTGGTTCTGCGCCGCACTGTTGGACACCCGGACGCGCAGCGCGACGAGCACGTCGATGGTGCCGTCGGCGTTGCTGCGCTCGACCGCTGCCCGCTCGTCGGTCACCTGAACGTGTACGTTGGCGGCCTGATAGGCCTGCACGAGCATGCCCGTGTACAGCAGGGCCTGGGAGCGGTACTCATCGGTGCCGCAGTCGATGATCTTCTGTTCACTCGCGGCCATCGCGTTGGTATCGGGCGCCTGCGTCGCGGCGACACAGGTCTTCGCGGCCTCGAGTGCCGCGACGCTGTTGCGCTCTATCGCCTTACTGCCCTGCTCGGAACGCAGCGCGAGGTAACCACCGAACCCGATGCCGCCGGCGGCCAAGAGGAGCGCCGCGGTGATACCGGCCAGCCACCCACGAGTAAGGCGCGACCGGCCACGCGCGACAGCCGGCTCCACAGCCTCGGATTCTTCCGCTTCCTCGGATTCTGCCGAATCCTCGGCTTTCACCTCGGTGCCGGTCTGCTCGCTTTCAGCCTTGGCTGCCGGCGCTACCTGGGTCTTTGCGTCGCTCTTGACCTGCTCGGTTGCAGCCTCGGATGCTGCCGAATCCTCGGCTTTCACCTCGGCGGCCTTATCGGTCGTGTCGGTGCTGGTCTGGCCGTCGGTGGCGTCCGATTCCTCGGGGACCCCCCGACTTGGTCTCTGGGCGCGCTTGCCCAGACGACGAAGCATCGACATCGGTGGTGGGTTCAGCCGGCTGGCGCCAGCATCTCCTTCCATCCGTCGTCTCCTGTTTTGGTCGAGTTCTCGACGGAGTATTTCACGCCGTCGGGCCCCACCAGTTCACCGCTCTGGGGACTGTACATAGCCGATGGAGGCCCGCTCGGAGTGTAGACGCACGGGTTCGGTTGTTGTCCGTTGCACTGCACGCTACCCGTACCGGGTCGCGTTAGCGGGTCGCTGATCGGCGGTGGGGTGAGGCCGCCCGGCGGGAGCCGGTCAGCCGGTAGCGGGTTCAAACCGTTGTTCACCGACGGCGCGGGGATGACCATACCGGGCCGCACCGACTGATCGCAGCGCGCCGAAGGCGCGGGGCAGGTCAGGATCTGGTTCGGGTTGCCAAACCAGGGGTTGGTGCCCGCGGGCACGTACGGTCTGGGGTCGCGGCACTCGCGTGGCGTGGCTGCTCGCTTGCCGGGCACATCGACGCACGGAATATTGCGCGATCCGCGCACGCTGTTGGCGGGCGTGTCCATCGGGATCTTGCAGTACGTTCCGCTCGGCAGCGGGGCGATCGTGGTGTCGGCCGGGGACCGCCACTCCTCGGCCGGAATAAAGCCGGTCAGGCAGGGCGGCGGCTGGTTGATCGACAACGCCAAGTCGAGTGCCGCGTAGCCGGGGAACGGCGCGGCCACCGTCTCCGATATCGAAGCGCCCTGCGGCAGGAACACCAGCACTTGTTCCAAGCCTTTGTTGTAGCGCTTGAGCATGTCCAACACGACCTCGAGATTCGCCAGCGTCTGCGGCAGGGACTCCCGGACGTCGCTGAATACTCCGTTGACCTCATCAGCCGTCGGCGCAGCCTGCCGCAGAATGCTACGCAAATGCGGGTCCTGTTGGGCCGACTGTGCTGCCAGGGAGTTCAGGTTGCGCGCCCAGCGCTCGATTGCATCACCCGACTTGACCTGACTCTCGATGACCGGCCCAGAGTGCTGGATGATGTCGTTGACATCGGTGATTTGCGTCTTGAAATCACCGACTATCGCCTGGGTCGAGTCGACCAGCCGTTGCAGAGCGGGACCCAACCCGCCGACCGATTGCGCCGTCTCGTCGAGCAGTTGGCTGATCTTCTCCTTGGGCAATACTTCAAGCCCACGGTTGGCGGTATCCAGCGCCGGCCCAATCTCACTGGGCACCTTGTTCCTGCACTGGGGACCAGCGCCGCAGGTCATGGTCTGTCCTTCGGCGTAGTACTTGCTCTCTGCGGGGGCATCTTTCGGTGTCTCAAGGTCCAGGTACTGCTCACCGACCGCCGACACCGAGTGCACGTTTGCCGTCGCGTTGAGCGGGATCTTGTAGTTGCTGTCGATGCTCATCGTGGCTTCGATGCCGCGCTCGGTCGGTTCGACACCGGTGACCTTGCCGATGGTGATACCGCGATAGGTCACGTTGGACGTCGGGTAAAGACCGCCCGATGCCGGCAGCTCCGCCTTCAGGGTGTACCGGCCGATACCCATCAGGCTTGGCACCTGCAGATAGTAGATGCCCAGCACGAGCAGCACGATCACCGTGATGATGCCGAACATGTAGAGCTGGCGTCTGATAAAGGGAGTTAGCATTGCCCGCGCTCCGCCCTTTCCACCAACGGTCCGCCCGGTGCGTCGTTCGGGTTCGACGTGTAGCGGACGTCAGGAATCATCGTCTCGGGATCGCGCCCGAACGACTGCTCGAGCGCCCGCAGAGCTCCGGACAATCCGGTACCAGTGAGGAACGCGTTGTCGACGGAACTGTAGGTCACGTCAAGCGTCAGCGACACGTTCTGGTAGTCACCGCGGAAGATCTTCGGAACGGTGTCGATGTCGAACGGCTGAGTGAGGATCAACTTCAGCGCCCCGATCAGATACGGCGAGGCTCGGCCGAGTTCCCGCAGCGGGCATTCCAGCGCCTTCAGGTCGGTGTGCAGGGGGCCGCGTGCTTCGCCGACGTACTGCGCGGTCACCTGGCTGAGCTGTCCGATCGAGTCGATCGCGTTGATAAGGAGGTTCTGGGTGTCGGCGAAATGTTTGATCAGCGGCGGTAGGTCGGTCAGCACCCGCTCCAGGACGTCGTTCCGCCCGCCCACGTAGGTCAGCAGCCGGTTGGTGGAGTCGATCGCATGCGTGATGTCATCGCGCTGCTCGTTCAGCTGACGAGTGAAAGTGTCTAGCTTGCCGAGGAAGTCGTGGATCGCGTCGGCCCGTCCGTGCAGGATGGCATAGACCTCGTTCTGCAGCGTTTCCAGGTTCGGGACGCCGCCACCGCGCAAGATCAGGGAGAGACTTGCCAGCGTTTGTTCGGTGGTGGGATAGGCCGTCGAGTTCTTCAACGGGATCGTGCACGGCCCCTTCTTGCCGTCCGGTTGGACACACCCGTCGATCAGCAGCTCCGGGGACGGGTTCGGTGGAGCCGACAACTCGATGTGCTGAGAACCCAGCAGACTGGTCTGGCCGATCTTGGCGATCGCGTTTTTCGGTAGCTTGACCGACTTGTTGACACCCAGGGTCAGCGTGGCCACCCAGTTGATCAATTGGATTTTGCGTATCGAACCGACGAAGACGTCCGCGACCAGCACCTTGCTGTTGCCGTTGATCGCCAGCGTGTCCGGCATCTGCACTAAGACCGTGTAGGAACCCGACCCGGTGCCCGGACCGCCCGGAATCGACACGTTGGAGATTCCGCGCCATCCACACGAGCTCGCCACCAGCGCGACTAGCAACAACACCAGCCCCTGCCAGGCCCGGTAGCGGGTCAACCGCAGCAGCGCGGTCACTGGCCGAGTCCTGCGTTAGCAGGCGATGCACCGACCGGTCCCGGTGGCGGTCCAAAAACGGGCGCGGGGGTCGGAGCGACGGGACCCGGGATAACCTCCGGGCCCGGCGGCGGCGGCGGTACCGGTACCTGAGCCCGCAACCCGATGGGCGGCAGTATCGGGTTCTCGTCGTATGCGTTCGGCGGTCCCGGTGGGGTCTGCAGGGTCGACTGCACGGGCTCGATGTTGGGGCCTCCCATGAGCTCAGCCAGCGATTCGGGAGTCATCAGGCCTGCCGTAATCGGCCCTACCTTCGTCCCTTGCATTCCAGGCGCGACAATCCAGCCCGGTTGGGTGTTGCGGTGCGACAGCGGCGTATCGGGCACCCAGATGCCCGGGACGGTGGTGTCCTTGTACCCGTTCGGCGGCTGCAGCCGCGGTTCGGAGTAGGCAACCTGCTTCGGAAGGGTCTCGGCGGTGTTGAACAGGTTCAAGCCGAACGGCAGGTAGTTGAACTTGATCGCATCGAGGATCGGCGCCAGATATTGCGCGCAAAGTTCGGCGGATTCCTGATACCCAAGCCGGCTGCCGGCCTGAACCGAGCTGCAGATGAATTGCATCGGGTTGGCGAAGGTGATCGCCGGAACGCCGATGACCGAACCGTGTGCCGGGTGGTAAATCTGGTTGACATTCGATGCGGCGGTCGGAAGGACGTGCAGGGCCGTCTCCAACCCGTTGAGCGGCTCCGATTGCAGCAGCGTGTCGGTCACGGTGGCCAGGTTGTTGACGTCGTGAGTGAGCACCTCACGGTTGCGTTCGAAGAACGGCCGCACGGTAGACAGCAGACTGTCGATCTGCTGTACCGCATTGGAGAGGTCGTGGTCGGAGTGGTTCAGCCGACCGGTGAACGACGCCAAGTGCTCGTTCAACGCGACAAACTGGGCATCGTCCTGGTGTAGCGCGTTGACGAAAAGCGCCAGGCTTTTCACCACCGCAAAGAGGTCACCACGACCCTCGTTCAACGCGTTCAACGCCTTCGAGAGGCTGTCCAGCGTGGCGTTGAACTGCTTGCCCTTGCCGGCCAGCCCGTTGGCGAACGAGGTGAGGACCTCGCCGAAGGGTCCCTCTTTCTGTTGCAGCGTGCAGGTCGCCTCGGCTCCAGGCGGACAGGTCGGGCCGAGCTTGGAGATGATTTTGGTGATGCTGTCGCGCAGTTCGTCCCACTCCGTCGGCACCTGGGTGCGATCTTTGGGGATCACCCCGTTGTCGGGCATTACCGGCCCACCCTTGTAAGGCGGCTCCAGCTGAATGCTGCGCGACGCCACCAGGGTGGGGTTGAGGATCACCGCTGAGGCATCGGCCGGCACTTTGTACTTGTTGTCGTAGTGGAATGTCACCTTCATCTGGTCGCCGACCGGCTCGATGCTGTCGATCGTGCCGACTTGCAGGCCCATGATCTGGACTTTGTCGCCGGCGTAGAGCGCGTTCGCCTGATCGAAATAGGCAACAACCGTGTTGTTCGTCAGTTTTTCGTAGAGGTGCCAGCCGACGTAGGCGGCGACGACTCACCAGCGCCGCCACCAGTGATCCGATGATCACCGATACCCGCGACATCGCCGGCAACTTGATGTTGCGGATGTCAAAGATGGTGCTCAATTCTGGCTACCTCCCTCCGCGCCGCTACCTCCAGAACCGCCTGGGTTGATGAACGGCGCCGGCAGCTGCGGCCCAGGGCCCTGCGGCGCGACCGGGCCCGGAGGCAGACCCGGTGCGAAGGTCGACGGTGGCGACACCTGCTGCGGATCGGTGCGGGACAGCGGCGGCCCATCCGGTATCGGCACTGGTGTGCCAGGAACCCCCGGCGGCGTTTGACCGGGACGGCCAGAGCCCGGTATTCCGGGTGTTGGCGGTAGGCCATCCGGGTTCGGCGGCAGCGGCTGCACGTCGAGCGGTGCCGGGAAGCCGCCGGGAACCGGGCCGTACGGGCCCTGCATCGCTCCCGCACAGGGCAGCGGGTTCCACGGCCGCGGCAGACCTTCGTCCCCGACGGTGGTGTTGCCACCGGGATTCGCCGGTGTGTAGGAGCACGGCGATCCGGGCGGGACGCCCGGTCCCGGATGATCCGGGGTGCCCTCTAGTAGCGGCGGTGCCGGCGGCGGCGCACCGTTGGGGAACCGAGTGCCGTTGGGGTCGGGCCACCGGTACTCGGGCAGGCCGGCGCCGCGCCAGAAGTTCTCTGGGTCGAGGCCCCGCTTCTTGAACGCGGCATCGATGAACGGCTGAATGATCTGGCCCGGAGCCAGGTTGTGCAGGACCACTTTGAAGTACGGTCCCGACCCGATGGCCTCATTCAGCGACGGGAGGAACTTGCCGACCTCGGTAAGCCCGGTAGCCAGGTCTTCCCTGCGGTCCATCAGGATGTCGCTCACCTGACGCAATTGTTCCAGTACGTGATTCAGGCTCGGGTTCTCGTTGATGACTGCCGACACCTGATTCGAGAACGTAGCGATGTTGCCCAACAGGGCGTCGATGGCGCGTCCGCGCTCGTCGAACGCGGCTATCAGCGTCTTCGCATTGACCAACAGCCGGTCCACTTGCTGGCTGCGGTCACCGAGGATGCTGGCTACCTGGTTGGCCTGGGCAAGGAGATGCTTGATCTCCTCGTCGCGTTTGCCGATCGTGTCGGAGAAATGTTCCACACCCTTGAGCGCCTCGCTCAGGTGCGGGTAGGTCTCGTCGATGGTCTGGGACAACACATGCAGCGACTCCTTGACCGTATCGATGTCCCAGCCGGTGGCGGCCTTGGTGACGTCGAAGAACGCGTCGTAGATCTGATACGGAGTGGTGCTTTGACCCAGCGGCAAAGTGGCCCCCGGCCGCAGTGGCTGGTTGCCCCGCGCCTCGATCTCCATGACCTTCTTGCCGAGGATGGTGTCGGTGCGGATTGCAAGCCGGCTCTCGGTGCCGATGGTGTTGGTGCCGATCGAGAACTTCATCACGATGTGGTCACCGTCGATCTTCATTTCCTCGACTTTGCCGACTTCCATGCCGGCAATTCGCACCTTGTCGCCTTTGTTGAGTCCCCCGGTGTCGGTGAACTGCCCGTAGTAGCTGGGCCTGGCGAACAACATGGGCACGCTGGTGAAGCTTTGTCCGACGCCGATGACCAGAATCGTCACGACGATGCCCATCATCCCGATGTGGAGTCGGTTGGCAGGTTCGAGACTTCTCATTGCGGTGAGCACCTACCCGATGGCTGGTGGAAGAGCCGGACCGTGCGAACGGGTCCGCCGGCTTGCAGCCCGTTGATCTTTAGCGTGATGTCGCAGGCGTAGAAGTTCACGAAGTCTCCGTACGAACCGATGCCGCGGCCGATCGAGTTCAGTGCGGCCGGCACCTTGTGCAGGAAGTCCTCCAGCTGCGTCCGCTGATCGATGAGCGGCTGCTGGACCGCATCCAGGTAGTTGATGGCCTTGTGCAGCGAAGCGCGGTCCTCCGCCAGCAGCTCGGCCACCGTGCCGGCCGCATTGCTGATGTGCGCGGTTCCGGCGGCCAGCGGGTCGGCATGGCCCTTCAGCCCGGTGATCAGCACCTCGAGGTTGTTGACGGTCTGATCGAAGTCCTTGCGATGCCGAACCGTGGTGTCCAGCACGATGTTCAGGTTCTTGACGACCTCGCCGATCGCCGCGTCACGCTGGCCGATCTGCTCGGTCAGCTGCGCGGTGTTTTCCAGGATGTCGTTGATGGTGCCGCCCTGACCCTGAAAGACGGTGATCAGGGTCTTCGCGAGGGTGTTGACCTTCTCCGGGTCCAGTGCGCGGAATAGCGGTTTGAAACCACCGATCAGCGCGTCGAGGTCCAGCGCCGGCGACGTCCGCGATATCGGGATGAATCCGCCGGGCGCCATGACTTTGTCAAAGCCTTCGCCCTCGGGGCGCTTGAGCTCCAGGTAGCGGTTGCCGATCAGGTCGAGGTACCGGATCTGGGCGGTCGTCGACTGATACAGCGGCACCGAGCGGTCGACGTTGAAGTCCACCCGCACCCGCTTGCCGCCGTCGACCAACGAGACCGAGGAGACCTTGCCGATCTCCACCCCCGACGCGCGGACGAATTGACCAGCCCGCAGCCCGCTGATGTTGGTGAATTCCGCCGAGTATCCATTGGTCCGGTCGAAACGGATCTGACCGAACACGATGAAGATCATCACAGTGAACAGCAGCAGCACCACTGAGAAGATGCCGAGTCGGACGATGGTACCGGTGATTTTCATGGGTTTATCGTGTTATCCCCTACCTGACGGCCCCATACGTACTCGATCGCGTAGGGCGAACCGGTTTCCACGTGGTTGTACGGCGCAATGCTGACGCCCGCGTCCATCACCATGACTGGGTGCCGGCCAGAGTTGACGGGTGATGTGCTGCCAGCAACCCGGCGCACCCCCGGGTCCACCGCGAGCGTTTATCCGCGGCAGATTGTCCGGATAGATGTAGGGATTCGGCGCACCGCCGACCACTCCGGCCAGCCCGCCGACCATTGAGAGCAGGGTAGGTACCGCCGACACCGGGTTCAGGACAAGTCCCAACCCCGACAGCGCCTCGGCGTGGTCGTTCAGCGAGTAGCCGTTGCCGCCGAGGAATTGAGCGGCCTTGGGTTCGATGTCGTGAAAGTTGCGCAACATGCAGTACAGCTCGGGGCTATAGGTGTCCAGCAGTTGAGCGGTGGGCACCAGGTCGGCGGCGCCGCGCGCCAGGTACGGCCCGCCCCGCCCGATGACGTCCGCACCGGTCTGGCCGAATCCGGCGGCCGCCAGTAACGCCGCGTCCAAGTCCTTCTGCTGCGCGTTGATCGTGCGCGCCGTGACCACCGCACTGTTGAGGAAGTCGAACAAGTCCGGCGCGGCATTTGCGTAGGTGTCGCCCAGGGCCGCCAGCTGTTGGATGTCATGGCGGGCCTGCGGCATCTGCGGGTTGACGTCATCGAGGATTGCGTTGGCGTTGACGATCGACTGTCCGAATTTGTCGCCCAGCCCGGTCAGCGCTTGCGCGGCCGCGCTCAGCGTCAGGTTCAACTTGACCGGATCCACCTGCTGCGCGATCTCGGTGATGGTCGTGAACAACGAATTGATCTCAGTCGTCACCGACATCGCGTTGATGACGTCTTTTTTGGGGTTGAAATGTCCCTGGGGGATCGGGTTTCCCTGGGCGTCCCTGGGCGTTGTCAACGACACATACTTACCGCCGAATACCGTCGTCGCCTTGAGGTTGGCATCCACGTTCTGCGGAATCAGAATGGACGTACTGCGGGTAGACATCCAAGGTGAACTTGGCCGCCGGCTTCCCATTACTGACGTACTCCGAGATTTGGGCGACCCGGCCGATTTCCACGCCGTTATAGGTGACCTTCGAGCCGGGATCCATCACCAGACCCGCCCGCGGAGACACCAGCGTCACCTGGGTCTTGGGTGTGAAGCTTCCGCGGAATTGCCCATACACCAAGACAAGAGCCACCGCGGTGATTACCAGCAGGCCCAGACCCGCCAACAGGTAGGGCGGATTCCGCGGTTTGTTGACCTTTGCCGGATTCGGTGTCGTCATGGCGCTACACCGTTAGTGCGAAGTTCGGGTTGACGCCGTACAGCGCCAACGCGGCACACAGGACGACCACTTGCACCGAGACCAGGGAGAGCCGCATCGATCGGCCGACCGCCTCGCCCACGCCGACCGGACCGCCGCTCGCGTTGTAGCCGTAGTAGCAGTGGGTAATCATCACGACCGCCGCGATGATGATGGTCTCGAGGAACGACCAGAAAACGTCATCGGGGCGCAGGAACGTTCGGAAGTAGTGGTCGTAGGTACCGTTCGACTGTCCGTACAACACCGTGGTGACGATCCGGGGCGACACGAACGACATGATCATCGCCAGCGCGTACAGCGGGATGATCACCACCAGACCGGCCACGATCCGGGTGGACGCCAGGAACGAAACCGAATTGATGCCCATGACCTCCAGGGCGTCGATCTCCTCGCTGATCCGCATCGCCCCCAGCTCGGCGGTGGCGCCCGCGCCGACGGTGGCTGCCAACGCGATACCGGTGACGACGGGCCCGGCGATGCGGACATTGATCAGCGCAGAGAAGAACCCGGTGAATGCCTCGACACCGATGTTGCCCAACGACGCGAAACCCTGGATGGCGACCAGCGAGCTACCGGACAGCGTCACAAACCCGACGATCGCGGCGGTGCCACCGACGACGGCCATCGCGCCGGTGCCCATGCCGATCTGGGCGATCAGCCGCAGTGTCTCCTTGCGGTAGTAGTGCAGTGCGTGCGGAATCTGCCCCGCGGCGACCAGCGTGAACCAGGCGATCTGCCCGGTCTCGTTCACTCCTCGGTTGAAGATGGTGGCCCAGCGCTTGAAAGCTGGCAGACGCCCGCGAGAGCGGGAGCGTACGACTGTGCCGGTCGCATGTCAGTGCCCCGTTCCGAAGCGAACGCCGATGGTGGTGAGGATGACGTTGACCGCGTACAACGCCACCACGCACAGCACCACGGTTTCGTTCACGGCGGTGCCCAGGCCTTTGGATCCGCCGCGGACGGTCAGCCCCCGGAAGCAGCCCACCAGACCGGCGATCAGCCCGAACGTCGCGGCCTTGACCGTGGCGATGACCACCTCGGGCATGCCGGTAATCGTGGTGAGCGTCGCAAGGTACGCGCCGCCCGACACGTTCTGTAGGTAGACGCCGAAGAGGTACCCGCCTACCAAACCGACCGTGATCACCAGCCCGTTGAGCAATGTGGCGACCACCGTCGCGGCGATGACCCGGGGCACCACCAGCCGATGGATCGGGTCGATGCCGAGCACCTCCATCGCGTCGATCTCTTCGCGGATGGTGCGAGCGCCCAGGTCCGCGCAGATCGCCGTCGATCCGGCCCCCGCTACTACGAGCACTGTGGTCAAGGGGCCGAGCTGGGTGACCGCACCGATCGCCGCGCCCGCGCCGGAGAGGTCGGCGGCGCCGAACTGGGCGAGCAGAACGTTGAGCGTGAAAATTAGCAGCACCGTCAACGGGATCGAAACCATGATGGTCGGCAGGAAGGCGACCCGCATGATGAACCAGCACTGCAGGATCAGCTCTTGCCACTGGAAAGGCCAGCGGAACAACGCTTTTCCGGTCAGCACACACATCCGGAAGAATCCGCCGATGAGGGTCAGTGGCGTCTTGACTTGGTCACGGAAGTAGCCGACCAGGTGGGGCCGCGATGATGTCGTTGTCACAGATGCCCCCTCACGCCGGCGCACCTCGTGTATCCGGGCGCCGCGGCGGATCCTGTCGCACGAAGCCTCCTTGCCCCGACCCTTACGTGTGTGACCATCGGCTCCCTACCCGCAGGTAGTAACGGAGACCACAGGAATCTACCCGATGGCCGTCCACGTGTGAACATCATCCGCACAATTAACCCTTCGTCAACAACAGGCAAACGTTACAGTTTCCCTCAGATTTCCTTTCCTCCCGTTAAATCTCTTGGCACAGAATGCTTTTCGGAGTCTCTTGGGGTGCCGTAGCGCATTCTCAGTTCAGTCTTGAGCACCTTGCCGGCCGGGTTGCGCGGCAGCGTGTCGACAATCTCGAGCGCCTTGGGGTGCTTGTAGCGGGCGAGCCGCTGGGTCAGGAACTCGGCCAGGTCTTCGAGCCGCAGGCGATCGTCGGCTACGGCGGCCACCGCGATCGGCACCTCGCCCCACTTCTGGTGAGTGCGGCCGATGACGGCGACTTCGACGATGCCGGGATGGCTGGCGAGGACGTTTTCCACCTCGGCGCAGTAGATGTTCTCGCCGCCGGAGATGATCATGTCCTTCTTGCGATCGACCACCCAGACGTAGCCGTCCTCGTCCATTCGGACCAGGTCGCCGGAATGGAACCAGCCACCAGCGAACGCTGCCGCGGTCGCCTCCGGGTTGTTCCAGTAGCCGCTCATCATTGTCGGCGCCCGGTACACGATCTCACCGACCTCGCCGACGGGCACGTCGTTCATGTTGTCGTCGACGACACGGGCGGCGACCGTCGGGATCACCTTCCCGACCGATCCGCGTTTACGGATGGCGTCTTCGCCCAGCAGCATGCAGGTGACCGGTGACATCTCGGTCTGACCGAATGCGGCCAGGATCTGGGTTCCGGGAAAGACCGCCGACATCTCCCGCAGCAACGCATCCGGCGCCGGAGCGGCCCCCCACGACATCACCCGCAACTTCAAATCACGGGGCCTTGCTCGCTGCTCGGCGCATACCGCCTGCCACTGTGCGGGAACCAGGAAGATGCCGGTGACCTTCTCTGCCGCCAGCACATCGAGTAGTTGCCCGGGTTCGAAGGCGCCGAGCGGATAGATCACCGTCGGCGTGCCGAGCAGCATCCCGGTCAGCAAGTTGCCGATTCCGGCGATGTGGAACAGCGGGACTCCGATGAAGCCAACGTCGCTGTTGATGTTGACACCGCTGGTGTAGAGCGTGGTCATCGTCTGGCCGGCCAGGTTCGTATGGGTCAGCACGGCACCCTTCGGACGGCCGGTGGTGCCCGAGGTGTACATGATCAGGGCCGGTGAGTCGTTCGGGATGTCGACCGTTTCGCGCGCGTCGCCGCCCTGGCGCTCCTCGTTGAGGAGGTCTGCCAGGAGGTCCTCGTAGCCGAGCACCGCGTCATCGGTTGCGGCACCCGCAACGACGATCGTGGCCAGCCGCGACTGGATGTCGCGCACACCAGTCGCCACGCGCGCCAGCACGCCTTCGGTGATCATCACCCGCGCTTCGCAGTCATCCACCAGGAAGGCGATTTCGGCCGGGGTGAGCCGGAAATTCAGCGGAACCGCGATTGCCCCGAGCATGTTGGCGGCCAGCATCGACTCGATGAATTCGGTGCGATTGAGCATCAGAATCATGACCCGGTCGCCGACGCCGACGCCCCGACGGCTGAGCGCAGCAGCCAGCGCTGCGACCCGCTCGCGCAACTGGGCCCAGGTCACCGTGTTGCCTAAAAACCTCAGTGCCGGCGCATTGGGCTGCATCATCGCGTGCCGCTCGAGCTGGTTGACCCAGTTCTGCCGGCGGGCCAGGTACGGCTGATTTTGGGGGTGGTTTTGGGCCCCCCCAATATCCCCGGTCCGTTGGCTGGCCAGTTGCGCGGTCACCCGAAACCTTCCTTCACCTTCACTCGCGCACCGCTTGCGGCAGATTGATATTTGATAACGCGTTGATATTTGATAAAACTTGGTGTTGTGCAGGTCACACTATCGGCGTTGGCACCTCAAAAACAAGCCCCGACCAGCCCCTGAAAGTCCTGGCAAACCCACGTGAACGCACCCCTCTCCACGCGGCCTCGGCGCAAGCGGCCACTGCGCAGGGCGCAGCTGTCCGACGAGGTCGCGGGCCACCTCCGCGCGGCCATCATGTCCGGGGCGCTGCGGCCGGGAACGTTCATCCGCCTCGACGACACCGCGGCCGAGCTCGGGGTCAGCGTCACGCCGGTGCGCGAGGCGCTGCTGAAATTGCGCGGCGAAGGCATGGTGCAGCTCGAGCCGCATCGCGGCCACGTCGTGCTGCCGTTGACCCGGCAGGACGTCGACGACATTTTCTGGCTGCAGGCCACCATCGCCCGGGAACTGGCCACGGCGGCCACCGATCACATCACCGACGTCGAGATCGAGGAGCTTGAGCGGATGAACACCGCGTTCGCCGCAGCAGTCAGCTCTGGCGATGCCGAGGCCATCGCCGCGACGGAGTTCTCGTTTCATCGCGTCTTCAACCAGGCCAGCGGCCGAATCAAACTGGCCTGGTTCCTGTTGAATGCGGCGCGCTACATGCCGGTGCTGATGTACGCCGCCGATCCGCAGTGGGGTACCGCCGCGGTCGAAAATCACCGGCAGTTGATCGCGGCGCTGCGCCGACGCGACACCACCGCGGTGATCGAACACACCGTCTGGCAATTCACCGACGGGGCACGCCGGCTCAAGGAGACGCTGGAAACAGCGGCAATCTTCGGCTAGTTCGCGGCCAACTGCTCGCAGCGCTGCTTGAGTTTTTCGGCGAGGGCGTCGAGCACGGTGTTCATCAGCATCTTCACCATCGGCGCGGGCACCGGCAGCGTGGATTCGACGTCGAGGTCCACCGTCAGCAGGGTTTTATCCCCGGCCGCCACCACGCTGAACAGTTGCTCCTGCTTGGCGAACAGGTCGCCCTGCTGCATGACGGTCTGAATCTGGTTCGCCTCCGGGTAGTACACGGCCTGGATATACGTACCCGCCAGGCCGTTGATTTCCGTGTCGAGCCGCAGCTGGCTGGGCCGACCGTCGTCGTAGCGGGCGAGCACCCATGCGCCTTTGATCCCGTCATTCCACTGCGGGTACGCCTCGAAGTCGGCCACGACGGCCATGATCGATGCGGCGTCGGCATCGACCTCGGTGGTCTTGCTCAAAAGTGGCATTGGCGAAGCATAGCCGAGCTCTATTAGGTCATTTCGGCTTTAGCAACGCCTTCGCTAACAGTGATCGGATGACGTCGGGAATCGGCACCGGCCGGCGACTGGTTCGGTCGACGTAGACGTGCACCCAGTGCCCGAGCGCGGTGATCGGCTGGGCTTCTTCGTGGACTTGGTCGTGCTGTAGTGCCCGGAACACGCCGAGCCGATAGGTGACACTGCTGCGCCCCAGTCGCGTCACCGCCAGACCCACCATCAGGCTTTGCGGGAAGTGCAGCTCGGAGTAGTAGCGACAGCCGGATTCGGCGACGATGCCCAGTTCGGACATGGTGACCGGGTCAACCCCGGTGCTCGTGTTGATCCAGGCATTGATCGCGGTGTCGAACAACTGGTAGTACACGGCGTTGTTGAGGTGGCCGAACATGTCGTTGTCGGCCCACCGGGTTCCGGCCGGCCACAGCACGGGGAAGTCGCTGCTGGTGAGGTTGTCCGGTGCGGGCGGAACCTGGGGCATGGTTGTATTCCAACATGTCTCAGATTCGCGGCGCGGTGCTGGAGCGGATCGGTTCAACCCGCCCATATGCCGAATCCCGGCCGATCAGCGTCGTGGAGCTGGAACTCGACGAGCCAGGCAGTGGTGAGGTGCTGGTCCGCATCGAGGCCGCTGGCGTATGTCACTCCGACCTGTCGGTCGTGGATGGCAATCGGGTACGACCGGTGCCGATGTTGCTCGGCCATGAGGCCGCCGGAATCATCGAAGCCGTCGGCCCTGATACGGCTCACATAGCCGTCGGTCAACGGGTGGTGCTGGTCTTCCTGCCGCGTTGCGACCATTGCGCGGCGTGCGCGACCCAGGGCCTGACGCCGTGCGAGCCCGGCAGCGCGGCCAACGCTGCGGGGACGCTGCTGGGCGGCGGTATCCGGCTCGGCCGGGCCGGTCAGCCGGTGTACCACCACCTGGGCGTCTCGGGTTTCGCGACGGACGCCGTCGTCAACCGGGCCAGTGTGGTTCCGGTGCCGCACGACGTGCCGCCTGAGGTGGCGGCCCTGCTCGGGTGCGCAGTGCTGACCGGCGGCGGCGCGGTACTCAACGTCGGCGACCCGCGGCCGGGGCAGACGGTGGCCGTCGTCGGCCTTGGCGGCGTCGGCATGGCGGCGGTGCTCACCGCCCTGACATACGACGACGTTCGCGTCGTCGCCATCGACCAACTGCCCGAAAAGCTGGCGGCCGCAGCGGTCTAGGGGCACACGAGACCTACACGCCGCAGCAGGCCGCCGATGCGGGCGTCAAGGCCGCCGTGGTCGTCGAGGCCGTCGGTCGTGCCGCCGCGCTGGAGGCCGCGATCGGGCTGACCGCTCCCGGCGGCCGCACCGTTACCGTCGGGCTGCCGCCGCCGGATGCCCGAATCAACGTGTCGCCGTTGGGTTTTGTTGCCGAGGGTAGATCGCTGATCGGCAGCTATCTGGGCTCGGCGGTGCCCAGCCGCGACATCCCGCGGTTCGTCTCGTTGTGGCAGTCGGGCCGGCTGCCGGTAGAGGCGCTGGTGTCGTCGACGATTCGGCTGGACGACATCAACGAGGCGATGGACCACCTCGCCGACGGAACCGCTATACGTCAGCTCATCACGTTCTGACTTGGCGGCGCGAGTCGCCGAAGGCCCTGGCCAAGGCTTCGCCCTGCAGCGCGTACAACCGTTGAGACGCCGACCAATCGGGCAGCAACGAATCGAATCCGTGGCAGGCGCGCGGAAACACGTGCAACTCCGTGGAGACGCCGGCGCGCAGCAGACGCAACGCGTACTCGACCGCCTCGTCGCGGAAGGGATCGATCTCGGCGCAGGTGATCAATGTGGCTGGCAGACCGTCTAATTGACCGCGTCGGGCCGGGACCGCATCCGGTGCCGCGGTGTTGGTGCCCAGGTAATAGCCCCACATCAATTCCGCGGCCTCGCTGTCGAAAGCCGGGCTGGTGCGGAACTCGTCTTTCGACGGGGTAGCGCGATCGTCCAGCACCGGCTGATGTAGCAACTGGAACACGACCGGCGGCAGCGACCCGTCCGCGGCACCATGGGCCAGGCATGCGGCCAGGGCGGCGCCGGCGCTGCTGCCCGCGACGGCCAGCCGCCCGGCATCCACGTTCAGCTCCGCCGCATTGGCGGCCACCCAGCGCAGCACCGCGATCGCGTCGTCGAGGGCGGCCGGATACGGATGCTCCGGGGTGAGCCGGTAGTCGACCGATACCACCGTGCAACGACCGCGATGCGCGAGTTCGACGCACTGCCCGTGGTCGGTGTCGAGGTTTCCCAGTGCGAATCCACCCGCATGGCAGTAGACGACGACCGGCGTCGTCGCGGGCCCGCCTCGGTAGAGCCGTACCGGCACCCCGCCGGCGTTGTCGTCGACAACCTGGACGCCCAGCGCATCGGCCTGTTCCGCGGCGGCGCGGCGGCGCTCGTTGAACGGCTCGCGCATGAGTTGTATCGCCTCCAGCGAGAATGCCGTTCGCGTCGTCGCGACCTCGCGTAGCACCGGATCGAGCCGCTCGCTTACCTGATCTGCAGGCATTGTCCTCCGTCGATGACGAGTTCCGAACCGGTGATGAAGGACGCTTCGTCGGAGACCAGAAACGCGACCGCGTCGGCGATCTCGCCTGGCCGCCCGAGCCGTTGGAACATCGATGCCGCCGCCAGCCACTGCTGGGTCGCGTCGTCGAGCATCGGCGTCGCGATCGGCCCGGGGAATACCGCATTGACGCGAATACCGGACGGGGCGAGTTCGGCCGCCGCGGTTTGGGTCAGACCGCGTAGCGCCCACTTCGACGAGCCGTAGGCACAGTGCTCGGGGAAGGGGCGGATCGCTCCGGTGCTGCAGATGTTGACGACGGCCGCGTTTTTCGCCTCTCGTAGTTGGTCGAGCGTCGCGCGCATGCCCAGGAAAGCGCCCAGACAGTTGACCCGCCATGCGTTTTCGAAGTCCTCAACGGTCTCGTCGGACAGCGAGGCCCGGTGCAGCACACCAGCGTTGTTGACCAATGTGGTCAGCTGCCCGAATCGGTCGACGACAGTTTCGACGGCCGCGTCCCACTGTATTGATGAGGTCACGTCGAGCGGGATCGCGATCAACTCATTGTCACCCAGCTCGTCGACCGAGTCGACCAGCTTGTCGCCGCGGCGGTCACAAGCCGCCACGCAATAGCCCTGTGCACGTAGCTTTTTGGCGATCGCCCAACCCTGCCCGCCGGCGGCTCCGGTGACCACCGCGACACGTCGATCGGACATGATTACGGAACCTCAGGGCTGTCGGACAAGCCGTGCGAGGTGATGAACCGGCACCGCCGTCGCTGGAAACGCCAATGTCCGCCGTCCCGTACCAGCTCGTCGTCGTACAGGGCCGGGCGCAGCTGCAGGCTGCCGGCTCTGACGAACAGCACCTGCGATCGCGCCGTCGCGGTGGCGCCGGTGCGCAAGTCGACATCTTCGTGGACATCTATGTGGGCGACTCCGGTCAGGTGTAGTCCGCGCGGCGCCTCCTGGAACATCCTGCCGATCCCGTCATGTCCAGCGAAAACCCGTCCATAGACCAGAAATTCGCCGTCGGCGGTGAACAGTTCCACGCACTGGTCAATGTCTCCCGCGTCAAGGGTGAGCGCGTAGCGGGCCAGCAGCTCGCGGATCTCCGTGTGGTCGTCGGTCATTGCCCGTTCGCCTCACGCAGGTGCTCCATGGCTCCGCGTCGCAGCGCCTGCGATTCGGCCGCCAGGGTAATCATCTGGAAGCCAAGCAGAGCCATGGCGCGCCCCGTCTTCCCGTCGCCCGCATGAATCCCGGTCATCAGCCCAGCATCGGTAGCAACCCGATAAATCTCCACTATCGCATCCAGCATTTCCGGTTGTCTGGTTGCCCCGACCACGTCGATACCCTTCGAGATGGCCAGATCGGCAGGCCCGATATAGATTCCGGCCAGGCCCTCGACGGCGCAGATTTGGTCGAGATCCGATACTGCCGCGGCGGTTTCGATCATCGCGAACACGCTCACCCGGGATTCCAGCGCGGCGGGGTCGTGACCCAGGCCGGCCCGCAGTGGGCCGAAGCTGCGCACGCCGGCCGGCGGATAGCGGGTGGCGGCCACCGCCGCGGCGGCCTGCTCGGCCGACTCGATCATGGCGATGACGACGGCGTCCGCGCCCGCATCCAGCACGCGGCCGATAGGTGCCGGGTCGGCGTTGGGCAGGCGCACTACGGTAGCGATCGGCACATGTTCGATGCGCCTGATTATGCCCGCGATATCGGCGTCATCGAGGTATCCGTGCTGGCCGTCGAAACCTAGGTAGTCGTAGCCGGCGCGGGCGAATTCCTCGGGTCCGATCAGCGTCGGACCGGTGACCCATCCACCCCAAATCGGGCGCCGCGTGTTGGCGTCAAAGATGCTCACAAGATACTCACTCGGCTATCGCGATCTTGACGCGCTCAGGGACCGGGCGGCAGGCCAGATCGAACGCGGCCTGCACTTCGTCGATGCCGAAGGTGTGCGTGAGATAGGTGCCGAGCAGCTCGGGGTGTGCTGCGGCGAACTCGCCGGCTAGCTCCAGTACTCGTCGCCGGTCAAGCGTCACACCGGATTTCAGTGTCAGATTGTTGCGCAGCATGGTGCGCATACTAATCGGGTAGGCGTCGTCGTCGGCAACGCCGAAATAGAAGACGGTGCCGCCGGGCGCAGCGGCTTGGATCGCATGCCCCAGGGTAGCCACCTGGTGTCCGACAGCTTCGATGACCACGTCGGCGCGGTCGGCGGGCGCCAGCCGGCTCACCCACCGGTCGCTGGTGGCGCGCACCGGATCGTCGACTCCGAATGCCGCCGCGAGGTTTTCGCGGTCGAGGGGGTCGACCCCGGTGACGCGCCCGGCGCCGGCGGCTTTGGCGACGTAGGAAAACAGCAGTCCGATCGAGCCCTGGCCGATGATCGCGACGTGACGGCCGGCCAGATCCGGTAGTTGCTCCAGGGCGTAGAGGACACACGCCAGCGGTTGCAGTCCGACGGCCTGCGCGGGGGTCAATGCCGGGTCGTAGGGCGCCAGCCCGCCGCCGTCGCTGACCACCCGCTCCATCAGGCCGTCGAATCCCGAGGCCCAGCCCACCACGCGATCGCCCGGTCGGTGCCGCTGATGACGGCTGGCTATCACCTCACCTGCTACCTCGTGGACCGGGAAGCCGTCCTTCTCCGCGGCGCTGCGGCCGTCGTCTCCCGGGAGCCGCCCCCGGGCACCGCGAAAGGCGGGCAGATCGCTGCCACAAACGCCGGCGGCCAGAAACCGCAGCAGCACTTGACCATCGGCCAGGTCCTCGGGCGTCTTGTCAGCGATCGACGTCCGCTCGAATAGGTACGGGGCGACGATCCGGTAGGACCACACGTCAAACCTCCACCGGGATCTTGTTCCATCCCCACTGGAAGCTCGAAGGTAGCCGGGTAGCGGTGTCCCCGCGGATCGCGAAGTCGGGGACTCGCCGCAGCCATTCCTGCAGCAGCACAGCGACTTCGAGCCTGGCCAAGTGGTAGCCGATGCAGAAGTGCTGGCCGCGTCCGAACGCCAGGGAACGACGGATGGGCCGGTTCCAGACGAACTCGTCGGGCTCGGGATACTCCCGTTCGTCGCGGTTGGCCGATGCCAGCAGGGTGATGACACGCTGGCCGGGCCTGATGGTTTCGCCATGAATGCTGAAGGGTTTCCGTGCGGTTCGGGCGAACCATTGCGCGGGCGCGCAGAAGCGGATCATCTCCTCGCGCGCGATCGGCACGTTGCCGGCGGGGTCGGCGCGCACCGCCGCCATCTGGTCGGGCCGCCGGCCGAGCTCCCACAGTCCGTGGGCCACGATCTTGGGCACCGTTTCCGTGCCACCGATGAAGATGCAGAGCATCTGGGTGGCGACTTCGATGTCGTCGAGCGCGCTGCCGTCGGGCAATCGGTAGCCGAGCAGGCCGTCGACCACACCGAGCGGACGTCCGGACGACTCCGCGCGACGGCGCCGGACCGCCGGCAGCAGGTATTCAAAGTAGTTGGGCCGGGCTTCGGCGGTGTCCACCCCGACGCCGGGTTCGGCGAGGCTGCCCGCATTGACGGCGGCCAGCACCTGCGGCGCGAAATCGGTCGGGATGCCGAGTAGTTCGCATACGATCGACGCCACCACGACGCCGCCATAGTCCTGGGTCAGGTCGAACGAACCTTGCGGCAGCAGCAGATCCAGGCGCTCATTGGCAAGTTCGCGGATTCTGGCCTCCAGACCGGTGACTGCCCTGGTTCGCAACGGTTGTGAATGCGCGCGACGAATCTCGCCGTACAACTGCGCGTCGAACACCGCGTGGAACGGCAGCGGATGCAACGGCGGATCGTCAACCGGCCCGGTGTTGTGCTCAGCCAAAACCGCACGCCGCCGGCAAGGTTCCCTCCGACGCGACGAACGTCCCGTCGCTCAGTTCCAGCACCTGCCAGATGTCGTCGAAACGGGAGAGGGCGAAGGTGTCCCACTGCGGCATGTAGTAGGCCGGATAGTGATCACGCAGAATCCGGTAGTACGGCAACGGATTTGCCATGACCTTCGCGTCGAAGGGGTCGTACCGAAAGGCAGCGGGTGGTCCTGACTGGTCACTGCAGTGGCGACGGCGGTAGGGCCTGCAGAATCGAGTCTTCCCAACCGTCGCGCAGTGCCGGCGCCACGCTCATCCAGGTGACGATCTCGGCGGGCGGGCTCTCCTTCCAGGAGGGGTAGTGCTCGGCGAAGCATTCCCAGCCGCCGTCGAGTGCCCAGTAGTGGATGACCTCGTTGTAGCGGAAGGTTGTGGTGAACGAACCCAGCCAGCGCTTGCCGGTGCGTTCCGACCAGGGGACGTAGAGCCGTTCCAGCTCGCGGATGTAGTCGTCTTGACGCCCCGGCTTGGTCTGCATGATCTCCTGGATCACAAGCGGTGCAACGACATTGGCCTCGCGTAGCTGGGCCAGCGTTTTGTTGCTGGGTCCGGGGTACATGATGCGCCCCTCGCCCGAAGCGCCGACGTCGGCCAAAAACGCCGACCACTTCCCGGCCGCGGCTTCATGGCTGCCGCCCCGCGCCTGTGCGGCCCCGATCCTCGCGTAGTCGGCGAATCCGTCGATCTCCCAGATGATCGTTACCTGCGGCCAGTGACCGTTGTAGGGCGTGCATTCCCAGATCGCGAACAGCCGCGCGCCGAGGTCGTCCATCATCGGCTGATAGGTGTCGGTAAACACTTCGGTGAAGTGGTCGCTGCGGCCGGATCCGAGTGCGATCGTCTCGTGCAGGTAGAGCAGCGTGTGACGGTGGTACTTCTTCATGCCATGTCGCACAACAGTGTCTCGGTGGCAGCGATTGAGTCGCAAGGACTCCCGGCCGCGGCGAGCGCTTGGCCCTTGAACACTCGCGCCGCCGCGCTGAGGACGTGCTGCACCCTGGTCATGCCGCGGTTCACTCGTAGCGGCCACCCGTCGCCCCACAGGGCGACTTCGATCAGTCGGTGGTCGAGGGCCTTGAGCACCTTCTCCCGGATCCGCGCGTCCGCGGTGAAGACGTCCGCGCTGACCGCCAAGCTCTGGCTCGTCGAACCCATTTCCGACTCCAGATCCGCGGCCCGCACGCCGAGGATCTTCAGCGGCCGGGTATCGCAGTCCTGCGGCAGCAGCACGGTCACCTCCCAACCGGCCATAGCCCGGTCGTAGAGCCAACCCCCGGCCGATTGCACGACGTCTACCGCACTGCCGGCAACAACATCGAGTCGATAGCGCAGGCATTCGCCGTCGGGGTGGGGTACTCGCGCAGTGCTGGTCGGACCGTTTACCAGAGTGACCATCAAAATCCATTCCTCCCGTCACCGGAAAGCGTGACACTTAAGCGCAAATTTGTAAAGGTCCGGCGAGCGGCTCAGGCCCTGCGCCGGGCCTCGAGTTCGGCGAGAATTTCCTCGGTGTGCCGTCCGAGTTCCGGTGCCGCAGAACGGGGAGCGCCCGGAGTGCCATGGAAATCCGCTGGTGTGGCGACCATCGCAACACTGGCTAGGCCGTCTGGTTCGTCTGGCACGTAGACGATCCCGCCCGCGGCATGGAACTGCTCGTCGGCCACGACGTCCTCGAGCGTGTTGATCGGCGACCAGAAGAAATCCGGCTCGCCCGCGAAGACGTCCGCCCATTCGTCCAGTGACCTGGTTGCGAAGATCTCGTCCAACGCGGCGATGAGTGGCACCGCATTGACGGCGCGGGACCGGGCATCGCTGTATCGCGGGTCGGTCAGCCACTCGGGTCGGCCGACGGCACGACACAGCGCGGGCCAGTGCCGGTCGACCTCCAGGCCGACGATCCAGAAGCTGCGGCCGTCGCCGGCGGTGTAGTTGTTCATGCACGGATTGCCCATCGACTCGCGTTGCCCGATCCCGATCGGCTGGCCCGGTCAGCAGGTAGGTGTTGAGGTCGAAGCTCACGGTGTAGGCGCCCTGCCGGTACAGCGATGTGCTCACCAGTTGACCGGCCCCGGTGCGCTCGCGAGCCAGCAGCGCAGCGCACACGGCCGCGGCCAGCGTCATGCCGGCCGAGTGGTCGCCCATCCCGCCGCGCTGGAACGGCGGCGTGTCACCGGGCCGGGTGAGCAGATGAGCGACACCCGCGCGCGACCAGAACGCCGCCACGTCGTAGGCCGCGCGGTCGGCGTCGGGTCCGGTTTCGCCGTACCCGGTGATCAGGCCATAGACCAGTCGGGGATTGCGGCCGGAGACCGACTCGAAGTCCAGACCCAGGCGTTGCAGCGCGCCGGGGCGCACATTGGTGATGAAAACGTCCGCGCCGTCGAGTAGTTCGAATGCGGTGTCGCGACCGGTGTCGGTGGTGAGGTCCAGGACGATGCTGCGTTTGGAGCGGTTATCCATTTCGAACGGCGGGTTGACACCGAGGTCGCATCCCAGCATCCGGCCGAACATCCGTCCCGGATCACCCGTCGGGGGTTCGATCTTGATGACGTCGGCGCCCCAATCGGCCAGGATGCCGCCCGTTGCCGGCCCGGCCACCCACACCCCGAGCTCGACGACTGTGATGCCCTCCATCGGTCCGGCCATGAATGGCACCCTAGTCAGCCGCGGAGACGGTTCACGGAACAACATCCCACTGTTGTTCCGGTGCATCGCCGTTACACCAGCGGGTGCTCACCCAGGTCCCAGGATTCAGGTCGCCGATCGGGGTAAGGCAATAGCCACCAAATTGTTGCTGGATCAGGCCGGTGGGCTGGATAGCCCAAATCTCGTACCCGGGGTTCAGACAGCCAAGGACGAATACCCAATAGTCCTCGTTCTCCTTGGACAGACACATCGCCGGGAAAGCCGCGCTCTGGATCTGCCCGCTAGCCAGCAAATTCCAGCGCTGGGATAGCGACCCATTGCAGGGGTTGATCACCGTCTTGGTGTAGATGCTCCCGTCCGGACGGTCCAGACAAAAATCGCCTGCCCTGCTTCTCAACTGGACAGGGCCGTCGGCACGTGCCACACCAGCGCCGAGCGCGGCGACACTAAGCACTGCGCCGATTACCCAGAGGGCCAGGCGCGCACCGCCCATCAATCGCGGCACATGCATTTGAGCCACATCCTCTCAACTTGGTCACCTCGGACACCGATCAGACAGTTTGCCAGCTTGACGCTGGCGCCGCAAAACCACTGAGCCACAATGGCTTTAAAAGGGTGTTGGGTCGTCGTCAGCATCGGGTGGGGCCGGACCGGTGGGGTTTACGGACTTGACGCGCAGGGCGGTGCGGGCGTTGTGGTTTTGGCGGCGTTCGGTGGTGATGCGGTAGGCCTGTTCTTTGGCGCGGGTGCGGCGGCGTTTGGGCATCATCACGCTGCGGTCGCCGCTGTAGTCCGGTGGTAGGTCGGTTTCGGGGGCGGGGATGCCGCCGGTGGCGTGACACAGGCTGGGGAGCAGCAGCGCGCTGCCCGGGGTGGTGACATGGGTCTGCCCGGCCGGGGAGGTCAGGATCAGGGTGCCGTCGGGGAGCTGCTTTTCGCGCCAGCCCCAGAAGGTTTTCACTAAATGATGTTGGCGGCAGTAGCGAGGGTGTCGCACGAATCGTTGGTGTATTGCGGTGATGGTTTGCGTTGACTGGTGGGTCGGGTCTGGTCGCCTTCGGTCAGGCGGGTATTGCGTGCTGGAGCTTGAGCAGATTGTGCACTGTGCAGATCAGGCGCCACTCGCTATGCACTCCGGCATGGCCGCGGAGGGCGAACTTGCGGAATCCGAGGTTGGCTTTGATGTTGCCGAAGACAGGTTCGATGCTGATGCTGCGTTTGCGGTAGAGCATGGCGTTGTCTGATTGGGCAAGCTTGTCGTCCATGGCTTTTCGGGCGACCGTGGGGTCGGTGATGTCGCCCCTGACGTGCGCGAGCATCGTTTTGACCCGCGTCACTGAGACGCACAGGTGGTCGCTGGCGGCACGCAGGGAGATCTCGCCGGCCGCGACGCGTTCGATGACCGGGATCCACTCCTGGGGTTCGGGTTCGGCGCTGGCGGTGATGCGTTGTCCGTCGCGTCCGAAGTAGCGCTTGGTCATGTCCCGCACCCAGGTGTACGAGACGCCCAGAATCGTACCGGCTTGACGTTGGGACAGCTCACCGCGGTTCACCCTCGCCAGGACTGCCAACTTGTCGTCGTCGGGCTTGTCGGCCTTGCGCCACGCGGACTTACGTGTCGCGATCAACACCTCGGCACCGACGTCGGCGGTGCCGTTCGCGCTGGTCCAGTAGCCCGCGTCGGCCACGAACGTGCCCGCACCACCGCGGTGGCCGGCCTCGCCGAGATTCTCGGTCACCGCGGTGGCCATCGGCACGAAGTGGGGCTGGTCGTTGGTGGTAGCGGCGACCTCGGCGGCGAGCACGATGTGCCCGGTCGTCGCGGCCGCTTGCGCGTTGTAGCCCTGCAGCACGCCTTTCGAGGAGTGCGCGATGATCCGCGAATGCGGATCGGTCGTGTTCGCCCGCCGCGGCCGCGCTCGCCGCGCCGTCTCCGTTTTCGGTTGCGGCCCGGTCAGTTTGTGCCCCAGCTCGGCCTCTTTGCGGGCCCGCTCGGCCATCCGGGTCTGCAAGTCCTGGGCCTTCTGCGACTCGAGCTCGTCAAGGGCAGCCCTGATCCGCGACCGCCGATCCCGGCCGCCGGCCCACCCGGCCGGCAACCGCCCGCCCCGGTCCTGCCCGCACTCACCATCCTCAGCCGCATCGACCTGCTCGGCTTCGGCCAGGACCTGTTCGGCGAGTCGACGAGCCGCACCGGCGGAGTCCGGCACCAGGGATTCGCCGAGCTCGGCACTAAGAGCTGCACGGTCGCGATTAGCGGAAAACGAGGCGTTCGCGGCGATCTTCGTGCCGTCGATCGCGACCATCCCCGCATCGACCAGACCGGCCTTCACACACAGACGCAGAACCTGCCCGAACAATCCTGCGATCGCGTCCTGATGGCGGCGGCGGAACCGGGCCAGCGTGGCGTGATCAGGCTGCTGATTGGCCGCGACCACCCGCACCGCCACATCCTCGACCAGCCGTCGCTCGATCCGACGCGAGGACCGCTCCCCGGTGCAGTACGCATACAGCAGTACCGACAGCATCATCGCCGGGTCATACACCGACCCGCCCTTGCCATCGACCCGATACGCCGCATAGAACGCGCTCAGATCCAGCTCGGCGACGACATCGAGCACGAAGAACGCTAGATGATCCTCGGGCAACCACTCCCGCACCGACGGCGGCATCATCATCAACTGATCGACATCACCCACGCGCAGATTTACAGACACCTCGAATTATCTCAGGCAGCAGCACCTTTCACGTGAATCGACACGAAGACACACAATTCAGACCAACGATTCGTGCGACACCCTCTAGCACTTGAGGTTCGCCGCGTGCGTGGCCCCGCCCTGACTGTGCGGGATGGTGTGGTCGACGTCGCAGGCGTAGGCGGGGTGCTCACAGCCGGGCCAGCGGCAGGTCAGGTCGCGGCAGCGGACGAAGTCGGCCAGCGCTTTGGACGGGGTGTAGCCGGGCTCGGGCGTGGTGTCGCCGGGGTGGCTCAGTGGCACCAGTGTGGCGGTCTGGGCGAGTTCGGCGATCAGTTCGGGGCTGATCAGCCCGTCGGCGTTCACCTGCGAGCCCGGCGCGCTCGTCGCCGTGAGGGTGGGGTGTTCGGCGATCACATGGATCACCACCGGCGAGGCGGCGCGCCGGGTGCCGGCCGCACAGTCGGGGCGCCCGCATCGGCAGGCCAGCCGGGTGGCGTCGGCGGCCAGCGCGCCCAGGGCGTCGGCGCGGCGCTGGGCGTGGGTGCGCGGATCGTGGGCGCACACCGTGCCCGCCACCGCGCTCAACTTCTGATTCACGGCTTGGGCGTCGGGGCTGAGCAGGCTGCCGCGCAGCTCGCACAGCCCTTCGTCGGGGTCCCCGATCCAGACCTCCCGCTCTCCGTGGCGCTTCCGGCGCCGCCGTAGCGCATCCTTGTCGGCGCGGGCCACGATCTTGTCCACCTGCGCGCCCAGCCGGCCCTTGGTCAGCGAGGGCCAGCGGGTCACGTTGGCCGCCACCAGGGTGTCCACGCGGGCCAGGATCTGTTCGTCGGTGATCAGGTCGGTGCGATACACGATGGTCCGAAAGGTCTGATAGTCGATGTCCCCGGCGGCAAAGACCGCGCCTACTTGGGGGAGCCGCTCGCGTAGCACCCGGGCGTAGTGCAGCCGGCTTTCGGCCAGGGCCTGGCTGATCCGCAGGGCCGCGGCGACTTCGGCGGCGACGGCCGTCATGGTGTCCGCCGCCCACTCCTCGGTCTCCGAGCAGCGCGACAGCCGATGGGCGAACAACTTGCCGATCGCGCTCAGCTGCGCGGCCGCCGCCCGGTTCTCGGCCCGCACCGACCCGCCGATCTGGTCGATCAGCGCCGCGGACTCCGCCGTGGTCGAGGGGTGGCGGCGTTCGAACAGCTCGTCAAAGCGGGCCACCACCTCCGGATCCGGCTCAGGCTCCGGCTTCTGTTCGAACATACGTTCGATTATGCCACACCCGTACGACGCGG
>CAWIXL010000027.1:0-186294 GCA_963840045.1 uncultured Actinomycetota bacterium | reverse complement strand
AATCTTTTGCCAGTATCCGTATTCCGAGGTCAGTGGCCTGCAAATCTGTAACCAGGCGGGCGTCACCCGCGGCGCCCTGCAGCACCACTTCGGCAGCAAACTTGGGCTATTTATGGCCGTGTTCGAAGGTCTGCAACACGGCGTTTCCCTCCGCACTGCAAGGTCCGGCCGAAGCAGCGGTGCCCGTAGGGCTGCGGGCTGCAGCCGGGACACGTGCCGGTCGAGATGATCGCCAACGGCTGCCTTCACGGGCAGGCGGAGATGGCGCAGCCACTCGCGTAATTCGTGGTCGTCGCCGCTGATGTTCGGCTGTCGGCGCCGGGCGCTGCCCAGATCGCGTGCACCACGAGCGCATCGACGTGTATTTCGCGCGGATGGCGGATGCCTACAATGACGTGCACTGCAGTGGCAGTCCAGCAAACGGTAGACAGGACACCCCGTGCGGCCTTCAACCGGCCGATCTGACGTCAGCGGCCAGCGGCTCGCGACTCCGCCGATTCGGGGCCGGGCCGGCGAGCTGAAGGCGATTGGCGCGTTGGTGACGGCGCTGATGCAGGGGCATGGGGGCGTCCTGGTCATCGAGGGCGCCGGGCATCGGGAAGAGTCGGTTGCTGACCGAGGTGATGGCGCTGGCCGACAAGGGCGGGGTCCGCACCCTGTTCGGTGAGGCCTTCGAGTATCAGCAGACGGTGCCGTTTTTCTCGCTGTTCATCGCACCGCGCGCCGTCCCCCGGTTGCAGACGCCGACGCGCTGCGCCGGCTGGGCGGCTCGGCCGATTTGCGCTACTGGGTGGTGCACGATCTGGCCGACGCGATTGATGCCGCGGCAGCGCAAACCCCGCTGGCGATTGTGCTGGAGGATATCCACTGGGCCGATAACGGCACCCTGTTGGCGCTGCGATCGCTGGCACCGCGCGCCCGGATGTGGCGGTGTTGTGGGTTTTACCGCCCGTACCGGGGCCGGAGCCCGGCGGTGCAGGAGACCTTGTCGGTGCTGCAACGCGCGGATGCCGCATTTGTGCGCTTAGCGGCGATGTCGCCTCGCGCGGTTGCCGATATGGTCTCCGACGCCGTGCGCGCGAACGCGGATGAGTCGCTACTGAATCTGGCCGCCAAGGCGCACGGAAATCCGTTCCTGGTCAGCGAGCTGGTCGGGGTCTGGACGAGGAGGGCCGGCTCGACGTGAGCGGCGGGCGGGCGGTGGCCAGCGGACACGCGCTGCCGCGCCGTCTGGGCGCAGGTATGCAGCAGCGACTGGATCACCTGTCCAGCGGTGCTGGCGAGGTGGTGCGGGTGGCCGCGGTGCTGCCGGACCGGTCCTCGGCTGCTCTGCTGGCCGCGATGCTGGACCGCCAGCCGGCGTCGTTGCTCTCGGCGGTCGAGGAGGCGGTGCGCGCGGATCTGCTCGTCGAAGACGATGAGCAGTTGCGGTTCCGGCACGACTTGTTGCGCGAGGCCACCCGACAGTCCTTACCGCAATCGATACGGCGCGCCATGGAGCGCCAATCGGCGTCGCTCATGCTCAGGTTGGCGCGGCGCCGGCCGAGGTGGCCGGGCAGCTGGCGCGCAGCGCCGAGCCCGGAGACCGGGAGGCGATCGACGCGCTGCGGCAGGCCGCGCACTCGGTTGGCCACAGTGATGCCAGCGCGGCCGCGGACTTGAGCCAGCGCGCGTTGGAGCTGTTGCCCGCCGATGACGCTGACCACGGATCACTGGTCGCCGAAACAGTGGGGTTGCTCAACCGCGCCAGCCGCTATCGCGAGGCCGAAGAGTTGGCTGTTGCGGCGCTCTCGGAGGTGGCTTCACCCGAGCAGGAGGCCGAGATTCGGCTGCGTCTCCCGACGGTCACGAAGCACAGTACACAGCGGCGCGTTGAGGAGAATCGACGAGCGCTGCAGTTGGCCGGAATCAGCGAGGTCACCCGGGCGCGGCATCTGGGGTGGCTGGCCTACAACCTGATGTTGCACGATCAACGGGGCGAACCGCGTGCGGCGGCCAACGTGGCTGCCGCGGCCGCGGCAGCCACTGGTGATCTCGAGGCCACCATCCTGGCCGGTGCCACCCTCGCTTTGCTCGACGGTGGCGAGGGGTACGTGGGCCGCGCCATACGCCGCCTCGAGGAGCTTTGCGCGCTCGCCCGCGCGGGCGGTGTGACCGTGGCTTACGACTTTGCCGCACTCAAATACCCGATCCTGCTAGTGGTGGTCGGCCGGTTGGACGACGCTGCGGCCCAGGTCGCCTGCGAAACAGAGCAAGCCCGCCGGGCAGGCAACGCGATGGCCCTGGATATCTGGGCCCTGTGGGACGGATGGATCCACGTAAGTGCGGGCCGGTTGTCTGCTGCGCGCGCCGCGGTTGAATCTCTGCCGCGCCCACAGCGGACAGGCATCACCGAGCTGGACATGATCCGTATGGTGATCCTGGGCGAGGTGGCAGCGCGCACTGATGACCGAACGTTGTTGCAGCAGATGGTTAATGGCGCGCGTGACGCCTACTCGGTGACTCATCTACGGTGCGTTGGGGAGCGGCGCATGTGCTCGCGCTGGCGGCGTGGCAGCGCGACGACGTCCATGACGCGACGCGCTGGCTGGGCGGCGACATCCCGCTGTTCGTATCACCAGTCTGGCCCCAGGTATTGGATTCGGGTGATCTTGAGTGCGCGGGTGGCGTCGGCGGCCGGCGATGCCGGCTTGCGTGCCCGTGTGCTGCAGGCCACTGACCTGCTCGAGCGTGAGCGGCCGGCGATCCCCTTGTTGACCGCGGTGGCCGGGTATGCGCGCGGGATACTCGAACGTGATGCCCAGGCACTGCTGGCTGCCGCGGACGTGCTTCACTCGTCGTCGCGGCCATTGCTTTACGCCGCGGCTGCCGAGGACGCCGGCAGTGAACTCGCGCGTACCGACCACCTTGACAAGGCGCTGGATCAGCTGAATGCGGCATTCGACACTTACCTGTACCACGAAGCGCTTGCCGATGCGCGCCGGGTGGGCCGCCAGTTACGCCGGTTAGGTGTGCAACGTCGTATTGTCAGCCACCCGCGGGCAAAGACGGGCTGGGCAGCCTCACTGACTCCGAGCTCAAGGTTGTGCATCTGATCGCGGAGGGCGCGACGAAAAGCTTTGTCGCGCAGCAGCTGCACCTGTCCCCTCATACCGTGAAGACGTATCTGCGCAATGCGTTCGTCAAGCTGGGTGTCAACTCCCGCGCTCAGCTGACGCAGTGTGTACGTGGGTCCGACGAGCCCGCTCCGGAGAGCCCACGCGCTAATAACTATCCCCAGGTCCGGCCTTAAAGACCCCCCGCCGGGCGCTGGTGCTGGGCTGCCCGCGCGGCGAACGTAGTAGTCGTCAACTAATTACGTTCTCATTCGAACGACGGCCGAGGCTAGGCCAGACACCGCGCCGGTGAGCACACGAGGAACAGAGCGAACGATGTCGAGTGCGGTGCGTGGAATGCTGGCGCTGCTGCCGGTGGTGTTCGGAGTTACCACTTGCCAGACGCGCTGCCATGACCATCGCAGTCGCGTCAGGTATCTCGGCGAGCAGGCAAGGGGTGAGTTGGATGACTAAATCACGCTTCTCAATGAGCCAGTCGGTGGTGGATGTGGCGCCGACCAGGTTGGCCGAGCGGGGCCTGGTTGTTGCGACACCGCAGCGCGGCTGTCGGGTGCGGAAGCTTTCGGTCAAAGACATCGTCGGCCTCACAGAAGCACGTGTGGAGATTGAATCGGTGGCGCTGCGCCTGGCGATCGAGCGTGGGGACGTGCGGTGGGAGACGAATATCGTGGCGGCCCATCACCTTCTGGAGCGCACACCCCTAGTGGACGACAACGGGAAGTACCGAGAAGAGTGGGGGGTTCGCCACCGCGACTTCCATCAGGCCCTGACTGCGGGCTGCAACAATGCCCGCCTACAGGAAGTTGTCCTGCGCCTGCGTGACAGTGCCGAACTGTACCGGCAGTGGTGGTGGACGTTAGCGACCGATCACCGCAGCGAGCTGGCCGCCGAACATCGCCTGCTGATGGACTTGACCCTGGCCCGCAACGCCGACGCCGCCATCGGGGCGTTAGCGGACCACATCAAGCGGACGCCGGACCAGCTGTTCGCCTACGCGTATGAGCACGGCCTGGATGACCTCAATGACCCACCGTCGCAGACTGATTAGAACCTCGCCTGTCGCCGGTCAAACGAGCGGGACCGTTAGCCGCCTGACCTACTGCTGCACTGCTGCCGCCTGATCACAGCATGGCAACAAATTCAGTCATTTTGATGGACAAGAAGGATTATCCATGAATATTTCTGCGGGATTGCAGTATTCACCGTGACGAAATCACCCTCGGTAGCCGGCTCCGGCCGAGATCTTGCGCCTGCCGTTGTTCTGCTTGGCTCGTCAGTCCGATCTCGCGTCGCGCGCTAGTTTCGTCCCGAAGCTTTGACGACCGGAACTCTCGCCAACTAAGGAGCAAACCGACGTGAGTGCAAGTCCTCTCAAGGTCGCCGTGACCGGCGCTGCTGGACAGATCGGCTACAGCCTGTTGTTCCGCCTGGCTAGCGGCTCGCTGCTGGGCCCCGACCGCCCGATTGAGCTGCGCCTGCTCGAGATCGAGCCCGCGCTCAAGGCGCTCGAGGGCGTGGTGATGGAACTCGACGACTGCGCGTTTCCGCTGCTGGCCGGCGTTGAAATCGGGGCGGACGCGAACAAGATCTTCGACGGGGTGAACCTGGCCCTGCTGGTCGGTGCCCGCCCGCGGAGCAAGGGCATGGAGCGCGGCGACCTGCTCGAGGCCAACGGCGCGATCTTCACCGCCCAGGGCAAGGCCCTCAACTCCGTCGCCGCGGACGACGTCCGGATCGGCGTGACGGGCAACCCGGCCAACACCAACGCGCTGATCGCCATGACCAATGCCCCCGACATCCCCAAGGAGCGGTTCACCGCCTTGACCCGCCTCGACCACAACCGTGCGATCTCGCAGCTGGCCGCCAAGACCGGCGCCAAGGTGACCGACATCAAGAAGATGACGATCTGGGGCAACCACTCGGCGACCCAGTACCCCGACATATTCCACGCCGAGGTCGGTGGCAAGAACGCGGCCGAGGTCGTCAACGACCAGTCCTGGATCGAGAACGACTTCATCCCGACCGTCGCCAAGCGCGGCGCGGCGATCATCGACGCGCGCGGCGCCTCGTCGGCCGCCTCGGCCGCGTCGGCGACCACCGACGCCGCCCGCGACTGGCTGCTGGGCAGCCCGGAGGGCAACTGGGTCTCGATGGCCGTCGTCTCCGACGGTTCATACGGCGTGCCCGAGGGGCTGATCTCCTCGTTCCCGGTGACCACCAAGGACGGCAACTGGACGATCGTGCAGGGGCTGGAGATCGACGAGTTCTCCCGCGCCAAGATCGACGCGACCACCGCCGAGCTGGCCGACGAGCGCAGCGCGGTCACCGAGCTCGGGCTGATCTAAGGCCCACATCGCTTCGCCGAGCGCGATATAGCGTTGGAAGTCAACCTCTTTCGCCATCGCGCGAAAGAGGCCAAGCGCCGTGGGCCCGCCCCAGCTCGCTTCCTCAGTCCAGCAGCGTCTCGCGAAGGACGGCGTGGGCATCGGCGCCCGAAGCCGAACTGCCGGGCGGGACTGAGTTGAGTGCGGTAGGTCGGCGAGGGGGACCGACGGGCCTGCTGAACTAACCACGTTGAGTACGAGGGTATTTCGGCGAACGATTGGAAGATGTGCGACTTGAAGTCCAGCGCCATGAGTTCATGGCATTCCATCGGCCCGTGGGTATCCGCGGGAACGTGGTAGCGGCTGCCGACCATCTCACCCTTGTCGGACGGGATGCGCGGGTCGATACCCTGCACCGTCGAGGGCGGGGGACACGGTTGGGCGGATTCCCACCGACGCAGGTAGCGCACGCCGGGATCTTGGGCCAGCAACATCGCCAACGCCGTGGACCCGGTCCGGGGTAGCCCCAGGCCGATCAACGGCGCGGTGATCGGCACGTCGTCGATCTCCGGGTGCCGGCGATACCAGTCCTCGACCTGCAGGCGTTGCGACAGATGGCCCACGATGCGCTGATGCAGGAACGCTTGCCCGCGGGAGTGCAATCGGGCCTCCGTTTGCAGCGAACACAACAGGATGTGCAGTCCCTCTCGGAACGAGTCGTCGCCGAAGTCGCGTCAGCCCGGTTTGCGCGGTCGCCCCGTCCATCACCTCGACAACGGTTGCCATGAAGCCTCCGGATAAAAGAGCAACTCGGCGAAGCGTAGCGTCGACCTGGCGATGCCGGACAGCCGGAAGGAGACGTTATGACCGTCACTGTTGTTGACGCGGGACCCCGGCGGGTTTCTCGATCGGTTGAAGTGGCCGCGCCGGCCGCCGAATTGTTTGCGATGGCCGCCGATCCCCGGCGACACCGCGAACTGGACGGCTCGGGCACGGTTCGCGGCAACATCACGGCGCCGGCGAAACTCGATGTCGGTTCCAAGTTTTCGACGAAGATGAAGATGCTTGGCCTGCCGTATCGGATCACCAGCAGGGTGACCGAGTTCAAGCCCGGCGAGTTGGTCGAATGGCGCCACCCGTTAGGCCATCGCTGGCGTTGGGAGTTCGAGTCGCTCTCGCCGACATCGACCCGCGTGACGGAGACGTTCGACTATCACGATGCCGGTGCGCTGAAGAACAACCTGAAGTACTACGAGTTGATGGGTTTCGCAAAAGCCAATGCGTCAGGAATCGAGGCGACGCTGGCCAAGCTGCGCGATCGCTACGCCGCGCAGTAGCTGATCAGACTGCCGCCGGGTCGGCGGCGTCCCATGGCACCACGCCAGAAACCCAGTGGCTCAGCTGCTCGACCTGGTCGTTGCGGTGCAGGTGGCGCGGCGGCGTTGCATACGTGGAGTACGGCCGGCAGCGGAGCACAACCCTGTTCTCCCGGTCGCACATCGCCTCAACGGATGGACGCGCTTCTGCGGGCAGCGGCTGGCCGGACATTCGACCGGCGACTGCCATCATCACGTCCACCGTCAGATCCCGGTCGCGTTCGATGGTCGCGTCGGCGTAGACCTGCAGGTAGGTAAACGGCCACCGCTCGTCAAGCACGCACAAACTGACTTTGTGATCGCGTTCAACGATGCGGGCCTTGCCGCGGCCGGCCATCGTCGACACCAGCAAGTCGTCTGTGTCGGTGGGGATGTAGTACACGACCGACATGGCCGGACCATCGTTGCGACGGCGATAGCCGAACACGCAGGTTCGGTGGGTACGAACGAATTCGCGCCGCTCGGATGGCAGCATGTCGCGATCGGTAGGAGCCGTGTAGGGCTCCGGTGCCAGGGGAAGCAGAGATTCGAGCATGGCGAAA
Organism: uncultured Actinomycetota bacterium; assembly: GCA_963840045.1. Classification (GTDB taxonomy): domain Bacteria; phylum Actinomycetota; class Actinomycetes; order Mycobacteriales; family Mycobacteriaceae; genus Mycobacterium. Next base: position 178,936 of record CAWIXL010000027.1, on the reverse strand, counting down.
TGTCCTCGTCTTCAGGGGCGTTGACCCGGTAGCTATTTATGGATACAGTGTGATCATAAATACTGCAGATGTCAACCAACCGTCGTCCAGCCGCCCGCGCGGGCGTCCGGCCCTTCCGCTGGATCGGATCCTGGTCGCGGCGCTCGAACTCGTCGACGAAGAAGGGGCCGACGCGCTGTCGATGCGAGCGCTGGCGCAGCGGCTGGAATCGGGCACCGCCACGCTGTACCGGCACTTCGCCAGCCGATCAGAACTGGTGGCGGTGATGGTCGACCGCATGCTCGGTGAGGTTGACGTCGATGTGCGGGCGGTTGCCGCGCTGCCCTGGCAGCAGGCCTGTACGTCGTTCGCGCACAGTATGTTTGACGCGCTGGGCCGGCACGGCAACGTCGCTCCGCTGTTGATCGGGCACGTTCCGATGGGGCCTAACGCGCTGGCGCAGCGTGAGCTTGTGCTGTCCGTCCTACTCGAGAACGGCTTTCCGCCGGTCGTCGCAGCGCACGCATACGCCACTCTGGCCCGTTATGTGCTGGGTTTCGCGATCCAGCTCTCCGGGTCGACGGCGGATGCCGGTGCGGAAGATGCCCAGCTATCAGCCAGGTTTCATCAACTCGACGCGACGCGTTATCCCGCTACGGTGGCGATGGCCGACGACCTGCCTGTTCCACTGGAAGAGGAGTTCGCTTTCGGACTGCAACTCATCATTGCCGGGCTGGAGCGGCGTTGATTGCCTTTGTCGCGTACAGCGTTTCGCTCTCAGCGCTCGATCAGTGACACCGAACCGTGGTTAAGGTCACTACTCACGTAGGCGATGTGCGTGCTTGGGTCGACGGCGACGGAGAGTGGATTGTTCCCGACGGCAACGACTCCGATGACGACGCGTCTGCTGGTGTCGATGACCGACACCGACGCGCCGTTGTAGTTGGCCACGTATGCGGTATTCGTCGGCGCGTCCACCGCCACGCCCCCGGGGCGTTGTCCTACGGGGACACTACCGGTGACGTTGAGGCTCATGGTGTCGACGAGCGACATCGATGCGTCGTCGCCGCTGGTGATGTAGGCGGTATGTGATGCGGGGTCAATCGCCGCACCGGCCGGGTGGCCGCGAAGCGCGACGGAACCAATGACGGTTCGGTTGGTGGTATCGATGACCGTCACCGACGGATCGGCGGTGACGACAAACAAGCGGTGAGCGGTCGCATCGATGGCCAAGCGGCTCGGACCCTTTCCGGTCGGCACCGTCGCCGTGACGGCATGCGTCATCGTGTCGATGACCGCAACCGACGCGTTACTACCGATAGCGACATAGGCGACATGGGCATCCGGGTCCACCGCTATCCCGCCCGGATGACTACCGACGGGTACGGACGCGATGACGGTACCGGCAGCGGTGTCGATCACCGACACGGCGGCGCCATCGTAATTGCTGACGTAGGCGGTCTTGGTGGACGGATCCACGGCAACGCCCACCGGATGGTTCCCGACCCCGATGGTGGCCGCGACGGTGCGGCTGGTGGTGTCGACGACCGAGACCGAGTTTGAACCCATGTTGGCGACGTAGGCGGTGTGTCCGGAGGGATCGACCGCGATACCGAAGGCGCCATTGCCCACCCGGATCGACGCGGAGACCCTGGGAGGGCCAGCCGGTGCTGTCGTCGTCACCCCGGCACTTGGTGTCACCCCGGCACTGGGTGGCGGTTGTGGCGTGGCCGCCGGAGCAGAGCCTCTCGTCGAGGTGTCGGTGTGCAGAAGGTACACGCTCGCGCCCACTATCGCCGCGACTACCGTCACCATCGCGGCCACGACCCAAGATCCGTCTGACCCGTTTGGGGTGACTCTCGGTGTCGCGCGGCGGGCCGCCGCGCAATGGTTCCTGCGCCGCGATCGTGGGGTCACGCGGCCATGCGGCCATTTGAGTGTGGTCACGGCTAGCGGAGGTGCGCTGTCTGCACGTTCGTGTCGGGCCTGCGCATGGGCACCGTGATCGCGTCGCGCGCGGCGCGCGCCAAACCCACACTGGTGGCGTACCGCTGCCCGGGGTTCTTGGCCATGCCGGTGGCGATAACGGGGTCGAACGTGGACGGCGCGCCGGAGTCGGACGGTCGTGGCGGCGGCGCCGACAGATGCCCAGCCAGTTGTTGCTCCATGCCCTGACCCGGAAACGGCGCACCCCCCGTCAAGCACTCGTAGAGCACGCAGGCCAGCGCATAGATGTCCGAGCGGGCATCAGCCGCACCGCTAGTGAAGCGTTCGGGCGCCATGTAGCTCAGCGTGCCGATCACCGCGCCGGTCCCCGTCAGGCCGGTCTCGCCCACCACACGCGCAATCCCGAAATCGATCAGATACGCAAAGTCGTTTTCATCGAGCAAGATATTGGACGGCTTGATATCCCGATGCACCAACCCGACCTTGTGCGCGGCATGCACGGCGTGAGCCACCTGTTCGATGATGTGCACGGCGCGCGATGGGTCCAGTGGGTTCCCCGCCAGCACGGTTTGCAGGTCGCGCCCCTCGATCAGCCGCATGTCGACGAACAGCCGCCCGTCGATCTCTCCGTAGGTGTGAATTGGCACCACATGAGGGTCGTTCAACTGCGCAGCGGCGTGAGCCTCGCGACGGAACCGCTGCTGAAACGTCTGGTCCGCAGCAAAATTCGCCGGGAGCACCTTCAACGCAACGACCCGATCGGTAACGGTGTCGTAGGCCCGCCAGACCTCGCCCATTCCGCCGCGACCGAGCAAGGAAATTAGCCGGTATTGGCCGAACGGGGTCCCCTCCACTGAAAACCTCCCGAGGGCCGCAATCAGCAAACACCATATTCCACCCACGACGTTTGGTGGGGAAAATCCGTCAGGGAAAATCCTTGTGACCGCAAAATTTCGGAAAGAGCTCTCATTGTTCCGAAATCCGGCGCTCATGCTAGGTGGCAACGTCATACACGGCCGGCCAGCAGAAGTTTCGGCGGCGCAGCCTGATCCTGAGCCTGCTAAGTCCGAACCAAAATAAAGCCGGCCTGGTCGGAGTAGGGCTTGCCGGTGCAGTCATCGGCACCTTTGCCGACGGCGGTTCCCCGCAAAGTCGCTGGGTCCAGGGAATAGGTGTACGTCCCGGGAAGCTTCCGGCCGTCGTTGCAAATCGATACGCCCTGCCGTTGCACCGTCATCTCCCAGTGGCCGTTTGTCAGGTGCATGTCTCCCGTATAGCCGGTGTCGCCGTCAGCTGACGGGGATGCGACGACGTGGGCGCACCCCGTGCCGCAGGACGTTATCGTCCAGGCACGGCTGAAGGCGTCCGACTGAGCACCTGTAGTGGTGGAGGTGTACTTGTAGACGCCGCTCAGATCGGTATCAGCGGCGGCGACTGGTATCCACACCAGCGCCGAGGTGCTGGTGGCGGCCGCGAATATTACGGCTCGCAGTGTTGGCGTGCTCATTTGATTTATCCCCTTCGTCCCTTGAGTTTATCGATCTTGAACCAGGGGCGGCCAACGTTCGTCTACCGATAGGTGCCGGCAACTTACGGCCGGCCGGGGAAGGGGATTTACGCTCGATGATCGATAAGGGGCTAAACCGCTTGGCGCAGTTGCTGACCCGATCGGGACAGCTCGTCAGCCGCTACGGATTGGTAATCGTCCTGGCCTGGATCGGGTTTGGCAAGTACGTGAAGATGGAATCCCGCGTACTGATTGAACACAGCCCGCTGATGAGCTGGATCTACCACCTACTCAGTGTCACGACGGTCGCGCGCGGCCTGGGGACGATGGAAATCGTTGCCGCGCTTTTGATTGCCCTGCGGCCGGTATGGCCTCGCGCATCGGCGGTTGGCAGCGCGCTGGCGGTGGTGCTTTTCGTGGGGACGCTGAGTTTCCTGTTCACTACCCCGGGGGTGGTCGCGACCCACGCCGCCGGCCTACCTGTGCTGTCGGCACTGCCGGGCCAATTCCTGCTCAAGGATCTCGTGCTGATCGGGGTGGCGCTGTGGACGCTGGGCGACTCGTTGACTGCCGGGCGCTTCACACGTGCGGCAGGACCTCGTCGGTCAGAAGATGCAAACTTGACCAGCCCTCATCGATCGGAAGTCCGCCGACAAGCGGATTTATGACGACTTCTTTTCTGCCACAACGAATCTGGTCGATCAACTGCGCCGGCGTGAGTATTTCCATGTTGTTGAGGCGCCGCAGCTCCTCGATCGAGGCGGCGGCGGTTTCATTGGGCCGCGGTACCCCGCACCGCTTCCAGCCGCTGTATTCGTTGGCCTCGTTGAGGATGAAAACCCCGTAACGTGCCCAGGCCTCGTCGGGGTCGGCGTGCAGCAAGGTGACGGTGCTCCCGTTCTCGGGGTGATAGACGAAACCCGTCTTTCCGTGTTTGCGCAACTCTTCCTGATACACCGCTTCCACGTCGGGCATGGCCATCGGCGGCGAAAAGGGCAGCCCGAAACGCGCCGCCCGCCGCGCCGCCGCAGCGGTCATACCGCCGACGAAAACAATCGGATGCGGACGGGTGTGCGGTTTCGGCGTGACGTTGAGGAGCGCGCCCTCGTAGTCGAAGGGTTGATCGCCCCATGCCTTGAGCAGCACCGAGAGGCAGTGGTCCATCAGGGCGCCGCGCTGTGACCAGTTCTTGCCTGCGGCGTGGTATTCCTCAGGGCGGTAGCCCATTCCGGCCACAAAGCTGAAGCGGCCTTGGGCGAGGTTGTCCAGCACAGCGATATCCTCGGCGAGCCGAATCGGATCGTAGAGCGGGACGATCAGGGCGTTGATGCTGATTCGCGCCTTGTGCGTCCGCCCGGCGAGCGCTGCGGCCAGAATCAGCGGTGACGGCAGCCAACCCGTTGCCGCCAAATGATGTTCCTCACCGCTGATCGCGGTGAATCCTTGGGCATCGGCATACTCGGCCATCTCGAGCGCGGCGCGATAACGGTCACCATGGTGTGCTGCCGGATCGGCAATGTTGGTCATGTTCAGCCGCAATGCGGTGAGCAGACTCATCGCTGGCTTGACCGCGCGAACAACGTTCCCCTGATCATGCGTTTGGCCGACCGCAATGTGGCGTCGTAAGCCTCCGGCGACAGATTGGCAACGCGCTCCGACAGACCACGCGCCAGCACACAGATGGCCTCCGCCGCGGCGGTCACGCTGCTGTCGGAGGTCAGCAACCCCTGCACCCGGGCGTCCTCGACGATCTCGGTGATGACGTCGCGCAACGCCTTGGACCCGGGGTATTTCGGGCCACCGCGCCGCAGCTGGACCGTGCTCTCGGCGCGTATCGCCCGCAAGAACGCGGCCAGATAGGGATAGTCGTGTCGTCAGACTGTTTCGATTCGTCCAGCACCGCACCGATCCGGTCGACGACGTCGTCGGACTGCGCGGCGGCGGCACGCAACCGGGGCAAGACGATCTCCTCGATCTCCTCGCCGGTCGCTGTGAGCAGTTCGGACTTGTTCGGAAAGTAGTGATACAGGCTGCCGCTGGTCATGTTGGCCGCCTTGGCGATCTCGCGGATCGACGCCTGTGCCGAGCCGACCTCGGCCACGCAGCGCATTGCCGCGACGATGATTCGGCGGCGGGTCTGCTCACCATTGGCGCCGACCGGGCGGCCTAAATGCGACCCCGAAGGAGATGACGTGACTGTCATGCCGGCGCGGCGCCCGCCGTCGGTCTGTCGGTCACTCACCGCGCACCTCCGCGGACGCTGGAAGTAATTGATCAGTCGAATATATTCGACTTCGTCGGATGACGGCGCCGACGGGCACCCATCTAAGAGGAGATAGCACTCTGAAGGAAACAAGATCAGGATGACCCGGCCGCAACTGGGCCGACCCGTCGGCGCCAGCGGCGAGGAGACCCGCCAGCGAATCATCATCGCGACCATGCGCTGTGTGGCCAAAGTGGGCTACTCCCGAGCGACAATCCGTGAAATCGCCCGCATGGCGAATGTGACCAGCGCCAGCCTGTACAACTACTTTCCGAACAAGTCCGAGCTGATCAAGGCGACGATCGCGGCCCGAGCGGACGCCGCGATGCCACGCCTACGTAACGTCGGGCAAGGCCCGGGCGATATCGTCGACCGAATAGAAGCCGTTCTCGACGAGTGCGGTCAGTTGATCCGTGAGTACCCGGACATGGCCGCGTTCGAGTGGGCTATCCGCGCGGAGCGTGAACTTGCCCCGGCCGGGGCATCCGAGGACGCGGGTCCGGACGTTGAACCGGGATTTTCAACGTTCCGCAAGATCATCGAGGGCATCGTTGCCGACGCGCACCAGCGCGGCGAACTCGGTGATGACCCGGATCCACGGGGCACGGTAGAGGCGATTTATGCACTGATCTTTGGCCTGACCGAGCTGGCAGCCACCTTGCCGCCCGAGGACTTCCAGGCCGCGCTGGGCTCGGCGAAGGAACTGGTCAGAGGCACGTTGTTCGGCCGTTCTTAGTGCCGAGCAGACGCAAAAGCTCCCGCACGCCCGGCGTGTCGGGAGCTTTTGCGTCTGCTCGCCATCCGGGGCGATCCTTCTTGATATGATCAAGCGATTAATTATATAGTCAAGCAGACTAAGAGCGGAGTCGAGCCTTGACTGAAACCGTTGGTGTGACGTTTGACGTCGATGCGCTGCGCGAAAAGTACGCCGAAGAGCGGGCGCGGCGGCTGCGCCCGGACGGGATCGCTCAGTATGTCGAGATAGCCGGTGAGTTCGCCCGGTACGCCGAGGACCCCTGGGTGGACGGCAAATCCGCGCGCGAGCCGCTCACCGACGAGGTTGATGTGGCGATCGTCGGCGCCGGCTTCGGTGGGTTGCTGACCGGCGTGCGGCTTCGCCAGCTCGGTGTGGAAAGCATCCGGTTGATCGACAGGGCGGCCGACGTGGGCGGCACCTGGTACTGGAACCGCTATCCGGGGATCGCCTGCGACGTCGAATCCTACGTATACATCCCGCTGCTCGAGGAGCTCGGCTACATACCGGCGGAGAAATACGCCAAGGGCGCCGAGATCCTTGCGCACTGCCGCCGCATCGCCGAACACTACGACCTGTACCGCGACGCGTGCCTGCAGACCGATGTGCACGAGATCCGTTGGGAAGCCGCGACTTCCCGCTGGATCATCCGAACCAACCGGGGCGACGAAATGCGCGCCAAGTTCGTATCCATGGCCAACGGGTACCAAGCCAAGCCCAAGCTGCCCGGCATTCCCGGCATCAACGCGTTTGGCGGTCACACCTTCCACACCAGCCGCTGGGACTACGGCTACACCGGCGAGAAGCTGGAGAACCTTTCCGGAAAGCGCGTCGGCATCATCGGCACCGGGGCGACCGCGATCCAGTGTGTGCCACACCTGGCCGCCGCGGCGCAGCACCTCTACGTCTTCCAGCGCACCCCGTCGTCGGTCGACGTGCGCGCCAACGGCCCTACGGATCCGCAGTGGGCCAACACGTTACAGCCCGGGCTGGCAGGACAAGCGCATCCAGAACTTCCAGATCCTCACCGCCGGAGGACAGTCGGAGGAAGATCTGGTCGCCGATGCCTGGACCAGCATCACCCGGAAGCTCCCGGTGATGCGCCACGACACCGACGGGTCGCTGGACCCCGAGGAACGCACGCGCAACATCGAACTCGCGGACTTCGCCAAGATGGAGGAAATCCGGGCCCGAGTCGATGCCATCGTGGCCGATCGCGCTACCGCGGAGGCTCTCAAACCCTGGTACGGCTACTTCTGCAAACGACCCTGTTTTCACGACGGATATCTGCAGACCTTCAACCGCGACAACGTCACACTGGTCGACACCCGCGGTCGCGGGGTGGAGCGCATCACCGAGTCCGGCGTCGTCGTCGACGGGGTGAGCTACGAACTCGACTGCCTGATCTTCGCAACCGGTTTCGAGGTGGGCACCGACTACTGCCGTCGCACCGGGTTCGAGCTGATCGGCCGCGACGGCGTGACGCTGACCGAGCAATGGCGCGACGGTGTTCGGACCTTCCAGGGCTTGTGCGCCAACGGTTTCCCGAACTGCTTCATCGAAAGCATCGCCCAGGCGGGTCTCACGGTGAACTTTCCCTACCTGCTCGACGTGCAGGCCACCCACGCGGCGTGGATCATCGCCTGGGCGCTGGAACACGGAGTCACCGAAGTCGAGGCGTCCCCGGACGCCGAAGCCGCCTGGGTCGACACGGTTTTGGCCCGATCGGCCTTGACCGCCGGGCGGGCCAAGACGTGCACTCCCGGCTACTACAACCGGGAGGGCAAGGCGGACGCCAAGACCCGGCAGGGCAGCTTCTTCTTCGGTGGACCCACGGAGTACGCCGACATCCTGGAGAAGTGGCGCGCGACCGGGGACTTGGCGGGATTCGACATTCGCGGTGGGGATTTCGCGCCATGAAGGCGCGCGGGCGCTACCTCATCGGCCGGCTGCGTGCGGTAACCCGGCGTCCGGCGCCACCGAAGGTGGCGATCATCGGTGCGGGATTCGGCGGGCTGGGCGCGGCGGTGGCACTGCGCCGCGCCGGCATCGACGATTTGGTCATCATCGAGGGCGCCGACGGTGTCGGAGGCACTTGGCGGCGCAACACCTATCCCGGTGCCGCCTGCGATATCCAGAGTCACCTGTACTCGTTTTCGTTCGCGCCCAACAAATCCTGGAGCCGGACCTACGCTCGGCAACCCGAGATCCTGGCCTACCTCGAGTCCGTCGCCGACGACTTCGATCTGCGTCGCCACCTGATGCTGAACACCAGGGTGCGCACGGTCCGCTGGAACGAGGACACCTGGCGGTGGGACTTGCGCGTGGACCGCGCGGGCGACACCGAGACCCTGACCGCAGACGTCGTCGTGTGCGCCGCCGGCTTGTTCGGGTCGCTGAAATTCCCCGACATTGCGGGCCTGTCCGATTTCGGCGGCACCCTGATGCACACCGCGCAGTGGGATCACCGCATCGACCTGACAGGCAAAAATGTGGCGGTGATAGGCACCGGCGCCAGCGGGGTACAGGTCGTGCCCGAGCTGGCAAAAATTGCCCGGCACCTGACCGTGTTGCAGCGCACCCCGCCCTGGATGGTCCCCAAAGACGACCGTCCTTACAGCACAACAGAATTGGACAGATTCCGGCGCGACCCGCTGGCCGCGCGGCGCACGCGGTGGCAGATCTGGAAATTCCAGCACGACAACACCGCGACGATGGCCGACGACCCCGTGGTGACCGCCCGCAGCCAGATCGCAACCTCGTTTCTGGAGCGCATCGTGCCCGACGAGCGGCTGCGCCGCGCGTTGACGCCGGACTATCCGTTCCGCTGTAAGCGGGTATTGCTGGGCGACGACTACTACCGGGCGTTGCAGCAGGACAACGTCGATCTGGTCACCGACCCCATCGACCGGATCACCGAGACGTCGGTCGTCACCGCCGCCGGTGTGGTCGTGGACGTCGATACGATCGTGCTGGCCACCGGATTTGAAACGTCGCGCTACCTGTCGGGCATCGACGTCATCGGCGCCGGAGGGCAGCGCCTGCACGACCGCTGGGGCGCTGACCCCAGCGCCTACCTGGGTGTCGCGGTCAGCGGATTCCCGAACTTCTTCATGCTTTACGGCCCCAACACCAACCAGGGCGGCAACTCGATCGTCTACATCCTCGAGGCCGGCGCTCGCCTGGTGGCCAGCGCCGTCGCCCGGGTGGCGCGCCGGGGCGGCTACCTCGATGTCCGCGTCGAGGCCGAAAAGCGTTACAACGAGGCGCTTTCCGCTGACCTCGAACGCAGCATCTGGACCCAGTGCGACAGCTACTTCCGGTCACCGTCCGGCCGCATTGTCACCCAATGGCCTTACACCGAACTGGAATACGCACGTCGCACCTGGCGGGTGCGGCCACGAGACTGGTTGCATCGCAGTGGCTTGGCGCCGGTGACGAAACGTCCCGCTCGAGTTTCGCAGGACGCGCTCGCCGCCGCAGGCGATTAGTCAGGAGCGCCGATTCGGCGCAGCGTGCTGTCGAAAAGGGTGTCCAGGAGCTGCTGGTTGTCGTTGCGCGCGTAGCCAGTCAGGATAAGCGCCGATGTGCGCGCGAACGAAAAGTATTCCGTGCGTGTCAGCCTGGGATTCCCGCTGGCCGCCGCTTGGGTTTCCACGATCCGGAACCGCTGCGGCGCGTTCGCCGGGCGAGAATCTTCGAGGACGCGGACAGTGTAAATGAGGACCCCGCCCGAGGTGAATCGCGAACAGCGGGAGACCAAGTCGATCATTGCGTCGAACCCGCCGCGGTTGAACTCTCGGGCGATCGACAAGCGGATGGATCGAGGATCGAAACGGGAGTCGGGTGGATCGGCGGGGTTAAGCCCGGAGACTTCGGCGGTGTCGCGGGCCCCAGCCGCGAGCTCGCCCAGGTGCGCGCATTCAGCGGGCTCGGGTCCGATACCATCGTGGAACGGTTGGGATCTGAAGTACCCGAACGAGTCGTAACTGTGCTCGTCTTTAACGGTCCACGAGGCCGGAAACTCGGCTCGCTTGGGCAGCATGTCAGCCAATTGCCGGTCGCTGAGCGCAGCCAGTCCGGGGGCGAGCGGATCCGGGGTGGGCGGGGCATCGCCGTGCCAGCTTCGGGTGGGGACGGCGATCAGCACCGCAGCGATCGTGATGGCGCACAAGGCGATCCCGATCAGCCAAGGCCACCGCGAATTGGGTCGAGCGGTGCTCATAACGCACGCAGCCTTTGTAGTGTTTGGGCAGCCCCTCGCTGAACCAGCTCGCTATCGGCGCCGGTCACGTCGTAGATCGAGCATTCCAAGATGACGCCGCGCACCGCGTAATAACTGACGTGGTAGGTCATCGGCGCTGTGCGGCCATCGGGCGTGGTGAACGTTCGGGTCACGGTGACGGACGCTCCGGGGCCGTTGACCGCGCGCCCTTCCACTGCCGTGTTGACGATGCGCTTGTTCTTGATGCTGCCGTCCTGGTTGTAGTTGGTGACCTGGTAGGAGCCGCAGTGGCCCAGCCAGTCAACGTAATTCGCGATCCGCGCCGGGCCGTCGGTATCGACCCAGATCGCCAAGCTGGCATTGGGTCCGGACTCACCGCGCTGCCCAGTCGCGTCGTCATCCATCAATCCGGGCTCCTGCGCCCAGAGCTGGGTGGAGCGGTCGACGCTCAGGCGAGGGCCGACACCCTCGCCGGAGTGGTCCAGGATTTTCGGAATGGCTGCGCAAGCGGCCGTTCCGTAGTGCATTCTCGGAACCCCTGGTCGCCAGTCAGTGGCTAAGTAGTTGTCCGATACGGGGGTGCGCCGCAACGGCGCGTAAAGACTGTAGCCCCAGTCGGCGGGGAAGTCGTGGCTGGCGGGCAGGGCACCCGCAAGTACCCAGTTGGAGCGCGAAACCAGGCTTGTCGCCGGCCTTCCTCGCGGCGGGACCACCAGCACGATCAGCCCGCAGGCCCCGAGCACCGCAAGGGCTATCGCGCCCACCACCCGCGGCCACGGTTGACCGCGGGCGCCGGCCGGTTGCGTAGCCGTTGCGAACCGCATCCCCGCTCCTCTTTTAGGAGATTCACGATAGGGCCGCGCATGAGGAAGTAGCCACACCGATTCTGCTTGGGTCGCGCCGACATGCGCGCGGATGGCCGCTGATTACTCCAGGCCGAAGTCGATGACACCGCGGATCAGTTCGCCGGCAGCCTGGTCGGCGTAGGCGTCGTTGATTGCATCGAGTCCGTAGCGCTTGGTGATCATTTCGTCGAGCAGCAGTTGACCGGACTCGTACAGTGTGGCCAGCAGCGGGATATCGCTCTTGGGATTGCAGGAGCCAAACATGGTGCCGCACAACGTCTTATTCATCAGTATGAAGTCCTGCAACTGGACCGCGATCGAGTTCGTGTTCGGCGCGGGCAGACCGGTAAGTACACAGGTCCCGCCTTTGCGGGTAAGCGCCAGCGCCGCCCCGACATCGGCCTCGCCAATCATCGCGGGGGAGACGACGACCGCGTCCGCCATCACGCCGCGGGTCAGTTCACGCACCAGCTCGACCGCCTCGGGAGCCGTCGCCGCGGTGTGGGTGGCGCCGAAAGTCGGCGCGGACAACCGCTTGAACTCGACTGGGTCGACCGCGACGATACGGGCCGCGCCGCTGATCCGCGCGCCCTGAATGGCCGCGGTGCCGATCCCACCCGCACCGATGACCACCACCGTGTCGCCGCCGCGTACCTGGGCGCGCCGCGCTGCCGAGCCGTATCCCGTCGGAACCGCGCAGGCCAGCAACGCGGCCGGTACCAGTGGGAGCCGCTGATCGATCTTCACCAGCGAATCCGCCGAGACGACGGTGTGTTCGGCGAACGCCCCGATCTTGGAGACGTGCCCCAGGTTTCGCCCGTCGACGGTGTGATGGCGGAAGGTGCCGTCGGTCGGCATGCCGGGCGCCAGAGTCCCAGCCCCGGTGTCGCAGAGATATTCCATCCCCGAAGCGCACCATCGGCACTGCCCGCACACCGCGACGAAGGACGTCACCACATGGTCGCCCGGCGCGAAGCGGGCTACCCCCTCGCCTACCTCGACTACCACGCCGGATCCTTCGTGGCCGCCGATCGTCGGCGACATGGCCGGCAGCCCGAGCGAGCGCAGGGTCTCCGGCGGTGCTGCCAGCCGCCCCTGCCGGATGTGTTCGTCGGAGTGGCACAGGCCGGTGGCGGCCAATCGGAGCAGCACCTCGCCGGCCCGGGGCGGATCCAGTTCGAACTCCTCGACGGTCCACGGATGGCCGTACTCGTAGAGGATGGCCGCGCGGCTTCTCATCGACGCTTCCCTCCCTGTCCGGGCCTGCTCTGTCCTGGCCACCGTAACCGCACGCCGGAAACTGGGGCTTGAAAATGATCAGCCCAAAGATACTATCAAGCGATTGATTATATGACCCGAGGCCGGGTGAGTGAAAGGACACCAATGTGTCGTATCTGGTGACGGTCCCTGAGTTGTTGACGGCCGCGGCATCGGATCTGGCGGATATCGGCTCGACACTGAGTGAGGCCAACACCGCAGCTGCCGGCTCGACGACGGGCTTACTGGCCGCCGCGGGTGACGAAGTGTCGGCGGCCATCGCGGCGCTGTTTTCCGGACATGGCAAGGCTTTTCAGGCAATCAGTGCACAGGCGGCGACGTTTCACGATCAGTTCATGGAGCTGTTGACCTCAGGCGCCGGGTCGTATGCGTCCGCCGAAGCGGCCAACGTCTCGCCATTGCAGACCGTCGAGCAAGACGTGCTCGGCGTGATCAACGCGCCCACCCAGGCGCTGTTGCACCGCCCGCTGATCGGGAACGGCGCCGACGGCACCGCTGGAACCGGTCAGGCCGGCCAGCCTGGCGGCTTGTTGTACGGCAATGGCGGCAACGGCGGATCCGGCGGATCGGGGCAGGCCGGCGGCGACGGCGGCGCGGCCGGGCTGATCGGTAACGGCGGTAACGGCGGTAAGGGTGGCGACGCCTCGATGACCAGCGGCACCGGTGGGGCGGGCGGCAAAGGCGGCAGCGCCGGTTTGGTCGGTAACGGCGGTAACGGGGGCAACGGCGGGTCCGCGTTCAATCCCGGACATGGCGGGGCCGGCGGTGCCGGCGGCCAACTGTCCGGCCACGCCGGTTCGACCGGGGCTGACGGTCAGGGGCCCTCGTCATCCGGACCGCCGCCGTCGGGGCAGAACGCGGTTGACGCGGCCGCCGACAAAGATCTCACGCTCAACACTGTCGGCCCCATGACCAACCCCAATCTCAAAGAGATCTCCGGCATTGACGCGAGCATCAAGAATCCGGGCGTCTATTGGGTGCACAACGACTCCGGGGATACGGCGCGCATCTTTGCGGTCGACTCCAAGACCGGTGCAACGCTTGGCACCTACAACCTTTCTGGTGCGCATGCATCCGACTGGGAGGACATTGAGGTCGGACCCGGACCCGATCCAACCAAGTCCTATGTCTACGTAGCCGATATCGGCGACAACTCCTTGAATCGAAGCTCGGTCACCATCTACCGGATCCCCGAGCCGACCGTGACAGGCACCGCGAGCAACCCCACCACCACAACGGTGACTGGGGTCGACACCTTCAACTTGAAATATCCGGACGGCTCGCACAACGCCGAGTCGTTCATCGTCGATCCCAAATCGGGTCAAATGCTGATCATCGACAAGACGTCGGCCGGTAATCCTCACATCTATGCGGCGCCAGGCGGTTTGGCCAGCGGAAGTACCACGACACTCAAGGACGTCGGCACGCTGCCGTTGGGCACCGGCGGCGGCAATCTGGTGACCGGCGCCGATGTGTCACCGGATGGGACCGAAGTGGCGGTCCGCACTTACGACCACGTCCTGCTGTGGAACCGCGACCCGTCCCAGGACATCGCGACGGTGTTGGAACAAAAGCCAGTCATGGGGCCGGTTCCGAATGAGCAGCAGGGTGAGGCGATCGCGTTCAATAACGACGGGCTGGGTTACGTCACGACGAGCGAGGGCACCGACCAGTACCTGCACGAATACACGGCCCCCTGAAGCCCCCTGACCTATCGGGCGGGATCGTCGGCCACCTCGATATCGCCGGCCGCGGCCGCCGCGCGCAGTTGGTGAAAGTCGTCGAGCGACTTGTCGGCGTACGCGTAGGACCACTCGGCGACCGCGTCGTGCACCGTGCTAGCGGTGCCGACGTAACCCCGCAGCATGGACGCGTTCGCACTCTGCGAGTGCGCACGCGCAAGCAACACCGCACACGCAAACACATACTCGCGGAAGATGGATGGCGCCATGCCTTCGGTTTCGACGGTGCCCTTCATGTCGTGGAACTGACGTACGTAGTAGTCGCGGCCATCCTTGCGTGTCGTCCCGAGGAACACGTCCGACATTGCCTGCAGGATCTGCTGGCCGTCGATGACGCGCACGCCCTGGCCTTTGGCCTCGATGGCCGCCGTCAGCGTGTCCGGCTGGTGCCAACCGGCGTATTCGTCCAGCACTGATCGAGCGGCCTCTTTGATCTGCAGGATCAGCGGTGTGTCGTTGGGACCGACCAGGATCACCAAGTAACACCGGGTACCGACACTGCCGACCCCGACAACCCGCAGCGCGATATCGGTCACCCGGAAATGCGAAAGCAGTAGCGCGACGTCGGCGGGGACGGCGGCCAAGTACTCCTCGATCGATTCCAGCAACGAAGCTTCGACGTCCTCGTCAACGTGTTGCAGAACGGGTGGTGCTTCACGCAGCCGCGGGGTGCCGTCGGGGCCAATCTCGGTGATCCGCTTGAAGACTCGCGCTGAGGTACGCGTGCGCGCCTGGGATATCGTTTCCTGAATCACTGCCTGCAGGCCCTTGGACATCTTCCCGGTGTAGTGCTCGGGCTCCACCCGTAGGTAGTAGCGGTCCAGGACGTCCATCTCCTCGAGCATCGCCTGCAGACTGGTTTGGTAGCCGACCAATGCCTGCTCGACGCAACGGCGGATGGCCTTGGCCGGATACTCCGCATGGCGACCCCCGATGATCGCGCTGGTGATCAGACGTTTGACATCCCACTCGGCGGGCGCCACCGCAGCCTCGTCAAAATCGTTCAGGTCGAACACTATTGAACGGTCCGGGGCGGCGTACATGCCGAAATTCGAGATGTGGGCGTCGCCGCAGCACATGATTTCGATCCCCGTCGACGGGCTTGCGGCGAGGTCGGCGGCCATGACCGCGGCAGAACCTCGGTAGAACGAGAAGGGGTCGGTGAGCATCCGGGCAAAACGCAGCGGGACGAGTTCGGGCAGCCGGTCGCCGTTCTGGGCGACAAGTATTTCGGTGGCCGATCGCCGCGAGGGCGTCAGCTGGGCGAGGGCGCGACGTGGCACGGATTTGCGCAATGCCCGGCCGCGCGCGACATCCTCGCTGGGTACTTCGAGGTCGATCAGGCGTTCACGCAACACCCGCTGCGGCATCTGATCAGCATATTGAGTGCACTTAGCTTCAGGATGATTTTCAATGCTGTCGCTAGGTGGCCTAATTGTTAACGTCGTAAAAAACGTTCGGTACCAGACGAACCAAACGAAATGCCGAAACGGTCGGGGAGATCTCTGGGAGATCGTGGCGAGAGGACGCCTGGATGGTAGAAGCGCGTCCGGCGCTCAAGCGTTTTCGCACCCTGACGCGCATTCCCTGGCTCAACATCCTCGGTGTTGTGGCAATCGTCTTCGCCGCAACTGCGATCGTGGTCAAGAACCTGTCCGGCGTTTCCCTTGGTGGGTCCAACCAAATTCTCAACGTCTCCTACGACCCGACACGTGAGCTGTATGCCGCGCTGGACCAGGCATTCGTCACGCAATACCGCGCGCACACCGGAACCACTCTGGACATCAAGCAATCGCACGGCGGCTCAGGCCGACAGGTGAGCAGCGTTGTCGATGGCAGCCAGAAAGCCAATGTGGTGTCGCTGGCGCTGATCAGCGATGTCGAAACGTTGAGCAAGCGGGGGTTCATCGCACCCAATTGGCAGCAGCGCTTGCCGAACAATTCGGTGCCCTACACGTCGACCATCGTCTTTGTCGTCCGTAAGGGCAATCCCAGAGCCATTCACGACTGGCCCGACCTGATCAACCCCGACGTCGCCGTCGTGTCGCCCAATCCGCGCACCTCCGGCAATGGCCAGTTGAGCATCCTTGCCGCCTGGGGCTCGGTCACCACCCGTGGCGGCAACCCGGCCCAGGCCACCGCCTACCTAAGGGCGCTCCTACAGCACGTGACGGTGTCCGACGCCGGTGCGCGCGGCGCGGGCATCAGCTTTGCCGTTCAAAAGACCGGCGACGTGCAGCTGACCTGGGAGAACGAGGCGCTACGTGAGGTCGCCGCCAACAAGGACGAACTCCAAGTCGTCTATCCGCCGGTCAGCATCCTGGCCGAACCGGCGGTCGCCTGGGTCGATGCCAACGTCACGGATACCAAGAAGGCGGCCTACGCAAAGGCCTACCTCAACTATCTGTTCACCGACGCCGCGCAAGAACAGATAGCGCAACACGGCTATCGGCCGATCAAGGCGGAGATCCTCGCCAAATACGCCGACCGGCTGCCTCCCCTGGCGCTTTTCCCGGTCACGGCTATCGCCAAGGACTGGGCCGAGGCGCGGCAGCAATTCTTCGGCGACAACGGAATTCTCGACACGCTCTCGGCGCCGACGCGCTCGGTGGCCTCGGGACCATAGCGGAGAGACTGGATACGCAGCGTGGCCCGAGTGCTCAATTACGACCTGATTAAAGGGCGGCACGATCTCATCGCCGGCCTGACCGTCGCCGCCATTTCCTTCCCGCAGGCCATGGCGTACGCGCTGATCGCCGGAGTGGATCCCAGATTCGGCGTCTACTCGGCGATTGTCGTGACGATCGTCGCCTCGATCTTCGGCTCGTCCTCGCACCTGATCAATGGGCCGACGAGCGCCATCTCGCTGCTCGTCTTCACCGGTCTTGCGTTCATCGATTCGGAGAACAGTGCAGAGCTCTTCGAGGCGCTGTTCCTGCTGGGCGTGCTGGTTGGCGCGATTCAGATCGTGATCAGCATGTTCAAGCTCGGCAACCTGACCCGCTACATTTCCGAGTCGGTGATCATCGGCTTCATGGCGGCCGCGGCCTTCCTGCTCGCGGTGGGACAGCTCGGCAATGCACTGGGCTTGCACGACAAGGGCAACGGGCACATGCAGGTGTTGCGGCGGGTATGGCTCACCCTGTTTCATGGGGACGCGATCAACTACCGCGCCCTGACGCTCAGTGCCACGGCGGTGCTACTGGCGGTCATTCTGCGCAAGCTCGTGCAACGGTACCGATGGCCGCAGCTCGACATGCTTGCCGTGCTGATCATCACCGGCCTCATCGCCTATCTCGCAGGCTGGTCGACTCCGGGCGCCGGCGGTCATACCGCGGTGGCGGTGGCCGCAAAGATCCCACGCAGCCTGCCCACCCCGCATGTCCCTGAGGTACACACCAGCTGGATCCCTGAGCTTTCCGGGGGGGCATTGGCGATCGCGTTCGTCGGCATCATCGAGGCTTTGTCGATCGCCAAAGCCATTGCGTACCAAACGCATCAGAAGATCGACTACAACCGGCAGATCATGGCCGAGGGCCTGGCCAACCTCACCGGCGGTTTCTTCCAGAGCCTGCCCGGGTCAGGTTCGCTATCGCGATCGGCGATCAACTACCAAGCCGGTGCTATGACCCGGTTTTCCGGGGTCGTCTCGGCGGCGACGGTCGCCGCGGCGCTGCTGTTGTTCGCGCCGCTGCTGCGCTACGTTCCGCAGGCGGCACTGGCTGGTCTGCTGCTCGTCACCGCCGCGCGGCTGGTCGATTTCAAGCGACTCGTCTATGCGCTCAAAGCGTCGCGCTACGACGCCGGTTTGGTGATCGTGACGGCATTCACCGGGGTGGCGATCGATCTCGACAAAGCGGTCTTGCTCGGTGTGATCCTGTCGATTCTGTTGTTCGTGCCGCGCGCGGCGAAGCTGAAAGCCAAGGAACTCATCGTCGCGCCCGAGCGGGTGGTACGCGAACGTGTTCCCGGTGATCCTGTCGACACGTCGATCGTGATCTATGACCTGGAGGGCGAGCTATTCTTCGGCGCCGCACCGGAATTGGACCGCTACCTGTTGGCCATCAGCCAACGGATCGAGGATGACGACGTCAAATTCGTTGTGCTGCGGCTCAAACGGGTGCGCCACCCGGATGCTGTCTGCATCGAGCGTATCGAGCACTTTGCACGCGAGGAGACCGCGCGCGGTGTAACTGTCCTGTTGGCCGGGGTGCGCCCCGACGCGCTCGCCATCTTGAGTAACGTCGGATTCCAAAGCTGGTTCCCCGCAGAACACATCTTTCCCGAAGAAGACGAGGACTACTCGGCGACGCTCAAAGCGGTGCGCCACGCCCGCGGCCACCTGGCCGCCGTTGAAGTCGATGCGCCCGTCTACTACCTGGTCTGACGGCTAGGTTGTGGTGCTGCCTGCCTTCGCGGCCGCGACGACGCCGCCGTCGACCAGTAGGTCGATGCCCGTGATGAAGCTCGCTTCGGGGCCCAGCAGGAACGCGGTGGCGGCGGCGATGTCGTCGGCGGTTCCGATGCGTCCGGTGCCGGACATGGCGATCATCGTCCGCATGCCATCACCGACCGGCGAGTCGAGTTCCTGCCGTCCCATCGGCGTCGAGATGATGCCGGGACTGATCGAATTGATGCGCGCACCCCGGCGGCCCCACGGCACGCTGGCAGCGCGGACGCGAATGTGATTGGCCTGTTTGGCGATTGCGTACGCAAAGCCGGGGTAACTGAGCTTTTCGGGGCTGACGAAGTCCAGCTGGAGCAACTCGCGCGCCGGGGTGTGGGCCAGCGCATGTTCTTCGTCGGCGGGCAGCGGTGGCATCAGGTGCCCGGCCATGCTGGCGATCACGACGCCCGCGCCGCCGGCTGCGATGACTTCACCGAACTCCTCCAGCACCAGCGCGACACCGAACAGATCCACGGCCAGGATTGCCTCGGCCGAGGCCTGCGCAGGGGACAGGCCGGCGGTGTGCGCCAGCTGCGTGACGTCGCCGAGTGACGTTGCGTATTCCGCAAGCTCGTGCACCGATTCCGGTGAGGCGACGTCGACGCTGTGGCTTTCGACGTGATAGCCGGCGGCGGACAATGATTCGGTCGCCGACGCCAGCGTCTCCTCGTTGTAGTCGGCCAGCAGCACCGTTTTGCCGGCGCCCAGCCGGCGGACGATCGCCTCGCCCATCCCGCCCACACCGATGACTGTCAGCACTTCCGTCACGCTGTCATTCCCGTCACTCCATTTCCGCCGCCCAGGCGATATGCCCTTCGAAGCCAAGCGAATTCGCCATCGTGCGATAGTGGTCGCGGTAGTCGCGATAAGCCATATCGTCGCCTTGTGCCTGAGCCAGTAGCGCCCGCATCCGCAGCAGCCATATCTCGTTCATGACGAATCCTGGTTCGGTCGGCACCGCCGCCGACCGTGCGATGGCCGCCTGCGCCTCCTGCAGGTCTGTGTCATTCCCCCTGCGCAGCAAGGCTTCCACCAGAATGGCGGTGCACCGCGTGCCGCTCACCTTGTCGCCGGAACCGAATATGCGCTCAAGGGCGCCCCGCGAGATTTCGATCGCGCCGTCGACATCGCCAGTTCGGGCCTTCGCCGCGGCCAGCTGGATGTCTATTAACCAAGCCCACGCCAGCGTGAAGCGCTCTTGCAGGGCGGCTTCGCGTACCGCAGCAAGTAGCGTGAACCGTTCTTCCCGTTGGGAATCGTCATCACCCAGCAGCGTCATGGCGCGCACACATTGGGCGCAGGCCAACGTGAAATCGTCGCCGGATCGCTCCGCATCCCGCAGTAGCTCAGCCGTCTCCTGCCGGTCTGTCACACCTGGCGACGACAACCCTTCGGACATGGTCATGGAATATTTGAAGAGCAGGACTAGCGCGCGCGTCGTTGGGTCGAACGCGCGGACCATCGTCGCCGCGGTGTCGAGATCGCCTCGCCATCTCCCGTCCCCGAGACAACACCGTGCGCACCCCCGGAACAGGATCCCCGCGATCAGCGGCGACCCGAAGACGAGATTGCCCTTCACCGGGTCGCCATCGGCCAAGTCGATCATCAGCTGCGACAATCGCAGTGTTTCGGCCAACTCGCCCGTCTGCAATTTGATTGGGAGCGCGGGGTAGAGCATTGCCAGGGTCAACGTCGGGTCACCGATCGACTCGAGCAGGCTCTCGAGTTCGGATGCCAAGCTCCGAGGCTTCGCGGAAGCGGGCGTGAACGATCAGTGTCGGACACCCAGCCGGCCATCCCCATGGCCAGCGACACCTTGTCGCCGGCCGCGCCGGCAAGTTCACGCAGCTCGTCGAATCCGGTGTCGGCCAGCGCTCCCGCCGGCCAGCCAGGCGCTGGCGCACAGCAATGTCCGCGGCGCGATCCGCATTGCGGTGCGGTCGGAGTCGGCATCGGGCCAGTCGGTCGGCGACATCGCGCGCATGCCGCCAACTACTCCGCGCAGCCGTCAGATCGCGGTGGGTCAGCCAGGTGCCGGCACGCATATGCCAATTGAACGCAGCGCGCATATCACCGGCCGCTTCGAGGTGTTCGGCGATCAGGGCCGCATTGTCGTCGGGCGATCTCTTGTTGTTCGATTGCGTCGGCCAGTCGCCGATGCAGCTCCGCTCTATCCGATTTCAGCTGCGATTCATAGGCGACCGTACGAATCAACGGATGTCTGAACGCATATTCCACGCGCGGAGTAAACCCGACCTGATCGACCAGCTCACCCTTGACCAGCTCGTCAAGCACCGGTTGGGTCCCCAGGGCGGCCACCAGCTCGGGGCTGAAGCGTGACCCGATGACCGCCGCGGCGCTCAGCGTGCGTTTGGCCCCGACGCCGAGTCGGTCCACGCGGGCGGCGATCGCAGCCTGCAGCGTCGCCGGGACACTGACATCGGAAACCTCCCCATCGAGCAGATAAGAGCCTGGCTGGCCGCAAATCGTGCCGCGCTCGGAGAGGTCGCGCACGATCTCTTCGGCGAAAAATGGGTTACCCGCTACCCTTTCGGCGATCAGTTGAGTCAGCCCGTGCACCGAGTCGTCGACGCCAAGCAACTCACCGATCAGCGACGCCGTCTGCGCGTTGTTGAGTGGCCGCAGGGCGATTGTCTGTGTTCCGGGGATCGTCGTTAGCGCGCCGCGGTATTCGGGGCGGTAGGTGATCAGCACCATCGAGGGGGTTTGCGGGACCACCGCGAAGAAATCGGCCAGCATCGACTCGCTGACCTCGTCAATCCAATGCGCATCCTCGATGGCATACAGCGCCGGGTCACTGCGTGCCAGCGATGCGGCATTGACCAACGCCGTCAACCGACGTCGCCGCGCGTCGCCCTCGATGTTAGGCAGCTCGATGTTGGGATCAGCGATGCCGAGCAGGTCATCCAGCAGCAGCAGATCTTCGGGATCGGCGCCGTTGATGCGGGCCCGGATCTGGGCCCGGGCCTCTTCGTGTGTGCGGCAGTCGGCACCCAGCGCGGCGCGCAACAGGCCGGCCACCGCGTGAAAGGGGATATCGCTGGTGTGGGATTCGCAGTAGGTGGTGAACACCTTCACGCCGCGATCGCCCGCCAGTGTGGCAGCTTCACGCACGATGCGGCTCTTACCGATACCCGGTGGTCCCAGCACGCCGATCACACACCCAGCCCCGCCGATGGCCTCCTCGAGAATCCCGCCGATGGTGCTCAGTTCCCAAGTGCGCCCCACCAACGGCAGGTCGTTGCGCCGGCGGTGATCGCTGGTGGTCGCGATCAGACGGCGCGCCGGCACCTGGTCACTTGACCCCTTGATGTGCACCATTTCTGGCTCGCCCAACACTGCGGCATCTGCGACCAACCGGGCGGTGGATTCGCTGAGCATCACTCCACCCGGTGGGGCCACCGACTCCATCCGCTGGGCCATCCCCACCTGCTCTCCGATTGCCGTGTAACCCAAAGCACCAGAGCCGATTTCGCCGGCGATCACTTGACCAGAATTCAGCCCCACCCGCAGCAGTAGGCTAACGCCATCCTGGCGTGCGACCTCATCCGCGACTCGCTCCACCGCATCCTGGATCCCCAGCGCCGCCAGACAAGCGCGAAAAGCGTGATCCTCCAAAGCGACTGGCGCGCCGAACACCGCCATGATCCCGTCGCCGGTGAATTTGTCCACCGTGCCGCCAAACCGCTGCACCACCGCCGAGGCATCCCGGACGAGCTCGCCCATGATCTCGCGCAACCGCTCCGGGCCTACCGCCGCCGCGATGTCCATTGAACGCACGACGTCGGCGAACAGCACCGTCACCTGCTTGTACTCCGCCGGCGCGACTGGTGCCGCGATTGGTGACCCGCACTCATCGCAGAACTTCGCCGTCGCCCGCACTTCCGTGCCGCATGTCGGGCACGCCAATCCCGCCTCGGACCCCGCCGCCGTCACGTGAGCACCACCGATCCGGGGTGGCAACACCCCAGCGCCAACAATAGGGGGCTGACCAAGCGGGCCGGCGCGGGTTACGCGGCTAGTTGAGGAGCGTCTGACGGCTGGTGTGGGTGTCCGCTGTGGCGAATGGCCGTCCCGACGAACGGCGCCCGAACGGTGGCGGTCAGGTGGCGGCGGTTGATGATCAGCGCGGTGACGGTCACCGCTGTGTAGATGCCGCAGAGCAGCAGCCGCCCGTGGGTCGAGGTAATGGGGAACTGGACGACGAACAACACCAGCAGAGCCCAGGCGCTGGAACCACGGAAGCGCAGCGCCAGGATCAGTGCCACCCCCATCAGGGTTTGGGTCGCCGTGAGCAGCACTTCCTCCACCTGGCGGGAGTCGAGTGTCAGGGAGAACCCGCCACCCCCCAGCAGGTGCGCAACCGGCAACGATCCGATCAGGAGCGTCCACTGGTTGACCTTGGACGAGATCAGCGTGGCGATGGCCGCGGTGCCCTTGCCGCGCGCGGCGAAGATGGTGGCGATGATGAACTCGGGCGCTTCAGAGGCCAGCGGCGCCAGCCACTGCACCAGCAGGAACCGGTCGACGCCCAGCTCCGTCCCGGCGGCGACGAGATTATCGGCGAACGGCTTGGCGCAGAGCAGGATCACCACACCGGACGCCACGAACAGACCGATGACGGCCATTCGCCGCGTGCGGTCGGGCAGTGACCCCAGGGCGGCGGCGGTACCGATGAGGTCGGGCTCTTCGACGTCGCCGTGGCTGACCTTGTACAGGTAGAAGCCGAACCAGGCCAACAGCGCCAACCCCAGCACGAGGTGGATTTGGCCACTGGCAGGTATCACGAATGCGAACACACCGGCGATCAGCAGGAACCCGAGTTCGACACGGTTGGCGGGCTCGAGCGCCAAACCGGCCGTCTTGCCGGCGCCGGCCTTGCGCGCCACCAACATGCTGACCAACACCACGACCGGCCAGCCCAGCCCCATCAGCAGCCGGTTGGACCCGGTCATGTTGGCCGCGGCGTATTGGGTGTAGTCCGGGTTGTGGCCGGACACATACGCGTAGTACAAGTCGACCGCATATTCGGGCAGTACCGCGACCAGCGCGAGTACCGCGATCGCCAACCCGCCGGACACGTCGATCTGTGCGGCTTCGGCGGCCCACGCGAGCAGGAAGCTGGCCGCCACCACGGCGGCCCCGAAGATCAGCAGGGCGGCAACGGGGTCTGGGCGCAAGCCGAGAATCCGGACCACCACGGCGGGGGTGATGAATGCCGCGGTGATCAGCGCCGAACGCGTCAGGGTGCGCCACCGCGGCCGTGACCGCGTCGTCGTCTCGACTGGCCTGTCTGTGGGCCTGTCTGTGGCGAGCATCGCGATCCTTCAACTCAAGGAGGGGTCCGACTATCCGGGGCTTATCGGTGGCGGCGTCGATTCGCGGCCGTGGCGCACTGCTACTCAAACCTACCCGCTGAGCCATCACCCAGCAACGTTACGAATTTGACAGATGGTGACATGCACCATCCTGTATTTGCTGGCCAGACCATGCAATCCTAAGAGTTAGGCCGACCTAATTTTTAACTTTGGCAAACCTGCCCGCTGCGCGGGACATCGGTATCCATTACGACGCACTACGGGAGTCCGAGGTTCCGTACTGATTACCTGGTGTGCACCCGTCATTAACCGGGGGGACCCATAGCGGCGGCGGCGGCTTGCGCGAAAAGTTCGACGGTTTGTTTGCGGGTCAGTGAACTTGTGAGTTGCTCGGCGGCGCGCATCATGTCGCCGACGAACCAGGTCGGGCCATTGGTGAGGTTCTCGAAGGCCTCCGCGATCACGTCGTCCACCGTGGCGGCGCCCGGCGGCAGGTCGTCGGCCGAACTGATCTGGCCGCGGCTGTGTTCGAGTTGTCGTAGGGCGGGCGTGTCGGTCTTGCCCAGGATGAGGCCCACCACGTCAACCCCTTTGTCGTGTAATTCGGCCCATAGCGCCTCGGCAAACACCATGTCGAATGCCTTGGAGGCGCCGTAGGCGACCATGTTGGCTCCGCCGGCTAATCCGGCGCCGGATCCGAAGATGACAATCCCGCCGCTGCCCCGCTCAACCATGGCCGGGGCGAAGTGGTGGCACAGTTGTAGCGGCACCACGCAGTTGCGCTGCACCATCGATTCGGCGGCTTCGACCGGGCTGGCCAGGAACGGTTTGTAGTTCGGGTCGGCACCCGCGCAGTACACGAGGAACCCGATCTGCAGGTCGCTGGTGGCCGCAGCGATCGCCGACGCCGCACCGGGCTCCGCGAGATCCATAGCGAGAGTGCGGGTTTGGGCCGAAGTTCGGGCCTCGATCGCTGCTGCCACCTGGTCGAGCACCGACTGTCGCCGCGCCAGCAGCACGACGTTGACGCCGCGCTCGGCCAGACCTGCGGCGAACGCGGCGCCCAGACCGTCCGAGGCGCCGGCGACGAGCGCCCAGGGTCCGTACTTGGCTGCGAATGTCACTACCACGCCTCCTAACTCTATTGGTGGCGACCCGCTGCGCCCGGCTTCGCCGCGCTTGCGATCGCCTACCTCCGTTGGTGGCGACCCGCTGCGCCCGGCTTCGCCGCGCTTGCGATCGCCACTAGCCGACCTGACTTACCCGGACCGCGGTGAACCGGCGCCGGGCGATGCGCCACCCGTCTGCGGTCCGCACGAGCACGTCGTCGTAGAAACCGATCCCGTTAACGCCGGAAGTGTTGTCGGCGGCCATGATCAGGGCGTCGATGTAGGTACGGGCGGTCGCCGTGTCGCCGTCTACCGTGATGACCTGGTTGCTCAGCCGGTGCAACGTGTGGCCGGCCATCGCGTGTACCTGCTCCATGAAGTCCGTGACGGCGTCGACGCCGCTCCACGCGCCGATCTCGCCATAGTCGAGTTCGCAGTCGTCGGTGAACACGGTGCGAAACAGCGGCCAGTCGCGCCGGTCGATCCCGGTGGCATAGCGCACCAGCACCTCGGAAATGTCCTGACGGTCTTCACGTTCGGTCATGCCCGCCTCCATCTGGGTCTCCGTTCGGATGGACCACGATCCGGGGCGGCCCCTCGGACCTGCGGGCGAGGTCGAGGGCATCCGGCACTTCGTCGAGGGTGATGACCTTGCCGATGCTGGGCAGCGGATCCAGTCGACCCGACGCGATGGCATCGAGGGTGCCGTACCAGTCCTGTGGGTGTGGTCCGCCGCCGAATTGGATTGTGACGCCTTGACGAGTGGCGGTGGTGATGTCCAGCGTGTCGCCGGTGTACCAGCCCCCCGCGCAGTAGATCCGGGTGGCCATCTCGGCGGACTCGACGATGTTCTGGATGAGGCCGGCGGCGCCGACGCACTCGAACACGACTGCGGGGCCAGGCAACCCACGAGCGGCGCGTACCTCCCGAAACGCGTCGAACGCCGACTTCTCGCCGGGATCGACCACGACATGCGCGCCGAAGCAATCACGCGCCAACTCGCGGCGGTCGGACTTGTAGTCCGCCACGATAATCGGCTCGATGCCGCGGCTGGCCAAGGCGGCGACGGCCGAAAGACCGATCGCCCCCGCGCCGATGACGATCGCGATCTCACCCGGATGGATCTGCGCCGAGCGGACATAGAACTCGCCGACGGCGAACGCATCGGTCAACGCGGCGGCATCGCTGGGGACGTCACCGGTGACCGGCTTGGCCGCCACCTCCGAAACCACAAGCAGCTCACCGAAACTGCCCTGTGCTTCGGGGTGCTGACCGATGATCCGCACGCCGCCGGCGCCGCCGTCGACCAGGCGCACCGGCATTGCCGTCACCCGCGACCCGACGGCGAACTGGTCCGTGCAGCCGGGCCCATGACCTACGACTTCGCCAACGAATTCGTGGCCGAGCACGATATCGCGGTCCGGGTCATACAGCGAGCGACCGGTCGGATCGTCGATACCGAGATCCGGGTGATCCATGAAGTGCACATCCGACGCGCAGATCGCGGTGCTCAGCGTCCTTAGCAACAGCTCACCCGGCCCGGGGGCCGGGTCCGGTATGTCGCGGACCTGTAGCCGACCGCCTCGCAACACCACAGCGCGCAATGCATCAACTCCGCATGTGACTTCTCGAATAGTCGATATATACTCTCGAATGTTCGGAAATCACTCTAAGAACCCCGGCGTAAAGGAGTCAAGTCATTCGCGGATCGCCCTCGGCGCCTACCGCCCGGGCTCTCGACGTCGTCGAGCTGCTGGCCCGCGCGGGAAATAGGCAGCTGCGATTCTCCGACATAGTGCGCGAACTCGGCCTCACCCAGGCGACCGCACATGCCATCCTGAAGACGCTGTGTGACCGTGGCTGGGCCAGCCGCGACCCGGTGGCCAAGACTTTTACGCTCGGCCCCGCGCTGGCTGTGGTGGCCGCGCGCACCGACACCGCTCGGCCGCTTGCGCACGCAGGCTCGTGCTGCGGCGCTGCGACTTTCCAGCGAGGTTGGCTACGCCGGCTCTGTGGTCGAGCGATTCGGTGACTCGCTGGTGATCACGGCCTTCGAGGGTGAGCCGGTCACCGCGCCGTCGGGAATACCCGGCGATCGCATCCCCTATGCCCCGCCGTTCGGCGTCGCATTCGCAGCCTGGGACACCGACGAGGGGCAACGTGCGTGGATCCGTCGGGGTGCGGGGAGCAATGCCGACCGCGCGCACCGTCTCGAATACGTGTTGGCGCACACTCGCCGGCGCGGATTCGACGTCGACTGGACAACGCCCGCGTTGGCGCAGGCCGCGCAGTTGGTCGGCACGCTGGACAGCGACGAAATGCCCACCCCGGTGCGGCACATCATGGACCAGCTGCTCGCCGAGTTCACCACTATCGGGTTCCTCTCCGACGACAACCCCGGTCGCAGGAAGCAGCCCGTGGTGACCATCGCCGCACCGGTTTTCGACCGTCGTCAGCAGGTTGCCCTGATCGTGGCCGTGCATCCGCTGTGTACGCTCAGCGCAAAGCAGATCCGCACCATCGGAAACCGACTCACCGAGGAAACAGCGGCAATCACCAAATCTCGGCATCATCCCGATGCTCCGAATTCCGTGGCTCACGTCAGCTGAAGTCATGGCGCACAACTATGTTGTAGACGACCTCGCCGACTTCGTGGTCGGCGCCGGGCCGTCGGATCTGGCCGGGCGATCCCGGGCACTGTTGAAACGCAACGTGCTTGACAGCGTTGCGTGTGCCATCGGTTCACTGGACGGTGAGCTCATTGCCGCGCTCCGCGAGCACACTGAGCAGTTCAGTGGCCGTCCCACGGCAACGCTCGTCGGCGGTGGACGAGCGTCGGTGGATCAGGCGGCGTTCTTCAACGCGGTGCTGGTGCGCTACCCCGATCTGCTCGACACGTATCTGACGCCGGGTGGACTGTGCCACCCCGCGGACAACTTCGGCGCGGTGCTGGCCGTAGCCGAGCATGTCAACGCCGGCGGAGCGGATTTCCTGCTGGCCCTTGCGGTCGCCTACGAGGTCCAATGCCGGTTCAGCGCGCAGGTCCCCGTCATGGCGCGGGGGCTCAATCACGCACTGCAGCTGGCGATGTCGGCGGCCGCTGGGTCGGCGAAGCTGCTCGGCTTAGACGCCGAGCACACCGCGAACGCCATCGCCGCCTCCACCGCAGACAATGTGTCCCTCGCCGGGGTGCACGCCGAACCGGTTTCCCAGTGGAAGGGCATCTCGCCGGCCATTACCGGAATGCGCGCCGTTTACACGACGATGTTGGCGGGCCGTGGAGTCACCGGACCCAAGTCGCTCTTCGAGGGCCCGCACGGGTTGGTGCAGCTCTTCAATCAGCCGATCGATTTCCACACCGCTGAACGCGGATTGACCTCCGTCGAGCAGACCTACCTCAAGCAGTACTGCTCACTTATCCACGGGCAGGCCATCATTGACGCGGTATTGAACATCCGCAGCGACAACGATTTGAGTGGCGACGACGTTGCGCGGGTGAGCCTGGAGGTATTTCAGGGCGCCTATGACTTCGCGGGTGGGGGAGCCTACGGCGACAAGGGTCATCCCTGGACCAAGGAGCAGGCCGACTACAACCTCAAGTACCTGAGCGCGGTCGCATTGCTCGACGGCGCGGTGGGCCCCGAACAGCTGGAGACCGAACGGGTCCGGCGCAGTGATGTCCAGGAGCTGTTGGCACGGGTCGAGGTCACGCCCGCGGCAGACCTGACTGCGGACTATCCGCAGCGCACCGCGGCCCGTGTGCATGTGGTCACCCGAGACGGACGGACATTCAGCCGCGAGGAGTCCGATTACGAGGGTTCACCCACCCGGCCGCTGTCCTGGGCACGTGTCGTGGACAAGTTCCACTGGCTTGCCGAACCCTTCTGCGACGAAGGCTTGCGTGCCGACATCATCGCCGCGGTCGAACACCTCGACGAGATCCCGGTCGCCGAACTGACCGGTCTGCTCGGCGCGGCGAATCCCAACCCGCAACGCGCCCGCAGCAGGCTTCGATTCTGACCAGTTCTGACTGTTCTGACTGGTTCGACGACCGCCGCCGCGCGCGTCCTCTTGCGTGGTGCCTCGCATTCAATGATCGGCCATGCGGAAAGATCGCGGCAGCAACCGGTGGGAGTTGGTTACCTGCGCCCTCGCCGGGCACGACACCTACGCGCCCGATGAGGAGAACCTCGCCGAGCGTCTCAGCGGCAAGACCGGGCTCGGCCAAGTATGGCGGTGCCTGCGCTGCGGAGAGTTCGTTCTCGGCGAGCCACATGGCCGCGGCCACGCCGAAGACGCACCGATGATCATGCGCGGCAAGGCGCTACGCCAGGCCATCATCATTCGTGCGCTGGCCGCAGAACGCATCTTCCGGGCGGTGGTGATCGCACTCGCGGCGTATGCGGTGTGGAAGTTTCGCGGCGCTCGTGGGTCCATTCAGGCCACCCTCGACCGCGACCTGCCGATCTTTCGCGCCGCCGGGTTCAAGGTCGATCAGATGACGATCGTGCACGAGCTGGAAAAGGCGCTGGCCGCCAGGCCGTCCACGTTGGCCCTGCTGACGTTGATGCTGGCGGCGTACGCACTGCTGGAGGTCGTCGAAGGCGTCGGCCTGTGGTTACTGAAACGCTGGGGCGAGTACTTCGCGGTGATCGCCACGTCGGTGTTCCTGCCGCTGGAGATCCATGACCTGGCGAAGGGCATCACGATGACCCGCCTGGTGACCTTCACCATCAACGTGGCCGCCGTGATCTATCTGCTGATCTCGAAACGACTGTTCGGCTTGCGCGGTGGCCGCAAAGCCTACGACGAGGAGCGGCGCGGCGAGCAGCTCCTCGACGTCGAGCGCGCGGCGATGACCAGCTGACCACGTTGACGTGACCGAGCCAACACCTTATCTGGCTTGACTTCAATTTAGTCAGCGCTGACGATGGGAATAAGTGCAGGTATGGCACCCCAGACGGAAGGTGAGGGCTGCATGACCGAGGTAGTTTGCGAAACAGTGGACGTCGAACGAACCCGCACTTTCGAGTGGGCAGATCCCGACATCACGGCGCGTGCGGCCCGCGGTCGCAGCGGCCTGGAGTTTCTGCAGGCAATGGTCGCCGGGGAGCTACCGCAGCCGCCGATAATGCGCACACTGGGTGCCCGACTGGAATCGGTCGAAGCGGGTCAGGTGGTCTTCACGATGACGCCGTCAGAATTTCACTACAACCCCATCGGATCCGTCCACGGCGGCGTGTACAGCACCCTGCTGGATTCGGCTGCGGCGTGCGCCGTTCATACCCTGCTGCCCGCCGGGGTCGGCTACACCAGCCTCGATCTGTCAGTTCGGTTCATCGGGCGGATCGACGTCGACACCGGACCGGTCAGATGCACCGGAAGCGTCACCCACCTGGGCAGGCGTACCGCGCTCGCCGAGGCGGTACTGACCAGTCGCACCGGCAAGCTGTTGGCGACCGCGACTAGCAACTGCCTCATTTTGAATCCGTAAGTCACACAGGTGAGCGAGGTTTCCGAGGTCATGAACCTCTCGGGTGCACTGGCAGACCGGGATCGCTGGGCTGTTGCCGATTGGTGTCCGATGGAGCGCGCCCTGAAACTGATCGGCACTCATTCGGCCATGGTTCTACTCCGCGAGGCTTTCTGGGGTGGAAGACGTTTCGACGATCTGGCGCGCCGGGCCGGCGTGACCGAACAGATCGCCGCGAAGCGTCTGCGGCAGCTTGTCGACGCCGGGTTGCTGGCCAGGCAGCCATATCAGGAGCCCGGCCAGCGGACACGCGCCGAGTATGTGCTCACCGAGCGCGGCCGTGAACTGTTTCCGGTGCTCGTCAGTTTGATCGAGTTCGGCAGGCTCTTGCAGGGCGAGTCCAGTGCCATGGAACTTGTCCATGAAGGGTGCGGCGCACCTATCGTCCCGCAGGTCCGTTGCACCGCAGGACACGACGTTGCGCTCACAGCCGCGACGGCGCGCATGGCAAAGCGCTGACGTCCGCAGCGCGGGGTTGCTGAGGTCCCGATCACACTCGTACCGGGATCGTGTCGTACATCACAAAACTGCTTTGCGTGCCGTTTACTCCGGCGCGGCGCCGTTGTAAAGCGAGATGCGGTCAAATGCAGTAAGGCCATCCTCCGCGGCCGAATCGATTAAGGAAAGAGCTGTGCCACTACTAGACGACTGGATCAGCCAGAGCCCTACCAACCCCGATGTGATCGCCCCGATCAAGACGCGCACCTGCGACTCGTTCCACGCAGTGGTGAGGCGCCGGCACCGTCCCATGGAAGCCGGACCACGGGTCATGCACAGAGGCGCCGAGCGCTGCTGAGCTGACCTACCCGTTTTGCGCTGCGCGGTCGCGTTCGCGCCGACGGGCCCGTGAGGCGCGCAGATTTGCGGCGTTGCCGCACGTCTTCACGTCGTGCCACACTCCGCTGTTGTTTTTCGAGCGGTCGTAGAACGTCGACCCGCAGCTGTGGTTGTGGCATTGCTTGATCCGTCGAAAGGTGCCGTTCTGCTGGCCGAGCAGGATCTCACTCCACAGCGCTGAGGCCAGCCAGCGCCAGCCAGTGCCAGCGGGCTCCAGCCGCACTTCGCCGCGTGTGCTGACAGCGCGAAAGACGCGGAGACAGAGCCCGGCACCCGTCCGTCCGTATCTCCGGCGACGAGCTTGGCGATCGTGTCGCGTACGGCGCGAAGTTTCGGTACATCGCCCTCGTCCAGTGCCGGCGGCGCTGCGTCAACACCGCGTAGTTCCGACCATGTCCGGGTCGCGTCGTCAGCCCAGGCCTGGGCTAACCCGGCGTCGGCCAGCAGATCCGGGCCGTAGTCGCCGATCCCGATCGTGTTGAGGAAATCCTGGACCAGCCCAAGGCCGCCGGGTGCCGTTGCGAGCCGGTACCGCTGTGACGCAGACCATACTGATGACATATGCAAAGAATACTTGACTATGTCGAACCGGTCAATTAGCGTGACAGAGGCAAAGCTTACTTACCTAAGTCAAGGAGATCGGATCATGGTCAACATCCAGGGGTCGACAGTGGTGGTCACCGGCGGGCAGCGCGGGATCGGCAAGGCGATTGTGGAGGAGTTTCTGCACCGGGGTGCGGCCAAGGTGTACGCCACGGCCCGGGCGCCCAAGCCCAGCGCGGATCCCCGCGTGGTAAGCGTCGAGCTTGACGTGACCCGGCCCGACTCAGTTGCAGCGCTTGCCGTTACGGCCTCTGACGCCGACATCGTCATCAACAATGCCGGTACTCTTGGCGCGTCGAACCTGCTTACCAGTGACATTGAGGAAGTGCGGGCGGTGTTCGAGACCAACTACTTCGGCGCACTTCGGGTCGCCAAGGCGTTCGCGCCGATCCTGGCGGACAACGGCGGCGGGGCCCTGGTGGACATCAGTTCCGTGTTGTCCTGGGCGGGCGGCTTCGGTGGCTATGGCGACTCCAAGGCTGCCATCTGGTCGGCGACCAACTCGCTGCGCATCGAGCTCGCGAAGCAGGGCACGCTGGTTACCGGGGTGCACCTGGGCTACACCGACACCGACATGACGTCCAAGTTCGACGTGCCTAAGAACGACCCGCGAGACGTGGCGCGGCAAATCGTCGATGGTATCGAGCACGGGGACGCCGAGGTGCTGGCCGACGACCTCACCCGGCATATCAAAGCCGCCCTGTCCGGACCGGTCGAGGCGCTGCGAGCCAGCTGACACGATTAGCCCGGGTGCATGCGTCGGCGGCAGGTCGGTCGCGCACCCGGGCGACGTGTTTGGATTGCGTCATGCAACCCGAAGAGCGAATCGTCAGCGTCACTCGCATCATCGCCGCGAACGCGCAACGGATTTTCGATCTGATCGCCGACCCGTCCCTCCAGCCGCAGTGGGACGGCAACAACAACCTCGCCTCGGCTGCCCCGGGACAGCGTGTTCGCCAGGCCGGCGACGTGTTCAAGACCACGTTGAGCGGTGGTGCGGTGCGGGAGAATCACGTCGTGGAGTTCATCGAAGGTAGCCAGATCGCTTGGCGCCCGGCAGAACCCGGCAAGCAGCCGCCCGGCCATCTGTGGCGCTGGCTACTCGAGCCGGTGAGCGCCGACCTCACCAGCGTGACGCACACCTACGACTGGACCCAGCTGACCGACAGAACTCGCCTTGAGCGCGCCCGCGCGACGACTCGCGACATGCTTCGCGCGTCGATGGACCGGCTGGCTGTGCTCGCCCGGGAACCCGGGACCGGCGGCTAGCGGCTGACGGTGAGCAACGGCTCCGGCGGGCACCGGTTCGGGCAACCCGGATCGCCCGGCGCAACCGGCTGACGCGCGAGTACGGTCAGCGTATGGCCCTTCCACCAGCAGGAAATGACCGCGCCGCCATCGTCACCGGCGCCTCGTCAGGAATCGGCGAGGAATTCGCGCGGATACTCGCCCAGCGCGGCTATCAGGTCGTGCTGGTAGCCCGTAGCGCCGACAAACTCGAAGAACTTGCCGCCCGGTTGGGTGCCCAGGCTCACCCGCTGCCCGCCGACCTTTCCCAACGAACCGAACGGGCGGCCCTGCCCGACCGGGTCGCGGCGCTCGGCCTCGTTCCCGACATCCTGGTCAACAACGCCGGGCTTTCGACAACCGGAGTCGTCGCGAAATCGGTTCCAGAGAAAGAACTTAACCTGGTTGAGGTCGACGTCGCCGCAGTCGTCGATCTGTGCAGCAGGCTCCTGCCGGGAATGGTTGACCGGCACCGAGGAGCGATCCTGAACGTGGCGTCGACGGCCGCGTTCCAACCCTTGCCGGGCCAAGCGGCTTACGGCGCCGCCAAGGCGTTCGTGCTGTCCTACACCCACAGCCTGCGCGGTGAGCTGCGTGGCACCGGCGTCAGCGCGACCGCGTTGTGTCCGGGGCCGGTGGATACCGGATTCGGCGAGGCGGCCGGGTTTTCGAAGGAGGAAGCCGAATCGGCGCTGCCGCAGGTGATGTGGGTTCCCGTCGATCAGGTAGCGAAAGCCGGGATCGACGGTCTGGCAGCCGGTAAAGCCGTGGTGATTCCGGGACGAGTCAACCGGGTGGCCGCATCCCTTTCCCGGATCACCCCGCCCGAGCTGTTGCTGCCCTTGCTGGCGCGCAATCATCCGGCCCTCAAGCGGGAAAAGTAACCTACCCGCGCTTGCCGCGGACCCACTGAAACGCGCTGAAGTTCTTGACTCGCACGCTGACGAAGCCGTTGTCTTCCAGGATGTCGCCGATTTCGTCGTCGTCGAACGCGTGAGCCCCGGCGCTCGGCAGCATCCGCCAGAGCCGGGCCGCGCGCCCTGCGGTCGGAACCATCACCGCCAGCCGGCCGCCCGGTCGCAGCACCCGCGCCATCTCCGCCAGGGCGGCCGCCGGATTCGGAATGAGTTGCAGCACCGCAATGGAGACTATCGCATCGATAGTGTTGTCGCGCAATGGGAGTCGTTGCGCGTCAGCCCGCAAAAAGCCGACTTGCGGTCCCGCTTCGGCGCGCACGGCGCGGGTCAGCATCGGCACGGAGATATCGACGCCCAAGGCCAGTCCGTCCGGCCCGGCGGCGCGGGCCAGCGACGCGGTGACGTTGCCCGGCCCCGAGCCGACGTCGAGCGCGATCCCGCCCGGCGGGATGTTCAGCCACTCGACGGGGTGCTGCCATGCGCTGAGCACGCGACGGGTAAGGGCCTGGGCGTTGTCGTAGAGCATCGATCCGATCGGTGACGCCCATGCCGCCTGGACCGCGCCGGTGTTCTTCGGGACAACGTCGTCCTCGGCGGATCCGGTGCTCAGCAGATCGAGATAGCCGTTACTGACGTCCGGATTCGCGGGCGGGTCAACAAGAAGATCGAGAGCCCGGCGCAGCGCGGGTGGCAATGAGACATTCACGTCGGCCATGTAATCACCGCCTGACGACCGCGTGCTCACGCACCAGGGCGCAGAGCCGCCACTCGCCCGGCACGCCCTTGAGCGCATACTCGCCGCGGTCGGCGAATCGGTGCCGTGACCCGGTGACGATGTCGCGCACTGTCGAGGACACCAATACCTCGCTGGCGCCGGCCTGCGCCGCGACCCGCGCACCGATGTGCACGGCCATGCCGGCGATGTCGTCTTTCACGGCGCCGCCGCGCACCTCCACCTCGCCCGCATGAATACCCACCCGGACCTCGATGTCGAGGACCCGAATGGCGTCAACGATTTCGTCGGCGCAGGCAAGCGCGGCACTCGGGCTGCTGAACGTCGCGACGAATCCGTCGCCGGCGGTGTTGACCTCACGCCCTCCGAAACGCTGCAGTTCGTGACGCACGATGGTGTCGTGGTTGTCCAGCAGGTCGCGCCACCGGTCATCACCGAGCAGCGCGGCCCGCTCCGTCGAGCCCACGATGTCGGTGAACACGATCGTGGTCAGCAGGCGCTCGCTATCCGAACCGCCCCGCATGCCGGTGATGAACTCTTCGATCTCGTCGAGCAGCGGCGCGGTGTTGCCGACCCAGTACAAGGTGTCCGCGCCGGGTAGTTCGACCAGGCGTGATCCGGCGATGTGTTCGGCGAGGTATTGACCGTGCCCGCGGGGCGTGAAGGTCGAATCGGTGCGCTGCAGGATCAGCGTCGGTGCGGTGATACGTGGCAGTGCGTCGCGCACGTCGGAGCCGCGCACCGTATTGATCATCGCGAGGGCCATGCTCGGAGAGGCGGCGCGGTTACCGGCCATGTCCCACCACGCCCGGAACGCGTCGTCGTGGGC
The DNA here is from genome assembly GCA_963840045.1 of uncultured Actinomycetota bacterium. Lineage (GTDB taxonomy): Bacteria > Actinomycetota > Actinomycetes > Mycobacteriales > Mycobacteriaceae > Mycobacterium. Next base: position 142,762 of record CAWIXL010000027.1, on the reverse strand, counting down.
GACGCTGGGAGCGATGATGCCCAGCATGTCGAAGCCCTGATCGACGGCATCTGGGTCGATCGCGACGGTGGTGTACGGGTCGATGGTGTCGATGGTGGCGCCCATCGGGTAGTCCGGCGCATGCAACGTTCGGGCCCCGCCGTTGATGACCACCAGGCTGCTGACCCGTTCGGGGTAGTCGGCGGCGAGCACGAGCCCGGTCATCGAGGTGAAGCTCGGGGCGACGATGGTCGCCCGCTCGCATCCGACGGCGTTCATGACCCCGATAACATCCTTGGCCCAGAACTTCGGCCCGATCATGTCCCGTGAAACCCGCGACGAGAGGCCGATGCCACGCTGGTCGAGCCGGATCACCCGGGCGAAGGACGCCAACCGCCGGTGAAAGCGGTACATCGACGGCTCGGCGTCGATGCAGTCGATCGGTATCGACGGCCCGGGCAGTAGCACCAGATCGAGCGGGCCGTCGCCGATCACCTGATAGGCGATGTCGGACTCGGCACAACTGGCGTATCGGGTCCGCGGAGCCCCAGATAACCCAGCCACGAATACCAGGCTAGTTCAGGCCTCCGACAGGCTGGGAAATGATCGGCACCAAGTAGCGCGCTGCGTAGGCACGAACGGCCGCGTCATCGGAGGTGTCGAGTCGGTCGGTCGGAAACACGATGATGCCGAGGGCGACGCGCAGCAGGATGTCGGCGATGTTGGCCAAATCAGGCTCGGCTTGGACATTCCTGTCGGCTCCGCACCGCCGCAGGGTGTGGGCTATTCCGTCGGCGAATTGGCCAATCGGGAAGACGTGCGATTGGGAAAACATGCCGAACAGCTCGGGCTCGCTTTCGGCGATCCGGGAGTACAGCGGCGAGTCCTGCACGAGGCGCACACCGAGTGCAAAGGCCTCGATCACGGCCTCTTGTGGATTGCGGCCGGTAGTGGCCTGGTCCAGCGTGGTGAAGAAGAGCTGGGCCTCGCGTCGCACCACATGCACGAACAGATCGTCTTTGGTGGGAAAGCGCCGGTAGATGGTGCTACGGCTGACCCCGGCGCGAACGGCGACGTCTTCGATGTTGGCGCGACGCACGCCGTAGGTCTCGAAGACGGTCCGTGCGGTGTCCAGGATGGTGCGATCGAGATCCGTCATCGCCTCGATTTCGGTCTGCATGATCGCTCACCTGCTTTGCGGACGCCGGAGCCGGTTGCTACGGTGGAACAAAGATATCATTTTGTGTCACTGTTTCAGGCCTGTTCAGGGCCCACCACAGTGTGTCCGTGCCACAAGGAGGTCGGCATGACAGCCCGGAACTTCGACACCGGTGTTCGCGAAGCGGTGCCTGTGCTTGTCGACGAGATCGCCGCCGCCTCCCCGCGGCTCGGGCCCGATTCGCTGACCTGGAAGTTCTACGGAGATAACCGCACCCAATTCTTCGGATTCCAGCGCGTCGCCGGCGTGGAAAACTGCATCGAACAGCTCGGCCAGGGCGTGCTCGATCACTCGGTGATTTTCAGCGACACGCTGGGCCGGGCCAAGCGGACCGCGCCGCCGCTGATGAAGACCGTCTACTCCGACGACCCGCACGATTGGGGCCGCAAGGTGCGGGACTTCCACAAGCCGATCAAGGGCACCATCAGCGACGGCTCGAGATACCACGCCCTGAACCCGGAGCTTTTCTACTGGGCGCACGCCACCTTCGTCGACCAAGTCATCTACACCACCGACACGTTCATCCGCCGGCTATCGCCCGCGGAGAAGGAGCAGATCTTCAACGAAGGCAAGATCTGGTACAGCCTCTACGGGGTCAGCGACCGCGGCCAGCCACAGACCTATGACGACTTCGTCGCCTATTGGGACGACATGCTCGAGCGGTTCGTCCCGCACAAGACCGTGCTGTACGGCACCGGCTACATCCGCAAAGGGGTACCGGGCCCGCGCTGGGTGCCCAAGCCGCTCTGGAAGATTCTGTCCGCGCCGCTCAACGCCTACACCCGCCTGGTTCTGGTCGGCACCCTGCCGCCGCAGATGCGCGAGGTGTGCGAGCTGGAATGGAATAACAAGAAGGAGAAGCGATTTCAGCGGTTCGCCGCCTTCGTGCGCGCGTTGAATCCGGTCGTCAACCGGCTGCCGCTCTGGTTCGTCTATGCGCCCTGGGCGGCCAAGGCGTGGGCCCGCGCGGGTGTCGACCCGCGCAGGCTGCATAACCGCCCTGCCATCGCCTGACGTGCTTCAGATGCCAAGCAGCCGTTCGGCGTTGCCGTGGGCGATCTTCTCCCGGTCGGCGGCGCTGAGTGTGGTCCGCTCGAATCCCTGCACCGCCTCGTGCGAGGACTCGTAGGGGTAGTCGACCGAGAACATGATCGCGTCGGCGCCGACCTCGAGCACGGCTCCGAGCATTACCGCCGGCGAGAACACCCCGCTATTGGTGAAGACAATGTTGGTACCCAGGTAGGCCGAAGGTTCGCGCCGCAGCGGGGTGGTCGTCTGCATGGTCCGGTACCGGGAGTCGAGTCGGCTGCGCTGAAACGGCAGGAATTCACCCATGTGCCCCAAAATCATTGTGGCGCCGGGATGACGGTCGAAGACGCCGCTGAACAGGATCCGCAGTGCATGGCCGCCGACCTCAGCGGCCCAACTCCACGTCGCGCCATACATCTCCGGGTGGCCGTCGAGGACTTGCCACCGATCGGCCGCGGGTGCGCCGGGATGCAGGTATAGCGGTACGCCAAGGGATTCCACCGCCGACCACAGCTCGTCGTATTCTGGTGCATCCAGGTAGCGGCCGCCCGGCCCGGTGATGCAGTCGTTGACCAGCGCCCCGCACAACCCGTGCTGCGTGACGGCGCGCTCCAGTTCGGCGGCGGCCGCGGCCGGGTCCTGCAACGGCAGAGCGGCAAAGCCGCGGAACCGATCCGGATGTTCGGCGATGACCTTGGCAAGATAGTCATTCGCGAATCGCGCGTTGTCGCAAGCCCGGTCGGCGTCGATGTCGACCTGCAGGCCCGGGACTGTCAGGGACAACACCTGAATATCAATGCCGGCATCGTCCATCTCCGGAAGCCGATATTCGGTGAAGTCGGCCAACCGGCGTTCGCACTGCTCGCTGATTCCGGGTTTGAATCCCAACGACTGCATCAAGGGCCGGGTGTCCGACATCGGCTGCAGCTCGGCCAACTCGGGAATGAAAAACGCTTCCTCCAAAGCGATGTAGCGCATCGATCTTTCCTTACTGTCGATTGATCTTTTCGCATGCAACTGTGCGCCGTACTCGTCTATTTGTGAAATGAATCCTTAGCATGATGCGCATGCACACCACGCATATCGATCGGATCGATCTGAATCTGCTGCCGCCGCTGGTGGCGCTGTTGGAGGAGCGGCACGTCACGCGCGCGGCCGACCGGCTCAGGCTCAGCCAGCCCGCGATGAGCCGCGCCTTGCAGCGATTGCGCCGCCACTTCGGCGACGAACTGCTGGTGCGTGGACCCGACGGCTACTCGTTGACACCCCGGGCCGAACGCATCCACGCCCAGCTGGCGACGGTCGTTACCGAGCTGAACCGCCTGTTCATCACCGAAACCTTTGACCCGGCGACCGCGTCGCAATCGTTCCGTCTCGCCGTCAGCGACTACTCCGTGTCAGCGTTCGGACCCGCGCTGGTCCAAGAGATTCTGACGCAATCGCCGAACTCGACGGTTACCTGCGCGGCCCTCGATGCGCGCGCGTTCGACAACCTGGACGCCGGGACGCTCGACCTGGTGATCTATGGCCGCGCGGCGCCCGACCGGTACAGCAGTCAGCACCTTTTCACCGATCGGTTCGTCTGTGTCGTGGCCGCCGATCATCCGCTCGCGCAACGCAAATCGGTGTCGCTGCCGCAGTATTTGCGGTGGCCGCATTTGAGTATCGACATCGGCCGGCCCGGGATCGACGGGGCGCTCGGGGTGCGTGAGACTCCGCGGCGCGTCGCCGTCTCGTTGCCCTACAACGTATTGGGGTCAAGCATCTTGCCCGGCACCGAGCTGGTCCTGACCGTCCCGGCCCGCCTGGCGGCCCAGTTTGCCGACTCCGATCGCACCCGGGTGCTCGAAGCGCCGCGGGAACTGGGCGAGGTGCCGTTCTACGCCGTCTGGCATCCGCGCGTCGACGAAGATCCCTCGCACAGTTGGCTTCGCGGGATCGTGCGCGCCGTCGCCGGGCTTCCTCACACGCAGCGACCGCGCCGTCGAAGCGCCGCCGGCGTGTGCTAGCTATCCATTGACACTGGCGGTAATTTTATTTCGGCGATGGCTCGATGACGGCCGGGTAGGAGGACAGCGATGTCGTATCTGGTGGCGGCCCCGGACATGCTGGCATCGGTGTCAACGGATTTAGCGGGTATCGGCTCGTCGCTCAGCGCGGCCAATTCCGCGGCGATGACCCCGACCACCGGGGTGCTGGCCGCGGGTGCCGATGAGGTGTCGGCGGCGGTGGCATCGCTGTTTTCCAGCCACGCCCAGCAGTATCAGCAGCTCAGCGCCGCGGTCGCGAAGTTCCATGACCAGTTTGTGCAGGGCCTGAAATCCGGCGGGTTCGCGTATGCGGCCGCCGAGGCCGCCAACGCCAAGCCGATGGCAAGCATTTCTGACCTTCTTTCGCCCTGGCGGACCCTCACGGGCCGCCCGCTGTTCGGCAACGGCGCCGATGGGACGACGATGGACCCGAACGGGAAAGCCGGCGGGATCCTGTATGGCGACGGCGGCAAGGGTTTCAGCTATAACAGCGGCAGCGCCGCCGTGACCGGTGGCAACGGTGGCGCCGCGGGGTTGATCGGCAAAGGCGGGGACGGCGGGAACGGTTGGTTGGGTGGGGACGGCGGTACCGGTGGTAACGCCGGGCTGGTCGGCAACGGCGGTCACGGCGGGACCGGTGGCGACGTCACAGCCGACGGGGCCAAAGGCGGCAACGGGGGCGCCGGCGGCACCGGCGGGTCGGTGCACGGCAATGGTGGCGCCGGCGGGGCCGGGGGCAACAACACCACCGGTACACCCGGATTCGGCGGCCAGGGCGGCAACGGCGGCAAAACCGGGGTGCTAGGCAACGGCGGTGACGGCGGCCAGGGAGGCACCGGATCCTTCGGCCAAGGCGGGAACGGCGGCCAGGCTGGCAACAGCGGCGTAATCGGCAACGGCGGACACGGCGGCAACGGCGGGTCCGGCCTGGGCGGCGGCCAGGGAGGTGGCGGCGGCAACGTCAAGCTGGCCGGCCATGGCGGTGACGGCGGGATGGGCGGCGCCGGCGGCGGCGCTGACGGGAACGGCGGGGCCGGTGGAAACGGCGGCGGCACCGGGATATTCGCCACCGCGGGCGACGGCGGGATGGGTGGCGGCGGATCCGGCACCGGCGCCGGCGGGAAAGGCGGAGACGGCGGCCCCGGCGGGGCGGTGTTCGGCAACGGCGGAAACGGCGGCGACGCCGGCAGCGGCGCCGCGCCTGCCAACGGCGGAATCGGTGGCGGCGCCTCGTTTATCGGCAATGGCGGTAACGGCGGGAAGGGCACGGGCGGCGGGCACGGCGGCGCCGCCGGCACGGCGGGGCCGTTCGGTCATAGCGGCACGAACGGGTCGCCACCGTAGTCGGCGGCGGCCACCGCTCGCGGGGTGCGGGATCGAAACTCGATCGCCGCGGGTTACCTTCGGGAACTGGCTTCTCGTTGAAAACCTCGTGCACAGAGTTGGAATTCGTTGTGAAATCAGTCGATTAGGGCGCCGAACAAGATTGCTTGACCTGTCCGGGATGCCAGGATCGATGGCATGGGTGATATCGATTTTTCGCTGTTGGACGTCCCGAGGACTGCCCCGGTCGACGACCCTGAGGCGTATTTGCGCGCCGCCATCGCCTGGCATTTTGGCCGGGACACCGGTTCCGCGTTCTGGTTGCGCACGGCCCAGCGGCTGAATTTCAACCCTTTGACCGACGTCAAGACCTTTGCGGATCTGCGGTTGTTTCCCAATCTGGTCAACGAGCTGCGCGGTGTGCCGGTCGAGGACCTGATACCGCAGGGTTATGAGTCCAAGGGGACCCCGGCGCCGGTGCCGCAGATATTCGAATCCGGCGGCACCACTGGGGCCCCGAAAAGGACTGTGCAGATGCCGGATTGGATTGCGCAGATTGTGCAGTGGCAAACCGAGGACTTCGCCACCGGCGGCTTTCTGCCCGGCCAGGGCTTCCTGTGCCTGATGCCCAGCGGTCCGCATGGTGTGGGCTATTTCTCGCGCCTGGTCTCCGAGCGGCTGGGTTCGGTGTTCCACTCGATCGACATCGATCCCCGCTGGGTCAAAAAGATCGCCGCGCGCAACGCCGCCGCGGAAGTGGCGGCCTACATCGACCACGTCGTCGAGCAGGCGGTGTTCGTTCTGCAGACGCAGCATGTCGCCAACCTGCACACCACCCCGCCGCTGCTGGAGGCGATTGCCCGCAACGACCGGGTGGTGGACCTGGTGAACGACAAGATCCGCTACCTGCTGCTCAGCGGCGCGCACGTGGACCTCGACACGCTTGACCTGCTCCGGGAAATCTTCCCGGCCACGACGATCACGCTGGCATTCGGCAGCACCATGGTCCTGTCGCAGGCGGTCACCCGAAGCATCGAGGACGGGTCGTTCGCTTTCGACCCGCGGACACCGTATGTGGTGTTCTGGGTGGTGGACCCCGATACCGGGGAGCAAGTGCCCTACGGGCAGCTCGGTCAGGTGGTGATGAACCACATCAGCAAGGGGATGTTCATACCCAACAATCTGGAACGCGACCAGGCGATCCGGATGCCCGGGCCCGCTGGTCAAGTCGGCGATTCGGTCGGTGCGGTGCGGCCGGTCGCGTCCTTTGAGGGCGAGGCCGTGATCGAAGGTGTGTACTGACCGTGACGCATGAGAAGTCAAGTTTGACAGCGGATCTGGTGTTCCTCGATGCGCTGGGCCTCGACGGTGAATACCGGACACGCAACCGCGAAGTCGTCATGAGCACCGCCGGTGCGCCGGTGGTCGAGCTGAGCATGGTGCCGCGGCTGTATGTCTCGCGCGCCATAGCCGCGCAGCGCAAGGTACGGCCGCTGCCGGCCACGCAACGGGAAGCGGCGCTGGCTGACGCGGCTCATATCTTCGCGACCGCCGTGGTCGCGGGTATGGACTTCGACACCTATGTTCAACTGGCCAGCCGGATTTCGGGTCTGCCGATCGCGGTGACGCGTGCCAGCGCGCGCGGCGTGGCCGACGCCGTTGCCTCAGCATGCGACGCGGTGCGCGCCGGGCGGCCCGCGGGCGCGTCGTTGGATTGGCGCGAGGAGCGCAGCCGCGGCGGCGGGGCGGTGTGGACGCGGCGCGGAGAGGTGTTCGCGGTGCTTGCGGCCGGAAATGGACCCGGCGTGCACGGCCTGTGGCCCCAAGCGCTCGCGCTGGGCTACCGGGTGGCGGTGCGCCCGTCGCGCCGGGAACCACTCACCGCGCACCGTCTGGTGAATGCCCTGCGCGGGTCGGGATTTCGTCCCGGGGACGCGCTGTATCTGCCCACCGACCATGCCGGAGCCGACGAACTCGTGCGGTCGGCCGATCACGCCATGGTGTACGGGGGACAAGACGTGGTGGACAAGTACGCCGGCGACCCCACGGTGATCGTGAACGGACCCGGACGGGCCAAGATCCTGATCACCGCCGACCGAGATTGGCGCGAGTACATCGACCTCGTCGTCGACTCGATCGCCAATCTGGGCGGGGCGGCGTGCGTCAACACCACCGCCGTGCTCTACGAAGGTGATCCGGTCCCGTTGGCCGAGGCGATCGCCGAGCGGTTGGCCGCGATCGAGCCACTGCCGACCGAGGACGAGCGAGCGGTGCTGCCGACCCAACCGATCGACAAAGCGCGGGCCCTGGCGGACTACCTTGCGGCCAAAGCCGTCGGAACGACCGCGCTGCTGGCCGCTGACCAGGTCGTCGCCCCGCTGGGAGACGGCTGCGCCGCGCTGCGTCCGGCCGTGCACGTGATGGCTGAGCCCGCCGTCGACAAGCTCAACATCGAGCTGCCGTTCCCGTGCGTGTGGGTGTCGTCCTGGTCGCGCGGGCCGCGCGACGCGCGCTACTCCGGGGCGGACGGCCTGGGCCCGCTGCGGCATTCGTTGGTCGTCACCGCGATCACCGGCGACGATCGGCTGGTCGACGATTTGCTCGCCGAACCGACGATCGCAAGCGTGTACCGCGGCCACCCGACGTACTACGCATCGCCCGAAATGCCGCACGACGGGTTCCTGGCGGACGCCTTGATGTGCAACAAGGGGTTCATCGGGGACTGAGGCGTGCCCTGTGGGAGAAGCCACCAACGGGCCGGGGTCCAGATCCGGACTGCGATGTGGTCTGCTAACTGTAAGTTACGAGTTCGAGGCGCAGGTCAAGCAACGGCGGCAGGCCTCGGCGGTGCAATCCGAAATGTGGGCAGTGAAGATGAATCTGATAGCACAGGCGTTCGAAAAAGCCGTCGATCGAGTGGCCAACCCGGCGCAGGAATCGGACCCCGACAAGCTGCGCGATGCCGTTGCAGGCAAGACCGTTCTGGTGACCGGAGCGTCCTATGGAATCGGCGAGGCGACCGCCCGCAAACTGGCCGCGGCCGGCGCGACGGTCCTGGCGGTGGCCCGATCGGCGGACCGACTCGACGACCTCGCGGCATCGATCAACGCGGGCGGTGGCACAGCGTTCGCCTACCCGACGGATCTCACCGACGAGACCGCCGTCAACGAGCTGACGAAGCAGATCACCGAAGACCACGGCGCGCTGGACATCGTGGTGAGCAACGCGGGAAAGTCCTTGCGCCGCTCACTGCATCACCAGTACGACCGGCCGCATGATTTTCAGCGCACCATCGACATCAACTACCTGGGGCCGATCTGGCTGCTGCTCGGCCTGCTACCGGCCATGCGGGAAAGCGGTCGCGGCCACATCGTGAACGTGTCGAGCGTCGGGGTGCGGGTCGTGCCCGGGCCGCAGTGGGGCGCCTACCAGGCGTCCAAGGGTGCATTTGACCGCTGGCTGCGCAGTGTGGCACCGGAACTGCACTTCGACGGCGTGGACGTCAGTTCGGTCTACTTCGCATTGGTCCGCACCCGGATGATCGAGCCGACTCCGCTGTTGCGCAGCCTTCCGGGTTTGTATCCGGACCAGGCCGCCGACGCGATTTCGAAAGCGATCATCGAACGGCCGCGCACTAACGAACCGCCCTGGGTGTGGCCGGCCGAGCTTGCCTCGGTGTTGCTGGCCGGGCCCGCCGACCAAGCGGCCCGGCTGTGGCACCGCCGCTTCTTCGCTGACTCCGGCCGCGGGCCAGAAAGGTAAGGATCAAGCATGACGACCGACAGCGTGGCCGCCACTGCGGCTCGGGCGCTGGTGTATTCCAGACTGCTCAGTCCGCCCGCGCCGGCCGCGGTGTTGCGCCTGCTCCGCGAGGTGTATCGGGGCGGCACGAACCTGTACACACTGCTTGCGATTGCCGCCGCTCGGTGGCCGGACCGCACCGCGATCATCGACGACGACGGCGCGCTCAGTTACCGCGAGCTGCGGGCGATGTCCGAATCGCTGGCCCGCGAGCTGTCCGGCGATCGTGTTGGACCCGGCGATGCGGTGGGAATCATGTGCCGCAATGGACACAACTTCGTTGTGGCGGTATTCGCCACCGCACTTATCGGCGCCGACGTCGTGCTGGTGAACACGGAGTTTCGCACCAACGCGCTTGTCGGTGCCCTGAATTCGCACCAGATCCGGACGATGTTGTGCGACAAGGAATTCTCGGACCAGGTGCGCGAAATCGCGGACTGGGTAACGGTAATCGATCCGGAAACCGTCCCGACGCGGCAAGGTGGTCCGCGCCCCAAAGTCGCGCCGTCGGGCCGAATCGTCCTGTTGACCTCGGGCACCACGGGTGTGCCCAAGGGCGTGCCACGGGTGCCTCGGATGAGCTCGGGAGTGGGCGTCGGCGTGACCATTATCGAGCGCACCCGGCTACGAGTCGGATCGCGAATTGCCGTGGCGGTACCGATGTTTCACGGACTGGGGCTCGGGAACCTGATGCTCACCCTGAGCCTGGGCGGCACCGTGCTGACCCATCGGCGCTTTGACGCCGAAGCCACGCTCGCGCAGGCATCGCTGCACCGCGCCGACGCGTTGAGTGCCGTCCCGATCATGCTGTCGCGCATCCTCGACCTGCCCCAACGTGTGCGGACGCGCAATCCGGTGCCGTCGCTGCGGGTGGTCCTATCCAGCGGCGACCGGCTCGATCCCAGCCTGGCGCGACGATTCATGGATGCCTACGGCGACATCATCTACAACGCCTACGGCTCCACCGAGGTCGGGATCGGTGCGCTGGCAACACCGAGCGAGGTGCGAAACGCCCCGGAAACGGTGGGAAGACCGGTCGCGGGATGCCCGGTGCGCATCTTCGACAAGAACGGCAGGCCGGTCGGTCCGCGGGTGACCGGCCGCATCTTCGTTGGCGGCGAACTGGGGGCGGAGGGCTACACCGAGGGTGGCGCCAAAGCTGTCATCGACCGCATGACCAGCACCGGCGACATGGGTTATCTCGACAATTCAGGCCGGCTGTACATCGTTGGCCGCGAAGACGACATGATCGTCTCGGGAGGCGAGAACGTCTATCCGCGCGCGCTGGAGAACGCGCTCGCCGAACATCCCGACGTCGCCGAGAATGCCGTCATCGGGGTACCCGACGAGAAGTTCGGCCGGCGACTGGCCGCGTTCGTCGTGCTGCGGAGCGGGGCCGCCGCGGATGACGCAGCGATACGGGAGTACCTGAAGGGCAAGGTGTCTCGGTTCGAGCAGCCCAGGGACATCAACTTTGTCAGCAGCATTCCACGTAACCCCGCCGGCAAGGTGGTGCGCAAGGAACTCGGGTGAGTTGCGGATAACGAGCCGTGACCAAAACTTGACCAAGACTTGATCGAATTGCCCGCGCGTGCTGGCCTACTCACCCGTCCTGGCGCCCCTAGCATCGACCAACGACAAGGCAATTTCTCGAGAAGCGGGAAGCGATGCGTGCGGCAGTTCGGTCTGTTCTGGTGGCGATCGGGATCGCGGCGACAGTGATCGCGGGGCCCGCTGGCTTGAGTTTGGCGGCGGCGGGCCACTCGCACGACTTCGCCATCGCATCGGTACTGCCGGCGCCGGGGCAGGTGGTCGGTATCGCGCACCCCGTTGTAGTGACATTCAGCGGGCCTGTCGCCAACCGGCAGGCGGCCGAGCGGGCCATCGAAGTGAAATCGACGCCTCCGATGACCGGCAAGTTCGAATGGCTCGACAGCGCCGTTGTGCAGTGGGTTCCGGACCGATACTGGCCGGCGCACAGCACGGTGGCACTTTCGGTGGGGGGCCTGCCCATGGACTTCAAAACAGGTCCCGCCGTCCTCGGCGTTGCCAAGCTCTCGGATCACACGTTCACCGTGACCGTCGACGGAGTCGAGGCGGAAACGGCGCCTCCACTACCAGCGCCGCACCATCGACCCCACTACGGAGAACCCGGGGTGATGCCGGCCACGATGGGTAAGGCCGCTTTCCCGACGCCGGTCGGCTCCTACAGCGTGATGGCGAAGGACCCCTCGGTGACCATGGACTCGAGCAGCGTCGGCATCCCCGTCGATGATCCCGACGGCTACCGGCTCAAGGTGGAGTTCGCCGTCCGGATCAGCGCCCGAGGCCTCTACGTGCATTCGGCTCCGTGGGCGGTGAATTCAATGGGGGCGGAGAATGTCAGCCACGGCTGCATCAGCCTGAGCCCCGCCGATGCGGAGTGGTACTACAACACGGTCCACATTGGCGACCCGGTAATCGTGCAGGAATAGGGTCAGCGGCTCCTCACCCGATCACCCGACGATGGCCTTCTTTTCGGCCGCCCCTTTCGAATGGAATGTGCGGAGCGGCGTCGGCGGATTGTCCATCTGCTGGTAGGCCGATTGCAGGGCGCCTGGGAGATTCTCGAGTTTCCGGTGCACGGCCATCAGTTGCTCGAGGATGCCGATCCGTTGTTGGCCCATCTCTTCAGTCGCGCGGCGGGCCTGTTCGAGGCGACGCGTGGCCTCGTCTTTGGCGTCATTGAGGCGACGCGCGGCTTCGTCCTTGGCGTCATTGAGCAGCTTTTCGGCGTCGGCTTTGGCCGCCGAGATCCACGCCGCTGCCTCGGTCTGCGCCTCGGCCTGCATGTCGCACACTTCGTCGATCGCGGTCCGCAGCAGGTTCGATATCCGGTAGGTCATCGCATGCGCGGATGTCGAGGTGTCATTCAGGACGCCGATTTCGGCCTTGAGCGCAGAAATTTCCTTGGCAGATTCCGACAACCGTGATCGGAGAATCTGGATATCGCTGAGCAGGGACTGGTGTGTCTTGGTCAGAGTGTCGATGAGCTCATCGACCGCAAGCGGCTCATAGCCATTGCGAGCGCGACGGAACGTCGGTGTGTATTCGGTTGCCATGTGCGGCCCAATCTCAAGTCGGTGTGTGGGGGACATGTCGCCGGCCTTCATTTGCCCGCTGCTTGGGTGACCACGCAACCAGCAGCCGCAACAGGAGCACCGGCCGCGGCCAGAACGGGCGCAACCACAGGCACCGGCGGCAGGGGCACCACAACAGGTACCGGACCGGGCAGAACCACCGGAGCAGGAGCAACCGGCGCTCCCGCGCCCGTCACCACTCCCTTGCCCGCCTTCGGCGCACCCACCGGCACAGCACCGGGCGCGGTACCCGCCGCCATGATTTCGATTGGCGCAGCTGCCGCCGCAGCTTCAGGTGCAGCAGCAACCGGCGCGCCCGCCACCACCGGTACCGCGGGCACCGCCCCCACGACAGGAGGAAGAGGCACGGCGGCCACGACAGGAGGGCCAGGCAGGATGAGCGGCAGGGGCGCGGCGGCCGCCGCCACTGCCGCCGCGGGCGTCACACACGCGGGTCCGGGGATGGCGGGAGGGCCGCCCATTCGCAGCGGCGCGGCCGTCGCGGCCGGATTGAGCGCCAACGCGGCACCGCACAATCCCGCGCCGGCGAGCACCGCGATGTTGAATCGATCAATGATCTTCAACGTACTCCCTTTTTCCTTGCCCCCGCTATTCCCCAATTCAACCGCGCATGCGGAACGGTATCGCTGTCTGGAAATCTTGCCTAGATGAGCGGCTGAATCAGTTATAGAACCGATACGGAGCACAAACTGGGTCGTGACCACATCTTTTCCAAATGGTGACCTAAGGAATAATCCCGACGTTCGAACTCGCGCAATTCTGCGCGAGTGTATAAGCCAAATACGTTCGACTACAAGGCTTTCCGGCAGCTACCCGACAGCCTCAAATCCCAAACCTCAAAGAATTGCCGATAGGTGTCGGTCGCGCGCCCGAGCCACCGAATATGCCCTCCGAGCGTCCGCTCCACCGATTGAGAGCGAAACAATTCAGTGTAAATTGGCAACACAATTCACGGCAAGAAATGCCAAGTGTGTAATTTATGCGGCACTACCGGCGGGTGCCTAAGGAAAGTCAGAAATCGAGCTCAACTCGTGGGCTCGGCGCCGGGCGAATCTTGCTCCTTATCCGGTATCACGGTGGCGACCGTTTTGGTCAGCCATTTGGGCGCCAGTACCGAGACCGCGGTGGCTCCGCCCGTGGCGCCCAACACGCCCGTCCACGCGACCGGCCCCAGCGGGGTGCAGCCGAAAAAGTTACTGATGACCGGCGTCTGGATGATGCCGATCAAAACCCCCGCACTGCCCAGCGCGGTCGCCACGACCAGCGGGCTGTGCCGGCGCGTCAGCAGCGTTTGCGCGAGCTGCGTCGTCACCACTGCGGTCAAGCCCATTGTCGCCGTGCGGCGTTCGGTCCCGGGCGTCCAGCGCCCGATGGCCCAGGCCGCCGTTGCGCCGGCGGCCGTGACGACGCCGCGATTGACGATCTGGCGCATCAGCGGCGCGTCCAGCGAGGGTGTGGGCCCGGTCAGCACCGCGCGTTGGTATGCGCGAAACGCCTCTTCGGCCTCCTCTTCGGATTCATAGTCGGCCTCGTCGGGTTCCTCGTATTGCGACGTGACGGCGACCGCCAGCGCGGGGAACATATCGGTGAGCAGATTCACCAACAGCAGTTGACGGGTGCCCACCGGCGCCCGCCCGTTGCCGAACGCCGTGCCGATGATGGTGAAGAGCACTTCACCGACATTGCCGCCGACCAGAATCGTGACGGCATCACGCACGCCCGCCCACATGCTGCGGCCCTCGACCAGTGCGTCGAGCAACACGCCCAGATCGTCATCGGTCAGCACGATGTCGGCGGCCCCGCGCGCGGCCGAAGAACCGCGACCGCTCACCCCGATGCCCACGTCGGCCATCCGGATGGCGGCGGCGTCGTTGGCACCGTCGCCGACCATCGCGGTCACACGTCCGCAGCGCTGCAACGCCGCCACGATCTGCACCTTTTGCTCCGGGCTGACCCGGGCGAAGACCTGCACGTCGGCGGCGAGTTTGGCGAACGCGTCCTCGTCGAGACCGGCGAGTTCGGCTCCGGTCACCACCCGCGCGTCCGACGGCAGGCCCAGCTGGCGGGCGATCGCCCGCGCGGTGACGGGGTGGTCGCCGGTTATCAGCACCACGCTGCGGTTGGCGTCCACCAGCGCTTCGATCAACGGACGCGAGGACGGCCGTGCGGTGTCCGCCAACCCGACATAGCCGATCAGCTCCAGGTCGTGCGCGGCGGCGTCGACGGCGTCGGCATCGGTGTCGTCGTCATCGGTGGACCTGCGGTTCCACGGGCGCTGCGCCACCGCCAGCACGCGTAAGCCTTGCTCGGCGAGGCTGTGCACCAGCGACTCCGCATGCTCCTGATCGGCGTCGGGGTTGTCGAACCGGCAGCGCCGCAGCACCACCTCCGGAGCGCCCTTGAGCATCAGTGTCGGAGTGGTCGCGTCGGCACTCATGTTGCCGATCGCGGCGGCGAAACCGCGGCTGGACTCGAACGGTACTTCCGCGAGCACTGTCCACTCCGAATCACCGGACTTATCAAGCGAACTCGCGCCGGTCAGGATCGCCTCGTCGGTGGCGTGGGCGTGGCCCTGACCATCGTGGGGCTGAGTGGATGCCCGGGCCGCGGCGCGCAGCACCGTGATGAAGTGTGGATCGGACTTGTCGGGAAACGGGTCTCCCGGCGTCGTCGTACCCGGCACCGCGCACACGACCCGCAACCGGTTCTCGGTGAGGGTGCCGGTCTTGTCGAAACAGACGGTGTCGACCCGGCCCAGCGCTTCGATGGTGCGAGGAGCGCGAACCAGCGCGCCCCGGGCCGTCAGGCGCTGTGCGGCGGCGAGCTGGGAGAGGGTGGCCACCAGCGGCAGCCCCTCCGGGACGGCCGCCACCGCGATTGCGACGCCGTCGGAGACCGCTTGACGCAGTGACGCGCGGCGCAGCAAGGCCAAGCCGGTCACCGCGACGCCGCCGGCCAGCGTGAGCGGAAGGACCTTGCTGGTCAGCTCCCGCAGCCGCGCCTGAACTCCGGCCGACGTCTCGACACCGACGACCGCCGAGATCGCCCGCTGGGCAGCCGTGCCTACCCCGGTGGCCACCACGATCGCGCGAGCATGCCCCGCCACGATCGCGCTGCCCTCGAACAGCATGCTGGCCCGGTCGGCGTCGTTGACGGCGACGGGCTCCACCTGCTTGTCCACCGGCAACGATTCACCGGTCAACAGAGATTCGTCGACCTCGAGGTCCTCGGCCACCAGCAGCCGGCAATCCGCCGGGACCACCTCCGGTGCGGCCAGGTCGATGACATCGCCGACCCGCAGCGACTTGGCGGACACCGTGGCCATCCGGGTGGTGTGCTGGGCAGCCTCCAACCGGCGTCGTGTCGTGGCCACCGCCGGGACAACGACGCGGCGCACCAGCTGGTCCTGCTCGGCGAACAATTCCGCGGCCGCCGCCTCGGCCCGCAACCTTTGCACCCCACCGGTTATCGCGTTGACCGTCATCACGCCCGCCACCAGGAGCGCGTCGACATTGCTGCCCACGATCGCCGACGCCGCGGCTCCGACTGCCAGGATCGGAGTCAGCGGATCGGCCAGTTCGTGCCTGGTGGCGATCGCCAGGCGCCCCAGAGCTTGTACCGGGCCCCGCAGCGGTGCCGCCAGTGGTTCATAGGACAGGTCGTCGAGCACGCGTCGCCAGCCCGGCGTTCCGGAGTCGACGGCCAACGGACGCGAGCCACCGGCCAGGCGCGAGTAGACGATCTCGGGGTCCAGCGCGTGCCAGGCGGTCAGCGGTTGCGGGGTGGGATCGGCCAGCCGAAGCACCCTGCTGGCCGACCAAGAGCCCGACAGCAAGGCAGTCGCGGCGGCCGCGTTGACGGGGTTGAGCCAGCGCCGGAAGCCGACCGTGTTGCCGGATCTCTCCCCCTCGCCGGTGACCAGCAGCAGCCCGGCCAGCGTCGTGCCGCCCTGGGCGAGATGCACCGCCGATTCGCTGGCGGACCGGGCCACCGGAATCGCCGACAGGATCCGCACCGCCGCTGCGAGATCGGTGCCCGTGATGATGTCGGCGGTCCAGGGTGTGGCGGCCCGGGGATCGTCGAGGGCCACGCCGACATCGGCGATGGCCAGCGCGGCCAACGTGTCCGTCGAGGCGAAGTCGCGGTGCAGCGCGGTGATCAGCAATACCGGTCCGCGATCCGTCCGCAGGTCACGCACCAGTTTCAGCAGCGGCGTGCCGGGCGGATGCGATGCGCCGACGCTGGCACCGAGGTCTTCGGTGCCGGCGACATGGCGCAGCACCACGCGGGCTCCGGTCCGATGCGCGGTCTGGAACAGCGGGATCGCATAGGGGTCGACCTCCCACCCGACGTCGACGCTGCCCACCCGCTGGCCGTCGACCACCAGGTCGGCGTGTTCGAGGCCCTGCGCGGGCGCCGCCGATGGGCCCTGCGCCCGAACCCATCTCAGCCGCGCGCCGGTGGCCGGCAGCTCGTCGGGGTCGGGTTCGGGTGCCTCCTCGCCGTGCAGCAGCGCGTCCGCGACCTCGTAGACGCGGTCGTCGTCCCAGCCGGGTTCGTCTCCTTCCACATGCAGCACCGCACGGTGGTCGCCACGTAGTGCGGCACCGTCGATGACGACCACCCGCACCCGGTCCAGCCGGCGCAGCGCGCCCGGGTCGAGCACCAATTGCCCGGCGTTGGCCAGGCCACGACCCAGGACGGCCGCGAACGCCTGCCGTCCCATGTGCGCCGCCCTCGGCACGCCGGCCAGTATCGCGCTGGCCGCGTCCTCCGTGCCGCCGCCGGCCAGCAGCGCGCTCGCGGCGGCAATCAACGAGCCGTTCGCCGCCGAATCGGCATAGCTCTCGATCGGTCCCTTCATCGACCCTTTCGCGGTGTCGATCGCGGCGTCGATGGCTCCACCGACCACGACGTGTGCCTCGTCACCCGCCGCCGCGGCCGCCCAGTTATGCCGCGGCGCCTGCGATCTCGCCCCGGCCGACGAAATGACCGGGACCACCGGGGCCTGCGGCCGCTCGGGTGAGGCCAGCTGGGGTTCCCGGTCTGCCCACACGCGCCGGTGCGCCGCCGCCTCCGACAGTTGCAGCGTCCGTTGCGCCAGATCCAGCATCGGCGTGCCGAATGCCTGGGTAAGCCCGTTCGCCGCCGCCGTCGCGGCGCTGAGCGCGATGTCGGTACCCACTCGACCCAGTCGTGACTCCAGGACGGACACCATTCGGGGTTGATGATTGATCAGAGCAACCACGGCCCGGGTGGTTTGCGGTGCAGCCGGCAGCCGGGCGACGGAGCCGGTAATGGCGGCGGTCATCGCGACCAGATCCATCGCGGCGACGGTCAGCGGCACCAGAATCGCCAATGGGTTGCCCGGGTCTGCGAACGCCGCGACCGGTGCCGCCGTCCCCGAACCCTCCAGGGTCAAGTCCTCTGCGACGGCGCCGACCACGTCACGCACCTCTTCCAACACGACGTCGGTGTCTGCGTCGTCCTCGAACTCGACCACCAGCCGGCCCAACGAGCCCTCGACGTGAGCCTTGGCCACACCCTGGATCCGGCGAACCGGCTCCTCTACCACCGCCGCATGCTCGTCCCAACGCGGGAACGGCAGCAGCGGGTCCAGGTCCAGGTGCACCCGCCGGCCGCTCTGCCAGCGCACCGGTGGTGCGGGGTGGGCACCGGAGCCGTTGGATGTTCCGAGCACCCGGCCGGTCGACTGCGCTGCCGACTGCACCACCGGGCCGACCAGTTCCACTACCGGGCTGGCAAGCATCTGCACGGTGCCCGCAGCACCGGCCGCAGCCTGCACGCCGGCGCGCATTGCCTGCGCGGCGCCGCTGGTCACTCCGTCGGCCAAACTGCCGACGAGGCCGATACCCGGAATCTTCACTCAATCACCCTTCAATAACCGACATTGCGCCTAATACTCCTGGCGAGTTACCTGACTGTCCACATGTGAGTCAGGTATGAATCTGAGCGTAGGCGTTCTGCGGCTTATCGGCTTATCGGCTTGGCGGCAAACCGAATGCGGCAAAAAGCGCCGGATCAAGGAAGACAGTAACGGCAGCGATTCGTCCTGTCGGACCGGTGGTGATCACGTGTATGGAATGGGCCTCCATAACTTGGTCGGCGCTGCGCCGGTATTCGGCAACAGCGGGCTGCCCGTTGGCGGCCGTCGGGATCAGCAGCACATCGCCGGCCTTTGCGAAGGCACGCGCGGCAAGGAAGCGCGTCACGGCCTCCCGGCCGGTGAACCACACAGGCATAGGCGGCATTTCAAGCTTGACGTCGGCTTGCAGCAGCTCGGTGAGCGCGGCCATGTCGGCGTTTTCGAACGCCGCGCAATAGCGGTCCAGCAAGGCGCGGCGCTCCGCGTCGTCTGGCTCGGCCAGGCTTTCCTCGGCGGGCGAGACTTCGGCGAGATGGGCGCGGGCCCGCTGCAGCGAGCTGTTGACGGCGGCGGGCGTGGTTTCCAGAAGTTCGGCGACCTCGCCGGCGCTGAACTGCACCACGTCGCGCAGGATCAACACGGCGCGCTGGCGCACCGGAAGCTCCTGCAGGGCCGTCATCACGGCCAGTCGGACACTTTGCCTTGCGGTGAAGGCGGTCTCGGGTGTCAGGGCGTCCGGGATCGGCTCGAGCCACTCATAAGCGCGACCGTCCCCGTCGAGGTTGGCGTCGGGGTCGGTAGAGCCTTCGCCCAGCCCCGCCGGCAGCACCCGGCGGGCTCGGCTTTCCAGCGCACGCAGGCACGCGTTTGTCGCGATCCGGTACAGCCAGGCGCGCAGCGACGCGCGTTCCTCGAACGCTTGGTATCCGCGCCACCCGCGCAGGTACGTCTCCTGGACAAGATCCTCGGCGTCGTGCACCGATCCGAGCATGCGGTAGCAGTGCGCGATCAGCTCGGCGCGAAAAGGCGCCGCCTGCTCGATGAATTCCTGCTGAGCCGGCACGGTGGTTCTCCCATCTTCCCTAACTCCCCATATCAGTGCAGATCCATCCGCGCGCCCAAACTAATCGCGCTTGATCGCTCTGCGGCGATGAAACCGCGCCTTGCGCCGTATCTCAACTAGTGAGGCGCGACAACGATGCGCCAGCGACACGAAAGCGAGTATCAGCATGAACGAGCAAGTGAAATCAGCGGCCGACGGCCTGGTCGGTACGACAGCGATCGTGACCGGAGCCGGCCGGGGATTCGGCCGCGCCATCGCCGCGGCGCTGTCTGCCGCCGGCGCTCACGTCGTCGGCGTCGCGCGCAGCGGCGCCGATCTCGCCGCGGTGCGCGACGACCTGGGCGACAGCTTTACCGCGGTCGCCGCGGATGCCGCCGACCCGGCGACGGCCAGCCGATTGCTCGACGAACACCGGCCGCGCACGTTGGTGCTGTGCGCCGGGGCCGCTCCGCGGATGAGCCCGTTGCAAGAGCAGACCTGGGAAAGCTTCAGCCTGAACTGGAACGTGGACGTCGCGCAGGCGTTCCACTGGACCCGGCAAGCGCTGCGGCAGCCGCTGGCCCCGGGCAGTACGGTGATCGCGATATCCAGCGGCGCCGCGGTCAAAGGCTCGCCGCTGAGCGGCGGCTACGCGGGGGCAAAGGCAACCGTCCGATTCATCACCAGCTATGCGGCCGGCGAGTCGCAGCGCAGCGGCCTGGGGATCGGCTTCGTGTCCGTTCTCCCGCAGCTGACGCCGGCCACCGACCTGGGGGCCAAAGCGGTGGCTGCCTACGCCGCGCTGCAGGGTGTCGATGTGGACACGTTCGTGCGGTCTACGGGCCCCGCGCTCAGCGCGGAGCAAGTCGGCAAGTCGGTATTGGAGATCGCCGGCGGCCACTCCCGGGTACCCGACGCATACCTGCTCACCTCCGCGGGCCTGTCGCCGCTGAGCTGAAAGGTCCCGAAGCGCTCTCGAAAGGAATGAGATTGCGATGAAGACACCTCCGATCGTGTCCGCCGGGGAGTGGAACGCTGCCCACCAGCAGTTGCTTGCGAAGGAGAAGGAGATCACGCGGGCTCGTGATGCGCTGGCGGCGCAGCGTCGCCGGATGCCGTGGCTGGCCGTGGATAAGGAGTACGAGTTCGAAGGACCCGAGGGCCCCGAGAGCCTGCTGGGGCTGTTTAGTGGTCGACGCCAGCTGGTCGTCTATCGCGCCTTCTTCGAGCCCGGCGTGCACGGCTGGCCCGATCACGGCTGCCCGGGCTGCTCGATGATTGCCGACCACATCGGGCACCTCGCCCATGTGAACGCCCGCGATACCACGCTGGTTTTCGTCTCTGCGGCTCCGCAGGCCGACATCCAACGGCTAAAGAAGCGGATGGGCTGGAACGTACCGTGGTACACGATCACCGACAGCTTTGACGCCGACTTCGGCGTGGACGAATGGCACGGCACCAACGCGTTCATTCACGACGGCTCCCGGGTGTATCGCACCTACTTCGTCAACAACCGCGGCGACGAGGTATTGGGGAACACCTGGAGCATCCTCGACATGACCGCGCTTGGGCGTCAAGAGGATTGGGAGGACTCGCCGGAGGGCTACCCGCAGACCAAGCCGTACGAGTGGTGGGCCTGGCACGATGCGTACCCAGAGCATGTGCCATCCCGATGGTTTGGTGAGCCCGACCCGAACGATCCCAACGACCAACGGCCGCCGCGCGGGAATTAGACGCTCTCGGCCTCGCCGCCGCGGGTCGGGCCGCGACCGCCTATCCGAACCGCATTTGGAAGAATCTGGCAAACGCAGATTCTCCCGGGAGGCGTCATGACCGACATCACCGCCGCCAGCCCCCCGATCGTCGAGACCGAGGACGGCGGACGCGAGCAGCTTTGGCCGTTACCCGTCGACGAACAGAGCCTGCTGAATTTGATTCACGTCTGCTTCGACGAATATTGGGACGAAATCTGGTTCGGCATCATCGTCGAAGGCGCCGCGTGGGAAGTGGCGGCGCCGAACGCACCGAAGCGCGTCTCGATGTATGACGGGTATGCGACGGTGGACTTCGGTCGCTGGCATTTCCACCTGTGCATCGGAGAGCATCGGGAAAGCGGGCCCGAACTCGGCCGGATCCGGAAATGCGCGCGGGCCGAGCTATACCGCCGGATCGGTGGTGACGGGTTCCCCACCTCGTGGGGTGTGCGGCTCTACAACGGACGCGACGAACAGATGATGACGCTGATGCTCCCGAACCCGTTCCTGACCAAAGTCCAGCAGCTCCGCTCCGAGCCCGCGTGGGAACAACTGGAGTTGTGGGACCGGCTACGGGCCACCTACCTGGGTCTGGACCCTGACCCAGATGATCGTGCCGGCAAGGGTTTTCAGCATGGTTGAGCCCGAACAAATTGGCGCAATCGCGCACGCTTATGACATGAACGGGCGGTAGCCGTCGAACGGCTACGCGGAGCAATATTCAGCCGAAAGAATTCGGCCTACAAGTACCGGTGGGATGCCCTACCAACGTGGTACCCGGCGGGGAAAGACTTCTCGATGACCTGCAACTGGTGATCCACTCGTGACTCCAGTTCGAGGACCACACAGCTATCGCCGACGGCTTTTGACTCGAGAACTATGTACCGCTGACCGCAATCCGTGATCGGGTCACCTGAGTGCAATTTCTCGACTGCCACGAGCTCCGGGGTTCCGTCTACCTCCATCCCAGACACAGTAGGTCAACTCCGCGAACGAGGGAATAGCTCTTCGGCGGCCGTCAATCAGCTCGCGCTGCTCCGCGGCGCGCCGGCGTCAGCTCCCCGCTGCTTGAAGAACACGCTGACGTGAGAGATCAGGCCGTCGTCGTTCTGCTCGAAAAGCAGGCATTCGGGCCACGCGGCGGGAGCACCGTCGATTTCGAAGGACTCGGTCAGCTCGACGAATGACACCCGGGTGTTCACGTGCGAAACGCGCTTTACGTCCAACCGGTGGTCCTTGAGTTGGGTGAGCACCTTGCGCAGGTAGGCGACGTAATGCTGCTTGCCTTCGACGAGGTCGCAGAACGGGCCCTCTCGGGTCAAGCCCTCGTCGGCAATGGTGTCGGCCAGGCCGTCCCAATCGTGAGCGGCCAGGCAATCCAGGTAGCGCTCGACCACGCCGACGCCAGCTTCGATCCCGTCACCCATGGCGCCTCCTTAGTAATTCGTCGGCGGTCGGACCGAATGCCCGCCTCCAAGAATCCGCCAAGCGTGCCTGCACGGCCAGTCGCGAATCTGTGCTCTGACCCAACCCACTGGTCGCCCGGCGGCGACCCGCACAGCAAGGACAGCAGCGCATGCTCCAATCACCGTGGTGGTATCGAAAGCGTGGACTGCTCCTCGGGCTGCTGATCTGCGCCGGTTTCTGGATACCCTGCGTGGTCGACCTGATCGTGAACCGCCCGTACCTGCCGACGTTCGTCGTTGTCGGTTCGCGGCTGGGAGGCGCGGCCGGCGTCTATGCGGTCTTGGCGATGGGTGTCGCACTCGTCATGGTTTGCTTCCTGATCCGGCTGTGGGGAGCGAGCTATCTCGACTGCCGATGCAGGCAAGATGGTGCGGTGAGCAACCCGAGCGCGCCCGAGTCCGCGGCGCCGACCTGTTACCGGCACCCCGGTCGTCCGACCTACGTGCGCTGCACCCGTTGTGAACGGCCCATCTGCGGGGACTGCATGCGCTCGGCCGCCGTCGGTCACCAGTGTGTGGAGTGCGTGCAGGAGGGTGCCCGGACCGTCCGGGAGCCACAGTTGCGCTTCGGTGGGCGGCAGCGTACGGCCACGCCGGTAATCACCTTCGTGCTGATCGGGATCAACGTGGCGGCGTTCATCTTGCAGATGTCGTCGGTGGGCCTGGAGAAACAGCTCACCCTGTGGCCACCGGCCGTTGCCGACGGTCAGTGGTATCGCCTGGTGACCTCGGCGTTCTTGCACTACGGGCCGACGCATCTGTTGCTGAACATGTGGGGGCTGTATGTCGTGGGTCCACCGATCGAGGCATGCCTCGGCCGACTGCGGTACAGCGGTCTTTATGCATTGAGCGCGCTGGGCGGCTCAGTGCTGGTCTACCTGATCGCGCCGATCAACACGGCGACGGCGGGGGCGTCGGGCGCGGTGTTCGGTCTTTTCGGCGCCACCTTTGTGGTGGCAAAGCGGCTCGCCGTCGATGTCCGTTGGGTGGTCGCGGTCATTGTCATCAACTTGCTCTTCACGTTCGTCGCGCCGTTGCTCAGCAAGCAATCAATCAGCTGGCAGGCGCACATCGGCGGGCTGGTCACGGGCGGGTTGGTGGCCGCGGCCTACGTTTACGCCCCCGGAGCGCGTCGAAACCTGATCCAAGTCGGGGTAACGGTCGCCGTGTTGGCGGTATTCATCGTGCTGGTCTGGTGGCGCACCGGCAGTCTTCTCGCCGAGTTCGGTGCTTACTAGGTGGTTGCCATGAGCTGGTGGACCTCGCACGCCGAGCGCACTCTGACCGAAGAGGTGCCCGCACCACCGGACGCGGTTCGTGATTTTTACGTCGACCTGGACAACATCAAGCTGGTGCACCCACTGATCGTTTCGGTGGAAACGCTATCTCGCCGCGAAACCACGGATGGCTACCTGCACAGTTATCGAGTGGTTGATCGAATTCCCCTGGGGCCGTTCACTATCGGAATCACCTATCGGGCGCGGCTGCAGGTACCCCGGGACGGCGACGTGCTGACCGAGGCCGACCAGTCCCCCGGGGTGCGCCTACGTGGAACCGTGAGTTTCGTTGCAATCGACGGCGGCACCCGCGTCACCGAGCGCATCCGGATAGCCGCGCCCCGGCCATTGGCGGCGTTCACCACCCGCGAGGCCGTCAAAGCACACATCGCCATGTTGGCGGGTATTCGGAGCCATTTCGAATCGGCTTGAGCGGCTGAGGTCAGGGGCTCTTCCATTCCGAGCTCAGCGCCACCTCGGAGAGATATTTCGTGGAGCTCCAGCCGCCGTCGACGACGATCGTCTGGCCGTTGATGAAAGCACCACCGGGAGAGCACAAGAACGCCACGGTGCTGGCGACGTCGTCGACGGTTCCCAACCGCTGATGCGGCGTCATCTCGATATTGATCCGCCTGAATCGCTCGTCGGCCAGCCGGTGTTCGGTCATCGGAGTCTGGATGACCCCGGGGGCGACCGCATTGCACCGAATCCCCTGCGCGCCGTATTGACAGGCGATGTGGGTCGTCAATGCGGTCAGCCCGCCCTTTGCCGCGGAGTAGGCACCGCCGCGCAGGCCACCCACAACGGCGAAGGTCGAGGTGATGTTGATGATCGCCGACCCGGGCGGCATGTGCGGCAGTGCCTCGCGAATCAGGCGGAACGGGGCGCGCAGCATCAAACCGAGGAAATGGTCCAATGATTCGTCGTCGGTCTCGTGCACGGGTTTGGGACTGCCAACGCCGGCGATGTTGATCAGGAAATCGATGTGCCCCCATCGCTCGACGGCGAGCTGCGTGATCTGCCTGGGTGCGGCGTCGTCCGTGAGGTCGACGGCGACGCGTGGCCACCCGATCGGAATCTACAGCTTTTTCGTCCAAATCCTGCGCCAATTGGGTCAGTTTGCGTTCATTCCGCCCGGTCGCCAGCACCGCCATGCCCATCTCGGCAAGTCTTGTCGCGCAACCGTACCCGAGCCCACCGGTTGCCCCGGTAACCACCGCTACCTGCATGGTCCTTATCTCACCGGTCCTTCTTTGATAGCGCCGCCTTGATCTGGTGCTTCAGCACTTTGCCGGCGTCGTTCTTTGGTAGGACATCCCAGATAACCACTTGCTCAGGCATTTTGAACCGCGCAACGCCGGACGCCGCTAGGAAGCTGCGCAAGCTCGCGACGTCCGGTTCGGGCGTTGTTGCCGGCACGATGACGGCGCATGCCCGCTCACCCGTGCGGTCGTCGGGCAGGCCGACGACGGCGACCTCCGTGATGCCGGGGTGGCCGGCCAGGATGTCCTCCAGCTCCTTGGGTGAGATGTTCTCGCCGTTGCGGATGATGATGTCCTTGGCCCGTCCGGTAACGACGAGGTAGTCGTCGTCGACCCAGCGCGCCAGGTCGCCGGTACGGAAATATCCTTCGGTGTCGAAGGATTCGGATTCGTCTTCGTGATGCTGGTAGCCGACCAGCATCTGTGGTCCGCGTGCCCGGATTTCCCCGGCGACCAGTTTGATGTCGGCCACGCCGGCGCGACCGTCGGTGTCGGCGGCGAGCGCGCGGTCCTGCGGTGCTCCGACCGTGGTGACGGGCACCTCGGTCGAGCCGTAAACACGGGTGACCACCGTCGGATCGAAATACGCTGCAGCCCTGCGGATCAATGCAGGGGACACCGACGCGCCGCCACAGACGAACACCTTCAGATCGGGCAGCCGGGTCTCGGTGCGCTGGGCGGCACCAAGCAGCTGATCCAAGAACGGCGTTGCGCCCGCCATATGAGTGCACCGCTCGGTCCGCATGAGCCGCAGCGCTTCGTCGGCGTCCCACCGCTCCATCAACACAGCGGTAGTGCCCAGCAGCAGCGGGCACTCGAATGCGTAGATAGAACCGCCGATATGCGCAATCGGCGACGCAACCAGGAACCCGTCGCCCGGCTCGACGAGCCAGTTATCACGGATCTGGCAGATCAGTGCATGAATCGAGTTATGGCTGTGCAGAGCACCTTTCGGGCGCCCGGTCGTCCCGGACGTGTAGAGAATCATCCGCACGGCGTCGGGGTGCAGCGTGGGGAGCTGTCGGGTGGTCGCCCGCGGTACCAGCAACGACTCCAGCCGGACGGCGTCCGCGCCCTCCGCGCCGGAATCGCCGCGCACCACCACGACGTCCGGCGGCGATTCCAGTTGTGCGGTCACCCGCCCGAGCATCGCGGTGTAGTCATGGTTGCCGAAATTCGCTGGGACGAAGACCGTTCGGCTGTCGGCGTCTTCAAGGATGAAACGCAGTTCCCGATCCCGCAGGGACGGCAGGATGGGGTTGGCCACCATGCCCGCCAGCGTCGCGGCCAGGTAGATGACCGCGGCCTCGTGCCAGTTGGGCAGCATGAACGACACCACGCTGCCCGGGGGGATTCGTTCGTGCAGGGCGTGCGCCAGCGTCGTTGCCTGCTGGTAAAGGTCCTGACAGTCCAGCCGCCGATCGCCGTCCACCAGCGCCACTCGCCGCGGCGTGCGTTCGGCGGCCTCGCGCAGCGAGTCGGCCAGCGTGGTTTGCACCCACCAGCCGCGCGCGTAGGCGTCGGCGGCGCGTTGGTCGTCCCAGCGAATCCATCGGCCGCCGACGAGCTTTCGGTCGTGGGGAGTTGGCATGGCAGCGGTGCCGGCTAGCCTTTGATGCGCCGCATCGTCATCGAGTGACGGAAGCGCGACGCGGGATGGGTATTGATCGTGACCTGGGCGACCTGTCCGTCAGATGTCGTGTAGGTGCGCCGCACTTGCAGCGCCGGTGCTCCCGTCTCGACGTCGAGGCCGTCCGCCAGCACCGGTGGTATGAGCACCGCGGCGATTTCCTGATGAACCTCGACGATATTCAGCCCGAACAGGTCTTCGATCAGCGGGAAGACGGCGCCTTCGTGTCGCTGCAGCAGCCTGCCGACCGCGGCGAACGCGCGGTTGATGTAGTACTCCGTGCGGCACAGCGCGGGCCCAGCGGACTCAGCGCCGTCGGAAAGCCGAAAGCCCAGCACGGTCAGCCATTGCTCACCGCTGTTAAGGCCGGTCCGTGCCGCCAGTTCGTCGTCGATGGTGACCATGGATACGGATTCGATCGCGAAACGCGCGCCCGCGGCGAATGCGACCAGGTCGTTGATCGACATGACGTGCTGGGCATAGGAGTCCGACGACGGCCGCGGGACGACGAGGGTTCCGGTTCGTGGGCGCGACGACACCAGGTTGTCTTCACGCAGGCGTCGCAGCGCTTCCCGAATGGTGTAGCGGCTTACCGCAAACCGCTCACAAAGTGCGTGCTCGGTCGGCAATCGCGAGCCCACCGGATACACACCGTCCACTATCTCCTTCCGCAGCGTGCGCGCGACCTGAAGGTAGCGGTGATCGGTAACTCGGACTTCCGGCATCCGCAGCAGCCCTTCAGGATTCCCGGCGCAACGCCAGCACGCTGCCGTCCGCGTCCGCGGAAACATAGAGGGTGCCGTCGGAGCCGGCGGCGATCCCGGCGAACGGACCCTGCGGTCCGGAGAACGGTGGCATTCCGAGCAGCGGCTTGGCGACCACACCGGCGGGGGCACCGACCGGCAACTCCGAAGCGATGGTGTGCCGGGTCCCGGTGTCCAGGTCGACCGCGATCAGCTCCTTGGCGCCCGCGTCGACGATGTAGACCCGCCCGTCGCGCACGAGGATGCCCTGGGGCCGCTGCAAGCCGTCCGCGATCGTAGTTGGTCGGGCTCGCGTGCCGTCCAGCTTGACCACTCGCCCCGCGCCCGCTTCGGAGACCAGGCAGGCCCCGTCGGGAGCGATCGCCACGCCGACCGGTTCGCTCAGATCAGACGCCAGCACCTCGACGCGGCCGGGCTGGATCAACAGCACCCGTCCCGCTCCGAGTTCGGCCGCCACGATGGCTTCTTTCGAGCCGCTGCCACCGCTGACCGCAACCCCGTACAGTTGATCGAAACCCTCTGCCAGCACTTCGCTTTCGTTGCGGCCCGGCCAGTACCGGGCAATCTGGCCGTTGGAGGTGGTGACGACGAACTCGCCGGGTCCCGACGGCGCAAGACCACGCATGAAGCCGGGGTACCCCGGGCTGAACAACATTCCGGCGGTCCGCAAGCTGCCGGGCCTGATGGGCGAGGACCCGCTTCGCCCGGCTCCGCCGCGCTCGCGATCGTCGCCGGGCCTGATGGGCGGCGACCCGCTTCGCCCGGCTCCGCCGCGCTCGCGATCGTCGCCGTCGCGGAGCAGGACGTAGAAGTAGGTTCCGTCGGCGATGTAGAGGTTGCCGTCGGCGCCGACCGCCAGATCCAGCGGCCAGTTCAACCCACCCGGCAGCACCGTCCGAGACTGGCCGCCGCTGAGGATTTCGGTGATCTCGCCGGTGAAATTCGAGACGAACAGCCGATCGCCGACAAAGGTCAGATTGTCCAGGCCGGGATTGAGGGCGGCCAGCACAGTGCGCTCGCCGGTGCGGGGATCGATACGCAGCACCTGTCCGCTGTGCACCTGGGTGGAAACGATGCAGCCGCTGGAATCGAACTTCACCGCGTCGGGGACACCGAGATCGCCGGCAACTCGTTCGGGCGCACCGCCTTCGGGGTCGATGCGCCAGATTTCGTTGGCCAACATCACCGGGAAGTACAACAACCCGTCGGGCCCAACCTCCATGGCGTTGGGAGACGGCGTGTTCTCCAGCAGCACCCGCGGCGCGCCACCCTTGAGATCGAGTTCCAGCAGGCGTCCGCCCTGCCGGCACTCGCCGATGAACAACCGGCCCCGGTGAAAGGTGATGCCGTTGGCGGCCGGTAGGTCGTCGCGCAGCACCCGGGTTCGGCCCGTCGCGTCACGCATGCTCACCCGTCCGTCCATGACCTCGGTGGCGTAGAGGTTGCCATCGGGGTCGAAGGCGACGTCGTCGGGAGCGATGATGTCGCCGCCCTTGGCGCTGACGGTGTCCAGCTCGCCGGTCGCCAGGTTGAGCGCACTGATCTGGCTGCCGGTCACCTGCGCGATGTAGACCCGGCCATCTGGACCGGTGCGCAGGCCGTTGGCGCCGAAGAGCCGGCTGGGTGGCGTGAGACGCCTCAGGCTCCAGCCCTCGGCAACGTTGACCGGCCGCGTGGCCAGGTAGCGGCCAGCATGCTGGGACGATCCGGGTATCACCGCTCGCACGATAGCAACCAAGCAATAGTCCAGACAATACTTAACGGCCAGTTGCTACGCGGCCCTTGACGTGCCAACCATCGGGAGAGAATCATGCTCTCTAATGAATGCACGTCATTATCTTGTCCGGACAATTAGGTGAGTCAAGATCTGCTGGGCCTTGCTGGGCGCGTGGTCGTAGTGGCCGGCGCGGCGGGTGGCGGCATCGGCACCACCGTCACCCGCATGGTCGCTCAGGCGGGGGCGACCGTGGTCGCGGTGAGCCGCGGTCAAGACAATCTCGATCAGCACCTTGGTCCACTGGTGGCCGACGGTCTGTCCGTCGTGCCCGTCGCGGCTGATGTTTCCACCGATGACGGTGTCCGTGCCACGTTGGACGCCGTGCGGCACGCCGATGGCGAGTTGCACGGTCTGGTCAACGTCGCGGGTGGCGCGGATCCGTCGACGTGGATGCCGTCGACCCGGGTGACGCGCAGCGATTGGCGGGAGTTGTTCACCCGGAATCTCGAGACGATGTTCTTCCTGAGCCAGGCGGTGGCCGCCGAGCTGAGGCGCCTCAACAGGCCGGGCTCGATCGTTTCGATTTCGTCGATCAGCGGTATGAACACCGCGCCTTTTCACATCGGTTACGGCACAGCCAAAGCCGCGATCGTGGCAGTGACCCGCACTATGGCGGTCGAACTGGCCTCCGACGAGCACGGGGCCGAGATCCGGGTCAATGCCGTGGCGCCCGGGGTCATCGAAACACCCGCGTCGCGCACGTATACCGACCACGACCCGGAACGCGACCGTCGCGCGATCGCGATGGGACGACGCGGCCGCCCCGAAGAGGTGGCGGGCGCGATCCTGTTCCTGCTGTCGGATCTGTCGAGCTACGTCACCGGGCAGACGCTGCTGGTCGACGGCGGCCTGAACCTCAAATGGGGACACCTGGGTGCCGACAACACCTCGTTGTTCCTGAAGGACGAGTCCTTCCGCACGGCAATAAAGCGTTGGGAGGCAACGTAATGGATGGACATGAGATGGCTGCTGATGAACTGACCGCGCCGGTCACGATCCCGGTCGAAGCCTATCTTTCCGAGGAGTACGTTCGCGCCGAACGCGACAAGTTGTGGCGCAAGGTGTGGCAGCAGGTCGGGCGCGTGGAAGAT
This sequence comes from uncultured Actinomycetota bacterium, assembly GCA_963840045.1. Classification (GTDB taxonomy): domain Bacteria; phylum Actinomycetota; class Actinomycetes; order Mycobacteriales; family Mycobacteriaceae; genus Mycobacterium. The sequence goes on along the minus strand of CAWIXL010000027.1, from coordinate 112,291 downwards.
CTACCGAAGGTCGGCAGCTTCCTCAGCTACGACATTCTCGACGACTCCGTCCTGGTCGTACGTACCGGGCCGGACACGTTCAAGGCGCATCACAACGTCTGCATGCATCGTGGCCGCCGTCTGGTGGACGTCCCGCACGGCGCCAAAAGCGCTTGCGGCCATAGGAAGTCATTCGTCTGCGGTTTCCACGGCTGGACCTATGACCAGGATGGCACTTGCATCCACGTGCCCGAGCGAGAGGACTGGCAGGGCGCGCTGACACCGGAGAACACGCACCTGGCGACGGTCAATGTCGACACCTGGGGTGGCTGGATCTGGATCAACATGGACCCCGCGGGTGAGCCATTGCGCGACTACCTCGAGCCCGCCGCCACCATGCTCGACCCCTTCCGATTGCAGGACATGCGCTGCAAATGGCGCAAGTGGCTGCACTTCGAGTGCAACTGGAAGGTGGCCATGGAGGCCTTCAACGAGACTTACCACGTCGCGACCACACATCCACAATTCAACAAATTCGGCAACTTTCGCGGCTGGGCCGCCGCGCACGGAAAGCACAGCAACATCGGCTACGACGCGCCGAAGGATCTCGCTGAAACCAAATCGAAGATCCGGCTCGGCACCGGTGCCGACCCCCGCATCTCGACCGCCGAGATGCAGCTCTACACCTTGGAGGAAACCAACGCCACCACCACCAAGACACTGGTGGAAGCGGCTCGCCGACTGGTCGACGAACTGCCGGAAGACGCGCCCGCCGGTCAGGTGCTCGAGCACTGGCTGTCCTCGGCGCGGCGCGACGACGCCGCGCGCGGTGTGAACTGGCCGACCATCGATCCCCAACACCTGGCGGAGAGCGGCACCGCGTGGCAGATCTTCCCGAACTTCCAGATCGGGCAGGGCCTGACCACCGCTCTGTGCTACAGCGCCCGGCCCCACGGCTACGACCCGGACAAATGCATCTTCGAAGCCTCGTGCTACGAGCTGTACCCGAAAGATGAAGAACCGCAAACGGAATGGGTGTATGCGCCGCCGGACGATCCGAACTGGCGCAGTGTGCTGCCGCAGGACTTCTCCAACATGGCCGCCGTTCAGCAAGGCATGAAATCGCTGGGCTTCCGCGGCCCCAAACCGAACCCCTACATGGAACGCAGCACCGCCAACCTGCACCGCAACCTGGCCAAGTACATGGGCACCGGTGCCCCAAAGGAATTAAACACTGAACTGGAAAGAGTGATGGAACGATGAAGGTCAATCTCGGGTTCGGAGCGCACAACTCCCACGACTGGGAACGCGTGCTGGCCAAGGATTTCAGCCAGCCGCCGACGACGCCCGACTGGGAGTGCGTCCAGTCCACGCTCGCGATTGCCGATCTGGCCGAGCCGCTCGGGTTCGACGGCATCTGGATGCCGGAGCACTGCGGGACCCCTTATGGCATGACGCCCAACCCGATTCAGGCGCTGAGCTATTTCGCCGGTCGTACCGAACGTGTCAGCCTGGGCACCTTCGTCGTCGTCGCGCCGTGGTGGCACCCGGTCCGACTGGCGCACCAGATCGCTTACCTGGACATCCTTTCCAACGGCCGGTATACGACGATCGGAATCGGGCGGGGAGTATCCAAGGGCGAGTTCGACGCCGTCGGCGTACCGCGTGAGGAAAGCAGGCAGCGGTTCAACGAAACCCTCGACGTCCTGCAGCTGGCGCTATCCGGAGAGCGGTTCTCCTACGAAGGGGAGATCTTCACCGTTCCCGAAATGTCGCTTCGCCCCGAACCCCGAAGCAGCGATCTCTTTTCCCGCATCTACAGCTCATCGTCGACCGCCGAGTCGCTGGAGATCCTGGCGCGGCGCGGAATGGTGCCACTCTTCGTGGGGAACAAGCCAATCGAAGATGCCGGCCGAGAAGTGCAGAAGGTGAACACATTCCGCAAGGAAGAAGGTCTTCCACCCTGCCAGCCGAAAAACGTCATGTTCATGTACTGCACGACCGGGGACCCCGGCAAAACCGAGGAATGGATCTGGACGGCTAACCGCGATGTCACCGTGCACTACGGATTTGCCGATGCGTCGAACTTCAAGGGCGTCAAAGGATATGAAGCCTATGCGGCCAGGGAAGCCACCGCGACCGCAGTCCTCGCGTCGTCGGTGACCGGGTCTGAAACCAGCACAGCCAAGGGCGCCCCGTCCAAGACCCCGGGCTATCACGCTTCCAACCTGCTGATCGGGACACCGGAGGAGATTTACCAACGGATCAAGTGCGGCCCAGGAAGCCTGCTCGTTCTGCGAGCTGACCATCGTCCCGCAATTCGGCACCATGCCGTACGAGGAGGCGATGGCGAGCACTGAACTGTTCGCGAAAGAAGTGCTGCCCGCCGTTCAGAAGATGGAGGCGCCGCTGCATCCCGCGGCGCTGCCGGAAAACGCCCTGGCATGACCGGTATTCAAACTGCCCACCTTCGCAGAACGCCGGACGATATCGATCTTCCGGCGTTACGCGAAAAGTACCGCAAGGAACGCGAAAAGCGGCTGCGGCCGGAAGGATCCAAGCAGTACATCGAGCTCAGCGACGACTTCGCGGGATACTACGAAACCGATCCGCATTCACCGCCGCTGGTCCGCGACCCGATATCGGCGGACATCGACGTCGCGGTCCTCGGCGGTGGCTTCGGCGGGCTGCTGTGTGCCGCGTATCTGAAGAAGGCCGGCGTCGACGACGTCCGCATCATCGAGTTGGGCGGTGACTTCGGCGGCGTCTGGTATTGGAACCGCTACCCGGGCCTGCAATGCGACAACGAATCGTACTGCTATATACCGCTACTCGAAGAGCTGAACTTCATCCCGAGCAAGAAGTTCGCCGACGGCACCGAGATCTACGAGCATTGCCGGCGCATCGGGAAGCATTCGGCCTCTACGATTCCGCGATCTTCTCCACGCAGGTCCGGGCGCTGCACTGGGACGAGTCGATCAACCGCTGGCGGGTCAGCACCGACCGCGACGACGACATCCGGGCCCGTTTCGTGGTCATGGCCTCGGGGCCGTTCCACCGGCCGAAGCTGCCCGGCATTCCGGGGATCAAGGACTTTCAAGGGGCACAGCTTTCATTCGTCGCGCTGGGACTACGAATACACCGGCGGGGACAGCAACGGGGGCCTGGAAAAGCTCGCCGACAAACGGGTCGCGGTCGTGGGCACCGGCGCGACCGCCGATCCAAATCGTGCCGTTCCTCGGCCGGGACGCCAAGCACCTCTACGTCTTTCAGCGCACGCCATCGTCGGTCGGCCCACGCAACAACGCGTCGACCGACCCCGAGTGGGCCAAGTCGCTGAAACCGGGCTGGCAGAAGGAGCGGCAGCGCAACTTCCATTCCTGGACGTTCGAAGGGATGGCGCTTGGTCAGCCCGACTACGTCTGCGACTTCTGGACCGAATTCGGCCGCAACACCGCCGCGCGGGTCATGGCGCTTCCTGATCCGGCGTCGATGACGCCGGATCAGTTCATGGCCATCCGTGAGGAAGAAGACTACAAGGTCATGGAGCGGTTGCGGCGCCGCGTCGAGGGCATCGTCGACGACCCCGAAACCGCCGAGGCGCTGAAGCCCTACTACCGCTTCTTGTGCAAGCGGCCGTGCACGAACGACGACTACCTGCAGACCTTCAATCGCCCGAACGTCACGCTGGTCGACGTGTCGTCGTCGAAAGGGGTTGAGCGGGCGACCGAAAAGGGTTTGGTCGCCAATGGCGTCGAGTACGAGGTCGACTGCATCATCTATGCCAGCGGATTCGAGATCACGACCGAGATCAGTCGCCGCTACTCGATCGACGCGATCGAAGGTCGCGACGGTCTGTCGCTGTACGACTACTGGCGCGACGGCTATAAGACGCTGCACGGGTTCACCAGCCGCGGATTCCCCAACCAGTTCTTCACCGGCTTCACCCAGGTCGGCATATCGGCGAATATCGCTGCCAACTATGAACTGCAGGGCGAGCACATCGCCTACATCATCGCCGAAGCACTGGCGCGCGGCGTGCAGACCGTGGAGCCAAACGAAGAGGCGCAAGACGAGTGGTGCAAGACCATCCGGGAGACCGCGATCGACAACAGCGCATTCGATCTTAGATTGCACGCCAGGTTATTACAACAACGAAGGCGGCGGAACTGGGGCGGTCGACGGGGAGGGCATCCGCTCGCATCTCGGCGAACCTTATGGCCCGGGCTTTTACGTCTTCGGTGACCTGCTGGCCGCGTGGCGAGAGAAGGGCGATCTGGATGGCCTCATCCTGGAATCTTGATGGCTGAACTCAGATTCGACAATCGGGTCGCCGTGGTGACCGGCGCCGGCAGGGGACTGGGCCGCGCGTATGCCCTGCTATTGGCGTCCAAAGGCGCCAAAGTCGTCGTCAACGACACCGGTGGCGCGCTAACCGGGGACGGCGCCGACAGCGGTCCCGCGCACCAGGTGGTAGCCGAAATCACCTCTGCGGGTGGCGAAGCCGTTGCTTGCGTCGAGTCGGTGACGACGCCCGCGGGCGGCCAGGCCATTATCCAGGCGGCACTGGACAACTACGGGCGCATCGACATCCTCATCCACAATGCCGGCAACGTGCGGCGTGGGTCCCTGAAAGAGATGAGCTACCAGGACTTCGACGCCGTCCTCGACGTGCATCTGCGCGGCGCCTTCCACGTGGTGCGGCCCGCATTCCCGCTGATGTGCGACGCCGGGTACGGCCGCATCGTGCTGACTTCGTCGATCGGCGGCCTGTACGGCAACCACGGTGTCGCGAACTACGCCGCGGCCAAGGCGGGCTTGGTGGGGCTGTCCAATGTCGTCGCGCTCGAAGGCGCCGACGACGGGGTGCTGTGCAACGTCATAGTTCCGTCGGCTGTGACCAGAATGGCTGATGGGCTTGATATTTCGGCGTACCCCCCGATGGGTACCGAGCTGGTGACGCCGGTGGTCGCCTTACTGGCTCACGAATCCTGCCCGGTCACCGGCGAGATGCTGATCGCCATCGCCGGCCGGGTAGCCAGAGCGTTGGTAGCCGAAACCCCTGGCGTGCACCGCCCGTCGTGGACAATCGAGGACGTGTCCGAACAGATTGACAACATCCGGGAGCTGGGCGCACCCCTGGCCTTTCCCGTTGTCCCGGAGGGTCATGCCGACCACATCCGCTACAGCTTCGAGATGGCGCAGCATGTCTAGCGGGGGCCCGCTGGCGGGCGTGCGCGTCGTCGACCTCACCGCGATGGTGATGGGGCCCTACTGCACGCAGATCATGGCCGACATGGGCGCCGACGTCATCAAAGTCGAGCCCCCGCAAGGCGATGACACGCGCTACATCTCGGTCGGCCCGGCACGCGGCATGAGCGGTGTCTTCGTCAACGTCAACCGCGGCAAGCGCGCCATCACCCTCGACCTGAAGTCCGAGTCCGGCAAGACGGCGCTGCGCGCACTCGTCGAACAGGCCGACGTTTTCATCCACTCGATGCGCGCCAAGGCCGTCGCGCGGCTCGGATTCACCTACGACGAGGTCGCCGGCATCAACCCGACCATCGTCTACACCAACTGCTACGGGTACGGGCGGCGTGGACCCAATCGGGACCTGCCGGCGTATGACGACACGATTCAGGCGGCCTGCGGGTTGCCGTCCGTTCAGGAGCAGCTGACCGGCGAGGCCAGCTACGTCGGAACGATATTGGCCGACAAGGTCGCCGGCCTTACCGCGCTCTACGCGACGATGATGGCGTTGTTCCACCGCGAGCGCACCGGGGAAGGGCAAGAGGTCGAGATCGGGATGTTCGAAGCCGTGGCTTCGTTCATGCTGGTCGAGCACGCCAACGGTGCCATGTTCGATCCGCCGCTGGGCCCGGCGGTCTATCCCCGCACGGTGGCACCCAACCGGCGGCCGTACCGGACCAGTGACGGCTACATCGCCGCGCTCATCTACAACGACCGGCACTGGTCGGCCTTCATCGACGCTGTGCGGCCGGAATGGTCCAGCGATCGATACGCCACGCTCGAGGGGCGGGCCCGCGAGATTGACGCCGTGTATTCGCTGCTGGCCCAAACGCTGGCGCAACGAACCACCGGGGAATGGCTGGAACTGTTCCGCAAGCTGGAAATTCCCGCCGCGGCGCTGTCTAGTCCGGCGGCGCTGTTCGACGACCCTCATCTGAACGCCGTCGGCTTTTTCGAGACGGTGGACACCGTCCACGGCCCGGTTCGGTTCCCCGGTGTGCCGACGTGGTTCTCGCGGACCCCGGGCAAAGTCGCCGGTCCCGCACCAGAACTGGGCGCCGACACCGCAGACGTACTCGAAGAACTCGGCCTGACCCCTGTCGATGTGGAACCAGCCAGCCCGCTCTAGTTGCGCGAGCGCACACGGGCCCGAATGGGCGCGGCGGCGATCGTGGTGAACGGCACGGTGACCGGAAAGTCGTCGTCGAGCGATTGAACCTCGGCGTTCTTGATGATGGTCGCCAGACCCAGGGTCGCTTCGAGCATGGCGAAGTGATCGCCGATGCAGGATCGCGGCCCACCGCCGAACGGCAGGTACTGCCAGCGATCCCGGCCCTTCGAGTTCTCGGGGCTGAATCGGTCGGGGTCGAACACCAACGACTCGTCCCACAGGGCGGGATCGTGATGCAAGGCGTGGATCCCAACAATCACCATGGTGCCGGCTTTGACCAGGTGGCCGTCGACTTCGATGTCCTGCATCGCCATCCTGCCCACCGCGGCGGCAGGCGGGCACAGGCGCAGAGCCTCGTGCAACACCTGGACCGTGTACCCGAGCCGCGGAATGTCCTCAGGTGTCAGGGCGTCGTCGCCCAATGCGGCGACTGCGGCGACTTCTGAGGCGACCCGGTCCTGCAGGTCGGATCGGTGACCCAGCGCCCACAACGCGTACGTCAGGGCGGTCGCCGTCGTGTCGTGGCCGGCCAACAGGAAGATAATCAGCTCATCGCAAATCTGGGCGTCGGATAGCGGCCGTCCCGTCGCCGGGTCGGTCGCGGCGATTAGAGCGTGGACCAGCGGTGCGTCCCGAGTCGGATCGGACCGGCACGCGCCCACGATCTCCGCGGCGAGCTGATGCAAAGCGCTGCTGGCCGACCGGGCACGGTGGCGTCCGGGTGTCGGCAGCCAGCGCGGCGCGCGCACCGGACGCAGGGCGCGGTCCACCGCATATTTCGTCACCGTGACCAGCGGCGCCGCCAAGGCGTCGGCCCGCTCATCGAGGTCCAAGCCCAGAACGGCGCGGCCCAACACCCGCAGGGTCAGCGTGCGGCATTCGGTGTCGAGATCGATTTCGGCACCGTCTCGCCAGCCACGGGGAACGCGCTCGGCGGCCTCGGCCATGTGGCCCGCGAAGGCGGCGACATGGCGTTTGGTGAACACCGGCTGCAGCGCTCGCCGGCGCGGCAGCCAGGCGTCATGAGGGAGATCGAACAAATTGCCGCCCATGATTCGGCGCACTTCCTCGTGCAAAGGAAGAGTCTTGTCAAAGAACGCGTCCGGACGGCCCATGACATCGCGCGCACCCTTGGGTGATGTCACGACGACTACGGGCGGCATCAGCCACGTAGGTGCCAGGCTGCATCGCGTCACCGGCCCGCCGGCATTACGCAGCGTTTCGGGGCCGGTGTGATATGCCCGTATCGCCTTCACCTGTTGCAGGTATGGCAGTGGATTTCGCGGCGCCGGCGGCAGCGCCGCGATCTCGATCGTCTCGACCATGCGATAAAGCGTCTACGCCTGTGGCCGCGCGGACATGAGTAGTCGACTACCTAATTTTCCTTCGCGTGTCCTCACCGTTATCTCGCTGTGCCGCCCCTAGGCTGGCTGAGATCAAGAGGAGGGGCACGACGTATCGGCATCAACGACGGCGCCGGACGACAAAGTGGTCAGGGCGCGCTAGAAAGCGAGCGCTGAGCCGGGCGGGAAGAATCCCGCGCCGGCATGTTCTGTGCGGCCGCAGCCCCGATGGGTAGCCCCGGTTCGTCGGGCCGGCCGGCTGGCCGTGTGGGATCAGCCCGAGCGCCGCAACGGCATTCCCGCTTTGGACGGTCTTCGCGCGGTAGCGGTTGCACTGGTGCTCGTCGGGCATGGCGGCATCCCCGGCGTGGCCGGCGGGTTCATCGGCGTCGACATCTTCTTCGTCCTCAGCGGATTCCTGATCACCTCCCTGTTGCTCGACGAGCTGAGACGTACCGGACGAATTGAGCTGACCGGGTTTTGGATTCGCCGCGCGCGGCGGCTGTTGCCGGCCCTGGTGCTGATGGTGCTCGCGGTGGGCGCGGCCCGCGAACTCCTTCCACCGCAGGCCCTTACCGGGTTACGAAGCGACGCGCTCGCCGCATTCCTGTGGATGGCGAACTGGCGGTTTGTGGCCCAGAAGACGGACTACTTCACCCAGGGCGCTCCGCCCTCGCCGCTGCAGCACACCTGGTCACTTGGGGTGGAGGAGCAGTATTACGTCCTCTGGCCGGTCTTGCTGGTAGTGGTGACCCTGCTGTCGGGGGCGCGAGCCCGGCGCTACTTCAGACGCGCCACCGTGGGCGGCGTCCGGTTCGCGATCTTCCTGATCGCCACCGTGGGGGCGCTGGTCTCGGCCACGGTCGCCGTAGTCCTTGCCTCCGATGCCACGCGCGACCGCATCTACTTCGGCACCGATACCCGTGCGCAGGCATTGCTGACGGGCGCCGCGGCGGCGGCTCTCCTGGTCCGGGATTGGCCCTCGCTGAACCGGGGATGGTGTCTGATCCGTACGCGGTGGGGGCTGCGGATCGCCCGCATCCTGCCGATCGTCGGTCTGGCCGGGCTGGTCGTAGCAGTTCACTACGCGACCGGCAGCGCCGGCGAGTTCCGTCATGGCTTGCTGACCGGAGTGGCAATCGCGGCCGTCGTCGTGATCGGACCGGTTGCGATGGAGCAGCGCGGAGTGGTCGCCCGGCTGCTGGCCTGGCGCCCGTTGGTCTGGCTGGGCACCATTTCCTACGGCGTGTATTTGTGGCATTGGCCGATATTTTTGGCCCTCAACGGCGAACGCACCGGATGGACCGGAGTCACATTGTTCGCGGTTCGGTGCGCTGTCACGGTCGCGGTGGCCACCGCGTCCTGGTGGCTGATCGAACAACCCATCCGGCGTTGGCGGCCCACCAAGGTGCCGCTGTTGCCGCTCGCCGCGGCCACCGTGGCTTCCGCCGCCGCGGCGACCATCCTGGTTATTCCGGTCGGAACGGGCCCTGGGCTGCGTGAGGTCGGATTACCGCCGGGAGTCTCGGCGGTCGCGGCGGTCTCGCCGGCGCCGCCGGGGGGCACCCAGCCAGGACCCCGGCCCCGAGACCCGAACCGGCCGTTCACCGTTTCGGTGTTCGGCGATTCCATCGGGTGGACGTGGATGCACTATCTGCCGCAGACAACAGGATTCGCGTTCCTCGACCACACCGTCATCGGCTGCAGCCTGGTGCGCGGGACGCCGTATCGATACATCGGCCAAACCCTGGAACAGCGGCCAGAATGCGATACCTGGCCAAGCAGATGGTCGGCGCAGATCAACCAGGACCTTCCGGACGTCGCGCTGCTGATCATCGGCCGCTGGGAGACCGTGGACCGGGTCAACGAGGGAAAGTGGACCCATATCGGCGAACCGACCTTCGACGGGTACCTCAACGCCGAACTCGAGCGGGCACTGAATATCGCGAGCTCCACCGGTGTTCGGGTGGTGGTTGCCACCGTGCCGTACAGCCGGGGCGGCGAAAAGCCAGACGGGCGCTTGTATCCGGAGGACCAACCGGATCGTGTCAACCTGTGGAACACCATGTTGCGCAACACGGTTAACCATCATCCGAACGTCCAGATCCTGGATCTGAACAAAAAGCTCTGTCCTGACGGCGTTTACACCGCCAAGGTCGACGGCATCAAGGTGCGCAGCGACGGGGTCCACCTCACCCCGGAAGGAGTGAAATGGCTGACGCCCTGGCTCGAGGAATCCCTGAGGTAGTGGCTAACCGCTTGCGCGGCAGCTGACTTCCATGCTGTCGCTTTCTCGTACGAGGAAGTTGAAGCCGACGTAGCCGTTCTCGGGGTTGCGGACGCGGTCGAGATAGGGCTGGGTGTCCGCGGCACTTGTGTTGTCGGCAACGACCAACGCACCTACGGACAGCCGCGGCTCGAGTAGCTCGATTACCGGCAGATACAGATTCTTCCAACCATCGAGCAGGACGAAATCGACGGGGCCGTCGAGCTCCGCCAGCGTGGATAGCGCATCTCCTTCGAGAATGGTTATCACGTCGTCCAAGCCCGTCTCGGCGAATGTCGTTTTGGCGGAGGCTATCTTGGTCTCGCTGAGCTCGGTGGTCACCACCCGGCCGGCGCCGTTGTCGCGCACGGCCGCCGCCAGATGGATCGCGGAGATGCCAAAGGACATCCCGAATTCGACCACTGTCGCGGGACGGGTGGCTCGCACCAGCGCGTAGAGCAATCGACCCGCTTCGGGAGTCACCGGGATGTAGAACTCGCTCATCGCCTCGGTGCGTTCCTGCGTGGTCATCGGCCGGTCGAACTGACCAACTTTCTCGCGTAGCAGCGACATCTGGTTCTTGGACTCGGTGTACATCCGGTCCAGGACAGTCGCAACCTCTGGGTCCTGCAAAGTGATAGCCATATTCTCGAGAGTAGGCCTCGGGTCCAGCCGCGCTCCTCCGGCAAACCTCCGGTGTCGCAAATGAGACGTTCGTCACGGACCCGCCTATCGATGTCGTTGCATAACGGGTTTGACGTGCAGCGGGTTCGGTGCAAGCATGGTTCCTGCAAGCACCTCGGTAGGTGAGGCGTCTGCACGGATACAGGCCACTGACCCCGAACGTCGAGAGACGCCCCGGGTCAGGACAGCTCTTCCCGGACCCAAGGGTTGAGCCCAAGTGGCTTCTGGGCTTTCCAGATACGCCGTGCAGTGCCGAAGCTCCGGCGAGAGGGGTGTTGGGCGGTTAGCGTCGCCGATCTTCCTCCCGTACAGGTGAACGTGCTGACACCCGCGTGTGTCCTGGCCGTGAGGAGGTGAGGGCGAGATGAGCGATATGAGTCCGGGCGATAGTCCCTATCCGAAATCCATCTTGTTCCGATCCGGTTCCGGCATTCCTTCTGCTGCTTGAGCTTTCCCGAACGTTCGCCTGCGTAGTCATCCCTTTGCGGGGGTGCGCTTGACGCGCTGAATGAGTCTGGAATGCCACGAGCCGATCGCGGTTGTTGGCAGGAGAAAATCATGACCTTTGTTGTTGCACATAACTTTACCGGTGTCGCCGGCATACGCCGGCTGCTGGTCAACCGGCTGCGCGCGTGGCTCACCTTGACCCCGCAGGAGCGGGCCAACCATTACGTGTCGCGGATGCCGATTGCGGTAGTCACGGCATCGCTGGGCGGCCATCCCGCCGACCTTGCGGATTGAGACTGCGAGAATCAGATGACATCGATCTCCACCCAGCTCCGCAGGGGCCACCCCCCGCGCGGCAGTCGGACCACCACTGCCGCAACGGAAGTGAACACCGATGCGTCCGGCCAGGCTGTGCTGGATTCGGCGCACGCCGGCGACATCGTCGGCGCGTTCGGGCGTATCCGGTGGGACGACACGGGTGCAATCAGCGGCCGCTGGCGTCGCCTCCGGACACTGATGGTCATCAGTGGCCCTGGGCTGATCGTCATGGTCGGCGACAACGATGCCGGTGGTGTCGCGACCTACGCTCAGGCCGGCCAGAACTACGGCATGGCCCTGTTGTGGACGCTGACGCTGCTGATTCCGGTGCTGTACGTCAACCAGGAAATGGTGTTGCGGCTGGGCGCGATCACCCGGGTTGGGCACGCGAGGTTGATATTCGAACGCTTCGGTAAGTTCTGGGGTGCGTTCAGCGTCGGTGATCTGCTGATTCTCAACGGCTTAACGATCGTCACCGAATTCATCGGCGTCGCAATGGCGCTCGGGTTCCTAGGCTGCCCGAAGATCATCGCGATTCCGGCTGCTGCCGTGCTGTTGTTCGCGGTGGTGGCCGGGGGCTCCTTCCGCCGCTGGGAGCGGCTGATGTTCCTGCTGATCGCGGTGAATGTGCTGATGATTCCGATGGTGTTGCTGGTGCATCCGAGTCTGCACGGTGCCGTCGGCGGGCTGGTGCCGCAATTTCCGGGTGGACTCAACTCCACCGTGCTGCTTTTGGTCGTCGCGATCGTGGGCACCACGGTGGCGCCGTGGCAGTTGTTCTTCCAGCAGTCCAACGTGGTGGACAAGCGCATCACGGCACGCTGGATCTCCTATGGGCGAGCCGATTTGGTCATCGGAATTGTGGTCGTCATGGTGGGTGCGACGGCCTTGATGGCGGTGACGGCATTCGGATTGGCCGGCACTGCCGACGTCGGAAACTTCACCGATGCGGGTGCCGTCGCATCCGGCCTGTCGAAGCACCTCGGCAGCGTGGTGGGCGTGCTGTTCGCGATCATCCTGCTGGACGCGTCGCTGATCGGGGCTAACGCCGTCGGGCTGGCCACCACCTACGCCATCGGCGACGCGATGGGCAGGCGGCATTCACTGCACTGGAAGATCAGCGAGGCTCCGTTGTTCTACGGCGGCTACGGGTTACTCCTCGCGGTGTCAGGCGCGGTCGCGTTCAGCCCCGACCACATCCTCGGCCTGGTGACGCAGGGCGTACAGGCGCTCGCCGGTGTCCTGCTGCCGTCGGCGACCGTGTTCCTGGTCTTGCTGTGCAACGACCGGGCGGTTCTGGGCCCGTGGGTAAATACGGTGCGGCAGAACATCGTTGCGTGGACCATCGTGTGGTCTCTGGTGCTGTTGTCGCTGGCGTTGACGGCGACGACGTTCTTCCCGCGGCTGTCCACCACCACCGTCGAGGCAGGGCTGGCGGCCGGCGCGATGATCGGCATCGTTGGCGGCGCTGTCGCGATCATCGCCGGTCGGCGCTATAGCGACCTGCGCGACGCGGAAGCCATCGCGCAGGCGCTCGGCGGTGGCCTGGACCCGGAGGAGGTCGACGAACTCGACGACACACCATTGCTCACGCGCGCCGAGCGGCATGCGGTCCGCCGACAGGATCGCGCGAACTGGCAAACCCCCAGCCTGGCAATGCTTGCTCGGCCAACCATGTCGCCGATGCGCCGGGCGGGGCTGCTTACTTTGCGTGCCTACCTGGTTGTGGCCGTCGTGTTCGTTGTCATCAAGATAGTCGAGGCCGGACTCACCTAGGGCGTGCTGGGACGCCTAATGCTTGCGTCTGCTCGCCGTGCTAACCATTCGGCAGGAGAACGATTTTGCCGTGTGTGTGCCGCTGCTCGAGTTCCCCGAACGCGTCGGCGACCCGGTCAAGCGGATAGGTGGCGGCGACGTCGAAGTCGATGGCGCCGCTGGTGACCAGGTCGGCGATTTCGGTAAGTACTTCCGGCGTTGACGCCTCGGCGCTGCCTTCGGTCTTGGCGCCGACTTCGCCGGCCTTCTGAAACGAGATGATGGTGTCGATCCGCTCTGGTGCCACGCCGAGATCGACGGCGAGCTGGACGTAGTCCGGGCCGAATAAGTCTATGAACGCATCGATTCCGTCGGGCGCCGCCTCCCGCAACCGATCAGCGAGCCCGTCGCCGTAGGCGATCGGGGTGACGCCGTGCGCGCGCAGCCAGTCCGCGTTGCCTGGCCCGGCGATGCCGAGCACCCGGGCCTTACGCAGGACCAACAGTTGCACGACGATGCTGCCGACTCCGCCCGCCGCCGCCGAAACGGCGACCGTCTCGCCCGGTTGGGGTGCGACCGCGCGGACCGCCGCATACGCCGTCGCGCCGACCACGTAAAGCGAGCCCGCCACCTCCCAACTCAACTGGGCAGGTTTGTGGATCAGTTGACCCACCGGGACCGCGGTGTGGGTGGCGTGGCTGGACCGGCGGAAGCTGAACCCCAAAACCTCGTCGCCGACCGAAAACTCGGTGACCCCAGCCCCCACCGCGGTCACGACGCCGGCGAGGTCGCTGCCCTCACCTGACGGGAACGTGGCGGGGAAAATCTCTTGCATCGCGCCGACCCGGATGCCGGCCTCACCGGGGTTGATCCCGGCGGCGCGAACTTCGACCACCACTTCGCCGGGTTCCGGCGAGGGCATGTCGATCTCCGCCACATATAAAACGTCGCGGTCCCCGTAATGGTCGAACCGTACGGCGCGCGCCACTTCAACCGTCATTTCGAACTCCTTAACCCCCGGGTAATCGAACCCTATGCCCAAGGCCAACCGGCAAAACGCCACCCTTGTTCCCACCCGCGTTTCGCAGTAGCGTCAGGCGCCGCGCACACTGGTGTACGACCTGGAAGGAATGCCCATGGACCTTGCTCGGACAAGTATCGCCGGCTGGGCGCTCGTCGTCATCGCAGTGGGCGCCGCGACCACCGGCTGCGGCGGCGACAAGAAAGCGTCGGCACCGTCGTCAGCCGGCTCGAGCGGGGCGACGTCGCTGGCGCCACTCGCCGATTACACCGCGTTGCTGATCAATGCGGGTGATATCGGCGGCGACTTCACCGCATCACAGCCACCCGTGCAGAATCCCAATGGTGCGGCCGGTGTTGCCCAGCTGTTTACCAACGCCGACGGTAGCCGCCGCATCGGCGACACCATCTTGATCGTCGCTGATGCCCCAACGGCGACGACGGCGCTTGACAACACCAAGAACAATTACGGGAGCAAGGTCAGCGGTACGTGGCAGCCGGTCGACGTCGGCTCAGGCGCGGCAATGATTTCCGGTACTAACCCGGACAACACCCAAGCGATCACCGTGCTGGTGTTCACCGAAGGCAGGGCGCTTACCAACCTGGAATTCGACAGCGCACCAAACGATCCGATGGATCCTGAAGTTGCCAAGGACATCGGCCGTAAGCAAGACGCCGCGATCAAGCAGAATCTGCCCGGCTGACCCGCCCGGGCTAGAGCAGGCCCAGCAACTGCAGATCCGAAACGTACTTATCGATCAGCGCTGCCGACAGATGCGGAATGTCTTTGTCTGCGCCGATTTTGGCTTCCTGTACCGCCGCACGGAACACCTCTGTCGGAGCCGGTGCGCCGCGCAGTGGGTGCTCCGGCTTGCGGTAGGCATCCAGTAGCGGCAGCACCGACTGCTGACGCTGCTTGTCGGACAGTCCCCGAAGCGCGGTTTCGAAGCGCCCGAGCCACTCGTCATAGTCATCGATCCGCCGGATGTCGTGGCCGGCGGCGACCAGCCAGTCCACGAACACGTCCAGGGAAACACCGTCGTCGTGCGGGTTCATCACGTCAAACGAGCGATAACCCGTCTGCTCACCCAGCGCGGTGACCGCCTCGGCCACGAAGTCGGCCGGCAGACCGTCGTAGTGTGCTCGCGACCGACCGCCCTGCGCGTCGGCCAGGTAGAAGGACCACGGTGCGATACCGGTGACCAGCAGGCTGAATATCAAGCGGGTGAACATATCTGGGATGTTCAGCTGGCCCGCGTAGTGGCTGTGAGCCAGGATCAGGTCGGACCGGAAAACCGCGACCGGCAGACCGCACAAGTCGTGCGCCTCGCGGAGCAACACTTCCCCGGCCCACTTGCTGTTCCCGTACCCGTTGGCGTAGCTGCCGTCTACGGGCCGAACCGCGCTGATGGTACGGATGTCGCCGTCTTCGGTGAACTCGGCCGGGTTGACCGGCGCCGCGACCGCCACCGTCGACAGATACGTGACCGGCTTGATCCGGGTGGTGATCGCCAGGCGAATTAGCTCGGCGGTGCCCACCACGTTGGGGCCGAACAACTGGTCGTAGGGCAAGACGTGGTTGACCAGGGCCGCCGGGTGGACGATCGCATCTACGTTCCGGGCCAGCATTTCCCAAGTTGCCTGGTCCAGGCCAAGATTCGGCTCACCGATGTCACCGGCAATCACCTCGAGGTGGTCGGCGGCCAGGGTCCGGAACCGCTCGAGCAATTGCGGGTCTCCGCTTTGGAAGACCTCTTCCAGCCGTTTGGCGGCCGCGTCGGCGTCGGTGCCCCGCACAATGCAGATGAGCTGTCCGCCGGTTTCAGCCAACCGCTCCAGCCACTCCAGGGACAGGAAGCGTCCCAGGTAGCCGTTGGCACCGGTGAGCAGCACCGTCCGGGGCGTACCGGAGAACCGCGGCAGGGCCGGGGCGTCGGCCAGGGTCTTCGCGTCGATGAACTTGTCCAGCGTGAGGTCGGCGGCGCGCACCTCGGTGGCGCCAGGTCCGTGCACGGTGCTGAAGGTCGGGCGCCTGGATCCGGATTCACGTTCGGCCGCAACGTATTCGGCGAGCTGTCGCAGATCGCTCGTCGGGCCGATGATCAGCCCGACCGGCACCTGCACGTCGAAGATGTCGTTCAGCAGGTTGGAGAATGTCAACGCGGACAGCGAATCGCCGCCGAGATCGAGAAAATGCGAATCCGGTTGCGGCGGGCCGCCGGCCAGGCCCAGCAACGCCTCGGCGGCGCGCGTCAGGGTGTCGATGACCGGTCGGCCTGCCGCCCCTTCCCGCAGCGTGCGCAGCTCGGCCAGCCGGGTCGAGGCAAGTTCGGCGTACAGGTCCTCGAGTCGAGCGCCGTAGTATTCCTTGAGCTTGGGCCGCAGCAACTTGCCGACCCCCGACAGCAAGCCGTTGTCTTCGCTGAACGGCTCGGACTCGATCAGGAAGTCAACGGGCACCTCGTAAGACTGCAGCTCGGCGAGTTTCGCTTTCTGGCGCAGTGATTCGCTCAGGGCAGCCTTGAGGTCGTCACCTGCACCGAACCTTTCCAGTGCGGCTACCGTCGGGACGACGACGGCCAGCAGATAAGGACGTTCGCTGTTGCCGTAGACGAAGATCTGCCGCACCAGCGCGGCGCTGGAGAACGCGGCTTCCAGCCGGGCTACGGCGACGAACTCGCCCTGGGACAACTTCATTACGTTGTTGCGACGGTCAACGTAGGCAAGACGATCCGGCCCAAGCTCGGCCATCACGTCACCGGTCCGGTAGTAACCGTCGGGATCGAAGGCGCCGGCCGTGACATCGGGCCGTTTGAAATACCCAGGCGTGGCCGTCTGCGACTTCACCAGCAGCTCACCGCGCGGATACGGCTTGTCGGTAAGGAAATAACCCAGTTCGGGGACGTCGACGAGCTTGTAGTCCAGCACCGGAGGCTTGGTCACCAAGCCGTCTTTGGTCACCATCCCGACCTCGGTCAAGCCGTAGCCATCCAGCACATGCACATCCAGACACGCTTCGACGAAAACCTTCATCTCCGCCGCCAGCGGCGCGGTACCGCAGAAGCTGGTCAGGATCCGCCCGCCCAGGACCTGCTCGCGCAACTCAGCTTGCGCCTGCGCCTCGGCGGGCTCGGTGTCCTCGCCCTGGGCGACGCGCCGGTCGACGGCACTTTGGTAACGCTGATACAGCATCTCGGCCACCCGGGGAACCAGGCCCATCTCGGTGGGGCGCACCAGGTTCCAGTCGTCGAACAACGTCGACAGATCGCTCTCCGGCACGAAGTAACTGGTGCCGCCCGCCTGGAATGACGTCGCCAGGGGTATGCGGCCGCCGAGGTGATTGAGCGGCATGAAGTTCACGTTGAACACGGGGATGTGTTCCCATGCGGGCAACAGCTGGTTCGTCCACAGCTTCGCGACCATCCGTTCGGTGTACATGGCGCCCTTCGGCAATCCGGTGCTTCCGGACGTGTACAGGATCATGGCCAGCCGCTGGTCGGTGCCGCCGGTATAGGCCGGCTCGGGCGGCAACACCCGGCCGCGCTCGATCACCTCGCCGAGGATCTCGATGGTTACCGGCATGCCGGCGGCTGCCAGCTTCGCTCGGGCACGCTGCAGACTCTCCCGGTGGTCGTCGACCTCTGGCTGGTAGTCGAAAACCACCAGGCGCCGCAGCGACGCGCTACCCAAGGCCGCTTCGACGGCGAGCTCGAGATAACCGGCTCCCGCCGCGAGTACCCGCGGTTCGACCTCGGCGATGATTGGCTGCACCCGTGATGCGGCAGCGTTGTGCTGCAACGGCACCGCAACGAGGCCGAGATACCCACACACCAGGTCGACGGTCAGGTATTCGGGGCTGGCGAAACCGACCGTGGCGACAAAGTCTCCGGGCGTCACGGGATTGTCCGCGTCCTGCCGCCACGCGGCGGCGATCGCGCGGACGTTGGCCCACAGGTCGCGGTAGGTAATGTTGTCGAACCGCGGCAACAATTGCGTGGCGGTGCGGCCGGTCTCGGGATCGATTGTCAACGAGCGGGCCCGCCACCCCAGCGCGGGGCGATCCGCATAGCCCTGCACCAACGTCTCCATGACCTCCGGCAGTCGAAGAGTCGGTTGTCGTGCCGCACTCCGAATTGCCGCATCGGGCTTCGCGTTGCGGAATTGGCCGTCATCGGCGTCGAGCTGCTCGAGACGTTCTGCTTGTGTGTCGCACCCGTCATGCGTCATGGTTCATCCTTAGAGATCGGTGCAAGTCACCTGTTTAGCGGAAACCCATCGCACGCGGTGGGTCTTCCATTCCCCAGTTGTGACCGTCACCACACTCAGGCTGAGCGCGCCGACATGCGGCGGGTCTGGTGAGCTGTCAGCCGACTACCTCGATCGGGTCGCCGATGTTCACCATGTCGAAGTACCACGCCGCGTTGTCGGGGCTCAGGTTGATGCAGCCGTGGCTGACGTTCGCGTAGCCCTGCGAGTCAACCGACCACGGGGCCGAGTGCACGTAAACACCGCTCCAGGTCACCCGGACCGCATACGAAGCGGTGATCCGGTATCCCTCGGGCGAACTCAGCGGTATTCCGATGGTTCGCGAGTCCATCACGACGGTGCGCTCCTTGGACAAAGCGCTGAAGTTGCCCATCGGTGTCGGGCGGCTGGGCTTGCCCATCGACGCCGGCATGGTGCGGAGGATCTCTCCGTCTCTGCTGACGGTAAAGGTGTGCGCCGACAGGCTGGCAACCCCGAGTAGCTGGTCGCCGGTCTCATAGCCCGTTCCCAGCTCCTGCACGCTCACCGAGACGTGGGTGTGCGCGGGCCAATAGTGGTTTGGAACCCACTGCACGACGTTGTCTTCGACCCACTCGAAGTGTCCGGTCATGTTGGTCGGCGAACTGACGCGGATGGACCGCTCGGCGGCGAGGCGGTCGGTGACCGGCGCGGTGAACGTCACCACGACCGGGTGCGCCACACCCACTACTGCACCATCGGCGGGCAAAACGGAAGCGACGCCGGGAACCGGCGCCGGCACCGGGACCGCGGCCACGCTGCTCTTGACCGACCCGGTCATGCCCACTACTGCGATTGCGCCGATAACGAATAGATAACGAACAGCTCGGCGCATAGCGTCCGCCCTTCGCGATGGTGCAATTGACACAACAGTATTCTAGTCGGCCGGTACCCCGTAGGTGTTTGTAGCAAACCTTCGCGTCCTGGCTTGGTCGCAATCGTAGCGCCCGGTTGCGGCTCGTGCTCGGTCCCCCGTCGCGGGCGATCCGGCGTGGCAGGGCAGGCCTGAGGTAAGGAGGGCGGCGATGAGTGTGGGCGGAGAATCTGGCAGCTATACCCTCCCGTTGGCGGCTTCGGCGGCGCTGGTGCTGATCGACGTGCAGCGCGATTTTTATGTCGACGACGCGCCTTTGCGGGTCGAGGGAACGGGCGTCTTGATCTCGGCAATGGCCAAGTTGGCCAAGGCGTTCCGCGAGCGCGGACTTCCGATCGTGCATGTCGTCCGGCTGTACCGCCCGGACGGATCGAACGTCGACCTGGTG
This sequence comes from uncultured Actinomycetota bacterium, assembly GCA_963840045.1. Taxonomy (GTDB): domain Bacteria; phylum Actinomycetota; class Actinomycetes; order Mycobacteriales; family Mycobacteriaceae; genus Mycobacterium. The sequence goes on along the minus strand of CAWIXL010000027.1, from coordinate 92,512 downwards.
CGGCGGAACATGATTGAGCAGGGGGCGCGGATCGCCGTGCCGGGCAGTGCCGGCTCACAGATTGCTGCCGAACTGTTGCCCGACGTCCCCAATGTCCCTGCGCTGGACCACGAATTGCTACTGGCCGGCGGCTTGCAACAAGTCGGGCCTGCCGAGCACGTGATATACAAGCCGAGGTGGGGCGCCTTCTACCACACCGAGCTTGAGCGGCATCTCCGCGAAAGCGGCAGCAATACATTGGTTTTCGCGGGCTGCAACTTCCCGAACTGCCCACGGACATCGATTTACGAGGCCTCCGAACGCGACTTCCGGATTGTCCTGGTGTCGGACGCGATGTCGGGTCTGTATGAGCGGGGTGTCGAAGAGTGCCGGGGTATCGGGGTGGACGTCCGCGACGTGTCGACAACATTGGATTGGCTGACCGGGAAGGGTTAGCCTCAGCGAGATGAGCGGCCGACAACCCAGGAGGTGAAGTGCTCTTCCGACAACTGGAGTACTTCGTCGCGGTGGCCCAGGAGCGGCACTTCGCCCGCGCGGCGGAGAAGTGCTACGTATCCCAACCCGCGCTGTCCGCGGCGATCGCCAAACTCGAGCGCGAGTTGAACGTCACGCTGATCAACCGTGGACACAGCTTTGAAGGCCTCACGCCCGAGGGAGAGCGATTGGTCGTGTGGGCCAAGCGGATTCTCGCCGAGCACGACGCGTTCAAGGCCGAGGTCGACGCCGTGCGCTCCGGACTCAGCGGGACGCTGCGGCTGGGCACGGTTCCCACCGCATCGACGACGGCGTCGCTGGTGCTCTCGGCGTTCTGTTCGGCGCATCCCCTGGTAAAGGTGCAGATTCGTTCCCGGCTGGCCGCCAGCGAGCTGTATCGACGGCTGCGCGAGTTCGAGCTCGACGCAGCCATCGTCCACTACTCGCCCGACGACAGTCATGACGTGGACCTCGTGCCGCTTTATGACGAGCACTACGTGCTGCTGTCACCGGCGGACATGTTGCCCCCTGGTGCATCGACGCTGCCTTGGGCGGACGCCGCACAACTGCCTCTGGCGTTACTCACCGCCGATATGCGCGACCGTCAGATCATCGACGAGGCCTTCGCCGGGCACGACATCACGGTCACCCCGCAGGTCGAAACCGACTCCGTCGCATCGCTGTTAGCCCAGGTTGTGACCGGCAACTCGGCGTGCATCGTTCCGCACACCTGGCTGTGGACGACGCCGATGGTGGGCGAGATTCGCGCGGTAGAACTGGTCGATCCCGCCCTGAAAGCCAAGATCGGGCTGGCCACCAACGCCGCGGGGCCGGGATCGCCCGTTGCCCGCGCGCTCGCGGAATGTGCGCAACAGCTGACGCTGAACGAGTTCTTCGACGCGCAGCTACTGGGAATTACCCGCCGGCCGGGGCAGCCGGGGTAGCAGGGGCCGCCGCGCTGGTCGGGTTGAGGCTCGCCAGGTGTCCGCTTTCCACTCCGGCGGATGGGTCGAGTACGCAGTCGATGAGCGACGCCCCGTTCGACGCGAGGGACTCGGCCAGCGCCGCCCGCAGCTCGGCCGGCGTCGTAACGTGATATCCCTTGCCGCCGAAAGCCTCTGCGATCAGCTCGTGACGCGCCTGGGCGCTCAGGACGGTGGGCGCCGGGTCGGTGTTGACGGCCGCCGTGGCGGCCGTGCGCTCGTCGCCCCGGTACACCCCGCCGTTGTTGAGGATGACGACGGTCACCGGCAGCCGGTACCGGCAGATCGTCTCGATTTCCATGCCGCTGAACCCGAATGCGCTGTCGCCCTCGATCGCGACAACCGGCCGGCCGGTCTCGACTGCGGCGGCGATCGCGTAGCCCATGCCGATACCCATCACGCCCCAGGTTCCCGTGTCGAGCCGGTGCCGCGGCACCTCCATGTCGATGACGTTGCGAGCAAGGTCTAGTGCATTGGCGCCCTCGTTTACCACATAAACATCCGGGTTGTCTTGCAGCACAGAGCGAATCGCGCCCAGCGCGTTGTAGAACCGCATCGGGTGGGGATCCTCGGCCAGCCGCCGGGCCATCTTGGCGTCGTTGGCCGCCTTACGCTCGGCCAGCTCCCCGACCCAGTCCCTGGACGCCGCAATGGGGCGTGTTGCCACGCCGTCCAGCAGTGCCGACATCACCGAACCGACGTCGCCGGCCAGCGGCGCCGCGATCGGCCGGTTGCTGTCGAACTCTGCGGCGGCGACATCGATTTGGATGAATTTGGCATCGGCCGACCATTGCGGCGACTCACCATGGCCGAGCAACCAGTTGAGCCGGGCGCCGACCAACAACACCGCGTCCGCCCGGGCGATCGCCAGTGAGCGCGCCGCCGCCGCCGACTGCGGGTGCGAGTCCGGCAGTAACCCCTTGGCCATCGACATCGGCAGGAACGGAATTCCAGTGGCCTCCACGAACTCCCGGATCACACCGTCGGCCTGCGCATACGCCGCGCCCTTGCCGAGCACGATCAACGGTCGCCGGGCCCGCGCGAGCACGTCCAGCGCGCGATCGACCGACTCCGGCGCCGGTAGCTGACGCGGGGCCGGGTCGACCACCCGCCAAACGGTGTCCGCCGCCACGGCAACATCCAGGGCCTGGCCCAGCACGTCACCCGGGATGTCGAGGTAGACACCGCCCGGCCGGCCGGAGACCGCGGTGCGAATGGCCCGGGCGACACCGAGCCCGATGTCCTCGACCCGGCCGATCCGGTAGGCGGCCTTTGCGAAAGGCCGTGCGGCATTGAGTTGGTCGAGGTCCTGGTAATCACCGCGCTGCAGGTCTACCATCGGCCGCCGGCTCGATCCAGAGATCTGGATCATCGGAAAGCAGTTCGTGGTGGCGTTGGCCAATGCCGGTAGGCCGTTGAGAAAGCCCGGGCCCGATGTCGTCAGGCACACGCCCGGGCGGCGGGTGAGGAACCCGGCGGCGGCAGCGGCATTGCCGGCCGAAGTCTCTTGCCGGAAACCGATGTAGCGGATTCCACCCGCCTGGGCGACGCGGGCGAGGTCGGTGATCGGAATGCCCACCACCCCATAGATGGTGTCGACGTCGTTGGCCTTGAGCGCGTCCACGACGAGGTGGAAGCCGTCGGTCAACGCCGGCGGCCCGCCGGGAGATGCCGAATCAGTGGTCATGTGACGACTCCTTGTGTCCGTATTGGCCATCACTGTCGTCCGGGTGCCTTCCGGTGTTCAAGACCAAGTCGCTATGCAGCGATCAATAACGTCTATCGAAGCACGATCCGCGCAGGTCGGCCGTACTGACGCTTGTTTAATAAGAGTTGGTTATCAATCGTGCACAAATGGGTATTAGACGTGCCGAGAGGTCGCCCGGCATGGTGCGAATATCAGTGCTTTTCACATCGGAGGAGAAGGAGCACGATCGATGACATTGCACATGATCTCCCGAAGCGACCTGGTGGCCCCACCGGAGGTGACTTACTCATTGCCCAGTCCACGCATAGCCGACCTGGTCCAGGTTGCGGCAACCCGACTGCCCGACGCCGCGGCGCTCGTCGTCACCCCCGACCGGATAGCGATCAGCTACCGGGAGCTGGTCCGACTGGTCGACGACCTCGCCGACCAGCTGAAACGGCGTGGCCTGCTGCCGGGTGATCGGATCGCGCTGCGCGCGGGCAGCAATGCCGAATTCGTGGTCAGTTTATTGGCGGCGTCGCGGGCGGACTTGATTGTCATCCCGCTGGACCCGGCCCTGCCCGTCAGCGAGCAGCAGGCTCGCGTGGAGGCGGCGGGCGTGCGGGTGTTGCTGGTCGACGGCGACGTGCCGGGCGACCGGCGCGAGCCGCAGTTGCGGTGGTGGCGGATCTCGGTGGTCGCGGGCCCCAACGATCGCGGCGACCGCAGCCTGTCGGTCCAGCTCGACGCCGCCACCGTGCCGCGCCGACCGAGTGCGATGCCCCAAGGCCTCCGGCACGACGACGCGATGATCATGTTCACCGGTGGGACAACCGGCGTACCGAAGATGGTTCCCTGGACTCACGGAAACATCGCCAATTCAGTCCGGGCCATCATCGCCGGGTACCGGCTCGGGCCGCGCGATGCGACCGTCGCCGTGATGCCGCTGTACCACGGTCACGGGCTGATCGCCGCGCTGCTGTCGAGCCTGGCATCGGGCGGGACGGTGCTACTGCCGGCGCGCGGGCGGTTTTCCGCACACACCTTCTGGGACGACATCAAGGCCGTCGGGGCCACCTGGTACACCGCGGTGCCGACGATTCACCAGATCTTGTTGGAGCGCGCCAAGACTGACTCAGCGGGCAGCGGGCGAGCCACGCTGCGCTTCATCCGAAGTTGCAGCGCGCCGCTCACCCCCGAGACGGCCCAAGCGCTGCACGACGAGTTCTCGGCCCCCGTGGTGTGTGCATTCGGCATGACCGAGGCCACGCACCAAGTGTGCACAACAGGTATCGAGGCCGGTGATCAACCCGGAAGCCCAGCCGAGACAACAGGTCTGGTGGGTCGGTCGACCGGACCGCAGGTCCGAATCGCCGGGCCCGACGGGCGGCCGTTGCCGGTCGAGGCCGTCGGAGAGGTCTGGCTGTGTGGTCCCACCGTGGTGCGCGGTTACCTCGGCGACCCGGCGATAACCGCGGCCAACTTCACCGACGGATGGCTGCGCACCGGTGATCTGGGGTCACTGTCGGCCGCCGGCGATCTGCGCATCCGCGGCCGGATCAAGGAACTCATCAACCGGGGCGGCGAGAAGATTTCGCCGGAGCGAGTCGAGGGTGTGCTGGCCAGCCATCCAAACGTGCTGGAAGTGGCCGTGTTTGGCGTCCCGGACAAGATGTACGGCGAGACTGTGGCCGCGGCGATCGTTCCCCGCGTGTCGCCGTCGCCGACACCGGCCGAGCTTGCGGTGTTCTGCCGGGAGCGGCTGGCCGCCTTCGAGGTGCCCGCCAGCTTCCAGGAGGTGAGCGCACTGCCGCACACCGCGAAAGGCTCGCTGGACCGCCGCGCCGTGGCGGAGCGGTTCGGCCGGCAGGCGTGACGACAACTCGGATTACGTAACCCCGGGTGGGGGGCGGCCCAACAGCGTCATACTGTGACCAGCTATGTCACCTGCTAATCGAAACCAAGAGCTTTGCGAGAGTCGGGCAGGCGACCCCCTTCCCGGCTTTACCGCGTCAAGAGCAAGGAAACTCGCCGCCGAGTGGGACGACGGGGGACTATGGGACGATGTGGTGTGGCTCGGCGAACGCTTTTGGGCCGCAACCGATCCAGCCGACCGCGCTATCCGATGGCATCATGTCGTGCTGGCCGTTGGCAACTTCAAACGACCGCAGGTACGTTGGCTCCGCCCTTGCCGGCTCAGGAGAATTCCCGACCGGCCACCGACGGTCGGCAGTTTCTTTGAAACTCCCACCGGTTTGCGTGTGCATCGAGACGACCGAGCATCATGGGAAAGTCTGCGCAGCAGCCTGGCAGGGGCGGACGTGTCGACCACCGCGGCATTGCTCGCTGCCCTATGGCCAAGCCATCACCTCGTTTTCGACTGGCGCGTGCGCGCTGCGGCCAGCGGACTGCGCTTAGCTGCGGGGCTGAGCCCCTGCCCCGGTGTCGAGCCGGGGCTCGCGGTAGGTGAGTCGTCACACCTCGACTTCGAGGACTACGCGGTGGTCCGGTCGTGGCTGGAGGCGGTTGGCTCTCCGTTGGTCGTATCCGAATGTGCTTTGTATCGCTTGTCGCAAAGAGCGGGAGACGAACCCGACCGCCCCTGGTCCGAATACTCTCAAGCGCTGGCGTCGATCCTCGAAAGCATCGACGCGGCCGCCGCCGCGCCGCCCACCGGTCCCGCGGCCCGACTGGCGGTGGATTCTGATAAAGGCTAGGGCGGCATTCCCGCCCACCCGCCAGTTATGTCTTCTCCAACGGTGTCCGGTCCGTTGTGGCGCGTTCTCAGTTGGCGTCAATCAACGGCCGGCTCTAGCGGCGCGCCGCTGATCATCCGGCTTCGCCGCCCCTGCATGTCGACGGGCACATCGCCCATCAAGGTGACCCGGTGCATCAGCCGATGCTGGTCGTCATAGTCGTCGACGGCCCGGTGCTGCGTTGCCCGGTTGTCCCATATGGCGACATCGCCCATTTCCCAGTTCCACCGAATTGTATTGTTGGCTGCCGTAATTCGGCGTTGCAGCAGCTCGAGCAGCACGCTTGACTCGTGACTGTCCAGACCGATGAACCCGCGAACGAAAATCCCCGCCAGCAAAGTGGGTTCACCCGTTTGCGGATGTACCTGCACGACGGGATGCTCGGTGCGGAAATCTGGCGCCTGGTGCCCGGTTGTTGTTTCGGTCATCACATAGTCGTAACGGTTGGTGTGCAGAGCCCACAAGTTGTTGGCCAGGGACTTGAGCGGTGCGGGCAACTCCGCGTAGGCCGCCGCGGTGGAGGCCCACAACGTCGACCCGCCATAAGTCGGCAGCTGCATCGGGCGCAGGATCGACGCCGCAGGGTAGTTCGCGAAGTACGCCAGGTCGGTGTGCCAGAACGTCGGGTTTCCGCGTCGTGTTCGGTGCGCGGCCGGATTGGCGATCGGCGTGCCCAGCAACTTGGCGAACGCTAGCTGCTGATCGTCATCGAGATGGTGCTGGGCGCGGAAAAATATCACCCGGTGGGCCAATAAAGCCCCGAGAATCTCGCCGACCGTTGCCGGATCGAGGCCGCCCCCGAGCCGCACCCCGTCGACTCGGGCACCGATTCGGCTGCCCAGCTTGGTCACCGTGATCGGCCGTGTCGCCGCGCGAGAGGTCGTCATTGCTGTCGTCCTTGATAAATGCAAGAGTCTGCGGCTATGAGACCACGACGGGCGAGCACTGTACAGCCGCTCTCGGATCCGGACGGACCGGCCGGGTGGGTGTCCGGGAGCTCGGCTGTGGGGGCGTGCGGGTGACCGAGAAGCCGCTGCGCGTCTGCATCGTGGGTAAGTATCCCCCGATCGAGGGCGGGGTGAGCGCGACGACGTACTGGTTGGCGCGCGGGTTGGCGGCGCGAGGCCACCAGATCCACATCGTTACCAACGCCGATGAGGTGGAAGACCGGTTTCGGATTCGACTTGACCCCACTGACGCGAAAATGCTTCAGCCGCAGTTCGATAACGGCGGTTACGTCCGAGTGCATCACGTCGAGTCGTTCGACCCGATCGCAATGGCTCACATCCCGGCGGCCAATCCTTACTTCACCCGGCTCGCATCGCTGGCAACCGATGTTGTTCGGCGCTACGGGTGCGAGGTGATACTCGCGTATTACCTTGAGCCTTATGGCATGGCAGGGTGGTTCGCGGCTCAGCGGTGCGGTCGGCCGTTTCTGATCAGGCATGCCGGCAGCGACATCGACAGGCTCGCCAGGGTGCCGGACCTTGGGCTTGCGTACAAGGAGATTCTCCGAGACGCCACCGCCGTCCTGACATTCCCTCGACTGGTGGGCCGGTTCGCGCGGATGGGCGTTGTCCCATCGCGAATTGTGGAGGCGCCGCCCTATCTACCCGACTCTCACTTCTTCAGTCCTCATGGAGCGGCCCTGAATCTGCATGCGACGGCGATGTACGACGGGGCCGGACGGCCGCTGAAATCCCAGTGCGAGGCCATGCCCATCATCGGCGTGTACGGCAAGGTCGGTGCGGCAAAAGGTACCTTCGATCTGATCACGGCACTCGGTCGTCTGGCCGCCGCTGGTCGGTCATTCCAGCTCGCCGCGATGGTGGGTAACGAGTTCGGTGCGGTAATGCGACCAAGCCTGGTCACGGCCGGCATAGCCGAGCGGACGTTGATCCTCCCGTATTTGCCCAACTGGCGGGTACCCGAGTTCATTCGCGCGTGCGCCGCGGTGTGCTTCTTGGAGCGTGAATTTCGTGTGGCAATCCATGGCCCGGTGATCGCGCGTGAGGTGCTCACCTGTGGCACCTGCCTCATCGTCTCGAAAGAAATCGCCGACAAACAGATGATTCGCGAACAGCTACGAAGTGGAGACCATCTTCTCGTTGTCACCGATCCGCGCGACACCGATGAGCTTGCCGATGCCCTGCTCAGGGTCGTGGATGATCCCGCGTGGGCAACGCGAATCGGTCAGGCCGGCGCGGAAACTGCCGAGAAGACAGGCGGGTACCAGGATTTCATCGCTTCCTGGGAGGGTCTGTTCGAGCGCTATGCACGTTACCCCGGCAGCGTCGCGGTTCATGGATCGCCGACGGGGCCGCCCGCGCGTCGACGGGCGCTCGAGGTGGCTGTGCCGTCCCTTTTGTCGTATGCCGAGACGCTGGCACCGGACGTTGTCGAGCAGTTCGTCAACAATGGCAACGACTCCAGCCTCCCTGCATGCGCTCTCGAGTTCTGTTCGTTTCTTGGAGGAAGCCTGTCAGCGTCCATGGCGAAGGAGCGTCGAGACGTATTCGCCGAAGCGCTGCGCTACACCGTTGCTCGCCTTCGCATTGGATTTGAGATGCCCGACGCTCCCCCGCCATTCGCGGTCGTCGACTACCTTCACGATCGCGCTTTCAGATTGGGTGAAGCGGGGGGCCTGTATCCGATACGCGGTAATTCAGTGGTTGTTGAGGAGTTCGATTATGACGTCTCAGATGTGTTCGCTATACGGCGGCCGGGCGCAACCGCCGATGACGACCCTTTGGCCAAGGCCGAAGCCCGACACTGCCTGGTGCTGTTCCAGCAAACGGTGAACCTGGTGCCGTGTGAGCTGGAGGTCAACGCCGTCACCATCGCGCTACTCGAACTCTGCGACGGCCGGGCGAACGACGGATGAAATCGTTGACGCGGTCGCGGCCGCGCATGGTAGCGGCCAAAATGACCGTGAATCGGCGATGGCTGCGCTGCGCCGCCTTTATGCCCTTGGTGTCGTTGTATTCGGGCGACTCGATCCGGTGTGGGGGTGGGGTAAGGGTGCCCGGTCGAATCCTGCAGCAATTCCCCGGCTGCGCCGCTCCGCTTCTGATCGCGTCGACGCGGGATGACCGGTGGTCAACGCACCAAACCCGAGAACACCGGGGCGGCAAGGATATCGGTTCCGCAATGCGCACCGCGCGGCCCGATGCTTACCGGATTCTCACCGAGGGTCGCGAAATTTCGGGACATTTCCGCAGGTGAGTGCTAAATTCACGCCATGAGTCCAGCCATCGAGACCGCTGAGATCACAGAAATTCAGAACGGTCGTCTCCACATATTGCTGCGTTCTTCCGCCCCTGGTTACGCCAGGTGCTCAGGCACCTGCGGTGCCTGCTGCTGTTACGAAAAGGAAGAAATAGCAGATTAGTGCCCCCGCCACGAGCCATAGACACACCGTGGCCCGTTCAGTGTCGCCGGATGTCTTAGCGGGAGCGGTTGACGCGCTCGATTACGAGGCGCCGTTCCTAATCGAGAAGCTGGTCAAAGAACGCTTTGTCGACACCCCCGAGGAGGCTCGTGCGCTTTTCACCGAAGTAAAGCGCTATCTGGTGCTTTGCCATCTCGATCGTTCGAAAACCTGGAAGATGCATTCGCTCTGCGTGGATGAAGCCTGGCACCAGTTTGTACTTTATACCGCGGAGTACAACGCCTTCTGCGCCAAGTATTTCGGCCGTTATCGCCACCACTCCCCGAGCAACGCGCCGAACACGGGCGACAACGAGCAGGCTGCCGAAGCGACGCTGGCCGAGTTCGGCGACCGCTATCGCGTCCTTTTCGGCGCGGACCTGCCACAGATCTGGGACGACTCGAGCTGGGTGACCCCTCGCCGACGCGTCGTGAACTACTTTTGCGGCCAATTGGTAGTGGGATCGGCCGACGGGATGGTCGACCTAATCGACTGGGACGGTCAAGTTCTGCTCAGTGTGAACGAGCTCGCGCGTGAAGCACTGGAATTCATTGCCGGCACAGGTGCCTTCTACGTGCGTGAATTGCCCGGTGGGCTTACCGAAGGCGAAAAGGTCGCGCTCGTCGCGGCATTGGTTGAGCTCAAGGTGCTCCGTGTGGGTTGACGCCAACCGCGCCGCACGGGGACGAGGGTCCGGGAGTTCCGCGTGAAGCTCGATGACCTTTGCGAACTCTTCGATCGGCATGAATTCCCCGATGAGCAGGTGCGCGAGCCCCCGGACAAGGGTGCAGTCCTCGCTGCTCGATCGGCGACAACCGCGGCCGTTCGTGACGACGAATTCCTGGTCGACTGCATCGCACACGAGCTGACCCTGCTTGAACGGCCGGGCCTGCGCCGTCAGGACTTGGTTCCGTTCTTCACCTTGCCCGAATATGGAATCCGCTTCGCTTTGGGTTACTGGCCGCCGGGCAGCAATGCCGGCGCCCACGAACATACGGCATGGACTATCACGGGCGTCTGCCACAATCAGCTGATAGTCCAGACCTACGACCGCGATGAGACGTACCGCCGTCAGGCCCTGGTGCCGAAGAATCTCTTCGATGCTCGTGCTGGAGAAGTCGGTTTCATCTATGAGCCGTGCATTCATGATCCGCGCAACCCGACGGACAAATGGTCGCTGTCGCTGCACGTCAGCAGCCCACACGATGGCGAGAGGCCTTCAGACCAAGAACCATGTCTGCCGCTGTTGACCGAGTTTGCCGCTCGCCGGCGGACTGGATACGGCGATGCCTACGACAAGGTCATTGCGACCCGGCATCGGCAGATAAAGCTCCGTGCGATCGCCCAATTCCTCGCCCAGATCGACACCGTCCCAGTGGCGGACCTGCTCGAGCGCTGTGCCGGGCAAGGTTCCACTGCAACCCGACGGTTTATCCGCGGCTTAGGCACAGCCGAACCCACAAGTGCTGATAAGCCGAAGCCGTGCAACCTAATCCGTTCCCACGAGAAGCTTGCGCTCGACTATCGAGAAACCGGTGACTTCGTCGCTCTCGGCGTCGAGACGGAGCGCGGTTGGGTGGAAGAATTAGCCGTTTCGCGCGTCGCGCGGGATGCGATCGCCTTCTGCGTTGGCACGCCCCGATTCAATGTGCTGGAGCTCCCGGGCCTCACCGACGAGGAGCGATGGGCATTCGCGGAGGGACTGGAAGAGACCGGGCTGTTCACGATCGACGCCACCGAATGAACGCAATGCGTCAGCGTTCATTGCAGTGTGCTGTGCGCAGCCAACGCGCGCCCCAACTCTGCCGGACCGCGATTCTGGACGAACTCCCACACCGTCTTCGACATCGCCGACACGCCATTCTTGATGTTGTTGTCGGTCAAGACGTTGTTGGCGGCGGCGGAGAAGGCATGTGCATCAAGACCATTCCTGAAGAAGTCATGTCCGAGGTGGCGTCCGCAACCGAGATCTTCGAGACGTAAGGCATTGTCCTCTCGATCGTATTGACCGCTCGGAAGCGTCAGTGACGGCTTGCCGACCAGGAGCACTGTCTGCAACGTGCCGTGCCCACAATGATGAACGACGAGGTCCACGCGTTCGGCCAGGTCGCGGAGATCGGTGAGTCCGACGGCTTGAAATCGTGGGCCGTTCCGCTGTTCGAGGTGATCTCGCTCCTGGTCGTCGGGAATGACCATGATGACGGCGAACTCGGTTCGCGCCAGGCAATCGGCGAGGAGCGGGTAGATCTTCCCTCCCCACGTCGTACCAAGCGTCACGAGAATGACCGGAGCACCTTCTTGTTGACATGACGCGATCCATTCTTGCAGCGATTCGGGTGTACGGCCGGCAACTTGGAGAAGCAGCGGACCGGTGTACACGAACGTCGACTCGGGATAATGGTCCCGAACGCCCGCCGGCAGCGGATCGAGCGCTGGGATGCTCGGCACGACGATGATTTCGGCTCGGCAGAGGTCTCGCCAGTCGGTAATGCGCTGCAGTCCCACCTGGGAGAGGCAGTCATTCAGCCAGTCGACTAAGCCGACGGTCTCGAAGGGAAATTTGTCCGGTAGGAATGGATTGCGGCGCCGGTAGCCGAACAGGAGCTCGCATCGCAATATCGACACCCGACATGCCGGGCGCCATGCCTGCAGCGCCAACCACAGGTCTTTGCTCCAGTCGCATATGGTGACGTCAGGCTGATGCGTCTCGAGAATCTCTTTGACCTGCAACAGGTTCTGTACCGGATCGAGCGGCTTCACGGTCGCAGAGGTGGTATTCATCTGGTGGCGATCGAACAGGGCCTGCGTCATTGCGTTGTACGACACCATCTGCACGTCGTTGCCTGACTTTTGAAGCTCGAGACCCAACTTCAAGACGGGCACGGCGTGGCCATAGATGGGCGCCGCGGCGCACAGAATCTTCTTCCCTGACAGCATGATTCCTCCAAATGGAAATGCTAGACGCGGGTCATCGCGTAATAAGCGCCGCGCCGGCCCGTCAGCTCGGCATGGGTGCCCCGTTCGACGATCCGGCCCGCCTGCAACACCAGGATCAGGTCGGCATCGCGGATCGTCGAAAGCCGGTGCGCGATAATGAAGCTCGTCCGGTCACGACGTAGCTCGCGGGTCGCCTGCGCGACGAGTAACTCGGTTCGAGTGTCTACAGAACTGGTGGCTTCGTCCAGGATCAGCAACTCTGGGCGGGCCAGGAACGCGCGCGCGATGGTAATCAGCTGCTTCTCACCGGTGCTGATATTGTCGGCGTCGTCGCTGACGCAGGCTTCGTAGCCGTTCGGCAGCGTCTGCACGAACCGGTCCACATACGCCGCCTTGGCCGCCTCGATGATCTCGTCGCGTCCGGCGTCAGGCCTTCCGTAGCCGATGTTCTCGGCGATTGTTCCGCCAAACAGCCAGGTGTCTTGCGGCACCATCCCGATCCGGGAGCGCACCGAGCGCCGGTCGATACTCGCGATGTCGACCCCGTCGATCAGGATCCGGCCCGAGTCGACGTCATAGAAGCGCATGAGCAGGTTCACCAGCGTGGTCTTGCCGGCGCCGGTGGGGCCGACGATTGCGACGGTGCTGCCGGGTTCGGCAATCAGCGACAAGTCCTGAATGACGGGAGTATTCGCCCGGTAACCGAATGTGACGTGCTCGAATTCCACCCGGCCGCTTCTGCTGTCGCCGGCCGGGATCGGCTGCGGGCGTTGGCCGTCCACCGATGGCAGTGGGTCGGATGACTCCTCTGCGGCATCCAGCAGATCGAACACCCGCTCGGCGCTGGCCACTCCGGACTGCATGGTGTTGTACATCGACGCCACCTGAGTCAGAGGTTGGTTGAATTGGCGGATGTACTGGATGAACGCCTGGATACTGCCGACGGTGATCTGACCGTACGCCACCTGCAGGCCGCCAACGACCGCGACGGCTACGTAGCCGAGGTTGCCGACAAAGGAGATGACCGGCGACAGCAGCCCGGACAGGAACTGCGCACCGAAGCCGGCGCGGTAGACATCGGCGTTGAATTCGTCGAACCGCTGTAGCGTGCGGGCCCGGTGGCTGAAGGCCTGGACCAGTGTCAAACCGCTGTAGCTTTCTTCGATGTGGGCGTTGAGCCGCCCGGTGTGCGCCCACTGCGCCACGAACATCCGCTGCGAACGTCTGGTAGCCAGCCGCGTCGCCAGTAGTGCCAACGGCACCGTCAGCACGGTGATGCCGGCCAACAGCGGTGAGATCGTCAGCATCATCGCCAACACAGCCACCACGGTCAGCGCCGAGTTCAATAACTGGCTGATCGTCAATGACAATGACGTCTGCAGGTTGTCAATGTCGTTGGTGAGCCGGCTCAGCAAGTCCCCGCGCTGTCGAGAGTCGAAATCGGAGAGCGGCAGCCGGTGCACCTTGTCCTCGACGTCGGCGCGCAACGCCATGACGGCGCGCTGCACGACCACATTGAGGATCCGTGGCTGCAGCCAAACCATCAGTCCCGCAAGAAGATACAACCCGAGCGCCAGCCCGAGCGTGCGGGCCACCGCGGCGAAGTCCACGCCGACGCCGGGAGTGACATGCATCCCGGACAACAGGTCGCCGAAGGTGTTGTCCCCCCGTGCCCGAGCGGCAGCGATGGCTTGCTCCTTGGTGATACCGGCCGGCAGCTGTCTGCCGATGACGCCGTTGAACAGCAAGTCGGTGGCATGGCCAAGTATTCGCGGTTCGATCGCCAATATCGTGACAGTGGCGATCGCGAGTGATATGACCGCGGCGGTGAGCCCCCGGTGCGGAGTGAGCAGCCGCACCAGCCGGTTCGACGAGCCGCGGAAATCGCGGCATCGCTCGGTGGGCTCCTGCACCACGCCGCGGACCGGCTTGTAGCCCGAAGCCGTCATGGTGCCCGCCCCCCGGTCCGGGCGGCCATCGCCTGCGAGTCGGCGAACTCGGCATAGGCGGGGCAATCCCTTAGCAGGGACTCATGGGTTCCGTCGCCGACGACGTTCCCATTATCGACGACTACTATCCTGTCGGCGTCGATGGCGGTCGAAATCCGCTGCGTGACAATGATGATGGTGGCGTCGGCGGCCACGTCGCGAAGGGCCGCGCGGACCCGGGCCTCGGTGTGGACGTCCAGTGCGGAGAATGCGTTGTCAAACAAATAGACCCTTGGTCGGCGGACCACCGCACGGGCGATCGCCAGCCGCTGACGCTCTCCGCCGGAGAAGTTGGTGCCGCCCTGGGCGACCGGCGTCTGCAAGCCGTCCTGGTGTGCGCGGACGAAATTGTCCGCGCTGGCCACCCGTAGCGCCTCCCACATCTCGTCCTCGGTTGCGTCGGCCTTGCCATAGCGCAGGTTCTCCGCGACTGTTCCGGAGAACAGGTATCCGCGCTGAGGCACCAGCCCGAACATCGACCACAGCACGTCGGTGTCGTAATCGCGAACATCGACCTCGTCGACGAGTACCGAGCCTGAGGTGGTGTCGCAGAGCCGACAGATCAGGGAGACGAGCGTCGATTTCCCTGAACCGGTCGAACCGACGATCGCGGTGGTGGTGTGTGGCTGTGCGGTCAGCGAGACCTCCTGCACCACAGGTCGGTCGGCACCCGGGTAGCAGAACGACGCCCCGGCCAACCGCACGACGCCGTGTACAGCCCGCGGATGTTTCGGGTCAGCCGGGTTCGCGATCGCGGTGGGGGTGGAGAGCACCTCTTCGATTCGCTCCGCGCATACCCACGACCGGGCCATCTCCGTCAGGATCGCCGTCGCGATTGCGACCGACGTCATGATCAGCAGCAGGTAGGACAGGAACGCGATCAGTGAACCGAGTTGCATCTGGCCGGCGTCGATGCGCAGCCCACCGAACCAGATCACCGCGACGCTGGATACGTTCATGGTCACGGTGGTCATCGGCATCATCAACGCCTGCCAGTTGCCGGCGGTCAACGCCCTGGTCGTCAGGGCGTTGTTCGCCTTCCGAAACCGCTCCCGCTCGAAGGGTTCGCGCGCGAATGCCCGGATGACCCGGACGCCGGAGAGCTGTTCTCGCATGATGCGGTTGACGTTGTCGACCTGTTTCTGCATGCTGCGGAGCGGCGGCAGCAGGCGCGAGACGATCCAGTAGTTGCCTACCGCCAGCACGGGAGCGCCGACCAGCAATACCCAGGACAGGCCGGCGTCTTGGTGCAGTGCCATGACGATGCCGCCGATGAAACTGATCGGAGCGGCGATCAGCATGGTGCAGGTCAGTTGCACCAGCATCTGGATCTGCTGGACATCGTTGGTGGTTCGGGTAAGCAGCGACGGCACCCCGAACCGGGCAGTCTCGTGCAGTGAGAATCCGGTGACGTGGCGGAAGATCGCCGCGCGGACATCGCGCCCGAAACCCATCCCGGTCCGGGACCCGAAGTACACGGCACCGACGCTGCACGGCACCTGCAGGCCGGTGACTGCGAGCATGAGTCCGCCAAGTCTCACAATGGTTTCCGTGTCACCCTTGGCCACGCCGTCGTCGATGATGGCCGCATTGACGGTGGGCAGGTATAGCGATGCGAGCGTGCTGATCGACTGGAGCAGCGCGACCACAGCGACCAGCCGCCGATAAGGGCGGACATATCGTCGCACCAGTGCCAGGAGCACTTCCGTACTGTCGCACACCCCTGCTCGCTTCGCGGCCCGATCGTTGCCCCGGCCGCGCTAAAACCACTGTTCAATCGCTATGCAGACGGCAGACCCGAGCGCGTCTCGGCGGACAATCTCAAGACCGCGGTTCGTATTACCGCCCGGACCCCACGTTGCCCCAAGCCACGTTGCCCCAGGCGGCGCGCGCGCCCGATTCGCCGACGCGGTAGGTCTGCACCAGCATCGTCGCCGCAGCGGCGACCACCAGCACCCCGACCACTGCGTGCAAGGCGAATTTCACTGTGCGCCCGCGTGCCTGGCGAACGTGCACGGCGGCGAGCAGGGCGATAGCGGCCACCAATGCCGCCGCCATGTAGATCATGGTTTCGCCGAGTTCGGCGTGGTGGTCCAGCACGGGCGACGACGCACCGACCTTCCCGCGTAGCCACGTACCCGAGCTGGTGGTCAGCGGGGTCAGCACCAGCGTGCCGACCGCCAGCAACAGAACCAGCCAGATCAGTCGCTGTCGCGCGGCCGGCCACAGCGCGCAGATGATCGCCAGGAGCGCCGTCAACGGACCCAGGACGACGATGAAATGGTTGAGCAGTATGTGGGCGGGAAGGCCGTTAATCGTCGACATGGCTCTATTTTTAGGCTGTGCTCTTCACCCGGGCGGCCGCGGACTCCGGCATCGGTTCGTAGCGGGCAAACGAACGGGTGAACGACGCGGCCCCGTGCGCCAGCGAGCGCAAGTCGATCGCGTACCGCGTCAGCTCGACCTGCGGCACTTCGGCCTTTACCACCGTGCGGTCGTGGCCCGCCGTGTCGGTACCGAGCACGCGGCCGCGACGACTGGACAGGTCGCCCATCACCGCGCCGACGAAATCGTCGGGTACCAGCACCGAGATCTCGTCGATCGGCTCGAGCAGGGTCACCCTGGTGGCCGCCGCCGCCTCCCGCAACGCCAGCGAACCGGCCATCTGGAACGCGAAGTCCGAGGAGTCGACGCTGTGGGACTTGCCGTCGAGCAGAGTTACCCGGATGTCGACCACCGGGTAACCGGCGTGCACACCCTTCTCCATCTGCGCCCGGACGCCCTTTTCCACGCTGGGGATGTAGTTCCGCGGCACCGCCCCGCCGACCACCTTGTCGACGAACTCGAACCCCGAGCCCTCCGGCAGTGGCTCCACGTCGATGTCGCACACCCCGTACTGGCCGTGTCCGCCGGACTGTTTGATGTGGCGACCGTGACCTTTTGCTTTGCCGGCGAAGGTCTCTCGCAGCGGAACCCGGAGTTCGACCGTGTCCACCGTTACGCCGTACCGGTTGGCCAGCGCGTCGAGCACCACACCGACGTGGGCCTCGCCCATGCACCACAGCACTATCTGGTGCGTCTCCTGGTTCTGCTCGATCCGCAGCGTCGGATCTTCGGCGGCCAACCGGCCCAAGCCGACCGACAGCTTGTCTTCGTCGGCCTTGGCATGGGCCTGAATCGCCACCGGGAGCAGCGGCTCGGGCATGGTCCACGGCCTCAGCACCAGCGGCTCGGCCTTATCGGAGAGCGTGTCACCGGTTTCGGCCCGGCTCAGCTTGCCGATCGCGCAGATGTCGCCGGCCACCACCGCCGGCGCCGGGCGTTGCTGCTTGCCCAGCGGGAAGGACAGGGCGCCGATGCGTTCGTCTTCGTCGTGATCGGGATGGCTGTGCCCGGCCCCGCCGCCGTTTCCGTCAGCTCCCCCGAAAAACGACGCAAAATGGCCCGACACATGAACCGTCGCGTCGGGCCTGATGGTCCCGGAGAACACCCGGACCAGGCTGACCCTGCCGACGTAGGGATCCGACGTCGTCTTCACCACCTCCGCCAGCAACGGCGCGCCGGCGTCGCAGGCCAGCTCGGCGTGCGGAGCGCCCGCCGGCGTAAAGACCTCGGGCAGTGGGTGTTCCATCGGCGATGGGAAGCCGCGGGTGGCGACCTCCAGCAGTTCCAGGGTGCCGACGCCGGTGCCGCTGCAGACCGGGAGCACCGGGAAGAACGAACCTCGGGCAACGGCTCGCTCCAGGTCCTCGATCAGCACCGACTCGTCGATCGTCTCGCCACCGAGGTAGCGCTCCATCAGCGACTCGTCCTCGGATTCCTCGATGATGCCCTCGATCAGGGTGCCGCGCGCCTCCTCGATGCGATCGGCATCCGCCGCGTCCGGGGCGCCCTGGCTGCGCTGGCCGCCCGAGTAGGTGTACCGGGTCTGCGACAACAAGCCGATGAGCCCGTCGCCGGTCGGGAGGTAAAGAGGTAAGACCTTGTCGCCGAACGCGTTCTGGGCCGCGGCCAGTGCCTCGGCGTAGTTCGCCCGGGCGTGATCGAGCTTGGTTATCACCACTGCGCGGGGCATGCCGACCTGGCTGCACTCCTGCCACAGAGATTTGGTCGGTTCGTCGACGCCTTCGTTGGCGGCGATGACGAACAGCGCGCAATCCGCGGCCCGCAAACCGGCCCGTAGCTCACCGACAAAGTCCGCGTATCCGGGGGTGTCGACGAGGTTGATCTTGGTGCCGTCGTGCGACAGCGAGGCCAGCGCAAGGCCGACCGACCGCTGCTGCCGGATCTCGGCGTCGTCGAAGTCGCAGACCGTGGTGCCCTCGGTGACCGAGCCCGGTCGGTTCAAGACGCCGGCTGCGACGAGCAAGGCCTCGACGAGGGTGGTTTTGCCGCCCCCGGAGGGCCCCACCAGAACAACGTTGCGAACGGCGCCGGGGCCGTCCGCTGTGGGAGCGGCTCCCGCGCCCTGGGAAGCATTCGCTCTGTCCGCCATGGCTGTCCTCCAGTTCTCCTGGGTAGCTTCGATGCGCCCCGCGAGCGGTGTGTCCTGGCCCACAGTCGGCAGTAAGCAACTTTTCCCCCAACCGCCGCCCAACACAAGGCCAACGGCTAGACACAAACGTCCGTCCGGTCAGAAATGCCAGCTCGACCAGCGGCGCACGGTGACCGTGATTACCGGACCATCCAACGGAACCGTTTGGTACTGAGAGTATTTCGCGCGCAGCAGTCGGTATCCCGTGTCCACGGCCTCGTCGTCTCGGTGAATGGCGGCGTCACCGTCGGCTCGAACCCACCACAACTGTGCCCAATCGTCGGCGTAGTGATCGACGATCAGGCTGACCCGTGGGTTGTTCTCGATGTTGGTAAGCCGACGCAGCCGTTGCGTCCTTTTCGGCTTCGCGTCAACGGCGGTGTAGATGATGTCGTGATCGACCGCAAACACCACCGGCACGAGGTGCGGTACGCCTTCGGGTGCGACGGTGGCCAGCCGCGCCACCGGGGCTTGCTGCGAACCTGACCGGGGGGTCGAATTGGCTCACCGAACCAGCTTAGAAGAGCGTTAGAGGGACTTCAGCGGCGCCGAGCCGCCACGCTAGGTTAGCCGCATGCAGGCCGAGGCGCAGATCGCAAACCTCCTTTACCGCTATGCCGAATGCATCGACACCGGCGACCTGGCAGCCGCGGCTGCGTTGTTCGAGCACGCCCGCATCCGGATCGGCGGCCCCGACCAGGACACGATCGACGCGGCCCGGCTACTGGGCATCTGGAAATCGTTGATCATCCTCTATCCGGATGGGACACCCCGGACCAAGCATGTGGTGACCAATCCGATCATCGAGGTCGACGAGGACGCCGGGACCGCCAACTGCCGCAGCTACTACACGGTGCTGCAGCAAACTGATGAGCTCCCGCTGCAGACGATCGTCACCGGCCGCTATGACGACCGCTTCGAACGCGTCGACCGCCAGTGGCGGTACCGCTACCGCGACCTGACGCTCATCGACATGGTCGGTGACGTCAGTCACCACCTCACTTACCCCATCGCGCCGTCGGGCGTCCGGATGGGTTAAATTCCCCGCGGTGGCTACCTGGACTACGGTGATCTAGACAAAGTCGTATGGCCCAGACCCTAAGGCTGGGACATTTTCGGTTCTTCCCCCGATGCAGGAGGTTACGGGATGAGCAAAGCGCACCACCAATCCCTCTGGTGGTCACGACTGGTCAGCGTCCTCGCTGTGATCGGTTTGGCGGTCGGGTTTAGGTCTTGGCTTGGACCTGAGTGTGGGCCTGAGCCCGGTCACCGCGCCGGCGCACGCTGCGCCTGCTGGGCCGGCTCTCGACCGGTTCCCCGAGCGGCCCGCGCTGCCGCTGGACCCCGCGGCGGCGGTCGCGCCGCAGCTGGTCAACATCAGCACCAGGTTTGGCTACAACAACGCCGTGGGAGCCGGAACGGGCATCGTCATCGATCCGGGCGGCGTCGTGCTGACCAATAACCACGTGATCTCCGGCGCCACCGACATCCGTGCGTTCGCCATCGGCAATGGCCAGAGCTACGGCGTCGACGTGGTCGGCTACGACCGCACCCAGGATGTCGCGGTGCTGCAGCTTCGTGGCGGCGGCGGCCTGCCCGCCGCCGCGATCGGCGGTGGCGTCGCGATCGGCGAGCCGCTCACCGCGCTGGGCAACGCCGGTGGCGGCGGGCGGAGCGCCCGACCGCGGTGTCCGGCAAGGTGGTCGCCCTCAATCAGACCGTCTCCGCGACCGACACCCTGACCGGCGCCACCGAGAACCTGGGCGGGTTGATCCAGGTCGACGCCCCGATCAAGCCCGGTGACTCGGGTGGACCCCTGATCAACCAAGGCGGGCAGGTCGTCGGCATGAACACCGCCGCCACCGACAGCTACAAGATGTCCGGAGGACAGGGCTTCGCCATTCCGATCGGTCAGGCGATGGGGGTCGCTGACGCGATCCGGGGCGGTGCCGGCTCCAACACCGTGCACATCGGCCCGACGGCCTTCCTTGGCCTGGGCGTCATGGACAACGGCGGCAACGGCGCGCGAGTCGAACGGGTCGTCGGGAGCGGCCCCGCCGCTGGCGCCGGCATCGCCGCGGGCGACGTCATCACTGCGGTTGACAGCACCCCCATCAACGGGGCCACCTCGATGACGGATGTGCTGGTTCCGCATCACCCTGGCGACACCATCACGGTGGCCTTGCACTCCAAGTCGGGCGGCGACCGCACCGTAAACGTGACGTTGGCGGACGGCCCGCCGGCCTGACATCACGTACACTGTCCGCCCGCGCACCAAATCGTCTGTCGCCCGGCCTGATTCCCGAGGCCCGGCCTCGGGTACACGTGGCATCGTGGAATTGATGAACGACGCAAGCCGTCCGGTCGAGTTTGTCGAGCACCATGCCCGCCAGTCCGGGGGCGGCAGTCATGTCGAGGGGGGTGTGGTCGAGCACCCGAATGTGGAGGACTTCGGAAACGCCGCCATCCTGCCCGCCGACCGAACCTGGTTCAAACACGCGGTCTTCTACGAGGTGCTGGTCCGCGCGTTCTTCGACGCCAGTGCGGACGGTTCCGGTGACCTGCGTGGCCTGATCGATCGTCTCGACTACCTACAGTGGCTCGGCATCGACTGCATTTGGTTGCCCCCGTTTTACGACTCACCGCTGCGTGACGGTGGCTATGACATCCGGGACTTCTACAAGGTGTTGCCCGAGTTCGGCACCGTTGACGATTTCGTTGCGTTGGTCGACGCCGCGCACCGGCGGGGGATCCGGGTGATCACCGACCTGGTGATGAATCACACGTCGGAGTCGCACCCGTGGTTCCAGGAGTCCCGCCGGGACCCGGACGGGCCGTACGGCGACTACTACGTGTGGAGCGACACCAGCGAGAAGTACACCGACGCCCGGATCATCTTCGTCGACACCGAAGAGTCGAACTGGACCTTCGATCCGGTCCGGCGCCAGTTCTATTGGCATCGCTTCTTCTCCCACCAGCCGGACCTGAACTACGACAACCCGGCCGTGCAGGAGGCGATGATCGATGTTCTTCGCTTCTGGCTGGGTCTCGGTATCGACGGGTTCCGCCTGGACGCGGTGCCATACCTGTTCGAGCGTGAGGGCACCAACTGCGAAAACCTGCCCGAGACGCACGCCTTCCTCAAGCGGGTGCGCAAGGTGGTCGACGACGAATTTCCGGGCCGGGTGCTGCTGGCCGAGGCCAATCAGTGGCCCGGTGACGTGGTCGAATATTTCGGCGACGCCAACACCGGCGGGGACGAATGCCATATGGCGTTCCACTTCCCGCTGATGCCGCGCATCTTCATGGCGGTGCGCCGGGAGTCACGCTTTCCGATCTCGGAGATCCTCGCCCAGACGCCACCGATCCCGGACATGGCGCAGTGGGGGATTTTCCTGCGCAACCATGACGAGCTGACGCTGGAGATGGTTTCCGACGAAGAGCGTGACTATATGTACTCCGAGTACGCCAAGGATCCGCGGATGAAGGCGAATGTCGGGATCCGCCGCCGGCTGGCGCCACTGCTGGAAAACGATCGCAACCAGATCCAGCTGTTCACCGCGCTGCTGCTGTCGCTGCCCGGCTCGCCGGTGCTGTACTACGGCGACGAGATCGGTATGGGCGACGTGATCTGGCTGGGGGACCGTGACGGGGTGCGCACGCCGATGCAATGGACACCGGACCGCAACGCCGGCTTCTCCACCGCCAACCCCGGCCGGCTCTACCTGCCGCCCAGCCAGGATCCGGTCTACGGCTACCAGGCCGTCAACGTCGAGGCGCAACGTGACACCTCGACATCGCTGCTCAACTGGACCCGCACCATGCTGGCCGTACGGCGCCGGCACGACGCATTCGCTGTCGGGACTTTTCAGGAGTTGGGTGGCTCCAACCCGTCGGTGCTGGCTTTCGCGCGTGAAGCACCGGGTGATGATGACTCTGAGGAAAGCGATGTGGTGTTGTGCGTACACAACTTGTCGCGGTTCCCGCAGCCCATCGAACTGAACCTGCAGCAATGGAACGCCTGCACGCCGGTGGAACTGACCGGGCAGGTGCGATTTCCGCGCATCGGCCACCTGCCCTATCTGCTAACACTTCCAGGACACGGGTTCTATTGGTTCCAGTTGTCCGCATCCGAGGAGGAACTATGACCCTGACGGCTACGCTGCCGGCCAAGCTGCCATGGTCAGACTGGCTGCCGCAGCAACGCTGGTATGCCGGGCGCAGCCGCGAGCTTTCCACCGCCGAGCCCGGCATAGTCGTGCCCTTGCGAGATGATCTGGACCTGGTGCTCGTCGATGTCGCTTACACGGACGGTTCAACGGAGCGCTACCAGGTGATCGTCGGGTGGGACTCGGCTCCGGTCTCCGAGTACAGCACGGTAGCCACCATCGGCGAAGCCGACGACCACATCGGATTTGACGCGCTATACGACACCGCAGCGTCTCGATTTCTGCTGTCGCTGATCGCTTCCTCGGCCGTGCGCAACTCGTCCGGAGCTGAAGTGGCGTTCGTCAGCGAACCCGACGCCAAGCTGCCGACCGACGCGTACCCCCGAGTCTCCGACGCCGAGCAGTCCAATACCAGCGTGATCTTCGATCGCGGCGCCATCTTCAAGGTGTTCCGCCGGGTCAGCAGCGGTATCAACCCCGACGTCGAACTCAACCGGGTGCTGGGCCGCGCGGGCAACCCACACGTGGCCCGATTGTTCGGCACCTACGAGATCGCCGCGCCCAACGGCGATGCGGAAATGGCGTGTCCGTTGGGCATGGTGACCGAGTTTGCGGCCAATGCCGCCGAAGGCTGGGCCATGGCAACCGCCAGCGTTCGCGACCTGTTCGCCGAAGGCGACTTGTATGCCCATGAAGTCGGCGGCGACTTCGCCGGCGAGTCCTACCGGCTGGGCGAAGCCGTTGCGTCCGTACACGCCACCTTGGCCGATCGGCTCGGCACCACGCAGGCGACCTTTCCGGTGGACCACATGCTGGCGCGGCTGTCGGCGACCGCGGCGGTGGTGCCGCAATTGCGGGAGTACGCGGCGACGATCGAACAGCAATTCCAGAAGCTCGCCGAACAGACCATTACCATCCAGCGGGTACACGGTGATCTGCACCTCGGGCAGGTGCTGCGCACCCCGGAGAGCTGGCTGCTGATCGACTTCGAAGGTGAGCCGGGCCAGCCGCTGGTCGAGCGGCGGGCACCGGATTCGCCGTTGCGCGACGTGGCAGGTGTGCTGCGCTCCTACGAGTACGCCGCGTACGGGCCACTGGTCGACCATGGCTTTGAGAACACAGACAAGCAGCGCGCCGCCCGCGCCCGGGAATGGGTCCAGCGCAATCGCACCGCGTTCTGCGACGGCTATGCGGCCGCGTCGGGTGTCGACCCTCGGGATTCGGCGCTGCTGCTGGCCGCCTACGAACTGGACAAGGCGGTGTATGAGGCCGGCTATGAGGCGCGGCACCGGCCCGGGTGGCTGCCCATCCCGCTAAGGTCCATCGCCCGGCTCACGGCTGCCTAGCGGGCCGGATCAGCAGACAGTTCGCAGCGGGGGTACCGCCGGTCTGAAAGCATGGGCGGGTGGCGAGCAAGATTTTCGATAGTGAGTCCCGGTTGTCCTGGCTGCTGGCGGCGCTGGCCGGTGTGCTCGGAGCAACCGCGTTTACCCACTCCGCGGGTTACTTTGTGACCTTCATGACTGGCAATGCCCAACGCGCTGTGCTCGGATACTTCCGCCACGACGTGTTGCTGTCGGTCACCGCAGGGCTGCTATTGCTCTGCTTCGTCGCCGGCGTGGTGGTCGCGTCGGTGTGCAGGCGGCACTTCTGGGTTGCGCACCCGCACGGCCCAACCGTGCTGACTACCTTCAGCCTGATGGGGGCCACTGCGGTCGACATCATCGTGGGCCGGTGGGACCAGAGCCAACTCGATTTCATCCCCATTGTTCTCGTGGTCTTTGGGATCGGCGCTTTGAACACGTCGTTCGTCAAGGATGGCGAGGTGTCGATCCCGGTCAGCTATGTGACCGGCACGCTGGTCAAGATGGGCCAGGGCATCGAACGACACATCGCCGGCGGCACGGCGGCGGACTGGCTCGGCTACTTTCTGCTGTTCGCCAGCTTCGTCGTGGGTGCCGTGGTGGGCGGCGCCATCAGCCTGGTGGTCAGCGGAACCCAGATGCTGGCGGTCGCCGCGGTCGTGTGCGCGGCGACGACCGGCTACACGTACTTCCATCAGGACCGCCACGCCCTGTTGGATTCGCACGTCGACGAGCTGGACTAGCGGGTCAGGCGGGCGCCGAGCGTGGGCCTACGCACGGAAATCGTTGAGATTTCGTACATTAACCCCACACTCGAGCATCAGCGGGTCAGAAAAGAGCATCGGCAGCAGCGCTGGCCGTTGCACTGCTGCCGATGCTGGCTTGGTGACTCGGGAAGCCCTTAGGCCCGGTTGGTGCCGTTGAGCACCTGCAGGATGTCGGGCTTCATGGCGACCAGCTGCTGATTCCAATAGGGCCACGAGTGCGTCCCGTTGGCGGGGAAGTTGAACACGCCGTTGTGTCCACCCGATGCCGCGTAGGTCTGTTGGAATTGCTGGTTGGTACGCAGGGTGAGGCCTTCCAGGAACTTCGCCGGCATGTTGTCGCCGCCTAGGTCGCTCGGCGCACCGTTACCGCAGTAGACCCAGATCCGAGTGTTGTTGGCGACCAGTCGTGGAATCTGGGCCATCGGGTCGTTGCGCTTCCACGCCGGGTCGGTGGACGGACCCCACATGCTGTTGGCGTTGTAGCCGCCGGCGTCGTTCATCGCCAAGCCGATCAGCGTCGGCCACCAACCCTCCGACGGGTTGAGGAACCCCGAAAGTGCAGCGGCGTAGGGGAATTGCTGCGGGTATAAGGCGGCCATGATCAGTGCGGAGCCGCCCGACATGGACAGGCCCACCGCCGCATTTGCGGCCGGCGAAACCTGTTTGTTGGCCTGTAGCCAGGCGGGCATCTCCTGGGTCAGGAACGTCTCCCATTTATAGGTGTAGTTCTGACCGTTGCCCTGCGACGGCTGGTACCAGTTGGTGTAGAAGCTGGACTGGCCGCCGACCGGCATGATCACCGACAGGCCGGACTGGTAGAACTCCTCGAACGCCGGGGTGTTGATGTCCCAGCCGTTGTAGTCGTCCTGGGCGCGAAGGCCGTCGAGCAAGTAGATCGCGTGCTCTCCGCCCCCCTGGAACTGGACTTTGATGTTGCGGCCCATCGACGGTGATGGCACCTGCAGATATTCCACCGGAAGACCCGGCTTCGAGAACGCCCCCGCGGTCGCCGTGCCACCCACCGCACCGACGAGACCGGTCAACAGGACAGCCCCGATAGCCGAGATAGCCAGCCGACGCGGCATACGTGCCGTTGCGCCCAACTTTCGCATCTGTTCGAAGAACGACATAGCTGTTTACCCATCCCAACTTTCATCGACTCTTAGGTGCCGCGTGCTTGCGGTCGAATCTGTCTGGGCGAGTGAAACACAGGGGGACTGCGTGATTCGGCTGTCGCGGCCGACACGGGACGTCGCGGTTGGCTAACGATTCCGTGTCGGCCCGGACTCGGTCGTGCTGCGTCACATTCAGGTGACGATCTGGATCGCGTTTTGGGTCTTGGGGGTCCCCGGAAACCTAAGCGACGAGGCGGCGCAACAGCGTTGACGCCGTGGCGATTCCGAGCACCGCGGCCACCACCAACACGACGATGTCCATCGGGTTGAACGGGGTGCCGATCAGCAGCGCGCGCAGCGCGTCGACCTCGTAACTGAGCGGGTTCACCCTACTGAGCACGTGCAGCCAGGCGGGCATCACGTCGACCGGGTACAGGGCGTTGGACGCGAAGAACAACGGCATCGTGATCGCCTGTCCGATGCCCATCAACCGATCGCGACTGCGAACCAGTCCGGCCAGCGTCATCGACAAGCAGGCGAAGAACGCGGCACCGAGCATCACGACCACCATCGCCGCCAGGATCCGCAGGGGATTGATGGTCAGGCCGACCCTCATCAGATACGCCAGCGCCATCACGCCCACGACCTGGGCGACCGATCGCACTCCGGCCGCGAATGCCTTGCCGGTAATCAGCCCCGAGGCCGGCGCGGGCGTCACCATGAGTTTGGCGAGGATGCCGGCATCGCGATCCCAAATGATCTGTATCCCATAGAAGATCGAGATGAACAGCGCCGATTGCGCGATGATGCCCGGGGCCAGGAAGGCCAAATAGGACACCGACCCGGTGTGGATCACATGCAAGTGGCTGAACGTGGTACCGAAGATCAAGAGCCATAGCGCCGGTTGCACCATCCGGGTAATGAGTTCGGTGCGGTCGTGCTGCAGCTTTTGCAGTTCGACGATTGCGAACGCGCCGATCCGGTCCAGGGTTGCGCGCACCCGTTGCCATCCGCGCGGGGCGCGGACCAGGGTGACTCGCGGGGCTTGCGGGGCTCTGGTGGCTAGGGTGGCTGGGTCAACCGACACGACGGGCAACCTTTCTGCTGGAACGGATTTCGCGGAACGACTCCGATGACTCGGTTTCCTTGGATTCCGAAGCCAACTCTCCCGCGGTGAAGTGGCGGAACACATCCTCGAGCGTGGCGCGGGGTGACACGTTGGATATCTGCGCCTTCAACTTCGAAGGTGTTCCGACGGCCTGTAATACGCCGTGGTGCATCAGCGCGACCCGATCGCACAACGTGTCAGCCTCTTCCATGTAATGGGTGGTCAGCAGCACCGTCATGCCGAACTGGGCCTGCATGTTCTGCACTTGAGTCCAGACCCGGTCACGCGCGATCGGATCCAGACCCACGGTCGGCTCGTCGAGCACCAGTAGCGACGGGCGGTTGACCAGCGCTTGGGCCACCTCCAGGCGGCGGACCATGCCGCCGGAGTAACTCGCGGCCATCCGATCCGCCACGTCGAGCAGTTGCATGGCGTCCAGCGCCTCATCCACTCGTTCGGTTCGGTCGGCCCGCGGCACGCCGTACAACCGGGCGAACCACTGCACGTTTTGCCGGCCCGTCAGCGCCGGCTCAATCGAAAGCTGTTGCGGGACATAGCCGATATTGCTCCGAATATCGACGGTCTGATCGCGGGCGTCCATTCCGAAGATGCGTAATTCGCCCTGCTGCACCGGCGTCAGAGTGGTCAGCATGCGCACCAGAGTCGTTTTTCCGGCGCCGTTGGGCCCGAGCAGCCCCATGGTTTCGCCCGGCCGCACCTTCAAGGTCACGTCGTCGACGGCGGTGAACTGGCCATAGCGAAAGGTCAGGTGCCGGCACACGATCGCCATCGGCAGTGATCCGCTCATGATCGTCGCTCCTGCAGTATTCGGGTCATCGTGTCAAGGACCTCCAATCCTTTTGTCAGCGACTCGATTTGGTCGTGATCAAGTCCGTCGAGCAGCTCGGCCAGTAACGCTCGGCGCGCGGCCCGGGATGCGTCGACGATCTGCTGGGCGGGCTCGGCGAGCCGTAGCTCGCCCACGCGGCGGTCGGTGTCGCTGACAGTCCGGATGAGCAAACCGCTCGAGACCAGCTTGGACACCAAGGTCGAGGCGGAATTGGACACCAGCCCCAGTTCCGCGGCGGCGGCGTTGACCGAGATCCCCGGTTGTCGGCCGACCAGCCACAGCAGCTCCGACTGCGACTCCGTGAGCCGCGCGGAGTCGAACCCGCGACCCGCTGACCGGCGAAGTTGCCGGCGGAACCTTCCGACAACGCCGAACACCTCG
This sequence comes from uncultured Actinomycetota bacterium, assembly GCA_963840045.1. GTDB lineage: Bacteria > Actinomycetota > Actinomycetes > Mycobacteriales > Mycobacteriaceae > Mycobacterium. The sequence goes on along the minus strand of CAWIXL010000027.1, from coordinate 63,969 downwards.
GCGATCAGGTCGGTTCGTGCCTTCATTGTTTGCATATATCCGCCTCTTGCATATATATATCTCTGTATACGAGCTATATATGTGTGCGAGCTGTGCGCCAGCTAGCCGGCAGCTACTTCTCCAGGCGATGCAGGACCACGTCGGTGAGCGCCCCGTTAGCGACGCCGGCCGTCAGGTAGCTGCAGAACGGCTGACGCCGGCGATCCGTCGGCGAGCCGGGATTCAGCAGGCGAAGACCAGTGTTCGTCGTCGTATCCCAGGGGATGTGGCTGTGCCCGAACACCAGGACGTCGCTGTCCGGATACAGCCGCGACATGCGGGCTTCGCGGCCGGTCGCGGCGCCGGTCTCGTGTACCACGGTGAATCGCAGGCCCGCCAACGTCACGTCCGCGCGTTCCGGGAGCCGTGCCCGCAGCTCGGGTCCGTCATTGTTTCCCCAGCACGCGACCAGTCGAGCGGCCCTGGATTCCAGCTCGTCGAGCAACTCCGGAACCACCCAGTCGCCGGCGTGCAGGACGGCGTCGGCCCTGGCGACCTCGTCCCAGACCTGCATGGGCAGGTCAAGGGCTCGTTTCGGGACGTGGGTATCGGCAATGAGCAGCAGCCTCACACGGCCATCTTGCGTCAGGTTCAGTCGCCAGTCACCGCGTGGACCTGCAGATTGCAGAGTCCCTCGTTGCGTCCGACCGAGATCGGAACGTCAAATGTCTGCCAAATGTCGGGCGGCTGCACGCGTAGGTGTACGTCGGTTGGCGCGGACCCGTAGATCGCGCACGTCGAATCGCCGGCGGCGGTCCATTCGACCATCGCGTGAGCGCCGCGGCCGGGTTCCAGCGTGGCCGGTGTGCCTGGTTTCGCGCCGCCCAAGTATCCGCCCGGCGTCTGCTCGGCGTTGACCGGCGCGGCACCCGCAACCTCGGCCGCCACTGTCGGATAACCCGACATCTCACACGGGCCGACGCCGGGCAGCAGCGTGAAGTTCAGCTGGATGGCGCGGTGTCCCAGCCCAGGTTGCGACGGGCTGCCGGCCACAGCGAGCTGCTGAAGATCGCACAGCACAATCTCCGGTTGCGGGTCGGCATAGGCGGGACCCGCGGAACCCATCGTTGCGGCGGTGGCTGCCAGCCACACCGCTGCGGCCAACGTGGACTTCCTGACTTGCATCTGCATGGCCTCAAGTAGACATCGCGCACGCCGCCACCGATCCCAAATCGATGAGGTGGCACGATATTGGTCAGCCGACCAGAGGGAGAAACCCATGCGCACTTTCGAGTCAGTCGCCGACCTGGCCGCCGCCGCGGGCGAGACCATCGGGGAGAGCGAATGGGTGACCATTACTCAGGAAGACGTCAACCTGTTTGCCGACGCGACGGGTGATCACCAGTGGATCCACGTCGATCCGGAACGGGCGGCCGCGGGTCCGTTCGGCAAGACCATCGCTCATGGCTTCATGACCCTGTCGCTGCTACCCCGGCTGCATCATTCGTCATACGCCGTCAACGGCATCAAGCTGGCGGTCAACTACGGACTCAACAAGGTCCGCTTTCCCGCGCCGGTGCCCGTCGGCTCGCGGGTGCGTGCGCTGACTTCGCTGGTCGGTGTCGAAGACCTGGGCAACGGTGCCGCGCAGGCGACCGTGTCGACCACCGTCGAGATCGAGGGGTCGGGCAAGCCGGCGTGTGTGGCCGAAAGTGTTGTTCGCTACATTTCCTGACAGCAGTATCTACCGCGAGATATAAACTACTGCGCGACTTTTCGACAACCCAGGGCGGTCAGAATTCGGCGATCGCGTGTTCCAGGCGTTCGGCCAGCCGGGCCTGGGCTTCCGCACGCCGGGTTGGTATGTGTTGAGATGGGAAAGGTGTTGTCACAGGCTGGTATTCACGCAGCGTGCGGCGGGCTACCGTCATCTTGTGCAGTTCGGTGGCGCCATCGGCGATGCCCAGTGACTCGGCGCCCACCATCATCTTGACGAACGGCATCTCGTCGGAGACGCCGAGCGCGCCGTGCAGATGCATGGCCCGCTGCGCCACATCGTGCAGCACTTGGGGCATCGCGACTTTCACCGCCGCGATGTCGCGGCGGACCTTTTGGTAGTCGTTGTGCTTGTCGATCAGCCAAGCCGTGCGCAGCACCAGCAGCCGGAATTGCTCGATCTGGATCCAGCTGTCGGCGATCTTCTCCTGGGTCATCTGCAAGTCGGCCAGTCGTCCATGCCGGGTCTTCCGCGACACCGCACGTTCGCACATCATGTCAAATGCCCTGCGGGCCAGCGCAATTGTGCGCATCGCGTGATGGATACGGCCGCCACCGAGTCGGGTCTGCGCAATCATGAATGCCTGGCCTTCGCCGCCAAGGACATGATCGGCCGGCACCCGGACCTCGTTGTATCGGACGTAGCCGTGGCTGGCGCGCTGCGAAGACTCAGCTCCCACACCAACATTGCGGATGATCTCGATGCCCGGGGTCTCGGCGGGAACGATGAACAGCGACATCTTTTCGTACGTGTGGGCGTCGGGGTTGGTGACGGCCATGACGATGAAAAATGACGCGTGCTTGGCGTTGGTGGAAAACCACTTCTCCCCGTTGATGATCCAGCTGTCGCCGTCACGCGTAGCCGCCGTGACGAACAAGCCGGGATCAGAACCACCCTGTGGTTCGGTCATCGAATAGCAGGACGTGATTTCGCCGTCGAGCAGCGGCTGCAGGTAACGGGCCTGCTGCGCTTCGGTACCGAAGAGCGCGAGAATCTCGGCGTTGCCCGAGTCGGGTGCCTGGCAGCCGAACACCGACGGGGCCCAGCGGGAGCGTCCGAGGATCTCGTTGAGCAGTGCCAGCTTGACCTGGCCGAAGCCCTGTCCGCCGAGGTCGGGCCGCAGATGCGCGGCCCATAGTCCCTGATCCTTCACCTGCTGCTGCAACGGCCGCAGGATCGCCATCATCTCGGGGTTCTTTTTGTCGTAAGGATCGAGCGCGACCAGATCCAGCGGCTCGAGTTCGTCGACCATGAATTTTTCAACCCAGTCCAGCTTCGCCTGGTATTCCGGGTCAGTTTCGAAGTCCCACACCGTTGGCCACCGTTCCCCGGCGCAGCGCTGCACCGGCATCTTGGATGGAGCCACACCATCGTATGCGCCTTGTCTTGTAGTCGTTGTGAGTCAGGGTCCATCGAGAGATAGTACGCGGATCATGACTGTACTAGCAAAGTGTGCGCCGATCCGGCTGGGAGGGCAGGTTCTGCTGAGCCGCACCGTGGGCCGCGGTGACGTGGTTTTCGTGGGTGACGGCCGTCTTGAAAAATCTGGGAAATCGGTGCTGGGCCTCGCCTTCGCCGGGGTCGGTGCGGAGGTCGTCTATGCGCGCCGGGCGTCTACAGTCCACTGACATGGACTCGGGCAGTGATATCGGGGATATCCGGATCGTTCCGGTAGGAACGGTCCAGAGCACTCGTACGACGCCGACCGACGACGACTGGGACCGGGAGACGACGGTGATCCGCCTGTCAGACGAGTTCGACGAGTCGGCGCTGTGGGGGCTGGACAGCTTCTCGCATGTCGAGGTGGTGTATGCGTTCCACCGTGTCGACGCCGACGATGTCGAAGTCGGCGCACGACGTCCCCGGGGTAATCCCGACTGGCCTGAGGTGGGCATTTTCGCGCAGCGAGGCAAGAACCGCCCCAACCGGGTTGGGGTCACGACGTGTGCCGTGTTGGGTGTGAAAGGCCGCGAGATCAGCGTGCGCGGACTCGATGCCATCGACGGCACCCCGGTCGTCGATATCAAGCCCTATCTGAACGAGTTCGGTCCCCGTGGGCAGGTGCGTCAACCCGAATGGGCGACAGAACTCATGAAGCGCTACTGGGACTGACGCGATCCGCCCCACCCGCATCCAGGTCAAACGAATTCGGCTACGGGCGACCAGTGGTAACCGGCGCCCGCCTGCTGCCCAGTTGCGCTGGCAATCGCGTGTATCCGCGTAGATTGACCAGCCCCCGTCGCTCTGGCTCGGTGGTGAGGCCCAGATCGGGAAAGGTCTCGAAGAGGGTGCGTAACGCGGTCACGCCCTCGATGCGGGCAAGCGCGGCACCGAGGCAGGCGTGCACCCCCGAAGCGAAAGCCAAGTGGTCGCGGGCGTTGGGCCGAGTGATGTCGAAAGTGCCTGGATCGGTGAAGACGTGTGGGTCGCGATTAGCGCCGCCGAGCAGAAGCGCCACCATGTCGCCGGCGGCTAGGTGGTGTCCGGCGATCTCGACGTCGCAAATCGCGGTTCGGGCGGTCATTTGTACCGGGCTCTCCAGCCGCAGAATCTCCTCCACCGCGCCGTGCCACAGGTCGGGGTCATCGCGCAACCGCGCGAGCTGCTCGGGATGTTGCAGGAGCACGACGATGCCGTTGCCAATGAGGTTGACGGTGGTCTCGAAGCCCGCGCCGAGCAGCAGCGCCGCGTTCGCGGTCAACTCCCGGTCGGTGAGCGAGCCATCGGCGGCCAGCCGGCTGAACGGATTATCGCCCGGCTCGCCGGCACGCAGGTCGTTGAATCGTTCCCGAAGTTCTGAGTCGGCGCCGCGCAGGCCCTCGATCGCGGACCGGTAGGTGCGCCAACCGATTCCGATGTCCAACAGCGGCGCGCCGCAGTGGCCCCACTCCAGCATCCGCGGGTGCGTGTCTTCGGGCAGGTCGAGGATGTCGGCGATGATGGCGACCGGCAGTTGAACCGCGAAATCGGCGATCAGGTCGGGGTGCGGTGTGCTCGTGATCCGATCGATGAGTTGCTCGGTGACCTCGGTGACTCGGGTGCTGAGCTTGTCGATCGCGCGGGGCGTGAAGCTGCAGGCCACCAGCTGGCGATAGCGAGTGTGATCGGGTGGATCCACGATCACCATGGCGGGCGGCTCCACCGGATTGGGCACGCCGGGGTCGGTCCTCGAGATCAGTGCCCGCAGCGGCCGCGGCAGATCCATCCGTGTTGGCGGCGTGACACCGAATCGCTTGTCCCGCATGATGTCCCGGCACACCGAGTGATCGACGCTGACCCAGGTGAACGGAGTGCGCACCAGAGGTCCCCGATTCCGGATCTCCTCCATCAGCGGGTACGGATCCCGAGAAGGACCAGTGCTGAGTCCGTGATTGGCGATCAAACGGGCGAACGGGTCGCCTTGTCGTGCCCGAATGGCCATGAAGGCCCGAGGCACGCCGTGCATGGCGACCCACCTGGACCAGAGCCCGAACCCCATTTGTAACCCCTACCGGCGGCGCAACCGCCGCTGTGAGACGTACGAGACACATAGACTATCAATGTCTCATATGATTCAATCGCTACGATACGGCGACCAATGCGAGTGGGCAAGGGACAACAAGTGACCACGACCCGAACTGCTGAGTTCGTACGGCGGCTCGCCACGCCCGACCCCGCCGTCGTCGCCCAGCTCCGGGACCCCGACGCGACCACCATCCGCATTCTGAGTGCCGCACTGGAGCAGGCCGAACTCGTCGGATTCCGGCGCACCACGATGGAAGACGTCGCCCGCCGCAGCGGCGTCGGACGCGCCACTCTGTACCGACGCTTTCCCACCAAAGCCCTCCTCATCGACGCCGTTGTCCTCGCCGAAGTGCATCGTTTCTTCGACGGCGACGCGGAGGCGCGCTCGCACGGGGCCACGCTGGAGGACCGTCTGGTCTACGGCACCGTGTTCACGGTGACCTTCCTGCGGGAACACACCCTGCTCGGGAAGTTGCTGCGTACGGAGCCCGAAACCATCCTGCCCAGCCTGACGATCGACGCCGGTGCCGTCCTCGATTTCGCCTCCGAGCAATCCGCCGCTCAATTGCGCGACGACCTCTACGGCACGAATCCCACGACACCCGAGCAAGAGCGCCACCTCAGGACGGTCGCGGAGCTGCACGCCCGGCTCACGCTGTCCTTCATCGTCACCCCGCATACCAGCATCAATCTCGCCAGCCCCGAGGACACTCGCAACTATGTGCGCAACTACCTGATGCCCATGATCACCATGCCCAGCTGATTGCGGCCGGCCCGTTAGTGCAGTTTGGGCAGGACGTTGGCGCGGTAGAAGTCGATGGCCGCGTTGGGGTCGGCTTGGGGAAAGTGCAGAAACGGGATGGCTCCGGCGTCGAGAACCGCTTGCACTGCCCGGATATGGATGGCGGGGTCGGTGCCGACCGTCCAGTTTGCGAGCACTTTGTCGATGGGGTTCGACTCGGCGGCGTGCTGTATTTCGACTGGATTGGGCTGGTCGACTGCGCCTGCAGTGAAACGCCACAACGCGGCGGCTTGCGCGGCAGTGTTCTGGTCGCCGACGACGGCGAACAGTTCCGCGCGTTTGCCCAGCTTGGCGGGATCGCGCCCGGCGGCTTGCGCGCCTGCGCCGAAGGCGTCGAGCAGTTTCGGGTTGCTCAGGTCGCGGGCCTGAGTGATCCAGCCGTCGCCGTACTGGCCGGCCAACGTGGCGCTCTTGGGTCCGCCGGCGGCGACGAAGATCGGCGGCGGCGTGGGCGGCGGATCGTACAATTTCAGTGAGTTCGTCTGAAAATACCGTCCAGCGAACGAGATTCGCTCACCGCTCCACAGCTGCCGGATCAGTGTGATGGCTTCGATCAGCCGATCGTGGCGTTCGGTGTATCGGCCGAACGTGTTGGTGGCGGCCTGTTCGTTGAGTCGCTCGCCGGTGCCCAGGCCCAGAAACACTCGCCCGGGGCTCAGGATCGCCAGGGAGGCGAATGCCTGGGCCACCGTGGCCGGGTGGTAGCGGTAGATGGGACAGGTTACCCCGGTGCCGAACGTGATGTGGCTGGTGCTGTTGCCGACCAGGGCCAGGGTCAGCCACGGGAACATGGAATGGCCCTCGTTGTCCTGCCACGGCTGGAGGTGGTCACTGGCCCAGACGTACTGGAAGCCGGACCGTTCGGCGGCCTGTGCCTGGGCCACCAGCTGATCGGTGCGAAATTGCTCGTGCGACAACACAACTCCCACGCTCTTGGTTGACGGCGGGGGCGGTGCGGCCGGTGTGTTGCGGTCGGTATCACAGCCGGCAGCGAACCCACCTGCGCCGAGCACACCGAACCCGGCGGAGATCTGCCCGAAGGCCCGTCTTGAGATGCCCGTCATCGGATCGGGTTACCCGTGCTACGCCGAGCAGACACAAAAGCTCCCGCACGCGCGGCGTGTCGGGAGCTTTTGCGTCTGCTCGGCACATATCACGTGGCGCGGTAGCCTCAGCCAGATGAGTCCGCAGGCGCGCGCAGCGGTCAAGGCCGATGTTCGCGAGCTGTCACGAACCATGGGCCGGGCCTTCCATGACGACCCGGTGATGACGTGGATACTTCCCGACGACAATGCCCGGTCGGCGCAGCTGCACCGGATGTTCGCGACGATGACGCTGCACCACCATCTGGCCGGCGGGGGCGTGGAAGTGGCCTGCGACGGCCCGGGCATTGGTGCGGCGGCACTCTGGGATCCGCCGAACCGATGGATGCACACGCGCACAGAGCAATTCGCGATGATGCCGACGTTCATGCGAGTGTTCGGCCTCCGTTCGGCGCAGGGGCGCATGGTGCAGGAGATCATGAAGCGCGCACATCCCGAAGAGCCGCATTGGTACCTGGCCGCCATCGGAAGCGACCCGACGGTCCGCGGCCGCGGATTCGGACAGGTGCTGATGCAGTCCCGGCTGGATCGCTGCGATGCCGAGCACTGTCCGGCGTACCTCGAGTCGACGAAACCCGAAAACGTGCCCTACTACCAACGTTTCGGTTTCACCGTCACCCGTGAAATCGTGCTCCCGCAGGGTGGGCCGACACTGTGGGCCATGTGGCGGCCACCGCGTTAGCGCTGGTCAGTTGCTTCGCCAGCCCGCGACCCCGATGGCGATCATCCGCAGTTGCTTCACCGCGATGCGCCGGATCTCCTCCAGCGCCTCGGCACCCTGGGCGTCCTCGATCGCCTCTGCGGCAACGATCATCGCGTTGACGAACAGGGTGGCCAGCACGTTGAGGTCCTCGGTGGTCCATTCGTTCAGGCGCGGGAAACGAGCCAGGTCGGTCGCCAATTCGGAAGTGATCAACCGGATCTCGGTGCGGATCGCGTAGCGCAGCACGCTGAGCCCGGTGGACCGCTCCCGGACGATGAAGCGCCAGTGCTCGCGACCTCCGGCGACACTGCCGACCAGGATCTCGACGGAAGACTCGATCACGCGGTTTGGGTCGAGCTTGCCTGCGCGGGCTCCGCGCAGCGTGTCGCGCAAGGTGCGAAACGACTCGTCGATCAGCACCAGCCCGAGGGCCTCCATCGACTCGAAGTGACGGTAGAAGGCCGCGGGCACGATGCCGGCCTCACGGGTCACCTCGCGCAGGCTCAGGCCGCTGAAGCTGCGGTCGTGAAGTAGCGTGAGCGCCGCGGCGATGATGCCGCGGCGCGTGGCCTCCTTGCGCTCCTCGCGCGAGGGACTGTCCCGGCTACGACTGCGGTCCGAGCGCCGAGGGTGTGGGCTAGGCGTACGACTGTTCACTATGTGAACCGTAACACAGAGCTGGCAAAATCCTTGACCACCTGCACGTTATGCTGTCACGGTGTACATATGTTCACTCAAACTTTGAAGAAGCGAGTCCTGGGTTCTGACCTGGTCGACCTGCTCACCGGCCCGCACGGTGTCGACCGTTACACCGAGCTTGTTTCGCCGACTTGGACGCTGGGCGAGGCCCGCGCCAAGGTCGTCGATGTGCGGCGCACGACGCCGCGCAGCGTGACCCTCACGCTCGCTCCCAACGCGACCTTCCGGTCCAGCTACGGCGTCAAGGCCGGGCAGTACGTCAACCTCTCGGTCGACGTCGACGGCCGCCGGCACACCCGCTGCTATTCACCGGCCAACGCCGAAGGCAGCCCCAACCTGGAGCTGACGATCGGTCGCCACGACGGCGGGCTGGTCTCCACATACTTGTATGAGAGTGCCCGTCGCGGCATGGTGGTCGGCCTGACCGGCGTCGGCGGCGATTTCGTATTGCCGACACCGGGGCCTGGAAGGCCCAGGAGGATCCTGTTCATCTCCGGTGGCAGCGGCATCACGCCCGTCATGGCGATGCTGCGCACGCTGGTCGCCGAGGGCCACCCTCAACTCCCTGGCGCCGAGATCACATTCGTGCACTACGCGCGTTCCGCGCGGGAGGCGTGCTACCGCGACGAGCTGGCCGCGATGCCGCAGGTGCGGGTACTGCACGGATACACCCGATCGGACGGCGGCGACCTCGTCGGCCGCTTCGGGCCGGAGCATCTGGCCGCGGCCATGCCTTCAGGGCATGGGCCCGATGTGGTGTTCGCTTGCGGGCCCACCGCTTTGGTCGAAGCCGTCCGTGAGCACTGCGACAACGTGTACACCGAGAGCTTCGTGCCGCCGGTGTTCGAGCCGCCGCGAACCCGTCGGGCGGGCGGATCCTGTTCGCGGACAGCGGGGTTGACGTCGTCGACGACGGCCGCTCGCTGTTGGAGCAGGCCGAATCAGCCGGCCTCAAGCCGGAGAACGGATGCCGGATGGGCATCTGCCACACCTGCACCCGCCGCAAGACCGCCGGCACGGTGCGCAATCTGACCACCGGTGCTGTCTCGACTACCCCCGACGAGGATGTGCAAATTTGCGTGTCCGTCCCGGTCGGCGATGTCGAGCTGGCCCTCTAGCCAACCCAAGTGCGCGACTGTGAATCCGGCGACGCCCACACGGCGTGTCGCGTAGTCAGATTCACAGTCGCGGTGAAACCCGTAAAGGAATAGTCATGTCACACAACAAGATCGCTTTGACACCCGAGCAGGCCGACGCTTTCGGCCGCGAACTCGACGCCATCAAAGAACGCGTGATGGCAGATCTCGGCGAAGAAGACGCCGAGTACATCCGCAAGGTCATCAAGACCCAACGCGCGCTGGAAGTCGGTGGCCGGGCGCTGTTGTTCCTGCCGCCGGCCTGGCTGCTGGGCACCGCGATGCTGGGCATCGCGAAAATCCTGGACAACATGGAGATTGGGCACAACATCATGCACGGCCAGTACGACTGGATGCGTGACCCGACGATCTCCGGGCGCTCTTTCGAGTGGGACACCGCCTGCCCGGCCGACCAGTGGCGGCACTCGCACAACTACATGCACCACACGCACACCAACATCGTCGGGATGGACCGCGACATCGGCTACGGAATCATCCGGATGAGCGAGGATCAGAAGTGGTCGCCGTACTTCCTGGGCAACCCGGTCTATGCATTCCTGCTGATGGTGCTGTTCCAGTACGGCGTCGCGCTGCACGAGCTGGAAACCGAACGTATCCGCTCCGGCGAGATCCGGCTGCGCGACAAGCGCGACACCCTGAAGGCCATCTGGAAAAAGACCCGCCGGCAGACGCTCAAGGACTACGTCGCCTTCCCGCTGCTCGCCGGACCGTTCGCGCCGTTCGTCTTCGCCGGCAACCTGTCGGCCAACCTCATGCGCAACGTCTGGTCATACATGATCATCTTCTGCGGCCACTTCCCGGACGGTACCCAGGAATTCACCGTCGAAGAGACGAAGGACGAGTCGCGCGGCATGTGGTACTTCCGCCAGGTGCTCGGTTCGGCCAACCTGACCGGAGGCAAGTTCTTCCACCTGCTTTCCGGCAACCTGTCGCACCAAATCGAGCATCACCTGTTTCCGGATATGCCGGCCCGCCGGTACGCCGACGTCGCGCCGGAGGTGCAGGAGATCTGCGAACGCTACGGCATCCCCTATAACAAGGGCCCGCTGATGCGCCAGTTCGGCACCGTCGTCCGCAAGATCGTCAGGTTGACCCTTCCCGGGTCGACCTCCCCGCGGCCTTCGGCGCCGGGCGAGCCAGTCGATCGGTTGCCCGCCGCCGCGTAATTGGCGTCGGTCGCACCCCTCCGGGCAGGGGACAATAGGTTAGTGGAATGGACCGGCGCGCGCTACGCAGATAACCCAATAGTGGAAGCTTCAACGTGGATCGACGCCGATCCGGCCCGGGTGTGGAGCCTAGTTTCCGACATCGAGCTGATGCCTACCCTCAGTAACGAGCTAAGAGCAGTCAAGTGGGTCAACGGCTACCATCAGCCTCGCGTCGGTGCCAGCTTCGTCGGACACAACGAACACCCGGCGTTTGGGCAGTGGCGCAGCACCTCGCAGATCGTTGTCTGCGACGCGCCGCGCGAATTCGCTTGGGCGGTCGGCGACTCCGGGAATCCGTCGGCGACCTGGCGGTTCCGGCTCACGCCCCGCGACGGCGGTATCACGCTCACCTACGGGATGCGGATGGGTCCGGGACGGTCGGGGTTGTCGATGGCGATCGACGCGATGCCCGATAAGGAACAGAAGATCGTGTTCGTGCGGCTGCGTGAGTTCGAGGCCGCGATCGACAAGACGCTGGCCTCGATCAAGCGATTGGCCGAACACGGCGTGCGCTAGGTGCCGAGCAGACGCAAAAGCCTCCAAATCCGGCCTGATTTGGAGGCTTTTGCGTTCCCCCGCAAGCGGGAGGTGCCCCCAGCTCGCGCTACCTTCTGACACATGGTCACTCTGCCCGCCCTGGAAGGCGTCGAACACCGATTTGTGGACCTGGCCGACGGCGTCACGATCCATGTGGCAGAGGCCGGCCCGGCTGACGGACCGGCGGTAATGCTGGTCCACGGTTTTCCGCAGAACTGGTGGGAGTGGCACCAGCTGATCGGTCCGCTGGCCGCCGATGGCTACCGGGTTCTGTGTCCCGACCTGCGCGGAGCCGGCTGGAGCTCGGCGCCCCGCTCGCGGTACTTGAAAGCCGATATGGCCGACGATCTGGCGGCCGTGCTGGATCGCTTGGGCGTGCCGACGGTCAGGCTGGTGGCCCATGACTGGGGCGGGCCGGTCGCATTCATCATGATGCTGCGCCATCCGGAGAAGGTGACCGGGTTTTTCGGAGTGAACACGTCGGCACCCTGGGCCATCCGCGATCTCTCGACGATCCGCAACCTTTGGCGCTTTTGGTACCAGATCCCGATGGTGCTGCCTGTCCTCGGACCCTGGTTGATCGGTGATCCCAAGGCCCGCTACTTCCGGATCTGGGGGTCCTGGGTCGGCGACGGATTCGTCGTGCCTGAGGAGGACGTTCGGATGTACGTCGAGTGCATGCGCCAGCCCGGGCACGCGCTGGCCGGTTCGCGCTGGTATCGCACCTTTCAGAGCACAGAGATCGTGCGCTGGCTGCGCGGGGAGTTCGATGATGCCGGCGTCGACGTGCCGGTCCGCTGGCTGCACGGCACCGGCGATCCGGTGCTGACGCCAAACCTGCTGCGCGGCTATGCCGACCGGCTGAGTGATTTCGAGGTGGAACTGGTCGACGGCGTGGGCCATTGGATCGTCGATCAGCGACCCGAGCTGGTGCTGGACCGGATCCGCGCGTTTCTTACGGTTTGACGAGAATGCGGATGGGGTTGCCCTCCTGGCGCTCCAGCTTCTCAATACCCAGTGCCACGTCTTCCAGCGACACGATCTCGCTAATTGACCGCGAAAGGTCAAGTCTCCCAGAAGAAACTAACTTCGCCAGGGTCTCGATGTCGACATTCTGATAGCCGAGGTGGCCGAGTACCTGCTTGTGGGTCAACCCGAACATGGCGGTGGGCCCGACGGTCGGTGATTCCGCGCTCATCCCCACGCCGACCAGTCGCCCGCCGGGGGTCAACAATTCGAGCGCCTGCTCGAACGTCGCCTTCAGACCGACCGCATCGAAGGCCACGTCCAGCTTGTGGCCACCGGTGACCTCGGCGATCTTGTCCGGCAAGCCGTCATCGCGGGAGTCGAACGCGTAGTCCGCGCCGATTTCCAGCGCACGCTCCAGAACGGCCGGGTTGATGTCGAGGGCGATCACCGGTACCGCGCCGACCAGCCGTGCGAGCTGGACAATGTGGGTGCCCACGCCACCGACGCCCCACACCCCGACCGCTTCGCCGACGGCTACCTTTCCGGTACGGACCACGGCGCCGAACGGAGTCGACACCGCGTCGGCCAGGATCGCGGCCTGCTCGAGCGGGACGTTGTCCGGTACCCGGGTCAGGCCGGACGCTTGCGCCACGGTGTATTCAGCCCATGCGCCGTCGTAGGCGAAGGCCATCAATCGGATCCGCTGGCAGTTCGCCGTGTCACCGCGACGGCAGTTCGGGCATGCCTGGCATGGCCGGCCGGCGGCGACCACCACCCGGTCGCCCTCCGCCCAACCGGTCACGTCGGGGCCCAGTTCGGCGATCGTGCCCGACGCTTCGTGGCCTTGAATCACCACCGGCGCCTGCGCCGGAAACGTTCCGTTGATCAGGCTCAGGTCCGAGTGGCAGATGCCGCAGTAGGCGACCTTGACCAGAACCTCGCCCGGTCCGGGTTCCGGGATCGGAACATCCTCGAGCGCAATCCTTTTGGTGTCCGCATAGAAGCGCTCGGCGCGCATGGTGGACGCCATGATTACTCGACGCCGATCGTCACTTCTGTCGACTTGATGAACACCGTCGCGGGCTGACCGACCTTGAGGCCGAGGTCGACGGCGGCATCCTTGGTTACCGAGGACGTGACGACCTGGTCGCCGCCGTCGAGCTGAACCTTCACGATTGCCATCACGCTGCCAAGGTCGACCTCGGTGATGGTTCCCTTGAGCTGGTTGCGGGTCGAGAGCCTCATCGGAAATCCTCCAGTAGGTCGACGGTTTGCGTTGAGCCTAATGTCGCGGGCCGAGCATCGCGATGGACGCATCCACCGCGGGTTCGACGATGTCCCGGACGGGTCGGCCGTCCTCGACGGCCAGCGCGACGAGTTCGCGCAGACCGCCGACCAGGATCACGGCCAACGGCGCCGTCAGCGGTGGCAGTTCGGCGCGCCGGAACCCCGGGCTCCCGCTCAGGTTGATCAACAGGCTTGTCAGCAGTTCCAGCCCTTGTCGCTGGACCGGGCGAGAGACGTCACCCAGGGACGGCAGTTCGCGGATCCAGCTCAGCGTGATGGCCGGCCGGGACTCGATATTGCTGACGTAGCCCTCGACCGCCTGACGAATTTGCCGATGCCAGTCGGCCTCGGGGTCGACCGCCATCCGGATGTCTTCGGCCATGATCTCGATCTCGACCCGCAGCAGCTCCAGGAAGCATTGTTCCTTGCTGGGGAACTGGTCGTAGAAGGTGCGCTTGGAAGTGCGCGCGTGGCGCACGATGTCGGCGACCGTGGTGGCGCGGTACCCGCGTTCGCGGATCGAGGCGGCGAGGCCGTCGAGCAGCCGAAGCCGAAATGAATCGGGCTTGGCCAGCGGGTCCCCGAAGGCCGCGTCACCGGCCACTGATGCCACTGATGTCATCGACCTCGCCCCTCCGACGGACCTTGTCAGGCTTGGTACCACAGAGTACCGTACCGGTAAAGACTCGCGGTACACCGCCGTACCACCCCGATCACGGTGGCAAATGTTGGGAGCATCAGCGCCATGAGCGAAGTAGTCACCGCCCCACCGGCGTCGCCGGCAGTCAGGTTGCCCCCGGCGACCCGGCTCCCCAAGATTTTCCAGGGCCTCGCCTTCGCGATGTCGCGACGCTGGATGATCCGGTGGCTGTCACGCCGCTTTGGCAGCGTTTTCACGGTGCACATCCCGATCTACGGTCGCGTCGTGGTGGTCGGCGACTCACAGCTGGCCAAGCAGATCTTCACCACCAGCCCCGAGGAGCTCGGCAACATCCAGCCCAATCTGAGCCGGCTGTTCGGCTCTGGTTCGGTATTCGCCCTCGATCGCGACGAGCACCGTCGGCGGCGACGGTTGCTGGCGCCGCCGTTCCACGGCAAGAGCATGAAGAACTACGAGGCCATTATCGAACAAGAGACTCTGCGCGAGACCGCCAATTGGCCCGAAGGCCAACCGTTCCCAACGCTGCCGTCGATGATGCACATCACGCTCAACGCCATCTTGCGCGCGGTCTTCGGGGCCGACGGTGCCGAACTCGACGAGCTGCGCCGGCTCATCCCGCCCTGGGTCACCCTGGGCTCGCGACTGGCGGCGATGCCGAAACCCAAACGGAACTATGGTCGCTACTCCCCGTGGGGGCGGCTGGACGAATGGCGGCGTCAGTACGACCTGGTAGTGGACAAGCTGATCGACGCCGAGCGGACAGACCCTAACTTCACCGACCGGACCGACGTGCTCGCGCTAATGCTGCGCAGCACTTACGAGGATGGTTCGGTCATGTCGCGCAAGGACATTGGCGACGAGCTACTCACCCTGCTGGCCGCAGGCCACGAAACCACCGCGTCCACCCTCGGTTGGGCGTTCGAGCGGATAATCCGGCATCCGGATCTGTTGGCGGCCCTGGTCGAGGAGGCCGATAACGGCGGCCATGAGCTGCGTCAGGCGACAATCCTGGAAGTTCAACGGGCCAGGACCGTCATCGATTTCGCCGCTCGCCGCGTCTATCCGCCGACCTACCAGCTCGGTGAATGGGTCATCCCGCAAGGGGATTCGCTCATCGTGAGCATCGCGTCGATACACGACGACCCCAGCGTCTTCCCCGACCCGGAGCGTTTCGACCCGCAACGGTACATCGGTAACAAGCCGTCCGCCTTCGCGTGGATCCCATTCGGGGGTGGGACCCGCCGCTGCGTGGGGGCCGCGTTTGCGAACATGGAGATGGACGTGGTGCTGCGAACAGTGTTGTGCCACTTCACCATCGAGACCACCACGGCGGCCGCGGAGGAATGGCATTGCCGGGGTGTTGCCTACACGCCGAAAGACGGCGGGCGGATTGTGGTGCGCCGGCGCTGAGCCGGAACTCAGCGCTCGGCGGTGGCCCGTCGCGGTAGCTTCCAACCCGGGCGGACGAAGTGGCAGGTGTACCCATTGGGGAAGTGCTGCAGGTAGTCCTGGTGCTCGGGCTCGGCCTGCCAGAAATCGCCGGCCGGGCTGACCTCGGTCACCACTTTGCCGGGCCACAGGCCGGACGCCTCGACGTCGGCGATGGTGTCTAGTGCGATTCGCTTCTGCTCGTCATCGACGTAGAAGATCGCCGACCGGTAGCTGGGTCCCCTGTCGTTACCCTGCCGGTTCTTCGTTGTCGGGTCGTGGATTTGGAAGAAGAACTCCAGCAGCGTGCGGTAGTCGGTGACCGACGGATCGAAGATGATCTCGACGGCCTCGGCGTGGCTGCCGTGGTTGCGGTAGGTGGCGTTGGGAACGTCGCCGCCGCTGTAGCCGACCCTCGTCGATACCACACCGGGCTGCTTGCGGATCAGGTCCTGCATTCCCCAGAAGCAGCCACCGGCCAGGATCGCTTTCTTAGTGCTTGTCATGCCACGTTCTCCTAAGTCCCAATACCAGCAGGCCGGCATCCGACAACTCGGTCGTTGCGGCCCAGGCTACACTCCGCCCGTGAGGTGCAACGGCCCGTGAGCGGCCTGGAGTTCCCCCGCAGCGAACTGTCCGCGGCTTTCGAGAAGTTCGAGGAGACGGTCGCCCGTGCCGCCGAGACGCGGGATTGGGACGCCTGGGTGGAGCACTACACGCCCGACGTCGAGTACATCGAGCATGCGGCGGGAACCATGCACGGCCGCGGGCAGGTGCGCTCCTGGATTCAGCAAACTATGACGACCTTCCCGGGCAGCCACATGGTGGCGTTCCCGTCGCTGTGGTCGGTTATCGACGAGCCGACCGGGCGGATCATCATGGAGCTGGACAACCCGATGCGCGACCCCGGCGACGGCAGCGTGATCACCGCGACCAATATTTCGATCATCACCTACGCCGGCGACGGCCAGTGGCGCCGCCAGGAGGACATCTACAACCCGCTGCGCTTTCTCAAGGCCGGGCTGAAGTGGTGCCGAAAGGCGCAGGAGCTGGGCACGCTGGACGGGGACGCTGAGCGCTGGATGCAGGAATACGGGGGCCCGCAATGAGCGCGAAACCCAAGCTGGTCATGGGCGCCAACGGCTTTTTGGGCTCGCATGTGACCCGCCGGCTGGTGGCGGCCGGAGCCGAAGTCCGTGCCATGGTGCGGCCCACCGCCAACACCCGCGCCATCGACGACCTGCAGCTCACCCGGTTCCATGGCGACGTCTTCGACACCGCCACCGTGCGCGAAGCGATGGACGGTTGCGACGACGTGTACTACTGCGTCGTCGACACCAGCGCGTGGCTGCGTGACCCGGCGCCGCTGTTTCGCACCAATGTGGAAGGCCTGCGCAACGTTCTCGATATCGCCGTCAAGGAGCCGAGTCTGCGCAGGTTCGTCTTCACCAGCAGTTACGTGACGGTGGGCCGGCGGCATGGTCAGGTGGCCACCGAGGACGACGTGATCGGCTCCCGTGGACTGACTCCCTACGTCCAATCCCGGGTCCAGGCAGAAGATCTGGTGATGCGGTACGTGGCTGAGGCGGGCCTGCCGGCCGTCGCGATGTGCGTGTCAACGACTTACGGAAGCGGCGACTGGGGCCGCACCCCGCACGGCGCCTTCATCGCCGGCGCGGTGTTCGGCAAGCTGCCCTTCGTCATGAACGGCATTCAACTGGAAGTCGTCGGCGTCGACGATGCGGCCACGGCCATGATCCTGGCCGCCGAGCGCGGGCGCGTCGGCGAGCGCTACCTGATCTCGGAAAAGATGATGCCGTTGAAGGAGGTCGTGCGGATTGCGGCCGAGGAGGCGGGTGTGCCGCCGCCGGCAAGGTCGATCTCGGTACCCGCGCTCTACGCTCTCGGCGCATTCGGCAGCCTGAAGGCCCGGCTCACCGGCAAAGACGCCGAACTCAGCCTCAAATCGGTGCGGATGATGCGCTCCGAATCCGACGTCGACCACAGCAAGGCGGTCCGCGAGTTGGGATGGCAGCCGCGCCCGGTCGAGGAATCGATCCGGGAGGCTGCCCGGTTCTGGGCCGCCCTGCGCGACGCTCGTAAAGCCGCCGAAAATGCCTCTGAAAATACCCGGGCCGGCCAATCTGAATAGGCTCGCGGAAGTGGACCGCGTACGCGTTGACCTCACCGGACCGCCGCAGACCATGCTCGCGACGTTGTACGCCAAGGCCCTGGACGCCGACGCGCCCCGGTCGATCCTGCGCGATCAGTATGCGAAGGCCGCCGTTGCGCGGATCGATTACGACTGGGCCAAAACGACCATCACCCCGCGCCGGGCGCCGTCGGTGGCGATTCGCACCGCCCACTTCGACAACTGGGCCCGCCAGTTCCTGGCCGCCCATGACGACGCCCAGGACGTCATAGTGCTGCACGTGGGTTGTGGTCTGGATGCCCGGGTCTTCCGGCTGGATCCTGGCCCCGGCGTGCGGTGGTACGACGTCGACTACCCGGACGTCATCGACCTTCGCGAACGGGTCTACCCGGATCGGACGAACTACCGAATGGTGCGGGCATCAGTGACCGATCCGTCCTGGCTGGCCGACATCCCGGCCGATCGTCCCGCACTGTTCCTCGCCGAGGGCCTGACCATGTACTTGACGAAGGACGACGGGCTGGCGCTGCTTGGCCGCGTCGTCGATCGATTCCGGTCGGGCGAGCTGCAGTTCGACGCGTTCAACAACCTCGGGATTCGGGCACAGGTGATCAACAGCGTGGTCCGCCGCTCGGGATCGAAGTTGCAGTGGGGGATCGACGGGCCCGCCGACATCCGCGATGCCGTAGCCGGGGTACGTCTTTTGGCATGGGAATCGGTATTTGACGCCGACACCTTCGAGACGGTGCCGCCCGCGTTTCGCCGGCTGGGCAGGCTGATGGCGCGGGTGCCGGCGTTGCGGACAATGGCGCAATATCACCGCTACGCATTCGGGAAGCCTCGATCGCCGGCTGGTGTTACACCAGACGTCTGCGTTTGAGGACCTACGCAAGAACGCAAGAAGAGAGGTTAGTTATGAGCCACCGGCAAGTCTTAGAGCCAAGCGCTGGGCATCCGATCACCATCGAGCCGACCAAGGGCCGTGTACAGGTTCGCGTCAACGGCGAGCTGCTCGCCGACACAACGGCCGCGCTGGAACTGCGTGAGGCTACTTTGCCTGCGGTGCAATACATTCCGCTGAGCGACGTGGTGCAAGACCGGCTGACCGCAACCGACACCAGCACCTATTGCCCCTTCAAGGGCGATGCCAGCTACTACAGCGTGACGACCACTGCCGGCGACACTGTCGACGATGTGATCTGGACCTATGAACAGCCTTATCCGGCGGTGGCGGCGATCGCCGGGCACGTCGCCTTTTACCCCAACAAGGCCGAGATCAGCGTTCTGCCAGACTAATTCAGCTGAGGAAACACTTCGGCGAACGATCGGGTGTCACTGTACTCGCGCATCGACACGATCAGCCCGTCACGGGTCTCGATGATGCAAACGAACGGACTGTCGTACTGGACGCCGTCGGAAGTGGTGCCGTCGACTTGCGCCTCAACCACCACCGTGTCTCCTTCGTTGACGCAGCGAAGCAGCTCGATGTTGACCTCGAGAAGCTCTTTGCGCGTGGCAACCGCTCGCCGAAAAGTCGGCTTGTCGAAGCAAACACGGGTGATGAGACTCCAATAGGTGAAGTCGTCGCTGAGCAACGTGAAACCCTCGTCAGGATCGCCGTCCTCGCAGAGGCACTGCAGGAACGTCCAGGCCAGTTCGGCCTGTGGCCCGTCGAACGGCGTCATCACATCGCAATAGTGTCTTGGGAGATAGTTTCCGGTCAAACGGTGTCAACTTTTCGGAAGTGATGAAGTCGGAAGTTATGAAGTGAAGAGCGAGCGCACTGTCACCTTCCTCGGAGCCGCCGGCTTCGGGAACGCCTTGGCGCCGCTTCGCCGAGGTCCCCGCGATCCGTGCTTTCAGGTCCCGGGGGACGGCACGATCTGGCGGACCAGCTTGCTGCCCAGCGGACCCGTCGCGGCCCGGTTCAGCCGCACGGCTCCCGACGCCGCCCACTGCGAGGCATGGGGCAGCGGAGCCGAGGAATTCGCCGAGATGCTGCCCGCGATGCTGGGTGCCGATGACGACGCCTCAGATTTCGTCCCGCGGGACCCCACTGTCGCGGCCGCGCACCGACGGGTTCCGCATCTGCGCCTGGGCCGCACCGGGCGAGTGCTGGAAGCCCTGATCCCGGCGGTCATCGAGCAGCGGGTACCGGGCGCCGACGCATTTCGATCCTGGCGCGTCCTGGTGTCCAAGTACGGGGCACCGGCGCCCGGACCTGCGCCGGCCGGGATGCGGGTGCCGCCGTCGGCTGAGGTGTGGCGAAACATTCCGTCCTGGGAGTTCCATCGCGCCAATGTGGATCCGCGGCGGGCGCAGACGGTGGTCGGTTGCGCGCGCCGGGCTACGTCGCTGGAACGGCTGGTAACCCAGCCGTCGGCGCAGGCCCGTGACGCACTGCAGTCGCTGCCCGGAATCGGTGTGTGGACCGCCGCCGAGATCGCGCAGCGGGCGTTCGGCGACGCCGACGCGGTGTCGGTGGGCGACTACCACATTCCGAAGATGATCGGCTGGACACTGCTCGGTCGTCCGGTTGACGACGCCACCATGCTCGAGTTGCTCGAACCGATGCGACCACACCGCCACCGGGTGGTTCGGTTGCTCGAAGTCAGCGGACTGGCATACGAACCGCGGCGCGGCGCCCGGCTGCCGGTGCAGAACATCTCGTCGCTTTAGCCTGCCCCGCCCGCGGGTACCCGCAACCGATGACACAGTTCACTATTCCGGGATTGACAGACAAGCAGGGAGTCCGGCTCGCCGAGTTGCTGCAGAAGCAATTGAGCACTTACAACGATCTTCACCTGACGCTCAAGCACATCCACTGGAACGTGGTGGGCCCTAACTTCATCGGCGTGCACGAGATGATCGACCCGCAGGTCGAAGCGGTGCGCGCCTACGCCGACGAGGTTGCCGAGCGCATCGCCGCTCTGGGCGCATCGCCCCAGGGCACCCCGGGCGCGATCATCAAGGACCGCGAGTGGGACGACTATTCGGTCGGCCGCGACACCGTTCAGGCACACCTGGCCGCGCTGGACCTGGTCTACAACGGCGTTATCGAAGACGTACGCAAGGCGATCGACGAGACTGAAGAACTCGATCGCGTTACCCAGGACATCCTGATCGGCCAGGCCGCGGAGCTGGAGAAGTTTCAATGGTTCGTCCGGGCGCATTTGGAGAGCGCGGGCGGCAAGTTGGCCCATGAGGGAGCGACGCACGAGAAGGATGCCGCGCGCAACGCGCGAGGGACGCAGCAGAAATAGGCCTGCCGACGTTCGACGCCGCCCGTTCATTCGGCGTCGCGGACCGCTTTGGGATTGCCGTGGGCGTGGCCGTCACGGGTGGCGGGGACCAGGACGCTGATCCGGTCGCCGGGGGCGAGCCGGATGCCGGCGTGGGCGTCCACGAGCCGCCGGTCATGGAGGACGGTAACGGGGAAGTGACCGGCGGGCCAGTCCAGTTCGCCGAGGACACGACCGACGGCGGCCGATTCGGCTGCGAGGGTATGTTCGACGATGCGGTATCCCGATAGCTGACTACGCGGGTCATGTTCGGCCGCTGCGGCTTTCGGGTCGGCCCATTCAGCGGCTTGGTGGCTGGCGGCGATGTCCGGTTGGGCTTCGGCGAGGTAGGCGCCGACCGCGCGCAGCACATTCTGGTTGGTCAGCCAGCCCTGGACGTGCCGGGCATCGGTGTCGATGACCGGCAGCCCATCGCGGCCGTAGAGGACGAGCTGTCGCAGAGCCTGGGCGAGGCTGTCGTTGGCGAACAGGGCCTGTGGTTCGCGAACACGCGTTATCGGGCCGAGCAAGGCTGTCCAGTCTCGGTGCGTATCTCCCGCGTGGGCGAGATCCAGCGGAACGGAAGAACGGGTGCATTGCGTCTGCCGCGGTGAGGTCGGCGAACGCGTGGGTGGGCGTGGGGCGGTCGATGTCGATGCCTCGGCGCAGCAGCTTGGTGGTGTAGATGGTGCCGTACGACAGCGCGCGGGACACGGTCGTGCCGACGGCGACGGCCAACATGACCGGCAGGGTGAGGGTGAAATCCCCAGTCATCTCGACCGTGCTCGCCAGCGCGGTGAGCGGGGCGCGTGCGGCGGAGGCGAACACAGCACCCATGCCGACGATCGCGTACAGGGCGGGCTCCCCGACGGCCGAGCCGATCAGGTGTTGGACAACCAGCCCGAAGGCCATGCCGGAAGTAGCCCCGACGAATAACGAGGGTGCGAACACACCGCCCGAGCCGCCGATGCCGATGGTCAGGCCGCACGCCAGCATCTTGCCCGCGGCGAGGATCACCAGGAACCACAGCGCATAGTGGCCGGCGAAGGCGGCGTACATCACCGGGTAGCCGACCCCGTACAGCTGCGGCACCGCGAGCAGCAGGAGGCCGAGCACGATCCCGCCAACTGCGGGCCGTGCCCAATCCGGACGGCCACCCCACACCCGGTCGCACAAATCCTCGGTCTTGTAGAGGACTTTGGTGAAGACCACCCCGATCAGTCCGGCGATCGCCGCGAGCAGGGCCACCAAAAGGTAGTTGGCGATATGGTTCAGTTCGATGCCGGCGGGAAGCTGAGTGAGGAAAGGGGCTGAGCCGAAGAAGACCCGGGAGATCACGTCGGCAACCATCGCCGAGAGCATGATGGTGAAGATCGCCTCGACGGAGAGCTCCCGCAGGATCAGTTCGACGGCAAAGAACACCCCGGTGATGGGGGCGTTGAACGTGGCCGAGATGCCGCCGGCGGCGCCGCAGGCCACCAGCACCCGCAGCCGGTTCTCCGGCATCCGCACCCACTGGCCAAGGCTGGACGCCAGCGCCGCACCGATCTGCACGATCGGGCCTTCCCGGCCGACCGAGCCGCCGGTGCCGATGCACAGGGCCGAGGCAAACGCTTTCACTACTGTCACCTGGGGACGGATCCGGCCACCGTTCTCCGCCACTGCGATCATGACTTCCGGCACGCCATGGCCCCGGGCCTCACGGGCGAACCGCGAGATCAACGGCCCGTACAGCAACCCGCCGATGACGGGGATGACAACGTAGAACCCGACGCCCAACCACGGCAAGTGGTCGCTGGCCACCCAACCCTGCTGACCGAACTCATCCTGTCCGGTCGCTAGCCAGGTGAAGGCATAGATCAGGTAGCGGAACCCAACCGCGCCAAGGCCGGCGCCCATCCCCACCACTATCGCCACGCAGAACAGTCCGAGGCGATTTGCGCGCAGCCAGCCGGCCACCCGCCCCACCGCGTCGGACAACGTTCGAGGCGCACGTGCTGGATCAGCGGCCGCCTTTTCCTGTTCCATTCGCCGTCACCCTTTCCGCCATTCGACCGTGTCACTGTGCCCATCGACCATCTCAGGATCCGGCACGCCGCGGCCACCCTCCGCAACAGC
Source organism: uncultured Actinomycetota bacterium (assembly GCA_963840045.1). Lineage (GTDB taxonomy): Bacteria > Actinomycetota > Actinomycetes > Mycobacteriales > Mycobacteriaceae > Mycobacterium. The sequence continues at coordinate 40,604 of CAWIXL010000027.1, read as the reverse complement.
AAATATTGCAGAAATAAGACGATTGAGGAGCACAACGTTACTGCGTGACTTCACCCGAGAACCCGCACTGTCGCGTCACTGAAAATTCGGTACGCCGTTGGGCCTTTCAAACCCTGAAGTTCGATGCCGGCACATGGCTGGCGAGCTATAGCAGCGGGTGGGCGCTCGAACGCCGGATGGAATAAGCGGACTCCGGTCCGGTTATACCCGGTAACTCTAGAACAAAGGAGGTAAATATGCCTGCAGTTACCGCAGACACACTTACATTGCCGAGGGTGGGCTTGGCCGGTCCGGCCGACACCGAGCGCCCGGTCCGATCGATCACCACCGGCCCGCGCGGATATGAGGGCGAGGGTTTCCCGGTGGTCCGGGCGTTCGCCGGGGTCAGTACCGCCGCCCTGGACCCGTTTGTGCACATGGACCAGATGGGTGAGGTGGAGTACGAGCCCGGAGAACCGCGGGGCACGGACTGGCATCCGCACCGCGGCTTCGAAACGGTCACCTACATGATCGACGGAAAGTTCGCGCATCAGGATTCCCATGGCGGAGGCGGCCTGATCAGCGATGGTGCGACCCAATGGATGACGGCCGGCTCGGGCATCCTGCATATCGAGACCCCGCCCGCCGAGCTCGTCGACAGTGGTGGTCTCTTCCACGGCGTGCAGCTATGGGTGAACCTGCCGAAAGAAGACAAGTTCGCGTCACCGCGGTATCAGGCAATCGAGGGCGCTGACGTCAAGCTGATCTCCTCTGACGACGGCGGAGCGCTGCTCCGCGTCATCGCCGGCGAGATCGACGGCCACCGCGGGCCCGGGGTCACCCATACCCCGATCACGCTGGCCCACGCCACCATCGCAGCCGGGGCCCGACTCAACATTCCGTGGCAACGTGACTTCAACGCGCTGGTATACGTGCTGTCCGGAAGTGGACAGGTCGGGCCGGTGGGACACCAAATACACCAGGGCCAGTTGGCCGTTCTGGGCCCCGGTGATCGCATTACCCTCGTTGCCGGGCCGACCCAGGATTCCTATCGGACGTCGGCTTTTGAGGTGCTGATTCTCGGCGGACGGCCGATTCGGGAGCCGGTTTTTCACTACGGGCCTTTCGTGATGAATTCCCGCGCTGAAGTGATCGAAGCGCTGCAGGACTTCCAGGCTGGAAAGTTCGGCGATTTCCCGCCCAATGCGATCAAACCGCACCGAAGTAGTGGCACAATTCAGTAATGCCGCCTACGGCTAATCGCCGGCCCGGCCGTCCCCCCGCGGCGAAGGCAGATGAAACCCGCAAGCGCATTGTTCGTGCGGCTCGAGAGGTATTCAGCGAGCGCGGCTACGTCGGTGCGACGTTCCAGGCGATCGCGGTCCGCGCCGATCTGACCCGGCCGGCGATCAACCACTACTTTTCCAGTAAGCGGATGCTGTACCGGGAGGTAGTGGCGCAAACCAACGAACTCGTGATCAGGGCCGCGATCGAGCGGGCGCGCGACCAGGACACAACAATGGGGCGGCTCTCCCAATTCATTGCTGTGGCTATGCAGGCCGAAATTGATCATCCGTCCACGTCGGCATTTTTGGTAACTGCCGTAATGGAATCGCAGCGGCATCCGGAATTGAGCCAAACCGGAGACGACCCGGTCCGAATTAGCCGGGAATTTCTGACTTGGGCCGTCAGCGACGCAATCGTACGCGGCGAGCTGCCTGCCGATACCGACGTCCCTTCATTGACCGAGACATTGCTAGTTGTGCTATGCGGTGTGGGATTGTATGCCGGTTTTATCGGGAGCTACCAGGAGATGACGCCCATCACCGAGTCGCTGGAGCAGCTGCTGGCCGGCCGGCTCTGGCGCAGCGCGTCCCACGGAAACCAAGAGACCCGCAAGACCAAAGAAACCCAAGAGGCCTGACCCGCCGATCCGCGTCCAGTGATGTGGCACACAAACCACATAGTTTGCCTAACTTATTCAGGTAGCATGGTCGCGAAATGACTGATCTCGACGGCTTGTCCCCGCTCGCGCCCTCGTTACGATCTGCCGGCGACACCTGGGATATCACCGAAAGCGTTGGAGCCACCGCGTTGAGCGTCGCCGCCTCCCGCGCCGTGGAAACGGCGGCCACCGAACCGCTTATCCGGGACGAGTTCGCCAAGATACTGGTGTCGTTGGCCGGTCCGGCGTGGGCGCGGCTGGCCGACGCCGAGATTGCCTGGCTGGACGGCGATCCGCACGGGAAGCGCGTGCACCGGCTCGGCTGCGACTACCAGGCCGTGCGCACCCACTACTTCGACGAGTACTTCGCCGCCGCTGTCGGGGCGGGTATCGGCAGGTGGTGATCCTGGCCGCCGGGCTGGATTCGCGCGCCTACCGGCTGAATTGGCCGGCAGGTACCACGGTCTACGAGATCGACCAGCCCAAGGTGCTGGCCTACAAAACCCGAACTCTGGAATCGCATGGCGCGCGGCCAGCGGCCACGCGGTGCCCGGTCCCAGTCGACCTGCGTGACGACTGGCCGGCCGCCCTGACGGCCCACGGATTCGACCGCAGCCAACCGACGGCATGGCTTGCTGAGGGCTTGCTGCCCTACCTGCCGAGTGACGCTGTCGACCGGCTATTCGAAATGGTCACCGCCCTGAGCGCACCGGGCAGCCAAATTGCTCTCGAAACGTTCACCATGAACAACCACGGCAACCGGCAGCGCTGGACCCGAATGCGCGACCGTCTGGGTCTGGATGTCAATGTCCAAGCGCTGACCTACCACGAGCCCGACCGTTCGAACGCCGAAGAGTGGCTAACCGGCCACGGCTGGCGGGTGCGCAGCGTGAGCAACCATGACGAGATGGCCCGACTGGGCCGCCGCGTACCCGAAGACCTGCTGGACGACGCCGTCCGCACGACGCTGGTGCAGGCCCATCTGGCCGAGCCTCACCGTCCAACTGACAACACCACTACAAAAACAAATCACTACGAGAGCGGAAGCACGCGATGAGCACAATGCGGACCCATGACGACACGTGGGACATCAAGACGAGTGTGGGCGCCACCGCGGTAATGGTGGCTGCCGCGCGGGCCGTGGAAACCGAGCAGCCTGAACCGCTGATCCGCGACCCGTACGCCAAACTGCTGGTCACCAACGCTGGTGCGGGCGTGATCTGGGAAGCCATGCTCGACCCTGGGATGGCGGACAAGGTGGCAGCCATCGATGCCGAAACCGCCGCCATCATTACGCACATGCGCGGCTACCAGGCGGTGCGGACCAACTTCTTCGACACCTTCTTCGCCACCGCGGTGGCCGACGGTATCCGCCAGGTGGTGATTCTGGCGTCGGGACTGGATTCCCGCGCGTATCGGCTGGACTGGCCGGCCGGGACCGTCGTGTACGAGGTCGACCAGCCGCTGGTGCTGGACTACAAATCGACGACGATGTCAGAAAACGATGTGTTGCCGGCGGCCGAGCGCCGTGCGGTGCCCATCGACCTACGTCAGGATTGGCCCGCGGCGCTGCGAGCTGCCGGTTTCGACCCGGCAGCTCGGACCGCGTGGCTGGCCGAGGGATTGTTGATGTACCTGCCGGCCGAGGCCCAGGACCGGCTGTTCACCCAAATTGGCGAGTTGAGCCGGGCGGGGAGCCGGATCGCGGCCGAAACCGCGGCCTCCCACGCCGATGATCGGCGACAGGAGATGCGGGAGCGGTTCCAGCAGGTGGCCGAAGTGCTGGGCTTGGAGCAGAGCATCGACGTCGGCGAGCTGATTTATCACGACGACGACCGGGCCAACGTCGCCGACTGGCTCAACCAACACGGTTGGCGCGCCCAGGGGCTAGAATTCGGGCGACGAGATGCGCCGGCTTGGCCGGTGGATTGACGGCATCCCGATGGCCGACGACAAGGACGCATTCTCGGAGTTTGTGACCGCGGAGCGGTCGTAATGGCGCGCACCGCGGACGACTCCTGGGACATTGCCACCAGCGTCGGGGCGACCGCGGTGATGGTGGCGCTGGCGCGTGCAGCCGAGACTGCCAGCGCCGACCCGCTCATCCGGGACCAGTTCGCGGAGTTGCTGGTGTCCACGCCCGAACTTGAGGGAGTTCGGGAGCAGGTGGCGGCGTGGTGGGCCGGTCCCGACCCAGACGATGATCGCGGACTTCACCGTCGACTCCCAGCAGATGATCAACTACCAGGCCGTACGCACCCATTTCTTCGATGCGTACTTCGCTGAGGCGACCGCGGCGGGTGTGCGGCAGGTCGTGATTCTTGCGGCCGGTCTGGATTCTCGTGCCTACCGGCTGGCGTGGCCGGACGACACCGTCGTGTATGAGATCGATCTGCCCAAGGTGCTGGAATACAAGGCGGAGACACTCGCCGGCCACGGCGCCACGCCGGTCGCCGAACTGCGGGTGGTGCCCGTCGACCTGCGCCACGATTGGCCACAAGCGTTGCGGGATGCCGGTTTCGACCCGACCCGCCCGACGGCTTGGCTGGCCGAAGGGCTGTTGCCGTTTCTGCCGGGGTCGGCGCAGGAGGCCATGTTCGCCTCGATCGACAATCTCAGTGGATCGGGCAGCTGGGTGGCCGTCGAGATCTTCGGAGTCGACGACGAAAAGCGCCGAGAAGCCCAGGAGCAGTGGGCTCAACTGAAGGCCAAGCGGGAAGCGCGCGGCGAAGACACCTCGTTCAGCCCGTTCGACCTTTGGTTTGACGACGAGGGCCGCCCCGAACCTGCCGACTGGTTTGCCGGGCACGGCTGGACCACCAGCACAGTCAATGCGCGCGACGAGGCGCTGCGACTGGGACGTCCGCCGCAATCCGAGCGGCCGTTTACCAACAGGTTTGTGCGCGCGAGCAAGCCCTGATAGAGCCCGAGACGGGATCTTTAGTACTCCTCTCCCAACCGGATGGTTAGGATCGCGGTTATCACCGTTGAGCGGCCGCGGTCGCGGCGGCGGGTATCTCCGCTCGGGAAGGACAATGATGACCACCGAATCGGTCGCACCGAAGACATCCGAGGCCACGAACGGGGCCGCCGCAGCTCAGCAAAGTGAAGTCGCTGCGACGGTGGCACGGCTCCGCAAGACTTTCGCCAGCGGGCGCACCCGCAGCATCGAGTGGCGGAAGCAGCAGTTGCTGCAGCTGGCGAGGTTGATGGAGGAGAACGAGGACGCGATCGCCAAGGCGCTCGCCGAAGACCTGGACCGCAACGCGGCTGAGGCATTCATCGCCGACATCGCAACGACCGTCGCCGAAGCGAAGTACGCGGCCAAGAAGGTCCGCAAGTGGACCCGCCGCAAGTACCTGCTGCTCGAGCTGCCCCAACTGCCCGGTCGCGGGTGGGTGGAGTACGAGCCCTACGGCACCGTGCTGATCATCGGCGCCTGGAATTACCCGTTCTACCTGACGCTGGGTCCCGCGGTCGGGGCGATCGCCGCGGGAAATGCCGTGGTGCTCAAACCTTCGGAAATCGCCGCGGCGTCGTCGCGACTGATGGCCGAGCTGGTACCTCGTTATCTCGACCGCGATGCGATCGCGGTGGTCGAAGGCGACGGCATGGTGAGCCAGGAGCTGATCATGCAGGGCCTGGATCGCGTGATGTTCACCGGCGGCACCGAGATCGGCCGCAAGGTCTACGAAGGCGCGGCACGGCATCTGACGCCGGTCACGCTCGAACTCGGCGGCAAGAGCCCGGTGATCGTGGCGGCGGACGCTGACGTCGACGTCGCGGCCAAGCGCATCGCCTGGATCAAAATCATGAACGCCGGCCAGACCTGCGTGGCACCCGACTACGTGCTGGCTGACGCAACGATCAGCGACGAACTCGTCAGCAAGATCGGCGAGGCCCTCACCAAGTTTCGGCGCGAGGACGACCCGAGCGGTATGCGCATCGTCAACCAGCGCCAGTTCGACCGGTTGAGCGGCTACATCTCCGAGGCGAAGGCGGACGGAAAGAGCACAGTCGCCGTGGGCGGTGAGTGTGAGGCTTCGAGCTCTGCGCATCCAGCCGACCGTGGTCGTCGACCCCGATCCGGACGGGCCACTGATGAAAAACGAGATCTTCGGGCCGATCCTGCCGGTGCTCACCGTCAAATCCCTGGACGAGGCAATCAGTTTCGTCAACGCGCGGGCCAAGCCGCTGTCGGCCTACCTGTTCACCAAGTCGCGCGAAACCCGCGAGCGGGTGATCAAGGAGATACCGGCGGGCGGCATGCTGGTCAACCACCTGGCCTTCCAGGTATCGACGGCCAAGCTGCCGTTCGGCGGCGTCGGCCCGTCGGGCATGGGTGCCTACCACGGCAAGTGGGGCTTCGATGAGTTCAGCCACCGCAAGTCGGTGCTGACCAAACCCACTCGGCCCGACTTGTCGAGCATCCTCTACCCGCCGTACACCGAGCGGGCCCTCAAGCTGGCTCGCCGGATGTTCTGACCGCTGTCACCGACAATTCCAGGAAGGAATCTTCATGCCCGGAGTGCAGGATCGCGTCGTCGTCGTTACCGGAGCCGGTGGGGGATTAGGCCGTGACTACGCCATGACCCTCGCCCGGGAGGGCGCCAGCGTCGTCGTGAATGACCTCGGCGGGGCCCGCGACGGCACCGGCGCCGGTCACAACATGGCCGACGAGGTGGTCAAGGAGATCCAGGACGCGGGTGGCCGGGCGGCCGCAAACTACGACAGTGTCGCCACCGAGGAGGGCGCGGCGGGCATCATCAAAACCGCGCTCGACGAGTTCGGCGCCGTACACGGTGTGGTGAGCAACGCCGGGATCCTGCGCGACGGCACCTTCCACAAGATGACGTCGGAGAACTGGGACGCGGTGCTCAAGGTGCACCTCTATGGCGGGTACAACGTGGTGCGCGCGGCCTGGCCGCACTTCCGCGAACAAAGTTACGGCCGGGTGGTCGTGGCCACTTCTACCAGCGGCCTGTTCGGCAACTTCGGCCAGACCAACTACGGGGCGGCCAAACTCGGTCTGGTCGGCCTGATCAACACGCTGGCACTCGAGGGTGCCAAGTACAACATCCATGCCAATGCCGTCGCCCCGATCGCGGCCACCCGGATGACGCAGGACATCATGCCGCCCGAGGTACTGGAGAAGCTCACGCCGGAGTTCGTCGCTCCGGTGGTGGCCTACCTGTGCACCGAGGAATGCCCGGACAACGCTTCGGTGTTCGTGGTCGGCGGCGGCAGGGTGCAGCGAGTAGCCCTGTTCCAGAACAAAGGCGCGAACTTCGACAAGCCGCCGTCAGTGGCCGATATTGCCGCGCAATGGACCGAGATCACCGATCTGTCCAAGGCGGAAAAGGCCGGCTTCAAGCTCTAGAAGTGATGAAAGCCTGTGTCGTCCAGAAGCTGTCGGGTCCGTCCGGCCTGGTGTACACAGACGTCGACGACCCCGTCGATGACGGTGACAACGTCGTCATCGACGTTCGCGCCACCGGGGTCTGCTTTCCCGACCTGCTCCTGACCAAGGGCGAGTATCAACTGAAGTTGCCGCCGCCATTCGTGCCCGGCATGGAGACCGCGGGTATCGTCAGCTCGGCGCCGCCCTAGCTCGGATTTCCGTGTCGGTGAACGAGTTTCGGCGTTCGGAGTCCTCGGCTGCTACGCGGAGCGGGTGGCGGTCCCGGTTGCCAACGTGATCCGCAGTCCGGCGGAACTCGATGACGCCCAAGCGGTTTCGTTGCTGGTCAACTACAACACCATGTACTTCGCCCTGTCGCACCGCGCCGCGATGCGGCCGGGCGATACGGTGCTCGTGCTCGGTGCTGCGGGCGGGGTCGGCACGGCGGCCATCCAGATCGCCAAGGCGTTCAACGCAAGTCAAGTGATTGCCGTGACGCACCGCGAGGGGGCGACCGACTACATCGCGTCACTCGGCGCCGACGAGGTGATACCGCTCGCGGACGGCTGGGCGCAGCAGGTGCGTGGCCTCACCCGCGGTCGGGGAGTCGACATCGTGGTCGATCCGATCGGCGGCCCGGTCTTCGATGACGCGATCCGCGTCCTGGCGATCGACGGCAAGTTGCTCGTGATCGGCTTCGCGGCCGGCAGTATTCCGACCGTCAAGGTCAACCGCCTGCTGCTGCGCAACGTCAGCGTGGTGGGCGTCGCGTGGGGTGAGTACCTCAACAAGGTCCCCGGTTCGGCGGCGTTGTTCTCCGCGGGCCTCAGCCAACTGGTCTCCCAGGGGCTGAAACCGCCTCCACCGCAGCGCTATCCGTTGTCGGAAGCCGCGGCGGCGCTGGAGTTCCTGGCCGACGGCGGGGTGCTCGGCAAGCTCGTCCTGGAGCCCTAGGAAGCCGAAGCGGATTTACAGCTGTGGGCCCCCGACCGCCATGGGCGGCGGCGGCATCTTGCCAGTGATGTCGTAGTAGATCTGTGTGGCCGCGTGCTCGAAGACCCGGAATTCGAAGCCGCCCACGAGCACCAACATCCCCGTGTCAACGGCCAGCGGACCGCCGAGTGCATATTCCAGCCCGCCAGTAATGTCACCCCCGAGTATTTGCTGCACCCCGCCCAGGAACACGTTGACGTCATAAGAGGGGACCGAGGTCAGCAGCGAGGTCACGATGTCGGCTGTCGGGAGCAAAGTCGAATAGGCCGCCGAGACTGAACCCGCGACCGCATCGGTGATCCTGCTGTTCGCCGCCTCCAGGGCCGCGATGAAGCTCTGGGGCGAGGACAGCGCCGACGTCAGCCCGGTGATTCCGGTCGACACCTGGTTGTACGCATTCGTCGCGATCGACGTCAGGTTGTTCAGCGAAAGGTGCGGAGGCGTCGTGAGCAGTGTGCCGACATCGTGTGTGAAGGCGCTGATTCCTTGCTGTGTCCCGGTATTCAGAGCGCTAAGGACTTGGGACGCCGGGAGGTGTGGCAACACCCCGAACGGGGTTTGAATGTTCGCCGGGCTGGTCGAATAGCCCACGGTGGTGCTGCCATAGCCCATGTCGGCGATCACTTTCAAGTCGGGTTCGAGCAGATCTGCGACCGGGTTGCCGACAACCGGTATGTCGCGGATGAAATCCGTGAGCGGGAAATGGCCGGTATCGATGATGTAGTAACTGGTCTGGGTATCGCCTAGCGTCTGCAGTGGAATAGCGTTGGTGATCGCAGTTGGGTCGAGGCGCGGATACATGCCGTGTAGTTCGATGAGGCCCAGGAACGCGTTGACATCGGACACCACATTGATTGGGTATTGCGGGAAGTCGGCGAAGCCGTCATATTCGATCGAGTAGATTCTGGTCGGGAAGAGATTGTCCGGCGTCGCCAAGCCCATCGTTATGCCCAGAGGCGAGAGAGTCAGACCCGGGAAGCGCGCCAGCAGGCCGCCGTTGGGATTACTCGGATCACCGATGAGCGTGAAGCTCAGCTTCAGATCGGTGGGTAGTGCTCCTGGCGTGTTGTGCAGATAGTTCATTTCCATGGACGAGATGGTGGCGCTCTGTGAGTAGCCGAATATGTTGATGTTCTTGAAGCCGGCGCTGTACGCGGTGTGGATCGCGTTATCCAGGATCGTTTGGCCCCGCGCCGCCGACTCGTCCAGGGTCAGGTCTTTGACGCCGGTCAGCGGATACAACCCCTCTGGCGTGGACAGGCCCTGCAGAATTCCCAATGTTTGCCAGGGTTTGACGAACAGGCCGGAAAGTGTGTCGATGTATAACTGCGACGGTGTCGGGTATCCGCTGGCGCCCATGAGGATAGTGATGGTGCGGCCCGGGGCCGCCAGTGCCTGCACCAAGGGACTCGCGGACGTAGTCGCACTCCCGGTCACTCCTGCGGCGACGACTGCGCCGCCACTCCCGCCACCCAGCAGCGACTGGATGGGCGCGGTGATCGAACTCAACGCGCCCTTGGCCGCCGCGGCGGCGTTGGCGATCTCGGTCTCCGCATAGGCGAATCCTCCAGCGGCCAATACTCGGGTGAACTCGTCGTGGAATGCCGAAGCCTGGTCGATGAGCGCGCGCGCCTCCTGGCCGTACGCGCTGAACAGTTTTGCGACAGCCGCGGATATTTCATCGCCAGCGGCTGCCACCAGACCCGTTGTCGGGCCCGCCGTGGTCGTGCTCGCCGCACCGATAGCCGAACGGATCTCCGCTAAATCCGCCGCGGCGGTGGACATTAGATCCGGCTGCGTAACCAAGTTGGTCATTGGTCATCCTTTCGGTTTTTAGACGAGACCGGTGAGCTGTTCGCGATTGATTCGGCACTGACCAGGACCAGTAGGGCCTCGAAACCGCCTGCCAGCGTTAACAATGCCGTGTCGGCAGCCAGCGGAGGCCGAGTGCATGACCAGCCCGCACAGGTTGCCGTCCGCCGCTTGCTGGATCCCGCTCAGGATCAGGTTGAGGTCGTAGGCCGGGCCTGTCGTCACTATTGCATTTGCGATGTCCGCTGTCGGCTGGATGAGTGCGGTCGCCGTCGTGCCCACGTTCGAAAGGGTGTTGCCGAAATGGGTGGTCGCTGTCTGCAGGCTCGGACTATGTTTTCGATCGGGTTGCCGGTGGACAGCGCGGCCAGGTTGCACGAGCTAGCGTGTGCGACAGGCTGGACAGCGAGAAGCCCGAGACTTCGGCACTGATGTCGTGCACGAACGCGGCGGCGCCCTGCTGGGCTCCGGCAATCAAATCCTGAGCGATAACGGCCCGGCTCACGTGCGGGAAAAACCCGAAGGTGTTTGCACGTTGGCGAGTCAGGTGGAGTACCCATAGGCCGGATCTCCGTAGCCGAGGTTGACGATCGTCGTCAAATCCGGTTGCAGCAGATCGGCGATCGGGTTCCGATCACCGGGATTTCACGCAGCGGCTCAACAAGGGGGAGATTCGGTTGAGTGATTATGTAGTAGTTGGTGTTAACCGCCGCTTCACCATTGGGCCGGGCATACTCGTGGACCCGGGCAAAGTCACCAGTTTGTCGCCCAGCGGAAGATTGTTGGGATCGATACTCGGATGGGTGCCGTGCACCGTCTCGATGCCCAGGAAGGCGTTGACATCCGACAGGATATTGATCGGATACTTCGGGAAGTCGGCGTATCCGTCGTACTGGAGCGTGTAAATGTTGGTCGGGTAAGGGGTCGGGTCAGGTGTCGCGCCATAAAACGTCAAACCCATACTCGGGATCTGGAATTGCTGGCCCGCCGGGAAGCCCGGGAAGCGGGCGAAGAACCCACCATTGGGGTTCATGGGATCGCCGAGCAGCTCGAAGCCGAGTTGAGATGGCGATCGGTGCGTTGCCCGGCATCGCGGTTCAAGCTTCTCATTTCCAGGGATGAAATTATGGAACTCTGCGAATAACCCAGAACAACAACGTGGTTGGAGTTAGGCCCGGCGGAATTGATGAGCAGCCCATTCTGCCCTGCAGCCGTTCCTACCAGCGCGTTGTTCAGAATCGTGACGCCCTGGGCCACCGAGGCATTGAGTGCCAAGCTCTTTGAGCCGGTCAACGGATATAACCCCTCGGGAGTGTAGAGCTCCTGCGGGGTGTAATTCGGAAAATCAGGTTTGATGTAGTAGTTGAAAAGGTTCGTTATGTAGTTGGGGAAGTTAGAAGGTATCGGCCAGCCGCTGCCGCCCATCATCAGCGCAATCCCCTGGCCCGCGACCCTCCCCTAGCTCACTGCCACTGTCCGGCGTTCCGCCCGGTGGAAACCGCAGCCACGTTGGCGGTCTCGCCCTGTACGTAGGCGCTCCCCGCCGCGGTCAACGCCTGACCGAACTGCTCATGAAATGCCGACGCCTGCTTGATGAGCGCCTGAAAATCCTGGGCGAATGAGCTGAAAAGCTTTGTGCAGGCGGCAGATATCTCGTCGGCGGCCGCTGCCACCAGACCGCTGGTATGGCCCGCCGCAGCCGCGTTGGCCTGGCTGATCGCCGAGCGGATTTCCGCCACCTCTGCCGCGGCCGCCGCCAGCAATCGCGGTTGAGCAACCAAGGAGCCAGTCATCGGCCATGTCCCTTCACGCCGCTGCGGACGCGATGACCCGAAGAAATCCGGCTATCGTGCAGCCGGTACCACCAACCTTAGAACGTATCGTAGCACGTCTAGCGTTAAATCGTTGCAACAAGGCCATTTCGCCTACGAGCGGGCAAGCAGTACCGCGGCCGCCGCCTAGTCAGCGTCAGTTCTCAGACGAGGCCCTAAACGGCGGCCACGATCGATTCGACACCATTCAGTATGACGACAAGTTGGAAACCGGTTGCGAGCGTTATCAATGCCGCGTCGGCGGCCAACGGAAGGCCAATGGCGTTGACGAGCCCAGTAATGACGTCACCACTGAACGCCTGCCCGATCCCGTTGAGGAACAGGTTGACGTCGTAAGCCGGCATTACGGTCACGAGTGCGTTGGCGATATCGACTGTGGGCCCGACAAGTGAGGTAATCCCTGCGCCCACATTCGCAATGGTGTTGCTGGAATTGGTGACCGCCGTCTGCAGGCTCTGGATTATGTTGTCGATGGGGTTGCCCGTGGCCAGCGTGGCCAGCAATGAGTGCGCGGCCGCTTCGCCCGTTCCCGCCATCGACGTCAGCGAGTGCGACAAGCTGGACAACGAGAAGCTCGAGGCTTGTCCAGTGATGTCGTGGATAAAGGCGTTCGCTCCCTGCTGCGCTCCGGTGATCAGATCCTGAGCGAGAACGGCGTTGGTCACCTCGTGCGGCCAAAGGCCGAACGTGGTCTGCAAGTTGGCGGGCGCGGTGGAATAGCCATAGGCCGGGTTGCCATAGCCGAGGTTGACGATCGTCGTCAAATCCGGTTCGACCAGATCGGCAATCGGGTTCCCGACCAGCGGTATTGCCCGTATCACATTCGCAAGTGGCAGTCCGCTTCCGGTGTTGATCATGTAGTAGTCGGTGTTTACCGCATGTATCCCCCCAGGCGCGGGATTATCTACCGAGCCCGGCAGCAATATCAGCTGCTGCGGGGTAAGCGAGTTGATATCGATGGTCGGATAGGTGCCATGCACCGTCTCAATGCCAATGAACGCGTTGAGGTCCGAGATGATATTGATCGGGTAGCGCGGGAAGTCGGCGTATCCGTCGTACATGAGCGTGTAGTTGGTGGTGTGGTACGGCGTGGCGTCGGGCGTCGCGCCGTAGAACGTGATGCCCAAACTCGGAAGTTGAAGTGGCGTGCCCTGGGGGAACCCCGGGAAGCGGGACAGCAGGCCGCCGTTGGGAGTCATTTGATTGCCCGTCAGCACGAAGCTGAGTTGATCTGACAGCGGGTTTCCCATCGCCGCGAGCTTGTTCATCTCCAGTGAAATGATGTCGGCGCTCTGCGATAAGCCGAAAACAACCACTTGGTTGTCGGTGGTCCCGGCGGAGTTGATGAGGAGCCCGTTCTGACCGTCGGCCGTTCCGAACAGCGTGTTGTGCAGAATCGTGACGCCCTGGGCGACCGAGTCGTTGAGGGTCAAGGACTTGGTGCCGGTGAACGGATACAACCCCTCGGGAGTGAACAGCTCCTGCGGGGTGAAGTTCGCAAAAGCGGGGGAGAGGTAGTTCTTGAAAATGTTCGGTACATAGGTCGGGTTGTTTGTAGGTATCGGCAGGCCGCTGCCGCCCATAATCAACGCAATCTGCTGGCCAATGGTCGCCACCGGCGTCACCGGGTCCCGTCACCGGGGTCACCGGGGTCGCTGTGGGGGCGACGCCCAGCAGTGACTCGATGGGCGTGGCGATCTTTCCCAGCAGCCCAGAGACTGCCGTGGCGTTGGCGGCCTCGGCCTCGGCGTAGGCGGTCCCAGCGGCGGCCAGCGCCGCAGCGAATTTGGCATGAAACGCCGACGCTTGCTTGACGACAGCTTGATATTCCGCGGCATATGTGCTGAACAGCTTCGCGGCGGCAGCTGACACCTCGTCGGAGGCAGCTGCCGCCAAACCGGTTGTCGGGCCCGCCGCGGCCGCATTGGCCGCACCGATCGCTGAATGAATTTCGCCTACATCAGTGGCGGCCGCCGCCATCAGTTGCGGTTCGGTAAGCACACCAGTCATCGCGCACGTCCCTTCACGACCAGGAGTTTTACTCTCTGATACCGACGCCGCTTTGAGCCGATGACCGTGCGAAACCCGGCCATCGCGGAGCCGGCTCCAATCAGCTTAGAACCGCTTTGTTTAGCTTGTCTGCGTTTTCACGTTCTTTTTCTGCGCGTTCGGCGGGCGGTGGCCCGGCGGGGTGGGCTTGCGGCGCGGTGCGCGCGAGAACCGTTGCAGGCGCTAGGGAATGAGGCTCTGGATGGCGCGAACGTCGAATATCGCCGCTTCCGCAACGGTGATGAGTTCGATCATGCCCGCGACCGAGGCCAACCCCACGTCGGCGGCGATCGGGTATCCGAACGCATTGATGAAGTTGCCCTGCAGAAGCTGGCCCGCGAAAAGGCTGGCGTCGTAGGCAGGCAGTGTGGACACCAGGGAGAGCCCGATATCCGCCGTAGGAAGGAGGGCGGCGTAGTCGGTCGAGATAATCGACGCCACGGTGTTCACGATATTGCTCGGCGACGGGGCAATCGGGGCCGGCGCCGGACCCAGGAGGGCTGCCACCAATGGCGGCGGCCCGAGCGGGGGGATGACGATCGGCGTCGTTGGAATGTCTGCCAGATCAGCCTTGAAAGCCTGGACTCCCTCCCGGGCCCGTTAGCCAGATCGGCAAGGGTGGTACTCACGGGCACGTGCGGGGACAAACCGAACTGGGTGGGCATATTCGGATACCCGGTCGACCATCCCTGGTCGGGACTGCCGTAGCCCAAATTAACGAGCACCTTCATGTCGGGTTGTATCAGGTCTGCAAGAGGCTGGCCCACAACCGGAATTGCACGCAGCGGGCCCAATAGTGGCAGGTTATCGGTGGGGATCAGGTAGTAGTGGGTGTTGCCCGGTGTAGTACCCGGAGACGGCTGCAATTCCATCGCGGTAGCGACCTGCGCCGTGCGTGAGTTGCACATACGTGGTGTGTACGGACAAGATGCCCGCGACCGCGTTGAGGTCGGACAGAAAATTAATCGGGTACTTCGGGAAGTCGGCGAAGCCGTCGTACTCCAGCGTGTAGATATTCGTCAGGTAGGGCGTGTCGGCGGGCGTGGCGCCGTAGAACGTTAGACCCAGACTCGGGATGCTCAGATTCGGAAAGCGCGACAGCAGACCGCCGTTGGGATTCATCTCGTTGCCGACCAGCACGAAGTTGAGTTGGCCGGGCGCCGGGGCGCTGTTACCCAGGGAGGCGAGGTGCTGCATTTCCAGCGACGCCATGATGGCGCTTTGCGAGTAACCGAAAACGGTGAGTGTGGCACCATTTTTGGTGTTGGCCATGATCGCGTTGTCCAGAATGGTCAGGCCCTCGTTGATTGACCTGTCGAAGGTCAAGCTCTTAACACCGGTGATTGGGTAGCCTTCTTCGGGCGAAAACAGCGCCCCAGCAAAGGTTTATTCGAGCCGATGTAAAGCGTGTTCGCGTTGCCGACGTACGTTGCGTTTGGGTTCGGGTTTCCGGTAGGGCCGAAGATCAACGTCAGATCCGCGTCGATCGGCGCCACCGACGGCTTCGCCAGCTGTTGGGCAAATTGCGGCGGCGTTGGCCCTTTCGGCGTTTGCATACGCGTTCCCCGCGGCGGCCAACGCCTGGGTGAATTCGCCATGGAACGCTGCGGCTTGTTTGAGGACGGCTTGGTACGCATCTCCGTAGGCGCCAAAGAGTTTCGTTACGGCCGCCGACACTTCGTCGGCCGCCGGCGCCAACAGCGCGGCGATGCGGCTCCCGGCAGCCGCACGGGCCGCGCTGATCGCCGAACCAATCTCCTCGACATCCGCGGCAGCCGTCGCCATGATCTGCGGCTGAGTCGTCAAATACGCCATCGCCCCGTCCTTCCCAGACGACCAGCGTAATCCGTGGGTACCGTCCCGGCCTCAGCGGTTGTTCAGGCGAGCAGCGCGGCGCGCAACCGGTCTACGTCGGCCTCGGTGATGCCTGCGTCGCGCAGGTAACCGTCCAGCGATCCGAAGGTCTGGTCGATCGTTTCTCGCGCGGCGGTCAGGTATTCCGTACGGACCCCGAGGACCTCGTCGGAAAGCCGGGCCTCGGTGAACGTGACCACCTCGGGGGTCAGTTCGGTCTCTGACCGCTGCTGGATCATCTCCGAGATCTGGGTCCGCAACTGTGGTACGGCGTCATTGCTGCGGAGGAAGTCGGCGACGATGGTGTCTTGGTCGAGACCGATCGCTTCCAGCACCGCGGCGACCACGAAGCCGGTCCGATCCTTGCCCGCGAAGCAGTGCGTGAGCACTGGTCGTCCGTCGGCCAGCAGCGTGATGACGCGGCGCAATGCGCGTTGTGCGCCGTTACGTGTTGGGAATTGCCGGTATTCGTCGATCATGTAGCGGCCGGCGGCTTCGTTGAGTGATTCGCCTTCCGCGCTTTCGGTCAGCATCTTCTGAAAGGCATGCTCGTGCGGCGCTTCGCCGTCGGTGTCTTCTTCGTCGCCGAGGTCGGGGAACGGCAGCAGGTGGATGTCGACGCCATCGGGAACCCGACCGGGACCACGGCGCGCGACTTCCCGGGTCGCGCGCAGGTCGGCGACGTCGGTGATCCCGAGTCGGCTCAAAGCCGCTCTGCCGTCTTCGTCGAGGCGGCTCAGCTCGCTGGACCGGAACAGCCGCCCCGGGCGCAGCGCCGCGGTGTTTTCTGAGACGTCACGGAAGTTCCACGCCCCGGACAGTTCCGAGGCCATCTCAGGTGGCCGCCGCCGCGAGCGCCGATTGCTCCCGCCCCAACTCGGCGCGCGCGATGGATCGCATGTGCACCTCATCGGGACCGTCGAAGATCCGCATGGCTCGGTGCCAGCCGTACATTCGGGCCAGCGGCGTGTCGTCGCTGACGCCGGCGGCGCCGTGTACC
Organism: uncultured Actinomycetota bacterium; assembly: GCA_963840045.1. GTDB lineage: Bacteria > Actinomycetota > Actinomycetes > Mycobacteriales > Mycobacteriaceae > Mycobacterium. The sequence goes on along the minus strand of CAWIXL010000027.1, from coordinate 23,739 downwards.
TGGATGGCGCGGTCGATGACGTCGCAGGCCACCTGCGGCGCCACCGCCTTGATCTGGGAGACCAGCAGATGAGCCGCCTTGTTGCCGTGCTCGTCGATGGTCCACGCCGCCTTCTCGCACAGCAGCCTGGCCTGGTCGATTTCATTGCGGGACTTGGCGATTGACTCGCGCACCACGCCTTGCTCGGCCAGCGGGCGGCCGAATGCGACCCGGTTCTTGGCGCGGTCCACCATCAGGGCCAGGGCGCGTTCGGCGCCGCCGAGCGCGCGCATGCAGTGGTGGATGCGGCCCGGTCCCAGCCGGGCCTGGGCGATCGCGAAACCGGCGCCCTCTTCGCCGAGCAGGTTCGTGACGGGGACCCGGACGTTGTGGTAAATGATCTCGCAGTGCCCGGGCTGGTCCTCGTATCCGAAGACCGTTGTTGAGCGGACGACGGTGACGCCCGGCGTATCGATCGGCACCAAAACCATCGACTGCTGTTGGTGCGATGCCGCGTCGGGGTTGGTGCGGCCCATCACAATGAGGATCTTGCAGCGCGGATCCGCCGCGCCTGAGGTCCACCATTTGCGGCCGTTGATCACGTAGTCGCCGCCGTCGCGCTCGACGGAGGTCTCGATATTGCGGGCGTCGCTACTGGCGACCGCGGGCTCGGTCATCGAAAAGGCGCTGCGGATCTCGCCGTTCAGTAACGGCTCCAGCCACTGCTTGCGCTGTTGCTCGGTGGCGAACAGGTGCAGAGTCTCCATGTTGCCGGTGTCCGGCGCGGCACAGTTGAGCGCCTCGGGTGCGAGCTCCAGGCTCCACCCGGTCAGCTCGGCCAGCGGCGCGTAGTCCAGGTTGGTCAGGCCCGACTCCGCCGGCAGGAACAGGTTCCACAGGCCCTGCGCCCTGGCCTTGATCTTCAGTTCCTCGATGATCGGCGGGACGGTGTGGTCGTTCGGGCCGGCCTCGTGGCGGTACTTGTCGTATTCGGCCTCGGCCGGAAAGACGTTCTCTGTCATGAAGTCGGACAGCCGCTTGTGATAGTCGATTGCCTTGGCCGACATCGCGAAGTCCATAACCGCCACCATAGACAGCCCGGTGATCGACGGCACGAGCAGTAGAAGATGTTCACCATGACCGAGAGCCGTCCGCCATTCCCGCCATTCACTCTCGAAACCGCCCGGCAGAAAGTCCAGGCCGCAGAGGATGCTTGGAACACCTGCGACCCCGAACGCGTCAGCCTCGCCTACACGATCCACTCGGACTGGCGAAACCGCGGACGAACACGTCGTCGGCAGGGCTGACATCGTCGCTTTCCTGACCCGCAAGTGGCAGCGCGAGCTGGACTACTCGCTACGCAAGAGCCTGTGGAGCTTCCACGACAACCGCATCGCCGTGCAATTTCAGTACGAATGCCACGACCAGGCCGGCCAGTGGTACCGCAGCTACGGCAACGAACTGTGGGAATTTGACGCGGAGGGCTTGATGGCGCGCCGCGAGGCCAGCATCAACGACGTGCCGATCGACGAATCCGAGCGCCGCTACTTCGGCCCCCGGCCTGCGTCGGAGCACGGCCAAGACATAGTGCTTTGGTAATTCTCCCGTAACGGCCGATAGGGTGTTCACGCCAATGGGGTTAGTGGCAGGGACAGGAACCCCTGGAATATGTAGCTAAGGAAAGTAGATGTACGCGCCATGACAGATCCGCAGACGGTGCTAGTCAAGGTCGGGGTGGTCGCCGAATCCGGAGCCGACGAGCGGCGTGTTGCGCTGGTACCGAAAGCGGTCGCGTCGCTGGTGAACAGCGGCGTGGCCGTGGTGGTCGAGGCCGGCGCGGGTGAGCGGGCGCTGCTGCCCGACGACCTCTATACCGCGGCCGGCGCCACCATCGGTGATGCGTGGGCCGCCGACATCGTCGTCAAGGTGGCGCCGCCGACCGCGGACGAGGTCGGCCGGTTGCGCAGCGGGCAGACGCTGATCGGCTTCCTGGCGCCGCGCAACGCCGACAACTCAATCGGTGCGCTCAAGCAAGCCGGTGTGCAGGCGTTCGCGCTCGAAGCCATCCCGCGCATCTCGCGCGCCCAGGTGATGGACGCGCTGTCGTCGCAAGCCAACGTCTCCGGCTACAAGGCCGTGCTGCTGGCGGCCTCGGAGTCGACTCGGTTCTTCCCGATGCTGACGACGGCCGCGGGCACCGTGAAGCCGGCCACCGTGCTGGTGCTGGGCGTCGGGGTGGCCGGGCTGCAGGCACTGGCCACGGCCAAACGGCTGGGCGGGCGCACCACCGGCTACGACGTGCGTCCGGAGGTCGCCGACCAGGTGCGTTCGGTGGGTGCGCAGTGGCTGGACGTCGGGATCGAGGCTGCCGGCGAAGGCGGGTACGCCCGTGAGCTCACCGAAGACGAACGTGCCCAGCAGCAGAAGGCGCTGGAAAAAGCGATCAGCGGATTTGACGTGGTGATCACCACCGCACTGGTCCCGGGCCGCCCGGCGCCGCGTCTGGTGACCGCCGAGGCGGTGGAAGCGATGAAGCCCGGCAGCGTGGTGGTGGACCTGGCCGGGGAGACCGGCGGCAACTGCGAGCTCACCGAACCCGGGCAGACGGTGGTCAAGCACGATGTCACGATCGCCTCGCCGCTGAACCTGCCCGCGACCATGCCCGAGCACGCCAGTGAGCTCTACAGCAAGAACATCACCGCCCTGCTGGGTCTGCTGATCAAGGACGGCAAGCTGGCCCCGGACTTCGACGACGAGGTTATCGCCGAGTCGTGTGTGACACGCGAAAAGGACGAATGACGATGCACGGCATGTATGACGAACTTCTGTCCAACCTGGCGATCCTGGTGCTGTCCGGATTCGTCGGCTTCGCGGTGATCTCCAAGGTGCCCAACACACTGCACACCCCGCTGATGTCGGGGACCAACGCCATCCACGGCATCGTGGTGCTCGGCGCGTTGGTGGTGTTCGGGGAGGTCGAGCACCCGTCGGTCGCCGTGCAGATCATCCTGTTCGTCGCGGTGGTGTTCGGCACGCTGAACGTCATCGGCGGCTTCATCGTCACGGACCGGATGCTGGGCATGTTCAAGGGCAAGAAGAAGCCAGTGGCGGCCAAGACGGATGAGGTCGTCAAATGAACTACTTGGTGATCGGCCTCTATGTCGTCTCGTTCGGGATGTTCATCTACGGCTTGATGGGCCTGACCGGGCCCAAGACCGCGGTGCGGGGCAACCTGATCGCCGCGGCGGGCATGGCGCTTGCCGTGACGGCGACTCTGATCAAGATCCGCGACACCCACCAGTGGCCGCTGATCATCGCCGGCCTGGTGGTCGGGGTCGTTCTTGGCGTACCTCCGGCGCGGTGGACCAAGATGACCGCGATGCCGCAGCTGGTGGCGTTCTTCAACGGCGTCGGCGGTGGGACGGTCGCGCTGATCGCGCTCGCGGAGTTCATGGAGACCAAGGGCTTTTCGGCGTTCGAGCATGGCGAATCGCCGACCGTGCACATCGTGGTGGCGTCGTTGTTCGCCGCGATCATCGGGTCGATCTCGTTCTGGGGGTCGATCATCGCGTTCGGCAAGTTGCAGGAGATTCTTCCCCGGCCGGCCGATCGGCCTGGGCAGGCTACAGCAGCCGGTCAACTTGCTGCTGCTGGCCGCGGCCATCGCCGCCGCGGTGGTGGTCGGCATCCACGCACAGGCCGGCAAGGGCGGGGCACCGCTGTTGTGGATGATCGGCCTGTTGGCCGCCGCCGGCCTGCTGGGCCTGATGGTGGTGCTGCCCATCGGTGGCGCGGACATGCCCGTGGTCATCTCCCTGCTCAACGCCATGACCGGCCTGTCGGCCGCGGCGGCGGGATTGGCATTGAACAACACCGCGATGATCGTCGCGGGCATGATCGTCGGCGCCTCCGGTTCCATCCTGACCAACCTGATGGCCAAGGCGATGAACCGCTCCATCCCCGCGATCGTCGCGGGCGGTTTCGGCGGCGGCGGCGTGGCCCCCAGTGGCGGCCCGGATGGTCAAGGCGGCGACAAGCACGTCAGGGCCACCTCGGCCGCTGACGCCGCGATCCAGATGGCCTATGCCAATCAGGTGATCGTGGTACCCGGCTACGGCCTGGCCGTCGCGCAGGCACAGCACGCCGTCAAGGACATGGCTTCGTTGCTGGAAGACAAGGGCGTGCCGGTGAAATACGCGATCCATCCGGTTGCCGGCCGGATGCCCGGGCACATGAACGTGCTGCTGGCCGAAGCCGAGGTCGACTACGACGCCATGAAAGACATGGACGACATCAACGACGAGTTCGGCCGCACCGACGTCGCGATCGTCATCGGCGCCAACGACGTCACCAACCCGGCGGCCCGCAACGATGCATCCAGCCCGATTTACGGCATGCCGATCCTCAACGTCGACAAGGCCAAGTCGGTGATCGTGCTCAAGCGGTCAATGAACTCCGGGTTCGCCGGCATCGACAACCCGCTGTTCTACGCCGACGGCACCACCATGTTGTTCGGCGATGCGAAGAAATCGGTGTCCGAGGTGGCAGAGGAACTCAAGGCCCTCTAAGGCGTCAATCGTTAGACGGGCGGGTACGCCGGTGGCGGGTATCCGTTTCCGTCTTCAACCCCCCGGAGCCCCCAGGTGAGATACCGGAAGAAGTACTCGATTTCGTCGCTCACGTCGTAGTCCGGATTCGGATCCATCAGCCCCACCTCTCGACTCGCGACTAGTTCGTCTAGGGAGTCTAGTCCCATCCGGGTTTGGGCGACAGGCACCGGGGCCTTGCCTAAACTGTCCAACCAGTTGATTGGTAACTTTTTTATCCGGACCTCCCAACAGCGAGCAAAGGCGAGTCAAGATGCCATCCGAGAACGGGCTTTCGCGGCGCGAAGAGCTGCTGGCTGTCGCCACCAAGCTGTTCGCGGCCCGCGGCTACCACGGCACCCGGATGGATGACGTCGCAGATGTGATCGGCCTGAACAAGGCGACCGTCTACCACTACTACGCGAGCAAGTCGCTGATCCTGTTCGACATCTACCGCCAGGCCGCCGAGGGCACGCTGGCCGCGGTGCACGACGATCCGTCCTGGACCGCCCGCGAAGCGCTCTACCAGTACACCGTCCGGCTGCTCACCGGGATCGCGGGCAATCCCGAGCGGGCCGCCGTGTACTTCCAGGAGCAGCCGTACATCACCGAGTGGTTCACCACCGAACAGGTCGCCGAGGTTCGCGAAAAGGAAGCCCAGGTCTACGAACATGTGCATGGCCTCATCGATCGTGGGATTGCCAGCGGCGAGTTCTACCGATGCGACTCGCATGTGGTGGCGCTGGGCTACATCGGGATGACCCTGGGCAGCTACCGCTGGCTGCGGCCGAGCGGACGGCGCACGGCCAAGGAAATTGCCGCCGAATTCAGCACCGCGTTACTGCGTGGCCTGATCCGGGACGAGTCGATCCGCGAGCACTCCCCGCTGGGACCCTAGGCTCACGGGGTGTGCGGCGGAATCAATTTGAAAAGTGACCCGAGAGCGTCGTGAAACAAAGACAGCCCGGTCACACTCGACTGACCCAAGCTCAGCGACAGACCTGGGTCGAGGGACGGAACGTACGGGTAGATGTCGGGCAGGTAGGTCTGCGGCAGTAATCCGATGTCGATGAGAGCGGCTTGGGTGCCCTGCACGGCCCCCTTGGCCAGGTCGAAGCCGACGGTGACCGGATTGACCAGATGGAGCAGGCTGGCCGGGGTGGGAATGTTCGCGTAGTCCCCGCCGGTTCCCATGTTGCCGTAGCCCATGTCGACAAGCACTCGCAGATCCGGCTGGACCAGATCGGCGAGCGCGGGGCCCACCACGGAGATGTTGCGAATCGGCTCCGTTATCGGCAGGTTCTGGGTGAGGAACATGTAGTAATGCGTGTTGCCGGCGTAGCCCGGAGAGGTGGGCAACGGTATTGCGTTGGCAACATCGGCGGCGGTGGACGGATACGCGCCGTGCACCAAGTGGATGCCCATGATGGCGTTGACGTCCGACACGATGTTGAGTGGGTATTGCGGGAAGTGGGCCCAGCCGTCGTATTGGTTGGTGTAAATGTAGGTCGGGTAGGGAGAATTCGGCGGAGTGGCGCCGGGAAAAGGTATGTCCAGATATGGGACGTAAAAGCCGGGGAAGCGCGCGAAGAAGCCGCCGTCGGGATTATCGAGATCACCGATCAGAATGAAGGACAGCTGGCTTGGATCGGGCCGAAGGGCGGCGGGCAGGGCCATCAGAGCTTTGATTTCCTCGGTGCATATCTCCGCGCTCTGCGAGTAGCCGAAGACGACCGCGTTATGTCCGGAAGTGATCACCCCGCCGGGCCCCAAGAGCGCGTCATTCAGGATCTGGACGCCCTTGGCGACGGACTGGCCCATGGTCAGGTTGCCGAAACCCGGCCACAACTGTTCGGGCGTGGTGAGACCCTGCCCGATGGCCCCGAAGAATCTGGGCAAGATGTATGCGTCGTTCATCGCCGAGATGTAGGAAGGGGACGGTACCGGGACTGTGGTGCCGCTCATGATCAACGCGGTTACCGGCGTAGCTGCCGTCGTCAGCACCGAAGTGAATGCGCCGATGGCACCCGACGTATTGGTGCCGGTCTGCGCGCTCCCCAACAGCACCTGCGTCGCAGCCGCCTCGGCCTGTGTGTAGGCGGCCCCGGCGGCGGCCAATGCCCGAGTGAAATCAGTGTGAAACGTCGCGGCCTGCCTGAGAACCGCGTGGTAGTCCTCGGCGTATTCGCTGAACAGCGCCGAGATGGCTTTCGACACCTCATCCTCGGCCGCCGCCAGCACACCGGTTGTCGAGCCCGCCGCGGCGGCGCCACCCGCGTTGATCGCGGAACCGATGCTCTTCACCTCGCCGGCAGCCGTCAGCAACATTTCCGGGGCCGCAATCACCTGGGACATTTCCGGCCTTTCCCACTGGATCGACTAAGGGATTCTAGTGGGATCCCGCTGTACGCCGACTCTAGGCGGAACCCGCGAGCTGCCATATGGCGACGTGCCGGCCCACCGCAACCACGTCGTCAGCCGAACGCCACGCCACGTCCAGGGTGACGAATCGGTGACCCTTGCGTTCCCACTCCTCGGCGACGGCCGCGTGCACCTCGACCGGCTCGCCGACCCGGACGGCCCGCCGGTGGGTGATGGACGACTCCGTGTGGATCCACGCCGGCAGGACGACGTTCGCTACGAGCACCCAGTTGGCCCCTTCGAGGAGCATGCCCGGATGGAGGGCGTCCAGGGTCCAGTCGTCGGCGCCGATTCTCTCGAGGTATCCGGTCAGAGCTTCCTCGCCGGTCGGCAGCGCGACCCATCCGAGGGAAGTGCCCTCGGCGAGTGAGGACTGGGAGGCGACGGGCCGGCGGCTGGGGCCGGGAGCGGGGTCCTGGCTCACGACGGGCGGACAGGGGTCGTCTGCACCGACCGATGCCCGTCCGGTCGCGCAAACCTCGCCTCGTGACCGCACTTCTATGGCGCCGTCAGGCCCCAGGTCGATCTCGAGGAGATCTCCTTCGTAGCAGGGCTTGCGGAACCGCACCTCGGCTCCGCCGCGCGCCACCCAGTCGGGGCTCGCCAGGCCCGTCGCGACATACCCGTAGACGGTGACACCCGGGACCAGGCCGCCCCGGAAGCCGTAGCGGCGGGCGACATCGTCGGCGTGGATGCGGTTCTCGCTCCCGGTCGCCGGATTGTGGGCGGTAATCGTGTAGCCGGCCATGCGGATCACGAGTTGCCCGGCGGAATCAATTCGAGAAGTGACCCGAGGGCACCCATGAACCGGGACAGCCCCGTCACGCTCGACTGACCCAAGTTCAGCGACAGACCCGGGTCGATGGACGGAACGTACGGGTAGATGTCGGGCAGGTAGGTCTGCGGCAGCAATCCGATGTCGACCAGAGCAGCTTGGGTGCCCTGCGCCGCCCCCTTGGCCAGGTCGAAACCGACGGTGACCGGATTGATCAGATGCAGCAGGCTTGCCGGGGTGGGAATGTTCGCGTAGTCCCCGCCGGTTCCCATGTCGCCGTAGCCCATGTCGACCAGCACCCGCAGATCCGGCTGGACCAGGTCGGCGAGCACATTGCCCACCACGGGAAGTCCGCGAATCGGCTCCGTTATCGGCAGGTTCTGGGTGAGGAACATGTAGTAATGCGTGTTGCCGGTGTAGCCCGGAGAGGTGGGCAAAGGTACCGCATTGGCAACATCGGCGGCCGTGAAAGGGTACGCGCTGTGCTCGTATCGCAGGCCCAGGAATGCGTTGATGTCCGACAGAATATTGACCGGGTATTGCGGGTTGTGCGCGAAGCCGTCGTATTGATTCGTGTAAATGTAGGTGGGGTAGGGAGAATTCGGCGGCGTGGCACCGTTGAAAGGTATGTCCAGATATGGGATGTAAAAGCCGGGGTAGCGGGAGAAGAAGCCGCCGTCGGGGTTGTTGAGATCACCGATCAGAATGAAGGACAGCTGGCTCGGATCCGGCCGGAGGGCGGCAGGCAGGGCCATGATTGCTTTGATTTCTTGGGTGGTTAGCACGGCGCTCTGCGAGTAGCCGAAAACGACGGCGTTATTTCCGGAAGTGATTACCCCTGTCGGCCCGAAGAGCGCGTCATTGAGGATCTGGACGCCCTTGGCGACCGACTGGCCGAACGTGAGGTTGCCGAAAGCCGGCCACAGCTGTTCGGGCGTGGTCAGACCCTGCCCGATGGCCCCGGGGAATCGCGGCACGATATAGGCGCCGTTGAGAACCGACACGGTGAAAGGGTCGGGCGTCGGGAACCCGGTGCCGGTCATGATCAACGACGTTATTGGCGTAGCTGCCGTCGTCAGCATCGAAGTGAACGCGCCGATGGCGCCGGACGTATTGGTGCTGGTCTGCGCGGCCCCGAATAGCGCCTGCATCGCAGCGGCCTCGGCCTGCGCGTACGCGGCCCCGGCGGCGGCCAATGCCCGAGTGAATTCGGTGTGAAACGTTGTGGCCTGCTTGAGGACCGCGTGATAGTCCTGGGCGTATTCGCTGAACAGCGTCGAAATGGCCTTCGACACCTCATCCTCGGCCGCTGCCAGCACACCGGTTGTCGAGCCCGCCGCGGCGGCGCCACCCGCGTTGATCGCCGAACCGATACTCTCCACATCCCCGGCCGCATTCGCCAATATCTCCGGGGCCACGATCACACCTGACATCTCCCGCCTTTCCCACAATTTGGATCGGGCACTAAGGGAGTGTAGAGCCTTAGGACAGCGGCGGAATCAATTCCAGAATTGGCCCGATCGCGCCGGTCATCAGAGATACGCCGGTCACACTCGGCTGGCCGAAGCTCAAATCGAGGCCGGGCTGAACGGACGGGACATACGGGTAGATATCCGGCAGCCAGGACTGCGGCAAGACTCCAAGATCAACCAGGGCGGCTTGGGATCCCTGCGCGGCTCCCGTGGCCAGATCAACGGCGACGGTGACCGGATTGACCAGGTGGAACAACCTGGCCGGCGTCGGGTTATTCGCATAATCGAAGCCTGGTCCCAGGTTGCCGTAACCCATGTCCACCAGCACCCGCAGATCCGGTTGGATCAGGTCGGCGATCGCCGGCCCTACATTGGGGATGTCACGAATCGGCTGCACCAGCGGCAGATCCTGGGAGAGCACCATGTAGTAGTTGGTGTTGCCGGTGTATCCCGGTGACGTCGCCAAATGTACTGCGCCAGCGATTTGGTCGGCTGTGAGCAATGGATACGTCTGATGTAGGTAAGCCACGCCCATTACGGCGTTGATGTCCGACAGGACGTTGAGCGGGTATTGGGGGAAGTCGGCGATGCCTTCGTATTGCAGCGTGTAAATGGAAGTTGCGTAGGGCGTGTTCGCCGGGGTCGCACCGTTGAGCGGGATGTCCAGCCACGGGACATAAAAGCCCCGGAAGCGCTCGAAGATTCCGCCGACCGGATTATTCGGATCAGCCATCAGCATGAAGGCCAACTGGCTTGGATCTGGTCGTTGGCCGACAGGTAGGGCGTCGAGAATCCTCATTTCATTGGTGGCGATCGTCGCGCTCTGGGAGTAGCCGAAGACGACGACGTTGTTTCCATCGGTGAGTTGCGTGGTGATTGCGGACCGCAGCGCTGTCAGACCCTCGGTGACGGACTTGGCGAATGTCAACTTGCCGAAGCTGGTTATCGGGTACAACTGCTCCGGCGTGGTCAGCCCCACCGGGTTGGCGCCCGGGAAGAGGCGCTGGATGTAGGAGGCGTTCACGTCCGCCTGGTACGCCGCGTCAGGTCCGGAGTTACCGGTGCCGCCCATGATCAACGCCGTTATCGGGTTTGCGGACAACGCCGCCTCCACCGAGCTCAACGCGCCCGCGCCGCCCAACCCGGCCGCGTTGGCGGCCTCGGCATTGACGTAGGCCGCCTCGGCGGCGTGCAATGACCGAGCGAACCGGTCGTGAAACATCGCGGCGCGCTTCATGATTGCCTGGTAGTCCCGGCCGTATGCGCTGAACAGCTGCGCGACGGTGGCCGACACCTCATCCGCCGCTGCGACGGCCACGCCGGTTGTCGAAGCTGTCGCGGCCGCGTTGGCATCGCTAATTGCCGAACCGACCCCGGCCACAGCCACGGCCGCCGTCGACAACGTCTCCGGGGCAGCGCTCACGTACGCCATTGACCTGTGCTTCCTGCTTGGTGCAGGCACAGAGTAGGGGGCTATCGACTCATGTGGCCGAGTTTGAACAATTCTGCGGCCTCGCTTGATCGTAGGCCGAGAAGTGTGCACCAAAGCACAGGGAAGTCCCGACGATCGAGCCCGTCGGGCGCCCGACCGGCTCGCCACACCCGCCACATGTGCACCAAGAAACTGGTCTTGCGGCGGTTCTGGAATGCGCTATCACCGGCGGTATCGCAATCCGCAAGCACGGGCCACTTGCTCGCAGGGACACGCGTGACTGATGTGACAGATGCGTCCATGGCCAGCGCGACCCAAGCGAAACATGCTGTACTGCAACTTCATTCACATGCACCGACCAGCACCAGCGATCCCGGCGGCCATCGAAAGTCACGCGTGGTGCACGCCGGTGGCGCGCACTAACTAGAGCCAGAGCGGGTCCTGCTTGGTGCAGGCACAGAGTAGGGGGCTATCGACTCATGTGGCCGAGTTTGAACAATTGATTCACGAGAAAGCGACGTCTACGAGAAAGCCGGAATCAGTCCCAGCACTGACCCGAGTGCGCCGCTCAGCAGCCCTAGATTGGTGACGCTCGGCTGGCCCAGGTCGATATGCAGGTGCGGATCCGGGGACGGAACCCACGGGTAGGCCTGCGGGAACGCATCCGGCCCCCACCATCCGGCCTCGACGCCGATCTCCACCCCGGCGGCATACGGCCCCATCACGGCACCCTTGGCCAGGTCCACGGCAATTTCGGGCACATTGGGTATCGCGAACAGCGAAGCCGGGGTGACGACATTCGCATAGTCGAAGCCGGTGCCGAGATCCCCATAGCCCAGGTCGCTGATCACCCGCAGACAAGGCTGGAATATGTCGGCAATGGGGGGACCTGCGTAGGGGATGTCCCGAATCAGCTGGACCAAGGGCAGGTTCTGAGTCATCAGCTCGTAGTAGTGCGTTGCGCCGGCGTAATTCGGCGAGGTCGGCAAAGCAATTGCGTTGGCGACCGTGTTGGGGTCGAGGAATGGGTAGGTGTTGTGCACGAAGAAGTAGCCCAAGAAGGCGTTGAGGTCAGACACGACATTGAGCGGGTACTGTGGCGCGTTGGCGATGCCGTCGTATTGGGCGGTGTAGATATAGGTCGGGTACGGAGAATTCGGCGGGGTCGCACCGTTGAATGCCACATTCAGGAATGGGATGTAGAAGCCGGGAAAGCGCGAGAGCAGGCCGCCGTCGGGGTTGTTGGGATCACCAATCATGACGAAGGACAGGTCGTTGACATAAGGCGAACCCAATGCCATGAGATTTTTTATTTCGTTGCTGACTATCGTGGCGCTTTGCGAGTAGCCGAAAACGACGACGCTATGGTTCTGGTTATTAATTTGGTCGAGGATAGCGGTGTGCAATAACGCGACACCCTGGTTGACGGATGTGCCGAACGTCAAGTTGCCGAGGTTTGGGGTGACCGGCCAGAACTGCTCGGGCGTGAACTGCTGCAAGACGGCAGCCAAACCGGGGAAACGCGGATACAGGTACGACTGCGCAACCGAGTTCACGTATGCGAGGTCAGGGTCCGGGTTGAAGGTGCCGCCAATGACCAGCGCCACTTGCTGCCCAGTCGTCAGCAGAGCCCGGACAACCGGGCCACCGGCCGCGGTGCCGACCCCGCCGGTCGCCGTGCCCCCCAACAGTGACTGGAAAGGCGCGGTCAGTTCTTGCAGGGTGTTGGACAGCGTGGCCGCGCTGGCGGCTTCAGCTTGTGCGTAAGCGCTCCCCGCGGAGGCCAGCGCCTGGGTGAACTGGCTGTGGAACGCCGCGGCCTGCCGCAGGACCGCTTGGTACTCCTCGCCGTAGGTGCCGAATACCTTCGCGATGGCGGCAGATACTTCGTCCTCGGCCGCGGACAGCAAACCGGTCGTGGGACCCGCCGCGGCGGCGTGGGCGTCGGTGATCGCCGCTCGAATTTGGTCTACGTCGGCGGCTGCCGACACCAACATCTCCGGGGCGACGGTGACGTCCTCCATGTCCCCAGTCCTTCCTCACAACCGGGGTCATTCCCTGCGAAAATGGGTCTGACCCGTAACCGCGGGTATTGGGTATTTATCAGAGGGTAAAGCCGTCTCGTCCGGAAGTCAGCCTTTTGGGTTAAAGCCGCTAGCTCTTGGTCTTCAAGTGCTTGTCGAGAAAAGCCAGCTGGTCGGCGACGACGCGTTCGAACGGATCGTCGACGTAGATTGCGAAATGCCCCTCGGGATACGTCTTGACCTCGCCCCGGGGCGCCTTGGCCGCGTAGCGCAGGGTAGGGCCGGCGGGTGCCACCGAGTCGGTTGTGCACACGCAGAACAGGATTGGGCAGGTGATCTTCGCGGCGCGGCGGCCGGGTCGGTAGGTAGGGATCTTGATGCCGATTCGCGCGGCGACCTCGTTCTGCAGTTGGACGCCGTCGGGTACCAGCCTCAGGTAACCGGAGTAAGCGTCGGGCGCGGTCATCAACGCGACCTCGCCCGGCTTACCTGCCGTCGGGATCATCAGTGGGGGTTTGCCAAGCCGGGCCCTGATCAAGTCGCGCACTGCCCGCGCCGTGATGCGGGCGCTGGTCACCGGATTCATCGAGCCGAGGGAGGCGACGCCGTCGGTGAACGGGCATTGGGCCACGGCGGCGGCGATGCCGGGCAGCCGCGCCGCCGAGGCAATCACATGTCCACCTCCAAAGGAGCTGCCCCACAAGGCGATCCGGCCGTGGTCGACGCCGGGCAGGGTACGCGCGTAGGCAACGGCCGCGGCCCAGTCGGCAAGCTGCAGTCCGATGTCGAGCAGCTGACGTGGCCGGCCCTCGCTGTCGCCGAAGTTGCGGTAATCGAATACCAGGCACGCGTAGCCGGCCGCGCTGAATCGCTCGGCGTAGGCGTCCAGCCGCATGGTGCGCACCGCGCCGAGGCCGTGGGCCATCACCAGCAGCGGCGAGTCGCCCGTTGCTGTGCCGGTTTCTAAGGGCCGGTACAGCCACGCGCTGATCCGGTCGTCACCGGACGGGAACTGGACATCCGCACGCTGTGTCATAAGGGTTCCATTGTGCCCACCCCGGTGGGCCACGTCCAAAATTATGGACTAGTGTCTAGAAAAGTTTGGCTTTCGTACCCGGGACGGAGGACACTCATGGCGATCCGCGTCGCCCACGTCGGCACCGGAAACGTCGGTCGGCTGGCGTTGAACGAACTCATCACCAATCCGCAGTTCGAGTTGACGGGGTTGTGTGTGTCCTCGCCGGAGAAGGTGGGCAGGGATGCCGGAGAGCTGTGCGATGTCGGTGCGGCTACCGGCGTCGCGGCAGTCGCTGACCTGGACGCCGTGCTGGCCGCGAAGCCCGAATGCGTCGTCTACTGCGCGATGGGCGATACCCGACTGCCCGACGCGATGGCGGACGTCATGCGCATCCTGGCCGCCGGCGTCAACGTCGTCGGATCTTCGCCCGGGCTGCTGCAGTACCCGTGGGGCGTGATGCCTGACAAATACATAGCGCGGGTGGAAGCTACTGCCCAGCAAGGTAATTCGAGTATCTTCATCACCGGGGTCGACCCGGGATTCGCCAACGACCTGATTCCGTTCGCCCTTGCCGGAACCTGTCAGCACATCGAGCAGGTGCGCTGCATGGAGATCCACGACTACGCGTCCTACAACGGCGCCGAGGTCATGCACTACATGGGGTTCGCCCGTCCGCTGGACGAGGTGCCGATGCTGCTGCAACCGGGCGTGCTCAGCATCGCCTGGGGGTCGGCGATCCGTCAGCTGGCGGCGGGGCTGGGCATCGAGGTCGACGAAATCGTCGAGTCCTACCAGCGGGAGCCGGCTCCAGAGGACTTCGACGTCGCGGTGGGACGGGTGGCCAAGGGCACCCTGGCCGTGCTGCAGTTCGAGATCCGCGGCATGGTCAGGGGCCACCCGGCGATCATCATCGAGCACATCACCCGGCTGCGACCCGACCTGCGACCCGACTTGCCGCAGCCCGCCGCCGGCGGCGGCTCTTATCGCGTCGAGATCACCGGCGAGCCGTCCTACGCCGTAGACATCGTTCCGACCAGCCGCCACGGCGACCACAACCACGCGGCGATCGCGGGCGCCGCCGGTCGGATCGTCAACTCCATCCCGGATGTGATCGCGGCGCCGCCCGGCATCAGGACCACGCTGGACCTGCCGCTGGTCACCGGAAAAGGGCTCTACACACCAACAGACCTGATGGTCACCTAATTGAAAGGAGCCCCTCTGTGGGACGAGGCGGACGGGTAGCAGGCAAAGTTGCGCTGATCAGTGGCGGTGCCCGGGGGATGGGCGCAGAGCATGCGCGGCTGCTGGTGGAAGAAGGCGCCAAGGTGGTGATCGGCGACATTCTCGACGACGAGGGCAAGGCGGTGGCCGCTGAAATCAATGCGATCGGCGACTCCGTCCGCTACGTCCACCTGGACGTGACTCAGCCCGACCAGTGGGACGCCGCCGTCGCGACCGCGGTAGGCGAATTCGGAAAGCTCAACGTGCTGGTCAACAACGCCGGCACCGTCGCGCTGGGCCAACTGAAGAACTTTGATCTGGCCAAGTGGCAGAGGGTGATTGACGTCAACCTCACCGGCACCTTCCTAGGCATGCGGGTGGCCGTCGAGCCGATGATCGCGGCCGGCGGCGGTTCGATCATCAACGTGTCGTCGATCGAGGGACTCCGCGGCGCCCCGGCCGTGCACCCGTATGTCGCGTCCAAGTGGGGTGTGCGCGGCCTGGCCAAGTCGGCGGCCCTGGAGCTGGCGCCGTTGAACATTCGCGTGAATTCGATTCATCCGGGGTTTATTCGCACCCCGATGACCGCGCACCTGCCGGAAGACCTGGTGACCATCCCGCTGGGCCGTCCGGGCGAGGCACGGGAGGTCGCGACGTTCGTGGTGTTCCTCGCCAGCGACGAGTCGTCCTACGCGACCGGCACCGAGTTCGTGATGGACGGCGGCCTGGTCACCGACGTGCCGCACAAACAGTTCTAGAGCGGTGCTATAACCGCGAGCATGCTGCGCAGCCTCGCCAGTGCGGTCGGTTCGAATCACGTCAGCACCGACCCCGACGTGCTGGCCGGCCGCAGCGTTGACCACACCGGCCGCTATCGGGGCCGGGCCATTGCGTTGGTGCGTCCGGGCTCGGCCGACCAGGTTGCCGAGGTGTTGCGGGTGTGCCGCGACGCCGGGGCGCACGTCACCGTGCAAGGTGGTCGCACCTCGCTGGTGGCGGGCACCGTTCCCGAGCACGACGACGTGCTGCTGTCCACCGAACGGCTCTGCGCGATACGCGATGTCGACACCGTCGAGCGCCGCATCGAGGCCGGCGCCGGAGCCACGTTGGCCGCCGTGCAGCGTGCGGCGGCCGCGGCCGGCCTGGTGTTCGGCGTGGACTTGGCGGCCCGCGACACCGCGACCGTGGGCGGCATGGCCTCGACGAACGCCGGGGGCCTACGCACGGTCCGCTACGGCAACATGGGCGAGCAAGTCATCGGCCTGGACGTGGCCCTGCCTGACGGCTCGGTGCTGCGCCGGCACAGCCGGGTGCGCCGCGACAACACCGGCTATGACCTGCCGGCGCTGTTCGTCGGGGCAGAGGGCACCCTCGGTGTCATCACCGCGCTGGATCTGCGGCTGCACCCGACTCCGACACATCGCGTGACGGCCGTCTGTGGCTTTTCCGAGCTGCCGGCTCTGGTCGACGCCGGCCGGGTGTTCCGCGAGGTGGACGGGATCGCGGCGCTGGAGTTGATCGACGGCCGGGCTGCCGCGCTGACCCGCGAACATCTCGGGGTCGGCGCACCGGTCGAGGGTGACTGGATGTTGTTGGTAGAACTGGCCGCCGATCACGATCAAACCGATCGGCTCGCGGATCTACTCGGTGGTCAACGGTTGTGTGACGAGCCCGCAGTGGGCTTGGATGCCGCTGCGCAGCAACGGTTATGGCGGGTTCGCGAATCGCTTGCCGAGGTGCTGGGAGTTTATGGGCCGCCGCTGAAGTTCGACGTCTCGTTGCCGCTGTCGGCGATTGACGGATTCGCAAGGGATGCAGCCGATTTGGTCCACGCTCAGGTTCCCGAGGCGATGCCGGTGCTGTTCGGCCACATCGGCGAGGGCAACCTGCACCTCAACGTGCTGCGTTGCGCGCTCGACCGCGAGCCGGAGTTGTACGCGGCGATGATGAACCTCATCGCGGAGTGTGGCGGCAACGTCAGCTCCGAACACGGCGTCGGCAGCCGCAAGCGCCCTTACCTTCCGATGTCGCGGGAGGCCGCCGACATCGCCGCGATGCGGACAATCAAGGCGGCCTTGGACCCGACCGGGTACCTCAATGCCGCGGTGCTTTTCGACTAATCACTCGGCGGTTTGATGCCGACCGCGTGGCGCAGTTGCGCGAGGAACTGATCGGCGTCGTCGCTTCGGACTATGTAGTGCGAGATCGCGATCCGGATCACCGTTGCGGCTTTCACCGCGGCGTTGGGTCCGGGAAGCAGCCGCTCCAGTCCCTCCCGCATCTCCGGGATGGCAAGGGAAACCTGTGCGATGACGTGCTCGGGTTCGACGTCGACCATGCGCACGCCGGAATACGAATGCTGGTACTCGACGATGAATCGCAATGCGGCGTCCAGCTTGTCGCTCCCCTTCAGCCCCGCGGTTGCCCGGCCCAAGCCGCTTTCGAAGATTTGCCGTTCGTAACGTGAAAATGCGGACAGCAACTCATCTTTCGACGCGAACCATCGGTAGAGCGTCGGACGCGAGACTCGGGCCTGGACAGCGACTTCCGAGAGACTGAGCTTGGTCTTGCCGTTGCGGCCGAGAACTTCGGCGGTGGCCGCCAGGATACGTTGGCGCGTGGAGGTATCGGGTTGGGTCATTTCGGTGGCCTGCGTCATTTCGGGGGCCTGGGTCGCACCAGGACGGACTGTTGGATGGCGCCGACCGCGCCGCGTTCATCAAATAGTGTGCCCATCGTCGTTCCAATCCCGTCCGCACCATAGCTGGTCTCGGCGCGAATGCCGACCCACTCGCCGTCGGGGATCCGGAACACGTGCACCACCACATCGGTGTTCAGGAAGGTCCACTTGGTGATGTCCAGCTTGCTGCCGATGCCGTTGGCGCAGTCGGCAACCGCGAACAGCCTTTCCAGCGGCGTCATGGTCTCACCGTTGACCAGGTCTACGGTGGGCTTTATCCAGGATTCGCCGGGGCCTTCGTTGAGCCGTTCGGTCAGCCAGAGCCACTCCAGGCTGTGCACGTAATTGCGGCCCCATTTTCGCGCCGCGAGGTTGCGGTTCTGGGCCTCGGCCACCGGGCGCAGCGGGGGCGACGCGGTGTGGACTACGGCCTGGGTGTCCAGCTGCTGCAACCGCCAACCGCTGGCGCGGGCAACGGGTCGGGGCTGGCCGTCGGGACCCGGCGCCAGCATCTCGGCGATCACCAGCTCGATCTGTTTGCCGCCGCGTTCCAGTTTCGGTCGGACCCATAGGTCGCCCTCGGCCGGCACCGGGCCCAACAAGTCAATGACGACGCGGCTGAGCCGGGTGTCGTCACGCTGTTCGCAGCGCTCCAATGCGCGCACCAACAGCGCCGATACCGGCGCGGCGTGTTGAATGGCCGCCGACCAGGTGCCTCGGACCAGGTCTGTCGCCGTGAACTTTTCGCCGATCGGGTCGGCGTCATCGACCAGCTCGTAGTAGGAGTCCGTCATTCCCTCACTTCTTCCTATCAGGGCAGGCCCGCGCCGGGAGTGGTAACTGTAACGGCGTCCAGCCGGGATAGCCGAGTGCCAGCCAGACGCCTGGGATAGGCGTCGGTGCTTGACAGCAGAAACAGGGTGCGGCGCTCGGGGCCTCCGAGTGTGCAGGCGATGGCAACAAGGTCGCCCATGTCAATGCGGTCGGTCACGGCGCCGCCCTCGGTGATCCGCTCGAATTGGTGGGCCAGCGTCATCGCCGTCCACACCCCGCCGTCGGCGTCGAGCGCGATGCCGTCGGGCGGGCCGTCAAGACCGTCGGCAAAGACCCGTCGGCCGCTGAGCCCGCCTCCTTCGCCGATGCTGAACGCGCTCAGCCGCCGGCCGACCGATTCGGCGACGATCAACGTCTTGCGGTCCGGCGTGATGACCATTCCGTTGGGAAAGTCGAGGTCCTCGGCAACGACGGTGGCGTTGTCGTCGGGATCGAGGCGGACGATCACGCCGCCGCCGAGCGCCTGGGAAGCCTGGGAGCCGATGTAGGCGTGCCCGCTGTCGTCGATGACCATGTCGCCGAGGCTGGCCGGTACCAGTTCGGTCAGGTCGGCAATGCTGACGACGGTTTCACCGTCGTAACGCAACACCTGACGGTTTTCCGTCGAGGCGATCAAGAGCGACCCGTCGGGGCGAAACCCCAGCCCCGACGGGAAGTACCCGGGCAGCGGCAACGTGGTCAACGAGCCGCGCATATCCGCGGTGTGAACGGCTTCACCCAGCATGTCCGAGAACCACAAAAGTCCCTCGAACCAGCGCGGGCCCTCGCCGAAGCAGAACCCGTTGGCCAGGGGCTCGGGAATCATCCGCTCACGCCTTTACAAAACACCGCAAAAGTGTCACGCACCTGAGGCGTCGGTGTCAAACCTGGGGATCCTGGAGCCTAGCTTTACAAATACCACTCAGAATGTCACGCTGAGCCTTTGAGCTGCGAGCGACAGGAAGGCCGAAGTTGACCACAGATTCCGATCAGGCGCAGTGGTCGGTCGATGGGCTGCTCGAACTGTTCGACGTACAGGCCGACGGACCCGACCGGTTCACCGGAGAGACCGCCGGTGACGTCGGGGAAGGCCAGGACGGCCGGCAGGTGGTGGAGGGCACCCAGGTGCTCGCGCAGGCCATTGTCGCTGTGGCGAAACGATTCCCGGACAAGTCGGTGCGCTCGGCGCATGCGGTGTTTTCCCGCGCGGTCATGGTTGGCCCACCGGTCGAACTCGCCATCGACGTGGTGGCTGAGGGCCGCTCCACCGCTACCGCGATAGTCGCCGTTCATCAGAACGGTCGGCGCTGCCTGAGCATCACGGTGCTGGCCGACGTCCCGACCGCCGACGTCATCCGTCACCACCTGCCGCGACCCGACGTGGTCGGCCCTGCTGAGGCGAATGTCTCGGAAATGCCGATGATCGGGCGAGAGCTGCGGCTCGTCGACGTCGTCGACGTCAACAGCCCCGACGAGGTCGGACCACCGGAGCTGTACGCCTGGCTGCACTACGACCCGATCCCGACGCGCGACGACCTGGCCAAGGCGCTGGTCGCCTACTTCACCGGGCATCTAGGCATTTCCACCACCATGCGTGCCCACGAGGGCATCGGGACCAGCCAGGCGCACCTGACCGTGTCTACCGCACCGATGTCGATCTCGGTCGCCTTCCACGAACCGGTGCGCTGGGCGGGTTGGCTGCTCTATACCCACGAGAGCACTCAGGTCGGCGCGGGGATGTCGTACGTCCGCGGCGCTGTGCACGCCCAAGAGGGTGAACTGCTGGCATCCTTTGCCCAGGAATCGCTGATCCGTCCGCTGCGCACCACCGACACGGCGATCGACTCTCGCGCCCGGTTCTAGCGGCTGGTAACTGAGATGCGTTTCACCATCACCCATCCGATGCACACCCATCCGTACAACCCGGAGTTGGTGAGCGGGAACGGTATCACGACGGTGGCGGCGGCGGCCGAATCGGCCGGGTATCACGGTTTCGGGTTCACCGACCACCCCGCCCCATCGCAGCGGTGGCTGGAGGCGGGCGGGCACGACGCGTTGGATCCTTTTGTCGCACTGGGTTTCGCGGCTGCTCGAACCACGACGCTGCGGCTGATTCCCAACATCGTGGTGTTGCCCTATCGAAACCCGTTCGTGGTGGCCAAATCCGGAGCGACGCTGGACCTGCTGTCAGGTGGTCGATTCACGCTCGCGGTCGGCGTGGGCTATCTCAAGCGCGAATTCGCGGCGTTGGGTGTGAACTATGACGAACGGGCCGAGCTGTTCGACGAAGCGCTGCAGGTGATCCGCAGCGTTTGGACGAGTGACGATATGTCCTTTGAGGGAAAGCATTTCACCGCGCGGGGAATCACCGCGCACCCGCACCCGGTCAGCCGGCCGCATCCGCCGATCTGGATCGGCGGCAACACGGCAGCGGCCCGGCAGCGGGTTGCTCAATACGGCGACGGCTGGTGTCCGTTTCCCGCTCCGGCGGGTTTGGCTAAGACGGCGGGTACCGCGGTCATCGACTCCGTGCAACGTCTCGCCGAAGCCATCGATGATCTACGCCGCCGCTGTGACGCGGCGGGCCGGGACTGGTCGACGATCGACATCACTTTCACCAATTTCGAAGGTGGCAGCCCGGCCAGCGAGGAGTTCAACGCCGCTGCCTACCTCGACGGGCTGGAAAAGCTGGCGGCGCTCGGGGTGACCTGGGTCGGCGCACACCTGCCCGGCGACAGCCTCGCGCACGCACTCGAGACCATGGACCGTTTTCGCAAGCTCGTCATCGATGTGGTCTAGATGGACTTCGCGCAGGTCGCACTATCGGCCGAGGACAGGGCTTTTCAGGAGCAGACGCGTGCGTTCGTGACCAAGCACGTCACCGACGAAGTGCGCTGCCGCGATCGCGAGTTCGGTGAAAACTTCGACGAACAAGTGCATTTGGCATTGGGCGAAGCGGGGTATCTGGCCTCGGACTGGAAGCTGGAATCCGAGGGCGGATTCAACCCGACTCGCCGCCGGATTTTCGAACTCGAAATCGGCCGGGCTCATACACCCTGGTACCACTGGGGCACCACGTCAGTCGTCGCACGGTTGGTGCGGCAATTCGGCGTGCCCGAACTCAGCGGTGCCGTGTTACCCGGGGTGCTGTCCGGTCAAATCCGGCTCTGCCTGGGTTACACCGAACCTGAGGGCGGTTCCGACGTCGCCACCTGCAAGACCCGCGCGGTGCGTGACGGTGATGGCTGGATTATCAACGGCTCCAAGATGTTCACCTCGAACGCGCAAAACGCCAAGTACGTCTTTCTGCTCACCAACACCGACCCGCAAGGGCCGAAACACAAGAACCTCACCATGTTTCTGGTGCCACTGGATTCGCCGGGCATCGAGATTCAGGGCATCCGAACCGTGGACGGCGACCGCACCAACATCGTCTATTACAGCGACGTACGCGTCGACGACCTGTACCGGATCGGTGAGGTGAACGGCGGCTGGACGGTGATGCGCTCGGCGCTGGATTCCGAGCACGGCATCGTCGATCCGGAAGATCATGGCTTGCAGAACATTGCGACGATGTCGGGCCACGGAATGCTGATGGCCGAGGCGGTGGACAAGGTGGCGGCGCTGGTCGCCGGCGTGGCCGACGAGTCCGTGCGGTACCGGCTGGGGCGCAGCGTCGCCCGGATGGAAGCGGCGCTGTCCACCCCGAGCATGTACGGGCGCGTCGCGATGGCCCAGACGATGCGTGACATCTCCGTGGATTTGATGGACGTGTTGGGGGCGGCATCGGCGCTGCCGACCGACACGCAGGGTTCCGTCGATGACGGCACGGTGGAATACCTGTTCCGGTTGGCGCTGCCGATGGGGATCTACGGCGGCACGCTGGAGGTGTTCCGCAACATGATCGCCCAGCATGAGCTCGGGCTGGGCCGTCCTAGCTACCCTCGGTAGCCGGCAACTCGGCTTCCATGCCGACACGGGTTGCGTCGAAACTGAAAAATCCTTTGATGGCAAGGCTTTCCGGGAACGGTTCCGGATAGCTCCAGGCGACGTCCTCGATGGTGGTGCCGTTCTGGAGGGCCGCCGACCAATATGTCGCCGAGCCCTTGTAGTTGCAGTAGGTCGACGTCTCGGATTGCCGAAGCAGATCGGTGCGGACATGGGCAGGGTCGACGTAGAGCCGGGGTTCCAGTGCCGTCTCGAACACGATCACGGTGTCGTCGGTGTCCACCAGCTCTGTGCCGTCGATGTACACGCGCAGCCGGCGCTTGGTCGGGCGGCAATCGACGCGGTGGTACGGGTTCGGCGGGTAGTGCACGAGTTTGCGGCCTTCCTCCAGCCAGGTGTCGACGGCATCCCAGGGCACGTGGACGAAGCCCGGAGCTTCCGGCACCGGCTCGGCGGTCAAGCCGCCGACGGCATCAGCGGGGAACGCGTAGCTGAGCGGAAAACCGCGCCGGTGCACCATCAGCGCCCGCTCGGTGTCGATCTCTTTGTGGCCGTTCCGGAAAGCCTGGACGCGGCGCGGATGTGGCTCGATATAGATCAGGTCGGCGGGTACCGCCGGCGAGAACCATCCGGCGGGGTGGGCACTGAGCGGACCGCGTCCGGCCACCAGACTCATGGTGTTCCTCCCTGGTTGCGACGTCGTTGATGAGAAATCTAGCCGCGCCGCTCTTAGAGAATCAGTTTGATGCTCAGTCCTATTGCTGCTAAGGGTCAAATGGCGACGGCCTGGGTGCTGAGCCAGTGTCGATAGGCGGTGGCCAGGGTGTCGTCGCGTTTGAGTCCGCGTTCGAGCCGGGAGATGTCGTTGGGCCAGAGGTTGAAGTCTCGGCGGCTGTGGTTCCCCGCTTCCTGCTGCGCCGGGGTGATCCCGGCGCCGTAGCGCTGGTGCCTTCGACCCCGGCGCCAAACACCTCTCCGAAGCTTTGTGCCCATGTGATGGCGACGTAGCAGCCGGTGGGCCGGGTAGGGAATTCGGCGTCAGCCACGGGCTTGCCCGTGTCAGAAATAGCCGCGAGATGAATCGTGTCGAGGTGGGTGTCGACACCGACGACGATGCGACGTGGGGATGCCACGATAGTGCTGTCCTCTCCGTGGGTTCTCACTGGCGGTAGGTGACAACCCGGTAGGGCGGGCAGACAAGACATTGATGAGGAACTGCCAGGCTCCTGATGAAGTCATGTCCGCCCTTCCAGGGCGTCTGGCAGGGCTTGCCCGCGGGACGCTGATGGGACAAATCAATTGAAAGACAACCCAGCAGGGCGTCAGTCGGACGCACAGTCACCACCGGCAGCGGCTGCCGCGACCATCGA
>CAWIXL010000026.1:0-17354 GCA_963840045.1 uncultured Actinomycetota bacterium | reverse complement strand
CGGTGTGGTCGCTCGCGGCGGAGTGACCACCGTCCGCATAAACCGGTGATAGCGGGCATTTCCCAATCGCGGTCTAATAAGCGGATGGAAATGATGGCGCTCACCGACTCGATGTTTCTTTTCGCCGAATCACGTGAGCATCCCATGCACGTAGGCGGTTTGTCGTTGTACGAGCCGCCGGAGGGCGCCGGTCCGGAGTTCGTCCGGGACTTCTATGACGCTCTGGTCGCCAACGAGGAATTCCAGCCCACTTTCCGCAAACGCCCCGCCACGGTCATGGGTGGAATCGTCCGCGTGGCATGGGCCTATGACGATCACATCGACGTCGACTACCACGTCCGGCGCTCGGCGCTGCCGTCGCCGGGACGAGTCCGCGACCTGCTCGAGCTGACCTCCATGCTGCATACCAGCCTGCTGGATCGCCACCGCCCGCTGTGGGAACTGCACGTGGTGGAGGGGCTGAACGACGGCCGGTTCGCCATGTACACAAAATTGCACCACGCCCTGATCGACGGTGTGTCGGCGATGAAGCTGATGCAGCGCACGCTGACCGTTGACCCCGACGACCCCGAGGTAAGGCCGATGTGGAGCCTGCCCCGGCGAAAGCGTCCGCAGTCGCAATCCAACGGCTCGTCCCCGCTCGGCTCGCTGGCGAAGTTGGCCGGATCCATTGCGGGGTTTGCTCCGTCGACGGTGAAGCTGGCCCGTGCGGCGCTGTTCGAGCAGCAGTTGACGCTGCCGTTCGCGGCGCCGCACACCATGCTCAACGTCAAGATCGGGGGAGCGCGCCGATGCGCTGCTCAGTCCTGGTCGCTGGAACGCGTCAAGAACGTCAAACAGGCCGCCGATGTGACCGTCAACGACGCCGTCCTGGCGATGTGCGCCGGGGCGCTGCGTTATTACCTGATCGAGCAGAATGCGCTGCCCGATACACCGCTGGTCGCAATGGTTCCGGTCAGCCTGCGCACGGAGGCGGATGCGGACGCCGGTGGCAACCAGGTCGGCAGCGTCCTGTGCAACCTCGCTACCGACGTCGAGGATCCCGCGCAACGCATCGAGATCATCAGCGAATCAATGCGCAACAACAAGAAAGTGCTCGCCGAATTGCCGCGGCTGCAGGTGCTCGCATTGTCGGCGCTGAACATGGTGCCGCTGGGGTTGGCGGGTGTTCCGGGTTTCCTGCGGACGGTGCCGCCACCGTTCAACATTGTCATCTCGAATGTGCCGGGACCGGCCGAACAGATGTATTACGGCGGAGCCCGGCTGGACGGCACCTATCCGATGTCGAACATCCCGGACGGGCAAGCCCTGAACATCACCCTGGTGAACAATGCGGGCAATCTCGACTTTGGTCTGGTCGGGTGCCGTCGCAGTCTGCCTCACCTGCAGCGGTTGCTTGGCCACTTGGAGTCGTCGCTGAAGGATCTGGAGGCCTCCCTCGGCGTCTGAGGTATAACGGCGGCATGCCCAAGCTGAGCGCGGGTGTGCTGCTGTACCGGGTGCACGACGGCGTCGTCGAAGTCCTCATCGCCCATCCCGGTGGTCCGTTTTGGGCCCGCAAGGACGACGGGGCCTGGTCGATCCCGAAGGGCGAGTACGACGACGGCGACGACCCCTGGGTGGCCGCGCAGCGCGAATTTGTCGAGGAGCTCGGTCTGCCGGTGCCGGCCGGTCCGCGCACCGACTTCGGTTCGCTCAAACAACCCAGCGGCAAGGTGGTCACCGTATTCGCCGTGCGCTCGGACCTCGACATCACCGATGCCCGCAGCAACACCTTTCAACTGGAGTGGCCGAAGGGATCGGGCACCATGCGCGAGTTCCCCGAGGTCGATCGGGTCGGCTGGTTTCCGGTGGCGCAAGCACGCACCAAACTACTGAAGGGCCAGCGCGCATTTCTCGATCGATTGATGACGCATCCGGACTTGGCGGGGTTAACCGAGGGGCCATAGGGGCGGTATGTTCGCAGGCATGCAGACGCTGCGCACCCCGGACGACCGGTTCGACAACTTGCCTGAATTTCCTTATGCGCCAAGATTTTGCGAGGTGCCCGACGACGAGGGCGGGGTGCTGCGGGTCGCCTGGGTGCAAGACGGCCCGGAAAAGGCCGACCCCGTCCTGATGCTGCACGGCGAGCCGTCGTGGTCCTATCTGTACCGCAAGATGATTCCGATATTGGTCGCCGCCGGGCATCGGGTCATCTGCCCGGACCTGGTTGGCTTCGGTCGCTCAGACAAGCCGACCCGGATCGAGGACCACACTTATGCCCGCCATGTCGAATGGATGCGGGCGTTGGCTTTCGACGTCCTCGACCTGCACAACGTGACCCTGGTCGGCCAGGACTGGGGCGGGCTGATCGGTCTGCGGCTGGCCGCCGAGCATCCGGAGCGCTTCAAGCGGCTCGTCGTCGCCAATACCGGACTGCCGAACGGCGAGCAGCCGATGCCCAAGATCTGGTGGCGCTTTCGCGAAACCATCACGACGGCGCCGAAACTGAATATCGGCTGGTTCATCCAGGGGGCGTGTCGCACGCAGATGAGCGACGAGGTGCGGGCGGGCTACGACGCACCGTTTCCCGACGACACGTATTGCGTTGGGCCGCGCGCCATGCCCGGCCTGGTGCCGACTTCCCCCGAGGATCCCGCGGCAGTGGCTAACAAGTCGGCCTGGGCGAAGCTATCCGTAAGCCCGACACCAATGTTGGTCGCCTTCAGTGACAGCGACCCGTTCACCGGGGCGATGGGCCCGATCTTCCAGCGCGAGATGCGCGGCGCGCAGGGAATCGATCATCCCGTGGTGGCCGACGCCGGACACTTCTTGCAAGAAGACGCCGGCGCCGAGCTGGCCAACCACATCGTGAAGTTTCTGCGGCGCTGATCCACCTCAGCCCATGGGGCCGGCGGCGCTGGCGCGTCGCCGCCTGCCGCGCAAAACCACGACTGCGGCGGTGATCAAAGCGCCAAAGATTAATCCGGCCAACAGGATCAGCTCGATCGGGATCTTGACGTCACGGTCGACGTACACCACCTGCCGGAAGGCATCATCATTGGGCGCGTTGCCGAAGGTGAAATCCGACGAGATTTTCGACGGCTCAGGGATATCCATCTGAATCTTGGTCAGATATGCGCCATGGTTTCCGGCCAACTCGCGTAGCAGCGGGTCGCGAACGGCGCTGGAGACGTTGCCGGCGAACTGGACCTGGGTGGTCTGCTTGGCGGTGTCGGCGTCCGTGCGCTGCTGCCGATGATCGGACAAGGTGAAGATGGTGACTTGTTGTGCTCCGGGCGCGGCGACCGATAGCCGCATGGGATAAACCAACTGCGACGACTGGAAGGTCATCCGCACCGGCTTGAGGCCGCCCACTATCGGGTCCGGGCTCGTCAGCCGCATCGCTACGAACGACCACCCGTCACGCACATAGGGACCCAATGCGTCCAACACCGCCGGCCGGATGGCATAACCGTTGTCGGCCAACCACTTTTGCAATCCAGACAGGTCACCACCGGCCAGGGTGGTTGCCTGTAACGGGCCCAGCTGCACCTGGCTGACCACGTTCGGAGCACCGGGTGCTGCCGCACGGGCCCCGGAGCGCTCCGCACCCATTCCCGCGCCCAGGGTCCAGTGTCGGCGCTGCTGGATCTGCGGCGCGGTAAGAGAGTCCAGTTCGGTGAAGGTGGCCTTGTCGCCGGCCGTGACGGTGGCCGGGGTGGGGGTGGGCACCACCAGGGCGACGTTGTTGGTGGTGGCATTCAGCGTGAGCTGCATCAGGATGGTTTCGGTTGCGCCGTCCCAATGCACCAGTGCCACTTCATGGCTCATCGTGGCCTGGGTGCCGCTCGGGGCGACGAACGCCCCGCATGCGCATGCGTGGCTCGGTGTGGCCAGCACCGTCGCGGCCATCGTCACCCAAGCCAGCACAACGGCGACTAGGACCATCCGGACCAGCCGACATGGGCGGAGCGGTGTCATGGCGCACATGCTACGCATCGGCACGGGCACAATGTGAGGATGACGACGAGGCCTCTCGAGCCCGCCGAGCAAGCCGAATCCCAAGGGTTGCTGCTGCAGCTGCTGGACCCGGCCCACCGGGCTGATCCCTACCCGATCTACGCGCGCTTTCGCGACCGCGGACCGCTGCAGCTGGCCGAGGCCAACCTCGCCCTCTTCTCGGCTTATCGGGACTGCGACGAGGTGCTGCGGCATTCGTCGTCAAGCAGCAATCGGACCAAGTCGACCATCGCACAGCGGCAGATCAGCACCGGCACGACGCCCCGTCCGCTAGGTCCGCCGAGTTTCTTGTTTCTTGACCCGCCCGATCACACCCGGCTACGCAAGCTGGTCAGCAAGGCGTTCGCGCCGAAAGTGGTGAATGCGCTGCAACCCGATATCAGCGCGCTGGTGGACGGACTGCTCGACCGCGCCGCCGAGCGAGGCCGGTTCGACGTCGTCGACGACTTCGCCCATCCGCTGCCGGTGGCAGTCATTTGCCGGCTGCTGGGGGTCCCGATCGAAGACGAACCGCAATTCAGCCGGGCGTCGGCGCTGCTGGCGCAGATGCTGGACCCGTTCATCGCCTTCACCGGCGCGCCGAAGGACGGCATGAACGAGCGGGTGCAGGCCGCTGCGTGGCTGCGCGACTATCTGCATGACCTGATCGAGCAGCGACGCTCGCGGCCCGGCGACGACCTGATGTCGGGTCTGATCGCGGTCGAGGAGTCCGGCGATCAGCTCACCGAGCCTGAGATCGTCTCCACCTGCGTGCTGCTGCTGGTTGCCGGACACGAAACCACCGTCAACCTGATCGGCAACGCCATGCTGGCGTTATTGCGCCAGCCGGTGCAGTGGGCCGCGCTTGGCGGCCATGCTAACCGGGCCACCCGTGCCGCGGCGGTCATCGAGGAGACGCTGCGCTACGACCCACCCGTGCAACTTATCGGCCGAATTGCCGCTGAGGACATGATCATTGCGGGCGTCGAGGTTCCCGCGGGTGACGTGATGATGCTGTCGTTGGCCGCGGCCCACCGCGATCCCGACCGAGTTCGAGCGACCCGACGACTTCGATCCAGATCGGGGAGTGGTGCGGCACTTAGGCTTTGGCCGCGGTGCCCA
The DNA here is from genome assembly GCA_963840045.1 of uncultured Actinomycetota bacterium. Taxonomy (GTDB): domain Bacteria; phylum Actinomycetota; class Actinomycetes; order Mycobacteriales; family Mycobacteriaceae; genus Mycobacterium. The sequence goes on along the minus strand of CAWIXL010000026.1, from coordinate 12,248 downwards.
CTACTGTCTGGGCGCGCCGCTGGCGCGGCTGGAAGCCAGTGCGGCCCTGTCGGCGGTGACCGCCCGTTTCCCGCGCGCCCGCCTGGACAGTGAGCCCCAGTACAAACCGAACGTCACGCTGCGCGGTCTGTCCACGTTGTCCGTTGCGGTCTAGATACTCACGTGTTGGGCCGAGGGTGCGTGGTTGTACGCCGACACGCCGGTTTCGGCGTACAACCATGCACGCTCACGGAGCCACCCGACGTGCAAGATGGCAGACATGCACGGGTTGGGCTTCGGCACGCTGGCGCTGCTGACCGCCATCGGTTTCGCCGGCCCGCTGTTGGCGTCAGTGCCGCGCTTAGGGATCCCGGTAACCATCGGTGAGCTGATCGCTGGGCTGGTCGTTGGCAAGACGGGATTCGGCCTTATCGATGACACCGACCCCACGCTTCAGTTGTTGGCGAATATCGGCTTCGCGCTGGTGATGTTCGTCGTGGGCACCCATGTTCCGGTCCGCGATCCCGACCTGCGCTCGGCGCTGCCGCGGGCGTTGGCGCGGGCGGCGCTGGTCGGCGCCGTCGCGGCGCCTGCTGGTGTTGGGTTGGCGGCGGGGCTGGGCACCGGCCACGGGGCGCTCTACGCGGTACTGCTGGCCTCGTCGTCGGCGGCGGTGACCTTGCCGATGATCGATTCGCTGCGCTTGCAAGGACCGCAAGTGCTGTCCGTGACTGCGCAGATCGCGATTGCGAACGCCGCGTGTATCGTGTTGCTGCCGTTGGTGATCGACTTCCGGCAGGCGCTAACGGCGGCACTGGGCGGGCTGGCGGTCACGGGCTGTGCGGCGGTGTTCTATGTCGTGTTGCGTCAGGTCGACCGCAGCGGCTGGCGCAAGCGCATGCATGACTATTCCGAGAAACAGCGATTCGCACTGGAATTGCGGATCAACCTGCTCGTGCTGTTCGCGCTGGGGGCGCTGGCCCTCAGCACCCAAGTGTCGATCATGCTGGCCGGCTTCGCGCTGGGGCTGGCGATCGCCATGGTCGGCGAACCGCGGCGGTTGGCGCGTCAGTTGTTCGGTATCACCGAGGGATTCTTCGGCCCACTGTTTTACGTGTGGCTCGGCGCCTCGCTGCAAGTACGCGAGCTGGGTTCGCACCCGAAACTCATTCTGCTGGGCATAGGCCTGGGGCTAGGTGGTGTGCTGGCGCATTGCGCGGGCCGGCTGCTCGGCCAACCGCTGACAATGGCGGTGATGTCGGCCGCGCAGCTCGGCGTGGCGGTGGCCGCGGCCACCATCGGCACCCAGGAACACCTGCTCGTCCCGGGCGAAGCGTCGGCGTTGATGTTCGGCGCCTTACTGACGATCGCCGCCACATCGATCGCGGGTGCGCTGGCGGCGCGCGGCCAGCGTGCCGGTAAGCGGGATAAGCCCGTCAAAACGGGCAAGTCCACGTAGCCCAGCGCCCGACGGGCATCGCCTAGTGGCACAAAGTCCTTCTCGACTGAGGGCCTCGTGCTCTCGTATCGGCGGTGCGTTCGAGCGATCGTTCAATGACGACGTCTTCACGGGAAGGGAAATTGCCATGAACACGCATTTTCCGGATGCCGGCACGGTCCGGACGGTCCTGGCCATGGCATCTCGAGCACCCTCCGTCCACAACTCGCAACCGTGGCTGTGGCGGGTAGGTGACACGAGCCTTCATCTGTATTCCGATGCCGGCCGCCAACTGCCTAACACCGATCCCGACGGCCGCGACTTGATCTTGAGTTGCGGTGCGGCGCTCAATCACTGCGTCGTTGCGTTAGCGGCGATTGGGTGGCAGGCCAAAGTCGCCCGCATGCCGAACCCGGCTGAACCCAGCCACCTTGCTGCGATCGAACTGGTGCCCCACACCGCCGATTCCCTCGATGTCGTGCTTGCGGCCGCGATACCGCGGCGCCGAACCGATCGGCGGCACTACAGTTCCTGGTCGGTGCCGGTGGGTGACATCGCCCTGATGGCTGCACGGGCGGCTCGCAATGGCGTGACACTTCTGGAAGTCGCGGCCTCCGACAATCTGAGCAGGATTGTGGCGCAATCTGTCTGGAGCCACGCGGCTGACCGTGATTACCTTGCCGAGTTGACGGCGTGGAGCGGTCGGTACGCTTCGGTAGCCGGCGTCCCAGCCCGTAATACGCCAGTCCCGGACAGCGTCGCGGTGATGCCGAGTCGGCGCTTCGCGGGTCCTGCTTTGGCTATGGCACCCGGTTCTTCGGCCGCCGAAGACAACGCCGTCATGCTCGCGCTGGGAACCCGGACGGACGACCGTTTGGCTCAGCTGCGCGCTGGTGAGGCCACCAGTCTCGTGCTCCTCACGGCGACTTCCGTGGGATTGGCCAGTTGCCCGGTCACCGAACCACTCGAGTTGGCGGATACCCGTGCGGCGGTCCGCTCCGAAATCTTTGGAGACAGTGGCTATCCGCAGATGCTGCTTCGGGTGGGCTGGGCGCCGATCAACGCGGACCCCTTGCCCGCGACACCGCGACGCGAACTTTCCGAATTCGTCGAGTGGCTGGCCGATCACGAGCAAAACCGGTCGACTAAATCTGCTCGACCTGTGACTACCGGCCTTGGCGTACAGGGTCAATCGGGTCTAGACAGACCTGCTGTCGACTATCAGTGACGGCCAGCGAATCGATCGCGGCGCACAGCTTGGCGGTAACCTCATCGGCGATCGCCTTCAGGGCTGGCTCGCCGGTCACCGCGATCAACATGCCCGGATTCATCGCCTCGACGATCACCGTGTCGGGGTCACCCGGGTCGGCCCGCACCAACACGTTGCAGGGAAGCAGCAGCCCGATCTCTCGATCTATGTTGATAGCCCGGTGCGCCAACACCGGATTGCAGGCACCGAGGATCAGGTAATCCTCCATGTCCACGCTGAGCTTGGCCTTCAGTGTCGCTTTGACGTCGATTTCGGTGAGCACACCAAACCCCTGTTTTGCGAGGGCTTCTCGAGTTCGTACCGCCGCGTCTTCAAACCGGGTTGCTAGCTTTGTCGATAATGCAAGGCTCATCTGATTCCTCCGTATGTGGGCATCATGCGGCGCGCGGGAGATCCGGGGCTGAGGTGCTCGCTTGCGGCACCGGCCGACTCGGTGCCGGGCTCCAGCCGACGTAGCTCAGATACAGCCCGACCGCTGCGATGAACATCGCGACGGTCTCCCACGCCCTCCCCCTGGCACTGGTGGTTTCAAGTCTCCCCGTCCCGAACGGCGGCGTTGCTGGACCCTATTTGGTTCAATCCACCTTCTGCGTGCGACGCAGCGTCCGGCCAGGCGCGGACGGGCTCCTCTTGCCGCGGCGAGCCGAACCGGAACCGGCGGCCCGTGACCATCTCGGGAATCACTCGCAGATAGTGTGTTTTCGCAGGCGCCGTCCACGACAATATTTGGGCACGCTCGGCCTCCTCGATGTCCTCATTGGTTCGAAGCGAGCGTGCAACGCCTTTGACGATCACGCTCCAGCCCTCGTCGACGTCATGGTTGTCGACTTCGAACACCACGTGATTGTTTATTGCGGCGCTGATTAGTTTGGTGCCCTCCGCGGTGCGCAACAGTACGGTCCGGCGCTGGACGACGAAGTTCACGGGGAAGATCTCTGGCCGGCCGTCGACGCTGGTGACCAGCCGTCCCAGCGCCACGCCTTTCAGAAGGTCCCAGCATTCGTGCACCGGCAGAATGGACACATCATCATCCGTCACTGACATCGGCTACCCCTCTCGACAACACGACTGGCCGCGAGGATGCGCGAAGGTTCGCTTGTCACCGCGTCTGCCTTGCGGATTTGATACGTCGTAACGATGAGGCTATTCAATACAGCCGGGCAGAGCGCCTGCCGAAAGTCCTGGTTTCGCAGGGACTAACGTCCTTCAACCACCATGCGCTGCGCGTGGGGATTATGACCGTGATGATGGGTGACTTCAGACCCTATCCCCTACGCCTCCACTGCCGAAATGATTAGTCAATCCTGCGGCTCAGCTGGGAGCCGTCTGTGCAAACAAAGGGACTGAAAAATGGCTGCTATGGTAGGCGATCCGCTGTTGGTGACTGACTCCGACGTTGACGCGCTAGCCTGGCAGTTCCTGCGCTCAGACCTATGCAGACGAGGCGTATGCCGACTGGCCGCTCGATCAACGCCTCGACGGTTTCCTCCGTCGCTGCGGACTGGTCGGTATCAGCGAGGACGGCGATACGTGCAACCTCCTCCTCAACCAAGTCATGGCCCATATCGGTAAGGAGCCGGTCGTGAAATCGTCTGGACCGACAATCAGTACCCGAGCCTGATCCAGAGAAGCCCGTCGCATCGGATCCGTACTGCGGCTCGGTGAGACCGACAGCCATGGAGCGTTCGTCGGTGACCAACCCGTTTCTGGCATCGAGGGCCGCCGCTACCGGCACACGGTCCGGGAACTATTAGCGACGGCGCGCTGCGTGTGACAAATCATCTCGTGGCGGTTTGCGCCGCGGATATGTCGTCGAGTTCCATTGAGGGATATCGGGTTTCGGGCTGGACTGTTGAGCGTAGGCGACGTAGTTGACGCAGTCACCGAGGACTCCCCGGCTCGCCAGCGCGGGGCGGGTGTCTATCACGGTGCAAGCGTCATCACGGGCGAGTCGCTTCCCCGGGCCCATTGCTCGATGCACTTTAGACACGATGAGCCGCCGGTCGATGCCGCGGTGCTGCGGGAACTCAGCGGCTCACCGGATCAACGGTACTGGCTACTGCGCGAGCTCAAAGAGCGGTCACAACGCGCTGGCATGGCGGGGCCGATGGTGATCGGGATCGACGACTCCCGCGGAAGGTTCGCCGAGGATATCGAGCGGGCGCCGCGACGAGCTGGCCTGGGGCAGCGTTGAGTCGTTCATATCCCAGACAGCTTCGAAACGACGCGTGTTCATGTCGAAGGTCTTCGATGAGCAAGAGGGATGCACGGGGCATCGCGGGATCAGGAGTGGTTGATGTTCCGCAATGTGACGATCACCGTCGTGGTCGCCACCGTTGCAGCGAGTCTGACCGGGTGCGGAAGCACCAGTGGCGGCGGGACCGCCAACACCACCCAGCAGGCCCAAGCGGGCCAGATTTGCGGCCAGCAAGCGGCCGCCAAGCCCGGTTACCCCAGGACGATCCCCAAGATCGGCGGCGGTGCGACCAGTTTGTCGGGCGCCGGGTCGACGTTCGTGGCGCCGGTCATGTCGGTGTGGGCCAAGAACTACTCACAGTCCGATGGGGTACAGGTCGCCTACCAGCCGATCGGCTCCGGCGGCGGCGTGCAGCAGATGATCGCCGGCACGGTCGACTTCGGCGCATCCGATACCCCGATGAAGGACAGCGAGCTGGCCGCCGCGAAATTCGGCCCGATCCTGCACATCCCGTTGACACTGGGCGCCGTCGTACCCACCTACAACGTCAAGGGAGTCCAAACCGGCCTGAAGTTCGACGGTGACACGTTGGGCAAGATCTTCGCCGGCAAAATCACCAAATGGAACGACCCGGCGCTGGTCGCGCTGAACCCGGGCACGAGCTTGCCCGACCAGCCGATCGCGGTGGCCCACCGCTCGGACGGCTCCGGCACCACCGCGGTGTGGACGGACTTTCTGACCAAGGAAAGCCCGACCTGGGTGCAAACCCTTGGCGGCCCCGATAGGAGCTTCGGCAAGGACATCGCGTGGCCAGTGGGCATCGGCGGTAAGGGCAATGAGGGCGTTTCCGGGGTGATCAACCAGACCGACGGAAGCATCGGCTACGTCGAGTTGGCCTACGCGTTGGCGCAGAACCTCAATTACGGCCTGGTGAAAAACAAGGCGGGCAACTTCATCCAGCCCTGCGTCGCCACCATCACCGCGGGCACCCAAGGCATCGCCTACCCGCCCGACCTCCGGGTTAGCCTGACCGACGGGCCCGATGCGAACGCCTACCCGATCTCGGGCACCACCTACGCGCTGGTGTATCAGAACCAGACCGACGCGGCGAAAGCAAAGGCGCTGGTCAACTTCTTCTCCTGGACCCTATCCACCGGTCAGGACGATGCTGCCAGCGTCAACTACGCCCCGCTGGGCAAGGATTTGCAGGGTTTGGCAATGGGCGTGGTTCAAAAGATCACCCTCAACGGCGGCCCGGTCGCAAAATGATCCGGGACGCCCTGAAGGGGGAATTCTTGACCGCGGAGCTGCTATCCCCGCCTGACACGTCGGAGGGATCGTCGGACGGCCGGTTCACCGATGGGCTGTTCGGGCGGCTGATGGCCACCGCGGCGCTGACCGTGATCGCGGTCTTGGTGGCCACGGCAGTGTTCCTGCTGATAAGGGCGTGGCCGGCGCTGTCGCACTACGGGCCGCTGAGTTTTTTTCACGCTCGATGGGCGCCATCGGAGGCAGTAGCGACGCATTCCAAACCGAATCCTTATGGCATCCTGCAGTTCATCTACGGGACCGTGGTGACCTCGCTGGTCGCGATGGTGATCGCGGTGCCGGTCGCGATCGCGGTGGCCCTCTACATCACCAATCTGTCACCAGCGGTACTTCGCCGACCGTTGTCGTCGTTGGTCGACCTGCTCGCGGCGATCCCAAGCGTGGTCTACGGCTTTTGGGGGGTGTTCGCGCTGATCCCCGCGCTCGGACCGATCGGTCGCGGATTGACGTCGGTGTCGGGAATCCCGGTGATCGGCTGGTTGTTCCAGGGTCCATATTTCGGATATTCCGTGTTTTCGGCCGGCGTCGTCCTCGCGATCATGGTGCTGCCCATCGTCACCGCGATTTGTCGGGAAGTTTTCGACACCGCACCGGCCGCCGAAAAGGAAGCCGCGCTGGCGGTCGGCGCGACCAAATGGGAGATGCTGCGCATCGCGGTGTTGCCGCGCTCGCGCTCGGGAATCATCGGCGCCGCGATCCTGGGTCTGGGCCGCGCATTCGGCGAAACAATCGCGGTGACCATGCTGATCGGCAACAACGTGCTGACCGTCCCGCACGGGATAATGCGCCCGGGATCCACCATGCCGAGCGTCATCGCCAATGAGTTCACCGAAGCCAACCAGCCTTTCCACCTGGATTCACTGTTCGTGGTCGCCTTCGCGCTGTTGTTGTTGTCCTTGCTCGTCAACATGATCGGCAAGCGCATCGTCGGCCGGGTTTCGGAGCACATCGCGTGAGCACGACGATCAACGAAGAACCACTCAAAGAGCTGCCGCAGCTCGACGCGTTCCCCGGGGAGCGCCGCCGCCAGATCATCAACCTGTTCATGCACGCCGTGCTGCTACTGGTGATGATCGCCACCGTCGGCGTGCTGGCCTGGGTGCTCGTCTACGTCGCCGGACAGGGACTGAAGTACCTGGGCCCGGAGTTCCTCACCCAGACCCCGCCCGGCAATCCCAGCCAACCGGGCGGCGGGTTCCTCAACGGCATCATCGGAAGCCTCATCGTCACCGGTATCGCGACGCTGCTGTCGATGCCCGTCGGTATCGCGGCGGCGATCTACCTGGTCGAATACGGAGGCCGACTGGCCCGGGTGACACGCTTTCTCACCGACATCCTGGTCGGCGTGCCAACGATCGTCACCGGCGCACTGGTCTACGCGGTGTGGGTGGTGTTCTTCGGGTTCTCCGGCATCGCCGGAGGAATAGCGCTCGGACTGGTCATGCTGCCGCTGGTGATCCGCTCGACGGAGGAGATGCTGCGACTCGTGCCCCGCGAACTGCGGGAAGCCTCGCTCGCGCTGGGTGCCAGCAAGGCACGCACCATTATGTCAATCGTATTGCCCACCGCCAGTTCCGGAATCATCACCGGTGTCATGCTCGCGTTCGCGCGCGCGATGGGAGAAACGGCGCCGCTGCTGCTGACTGCGCTCGGCAACGACTTGTTCGTCGAACTCAACCCAACCAAGCGCATGTCGACACTGTCCTTGCAGATCTTCGGCAACGCCATAACCGGATACAAAGCCGCCCAGGCCCGTGCCTGGGCCGGTGCACTCACTTTGGTGGCGCTGGTCCTGCTATTCACCTTGGCGGCCCGATGGATCGCCGGCCGGACCAGCGTTAGTCGCGGACATTCGACCGAACCTAGAGCATGACGAGGACCCTGGCTTCAGTGTTCACCGTGGCGCGCCCGGCGCATCCGGTAATTCCGCCCGGGTGCGATGCAGATGCGGCGGGCGACCAATCACGCTGTATCTCAGCAGAATCGGCCGCCGGTCCGGGCGGCCCGCTGTTTTCTGTGGGCGCGATCGGGCTGTGGCGGGTTCGGCCAACCCACAACGACAACAACGCAGGTCCGCCGGCCGGGTCTGAACCCGAACGACAGCACAGGAGGATCGCGTGACACATGACATCAGCGTGACAACGGATGGCGCGGCGATCGGGAGTCCCAGACACGCAGCCCCGCCGGCGCCCGCACCGACGGAGTCGGTGACGGACAGCGTCCCTGTGCTGCGCAGGGGCGCGAAACGGCTGGAGGTCCGGGATCTCAACATTTACTACGGCTCCTTTCAGGCAGTGGCCGATCTCAACATGACGGTCAAACCCCGAAGTGTCACCGCGTTGATCGGACCATCCGGGTGCGGAAAGTCCACCGTTTTGCGGGCCCTGAACCGTCTGCACGAGACCATCCCGGGGGCCCGGGTGGAGGGATCGGTGTTGCTCGACGGCTGGGACATCTACGGTAAGCAGATCAGCGCGGTTGGTGTACGCCGCATCGTCGGGATGGTGTTCCAGCGGCCAAACCCCTTTCCCACCATGTCGATTCGCGACAATGTGCTCGCCGGATTGAAACTTCAAGGAATACATAACAAGAAGAGCCTCGACGAGCTCGCCGAACGGTCGTTGCGCAGGGCAAACCTATGGAACGAGGTCAAAGATCGGCTGGACAGGCCCGGCGGCGGCCTGTCCGGTGGCCAGCAGCAGCGGCTGTGCATCGCCCGGGCGATCGCCGTCTCACCGAACGTAGTGCTGATGGACGAACCCTGTTCCGCGCTTGACCCTATCTCGACGCTGGCGATCGAGGATCTTATCGCTGAACTCAAGCAGGACTACACCATCGTCATCGTTACCCACAACATGCAGCAGGCCGCCCGCGTCAGCGATCGGACCGCGTTCTTCAACCTGGAGGCCACCGGCAAACCCGGACGCTTGGTCGAAATCAACGACACCGAGAAGATTTTCTCCAAGCCCGACCAAAAGTCCACCGAGGACTACATTTCCGGCCGGTTCGGCTGACCACTGCTGGCAATTCTGGACCGCGTGCCGCTAGTGGCGGCCCGGGGCGATCCGGCCGCTGTGGCTGAAGCGGGCGGCGCGGCGCTGGATGCGGTGCGTGTGTCCGCGGGTGCGGTGTGGTTGTCCGGTCAGGTGTATCGGATCGGCGTAGAACACTGTCTTGGTCACCTCGACGACCACCAGGTAGATGATCGTGAACAGGACCAGCGCGGTGAAGAACTGCCACGGCAGTGTGGTGAACCCGAGTTGGTGGGCCAGCGGTGAGACGGTGAGTGCGACGCCGATAACGACGACCGCGAAGGCGGCCAATGTCAAGACCAGACCGGGTCTGCTGCGGACGAAGGGCACCCGCCGGGTGCGGATCGCGAAGATGATCAGCGTTTGCGTGGCCAGCGACTCCACGAACCAGCCGGTGCGGAACTCCACCGGCCCGGCATGCAGCACACCCAGCATCAGTCCGAACGTCAGGAAGTCGAACAGCGAGCTGATTGGGCCGAAGGTCAGCATGAACCGCCGGATGAACGCGATGTTCCAGTGCGACGGTGCATGCAACTGCTCCTCGTCCACCCGGTCGGTCGGGATCGCCAACTGGGAGCTGTCGTAGAGCAGGTTGTTCAGCAGGATCTGGCTGGGCAGCATCGGCAGGAACGTCAGCACCGCAGAGGCGGCGGCGGCGCTGAACATGTTGCCGAAATTGCTTGAGGTGCCCATCAGGACGTACTTGATGGTGTTTGCGAAGATGCGCCGACCCTCGGCCACACCCTGCGCGAGCACACCCAAGTCCTTTTCGAGCAGGACCACGTCGGCGGCGTCTTTGGCGACGTCGGCGGCGGTGTCCACCGAGATGCCGACGTCGGCGGCGTGCAGGGCCAGCGCGTCATTGACGCCGTCGCCCAGGAAGGCGACCGACCGTCCGGTGCGCCGCAACGAGACGATCAGCCGCGCTTTCTGCTCGGGCGAGATCCGGGCGAATATGGTGTTGCCGCGCGCCTCATCGTCGAACCTGGCGTCGTCGAGGGTGTCCATCGCGGCGCCGGTGATCGTGCCCTTGGACGGCAAACCCAAATCGGCGCATACCTTTTCGGCGACCTTGGGATTGTCCCCGGTAGCCACCTTGAGTTCGATGCCCAGCGCCGCCAGTTGTGCCAGAGACTCGCGCGCGGCGGCCTTCGGCTCGTCGGCGAACACCAAGAAACCGTCCAGCACCAGGCCGCACTCGTTGTCGGCGGTAAGAACGGTCAGCTCCGGCGCGGGTTTGCTGGCCACCGCCACCACACGGCGGCCGCTGGCGAACAGCGCGGCCAGCGTGCGCTGTGCCGCGTCGGGCACCGCCGCACACTTTTGCAGCACTTGCTCGGGTGCGCCCTTGACCACCAGCACTCGACGGCCGGCGTCGTCGATCAGTGTCGAGGTCGCGCGGCGGGCATGGTCGAACGGCAGGGTGGCGACTCGGTGGACGCTTGTTGTCAGCAGGCCCTCAGCGGCTGGGGACTCCCACAGTGCGGCATCCATCGCGTTGGCGCCGACACCGCCTGATGCCGCGTCGACGTCGGTGGCCAGCAGACCCGCACGCAGCACCATGTCGTCGTGCGTGCCGGCCGGGTCGACGGCGTCGACCAGGCTGATGCGGCCCTCGGTCAGGGTCCCCGTCTTGTCGGTGATCAATATGTCGATGTCGCCGAGATCCTCGATGCAGACCAGTCGTTTGACCAGAACCTTGAGCCGCGCCAGCCGCCGCGACCCCGTGGCCAGGCTGGTGCTGACCACCGCGGGCAGCAGCTGCGGCGTGATACCCACCGCGATCGCCAGCGCAAATAGCACTGAATCGATTACCGACCGACGCAGCAACAGGTTGGTGACCAAGATGAGCACGGTCAGGGCCAGCGCCACCCACAACAACAGGTAGGAGAATCGGCGCAGACCGGCTTGGAACTCCGTCTCGGGTTGCCGTACCCCCAAGCCGGCGGCGATACGGCCGAACTCGGTGTTCAACCCGGTTGCGTACACAGCACCGATGCCTTCGCCCGCACTGACGATGGTGCCCATGAATGCCAGATCGGTCGAATCAGTCAGGCCCGCATCGGCATTGACCGGCGCCACCGACTTCTCCGAGGCCGCTGACTCGCCGGACAGGATGCTCTCGTTGCATTCCAGGCCATTGACCTCGATGAGCCGCACGTCGGCGGGCACCGCTTCACCCAGGGCGAGCCGGATCACATCGCCGGGCACCAAGGCGGTCGCGTCGACCTTCGTGAAGTGCCCGTCGCGGCGCACCACGGCCGTGTGGCGTACTCCCGAATGCAGTGCGGCCGAAGCGCGTTCGGCGCGGTACTCGTTGACGAAACCCAGGCCGATGCTGGCGGCCAGGATGATACCGATGATGATCGCCTGTTTGCTGTCTCCGAGGAAGTACGACACGACGGCAGTCACCGCCAGCAGCCACAACACCGCGCTGCGCAACTGCCGCCCCAGCACCGCAATCGCGCTCACCCGATGAGTGCGAACCGCATTGGGGCCGTAACGCAGCAATCGGGCCGATGCTTCTGCACCGGACAGCCCGCCTTCCGAGGTATCGAGCCAGAGCAGCACCTCAGGCACCGCTGCGGCACCCATTCGCCCGCTGGTCACCGCCGCGCGTTCATCCTCGATAGCAGTCGCCGCGATGTCCTCGCTTCCGGGCGATTTCAACAATGCGGTCCCCTCCGCGACGCGGATTGCAGCACAGGCTTTGGCGCTACGCTACGCCGCCTCGGTAACCGCAGCGGGGGGTACGCGGTGAACAACGTGAGCCGGGCCGTCGATAATCTCGCGGAAATGCTTCTGTCGACAGCGAGTGATCACAGGGGCCGAGGTGGTCATCACCCCATCCGCGCCGGCAGCAGGTACTTGATCAGCGCCGCGGCGCTCTCGACGCCGGTCGTCGCGGCGAGCGAAGCGCCCACCCGTCCGCGGAGTAACGCAATCCGCCTCAGCGGCAACCGAATCTCCGCCGCTGCGGACAACGACACCGCTGCTGCCAGT
>CAWIXL010000025.1:0-82385 GCA_963840045.1 uncultured Actinomycetota bacterium | reverse complement strand
TTGGGTTTGACCACGGTGGGTTTCGATAAGGCCGAGGGTCCTGGGGGCACCTGGGATTGGAAACCGTTACCCGGGTGCGTTGTCGGACACCGAGAGTCACCTGTATCGGTATTCCTTTGATCGGGAGTTGTTGGCCGATGGCAGTTGGAAGAGCACCTATATCACTCAGCCTGAGAACTCGGAGTACCTCGAGGGTGTGGTGGAGCGTTTCGATTTGGGCCGGCATTTCCGGTTCGATGCCGCTCTCGAGCTCGGCGATCTTATCGTGAGGAGTTGGGTCAGTGGGAGGTCAGCACTGATGACGGCGCGTTGTATCGGGCCACCTATGTGATCAACGCGGTCGGACTACTCTCGGCCATCAATTTCCCGAATCTGCCTGGTCTGGACACCCTCCAGGGCGAGACCATCCACACCGCCGCCTGGCCCCAGGGCAAGGACCTGGCGGGTCGCCGCGTCGGGGTCATCGGCACCGGTTCCACCGGCCAGCAGGTGATCACGGCGCTGGCGCCGACGGTCGAGCAGCTGACCGTTTTCGTGCGGACCCCGCAGTATTCGGTCCCGGTCGGCAACCGTCCGGTGAGCGCGCCGGACATCGACGCGATCAAGGCCGACTACGCCCGGATCTGGGCGCAGGCCAAGAATTCCGCGTTCGCCTTCGGCTTTCAGGAGAGCACCACACCGGCGATGAGTGTTTCCGAAGAGGAGCGCCGCCGGGTGTTCGAGGCCGCCTGGCAGCACGGCGGCGGATTCCGGTTCATGTTCGGCACCTTCGGCGACCTCGCCGTCGACGAGCACGCCAACGAGGCCGCCGCGTCGTTCATCCGTGCCAAGATCGCCGACATCATCGAGGACCCCGAGACGGCCCGCACGCTGACCCCGACGGGCCTGTTCGCCAAGCGCCCGCTGTGCGACGACGGCTACCACAAGGTGTTCAACCGCCCCAACGTCAAAGCCGTCGCCATCAAGGACAACCCGATCCGTGAGGTCACCGCCACGGGGGTGGTGACCGCCGACGGTGTGCTGCACGAGTTGGATGTGCTGGTCTTTGCCACCGGGTTCGACGCGGTGGACGGCAATTACCGGCGCATCGAGATCCGCGGCCGCAACGGCCTGCACATCAACGACCACTGGGACGGGCAGCCCACCAGCTACCTGGGCATGACCACGGCGAACTTCCCCAACTGGTTCATGGTGCTGGGCCCCAACGGCCCGTTCACCAACCTGCCGCCGACCATCGAGACCCAGGTCGAGTGGATCAGCGACACCATCGAGTACGCCGAACGCGCCGGGCTGGAGGCCATCGAGCCCACCGCGCAGGCCGAAGCCGCCTGGACCGACACCTGCACCGAAGTGGCCAACGCGACGTTGTTCACCAAGGGCGACTCGTGGATCTTCGGCGCCAACGTCGCGGGCAAAAAGCCCAGCGTCCTGTTCTACCTCGGCGGCCTGGGCAACTACCGCGCCGTCCTGGCCGACGTCTGCGCCGACCAATACCGCGGCTTCGAGCTCACATCAGCCGACACCGTCGCCGCCTGACGCCACATCCATCTACCAAACAGGTATCTACCCCACAGGAGAACCACCCATGGGTGCGTACACCACCATCGACCCGGCCACCGGTGAACAGGTCGCGCAGTACCCGGAGATCTCGGATGCCGAGCTGGACGATCTCATCGGACGCAGCACCGCGGCGTACCGCTCCTGGCGGACCACGCCGATAGACCAGCGCCGTGCCGTCCTGACCCGAGCCGCCGAGCTCCACCGCGAACAGGCCGACGAGCTGGCCAGGCTCCTCACCCTGGAAATGGGCAAACCGATCGCGCAGGCGAAGGGCGAGGTGGAGCTGGTCGCTTCGATCTACCAGTACTACGCCGACCATGTGGAGGAGTACACGGCCGACGAGCCCCTCACCATCAATGGGCCCGGCACCGCTGTCGTCCGCACCGAGCCGATCGGCCCGCTCGTAGGGGTCATGCCGTGGAACTATCCCTACTACCAGGTGGCACGCTTCGCCGCCCCGAACATCGCCTTAGGCAACACGATCATCCTCAAGCACGCGCGGAACTGCCCGCAGTCCGCGCTGGCCGTCGAACGGGTCCTGGGCGAGGCCGGGTTGCCTGCGGGGGTGTACCTCAACGCTTTCATCTCCGCCGCCCAGGTCGCGGCCGCCGTCGCGGATCCGCGCGTTCAGGGCGTTTCCGTGACTGGATCCGAGAAGGCCGGGTCCGCCGTCGGCGAGGTCGCCGGCCGGCACATGAAAAAGTTCGTGCTCGAACTCGGCGGCTCGGACCCGTTCGTGGTGCTTGACGACGCGGATGTGAATGCGGCGGCCGCCGCCGCGGTCGTCGGGCGGCTCGCCAACGGCGGACAGGCCTGCACCGCGTCGAAGCGGTTCATCGTGGATGACCGTGTGTACGACGAGTTCGTTCGCAAACTCATCGACGGGATGGCCCACTGGCAGCCCGGCGACCCGACCAACCCCGAGACAAAGCTGGGACCACTGGCGTCGAGCTCGGGTGCCGAGGAACTGGATGAGCTTGTCCAGGAGGCGATCTCGCGCGGGGCTGAGGTCGTGCTCGGCGGTAACCGGCCGGACGGAGCCTACTATTCGCCCACCGTCCTGGCAGGCGTCACGCGCGAAATGCGCGCCTTCAACGAAGAGCTGTTCGGTCCGGTGGCGGTCGTCTACCGCGTCGGCTCGGTGGATGAGGCGATCGATCTGGCCAACGACTCCCCGTTCGGCCTTGCGTCAAGCGTGTTCACCTCCGACCCGGAGAAGGCCGACCGTGTGGCCGAGCAGCTCGAGACCGGCATGGTGTGGATCAACAGCACCAGTAAGACTTCGCCGGACCTGCCGTTCGGCGGCGTCAAGGGTTCCGGCGTCGGCCGCGAACTGGCCCGGTTCGGCTTCGATGAATTTGCCAACAAGAAGCTCGTGAGAAACCCGAAGGGACAACGACAATGGTGACCCAGCCTTACGACCGACTGAGGAGGCGACCACAATGGCGAGCGATCGTTACCAGCGCGGCCTCGACCGCATGATGGAGCTCGTCTCCGCCGACCACTCCAACACCTTCGACCACGTCAAGCTCGTGGAGTCCTACGGCACTCTGGACGCGGACCTGTCCGACTACATCGTCTCCTTCGCCTTCGGCGACATCTACTCCCGAACCAGCCTGACCCAGCAGGAGCAGACGCTCGTGACCATCTCTACGCTGGTCGCCCTGGGCACCGAGCCCCAGTTGAAGTTGCACATCAATACCGGCTTCAACGTGGGCTTGACCAAGGAGAAGATCGTCGGCGCCCTGATCCACTGCATCCCCTACATCGGGTTCCCGCTCGTGCTCAACGGCCTGACCCTCGTCAAGCAGGTCATGGCAGAACGGGCCGAAGCGGACATCGCCCCAGAAGCCAACGCCCACTGAGCATTTCCTGCACGTCGCCATGAATTGTCGAGGATCGCAACATGCGTTTGGTAATAGGGCTCGGACCCATCGGTGGAAATGTCGGCGCACGGCTCGCCGAGCTGGGACAGGATGTTTACGGCTACGACCTCAACCCAGATCGCGTTCGCGAGTGGTCAAAGGAGACCGAGTCGCCGGCCGGCAGCGACCTGGCCGCTGTTGATTGGCCGTGCGTGGATAGTGTGCACATTGCGGTGCGGTTAGCGGACCAGGTTTCGTCCGTGTTCGACTCGCTGCGCGACCACGCCGGACGGCCATTGACTGTCGTCGTCCACACCACGCTTGCTCCGGAAGATGCGCGGAGGCTCTGTTCGTCGGCTCCCGACTCCTGGCGCGTGTTTGAGGCCCCCGTTTCAGGCGGCCCTGCAGGGGCTCGCCACGGCTCGATGACCATCTTCCTCAGTGGACCTCCCACTACCGATGCAGAGGACAAGCTGTTGGCCGATATCGCGGGCCGCGTCTTCGCGATGCAGTCCTACGGTCAGCCGGCGCTGGTGAAACTGCTCAACAACGCTCTGGCCACATACAACCTGGCGGCGACGGCGCGGATGCTCAATCTCGCTGCGCAGCAAGGAGTGCCGCCGCAGAAGCTTTTCGAGGCGATCGCCGCGTCGACCGGACAAAGCTGGATGAGTGACAACTTCATCGACGTTCAGTACGACCTGCTGCTCAAGGATGTGGGACTGCTCCGTGGCGCAATCGGCTCACTGCCCGCCGCGGATCTCGACGACGATGTCGAGCAGGCCATCGTGCACGCACGTGCGCTGTTGAGCCCTGATTCCGCCGCCGAGTGACGGCGTGGTGACTCCGGTGCACTTCTGGTCAGCAGCTCAGGGCGACAACTTATTTCGCGACTGGGAGGGGTCGGTGCGGAGGCCGTATCCGAGGCACGGCACAGCGTGCCTAGTGCCTTCGCAACCGACCAATCGCTCGTCGGCAACGGCGGAATGCCGTGTGCCAAATCGGAACACCCGGTGCGACATCGGCGCACGTAACGTCGAGCTTGCAATTCCTTCCTGGAACCGACCAAACCGTCGTTGCTCGATCGGTGGTTACGACACAAAGAAAGCTCATGCAGGGGCTGAATCAATGACAGAGATACCGCACTGGCGGAAATCCTATGACGCAGTGGAGCGGTTGCTGGCGCCTCCGGCGGAGGCGCTGGTGCGTACCGCACAATTTGCGCAATTCACCGCCGCGCTGTTCGGTGTCCGACGAGCGGTGGGCAACGGTATGAACGGGGTTGGCGCGCGCGTGTGGCACCTGATGAACCTGCCAGCCGGCACGGATGTCCATCGGCTTCGCACACAGATCGGCGCGCTGGACCGGGATGTGCGCCGACTGTCGCTGCAACTCGAGCAACGCCAAGACCAATCACACGGGGGTTCGCTGTGACGACTGAATCAAGCTCTACGACCGTCCTCGACCGGGTTCTCCTGGAGGTGGAACGCAATGCGCTGCGGGCGCGCAACGGCATTCGGTTGGCGGCCGGCCGCTCGCGACCCAAGGTGGGCACGACCCCGAAGGATGTGGTGTGGCGACGCGGCCGGTGCGAGTTGTGGCACTACAAGAACGACGACGTCCGTGTGTCGCCGCCGCTCCTGATTGTGTTCAGCCTGTTCTCCCGCAGCTACGTGCTCGACCTGCAGCCGGGCAACAGCTTCGTCGAACGGCTGCTGTCTGCCGGATTCGATGTCTACCTCCTGGACTGGGGAGTGCCCGACGAACGCGACGCGGCCAACGAATTGGAGGACTACGTCGACGATTACCTGCCTGCCGCGGTCGAGCGCGTGCGCCACATTGCCGGTGCCGAAGAGATCAATCTGCTCGGCTATTGCTTCGGCAGCGTCCTGTCGTTGCTCTACGCCGCGCACCATCTCGACGCGCCGTTACGCAGCCTGACCGTGATGACCACTCCGGTAGACCTGCAGCAACTAGGACCGCTGACCAACGTGATGGGCACCGACGGGATGGATGTCGAGACCCTGTTCGACGCCGATGGCAACGTGCCACCCCAGGTCATTCACCAGGCTTTCCAGGTCCTGACGCCGACCGCACAGATCACCCAGTACGTCGACCTATGGGATCGGTTGTGGGCCGACGACTACGTCGCGGCGTATCAGGCGATGACTGGATGGGCCCATGATCACATACCGTTGCCCGGCGGGGTAGCAAGGCAGCTCGCAAAGATGGTGCAGGACAACGCCATCGTCAACGACACACTGGTCGTCGGCGGCGACCGTGTCACCCTCTCCGCGATCACGGTGCCCTTCCTGACCGTGCTGGGCACCCGTGATCACGTCGTGCCGGAAGCCTCCGCCGCGCCGCTGATCGGTCTTATCGGTTCGCCGGACAAACACGAGCTGCGCCTCGATGCCGGCCACGTCGGGCTGCTCGTGGGCCGAACCGCCGCCAAGACCACCATTCCCACGATCATCGAATTCCTCATCGAGCGCAGCGAGGCATGCGCCTTGGAGGTAAGCGCGCCATGACCACCACGCCGCACCGAGGCGATAGCGCGCCGGGTCACCTGCTGTACCTCACTGACCCTGCGCGTGCGGTCGTCGACTACACGCTCCTGGCCTACTCAACACCGCTGCTCGCCGCACTTCCGCGCGGCGACAACCACCCCGTTCTCGTGCTCCCCAGCTTGCACGCAACCGACGCCTCCACCCTGACCCTGCGTACCGTCCTCAAAGGGCTCGGATACCGGACGCACGGGTGGCAACTGGGCCGCAACATCGGGCCCACAATCAAAGCGGTGCAGGGCATGCGGGCGCGGCTTGACTACCTGACGAACCGCTATCAGCGCCCGGTCACGCTCATCGGTTGGAGTCTGGGCGGCATCTACGCGCGCCAACTTGCCCGGCGCACACCGCAGGCAGTTCGACAGGTCATCACCCTGAGCAGCCCGATCCGGCTCGTCCGACACGAACAAAGCCGCGTCAACCGGCTGTTTCATCTTCACGCCCACCAGCACATCGAGCCCTTGAATCTGCCGCTCGAACACAACGACGGGCCGCTTCCGGTCCCCGCCACGTCGATCTACACCCCGCTCGACGGGATCGTCGCCTGGCGGACCTGCCTGGATGAGCCCTCGCCTCGAGCGGAGAACATCGCCGTTCTCGCCAGCCATTTCGGCATCGCCTATCACCCAGCGACGCTTTGGGCGGTCGCGGACCGTCTGGCCCAACCCGCCGACCAATGGAAACCGTTTCAACCGCCGTTGCTACTGCGGTCGGCATACCTAACACCCGGGAGTTGATCATGACCAACCTAGCCAACATCGTGACCGAGTCTGCGCGCCGTCATCCTGACCGACCGGCGATCCGTCTCGACGACATCCTCATCACCTATGCCGAACTCGACGAACTGACCGCACGCGCGGCGGGTTGGTTGCGGGCACGTGGCGTCGAACCCGGCGATCGGGTGGCAATCGCGTTGCCGAACGTCGTGCAATTTCCGGTTCTCTACTACGGAGCGCTGCGCGCCGGCGCGACGGTCGTGCCGATGAATCCGCTTCTCAAATCTCGCGAGATCGCGCACCACCTCAGCGATTCCGGCGCCAAACTGGCACTGGTGTGGAGCACTGTCGCTGCCGAAGCAGAGTCCGCGGCCAACACGACCGGCACCGACATCGTGGTCATTGACGACGACACCATCGCTGCCACTGCAGACTGGCCGTTCTCGCCGGCGGTCGCTGCACGCGACGACGCCGACACCGCGGTCATCCTCTACACCTCGGGCACGACGGGCACTCCGAAGGGCGCCCAGCTCACTCACGCCAATCTGTACCGCAACGCCATCGCCTTCATCGAGTTGTTCGACCTCTGCCCGGACGACGTAGTGCTGGGCACCCTTCCGTTTTTTCACGCATTTGGGCAGACCAACGGACTGAACGCGTCGCTTGCCGCCGGAGCAAGCGTGTCGGTGGTTGCGCGATTCGAGCCCACAGCGGTACTGCAGCTCATCGAACGTCACCAGGTGACCGTCTTTGCAGGCGTCCCCACGATGTACGTCGCCCTGCTCCACACCGGCGCCGATGGGGTGGACACATCCAGCCTGCGATTGTGTGTCTCCGGTGGTGCAGCACTGCCGGTCGAAGTGCTGAATGACTTCCAAAAGACCTTCGGCGCATCGATCTTGGAAGGCTACGGACTGTCGGAGACCTCGCCGTCCGCCGCCTACAACCGCCCAGGGCGAACCAAGCCCGGTTCGATCGGGCTGCCGCTCGACGGTGTCGACATGAAATTGGTCAACCCGGACGGCACCGAGGCTCCTCCCGGAGAGGTGGGCGAAATCGTCATCCGCGGGCACAACGTTATGAAAGGGTACTGGAAGCGACCCGACGCCACCGAAGCCGCGATCGTCGACGGCTGGTTCCACACCGGAGACATGGCAACCCGCGATGACGACGGCTTCTACTTCATCGTCGACCGCAAGAAGGACATCATCATCCGCGGTGGCTTCAACGTCTATCCGCGCGAAATCGAAGAAGTCCTTTACGAACATCCCGCAGTGCGCGAAGCCGCAGTGATCGGTGTGCCGCACCCTACCCACGGCGAAGAGGTCGCTGCGGCCGTCGCTCTACGCCCCGGCACCTCCGCCACTCCAGACGAACTCCGCGGCTACGTCAAGGCCCGGGTTGCCGCCTACAAATACCCGCGGCTTATCTGGCTTGTCGACGCTCTCCCCAAGGGTGCCACCGGCAAGATCCTCAAACGCGAAATCCACCCTCCTGCAGAGCTTCTCGATCGAACGACCGCCGTGGCTGTTACATCGGCTGCCAGAGCTGTCCCTGCCATGGCATCGAGGTGAGCGCCCGCGCCGGGGGAAGGCACGCGGATCACATGGCAGACCGCACCGAGCGGGCGGCCATCGGCAAGCTGGAGTTGGCCTACGAGACCTTCGGGTACATCGACAACCCACCCCTGCTGCTCATCGCGGGCCTTGCCACCCAGATGCTCGGCTGGGACGAGCGGTTCTGCATGCAGCTCGCGGACAACGGTTTTCGTGTGATCCGCTTCGACAACCGCGACATCGGACTGTCCACCCATCTTCACGATGCCGGTGTGCCGGACGTCATGGCCTTGCTCCGCGGCGAGACCACTTCGGCCACTCCGTACACGCTTGTGGACATGGCCGACGATACCGCTGGGCTGCTCGACGCGCTCGGGCTCGAGTCCGCGCACATTGTCGGCATTTCGATGGGTGGCATGATCGCCCAGCAATTCGCGATCCGCCACCCGCACCGCGCCCGAAGCCTGACCTCAATCATGTCCACCCCCTCACGTCAAGTGGGGCAGGCGCGTCCGGATGCGCAGCGAGTGCTGTTATTACCCCCGGGGACTGACCAGGAGACTGCCGCCCAACGCGCCCTGCAGGTTTACCGGGTGATCGGCTCACCCGGTTACCCGTCAGACGAACGCCGCATCGCCGACGTCGCTCGCCGGTCCTTCGCCCGCGGCAACGACCCGGCCGGTGTGGCGCGGCAGTATGCGGCGATATTGGTCGCACCGGACCGTTCGCCGGGGCTGCGCACATTGACGGTCCCGACCCTTGTGCTCCACGGCACGGACGATCCGCTCGTTCAGGTGGACGGTGGTGTGGCGACAGCCGACGCGGTGTCGCGGGCGCGTCTCGTCGTGTTTCCGGGTATGGGCCACGACTTGCCCCGGCAGCTGTGGCCGCGGTTCGTGGACGAGATCGTCACCCATGCGACATCCGTACCCCCGACGCCACAACGCCTGTTGCGTCGGTGACGAAGGTCGGGCCCGCCGGGCGGTACTCGGCAGCGCGAATTCCCGTCCTCCGGGCGCCGCGCGGCGTATCGGCAAATCCATCTGGCGCACAGGGACTTTCATTGGCAACGACCGTGTTTCCGCGGCTGCCAGGCCGGGGACGTGAGATCTCTCACGCGCAGGCTGCTTGATATATCAAGCATATGCGTGGTTTACTGAACAGGTCAAACACGCTCGGGTGCCAACCCGAAAATTCACAAAGGAGGACGGAAGATGTCTTATGTCATCGAAGCCGCCAGCAAGATCAACGAGTATCAGTTAAAGGCCGTGACCGAGGGTCAAGACGCAGTCGTCGAATTGGTCAGGAAAGCCACCGAGTACTTCGACCGTACGTCGGAGGCGCCGGAATCGGTCCAGAAGCTGGTCGAGTCCGTCGAGTCGGTCGTCGGCCGCCCAGCCGAGTTGGTCCGGTCGATCGCCGAGAGCAACAAGGAGTGGACGCAAGCTTGGCTCGACTTCCACACTAGGATTTCCGAGGTTCTCGCGCCGGTCGCGGAGTCGGGCGCAGGGGAGCCGACTCCCCTCAAGAAGTCCGGTTCGGCGCGCGGGGCCAACGCCTGACGCAGACGCGCCGTGCCGGCGCACCCACCGGAATCGGGGGCCAGTCCGACACGGCTGGTCCCCGTTCCGCACTGGAGAGGATGATTCGATGCCCGACGAGAAGTGGTTCCCCGGCAAGGCGACGATCGGCGCGTATATCCGCACCCAGCGCGAACTTTCGCGATTGTCTCTGCGTGAACTTGCTCGAATGTCGCAAGTATCGAATGCGTACCTCAGCCAGGTCGAGCGTGGCATGCATGAGCCGTCGCTGCGTGTGCTTGCAGCGGTGGCCGAGGCGCTGTCGCTGCCTCTGGAAGACCTCACGACACGGGCGCGTCCCGACGCCGTGCCCGCCAAGCCCGGCGGTGAAGTCGATGCAGTCATGGCTGCAATCCGGGCCGAGCCACGGCTCACCCAAGCGCAGAAGGAGGCACTTCTCGCGGTGTACTCCAGCTATCTGGCGCACGGCGATACCCAGCGGAACTCTGTCGATTGACGACAATTGGTCGATGACACAGTCACTGACGGGGATGGCTACCCCAGGCCGTCGGCGTGGAATTGGAACGCATCCCGTCCAGGTCGGAATTAGCAGAGCTAGTGGCGCGAACAGCGTGGCGCTATGTCGGCGCTAGAGCCGGTGACGGTTACAGACCATCGCGATTCATTGCTTTGGAATCCAAGCTGTCACAAGGCGCGGACCTGGTAGGTGCCGTGGGTGATGGCGACCACGACACCCTCGGTGTCGGTCAATTCCGCATCAAGCACAAACTCGGTCTTACCGGAGTCTCCGGCTTGCCGCCTGATGCGCGCGATGGTGCTCGCGTCCAACGACGTTTCGGCGCGAACATCGCTCATCGCCGGGCGGCGGTAGCGGATCTGCATGTCCTTCACCGTCGCGGTGAAGCGACGCAGGTCGAAGTTGGCGACGAACACTCCACCGCCGAGGGCTTCGCCTAGACCGAACAACGTGCCCGCGTACATCGAGCCTTGATAATTGAGGTTGCCCGCCAACGGTGCCGTTCCGGCAACGAACCCTTCTCGCAATTCCACGATCCGGATTCCCAGCCGGTGCATCGCCGGTATCCGGCTCTCGAACAGGGCATTTACCGAACTCACCAAGCCTGCCGGGTCGGCGTCCGTGCCGGTTGTGTCCCGGCTGCCGTCGGTCGGCACAGGGCCCTCCTCCGTTAACCAGACATGCATCTGGTAACTGCCGGTGGACGTTACCGGACCTTCCCACCGCAGCTAACCGGCCGTGCCTGCGGCACTCATGGCTGTAATTGAACACGCTCACTACAACCACCCTGCACCGAGCACGTCAAGAGGCGTCCGATGCCATACCCCTTCTGATCGAACGGCGCTTATCAGCGCCTGCCGGGTGTGCCGGCGGTTGCTTTCGTGGAATCTAAGGCGACGTCGCCGCGCCATCGCAAAGCTTCCAAGGCCACGGCGACGTGAACGCTGGATTCTTCCAGGGGGCGCGGAAGTAGCTTTTCGGCGCGGTGCAGTCGCTCGGTCAAGGTGTTGCGGTGGGTGTAGAGGCGCGTCGCCGCGTGAGAGGCATTGCACTGCTCGTTGATGAATGTTTCTACGGTGCTGCGTAATTCGGGCGCTGCGTGTCTGAACTCGCCGAGTACCTGGGTGATGAATTCGTCGGCGCCTTCAGGGTCGACAGTGAGCAGCGCCACCAATTGGACATCGGTGAACAGCACGATGCGTTGGCTGGATTTCAGGCGAGCGATCATCCGCTGGGTGGTGAGGGCATTCAGGTGACTGCGCCGAAAGCCGTCGATTCCGGTGGCGGTCGGGCCCACGGCGACCCGCACCGCGGGGCATTGCTCGAGCGCGCTGCGCAGAGCCGCAGCGGTTAAGCGTTTCCCCCCGCCGATCCACACCCAGCGGGTGGCGGCACTGGCGATCACGTTGAGCGGGCGAGTGCCGGCCACCTGCCCCAGGGCGTCGACGGCTCGCTCCAGGGAATGCGTGTCGCTGTCGGGCTGGTCGGTCCACACGACGGCCGCGGTATGGGATTGGTTGAGTGCGTAGCCGAGACGGGCTTCGGCGCGACGGCGAGTGATGGGCGCGCCCTCGAGGATCAGGGCGACGGCATCTCGGCGTTCGGCGTGTGTGCCTCGGGTCAGCTCCTCGCGCTCGGATTGCATTTGGGCGTTGATGCCGGCCAGCGTCGCGTCGATGAACTCGCCGATCGAGCGTGACGTCACGTCGAGCATCTCGTGCAACTCGCCTGCATCGGAGGTGAGAGCGAAGGCGGTGTCCAACCACCACCGCCATGCGACGTTCTGCCCGACCCGGTAGGCGTCCAGCGCGGCGGCGTCCAGGCCTCGGCGGACCAGATCGCGCGCCAGGGTCAGTGGCTCGGCCCCCAAGTTGGCGGGCACCGGACGACCCGGATCGCGAACGTTGGCCGCGGCCCAGTGCAAGAGGTTGGCCCGGTTGGTGCGGGTCACGGACGCTGCCAGCACCGGGTCTTCGCGGATCTCGGAGCTAGCGGCCAGTGTCGCGCGGTCCATCTCGTCGAGCCACTCCGCGGGCGCACCGAGTGCGATATGTGCTCCCTGGCGGATCAACTCCGCGACCTGTGGTGACGGGTGCTCCCACGCCATGGTCCCACTCTAAGCGAGGCAGTGCACTCTGCACATTCAAAGTTCAAATTCAGGGCAGTTTGCAATTGGGGAAAGGTGACCGAGACCTCAATCATGGACAACAGAAACCCACGTCACTCACCCAGGAGCAACCCATGACCGCCACATCCTCCGCCTTCACGGGTGTCGAGCACGTAGACGTCCTGATCGTCGGTGCCGGTATCTCGGGCATCGGTGCCGCTTACTACCTGCAAAAGGAACACCCCGGCAAGTCTTACGCCATCCTGGAGGCGCGCGGCGCCACCGGCGGCACCTGGGACCTGTTCCGTTACCCCGGGATTCGCTCCGACTCCGATCTGCACACCTTCGGCTACGAGTTCAAGCCCTGGCGCGACGAGAACGCCATCGCCTCCGCCGACAAGATCCTGGCCTACCTGCGCCAGACCGCAGCCGAGAACGGCATCGACCAGAAGATCCGCTTCCACCACGAGGTGCTCGGCGCCGCCTGGTCCAGCGCCGAGGCGCGCTGGCTGCTCGACGTGGAGCGCACCGACACCGAAACCTTGGTCCAGTTCAGCGCCAACTGGATCTTCATGGCCGGCGGCTACTACCGCTACGACCAGGGATTCACCCCCGAGTTCAAAGGCGGTGACCGGTTCCAAGGGCAGGTCGTGCACCCTCAGCACTGGCCCGAAGACCTGGAGTACACCGGCAAGAAGGTAGTGGTCATCGGCAGCGGCGCCACGGCGGTCACCCTGGTGCCGGCGATGGCCGGCAAGGCCGCGCATGTGACGATGCTGCAGCGCTCGCCGACCTACATCATGGCGGTGCCGGCGAAGGACGCCTTCGCCAACAGGGCCAAAAAGGTGCTCGGCGATAAGCGCGGCTACGCGCTCACGCGGCGCAAGAACATCGTCAAACAGCGCGCCATTTACCAGTTCTGCCAGACCTTCCCTGGTCAGGCCAGAAAGCTGATCCGCCGCCTCAACGCCAAGCAGTTGCCCGAGGGCTATCCCGTCGACGAACACTTCAACCCCAGCTACAACCCGTGGGATCAGCGGTTGTGCGCGGTGCCCGACGGCGACCTGTTCAAGGCCATCGGGGACGGCAACGCCGCGGTGGTGACCGACCGCATCGCGACGTTTACCGAGACCGGCATCGAGTTGGAGTCGGGCCGCCACCTCGACGCCGACATCATCGTCACCGCAACGGGTTTGAACCTGCAGATGTTCGGCGGGGCGTCGCTTAGCGTGGATGGCGAGCCGGTCGACTTCGCCAAGACGTTCGCCTACAAGGGCATGATGCTCTCGGGCGTGCCGAACTTCGCGTTCGCCGTCGGCTACACGAACTCGTCGTGGACGCTCAAGGTTGGGCTGCTGTGCGAGCACTTCTGCCGGCTGCTGACCCACATGGACGCCAACGGCTACGACACCGCGCGTCCCGAGGTCGGCGACCCGGAGATGGAGGCCCGGCCGCTGCTGGACTTCTCCGCCGGGTACGTCCAGCGCGCGCTGCACCAGATGCCCAAGCAGGGCAACGGCGCACCGTGGACGATGTCGTCGAGCTACTACACCGACGTCAAGGTGCTTCGCAGCGATTCGGTGGTGGACCCCGACCTGCGGTTCGGTGCCTCCCGCCAGGTCGGGGCCGCGAGCGCAGTGGCGGTGACCGCATGATTGAGCAGTTCTGCCCCGTCGGCGGCGGCCGGCAGGTGTGCTACCGGACGGACGGTGATCCGTCCGGTACGCCCCTGCTTCTGATCGCCGGTCTTTCCCTGGACCTGACCTCGTGGCCGCGGGCCATGGTCGACGGCCTTGTCGCCCAAGGGTTCTACGTGATCCGATTCGACAACCGTGACGCTGGCCGCACCACTCCGGCTGCCACACCGCCGCCGAGCCTGCTACGCCGGGTCTTTCGCCGCCCCCGCCGGGACGGCTACGACCTGGCCGATATGGCCGGCGACGCAATCGCCGTGCTTGACCATCTCGGTATCGCGCAGGCCCACGTCGCCGGAATGTCGATGGGCGGCATGATCGCCCAGACGGTCGCCGCCCGCTGCCCGGCTCGGACGTCGTCGCTGACGTCGATCTTCTCCACCACCGGCGGCAAGCGGGTCGGACAGCCCACCATCTCGACGCTGCTGCTGCTGTCCAACCCCGGGTCACGCACCCGCAACGAGTCCATCCGCAAACACGTCAGGCTGATGAGCCACCTTGCGGGCACCGGGTTCCCGCTCGACGAGGCCGGTGCCGCCGAGTACGCGGCGGGGGCCTGGGACCGCGGTCTGAGGCAAGCGGCCGGAGACGGTGTGGCACGGCAGATCAACGCCATCTACAAGTCGGGCGATCGCACCGTCGACCTGGGTCGAATCTCCGCGCCCACGTTGGTGATTCACGGCGACCGTGACCCCATCGTGCATCCCAGCGGTGGGCGTGCCACCGCGGCGGCCATCACCGGAGCCCGCCATGTCACTATCGCCGGCATGGGCCATGACCTGGCACCAGGAGTCACCGACCGTCTCGTCGAGCTGATCACCGACCACATCGAGCAGTCGCACGTCTCGGTGGTAGTGGGGTCAGTTTGAGCAGGGGTCAAACCTCAACGACATCCTTGATGCGTTCGAGGGTGGTGCGCATGTCGCGCATGTTCCGCCGCTGGCGCAGGAACCCCAAGAATGACGTCGCCCTCAGCAGGCGCGGCATCGGGACCTTGAACGACTCGGTGACGTCTGTCCCAGCGCCATTCGGGGTGAACTTGTAATGCCAGGTGTTGACAGCGCGATCGCCTAGCAGCACAGCGAAACCGAATTCCCGACCAGGCTCACATGCGGTCACCCGGCAGGTCGTCCAGTAGATTGGCCCGATCTCATTGCGCTTCACATGACCGCGGAACCGAGCCCCCACCGAGGGCTCGGTGACGCCGTCGAGCCACTCGGCGTCAAACGTCTCCGGCGAGAACCGCCCAGTATTTCGAACGTCCGCGACCAGCCGCCAGACTTCGAGCGGTGGTGCTTCCATGTAAATCGTCACCGCTCCCTGCATGAGTGGAATCGTAGCGACCGGCGACGTCGCGGTGCGTCCACGCGCGCCGCTCGATCCCGGCAGCCATGGCCGGCGGCTGGAAAATGACATGCATGAGCAGCGCATCGTTCTTCGCCTCGCCTGGATATGGCGATCGCCAGAGACAGGACTTCCACTACTCCCAGGCAGTTCGGTACGGCAATTGGGTTGAGACCGCCGGCCAAGGCGGATGGGACGACAATTTTCGCGTTCCAGAATCAGTCCGAGACGAGGTCATTCAGGCCTTCGACAATGTTGAGCGGACTCTGGCGGTTGCCGGAGCTTCGTGGCGCCACGTCGTCAGCGTTCACTCTTATCACCTGCCGAACGCGGACGGCACGATCGGACAGGATCACCTCGCCACGATGGTCGATCAGTTTCGCCGCCGCATGGGCGAGCGCGCTCCGGTATGGACGTGCATCGGCGTCGCCGCACTGGCGGGCCCGCAGATGCGGGTTGAGATCCAAGTCACCGCACTCATTGACGACAAAGAATGACGGCAGCCGGACAGTCAGCGCAGTCCGGCGAAGAATTGACGTATGTCGTTGACGAGCAGGTCGGGGGTTTCCATGGCTGCGAAATGGCCGCCGGTGTCGAAATCGCTCCAGTGCACGATGTTGTTGTTCTGCTCGGCGAACCGCCGGATGGCGACATCCTGAGCGAAAGCCGCCACTCCGGTGGGAACTTGGCTCGGCTGGGGCCAGTCGCGGTTGTGCGCGCTCTCGTAGTAAAGGTTGGCTGACGAGGTTGCGGTTTCGGTGAACCAATACAAGGACACGTTCGTCAGGATGCGGTCGATGGCCACGGCGTGCTGGGGCAGTTCGTGTTCGGCGTTCGTCCATTCTTTGAATTTTTCGACGATCCATCCCAACAGGCCGGCCGGGGAGTCCGTCAGGGCGTAGCCGAGGGTCTGTGGCCGGGTCGATTGCTGCTGAAAATAGCCCGACATTTCGGTGTCGAAGTCCCGCAGACGCTGCAGACGCTGCTGTTCGACGGGTGTCATCGTCTGCTTGTCGGCGTCGGACACCGGACCTAGCGGGATGAAGCCGAAGGTTGCCGCGTTGACGTGCACGCCGATGACGCGGTCGGGTGCGGCGCGTCCCATGTCGGGGCCGACGAACGCGCCGTAGTCGCCGCCTTGGACTGCGAAGCGCTGATATCCCAGGGCATCCATGAGGTGTATCAGGGCCGAGGCGTTGCGCGCGCTCGTCCAGCCGGGCGCGGAAAGGGGCGTCGAGTACCCGAAGCCGGCCAGCGACGGGATGACCAGGTGAAACGCTTGCGTGGAGTCCAGGCCATGTCGGGACGGATCGGCAAGTGGACCGATCACATCGAGGAACTCGATGAACGATCCGGGCCAGCCGTGCAAGAGCATCAGTGGCGTCGCCTCAGGCTCGGGTGAGCGCACGTGCAGGAAGTGAAAAGTCTGTCCGTCGATCTCGGTGCGGAACTGCGGATAGCGGTTCAGTCGGTGCTCGGCGGCGCGCCAGTCGAACTCGTCGGCCCAGTAGGCGGCCAGCTCTCTCAGGTAGTCCACCGGTACGCCGCGGCTCCACGGCTCCCCAGGCAGTTGCGTGGGCCACCGGGTGGCGGCCAGCCGCGTTCTCAGGTCGGCGATTGCGCTCTTGGGCACGCGGATTTCGAAGGGCCGGATGGCCACCGCAAGGTCGGTTCTCATCTCAACACCTCCTCGATTTCAGAACGGATCATTCAGTTCAAGAGTATCTGAACAGAATGCTCCGTTCAAGTGGTACGGTGGTGCCGTGCGAGGCGACGATGCGGAGAATGCGGTGGCCCGGCGCGGCCGGTATGCCGAAGCCGAACGCAACGACGCCAGGATCCTGCAGGCCGCGCGGGAGGTGTTTCTCGAAGACCCGACGGCGCCGATCTCGGCGGTGGCCAAACGCGCGGCGGTGGGCATCGGGGCGCTGTATCACCGCTACGCCGGGAAAGAGGATCTTCTGGCCACGCTGTGCCTGCAGGGCCAGGACCGGTATCTGGCCGAGGTGCGCGACGCGCTGGGCGCCGTCGGCGACCCGTGGGAAGCCTACGTGGGATTCTTACGCCGGATCGTCGCAGCAGACACCCATTCGCTGGTGGTAAGCCTGGCCGGCACCTTCACCCCCACCGCCGAGCATCTGGCTAGGGCCGACGAGATGGAAAGGCTGGGAACCCAACTGTTCGACCGGGCCAGGGCCACCGGCAAGCTGCGCGCTGACGTGACTTTCCTGGACGTCAGCTACCTACTGGAACTCATCGCGCGAAGCTCGCTAGATACTCGGCAGCGGACCGCCGAATTGCGTCAGCGGCAGCTGGCCGTAGTCATAGACGGTCTGGCCGCGGTGCACGCCGAGCCGCTGCCCGGAACATCGCCGACCTGGGACGAGCAACGGCGCCGATGGGGTTGACCCTCATCTGGTCGGCATCCAGGCTGACGATGAGCGCGGCCATCGTCGACAAGCCCGCGGAGTAGTAGCGGAGAGGCGGTGCCCTAGAGATCATGCCCAAGCACGTCGTTGACGAGGCATACCACGTGGTCCGGTTGCCGGACGGGCGCCGGCTGAGTTATGCGGAATACGGCGACCCGGACGGTTTCCCGGTACTCAACGCGCATGGCGGCCTGGCCTGCCGTCTCGACGTGGCCGGCGCCGCGCCAGTCGCCGAGCTGTGCCGGGTCCGGCTCATCTCTCCTGATCGACCGGGCGTCGGCCGTTCGGACCCGCAACCGGGCCGAACCATTTTGGACTGGGCCCGCGACGTCACCGAACTGCTCGACTGGCTCGAAGTCGACCGGTTTGCCGTGCTGGGTTGGTCTCTGGGTGGGCAATATGCCGCGGCAGTTGGTTACGCGCTGCCGCCGCGAGTGACGCGGGCCGCCATCATCGCCGGCGCAATACCGCTGACCGAACCCGGCGCATTCGATGGGCTGCCGACGATTGACCGGACCTACATCCGCATGTCCCGCCACGCACCGTGGGGCGCGCGGCTGTGCTTTCGCGCCATGAGGCTCGCCGCCGCATGCGCCCCGCGACCCTACGGTTGGCTTGCCGCGCGCGACCTCGGAACGGCGGACGGCGCGGTACTGAGAGCCGACGGTTTCACGACGTTCGCGCACATGTCACGAGAGGCACTGCGGCAACCACAGGGCGTCGTCGAGGAGTACCGCGCCATGGTGCGGCCGTGGGGCTTCGCGCCGGAGGACATCCGCGTACCCGTGGACATCTGGGCGGGAACGGATGACCAACTGCTCGACCCGCATTGGCCGGGCGAACTCGCGCGCCGCATTCCGGGCGCAATGCTCCACATGCAAGCGGGCGGGCACTTCCTGGCCCACCTGTACTACCGGGACATCTTCGAGTCGCTGCGCAGTTCCTGAACCCACGGCCACCGTCGTGACGGCGCGCATGGCTGCGATCAAAACACCGAGACGGCGGCGAACCGTATCGCTGGCACGCTGGATGCATGGGTACGGAAGGAAACACGGGTATCGGCGACGCGGCCCACATCGAGGCCGTCACACGTGCTTGGGAACAAGCTCTGGCAAACCAGGACGTCGAAGCGCTGCTGGCCTGCTATGCGCCGGACGCGACACTGGAAAGTCCTGTGGCCGCCCATATTCTGGGTGGCCGAGGAGTGTGTCACGGGCATAACGAACTGCGGCCGTTCCTCACCGAGGTGGTCGCCCGAACCCCGAACGAGCGGCAGTATCACCGCGCCGGGTTTTTCACTGACGGACATCGGGCGACCTGGGAGTATCCGCGCATCACACCCGACGGCGAGCAGATGGACTTCGTGGAGGTCATGGAGATTGAGAATGGGGTTATCCAAGCCCACCGCGTCTACTGGGGCTGGCGCGGCGTCGAGATCCTCGCGAAGGACAAGTATCACCGGGAGTAAGGGGTCGAAATGGCTGGTATCGACGGCAAAGTCGTCGCTATCACCGGAGCAAGCAGTGGCATCGGCGAGGCGACGGGGCGCCTGCTGGCGGAACACGGTGCGGCGGTGGTCCTCGGTGCACGCCGGGTAGAGCGGCTTGATGAACTAGCCGGCGAAATTCGTCAGCGCGGCGGGCAAGCTGCCACCTGTGCCACGGATGTCTCTCGCCGTGCCGACCTCGAGCGACTTATCGCGTGTGCGGCGACGACGTTCGGCCGGCTCGACGTGCTGGTGAGCAATGCGGGCATCAGCAAGATAGGGCCCTTAACAGGTCTCGACGTCGATGGATGGTCGGCAATGATCGACGTCAACCTGCGTGGGGTGCTTCATGGCATCGCCGCGGCACTACCGCTGTTTGAGCGACAAGGCCAGGGGCATTTCGTGACCACCGTGTCGACCGCCGGACTTCAAATTGTCCCGAACATGGCGGTCTATGCGGCCACCAAGAATGCCGTGCGCACCATTATGGAAGCACTGCGTCGCGAGTCGACTGATGGCGTCGTGCGAACCACGGCGATATCGCCGGGATACGTCCGCACCGAACTCGACAGCTCGATCGATGATCCCGAGGTCCGTGAGCAAATCCGCCGCAATATGCGCGATTTCGGGATGGAGCCGCAGGCGGTTGCAAGAGCTATTGCGTTCGCGATCCAACAGCCCCACGACGTTGAGATCGGCGAGATCACCATTCGCCCTACCGTGCAGGGTTGATTCCGGGTGTGGTTGCGAGCGCATGGATTTCGCAAGTGGTCCGGGGAAGACTAACAACGCACTGCCCCATGTGAGCACCGAAAGGACGAACCATGAACACCCGTCGCAATCTGAAGCAGATCACTGCTTGGGCGCTGCTGTCAGGCGGCCTCGCATTCGCGGCTTTGGGACTGGCCGTAGGCAGCGCACAAGCCGCGCTCGGTCCTGCGCCGCAAGCGCATTGGTGTCCGGGCGACCCGGTTCAGCAGTTGCCGGCGGGCTGGGACCGTAATGTCTGCCACGACTACTACTGGACTGGGCCCGACGCGCAACATCCCTATTCGCATCCTGTCGAGGGAGTGGCGCCTCCGCGGATGTGCGGCCCAGTCCCGTGCGGATTGTTTCCCTAATGCGGGCTTCCGGCCTTAGGGCTCAATGGAGGTCGAGCGCGGCGATCTGGTCGGGGAAGGCGCGTGCCGGCGCCGATGCGCCGGCGAAGACGGCGATGCCGACTCGCCGCACCGTCGGGGGCACCGGCGGCCGCACGACAACACCGGGCGGCTCGGGCAGGCCCGCGCGCGGCAGGATGCTCATCCCGAGCCCTGCGCGCACGATCTCAAGTGCCGCCGCAATCTCGCGCGCATCGAAGGCCAGGTCGAATTCGACCCCGGCCCCGCGGCAATAGTACAAATGCATTCGAAGGAGGACACCATGGCAGCAAGGCGAGTGCTGATCACTGGGGCATCGAAAGGAATCGGGCGGACAGTCGCCGACCGAGTCGCAGCGTCCGGCGACATACCGGTGGGCCTCGCGCGCACCCGGCCTGACGGCTTCCCCGGTGAGTTTCACGAGGTGGACTTCACCGACCGAGGGGCCACCGCCGCTGTACTGGAGCGAGTTATGGCGAGTGGGCGCATCGACGCTGGGGTCAACAACGTCGCCGTCGCCCGGTTCGGCCGAATCGGCTCGATCGACTTGGATGACCTGTTCGCCACCTACGACTTGAATGTGCGCGCCGCCGTGCAGGTGGTCCAAGCGGTGCTGCCCGGAATGCTGGCCGCCGGATGGGGCCGGATCGTCAACGTCACCAGCATGACGACCCTCGGCACTCCGGAACGCACACCTTATGCCGCGACGAAAGCGGCGCTGGAAGCGTGCACCAGGATCTGGGCCGGCGAGCTCGCGCAGTCTGGCATCACAGTCAACGCGGTGGCGCCCGGGCCCATCGAAACAGAGATGTACCGCGAGCTCAGTCCAACCGGATCCGAGCGTGAAGCGCGCGTCCTGCAAACCATTCCGCTACGCCGCGTCGGAACGCCGCGAGAGGTCGCGCATGCGATCTGGGCACTGCTCGATGAGGATGCCGGCTACATCACCGGTCAGATCATTCGGGTAGACGGCGGCGGAAGTATCGCCGCCTGACGTCAGCTACGACCCGCCGCACGCTGTGACGGACTAGACCGGTCCTGCCGGCGGGGCGCGCCTTCACTCCAGGGATGTGGCGACCCGGACCTCCGAGGTCAGGGTTTGGTGAACGGGACAACGTTCGGCGATGTGCAATAGCCGTTGGCGCTGGTCGTCGTCGAGGTCGCCGGCGAACTCGATGTGGCGATCGATCTGATCGATCCATCCGTTGGTCGTTTCGCAGTCGGCGCAGTCCTTTGCGTGAATGCGTGAGTGTCGCAACGTCACTCGAACCCGCTCGAGTGGCCAGCCCTTGCGGTTGGCGTACATCCGCACCGTCATGGAGGTACATGCCCCGAGCGCGGCCAGGAGCAGGTCGTAGGGTGTTGGCCCCGCGTCGTCGCCAGTCGGCGCCGGCTCGTCTGCGACGAGCCGGTGGTGCCCGGCGGTGATCTCCTGCGTGTAAGTCCCCGTGCCGGTCTCCGTCACGGTCACTGCGCCCTCGGATGGCGCCCAGTCTTGGTCAGCCTCGTGTGTCGTCATGCCATTCTCCCCGGCGTTTTGAAGGCGCTCTGAAGGCCCGAGTAGCGCCAGGCTATCGGGCGCCGACGAGCGCAAGATTCTCGCAAGCGGTCTCCGGCAAACTAGCGGCGCTCCTGCATGTGGGAGAAGCGGAAGGAACCAACCGTGGACACGCCTCGCAACCTGAAAACGATCATCGCCGGGACGCTGCTGTCGGGTGGCGTCGCGGTGGCCGGCTTCGCGCTGATCCCAGGCACCGCCCAGGCCCAACCCGCTCCGGCGCCGCTGGCACGTTGGTGCCCCGGGCAAGCCCTACCCTCGTCGAATTCACCCATCACCTGGGACATGAACGTCTGCCACGAGTGGCACTATGCCTGGCACGAAAACCCAGCCGCGGGCAACCAGGTCCTAGAGGGACCGATGCCCTGCAATTACGGGCCTGGCTTCTTGCCCCCGTGCAAGGGTTGACGGCTAGCTCGCGCGCACTAGAAGCCTCCTGCACACAGCGCCCCCGGTTTTCCGCCGGGGGTGTTTTCGTATTGCCGGTGCGGTGGAGCCATTCGGATCGCCGAAGCGTCCATCCAGGTATTAACGTCACCAGCAGTTCCTCTTGAAGGGATCTACCAAGTGCTCACAAGAATGTTGGTCAGCGCCGCTATCGCTGTCGGCTCCTCGGTCGGGGGAGCGCCACTGGCCAGCGCCGACCCGAACCCGATCGGCAGCGATCCGAACCCGTTCGCCGCCCTCAGCTGTAGCTGCCGGGACGCGGCTTCGGCCGGCACCGAGGCGCTGAGGGAAGAGATCGCTCGGGGAATCCGGGCGGGTTATGCGGCGTGGCGGCCAGGACCACCGGCCACGAGCTGAACCGACGTCAAACGACGCGCGTGCGAGCCGCCTCAAAGTTCATCGATGATCCGCTTGCGCTTGGCCAGATATTCGGCGTCCGAGATCGCGCCGGTGGCGCGCAGCGTCTCCAATTCCTGTAGGCGCTGGGCGGTCGGAGGCCGCTCTGACGTGGCCGCCGGCGGGGCAATCGGCGGCACCGGGCCGGTCCTGTCCTCGATGCGCAGCCTGACCGCGGCCTTCCCGCCGGCCAGGGTCGCCAAGCCCAACTGGGTGGCGCTGCACAGGTCGTTCTCTTCCGTCCGGCCGCTTTGGTAGACGAGTTCGGCATGCTCCAACAACTGCACGGCCGCCAAGATCCCGGCCAGCTCCATCCCCAATCGCTGCCCGCTCTCGCCCATCCGCACGACAACCCGGAGAGCCTTCAGCGACGGCGGGGAGAGCCGGTGTTCGTACCGAGGAACCACCTGCGGAAGGATCCACCCGGCGAGGTCGCTCTTGCTGAGGTCCTTCCCGTGCTTGGGTCCGTCCGGGCCGAATGCCGGCATGAGCTCGGCGGCCAGCTCCGCCGGCGGCGGCAACGAGGCCGCCAATTCAGCGAAGGCCGTTTCGAGTTTCTTCTTCAGCCCGAACATGGCCTGACACCCTAGCGTCTCGGCAGCTTGAATCTTGCCGAAGTGAACGTGACGGTGCGCCCACTGGGCAGCACTTCACCCGGGCTTGCGCCGGGGAAGACCTGCACGACTTCGGGCTGGGCCGGGTTGACGAGACAACGTAGCGTCGCGCCGACATGGAATTGGGCCGCATCGAGCGGGACGATATGTGCCCAATAGGGCCCGCTGACCGTGTGGCCGCTGTCGAGGCGGATGTCCAGTTCGCTCGACAGCTGCTGGGTGCCGGAATCGGAACTGGGGTCGCCGGGCTTGAATGTCATCACGAGCGCGGTGCCCGGTTCGCGCAGCGCGAGGTCTTTCGCGTGCAACGACCTGGCGACGACGAAGAGTCGGACGGCGCCCAGCAGGCCCACGACGGCGAGGACCCCACCGGCCACCACCGTCGGAACGGCACCGATAGCCCAGCCAATCCCGATGAGCACGATCCCGACCGTGAGTGCGAGCACGGCTAGCCGCATAGCGTCATGATCCCACGGCCGCCACCCCGCCGAGCAGACGCAAAAGCTCCCGACACGCCGAGCGTGCGGGAGCTTTTGCGTCTGCTCGCGGTAGTTACGCGCTGCGTCGGCGGCCGAGACTGCCCTTGAGAAGCAGGTCGCGCTCGGATTCGGACAGGCCGCCCCAAACGCCGTAGGGCTCGCCCACGTCTAGTGCGTGCGAACGGCACTGTTCGATCACCGGGCAGCGCCGGCACATCTCCTTGGCGCGTTGCTCGCGTTGCATGCGGGCGCGGCCACGCTCGCCATCGGGGTGGAAGAACACCGATGAGTCGAGGCCGCGGCACAGGCCGCGCAGTTGCCAGTTCCAGATGTCGGCATTAGGCCCGGGTAGCTGCTCCGGCTGTGGCATTGCTCGTCCCCTGTCTGCACGGCACGCCCAAGTGAGGTCAGGCTCGCGTAGCGAGTTATGCAATTGATATTGGAGTGGCGTCCCCGATGACTGCCGGTCTACGTTAGACGTTAAGGGCGGCACCGAAATTCAGTCAATAGGCGCCCGCTCGGGTCAAATTCTTAGCTTCTGCAACAGAATTAACTCGCCGTTCATCTGTACTGTATTGACCGAACCATAGGTGTGCTAACCGCCAGGCGACCGGAGCCGAAATCCCCAGCTCACGGTCTTGGGACGAGGGTGCCGCAATTGCCAGCCGGAGGGCCATGAGTAATATTCC
This sequence comes from uncultured Actinomycetota bacterium, assembly GCA_963840045.1. Classification (GTDB taxonomy): domain Bacteria; phylum Actinomycetota; class Actinomycetes; order Mycobacteriales; family Mycobacteriaceae; genus Mycobacterium. Next base: position 57,681 of record CAWIXL010000025.1, on the reverse strand, counting down.
GGTAACACAGAAACCACAAACTGTTTACCAATGACGACCGGCTATCAGCGTGATCAAAACTCATTGATTGAGCGAACATTGGCCGCTGCCGCTTTCGGAGACCGGCCCGACAGTTGGCCGCTGCCGACGGCGACCACGCCGTATCACCTGTGGCTGCGGGCCGTCGCTGCCGGCGGGCAGGGCCGCTACGGCAATGCCTACCGCGACTTGGCGGTGCTGCGAGGTAGCGACGCGGCCGGCCCGTTGGTGTCGCTGGCACACAGCACGCAGGGGTCTTTCCTTCGCCAGCTCGGCTGGCACACGCTGGCGCGGGGCTGGGACGGCCGCGCCCTGGCACTGGCCGGCGCTGATCCCGAGGCGCGTACCGACGCACTGCTCGGGCTGGCGGCCGACGCCCTCGGCGTCGGCCGCTTCGCCGCCGCGACGACGTTGCTGACTCGCGCGGACGCGGCGTTCGAGGCGGACCAACTGTCCGCTGAGGTGGCGGACCGGCTGGCGGTGCGCCGGCGGTGGGTGGCCGCCGAGCTGGCGATGGCCCGCGGCGAAGGCACCGTCGCGACGCGCCACGCCGAGGAAGGGGTCGAGCTCGCGGCGGCCATGAGCGTCCCATCGGTGCGACACCGGGTCAAAAGTGACGTGGTGCTGGCCGCCGCGCTGTGCAGCGCCGGCGTCATCGAGCGCGCCCGCGCGGTCGCGGACGCGGCGCTGGATGCCACCGGCCGCTTTGAGCTGATACCACTTCGGTGGGCGTTGGCATGCTTGCTGATTGATATCGGAAGCGTCACATTTTCGGCAAAAAAGTTGCTCGAACTTCGAGATATCTCCGCAGGCCAAGTGCGGCGCGCCGGTGGAACCTGGCGTTACGGGTGAAACGGCCTTCGGCCGTTATTGTCAATTCGTGAGTTAGCCCGTGATGTGTCACGTTCGTAACTTTGGAGATACCGCCGTCGATGACAATTCAAGGGGAACGTCTCGACGCCGTGGTTGCGGAGGCTGTTGCGGGGGATCGGAATGCACTTCGGGAGGTGCTCGAGACGATCCGTCCGATCGTCGTGCGCTATTGCCGCGCGCGGGTCGGCACCGTCGAGAGGGGGGGTTTGTCGGCCGATGACGTCGCACAGGAGGTGTGCTTGGCGGCTATAACTGCGCTGCCGCGGTACCGCGACAGGGGACGCCCGTTCTTGGCTTTCCTGTACGGCATCGCGGCACACAAGGTGGCCGACGCGCATCGGGCCGCGGGCCGTGACCTTGCCTATCCCGCCGAAACGGTTCCCGAGGGCCGGTCGGCGGACGCGAATCCGGAGCAGCTGGCCATCGAGGCCGATTCGGTCACCCGGATGAACGAGTTGCTCGAGATCTTGCCTGCCAAGCAGCGCGAGATCCTGATCTTGCGGGTTGTCGTCGGCCTGTCGGCCGAAGAGACCGCCGCCGCCGTGGGCAGCACCACGGGTGCGGTCCGGGTGGCCCAGCATCGTGCACTTCAAAGGTTGAAAGACGAAATCGTTGCGGCAGGTGATTATGCGTGATCTAGGTATTGATTTTGGTTATCCGGCAGGCGATCAGCCGGCGGGGGAGCCCGGTTTGGACGACGTGGCACGCAGCAACCTGCTGCTTGACGCGCTGGCCGAACGTGCCGACATCGGGTTCCAGGATCCCGGCGACCTGGAAGACATAGCCATGGCCGAACTGCTGGCGGAGTGGCGCGACGAGCTGCGCTGGCCACCGGCGAGCGCACTGGTGTCGCCCGAGGAGGCCGTCGACGCGCTGCGCACCGGACTAGAGGAGCGCCGGCGCGCGCGCCGCGCGCTGGCGGCAACCGGGTCGGTGGCTGCCACGCTGCTGGTGCTGAGTGGCTTCGGTTCCGTGGTGGCGGAAGCCCGCCACGGGGACGCGCTGTACGGCCTGCACGCGATGTTCTTCGACGAACGGCGGGTCAATGACGATCAGGTCGTGTTGTCCGCCACGGCCGATCTGGCGAAAGTTGAGCAGTTGATCTCCGCGGGTAAATGGGATCAGGCCCGGACTCGGCTGGACGAGGTCAGTAGCGCCGTGCAGGCCATGCACGACGTGGGCCGCCGGCAGGACCTGATCAACGAGGTGAACCTGCTGAATACCAAGGTCGAGAGCCGCGACCCGAATGCGACGCTGCCGCCGGCCGCACCCATCCCGTCGGCCCCGGTTACTCCGGGTGCCGACTCCCCGACGGAGGCCGGCCCGAATTCGCCAGCGCCGTAACGCTCAATGGCGGCGGTGGTATCCCTCGGCGTCTGACGTCGCCTCATTGAGCGAGGCGTCAGCGTATCCACGGCAGTAGTCCCACGTGACGTAAGAGTCCGGTTCGGGATCGTAGGCCGGCTCGTGCGGACGAACGGTGCCGTCGATCAGCAGTTGCAGCAGGTTGGCACGCAACATGTCCCAGTCGTGATAGTGGTCCTGCTGGCACTCGTCACAGCACACCACGAGTCCGCGAATTCCCTTGTGCGCCAATAGGGCCTCGTAGACTGCCAGATCGGCCAGATCGGCCTCGACCGCCATCCGCTCCTGTTGATCCAGGGGCTGACCCGGCTCCACAGCGTCCAGCGCCGCCGACGGGTCATAGGGGTCGTCAGCGAAGGGATCGGGCGGCAAACCCGGCGGGAGGTGGTCGCGCACGCCCCTAGCCTACGCAAGCGGGCAGCGATAATGCTAGCTCGGGCAGCGATAACGCTTGCTGTTGATTAGCCGTATCGTTCAAAGCCATTCCATATCGTCGGCGCGCGCAAAGAGCTGCGAGTCGGGCCCTCCATGAGCCGATAGGATGAGGTTCTCACTCCAAGCATTGCGTATGGAGGCTGCACCGATGTCCCGTGGCATGTCCCATCTTGAAGACAGTTCTGACCTGGTAGTCAGTCCCTATGTGCGGGAGACGCACGTGGGCGCCCTGACGGGTGAGCCGGTGCCTACCGGGGGCGACAACCCCAACAAGGTGGCGATGCTGGGACTGACGTTCGACGACGTCTTGCTGTTGCCCGCGGCTTCCGACGTGGTGCCGGCGACCGCGGACACGTCCAGCCAGCTCACCAAGAAGATCAGGCTCAAGGTGCCGTTGGTCAGCTCGGCGATGGACACCGTCACCGAGTCGCGAATGGCCATCGCGATGGCGCGGGCCGGCGGCATGGGTGTGTTGCACCGCAATCTGCCGGTTGCCGAACAAGCCGGACAGGTCGAGATGGTGAAGCGGTCCGAGGCCGGCATGGTCACCGATCCGGTCACCTGCCGGCCAGACAACACGTTGGCGCAGGTCGAAGCGCTGTGCGCCCGGTTCCGGATCTCCGGGCTGCCGGTGGTCGACGATGTCGGCACGCTGGTCGGCATCATCACCAACCGCGACTTGCGGTTCGAGGTCGACGAGTCCAGGCAGGTCGCCGAGGTGATGACCAAAGCCCCGCTGATCACCGCCCAGGAGGGGGTCAGTGCCGACGCGGCGCTGGGTCTGCTGCGCCGGAACAAGATTGAGAAGCTGCCCATCGTCGACGGCCACGGCAGGCTGACCGGGCTGATCACCGTCAAAGACTTCGTCAAGACCGAGCAACATCCACTCGCCACCAAGGACTGTGACGGCCGGCTGCTGGTGGGCGCCGCCGTCGGGGTCGGAGGCGACGCCTGGGTTCGCGCGATGATGCTGATCGACGCGGGGGCGGACGTGCTGGTCGTCGACACCGCGCACGCGCATAACCGGTTGGTGCTCGACATGGTCGCCCAACTCAAGGCGGAAGTCGGCGACCGCGTCGAGGTGATCGGCGGCAATGTCGCCACCAGGTCGGCTGCACTGGCCCTGGTCGAGGCCGGCGCCGACGCGGTGAAGGTCGGCGTGGGGCCGGGGTCGATCTGCACCACCCGTGTGGTGGCCGGCGTCGGCGCTCCACAAATCACGGCGATCCTGGAAGCCGTCGCGGCGTGTGGACCATCGGGCGTGCCGGTAATCGCCGACGGGGGACTGCAGTACTCCGGCGACATCGCCAAGGCATTGGCGGCGGGCGCGTCGACGGCCATGCTGGGCTCGTTGCTGGCGGGCACCGCCGAGGCGCCCGGCGACCTGATCTTCGTCAACGGCAAGCAGTACAAGAGCTATCGCGGGATGGGGTCGCTGGGCGCCATGCAAGGCCGGGCCGGCGCAAAGTCGTATTCCAAGGACCGTTACTTCGCCGACGACGTGTTGAGCGAGGACAAGCTGGTGCCCGAGGGGATCGAGGGCAGGGTGCCGTTCCGCGGTCCGCTGTCGTCGGTGATCCATCAGCTGACCGGCGGTCTGCGCGCCGCGATGGGTTACACCGGCTCGCCCACCATCGAGGTGTTGCAGCAGGCACAGTTCGTCCGGATCACCCCGGCGGGCCTCAAAGAGAGTCATCCGCACGACGTCGCGATGACCGTCGAAGCGCCCAACTACTACGTCCGATAAAAGGCGCTGAATCCAGACATGGTCGAGATCGGCATGGGCCGCAACGCGCGTCGCACCTACGAACTCAGCGAGATCAGCATCGTCCCGTCACGGCGTACCCGCTCGTCGCAGGATGTGTCGACGGCGTGGCAGCTCGACGCCTACCGGTTCGAAATCCCGGTGCTGGCCCACCCGACCGATGCCCTGGTGTCCCCGGAATTCGCGATCGAACTCGGCCGGCTCGGCGGGCTGGCCGTGCTCAACGGTGAAGGGCTGATTGGCCGGCACGCCGATGTCGAAGCCAAGATCGCGCAGCTGGTCGAGGCCGCCGAAAAGGAGCCCGAGCCCGCCGCGGCCATCCGGCTGCTGCAGGAGCTGCATGCCGCGCCGCTGAACCCGGACCTGCTAGGTGCCGCGGTGGCCCGCATTCGAGAGGCCGGAGTGACCACCGCGGTGCGGCTGAGCCCGCAAAATGCCCAGGCGCTGACGCCGGTGCTGCTCGCGGCCGGTATCGACCTGCTCGTCATCCAGGGCACGATCGTTTCCGCCGAGCGGGTGGCCAGCGACGGCGAGCCGCTCAACCTGAAGACCTTCATCGCCGAGCTCGACATTCCGGTGGTCGCCGGCAGTGTGCTCGACCACCGCACGGCGCTGCATCTGATGCGCACCGGCGCCGCCGGCGTCATCGTCGGCTACGGCTCCACCAGCGGGGTGACCACCACGGACGAGGTGCTGGGCATCAGCGTGCCGATGGCCACCGCGATCGCCGATGCCGCCGCCGCGCGACGCGAATACCTCGACGAGACCGGCGGGCGCTACGTGCACGTGCTGGCCGACGGCGACATCCACAACTCCGGCGAGCTGGCCAAGGCCATCGCGTGCGGCGCCGACGCGGTGGTGCTCGGTACACCGTTGGCCGAGTGCGCCGAGGCGCTCGGGCAGGGGTGGTTCTGGCCGACGGCGGCGGCGCACCCGTCGTTGCCGCGCGGAGCGCTGCTGCAGATCGCCGTCGGTGAGCGGCCGCCGCTGGACCAGGTCCTCAACGGACCCTCCGACGATCCGTTCGGCACCCTGAACCTCGTCGGCGGGCTGCGCCGATCGATGGCCAAGGCCGGTTACTGCGACCTCAAGGAATTCCAGAAGGTCGGACTGACCGTCGCGAGTTGAGGCCATCTGACGGCTGCGCGGTTAGGGTTGGCTAATTGCCTGGTCGGTTTAACAGCCGTCATACTGCTCCGATGCAGCCAGATTTCGATGTCCTGATTATCGGTTCGGGTTTCGGGGGCAGCGTCAGCGCGCTGCGGCTCACCGAAAAGGGCTATCGCGTGGGCGTGCTGGAGGCCGGCCGCCGTTACGCCGACGAGGATTTCGCCAAGACGTCCTGGGATCTGCGCAAGTTCCTGTGGGCGCCGAAGCTGGGCTGCTACGGCATCCAACGCATCCACCCGTTGCGCAACGTGATGATCTTGGCCGGCGCCGGAGTGGGTGGCGGTTCGCTGAACTACGCCAACACGTTGTATGTGCCGCCGGAGCCGTTCTTCGTCGACCAGCAGTGGTCGCACATCACCGACTGGCGCAGCGAGCTCGAGCCGCATTACGACCAGGCGCAGCGCATGCTCGGCGTGGTGTACAACCCGACGTTCACCGACGCCGACCGTATCGTCAAAGAGGTCGCCGACGAGATGGGGTGCGGCGACACCTTCGTGCCGACCCCGGTCGGGGTGTTCTTCGGCCCCGACGGCACCAAGGCGCCGGGCAAGACCGTCGCCGACCCGTATTTCGGCGGCGCCGGGCCGGCGCGCACCGGCTGCCTGGAATGCGGCTGCTGTATGACGGGTTGCCGCTACGGCGCCAAGAACACTTTGCTGAAGAACTACCTCGGCCTCGCGGAATCAGCAGGCACACAAGTCATTCCGATGACGACGGTGAAAGGGTTCGAGCAGCGGGCCGACGGCTTGTGGGAGGTCAGCACCATTCGCACCGGCAGCTGGCTGCGCCGGGACAAGCGCACCTTCACCGCCACCTACCTGATCCTGGCCGCGGGCACCTGGGGCTCCCAGCACCTGCTGTTCAACATGCGGGACAAGGGTCGGCTGCCGCGTCTTTCGAAGCGACTAGGCGTGTTGACCCGGACTAATTCGGAGTCGATCGTCGGCGCCGCCACATTGGAGGTCAAGCCGGGCCTGGACCTGACCCATGGGGTGGCGATCACGTCGTCGATTCACCCCACGTCGGACACCCACGTCGAACCCGTCCGCTATGGCAAGGGCTCCAACGCGATGGGACTGCTGCAGACCCTGATGACCGACGGCTCAGGTCCGCAGGGCACCGACGTGCCGCGCTGGAGGCAGTTGCTGCAGCAGGCCCGCGAAGATCCGCGCCGCATGATGCGGATGCTCAATCCTCGGCAGTGGAGCGAGCGCACGGTGATCGCGCTGGTGATGCAGCACCTGGACAACTCGATCACCACGTTCACCAAGCGCGGGAAGCTGGGCATCCGCTGGTACTCCAGCAAGCAGGGCCACGGCGAGCCGAACCCGAGCTGGATCCCGGTCGGCAACGAGGTCACCCGGCGCATCGCGGCCAAGATCGACGGCGTGGCAGGCGGCACCTGGGGCGAGCTGTTCAACATTCCGCTGACCGCGCACTTCCTCGGCGGCGCGGTGATCGGCGACAGCGCCGAGCACGGGGTCATCGACCCCTACCACCGGGTCTACGGCTACCCGACCATGTATGTGGTGGACGGCGCCGCGATCTCGGCGAACCTGGGCGTCAACCCGTCGCTGTCCATTGCCGCACAAGCGGAGCGGGCTGCCTCGCTGTGGCCGAACAAGGGTCAGAACGATGAGCGGCCGCTACAGGGCGACACCTACCGCCGGCTAACCCCCACCGCGCCGGAGCATCCGGTGGTGCCGCACGAGGCACCGGGTGCACTGCGGTGGCTGCCGCTCGACCCGATCAGCACCGCCGGCTAGCGCTGCCACCACCGCCGTTTGTTGCCACGGTTGCGGAAGCTGCGGCCGCCGCGGGCGGTCGCGGCAAGAATCACCAGGGGATCGGTCAACGCGTCGCCGAGCCCGGGTGCCGCGTCAAAGGCCTGCCAAACATTCAGCTCGGAAGACCACTGGTACGCGGTGCCGTCGGCCACGAATACCGGACCTTCGCAAACGAGTTCCAAGATCGCCGTGGCTGGCTGGTCGTAGCCGTCGAGGCGCTCGATTACGCCTCTTGGCACGTTGTCGCCGCGGTAGCCGGCGAGGGCTTGCTGCACCGAGTCCAGCGCGTTGTCGGGCCAGCCGGTCGAGCTGTAGTGACAGTAGGGTTTGTTCGTCATGTGGGAGACCGCCAGTTTGCTTGCCGGCAGATCGTATGCCACTGGTCAGCTCGCGATCGCTTCGAGCGGTGCGCCGCTGATCACCCGGCTGGGCGCTCCGTGCACATTGACCGGCACATCGCCCATCAGGGTGACCCGGTGCATGAGGCGGTACTGCTCGTCGTAGTCGTCGATCGCCCGGTGCTGTGTCGCCCGGTTGTCCCAGATGGCTACGTCGCCCGGCTCCCAATTCCAGCGAGTGGTGTTCTCGGGCACGGTGATTCGCCGTTGCAGCAATTCCAGCAGCAGGTTTGACTCGTGGCTGTCCAGCCCGACGAAGCTGCGCACGAAATCTCCTGCCAGCAGGGTGCGCTCACCGGTCTCCGGGTGCACCCGTACCACGGGATGTTCGGTCTGGAAGTCCGCCTTCTCGAACGCCTGCCGGAACGCGCGCTGCGCGTCGGTCATCGAGGCCTGGGCTTCGGGGGTCACGTAGTCGTAGCGGTTGGTGTGCAGCGCCCAGAGATTCTCGACGAGGCATTTGAGCGGATCGGGCAGGTCCTCGTACGCCGCCGCGGTATTGGCCCACAGCGTGGACCCGCCATAGCTGGGCAGGGTGACCGCCCGCAGGATCGAGGCGGCCGGGTAGTTGGTGACGAATGTGACGTCGGTGTGCCAGCGATTGGCCTTGCCGAATTCGGAGTTGATCGGCGTGATCACCGGCGCGTGCTTGGCCGCCAGGACCGAGGCGGCCGGGTGGGCGATCGGTATGCCCAGCAGTCCGGCGAAGGCCAGCTGCGCACGGTCGTCGAGGTGGTGCTGGCCGCGGAAGAAGATCACCTTGTGGTCGAGCAGCGCCTGGTGGATCTGTTCGACGGCAGCCGCATCAAGGTCACCGCCGAGCTGTACGCCGTCGACCCGGGCGCCGATACGGCTGCCCAGCTTGGTGACGGTCATCGAGTTTGTCATGGCTGTCCTTGCGTCAAGTCGGTGTGTAGTCATCTGACTACATCGGCTAGTGTAGTCATATGACTACGCGTTCGGCAACTGGCACTTCGAAAACACCCACCGGGCGCGAGGAGGTGGCCGCGGCGGTCCTGGAGGCTGCCACCGAGCTGTTCGCTGAACGGGGCCCGGCCGCGACGTCGATCCGCGACATCGCCGCCCGATCGAAGGTCAACCACGGACTGGTGTTTCGCCACTTCGGCACCAAGGAACAACTGGTCGGCGCCGTGCTCGATCACCTGGGCGCGAATCTGACCGAACTCTTGCGCTCGCAGGCGCCGGCCGACGTCGTCGAACGGGCTCTGGACCGGCAGATGCGGGTCATGGCCCGCACAGTGCTCGACGGCTATCCGGCGGGCCAGCTGCAGAAGCGCTTCCCTAACGTCGCCGACCTGCTCGACCAGGTGCGGCCGCTCCACGACAACGACACCAGTGCGCGGCTAGCCGTCGCCAACGCCCTTGCGCTGCAATTTGGTTGGCGGCTGTTCGCGCCGATCCTGCGCTCGGCCGCCGGTCTCGACGAGCTGACCGAGGCCGAAGTGCGGCAGGCTGTCGTCGACGAGGCCGCCCGGGTCGTCAAACCGCGCTGACGCGTCCGCGAACCGCGGCGCAAGAATTTCGCAAGGATTTCCAGAAGATTCGCATAGGGCCATCTCGCATCCTTTTCTCCACATAACCATCCGCCTCCGCGTCGGATGGACAGCGCCTGGAGAAGAGGGAGCCGATGACCAGCACCTGGAGCACCATGGTGGCCGCAGCGGCGCGCACCGCCGGGCTTGCGGTCGTGATAGCGGCGGGCGCCGCGGCCTCGGTGTTGGGAATCGCCGCGGTGGCCGACGCCGCTCCGGGTAGTCCCTCTCCCCACGTTGGTCATAGAGCCGGGATGTACGGCGACCCCGGTGCCGCCGCGCCGTTCTGGCGCCGACAGCACGGTACCGACTGCGCGGAGATGGCGGTGGCCGATGTGGTCGGCGAGGTCACCGGCCGCGAGCCCACCGAGCAGCAGATCACCGCCACGGCGCAAAGCACCCCGAGCACGGTGCACCCCGGACCGGTCTGGCATCCGGGTGGCCCCACCGACAATCGAGACCTGCCGGCTCTGTTGGCGCACTACGGAGTTCACTCGACCGCGACGGTCAGCACTACCAGCGCGCTCGAGCAGGAGCTGGCCAGCGGGCACAAGGTGGTCGCCGGGGTCAACGGCGCAACCCTCTGGAACGAGCGTGGCAACCGCGGTCAGGAAGACCACTTCGTGGTCGTTACCGGCATCGACACCAAAGCCGGTGTGGTGCACCTCAACGACAGCGGCAATAACGCCGGCCGCGACGAACAGGTTTCCCTCGCCACCTTCGAAAATTCATGGGCGACCAGCCACAACTTTGTCGTCATCACCAACTGATACGCGCGTCGTCACCCGATCAAACCCCGGCGGTGCACGGGTTCGCGGCCCGGCGGCTGCGGCGGGGGCGGCAACAGCGGCTTGCGGTGGCGCACCGCGATCGTCGACGGTGATTCGGTGTTCAGCGTGACTTCCTCACCGGCGTGGCGGATCGTCAACTCGGTGCCGGGCCCGTCGCGCAAGGTGTAGGTGACGTCGGTGTGCTCGACATCGACGGTCAGCCGGAACTCGCGCCATCGCAGCCGGAATCGTAGGCGCGTAATGCCGTCGGGCAGTTGGGGATCGATGGACAGGATGCCCTCGTCGTCGCGCAGGCCGCCAAAGCCGACGACCAGCGCCATCCAGGCACCGGCGAGGGAGGCCATGTGCAGGCCGTCGCGGGTGTTGCGGTGCAGGTCGCGCAGGTCGATCAGGGCGGCCTCGTAGGCGTAGTCGTGGGCCAGCTCCAGATGCCCGACTTCGGCGCACATCACCGCCTGGGAGCACGCCGACAGCGACGAGTCGCGCACCATGCGCCGCTCGTAATAGTCGACGTTGCGCGCCTTCTGTTCGGGGGTGAACGCGTGGCTCTGCCACTGCATGGCCAGCACCAGGTCGGCCTGCTTGATCACCTGCGCGGGGTAGAGCCGTACGTAGGCCTCGTGTAGCAGCAACGGGTAGGTGGTGTTGGTTTCGAAATCCCATTCCGCAAACTTCGTGAAGCCTTCGCACTGCTGGTGGACACCCAGCTCTTCGTCGTACGGAATGTTGACGGCGTTGGCCGCGTCGCGCCAGGCGGCCATCTCCTCGGTCGTGACACCCACCGCTCCCGCCGCGTCGGGATGGCGGCCGCAGGCATCGGCGGCGGTGAGCAGATTGTGTGCCGCCATCAAATTAGTGAAAATGTTGTCGCGGACGATCGCGGTGTACTCGTCGGGGCCGGTGACGCCGTCGATATGCCAGACGCCGTGCCGGTCGTGGTGACCGAGCGACATCCAGAGCCGGGCGGTCTCGATCAGCAACGCAAGGCCGCAATCCTCCTCCAGCGAATGGTCGCCGGTGACAATGCGGTACCGCTCGAAGGCCATCGCGATGTCTGCGTTGATGTGCCAGGCTGCCGTGCCCGCCGGCCAGTAGGCGGAGCACTCCTGACCGCGGATGGTTCGCCAGGGAAAGGCGGCGCCGTCCAGGCCGAGCTCGGCCGCGCGTTCCTTGGCCAGGTCCATGGTCGAAGCCCGCCAGCGCAGCGCGTCGGCGACGGCATGCGGCAGCGTGTACGTCAGCACCGGAAGCACGAAACCCTCGGTGTCCCAGAAGGCGTGGCCGTCGTAGCCGGTTCCGGTGAGCCCCTTGCTGGGGATCGCCCGGCGTTCGGCCCGCGCGCTGGCCTGCACCAGGTGGAATAGCCCGAACCGTACCGCTTGCTGGGATTCGGGGTCGCCCTCGACCTCGACGTCAGCGCTTTCCCAGAATTCGTCGAGGTACTCGCGCTGCGAGTCCAGCAGTCCCTGCCATCCGCTGTAGCGGGCGCTGTGCAGTGCCGCGGCGGCCTGGTCGCGCAGTGCGGGGCGGGAGCGCAGACTTGACCAGCCGTATGCGATGTATTTGACGATGCGCAGTTTCTGTCCCGGGCGCAGCCCGCAAATCACGGTGGTCCGGGCCAAGTCAGCCCGCGCGTCGACGGTGACCTCGACTCGCCCTGGAACATCGACCTCGTGGTCCATCGCGGCTGCCATCATTAGTGCGCTGGACCGGGTCCGGTGCATGAGAAGTGCTCGCGTCTCGGTGATTTCGTGGTCGACGGCCTCCAGCGGGTTATCCAGGATGGCCGATACCCGCGGGTCGTTCGAGGTTTCCGGTTGATCCTCGTTGCTGACGAGTTCGGACTGCACCGTCACCCGGACGAACTCCTCGACCGCTTCGACCACGTACTCGATGGCCGCGACACTGCGGTTGGCCAATGACACCAGCCTGGTGGACTTCACCTTCACCTGTTTGCCGGTAGGGGAGCGCCAGTGTGCGCACCGCGTCAGCGTTCCGGCGCGCAAGTCGAGAATGCGCTCGTGATCGACCAATTCGCCATATCGGACATCGAACGGCTCGTCGTTGACCATGAGTCGGATGATCTTGCCGTTGGTGACGTCGACGACGGTCTGGCCGGCTTCCGGATAGCCGTATCCGGCCTCGGCGTAGGGCAGCGGCCGGATCTCATAGAACGAGTTCAGATAGGTGCCCGGCAGGCCGTGCGGCTCGCCCTCGTCGAGATTGCCGCGCAACCCGATGTGGCCGTTGGACAGGGCGAATATGGACTCCGATTGGGCCAGGAGATTGAGATTGAGCTTGGTTTCGCGGATCTGCCACGGTTCGACGGGGAAGGCCTCCTCGCTGATCATGACTGCAACAGCTCGGCGAGATCGGTTACCACCACGTCGGCGCCGTTGCGGTGCAAATCTTCGGCCTGGCCCACTCTGTCGACGCCCACCACGAAACCGAAGTTACCGGCACGGCCGGCCTGCACGCCCGATATGGCGTCTTCGAACACGGCCGCCGCGTCGGGGGGGACGTCGAGCAACTGTGCCCCGCGCAGGTACGAGTCGGGGGCCGGCTTGCCCGCGATGTGTTCCTCGCGCAGGGTCACACCGTCCACCCGCTGCTGGACAAAGCGCTCGAGGCCGGTGATGTGGAGTACGTCGCGGGTGTTGGCGCTCGAGGACACCACCGCGATGCCCAGACCCGCGGCCGAGGCCGCCTCCAGATAGCGCAGTGAGCCGTCGAACACCTCGACGCCATCCTTTTCCAGGACCTTCTGGAACATGTCGTTCTTGCGGTTCCCCAGGCCATATATCGTCTCGGCGTCGTCGGGGTCATCGGGGCTGCCGTCGGGCAGTTCGATGCCCCGGCTGTCCAGAAAGGACCGGACCCCGTCTTCACGTTTCTTGCCGTCCACGTAATTCCGGTAGTCCCCGGCCGGATCGAAGGGGACGAACTTGTCACCGGTGCGCTCGGCACGCTGGGACAGGTAGGCGTCGAACATGGCCTTCCAGGCCTTGGTGTGCACGCTCGCGGTATCGGTGAGCACACCATCGAGGTCGAACAGGCAGGCACGCACCTTCTCTGGCAGACCCAGCACGGGAACCTCCATTACGGGGCTTTTCGGGGAGTTAGTCGGGCGATACCACTCCACCATGCTTACCCGTGCGCCGCCAGCGGTCTTACACTCTGGCGACGCCTTGGACGGCGCGCAGGCGTCCGTCGGCCAGCGCGTGGGTGAGGTTACCGGCTTTCGTGCTGAAGTCGGTGACGAACGCGTGCAGTCCGAGCGGGCCGGGGGGTTGCTGCAGCATGGCTTGCATCACCGCCGACGCCCGGTCGGTGAGATCGTTCCAGTGCTCGATCGCGAACCCCGCCGATTCGACGGCACCGCGTAACTCCTCGGCGGTAGCCAGGTGGCTGCGCGCGGGTTGGTCGGCCCAGGGTAGGGGGTAATCGAGTTCTCGGCCGTCACCGATTGTCATGTCCCATAGGGCAAGTCGGCCCCCGCTGACCAGCACTCGGCGCGCCTCGGAGTACAGCCGGGCCTTGTCGGCCACATTCATCTGGACATGTTGACTGATGGCGACGTCGAAGGTGGCGTCGGCGAAGGGAAGTTCGGTGACGTCTGCCTGCTGAACCGATATCAGGTTGCTCAAGCCGACGAGTCCGTTGAGCCACCGGCTGGTTTCGCAGTACTCGTCGGTCAGGTCCACGGCGGTCACCCGGCAACCGAAGCGGTCGGCGACGAACCGCGCGGTGCCGCCGATCCCGCTGCCGGCGTCGAGCACCGTGCTCTCGCCGGTGATCTCGGCTGTGACCTCGAGCAAGTCCACCAGTTGGGCGGTGGCGTAGCGGCCCATCGTGTGGAAGTCCTCCAGCGGCCCCAGGTCGGCGGGTGCAATGTGGTCGAGGTCCTTTCCGGCGGCGATCAGAGCCCGTTCGATGTTGCGCCGGGATAGGCCGGTCGAGTACTGGGCAGGGATATGAGTGTTCATGTCGTCAAACCCGCGCAAGGGCCGGTGTGGCCGTCGCAGGCGCTTGTTCGAGCCGTGCCGGCAGCAGCCACGCGATGATCAGCGCCGCGGCCAGCGCAATACCGGCGCAGACCAGCGAGCCCACTTGCAGGCCGTCGAGGAACGCGTGATTCACGGCGTTGCGGATATCGGCGGCGTGGGCCGCGGGAATTTGTCCGATGACTCTGTGCGACACGGCCATTGAGCGTTCCATCGCGGAGCGCACATCCACTGGTAATCCCGCCAGCGCTGACGCCGAGCTGAGCCGGGCCGAGTACACGGACGCGAAGACGCTGCCCACGATGGCGACGCCGAGGGTGCCTCCCAGTTCGCGCGTGGTGTCGTTGACGGCCGAGCCGACGCCGGCCTTGTCGGCGGATAACGATCCCATGATCGCCTCGGTGGCCGGCGCGGTCGTCAGCCCCAGGCCGCCGCCGAGCAGCAGCATCTGCATTGCGATCTCGGTGTAGCCGGTTGCCACCTCGGCCGTGGACGCCCACGCCAAACCGGCTGCGAACACGACAAGTCCGGCGACGACGACGGCGGTGGTGCCGACCCATTCCACCATTCGGGGCCCCAGGACACTGGCCACCGCGATCGAGATCGCCACTGGCAGCAGCCGCACCCCCGTCTCGAAGGCGCTGTATTCCTTGATGAATTGGAAGTATTGGGTGATCACGAAGATGAAGCCGAACAGGGCCAGAAAGCCCGCGGTCACCGCCAGGCTGCCGCCGGAGAATCGGCGGTTGACAAAAACCGACACGTCCAGCATCGGATGGGCGCTGCGCCGCTGCCACAGCGCGAACACGGTGAGAACGATTGCGGCAACAACGAAGCCGGCCGCCGCCCGCGCGCTGCCCCATCCCCAGGTGGGCGCTTCGATGACGGTGTAGACCAGCGCGGTGATACCGACCGCGGAGAGGATCAGGCCGGGGACGTCGACACGCGGTGCCGCCGGGTCACGCGAGGTCGGCACGAACAGCACGCCGCCGACGATGGCCAGCACGGCGATCGGAACGTTCACCAGGAAAATCGAGCCCCACCAAAAGTGTTCGAGCAGCCAGCCGCCGGTGATCGGTCCCACGGCCACTCCGATTCCCACCATCGCTGCCCACACCCCGATCGCCTTGGCGCGACGTACCGGGTCGGTGAAGATATTGGTGATCAGTCCCAGGGTGGTCGGGAAGATCACCGCGGCGCCGATACCCATGGCAGCCCGCGCGGCGATCAGCGCATCCGCCGAACTCACCTGCGCCGCAACGGTGGAGGTGATCGCGAACAGCGCCAGTCCGGCGCTCAGCCAGCCGCGTCTGCCGTAGCGATCGCTGAGGCTGCCGGCCGAAAGCAGCAGTCCGGACATCACCAGGGTGTACGCGTCGACGATCCATTGCAGCTGCGCGGTGTCGGCGCCAAGATCGCGCGACAGCGTGGGCAGTGCGACGTTGACGATGGTGGCGTCGACGCTGATGACGAAGACGCTGAGGCAGATGACGGCCAGTGCCGGGACGGGGTGTTCGCGGAATATGGGGTAGCGATGATCGGAGCGCATACGCAGAACTTTAAAGTCTATAGACAAATAACTCAAGTAATATGTTGAAAAGGACGTCTTAGGGCGAAGGTCCGGGCTCATCGATCACACCGAGCGGGTACTGCCGATGGCAACGTCCTCGGCTGCAGAGAAAAGTTGTGACTACGGGTGTTGCTGAAAACGCAGACTTTTCTATGTGATCTGTCTTACAGTCATACGGTCGTTGCCCCAAAGGTGGTGGTCGGTGTTGTCGAGACGCAGTCGAGACTTCATGCGGGGGACAAGACTGCCCAGCCGTTTCCAGAGGCGGGACTTCGTAGCAAATCATCTTGCCGCTGCTGTGACAGCGGACTTGGAACACAAAATCAGCTGAAGAAGGGACGGTTCTGATGAACTTTTCACTGTTGCCGCCAGAGGTGACTTCGGCGCAGATGTATTCCGGTGCCGGATCGGGGCCGATGCGGGCCGCCGCGGCAAGCTGGGCTGGGTTGGGCAGCGAGTTGGGCGCTGCGGCGCAGTCGTTTTCGTCGGTGACCGGAGGGCTGCCCTGGCAGGGTAAGGCGGCGCAGGCGATGACAACTGTGGCCACCCAGTACGCGCAGTGGCTCAGCTCTGCGGCGACCCAGGCCGTGGGTGCGGCAACGAATGCCAACACGACGGCCGGCATCTTCGAGGCGGCCAAGGAAGCGATCACGCACCCGATGGCGATCGCGGCGAACCGCCAGACGCTGGTCCAGCTGGTGCGGTCGAACCTGTTGGGCTTCGCCGCCCCCGCGATCGCGGCCTGCGAGGGCGCATACGAAACGATGTGGGCCAAGAACATCGCGACGCTGTCGAGTTATCACGGCGCGGCCTCGGCGGTGGCCGCCCAGCTGACACCGTGGGCCCAGGCGCTACAGGCGCTGCCCGGCGCGGCGAGTAGCGGCGTCTCCGCGATAACGGCAAATACCAAGGCCAACCTCGCTGCGGCACAAACCACTAACGCGAACGAGCTCGCTGCGTCGAGGAAGATATCGCAATCCAGGATCGCCGATGCGGGCGCTCAGCTGACGGGCCGCACCGTGCAGCAAGAGGCGGCGGCGGCTGCCCCCGCGATTCCCACCATGGCTAACGTTCGAGCGGCGGTTCGCGATGTCGGCAGCGCGGCCCTCGTAAACGCCGGTGCGCAGGCGCAAGTGGCGACCCGAAACATCAGGGCTGCTGCGGTTAGCGCTGCCCAGATCGGCAATATTTCGAGCGGCAACGGCCCCATGGGCTCCGTGCCGCAGGAGGAATTCGCCCAGGCGCTGACGGCGCAACCGTTGCTGGGTGGCGCCGCTACGGGCGATCTCGCGTTTCAGCAGTTGACTCCCCTGCAACAGTTTGCAAACTATTCGGCTGCCCAAGGCCAGACCCTCCGTGATCTGACCGGCTACCAGATGTCTACTACGCACGATCTGACCGCCAACTACATCGCGGATGCGAAAGCACAGATTTTAGGTGGCGGCGCGGTCCCGGAAGCGTCCGGTCTCCCCAGCTTCGCTAACCTTTCAGCAGCAGTCAACGATGTCACCAAGGTGGGCCTGCTTAACCTCGGGACGATGGGGCAAGTGGCCACTGAACGGCTCAGCAATCTTGGGGATGTGCTCAGTGCGGCGCCTATTGTCTACGGCGGCGGCGCTGATCTCCTAGATGCACCCATGGCCTTGCCACCCCCCGCGACCTACTAACACCGGCCAACCCACGGGCGTCGGGCCCGATCAACGCTGCTGCGGTGCCCACTAAGCTTGCGGCGTGGCGAAACCTGGTGATCGCGAAGCGGCTGCACCGCGGCCCGTGCTGGTGCTCGACTTCGGTGCGCAGTATGCGCAGTTGATCGCCCGGCGGGTTCGCGAAGCGCGGGTGTATTCGGAGGTAATCCCGCACACCGCATCGGTCGAGGAGATCAGGGCCCGTAATCCGCTGGCGCTGGTGCTTTCCGGCGGACCCGCCAGCGTCTACGCCGACGGCGCCCCACAACTTGATGCGGCGCTGTTCGACCTCGGTCTGCCGGTGTTCGGTATCTGCTACGGATTTCAGGCCATGGCGCAGGCCCTCGGCGGCACCGTCGCGCATACCGGAACCAGCGAGTACGGCCGGACCGAACTGAAAGTCTCTGGCGGCGAACTGCATTCGGGCCTGCCCGAGGTCCAGCCGGTTTGGATGAGTCACGGGGACGCGGTCACGGCCGCACCGGACGGATTCGATGTGGTCGCCAGTAGCACGGGTGCCCCGGTGGCGGCCTTCGAGAACCGGGACCGTCGCCTGGCCGGGGTGCAGTACCACCCCGAGGTGATGCACACCCCGCACGGGCAACAGGTGCTCAGCCGGTTTCTGCACGACTTCGCCGGGCTCGGCGCGGAGTGGACGGCCGCCAACATCGCCAGTGCGCTCGTCGAGGAGGTACGGCGGCAGATCGACCAGAACGGTCGGGGTCACGCGATCTGCGGACTGTCCGGCGGCGTGGATTCCGCGGTGGCGGCGGCCCTGGTGCAGCGCGCCATCGGCGACCGGTTGACCTGTGTCTTCGTCGACCACGGACTATTACGCGCCGGCGAGCGCGCCCAGGTGCAGCGCGATTTCGTGGCCGCCACCGGTGCCAATCTGGTCACGGTCGACGCGGCAGACACCTTCCTCGAGGCGCTGTCCAGCGTGACCAACCCCGAGGGCAAGCGCAAGATCATCGGCCGGCAGTTCATCCGGGCGTTCGAGGGCGCGGTGCGGGATGTGCTGGGGGACGGTGCCTCTGGCAAAAATATTGAGTTCCTGGTGCAGGGCACGCTGTATCCCGATGTGGTGGAATCCGGCGGGGGCAGCGGCACCGCGAACATCAAGAGCCACCACAACGTCGGCGGCCTGCCCGGCGACCTGAAGTTCAAACTCGTCGAACCGTTGCGGCTGCTGTTCAAAGACGAGGTGCGCGCGGTTGGACGAGAGTTGGGGCTGCCGGAGGAAATCGTTGCGCGCCAGCCGTTTCCAGGGCCGGGCCTGGGCATCCGGATCGTCGGCGAGGTCACCGCGAAACGGCTGGAGACACTGCGGCATGCCGATTCGATCGCCCGCGAGGAGTTGACCGCCGCGGGTCTGGACAACCAGATCTGGCAGTGTCCGGTGGTGCTGCTGGCCGACGTCCGCTCGGTCGGCGTGCAGGGCGACAACCGCACTTACGGGCACCCGATCGTGCTGCGGCCGGTGTCCAGTGAGGACGCCATGACCGCCGATTGGACGCGAGTGCCCTACGAGGTACTGGAGCGCATTTCCACCCGCATCACCAATGAGGTCGCCGAGGTCAACCGAGTGGTGCTGGACATCACCAGCAAACCGCCCGGCACCATCGAGTGGGAGTAGTGCCGCAGCTGGTGGCGTCTTAGTTCACGAATTCGCGCTTACCGTAGGCGATTACGGCTGACGACCAGTTTCCGCCGGCCTGGTTGACGAGTCGGCGGGCGATGTCGAGATCGTCGTTGCCGGCGACCAGGATCAGGGTGTGATCTGTCGGGGTGACAGATCCGCCCAGCAGTCGACGGTGAGCAGCCGAATCGGCTGCGAAGGCGGCACGAAAGCGCGCGATGTCGATGCCGGGCACGGTGATGGTGACCGCGTTGGCTTCGTTGCGCGGCAGGTAGTCAAAGGTCAGTACCGCTTCTTGGTTGAACTGGCGGCCCAACGACGCGGCGGCGTTGTGCAAGGTGGGCTCGTCGACAACGCACAGATGAAACTCGCGCGAACGCTCGTCGATGGTTTGCTGTAGCTCGGTCGACCAGAACATCCCGTCGACCGGGATCGACCCGGTGACCATCGCGCCGTTGAGCGCGAGGGTCGCGTCGGCTTGAAGTTCGAACAGCGGTGATTCGCCGGTGAGTCTTCCTGCCGGTCGGTGGCGAATAGCTCTGCGGGGTGGCAGGCCGGGCCTTCGCCGCCGGCCGGTGGCGCCACTCCAATGCCACCGCACACCACCAGCCACACCAGTATCGGAAGGGTTCTGCGCGGCCGCACAAGGCAGCGTCTCATGGTGTCCCAACCGTGCTTGACGGGTTTCCAGGGTGGGTGTTTACTCGAGTTATATCGAACATATATTCGAATAAATCCGCCGGAGGAGGCCAGTCATGACTGCGGCTTTTGCCTCCGACCTGCGCCAGGAAAACCGTGCTGAACGGCTCAAACAGCTGCGCAAGAAGATGGCTGAAATCTCCGCCGCCCACACCCCCCCAGACGACTTGCTGCCGGAATCGGCCGAGCAGACGCTGTTGCCCCGGGGGACGGTGGCGGTGCTATCGGGAGCCCGGTCACTGCTGCTGAGCATGGTGGCGTCGGTGACGTCGGGCGGGGGCAACGCCGCTATCGTCGGCCACCCGGATATCGGGCTGCTGGCCGCTGTGGAGATGGGGGCGGACCTGAGCCGGATTGCGGTGATACCGGATCCCGGTACCGATCCGGTGGAGGTGGCCGCGGTGCTGATCGACGGCATGGACCTGGTGGTGCTCGGCCTGGGTGGACGCCGGGTGCCGTGGGCGCGGACGCGGGCTGTGGTTGCTCGTGCCCGTAACAAGGGATGCACTTTGCTGGTCACCGACGGCGACTGGCAGGGCGCGCCGGCGCGGTTGGAGGCCCGGGTCTGCGGCTTTGAGATCACGGCGGGCAACCGGGGCACACCGACTCCCGGGTTCGGGCGAATCAGTGGGGTGCGGCTGCAGATCAACAGGGTATGTGCGGGGGGGCGGACGATCGGCCTGGTTCGTACGGGATGAGTCCGGTGGGATCTTCCCGGGTATTGGCGATTTGGTGCATGGACTGGCCCGCGGTCGCGGTGGCCGCGGCTGCGGGCCAGCCCGCGACGGCTCCGGTCGCGGTCACTCTGGCCAACCGGGTGATCGCCTGTTCGTCGGCCGCTCGTGCGGCGGGGGTGCGGCGAGGGCTGCGACGGCGGGAGGCGGCCGCCCGCTGCCCGCAACTGCACGTTGCGACCGCCGACGCCGACCGCGACGCCCGCTTCTTCGAGGGGGTGATCGTCGCGGTGGACGACCTGGTGCCCCGCGCCGAGGTGTTGCGGCCCGGGCTCTTGGTGTTGCCGGTGCGCGGAGCGGCCCGCTATTTCGGGTCCGAGCAGCAAGCGGCCGAGCGGCTGATCGATGCGGTGGCTGTGAGTTCAGTGGCCGGCGCCGAGTGTCAGGTCGGGATCGCCGACCAGTTGTCCACCGCGGTCTTCGCCGCGCGCGCGGGCCGTGTCGTGGAGCCGGGAGAAGACGCGCGGTTTCTGTCGGTGCTGTCGATCCGCCAGCTTGCCACCGAGCCGAGTCTGTCCGGTCCGGGTCGAGAAGAACTGACGGATCTGTTGTGGCGGATGGGGATTCGCACTATCGGGCAGTTCGCCGGGCTGTCCCGTACCGACGTGGCGTCTAGGTTCGGGGCCGACGGGGTGGCCGCGCACCGGTTCGCCCGCGGCGAACCGGAACGAGGACCGTCCGGGCGTGAGCCGCCGCCGGAACTAGAGGCCGAGCTGGACTGCGATCCGCCGATCGACCGGGTCGACGCCGCGGCATTCGCCGGGCGCTCGCTGGCCGGTGCGCTGCATCAGAAGTTGATGGCCGCCGGGGTGGGATGCACCCGGTTGGCCATTCACGCCGTCACCGCCAACGGCGAAGAGCGGGAACGGGTGTGGCGGTGCGCCGAACCGCTGACCGAGGACGCCACCGCCGACCGGGTGCGCTGGCAACTGGACGGCTGGCTGAGCAACCGGACCGCTCGGGACCGCCCGACCGCGCCGGTCACGCTGCTGCGGCTGCAGGCGATAGAGGTGGTTTCCGCCGAGGCGCTGCAGTTGCCGTTATGGGGTGGTTTGGGGGAGGAGGACCGGCTTCGGGCCCGTCGCGCGCTGGTGCGGGTGCAGGGCCTGCTCGGACCCGAGGCGGTGCAGGTGCCGGTGCTGTCCGGCGGACGCGGACCGGCCGAACGCATCACGTTGACTCCGCTGGGCGACGAGCCGGTGCTCCAGGCCGACCCGGATCAGCCATGGCCCGGCCAACTGCCCGGTCCGTCGCCGGCGGTGCTGCTCGATGACCCGGTGGAACTGCTTGATAGCCAAGGAAATTCGATACGGGTGACCAGCCGGGGGATGTTCTCCGCCGAGCCTGCTCGACTGGTCTTCCAGGGCCGGGACGACCGGCTGCGCTGGTGGGCCGGACCTTGGCCGGTCGACGAGCGGTGGTGGGATGACCGGCTTGTGGACGGTCCAGGGGCCGGCCAATGGGGAGGCCGCACCGCCCGCGCCCAGGTGTTGCTGGAGGGCGAGCGCGCGCTGCTGCTGTGTTATCGCCAAAGGCGGTGGTATCTCGAAGGAATCTACGAATAACTGGCGGCTAGCCCGGCTCGCCGGCCGCCACCCCGAGGTGCAGCTGGTCGCGCAGATGTCACGAAGCTGGCACGAACCCGGCGCCGTAGGGGGAGACGCCATCGACTTTCATCACTCAGATCCAAAGCCTCAGCTTGACGATCCCACCGTTTGTGCTGTGCCGTTACCTTCCTGCGGTGCGCCGCTGGCTGCCGGCAGGTGGTCGACGGCGAAAGCCGCTGCCTGGTCAACGATGCTCCCGCCGTGTTGGTATGACACGTGCGCGGATAAATTCATCCCGTCAGAGCAAACGGGGTCCTCGGGAGCGCATACCTGGATGGTCTTTGCCTGATACAGCGGACCGATCACGACCTCCGGCTGCTTGAGGAAGTTCATCGCCCGACTGTTCGGCGTCGCGAAGAGCACGACCGCGGCGACGTGGTCGGCCACCCCGGGATCCATCGGTTTGGGTACGGTCGCGGGATCGACCCCATCCGGTACCGCGGAGGACGTGACGAATCCCATCACGGCCGCGCCCTGGGAGTAACCGCCGAGCACCAACTTGGTGTCGGGACAGCTGCCCGCCATGGAAACGACGTGCGCGGCCGCATCGTTAATACCGTCGACGCCGGTGGACCACTCCTGGGTGGCGGGGTAGTTGACCGGATATACCTCCATCGACTTTTCGCCGAGGCGCGGGCGTAGCGAGTCGACGAATGCCTGTCCGGTAGGACCCAGACCGGGAGGGTCATCCGTGCCGCGGGCGAACACCACGTCAACGTCGGGGCACGGCTGGGCCGACGCGGTTGGGACGGCGGACGCACCGAGGACGGCAGCGCTGAGCCCCACCGCCGCGACTGCCGGAAGAGCGAGGAAGGCAACGATGTGACGCGCGATCATGCGGTAATAATGCCCCGCCGAATCCAGCAGCGCAGCACGATTCAGCGCAATTGACGGGCGTACGGCGCGACCCGTTCGATGAACCGGTCGAAGAACGTTGCGGGGTCGATGCCAATGCCGATCCGTGCGTTGGGTTCTCGGTTGCCTGACAAGTCGGGGATCGTCATGCCGCGGGTTGGCGTATCGGTGAGCTCGACCTCGACCGTCGCGGCCCGGGCCGTCATCAGCTGCGGGTCGAGTGCGACGGCGGCGGCCAACGGATCATGCATAAACGCCAAGTACCCGTGGCCGCGGGCGACATGGGACTCGAAGTAGAACCGCATCGCGTCCTCGATCACCCGGGTCAACGGAGATGGGCCGGAGGCCGTCGCCAGCGCGGCGAGCAGGTCTGGCGTCATCGCGACTTGACGAGTCACGTCCAAGCCGCACACGAAGGGAAGCTGTTGTCGGCCAGCCCAAGCCGTGAACACCGCGTCCGCCGCCTCGGGATCCACCCTGATGTTCCATTCGGCGGCAGTCGGGGTTTCGAACGCGCCGCCCATGATCACCAGCCGGCGCAGCAGCGCCGGCAGCGCTGGTTCGGCGCGCAGCGCCAGCGCCAGGTTGGTCAGTGGCCCGGTGACCACGCCGATCAGCTCCCCGGGGTGAGTGCGCGCGGCATTGAGCCAGGCGGCCACGGCGTCGTAGTCGGTGATCCGGCGGTCGGTGGGCGGCAGCTCGGCATAGCCCAAACCCTTGGGACCGTGGAAGTTTCCGCGTTCAGGCCATCGGCCGCACAGTGGCTCGTCGGCTCCTTTGGAGACGGGTATGTCTGCGGCCCGGCACAATTCGAGCAGGCCAAGGTTGTTCGCGCATACCTGGTCCACCGCGATATTTCCGCCCGTCGAAGCGATGCCGACCAGATCGACGTCACTGGCCAGTAGATAGATCAACGCCAACGCGTCGTCGATGCCGGTGTCGACGTCGGCGAACACGGCGGTCATCGCCGTCACGATACGCCGCGATTAGGCTGTCACGATGCCCGACGACTTGGAACCGCACTTCGACGACGTGCAGGCGCATTACGACCTGTCCGACGACTTCTTCAGGCTGTTTCTCGACCCGACCCAGACGTATAGCTGCGCATACTTCGAGCGCGACGACATGACGCTGGAAGAGGCGCAGATCGCCAAGATCGACCTCGCGCTGGGCAAACTCGGACTAGAGCCGGGCATGACGCTGCTCGACGTCGGGTGCGGCTGGGGCGCCACCATGATGCGCGCGGTGGAGAAGTATGACGTCAACGTCGTCGGCCTGACGCTGAGCAAAAACCAGGCCCGTCACGTCGAACAACTCTTCGCGAATTCTGAAAGTACCCGCTCCAGGCGGGTTTTGCTGCAGGGATGGGAGCAGTTTGACCAGCCCGTCGACCGGATCGTCAGCATCGGTGCTTTCGAACATTTCGGGCATGAGCGCTACGACGCGTTCTTCACCTTGGCGCACCGGCTGCTGCCGGACGACGGCATCATGCTGCTGCACACCATCACCGGGCTGCACCCGATGGAAGCTGTCGAACGGGGCATGCCCTTGTCGTTCACGTTCGCCCGGTTTATCAAATTCATTGTCACCGAGATCTTTCCGGGCGGGCGGCTGCCCTCGATACCGATGGTGCAGGAGCGCGCCACCGCTAACGGCTTCCGGGTGACCCGGGTGCAGTCACTGCAGCCGCACTACGCCAAAACGCTCGACATGTGGTCTGCTGCGCTGCAGGCCCATAAGGACCAAGCCATCGCGCTGCAATCCGAGGAAGTCTATGAGCGGTACATGAAGTACCTGACCGGCTGTGCCGACATGTTCCGCACCGGCTACATCGACGTCAATCAATTTACCTGCGAGAAGTGACTACCAGTGCACGCCGGGCACCCACCGCACCAGTCGCTTGACCGGACGGGGTGTGCGGATACCGCCGGTGACGGCACGCACCGGTCGCTTGGGTTTACGTTCGGACGGTCGAGCCTGCCTCGTTTCGGGCGAAACTCCGCGCGCCGCGGGCGAATCGGGATATCCCAAATAGAGCTGATGCAGAAATCGCCGGGAAATCCTGGGCACGAAGTAGTTGCCGGCTTCCGCGACCGTGCCCATGGGAGTATCGATCCGCACCGGCTTTTCGACCAGCCCGCGCACCACCATCGCCGCCGCGCGCTCGGCGCTGATCGCCGGCACCGCGTTGAGCCGCTGTGACGGCGCGATCATCGGCGTGCGGACCAGTGGCATGTGGATATTGGTGAAGGTGATGTGGTCGGACAGTGTCTCCGAGGCGACCACGTCGGAGAACGCGTCCAGTGCGGCCTTGCTGGGCAGATACGAGCTGTACTTCGGATTGCGGGCCTGCACACCCGCACTGGAAACGTTGACGACGTGACCGAACCGGCGCTCACGCCAGTGCGGCAGCAGCGCCAGCACCATCCGCACCGCGCCGAAGTAGTTGACCGCCATCACCCGTTCGTAGTCGTGCAGTCGGTCGGTGGAGTTGACCACCGAGCGGCGTATCGACCGGCCGGCGTTATTGACCAGGTAGTCGACGTGGTCGAAGCGGCCCAGGATGTCCTTGACGGTGTGCTCCACCGACGTGGAATCGGTGATGTCGCAGGTAAAGGCGTACGCCTGCCCTCCGCCGGCGCGGATCTCGGCGACCAGCTTGTCCAGTTCGTCGGCGTTGCGGGCCACCGCGAACACCGTTGCGCCCCGCTCGGCGACCGCTACCGCCGAAGCCCGGCCGATGCCGCTGGATGCCCCGGTGATGATGACGTGCCGGCCCACCAGCGGACCGGCCTTGTCGTCGCGGCGGGCGCGGTCGGGATCGAGGTGCTCGGCCCAGTACCGCCACAGCCCTGCCGCATAGGTGTCGAATTCGGGTACTTCAATCCCGGTGCCGTGCAATGCGTTCCGGGTCTTGTCACTGACGAACGTAGGTGCCATGTCTACGACGTCGAAAATCTCGGCGGGAATTCCCAGCTGCGTGGCCGCCATGTTACGCAGCACCTTGGCGCGGCCGCTGACCTTCAGCACCGATGTGGCCAGCGAGCGGGGCAACGCGCCGCGCAGCGGCGGCAGCCCGGCTGCGTCGGCGACCCCGCGGTAAATACCGTGCAGCCCGACCGCCTTCGGGGCGGTCAAGTGGAATGTCTGCCCGTCCCGGCCGTCGGCGTGCATCAGCGCGGCCAGCGCGTCGACCACGTAGTCGACCGGGACGATGTTCGTGCGCCCGGTGTCGGGCAGAAGGATCGGGGTCAGCTTCGGCAGGAGAGCCAGCTTCGCCAGCACCCCGAAGAAGTAGTAGGGCCCGTCGATCTTGTCCATCTCGCCGGTGCGTGAATCACCCACCACCACGGCCGGCCGGTAGATGCGGTAGCGCAGCCCGGCCGTCGAGCGCACCAGCAACTCGGCTTCGAACTTGGTCTGGTGGTACGGAGACGGCAGTTGCTGGCCCACGTCGAAGTCGTCCTCGGTGTACTCGCCGGCGAAATCGCCCGCCACCGCGATCGACGACACGTGGTGAAACGTGGCGTTCAGCCGGAGCGCCAGCTCGATGACGGCACGGGTGCCCTCGACATTGGCGGCGCGCTGTTCGGCCTCCCCGGCGGTGATGTCATAGATCGCGGCGCAGTGCACCAGATGGTCCAGCTGGCCTGAGGGGCCGAGCTCGGCGATGGCCTCGTCACTCAGCGCCAGCTGCGGCAGCTCACCGACCAGCGGCTTTGCCCCGTCGCCCCATTCGACGGCGAGGCGTTCGAAGCGGCCCAGCGACGCACGGCGGACCAGCACCCACACCTCGGCGTCGGGCTGGGTGGCCAACAGATGAGATACGACGCGGCGCCCAATAAACCCGGTACCGCCGGTAACGACATATCGCATTAGGCCATGGTGGCGGCTCGCGGCCGCACCCGTCAACCTCAGTCGCTACGAGTTGAAGTCGCGGATGCCGTCCCACTCCACCAGCGTCCAGCCGCTGCTCGGGTTGCCGGTGACCACCACGCGGCCGATGTTGGGCAGGGGGTGGCTGGTCAGCAGGCTGGTCTTGGGGTTCTTCACGTTCATCAAGGTCCAGACCATGATCGCCTGGCCCTGGGAGAACACCACCGGCTTGCTGTGACCGCCCTCATAGATCTTCTTGATCGCGATGCCGAACTGCTCGTTGAACTTGGTTCCGCTGATCGATCCCGGGATGCTGTCTTGGACATCGCCGTTGAGCCAATCCGTCGGCGCCAGCATGTACGTTGAATTGGCCATCGTTTCGGGTTTGCCGTTGTACCAGCCAGCGTTGATTGACGCCAGGCCAGGTAGGACGTCGACGTGCTTACCGAGTTCGCTGGCTAATGGCGCGGCGGTCTGCTGGGCTTCCGCCATCTCCGAGGAGTAGATGCTGTCTACGTCGTTGCGGTTGATCTGGTGCACCACCTGCTGCGCCTGCCCCTGGCCCTCGGCGGTGAGGCTGGGGCCGGGCAGGCTGGTGTCGATGACGCCGTCGGCGTTGGCCTGCGACTGCCCATTTCGGACAAAAGTCAACGTGATGCTGCGTGCCTGCGGCTCTGAGCCGCAGGCGCCGACGACTGCCGTTGCGGCGAGCACCGCCGCGGCTTTCCAGACCAAGGTGCGGTTGCGCATGGCGATAGCCTGCCCTGCCGATGGGGTCGGTGTGAAGGGTTTGTAATGGTTGACTGCAGATTGGGTGCAGATTGAAAGAGAAAAGCATTGATTTTGGAATCGAGAGGAGACTCGTATGGCCATTGATCCGAATGCCATCGGAGCGACATCCGAACCGATGTCGTTCGAATGGCAAGACCGGGACACCATGCTCTACGCCCTGGGCGTCGGCGCTGGGACCGATGACCTGTCCTTCACCACCGACAACAGCCACGACATCGCCCAGCAGGTGCTGCCGACCTACGCGGTGATCTGCTGCCCGGCCTTCGGAGCCGCCGCCAAGATCGGAACGTTCAACTGGGCCTTGCTGTTACACGGCTCGCAGTCCATTCGCCTGCATGCTCCGTTGCCGGCCGCAGGAAAGCTGTCGGTGGTCTCCGAGGTCGCCGACATCCAGGACAAGGGCGAGGGCAAGAACGCGATCGTCGTGCTGCGCGGCCGCGCCACCGATCCGAAAACCGGTGAGCTCGTCGCGGAAACGACGAGCACCGCGGTCATCCGCCAGGCGGGCGGGTTCGGGGGAGTGCCGGGTGAGCGGCCGGTCGCACCGGAGTTCCCGGACCGCGAACCCGACGCCCGAATCGACCTGCCCACCCGCGAGGATCAAGCGCTGATCTATCGGCTCTCCGGCGACCGCAATCCGCTGCACAGCGATCCGTGGTTCGCCAGCCAGATGGCCGGCTTCCCCAAGCCGATCCTGCACGGGCTGTGCACCTACGGCGTGTCGGGACGGGCGCTGGTCGCCGAACTCGGCAAGGGCAACGCGGCCAACATCACCTCGATCGCCGCGCGGTTCACCTCGCCGGTGTTTCCCGGCGAGACGCTGAGCACGCTGATCTGGCGCACCGAACCCGGCAAGGCGGTGTATCGCACCGAGGCTTCTGGCGCCGAAGGCTCCGCAGCCGGTCGGGTGGTGCTCGACGACGGCGCGGTCGAGTACGTCGAGGCCTAGTTGTCGGATGGATCCCGTTCAGGCGGCGCCCACCAACTCCGAGCGTCCCCAGCCGGTCGTGGCGGTCAGGTAGAAGTCGCTCAGCGTGCCCGAAAGGTCGTGTTGTAGTGCTTCATACGAGTTCGTACCACCCGGCTGATAGGCGATGACCGTGACGAAAACCTTTCCGTTCACCTGTCCGGCGCCCAATGCCAGTCGTCCGCCTGCGCGGTAGGCGATCTCCTTGGTCACGCCTGGGAAGAGGGACATCATCGAGAAGTAGTCGGCATCGGTGCCGTCTGGCCTGGTGGTGGCCGGATCGACCGCACCGAGGTTGGATGCGATGACGGTCGTCGGGCTGCCGGCGGCCATACTGACCATCCGCCGCAGTAGCCGTCGAGGCACGAAGGGAACGAGCGCCAGCAGTGCCCACCGTTCGTCGGGCGTCTCCCGATGCCGGATCAGCGCTTGCTTGATCGCGGACCTGATCCCGCGCAGGTCACTGGTTGCGGGTGCGGCGTCGATGGTGATGTCGACGTTCCCGACCGCGTTGGCGCGAGTATCGCCGGCGACGCGCTCGTTGACGGGCATCGCCAAGGTGACCGTGCCGTCGGTGGCGACCCGCCCCATCCGTTCGGCCATGCGGACCGCCAGTCCCGCGAACAGCGCGTTGCTGGTCCCCCCGAGTGCCCGTGCGCGGGCCTCCCACTGCTCGGCGTCGACGAAGATCGTCGCGGTTGGGAGAGTGACGCGTTCGTCTCTCCCGCCGGCCGGCTTGGTCGGCGGTTTGGCAGCCGGCGGGGCGCCGGAGCCTGCAACGGCGCCGCCATTGAGGGCCAATCGTGCCCCGGCCGCGAGGGCGCGGCCGACACCGGAGGTGTCACGCGCGGTTTGCCGGGCGTCTTGGCGGAGCGCCCGCCACCGCCGGCGTGACCCGGCAGCGGGCCAGTTGATTGCGTCGTCGTGCCCGCTGGCCGCGTTGGCCACCGCTTGGCACAACCCGAGGCCGTCGGCCAGGCAATGCGAGATGACCAGGCTCACCCCCGTGCCGCCGTCGGTGAACGGCAGCACCGCAAGATGCAAACCGGGTCCGTGCTCGGAATCCACTCCGGCGTGGGTCTGTTCGTTGAGCCAGGTCTGGAATTCTGCACGCGGTCGCGGCCGGGCGATCTCGATGTCGGCCTCGTCGGCGGACGATACCCAGCGATGGCGGCCGAACGGCAATGGCGATCGTTCGATGCGGCGGGACAACCGTCCGCGCGAAAGATTGCGGTGGAACCGACGCAGACCGCGGAAGTCGATTGCGCGGTTGTACACCCAGACACATTGCAGCAGGCCGGTGGCTCCGGTCGCTTGCTCGCTGAGAAACATGGATTGGTCGGTCAGATCGAGCACGTTGTTCATTTTCTGAGGTTCCTTCCTACACGAATGTCTGGTTGCTGGTCTGCGAATTCTGCGCCGCCCGTCCATCTTTGGAGGGCCACCAGTTCGCCCGCCCGATCAGTGCGGCCACGGCCGGCACGGTGATGGTGCGCACCACGAAGGTGTCGATTAACAGGCCCATGCCGATGATGAAACCGGTCTGGATCATGGTTGAGACGCTGCCGAACAACAGGCCGAACATCGAGGCGGCGAAGATGACACCGGCCGAGGTGATAACCCCACCGGTCAGACCGACCGCACGAATGATGCCGGAGCGGATGCCCGAGCCTGACTCTTCACGAATTCGCGTGATCAGCAACAGGTTGTAGTCGGCTCCGACCGCCACCAGCACGATGAAGGCCGTCGCCGGCACGTTGAACGAGATCGCTTGGTGCAGCATGAACTGGAAGAAGAGCACTCCGACGCCCAACGCCGAGAGATACGAGATCGCCACGGAGGCAATGAGATACAGCGGCGCCACGATCGACCGGAGCAGGAGGATGAGGATGGCGAGGACGACGAGCAGGGTGATGATGATGATCAGTCGAAGGTCGTCGTTGTAGTAGCTGCGCACCGCGCTGTACATCGCGGTGGGGCCCAGCACCGATATCGACGCATCCGACAGCGAGGTGTTGGGCTGCGCGCCCCGCGCCGTGTCGAGAATCGACGTCACCTGGTCCAGCGCCGCCGTGCTGAACGGGTCGAATTTCGTCTCAACGAGGTAGCGCACCGAGTGCCCGTCAGGCGAGATGAACATCTTCGCGGCGTTCTTGAAATCGTCCGAGTTGAGCACCTGGGACGGGACGTACATGCCCCCCATGGAGTTCGACGCGGCGTCCCGCTTCATCGACAGCAACACATCAGCCGCCTGGGTCAGGCCCCGACCCATCTGCTTGGTCTGGTCGACGAGTGCATGGACGCCCTCGGCCAGCCGATGGCTACCGTCGGCCAGCTGGTCGGCAACCGCCTGCAGGCCCGCGATCTGCTGCGGCACTCCTGCGCTACCGCCGGCCGCAGCCCGTAGACCGCTGCCCGCGGTGGCCAACAGTGTGGTCAGACTTTGCACGGCCGCCTGCAGGCTTTGCAGCTCCGGGGTGGCACCCAACGTGCCGTTGTTTCGCAAAGCGACGAGCTGAGCGACACGGGACCGGCACGCCGGATCCGAGTTGCAGGCCGGATTGTTGATCAAACCGTCCAACACCGTGCCCGCCGAGGCGGTAACACCATTGGCGAATGTCGAAGCGGGCCCATTAGCGAGCCCACGTATGTTGTCCAGCAGGCCGGCGGCCCCGGCGAGCCGCTGCCGAACCTGGCTCAGCGTCGCGGTGAGCTGGTTGATCGGCCCACTGGCGCCCCGGATTTGGTCGCGGACCTGCGCCAGCGCCGCTGCCAGTTGGTCGGCGCCATTGGTCAGCGCGTCGAGGTCGTTGGTTCTGTCGCTGATCTGTGTCGAGGCGTCCTCGAGCTTGCCGCCGACCGCGCCGGCCTGAAAGCTGAGCTTGGTCTGATCGAGCGGCTGGCCGGTCGGACGCGTAATGCCACGCACCGCAGCGATATTGGGCAGCTGAGACACGCGTTGCGCCATCTGGTCCAGGTCGGCCAAGGCTTGTGACGTCCGCAGGTCGTGGGGCGAGCGCAGGTAAATGTACTGCGGCAGTAGCGCGCTCGTCGAAAAGTGGTCTTCCATCGCGGAGAAGCCGAGATTGCTCGGCGCCGAGGACGGCAATTGCAGGCGGTCGTTGTAGGTGGGGTGCAGGAAGGCCGCGCAGGCGGCCAGCGCGAGCAGCAGCGACAGGCTGACGACCAGATGGGCTTTCGGCCGGCGGACGATGTTAACCGCGGAGCGCTGCCACACCCGGCCGGCGGACCCCGATCGTGGCGTCACCCATCCGCGCCGGCCCGCGAGCACCAGGACGGCCGGCAACAGCGTGATGGCGGCAAGAAACGCGATGGCGATCGAAATTGCAAGCGCCGGACCAACAGTGGTGAAGGCGGGCAGCCGGGTGAAGATCATGCCGAGGAAGGTGATGACGACGGTGGCGGCCGAGGCCCCGATGACCTTGCCGATCGAGCTCAGCGCCTTTCGGACCGCCTGGTCGGAATCGGTGCCCGACCGGAGGTACTCGTGGTAGCGGCTGATCAGGAAGACGGCGTAGTCGGTGCCGGCGCCGACGATCATCGCCGTCATCAACACGACCGTCAGCGCGGATACCCCAAGCCCCAGCTGGGCCAGTGCGGACACCACGCCCTGCGCCGCCGCCACCGACACCCCGATGGTGATCAACGGCACCAGCACGGTCACCGGCCGTCGGTAGATCACCGCGAGGATGATCAGCACCAACAATGCGGTGGCAATCTCGATCAAATGCATGTCACGCTCGATGACGATCGACAAGTCGGCGACCATGGCCGCCTGCCCGGTCACGCCCGCTGTCAGTGAAGAGCCCGCCGTAGCGTGTTTGGCGATTTCGGAGACCCGTTGATAGGCCTGGGTGGACTCCGGCGATCCCACCGCAGGACGCAGCATCACCACCAGGTAGAACGCCTTGTTGTCGGCGCTGACCATGAGTGGCCGCAGTGCGGGTGTGGTCACGATGTCCTGCACGCCGGTCACGTCGCGCGAATCGCCGCGCAGCGCGTCGGCCAGCTTGCGGTACACGTCCTCATCGCCGGGTTGCAGACCCCGATTGTCGGTGAGAACGACAACCACGGCGTTCTGGGCGGATTCGCCGAAGTCCTTGGCCATCTGCTCAGTTGCCGCCATGGCTTGCGGCGGCAGCGGCTGTAGCGTCTTGCTCTCCACCACCTTGGTCAAAGGCGGGAAGGCCACCGCCAGCACGCCCGCGGCAGCGACCCAGGCGGCGATCATGAACCACGGCGCGCGCACCACAAAGCGACCCAGGACCGAGAACACGTCGATGCGTGCCCAGGTCCTATAGGTGGGCTGCTTTCTGAGCATGGTGAAGCCTTCATTCAGTCGTGGATGTGGTTCGGGCCCGGGGGACGCGGGGGCTCGCTTCGGCCCCGGCGTGCTCGCCCGGCTAGGCGTCGAGTGTTGCGACCGTTTTCGGGATGGTCATGCGTCGATCAAGCCCGCGGTGCCGCGCCGGTTCACCGAATTCGGTGCCGGCGATCTAGAGCAATCTCAACCACCCCTCGTCAGATATTTCCGATTCGATATGTTTAGACGTCCTGTCTATGACTGAGCTGTGAAAATTTGATGCGTCAGATACGCATGCATGACCCGGACATGCCGCGCCAAGTTAGTTGCTTAAGGACGCGCGCTCGAGCGGATACGACCTGGTGAAGACGTGTGGCCGCCAACGCAGCGCCTGCTCGACGGTGAGCTCAACAAGATGGCCGCCGAAAGAGTGATCGAAGTCACCTATGGCAGGCCGAAAGCTGTTTAGCGAGTATTTTACCGGACGTGAATGCGCTGCTGCCGCACCTCTTTTTCGGCGGCGAGATTCCCGCGGGCCGCGCGCGTGTGGGTCGAGGTAACGACAGTTAACTGACCCGACCGTCAGCCAGTTGGCGGGCCAACCGTTCGGTGAACTCGGCCACCTGCGCCGGGCTGTCCAGGGCGAACAGCGCGGCGGTGGCGCGGTCACCGTCATCGGTGTGCCGCACCACAATCGGGACTCCGTCGTGCCGGACGGCGTCGAACGCGTCCTCGTCGGTGATGTCGTCGCCGAGGTAGATCGGCACCAGGGGACCTGAGCCGGCTTCGGGTAGGTGGTCGATGACCCAGCGAAGTGTTCTTCCCTTGTCCCAGTCGATATCCGGTCGCAGCTCGATGACTTCACGGCCCGTCGTCACCCGCAGCCCACTGCGCTGCCCCGCGGTGCGCACCGCCGCGGACACTTCGCCGATCCGGTCGCGGGCGGCGTTGCGATAGTGCACGGCCACGCCAAACCGCTTGTGCTCCACTACAACACCGGGAATCGAGCCGAGCTGCTCGCGCAGTTCGGCGGCCGCCTGTTCCAGCACCGGGATGGTCGCAGCCGCGGCGTCGTTCTCATGGTGTGTTCCATCGGGCGCGGTCAGTTCGAAGCCGTGGCTGCCGGCGTACCAGATGCCGGGCAGGCCGACGCGCTTCGTCACGTCGGCGAGGTCGCGGCCGGACAGCACCGCGACCGGACAACGCGCGGCCAACTGTTGCATTGCCGCGGCGGCACCCGGGGCGGGAATGGCCGAGTCGGGATCGTCGACGATGTCTGACAGCGTGCCGTCGAAGTCGAAGAACACCGCCGGGTGCCGGACGGTGATGCCGTCGGGCGAGCCGAGAGCCGCCAGGGCGTCGGGGAGCTGCGACATCCGTCGGTCCCCGGTCCGGACGCCGACCTCACCGAGATCGGCGACCACGGCGTCGGCGCCGCTCAGCCTGTCGCGCTGCTCGCCGCTGTCGACCCCGATCACCAGTGCGAATCCCGTGTCGCGCGCTGCCGTGACGCTGGCAGCGTCGGCCGCGAGAACCGCACACCGGCCTGGTTTTACCGCCAGGTCGCCGGCCGCGTCGATCAGGGCCGCGGCTATCGGTCGTGGCAAAGACGCCGGTGCCGACGCCGGCTTCCCGCAGCTGCCCGACCAGCGTCGCCTTGGCGTCGCGGAACGCATCCAGTGCGGCGTCGAACAGCACCGCATCGTGGCGGCGTGGGTCGATCGTGACCTGCTCCAACTTGCCCACGACCCACCTTCTCACGGTGGGGCAGCGGGCACCGAGTCAGCGTCGCGCGCGTGCGTGCGGCGCTGACGCCCGCCCGCGTGGCGCGCCGCCGGGAAGCGCGCGCGAGGAACGCCCGCGGCGTTCCTTGGTGAACAGCAGGACGGAGTCCTGGCTGAGCGCCACCAGTCGCGCCATCCCCAGTTCGATACCGGCGATCAGATGCTTGACGTCCGGCGCGGCGTCGTAGTCGGCGGTGATGCCGAATACCAATTCGTCGCCGTAGCTCAGCACCGCGACCCCGGTGCTCAGTTGCAGTGCCGTCGGCGGGATCGGCAGCACCCGCTCCAGCGTCCGGCCCATCAGGCGCAGCTGGTGGCGCGGCCCGGGCATGCTGGTCGCCAGCGTCACGATGCCGTGTTGCGGTAGCCGGGCCAGCAGTTGAATCACCGGGGACAGCAACGCAGT
This sequence comes from uncultured Actinomycetota bacterium, assembly GCA_963840045.1. Lineage (GTDB taxonomy): Bacteria > Actinomycetota > Actinomycetes > Mycobacteriales > Mycobacteriaceae > Mycobacterium. The sequence goes on along the minus strand of CAWIXL010000025.1, from coordinate 22,581 downwards.
TGGCAGGTAGTTGAGAGCCGACTCCAAGATGCCGGCGGATTGGTCAATTGGCTTGGCCTCCAACCGGTTGTGCACCGTCCGCAGTCGCTGCACCGGGTCGGCGTCTTCGACGGGCAGGTACGGCAGCAGCGGCACCAGGGTGCGCAGCGAGTCCGCGCGTGGCCGTTCGCCGCGGCGCAGCAGAACCGACCGGAAGCCCTCGGTGATTGCGGCGAGCGCGACATCATTGCTGGTCACATCGAACTTGCGGCAGACCTTGTCGACGGCGGCAATGGGAACTCGCACGCTGCTGTAACGCCGCATGGTGACCTGCGCGGTCGGGGTCACCCGCGCCCAGGGCAAGATCGCTTCGACGGCGGATTCCATTGCGCTGACGACTTTGCCGGCGGAGGCCTGCCACAGCGTGTCGGCCCAGCTCCAGGGATTGTCGTTGGACCCCGAAACATGATTGGCGACCTGTTTGGCACCAACATGATTAGCGAACGTGTTGCTGTCGGCGTCGTCGCAGAGCCTGGTCAGCAGGTGAGCCGCCGAGGTGCCGTCGGCCATGGCGTGATGAATCTTCATCAGGATGGCCCACCGGTTGTCTTTCAGGCCCTCGATGACCCAGCACTCCCACAGCGGGCGGTCCGGTTCCAGCGGCCGTTCCAGGGCGTGGGCGATGGCCCGGAACAATTCGGCGTCATCGCCCGGACGGGGAAGTGCCACCCGTCGCACGTGCCGGGCGATGTTGAAGTCCGGGTAGTCGATCCATTCCGTCCGCAGTACCTGTGTGCATCGCGGTATCGACTGAATTCGCTTTGCCAGCAATCTTTTTAGCCGATCGTGGTTGGGTGCGGCGCCGTCGATGATCGCGACCGCGCTGACCGCCAGGCTCGTCTGCTGTTCTTGATCGTGAGCTTTCCGGAAAGCCGCATCCAATTTCTTCAGTTGCGCCATTATCGAGTCTCCGCCAGTGATCGTTGCCTTTGTTAATTATCTGCTGTGGCGTTTTACCGCGATAGGCACGCGGCGTTAAGAACGCGTTAGGACTTGAATACATCCGGTAGGGTCCCCGATGTGAATCGAACGTATATTCGATAGACTGGCGGGGTGGGGTGGTTCAACGGGCCGCCGAGCTGGGCGGAAATGGAGCGGGTGCTCGACGGCAAGCCGCGCCATGCCGGTACACCGGTGGCGATGGGCCCGGAAGAGGACGGCCCGTTGTCGCGCAAACGCGGGACGTATCAGCCGCCGGATGGCGCCCGCTCGTCCGTCGCTCATTCCGTTGCTCCTTCCGTTTCGTATGCCGAGCTGCACGCGCATTCGGCGTACAGCTTCCTCGACGGGGCCAGCACACCGGAAGAGTTGGTCGAAGAGGCTGCCCGACTAAATCTGCGCGCCCTTGCGCTGACCGATCACGACGGACTCTACGGAGCGGTGCGGTTCGCCGAAGCCGCCGCGGAACTCGACGTGCGTACCGTCTTCGGCGCCGAACTGTCTTTGGGGTCGGGTGCCCGCACCGAGCAGCCGGACCCGCCCGGCCCGCACCTGCTGGTGCTGGCCCGCGGGCCGGAAGGCTACCGGCGGCTGTCACGGCAGCTGGCCGCGGCGCATCTGGCCGGCGGCGAGAAGGGCAAGCTTCGCTACGACTTCGACACGCTGACCGAAGCCGCCGGCGGGCACTGGCACATTCTGACGGGATGCCGTAAAGGCCATGTGCGCCGGGCGCTTTACTCGGGCCCCCAGGGCGGCCCGGACGCGGCGCAGCGGGCGCTGGCCGATCTGGTGGACCGGTTCGGGGCCGCCCGGGTCAGCATCGAGTTGACCCACCATGGGCATCCGCTCGACGACGAACGCAACGCGGTGCTGGCCGGACTGGCACCGCGGTTCGGTGTCGGCGTCGTCGCCACCACCGGAGCGCACTTCGCCCATCCGTCGCGCGGACGGCTGGCCATGGCGATGGGCGCGATCCGGGCCCGGCAATCCCTGGATTCGGCCGCCGGGTGGTTGGCCCCGCTGGGCGGTTCGCACCTGCGGTCCGGCGCGGAGATGGCCCGGCTGTTCGCGCAGCGGCCGGAAGTGGTGACCGCCGCCGCCGAGCTGGGCGAGCAGTGCGCGTTCGGGCTGGCGCTCATCGCGCCGCAGTTGCCACCGTTCGATGTACCCGACGGGCACACCGAGGACAGCTGGCTGCGGCAGTTGGCCATGGCCGGTGCCCGCGACCGCTACGGACCTGCCGACAGTGCGCCGCGCGCCTACTCGCAGATCGAGCATGAGCTGAAAGTCATTGCGCAACTCACGTTTCCGGGATATTTCCTGGTGGTCCACGACATCACCCGGTTTTGCCGAGAGAACAACATCCTGTGTCAGGGCAGGGGATCAGCGGCCAATTCCGCGGTCTGTTACGCCCTCGGCGTCACCGCCGTCGACCCGATCGCCAACGAGCTGTTGTTCGAGCGCTTCTTGTCGCCCGCCCGCGACGGCCCACCCGACATCGATATCGACATCGAGTCGGACCAGCGGGAAAAGGTCATCCAATATGTCTACGACAAATACGGCCGCGACTACGCCGCCCAGGTCGCCAATGTCATCACTTACCGGGGCCGGATCGCGGTGCGCGACATGGCCCGCGCCCTGGGCTTCTCGCAGGGCCAGCAGGACGCGTGGAGCAAGCAGATCAGCCACTGGAACGGGCTTGCCGACTCGCCCGATATCGAGGACATTCCGCCCCAGGTCATCGACCTGGCCACCCAGATCCGGAATCTGCCGCGGCATATGGGCATCCACTCCGGCGGCATGGTGATCTGCGACCGCCCGATCGCTGACGTGTGTCCGGTGGAGTGGGCCCGCATGGAAAATCGCAGCGTCCTGCAATGGGACAAAGACGACTGTGCGGCAATCGGTTTGGTGAAGTTCGACCTACTCGGGCTGGGCATGCTCTCGGCGCTGCACTATGTGAAAGACCTGGTGGCCGAGCACAAGGGCATCGAGGTGGACCTGGCCAGGCTCGACCTCTCCGAGCCGGCGGTGTACGAGATGCTGTGCCGCGCCGATTCCGTCGGGGTGTTCCAGGTGGAGTCGCGGGCACAGATGGCCACCCTGCCGAGGCTGCGGCCGCGGGTGTTCTACGACCTGGTGGTGGAGGTCGCGCTGATCCGTCCCGGGCCCATCCAGGGCGGGTCGGTGCACCCGTACATCCGCCGCCGCAACGGCATCGACCCGGTCGTCTACGACCACCCGTCTATGGAGTCGGCGTTGCGAAAGACGCTGGGGGTGCCGCTGTTTCAGGAGCAGTTGATGCAGCTTGCGGTCGACTGCGCGGGATTCTCCGCCGCCGAGGCCGACCAGCTGCGGCGCGCCATGGGATCCAAGCGTTCGACCGAGCGGATGCGACGGCTGCGCGGCCGCTTCTTCGACGGCATGCGCGAACTGCATGGCGCCACCGACGAGGTGATCGACCGGACCTACGAAAAGCTGGAGGCGTTCGCCAATTTCGGCTTTCCCGAAAGCCATGCGCTGTCCTTCGCGTCGCTGGTGTTCTACTCATCGTGGTTCAAGCTGCACCACCCGGCGGCATTCTGCGCCGCGCTGCTGCGCGCCCAGCCGATGGGTTTTTATTCACCCCAATCGCTGGTGGCCGACGCCCGCAGGCATGGTGTGCCGGTGCACGGCCCGGACGTCAATGCCAGCCTGGCGCACGCCACCCTGGAAAATTCAGGGAACGACGTCCGACTGGGTCTGGGTGCCGTTCGCCACATCGGCGACGACCTGGCCGAGAAGCTGGTCGAAGAGCGAAATGCCAACGGCCCGTTCACCTCGCTGCTGGACCTGACGTCCCGGTTGCAGCTTTCCGTGCCACAGACCGAAGCGCTGGCGACGGCCGGAGCGCTGGGCTGCTTTGGGATGTCGCGGCGGGAGGGGTTGTGGGCGGCCGGGGCGGCGGCCACTCAACGTCCGGACCGGTTACCCGGCGTGGGGTCGTCGTCGCACGTCCCGGCGTTGCCGGGGATGAGTGAGCTGGAGCTGGCCGCCGCCGACGTGTGGGCCACCGGCATCTCCCCGGACAGCTATCCAACGCAGTTCCTGCGGGCGGACCTGGACGCGATGGGGGTGCTGCCGGCTGACGCGCTGGGAGCGGTGCCCGACGGCGACCGGGTGCTGATCGCCGGCGCGGTGACTCACCGGCAGCGACCCGCGACGGCCCAAGGGGTGACGTTCATCAACCTCGAGGACGAGACCGGAATGGTCAACGTGCTCTGCGCGCCGTGGGTGTGGGCGCGGCACCGCAAGCTGGCCAACTCGGCACCGGCGTTGCTGATCCGGGGTCAGGTTCAGAACGCCAGCGGGGCGATCACCGTCGTGGCCGAGCGGATGGGCCGCATCTCACTGGCGGTCGGCTCCAGGTCGCGCGACTTCCGCTGATGCCTTGCGCCGAGCGTGCTCTTAGGGCGACAGATCGGCCAAAATCTCGCCCTGAGAGCACGTTCGGCGAGCCGAGGCTCAGCGCGGCGTGACTTGTGTTGATGGGCATACACGACGGCGTGAATGCGGTCGCGCACGACGAGTTTGGCCAGGATGCGAGACAGCCGTCACACCACCGTGTGCACCACGGTTCGAACCAGGCGTACATCGACAAGAACTACGGCGGCGTGTTCATCGTCTGGGACCGGCTGTTCGGTACCTACGCCGAAGAGATCGAGCGGTGCGCTACGGGCTGATTCATGACATCGGCACCGACAACCCGCTGAAGTACAACTACCTCGAGACGGCGGCGCTGGTCCGCGATGTGGCCCGCGCCAAGTCGTGGCGGGGACGGTTCGGCTATGTCTTCGGGCGGCCCGGCTGGACGGAGTCCCGGGTTCCGCTGGGTCTGCGCGAGGCTTTGGGCTTGTCAGTGGCCGAGCCGCCGGTACACCTACTGCTGGGCACCGATTGCCTCGCGGCGGTCGAAGCCAAGATCGGCGAGCTGCAGGCCGACATCCGATTGCCTCGTGGCGGACGGTCTCGATCTCGACCGACCACGACTGACGCACTCTAGCCGGTCGGCGTCGTCCACACCCTCGTCGGCGTGATCGTCAGCCGGGTGCTGTAGCCGGCCATCGCCTCGGTCAGCCCGAACTTCGCGGCGTCGTCGCTGTATTTGGCCCAGTACGGTTCGTCGTCGCGGCAGTCGACGTCGGTGGCCTCGACCATCGCAACTCCGCCCACGACGATGATCCCGCCGCCGTTGCCGTCGGAGTCCAGGTTCAGGCTCACCTGCGGGTGCGCCTTGATATGGCCTACCTTGGCCGCCCGCGGCATGGAGTAGACCGTCAGCTTCGCGCCATCGAAGTAGAACCAAATCAGCCGCGGCACCGGCTGCCCAGATTTGGCGACGGTGGTCAGCCACCCGTAGTGGTCTGATGTCAGCCGTTCGGAAACCTCTTGTGTCAGTTCGACGCTCATAAGGCCGAATGTAGCCTCCATTCATGAGCCTCAACCTTTCCGTCGACGAAGTACTCACCACCACGCGCTCGGTCCGCAAGCGCCTCGACTTCGACAAGCCGGTGCCGCGCGAACTGCTGATGGAATGCCTCGACCTGGCGCTGCAGGCCCCCACCGGCTCGAACTCGCAGGGCTGGCAGTGGGTGTTCGTCGAGGACGCCGACAAGCGCAAGGCGATCGGCGACATCTATCTGTCCAATGCCCGGGGCTACCTCAGCGCGCCGGGGGCGAAATACGCCGAGGGCGACACCCGCGGGGAGCGGATGGGGCTGGTCCGTGATTCCGCGACGTATCTCGCCGAGCACATGCACGAGGCGCCGGTCCTGATGATCCCCTGCATCGACGGCCGCGAGGACAAGCAGCCGTTGGGTGGCGTGTCGTTCTGGGCGTCGCTCTTCCCGGCCGTCTGGAGTTTCTGCCTGGCGCTGCGCTCCCGGGGGCTGGGCTCGTGCTGGACCACGCTGCACCTGCTCGGCGACGGCGAGCGGCGGGCGGCCGAGGTACTGGGCATTCCCTACGACGAATACAGCCAGGGCGGGCTGTTCCCGATCGCCTACACCAAAGGCACCGACTTCCGGCCGGCCAAGAGGCTGCCCGCCGAGACCCTGACTCACTGGGACAGCTGGTGAGGCTCGGTTCAACGTAACCTCAGGGTCCCGTTTCCAGCGGCCACACCTCGACCACCCCGTGCGCCATCGCGCAGGGCGTTTGGCTCACCCGCTCGATCGCTGCGTCAATGTCCTCGGCGTCGAGCACCGCGAATCCCGCGATCGGCAGCGCTGATTGCAGGAAGGATCCACGTTCGATCCGCACCCCGGCGCCTTCCGGATTGCGGACCTGGACGGGCTGGCCGGCACCTCCGATGACCGCGCCAGCCGCGCTCAGCTCGTCGTCCCGGGCGTGCGCCACTCGTTTGCATTCGTCGCTCACGCGGTTGTACCCGGCTTCGTCGCCGTATCCGATGGTGATGAACCTAGCCATGCCAATACCGACTCGTAGGCACGCCGTTTTCTCATCGCAACCGCATCACACCTAGACCGCGCCGGCGTAGCCATGCTGCCGCCAGGCTTCGTAGAGGGCGATCGCGGCGGCGTTGGCCAGGTTCAGCGAGCGCCGGCCGGCCAGCATCGGGATGCGCGCCTGCTGGGTGATGTGTGCGTCGCTCAGGGTGGCGGCATCCAGCCCGGTGGGTTCCGGCCCGAACATCAATACGTCGCCGGGCTGGTAGTCGACGTCAGCGAAGAATGTGGTCGCGTGCGCCGTGAACGCGATCACCCGAGCCGGCTCGAGTGCATCCCACGCGGCATTCAGCGATGCATGGACGGTGACCGACGCCAGGTCGTGATAGTCCAGTCCGGCGCGCCGCAGCTTGGGTTCGGAGAGGTCGAAGCCGAGCGGCTCGACCAGGTGCAGTTCGCAGCCGGTGGCCGCCGCCGTCCGGATCGCATTGCCCGTGTTGGGGGCGATGCGCGGAGTAACGAACAGCAGCCTGAACACAAACGGAATCCTCCCCGGTGCGCGTACTCGGAAGGCTACGCGGCATTGCCACCAGCAATGCAATTAGAGACGTTGGTGATCTCTTTCTTCGGCTCAGCAAGGGCCCGCGCGCGGGGCCGCCCGTCCTTCCTGGCCCGCTGATGACGTTGGTAGTTAAATCGATTGGCCAGTAATTATGTTGATCAATTGATAGAGCAGGCCAATAAGATAGGCGAGGGCAACAAGAGAGAGTAAAACGCCGTATGTAGCGTAGTTCACAATATTGCTAAGCAAATTCGTGTCGTCTGGTCCTGCAGGCCAGTCACAGCGGCGGCATACGACATCGGCATCCCTGCAACAACGAGATCACGGTCGACGGCGGCAGACGAGACCTTGCTTGTTTTCAAGGCTTGCCTTTCAAGTTGTGCACAAACTGCTCCTGAGACGCCGAGGCCTGGCGGCGCGTGGGTCACCGCGAGGGTCGTTGGGGCCGCCGCCGCGTGGGCTGCAACGCTCGAGGAGGCCGCGCCGGCTCGCCGATCACGTACGAGCGCCGACCGCACAACGACAGATAGCCCGCTGAGCTGCGGTTTTATCGAGCATGCTGGGGCAACCCGAACGGCGGACGTCGCCAATTGAGCCAATGGAATGGTCCCTTCCGGAGGTGCGACTCCCGGACCGGCCTCGAAATCGTGACAATGGTGCGCCGGCGCTATCCCTATAATTGTTTGCCAGAAGTTGCGATCCGTGTACGGCAGTGGTGACCTGGGCCGCTTGCTGTCATACTCGTCGGATCGCCACGCGTTAGCGTTCACACCTAACATTGTCTGGGGCGCACGGAATAAAGCAGGAAGTTTCATGAGTCTCTCATTTGTCCGAACGCGGAATACGACCGCAGCGGCCGGTATCGCGGCCGTGTCCACGTGACGATGTTCACCCGCCCGGCCTTCCCGGCCGAGGCGGTTCCGGCTGACGCCGTAGAAATCTCTCCCCTCGAGGAGGCGGCGCCGGTGAGGCGGCCGCCGGCCTGGGCGCTGAGCAACTGGCCGGTCCGGTTGAAGGTATTGGCGATTGTGCTGGTGCCGCTGCTGCTGGCGACGGTCTTCGGTGGGTTGCGCGTTGCGGGCGCGATGGCGAACTCCGGCAGCCTCCGACTGGCAAGTGCCCGCGCCGACGTCATACCGGCGATCACGAAGTACATGTCGGCACTGGACGTCGCATTGCTGGCGAGCTCCGCGGGGCGCGACGTCGAGGGTGCGAAGAAGAACTTCGAGGAACGCAAGTACGAGCTGCAGGCGCGGTTGGCCAACACCGACGTGATCCCCGACGTCCGATCGGGAGTGAGCAGCCTGTTGAACGGCGGTCAGGCGCTCTTGGACAAGGTGCTGGATAACAGCATCAGCCTGCGGGACCGAGTGACCACCTACGCGCCGATCCTGTTGACGGCCGAGGACGTGATCGACGCGTCGGTGCGCGTCGACGACGAGAAGATCCGGGCCCAGGCGCAGGGCCTGAGCCGAGCCGTCGGGGCCCGCGGCCAGATGACCATGCAGGAGATCCTGGTTACCCGCGGCGCCGACCTGCCCGAGCAGCAGTTGCGTACCGCGATGATCACCCTGGCCGGCACGGAACCGTCGACGCTGTTCGGCATGAGCGAGGTGCTCGGTGCGGGCTCGCCCGATGCCAAGATGCTGCAGCAGCAAATGGTGACCCGGATGTCGATCATGTCCAACGCGGCCAGCGGGCTCGTCGACAATCCCGAGCTGCTGCACTCGATACAGATCACCGACGGCATCGCCGAGCAGGTCATCAAGGACGCGACCGCGTCGGTGACGAAGTCGATGCAGAGCGACGCCGCCGCCCGGCGCGGTGCCGCCATCCGCGACACGATTCTGGTTTTGGTCGTCATCGCGATCGCGTTGGTCGTGGTGCTGCTGGTGGCGCGCGCGCTGGTGGTGCCGCTGCGCGTGCTGCGCGACGGCGCGCTCAAGGTCGCCCACACCGACCTCGAGGACGAGATCGCCGAGGTGCGGGCCGGCGCGGAACCGATCCCGGAGCCGCTGGCGGTGTACACCACCGAAGAGATCGGCCAGGTCGCGCACGCGGTCGACGAGCTGCACACCCAGGCACTGCTGCTGGCCGGGGACGAGGCGCGGTTGCGATTGCTGGTCAACGACATGTTCGAGACCATGTCCCGGCGCAGTCGTTCGCTGGTCGACCAGCAGCTGTTGCTCATTGACCGGCTGGAGCGCAACGAGGAGGACCCCGAACGACTGGACAGCCTGTTCCGGTTGGACCACTTGGCTGCGCGACTGCGTCGCAACAGCGTCAACCTGCTGGTGCTGGCGGGCGCACAGGTCTCGGGTGACAAGCGGGAGCCGGTGTCGCTGACGACCGTGGTCCAGGCCGCCGTTTCCCAAGTCGAGGACTATCGGCGGGTCCAGACCATGGCACTGCCCGACTGCACCCTGATCGGTGCGGCGGCGGGCGGCCTGATCCATCTGCTGGCCGAGTTGATGGACAACGCGCTGCGCTACTCGCCGCCGACGACATCGGTACGGGTTTCGGCGGCACCCGCCCGTGACGGAGGGGTGCTGCTGCGGGTCTCGGACGCCGGACTGGGCATGAACGATTCCGATCGGCGCATCGCCAACATGCGGCTGCAGGCCGGCGGCGAGGTCACCCCCGACAACGCTCGCCACATGGGCCTTTTCGTGGTTAGCCAGCTTGCCGCCCGGCACGGCATCCGGGTGCGGCTGCGCGGTCCGGCGATGTCGGAGGGCGGGCAGGGCACGACCGCCGAGATCTATCTGCCGCTCGAGGTGTTCGGTGAGGCCTCGGTCGTGGTCCGGACGGGGCGCCCGCGAGGCCGCGCGCCGGCGGCGGCGCCGCCGGTCCCCGAATCCGACGAGGCCGTTGGGTCGCCGCTGGCTGTGGTCGGGCACACCGCCGACCAGGCCGCTGAACAGGAGCCCGCCGAGCAGGAAGCTGCCGTGCTCGAGATGCCGAACCGCAATGGTTTTCCCGGACCCGAACCGCCATCCGAAGAGCCGGTCACGACGTTATTGCCGCGTCGCACCCCGGGGTCCAGCGGCGTCGCCGAGGTTCCGGCGGGAGAAGAGCAGCCGCGGCGGCGTCGTGAGTTGCCCACGCCCTGGTGGGAGAAGGAGGGCGCGTCGGAGCCGGGACAAGCGCCGGCCGTCGCCCAGGCGCAGGCATCGGACACCTCGGCATTTTTCTCTGCGCGGTCGGCAGCCCAGTCGACGTCGCCGGGCGTCGACGATGGCGCGGATGCCCCGGCCGCCTTGCCGATGCGGCGGGCCGCGGAGCCACCGCCGCCACCCGACCTCGACGATACGGACACCATCTACCAGCGGATGCTCTCGGAGATCGAGGGCGATCCTAACGAACTGGCGCTACACCCCGACCTCGACTGGAAGTCGGTGTGGGACCGCGGCTGGGTGCTGGCCGCTCACGCCGACGACAAGCCCGTCGAGACCCGCACCGACAGCGGCCTTCCGATGCGCACGCCCGGCGCCCGGCTGGTGCCTGGGGCGGCCAACGGGGCCGACAAGGAGGCCGGGCGGCACTGGCTGGCGGCGAACGGCACTCAACAGCCCGGCCAGCCGAGTAGGCACGCCGCTGCAGCGCGCGATCCCGAGGCGCTGCGGGCCTCGATGAGTAGTCACTTCGGCGCCGTGCGCAGCGCACGATCGCGTGCCCATGAGACCAATCTCGAAACCACGGATGGCGAATGACGACCCAAACGCCGGGTAACACGCTCGACTGGCTGGTGTCCAAGTTCGCCCGGGAGGTCCCCGGTGTGGCGCATGCGTTGCTGGTGTCGGTCGACGGGTTGCCCATCGCCGCCAGTGAGCGGCTACCCCGCGAACGGGCCGATCAGTTGGCGGCGGTGGCCTCCGGGCTGGCCAGCCTCGCGTCCGGGGCTGCGCAGCTGTTCGAGGGCGGGCAGGTGTTGCAGTCGGTGATCGAGATGGAGCAGGGCTATCTGCTCCTGATGCGTGTCGGCGACGGCTCGCACCTCGCGACCCTGGCTGTGGCGTCGTGCGATATCGGTCAGATCGGCTACGAGATGGCCATGCTGGTGGAACGGGTGGGCGGCGTGGTGCAGTCCTCCCGTCGCTCGATATCGTCGCCGGCCGCGTATTCGTGAGCCGCGACGGATCGCCCGCCGGTGAGGCCAACCTGGTCCGCCCGTACACGCTGACGGCCGGGCGGACCGGCACCGATGTCGACCTTCCGCTGGAGGCGCCGGTGCAGACGTCGAAGGACGGGTTGGCGCTTCGCTGGCCGACCGGTGACGTGCGAGGCCGGATCATCCAGCTGTGCGTCAAGACGCCCTCGGTGGCGGAAATCTCGGCTCGGCTGGATTTGCCGGTGGGTGTAGCGCGCGTCTTGGTGGGCGATCTGGTCACGGCCGGTTACCTTCGGGTGCATAGGACGTTGACCGACCGTTCGACCCGCGATGAGCGCCACGAACTCATAGGAAGGACACTGCGTGGCCTTAAGGCACTCTGAAACGCACTCTAACGGGCACGGCGCCGCCTCCACGAAGATCGTTATCGCCGGCGGGTTCGGGGCCGGTAAGACCACGTTCGTGGGCGCTGTTTCAGAGATCATGCCGCTGCGCACCGAGGCGATGGTCACCGACGCCTCGATCGGCGTCGACATGCTTGAGGCCACCCCGGACAAGCGGACCACCACGGTCGCGATGGACTTCGGCCGCATCACGCTGGACCGGGACTTGGTGCTCTACCTGTTCGGTACTCCGGGCCAGCGCCGGTTCTGGTTCATGTGGGACGACCTGGTGCGTGGCGCGATCGGCGCGATCGTTCTGGTCGACTGCCGGCGGCTGGAAGACAGCTTTGCCGCGGTCGACTTCTTCGAGCACCGCAACCTGCCATTTCTGGTTGCGATCAACGAGTTCGACGGCGCGCCAAAGTATTCGGTCAACGCGGTACGCGAGGCGCTCACCCTGCCCAGCAACATTCCGGTGATCACTGTGGACGCCCGGGATCGCCGGTCGGCGACCGACGCGCTGATCGCGGTGAGCGAATACGCACTGCACAGGTTGTCGGCTTAGGGCCCAATGGTTTTCGAGGGGAGCTGACCCTACCGGTGCAGCAGTGGACCGATTGCGAATTTAGCGGCCGCGATTTCACTGACGAAGACCTAAGCCGGTTGTGCACCGAGCGGGCCGTGTTCGACGAGTGCGATTTCAGCGGCGTCAACCTGGCCGAGTCGCAACACCGCGGATCGGCCTTTCGTAACTGCACTTTCCGACGAACATTGCTGTGGCACAGTACATTTCAGCAATGCAGCATGTTGGGGTCGGTGTTTGTGCAGTGCCGCCTGCGGCCCCTGACGTTCGACGAGGTGGATTTCACCCTGGCCGTGCTCGGCGGCAACGACCTTCGCGGCGCCGACCTGAGTGGCTGCCGGTTTCGGGAGGCCAGCCTGGTGGAGACCGATCTGCGCAAGGCTGTACTGCGCGGCGCCGACCTCAGCTGGTGCACGCACGACCGGTGCCCGGCTGGACGATGCCGATCTGCGTGGCGCGACCGTGGATCCTTCGTTGTGGATGACCGCCGCACTGACGGGTGCCCGCGTCGACGTCCCACAGGCGTTGGCCTTCGCCGTGGCACACGGCCTGCGGTTAGGGGGGTGAAGGGGCGAGCAGACGCAAAAGCTCCCGCACGCGCGGCGTGTCGGGAGCTTTTGCGTCTGCTCGCCACATCTAAGTCAGCGCTTGAGCCGGATCCGCCACCGCACACCGGCGGCATAGACGACCGACAACACCGCGAGCATGGCCATGTCGAACAGCCACGTCCCGGACAGGTGCTTGAAGTGGTCGTCCTTGGGGCTTTGCGGACCAGGCGACACCGTCAACAGGTCGATCGTCGACGCCTGTGCGGCGTATCCCCACCGCGAGGGCACCACCCACGACAGCTGGTCGAGGAAGATCCGACCGGTCACCGGCACCATGCCGCCGGACAACACCATCTGCATCATCAGCGACACCACCAGCAACGGCATGATCTGCTCATTGGAGCGCGCCAGCGCCGACATCAGCAGGCCGAGCAACGCCGCGGCCACACACGTCGCGGCGACGGCGACAAACAGCTCGAGGGTGGCATTACCGAGCACCACGGCCGGCTTGGTCGGCGCGCCCTTGCCCAGCACGACGATGCCGGTGGCGATTGCTGACTGGACCACAGCGAACGCGCTGAACACCGCGATCTTGGCCAGCAGATAAGCCGTGGTCGACAGGCCGACCGCCTGTTCTCGCCGGAAGATCGGACGCTCGCCGATAAGGTCGCGGATCGTCAGCGCGGTCCCCATGAACGCAGCGGCCATGGTGAGCAGCGTCAGTATCATCCCGGCTTCGCCGGCCGACTCACTGGTCGGATCGGCGTAACCGAAGCCGGTGTGGCCGGGAACGGTCAGCGACAGCACGCCCATGACGAACGGCAATATCGCCAAAAAAGCGAAGTATGCCCGGTCGGAGACGACCAGCCGGATCTGGCGGCGGGCAATCGTCGAGAACTGGCGGAGCTCGCTGGTGTGCGCCGGTTCGCCCAGATCGCCCGCGATCTCGGGCACGGCGGGTGGGGGCGGCCGGTTCTGGGCGAGAAAGCGGCGGTTGGCCTCGTCGGGGTCGGCGCCCACCTTCGCGAAAATGTGGGCCCAGTTGGTGGTCCCCATGACCTCGCCGATCTGCGGGGGCGGGCCCAGGAACGCCGTCTTGCCGCCGGGGGCCATCAACAGCACCTGATCGCAGATGTCGAGGTAGGTCAGCGAGTGGGTCACCACGAGCACCACCCGACCGGCGTCGGCAAGTTGCCGCAACATCGTCATGACCTGCAGGTCCAGCGCCGGATCCAGGCCCGAGGTCGGCTCGTCGAGGATCAGCAGGGATGGTCCGGTGAGCAGTTCGAGCGCCACCGAGGCGCGTTTGCGCTGGCCGCCGGAGAGGTTGTCGACCCGGGTGTCGGCGTGGTTGGTCAGACTCAATTCTTCGAGTACCTCGGCGACCACCTGGTCCCGGTCGGCCTTGCTGGTGTCGGGCGGCAGCCGCAACTCGGCGGCGTAGCCGAGCGCCTGGTTGACCGTCAGCTGCCGGTGCACGACGTCGTCCTGCGGAACCATCCCGATCCTGCTGCGCAACGACGCGTACTCGGTGTGGATGTTGTGTCCTTCGAAGGTGACCGCCCCGGAGCTGGGGGTCGTATATCCGGCGACCAGCCGCGACAGGGTGCTTTTTCCGGCGCCGGACCCGCCGATCAGGGCGGTCAGCGTGCCGGGCCGGGCGGTCATCGAGATGTTCTGCAGCAGCGCCTTCTCGCCGATGGTGAAACCGACGTCGCGCACCTCCAGGCCGCCGGTGCGCGTGGCCACTTCGGCGCGGCGGACCAGGATGCCATCGTGGAAGACCAGGTCGGCGTTGCCGATCGTCACCACGTCGCCCTCGGTCAACACCGCCGAGCCGACCCGGACCCCGTTGACGAATGTCCCGTTGGCGCTATTTGCGTCGCGGATCTCGGCGCCCAGCGGTGTCGGGGTCAAATACGCGTGATACCGCGACGCCAGCACGTCGTGGATGACGATGTCGTTGTCGATCGCCCGGCCGATCCTGGCGGCGCCCGCGACGCGTGGCTGCCCGCCCGACCGGGGGCCCGGTCCGGGGCCCGGGAGTCTTAGCCTTCTGCCCGGAAATCGCTGCACCGTGCCGACGGGTTCCATTCCCAAAACGGTGGGGCTGTCGTCGGGCCCGTGCGGCGCCGCGGGGGCCGGCGGCGGGGCCGGTGGCTGGGGCGGCGTCGGGGGTTGGCGCACGGGTTGCGGCCGTGACATGGATCCTGTGGTAGGCGGCACAATGACCGGCAGCTTCTCGGTGGGCGGCACTAGTCCGACGGCCCCTTGGTGATGTCCAACCTCGAACGTCAGCCGCGGTCCGTCGGGCTTCCCGATGTTGATGGTCTGGCCGTCCTGGATGTCGAAGGCGGACACCCGCTGGCCGTTGACGAACACCCCGTTGAGCGAACTGTTGTCGACCCCGGTCCACCTGTCCCGATCGAAGCGCAGGAACAGGTGAGCGCGGGCGATCAGCGGGTGCGCCACGCGCAGGTCGGCCCGCACGTCGCTACCGATCACCACGTCGTGACCCGCCGCGAAGCTGCTGCGCGACCGGCCTAGACGAACCGTCAACACGGGTGCGGCGGGTGAATTCATCAGCTCAGGTTAGTAATGAGGGCTAATGCTTCTTCAGCCGGATCTTCCACCACACGATGCCGGTATAGAAGCAACAGAGCACAGCGAGCATGCCCATGTCGAACAGCCACTCCTTGGGCTCGTGCCGCCAGTGCCGGTCGTGGGGGTCCGTCGGGCCAGGAATCAGGCGGCCGGTGTCGATCGTCGACGCCGACGCCGAGTAGCCCCACCGGGCCGGCGTGACCCACGACAACTGGTCGAGCACGGTCCGGTTGGTCACCCAGATCATCCCGCCGGAGAACACCAGCTGCGACATGATGGCGAACACCAGCAGCGGCATGATCTGATCCTGGGATTTGGCGAGCGCCGACAGGGCCATGCCGAGCAGCGCCGAGGCGACACAGGTGGCCGCGACGTCGACGAACAGTTCCAAATCGACATTGCCCAACACGGTCGCGCCGGAAAGTGGTGTGCCCCAGCCGATCACCGAGATCGTGGTCGCGACCGCGGCCTGCAAGATGGCGAACACGCTGAACACCATGATCTTGGCGAACAGGTAGGCCCAGGTTGACAGGCCGACGGCCTGCTCACGCAGGAAGATGGGACGCTCACCGACGAGGTCGCGAATTGTCAGCGCGGTGCCCATGAACACCGCGCCCACGTTGAGCATGACCAGAATCTGGTCGGGCTGGTTGGGCGAGTTGCTGTATTGGTCCGCCATGCCGTACCCGGTTTTGCCACGCACGGTGAGCGACAGGATGCCGATAAGGAACGGCAACAACGCCAGGAACACCGTGTAGCCCCGGTCGGAGATGACCAGCCGAACCTGACGCCGGGCGATGGTGGAGAACTGGCGAAACAGGTTGGTGTGCACCGGTTTGCCCATGTCGGCCGCCGGTCTGGCTTCAGAGGGAGCAGGCGGCGGCGGCGGCTTGTTCTCGGCCAGGAAGCGGCGATTTGCTTCGTCGGGGTCGGCACCCACCTTGGTGAAGATGTCGGCCCAGTTGCTGGTTCCCATCACCGCACCGATTCCGTCGGCTGGGCCCAGGTATGCGGTCTTGCCGCCGGGTGCGAGCAGCAGTATCTGGTCGCACACGTCGAGGTAGGACACCGAGTGCGTGACGACGAGCACCACACGCCCGGCGTCGGCGAGCGAACGCAGCATCATCATCACTTGCCGGTCCAGCGCCGGGTCCAGACCCGAGGTCGGCTCGTCGAGGATCAGCAAGGACGGTCCGGTGAGCAGTTCCAGCGCCACCGACGCGCGTTTGCGCTGGCCGCCGGAAAGCTTGTCCACCCGGGTCTCGGCATGTTTGGTCAACTCGAGTTCCTCGAGGACCTGGGAGACGACCTGTGCGCGATCCTGCTTACTGGTGTCGGGTGGCAGCCGCAGCTCGGCCGCATAGCCCAGCGCCTGGTTCACCGTCAGCTGACGGTGCACCACGTCGTCCTGGGGCACCATGCCGATCCTGCTGCGCAGGGATGCGTACTCGGCGTGGATGTTGTGGCCCTCGAACGTCACGGTGCCGTCGCTGGGCGTGGTGTACCCGGCGATCAGCCGGGAAAAGGTGCTCTTGCCCGCCCCGGAGCCGCCGATGATCGCCGTCAGCGTGCCGGGCCGGGCGGTCATCGAAATGTGGTCCAGCAGCTGCTTGCCGCGGTCGACGGTGAAGACGACGGAGTTCACCTCCAGGCCGCCGGTGCGCGATGCCGCCGCAGTGCGGCGGACCAGGGTGTCATGGCTGAAGACCAGGTCGACGTTGCCGATGGTGACCACGTCGCCCTCGGACAAGATCGCCGACCCGACCCGAACGCCGTTGACGAAGGTCCCGTTGACGCTGTGCGCGTCGCGGATCTCGGTGCCCAGCGGAGTCCGGGTCAGAAACGCGTGATGGCGCGACGCCAGGACGTCCTGGATGACGATGTCGTTGTCGGTGGCACGCCCGATGGTGGCGGATTCGGGCGGCGCGTGTTCCGTTCCTGATCGAGAGGGCAGCAGCGCCTGGAACATCTTCGTCGCCAGATTCCCCACCTCTGGCGGCTTGGCGACGCTGGGCGCCATCGCGGTCTGCGGCGCCGCGGGTGACTGCTGGGCCGGCGGGTGGGGCTGGTAATTGGACGGCGGTGCCGGCGGGCTGCCCGGGTAGGCCGGCGGCCGTCCTCCGCCGCTGACCGGGTACCCGGGTTGGCCGGGCGGGCCACCCGGGTGTGGTCGTGGCGGGGGTGGGGGGGTCCACTGTGGTTGGCGTCCGGGTGGTCCGGCCGGCGGGCCGGGCTGACCGCTCGGCTGAGAACCCGGCCAGGCCGTGCCAGCTGACTGACCCGCCATGGATGGCTGAGCCACGCGCATCGAGGCGGTTTGGGGTGGGCGTCCGGCCATCCCGTGGTGCCGCCCGACCTCGAACGTCAGCAGTGGCCCGTCCGGATTTCCGATGTTGATGCTCTGGCCGTCGTGGATGTCGACCACCGGCACCCGCCGACCGTTGGCGAAGGTCCCGTTCAGCGAGCCGTTGTCGATGGCCAGCCATCTGCCCTGATCGAAGCGCAGCAGCAAGTGGGCGCGCGAAATCAACGGATGCGTGATTCGCATGTCGGCACGGAGGTCGCGTCCGACCACCACGTCATGGCCCGCCGCGAACGTCCGCTCCGACCCTTCGTGCCGCACGGTCAGCGCAGGCGGGGCTGGTGGAGACATTGGTCCAACTGTAGCGGGTCCACGCAATGCGCCAACTGCGATATTTGCGCCACGGTGGGAGCGCTTTCCGTGGACTTTGTCTGGCGGGGCTTTAGTCGGGCGCGCCGGTCACTACGCAGCGGGTGCGGCTGTAGATGGTGGGCATGCACAAGTTGCAGTGCGTGCAGGCTGATCGGGTCCGCTCACCGTCGGATTTGATCCGATTGATCAGGTCCGGCTCGGCCAGCAGAGCCCGGGCCATCGCGACGAATTGGAACCCCTCGGCCATGGCCAGATCCATCGTTTCCCGATTGGTGATGCCGCCGAGCAGAATCAGCGGCATCTTCAGCTCGGCCCGGAACAGCTTCGCGTCGCGCAACAGATACGCCTCGCGGTAGGGGTACTCGCGCATGAACTTCTTGCCCGTCATGCGGATGCCCCAGCGCACCGGCGGCTTGAAGGCGCGGGCGAACTCCTTGACCGGGGCATTGCCGCGGAACAAGTACATCGGGTTGACCAGCGAGCTGCCCGCGGTGAGTTCGATCGCGTCCAGCCCGCCGTCCTCCTCCAGCCATTTGGCGGTGGTCAGCGACTCTTCGGTGGAGATGCCGCCGCGGACCCCGTCAGCCATGTTGAGCTTGGCGGTGACCGCGATCTGGTCTTTGACGGCGCGACGAACGGCCATCACCATCCCGCGGGCGACCTTGGCCCGGTTCTGCAGCGATCCGCCGAACTCGTCGTCGCGGCGGTTGATCAGTGGGGACAGAAACGAGCTCGCCAGGTAGTTGTGGCCCAAATGGATTTCGACGGCGTCGAAGCCGGCGTCGACGGCCAGCCGAGCGGCGTTGGCGTGCGCGGCGATCACCTCGTCGATGTCGTCACGGGTGGCCTTCTTGGCGAACCGCATGCCGATCGGGTTGAAGAACCGCACCGGGGCCAGAGCTTTCGCCTGGTTGGTCCGCGCGTTGGCGACTGGGCCGGCGTGGCCGATCTGGGCGCTGACCGCCGCGCCCTCGGCGTGGATCGCCTCGGTGAGCCGGCGGAACCCGGGCACGGCCTCGGGGCGCATCCAGATCCCGTTGCCTTCGGTGCGGCCGCCTTGCGAGACCGCGCAGTAGGCGACTGTGGTCATTCCGACGCCGCCGGCGGCCGGGCGCCGGTGGTATTCGATCAGGTCGTCGGTGACCAGGGCGTCGGGTGTGCGCGCTTCGAACGTCGCGGCCTTGATGATCCGGTTGCGCAGCGTCAGTGGGCCTAGCCTGGCCGGGCTGAACACATCCGGGGTATCGGCCATGCCAGGAGCCTAATGGCGATCGCAAGCGCGGCGAAGCCGGGCGCAGCGGGTCGCCATCATTAAGCGCCCGGCGATCGCAAGCGCGGCGAAGCCGGGCGCAGCGGGTCGCCATCATTAAGCGCCCGGCGATCGCAAGCGCGGCGAAGCCGGGCGCAGCGGGTCGCCATCATTAAGCGCCCGGCGATCGCAAGCGCGGCGAAGCCGGGCGCAGCGGGTCGCCATCATTAAGCGCCGCGGCTGGGCATGCCAGACTGTCAGGCGTGGGCGCAATCACGCTGGACGGCAAGGCCACCCGGGACGAGATCTTCGTCGACCTCAAGCAACGGGTAACGGAATTGACCGCGTCAGGCCGCACACCCGGGCTGGGCACCATCCTGGTTGGCGACGACCCCGGATCACAGGCCTACGTCCGTGGCAAGCACGCCGACTGCGCCAAGGTGGGCATCACGTCGATCCGGCGCGACCTGCCCGCCGACATCAGCACGGCCACGCTCAACGAGACCATCGACGAACTGAACGCCAACGCCGAGTGCACCGGCTACATCGTGCAGTTGCCGCTGCCGAAGCATCTGGACGAGAACGCGGCACTGGAGCGCGTCGACCCGAACAAGGACGCCGACGGACTGCACCCGACCAACCTGGGCCGGCTGGTGCTGAGCATGGCGGCGCCGCTACCTTGCACCGCGCGCGGCATCGTGCACCTATTGCGGCGCTACGACGTCGAGATCGCCGGTGCGCATGTGGTTGTCATTGGCCGGGGTGTGACGGTGGGCCGCCCGTTGGGGCTGCTGCTGACACGGCGCTCCGAAAACGCCACGGTCACGTTGTGCCACACCGGAACTCGTGACCTACCCGCGCTGACCAGGCAGGCCGACATCATCGTGGCCGCCGTCGGTGTGCCCCACCTGCTGACGGCCGACATGGTGCGTCCCGGTGCCGCGGTCGTCGACGTGGGTGTCAGCCGCACCGAGAGCGGACTGGTCGGCGATGTGCATCCCGATGTGTGGGAGGTCGCCGGTCACGTGTCGCCGAATCCCGGTGGCGTTGGCCCCCTTACGCGGGCCTTCCTGCTGACCAATGTCGTCGAGTTGGCCGAGCAGCAATGAATGATGAGCGCAAGAGCTGGCGCGCCCAATGGCCGATCATGCTGGTCGGGCTGATCTTTGCGACGGCGCTGGTGCTGGAAGGGGCAAACTTCTGGCGGCGCGGTGCGCTGTTGATCGGTATCGGTGTCGGGGTGGCGGCGGTGTTGCGGTTGGTGTTGTCCGACGGCGGAGCCGGCCTATTGGTGGTGCGCAGCAAGGGCGTTGACTTCATCACAACCACGTTGGTCAGCGCGGCGATGGTCTATATCGCGTGGACCATCGACCCGCTGGGTACGCGTTAAATCCCTGGTATGCCAGGCAGGCCCGGTAGGCCCGGGATCTGCGGCAGCCCGGACAAGTTGCCGTCCGCGATGTTGGCCATCATCGACGGGCAGTACATCGAAATCGCGATCCTGGTGAACATGTCGGCCATCTGCGGGGACATGCCGTTGCCCTTGACGCTCGCGGCGGCCGCGGCGAAGCTTCCGCCCGGCTTTTCCAGCATCGGGCAGATCGCCTGACCCATTGCCACCGCGTTTCCCTGCTCGCCGTAGTTGACGCCCGCGTTCTGCAGGGCGCCCACGAACGAGTCGTCGATCGGTGCGGCCTCGGCCGGTGCCGCGAATGCCGCAGCGGCGGTGAGGATTCCGGCGACCCCCGCCAACAGACGAACGGTCAGCGGCTGATAGCGGAATTCCCAGATCCACCTATGAACTCTGGCCAGCGCCTTCACTCAAGCCCCCCATTAGTCGCGGAGTGCACTCAGGGCACTCACGTCACTTTAGGAACCTTGATCTATCACAGTCACATTTGCAACACGGCGAGATAAAGGTTTGCGCACTATGCGTTTCGTGGCCGCGCTGCGCTACAGATATCTATTAATGGAATGTTCGAGAATCCGCGTATGACGCCGAATCGAAGTCGGGCGCGGCACCGTGCGGTGTCGCGCCAGACGTTTCTTCGCGGCGCCGTCGGAGCATTGGCGGCCGAGGCGGTATTCGGCACCGTGCGCGCGGTCGCAGACCCGGCCATCGGCTGGAGCAGCTTGGCCTCCTCGATCGGCGGCAGTGTGCTGCTACCGGGTAACGGCGCCCAGTTCTCTTCGGGCAAGCAGGTTTTCAACTCGCTGTACGACGGCTCTAACCCGGCGGCGGTCGTCACGGTCACGTCGCAGGCCGATGTTCAGAAGGCGGTCGCGTTCGCGACGGCGAACAAGCTGAAGATCGCCCCACGAGGCGGCGGGCATTCCTACATCGGTGCGTCGGGCGCCGCCGGCACCCTGGTGCTCGACCTGCGCCCACTGCCCGGCGGGGTGAACTTTGACAGCGGGTCGGGCAATGTCACGGTGCCGGCGGCGACCGAACTGTATGCGGTGCACAAGGCGTTGGCCGGCGCGGGCCGGGCCATCCCTGCCGGCACCTGCCCGACGGTCGGTGTGGCGGGGTTGGCACTCGGCGGCGGCTTGGGGGCCGACTCGCGGCACGCCGGCCTGACCTGCGACGCGCTGCGCTCGGCCAGGGTGGTGTTGCCCAGCGGTGACGTGGTCACCACGTCTGCCAACGACAATCCGGATCTGTTCTGGGCGCTTCGCGGCGGTGGTGGTGGCAACTTCGGGGTGACGACGTCGATGACGTTCGCAACCTTTGCAGCCGCCGAGAGCGACCTGGTTCGAATCGAATTCCCGCCGTCGTCGACGGTGCAGGTGCTCACCGGCTGGCAGTCCTGGCTGTCCGGGGCCGACCGAAACATCTGGGCCATCGTCGATCTCTCCTTCGGCTCGGGGGAGGCGAATTGTCATGTGCTGGCGACCTGTCCGGCGGGTGGTGGCGCACGGGTTGTCGACGCGATCAAGTCCGCGATTGGCTTGCAGCCCAGTGCGGTTCAGAACAAAGCGTTCAGTCATATGGATTTGGTGATGTATCTGGCGGGTGGCAGTGCGACAAGTTCACCCCGTGGCTTCGTGGCCGGATCCGACGTGATGACCACGGTGAATTCCGATGCGGCCCATGCCATTGCCACCGCGATCGGGCAATGGAAGGCGGCGGACGGGCAGGCGTCGGTGATCGTCGATCCGCTGGGCGGTGCCATCGGCGACGTGGCCGAGGGGGATTCGGCCTTCCCGTGGCGTCGGCAGTCCGCGATACTGCAGTGGTACGTCGAGCCCAGCAGCAGCACGGTGTCCGCCGCCAAGCAGTGGCTGAGTGCCGCACACCAAGCGGTGCAACAGTTTTCGGTCGGCGGCTACGTGAACTACCTCGAGCCCAACACCTCGGCGTCGCGCTACTTCGGTCCCAACTTGTCGCGGCTGTCGTCGATCCGGCAGAAATACGACCCGGGCCGGGTGATGTTTTCCG
>CAWIXL010000024.1:0-98305 GCA_963840045.1 uncultured Actinomycetota bacterium | reverse complement strand
GTTTAGCGGACTCGTGATTGGGTTTAGCCGCCGCGAATCGAATCGCTCGACAGGCCGTGACGGGACTGGACGCGGTCGTCGTCAACGCCGAAAACTTCTGCATGGAGCAGCCTCCGGCAGGCTTACGCTCGTGTAATACCGCGTTGATCACAAGCGGGAAGGATCGAAACGCCATGGACAACAACATCAACAACAGATGTTTCAGCCGGCGGGAGGTCAGCTACGACCGCTACGCGCTGCCGGCAAAGACCATCGCGCAGTGGGCTTCGAAAGGCACCGGCCCGCGTTACGCACGGATTACTCGACACGCTCGCTATCGCCTGAGCGACATCATCGAGTGGGAGACTAACCGCGTCGACGAGTTGCTCGACACCGCCCGGCGTGGCGTGCCGACGCCGGGCGGTGTCGAGCTGATCGCAGAAGCCGGCTCGCGGGCCACAAACGCCGGGAACATGAGGAACGAGCGATGATTCCCATCATTTATGACCTCGCAGAGGCGGCACGCATCCTTGGATTCTCGGAGTCCTACCTCCGATCGAAGCTTCGCGATCGGACATTCGCCGGCATGAAGAAGAGGGCGGGCAGGAAGGCGATGACCGAGGCACAGATCGAAGCGGCAATTGAATCGATGTGCATCGATGCGAGGCCAGCCGATCCGCCTTCTCCGGCCGGGTCTTTCGAAACACAGCAGATTGAGCCGGCGCCTACGCACCGCGCGGGGCGCGTGATTTCTGACATCCCTATGTGGGATCACTGAACGCAGCCAATCGGGGCAATGGGTGCCTCGATGTCGACGCAGCGGTTTTATCGCGAGGCGGGCCGACGACTTTAGTCCACCCCCGCGCATTCAGCGCACCGGTCTCCGATGAATTTGTTGCCGGGTCGTTCCAGGAAGCACTGCTGACATATCCGCGCGGAGGGAGCAGGAGCCGGGAGGCAGGCGCACCTCCGACACCGCGGGCATTGGTGTTCACCACAGCCGCTGCACGCCGCGGCGGACGGGCGGAACTCGCAGCTGCAGTGTTCACACCAAGCCATTTCATGACCGCCACCTGCGCCGGATCTGACCGAGATACCGCCCCACGGAGGAGAATCGGCCACAAGCACGGCGAAGATGTAGTCCCCGCGCCGGACCACGTCAGCGTGATACTCATCGGTGTAAGCACCTCAGAGGGAAACCGCCAGCCGCCGCGTACCCTCTAGCGCGACCAGCCCTCGAAGCCTGCGTCAGAAGGCTGTCATCCTGAATGGCCATTCTCCCAATGGGTAGTGCGGCACCCGACCTCGCACAGAATTGAGCCCGAGAGCACTGCACCGCTCATCGCCATCCGGTTCGTCTCTGAGGATCGCAACATACCCTTCGAGCGAAGCCGTTGCGCCATCGCGACGGCGGATGCTTCGCGACTCGCGCTCGTAGACTCGAACAATCGAATAACGCCGGCGGCGGTCACTCCCTCACTGCCCAAGGCGAGATCTGTATCGCGGTCGTGATATAAGGAGCATCGCCGCGAAAGCGTCGCAGATGTCTTCTTCAAGCCGGGCGCCCCCGTCGGGTTCGCCGAACAGATCATCTGCTAGCACTGCATCCTGGTCAATGAGGTGATGACCGAATTCGTGCGCAAGACTGAACAGCTGCCGTCCCAGGCTCATCGCGCGGGCAAGCGCGATAATCGGCGGAATGTAATTCCTCAAGTAGGCCGCCGCAATCGAACAATCGGACTGACGAAAGTTCTCACCGTAGACGACACTGACGTCGTCGCGATCTGAAATCGCCACCATGAGGTCTTCTCGGAGTCGTTCTGCCAAGCCTGGTTCGGCATTGTCTGCTCGCGAGCCGATCCCGTGCCAGCGCCCTGATGCGCTCCGAACCTCGATTACTTCTCGGCATTCACACCGCTGGCAGCTAATGCATCCAACATGTCTTCCCAATACTGTTGCGAGTCCTCTGGGTGCACTTGTGCATGTTGAGCCCGAGCGGCTGCGGCAGACGGTAGATGCGCAACCGCGTTCGCATAGCTGACGCGGTGTTCTCTTGCGATACCACGTACTACAGCAAATCGGCGGGGAGAATATAGCGCTTCCAGAAGTGGCCGCGGAACTGTCACTGCCGTTAAGGCCAAGTCGTCTACTTTGCAACCCAGCGATGCCGCCAGGCGTTCGGCTGAGGCCCCGACAACGGATACCTCCCCACGGCAATCTGGCGCGCGATACTCAATGGAAGACCTAGCAACTTCGCGATGTAAGACGGCCGGAGCTTCCCAGAAATCGGCGAGCGTTGTGCCGTGCTGTTGAAGGTCAAGCCGTCGCCATCAAGTACCGCAGAAGCGAGCAGGGTGAGCTTGTCGAGAAGCTCTTGTCTATAACAACTGCGAACTTCGAGCAGGTCGGCGATCTGTCCACCTAGTGGGTAGATCGATTGTGGCGGTGCTCCTTTGACGCTGGACCGCCAAACGCACGTGATCTCGAAAATAACGCCGCTCGAGAGCGTGCCAAGGTTGGCCTCAAGAACGTAGACAGGAACAGGAGTGGCCAAACCTGCGAAAACAGCCACTGCAACTGGAAGTGGACTCTGTTCGCCAGAAAGTATGATGGTGTACGGATCCGCGTAGTCAATATCGACTGTGACTGGCGCAAACTGCGTGTAGCCGTCTTCGATAGACAGGGTGACGCCGAGTACAGTGACGCTTTCCCACTCCGCGCGCCAGATCTGGCCAACGTCGATCTCCGGGATCTCATCACTGAAGAGACTGCGAAGCTTCCTCAGAGCGTGAATCGTCTCAGGCTGCAACTCGATGCTGGACAAGTCGGCCATCCTTCGCTCGGGGCGACTGTCTTGGTTCATTCATACTGTCAGCGCCTTCTCCCACGCCCACTACTGCTACTAGCCCGATATAACACGTCAGTATTGAACGGCGAACCGAGGCCAACTTGTCCGCGCACTGTTAGCGCTCATCAGCGAGCCGTTCGGAGACGGCGCGGAGTACGGACGCGCCGGTATCGCCCGGAGGCAACACCTGCTGAAGGAACGACTTCAAAGACGCTTGCGTCTTTGCGATCGTTGAGTGGCCATACGGCAGTAGCCGAGCAGCATCTCTGCAGCTCATGTCTAGGAGCGGTAACACTTGCCGTTCCGTTTCGGTCAGTTGATCTATCAGCGCCTGGATTTTGATCATCAACGTCGATGGCGTCGTAGTCGGAGCCGGCCCTGGGATTTAGGGCGGACACGTCTTCCGTGGCAGGAAGTGGGTCCAAGTCGTATCTACGCGCAATCACCGGGCAAGCGTTGCGAAAGTGACTGCCCCGTCAGCAGCGACGAGCACTGCCCGAACCATGGCGATCATGTCTGCACGGCTCGCGAGGGGCCCCTGGCGCTTTGCATCGGGCCGCCATCGCCGCGTCACGGCGTCTATTCTCAGCGCGGCGCGGACGAGAGCCGCCTCGTCTCCTCCAAATACCTCGTCAGGCCCGTCCGCCAGATGTACTTGCTCACCGGAAACGACGAACACATCGGATTGGCCAACCACATCTTTGAGCCTTGGCGCACGACGGCGCCAACGACAGTGCGCCGCCCTTGATCTCGCATGAAGTTGTGGAGTGCTTTAAATAGAAGCCGCTCGAACGATTCGTCGTCAGTCGCCGAAATCGCCAGTTGGACAAGGCGTTGTGTCGATCTCGGACGAGTGAGGAATTCGTGAACGTTCGTTGCGATGGCGTCCTCATCCCAAGACGAGAATCCATCGGGAGGGGGGAAATTGTAGGTGGTCACGACTTTGCGCATCGTCGAATACAACAGCAGCGCACCATCGTCGCCTAGCCCATCTCCCGCCATCAGGGACTCCAACACGCTCACAGCAAGCCCACCATGCTCAAGATCTGAGTCAAGTAGGGCTCACTCAGCGTGCCCTGGTAACTGGCGTATGTGGGCATTGTGAAGAAACGCTGGTCGACGCGGCGCTGATAGCTCTTCGGGAAGATACCATCACGATCTAGCCCGATTGATAGATCTTTGGGGTGCTGTACATGCTCAGATGAGAAGTCCTCCGCGCTCGTTCGAACTAAGACAAGCACCTCTGGCAGGACCCCGAATATCGACGGTCGCAGAACGACTGCAGGACGCGTGGGTTTTACGTCGTGACCGTAGCAGGCAGCATATCGAGCCAGAAGACATCGCCCACGCAAGGCACACCCGTGGGGTGCGCGACGCCTTCCGGCAGCTTGGCGGTCAACGAAGTTCTCCTGGCGCCCGAGGGTAGCGCTACCTACCCGACAGCGCTCGGCACCGAGCGACCCGACAAATTTCTCAAAGTGACCTACTTTTTCTTGCTCGAGTGTTTTGGCGCCTGCGAAAGCGCCGATCCAGCCGCCGTCTTCGAGGCCTTTCCAGAGCGCCCATCCCTGAGGACCTTCGATGCTGCCTTCGCTGCAGCAGATCCGGTCTGCTTCTTGTTCGCCACCACCGCGACCACCTCCTGATCGAACAGCTGCCTTAGACAGACGGCGATAGTCCCGAAATTGTCCATGCGCGGCAACATGCGTCGAACGCACTCCGTGGAGGGGGGTTCAGCCCAAAGCCGACCCGATAGCATCGGCGGCCACCTGAGCGCTTCTTCGGTCGAGGTGCCCATAGACGCCGATGGTCGTCTGTATCGACTCATGCCCGAGGTGCTGCTGGATGCGGCACGGCACACCCGCCTGGATCATCCAGGATGCGCACGTGTGTCTGAGGTCATGAACGCGCGGCGACTTTGTCAGACCGGCCTCGATGGCACTGTCACGGCCGGGCTTCCAGCCGCCGTTGAAGAATTCCTGTGCACGAACCGGATTGCCAGCGCCGTTGGTGAACAAAAACCCAGCGCCGGTGAGGTCCACAACCTCGAGCGCGGCGGATGGCAGGCTAATGTGCGGACCGACTTCTTCGTCTTCGGCGGGCCATCTCCGGCCGATAGTCGCCGGAGTACTTCCATGCCTTATTGATTCGGCACGTCTTGGTGTCGGCATCGATGTCGGCGGCGGTCAACGCGGTGGCCTCGGAGAAGCGCATGCCCGTCGTGACCAACCAAGTGGCCAGGTTCTTCCAGCGTTCGCGCTCGATGTGATCCCGCAGCAGCCGAAATTCTTCCGGGGTGAGGAACACAGTCTCCTCGACGCGCGTGTGTGGCAACCGCCGGCCCTGGCACGGGTTGGACGCAACTACTCCGGCGCGCACCGCGGCGTTGAACGCCCCCGAAAGGAACCCGTGCTTGTTCGCGATGGTCTTGCCGCTGCCACCGAGTTGCTTGACCCAACGTGCGATCGTGGTCTCGGTGACAGCCGACACCGGCACGGACCCAAACACCGGATCCACATCGCGAGTGACGTACGTGCGGTACCGCGCCAGGGTCGCGGGCTGGACTCCGGTCAGGTTGTCGATGTGGGTGTGCAGCCACTCGGTGACCGTCGGGACGTGACGCCCAATCTCGTCCAGCTCGATAATGCGCAGCGCCTCATCGGGGCCGTGGTCATCCAGCAGTGTCTTGAATCGTTCTGCGGCAGGCAGGTTGTCGAAAGTCAGCGAACGCTGGCGACCGTCCTGGCGCCACAGCACGCGATAGGTGTTCCCCGTACGGTTCTTCTGGGCGTGGATGCTTGCCACAACCGTCGATGTTACGTGATCTGTTACGTCGATCCCGACGCAACTTTAAGAAGCCCTCTGAACTGGTCTTTCCCGTGGAGCTAAGGGGATTCGAACCCCTGACCTACTCGATGCGAACGAGTCGCGCTACCAACTGCGCCATAGCCCCTGATCGCTAGCAGGCTACCAGTTCCCGGCGCCAACGAAGGCTTCCAGGGCCCCTGACCCTACCTACTCATCAACATCCGCTACCAACTGCGCCATAGCCCCTATCCTAGCAGGCTACCAGTTCCCGGGCCCGCTACCGCCGCGCTACTGGCCGACGGCTCGCGGCAAGTCCCTGGGCCAGCCGAAGTTACGCACCGACACGTTGTCGTCGAGGTGCTCGAAGATCGGGTCCTCGTCGTCAATCTCGAGGACCACCGCACCCGGGCGACGCAGCCGCGAGGGAACGACCTCGTACCCGCGGTCATCGGCGTTCTCCACGCCGAGCCGGGCACGTGCCATGCGCGCCATGCGGCGACGCTGCACCTTCTCCTCGATCTTGGTTTGCCGCCGCAGATAGAACAGGTAGAGCAATGTGATCGTGGTGGCAGCACCGCACACCCACCAGGCCAGCGGCGTCACCTCGAACGCCGTCACGGCGGAGCCGACCAGGCCGAACGCCATCAGCACCAGCACGCGCTTGCGGAATGCGTATTTCCGCGCGCTGACCGCCGCGGCGGTCTTCGTGTCGAACCGGCGCCGCCGCGACGCGGCCGGTGCGACGGGCGCCGTCGCATCCTCGTCGTCCGCCTCCGACTCCAAACCCGATGAGTCCTCGACGTATTCGTACCGGTCGTCGTCTTCCTCAGGCTCGGCGTCCTGAGCGACGGCCTCGGCTACCGGTTCCGTCTGACGGCCTCGGCTACCGGTTCCGTCTCGACGGCCTCCTCAGCCACCGCGGCGCTGACGCCGGCCGGCAGGGCGCCCGAATCTTCGACGACATCGACGTCGAGGTAGTCGGGCTCGGCGAGCTCGTCGAGCGCACGCTTCACGTCGACCGCGCGCTCCGTGGCGACCGGTCGTACGGGCATTTCCTCGGTGTCCTGCTCCTGGCCCTCGTTGTCGAAGCGGTCAGCATCGGCGAACACCCCGTCCACCGGCTCGTCTTCCCACTCGTCTTCCGGCTTCCAGTCGGGGTCGCTGCGATGGCCGGCGGCCGGGCCAGTGCGCTTGAGCAGGCGGGCACTGTCACCGCCGTTGAGCACTCTGGTGGCTAAAGCCACGTCGCTGGTGCGGCGCACTGCGTCACGTTTGCTGATCAGCATCGGAACCAGCACGAACAGCCAGAGCACCACGAGTGAAATCCACAACAACGATTGCGGGATGCTCGGCATGAGGACCTGCTCCTTTCGCGGCGATTGTCCGGCGAGGCCCCCTGTGACCAGCGCAGCCGGGCCAAACGCCCAGGACAATTACACACCTGTAATTTGCCTATTACAAGCACCAAGCGTCACTCGTGTCACGTCCGCAACAGACACTTGATGAGGAGGTTCTTCAGGCGCGAATCGGGCTCAGGGCCAACTGGCGCGACCGGCGCGGACCAGGGCCGACGCCACTGACCCGTAGACCTCTTCCGCGGTGAGGGCCACCAGCAGATGGTCTCGCCAGGCCTTGTCCACCTCGAGGTAACGGCGCAAAAGACCCTCTTCGCGAAACCCCACCTTTGCCAGCACCGCCCGGCTCGCCGCATTCTCCGGGCGCACGGTGGCCTCGACGCGATGCAGCATCACCGGACCGAAGCAGTGGTCCAGACCCAACGCCAGTGCGCCGGTGGCCACCCCGCCGCCGGTCGCCGAGCTGGCCACCCAGTAGCCGATCCACGCCGATCGCAACGCCCCGTGCGTGACATTGCCGATGGTCAACTGGCCGCAGAACTGCCCGTCGAGCTCGATGACATACGGCAACATGCGACCCCTGTTGGCCTCCGCCCGCAGGCTCGAACACACCACCGGCCAAGCGGCAACCGTGTGCCGGACGGTCCAATCGCCGTCTGCGCTGGGCTCCCACGGCTCAAGGTGCGCGCGATCGGCCAACCGCGTCCGGCTCCACCTGGCGCCATCGCGCATCCGCACCGCCCGCAGCCGGATCACCCCCGCAGCGACCCGCAGCGGCCCCACAGACAGCGGCCAGCCCGGATGACGGGACTTATTGCGCCACAGGTTCACGAGAGTGCGCCCGTAGGTCCCACTCAGCCGCGCTGAGCCAGGAATGCGACGTCGACGATCTCGCCGGTGCGGATCTGATCGGCCCCGGTGGGCACCACGACCAAACAATTGGCTTCGGCAAGCGTGGCCAGCAGGTGCGATGACGCCCCCGGAGCCCCACCCAGCGCCTGCACCAGGTATTCGCCGCTGTCCTGATCGCGCATCAGTTGACCGCGCAGGTACCCCTTGCGGCCGGCCACCGAAGTGATCGGCGACAGCGTGCGGGCCTGCACGACCCGGCGCAGCGGCTGGCGCTTACCCAGCGACAGCCGGATCAGCGGCCGCACCATCACCTCGAAGACGACCAGGGCGCTGACCGGATTGGCCGGCAACAGAAATGTCGGAACGCCCTCACGCCCCAGCTGCCCGAAGCCCTGGACGGACCCGGGATGCATGGCGACACGGGCAACCTCCATCTCGCCGAGCTCGGAAAGCACCGATCGCACTGCCTCGGCGGCCGCGCCCCCGACCGCGCCCGCGATCACCACGACCTCGGCGCGATTGAGCTGACCCTCGACGATTTCGCGCAGCTCCTTGGGATTGTTGCTGACGATCCCGACGCGGTTCACCTCCGCGCCGGCATCCCGGCCGGCCGCCGCCAAGGCGTAGGAGTTGACGTCGTACACCTGGCCGTTGCCCGGGGTGCGCGAGATGTCGACCAGCTCGCCGCCCACGGCCATGACCGACAGCCGCGGCGGCGGATGCACCAGCACCCGTTCGCGGCCGACCGCCGCCAGCAGTCCCACCTGGGCGGCCCCGATGATCGTTCCGGAGCGCACGGCGACGTCACCGGGCTGGACATCGTCCCCGGTGCGCCGCACGTAGGCACCCGACGGCGCGCCGCGCAGAATCTTCACCTTGGTCAGGCCGCCGTCGGTCCACCGCAGCGGCAGCACCGCGTCGGCCAGCGTCGGCAACGGCGCGCCGGTCTGCACGCGCGCCGCCTGCTTGGGCTGCAATCTGCTGGGCGTGCGGGCACCCGCGTCGATCGTTCCCATCACCGGCAGCGTCACCGCGTCGGGCGTGTCGGCGTCGGCATCTTGGGCATCCACGTCTGACGAACGCTCGACCCCCGACTCGCCGATACCGAGTACGTCGACGCTGCGCACCGCGTACCCGTCAATCGCGGCCTGGTCGAACCCGGGCAGCGGTCGCTCGGTCACCACTTCTTCGGCGCACAGCAAGCCTTGCGCCTCGGCAATAGCGACCCGTATCGGCCGCGGAGCTACCGCGGCGGCCGATATCCGGGCCTGCTGCTCCTCCACAGAACGCACAAGCGCGCCTTCCTGCCCACAAGCCGTGACCCGGCTACTGCTCGGTCAGGCCCAATCGCGCCACCAACCACCGCCGCAGATCCGGGCCGTAGTCGTCACGATCCAATGCAAAGTCAACCGCAGCCTTGAGGTAGCCGCCGGGATTTCCCAAGTCGTGTCGGGATCCGTGATGCACCACGACATGGACCGGGTGGCCCTCTTTGATCAACAGCGCGATGCCATCGGTGAGCTGCACTTCGCCGCCGGCACCCCGGTCGATCCTCCGTAATGCATCGAAAATGGCCCGGTCCAGCACATAGCGGCCGGCCGCCGCCAACATCGACGGCGCGTCCTTGGCCTTGGGCTTTTCGACCATGCCGTTGACCTTCAGCACGTCGGGGCTCTCAGCGCCGGGCACCGGTTCGACATCGAAGACGCCGTAGGCGCTGATCTCCTCGGGCGTCACCTCGATGGCACACAACACCGTGCCGCCGTATTGCGCGCGCACCTGCGACATCGTCTCCAGGACGCCGGTCGGCAGCACCAAGTCGTCGGGCAGCAGCACCATCACGGCGTCCTCGTCGGCCGTCAGCGTGGGCTCCACGCAGCTGATGGCGTGCCCCAATCCGAGTGGCTCGGCCTGCACCACCGACTCGACCTTGATCAGCCCCGGGGCACGACGAACCTTGGCCAGCATGGCTTTCTTGCCGCGGGCCTCGAGCGTGCCCTCCAGCACCAGGTCTTCGACGAAGTGCGCGACGACCCCGTCCTTGCCCTCGGACGTGATGATTACCAGCCGTTCGGCACCGGCCTCGGCCGCCTCGGCGGCGACCAGCTCAATGCCGGGCGTGTCGACGACGGGCAACAGCTCCTTGGGCACCGTTTTGGTCGCGGGCAGGAAGCGCGTGCCCAGACCGGCCGCCGGCACGATCGCCGTGAATGGAACCCGGGGTGGGGCGTTTGCGGGTGGTGACATCGACTCACACCATAACCTGCATTGGGCCTGCCTATCCGCCGTGGCGGCATGACACCCCGGACTGTCATCGTTAACAGCATGGCGACCGGCACCAAGACAGAGTTGCGGGAACGGCTTCAGGCAGCCCGGCGCCGCGTTGCCGACGACGTTCGCGCGGCCGAGGCCCGCTCGCTCTGTGAGCACCTGGACCTGCTGGTCAGCAGCGGTAGCACGGTCTGCGCGTACGTGCCGGTGGGCGCCGAGCCCGGCTCCATCGAGATGCTGGACGTGTTGCTGCGCCGGGCCGGACGGGTGCTACTGCCGGTAGCGCGCACCAGCGGCGATGACGTTGCGTTGCCGCTGCGTTGGGGCGAGTACCGGTCCGACGGACTGGCGCAAGGACGGTGGGGGTTGCTCGAGCCGCTCGAACCCTGGCTGCCGGAGTCCGCCCTGGCCGAGGCCAGCCTGGTGCTGGTGCCGGCGCTGGCGGTGGACCGGCGCGGGGTGCGGCTGGGCCGGGGCCGCGGCTTCTACGACCGCTCGCTGGCCGCCCGGGACCCGCAAGCGCGTCTGATCGGCGTGGTGCGCGATTCGGAGTTGGTCGACGAGTTGCCCTCAGAGCCTTACGACGTGCCCATGACCCATGCGGTCACGCCACGGCGCGGGCTTATCGCGCTTGTCCTGATCGTGGCGACCCGCTGCGCCCGGCTCCGCCGCGCTCGCGATCGCCACGGTCCTGATCGTGGCGACCCGCTGCGCCCGGCTGTGTCCGATGGCGGCGACCCGCTGCGCCCGGCGTGTCCGAGCCGCGGCCGCGCTTGCGATCGCCGCGGCCGCGCTTGCGATCGCCACGGTCCAAGCCAGGAATGAGACACGTCACGTGGCGGTTCTAGCACTTGAAACGGTAGAGTGCTAATCCAGGCTGGCACCTTCATATCTGAACCGGAGGCTTTACGTGCCGACTTACAGTTACGCGTGCACCGAGTGCGAGAACCGCTTCGACGTTGTGCAGGCCTTCACTGACGACACACTGACGACATGTGACCAGTGCTCCGGACGGTTGCGCAAGCTTTTCAACTCCGTCGGCGTCGTGTTCAAGGGCAGCGGCTTCTATCGCACCGACAGCCGCGAGTCGGCCAAGAAAGACAAGAGTTCGAGCAACGGTTCCTCGACCGGCGAGGCAGCGAGCAGTTCGGGCTCGAGTGAAAGCAAGACGTCGAGCTCAACCGAGAAGTCGGCCAGCAGCTCCACGCCGGCCACCGCGGCCGCCTCCAGCTAGCGGTTATCCACAAGGCGGTTTTTTACCGGCATCGCCGGTCGCTGCGCCGCGCCTACCGTTTGCAGCGTGGCCGAGCCATCGCTGAATCCCACCCTGTTCAGTCGCATATCGACGTCGCTGCGGCCGGACTGGACCCGCACCGTACTGGCCCGGCGAGTGGCCGCCGCCGGGCTCGTCGTGTTGGCCGGCGTGGCGGCCTGCGCTCGAATCCAGACGGCGACCGTGCCGACGTGGTGGTGGCCAGCCGCGACCTGCGCCCGGGAACCACCCTGACGCCTGACGACGTCCGCGTCGAAAAGCGTTTGACGACAACGATTCCCGACGGGTCGCGGGGTGATCTGGGCGCGGTGGTCGGTGCGACGCTGGCCAGCCCGGCGCGGCGTGGCGAGGTGCTCACCGATGTCCGGTTGCTGGGTAGCCGGCTGGCCGAGTCGACCGCCGGGCCCGGCGCCCGGATCGTGCCGCTGCATCTGGCTGACGGCGCGCTGGTCGACCTGGTCCGGGTCGGCGACGTCGTTGACGTGCTGGCCGCGCCGGACAACGACGCGCCGGCCGCCACCCGGGCCGTCAGCAAGGTGATCGCCACCGACGCCGTCGTGGTTCTCGTGTCGGCCAAAAATAAGATCCAGGCCGCCGACGGCGACCGCGTAGTGTTAGTTGCGCTGCCGGCCCGCGTGGCGAACACGGTGGCAGGCTCGGCGCTAGGTCAGCAGGTCACCCTGACCCTGCATTGAGTACCTGGCCGCTGTTGGACACGTGATCGGTAGCAAACTCTGTCCAGTCCAGAAAGGCCTCCCATGTTCAAAGGGTTCAAGGAGTTTCTCTCGCGGGGCAATATCATCGACCTGGCCGTTGCGGTGGTCATCGGTACGGCGTTCACGGCGTTGGTCAAAAGCTTTACCGACAGCATCATTACGCCGCTGCTCGAGCGGATCGGCGCCAACCACCAGACCAACATCAACGTCTTGAAGATCAAAATCGGCGAGGGAGATTCCGGCAAGGCACAGTTCATCGACCTCAACATCCTGCTGTCGGCCACAGTAAACTTCGTGATCGTTGCCGCGGTGGTGTACTTCGTCTTCGTGCTGCCGTACAACAGGCTGCGGAAGCGTGGCGAGGTCGAGCAGGCGGACGACGCCCAGATTGTCCTGCTCACCGAGATTCGGGACCTGCTGGCCCAAACCAACGGAGCCTCGTCTTCAGGCAAACACGGCGGCGTAGCTCAGGTACCAACACCGGAACACGGACCCCGCGCGGACGCCGAAAGGCTAAAAGAGTGAGTCAGATTTCCAAACTCGACAGCTGCCCGATGATCTGAGCGGCCAGCGGATTCAGCGTCGCCATGCCGTCGCGCACCGCGTACCGCGAACCGGCGAGATTGACCACCAAGGTGCTTCCGGAGACCCCCGCCAGGCCGCGTGACAATGCGGCGTCGGTGATGCCCGCGGCCAGTCCGGAGGCGCGGATGGCTTCGGCGATGCCGAGGATTTCGCGATCCAGGATGTCGGTGGTCGCCTCCGGGGTGACGTCGCGGGGCGTCACTCCGGTCCCGCCGACCGACACCACCAGGTCCACCCCGCCGATCACCGCAGTGTTCAGCGCGTTACGGATCTCAATTTCGTCAGCCTCGACCGCCACCACGCCGTCGACGACGAACCCCGCTTCGGTCAGCAGTTCGGTGACCAGCGGGCCACTGTGGTCCTCGTCCCCGTGCGCGGTGCGATCGTCGACAACGACGACAAGTGCCCGGCCGACAACCAACTCCGCACCCTTTTCCATGGGTGCCACCGTATATCCGAGGTCTGACCACGCCGCGTCGGCTCTCATCACTATTCCGCCTTGCCCAGGGTGACTTGCACCGTGCGGTTGCCACCAGATGGATCTTGATAGGTCAGCGACACCTTGTCACCGGGCGCTTTGGAGCGCACGGCCGCAACCAAGGCGTCGGCACTGTTGATCGGCCGGTCATCGACCCGGGTCACCACCACGCCCTTGGGCAGTCCGGCACCCGCGGCCGCACCGCCCTGTACGACCTCCATGACCTTGGCGCCGGGAGTTCCCTTGTCAGTGATCACCTGCACGCCCAGCGAGGCGTGCGACGCCTTACCGGTGGCGATCAACTCGTCGGCGATGCGCTTGGCCTGGTCGACCGGAATCGCGAAGCCGAGTCCGATCGAGCCACTCTGCGCATCCGGGGAATCAGCACCCATCGTGGCGATTGCCGAGTTGACGCCCACCAGCTGGCCATTCATGTTGACCAACGCGCCACCGGAGTTGCCCGGGTTGATCGCGGCATCGGTCTGAATGGCATCCAGCACCGTATTTTGGTTGCCCGACTCGCCGGTCGTCGACACCGGCCGGTTCAGCGCGCTGACGATGCCGGTGGTCACCGTGCCCGCCAGGCCCAGCGGGGATCCGATCGCGATCACCGGCTGCCCGACCCGCAGATCCGACGAAGAGCCCATCGCGATCGGGGTGAGCCCGCTCACGCCCTGCACTTTGATCACGGCGATATCGCTGGTGGGATCGGTGCCGACCACGGTGAATGGTGCGGTGCGGCCGTCGTAGAAGGTCACCGTCGTTTTAGGCACACCACCACCCCCGCCACCGGGGACTCCGGGGTCCGGGCCTCCGGGGACTCCAGGGGGAGGAATGCTAGGGCCGGACGGTGGTTTGGGGTTCGCGGCCGCCGAGACGACGTGGTTGTTGGTCATGATCAGCCCGTCGGCGGACAGGATGATGCCGGAGCCCTCCTCGGACTGACGACCCAGATCGGTCTCCAGCATGACCACGCTGGGCACCACCTTGCTGGCGACCTGTTCGACGCTTCCTGGCGGCATATTCGCCGCCGGGACGCTCGGAGCGGCCCCCGGTATCAGCCCGCCGCCGTGGCCGCTCCCCGATTGGTGGTCCAGCTCGACGACCGATGCCGCCGCGCCGCCGATACCGGCCGACACCACCGCGATCGCCAACGCACCGGCCAACAAGCCTCCGCGAGAACGCCTTTCGCGGATGACCATTGGAGGGGGACCCATCGGCGGAAGCATCGGGGGAATCGGGCGCTGCCCGGTCCCGCCCATGCCGGGGATCGGGCGCTGCCCGGTGCCGCCCATACCGGGGATCGGGCCCTGCCCGGTGCCGCCCATACCGGGGATCGGGCCCTGCCCGGTGCCACCCATGCCAGGTATGGGACCCGTCCCAGTACCGCTGAGACCGGGTATGGGGCCCGTCGCGGTGCCCCCGTACGGCTCGTAGGGCTGCCGGTACTGCTGCGTGGGGGGTTGATAGCGCCAGTCGAACTGCTGGTTGTACTGGTGCTGCGGCCCCTGCCCATAGGCGGGAGGCACGGGCTGATCAGGCGCGCTACGGTATCCCGGCTGCTGCGGCGGTGGCGAATACCTCGGGTGATTCGTCATGTCGCTAAGTCGCTCTTTCTCTATTTCGGCTCGCGTCGGCTCTTGACTGCCAACAGTAACTGCAGAACTACCTTGCCCGCGCGGACTGAGAGTCCACTGAGATAACGTTCGCCGAATCCCGTGAGTTCGTCCCATTCTCGATCAGTTTTCCGGCGGGGTCGGTGGGAGCGTCCGAAACCGGCATCCAGGGCTCCCCGGATCCGGTGGGCGCCGCGGCCGGCATCGGCCGTCCGGGTAGCAGCACGTAAATTGACGTCCCCGGAGGCTGACCTCCCGGCGCGGTGTCTTCGATGCGGAGCAACCCACCGTGGTTAAGTACCACCTGTTTGACGATCGCGAGCCCCAAACCCGAACCGGGCATCGCCCGTGCCGTCGTCGATCGGTAGAACCGTTCGAACACCAGACGCCGCTCCTGCGGCGGAATGCCGGGGCCGTGATCGGAAACCACCAGCTCAGCGTGCGACGGGTCGAGCTGACGCATCGTGACGCCGACGCGACCGCCGGGCGGGCTCCACTTGGCGGCGTTGTCCATGAGGTTCAGTGCCGCACGCGACAGCCCGGCGGCGTCGCCGTAGACCTGCCACGGAATCACCCGCACGTCGAAGTGAATATCGTTGCGCCGCCGCCTGACTCGCTCCAGGCTGCGGTCAACGACCTCGGACATGTCGACCGGTTCGTGCACCACCTGGCCCGCGGAATCTCTGGTGAGATCCACCAAGTCGCCGACCAGGGTGGATAGTTCCTCGATCTGGCCGAGCACGTCGGCTCGCAGGCCGACCATCTCCTGCTCCGGCAGCCGCGGCGCTCCGGGGGCCATCGAGGCCATCAGCAATTCGACGTTGGTGCGTAGCGACGTCAGCGGAGTGCGTAATTCGTGTCCGGCGTCGGTGACCAGCCGTGCCTGGCGTTCTCGTGACTCGGCCAGCGCCCGCAACATCAAGTTGAATGCCTCGGTGAGCCTGGCCAATTCGTCGCTGCCGAATACCGGGATGGGCCGCAGGTCGTCGGTACGTGCCACCCGCTCGGCCGCCTCGGTGAGCCGCCCCACCGGACGCAGCCCGGCCTGGGTGACCATTCCCCCGGCCACCGCGGCGACCGCGACACCGATCCCGCCGACTAGCAGCAGCACCCAGCGCAGCCTGGTCATCACCGCTTCGGTCGGCCGCAGGCTCTTGGAGATCAGCAGCGAACTGCCGTTGGGCAGGTGGATAGCAAGTATTCGCTGGTCGGCTGCGGTGCGCTTGGACATGAACAACTCGCCGCGGATGACCGCCTTCTCCGCGGATCCCACCGGCAACGTCTGCCCCGGCTGGTTGGCGGTGTAGGTCGTGTGGTCGCCGGGGTTCACCAGCATCGCGTTGACGTCCGAATAGGCGGTGCCCTCGATGGCCTTGCCGGGATCGGCGTCCAGCGAACCGCTGTTGATCAGCAGCTGAGCTCGACTCTCCAATTGATTGTCGATGTCGCTGTAGAGCGCGGCCGAGATCACCGCGTAGACGGCGAATGCCATCAGGACGACGACCATGGCCACCATGGACATCGCCAGCAGCATTACCCGCCACCGCAACGACAACGAGCTGGTGGCCCGCAACGGTGCGTGGCCGTGCCGGTCGGCCCCGACCATCAGGGCGGAGTCTCCCGCAACACGTAACCCACCCCGCGCACGGTGTGAATCAACCGGATCTCACCTTCGGCCTCGGTTTTGCGGCGCAGATAGCCGACGTAGACCTCCAGCGCATTGCCCGAGGTGGGAAAGTCGAAGCCCCACACCTCCTCGAGGATGCGGCTGCGGGTCAGGACTCGCCGCGGATTGGCGATCAGCATCTCCAGCAATGCGAACTCGGTGCGGGTCAGGCTGATCCGGCGTTGGCCGCGGGTGACCTCGCGGGTCACCGGGTCCAGGCTCAGGTCGGAAAACGTCATTGCCACCGATTCGCCGGCATCGTCGGGCTTGGTGCGGCGCCGTAGCAGTGCCCGCATCCGCGCCAGCAGTTCTTCGAGGGCGAACGGCTTCGGCAGGTAGTCGTCGGCGCCGGCGTCCAGGCCGGCGACCCGCTCGGAGACCGAGTCACGGGCGGTAAGCACCAGAATCGGCAGGTCATCGCCGGTGCTGCGGAGGTGACGGCACACTTCCAGGCCGTCCAGACGCGGCATCATGACGTCCAGGACAAGCGCGTCGGGCCGATCGCTGGCAATCATTTCGAGGGCCTCGAGCCCGTCGTGGGCGAGGTCCACCGAGTAGCCGTTGAAGGAAAGCGACCTACGCAGCGACTCGCGCACTGCGCGATCGTCGTCTACGACAAGTATCCGCACGGACCCTAGTTTCGTACCAGCGCCTGAGAGCGGCCTGAGAGGCGCGCCGGGTTAACGCTTAACGCTTGTCGAGATCGACGAGCCCGAGGCGGGCCGCCTTGAGCAGC
The DNA here is from genome assembly GCA_963840045.1 of uncultured Actinomycetota bacterium. GTDB lineage: Bacteria > Actinomycetota > Actinomycetes > Mycobacteriales > Mycobacteriaceae > Mycobacterium. The sequence continues at coordinate 81,122 of CAWIXL010000024.1, read as the reverse complement.
CTGCGGGGCACTTTGTGCTTCTGGCCTGCCACCGTCACACCGACGAGGTCGGTCCGGGTGGCCTTCCACTGCGCGCGCCGCATACGGGTGTTCGCGCGCGACATCCTGCGCTTGGGCACAGCCATGGTCAGGCCTTTCCTCTTCCTGGGAGCTTCCGCACGCACGTGGGCGCGGCGCAATTGCGTTCAGAGTACCCGGTGGATACGACCAGGCCCAATTGCCGGCCGCTTGCGTCAGGTGTCGAAGAACGTTGTCCCCACAGCGCTGGGGTTGTAGCTGATGTACACCGGTTGCTGCTGGAAAGGTATGTATCCGGTATTCATGATGCCGCCCGAGGTAACCGAAGGACCGTTCGTCGCGGTCGTCGTGTACGAGTACAGCAGCGTCTGACCGTCGCTGGTGTAGACCGAGATGGTGGTTCCCGCGGGGACGATTCCGGAGTTCTGGCCGGTCCCGAGCAGGGATGACGGGATGGTTCCGTACACGCCACCGGAATCGATCATCACGGGCGCGGTTTGCATGGGTCCGTGACCGATCTGTACGTCGAGGGTGGTAATCGGCGCTCCGCTAAGCGTGATCGCGCTGGGTAATGGGTTGGGACCGAACTTCCAGCACTCCCGCGGATTCGTTGATCAGCACACCGTTGTTCAGCAGGCCCGGCAACGCCGGGATCACGGTGCTGGTGCCCGGGAACCCGTTATTCGGCCCGATACCCAAAACGCCGACCACGCCGGCGTTGGCGAAGTAGTTCGCGAAAGCCTGCGAGGATGCCGCGTCGACGACATTTACGCCGGTCGGCAGGGTGACGATGCCATTCCCGAAGTTCACCGTCGTGTCGTAGGTGCTGTAGCCGTAGTTCAGGCCGCCGCTGTAGCCGGCCGTCCCCGACGCGACGACCGAGCCGAGGTTCCCCGTTGGGACGTATTGGCTTTCGATGACAAGGCCCGTGGATCCGGTGTCGACCAGCACCGGCTCCATCGGTCCGCCGTTCACGGAGATGTATATGACCGGCTCGGTGACGGCGTTCATCTTCAGCGGGACGGTTGCGTTCACCAGAGTGGAGCTGCCCGTGCCGCCGGTGGCGCCGCTCGCGCCGGCGCTGCCCGTCTGGCCGCCGGATGAAGTGCCGGCCCCGCCGGTGCCGCCGGCGCCGTTGGTGCCGTAGTTGCCGTCCGGACCGCCGCTGCCGCCGTTGCCGCCGGTTCCGCCGTTGCCGCCGTTGGCGCCGGTGCCGCTGGCGCCGTGGCCGCTCCCGGTGCCGGCGGCGCCGCCGGTACCCGCGGCGCCCGCGTTTGCGCCGTTGCCGCCGGTGCCGCCTTCGCCGCCGTACGAGCCGGTGCCGGCGGCGTATTGCGCGGTGCCGCCATTACCGGCGTTTGCGCCATTGCCGCCCTCGCCCGCATTGCCTCCGGTGCCGCCGTTGGCGCCGGTGCCACCGTTGCCGCCGGTGCCGCCAGCACCGCCCTTGCCGCCTGGACCGGCGTCGCCGCCGTTGTCGCCTTGGGCGTTGTAATTGCCGCTGCCGTCGCCGCCGGCGCCGCCGCTGCCGCCCTGGCCGCCGTTGCCGCCTTGGCCGCCGTTGAAGCCGCTGTCGCCTTGCCCGCCGGTGCCGCCGGAGCCGGCGGCCCCGCCGGTGCCGCCGGTTCCGCCGGTGCCTACCGGCAACCCTTCGCTGGCGGGCGCGGAGCTGTAGCCGTTACCGGGCGCGCCGCCGGCCCCGGCCGTCCCGCCGTTGCCGCCGGTGCCGCCGGTGCCTCCGGCGCTGCTGCTGCCGGTGCTGCCGTTACCGCCGGTACCGCCGGCGCCGCCACTGCCTCCTGAGCCGCCGCTGCCGTTGGATCCGAAGGAGCCGTGCTGTGTCGTTATCAGTTGTTGGGCGCTCGCGCCCCCTTGACCACCTTGGCCGCCGGCACCCCCATTACCGCCGGCGAAGCCGGAGTTGCCGCCGGCCACGCCAGTGTCGCCGGCGCCGCCTGCGCCGCCGTTACCCGCGGCGCCGCCGTTGCCGCCCGTGCCGAACCACACGTTGTTGTTTTGGGCGTCTTGTTTGCTGGCGCTGTACCCGGGATCCCCCCCGGCACCACCGCTGCCGCCGTTGCCGCCGCTGCCGCCGCTGCCGCCGCCGCTGCCGACACCCGCGGCCCCGTTGGTTCCTTGGCCGCCGGCCCCGCCAGTGCCGCCGTTACCGCCGCTGCCACCGGCGACGGCGCCGGTGCCGGGATCGCCGCCGGTGCCGCCCGCGGCGGCATTGCCGCCGGTGCCGCCGTCGCCGCCGTTGCCACCGGGGATGGGCGCCCCGCCATCGCCGCCGGCGCCGCCGTCGCCGCCGTTGCCGCCGGCGCCGCCGTTGGCCGAGCTGCCGCCGTTACCTCCGCCGCCGGCGGTACCGCCTTGGCCGCCGCTGCCGCCGGCCCCGGCGGTGCCCGCTGTCCCGGCGCCGTCTCCGGCCTGCCCGCCGGTGCCGCCACTGCCGCCTCGGCCGCCGGCACCGCCGGCTTGGCCGACGCTACTGCCGCTCCCGACGGCCCCGGTGCCGCCGGCGCCGCCGGCGCCACCGGTACCGCCCTGGCCGCCATCGCCGTTGGTGCCGGCCGCCCCGGTGGTCGACCCGTGACCACCGGCCCCGGCGACCCCGCCCGTGCCGCCGACCCCGCCGGTGCCACCCATGCCGCCGGCCACCCCGGCATTGCCGCTGTTGTCAGTGCCGGCGCCGCCCTGACCGCCCTGGCCGCCGACCCCGCCGGTGCCGCCCAGCCCACCCGCGCCCATGCTGCCGCCAACTCCGGGTGCCGGGCGCCCCGCCGGACCCACCGCCGCCCCCGGCACCGCCGTCGGCGCCCTGCCCGCCGGCGCCGCCATCGGCGCCGCCCGCGGTGCCTTGGCCGCCGGTCCCGCCGGTCCCGCCGGTGCCGCCTTGCCCGCCGGAGCCCGCGGCACCGGCCGCCCCATGGATCGAGCCCGCGCCGCCTGTCCCGGCGGCCCCGCCGGTGCCGCCCACCCCGCCGGTGCCACCCGTGCCGCCGCCCACCCCGGGGTTGCCGCTGTTGTCGGTGCCCGCGCCGCCCTGACCGCCCTGGCCGCCGACCCCGCCGGTGCCCGCGGCGCCCCCGACGCCGCCGCTGCCGCCGCTGCCCGCGGCACCGCCCACACCGCCGGTGCCGCCGGTGCCGCCCTGGCCGCCCTGGCCGGGCCCGCTGCCGGTGTCGGCGGCGCCGGCACCACCTTGCCCACCTGGGCCGCCGATGCCGCCGGCACCGCCATCGCCGTTGGCCCCCGCGTGGCCGAACATGGCCGAACCTTGGCCACCGCCTCCGCCCACGCCGCCGGTGCCGCCGGTGCCGCCGGTGCCAGGGGTGGAGGTGGCGGCGACGCCCGCGACGCCGGCCCCGCCGATGCCGCCGGCGCCCCCAACACCGCCGGCGCCACCGTTGCCGGACAACCACCCGCCCGTGCCGCCGGCCCCGCCGATGCCGCCATTGCCGCCATTACCGACTGGGGAGGTCGCGGTGCCCGCGGCACCGGCCGTGCCCGCCCCGCCGGCGCCGCCCTGACCGCCGTTACCGAACAGCCCGGCGTCACCGCCCCTGCCCCCCGCCAGCCCGGCAGACCCGGACCCGCCGTTGCCGCCGTTGCCCCACAAGAGCCCGCCGGGCCCGCCGTTTTGCCCGGTACCCGCCGCCCCGTTGCTGCCGTCGCCAATCAACGGACGTCCGATCAGCAGGGCCCACGGCGAAAACGCCCCGGGACTCTGCAGCGGCGCGGCGTTGGCCGCCTCGGCGGTCGCGTACAAATTCGCGGCGCTGTCCAACGCCTGCACGAACCGCTGGTAGAAGGTCGCCGCCTGAGCGCTGAGCGACTGATAGGCCTGCGCGTGGCTGGAAAACAGCGACGCGATCGCCGCCGACACCTCGTCGGCGGCCGCGGGCAGCAACGCCGTGGTGGAGACGCCCGCGTTTGCGTTGGCCTCGTTGATCATTGACCCAACTGCGGCCAGATCCGAAGCCGTCGACGCTAGCGTCTCGGGTGCTGCGATCACAAATGACATCTCATGAGTCGCGGCAGCCCGAGCGGGCGCTCGACGCGCTGTCGCCCACCGGACTTTACTCTGACGGGCCGCGCGCCGGGCCATGTTCGGAAGCAGATTCAGCGGCGGAGCGGGCGCCCGGAATGCGCGGGGAAGTCAGCCGCATCGTGCCGGATCCGCGGGCCTGGGGGCACGCTTGACGTGACACCGGCGGCACCGGCTAACCTACCGGTTGGTTGGTAGCTTTGTCGGTCGCCCCCTGAAGGGAGGACGCGGATGGTTTCTGGTGTCGTCCGGATCGGGAACTGCTCGGGTTTCTACGGCGACCGGCTTTCGGCGATGCACGAGATGCTCACCGGCGGCGAAGTGGACTACGTCACCGGCGACTACCTGGCCGAACTGACGATGCTGATCCTGGGCCGCGACAAGATGAAGCACCCCGAGCGCGGCTACGCCAAGACCTTCTTGACCCAACTCGAAGACTGTCTGGGCCTGGCCTGCGACCGCGGGGTGCGCATCGTGGCCAACGCCGGCGGGCTGAACCCCGCGGGGCTGGCCGAGGCGGTGCGGGAGCTGGCCGAACGGCTGGGCATTCCGGCCCGGATCGCCCATGTCGAAGGCGACGACCTGCAGCCGCGCGCGGCCGAACTCGGGCTCGGCGCGCCGCTGACCGCCAACGCCTACCTGGGTGCCTGGGGCATCGCGGACTGCCTCAACGCCGGAGCCGACGTCGTCGTCACCGGCCGGGTCACCGACGCCTCGGTGATCGTCGGGTCCGCCGCCGCGCATTTCGGCTGGGATCGCACCGACTACCACCAGCTGGCCGGCGCGGTGGTGGCCGGGCACGTCATCGAATGCGGCGTGCAGGCCACCGGCGGCAATTTCTCGTTCTTCACCGAAGTGCCCGGCCTTCTGTATGCGGGCTTCCCGTTGGCCGAGGTCCACGCCGACGGCTCGTCGGTGATCACCAAGCACCCCGGCACCGGCGGACTGGTCAGCGTCGACACCGTCACCGCGCAGCTTCTTTACGAGATCACCGGCGCCCGCTACGCCAACCCTGACGTCACGGCCCGGATGGACAGCATCGAACTGTCCAGTGACGGCCCCGACCGGGTGCGGATCAGCGGCGTGATCGGTGAGCCGCCGCCGCCGACGCTGAAGGTGTCGCTGAACAGCATCGGCGGGTTCCGCAACGCCATGACGTTCGTGCTGACCGGCCTGGACATCGAGGCCAAGGCCGAACTGGTGCGACGCCAGCTGGAATCCGGCCTGACCGTCAAGCCCGCCGAGCTGGAGTGGACGCTCGCACGTACCGACCACACCGACGCCGACACCGAGGAAGCGGCCAGCGCCTTGCTGCGCTGCGTGGTGCGCGATCCCGATCCCGGCAACGTCGGACGTCAATTCTCCGCGGCGGCAGTGGAATTGGCGCTCGCCAGCTATCCCGGATTCACCGTGACCGCCCCGCCGGGCGACGGCCAGGTCTACGGGGTGTTCACCCCCGGCTACGTCAGCGCCGCCGAGGTGCCGCACATTGCCGTGCACCCCGACGGCACTCGCACCGAGATCCACTGTGCTACTGAAACTTTAGAGTTGGCTGCGGCGGATGCCGCGCCGCTACCAGACCCGTTGCCGGCCGGCCCGACGCGGCGTGCGCCGCTGGGGCTGATCGCCGGGGCGCGCAGCGGCGACAAGGGCGGCTCGGCCAACGTCGGGGTGTGGGTCCGCACCGACGAGCAGTGGCGCTGGCTGGCCAACACGCTGACCGTCGAGCTGCTCAGGGAACTGCTCCCCGAAACCGCCGACCTCGACGTCACCCGCCATGTGCTACCCAACTTGCGGGCGGTGAACTTCGTCATCGAGGGCATCTTGGGTCAGGGCGTCGCCTACCAGGCGCGTTTCGATCCACAAGCCAAGGGGCTGGGCGAATGGTTGCGCAGCCGTCACGTCGACATTCCGGAGAGCATCTTGTGAATATCTGGACCACACCGGAGCGCGAGCAGCTGCGAAAGACGATGCGCTCATTCGCCGAACGGGAGATCCTGCCCAACATCGACGAGTGGGAACGCACCGCTGACCTGCCGCGGGAACTGCACCGGCGCGCCGGCGCCGCGGGCCTACTGGGGGCCAACTTTCCCGAATCCGTGGGCGGTGGCGGCGGGGACGGCGCCGATGCGGTGGTCATCTGCGAGGAGCTGCACCAGTCCGGCGCGCCGGGCGGGGTGTTCGCCTCGTTGTTCACCTGCGGAATCGCGGTGCCGCACATGATCGCATCCGGCGACGAGCGGCTGATCGAGACGTATGTGCGGCCTACTCTGGCCGGCGAGAAGATCGGCGCGCTGGCTATCACTGAGCCCGGCGGCGGTTCGGACGTCGGGCATCTGCGGACAACGGCCATCCTGGACGGCGACCACTACATCGTCAACGGGGCCAAGACCTACATCACCTCCGGGGTGCGCGCAGACTTCGTCGTGACCGCGGTCCGCACCGGCGGCCCTGGCGCGGCGGGGGTTTCGCTGCTGGTGGTCGATAAGGGCACGCCCGGGTTCGAGGTGACGCGCAAACTGGACAAGATGGGCTGGCGGTGCTCGGACACCGCCGAGTTGTCCTACACCGACGTGCGGGTGCCGGCGGCCAACCTGGTCGGCACCGCGAACACCGGCTTCGCCCAGATCGCGCAGGCCTTCGTCTCCGAGCGCATCGCCCTTGCCACGCAAGCATATTCGAGTGCACAACGCTGCCTGGACATCACCGCGCAGTGGTGCCGCGACCGGGAAACCTTTGGCCGCCCATTGATCTCCCGACAGTCGGTGCAGAACACGCTGGCCGAAATGGCCCGCCGCGTGGACGTCGCCCGGGTCTACTCCCGCAACGTGGTGGAGCGCCAACTGGCCGGCGAGGCAAACTTGATCGCGCAGGTGTGTTTCGCCAAGAACACGGCGGTCGAGGCCGGCGAATGGGTGGCCAACCAAGGCGTCCAGTTGTTCGGCGGCATGGGATATATGGCCGAATCCGAAATCGAACGCCAATACCGGGACATGCGGATCCTGGGCATCGGCGGCGGAACCACCGAGATCATGACCGCACTTGCCGCCAAACTCCTGGGGTACCAATCGTGATTGCACCGCCTCCTCCTCATCGCTTCGCTCTGCATCGTCGGCGGTGGTCGTGACCGTACTGCAGTCCACGCTGGACCCTCATGCCGACACCTACACCGCCGCTGCCGAAGCGGCGACCTCCAGGCTCGACGAGATCGACGCCGAATTCGCCAAGGCGCTCGGGGGCGGCGGCCCCAAGTACGTCGAGCGTCACCATGCCCGGGGCAAGCTCACCGCCCGGGAGCGCATCGAGCTGCTCGTCGACCCCGACTCCCCGTTCCTCGAGCTCAGCCCGCTCGCGGCCTGGGGCAGCGCTTTCACAGTCGGAGCCAGCACGGTTGTCGGCATCGGCGCGGTCAGCGGCGTGGAATGCCTCATCGTCGCCAACGACCCGACGGTCAAGGGCGGAACCAGTAATCCGTGGACCCTGCGAAAAATATTGCGGGCCAACAAGATCGCTCTACAGAACCGGCTACCGGTGATTTCGCTGGTGGAGTCGGGCGGCGCGGATCTGCCCACCCAGAAGGAGATCTTCGTCCCGGGCGGGCAGATGTTCCGCGATCTGACCCAGCTGTCGGCGGCTGGGATCCCCACCATAGCCTTGGTATTCGGCAACTCCACCGCCGGTGGCGCCTACATTCCCGGGATGTCCGACCACGTGGTGATGATCAAGGAGCGCTCCAAGGTGTTCCTGGCCGGTCCCCCGCTGGTCAAGATGGCCACCGGCGAGGAATCCGACGATGAATCGCTGGGCGGCGCCGAAATGCATGCCCGCATTTCGGGTTTGGCTGACTACTTCGCCCTCGACGAGCTCGATGCGATCCGTATCGGGCGTCGCATCGTATCCCGCCTGAACTGGCAGAAGTTGGGGCCGAAACCAAAGCCGGTGACGCCACCCTTGTTCGACCAAAGCGAACTGATCGGCATCGTGCCGGCGGATCTGCGCATCCCGTTCGACCCGCGGGAGGTGATCGCCCGCATCGTCGACGGCTCCGAATTCGACGAGTTCAAACCGCTGTACGGGTCGTCGCTGGTCACGGGCTGGGCCCAGTTACACGGGTATCCGCTGGGTATCCTGGCCAATGCGCGCGGCGTGCTGTTCAGCGAGGAGTCGCAGAAGGCCACCCAGTTCATCCAGCTGGCCAACCGCTCTGACACGCCACTGTTGTTCCTACACAACACCACCGGCTACATGGTGGGCAAGGACTACGAGGAAGGCGGCATGATCAAGCACGGCTCGATGATGATCAACGCCGTGTCCAATTCGACCGTGCCACACATCTCGGTGCTGATCGGCGCGTCCTACGGCGCCGGTCACTACGGCATGTGCGGACGCGCCTACGACCCCCGGTTCCTGTTCGCCTGGCCCAGCGCCAAATCCGCGGTGATGGGTGGCGCCCAGCTGTCGGGCGTGCTGTCGATCGTGGCCCGGGCGGCCGCCGAGGCTCGCGGGCAGCAGGTCGACGAGGCGGCCGATGCGGCGATGCGAGCCGCCGTCGAGGGCCAGATCGAAGCCGAGTCGCTGCCGATGGTGCTGTCCGGGATGCTCTACGACGACGGGGTGATCGACCCGCGCGACACCCGCACCGTGCTGGGAATCTGTTTGTCCGCCATCGCCAATGGCCCGATCAAGGGGACGTCGAACTTCGGCGTCTTCCGGATGTGACGCTGATGGGAATCACTCGAGTTCTGGTAGCAAATCGCGGCGAGATCGCCCGGCGGGTCTTCGCCACCTGCCGTCGCCTCGGTCTGGGCACGGTCGCCGTCTACACCGACCCGGATGCGGATGCGCCGCATGTCGCCGAGGCCGACGCCCGGGTGCGGCTGCCGAAGACCAACGACTATCTCAACGCCGAGGCGCTGATTGCCGCCGCGCGGGCGGCGGGCGCGGACGCCGTGCATCCCGGCTACGGGTTCCTCTCAGAAAACGCCGAATTCGCTGCGGCGGTGCAACAGGCGGGCCTGACCTGGGTCGGGCCGCCGGTGGACGCGGTGCGGGCGATGGGCTCCAAGATCGAGTCCAAGAAGTTGATGTCCGCCGCGGGAGTGCCGGTGCTCGACGAACTCGACCCCGAGACGGTTACCGAAGCGCAGCTGCCGGTACTGGTCAAGGCGTCTGCGGGCGGCGGTGGCCGCGGCATGCGGGTGGTTCGCGAATTGTCCGCGCTGCCCGCCGAAGTCGAGGCGGCGCGGCGGGAAGCACAGTCGGCGTTCGGCGACCCGACCGTGTTCTGCGAGCGCTACCTACCCACCGGACACCATGTCGAGGTCCAGGTCATGGCCGACAGCCATGGCACGGTGTGGGCCGTCGGGGAACGGGAATGCTCGATTCAGCGCCGCCACCAGAAGATCATCGAAGAGGCACCGTCACCGCTGGTTGAACGCACACCGGGAATGCGCGCCAAGCTGTTCGACGCCGCTCGCCTGGCCGCCGGCGCGATCGGCTACACCGGTGCGGGCACCGTCGAGTTCCTCGCCGACGACGATGGCGAGTTCTATTTCCTGGAAATGAACACCCGACTGCAGGTCGAACACCCGGTTACCGAGGAGACCACTGGGGTGGATCTGGTGGAACTGCAGCTCGCGGTCGCAGAGGGCGGCCCGCTGGACCCCGAACCTCCTGTCGCCCAGGGCTATTCGATCGAGGCACGGCTTTACGCCGAGGATCCCGCGCACGGCTGGCAACCGCAGGCCGGGCTGGTGCACACCATCGACGTGCCGTCGGTTCGGACCGAATTCTCCTCGCTGGAACGGCGGACCGGGATCCGGCTGGACTCCGGCATAGTCTCCGGGTCGACGGTGTCGATCCACTACGACCCGATGCTGGCCAAAGTCATCTCCTACGCTCCGACGCGCCGGCTGGCGGCGGCGGTGCTCGCCGACGCGCTGGCCCGCACCCGGCTGCACGGCCTGCGAACCAATCGCGAGCTGCTGGTCAACGTGCTGCGTCACCCGGCTTTCCTCGAAGGTGCTACTGACACGGCATTTTTCGATACCCACGGCCTGGCCGAGCTGTCCGCTGCACTGGCCGACCCGGCTACCGTGCGGTTGTCGGCGATCGCCGCCGCTCTTGCCGACGCCGCGCACAATCGCGCGACCGCAGCCGTCCAGAGCTCGATTCCCAGCGGCTGGCGCAACCTGGCATCGGGCTATCAGGTCAAGACCTACCGTGACAGTGGCGGCTCGGGCGATACTGAATACCGCGTCGAATACCGCTTCAGCCGAACCGGATTAGCGCTCCCCGAGGATCCCGCGGTGCAATTGGTGTCGCTCGCGCCTGATCAGGTGGTTTTGGACAGCGACGGGGTGGGCCACCGCTTTGCCGTGGCGCGGTACGGCTCAAAAGATCAAGACGTCTATGTCGATTCACCACTCGGCCCGGTCCACCTGGTCGCGCTCCCCCGCTACCCCGAGCCCGGTTCCGCCGTCGAGCAGGGATCTTTGGTGGCGCCGATGCCGGGCAACGTCATCCGGCTCGGTGCCGCCGTCGGCGATGCCGTCATCGCCGGTCAGCCACTGATCTGGCTGGAGGCGATGAAGATGGAGCACACCATCACCGCGCCGACCGACGGCGTGCTCACCCAGCTCAACGTCAACACCGGCCAGCAAGTCGAAGTCGGCGCCGTGCTCGCGCGAGTGGAAGCGCCCGCCTCAGAAGGAGATTAGCAATGACCGATACCAGCTTCATCGAAGGCGAAGAGCGCCGGGCACTGCGTAAGGCGGTGTCCGGGTGGGCGGCCAACTACGGCGCCGAGTACTACCTGGAGAAGGCCCGCGCACACCAGCACACTGACGAGTTATGGGCCGAGGCAGGCAAACTCGGCTTCCTCGGCGTGAACCTGCCCGAAGAGTACGGCGGCGGCGGCGCCGGCATGTACGAGCTGTCGCTGGTGATGGAGGAAATGGCGGCCGCGGGTAGCGCGCTGCTGCTGATGGTGGTGTCGCCGGCCATCAACGGCACCATCATCAGCAAGTTCGGTACCGACGAGCAGAAGAAGCGCTGGATTCCCGCCATCGCCGACGGCTCTTTGACGATGGCGTTCGCGATCACCGAACCGGACGCCGGATCCAACTCGCACAAGATCACCACGACGGCCCGCCGCGACGGATCAGACTGGATCCTCAAGGGCCAGAAGGTCTTTATCTCCGGTATCGACCAGGCACAGGCGGTGTTGGTGGTAGCACGCGCCTGAAGAACGGGGGAAATCCGGAATGCTGCGTCCGGCGTTGTTCGTGGTGCCCACCGATGCGCCCGGCTTCACCTATACCCCGATCGACATGGAGCTGATCAGTCCCGAACGGCAGTTCCAGGTCTTCATCGACGATGTGCGGCTGCCCTCGGATGCGCTCGTCGGCGCCGAAGACGCCGCCATCGCGCAGCTTTTCGCGGGGTTGAACCCCGAGCGCATCATGGGCGCGGCCAGCTCGGTGGGCATGGGCCGGTTCGCGCTGGAGCGGGCCGTCGACTACGTCAAGACCCGCAAGGTCTGGTCCACTCCGATCGGTGCGCACCAGGGCCTGTCACATCCGTTGGCGCAGTGCCACATCGAGGTCGAACTCGCCAAGCTGATGATGCAGAAGGCCGCCACGCTCTATGACAGCGGCGACGACATGGCTGCGGCCGAAGCCGCCAACATGGCCAAATACGCTGCGGCCGAAGCGGCGACACGTTCGGTCGACCAGGCCGTCCAGTCGATGGGCGGCAACGGGCTGACCAAGGAGTACGGCGTGGCCGCGATGATGGCCAGCGCCCGGCTGGGCCGGATCGCCCCGATCAGCCGTGAAATGGTGCTGAACTTCGTCGCGCAGACATCGCTGGGCCTGCCTCGAAGCTACTGAAGCCCTACTGATGGACAACATTGTTGAGTATTCAGGCCCGGCCGGCTCCGGAGGGCCCTTCGCCCGGCTGACGCTGAACTCACCGCACAACCGAAACGCGCTTTCCACCGCGCTGGTCAGTCAACTGCATCAGGGCCTGCGTGATGCCGCGGCGGATCCGGCGGTGCGGGCGGTGGTGCTGGGGCACGCCGGCGGCACGTTCTGCGCGGGTGCCGACCTTAGCGAAGCCGGCGGCGGCGACCCGTTCGAGACGGCGGTGGCGCGGGCCCGGGAAATGACCGCGCTGCTGCGCGCCATCGTGGGTTCGCCGCTGCCGGTGATCGGCGCCATCAACGGACACGTCCGGGCCGGCGGCTTCGGTCTGGTGGGCGCCTGCGACATCGTGGTCGCCGGCCCGCGCAGCACCTTCGCGCTGACCGAGGCCCGCATCGGCGTCGCACCGGCGATCATCTCGCTGACGTTGCTGCCTAAGATGTCGGCGCGAGCCGCGGCCCGCTACTACCTGACCGGCGAGACGTTCGACGCGCACACGGCCGCGGAGATCGGTCTGATCACGATGGCCGCCGACGATGTGGACGCGGCGGTGGCCGCGCTGATGGCGGACGTGGGCCGCGGGTCGCCGCAGGGCCTGGCGGCGTCGAAGGCGTTGACGACGGCGGCGGTACTCGAAGCATTCGACCGCGACGCCGAGCGGCTCACCGAGGAGTCGGCCCGGCTGTTCGTGTCCGACGAGGCTCGCGAAGGCATGCTCGCGTTCCTGCAGAAACGTCCACCTAGCTGGGCCGCACCGGCCGAGGATGCCGGCCACTGAGAAGCACGCGGTGATCAGGCGCGATGCGACACGGAGGTTGCAGTTTAGACAACCCTCTTGCAGCAAAACCTGGACGTCGTACGCTCGTGGGTGATGAGCAACTCAGCGCGAGGTGACGCCAGGGATGCGGGCGACCAATCGGCACGCGCCGGCGACACCGATCGCTTCCAGGTCGCGCAGCTGCTCGCCTACGCGGCGGAGCAGGGCCGCCTGCAGATGAACGACTACGAAGACCGGCTCACCAAGGCCTATGCGGCGACCACGTACGAGGAGCTGGATGAGCTCAGGGCCGACCTGCTGGGTTCGGCGGTAAACCCGCGCCGCGGCGACAAGCTCAATCCCGCGCCGTCGACGCTGCTGTTGGCGATGCTGAGCGGGTTCGAACGGCGCGGCCGATGGAATGTGCCGAAGAAGCTGACCACGGTCACGCTCTGGGGCAGCGGGGTGCTGGATCTGCGCTACGCGGACTTCACCTCGACCGACGTCGAAATTCATGCGTATTCGATCATGGGTGCCCAGACCATCCTGTTGCCGCCCGAAGTCAATGTGGAGATCCACGGTCGCGGCGTGATGGGCGGCTTTGACCGCAAGGTCCTCGGCGAGGGCTCCCGGGGCGCCCCGACGGTGCGGATCCGCGGCTTTTCCCTGTGGGGCGATGTGGGTATCAAACGCAAAGCGCGTAGGCCCCGCACCTAAGCCCGCCGAGCAGACGCAAAAGCTCCCGCACGCACGGCGTGTCGGGAGCTTTTGCGTCTGCTCGCCATAGCGACTGGCCCACAATTTAGGCGAGTGCAATACTCCGCGAAATGCACGCGAGAGTTGTTATGCCGCAACAATTACGGGCGATCCCCGATTCGCTGTCTCAGCTGGGCAACGAGCTGGCCAGCCATGGCGAATCATTGCTGGCCTGGCAGCAGTCTTGCCACGGCACGGCCGAGGACGCGCGGTCGGGATGGGTCGGCTCGTCGGCGCACGCGTTGTCGGGACTGCTGGAACGGTGGGCCGCGGACAGCGCCAGCCACATCGGCCGCTTCGGTGCGCATTCCTGCGACATGCATTTCGCCGCTGTGGGATTCAGCGAGATGGAGCAGCGCAACGCCGCAGCGCTCGCGCAATGACGCTGACGTTGGCCGATATTCAGCGCTGGGACCCGGCGGCAATTACGACGGTGTTCGAGGCGGCGATCAAACGCGCGCACGGCACCCGCTTGGCGTCGGCGGCACTGCGCGACACCATGCAACTGCTCGACTTCGGCGGCGACGCCGCCGAAGCGGCGCAGGCCGCGACCCACCGCACCACACTCATCCTCGACACCCACGCAGACGCCTGCGCCGCGGTCGGGCGGGCCGCGGAAAGATCGGCAGAGGAGGTCACCGCGATCAAGACGCGGCTACAGACAATCAACCAGATCGCTCGCGATCATCACCTGACCATCGACGACATCACCGGCGCGGTCTTGCCGCCACCCGACTTGGCGGCATTCCCCGCCGGCGATCGCTCCGACTGCCAGCCATCCTCGAGCTGCAATTCGAACTGATGCAACGCATCACGAGGCTCTTGGCCGACGCCGAGTGCGCCGACGAGGACCTCGCGGCGGCGATTCGCGGCGCTGACGGCGACCTGTCCGCCGAGCAGGTCAATACCCAAATCAACCATGAGCCAACCGAAATACCGCAACTGCCCGCGCCGGGCAGCGCGCCCCACTTCGTCCACGAATGGTGGCGCGCGCTGACCCCGGGCGAGCAGGATCGGGTCGAACGGTCCTTCGGCGATTCCATCCGCAATCTCGACGGCATCCCCACCGACATCCGCGGCGAGCTCAATATGCCGGTGCTGCAACGCGAGATCGAGCTGCTCAAGAACGGCTGGCTGGACGCCAAGGGGTGGCACACCGACCCCGGGAAGCTGGCGGATCTGACTGCGCTGCAAGGTACTTTGACCGTGCATCCCGGTGCGCGGCTAATCCTGTTGGACACCAACGGAAAATCTGGCAAGGTGCTGGCGGCGGTCGGCGTCGGCGACGTCGACAACGCCGAGCGCGTCGGGGTGACCGTGGGCGGCTTTAACACCCGGGTCAGCCGTAGCGTCGGCAGCATGGTCGGGCAGGCCGAAGCGCAGCGAAACAAGGCAAGCGAGTTGCGGCGGTTCGCGGGCGCGCCGGACTTCGACGCGGTGGCTTCCGTCGTGTGGCTGGGATACGACGCGCCGGACAGCCTAAGGGAAGTCGCACATGCCTGGGTTGCCCGCGAGAGCGCGGGCACGTTGAACAACTTCTACAAAGCGCTGGCGGCCACCACCAACGTCGCGGATCAGCACATCACCGCGTTCGGCCATTCGTACGGATCGCTGGTGACCAGCCTGGCGTTGCAACAAGGCGCGCCGGTGAGCGACGTCGTGCTCTACGGTTCCCCCGGCACCGAGCTCACCAACGCCGCGCAGCTGGGTGTGCCACCCGGGCACGCCTATTACCTGATCGGCGTCAACGACCACGTCGCCGACGTGATCCCCGATTTCGGCGTCTTCGGTTCCGCCGCCACAGGATGTGCCCGGCTTGACCCAGTTGTCGACCAGTACCGGTTTGGCCCTGGGTGGCCGGTACGGGGACGGCCAAGTTCATGAGCGTGCGTATGGACATTCCGAATACCCTTGCGTGGGAAGCAATGGGGAACTCCGGATGAGCGCCTACAACATGGCGGCGGTGCTGGCCGGGCTGCCCGACGATCTGGTGACGCCGCGGGCGTTCGGCGTCGACAGGCTGCCCGGCGGATCAGGCCCGTTCGAATTGCCGCCCGCGCCACCGGTACACCAGTTGTGAGCGCGAGCAGACGCAAAAGCGCCCGCACGCCCGGCGTGTCGGGCGCTTTTGCGTCTGCTCGCCGTTAACGGTGACGCCGCGAACGGAGGTAGTCACCCACCACTGCGGCGCCCAGCCCGTCGAGATCCGGCACCACGACACGTCCCTCGACCCGTCGCGCCACCTGGTCGATGAACCGCGCCAGGCCGGGATCACTGCCCAGCCGGAAGATCGTCACCTGCGCACCCAGCCGGGCCATGTCGTCGAACGCGCGCACGGTGTGGGCGATGGTCCGGGGATGCGGCGGGTAATCAAAAAACACAGCAGAACCCGTCCCCTCCCCGTCGAAGTCCTCCAGGTGGGCGGTCGGCTCACCGTCGGTCACCACCAGCACAACGGGTTGTGCGTTGGGGTGCCGACGCAGGTGACGGCCGGCCAGCGCGAGCGCGTGATGCAGGTTGGTGCCCTGCTCGTAAACGCCCTCCAAACCCGTCAGCTCGGCCGCCGTCACGGTCCGGGCGTAGCGGCCAAACGCGATGATCTGCAAGGCATCTGACCGGAACCGTGTGCACACCAAGTGGTTGAGCGCAAGCGCCGTTCGCTTCATCGGCAACCAGCGGTTCTCCATCACCATGGAAAACGAGGTGTCCACCAGCAGCGCCACCGCGGCCTGGACGCGCGTTTCGGTCTCGGAGATTTCGACGTCGTCGACGGTGATTCGAATGGCCGGGCTCGGCCGGTCCGCTACCGTTCCCGATTGGCGCAGTACGGCATTGGTGAGGGTGCGGGAAATGTTCCACGGCTCGGTGTCACCGAACTGCCAGGGCCGGGTGGCGCCGGTGAGCTCACCCGCGGCCCCGGCGCGCCGATGGTCACGCTCGCCGCGGCGTCCGGAAAGCTGTTGCGCCACGTCACGTAACGCGGCCTCGCCCAGCCTGCGCATCGCCTTGGGGGAGAGTCGCCACTGGCCGTCCGAACCGCGGTCCAGGAAGCCCTGGTTGACCAGGGCGCGTTCGAGTTCGGCGAGGGTGCGGGCATCGATGGCGGCCTGGTCACCGAGCTGGCGTGCCAGCGCGTCGAGATCGACATCGTCCATGGTGGCGCCCGGATAGCTCTGCGACAGCTCTTCGGCCAGCTGCTCCAGCTCGGCGATGTCGGACAGTGCCTGAGCGCCTTCGCCCATGCCCAACGGGTTGTCCCCGGAGAACTGCTCGGACCCCGTCCAGTCTTCACCCGGACGCGCGGCCTGCAGATGCGAGTCGAGCCGATTCAGCGCCTGCATCAGCGACGGCGATCCAAATGCCTGCTGCGCCAAAGCATCCAGTTCGTCGCGCTGCTCCTGGCTCAGGCTGTTACGGAAACGCTGAGCGGCGGCGGCCCGCTTGGCCAGCGAGTCCAGCAGTTCCTCCACATTGCGCGGGTTCTCTGGAAAGAACTCGCCGTGCTTGTCCATGAAGTCTTGGAAATCTTGGGGGGTGTCCTCACCGCGGGAGTGCTTGTCCAACAGGTTGTTCAGGTCGTCCAGCATCTCGGTGACGCGCTGGCGATCCTCGTCGGTGGCCCCTTCCAGCGCCTGCTTCATCCCGGCAAAGCGCTGATCCAGCATTTCCCGGCCGAGCAGATCCTTGATCTGCTCGTACTTTTGGCGGGCCTCCGGGCTGCGCCAGTTGTAGTCGGAGAGCTCCTGGACGGCCTTGGCCGGCGACGAGGGGAGCGCATCCAGCTGCAGTTCGCCGAAGCGGGCGTCGTCGTCCAGCGCCCGGGCCAGCTGCTTGCGTTCGGCCAGCACGGCCTCATCGAGCAGCTTCTTGATCTCCTGCAGCGTGCCGTCTAAGTTATTGCGGCGCAACAGCTCCCGTCGACGCCGGTTGGCCTCCGCCGCCAATCGGTCGGCCCCGGGCAGGCTCTGGGTGCCGCGCCGCAGCATCTCGGACAATGCCCGGCGCGGCGAGGTGCCCGCCATGACGTCCTGCCCGATCTGCTCGAGCGCCTCGCGCAGATCCACCGGCGGAGCCAGCGGGTCGGGCCCGCCGGTGTACGCCGAGTATCGCGACGAATGCCCCCTAACCGGTTCAGCCATAAATGGTTTGACCCTCTCCGGACACTTTGTCGATTCGCTTGGCCAGGTACAACGCCTCCAACGCCAGCTCCAGCGCCGCGGCACGTTCACCCTTCGGATTCGGCGCGCAGCTTCCTCGCGATCGCCTCCACGACCGGCAGTCCCGGAACGGCGGCCAGCACGTTCTTGGCCGACACCCGCTCGCCCGTCGTCACCGACGAGCCACCCTCGACGGCCGACACCAAGGAGCCAACGTCGATGCCGCCGAGCACCCGCGACGCGGTATCGGCGGTCGAACGGCGCAACAGATGTTCAAGCACCGCCTGTTCGCGGCCTTCCTCACCGGACTCGAACTCCAGCTTGCCGCGCAGCACGTCGATCACGGTGCCCAGGTCGACCACCCGGGCGACCGGGTCCGTCTCCCCCAGCACCGCGCCGCGGTGGCGGGCGGCGGCCGCGACCGTCTCGGCCGCCGCGATCGCGAACCGTGCCGACACGCCTGAGCGCTGATCGATCGAATGGGACTCGCGCAGGTAGCGGGCAAACCGCGCGAGTACCTGCATCAGGTAGTCGGGCACCTGCGCGCTCAGGTGGGCCTCCTGAGCGATCACCGCCATCTCGGCCTCGAGCTCCAGCGGATAGTGGGTGCGGATCTCGGCGCCGAACCGGTCCTTGAGCGGAGTGATGATCCGGCCCCGGTTCGTGTAGTCCTCGGGGTTGGCGCTGGCGACCACCAACACGTCCAGCGGCAGGCGCAGCGTGTAACCGCGGACCTGAATGTCGCGCTCCTCCATGACGTTGAGCATCGACACCTGAATGCGCTCGGCCAGGTCGGGCAGCTCGTTGACCGCGACGATGCCGCGGTGCGCACGCGGGATGAGGCCGTAGGCGATGGTCTCGGGGTCCCCGAGGCTGCGGCCCTCGGCGACCTTGATCGGGTCGATGTCACCGACCAGGTCGGCCACGCTGGTATCGGGCGTGGCCAGTTTCTCGGTGTAGCGCTCGCTGCGGTGTCTCCACTCCACCGGGAGGTTGTCGCCGAGCTCCGCGGCCCGCCGGATCGACTCCGGCGTGATCGGGGTGTAGGGGTGCTCGCCGAGTTCGGCCCCGCCGATCACCGGCGTCCACTCGTCAAGCAACCCGACCAGCGCCCGCAGCAGCCGGGTCTTGCCCTGGCCGCGTTCACCCAGCAGGACGAAGTCGTGACCGGCGATCAACGCCCGCTCCAGCTGAGGAAGCACGGTCTCGTCGAATCCCAGGATCCCGGGCCAGACATTGTCGCCCTCGGCCAGCGAGGTCAGCAGATTTTCCCGGATTTCCTGCTTGATCCCGCGTTCACGATGACCGGCGGCACGCAGTTCGCCGACGGTGCGGGGCAGATGGCTCGGTGAAGTCACCACTCCACGCTACGCGGCGCCGCCAACTGCTCCCACCGAAAGGGCGGACACGAAGACCGGTTAGCTGTAGCTGACTTTGGCCTGGGCGTCACCTGGCTTCCAGGTCACCGTGCCGTGCTCGAACGTCGTCTTCTTCAGACCGTCGGGCGTGTCGACCTCGTCACTGGTCGGATACCCGAGCTTGCCCTGCGACCCGCCGAGCAAGATCCACGCGTCGCGGATCTTGCCCCATACGACGTAGGCCGCGTCAGTTGTCTTGTAAATGATCACGCCGCCATCGAATGTTTGCCAGACGCCGCCGTCCGTATTCGTCACCTGCTCGCGCGTCGGCGCTCCCAGGTCTTTCTTTGCGGCGTCGGCTAGGGACTGGTATTTCGTGAGAATCAGCCCCTGGACCGTGTACATCGTGCCGTTAGCACCCGGCATCTGTGTGGAAGGCCCGGCGGCGGTCGTGGTTGTGGACGTCGCCGCGGAGGACGTCACAGCCGAAGAGGTCGCGGAAGTTGTGGCCGAGCTTGTCGTTTCGTTCGATTTATTTGCATGGCACCCTGAACCGATAAGTGCAAATGCCGCAATCGCAGAGACAAATGCAACTGTTCGTTTACCTATTTCGCCCATCTCATTCCTCTCGAATTTAGACAAGACCGCATTCGGTTTGTCCAAATCGGATGCTATTGCGGTTCGCAACCGACCGGCAAGAAGGAATTCCGTTGCATCGCAACGAGCGTGGCCCAGCCCCCGAGCCCGCCACCGAGCCCGTCTTAAAGGCCCTAATGCGCGAAGTGGCGTGCTCCGGTGAGGTACAAAGTCACACCGGCGGCGGCGGCCGCCGCGGTCACCTCGTCGTCGCGCACCGAGCCGCCGGGATGCACGATCGCCTTGACCCCGGCCGCGGCGAGCGTCTCGAGTCCGTCGGGGAACGGGAAGAACGCGTCCGAGGCCCCGACCGCGCCCCCAGAATTCCTGACCCGGTCGCCGCCGCGTTCGACGGCCAGCCGGGCTGCGTCGACGCGGTTGACCTGTCCCATGCCGACGCCGACGGTGGCGCCGTCGGCGACGATGACGATCGCGTTCGACTTCACGGCGCGGCAGGCCCGCCAGGCGAAGACCAGGTCGGTCAAAGTGGCCGGGCCGGCCGGCTCGCCGGTGGCCAGGGTCCAGTTGGCCGGGTTGTCACCGTGGGCGTCGAGCTGGTCGCGCTGCTGCATGAGCAGGCCGCCGCTGATCGGACGTAGCTCGGTGCCACCGGTCAGCGGCTCGGAGGCCACCAGCACCCGGAGATTCTTCTTGCGAGTCAGCAGGTCCAGGGCGCCGGGCGCGTAGGCGGGCGCGACGATCACCTCGGTGAAGATGGTGTTGACGTACTCCGCCATCTCGACGCTGACCTCGGTGTTGGCCGCGATAACTCCGCCGTAGGCGCTCAGCGGATCGCATTCGTGGGCCTTGCGATGCGCGTCGGCCACCGAAACGTCTGAGATGGCGATGCCGCACGGGTTGGCGTGCTTGATGATCGCCACACACGTCTGCTCGTGGTCGAAGGCGGCCCGCCAGGCCGCGTCCGCGTCGGTGAAGTTGTTGTAGGACATCTCTTTTCCGTGCAGCTGCTCGGCCTGCGCCAGGCCGGGCCAGGCAGCGGGGTCGCCGTAGAGCGCCGCCTGCTGATGCGGGTTCTCGCCGTAGCGCAGCGTTGCCTCACGGCGCCAGTGCCTGGCGAACCATTGCGGAAACTGCGCCTCCGGATGCTCGGGTGCCAGCGTCTGCTGCATCCAGCTCGCGACGGCGATGTCGTACTCGGCGGTGTGCTGAAATGCCAACGACGCCAGCCTTTTGCGCTCGTCCAGGGTAAATCCGCCGTCGCGTACCGCGGCGAGCACGCCGTCATACCCGCGCGGGTCGGTGACCACGGCGACGCTGGGATGGTTCTTGGCCGCCGCCCGGACCATGGATGGCCCGCCGATGTCGATCTGCTCGACGCATTCGTCAACGCCGGCACCGGATTCGACGGTCTGGCTGAACGGGTACAGGTTGACCACGACGAGCTCGAACGCCTCGATACCGAGCTCGGCCAGGGCCGCTTGGTGTTGGGGTTTACGCAAATCGGCCAGCAGCCCCGCATGCACCCGCGGGTGCAGTGTCTTGACGCGGCCGTCGAGCACCTCAGGGAAGCCGGTCAGCTCTTCCACCGGTGTCACCGGAATCCCTTGGTTGGCAATGGTCTTCGCCGTCGACCCAGTGGAGACGATGGTGACGCCGGCCTCGCCCAGGCCCCGGGCGAGTTCTATCAGCCCGGTCTTGTCGTACACGCTGATCAACGCGCGGCGAATCGGCCTTCTTGTGGCGTCGGTGCTCATCGTATGGTCGCCTTTCGTCCAATCAACGTCACGCCGCGGGTCGCCATCGCGGCCACCACGTCCACCAGCAGCCGTCGTTCGATGACCTTGATGCGTTCGTGCAAAGTCTCTTCGTCATCGCCGTCGAGCACCTGGACGGGTTGTTGCGCCACTATCGGCCCGGTGTCCGTGCCGGCATCCACCACGTGCACCGTACAGCCCGTGACCTTCACGCCGTAGGCCAGTGCGTCGGCCACTGCATGCGCACCCGGGAACGCCGGCAACAACGCCGGGTGGGTGTTGAGGATGCGTCCGTTGAATTTCGAAAGAAACTGTGGTCCAAGGATTTTCATGAAGCCCGCGGACACGATCAGATCGGGCGAGTGCGCGGCGGCGGCGGTGGTGATGGCGGCGTCCCAGGCGGCGCGGTCGGGGTGGTCGGCGAGCCGGACGGTGAAGGCCGGCACCGATGCCTGCCCGGCGATCTCGAGAGCCCGGCAGTCGCGATCGGCGCCGACCGCAACCACCCGCGCCGGGTAGTCACCTTTGGCCGCGTCGAGTAGTGAATTCAGCAGCGAACCGGTGCCCGACGCCAACACCACCAACCGCGCGGGTGCACTCGGGGGCACGCGGAGCGGTTCCTGCACGAGGCGAGCCTAGTCGCGCCGGTAGTCGGCCGCGCGGCGCCGGGAGTCGCGTCGACTCTGCGTCCAGGGCTCGATGCGTCCGACGTGTCGGCTGTCGCTGCGCAGTCTCGTTGCCACCAGCGCAGACTCGCGCCGGCTAATCGCCGGCATCGCGGGTCGGTTCGTCGGCCGCCAGCACGTCCTCGTCGGCCGCCAGCACGTCCTCGTCGGCCGCCAGCACTTCCTCGTCGGCCGCCAGCACGTCCTCGTCGGCCGCCAGCACTTCCTCTTCGGAATCGGCAGGCTCCGGGGGTTCGTCGAATTCCTCGGGCGGCGGCGGGGCGGGGACGCGTCTGGGCCGCCGCCGCCGGCGCCGGATCCCGCCGGCCATCATCACCGTGACCAAGCCGACGACCGCGAACCAGAAGAACGCGCCAATCACCAAGGCGCCCTGGTCCACACCGACATCGCCGAAATTGCCCAGCCGACCGCTGCCGCCGTACGCGAGCAGCGCCATCGCCAGTGCCCCGGCGATCGACGCCACCAACAGCTTGGCCATCGCCGGAACAACCGGCAGCGCACGCCGAGCGCATTGTTGTCCGACCGCCACGCCGGACGCCGCTCCCACGATCAGCAGGGCGACCCACACCGGACCGAGCGGCGGCGTGGGAGCCGCGGCCAGGATCGGCAATGCCGGAACGTCACCGCCGAAAACGGTGAACGAACTAAAGGTCGCGAAGCCAAGATGTGCGCTGGACCCGACCGCGACCGCCGACGTGCCCACGATGATGTTGGGTGCGTACAGCACCGACAGCACGGTCAGGCTGAACTGGCCGAATATCGAGTCGGTAATCCCGTACAGCTCTTGCATTGTCGACCAGTGCACAACCAGCGAGCCGGCCGTCACCAGGCCGGAAAGCCCGAGCAACGCCAACACCCCGGCCGCCGCGGCACGCGCCGAATCAGCCAGCCAATTGGGCAGCAGCGACGCCGCCAACGCCCGTCGGCCCACTCGGGACCACACGCCGATCGCGGCACCGACGGCATGCACCACCAGCACGCTGGTGAACGCGCGCAGGGCGCTGGGTGTTTGCAGCTCGGTGATCACCGACGACGCGTCATGAATGACCGCCAGCGCGATGGCCGTCAACAGCAGGGGTCCGCCCAGCGCGGACGCGACAACCCAGCGGATGACCAGCCACGACGTACGGGAGGAGGTGGCCCGCGCAGTGTTGCGTGCGGTCGCCCACACCATCAACAGGACCGGCAGCAGCGGCATGACGCCGAGTTCGCGGCCGCCGATCGAGATCGGCACGGTATGCACGCCCAGCCACATGCTGGCGATGGCGCCCAAGGCGCCGGTCATGTCGCTATTGGCAATCAGCAGCTGCAGCAGCGTGACCGCGGCGATGATGACCAGCGCCACCAACGCCGGGCCGAATGCGACCCTTACGAGATCACGCGCCTGGCGCGCGCCCGCTGCCCGATAGTCCGCCACAGGCGCGAGAGCGCCCGGTTAGAGCGGCGCCGACCCAGGTGAGGACGACTGTTGGCCCTGGCCGTAGGACTGCTGGCCGCTGCCGGGGTTCGAGTAGTTGGCCGGAGCCGAACCCGCCTGGGAACCGCTGCTCGCGCTGACCGACGGTGGCGGGCTGAAGCTGGGGAAGCCGGTGGGTGGGGTGGATGGCGACGACTGCGACTGCGCCGAGGGCTGGGCACCGAATCCGCCCGATGGCGGATTCGCGGTCGAAGTCGGGATCATGTTCTGCGTCGGGACTTGGGACTGGGGCTGGTTGGACGGGTAGCCGTACTGCGACCCATATTGCGGTGGCTGCTGCGGGTTGGGCGCCTGCTGTTGAGGAGCCGGCTGACCGTAATAAGCCTGTTGGCCGTACTGCTGCGGGTATTGCCCGTACTGGCCGTACTGCTGATACGGGTCGTACTTGGGGCGTGGCGCCGGCGCTTTGATGACGCCCGCCTCCAACAGAACCGCGGCGATGGCCGCTGCCGCCTGCAACACGCTGAGGCCCAGAATCGCCCAGATCCCCCACTCGGCCGTAACACCGCCGAGCGTGTTGATGGCCTCCGCGAGCGCCAGCAGCGGGCCCAGCGTCGCGATCGCCGCGACGATCCCCAGGTGGCTCTTCCCCTTGGGCAGTAGACCGACCCCGGCAAGCAGCCCGGCCAACAGGGCCGCCACGACGGCCAGGCCGCCATCGCCGGCACGTCCACCACCACCGAGGTCGCCTTTGATGGTGAAAGTCGGAGCGAAATTCACCAGATACACCAGCAGGCCAAGTACCGCCACGCCGACGACCAGGTACAGAGGAAGCTTGCTTTCACCGTCATCTTTGGCGAACGAGGGCGTGGCGCCTGCGTAGGACCCGGGGGCTGCGCTGGTGGATACCCGGGAGTACCCGGCGAGTAGGTCATGACTCCTCCTGTTGCTTCCAGTGCCGTCACGGTGCCACTGCTGCAGTGCGACGCTGTGCTCCCAGGCTGGCAGCCCATTGCGTTGCGACTCGGTTCGAACACCAACGCTAGCGCACGTCGGGTTGCCGATGCCGGGGGCGCCTTGCCCACCGAAGGTAGAACACGTTCTAATTCTGTTCATGGATTACGGCCTTGTACTTTTTACCAGTGACCGTGGTATTTCCCCGGCTGCAGCCGCCAAACTCGCCGACGACCACAACTTTCAGACGTTTTACGTGCCAGAACATACCCATATCCCGGTCAAACGCGAGGCGGCCCATCCGACGACGGGTGACGCCTCGCTGCCGGACGACCGCTATATGCGCACGCTGGACCCGTGGGTGAGCCTGGGTGCGGCCTGCGCGGTGACGTCGCGGGTCCGGCTGTCCACCGCGGTGGCACTGCCCGTCGAACACGACCCGATCACCCTGGCGAAAAGCATCGCCACACTGGATCACCTGTCCGGCGGCCGCGTCAGCCTGGGCGTCGGGTTCGGCTGGAACACCGATGAGCTCGCCGACCACGGCGTGCCGCCCGCGCGGCGCCGCACCATGCTGCGCGAATACATCGAAGCGATGCGCGCGCTGTGGACACAGGAGGAAGCCGCCTACGACGGCGAGTTCGTCAAGTTCGGGCCGAGTTGGGCCTGGCCGAAGCCGGTGCAGTCGCACATTCCGGTGCTGGTGGGCGCCGCGGGCACCGAGAAGAACTTCAAGTGGATCGCCCGCAGTGCCGACGGATGGATCACCACCCCGCGCGACTTCGACATCGACGAACCGGTGAAGCTGCTGCAGGACACCTGGGCGGCCGCCGGCCGTGACGGGGCCCCGCAGATCGTGGCCCTGGACTTCAAACCGGTGCCCGAGAAGCTGGCGCGCTGGGCGGAGCTGGGCGTCACCGAGGTGCTGTTCGGCTTGCCGGACCGTCCCGAAGACGAGATCGCCGCCTATGTGGAGCGGCTGGCCGGCAAGCTGGCCGCGTTGGTGTAGCGCCCACCCGGGCGAGCACACGCTCCGTTACCCGGCCGGGTAAGCCGGAATTACCCCGCGGCTAGCGCGAGCCGACGTTTCTATGAGCTCTTCGAGTTCTCCCGCCGGGCAGCACCCAGTTTCCAGGAACTGGGTATGAGTTGTATCTGACGGCGATATGGTTGGTAGTTGCCCTTTCATCAATCTGACCTGACGATCGCGGATCGTCACCTCAATGTCTCCTCGGAGGTGTCAGATGTCGTTTCTCATCGCGGTGCCGGAGCTTGTGTCGGCGGCGGCTTCGGATTTGGCGAATATTGGTTCGACGATCAGCGCGGCCAATGCGGCGGCGCTGGCCTCGACGACGGCGGTGCCGGCCGCGGGCGCCGATGAGGTGTCCGCGGCCATCGCCGCGATGTTCGGGATGCACGCCCAGGCGTATCAGGCGCTGAGCGCTCAGGCGGCGTCGTTTCATCAGCAATTCGTAGCGCTGATGAATGCGGGCGCGGGGCAGTATGCCGCCGCCGAGGCCGCCAACGCCTTACCTCTGCAGTCCCTGCGGCAAGACCTGCTCAGCGTGATCAATGCGCCCACCGAGTTCCTGCTGCAACGCCCGCTGATCGGCAACGGCACGAACGGCACCCCGGGCAGCGGGGCAAACGGTGGGGCCGGCGGAATATTGATCGGCAACGGCGGCGCCGGCGGGTCCGGAAGCACCGCCCACCCCAACGGTGGTAACGGTGGGGCCGCAGGGCTGTTCGGCAACGGAGGGCCGGGCGGCACTGGCTCTTTCGGCCACAACGGCGGCAATGGCGGGGCCGGCGGGCTATTCGGTACCGGCGGCGCGGGCGGGGCCGGTGGAGCCATTAGCGGGTTCAGCTTCGCCGGAGCCGGAGGCAACGGCGGAACCGCCGGACTTTTCGGCACCGGCGGCGTCGGCGGCACCGGCGGCTTTGCAAACCATCTCGGCACTGCCGCCGGGACGGGCGGCACCGGTGGCAGTGGCGGCCTGATCGGCACCGGCGGCGCCGGCGGCACCGGCGGAGGCGGCAATATCTCCAGCGGCGGGACCGGCGGCACGGGCGGCAGTGGCGGCATCCTGTCGGGCACCGGCGGTGCCGGCGGGGCCGGCGGAATGGGCGCCATGGATGGCTCGGGCGGTACCGGTGGCGCCGGCGGCGCGGGTGGGTTCATCGGCTCCGGCGGTGCCGGCGGCTCGGGCGGGGACAGCGCCCTGCACGACGCTGGCGACGGCGGGCGCGGCGGCGACGGCGGAGTGCTTCGCGGCGGAGGCGGCGCCGGTGGCGCCGGCGGCGATGACGGAACTTTAGCCGGCGGCGGCGGCAATGGCGGCGACGGCGGGGCCGGCGCAAAGCTCATCGGATCCGGTGGCGACGGCGGCGTAGGCGGGTTGGGCGACTCCGGCGGCAAGGGCGGGGCGGGCGGCAACGGCGGCATCCTCGTTGGCAGCGGTGGTATCGGCGGCGCCGGCGGCCTCGGCGCGAACGGCGGGAGCGGCAACAACGGTGGCAACGCGGGGCTGATCGGTAACGGCGGCAACGGTGGCGGCGGCGGCGACGGCGGCTTCAGCGTCGGCAACGGCGGCAATGGCGGCACAGCGCTGCTATTCGGCTCGGATGGGGTATCCGGAGCCTCCGGCGTCATCGACTGAACCGAGGGCGGAAAGCGGGCCACCCGACGTTTACCCGCGAGCAGAAACCACTACAAGGTGGCCAGAATCTCCCGAGCCAGCGCGGCCGTCTCCGACGGGGTCTTGCCGACTTTGACGCCGGCCGCCTCCAGGGCTTCCTTCTTGGCGGCCGCGGTGCCCGACGAGCCGGACACGATGGCGCCCGCGTGACCCATCGTCTTGCCCTCCGGAGCGGTGAATCCCGCGACATACCCGACGACCGGCTTGGACACGTTGGCCTTGATGAAGTCGGCCGCGCGCTCCTCGGCGTCACCGCCGATCTCACCGATCATCACGATGAGCTTGGTGTCGGGATCCTTCTCGAACGCCTCGATGGCGTCAATATGCGTGGTGCCGATCACCGGGTCACCACCGATACCGATCGAGGTGGTGAACCCGAAATCGCGCAGCTCGAACATCATCTGATAGGTCAGCGTGCCCGACTTGGACACCAACCCGATGGGCCCGGGTCCGCTGATGTTGGCCGGGGTGATGCCGACCAGCGCCTGACCGGGGCTGATGATGCCCGGGCAGTTGGGGCCGATGATGCGGGTCTTGCCGCCCTTGTTGAGGTTGTAGGCCCACGCATAGGCGCTGTCCTGCACCGGTATGCCCTCGGTGATCACCACCAGTAGCGGAATCTCGGCGTCGACGGCCTCGATGATCGCGTCCTTGGCGAACTTCGGCGGCACGAAGATGATCGACACGTCGGCGCCGGTCTTCTCCATCGCCTCCGCGACCCCGCCGAAAACCGGCAGCTTGACAATCCTGCCGCCCTTGTCCTCGTGGGTGACCTCGGTGCCGGCCTTGCGGGCGTTGACGCCGCCGACGATCTGGGTGCCCGCCTTGAGCATCCGGGCGGTGTGCACGGTGGCCTCGCTGCCGGTGATGCCCTGGACGATGACCTTGTTGTCTTTATTCAGAAAGATCGACATATCCACAAGTCCTTTCATAGTGTCGACCCGCTACGACCGGCTTCGCCGCTCTTGCGATCGCCACGTCAGGCGCTCGCCAGCTCGGCCGCTTTGTCGGCGGCTTCGTCCATCGTCGGTACCAGCGTCACCAGCGGGTGGTTGGCTTCGGCCAAAATGCGCCGGCCTTCCTCGACGTTGTTGCCGTCCAGACGCACCACCAGCGGCTTGTTGGCCTCGTCGCCCAGGATTTCCAGCGCCTTGACGATCCCGGTGGCCACCGCGTCACACGAGGTGATGCCACCGAAGACGTTGACGAACACGCTCTTGACCTGCGAGTCACCCAGAACCACGTCCAACCCGGCGGCCATCACCTCGGCGGAAGCGCCGCCACCGATGTCGAGGAAGTTTGCTGGCTTGACTCCCCCGTGCTTCTCCCCGGCGTACGCGACGACGTCGAGAGTCGACATCACCAGACCCGCGCCGTTGCCGATGATGCCGACGGCCCCGTCGAGCTTGACGTAGTTGAGGTCGTGCTCCTTGGCTTTGAGCTCCAGTGGGTCGGTGGCGTCGCGGTCCTCGAACTCGGCGTGGCCGGGCTGCCGGAAGTCGGCGTTGCCGTCGAGGGTGACCTTGCCGTCCAGCGCCAGGATCTGGTCGTCGGGGGTACGCACCAACGGGTTCACCTCGACCAAAGTGGCGTCCTCGCCGACGAACAGGTCCCACAGCCTGGAGATGGTGACCGCGGCGGCGTCCAGCACCTCGGCCGGCAGATGGCCTTGCTCGGCGATCGACCGCGCGGTGGCCAGATCGACGCCCGTCACGGCATTTACCGGGACTTTGGCGAGACGGTCGGGCTTGGTGGCGGCCACCTCTTCGATCTCCATGCCGCCCTCTACCGAGCACATCGCGAGGTAGGTGCGGTTGGCACGATCGAGCAGGAAGGAGATGTAGTACTCCTCGGCGATGTCGCTGGCCTCTGCGACCAGCAATTTCTTAACGATGTGGCCTTTGATGTCCAGGCCGAGGATGTTCTTGGCGTGTTCGTACGCGTCCTCGGGGGTCGCGGCGTACTTCACGCCGCCGGCCTTGCCGCGCCCACCGATTTTGACCTGCGCTTTGACCATCACCGGTCGACCGATTTCGGTGGCGATCTCCCGAGCGCCTTCGGCGGTATCGGTCACCCGGCCGGGCGTGCTGGGCACGTTGTGCTTGGCGAACAGTTCCTTCGCTTGATACTCGAAAAGATCCATGGGCTCACCGTCTTCGCTCGGCCTATAGGGAGGCGGCACCGGACTCGGCAACACGCACGGTGGAACTGTATCCACACGGCGATTTGGCGGCTATCCCCGGTATGCCGCCAGCTTCACCGATGTGGCGCAGGTCACCATCTACTGTCAAATTTCAAACGTGACCCAGATCACAATATTGGCCAGATTTTGCCCTTAGGTTGCCAGCCGTATCGGTGAGCGGATACCGTCTCAGGGTCCAGATAACGTTACGGTCACGATCCGAGGACATTTCAGGTTGTCCCAGCACCGACATGCCCGTTCTCGCGTTGCTGCAGCAGCAGTACGCGTAACTCGCGACGAGTGGTTTCCGCCCAACGAGAACGAAATCACCGAGATCATTCCGCTCGACGGCTTTGACTTCGATGACCGCGCTAAGCGCTACCACGTCGACCTGGGTGACCAGGAGTTAGAGACCGACTTCGGCTTCGACAACGAAACCCGAGTACTGGGAGCTCCCGAGCTCGACGATCTGCATCACATCGACAATCTGACCCCGGAACGGCTGATCGATCCCACCGACGTCCTGGAGCGAGTCAACGTCGACCCGACCGCCATACCGCGCCACTATCGTGCCGATGCCTTGGTCGCGCCCGAGGTGCCGTCACGGGGCGGGCAGCACCGCAAGCAGCCGACCAGCGCCGCCAAGGGGCGCCTGCTGATCTCCGCCATGGCCGCAGGCGCGGCAGCCGCAGCGGGACATGCGGCCATCAGCCATGCCGACACCCCCAGGATCGATGCTGTGGTGACGGCCAATGCGTCATCGCTGCTCGGAGGGGCCGGCAGCAACGCCGCCCGCGGCGTTCAGGTCGTCGCGGTTCAGCCGGCGGCTAGCGCCGTGTCGCACAACGAAGAGCTCGCCAAAGGGATGGCGTTCGCGCAAGAGCGCGCCCAGCGCGAGGCGCGAATGCAGCAGCCGCTCTACGTCATGCCCACACACGGGATTTTCACCTCGAATTTTGGGTATCGCTGGGGTGTGCTGCACGCAGGAATCGACCTGGCCAACTCAATCGGAACACCCATCTACGCGGTGGCGGATGGAGTCGTCATCGACGCCGGGCCCACCGCCGGCTACGGAATGTGGGTCAAGCTACGCCACGCCGACGGCACCGTCACGCTCTACGGCCACGTCAACACCACGCTGGTGGGCGTCGGCGAGCGGGTGATGGCGGGCGACCAGATCGCGACCATGGGCAACCGTGGCTTCTCGACCGGCCCGCACCTCCACTTCGAGGTGCTGCTGGGCGGCAGCGAACGAATCGACCCCGTGCCGTGGCTGGCCAAGCGGGGCATCTACGTCGGCAACTACGCCGGTTGAGTTGCGGTGACCGCGCCGAACGAGCCAGCTCCGGGCGCGCAACCGAGCGAACCCGAGGCACCCTCCGCTGAATCGCGCACCCGGATCATCCGGCGCGCGCCGAGCGGACCCATGCCAACCGTCCCGGAG
This sequence comes from uncultured Actinomycetota bacterium, assembly GCA_963840045.1. Lineage (GTDB taxonomy): Bacteria > Actinomycetota > Actinomycetes > Mycobacteriales > Mycobacteriaceae > Mycobacterium. The sequence continues at coordinate 50,367 of CAWIXL010000024.1, read as the reverse complement.
TCCCCCACGACCGAGATTCCCCCGCAGCCGACGTCCTTTACGGAAACCCGTCGAGCCGAGCGTGCATCGACCGGTGAGCCGAGCGGCCGGACGGCCGTCGCTACCTGCGCGGTCAGCTTCCTCAGCGGATGGGCCACTTCGGTGGTCGCCACCCTGCTGATCGCGGGCTGGTGGAAAACCGACCTGCTGTTCTGCGTCGCGGTGGGGTTCCTCGCTCTGGTCTTCGCGATTTCGACCATCAGCGGCGTGATCATGCTGTTGCAGCATCGGCCCATCGGGCGCTGGCTGATCGTGATCGGTGCGGTGATCGCGTTGCTGACCTACAGCGCGGTGTTCATCGCGGGCGCACGCGTCGCGTGGATCGTGCACACCCTGCCGGTGCTGCCGCTGGCCAGCGTGATCCTGGCGCTGCACCCGCGCACCAAACGCTGGTTGCAGTACTAACGCTGCGAGGCGTTGAGTGTGAACCGCGGCTCGGGTGTGAACCCGCGGCGTTGGGGTGAACGTGCGGCGTCGGGTGTGAGCGTAGGGCGGCCCCGCCCGCGATTTTTACGCCCAGAATGCACACTCAAAGCCGCAGGTTCACACGCAAAGCCCACGATGCACACTCAACGCCGCAGAGTCTCGATGAACTCGCCAAACCGATTCACGATGTCGGCTGCGCCCGCCAGGCGCGCTCGACGGCGAACCTAGAGCTTGGCGACCGGGGCGTGGTTGTGCATCAGCTTCACCCGCCCCGAGCTGCCGAAGTCGATCAGCGACATCGCCGACTCGCCGACGCCGGAAACCTCCTCGACGCGGCCCAGGCCGTACTTGTCGTGGGTGACGCGATCGCCGGCCTGCAACACCAGCAGCGGACGCTTGGCCATCCCGGAGCGCGTGGGCGACGGCCGCGGGGTACCGAATCGGCCGGCGCCACTCATCGGCGCGCTGAACGACGGCTTCGGCGCGAGGCGTCGCCAGTCGATGAGCTGCTGCGGAATCTCGCGCAGGAAACGGGATTCCGGGTTGAGCATCGGCTGCCCCCAGGACGACCGGACGATGGCGCGGCTGAGGTACAGCCGTTGCCGGGCCCGGGTGATTCCGACGTAGGCCAGCCGTCGCTCCTCGGACAGTTCGGTCGGATCGTCCAGCGCCCGCATATGCGGGAACATCCCGTCCTCCCAGCCGATGACGAATACCACCGGGAACTCCAGGCCCTTGGCGGTGTGCAAGGTCATCAGCGTGACCAGACCGGCAGTGTGCTCGGGGATCTCATCGGTGTCGGCGACCAACGACACGCGTTCCAGGAACGCCGCCAGCACACCGGTGTCCGGCACGTCTTCGGTGTCGAGCTCCAGCGCCGCATTGTTCGCCTGATCGATGCTGAATTCATGTGCGACACTTACGAGTTCGTTGAGGTTGTCCAGCCGGGCCAGCTCCTGCGGATCGGTGGAAGACTCCAGTTCCCTGCGGTAGCCGCTGCGTTCCAGCACCGACTCCACCAGATCGCCGAGGTCGTCATCGAGGCGGCCACGCAGGTCGTCAAGCAGCTCAACAAATGCCGAAATGGCCTTCTCGGCACGGGTATTCAGCATCGGGACCTTGCCCGCGGCCGCGGCCACCAGCGCGTCGGCGAAGGTGGCGCCGGTGTTTTCGGCGTACACCGCGACGCAGGCTTCGGCGCGGTCACCGATGCCGCGCCGTGGCGTGTTGAGAATTCGCCGCATGCTCACCGCGTCGCCGGGGTTGTCCAGCACGCGCAGGTAGGCGACGATGTCGCGGATTTCCTTGCGCTCGTAAAAGCGCACTCCCCCAACGACTTTATAGGGAATGCCGGCGCGGATGAACACCTCTTCCAGCGACCGCGACGAGTTGTTGGTGCGGTAGAAGACGGCCACATCGTTGTAGGTGATGTCGCCGCGCTCCGCCAAAGCGTCGATCTCTTCGGCGACGAACCTGGCCTCGTCGTGCTCGTTGTCGGCGACGTATCCGACGATCAGCTCCCCGTCGCCGGCGTCGGTCCACAGTCGCTTGTCGCGGCGTCCGGCGTTGCGGGCGATCACCGAGTTGGCCGCCGACAAGATGTTCTGCGTCGAACGGTAATTCTGTTCCAGCAGAATCGTTTTGGCGTCGGGATAGTCGCGTTCGAAGTCCTCGATGTTGCGAATGGTGGCGCCGCGGAACGCGTAGATCGACTGGTCGGCATCGCCGACCACGCACAACTCCGCCGGCGGTATGTCGTCGGGGGAACTGTCGGTGCCGCGGCCGACCAATTCGCGCACCAGCACGTACTGGGCGTGGTTGGTGTCCTGGTATTCGTCGACCAGGACATGCCGGAACCGCCGCCGGTAGTACTGGGCGATCTCCGGGAAGGCCTGCAGCACCGCCACGGTCTCGCCAATGAGGTCGTCGAAGTCCAGCGCGTTGGCCGCCCGCAGCCGTCGCTGATATTCGCCGTAGACCGACGCAACGGTGCGCGCCAGGTCGTCGGAGTCGTCCGATAAGTCGGACACCGCCCGGTGCGGGTCGATCAGCTCGTTCTTCAGGCCGGAGATCGCATTGGCCAGCAACCGCGGCGAATACCGCTTGATGTCCAGGCCCATATCCCGGCCGATCATCTGCAGCAAACGCCTGGAGTCGTCGGCGTCATAGATGGAGAAGTTGGAGTTGAGGCCTTCGATCAACGACGCCTGGTTGCGCAGGATCCGCACGCAGCTGGAATGAAACGTCGACACCCACATGTACCGGGCCCGGGGGCCGACCAGTCGCACCACGCGTTCGCGCATCTCGGCGGCGGCCTTGTTGGTGAACGTGATGGCCAGAACCTGACCCACCCCGACACCGCGGGCCGCCATCAAATAGGCAATGCGCCGTGTCAGCACCGCCGTTTTACCCGAGCCGGCGCCCGCCACGATCAGCAGCGGCGAACCCTCATGCACCACCGCCTGGCGCTGCTGCGGGTTGAGGCCCTCGAGGAGACGATCCGCTTCGGAGGCGGGCTCGGCATCGGTTGCGTACACACTCATGTCGCTCCAAACTTACCGCCGCCCGGCGACGAATCCTGTTGCGGTGTTATCCAGCGGTTTTTTTGCGCGGGTGCCGTCCTTAGTGGCACACTCGGTTCCGTGCTCGACAAGCAGCGCCGATTTTTCTATGGGTACCGGCCAGCGGTGCCCATGGTCTAGCTGCATTCGCAGAGCCCCGTGGTCCGCTTCCGGATTCGGGGCTCGTTTCTTGTGTGAGGCCTGATACCGGATGAGACCAGAACCCCCACAATACGAGAACGCGGAGTTAGCTGAGATGAACACGGAAACGATCGAAACCCAACCGACTGATATCGATGATTTGCGCAGAGAGATCGACCGGCTCGACGCCCAGATCCTCGCCGCGGTAAAGCGGCGTGCCGAAGTGTCCCAGGCAATCGGCAAAGTGCGAATGGCGTCCGGCGGCACCCGGCTGGTACACAGCCGCGAAATGAAAGTGATCGAGCGCTACAGCGAGCTCGGTCCCGAAGGTAAAGACCTGGCGATGCTGCTTTTGCGATTGGGTCGGGGCCGACTCGGTCACTAAAGGATTACTTCTGGGTCTCGTCATGCGAGATTGCTGCCTTGCTGCGGTAAATTTCCGCCGAAATGACTACAGCAGGAAGAGCTGCGGTTTCGCCATTGCGCCGGCTGATGCTGGTATCAGCGGCGACTTTGCTGGGCCTGCTTAGTGGGATGTGCGCGAGCGTAGCAACCTGCTCCGCGTGGTCCCGGCAAGGTGTGCCGATCGAGTACCTGATGGTGCCGTCGCCGTCGATGAACCGCCAAATCAAGGTGGAGTTCCAGCAGGGCGGCCCGCACGTGGTGTATTTGCTCGACGGCATGCTCGCCCGGGACGACTACAACGGCTGGGATATCCACACCGCGGCGTTTCGAGTGGTTCAACCAGTCCGGCCTGTCGGTCCTCATGCCCACGGGCGGAGAGGCCAGTTTCTACTCCGACTGGTACCGGCCGGCGGTCGGCAATGGCGGTGTGTGGACCTACAAATGGGAAACCTTCCTCACCCAAGAGCTGCCGGCATGGCTGGCGGAGAACAAGAGGGATAAGCCCCAGCGGCAATGGCGTGGTCGGCGCTTCGATGGCCGGATCCGCGGCACTGATCCTGGCGGCCAAACATCCCGACAACTTCATCTATGCGGCCTCGATGTCGGGCTTCCTCAACCTGTCCGCCGGACAGTGGCCCTCGCTGGTCGGTGTCGCGCAGCTGGGCGCCGGCGGTTTCACTCCGCCGCCATGTGGGGCCCGCCGAGCGACCCGGCGTGGGCCCAGCACGATCCGACGGTCAATGCCGCCAAGCTGGTCGCGAACGGAACCCGCATCTGGGTGTATACCGGCAACGGCACCCCCGCGGAGGAACTGGGCGGCAAGAAGCTGGACGCCAGCCTGCTGGAAGACGCCACGCGAGTGAGCAACAAGGCTATTCAGAAGAAGTATCTGACCGCCGGTGGCACCAACGCCGTGTTCAATTTCCCGGCCAACGGCACCCACACCTGGTCGTACTGGGGTGCGCAATTACAAGCCCTGAAGCCCGATCTGCAACGAGTGCTAGGTGGCGGTTAGGGCCGGCCGGATAGGGTCGAACCATGACCCGCGTCGGCGACGATGCAGAGCGAAGCGATGAGGAGGAGCCACGCCATGACTTCCGTGCAATCAATTCCCGACATCACCGCCACCCCGGCGTGGGACGCCCTGCGCAGGCATCACGAACAGATCGGACAGACCCACCTACGCCAGATTTTCGCCGACGATCCCGATCGCGGCCGTGAGCTCACCCTCGACCGTCGGCGACCTCTACATCGACTACAGCAAACACCGCGTCACCCGCGAGACGCTGCGGCTGTTGCTCGATCTCGGCCGGGCGGCCCACCTTGAAGAACGCCGCGACGAGATGTTCGCCGGTGCGCACATCAACACCTCGGAGAATCGCGCGGTGCTGCACACCGCGCTGCGGCTGCCCCGGGACGCCGAGCTGACCGTCGACGGCCAAAACGTTGTCGAGGACGTGCACGCCGTGCTGGACGCGATGGGCGACTTCACCGACCGGCTGCGCAGCGGCGAATGGACCGGAGCCACCGGGAAACGCATCAGCACCGTCGTCAACATCGGCATCGGCGGTTCGGACCTGGGTCCGGTGATGGTGTACCAGGCGCTGCGCCACTACGCCGACGCGGGGATTTCGGCGCGCTTCGTCTCCAACGTCGACCCCGCTGACCTGATTGCCACGCTGGCCGATTTAGAGCCTGACACAACGCTTTTCATCGTCGCGTCCAAGACGTTCTCCACGTTGGAGACGCTGACCAACGCGACCGCCGCGCGCCGCTGGCTGACCGATGCGCTCGGTGACGCCGCGGTGTCCAAGCATTTCGTCGCCGTCTCCACCAACAAGCGCCTGGTCGACGACTTCGGCATCGACACCGCCAACATGTTCGGCTTCTGGGATTGGGTCGGCGGGCGCTATTCGGTTGATTCCGCGATCGGGCTGTCGCTGATGGCCGCCATCGGCCGGGAAGCCTTCTCCGATTTCCTGTCCGGATTCCACATCGTCGACGAGCACTTCAGGACCGCCCCGCTGGAGTCGAATGCGCCTGCGCTGCTTGGCCTTATCGGACTCTGGTACTCCAACTTCATGGATGCGCAGTCGCGGGCCGTGCTGCCGTATTCCAACGACCTGGCGCGATTCGCGGCCTATCTGCAGCAGCTGACCATGGAATCCAACGGCAAGTCGACGCGCGCCGACGGCACTCCGGTGACCACCGACACCGGCGAAATCTATTGGGGCGAACCGGGAACCAACGGCCAGCACGCCTTCTACCAGTTACTGCACCAGGGCACCCGGTTGGTGCCGGCCGACTTCATCGGCTTTTCGCAACCCCTCGACGATCTGCCCACCGTCGAAGGCACCGGCAGCATGCACGACCTGTTGATGAGCAATTTCTTCGCCCAAACGCAGGTGCTGGCCTTCGGCAAGACCGCCGAGGAGATCGCCGCCGAAGGCACCCCCGCCGATGTGGTCCCGCACAAGGTGATGCCCGGCAACCGGCCGTCGACCTCGATCCTGGCAAACCGGTTGACGCCGTCGGTGCTGGGCCAGCTGATCGCGCTCTACGAGCATCAGGTGTTCACCGAGGGCGTGGTGTGGGGCATCGACTCGTTTGACCAATGGGGTGTGGAGCTGGGCAAGACGCAGGCCAAGGCGCTGCTTCCGGTGATCATCGGGGACGCCGCGCCCGCGGCTCAGTCGGATAGTTCGACCGACGCGCTGGTCCGCCGCTACCGGACCGAACGAGGGCGCGCGGGCTAACTGCGGCGAGCAGACGCAAAAGCACCCGCACGCACGGCGTGTCGGGTGCTTTTGCGTCTGCTCGCGACTATGCCCCGACAGGTCGGCCCGCGAGCTCGGAGCCGAGTCGGCGTACAAATGTGCGCAGACGTTCCTGGGATGCGGTCTGCGGATCACTGAGGTGTAGCTGCAGCAATTCGCGACCGGCAGCATGCAGGATCCGAGCGGTGTATTCCGGCTCATGCAGCTGGGGATTGTTACGCAGCAGTTCACGGACGAAGAACCTGAGCACGACGGCCTGCGATTGGGCCAGACGGGCATACAACTCCGGTGGGGCACCCTGCGGCGGAAACAAAAACAGCCGCCACGTAGCCGGATGGGCGTCGACAGCGGCCAGCACACCGTCGAACGCGATCACCAGCGACTGATCCTCGGCGACAGCTTCCAACCCGGAGATCGCCTCCGCGAACTGGGCGCCGGCCCGTGCCGCCGCACGGTCGATCAGCGCGACGAACAGGCTCGCCGGGTCGCCGAACAGCTGATAGATCAAGGATCGATTGATGCCGGCCTGCGCTGCGATGCGGTTAGGTGTTGCCGCGTGGAACCCGTCGGCATCGACGATGGCGTGGGTGACGTCAAGGATCTGCTCGCGCCGTTCGTCGGCGGTCATCCGCCGCTTCGGGCTGCCCGCAATCACACTTGACAGCATAACTAACAACTTGTGAGTATTGCTCACAAGTTGTTAGTTACCGGGAGGTCGTCATGGTCACGTACTACCCCGAACTCGCGCAGCGGGTCCGAAGTCAGCGCGAATTGCAGCCAGATCTCTACGGGGACTTCGACTTCGATCAGCGGCCGGATCGCCTGGCCACCGAGCCCGACGTCGACTCCGCGCTGCCCACCTGGGTGGCCGACCGCGCGCCGATCCTGGACGACGACCGCGTCACCGAATTGATCAGCACAGCCACCATGCTCGGCGACGTCGTCGCCGATCCCTATGCGGCCTTGATGACCACGCACAGCGTCACCCGCCTGATCGACATGCTCAAGACGGCCTGCCGGGAAGGACTCGAGGCGGTGCCGGACGCGCCCCCCGAGCTCGAGTCGTTCATCGCCACCATGGAGGCCACGCCGGAGTGGATCGACTTCGACCTGGTGCGCGAAGGCGCTCGGCAGGAGCGCATCCCCGCCGCGCTGCTGGCCCCCTTCATTACCCGGGGAGCCTTCATCGCGACGTTCACCAACAGCTACGCCGCGCTGCCGATGGCGCTGACCGGCGCGCTCTCGGGCAAGCGGGCCGCCCGGCGGGTCAACGAGACCGCCAGTTTCTTCGCCGTCACCGCCCTGCCGGGTGCGCTGGACCGTTACGGTCCCGGCTTTGAAGCCGCGGCCATGGTCCGGCTGATGCACTCGATGGTCCGGTTCAACGCCCTGAAGAAACCGGACAAGTTGGGCCGCAAATGGGACACCGCCGTCTACGGCATGCCGGTCCCGCAGGTCGACCAGATGCCCGCCGGGATGATCGGGCAATACCTGTTGGCCCGCAAGGCGCGCCAGGAAGGCCGCACGGAGTTCACCCCCGAGGAACGCGCCGTCGTCGAATTCGCCAGGTATCGCTGCTTTCTGCTCGGTCTGCCAGAAGAACTCCTGCCCGCGGAACCGGCAGACATCGTCCACGTCCTGCACGCGCGATCGGCACTGCTGCGCCACGGATTCGACGCCATCTGCCAGGAGCTCGTCCGCGGCACGATGGAGGCCTATCTGCGGCCCGGGACGTCCCTGTTCGACCGTTGCGCCGAAGCGGTCGAGAAGAGTTTCAGCAAGCTCACGTTCGTCCGCACGTTCTGCGGTGGTGACCGCGACATCGCCGCGGCCATGGGCGTCTCACTCGGGCCGTCGGATCTCGTGCGCATCGCCCTCACCGCGCCCTTCATCATCGGACGATTCACCGCCGTGAGCCACGCCAGCCGCATCCCCGTGCTGCGGGAGATCACCGACGCGTACGTCATCGGGCTCCTCAAGCTTCGGCTGGCGACATATGGAAAGCCCGAATTCACCAGCGACGCGGCGCATTACACACCAGTCCCACACTGACTGCGGCGGGCGAGCGTGCGCAATTGTACGTGCTCGCCCCGGCGTGTCGCGTACAGACGCGCACGCTCGCGGGCCGAAAGGTTAGCCGAACCGCTTGGTGAAGGAGAGTGGCAGCACCCGCATCAACTGCACCAGCGGCCCCCACGGCCACCACGGCACCGCGGCCCGGCCCGGTTCGCGTTCGATGGCGCCGACGAGCGCCTTGACGCCAGTTTCGTTGTCCACCATCAACATTGTGGTTGCCGACTTGGCCGTCATCTCCGATTCGATGTAGCCCGGCTCCATCACCGAAACCTTGATTGGGCCTTTCGCGTACTCGGCGCGCAGCGACTCGCCCAGCGAGCTCACTCCGGCTTTGCTGGCCGAGTAAGCGGCTTTGACGCCCGGCACCCCTTTGGTGCCGAGTACCGAAGAGATGAGCACCAGATGCCCAGAACCGCTCTTGTTGAATAGCTCCAACGCCGTTTCGATCTGCACTAGAGCTGCCACCAGGTTGGTTTCGATGGTCGCTTTGTTGGCCCACAGCTTGCCCGAACCAAGTTTGGCGCCCTTGCCGATGCCGGCGTTGACGATGACGCGGTCGATGCCGCCGAGTTCGTCGTTCAGCTCGGCAAAGACCTTCGGGACGGCCTCGTGGTCGTTGACGTCCAGCGCGGCGACGGCGATGTTGATCGACGGATATTGTTGTGACAGTTCGGCTTTCAGCTCGTCAAGCCGGTCGGTGCGACGGGCGCACAGGGCCAGGTCGCGGCCCTTGGCGGCGAAGGCACGCGCCATCCCGGCGCCCAGGCCGGAACTGGCACCCGTGATGAGGATCTTCTGGCGAGTCACCCGGGCAGCATATCGATTACCAAGGGCCGCTACTTGAGCAGCCGCGACATGCGGCGGTCGGCCAGCACCTTGCCGCCGGTCTGGCAGGTCGGGCAGTACTGAAAAGACTTGTCCGCGAACGACACTTCACGCACGGTGTCTCCGCACACCGGGCAGGGCAACCCGGTGCGGGCGTGCACCCGCAACCCGGAACGCTTCTCCCCTTTGAGCGTCGCCGCGCCCTGGCCGACGGATCGCGTCACCGCGTCGGAGAGCACCGTGATCATCGCGTTGTGCAGGGTGGCGAGCTGTTCGTCGGTCAGCTTCGCGGCCGTGGCGAACGGCGAGATCTTCGCGACGTGCAGAATCTCGTCGCTGTAGGCGTTGCCGATGCCGGCGATCACCTTCTGGTCGGTGATGACGGTCTTGATCCGGCCGGTGTTGCCGGCCAGCACCGCGGCCAGGTCCTCGGGGCTGAGCTCCAGGGCGTCGGGACCCAGGGCGGCGATGCCCGGCACCTGCTTGGGGTCCTCGACCAGCCACACCGCCAGCCGCTTCTGGGTGCCGGCCTCGGTGAGGTCGAAGCCCGGCGCGCTACCGGGGGTGCCCAGGTGCACGCGCAGCGCGATCGGCCCCTTGCCGGGGCGCAGTGGCGCGGCGGCCAGCTGGTCTGACCACCGCAACCAGCCCGCGCGCGACAGGTGGGCGATCAGGAACAGCTTCCCGGCTTGCAGCCCTAGGTATTTGCCCCAGCGCTCGGCGCCCTCGACGGTCTGGCCGTGCAGCGCGTTGATCGGCGGGTCGAAGGTTTTCAGCACCGACAGCGCCGCGACATCGACGCGGCCGACCGTCAGACCGACGGCGTGGCGCCGCAAATGGTCGACCAGCGCTTCGATCTCGGGGAGTTCGGGCACCCGACCAGTCTGCCGGATGATCAACGGCCCTGGGAGCTACGACCTGCCCGGTCCCCACGGCCAGTTAAAGCTCTGCCCCGTCTGTGCCGTCAGTGCCGAACAGCAACCCCCCCGAGCCGTGGGTGCCACCCAGATCACCGCCGGCACCGGCACCGCCGTCACCGCCATCGCCGAACAGAAAGGCGAGGCCACCGGCGCCGCCGCGGCCGTACCCGTGCGCGGCACCGCCGTCGCCGCCGTTGCCGTACAGGATCCCGCCGTTACCGCCCCAGCCGCCGCCGTCGCTGAGAGACGTCCCGAACCCGACCCCCGGCGTACCGCCATCGGCGCCGTCGCCGCCATTGCCGAGCAGTCTGGCGCTGCCGCCGTACCCGCCCTGGCCGCCGCCACCGGCGGAATCCGTCGTACATTGCCGCCGGTGCCGCCATCGCCGCCGACGCCACCCACACCGCCGACGCCGCCGTCGCCGACGCGACCAGCGAAACCGCCGCTGCCACCGGCGCCGCCATCGCCGCCTATCCCTTTGTATCCCGCAACGTTGTCAGTGGAATCCCCGCCCTGTCCGCCGAGTACCACCGACCCCACCAACCCCGCCATTACCGAATAACTGCCCGCCATCGCCGCCGTGACCGCCGACACCGCCGACGCCCCCGGCGCCGGCATAGAAGCCGTTGGCGCCGGCGCCGCCGATTCCGCCTTGACCGCCAGCCGCGCCGTTACCGAACAGCCCGGCCTCGCCGCCGCTTCCGGCTATGCCGGCATTGCCGCCGTAGCCGCCGAATAGCGGCCGGTAGCGCCGGCTGCTGTCCCGGCACCGCCATTTCCACTGTCCCCGCCCACCCCGGCCGAGCCGACGAGCAGACCAGCATTGCCGCCGTCGCCACCGACGCCGCCGATGCCGCCGTTGTAGCCGTCGGGATCGGCAGCGGTCGCGGCGCCGCCGTCGCCGCCCTGGCCACCGACGCCACCCATGCCACCATTGCCCCACAGCAGACCGGCGTTACCGCCCTTGCCGCCGGCACCACCGGTTGAGCCGGTCACGCTGCTAGGGGTGGCGCTGCCGCCCGTGGCGCCTGTACCCCCGTTGCCGAATCAGCCCGGCATTGCCGCCGTTGCCGCCGGCCTGACCGGTATTGGCCGCGCCGGCCACGCCGTTGCCACCGTTGCCGAACACCCAGCCGCCGTCCTTGCCGGCGGCGCCGGCCGACGCCCCGCTGGCACCGTCGCCGAACAGCGGGCGCCCGGTGAGCGCCTTGACCGGCGACAACAGGTCATCCAACCCCTGCAGCGGCGAAGCATTGGCCGCCTCGGCGGCCGCATACGCCCCCGCACCTCCGCGCAACGTTTGCACGAACTGGTCATGAAACGCCGCCACCTGCGCGCTGAGCGGCCTGAAATTGCCGGCCGTGCGCGCCGAACAACGCTGCGACGGCCGACGAGACCTCATCGCCGGCCGCGGCCAGTAGCTGCGTTGTCCCCGCCGACGCCGTGTGGTTGGCCGCGCTGAGCGCGTCGCCGATTCCGGTCAATTCGGTGGCCGCCGCCGCAACCATCTCCGGTGCTGCAAACACGTACGACATTGCTAGCTCCCCCCTTCTCAAGACACTTCAAAAGTTGCCCGAGCCATGATCGATGGCCGGATCGTTAATCCGCAGTTACCCCCGCTACCGCCGTTGAAGCCGCCGCTCGCCGTTGGCACCGGTCCCGCCGATGCCGCCGTTGCCGATCAGTCCGGCCGAGCCGATGTTCGCCAGGTCAGCAGCCGCAGCTTCCAAATAAGGCGGGGGGCAACCACAAACGACATGTCGAAGCTTCAACAGGCCGGAGTCGACCCGAGCGACGGACCCTGCACAAACGGTATCGCGATCACGCCGATTAATCCGCGGTTCCAGCAAACAGTTCGAGAGCGCCGGCCCGAGCGCTACGAAGTCAGCCCGTCCACCCCTTGCTTGCCGGACAGTTGCCCGGCCACGCCGCCGACCCCGCCCGGGTAAGGGGTACCGTCCGGCATCACACCGGCACCGTTGCCGCCGTCGCCGCCATTGCCGATCAGCGAGGCGTCGCCACCGAAGCCGCCGAAGCCGATGCCGATCGCGTTACCGCCGTGGCCGCCGTTGCCGTAGAGCTTCCCGCCCATGCCACCGCCACCGCCGGCGCCGACCTGTGCTACGTCGCCGGATCCGGTCTTGCCGCCGTCGCCACCGGCGCCGCCGTTGCCGAACCACTTGGCGTCGCCACCGAAACCGCCCTGGGCACCGGGACCGGCGCTGCCGGGGGACGTGGCGCCGGTGCCGGCGTTCCCGCCGGCCCCGCCGGACCCGGCGTTGCCGCCATTGCCGATCAGCCCGGCGGTGCCACCGTTGCCGCCGAAGCCGCCCTGGCCGCCGCCGCCGTTGCCGACCGACCCGCTGCTACCGCCGCCCAACGCGCCGGCCCCGCCGGCCCCGCCGATCCCGCCGTCGCCCTGCAATAGCCCGCCGTTGCCGCCTTGGCCGCCGAATCCGCCCTCGCCGCCACCACCGCCAAAGAAGCCCTTGCCGCCGGTACCGCCGTATCCGCCGGTGCCGGCCGCTCCGCCGGTACCGAACAGACCGGCGTTGCCGCCGTTCCCGGCGGCGACGCCGCCGCTACCGCCAAAGCCGCCGATGCCACCGCTGGCGGGCGCGTCCAGGCCAGCGCCGCCGTTACCGCTGTTCCCGCCGACGCCCGGCAAGCCGGATAGCAGTCCGGCATTGCCGCCGTTGCCGCCTGCGCCGCCGCCGCCGCCGATACCGGGTTCGCCGAAGGAAACGGAGTTGCTGCCCGTGCCACCGTCTGCGCCGCCCGCGCCGTTACCGCCGTTGCCGAATAGCAGCCCGCCATTACCACCGGCACCCCCGGCGCCCCCGGCGCCGCCGTTGTTGCCGTCGGGACTAGAACTTGAGGGGGGAGCCCCGTCCCCGCCCGTGCCGCCGGCCGCGCCGGCGCCACCGTTGCCGAACAGCAATCCGCCGCTGCCGCCCTTACCGCCGGCACCGCCGGCACCGCCGGCGGGGTTGGTCGCGGTGCTCGCGGCTCCGGTGCCACCGACGGCCCCCAGGCCGCCGTTGCCGATCAGCCCCGCATCCCCGCCGTTACCGCCAGCCTGACCCGTCCCGGCCGCACCGGCCATGCCGTTGCCGCCGTTGCCGAACAACCAGCCGCCACCCTGGCCACTACCGCCAGCCGTCGTCGCATTTGTGCCGTCGCCGAACAGCGGGCGCCCGGTCAACAACGCCACCGGCGAGGTGATGTCCTGCGCCACGGCCTGTGCGGCGTTCTCGGCCTCGGCGAGGGCATACTGCATCCCGCCGGTGTTCATCAGCTGCACAAACTGGGCGTGGAAAGACGCCGCCTGCGCGCTCAGCGCCTGATAGAGCTGGCCGTGCAGGCCGAACAACGCCGCCAGCTCCATCGACACTGCGTCGGCACCCGCGGCCAGGATCCCCGTCGTCGGCGCCGCGACCGCTGCGTTGGCAGCGCCTAACGTTGAGCCGATCGTCGTCAAGTCAGCAGCCGCAGCTTCCAGAAAAGCCGGGGGCACAACGACAAACGACATGCCAAACCTCTCGCTGCCCCCGCGATCACGGCCCCCCTGGATCGATAGGCAGGACGCGATGGTACCGCGATCCGGGTCACATTTGCACGGCCGCCGGCTCAGGACGTCGTGCCGTCTGCTCCATTGCTACCGATCAGCCCGCCGTGGCCGCCGGCGCCGGGCTGGTGACCGACGCCGATAGCGTCGCCGCCGTTGCCGCCGTTACCGATTATCTCGGCGTCGCCGCCGGCGCCGCCGTCGCCGCTGCCTACCGCGTCACCGCCGTCGCCGCCGTTGCCGAAGAACCCTCCCGCGCCACCGCGGCCACCGAAGCTGCCCGCCACAAGCTGGCCGACGGTCCCGGGCGCGCCGCCGTCGCCGCCCCTGCCGCCGCTGCCGAACACACCCGCGTCACCGCCGAAGCCGCCCTGGGCACCGGGCCCCGCGGAGGGGTTGCTGGCCAGTCCACCGCCCGTGCCTGCGTTCCCGCCGCTGCCGGCCGCGGCGCCGGCGCCGCCGTTGCCGATCACCCGCGCATTACCGCCCCAGCCGCCGGCGCCGCCCTGCCCGCCGTCACCTGCAACGCCGACGGTGCTGTCGGTGGAGTTTCCGCCGTTCCCGCCGTGCCCGCCGACCCCGCCGAGACCGCCGTCGCCCCACACCCGCCCGCCGAGGCCACCCCGTCCGCCCTCGCTGCCGAGGCCGCCACTGCCGCCGAGGACTCCCTTGCCCCCGGTTCCGCCGTCGCCGCCGTGACCGCCGGCACCGCCGGTGCCGAACAGACCGGCGTTGCCGCCGGCGCCAGCGGTGGCAAAGTTGCTGCCGCCCGAACCGCCGTCGCCGTCGGCGAGTGCATCCACGCCTGCTCCGCCGTTGCCAGCTATTCCCGCCGGCGCCGGCCAGGCCCGACAGCAGTCCGGCGTTGCCGCCATTGCCGCCGTTGCCGCCGCTGCCGCCGGTACCGGCGGTGCCGCCGGCAAGGGAGTAGCTGCCCGTGCCACCATCCCCGCCGATCGCGCCGGTACCACCGTTGCCGAAGAGCAATCCACCGCGACCACCGGCACCTGCGCTGCCACCGTTGCCGCCACTACCGCCATTGGGGTCGCCAGTCGTGGGCATCAACCCGTTTACGCCGGTAGCCGCCGTCCCCGCCGTCGCCGCCGTTGCCCCACAGCAACCCGCCAGCACCGCCCGCACCGCCGACACCGCCGGCACCGTTCGACGTGCCGGAGATGCCGCTGCCGCCGGCGCCACCCTTGCCGCCATTGCCGATCAGCCCTGCACTGCCGCCGTTACCGCCGGCCATGCCCGTCGCAGCCGTCCCTGCCGCGCCGTTGCCGCCGTTGCCGTAGAGCCACCCGCCATCAGTGCCGCTGGCGCCGGGTGTCGCGCCATCGGTGCCGTTGCCGATCAGTGGGCGCCCACTCGCCAGGCTCACCGGCGCATTGATAGCGCTCAGCACCTCCTGCTCAACGGCCTGCAGGGGTGAGGAGTTGGTGGCCTCGGCGAGGGCGTACTGCAGCCCGCCGCCGTTTATCAGCTGCACAAACTGGTTGTGGAACAGCGCCGCCTGGGCACTCAGCGCCTGATACAGCTGCCCGTGCAGCCCGAACAACGCCGCGAGCTCGGTCGACACCGCGTCGGCACCCGCGGCCAGGATCCCCGTTGTCGGTGCCGCTACCGCCGCGTTGGCGGCGCTTATTGTCGAGCCGATCGTCGCCAGGTCAGCGGCCGCAACTTCCAGAAAGGCCGGGGGCACAACGACAAAGGTCACTGGAAACCTCTCGCAGCCCGACCACGGCCCCCCAGGGTCAATGGGCTGGACGCGATGGTACCGCGACCTAGGTCACAACGCTGGGATTAGGACGACGTTCCTGGCTGCGCCGTCACTGCCGAAGAACGCCCGCGGTGGCCGCCGGTGCCGGGCTGCTGGCCGAGCGCCGATAGCGTCGCCGCCGTGGCCGCCGTTGCCGATCAGCTTGGCGTCGCCGCCGTCGCCGCCGGAGCCGAAGCCCACCGCGTCGCCGCCGTCGCCGCCGTTGCCGAAGAACCCGCCCATGCCGCCGCGGCCACCTTGGCTACCGAGCGAAACCGCGCCGATGGTTCCGGGCGCGCCGCCGTCGCCACCCCTGCCGCCGTTGCCGAACACCCCGGCGTTACCGCCGAAACCGCCCTCGGAGCCGGCACCCGCGTTGGGGAGGTCGCCCGGTGCACCGCCCGTGCCCGCGTTCCCGCCTTTGCCGGCGGCGCCGCCGTCTCCGCCATTGCCGATCACCCGCGCAGTGCCGCCGTTGCCGCCGACGCCGGCCTGGCCACCGTCACCGCTCGTGCCGTTCATTGCGTCAGTGGAGTTCCCGCCGGTCCCGCCGTCCCCGCCGACCCCGCCGAGCCCGCCGTCGCCCCACAACCGCCCGCCGAGGCCGCCGTTGCCGCCGTTGCCGCCCATGCCGCCCCTACCGGCATTGACTCCCTGCCCGCCGTTCCCGCCCTGGCCGCCGTGACCGCCGGCACCACCGGTGCCGAACAGACCGGCGCTGCCCCCGGTGCCGCCGACGCTGCCGGCGTTGCCGCCGCTGCCACCGTCGCCGCCGGCGGCCACCGCGTTCAGGCCGGCTCCACCGTTGCCGCTGTTCCCGCCGGCGCCGGCCGAGCCCCACAGCGCTCCGGCATCGCCGCCGCCGCCGCCTCGGCCGCCGACACCACCGAGACCACCGAGACCACCGACACTCGCTGGGCCGCTGTCCAAGGAGCCGGCGCCCGATCCGCCGTCCCCGCCGACCGCGCCGGTGCCGCCGTTGCCGAACAACAATCCACCACGACCACCGGCACCGCCGTCGCCGCCATTGCCGCCGCTGCCGCCACTGCTGCCAGCTGGGACCGAAGTCAGGGGAGCCACCCCGTTTGAGCCCGTACCCCCGGCGCCGGCGTCGCCACCGTTGCCGAATAGGAACCCGCCGTTGCCGCCCTTACCGCCGGCACCACCAGGACCACCGGTTGCAGTATTCGTCGGGCCGGCCATGCCGGTGCCGCCGGCAGCACCTTTGCCGCCATTGCCGATCAGCCCAGCACTGCCGCCATTGCCGCCATTCTGACCCGTCCCGACCGCACCGGCCATGCCGTTGCCGCCGTTGCCGAACAACCACCCGCCGTCCTGGCCACTACCGCCAGCTGTCGCGCCGCTGGCGCCATCGCCGAACAGCGAGCGCCCGGTCAGCGACGCCACCGGCGAAGTGATGTCCTGCGCCACGGTCTGCGCGGCATTCTCGGCCTCGGCCAGCGCGTACTGCGTGCCACCGGCATTCATCAGCTGCACAAATTGGGCGTGGAAGGACGCCGCCTGAGCACTCAGCGCCTGGTACAGCTGACCGTGCAGGCCGAACAACGCCGCGATTTCCATCGACACCGAGTCAGCACCGGCGGCCAGGATCCCCGTCGTCGGCATCGCAACCGCCGCGTTGGCCTCGGTCAGCGACGAACCAATGCTGGCCAGGTCAGTCGCCGCCGCCTGCAGATAGGCAGGGGGCACAACGACGAACGACATTCGGAACCTCCCTGAGCCGGTGACACCCCCACCACCGGACACTGGGGAAAAACTATCGCGATCGCGTCACTAATTCCGCGGTTCGGGCAAACCGCTCGTTAATGCTTCCCTTACAGCTGCCCGTCAGCCCCTTTTGTCCCGGACAGCTTCCCGGCCGCGCCGCCGTGGCCGCCCGGCAAAATATGGTGCCGTTGCCGCCGTCACCGCCGTCACCGAACAGGACGGCGTCGCCACCGTCGCCACCGGTGCCGACGCCAACGGCGTTACCGCCGTGGCCACCGTTGCCGTAGAGCTTTCCGCCCATGCCGCCGTGACCGCCCGCGGGGGCGGCTCTGCGCTCCGGTCCCGGTGGTACCGGTGTCGCCGCCGGCGCCGCCGTTGCCCCACAATCGCGCGTCGCCGCCGGCGCCGCCAAAGCCGCCCTCACCGGCCAACGCGTTGGTGCTGAGGGCGCCCGCGTTCCCGCCGTTTCCGCCGGCGCCGGCCTTCCCGCCGTCGCCGAACAGCCCGGCGGTTCCGCCGTGGCCGCCGCCGCCGCCAAAGCCGCCGTTGCCGCTAAAGCTGTTGAACCCGCCAGCCGCCTTCGCGCTACTCCCGCCGGCCCCGCCTTGCCCGCCCAGCCCGCCGTTACCGCTCACCAGCCCGCCGTTGCCGCCGGTCCCGCCGTCGCCCGCGTTGCCGCCGCTACCGCTGATCAGTCCCGTCCCGCCGGTCCCGCCGCCGCCGCCTTGACCGCCTTGCCCGCCGGTACCGAACAGACCGGCGCTGCCACCGTTCCCGGCTAAACCGCCGACACCGCCGATTCCGCCATCACTCGAAGTATCGGCGGCGAGGCCGTTACCGCCGCTCCCGCCGTTCCCGCCGTTGCCGGCAGAGCCGGAGAACAGACCCGCATTGCCCCCGACGCCTCCGACGCCCCCTAGGCCCCCGGTACCGGCGGCGATGTTGGCCGCGCTGCCAATCGAGGCGCTGCCCTGCGCCACCGTCTCCACCGATCGCGCCGGTGCCACCGTTGCCGAACAGCAACCCACCACGAGCACCAGCACCCCCGGCGCCGCCGGCGCCGCCAGCGCTGCCATTGGGGTTGATCGAGCTCGCAGCAGCTCCGTCGCCGCCGGTGCCGCCCGCCGCGCCGTTGCCGCCGTTGCCGTAAAGCAACCCGCCGAGACCGCCCTTGCCACCGGCACCGCCCACGCTGCCAGTAGCGCCTGTGCCGCCGGCGGCCCCCTTGCCGCCATTACCGATCAGCCCGGCATTCCCGCCGTTGCCGCCGGCCAAGCCGCTCCCGGGTGTGGCGGCCATGCCGCTGCCGCCGTTGCCGAACAACCACCCGCCATCCTGACCACTGCCGCCAGCCGTCGTCGCATTGGTGCCGTCGCCGAACAGCGGGCGCCCAGTCAACGACGCCACCGGCGAAGTGACTTCCTGCGCCACGGCCTGCGCGGCATTCTCGGCCTCGGCCAGCGCGTACTGCGTCCCACCGGAGTTCATCAGCTGCACAAACTGTGCGTGGAAGGACGCCGCCTGAGCACTGAGCGCTTGATACAGCTGGCCGTGCAGGCCGAACAGCGCCGCGAGCTCCATCGACACCGAGTCAGCACCCGCGGCCAGGATCGCCGTCGTCGGTGCCGCAACCGCCGCGTTGGCAGCGCTCTAGCGTCGAGCCGATACCCGCCAGATCAGCAGCCGCAGCCTCGAGAAAGGCCGGGGGCACAACGACAAAGGACATTCAAAACCTCTCCAACGCCCGACGATCACGGCCCCCCTGATCGAAAAGCAGGCCGCGATCGTACCGCGACCTAGATCACATTTTATGGGTATGGCCGAACCCCTCCCGTCACCAATTTCGTGCGGGACGCAGCCGCTGTTACCGGCTTTTGGCCTTGAGCAAGTAGGTGTCCATGATCCAGCCGTGGCGGGCGCGGGCCTCGGCGCGCAGCGCCGCTATCCGCTCTCCAACCTCACCGACGGTGCCCGCGACCAGCAGCTCGTCGTCGGTGCCCAGGTAGGCGCCCCACCAGATCCGGGTGTCGGCGGGACAAGCCTCAAACGAGCAGTCGGCGTCGAGCAGCACCACCGCCGAGCCGGACAGGCCGTGCGCGCGCAGCTGCCTGCCGGTAGTGATGAGGACCGGCTCGCCGACGTCGTTGAGCGGAATGCGATGCCGGGCCGTCAGCGCCTGCACCGCCGTGATGCCGGGAATGACGTCGTAGCTGAGATCGACTTCGGTCGCGACGGCGTCCAGGATGCGCAGCGTGCTGTCGTACAGCGACGGATCACCCCAGGCCAGGAAGGCCCCGACGCCGTCGGGGCCGAGTTCGGCGGCGATGGCCGATGCCCAGACCCGCGCCCGGGCCGCGTGCCAATCGGAAACCGCCTGCTGATAGTTGGCCTGCGGATCGCGCTTGGGGTCGGGCAGCTCGACGAATCGATAGCCGGGTTCGCGGATGAACCGCGCGCAGATGTCCCGCCGCAACGCCACCAGGTCGCTTTTCGTGTCGCCTTTGTCCATCGCGAAGAACACCTGGGTGCCGTTGAGCGCCTCGATCGCCTGGACGGTCAGGTAGTCGGGGTTCCCGGCACCGATGCCGATGACGTGGATCTGCCGACTCATCCGGGCAAGCCTATTTGCCCTAGTGCCGGGCCTGTTGCCGGTCAATCGAATTGATACCTCGAATCATCTAGTCGATACCGGTGGTACCGGATACTATGCATAGTGACTATCGACGTGATCCCCCTCACCGTCTAAGCGCCGAAGGGACACCAACGATGACCACTGCGGTAAAGCCGGATGGTCCGAGTCGCGAAGAGTTCTCGGAGCGTCTGCTCAAAGGCTCGGTCAAAAAGTCCTACGCGCCCGTCGTCGACATCGACTGGGATGCCCCGCTGGACCCGGAAAAGTTCTACCTACCGCCCCGGCTGGTGTCGCTGTACGGCACCCCGATGTGGGACGAGATGACCCGCGAGCAACAAGTCGAGCTGTCCCGCCAGGAAATCGTCAACACACTGTCGGCCGGGATCTGGTTCGAGAACATGCTCAACCAGACGTTGTTGCGCACCATCCTGCACGAGGACCCCACCTCTAAGGCGGTGCACTACAAGCTGACCGAGCTGGGCGACGAGACCCGCCACATGGTCATGTTCGGCATGGCCATCGAGCGCATGGGTGCCAAGCCGGTACGCCCGCGGCTGCTCCACCGGATGATCATCAACGCCATGCCGCTGGTGTTCCAGCACGGCTCGGCACTGTGGGTGGCCGCCCTGATCGGTGAGGAAATCTTCGACTCCCTGCAGCGGCAGATGATGGACGACCCGGAACTGCAGCCGATGATCCAGCGCCTGATGCGGATTCACGTCACCGAGGAAGCCCGCCACATCCAGTTCGCCCGCGACGGCGCCCGCAAGCGGGTGCAGACCATGCCGCGTTTCAACAAGTGGGTGATGGCCAACGTCAACGGGCTCGGCGGGTACTTCTTCCGCTACCTGTTCAACAACCCGATCCCCTACGCGCGGGTGGGCCTGGACGCACCGCGGGCACGCAAGTTGGCGCGCAGCAGCCCGCACCGGCACGAGGTGCACAAGGTCGGCTTCGCCCCGCTGGCAACATTTTTGACCGAGGTGGGGCTGCTGGGCCCCATCGCGCGCTTCGGCTGGAAGCGCACCAAGTTTCTGTGACAGCGCACATCGTCGTAATCGGCGCCGGCACCGCCGGCCGCAAGATTGGAGACGAGCTGCTGGCGGCCGGCGTCACCGACTTCGTGATCCTGGACAAAGCACCCCTTGAACACGGGCTTGACTGGCCGGCGGCGCTGGCGGAACGACTACGGCCCGGCCACGACGTCATCGGCTCGGTGTTCGACGACGGCACCGACACCTGGACCCTGAAAACACGCGCGGGCAAGACGTTCCGGTGTCGTATGGTCATCGCGACCCACCGGCCCTTGTTCGCACCATGGATACCGGATTTGGCCGGGCGCAACGACTTTCGGGGCATGTCATTCCACGCGGCGGACTGGGACCCGAATTTCGATCCGGCCGGCAAGCGGATAGCGGTGGTCGGCACCGACGCCACCGCGGGCTATTACCTCGGGTACCTGGGCCGGCTACCGGAATCGGCGGCCTCGGTCACCGTCTTCCCGCACGCGCCGCGCCGGGTTGTCACGTACGTGTCTGCCTGGGTACCGCTGCGCGCCATACCTGCGTTGCGCTGGCTGCGCCGACACACCCGACCCGCTCGACGGGTGGACCGTGGTGGAGTCGGCGATCGATGCGCTGACCCGCGACGGCATCCGCACCAACGACGGCGTCGAGCACCGCGTCGACGCCATCATCTACGGCACCGGGTTCCAGATCCCCACTCCGGTCACCGACGAGACGCTGGTCGGCACCGACGGACTGACCATCCGGCAGGCCTGGCGCGACGGCATGGAGCCCTACCTGGGGATTGCCGTGCACGGCTTTCCGAACTACTTCCTCATCACCGGGCCCGATATCCCCAATGCCGAGGTGCAGACGCGCTACATCGTCGAGTGCGTGGGACGCCTGCAGAGCACCGGCAAGACCCGCATCGAGGTGCTGCGCAGCAGCCAGCAGGTGTTCAACGAGCGCGCCCACCTGGGGCCCGCCCAGCTTCACCGGGCGGTCAAGGCGTTCGATCTGACCTCCGGGGCGGCCGAAAACGAGCAGACCTACGACGGCGCGGCGACGCTGACGCTGGCAGGCGCCTGCCATTCGGTGCGCGTGCGGCTCGCCGGCCACCTCGATCCGATCGACGGCCAGTACCACTGGCAGGGCACGGTGCTTAGTTCTTTGCCGGATGACGCACTCAAGTCGCGAGCGGCGACGCTGACGGTCGGCGAACGCAGCGCGCCCGCGCGCCTCGTCGAACAGACACCCACGGGCACGCACTCGATCGCCGGAGTCGGCGCGCCCCCCTACCCACTAGCCAGATCCTGAGGGGGTCCCTCGGAGCTCGTCGCGATTTCGTCGCTGTTGACATCTGCCAAATACGGTTAGGCTGCCTTTATCCACACTGGAGGTTGGCCGCGCGTGTTATGTGGGTAATCCCAGGAAGTGGCGCGGGCTGTGGAGGACCAGACACGACGAGAACGACATGTTCGGCGTAGTGCGGGTCGTTGCTTCGGACTGGAAACGCCGAGGCACCTGCCAAACTCACGTCCGGCCGGTGACGATGTGGTCACCACGTGCGCTCAGCGCGCTATTCCGATCGCCTCGCGCGTCGAGGACGGTTAACAGAAGTTAGAAGTTCGAGTGCCGCCGAGAGGCGGCATTCGTCAGTATTTGGCCCGGCGGGAATTCTTCGAGGAGCTGGAGATGGAACGGGACGAGATGACGGCACCGGCGCCGACCGCGGAAGGATGGCTCCGGTGAGCGCAATCGCCAATTCGAGCTCGCTGGCCGTCGCCGCGCGGACCGAGCAATCGGTAGTCGTGCTGACCGTCGACGGCGTACTGGACATCGCCAACTCGGCTGCGCTCGTCGACAGCATTCTGAAAGCCACCATGGAGGCGCCCCCCGCGGTCATCGTCGACGTCACCGCACTTCGAGTGCCCGAGGAATCGGCGTGGTCGATCTTGGTGGGCATGCACTGGCAGCCCGATGTCCGGCTCGACGTCCCCCTGTTGCTGGTCTGCACTAATCGCGCCGGCCGCGAGGCGATCGAGCGCTCTGGGCTGACCGGCTTCATGCCGGTGTACTCGACCGAGAAAGGGGCGATGAAGGCTGTCGCCCGGCTCGCGCGTCGCAAGGTCCGGCGCGCGCACGCGAAGCTGCCCACCAACCTGAACAGCCTGCGCGAGTCGCGCCAGCTGGTCCGCGAGTGGTTCACCGCCTGGTCGCAGCCCGGCCTGATTCCGGTCGCGTTGGTGATTGTCAACGTGTTCGTCGAGAACGTGCTGGAACACACCGGAAGCGACCCGGTGATGATGATCGACTGCGACGGCGTGACCGCGACCATCGCGGTGTCCGACGCCAGCGGCACGCACGCTGCACGGCTGCCGTCGCCCTCGAAGGGCATCGACGTGTCCGGCCTGGCGATCGTCGCCGCCCTGTCCCGCGCCTGGGGCAGCACACCGACGGCCTCCGGCGGCAAGACGGTCTGGGCCGTCATCGGCCCCGAAAACCAGCTCTGACATACCGACCCCGTCGCGGGCCAAACTAGAACACGTTCTAATGTCGTGTTATTGCCCATGACGGAAGGTGGATGACGTGCGGTTCAGCTATGCGGAGTCACTGACTGACCCTTCGTTTTACATCCCGCTGGCCAAGGCGGCCGAAGCCGCCGGCTACCACAGCATGACGATTGCCGACAGCCTTGCCTATCCGTATGAGTCCGACTCGAAGTACCCGTACACAC
This sequence comes from uncultured Actinomycetota bacterium, assembly GCA_963840045.1. GTDB lineage: Bacteria > Actinomycetota > Actinomycetes > Mycobacteriales > Mycobacteriaceae > Mycobacterium. The sequence goes on along the minus strand of CAWIXL010000024.1, from coordinate 26,769 downwards.
CCGACGGGAACCGCGAGTTCCTGGACGGCAAGGAAATCGTCGAGACCTTTGTCCTGACAGCGGCATTGGGCGCGGTTACCACAACGCTGCGGTTCAACTTCTTCGTCCTCAAGCTGCCGGTCCGGCACCCGGCGCTGACGGCCAAGCAGGCGGGTTCACTGGCCGCGCTGCTCGACAACCGGGTCGGGCTGGGCGTGGGCACCAGCCCGTGGCCCGAGGACTACGAGTTGATGGGCGTCCCATTCGCCAAGCGCGGCAAGCGGATGGACGAATGCATCGAGATTGTCCAAGGCCTCACCACCGGCGACTACTTCGAGTTCCACGGCGAGTTCTACGACATTCCCAAGACGAAGATGTCCCCGGCGCCCACGCAGCCGATCCCGATCCTGGTCGGCGGCCACGCCGATGTCGCGCTGCGGCGCGCGGCGCGCCTGGACGGCTGGATGCACGGCGGCGGCAGTAGCCCCGAGGAACTCGATCGACTCATCGCCAGGGTCAAGCAATTTCGCGAGGAAGAGGGAAAGGCCGGCCCCTTCGAGATTCACGTGATCTCGACGGACGCCTACACCGTGGACGGCATCAAGCGGCTCGAGGACAAGGGCATCACCGACGCGATCGTCGGCTTCCGATGGCCCTACATCAAGGGACCCGACACCGAGCCGCTGGAGGCCAAGATCCGTCACCTGGAAAAATTCGCCGAAAAGATAATCTCCAAAGTTTAAGCGCTACAGGGGATCCCGCACGCAGCGGATCCGATAGTGGTCATCGTGAATATCAGCGCGGGCGCTTCGATTCGACAAGCCGGCACGCGATCTCAACAACGGGCATGTTCGAATCCTGCGATAGCCGCGAGAGCAGCTCGAATGCGCGTACCGCGTCGATACCGAAACGTTCCATCATTACGCCCTTTGCCTGACCGATCAGATCGCGGGACGCGAGCGCGGTGCGGAATTGCTCGTCGTGCCGCAGCATGTTCCACGCGAGCGCAAGATGAGTGGCCATGATCAACGCCATCTCCGTGGATTCGGCGTCGAACGCGCGAGGTCGCTCGGCATAGAGGTTCAGGGCACCCATGCTGTGGCGGCTGACAATTAGCGGGATCGTCATGATCGACCGGATCGGGGTCTCGGCGCCAACATCGTGGCAATAGTGCCGCCAGCGTCGTTCGGCCATCACGTCGTCGATGCGAATGACATTGCCCTTCCAAGTTGCGGTGCCGCACATGGCCTTGTGGCGTTGCAGAATTTCGGTGAGCAGAACCGGGTAGCCGTCAGTTGCCGATATGGTCTGCACCCCGTCGCGGCCGCCCATCGTGAGTGCCGCATGTTGGGCACTGGGTACGAATCCGACGGCGGTGCCGAGTAGTTTGCCGAGCGCCGTGCCGATGTCATCGGCGCTGTGCTGCTCCTGCAGATTGCTCGCCAATTCGGCGATCTGGAGAGCGATCGTGTGTGCGTGGCTAGCCATCATTGTGGCCGCCTCCAACCAGTGTGCCGAGGGCGAACACCTAATACTCCTCCTACCCGGGTATGCCCGCAAGCACCCCGCAAATCAATTGCGAAACCTCAAGCGTCACAGTACTTTTAGAGGTAGTCCCAGTTCGGGGCACGCTTCTCCCGGTGCGCCTTGGCGGCCTCGGCCGGGTTGTTGGTGAAACCGCTGAGGATCTGGGTGCGGTTTTCGATCTCGATGGCATGCCGCAGGCTGGGCGCGTCGAGTGCCGCGTTGAGGCCAATCTTGGTCTGCCACACGCCGTAAGCATTGTTCCCGGCGATCTCGTTGGCCAGCTTCAGGGCTGCCGGCATCAGTTCGTCCGGCGCCACCACCTGGTGCACCAGCTTGATGCGATAGGCCTCCGCCGCGTCGATGATTCGACCGGTCAGCATGAGTTCGCGCGCCACCCCGGCGCCGACGATTTTCGGCAGTAGGTAGCTGGTGCCCATGTCCATCGACGAAAACCCCGCCTTGATGAAGACCGACCCGAACCGCGCCTGGTCGGAGGCGACCCGGATGTCGCTGACCAGTGTGAACGCCAGCCCACCCCCGACTGCGACGCCGTTGACCGCGGCGATCACCGGGATGGGTAGCTCATAGATCCGGGTGAACAGCTCGGCCAGGCGAACCTGGGAGTCGTAGTTGACCTTGAACGCCGGAGTCGTAGGTCTCGGCTTCGTCCAGGCCTCGCCGGTGCCGCTCAAATCGGCCCCGGCGCAGAATCCGCGCCCCGCGCCGGTCAGGATCGCCACCCGAAACTCGCCGGAGCCCAGGGCGTCCAACGCGTCCTCCACGCCGCCGATCAGTGATCCGTCGATGGCATTGAGGCGGCTGGGCCGGTTCAGGGTGATGCACGCGATGTTGTCCTCGAGGGTTTGGAATTCCACTGCTGGCATATCCGCACCGTAGGCGACACAGGAGATGTCCAGTTACGCGGCCTACCGTGGCGATTGCCGCACCAGCGAAGGAGATTCAATGACACGAACCGAGGGCGACACCTGGGACCTGGCCAGCAGCGTGGGGGCCACTGCCACCATGGTCGCTGCGGCCCGAGCGGCTGCGACCCGACGTCCACAGCCGGTCATCACCGATCAGTTCGCCGAGCCGCTGGTCCGCGCCGTCGGGATCGACGTGTTCAGCAGGATGGCCGCCGGCGAGCTGGATTTCGAAGACTTCGAACAGGGTTTGGGCTTTCCGCGGGTTACCGACACGTTCGCCGCCCGCGCCCGGTACTACGACGATTACTTCGCCGAGGCCGCCGGCGCGGGCATCCGGCAGATCGTGATCGTGGCGGCGGGGCTGGATTCGCGCGCCTACCGGCTTTCCTGGCCGGCGGGGACCACGGTTTACGAAATCGACCAACCCGAGGTGATCGAATTCAAGACCACGACGTTGACCGGCCTCGGCGCTGTCCCCGGCACCGAGTACCGCCCGGTGGGCATCGACCTGCGCGACGACTGGCCGGCCGCGCTGCGGCAAGCCGGATTCGACGCCACCCAGCCCACCGCTTGGCTGGCCGAGGGGGTGCTGATCGGGTTTCTGCCTCCCGAGGCCGAAGTTCGGTTGCTGGACAACGTCATTGCGCTGAGCGCCACCGGGAGCCGGTTCTCCGCCGACTACGGATCGCTGAACCCGGATACGCCGGAAGCACGCGAACAGGCGCGGCTGCAGGCCGAAGGCTGGCGAGCGCACGGGCTCGAGCTCGACGTCATGGCGCTTACCTACCCCGGCGAGCACACCGACATCGCCGCGCACCTGGAAGCCCATGGGTGGGACGCGGCCCGCTCGGGGCTTGCTGACCTGTTCGCCGCTGCCGGACTGCCCGACCTGCAGGAGGCCGAGCGCTTAGGCCCCGCGAACGCGATCGGCTTCGTGCGCGCCGTCCGTAAGTAGGGCGAGCAGACGCAAAAGCACCCGAACACGCCCGGCGTTTCGGGTGCTTTTGCGTCTGCTCGCCACTATTCAGGAGCGCTTGGCCAGCCAATCGGCCTGCATCACCAGCAGCGCCAGTACCTCCAGCTGCGGGGTGGCGGGGTCGAGTTCGCGGTACCGCTGATACACGTTGACGACGACGCGTTCGGCGTCCAGCCAGGTCGCGTACTCGTCCAGGTCGATCGTGTCGGCGGCCTCCGACCACGACAGCCCCTTGCGGTAGGCGGCCTCGGCTTGATCGGCGACGTGCACGAGATAGCCACGGACCGCGCGGATCCCGTCGGGATCGGTGATCGGCCCATGGCCGGGTACCACCGTCGGTGCGTCCAGCGCGATCATCGCGTCGCACGCCGCCACCCAGTTGGCGATCGGCCCGGCCCAGACGATCGGCGTGCAGCCGATGAACAGCAGATCCCCGCCGAACAGCACACCGGCGTCGGGCACATGCACCACGGAGTCCGCCGCGGTATGCGCGGGACCCAGGTTCAGCAGGTTGATCTGCCGGCCGCCGACGTCGATGGTCAGGTCGCGGTCGAAGGTCTTATCGGCGTTGCGCACCGTGATGCCGCTGAAGTCGAAGTGCCCGAAGCGCTCTCGCGCGTACGGGGTGGCGGCCGGACCGAGGTTGCCGGTCTGTGTCATGGCCAGCATCTCGGGCGGCATGCCATGCGCGATCTCCTCGGCCGTGCCCTCGGCGGCGATGATCCGCACGGCTGCATCGAGCAGTTGGTTGCCGTGGGTGTGGTCCCCGTTGGAGTGGGTGATCAACGCGTCGGTGATGGGCGCGCGATCGGTGATGGGCTTCATCGCGCGTGAGCATTTCGCGGGTCAGCGGCAGGTCGAACAGCGTGTCGACGAGCAGCGACGCGCCGTCGCCGGCGACCAACCCGGCGTTACTCCAGCCATAGCCCCCGTCCGGCAGCGTCCAGGCCCACACCCGGTCGGCGACCTCGTGCAGCCCGCGGCTGTAGGGCACCCGCGCGGGCGCCCGGTTGACCCGAACCGGGGCCGGTGCGGCATCCGGGTTGGGCCGGGCGGCCAACGGGTGCGGTGCGCCGCTGGCGCGGACGGTTTGCCGGGTCTCGCCCAGTCCCTGCACCTGCAGGGTGACGACGTCGCCGTCGTGCAGCCAGCCGGGGAACGATTCCAGCGCGGTAAGGCTCAGGTGCTCGACGAGCGTGCAGGTGGGGACGGTGCCGGAGCCGAAGACGTCGCCGGGTCGCAGCGTCACCCCGCGCGAGGCGTAGGAGATGACTTCGCCGAAGCTCCAATCCATTTGGCCGGTCGACCCCGAACCGATCACCGTGTCGTTGACCAGGGCGGTCACCTGCAAGCTCAGTTTGCCGTCGCGCCGGTAGGGCTCCAGCTCGTCGGGAGTGACCAGGTACGGGCCCAGCGTGACTCCGCTGTCCTTGCCCTTGGCCTGCCCGATCGCCAGTTGGCCCTCCAGTTGCTGCAGGTCTCGCGCGGACCAGTCGTTGAAGATCATGTAGCCGATGACGGCATGTTCGGCCTCCTCGACCGTCAGGTCTTTACCGGTGGCTTCCGACAACCGCGGCGATCTCCAATTCGAAGTCCTGCCAGGCACTTCCGGGCGCCATCGGAGCGTCGTCATACGGGCCGAGGACGGTTGCCGGACAAGCGAAGTAGAAAGCGGGGATGCGGTACCAGGTGTCGGCGAGTACCCGTCCGGCGCCCAGCGCGGCCTGGCAGTTGCGCATGTGGTCCAGAAAGCACAACGAGTCGCGGATCGACGGCGGACGCGGGATCGGCGCCATCAACGTCACGTCGGCCAGCTGCACCGTCTGCGACGCGGAGTTCAGTGCTTCCTCACCGGCTGCCCGCAGCCCCGCGGCGCCGCGCCCGATCAGCTCCAGCAGCGTCACGCCGGGCGGCAGCGGGTGAATCGCGTCACCCGCCAAAACACCGACGCGTTCGCCATTATCGCCTTGATAGGTCACCCATTTCATTCGCGTACCACCTCACTTGGTTTCTTGTCCGGCCGCAGCCCACGCCAACTCGGTTGGCGTAAACGGTTATCCGGGGTCCATTCGCTGTACCGCACCTCCCCGACCAGAACCGGCTCGACGAACGTAACCCGCTTGGCGTCGGGGGCGGGAAGCTTTGCGTCGAAAGGAGATTGATCGGTGTGCAGCGGCGCCAGCGTCTGTTTCAAGTTGGCCAGGTCGCGGTCGGTGAAGCCGGTACCGACCCGACCGGTGAAACGCAGGCCGCCGGCACTGGGGATGCCGACCAGCAGCGCGCCGATGCCGCTGCTGCGTCCGCCTTCCCCGGCCCGCCAGCCGCCGATGACGACTTCCTGGGTGTACCAGTGCTTGTCCTTGACCCAGGACGCCGAACGCCGGCCCGGCTGGTAGGTGGAGTCGCGCCTCTTGGCGACCACCCCCTCCCAGCCGTGCTCCCGGGAGTAGCTCGAGCGCCTCTGCGCCGTTACCGGGCAGCAGCTCGGGAACGATGAGATTGCCTGCTCTGGAGAGTGTTTCGAGTAGCTTGCGACGGTCTGTGTAGCGGGCCCGCAGCAGCGAACGGTCATCCAGGTAGAGCAGGTCGAACGCCCAAAATTCGATGCGGGTGGCCCGCACCCGGTTCTGCATTTCGCTGAAGCTGGGCACACCCGATTTGTCCAGTGCGACGACCTCGCCGTCGAGCACCACGCGGTGGTCTGCCAGATCAGCTGCCAGTGAGCGCAATTGGGGGTATTCAGTGGTGACGTCGCGGCCGCTGCGGGATCGCAACCGCACCTCGCCGTGATCGGCATCGACCAGTAACCGGTAGCCGTCCCACTTGCCTTCGAAGGCCCATTGACCGGCCGTCAGGCCGACCACCGAACCGTGTGTCGCGAGCATGGGTGCGATCTCGTCGAAGTCGAAGATCTTCTGATCCTTCATCCGGTGTGCCAGCCACTGGTCGCCGTTGGTTTGAATCAGCGCATAGCGTCCGGAGATCCGGTTGCCGTGCAGAGTGACGATGACCTCCCCTTTTTCGGCTTCATCGGTGTCATTGAACTTCTCGGTTTCGTAGGTTCCGGAGTCCCAGATGACCACCTTGCCGGCGCCGTATTCGCCCTTGGGGATGTTGCCCTCAAAGGTGCCGTATTCCAGCGGATGATCCTCGGTGTGCACCGCCAGGTGGTTCACCGAGGTGGTTTCGGGCAGGTTTTTCGGCACCGCCCACGACACCAGCACGCCGTCCCGTTCCAGCCGGAAGTCGTAGTGCAGCCGCCGGGCGTGGTGCTCCTGGATGACGAACGTATTGCCCTGGCCGGTATCGGGTTTGGCTTGGGGGACCGGCTCCGGAGTCTTCGACGCGTCACGCATGCTGCGGTACTTGGTGAGCCGATCCGCTCCGGGCAGGTCGGCGTCCAGCGCGGCCAGCAGATCGCCGTCGCGGGCCACTCGTGCGAGCACCTCGTCGTAGCGGAGCTGGCGTAGCGCCGGGTCGTCGAGTTCCTCCCAGGTGCGCGGCGCGGCGACCGTCGGGTGCTCGCGCCCACGCAGCGAATAGGGCGCGATCGTGGTCTTGGAGCCGTTGTTCTGACTCCAGTCCAGGAAGATCTTGCCGGCCCGCAGGCTCTTGGTCATGGTCGAGGTGACCAGCTTCGGCATCGCCTTTTCCAGTTGCTGCGCAACACGTTTGGCCAACACCGTGGCGCCGGTGCTGCTCACCGGCTCGTCCAGCGGGGCGTAGAGGTGCAGCCCCTTGCTGCCGCTGGTGAGCGGGAAGGTGGTCAGCCCGATATCGGCCATCAGATCCCGGACGGCGCGGGCCACCTCGGCCAGCTGCGCCATGGTCACGCCGTCACCGGGGTCCAAGTCGAACACCAATCGTGTTGCCGGGCCGGGCTTGAGCTGCTCCGCTCCGCGGCGGGTCCACTCGGCGACAAAGCGCCACTGCGGCACGTGTACCTCCAGCGCCGCCTGCTGCCCGATCCAGGCCAGGGCGGCGGGGCTGTCGATGATCGGATAGGTCGTGGTGCCCGACCGGTGCGTGACGCTGGCGCGCGGCAGCCAGTCCGGCGCCGACGACGCCAGTTGCTTTTCGAAGAACGAGGCCTGCTCGACGCCGTTGGGCCAGCGCTTGCGCGTTGCCGGGCGCCCCGCGATGTGCGGCACCATCACCTCGGCGATGCGGGTGTAGTAGTCGAAGACGTCGCCCTTGGTGGTTCCCGTCGCCGGGTACAGCACTTTGTCGGCGTTGGTCAGCGTCACCCGCTGCTCCTGCGCCGAACCCATGGTGATCAACGTACGTCGTCTGCACCGCGACGGACGACGTTGTTGCGCAGAACAACCGCGAGGGCGACCGAATGTGATCGTTTACAACGCTCTGGGCAGCCGCTCGCCGTAGCCTGACGGCATGGCGAAGTCGGATCTGGAGGCGCAGATCGCCGAGATCCAGGCGGCCCTGCTGGCCCGATGTGATCAACTGGCCGTATTGGTGGCCGATATCGTGCGCCAGGAAGTCGACTACTACCGCCACGACGGGCGGGTCAGTCGCGACGACCTGATTTTCAGCTGCACCGAGAATCTGCGATTCCTGTTCTCCGGGCTGGATGCCCCGACAGAGTTCGACACCACCGTGGCGGCGCAGACCGGCACGACCCGGGCACTGGCGGGTACCCCGTTGCCCGCGCTGATGGAGGCATACCGCGTCGGCTGCCGACTGATCTGGGAGGAGATTGTCAACGAGGCCGCGGCGCGCCCCCATGTCGGCCGCGAAGCCCTGATCCGGGCAACGGCCCGGATCTGGATGGCCCAGGATGTATTCACCCAGGCCATGGCCGGTGCCCACCGTGAGGAGACCAACCGCAGGCTCCTCACGCAGGCGTCGGAGCGAGCCGCGCTGGTGGAATCGCTGCTCGAGGGCAGGGTGGTCGAGCAGGCCAACCTCTGGGAAATCGCGGCGATGCTGCGCTTGCCGTCGCGTGGCCCCTACGCCGTCGTCGCCGCCGAATGCCCCTCCATCGGCAAGGCCGCACTGCCCGGTATCGAGTCCAAGCTGACCAGCCTGGACATCGCGTCGGCGTGGCGACTGCTACCCGACGTCCAGCTGGGCCTGGCGCATGTCCGCACCCAGGCGAAGTTCGACACCCTGAAGCAGACGCTGGCCCGCACCGCGACCACCCGGGTCGGGATCAGCTCGCGTTTCGATGAACTCGCCCAGACCCCCGATGCCGTCACGTATGCGCGGATCGCACTGTCGGCCGAACGCGCCGACGGTTCGCTCGTCGAGGTTTTCGAAGCCCAGCCGCTGACCATCGCCGCGATCAGTGCGCCGCGAGTGATGAAACAGCTTGCCGCGACGCTGTTTTCCGGATTTGCCGACCTCGACCACCAGGAACGCGATGTCCTGTTCGCCACCTTCCGGGCGTGGATGACCGCGGAAGGGTCGATCAACCTCACCGCCGAACGCCTCTACTGCCATCCCAATACGGTCCGCCATCGCCTGCGGCGCATTGAGGAACGAACCGGCAAGTCGGTAAGCCGGCCCCGCGATCTGGCTGAGCTATGCCTGGCGTTCGAAGCCGACCAGCGATTGCCCTGACCATGTCATGAATAACAACCAACAGGTACCGAGGTTGTTACGGATTACATTGACCATCGCGGTCAAGGCGAGCACGCTAGTCGGTAGCAGCAGACGAAATTAGCCTCCAGGCAACGCGATTCGAGGCCTCCGAGCTGCTCGGCCCAACAAGATACCGACCACCGGAGAAGTGTAATGCCCAGCCTCGCTGACAAACTTGTCGCAGCAGCCACCGCCACACCCGACCATGTCGCCGTCAAATGCGACGACCTCGAATTCAGCTACGCCCAATTAGACGACGCCGCAGCACGTCTGGCCGCGGTGCTGGAAAGCAACGGCGTCGGCCCCGGCGACCGCGTCGGGGTGATGCTGCCGAACACACTCACCTTCCCGATCGTGTTCTACGGCATCATGCGGCGCGGCGCGGTCGCGGTACCAATGAACCCGCTACTGAAGGCCCGCGAGGTGGAGTACTACCTCACCAACACCGGCGCGCAGTTGCTGATGGCGGCACCTGGCTTCCGCGCGCCCGCCGAGGCCGGCTCCGCCGCAGCCGGCGCCCGCGCCATAGTGGTCGACGACGCCTCGTTGCTCGAGCTGCTCGAGGATGTGACACCGCAGGGGGCGCCGGTCCCGCGCGACGACATCGACACCGCGGTGATCCTGCACACCTCGGGTACGACGGGCAAGCCGAAGGGCGCCGAACTCACCCACGGCGGCCTGGGTCGCAACGCCGATGTGGCGGTCCGCACACTCCTGGACGTCGGGCGCGACGACGTGGTCATGGGCTGCCTGCCGCTGTTCCATGCCTTCGGCTTGACCTGCGGGCTGCTTTCGACTGTCCAGGCGCAGGCGACGCTGACGCTGCTGCCGCGGTTCGATGCCGGCAAGGTGCTCGACATCATCGTCCGCGACCGGGTCACCGTGTTCGAGGGCGTCCCGACGATGTACTCCGCCCTGCTGGCCGCCGACACCGGCACGCACGACGTCACTTCGCTGCGGGCCTGTGCATCCGGCGGCGCCGCGATGCCGGTGCAGGTCATCCATGACTTCGAGAAGGCCTTCGACACAAAGATTTTGGAGGGCTACGGACTGTCCGAGACGTCGCCCATCGCCTCCTTCAACCATCCAGATCGGCCGCGCAAGCCCGGCAGCATCGGCACGCCCGTCGAAGGTGTCGAGATGCGGGTGGTGGACGACGCCGGCCAACCGGTCCCGCAGGGCGAGGCCGGCGAGATTCAGGTCCGCGGACACAACATCATGAAGGGCTACTGGAACCTGCCCGACGCGACCGCGGCAGCCATCTCCCCGGAGGGCTGGTTCTCCACCGGCGACATCGGAAAGATCGACGCCGATGGTTATTTCGCGGTGGTCGACCGCAAGAAGGAGCTGATCATCCGCGGCGGGCTGAACATCTACCCCCGCGAACTCGAGGAGGTGTTCTACGAGCACCCCGCTGTCGCCGCCGCGGCCGTCATCGGTATCCCGCACGAGACGCTCGGTGAAGAGGTCGGTGCCGCAATCGAGCTCAAGCCGGACGCCAGCGCCACCGCCGACGAGCTGCGTGACTACGTCAAGGAGCGTGTCGCCGCCTACAAGTACCCGCGCAAGGTCTGGATCATGGACGCCCTGCCCAAGGGGCCGACCGGAAAACTGCAGAAGCGCGACATCCCGATTCCCGAGTAATCCCCCCAACGATCCCCTAACGATCTCCGAACGATCCCCCGAGGAGGTAAGACAAATGACCGCCAAAAACGCCGCCGCCGCAGGAGAAATCGCGGCGCCACTGGACCTGCTACTGGTCAACTCCACCAAGTCCTTTGCCCGCCGGATGACGCCGAACACGGCGTGGACCCGGTTCGGCCGCGCGCTGGCGAAGCAGCCCGGCGCCGTCGCCGAGCGCGGAACGCACCTGGCCGGCGAGCTGGCACGCATTGCCGTCGGCAAGAGCGACCGCACGCCCGCACGCGGTGACCGCCGGTTCAGTGACCCTGCCTGGCAGGAAAATCCGTTGCTGCACGGGATCATGCAGGCCTACCTGGCAGCATCCGACGCCGCACTGGGGCTGCTCGACGATGCCCGCCTGGACTACGCCGACGCCGAGAAGATGAAGTTCGTCATGGATAACCTGGTGGAAGGCCTAGCGCCAACCAACAATCCGGCGATCAACCCGCTGGCCTACAAGGCGCTCGTCGATACCGGCGGCTTGTCTGCCGTACGTGGTCTGCGCGCATTCGTCCGGGACATGGCCACCAAGCCGCGCACCCCCGCGATGATCGAGCCGGACGCATACGCCGTCGGCGAGACGGTGGCGGTGACCCGCGGCAGCATCGTCTTGCGTACCAAGATGTTCGAGCTGATCCACTATGCGCCGCAGACGCCGAAGGTGCGTGAGGTTCCGCTGTTGCTGGTCCCGCCGGTGATCAACAAGTTCTACATCATGGACCTCGCTCCCGGTCGCAGTCATGATCGAGTACTACGTCAAGAGCGGGTTGCAGGTGTTCGCCATCTCGTGGCGTAATCCTTCAGCCCGGCACCGTGATTGGGGTTTCGACGCGTACGGCGGCGCCATCATCGAGGCGCTGGACGCCATGGCGGACATCACCGGCGTGGACCGGGCCAACATCTTCGCGACCTGCTCGGGCGGCATTCTCGCAGCGATGACCCTCGCGCACCTGGCCGCGATCGGGGAGGGCGACCGGGTCTCCGGCCTCACCCTGGGCGTCACCGTCCTCGACCAGAATCAGGCGGGCTTTGCCTCGGCATTGGCCAGCGAACGCGCCGCGCAGGCCGCGATCCGCTCGTCGGAGCGCAAGGGCTACCTGGACGGGCGCGCGATGGCGGAGATGTTCGCCTGGCTTCGGCCGACCGACCTGGTCTGGCGGTACTGGGTGAACAACTACATCCAGGGCCGTTCCCCGGCTGCCTTCGACGTCTTGTACTGGAACTCCGACACCACCCGAATGACCGCCGCGCTGCACAAGGACATGGTCCTGATGGGCCTGAACAACGCGCTCACCAAGCCGGGCGGGGTCAGCATGCTCGGCACCCCGGTGGATCTTTCCGAAATCACCAGTGACGCATACGTGATCGGCGGCATCGCCGACCACATCTGCCCGTGGCAGGCGACCTATCGCAGCGCCGCGATGCTGGGCAGCAAGGACAACCAGTACGTGTTGTCGTCCAGCGGGCACATCGCCGCGCTGGTCAACCCGCCGGGTAACCCCAAAGCCTCCTTCCGCGCCGCGCCGGTCAACGCCGACATGACGCCCGACGAGTGGATGGCATCGGCGCAGAAGTTCAGCGACTCATGGTGGCCGCACCACGTGGCCTGGCTGAACGACCGCAGCGGCGCCGACGTCGACGCGCCCTCCGCATTGGGCGGACCCGGCCACGAACCGCTGTCACCCGCCCCCGGCACCTATGTAATGGAAAACTGAAAGTCCTTGGAAAACTGAAAGTAATGGAGAACTGAAATGGCACAACCCATATCGCCCAGAGTCCCCAGCGATCCAGCCGACGACGATGTCTTCGTCGCCGCCGGCTGGCAGCGCATCCGAGTCCGGCAACGCGCAGGGTTCGGCGTTCCGCTGGTGCTGTGCAACGGAATTGGGGTCAGCTTGGAGGTCCTCGACCCACTGGTGGATGCGCTCGACCCGGACCGCCCCGTCATCCGATTCGACGTCCCGGGCACCGGCGACTCGCCGGCCTCGGCCCTGCCCTACGGGTTCCCGTATCTGGCCTGGGTGCTGGGCAGAGTGTTGACAAAACTCGGCGTCGGAGTGGTCGACATTCTCGGCCTGTCCTGGGGCGGGGCGCTGGCCCAGCAGTTCGCGTTCCAAAACCCCAGGCGCTGTCGCCGTTTGATTCTGGCCTCCACCGGAACCGGGGCCATCATGGTGCCGGCCAGCCCCAGGGTTCTGGCCAAGATGCTCACGCCACGCCGGTTCAGCGATCCCGACTACGGCGCCTCGATCGCCGGCGACCTCTACGGCGGCACGGTCCGGCACAACGGCAACGAGGTTGCCGCGTTGATGATGCGGCAATTGCACGCCGGGTCCAAGGTCGGTTACCTGCATCAGCTGCTGGCGGGCGCGGTGTGGACGTCGATCTTCGCCCTGCCCGCAGTTCGCCAGAAGACACTGATCGTCGCCGGCGACGACGACCCGATCATCCCGATCGCCAACGCGCACATCATGCACCGCCTGATGCCGCATGCCCGTCTGCACCGGCACCCGGGCGGACATATCGACCTGATCACCAACGCCACCGAGCTGGCCCCGGTGATCGACGAGTTCCTCGGCACTCCCGCGCATCGGGCGGCCGTGGCGGGGGCAGCGACCCATCGAAGGACCCGTCGAACATCTCACGCCAGGAGGATGACCATGACCGACAACGATTTCGACACCGCAGACTTCTACCACTACGAAGACCTGCTGCCCGACCACGAACGGGCGCTGCTGCACGACGTCCGCAAGTTCATGACCACCGAAGTGCACCCGCTGCTGCTGGAGCACTGGTCCAAGGCCACCTTCCCGCGCGAAATCCTGCCCGGATACGCCGGACTCGGCATCGCGGGCTCGCCCTACCAGGGGTTCGGCTGCCCGGGCCGCAGCTACCTCTTCGACGGCATGTTGGCGATGGAGATCGCCCGCACCGACCCGTCGATCGCCACCTTCCACGGCGTGCACAGCGGGCTGTCCATGGGGTCCGTCTACCTGTGCGGCTCCGACGAGCAGCGCGAGCAATACCTGTCCAAGATGGCGCGCGCGGAGTTGATCGGCTCGTTCGGGCTGACCGAGCCGGACGTGGGATCGGGCGCCTCGCGGGGATTGACCACCACCGCCACCCGCGAGGGCGACAGCTGGATCCTCAACGGCCAGAAGAAGTGGATCGGCAACTCGCCGATCGGCGACCTCACGGTGATCTGGGCACGCGACACCGACAGCCGGCAGGTCAAGGGTTTCATCGTGGCCAACGACTCGCCCGGATTCAACGTCGCCAAACAGGACCACAAGATCGCGCTGCGGATCGTCCAGAACGGGCTCATCACCCTCGACGACGTGCGCGTTTCGGAATCGGATCGCCTGCAGAACGCGAACACGTTCGCCGACACCGCCAAGGTGCTGCGGATGACCCGCGCCGGGGTGGCCTGGATGGCGGTGGGATGTGCGCGTGGCGCCTACGAGAATTGCCTCGAATACGCCTGCCAGCGTGAGCAATTCGGGCGGCCGATCGCAGGCTTCCAAATGGTGCAGGACCTCCTGGTCAAGATGCTCAGCAATATCACCGCATCCTGGGGCGTGTGCGCACGCCTGTCCCAGCTGCAGGACGAGGGCCGCGCCGAGGATCATCACTCGTCGATGGCCAAGGCGTTCTGCACCGTTCGCATGCGTGAGTCGGTCGGCTGGGCGCGCGAACTGATGGGCGGCAACGGAATTCTGTTGGAGCACAACGTCGGTCGGTTCGTGGCGGACGCCGAGGCCATCTACTCCTACGAGGGCACCCGCGAAATGAACACCCTGATCGTCGGGAAGGCCATCACCGGGCAGAGCGCGTTCGTCTGACGGCAGCCCATCTCGTTGCACAGCCCGCCGATGCGGGCCACCCTGGAGGCCATGACCCGCGGGCTGGTGGTCGGTGAGTCCCTGATCGACATCGTCGACGGGCGCGCCGACCATGTCGCCACGTTGGGGGCAGCCCGCTGAACGTCGCCGTCGGGTTGGCCAGGCTAGGGCGCGGGGTCGACTTCCTGACCCACATCGGCGACGACGCACCGGGCCGGCGCATCGCCAAATACGTCAAATCCTTCGGCGCACAGCTTATTCCAAGTAGCGTTGCGGCATCCCGGACGCCGACGGCGGTGGCGACGATCGCTGCTGACGGGTCGGCCAGCTATGCGTTCGACCTGGAGTGGGAGCTGTCCGGGATACCACCGGTGCCGCCGCCGCTCTTCGTACATACGGGATCTGTCGCCGCCGTGCGCGACCCGGGGTGCTTAGCCGTCGCGGCTCTGCTCGACGCCTATCACGTCTCGGCCACCCTCACCTTCGACCCCAACGTGCGCCCCTCGCTGATCGTCGATCGGGACTTGGCCCGGGAACGAATCGAGCATCTGGTCGAGCGCAGCGACATCGTCAAGGTCAGCGACGAGGATCTGCGCTGGCTCAATCCCAACCAGGAGCCGGAGCGGACCGCCCGCATCTGGCTGGCGTCGGGACCGGCGATCGTCGCGCTGACCATGGGCGATCGGGGCTCGCTGGCGTTGTGCGCGGCCGGCGAAGCCCGGGTGACCGCGCGCCCGGTTCAGGTGGTCGACACCGTCGGCGCCGGCGATGCGTTCATGGTCGGCCTGCTGGACACGCTGTGGGAACAGGACCTGTTGGGTGGCAAGCGGCGGGCCGCACTACGCGGGATCGGGCTGGACGCGCTGACCGCGGCGCTGCAGGCGGCGAGTCTGGTCTCGGCGTTCACCGTGGCCCGCGCGGGTGCCGACCTACCCGATCGCGCGGCCCTGAACGGCCTAATAGTGCCAGCTCACGTGATACCGCGCCGTGCTGTTAAGCAGCGCACCCTATGGGCATACTGACAAGATGCGCTCCATCTGGAAGGGTTCGATCGCCTTCGGGCTGGTGAATGTCCCGGTCAAGGTGTACAGCGCCACCCAGGACCACGACATCAAGTTCCACCAGGTACACGCCAAGGACAACGGGCGCATCCGCTACAAGCGGGTGTGCGAGGTGTGTGGCGAAGTCGTCGAATACGGTGACCTCGCCCGCGCCTACGAATCCGACGACGGCCAGATGGTGGTGATCACCGACGACGACATCGCCACCTTGCCCGAAGAGCGCAGCCGCGAGATCGAGGTGCTCGAATTCGTCCCGGCCAGCGAGGTCGACCCGATGATGTTCGATCGCAGCTACTTCCTGGAGCCGGACTCGAAATCGTCCAAATCGTATGTGCTACTGGCCAAAACGCTTGCTGAAACCGACCGGATGGCGATCGTGCATTTCACGCTGCGGAACAAGACCCGGCTCGCGGCGTTGCGCGTCAAGGACTTCGGCAAGCGCGACGTGATGGTGGTGCACACCTTGTTGTGGCCCGACGAGATTCGCGACCCCGACTTCCCGGTGCTGGACCAGAAAGTCGAGATCAAGCCCGCGGAACTCAAAATGGCCGGGCAGGTAGTGGAATCGATGGCCGAGGAGTTCAATCCCGACCGCTACCGCGACACCTACCAGGAGCAGCTACAGGAGCTCGTCGACGCGAAACTCGAAGGAGGGGAAGCGTTCACCACCGAGGAACAACCCAAAGAACTCGACGAGACCGAAGATGTCTCCGACCTGCTCGCCAAGCTTGAAGCCAGCGTGAAGGCCCGCTCGGGCGACAAGAAGCCGGCCAAGAAGACGCCGGCGAAAAAAGCGCCCGCGAAAAAGGCGACCGCAAAAAAGGCGTCGCCCCGGAAGTCCCCGGCGAAGCAGACGTCGAAGTCCTGATCACGCACTTTCGCCGACCTAATCTAGGAGTTTCGCGTGAAGTTCAGTCGATCCGGCGCCGCGATGAGCATGCTAATGGCTGGCGCACTGGTGTTATCGGCATGCGGTGGCCACTCCAACAACGCGTCATCGTCGGGATCCAGCGCTCCCTCGGTGCCGGTGAACTGTGGCGGCAAGAAGAAATCCTGGCCGCCGGCTCGACCGCGCAAAAGAACGCGGTCGAACAGTTCGTCTACTCCTACATCCATGCCTGTCCCGGGCTACACGCTGGATTACAACGCAAACGGCTCCGGTGCGGGCATGAAGCTTTTCCTCGGTAACCAAACCGATTTAGCGGGCTCCGACTCGCCCATGGATCCCTCGAAAGGTGAACCGGACCGCGCTGCGGAGCGCTGCGGTTCGCCGGCATGGGACCTGCCGACGGTATTCGGCCCCATCGCGGTCACCTACAACGTCAACGGCGTGACTTCGCTGAATCTGGACGGGCCGACCATGGCAAAGATTTTCAACGGCGCCATCACCAAATGGGACGACCCGGCGATCAAGGCACTCAACGGGGGCGCCAACCTGCCGCCGACTCCCATTCACGTCGTCTTCCGCAGCGACCAGTCCGGCACTACCGACAACTTCCAGAAATACCTGGACGCGGCATCCAACGGTGCGTGGGGTAAGGGCGCCGGCCAGACGTTCAACGGTGGCGTCGGCGAAGGCGCCAGCGGCAATGACGGCACGTCGCAGGCCCTGAAGAGAACCGACGGGTCGATCACCTACAACGAGTGGTCATACGCGGTGGGCCATCAACTGAACATGGCCCAGGTGATCACCTCAGCGGGTCCGGACCCGGTGACCATCACCCCTGACTCCGTCGGCAAGACGATCGCCGGCGCCACGTTCAAGGGCCAGGGCAATGACCTGGTCGTGGACACCTCGTCGTTCTACAAGCCAGAGCAGACCGGTGCCTACCCGATCGTGCTGGTGACTTACGAGATCGTCTGCTCGAAGTACCCCGATACGCCGACCGGCACCGCCGTAAAGGCCTTCATGCAGGCCACAATTGGTGACGGCCAGAACGGATTGGACGAGTACGGCTACATTCCGCTGCCGAGTTCGTTTCAATCCAAACTTGTCCCGGTGGTGAACAGTATCTCGTGATCGGATGAATGCCGCAGGGCCCGAACAACTTCGGGCTCCACTCTGACGAAAAAGGCGATGATCCGCGCGTGTAACTTCTTGGAGAGATTTCAGAATTCGCTGTGAGTGCGGCGATTTTGTTGGCGCGTTGGTCGCCGAGGATTTACCGTGTGGTAACCACCGGTTCTCCGATGATCGGTCGTGGCTGGCGGGAGCCGGTGGCCGGGCGAAGGGAGAATCGGCGGTGAGCGACACCGGTTCGCGGGTGGG
Source organism: uncultured Actinomycetota bacterium (assembly GCA_963840045.1). GTDB lineage: Bacteria > Actinomycetota > Actinomycetes > Mycobacteriales > Mycobacteriaceae > Mycobacterium. Next base: position 8,905 of record CAWIXL010000024.1, on the reverse strand, counting down.
CACCCAGTTCGGGCCATACCAGCTGGTGCGGCTGATAGGCCGCGGCGGGATGGGCGAGGTCTACGAGGCCGAGGACACTCGTAAACACCGAGTCGTCGCGCTCAAGCTGATCTCGTCGCAATACTCCGACAACTCGGTGTTTCGTGCGCGGATGCAGCGCGAGGCCGACACCGCGGGACGGCTCACCGAGCCACACATCGTGCCGATCCATGACTATGGCGACATCAACGGCCAGTTCTTCGTGGAGATGCGTCTGATCAACGGCATCTCACTGCGCACGATGCTGACGCAGTACGGTGCGCTTGATCCCGGCGCGAGCGGTCGCCATCGTTCGCCAGGTCGCCGCCGCGCTGGACGCCGCGCACGGTGCCGGCGTCACTCACCGCGACATCAAACCGGAAAACATCCTGGTCACCAACAACGACTTCGCCTATCTGGTGGATTTCGGTATCGCCCGTGCCGCCGCCGACCCAGAGCTGACCCAGCAGGGGACCGCCGTGGGGACCTACAACTACATGGCCCCGGAAAGATTCAGCAGCAACGAGGTCACCTACCGTGCCGATATCTACGCGCTGGCCTGCGTGTTGGATGAGTGTTTGACCGGGGCACCGCCTTATCAGGCCGAAAGCGTCGAACGGTTGATCGCCTCGCACCTCATGGAACCTGCACCGCGCCCCAGCCAGTTGCGGCCCGGGAGAGTTCCGCCGGCGTTAGACCATGTGATCGCGAAAGGCATGGCCAAGAACCCGCAGGAGCGCTACATCTCCGCGGGCGATCTGGCCAGCGCCGCACACGACGCGCTCACCACATCCGAGCAGCACCAAGAAGCCACCATTCTGCGGCAAGGCGACAACGCGACCCTGCTGGCACCCGTCGTCGAGGCGGCTGCCGGCGGCTGGGCCAACTACACCGGCTCCGGCCCCCAGCCGCACACCTCGGGTTCGTACCCGCAGGTGCCTCAGGGCATGCGGCCGCCGCCACCGCAGTACCCCACCGGCGACGAGACCATGGCTCGTCCCGTGCCAATGCCCGCCGGCTGGCGGCCAACCCCGAACGCATCAAACCAGTGGACCCAGGCCGCCCCGGCCGTCGGTGCCGGCTGGCCCAGTCAACCCGGGGTCGCGGCACCGGCCGGCCCGACGTTCGGCCATCCACCCCAGGCTCAACCGACACCCCAACAGCCCCGCAGCAAGAAGAAGCTGTGGATCATCGGCGCCAGCGCTGCCGCGATCATCGTCATCGCAGTGCTGGTCGCCACACAACTGATCTCGAAGCCCAGCGAATCGACAGTGCCGCCCGGACAACAACAGGTGCTGCCGTTCAAAGGCCTCAACTTCCGCCTCTCCCCCGGCGGGGTGGCGGTGGACAGCTCAGGCACCGTCTACGTCACCAACCAGGGCATGTACGGCCGAGTGGTGTCGTTGGCCGCCGGGTCGAGCACCCCGACGGTGAAGCCGTTCAATGGCTTGTACGAACCCCAGGGCCTGGCCGTGGACAGCGTCGGCAAAATCTACGTCACCGATTTCAATAACCGCGTAGTGGTGTTGGCCGCCGGGTCTAACAACCAATCCGAGCTGCCGTTCAACGGCCTCAATTACCCGGAGGGCCTAGCGGTGGATGCCCAGGGCAACGTGTACGTCGCTGACCGGGGCAACAACCGGGTGGTGAAGCTGGCGGCCGGATCCAACGCCCAATCCGACCTGGCGTTCAACGGCCTCAAGAACCCGGATGGGGTAGCCGTGGACAACGACGGCAACGTCTATGTCACCGACACCGACAACAACAGGGTGCTGAAGCTGGAGGCCGGGACGAACAACCAGACGGTGCTACCCTTCACCGGCCTCACCGCACCGTGGGGGATCGCAGTAGACACCGCCGGCAATGTCTACGTCACCGAACACGACAACAACGTGGTAGTAAAGCTGGCGGCCGGATCGAATGGCCCGACCGAGTTGCCGTTCACCGGCCTCAACACGCCCTTGTCGGTGGCGGCGGATAAGGACGGCAACGTCTACGTCGCCGACCGCGGCAACGACCGGGTGTTGAAGCTCAAGCCGTGACCGGCCCACCTGGCGCCGGCAGGCTCACCGCCGGCGCCGGCTTAGGAAGCGGATCCCCGCGGCGATCAGGTTGATGGTGGCCACCATGATGATCAAGGTCAGCGCTGCGCCCCAGATCCGCAGGTAACCGGCGTATTCCGGATTGGTGCGTTCGGTGTAGATCAGCAGCGGCAGCGACGTCATGCTGCCGTTGAAGATGTCGTAGTTGATGGATCGGCTGTACCCCACCAGCACCAGCACCGGCGCCGTCTCCCCCAGGATGCGCGCGAGCGCCAGCAAGACACCGGATACGATGCCCGGCATCGCGATCGGGAAGACAATGCGCACGATCGTCTTCCATTTGGTGACACCCAACGCGTAGCTGGCTTCTCGCAGTTCGTCGGGCACCAACCTGAGCATTTCCTCGGTGGAGCGCACCACGACCGGCAACATCAGCAAGACCAACGCCAGCGACACAGCAAACGCGCTCTGCTGAAGGCCCAGGGTGGCGATCCACAGGCTGAAGATGAATAGCGCCGCCACGATCGAGGGCACCCCGGCGAGCACGTCGACCATGAAAGTCGTTACCCGCGCCAGCCGGCCAGTACCGTATTCGACCAGGTACACGGCGGTCATAATGCCCAGCGGCACGGCCAGGACGGCGGCCACTCCCGACTGCACCAGCGTCCCGTAAATCGCGTGGTATACGCCGCCGGCAAACTCTTCCGGCAGCACGCTGCGCAGTGAGTGGGTCCACCAGTCCGACCGGGTTACCGCGAACCAGCCGCGAGCGACCACGACGATCAGCAGCCAGGCCAGCGGTACCAATGCGACGACGAACGACGCGAAGAAAAATATTGTCGCGACGTTGTTGGTGATCCGGCGTCGCGGGCTCAGGTGGTGGAATACGACAGGTTTGACCGGCCGGTCCAGAGTGTCAAGCCTCAACCGTTGACCTTTCCGCCGACGATCGCACGGGCGGCTGCGTTCACCACGAACGTCAGAATGAACAGCGCGAATCCCGCGGAAATGTAGGCCCCGGTCGGCAGCGGTTCGCTGAATTCCGAAGCCGCGGAAGCGATCTTGGAAGCGAATGTGTAACCACCGTCGAACACCGACCACTTCCCCGGCTGTGCGGACGAGCGCAGGATGATCAGCACCGCCACGGTTTCACCCAAAGCGCGGCCCAGACCCAGCATCGATGCCGCGACGACGCCGCTGCGACCGAACGGCAGCACCGTCATTCGTATTACTTCCCACTTGGTGGCGCCCAGCGCCTGCGCGGCCTCGATTTGAATAAGTGGGGTCTGCCGGAACACTTCTCGTGACACCGAGGTGACTATCGGCAGGATCATCACCGAGAGCACAATGCCCGCGGTGAAAATGGTGCCGCCGCCGGCCATGGACACGTTGCCCTGCTTGAACAGAAAGAACCACCCCAGGTTGCGATTGAGAAACTCCGCGACCGGCTGCAGCTGTGGTGCCAGCACGAAGATTCCCCACAAGCCGAAGATTATCGACGGCACCGCGGCCAGCAGGTCAACCATCGCGGCAAACGGACGCGACAACCTCGTCGGCACATATTGGGTGAGGAACACCGCGATCCCGACCGCGACCGGCAGCGCCAACACCAGGGCGCACATTGAGCTGAGCAATGTGACCATGAGCAAGTCGCGGATACCGAAGGCGAGCTGGTTGCCGTCGGTGTCGAATTGCGCACTGGTGAAGAAGTTCGCGTGGTTTGCGCGCAACGACGGAAGGGCCCGGATCAGCAAGAATACCGCGATCAGCAGGATGACGACCACGATCGCCGAACCGGATGCCGCGGCAGCCCATTTGAAGAGCCGGTCGCCTCGGTGTCCCACGCGCGCACCAGGTGCCGCCAGCACAGACTTCGCCGCGCTCGTTCCCTGCGGCCTGGCTAGCGGTCCTCGGGCCATGACCACATCAAATCATGCGATGGCGTTGACCGCAGTCGACAACCTCGACTTGAAAGCATCCGGAATAGGGATATATCCGTTGTCCCCCAAGCCATTTTGACCCGCACCGATGGTGCTCTGCAGGAACGCCTTCACGGCCGTGCCGACCTGGGCGTCGGGATACTTCGAGCAAACGATCTCGTAGGTCGCCAGCACGATCGGGTAGGAACCGCGCTGCGTCGGCTTGTAGAACGACATCGTGTCGAGCACCAGATCGTTACCCTGGCCAGAGATCGTGGCGCCAGCGATCGTCTTCCCGACTGAGTCGGTGGAGATCGCCACGGCATCCCCACCGGCCGACGTGACGATCTTGGCCATATTCAGCTTCTGCGCCTGCGCAAACGACCATTCGTTGTAGGTGATCGACCCTTCGGTGGCCTTGATGGCCGCCGACGTGCCGTCGTTGCCTTTGGCGCCCTCTCCGACGCCGCCCTTGAACGCCTTTCCGGCGCCCTTGCCCCAGGCGCCGTCGGAAGCGGCGTCCAGGTACTTCTGGAAGTTGTCCGTGGTCCCGGACTCGTCGTTGCGGAACACCACGTGAATCGGCTCACCGGGCAGGGTGAACCCGCTGTTCAGCGCCTGGATAGCGGGATCGTTCCACTTGGTGATGGCGCCGTTGAAAATCTTCGCCAACGTGGGACCGTCCAGGTTCAGCGAAGTCACGGTGCTCAGGTTGAAGGTGACCGCGATCGGGCCGAAGACCACCGGCAGGTTCCACGCCGGCGAGCCGCAGCGCCCCTGCGCCGAGGCGGCCTCGTCCTTGCTCAGCGGCGAGTCCGACCCACCGAAATCGGTTTGTTTGCCTATGAATTCGCTGATCCCGGCGCCCGAGCCATTGGCCGTGTAGTTCAACGTCTGACCCGAGCAGGCCTGTTCGAACGCGTTGACGAAGCGAGTCATCGCGTTGGCCTGCGCAGTCGACCCGCTGGCTTTCAGCGTCGGCTTCCCGCCGCAACTCACCTTCGCGCCCGACGGGCCCGTCGTCGCACTTCCTTCGGTCGCGTTCTTGTCGCTGCCACACCCTGACAGCACCAGTGCACCAGTCGCAAGGACACTAAGCGCGGCGCCGAATCGGTTGAGTTTCAATTCAATTCCTAACGGTAGAGATGAAACATTGATCGCCGCCGCCCCTCCCAGCGGCTTTGCCAACCAGCCGTCTCACTGCAAGCCATGACGTTACATGAGCAACGTGTGACATTCGATAGTTTCTCCGGGCGACAATTTCTTCAGGCCGCAGTCGTATATGGGGCACGTTACGTCGTCGCGCCCGTATGTCAAACTAGAACCTGTTACAAAAATGCCGCTCTCCGAAACGGCGCGGCCTGCGCCTGTTTCGGCGGACAACTGAAGACGAGAGGCCGCAATGATCCTTGACAGGTTCCGTCTCGACGACAAAGTCGCCGTCATCACCGGTGGCGGGCCGCGGGCTGGGTGCGGCCATCGCGCTGGCTTTCGCCGAAGCGGGAGCAGACGTCGTCATCGCTTCGCGAACCCAATCTCAACTAGATGCCGTCGCTGAGCAGGTCCGCTCCACCGGTCGACGTGCCCACACCGTAGCCGCCGACTTGGCCCATCCCGAGGTAACCGCGCAGCTGGCGGGTCAGGCCGTTGAGGCTTTCGGAAAGCTGGACATCGTCGTCAACAACGTCGGTGGGACCATGCCCAACACGCTGTTAACCACCTCTACGAAGGACCTTAAGGACGCATTCACCTTCAACGTCGCCACCGCCCACGCGTTGACCGTCGCCGCAGTGCCGTTGATGTTGGAGCATTCCGGTGGCGGCAGCGTGATCAACATCAGCTCGACCATGGGCCGGCTGGCCGGACGTGGTTTCGCGGCCTACGGCACCGCCAAGGCGGCGCTGTCTCACTACACGCGGCTGGCCGCGCTGGATCTGTGTCCGCGCATCCGGGTCAATGCCATCGCACCTGGGTCGATCCTGACCTCCGCGCTGGACGTGGTGGCCTCCAACGACGAGCTGCGCGCGCCGATGGAGAAGGCGACGCCGATGCGCCGCCTCGGTGATCCCGTTGACATCGCCGCCGCCGCAGTGTATTTGGCGTCTCCGGCGGGCAGCTTCCTGACCGGCAAGACACTCGAGGTCGACGGCGGCCTCACCTTCCCCAATCTGGACATCCCCGTCCCGGATCTGTGAGCCGATGAGGCGCGAGCAGACGCAAAAGCCCCGGCACGCACGGCGTGTCGGGCGCTTTTGCGTCTGCTCGCCGTCCCGTCCCGACCCCCGTTAAGGAGCTCTTCATGGCAATACCCGTCGTCCAACTCGGCACCGGCAACGTCGGCATCCACTCGCTGAGAGCGCTCATCACCAACCCGGAGTTCGAGCTCACCGGCGTGTGGGTGTCGTCGGACGCCAAGGCCGGTAAGGATGCGGCCGAGCTTGCCGGACTTAGCAATTCGACAGGCGTGACGGCCAGCACCGATCTGGACGCCGTACTGGCCACCGGGCCGCAATGCGCGGTGTACAACGCGATGGCCGACAACCGGCTGCCCGAGGCGCTCGAGGACTACCGGCGCGTCCTGGCGGCCGGGATCAACATCGTCGGCAGCGGCCCGGTATTTCTGCAGTGGCCGTGGCAGGTGCTGCCCGAGGAGCTCATCAGTCCGCTGGAAGACGCGGCCCGCGAAGGCAATTCAAGTTTATTTGTCAACGGTATCGACCCGGGCTTCGCCAACGACCTGCTGCCGCTGGCGCTGGCCGGCACGTGTCAGAGCATCGAGCAGGTGCGCTGCATGGAGATCGTGGACTACGCCACTTACGACAGCGCTGTCGTCATGTTCGACGTGATGGGGTTCGGCAAGCCGATGGACGAGGTTCCGATGCTGCTACAGCCCGGGGTGCTGAGCCTGGCGTGGGGTTCGGTGGTCCGCCAGCTCGCCGCGGGCCTGGGTATCTCGCTCGACGCAGTCACCGAGCAGTATGTCCGGGTGCCGGCGCCTGAGGATTTCGACATTGCGTCGGGTCACATTCCCGAAGGCAGTGCCGCGGCGGTGCGGTTCGAGGTGCTCGGCATGGTCGATGGCAAGCCCGCGGTCGTGCTGGAACACGTCACTCGGTTGCGTGAGGACCTGTGTCCCGATTGGCCGCAGCCCGCGCAGGAAGGCGGTTCGTACCGCGTCGAGGTCACCGGCGAACCGTCCTACGCCATGGATATCTGCCTGAGCAGCCGTCGCGGCGACCACAACCACGCCGGGCTGGTGGCCACCGCGATGCGGATCGTCAACGCCATCCCGGCCGTGGTGGCCGCCGAGCCGGGCATCGTGACGACGCTCGATCTGCCCCTGGTCACCGGTCGGGGGTTGTACACGCCCGCCTGATCCCTCGGGGGAGCTGCGCGGGCCGCGCGCGCGCGAGCAGACGCGAAAGCACCCGAAACGCCGTGTGAACGGGTGCTTTTGCGTCTGCTCGCCAAGCTCACCACAGGTTGGGTGACCGATAGAGGTTGACGGGATCGAATTCCCCTTCCCCGATGGCGAGTTCGTTAATTGCTCCCAGCGCCTTATACAGCTCGCCGAGGCCCGCGTCACCGACACGTTCCCTGATCACTCGATCCAGCTCGCCCGCCGCACGCTTGCGCGCCGTCACGAATTCGATTGCCTTCGGGGTAAGTTCGACTACTTTCTCGCGCTGGTCGGACGTCGACGGGGTGGCTTGCACGTAGCCGCGCTGGCGTAGTTCGCCGACCATCTTGCTGGCCGCCTGGCGACTGATGTCGAACAATCGGCCCATCTCCGAAATCGAGATCGGCCCGGGTTGGGCGTACAAGGCGAACACGTAGTTCATCGAGTTGCTCCGCTCCGGATAACCCGCGGCCTGCATCGCGATATCAACTCGATGGACATAGCTCCACCAGGCCATCCGCAGCGCGGTACCGAGTTCTGTCTGCGGCAGCCGGAAGCCGGACGTGTCAGATGTGACAACCATGGTTGACAGTATGGCCCCGTCCGTTTAGCCTTTCAATTGTCAACCACATATGACTGTCATCATGGGGTGACAGATTGCGGCGGCACTTGCGGTGTTCTCAAACACGGCGACGCCGCCGAGCCTGAGTTTCTCAACGTCGACGAATCAGGCTTTGCCGAGGAAACACCTTCACCAAGTGGAAGGAACTTTGGAATGTCGAAGATTCGCATGTTAGCGGCGGCTGTTGTGTGTGCGGCTGGCCTATCGCTCGCGGGAGCAGCGGTGGGACCGGCGGTCGCGTTCGCCGACCCCGTCCCCGGCATTCCCGGGCCCGGTGGGCCTGGAGCGCCTCGGTGGGCCCGGCATGGATGCACCTCGCGGGCCTGGGGGGCCTGGCGGCCCCGGTATGGATGGGCGTGGTGGGCCTGACGGCCCGGGTGGACCCGGCGCATTCAGGCCTCGTGGGCCCGGGATGAACGGGCCCGGCGGGCCAGGTGGTCCTGACGGGCGTGGGCCTGGCGGCCCCGGTGGGCCCGGCGGTCCTGACGGGCGTGGGCCGGGTGGGCCTGGCGGGCGTGGGCCGGGTGGGCCTGGCGGACCCGGCGATGGCGGGCCCGGTGGGCTTGGCCAGCGTGGACCCGCGGATAGCGGGCTTGGGGTCTACACCTAATCGGTTGGTAGATAGTGGTGTAACCACCCGGGGCGGCCGCACCGTCGGTCGCCCCGGGTCGAACGCCAGCCTGGCAACGTTGATCGGATAGCGTCGCGCGGGCATGCCGTTCGACCTACGAACGACATGCGAGCGCCTCGCTCAGACACACATTCTCTGGCGCATTTCATGCCGGCAATCGTGCAGCGTGACTAAGTCCGTTTCATGCCGGACCGGCCCGTGTGTCAATGCGATTTTTGGCTTCGGATTAGAGGTTGAACGATGTTGGAATCCAACTCTTTTCGACGCTCCGCC
>CAWIXL010000023.1:0-75418 GCA_963840045.1 uncultured Actinomycetota bacterium | reverse complement strand
TAGATGGTCGTGGCAGCCGCCACCGGTGGTGAATCTCGGTCTGACTGACACGCCTGGCCGCGCCCGTCTGACAGCGCGCTTCAGCCCACCTCATACGAGCTGCGTGACAGGCGGAAGTAGTGCCCGGTCTGGCTATTGGTGCACTTGATGCCCGAAGGCTGGCTGTCGCATGTGATCGCGCCCGCGGTTCGTGATTGGCCATTGTCGAGCACGTAATAAATGGTTCCAAGCACGCTTCCATGGAGACAGTGGATTTGCGGCGCATCGGTTTCACGAAGCATGAAGATGTAACCCTCGGTTTGGGGGCAGGGGCCAGTCGCATCGGCCTCCGGCCCGGCGAAGTCATGCTTGTCGATGTCGCATTGGGCAGTGTTCTCACCGTCCGGGTAAAGCCGCAGCGAGCACCAGATGTTTTTCGCCGGGTCGCCAAACTCGTAAGCCGCCGCCTGTGGCTCGGCCTGCGCGGCAGCAGTGCGGGTTAGCGTTGCCCCCGCCAATGCGACAAGCGCCGCGAGAATTCTGATATTCACGATGGCGTCCAATCCCGATTCCTTGGTGAATCGAGTATGCATTTTTGGACCCGCTTCTGCGCTTGCACTTCGACAATTTTCTCGGAAACGCGCAATGCGCGAAACCGGAGCGAGTGCGAGGTCCGGGGCACTGACATCGGTGGGATCGGCGTACACATCGGGGCACGGGTGAGCGCCCTGGCCGAATGAGGTGCTCGTGTCCAGCACCCTGCACGACCTGGTGATCGGGTCAGGACTCGAGTTAAGGAGCGCGGAACTCAGGAGCTCAAGGGCGTGCCCGGCGACTGGCGCCTGTTCGCCGGGACCCGATGGCAGCGAATAATTGCCGGTGCCGTTGACGGCGGCGGTCCTGCCGAGACAATGAAGTAGCCGATTACGCTACCTGCGATGGAGTGGTCGATGTTGACTAGTCGCTAAGTGGAGGTGGTGAGATGCTCATGGCCAGAGGCGGTCGTCCCGAACAGATTGGGGAGCGGCCAATGCGCCTCGCAGCGCGCAGTGTGGAACCGGAGCAGCTGGACGACGAGAGCACCGACCTGGCCACTTATCACAGGTGCCTGAGCGAGCTTTCCGTCGTCAATCGCGTGACCTTCACCCACTACCCGACGCTTCGCTGGTTGAAGCGTGCCACGCGCGCACTTCCGGCCGGCAGCACGATCACCATTTTGGACGTCGCCTGCGGGCATGGTGACCTGTTGCGCGCCATCGCCACCTGGGCGCGACGGCGCGGGCTGAAGGTGCGGCTGTCCGGCATCGACATCAACCCGCGCAGCACAATCGCCGCACGGCAGGCGCAGCCCCGGTGGATGGACATTGACTACCAGACGGCGGACGTGTTCTCGTACGCTCCCGCTACGCGGCCTGATTTCATCGTCAGTTCGCAATTCACCCACCACCTCAGCGATGAGGAGGTCGTCAAGTTCTTGAAATGGCTTGACGAAAATGCCAGGTACGGCTGGCATATCAGCGACCTGCACCGCCACTCGGTGCCGTATTACAGCTTCCCAGCCCTGGCCCGCGTGATGGGCTGGCACCGCATCATTCGCGAGGATGGGGTCATCTCCATCGCGCGGAGCTTCCGTCGTAGCGATTGGCAGAACTATCTTGCCCGGGCTGGCCTACGTGCCGACATCTCCTGGCATCTGTTCCGGTTCTGCGTGAAGCGAACCAACGCCTAGGACCCGCAGTCCCAGCGAAAACAGCAGCCGCACATCGGGATCGGCCAGCGAAATGGACAGCAGCTTCTCGATCCGCCGTACCCGGTAGCGAACGGTGTTGGGATGTACCTGCAGTGACTGCGCGGCGGCACCGATGTCGCCGAAGCTGTCCAGATAGGCCCGCAGCGTCTCGGTCAGGACCGGATCCTTCGCCTGCAGGTCACGCACCCGAGGGTCGACGAGCCGCGACTCGGTGCCCACCAGGGTGACGATCTCGTCGAGCAGCACGGTGGTGCGCGCTTCGGCCAGCGATGTCACCTGTCCCAAGATCGGGTGGCGCTCAGCACTGTCGAGCACGCGGTCCACCTCGGTGCGCGCCGCGGCGACTCCGGCAAGACCGGTGACAGGTGCGGCGATGGCGGCCCGCAGCTGCACACCCAACTCGGTGCGCAGTGCCCCGATGGTGCCGCGGACCCACGACGTGACCGACCGCCCGGCAGCGGTCTGCGGCAACAGCACATAGCTACGGGAGCCGTTCGATGCGATCTGGGCATCACGGCGAAAAGCGCTGGCGCTCAACGCCAGGATGTCCGCCAGCCGCGGCTGGCGGGTCGCGGTGTCTGCGGTGTCGAAGCCGATCAGGGCGGCGTTCCCGTCGGCGGCCAGGCCGAGTTCGCGGGCAATGGCAGTCACGTCGACGGAGTCCGGTTCGGCCAGGCCCAGCAGTTGCTGCACTCGTCGCGCGTGCATGGACGGCCGGGCGGCCAGCCGTGAAATGATCCGTGCGGCAAGCACCGACGCACCCCGCAGGATTTCCTCGGCGTCGTCGGCCAGTGGCTGCGATCCTTGCTGCACCCAGATGGTGCCGGCGAACACCGGTGCCCGTCGCGCACCGGCCGGCGGCTGATGGATCCCGATCGCAACGCGCGGGCGCAAACCCAACTCCGGCCGTTCGGCAACGCGCACGACTTCGCCGCCGGCCCGCAGCGCGGCGAAAATGCCCCATTGGCCGATCCATTCGAGATGCTCGGGCGGTCCGGCGCGGCCCAGAATGGACAGCCGCCGCAGCTCGTCGGCTTCGTCGTTGGAGGCCGAATAGGCCAGCACATGCGACTGGGCGTCCTCGATGCTGACCATGCCGTGGATTCGGTCGGCCAGTGACTGCGCCAAACCGAACAGATCGGTGCCCGAGTCGTCCATCGGATCTGTGCGGTTCCCGTGATGCTCCAAGACGTGGTTGACCAACTGGTAGAGCCGCTCCCAGCGGGCCCGGGGCTCAACGGCGACCACCGCTGACCCGGCCGCGACTGCCTTGGCCACCAGGGCGTTGGACGGTTCCTTCACCAAGATCGCCACCGGCGCGCGCCCTACCTGTACCTGTCGGTCGATCCAGCGCAGTGCGTCGTTGTCGGTGACGCCCAGCAGGAAGAACAGATCGGCCGAGCCCGCCGCCGCCGTCAGACCCAGCCGCACATCGTCGGAATCGATCAACGCCGCCGACGCCACCGGAAGGTCCAGGCCCCGGGGCGCCTCCACCAGGCTGACCAGCGTCGCGTCCAGCGCGAGCAGGAGCTGACCCAGCCCGACACCAGCCTCTTGCATATTGTCCGATCCTACTAGCCATTCCGGCAAATGTTGTCTGATCAGCCAATCAGATGGCGCGCTGTGACGGGGATCCTGGCAAGCATGGACGCGATAACCCAGGTGCCCGTGCCGGCCAACGAGCCGGTCCACGACTACGCGCCGCAATCACCCGAACGCGCGCGGCTGCGCGCCGAACTGGCCACGTTGGCCGACCACCCCATCGACCTCCCGCATGTCATCGGCGGCAGACACCGGATGGGCGGCGGTGAGCCGATCGACGTCGTCCAGCCGCACCGCCATGCCGCGAAGCTGGGCACCCTGACCAACGCAGTGCACGCCGACGCAACGGCGGCCATCGAAGCCGCTATCGATGCCAAGAACACCTGGGCGGCAATGCCTTTCGACGAACGCGCGGCGGTATTCTTGCGCGCCGCCGATCTGCTGGCCGGGCCCTGGCGGGAAAAGATCGCCGCCGCAACGATGCTCGGTCAATCAAAGTCCGCATACCAGGCCGAGATCGACGCGCCCTGCGAGCTGATCGACTTCTGGCGGTTCAACGTTGTGTTCGCCCGACAGATTCTGGCGCAGCAGCCGATCAGCGGCCCGGGGGAGTGGAACCGCAGCGACTACCGTCCGCTGGACGGATTCGTCTACGCGATCACGCCGTTCAACTTCACCTCGATCGCCGGCAACCTGCCGACGGCACCGGCACTGATGGGCAACACCGTGGTGTGGAAGCCGTCGATCACCCAGACACTGTCGGCGTATCTGCTTATGCAACTGCTCGAGGCCGCAGGGCTGCCGCCCGGGGTGATCAACCTGGTCACAGGCGATGGCTTCGCGGTTTCGGAGGTGGCGTTGGCCGATCCGCGGCTGGCCGGCATCCACTTCACCGGATCTACGGCCACCTTTCAGCATCTGTGGCAACAGGTCGGCACCAATATCGGTCGCTACCAAAGCTATCCGCGGCTGGTCGGCGAGACCGGCGGCAAAGACTTTGTGCTCGCCCATGCATCGGCACGGCCGGATGTGCTGGGCACGGCGCTGATTCGGGGAGCTTTCGACTACCAGGGCCAGAAATGCTCGGCGGCCTCGCGGGCTTTCATCGCGCACTCGGTGTGGCAGCGGATGGGAGACAGTTTCCTGGGCGCGGCCGCAGGCCTGCGCTACGGCGATATCACCGACCTGACCAATTACGGCGGTGCCCTGATCGATCAGCGTGCCTTCGTCAAGAATGTCGACGCCATCGAGCGGGCGAAGGGCGCGGCGGGTGTCACCATCGCGGTCGGCGGCGAATACGACGACAGCGAAGGCTATTTCGTGCGCCCGACCGTGCTGCTGTCCGACGACCCCACCGACGAGTCGTTTGCGACCGAGTACTTCGGCCCGCTGTTGTCGGTGCATGTCTACCCCGACGACCAGTACGAACGGATCCTCGACGTCATCGACACCGGATCGCGCTACGCGCTCACCGGCGCGGTGATCGCCGACGACCGCCAGGCCGTGCTGACCGCGCAGAACCGGCTGCGGTTCGCCGCCGGCAACTTCTATGTCAACGACAAGCCGACCGGTGCGGTGGTCGGGCGGCAGCCGTTCGGCGGTTCGCGCGGTTCGGGCACCAACGACAAGGCCGGGTCGGCGCTGAATCTGTTGCGCTGGACGTCGGCACGCACCATCAAGGAGACGTTCGTCCCGGCCACCGACCACATCTACCCGCATATGGGGTCGGACTGATGGCCGGGCTGTTCGCCACCACCTTGCGCCCGGCGATACTGGCCGCGAGTCGGCGGAAAGGGCTGCGGCGCACCGCCGAACGGTTGCCGGTCACCCGCACGGTGGTGCACCGGTTCGTGCCCGGCGAGACGACCGATAGCGTCCTGGATAGCGTTGCCGGACTGCGCGAGTCGCGCCGCTACGTCAGCATCGACTACCTGGGCGAGGACGTGACCGACGCCGACGACGCCGCTGCCAATGTGCGGGCGTACCTGCATCTTCTCGACGCGCTGGGTCGCCTCGGTGCGGCGCGTTACGACGGCGTGCGCCCGCTGGAGGTATCGCTGAAGCTTTCGGCGCTGGGGCAGGCGCTGGAAAGCGACGGTCAGAAGATCGCTCTGGAAAACGCCCGCACCATTTGCGAGCGGGCTCAGCAGGTGGGTTCTTGGGTCACCGTGGACGCCGAAGACCACCGCACCACCGATTCGACCTTGTCGATCTCCGGCGATCTGCGCGTCGACTTTCCTTGGCTGGGCACGGTTTTGCAGGCCTACCTGCGGCGCACGCTCGACGACTGCCGGGAGATGGCGACCGTTGGTGCCCGAGTGCGCTTGTGCAAGGGTGCCTACGACGAGCCGGCTTCGGTCGCGTACCGCCACCCCGGTGAGGTCACCGACTCGTACCTGCGGTGTCTTGAGGTGTTGATGGCGGGCGGCGGGTATCCGATGGTCGCCTCCCATGACCCGCAGATCATCGCCGCCGTCCCCGATCTGGCACGCGAATCAGGCCGGGACGCCTGCGATTTCGAATACCAGATGCTGTATGGCATTCGCGACGGTGAGCAGCGACGGCTGGCCGACGCCGGTAATCACGTGCGGGTGTACGTGCCCTATGGCACCCAGTGGTACGGCTATTTCATGCGACGGCTGGCCGAGCGTCCGGCCAACCTGACGTTCTTTTTGCGGGCGCTGGCGGAACGCTCTGGCAGCTAGGCGAATCACCGCCGCGTGATCGAGGGACGTGCTCGGCACACCCATTGTCAACCGTTCATCTCGTCCTTCAGCGGAATGGCGTCGCTCTCATCGTCACCACTCGCTAAGAGATACGTCGGCTTCCTATAGAACGTCAGGCGAAGACCCTTGCGATACTTGGCAACACGGTCGACTATCTGAAGATAGTTGAAGAGTATCGGCGCAATCCCAGATAGGTTGTCCGACTTGTTAAGGTGGCCGCGCTGATACGCGGCATATATCAGCTCGAATTCGTCCAATCCTCCGTGTTCCTCGATTAGAGCGATCAGGTGGATGAGGTCAGAGGCGAGATATGTTGATAGGTTGAGGAGTTCGCGGTTCAATTGCCGTGCGCGAGTAAAGTAAGAGTAGATGGCGTCCATCACGGTAGCGCTGAGCGGATTGACGTTCGCTAGCAGGAACAAATCGGCAGGCGTCTGTGGTGTGATCTTTGCACACACCTCCTTGACGTTCGCCAGCGTACATTCACGGTCTGCGTCGAAACCTGCTGCCTTATTGAGCGTTTGCATGAGGCCAGTTGCCTGGGCAACCACACGTGCGAGAGGTCCGATGTGGCGATAGATGTTCCGGCGATCTCGTCGGAGCGGGAGCCTGACGTTAAGCAGATAGAACATGAACGCTCCGGTATAGGCGATGGCGATGTCATAACCCAGCACGCCTAGGCGTGCGCCTCCGCGAAAAGTCTGAGAAACATTGGCCAGAACTACATGCTGAAGCACCGCGTATATCAATGCGATTGCCAGCAATGCCCAAAGCGACCTGTTGAGCCGGCGTTCGAAGCGGCTCAGATACTTCGCCTGATTCCAGCCTTGATACCAGCCAGACAGTCTCTCTGTCACCTTCATACCGGCTATCATGCCCGCCTGTGCGCTGATTGGAGCAGCAGCGAATTGTATACGGGAACAAATCGACGGCCCATCGCGCCGGATCGGGTCTGATCTCCGCAGGTCAAAACCGGTTTTGGAGTAGGGTGCACAAACCTGACATGAATTGGCGTACAGCATGATTCGCTGTGCCGGGGAGGCCAGCCGTTTGGTGTGGTACAGCGCCAGGGCCTTGCCATTGTCGATCAATCGGGCAATGGTGGGCCACTTGGTCTTCAAATTCAAAGACGGCAAGTGGAAGTCCGGTCCAGACGCGGTGCATTACAGGTGCACAGCCAATCCGGCGCTGATGTTTTTCCCTAGAGCGCGCGTCGATAGCGCACTTCATCCAGATGCGCACCGGCGATGGTCCTCGTGGCGCGGGCCCCGTCGAACGTCCACCCGTCGCATTCATAGAACCGCCGGGCCCGGGCATTCCGGTCCAGGACCCATAGTGCGGCTTCGGTGAAACCATCCCCGCGCAACTGCTCGCGTGCGGCGGCAATCAGTAACCGCCCCGCGCCGGTCCCCCAATGTTGGGGGTCGACGTAAATCGCCCTCAGCTCACCAATATCCGGTAAGTCATCGCCTCGGTACGGACCCGACATCGCCAAGCCGAAGACGGTATCGGCGTCGACGGCGACCAAGGTCGACGGCAGCTCGGGACTCGTCCGATGAAAGGCGTATTTAGCGGCCCAGATTTCGGGTTTGAGACTGTCCAGGTAGGCCTGGGCGATCAGTCCCCGATAAGCCCTCTGCCAGGACCGGATGTGCACGCGGGCCACAGCCGGCGCATCCTCTGACCGCGCGGCCCGGATCTCCACTTCCCCAGTATGGGTTTCCGCCGGTCGCGGCTGCTTGCGGGCGTAGCGTCATGGCCCATGAGCCTGGTGATCGATGACATGCCCGATCTCGGGATCACCCGGCTCTCGCGATGGATTTTTAACTGCTATGTCCTGCGCAGCCGCGATGGCGCGGTGGTCGTCGACGCTGGGTTACCGCGGGTGGCCGGCGATCTGGCGGTGGTATTGGATCGGCTAGGCGGAACCCTGCGCGCTGTGGTGGCGACTCATGGACACAGCGACCATGTCGCCGGCGCGCCGGAACTGGCCGCACGCCACCGCGCGCCGATATGGTTGCCCGTCACTACGCTCACCTATCTCAAGGGAGCGAAACCGCGCACCCCGACCGCGGCCCGGGTTGCGCGTATCTGGCCTACCTTCATCGGCCAGCCGCTGGATCGCGTCGGTGTGGCGGGGCTCCTCAGCGGTGCTCGGTTAGCGGGATATGGCACTGCGGCCGGGATGCGCTGGACCGGACCGCCCCCTGGCGGTGGACTTGCGGACGGCCAACCGCTGCCCGATGCGCCTGACTGGACAGTGATCAACGCGAGTGGACACACCGATGACAGCATCGCGCTATGGAATCCGGCTACCCGGACGCTGTTGTCCGGCGACGCGGTTCTCACCGCCCGCGGCGACGTTTGGCACACACCAGAAATCGTCGACGCGGCTAGTGCCGCAGCCACCCGCCAGCGCCTTGAAGAGCTACCGGTCGCGCATCTGCTACCCGGCCACGGTAAGCCGGTCCATGTTGACGAAACCGTCTGGCGCCGGCAGCGCCGTCATTGAGTACGCCGGGGCCGCGGGCGATCGCCGGCGAAGCCGCGCACCACGTGCGCACGCACGAAATCGGCGGCGACATCCGGGTTGTCCATATCCCTTATCGACGACGGCGTGCTGAACAGCGAGAACAAGATGCGGGCGAACCATTCGCCGGCGGCCTCGACATCCAGGTCTTTGCGGACCTCCCCGGTGAGCTTGGCGGCAGACAGGTAGGGCGCGAAGAAGTCGACGCATTCGCGTAGCAGCACCGCGGCGTCCTTGGTCAACAGCAGGCTGATCGCGTCTTCGTCGAAGTACTCCTCAGAGGCGATCGCTCGCCGCGCCTGAGTTACGAATACCGCTGCGTGGGACAGCTTTTCCTCCAATGAGCTGCCCTGGTCCATTGCCTTCGACATCTCGCGGTAGAACTGCTCGGAAGCGTGCTCGGCGCAGGCTTCCAGAATGGCGCCCTTATCACTGAAGTACTCGTAGATCGTGCTGCGGGATACGTTGGCCGCCTTAGCGATATCGACGATCGTCGTCTTCAGCAGTCCATGCTTGCGGAAACAGGCATACGCGGACTCGAGGATGAGCTCACGGGTCTCGGTCGCTTGGGTGACCGCAGGAGTCTGGGTCATCAGGGCACCAGAGCGCCTCGGGGCACCAGGCCGGCATCGGCTGAGGCAAACGCGGCGTTCACGTCGGCGAGGTGGAACGGCTTGGGCATCAGGCGGCTGAACGGAAAGCTGCTGTGCTGCAGGAACGACAGACCTATTGCCAGCGTGACCGGCTCATAGAACGACACACCGCGGATGCACTTGTTGCCGTAGACCAGAGCGCTGGGGTCCATCTCAAAGGTGCGGCCCATCCCGACGTTGCCGAGCTCGAGCAACGTGCCGCCGTTATTTAGGAAGCCGACACCGTCGGGAATTACACCGGGTATACCGACGACTTCGAGCACCCAGTCCGCACCGATTCCGTCGGTGTGCTTGTGTACTTGCTCGGTGATCTCCCAAGTCGAGATACCGTCGGCGTTGATGCAGTGGGTGGCGCCGAAATCCGCTGCGACATCGAGCCGCTCGGCAATCTTGTCGATGACGATCACCTCCGCGGCCCCGGCGGTACGCGCCACGGCGGCGGCATTGATGCCCAGCCCGCCAGCGCCCTGGATGACCACGGTGTCGCCGAGTCGCACGTCGCGAAGTGCGAACAACACCTGGGCCAGTGCGCAATTCAGTGGTGCGACGGCCTCGTCGGGCAGATCTTCAGGGACTTTGTACAACGGTTGCCGACGGGTCGTGTAGTAGTACTCGCCGTAGGCGGCGATGAAGTGCGGCGCCTGTTCGTGCGTGCGGTATTCACCGGCCATCAGGTTCTGGCACGCATACGGCCTGCCGCGTACGCACGCGTGACACTGTCCGCAGAACCAAAAGTACGGCGTGACGACGCGGTCGCCGACCGCGAGCGGCTGGCCGGCGGCGTCCGTGGTCAGCCCTTCGCCGAGTTCAGCTACCTCGCAAACCATTTCGTGGCCCATGGCGAAGGGACAGGGCAAGGGCAGTTCGCCGCGGAAGATGTGCAAGTCGGACCCGCAGATCCCGGCCATCCGCAATTTCAGCGCGGCTGTCCCCGGCGCCGGCGTGGTGAGTGGAAACTCGGCCAGCTCGATCGGACCGCCATGGGCGGTCAGGACTGCGAGCTTGGGCATTTCGGACCCCTCCTAGCCGGTTAGCTTGCCCGGGCGAGAATCAGGCCGCTGGTGGGAACGCCGGTGCCCGAGGTGACCAGTACGTGCTCGACGTTGTCGACTTGGTTGTACGAGGTGCCGCGCACCTGACGCACACCTTCGGTGATGCCGTTCATGCCGTGGATGTAGGCCTCGCCGAGCAGTCCGCCGTTGGTGTTGATCGGCAATGTCCCACCCAGCGACAGGTTCTCGACGGTGGCGAAGTCCTTGGCCTCGCCGCGCCCGCAGAAGCCGAGTTCCTCGAGCTGGGTGAACACGAACGGCGTGAAATGGTCATAGATAAAGGCGGTTTGGATGTCTTGTGGTTTCAGGCCCGAATCACGCCAGAGCCGGTCGGCGACCACTCCCATCTCGGGGAGCCCGGTGATGTCCTCGCGGTAGTAGCTGGTCATCATCTCGCCGTTGGATGCCGCGCCCTGAGCGGCCGCGCTGATCACCGCCGGCGGCTGGCGAAGGTCACGGGCCCGTTCAGCACTGGTGACCACCATTGCGACGCCGCCGTCGCTTTCCTGGCAGCAATCCAGTAGTCGCAGCACGGGTTCGATGATCCAGCGCGAATTCTGGTGGTCCTCCAACGTGATCGGCCGCTGGTAGAACCACGCATCGGGGTTGGTGGCAGCATGCGCACGGTCGACGACGGCAATCCTGCCGAAGTCCTCGTTGGTGACGCCGTACGTCGACATGTATCGCTGCGCGTGCAGCGCGACCCACGCTGCGGGAGTGAGCAATCCGAACGGGGCATAGGGCGCCATGAACAATGGAGTCTCAGTGCTGGTGCGTCCGCTGCCGCCAAAGCGAAAACCGGAACGCTCGTTGAACGCGCGATAGCACACCACGACGTCGGCGACGCCGGTGGCGACGGCCATGGCCGCGTGCGTGACCGTGCCGGCGGCCGCCCCGCCACCGTGCGGCACCCGCCCGAAGAAGCTCAGGTCACCGATGCCGACGTTGCGCGCGACGTCGATCTCGTCGCTGGCGTCCATGGTGAAGGTGACCATGCCGTCGACATCACCGGGCGTCAGGCCGGCGTCGTCGATTGCCGCGCTGACCGCCTCGCAGGCCAATTGCAGCTCACTGCGCCCGGATTCCTTGGAGAATTCGGTCTGGCCGATCCCGGCAATGGCCGCGGCGCCGGGGAGCGTGCTGCTCATGCGCGGGCTCCGTCGAGCAGGCTGAGGACCGCGGTGCCGGAGACGTGGTTGCCAAGGCTGTTGGCGCCCTGGAACGTTACCTCGACGAAGTTCTCGCCATCTTGAACCCCTGAGCCTTCGGTCTTGCCGGTTACGCTGCCGGTGAAGCGCAGGGGATCGTCCGGAAAGCATGGCACGCCAAGGCGAATCGACAGCCTCTTGACCATCGCCTCGGGTCCGGCCCAGTCGGTGAGGAAGCGCACGCAATACCCGTTGGTGGTCAAGATGTTCATGAACAAGTTGGGCGAACCCTGCTTCTTGGCGTACTCGCGGTCGTGGTGCACCGGCATGAAGTCGCGCGACGCGATCGCGCCGGCGACGATCATCGTTGTGGTGATCGGGATGTCGAGGGGGGTCACCTCGTCCCCGACTTCGATGTCGGCCCACTTCAGGGTTGCGGTGGCGGTCATAGACTGTCCTTCCGGGTATGTACTGCCGAGGTGGGCCAGCTGTGCGGTGGCCGGGCCGAGGGCGAGTTCGTTGTGCTTGGCCCACAAGAAGTAGCGGTGCAGGGGATAGCTGGTGTCGATCCCGATGCCGCCGTGCACGTGTTGGGTGGTGGCGGCAACGCGAGCGCCGGCCTCGGCGGCCCAGAACTTCGCGATGCGGGCGCCCAGCGCGCCTCTTTCAAGGGCCGTCCCTGCGCGATCAGCCAGGCCGCATGCCAGGTGGTGCACCGGATCGCCTCGACGTCGATGAACGCGTCGGCCATCCGCTGCTGCACCGCCTGGAAACTGCCAATCGGGCGGCCGAATTGCTCACGCCCGGTGGTGTAGGTGGCGGCAATCCTCAAGGCCCGTTCCGCCACGCCAAGCTGGATCGCGCACAGCCCGACCAGCGCGCGCGGGTAAAGGGACTCGACCGGCCCGGCAAGGCGGTCCCGGTCCGAAATTGTTGCACCGTCCAGGAATACGTCCGCGTGCGGCTCACCGCTGGTGGTCCGCACCGGTCGAACCTCGACACCGGATGCGTCGGTTGGCAGCAGGAACAGCCCCACCTCACCGTCTGCTATCGAGGCCGGAATCAGCACGGTGTCGGCCAACTGGGCGGCCGGCACCAGCTCCTTGGCACCGTCGAGTCGCCAGTTCGGCCCGTCGCGCCGCGCGGTGGTGCAGGGCGTGTGGGGTCGGAGCGACCCGGCTCGGCCAGGCCGGCGCTGAGGATGCGGGTTCCGGCGACGACACCGGGCAGGAAGCGTTGCTGCTGCTCGTCAGTGCCGTGCCGGGCGATCGGGTCGGCGCCCAGCACCAGCGTCGCGTAGACCGGCACCGGAGCCACGCTCCAGCCCACCTCGGCCAGCAGCACCCCGAGTTCCACGAAGCCGCCGCCGTTCCCGCCCACCGACTCCGGCAACGCGGTACCCAGCAGGTCGGCGGCCGCGAGCTCCTTCCACAGTGCCTCGTCGTGCCGAGTCTCGCGGCTTTCGAGTTCGGTCAACCGTTCTGGTGTGGCGCGGCGCTCGAAGAGATCCCGGGCGAGCTTGCTGATCGTCTCTTGTTCTTCGGTGAAGCCAAAGTCCATGGGCCCGTTACCTATTCGGCCGGCCGGAACTGGTGCAGCACGAGGTCTCCATCAGCCCCGTCGAACGCTTGATAACTGACCTCGACCGCCATCCCGACCGTGACGTCGGCCGGGGCGATGCCGATCAGATTCGACACCAGCCGCACCCCTTCGTCCAGTGCCACCAGCGCCACGATGTAGGGATAGTCGAAGAAGGGGAATCGGGGTTGGTGTGGCATCACGTAGCTGTAGACGGTGCCGCGGCCCGACGATTCGATCGTGTCCCAGTCCAGCGAACGGCAATTGGGGCACATCGGGCGGGGTGGGTTGCGCAGCGCACCGCATGCGCCGCAGCGCTGGATCAGCAGTTTGTGCTCGCGCAGTCCATTCCAGAAGAACTCGGTGTCCGGGCTGATCGCCGGTGCCAGTCGGGTCGCCATCAGCGTTCCGGCCTGAATCGCAGCACCCGGAATCGCTGCCTGCCCAACACTTCACCGTTCTGGTCGGTATAGGTCGTCAGCCAGGTCAGGAAGAAGCCCGTCCCCAGCGCAGTCTTCTTCTCTTCGGAGACCGATTCGTAGACCGCCGTCGCGGTGATGACGTCGCCGAGCCGCGGATAGCGTTCGATCTCGAACTCCGAGTTGGTCGCCACCGTGCTGGTATATCCGGCCTCATCCAGGAATGCCGTTGGGTTGGTTTTGATTTCGATGGGCGCGCCGCCCCGGTCGCCGATACCTTCCAGCTTTGGCGACGGCATCGTCCAGGTTTGCAGCATGACGGGCGGTGACACGATGCCACCGAACCGGGAGGACGCGGCGAACTCCGGATCGAGGTAGACGGGGTTCATGTCGGCGAGCGCATGCGCCCAGTGCCGGATCATCGGCTGATTGACCGGGTCCGGTGCCACCGTGGGCTTTCCGGTGCCGCCGGTGGGCTGGTCTACGAGTGCCCGCAGTTTGGCGCTGACGGTTTCTGGGTCGGTCACTTAGGCTGTCCTCCTGATCGCTCGCGGCATGCGTAATCCGGCCATTGCAATAATGTCTCGCTGCAGTTCGTTGGCGCCGCCACCGAACGTGTTGATAACCGCCATCCGGTACGCGGATTCCAGCGCGCCGCGCAGCGGGGCCTCAGCGCCGCGGCGTAAACCGTTGCGGTCGAGCACCTCCAGCAGCTCGCGCGAGACCTGCTGGGTCAGCTCGGTGCCGAACACCTTGGCCGCCGACGCTTCCCCCATGTCAAGGACGCCCTTCGTCAGGGCGGCGTTCACCCGCAGATTGACGAGCTTGTACGCGGCGACCTGGGCCTCGACCCGGGCCAGCGCCAGCTGCACCCAGGGCTGATCGATCACGCGCCCGCCATCGAGCTTGGTACTGCACGCCCACTGCAGGGTCTTTTCGAACAGCGGCTCGAGCGCGCCGAGATTGCCCAGCGCCGCGCGTTCGAAATTCAGCTGGGTGGTGATCAGCTGCCAGCCCTGATTCTCGCCGGCCACGATGGCGCTGTCCGGGACCCGCACGTTGTCGTAGAACGTATAGAAGGTGGAAATGCCCGGCATGGTGTGCAGCGGCTGCCAGGAGAAGCCGGGCGACGAGGTGGGCACGATGAAGATCGAAATGCCTTTGTGCTTCTTGACATTCGGATCGGTACGCGCGGCAAGCCAGATGTAGTCCGCGTACGCGGCGCCGCTGGTGAACATCTTCTGACCATTGATGACCCAGTCTGCGCCGTCGCGTACCGCGCTGGTGCGCAGCGACGCCAGGTCACTGCCCGCCTCGGGTTCGGAGTAGCCGATCGCGAACTCCACGCTGCCGTCCAGAATCGCCGGCAGAAACTTCTGCTTCTGCTCCTCGCTGCCGCATTGCATCAGGGTCGGCCCGACCGTGTTCAGCGTCACCAGCGGAATCGGCGCGTTGACCCGGCGCGCCTCCTCGGCGAAGATGTACTGCTCGATCGCCGAGAAGCCCTGTCCGCCATACTCTTTAGGCCAGCCGACGCCAAGCAGGTTGGCCTCCGCCAGGGCGCGCACGCAGTCCCGCACCGCGGGACCGCCTTCGATGTTCTCACTGACCGCGGCGCAGCGCTGCGGCGTCATCACCTGCTCCAGCGTGGCGCGCATCTCGGCGCGCAGCTGCTCTTGCTCGGGCGTGTACTCGAGTTGCATTTGTCAGGTCCCCAGCCGCACCGGCATTCGCTTTACACCGGGAACCATGGTGGCCCGCATCCGGTCCACCTCGCCGACCAATTCGAGCTCGGGGAAGCGGCGCAGTAGCTCTTCGAACAGTACGGACGCTTCCAGGCGTGCCAGTTGCGCCCCGACGCAGGAATGTTCGCCGCAGCCGAATGCGATGTGCGGGTTGGGATGGCGGGTCACCTTGAATTCCTCTGCGTCGCTGCCGAATATCTCCTCGTCGCGGTTGGCGGACCCGTAGAGCATCACCACCGCGTCGCCTTCGGAGATCTGCCGGCCGCGGATCTCGACGTCGGTTGTCGCGGTGCGCGACATTTGTACGACGGGGCTGTTCCACCGCAGCATCTCTTCGACGGCGCCCGGGATCAGCCTGGGATCGTCGACCAACAGCCGGCGTTGATCGGGATGCGCGATCAGCGCCAGCGTGCCCAGTGCGATCAGGTTGCGGGTGGTCTCATTGCCGGCCACCAGCAGTAGGTACGAGAAGTTGAGCAGGTCTGCGTCGGTGAGCCGGTGGTCGTCGATCTCGGCGCCGGCCAGGACCGACAGCATGTCGTCGCGCGGTTCGCTGCGCCTGGCCGCGATCAACTTCTGGAAGTACTCGTACAGCTGACCCATGGCCACCAGCGCGTCAAGTTCGATCTCCGGGTCGGCGGTTCCGGTGGCCGCATCCGACCACGTCCGGAATTGTTCCCAGTCGTCGGGCGGGGCGCCGATCAGTTCGGCGATCATGCGGGTGGGCAGGGGAGCGGCGATCTCCTCGGCGAATTCGTGCACGGAGCCGGGCTCGATGTCGTCGAGGATCCCGCGCACGATCTCGCGAATCTTCGGCTCGAGGATGGCGACACGGCGCCGGGTGAACCCCGAGTTGATCAGCTTGCGCAGCTGCCGGTGCCGGGGCGGGTCGGTGAATATGAGGTTGCCCTCCTGCACCGGATTGGCGATGTCGGGATCGGGGATGGTGATGCCCTTGGTCGAGGTGAACAGGGCCGGGTTGCTCGATACGAAGCGGATGTCCTCGTACTTGAGCAACGCCCAGAAGTTGGTGACGTCGTTCCAGTGCACCGGGGACGTCGCGCGCAGTTCCCGGTAGATCGGATACGGGTCGCCGGCGTAAAAATCGGGCGAGTGCAGCGGATAACTTGTGTGCACGGCAAGCCCCTCCGGTAGGACGCGGAATCCGACAGATTGGCACAATCTGTCCGCTGGAATGTGTCTACTCCGTGCCGTCGGTTGCTGTCAACACGACAACAACATATTGAAATGCCCTGGAATTCAGGTTGCCGACGATTGACGCGGCTGCCATGCGGGTGTACACCGAATGGGTAGATGACCGACGTTCTGGGTAAGGAAGCAGATGCTTACTGACAGCTACCAGCTCTACATCGACGGGCGGTGGGTCGAGCCGGAAGACGGTCGTTACGACGACATCTCGCCGGCCACCGAGCAGACCATCGCCACCGCACCCGATGCGAGCGTCACTCAGGTCGACGCGGCCATCGCGGCCGCGCGGCGGGCCTTCGACGACGGACCGTGGGCGACCATGAGCCTGCAGGACCGAGCCGGCTGCCTCAATCAGCTCGGCGACGCGCTGATGAAGCACGCCGACGACTTCTTCGCGCTGGGCCAGGCGGAGTGGGGCTGCGTCAAGGGCATGCGCATGATGCAGATCGACGGCGCCGGCTTCATGTCGATGCATGCGGCCCAGCTCGCCACGAAGCTGACCGATCAGAAGGTCACCGGAGTCGGCGCCGGGACGACCTTGTTGCGTCATGAGCCGCTGGGTGTCGTGTCGATCCTCACGCCGTGGAACTTCCCGCACTGCCTGAACGTCATGAAGCTGAATAACGCGCTGGCCGCGGGCAACACCGTCGTGCTCAAGCCCTCGCCGCTGACGCCGCTGACCGGGCTGGCGCTCGCCCGGATCATCGATGAGCACACCGACATCCCGCCGGGCGTGGTCAACGTCGTCACACCGTCAGGTGTCGAGGCCGCCAAGCTGCTCACCACCGATTCGCGCATCGACATGATCAGCTTCACCGGCAGCTCGGTGGTCGGCCGCCAGGTCATGTCGGCGGCGGGCGACAGTCTGAAGCGGATCCTGCTGGAGCTGGGTGGCAAGTCGGCCAGCATCGTCCTCGATGACACCGTGGTGACCGACGAGATGCTGCAGCAGATGCTGTTCGACTGCTGCTCACTGCACGCCGGGCAGGCCTGCATTCTGCACAGCAGGCTGCTACTTCCCGATTCGCTGCACGACGATGTCGTCGATCGGCTGGTCGCGCTGGCCGGCCAGCTGAAGGTCGGCGACCCCGCCGACCCGGACACGCAGATGGGCCCGCTGATCAGCGCGGCGCAGCGAGACCGGGTCCAGGCGCACGTCGACGGCGCGGTCAGCGACGGAGCCAAACTGGCGACCGGTGGCGGTCGTCCGGCCGGCCTGGACGTCGGGTTCTACTTCGAACCGACGATTCTGACTGAGGTGCAACCGGATTCGGCCATCGCCCAGGAAGAAGTGTTCGGTCCGGTGTTGACGGTGCTGCGCTACCGTGACGTCGACGACGCGGTGACGATCGCGAACAACTCCCAATACGGGCTTTCCGGCGCGGTGTGGGGCAGTGACACCGACCGCGCCATCGCCGTTGCCCGGCGCATCCGCACCGGCCAGATTGCGGTCAACGGCGTCGGCCCCGGTGACGCCCCGTTCGGCGGGTACAAGCTCAGTGGGTTGGGTCGCGAGGGCGGCGGCGTCGGCGGACTGCACCAGTACATGGAGACGAAGGCCATTGGAATGCCCGCGTGACGCCCGCGTGACGGGTCCCCTCGCCGGGCTGCACGTCGTCGAAATCGCCAAAGAGATCTCAGGTCCTTACGCCGCAAAGCTTCTCGTCGACCTCGGCGCCGAGGTCACCAAGATAGAGCCGCCGGCGGGAGACCCGCTGCGCCGCTGGGGTCCGTTCCCCGCCGGCGTACCCGACCCGGACCGCTGCGGCTTGTTCGCCTACCTCAATGCCGGAAAGCGTGGCGCCACACTCGATCTGGCGCAGCCCGACGACGTGGCGGCCGCCCACGCCCTGATCGCACAGGCGCATGTGCTGGTCGAAAATTTCGCCCCCGGCACCCTGGAGGGCTGGGGGCTCGACCTCGACACTTTGCAGCGACTGCGCCCAAACCTGGTGCTGCTGCGCATTTCTGCGTTCGGGCAGTGCGGACCCTGGCGTGACCGGCCCGCCTCGCCCCTGACCGTTCAGGCGGCATCGGGCTGGATCAGCGCCAGAGATCCCCAGCGTCCGCCGGTGCAGGCCGGTGCCCGAATCGCCGAATACATCGCGGGTGCCTACGGCGCGCTGGGCGCGCTGACCGCGCTGCGGCTGCCACCCAACGACCGGGTGCGGGAAGTAGATGTCTCCGAATTGGAGTCACTGCTGTCGACGCTGCCGTATCCGATGCTGCAGGCGTTGCGAATGCAGAGCCTCGGCCTGCCGGCCAACCGTCGCTCGGCTCCCATGCTCGGCGTCGTCCGGGCCGCCGACGGCTGGGTGGGGATCAACTGCCTGACCGGACAGCACTGGCTGGACGTGTGCGCGATGCTCGATCTGCCGGAATACGCCGAGCAGCAGATCGCGATCATGATGGGTGGCCCGGAGCGTGCCGAGTTCTTCGCCAAGGCCGAGCCGTTGCTCGCGCAGCGAACCGTCGCCGAAATCGTCGAACTGAGCCAGGCGATGCGTATTCCCGCCGCCCCGGTCAACGACGGTGCCGCCGTGCTGGACTGTCCGCAGTACGCCGAGCGCGGCTTCTTCGTCGAGCGCGCCGGCTTCCAGCGTCCGGGAGCGCCGTTCCGGTTTTCGAAAACCCCGGTGGCGCAACCAGGCCCGGCGCCGCGCGCGGGAGCGCCGGCCGCGCCGTGGTACCGCCGGCGCCGAATCGGTCTCACCCACAACGGGTTCCATGCCCTTCGCGGGACTGCGGGTGCTCGACTTGACGACGTTCTGGGCCGGGGCATACCTGACGTGCTACCTCGGTGCGTTCGGCGCCGACGTGGTGAAGGTCGAGTCCATCCAGCGGCCCGACGGTCACCGCTACTCGGGGGCATTTCCTTTCGAGGGCGACGACTGGTACGAGCGCAGTGCCATGTGGCAGGCCACCAACCTCAACAAGCGCGACCTCACGCTCGACCTGACGTCGCGGCGCGGCCTCGAGATCGCCCGCGAACTGGCCGCGCACGCCGATGTCGTGGTGGAGAACTTCTCGCCGCGGGTGGTGGAGCAGTTCGGCCTGGACTACGACTCGCTGGTGTCGCTGAAGCCGGACGTGATCGCGGTGCGAATGCCCGGGTTCGGGCTGCGAGGTCCCTGGCGCGACTACGTCGGCTGGGCGCTGAACATCGAGCAGACCTCGGGGATGTCGGCGGTGACCGGCTACCCGGACGGGCCGCCGTGCAACCTGCAGGGGCCCGCGGATCCCGTCGTCGGAGTGCACGCGGCCGTCGCCCTGCTGGCCGCGCTCGAGCACCGCAGCCGCACCGGCGAGGGCCAGCTGATCGAGGTCGCCCAGATCGAGGTCGCCGCGTGCGTGACCGCCGAACCGGTGATCGAGTACTCGATGAACGGTGCGGTGCCGCCCCGCGAGGGCAACCGCCACCGCGGCTACCTGCAGGGCGTCTATCCGACCAGCGCCGAGGACTGCTGGGTGGCGCTATCGGTTCTCGACCAGGGCCTGGTCGACCACGACGTGTTCGACGAGCTGGTCGCCGGCTGGACCCGCACCCAGCCGCCGGCTGTGATCGTGGAAAGCCTTCGGGCGCAGGACATCCCGGCAGAGCAGCTGGTCCTACCCGATCAGATGTACGAGATCGCGCAACTGAATGCCCGCGGGTTCTACCAGGAGTTCGACCATCCGGTCACCGGGGCGCACCGCTATCCTGGCTGGCCGTTTCGCATCACGCCCGGGCCGGTCCGCCACCACCGCAGCGCCCCGCCCACCCTCGGCCAGCACAACGACGAGATCCTTTGTGGTCTCGGCCTTTCCGACGAAGAACTGGCCACCCTGCGGGACGAACGGGTCATCGGCGAGCGGGTGCTGAACGCCTGAGTGGCCCTGGTTCCTTCGGCATAGACGCGGTGATTGCGCACCGGTAGCATCCCCGACCGGGTGAGGTGAGGGAGGTCGCCGGGTGGATGAGGTGGCGTTCGGGCGTTATCGGCTGATCGCGTTGATCGGCGAGGGCGCCATGGGCAAGGTGTACAAAGCCCACGACACCACGATGGGCCGTGATGTGGCGGTCAAGGTGCTGGCGCCCGAGTTGGCCACGGAGGCGGGGTATGAGGAACGGTTCCGGCGTGAGGCTCATACCGCGGCCCGGTTGGCCGAGCCGCACATCATCCCGATCTATGAGGCGGCGTGCGGCACAAGCGCTGGTTTCCAGTTCGGCGCCGCGGTCTACATCGCGCGTCAGATCGCCGCCAAAGTACCCACAACGTAGTGACTGTCAGCGGGCGACGCTCCCTGGTTTACCCGGCCGTTTTGTAACGGCGTGCTCGCATGCAAAGCTGCTCGGCATGACCGTCGCGATAGCCCGCCCGAAGCTCGAAGGAAACATCGCCGTCGGCGAGAACCGGCAAATCGGCTTCGCCGAATTCGGCGCGCCCCAGGGGCGTGCGGTCTTCTGGCTGCACGGCACGCCCGGCGCACGCCGGCAGATTCCGACCGAGGCCCGCGTCTATGCCGACCACCACAACGTCCGGCTGATCGGTGTCGATCGGCCTGGCATCGGCTCGTCGACACCACACCAGTACTCGTGCATCGCCGAGTTCGCTGACGACCTGCGAACCATCGCGGACACCCTCGGAATCGACAAGCTGGCCGTCGTCGGCCTCTCCGGTGGCGGCCCCTACACCCTGGCGTGCGCCGCCGGGTTGCCCGACCGGGTAGTGGCGGCCGGTGTGCTCGGTGGCGTGGCCCCGACGCGCGGCCCCGACGCGATCAGTGGCGGCGCGATGGATCTCGGCAAGGCAGTCGCGCCGCTGCTGAAGATCGGCGGTAACCCGCTGCGGGTGGGTGCGAGTCTGCTGATCCGGGCGGCCCGGCCGGTCGCTTCCCCCGGGCTCGACCTATACGGCCTGCTCTCACCGCAGGCCGACCGGCACCTGCTGGCCCGTCCCGAATTCAAGGCGATGTTCCTCGACGACCTGCTCAACGGCAGCCGCAAGCAGCTGGCCGCGCCGTTCGCCGACGTCATCTTGTTCGCCCGGGACTGGGGATTCCGGCTCGATGAGGTGAAAGTCCCGGTCCGCTGGTGGCACGGCGACCACGACCACATCATCCCGTTCTCGCACGGCGAGCACGTGGTGTCCCGGCTGCCGGACGCCGAACTGTTCCACCTGCCGCAGGAAAGTCATCTGGCCGGGCTGGGCCGCGGCGAAGAGATCCTGGACACCTTGATGAAGATCTGGGACGAGCAGGGCTGAAAACACGATTTGCGCCGGTCCGACGCTCGGGCTATGAGAAAATGGTAGTCCATGCCCCAGGCCGTTGAGCGCTTCGCTCGCATCATCCGACGCCCCCGCGTTGCATCTCTACCTCACCGACATACCGCGTGCGGGGATCGAGTACGGGCAACTACTGAGCCTGTTGCCGCTGCAGCGGATGCTGCCGGTTGGCGACGGGCATCCGGTGCTGGTGCTGCCCGGCCTGCTGGCCGGAGACGGCACCACCTGGATTTTGCGGCGCATCCTGCGCCGCCTCGGCTATCAGGCGCACGGCTGGGGGCTCGGCGTCAACATCGGGCCGACGGCCAAGGCGGTGGACGGGATGGCCGTCCTCCTGGAAAAGCTGCACACCCGCTACGACGCCCCGGTCAGCGTGATCGGTTGGAGCCTGGGTGGCGTCTTCGCGCGGAACCTGGCCCGCGAACATCCGGGGCGGTGCGCCAGGTGATCACCCTGGGCAGCCCGTTCGGCATCAAAGACAGCAGGGAATCGCGAGCCACCTGGAGCCTCCAGCGCTTCGCGCACCTGCACGTCGTGCCGCACGAGTTGCCGCTGCCGATGGAAAGCCAACCCCTGCCGGTTCCGGCGACCTCCATCTATTCGCACTACGACGGCATGGTCGCCTGGCAGACCTGCCTCAACGCACCGTCGGCGCGCGCCGAAAACATTGCCGTGCTCAGCAGTCACATCGGCTACGGCCATCACCCGGCGGCGGTGTGGGCGATCGCGGATCGGCTGGCGCAGCCGCGCGGCGAATGGGCCCCGTTCCAGCCGCCGCCGGTGCTGCGGCCGCTGTTTCCCCGACCGGACACCGTGCCCGACCTCCGTCTGGTCACCCCGGCTGACACGGTAGCCGCCGGGTAGCCTCGCTCACGTGCTGCTCGCGTCGCTGGACCCGTCGACCGTCATCGCCACCGACATCCCTGACGCAGTCAGCATCGACGGCGCAGTGCTGAGCCGCAGCGACTTGGTCGGTGCCGCGACGTCGGTGGCCGAACGGGTCGCCGGTGCCAACCGGGTCGCGGTGCTGGCAACGCCGACCGCGTCGACGGTGCTGGCGATCACCGGCTGCCTGATCGCCGGCGTACCCGTGGTCCCGGTGCCCGCCGACGTCGGCGTCGCCGAACGCCGGCACATGCTCACCGACTCCGGCGCCCAGGCCTGGCTGGGCCCGGTACCCGAACAACCGGAAGGGCTGCCGCACATCCCGGTGCGATTGCACGCCCGCTCCTGGCACCGCTATTCCGAGCCGTCACCCGATGCCACCGCGATGGTGATCTACACCTCCGGCACCACCGGCCTGCCCAAGGGCGTGCAGCTGAGCCGGCGGGCGATTGCCGCCGACCTGGACGCGCTGGCGCAGGCCTGGCAATGGACGCCCGACGACGTGCTGGTGCATGGGTTGCCGCTGTTTCATGTGCACGGGCTGGTGCTGGGCCTGCTGGGGTCGCTGCGGGTGGGAAATCGCTTCGTGCACACCGGAAAACCGACGCCGGCCGGTTATGGATGGGCCGGGACGGCCCGCGGAGGGACACTGTTCTTCGGGGTGCCCACGGTGTGGTCGCGGGTGGTCGCCGACCAGGCGGCGGCCGAGGCGCTGCGGTCGGCGCGGCTGCTGGTGTCGGGGAGTGCCGCGCTGCCGGTGCCGGTGTTCGACCGGCTGGTCAAGCTCACCGGTCACCAGCCGGTGGAACGCTACGGCTGCACCGAATCGCTGATCACCCTGTCGACGTTGGCGGACGGTGAGCGTCGTGCCGGCTGGGTCGGCCTGCCGCTGCCCGGGGTGCAGACCAGGCTGGTCGACGAGGCCGGCGGCCCGGCCCCGCATGACGGGGAAACCGTTGGGAGACTTCAGGTTCGGGGTCCGACGTTGTTCGACGGCTACCTGAACCGACCGGAGGCGACCGCCGAGGCGTTTG
The DNA here is from genome assembly GCA_963840045.1 of uncultured Actinomycetota bacterium. GTDB lineage: Bacteria > Actinomycetota > Actinomycetes > Mycobacteriales > Mycobacteriaceae > Mycobacterium. The sequence continues at coordinate 51,901 of CAWIXL010000023.1, read as the reverse complement.
ACGCTGACGGCTGGTATCGCACCGGTGACGTCGCGGTTGTCGACGGCGGCGGAATGCACCGGATCGTAGGGCGCGAGTCGGTCGATCTGATCAAATCCGGCGGCTACCGCATCGGCGCGGGCGAGATCGAGACGGCGCTGCTCGGGCATCCGGACGTGCAGGAAGCCGCGGTGGTGGGCCTGCCCGACGAGGATCTGGGCCAGCGGATCGTCGCCTTCGTCGTCGGCTCCGGTGAGCTGCACGCCGACGAGTTGATTAGCTATGTTGCCCAACAACTTTCGGTGCACAAGCGGCCACGTGAGGTGCGCATCGTGGACGCGTTGCCCCGCAACGCGATGGGTAAGGTCCTCAAGAAGCAGTTGCTCTCCGAAGGCTGAGCGGCTCTAGCCGTTCGCGCCGGCCGTGCCGTTGGTGCCGCTGCTTCCGTTGGTGCTGAGGGTGGTGGCGGAGGTGCCGTTGGCGCCGCCGATGCCGCCGTCGCCGCCGTCGCCGCCGTCGCCGCCAGTGCCGTTGCTGCCGCCACCGGTTGCGGCGGCGCCCTTGCCACCGTTGCCGCCGCCGCCGCCTTTGCCGCCATTGCCGCCGGTGCTGGTGGTGCCTTCGCCAGCGCCGCCGTCGCCGCCGGTGCCGCCGTCACCGCCGGCGCCGCCGCTGCCGGCGTTGCCGCCGCCCGTTGCGGTGCCGCCGTCGCCGGCGGCGCCGCCGACGCCGCCCGTTCCGCCGACGCCGCCCGTGCCGCCGACGACCGCAACGCCGCCGGTCCCGCCGCCGCCGCCGACGCCGCCGTCGCCGCCATTGCCGGCATCGGCGCCGCCGGTCGCGGCGCCGCCGGCGCCGCCGATGCCGCCGGTCCCGCCGCTGGCGCCGTCGCCGGCGCTGGTGTTGTAGACGAGTTGGGAGTGGCCGGTGTTGCCAGCGCCGCCGGCGCCGCCGTTGCCGCCGTCGCCGGCGGTGCCCCCGTTGGTCGCGGTGCCGCCAGCGCCGCCGTTGCCGCCGTTGCCGCCGCCGTTGTTGCCGAGGGCGTAGAAGCCGTTGCTGCCCGCGTCGCCGCCGGCGCCACCGGCGCCACCCTTGCCGCCGTCGCCGTCGCTGCCGCTACCGGTTGCGGTGCCGCCGTTTCCGCCGGCGCCGCCGGTGCCACCGTTGCCGCCGGCGCCGCCGGTGGCTTCGTTGACTTCGGAGGCGCCGCCCGTGCCGCCGGCGCCGCCGTCGGCGCCGGCGCCGCCGTGGCCGGCGTTGCCGGAGCCGGTTGCGCCGCCGCCGTTGCCGCCGGTGCCGCCGTCGCCGCCCGTGCCGCCGGTCCCGCCGGTGAAATAGTCGGTAGTTGTGCCGGTTTCGCCGCCGTTACCGGCGTCGCCGCCCTGCCCGGCGGCGCCGCCGTTGCCGCCGTTGCCGCCGCCGGTCGCGGCCCCGCCGTTGCCGCCGTTGCCGCCGGTCCCGCCGTTGCCGCCATTGCCGCTGTTGTGGCCGAACGTCTTTTCGATGCCACCGGTGCCGCCGGTGCCGCCGGTGCCGCCGGTTCCGCCGTCGCCGCCGGCGCCCCCGTCGGTCGCGGTGCCGCCATCGCCGCCGGTGCCGCCGTCGCCGCCGTTGCTGCCGGCGCCGGGGGATTTAGTCTGCGAGGAGATGTCGTAGCCGTCGACGCCGTCGGCGCCGTCGCCGCCGGCACCGCCCTTGCCGCCGTTACCGCCGCCGATTGCGTCGCCGCCGGCGCCGCCGTCCCCGCCCTTGCCGCCGGCACTGGCGGCGGTGAAGGTGCTGCTGGAGCCGCTGATCGCGGCGCCGCCCGCGCCTCCGGTGCCGCCATCGCCGGCGTTGGCGCCGTCGACGCCATTGCCGCCACTGCCGCCATTGCCGCCGGCGGAGCCGGGGGCGCCGTCGCCGCCGCTGCCGCCGCTGCCGCCGCTGCCGCCGGTGCCGCTGCCGATGCCGCCGTCGCCGCCGGTGCCGCCCCCGCCGCCGGTGGCGGTGGCGGCGCCGACGCTGCTGCCGTTGCTTCCGCCCGCGCCGCCTTTGCCGCCGTCGCCGCCGTCGCCGGCCGCGGCGTTGGTGCCGCCGCCGGTTGCAGAGCCGCCGTTGCCGCCGGTGCCGCCGGTTCCGCCCCCGCCGCCAGTGCCGCCGAAGGCGGACTTGTTGCCGGCGCTGCCGCCGGCGCCGCCGTCGCCGGCGGCGCCGCCCTTGGCCCCGGCGCCGGCGTTGCCTCCGTCGGTTGCGCTGCCGCCGGCGCCGCCGGTGCCGCCATTGCCGCCGGCGCCGCCGGTGCCGCTGGTGCTGCCGCTGGTGGAGTTGCTGCCACCGCTGCCGCCGTCACCGCCCTGACCGGCGGCACCGCCGTCGCCCGCATCGCCACCGCCGGTCGCGTTGCCGCCGGCCCCGCCATCGCCGCCATTGCCGCCGGCGCTGCCGGGGCCGCTGGAGCTGCTCAAGCTGACGCCGCTGACACCGGCGCCGCCCTGGCCGCCGGCGCCGCCATTGCCGGCATTGGCGCCGCCGGTTCCGGCGCCGCCGCCGCCGCCGTCGCCGCCGAGGCCGCCGCCGGATGTGCTGCCGCTGCCGCCGCTGCCGCCATCGCCGCCCTGGCCGCCGGCGCCCGCGACCTTGCCTACGCCGTCGCTGCTGCCACCGAGGCCGCCGCTGCCGCCGGCGCCGCCGGCCCCGCTGCCACCGCCGACGCTGCTGCCGTTGCTGCCGCCGCTGCCGCCGTTGCCGCCGGCGCCGCCGTTGCCGCCGCTGCCGCTGACGCCGGCGCCGGTTGCGGTGCCGCCATTGCCGGCGTCGCCGCCGTCGCCGCCGTCGCCGCCGGCGCCGCCGAAACCGGTGCTGGAACTGGCGCTGCCGCCGGCACCGCCGGCGCCGCCGCTGCCGGCGGTGCCACCGTCGCCGCCGTTGCCGCCGCCGGTTGCGGTGCCGCCGTTGCCACCGCTACCACCATGGCCGCCGCTGCCGCCGATGTCACCGGAGGCGCCGGTGCTGCCGTCGCCACCGGTGCCCCCGTCGCCGCCGGCGCCGGCGTTGCCGGCGCCGGTCGCGTTGCCGCCCGCACCGCCGCTGCCGCCGTCGGCGCCGGCGGCGCCGACGCCGCTGGTGCCGCCGGTGCCGGCGTTGCCGCCGGTGCCGGCGTTGCCGGCACCGGTTGTGTCGCCGCCCGCGCCGCCGTTGCCGCCGGCACCGCCGGCGCCGCCGGCAAAGTTTGCGGCGTTGCCGTTGCCGCCGTCGCCGCCAACGCCGCCGCCGCCGGCGTTGCCGCTGCCGGTGTTGTTGCCGCCTGCGCCGCCGTCGCCTCCCGCCCCAGCACTAACGCCGTCGTAGGTAGAGCCGCCGCTGCCGCCGGAGCCGCCGGTGCCGGCGTTGCCGCTGCCCGTTGAGGTGCCACCGGCCCCGCCATTGCCGCCGGCCCCGCCAGGTCCGCTGCCGGAGATGCTGCCTTGGGTGGGGCCGCCGTCGCCGCCGTGGCCGCCATTGCCGGCGATGGCGCTGCCGGTGGCGTTGCCGCCCGCGCCACCGTGGCCGCCGTTGCCGCCCGCGCCGGCCCATTCCGCGTTATTGCTGTACGTCGTCGCGGCAAAGCCGCCGTTGCCGCCGTCGCCGCCATTACCTGCGGTTCCGCCGATGCCGCCAGAGCCGGCGTCACCGCCGGAGCCACCGTTGCCGCCGGCGCCGCCTGCGCCCGCAGAGGTGGGGGTGTCGTCGGTGTAGGCGTAGCCGTAGTTGTCACCACCGGCCCCGCCGCTGCCGCCGGTGCCGCCGTTGCCATTGGTGCCGCCGGAAACGCCGCTGCCGCCGGCCCCGCCGTCGCCGCCGTTCCCGCCCGCCAGGGCGTCTGTTCCATTGGTGCTGGTTGTTGCACCCACGCCGCCGTTGCCGCCGTTGCCGCCGTTGCCGCCGTTGCCTGCGGTGCCAGCGGTGCCGCCGGTGCCGCCGGTGCCTGCGGCACCGCCGGTCCCCGCGGTGCCGCCCGAACCACCGTCCGCGCCGTTCCCGCCGGTGACGTAGCCGTTCCCGGCGCCGTTGCCAGTGTCACCATCGCCGCCGCTGCCGCCGGCACCGCCGCCGCCGCCGTTGCCGCCGCCGCCGCCGGTGCCGTTGGTGCCGCCGTAGCTGCTGTTGCCGCCGGCGCCGCCGTTACCGCCGGCCCCGCCAATCCCGCCGGCATAGCCGCTGCCGGCGGCGCTGCCGTCGCTACCGCTGCCGTTGTCGCCGGCCCCGCCCTGGCCGCCGTTGCCGCCGGACCCGCCGTTGCCCGCGCTACCTCCAGCCCCGGCGCTGCCCAAGATTCCGCCGGACCCGCCGCTACCGCCGGAGGCACCGGCTCCGCCGTCGCCGCCGGCACCGCCGCTGCCGCCCGCACTGCTCGACCCCGCGCCGCCCTGCCCGCCGGTACCGCCGGCCCCGCCCGCCCCGCCGGTGCCGCCGGTGCCGCCGGAAAACCCGAGCACCCCCGCGCTGCCGCCGGCACCGCCGGCTCCACCGGCACCACCGGTGGCGCCGATGCTGCCGTCACCGCCGGCATCGCCGTTGGTGCCGGTCGCGCCGGCGGTGCCGGTGCCTGCGGCGCCGCCGTTGCCGCCGTCGGCGCCGTTGCCGCCGGAGCCGAACAGCCCGCCGGCACCGCCGGCCCCGCCGTTGCCGCCGGCGCCGGCGATACCGCCGGTACCGCCACCGCCCCCAGCGCCCCCGGAATCGCCGTTGCCGCCGCTGCCGGTCAGCCAGCCACCGGCCGCGCCGGCCGCACCATTCCCGCCGGCCCCGCCGTCGCCGCCGCCGGAGTTGGTGCCCCCGGCTCCGCCGGCGCCGCCGTTGCCGCCGTCACCCATCGCCCGCAGGCCCAACGGACCGGCCGTACCGGCCGCGCCGCCGGCCCCACCGGCCCCGGCGGCACCCGAGCTGCCGGTCACATCGCCGCCGTTGCCGCCGGCCCCGCCGGACCCGGCGTCGCCACGCAGCAGCCCGCTGTAGCCGCCACTACCCCCGGCACCACCGGCACCGCCATCGCCGGACGCCGACCCGCCGGCACCACCGCTGGCTCCGGCGCCGCCGTTACCGCCGTTGCCGAACGCCCAGGCGTTACCGCCCGCGCCCCCGGCGCCGCCATTGCTGCCGGAGCCGGTATCGGTGCTGGCCGCGGCCCCGGCCCCGCCGGCCCCGCCATTGCCGCCGTTGCCGAACAGCCAGCCCCCGGAGCCGCCCCTGCCGCCGGCCGCACCCGCTCCACCGGCGCCCCCGGAACCACCGCTGCCCAACAACCCCGCCGACCCGCCGGCCCCGCCGGCCTGACCATCCGCCCCCGACCCGCCGGCCCCGCCGTTGCCCAACAACCACCCGCCGTCTTCACCGGCGGCCCCGGTGCCCGCCGCGGAATCGTTGCCGTTGCCTATCAGCGCACGCCCGGTCAGGTCTTTGACGAGGGCTAACGGGGAGAACGACGCCGTCGGACGCGCGCTGGCCGACGCGAACGCCGAGGCGCCGGCCGCCTCGGCGGCTCCGTACGAACTCGCGGCGGTGTGCATCGCCTGCACGAACTGGTCATGAAACGTCGCCACCTGCGCGCTGAGGTATTGGTAGTCGCGCCCGAACGAGGAAAACAGGGACGCGACCGCCGCCGACACCTCGTCACCAGCGGCGGCCAGCACCGTGGTCGTGGGAATCGCGGCCACCGCATGGGCGGTGTTCAGCGAGGAGCCGACACCGGCCAATTGCGCCGCCGCCGCCGCCACCATTTCCGGTCCTACCAGCACAAACGACATCGAAAAACCTCCACGTGCACCCGATCCGAGCCGCTAGCAAGCCCAGACCATACGGCGACGTGAAGCACAGAATTCGGTTTTGGACGTAATAGTGCACACCAGTTATTTCGGCGTATCGGCTGCCGGGAAATCGCTGGTCAAACGCGGTTCTGCCCCCTCACCGGGAGCAACGGTGAGGGGGCAGAACACTATTCGGTTAGGTCATTTAGGGCGAGGCGCCAGGGCCTAGGGGACCAGGGCCCAGAAGGGATGCGTCACGGACCAGACCGGGTGCGTCAGGTCATCGGAATAGTGATAGACCGGGTGGTCCTGAGGCGGCTCGGGGCGCATCCAACCCCCGGGTTCGCCCGGTCCGCCCGGGTGCATCCCAGCCTGCGCCGGTCCGCCCGGGTGCATCCCAGCCCCGGCGGGGCCGCCCGGGTGCATCTGAGCTCCCGCGGGCCCGCCCGGGCGCACCGGAGGCTGACCCGGGGCTGCGTTGGCTACCGCCGGTCCCGCGACTGCTGCTGCCAGCGACAGGCCGGCGGCGCAGAGGACACCCGCCGAAAACATCCGAATCTTCGACATTTCTAACTCCTTCGTCTTCATCCAACTTGTCATACTAGGTTGACAATTGAAAGGTAAACCCAACATGGGCACACTGTCAACCATGGTTGTCAAATCTGGGCGAACACGCAGGAAGTTGCCAGGTTTCCCACCGGGAAAGGTTCACCGCCGTCACATACCTTCGTGTTGTGGCGATACAGCCCAGCCGGGCAGCAAGTGACTCCGCTGTAATGACCGCCGCCGGCGCCGCGGTCACACCCATGAAGCGGGTGGCCGCCGCCTGCCTGGTCGGCTCGGCGATCGAGTTCTACGACTTCCTTATTTACGGAACCGCGGCGGCGCTGGTGTTTCCCGAGGTGTTCTTTCCGCAGCTGAGCCCGACCGTCGCGACGATCGCCTCGATGGGCACGTTCGCGACGGCGTTTCTATCCCGGCCCATTGGTGCGGCCGTTTTCGGCTACTTCGGGGATCGGTTGGGGCGCAAGAAGACTCTGATCGCCACGCTGCTGATCATGGCCGTGTCGACCGTGGGCGTGGGGCTGGTTCCCACCACCGATGCCATCGGAATGGCAGCCCCGCTGATCCTGATCGCGCTCCGGCTGCTGCAGGGGTTCGCGGTCGGTGGCGAATGGGCAGGGTCAGCGCTGCTGAGCGCCGAGTACGCGCCACCCGACAAGCGCGGCCGATACGGCATGTTCACCCTGCTGGGCGGCGGCACCGCGGCGATACTCAGTAGCGCGACCTTCCTGGCGGTGAACCTGACCATCGGCGAGAACAGTCCCGCGTTCCTGCACTGGGGATGGCGGGTGCCGTTCCTGATCAGCGGCGTGCTGATCGTGCTCGCGCTCTATGTGCGGCTCAACATCAACGAAACCCCGGTGTTCGCCGAGGAAAAGGCCCGCAACCTGGTGCCCAAAGCGCCGATCGCGGAGGTGTTCCGGCTGCAACGTCGTGAGATCGGGCTCGCCGCGGGCAGCATCCTCGGTGCGTTGGGGTTCTTCTACATGGCCAACACCTATTTCGCCATCTACGCCCACTCCCACCTGGGATATTCGCGCAGCTTCATCTGGGCTGTCGGGGCGCTGGGCGGGTTCGCGAGCATCACGTTCATGTCGATCTCGGCCATTCTGTGCGACCGGGTCGGGCGCCGTCGCATGATGCTGGTGGGGTGGGCCTGCTGTGTGCCGTGGTCGTTTGTGGTGATGCCGCTGCTGAATACCGGCGAACCCGTTCTGTATGCGGTGGCGATCGTCGGCATGTGCGCTTTCGCCGCGATCGGCTCCGGCCCGACGGCGGCGTTCATCCCGGAGCTGTTCGCCACCCGCTACCGCTACAGCGGAGTTGCGCTGGCGCAGAACCTCGCCGGCATCGTTGGCAGCGCCTCGCCGCCGCTGCTCGCCGGAACGCTGCTGGCCTGCTACGGCAGCTGGGCGATCGGTCTGATGCTGGCCGCCCTCGGGGCGGCGAGCTTGGTGTGCACCTATCTACTGCCGGAAACCCACGGGACCGCGCTTGGCCGCTAGTTGGCGTGCAGATCCTCGTTGAGCGCGATGCCCTGACCGTCGCGGGCCACCACCTCGACCGTCCCGGTCACCGAATTGCGCCGGAACAACACGTTGTTGGCACCGGACAATTCGCGAGCCTTGACCGCCTTGCCGTCGGGTGTGGTGACCTTGGTGCCCGCGGTGACATACAGGCCGGCCTCGACGACGCAGTCGTCGCCCAGCGAGATGCCCAGCCCGGCGTTGGCGCCCAGCAGACAGCGTTTGCCGATCGAAATCACTTGTGTGCCGCCGCCGGACAGCGTGCCCATGATCGATGCGCCGCCGCCGATATCCGAGCCGTCACCCACCACCACGCCCGCCGAGATGCGGCCCTCCACCATCGACGCGCCCAGGGTGCCGGCGTTGTAGTTGACGAAGCCCTCGTGCATCACCGTGGTGCCGGGAGCCAGGTGGGCACCCAGCCGCACCCGGTCGGCGTCGGCGATGCGCACGCCCGTGGGCAGGACGTAGTCGACCATCCGCGGGAACTTGTCGACGCCGTAGACCGTCACCGACCCGTGCCGGCGCAGCCGTGCCCGCACCGCCTCGAAACCCTCGATCGCGCAGGGCCCGTGATTAGTCCACACCACATTGGTCAATACCCCGAACAAGCCGCCGGCGTTCAGCCCATGCGGCGCCACCAACCGGTGCGAAAGAAGATGTAACCGCAGGTAGGCGTCGTAGGCGTCGGCGGCGACATCGTCGAGTGAGCCGATCGCCGTGCGCACCGCGATGGTCTCGGTGAGGCGGTCGTCGTCGCGGCCGATCAGCGCGGCCAGGTCGGGCGGAACATCCGACACCGCCAGCCGGGTGGTGGCGCTGGTGTCCACTTCGGTCAGTTCCGGTGCGGGAAACCAGGTGTCGAGAATCGATCCGTCGGAGGCCAGCGTCGCCAGCCCAATACCTGCAGCTCCAGTCACGGCGGTCAGGTTACTTTCCCCGCCGAGCAGACACAAAAGCACCCGACACGCCGACGAAAAGGATGCTTTTGCGTCTGCTCGGCATACTGGGTGACGTGTTGGACTTGCGCGGGGATCCGATCGGGCTGACCGCGGCGCTGGTCGACATCCCCAGCGAATCCAGGAACGAAGCGCGGATCGCCGACGAGGTGGAGGCCGCGTTGCGCGCCCAGACCGCCGGCTTCGAGGTGATCCGCAACGGCAACGCCGTGCTGGCGCGTACGCGGCTTGATCGGGCGACCAGGGTGCTGCTGGCCGGACATCTGGACACCGTGCCGGTGGCCGGAAACCTGCCCAGCCGACGCGAGAACGGCGAGCTGCACGGGTGCGGTACCGCCGACATGAAATCCGGTGATGCGGTTTTCCTTCATCTGGCCGCCACCGTGGCCGAACCGGCGCACGACCTGACGCTGGTGTTCTATGACTGCGAGGAAATCGATTCGGCGGCAAACGGTTTGGGACGAATCGAGCGCGAGCTGCCGGACTGGCTGACCGCTGACGTCGCCATCCTGGGCGAGCCCACCGCCGGTTACATCGAAGCCGGCTGCCAGGGCACGCTGCGGGTCGTGATCAGCGCCACCGGAACCCGCGCGCATTCGGCGCGGTCCTGGTTGGGCGACAACGCAATTCACAAGCTGGGCGCCGTGCTGGACCGGCTGGCCGGCTACCGGGCGCGCAGCGTCGACATCGACGGTTGCACCTACCGCGAGGGTCTGTCGGCTGTGCGCATCGACGGCGGTGTGGCCGGAAACGTGATTCCCGACGCTGCCTCGGTGACGGTCAATTACCGCTTCGCCCCGGATCGGTCGCCGGCAGCGGCGCTGCAACACGTGCATGACGTCTTCGATGGCCTGGATGTGCGGATCGAGCAGACCGACGCCGCGGCGGGCGCGCTACCCGGCCTGGCCGCACCCGCCGCCAAGGCTTTGGTGCAGGCCGCCGACGGGCAGGTCCGGGCGAAGTATGGCTGGACGGACGTCTCCCGATTCGCCGCCCTGGGCATACCGGCGGTCAATTACGGGCCCGGCGATCCCAACCTGGCGCACCGCCGCGACGAACGGGTGCCGGTGGACAACATCACCGCCGCCGCCGATATGTTGCGCCGCTACCTGAGTCGGTAACGCAACGAGTCAGCTCAGCGGGCTCACGGTGACGGCCACGTTGTTTGCGCCGGCGTCTGCCACGACCGTCAGCACACTGGCGCCGGGCGCCGACGTGGCCTGCCCGCCTACGACGTTCACCTGATAGCCGTGCGGATACTCGACGGCGGGCACCGAGATGTTCGTCTGCGCGCCGGGGGAGAACCGCCCCTGGTGGTCGGGGCGCACGGTCGAATACGAGAGCCGGAAGGTGCCCGAATTGAACGACCAGAACGTCGGCGTGCCCGCGATTACCTGCGGATACGGCGCGGCGAGCACCGTGAGTTTGGCGGTGTTCACGTTGCTGCCGGTGGGCGGCTGACTCGGGTCGAAAACCAGCGCCTGGTCGTTCGGCGACGCGCTCGTTTTGTCGTGGCCCGTATAGGCCCACTCCAGCCAGCCCACTCGGCTAGTGTCGGCCTGCCGCAGTACGCCGGCGAGGTTGGCGAGATCGTTGGTGGCGCCGAACTCCGTCAACAGCGACGGGATTTGATAGATGCCGGCGTGGCGGGACGCGTTGTTGAACACGGCCTGGTCCTGATGGCTACAGGTGAAGTCGATTTTCAGCTCCGATTCGGCCGCGCAGTAGTCGTGGAACGAGAACCCGGTGTTCGGGTCGTTCACCTTGCCGAGGTCGGTGTGAATCACCTCGCTGAACAGCACGTTCGGCTCGTAGAACACCAGCGTGGTCGGGTCGGCGGCACGAATCGCGGTGACGACGCGGTTATAGAAGGCGGTCAGCTTGCCGTCGGATATCGGGCAACCCAGCACCGGGTCAAAGCACGGCTCCCAAAGCGTGCCCGGCCACGGTTCGTTCAACACCTCATAACCGAAAACGCCCGGGTTGCCGCGGAAGTAGGCCGCGACATGTGCCCACGTGCGTGCGTAATGGTCCTGCAGTCCAATGCCGTCGGCCGCAGCCTGGCTGCGCCAGAAGCTGTCCCAGGCATGCCCCTCGGCGGGGTTGACGAAGTAGTTTGTCGGGAAGCCCGCCTGGGGGTTGGGTAGCCCGCCGGTCTGCACCGCCCACGCCGGTGCGCCCTCACCCTGGAATATCTCGTTGTACATGTCCTGATGGAAGTCGAGCAGGCTGAGGATGCCGTGTGCGGCCAGCGTCTGCACGGTCTGCGCGATCGAGGCGAGGTAGTTGTCGTCGTAGCTGCCCGGATTCGGCTCCACCGCTGCCCAGATGACACCCACCCGCATCGCGTTAAAGCCGTTGGTGGCAAGGAAAGCCGCGTCGTCGTCGCCGAACCCGTCGGCGGAGGGCTCGTAAGGCGGCACCTTGTACACCTGGTTGAGACCGTGCAATACGACCACGCGCCCGCTGGCGTCGGTCATCCACGTACCGGTGTGGCCGATCGGCATTGTCGGCCCGGTTACTACGAGCGGCTGGACCGCTGGGGCGGCAACCGAGGATGCGCTGGTGTTCAGCGCTGCGATAAGAAGGCCAGCCGCGCACAAGGTGACGCCACGGGAAGGGCGGATACGCATCGTGCCTCCAACGCCCCCGGGTGGATTCCAGCTCCTGAAATCACTCTTGAAACAGTGATGCGTATGTGTCACTTTGCTAACACGACGGGGTCACGGTTCGCGCACATCCGGTGCGCCCGCGGGGATCGAGCCTGCGCCCAGTGCTATCACCCGGCCTTGAAACCACGTGGGCTGCGCGCTGTGCGCAGTTTCGGCGCCACCAGCGCAGGCTCGCGCCGGGGCCCCTAGGCCCCGAACCGTTGCGCCTGCGCCGCGGCGTCGGCGGCCGCCGCGCCCATCCCGACCGCCGCGAGGTCCTCCGACACCGCCCGCAGTACGGCACCGTCCCCCGCCACCAGTGCCCTCGCGTGTGCCAGCGCGATACTGCCTACGGCGCAGTCGATTTCGGCAGCCAGCCGGGTCAGCGGGTCCACGGCGCGAAGGTCGCCCAGCCGAACGGCGTCGTGCCAGGCCGCCAGCGCCACCCCAGACTGCCCGGCGCGTTCCGCGGTCCGGGCCGCCTCCCGCGCCGCGGTGATCGCGCCCGTGGTGTCGCGTGCCGTCAACTTGGTCCAGGCACGTGCCAGCCCGAGTTCGGGCGCGAACAGCGCCGACTTCGTTCCGTGCCGGGTCTCGGCCCGCCGCAATGCCTTTGCGGATGCCGCGATCTCGCCCTGCTGTGCCATGGCGGTCGCCAGCAGCATCAACGACAGCGGGCCCCAGGAATAGCCGGTCCGCTCGAGCGTGGCCGCGGCCGGCTCTAAAAGCGATACCGCGGCTCCGAATTCGCCCCTGACGAGCAGCACGTGCGACAACAACACTTCACCAATGGCCCGGCCGGGCTGTTGCAGCTCGGCGAAATCGGTGAACCGTTGGGCTAACGCCTGCGCCTGCGGTAGCTCGCCCGCCATCAGCAGCGACGTGATCTGGCCCAGGCCGACGGTGAACCGCAGCAGCCCGGGATGCTCGGCGGTCGATGCGCGCTCGGCCATCGGCTCGACGTCGCCGAACCGGCCCATCCGCGCGGAGCACAGCGCGGCCGCGCTTGCCGCCCAGGCGACGGCCATGTCCGGCGCGGCCGGTCCCGACAGCACTTCGGTGGCTAATTCGATGGCCCGGTTCAGGTTTCCGGCGTTCATTGCGAACGTGGCGGTCAGCGCGTCCAGCGTGATGCGCGCTGTCGGCTCGGTGACTCGGTTGCGGGTGGTCTGCAAAAAGGCGGTGGCCCGCTCCGGCTCGTTGAGCATCCAGAACTGATTCGCCGCGCGCGGCACCGCCCAGGCCATCAGCTCGCTCTCCGACAACTCGGCGGGATCGACCGCCGCGAGCACGGTGCCGGCTTCGCGACCGTGGCCCTGCCAGCCGAGCGCGTAGGCCAGGGGCAGCCGCGCCGCAAGACCGCCCGCCCGATCCAACGCTGCCCGCGCCAACCGCTCGGCGAGCAACATGTCGCCCAGCCGCAGCGCCTGTTGTGCGGCCTCGACCACCTCGTCGACCGGTTGTGGGGCATCGCTGTCCAACGCCAGCGACGCGACCCGAAGCCGGTCGCTGAGGTGGTCCAACGGATGCTGCGACAGCAGCGTGACCAAGTCGGTGCGCCGTTGTCGCGCGCCGTCGGCGCCCAGCGCGACCCGCGCTCGTTCGGAGAACAGCGGGTGCGCGGTGTACACGACGGCGTCGTCGGGCCCGTTTAACCCGCGCACCCGGGTCTCCACCGCACCCAGATCTTCGGCCTGACCCACCGCGCCGTCACCGGCCAGCGTGGTCAGATCGGCCAGCGACAGCGGCTCCTGGACGGCGAGATACTCCAGCACCGACCGGGCCGGCGCGGGTAACTCCGCGATAAACCCGTCGACTTCAGCGCCGGCCCGGAAGGCCCGGAAGGGCCGGATTGCCCGGATTGCTGGGCCGCCTTGGCGGGCGGCGCGTCGGGGGCCTCGAGGTCGATCCGATCCAGCAGGCCGTCGGCCCACAGCGCCGCGATGGCCTCGGGTACCGCGTCAGCGCGGGCGGTGATGACCATCCGGGCCGCGCCGGCCAGCGCCAACTGGTACACCAGGGTCGCCGACAAGACATCGAGGTGGTGCGCGTCGTCGACGACGAGCGAGCAGATCGCCCTGCTGCTCGTCACCGCCCAGCGAGGCCCGGGCCGCCCGCAGCAGCGCGGCCGGCTTCCCGATGTCGGCGATCTGCACCAGATGGCTGAAGGCCCCGAACGGGACCACGCGTTCGGTGGGGGTGCCGGTGACCCAGCGGGTAATTGTGGTGGGGTGCTGGCCGACGAATTGTTCGGCAGCTAATCGGGCCAACGTGGACTTACCGACGCCGTCGGGTCCGAGCACGACGGCCCCGCGGCGCGCCGGATCGTTCATGGTGGCGTTGAGCTGCTCCAACGCGGCCGCGTGCTCAGGGACGTTCCACCGAATCGGCACTGCCGAATTTTATGGCGCGCGGTGACCCGAAGACATGCCGCCCCAACTGTGCGGCCCCGGCGCGGTGGTTTACCTTTGGCGTAATGCGCCCACAACGCGATTCATCCAGCGAGTGGGCGGTTTGCGTGTTCTGTGCCGCCGGACCGACGCACCCACAATTGCTCGAGCTCGCCGCCGAACTCGGCGAGGCGATCGCCGAGCGGGGCTGGACGCTGGTGTGGGGCGGCGGGCGCGTTTCGGCAATGGGTGCGCTGGCAAGCGCGGCGCGGGCACGCGGTGGCCGGACCGTCGGCGTGATCCCCCAGATGTTGGTGCGCCGCGAGGTTGCTGACGAGGGCGCCGACGAGCTGATCGTCACCGAAACGATGAGCGAGCGTAAGCAGGTGATGGAAGACCGTGCCGACGCGTTCATCACGCTGCCCGGCGGCATCGGGACCGTCGACGAACTGTTCGACGCGTGGACTTCGGGCTATCTCGGCATGCACGACAAGCCGATTGTGATGCTGGATCCCTGGGGCCACTACGAAGCGCTGTGGGTCTGGTTGAACGGCTTGCTCGACAACGGCTACATCTCGCAACCGGCCATGAATCGGCTGGTGTGGGTCGATAAGGTGGGTGCCGCGATCAAGGTTTGCCAGCCCGCCGAACCCGCCCGAGATGTATCGGCGACCTGAGTCAAGGGAATCGAGGGAACACGATGTCCGATCACGACGGTGGGCGTGCCACGGTCAGCCTGACCGACCTCGCATCTCATGTGCCTGGCTTGCTGGCCGACATGCCGGTGATGGTGCGCGGGGCGCTGACCGGGCTGGTGACGCTGCCGAATTCCAAGAAGTCGATCGGCACGGTGTTCCAGGAGCGGGCCGCTCGCTACGCTGACCGGGTCTTTGTGCGGTTTGGCGACCAGCAATTGACCTACCGGGAGGCCAATGCGACCGCCAATCGGTATGCAGCGGTGCTGGCCGCGCGTGGTGTCGGGCACGGCGACGTGGTGGCCGTCATGTTGCGCAACTCGCCTGACGCGATCCTGACGATGCTGGCCGTCGTCAAGTGCGGCGCCGTCGCCGGCATGCTCAACTATCACCAACGCGGCGAGGTGTTGGCGCACAGCCTGGGCCTGCTGGACGCCAAGGTGTTGATCGCGGAGACCGACCTGATCAGCGCCATCGCTGAGTGCGGCGCCTCGGGCGGCACCGAGACCGTGACCGTCGAGGACCTGGACCGCTTCGCGGTGGGCGCTCCCGCCACCAATCCGGCAACGGCGGCGGCGGTGTTGGCCAAAGACGCCGCGTTCTACATCTTCACCTCGGGCACCACCGGATTCCCGAAGGCCAGCGTGATGACGCATCAGCGGTGGCTGCGGGCGCTGGGGGCGTTCGGCGGGCTGGGTTTGCGGCTCAAAAGCTCCGACACGCTGTACAGCGCACTGCCGCTGTACCACAACAACGCGCTGACGGTCGCGCTGTCGTCGGTGATCAGTTCCGGCGCGACGCTGGCGCTGGGTAAGTCGTTCTCGGCGTCGCGGTTCTGGGACGCACGTGATCGCCGATCAGGCCACGGCGTTCATCTACATCGGTGAGCTCTGCCGGTATCTGCTCAACCAGCCGCCCAAGCCGACCGACCGCACGCACCGGGTGCGCGTGATCGCCGGCAACGGCCTGCGGCCGGAGATCTGGGACGAGTTCACCAAACGGTTCGGCATCGCGCGGGTGTGCGAGTTCTACGCCGCCAGCGAGGGCAACATGGCGTTCATCAACATCTTCAATGTGCCCAAGACCACGGGTATCTCGCCGATGTCGGTGTCCTATGTGGAATACGACCCGGACACCGGCGAACCGCTACGTGACGAGAGCGGACGGGTGCGCCGGGTGCCCGCCGGCCAGTCCGGTCTGGCGCTCAGCCCGGTCAACAGATGGCAGCCGTTCGACGGCTACACGGACAAAGCGTCGAGCGAAAAGAAACTGGTGCGCAACGCTTTCCGGGAAGGCGACTGCTTTTTCAACACCGGTGATGTAATGCGCCCCCAGGGTATGGGTCATGCCGCGTTCGTGGACCGGCTTGGCGACACCTTCCGCTGGAAGGGCGAGAACGTCGCCACCACGCAGGTCGAGGCGGCGTTTGGATCCGACGCCTCAGTCGAGGAGTGCACGGTCTACGGCGTCGAGGTACCCAACACCGGCGGCCGCGCCGGCATGGCCGCGGTGATGCTGCGCAAAGGCGCCGAGTTCGACGGCCAGTCCCTGGCCCGTACCGTCTATGGCCAGTTGCCCGCGTATGCGCTGCCGCTGTTCATCAGGGTGGTGCAGTCGTTGGAGCACACCACGACGTTCAAGAGCCGCAAGGTGGAGTTGCGCAAGCAGGCCTACGGCTCCTCGGACTATCCAGTCGAAGACCCGCTGTATGTACTGGCCGGCCGCGACGAGGGCTATGTGCCGTACTACGCCGAATACCCCGACGAGGTTTCGGCGGGCAAGCGACCCAAGGGCTGACGGCCGTCGAGCAGCGCGAGTGAGCCTGCGCTGACGGCGCCGAAGCTGCGCTCAGCGTGCGTTTTGCCCGCCTCCGCCGGCCCTGAGCGCAGTCTCGATGCGACCAGTCGCGGTGCGCCAGGCACCATGTACGTGTGCGGTCAACTGGATCTGTGCATTCAACGTGGTGCGGCCGCCCGGTCGCGGGGGATCGCCCGCTGATCATGGCGATCGTCAACCGCACCCCGGATTCGTTCTACGACCGGGGTGCGACCTTCAGCGACGAAGCGGCCCGGACCGCCGCACACCAGGCCATCGCCGACGGCGCCGATGTCATCGATGTCGGGGGAGTCAAGGCGGGCCCCGGTCAGACCGTCGACGCCGACACCGAGATCGCCCGGCTGGTGCCGTTCATCGAATGGCTCCGCGACGCCTACCCGGACCAGCTGATCAGCGTCGACACCTGGCGCTCGGCGCGTGGCCAGGGTGGCCTGCGCGGCGGGAGCGGACCTGATCAACGACACCTGGGGTGGCATCGACCCCGCCATTCCCGAGGTGGCCGCCGAGTTCGGCGCGGGCCTGGTGTGTTCGCACACCGGCGGGGCGAAGCCGCGAACGCGCCCCTTTCGGGTGAGCTACGGTACGACTACCCGCGGTGTGGTGGACGACGTGATTAGCCAGGTCACCGGCGCTGCCGAGCGGGCGGTCGCGGCCGGCGTAGCCCGTGATCGGGTGCTGATCGACCCGGCCCACGACTTCGGCAAGAACACCTTCCACGGGCTGCTCCTGTTGCGTCACGTCGCCGATCTTGTTAAGACCGGATGGCCCGTGCTCATGGCGTTGAGCAACAAGGACTTTGTCGGGGAGACTTTGGGCGTGGGATTGACCGAACGGCTTGAGGGGACATTGGCGGCCACCGCGCTGGCGGCGGCCGCCGGAGTCCGCATGTTCCGGGTGCATCAGGTCGCGGCTACCAGGCGGGTGCTGGAGATGGTGGCGTCGATCCAGGGGACGCGGCCGCCGGCGCGCACCGTGAGGGGACTCGCATGACTGCATCGGAGCTGGTCGCCGGGCTGAAAGAGGCCTGGCTGTCCGACCACAGCTGGAGCCGTCCCGGATGGACGATCGGCGAGTTGGAGGCGGCGAAGGCGGGACGGACGATCTCGGTGGTGCTGCCGGCCCTCAACGAGGAAGACACCATCGAATCGGTGATCGACAGTATTTCGCCGCTGGTCGGGGACCGTGGGGAGCTGGTCGACGAGCTGATCGTGCTGGATTCCGGTTCAACGGACGACACCGAGATCCGCGCGATCGCCGCGGGTGCCCGCGTCGTCAGCCGGGAACAGGCGTTGCCCGAGGTCCCGACCCGGCCCGGCAAGGGCGAGGCGTTGTGGCGCTCACTTGCGGCGACCAGCGGCGACATCGTCGTGTTCGTCGACTCCGACCTGATCAACCCCCACCCGATGTACGTGCCGTGGCTGGTCGGCCCGCTGCTCACCGGCGATGGGATTCACCTGGTCAAGGGCTTCTACCGACGGCCGTTGCGGGTCGGCTGTGATGATCAGGCCAGCGGCGGTGAAGGTGAGACGGGTGGCGGGCGGGTCACCGAACTGGTGGCCCGGCCGCTGTTGGCCGCGCTGCGGCCCGAGCTGGGCTGCGTCCGGCAGCCGCTCGGCGGCGAGTACGCGGCCAGCCGGGAACTGCTGACGTCGCTGCCGTTCGCCCCGGGCTACGGCGTGGAGATCGGCCTGCTGGTGGACACCTTCGACCGGCTGGGTTTGGACGCGATTGCGCAGGTCAACCTCGGTGTCCGGGCGCACCGCAACCGGCCGCTGACCGAGCTGGGCGCGATGAGCCGGCAGGTCATCGCGACCTTGTTCTCGCGCTGCGGGATCCCCGACTCCGGGGTCGGACTGACCCAGTTCTTCTCCGACGGCCTGGACGGCTGTGGCGCCACCCGTTACACCCAGCACACCTCGGCAGTGTCGCTGGTGGACCGGCCGCCGATGAACGCGCTGAGGCCTCTCTGAAGCCACGCTGACCGCTGAATTGTCGGAGCCTTAAGGCAAGATCGACGACGTGGCGTTGGTGTTGCTCTACCTTTTGGTGCTGGTCTTGGTTGCGACCGTGCTGTTTGGCGTGGCCTCCGTACTATTCGGCCGCGGCGAGCAACTGCCGCCGCTGCCGCGCGGCACGACGGTGACGGTGCTGCCCGCCTACGGTGTGACCGGCGCCGACGTCGACGCCGTCAAGTTCAGCCAGGTGCTGCGCGGGTACAAGACCAGCGAGGTGGACTGGGTGCTGGACCGGCTCGGCCGCGAGCTGGAGGCGCTGCGGGGGCAACTGGCCGCCGTCCAGGCCTCGCAGGAAAAGGCCGCCGTTTCGGAACCCGACGACAGCGAGGATCGTCAGGACAAGGTATGAACGAGGACGGGCTGGTTCGCTGCACCTGGGCAGATTTCCGGCCCGGGCCCGACTTCGAGCTGTACCGCGACTATCACGACCAGGAGTGGGGCCGCCCGCTGCACGGCGCCGTGGCGTTGTTCGAGCGGATGAGTCTGGAGGCCTTCCAGAGCGGCTTGTCGTGGCTGATCATCCTGCGCAAACGGGAGAATTTCCGGCGCGCCTTCTGCGGGTTCGACATCGAGAAGGTCGCCGGCTTCACCGATGCCGATGTGCAAAGGTTGCTGGCCGATGCCGGAATCGTGCGCAACCGGGCCAAGATCGAGGCGACGATCGCCAACGCGCGCACGGCCGCTGACCTGGGTTCTACCGAGGACCTGTCCGAATTGCTGTGGTCGTTCGCCCCGGCGTCCCGGCCCCGGCCGGCCGACGCATCCGAAATACCCTCGGCCAGCGCCGAATCGAAGGCCATGGCGCGGGAGTTGAAACGGCGCGGATTCCGCTTCGTCGGGCCCACCACCGCCTATGCGCTGATGCAGGCCACCGGCATGGTCGACGACCACATTCGCACATGCTGGGTGCCTTCGCTGGTTTCGTGAGGCCTTCACAGCCGGGTCTTGTGCACCTCGCGGTGTGAATAGGGAACAATGGGGTGGTGATTTGGCAGTTCAATGTCGGGTATGGCTGGAAATCCACTGGCGGGGCATGCTCGGCGCCGGCCAGGTCCGCGGCCGCGGGCCAGCTCGAATCTGGAGGGAGCACTCGATGGCGGCGATGAAGCCCCGGACCGGCGACGGACCCCTGGAAGCAACTAAAGAGGGGCGCGGCATCGTGATGCGCGTCCCGCTTGAGGGTGGTGGCCGACTGGTCGTCGAGCTGACGCCCGACGAAGCCGCCGCGCTCGGTGACGAGCTCAAGGGCGTTACCAGCTAGGCGGCCCGGCGAACGGTCCGCGTTATCTGCATACCTTGCGGTAGATATCCAACGTCTGCTCGGCGATGCGGGCCCAGGAGAATTCCTCGATGCAGCGCTGCCGTCCCGCTAAGGCCGTAGCGCTCCGCTCGTTCGGGGTCGGCGACCAGATCATTGACCGCCTCGGCCAGTGCGGCCTCGTAACCGTCTGTGTCGTCGGCGTCGTAATGCACCAGCGTCCCGGTGACCCCGTGGGCGACCACCTCGGGTATCCCGCCGACATCGGAGGCCACCACCGCCGTTGCGCACGCCATCGCCTCCAGGTTCACGATGCCCAACGGCTCGTACACCGACGGGCATACGAAAACAGTTGCCGCCGAGAGTATTTCGCGTAGCTTCCGGATGGGTAGGATTTCGCGGATCCAGAACACCCCGGTGCGACTGCGGGCCAGTTTGGCTACCGCGGACCGCACCTCATCGGCAATCTCCGGGGTGTCGGGAGCGCCGGCGCACAGGATCAACTGCACGTCCGGGCTGAATTGGTGTGCGGCCGCTACCAAGTGCGCGACGCCCTTTTGCCGGGTGATTCGGCCGACGAACGCCACGACGGGGCGGGTTGGGTCGACCCCGAGTTCGGCTGGCACGGACCCGTCGCCCACCGGCCCGGCCGGGTACCACACGTCGGTGTCGATCCCGTTCCGGATGACGTGCACCAGGCTCGGATCCAGCGTGGGGTAGACCCGCAGCATGTCCTCGCGCATCCCGGAGCTGACCGCGATGATGGCGTCGGCGGCCAGCACCGCGGTCTGCTCCACCCAGCTCGACACCCGATAGCCGCCGCCGAGTTGCTCGGCCTTCCACGGCCGCATCGGCTCGAGCGAATGCGCGGTCAGAACATGCGGGATGTCGTACAGCAGCGCGGCCAGATGCCCGGCCAGGCCGGCGTACCAGGTGTGTGAATGCACGAGGGTCGCCGCAGACGCCGCGTTGCTCATTACCAAGTCGGCCGACAAGGTGGACAACGCCGCATTGGCACCCTGCAGCCGCGGGTCGGGCTGGTGGGCGAAGGCGCCGGGGCGCGGTGCGCCTATGCAATGCACGTCGACCGCGCACAGACGACGCAGATGCGCGACCAGTTCGGTGACATGTACCCCGGCGCCGCCGTAGACCTCCGGTGGGTATTCCCGAGTCAACATCGCCACCCGCATGAGGGCACCGTAGTTCGAGCACCATGCGACGTGCGCAGCGGGGTCGGCGGCGCGTCGAGCCCGTCGAATTGGGGCCAATTACCTTGACAGACAGCTCGTCAGAACGCCGGCCCAACCGGGTTCCCCCTGGCAGCGGCTTGCAGCGGCCGATAGGTTTGAGCCATGAGGGAAGCACCACACGTGCTGGGCATTGTCCTGGCCGGGGGTGAGGGCAAGCGGCTGTATCCGCTGACCGCGGATCGGGCCAAGCCCGCGGTTCCCTTCGGTGGCGCCTACCGGCTGATCGATTTCGTGCTCTCCAACCTCGTCAACGCCCGGTATCTGAGGGTCTGCGTTCTCACCCAATACAAGTCCCACTCGCTGGACCGTCACATCTCGCAGAACTGGCGATTGTCCGGCCTGGCCGGTGAATACATCACGCCGGTGCCGGCACAGCAGCGGCTCGGCCCGCGTTGGTACACCGGCTCGGCCGACGCGATCTACCAATCACTGAACCTGATCTACGACGAAGACCCGGACTACATCGTGGTTTTCGGCGCCGACCACGTGTACCGGATGGACCCCGAGCAGATGGTCCGGTTCCATATCGACAGCGGAGCCGGCGCCACGGTGGCCGGCATCCGGGTGCCGCGCAGCGAGGCCCACGCGTTCGGGTGCATCGACTCCGACGACTCCGGCAGTATCCGCAGCTTCGTCGAGAAGCCGCTGGAACCGCCCGGGACCCCCGACGACCCCGAACAGCACCTTCGCCTCGATGGGCAACTACATCTTCACCACCAAAGTGCTCATCGACGCGATTCGCGCCGACGCCGATGACGACCACTCGGACCACGACATGGGCGGTGACATCATCCCGCAGCTGGTGGCGGACGGCTTGGCCGCGGTGTACGACTTCAACGACAACGACGTGCCGGGTGCCACCGACCGCGATCGGGGCTATTGGCGCGACGTGGGGACCCTGGACGCCTTTTACGACGCGCATATGGATCTGGTGTCGGTGCATCCGGTGTTCAACCTGTACAACAAGCGCTGGCCGATCCGCGGCGAGTCGGAGAACCTGGCGCCGGCCAAGTTCGTCAACGGCGGCTCGGCGCAGGAATCGGTGGTAGGTGCGGGCAGCATCATCTCGGCCGCCTCCGTGCGCAACTCGGTGTTGTCGTCGAACGTCGTGGTCGACGACGGCGCGATCGTCGAGGGCAGCGTCATCATGCCGGGCGCGCGGGTCGGGCGAGGCGCGGTGGTACGCCACGCGATCCTGGACAAGAACGTCGTCGTGGGGCCCGGCGAGATGGTCGGAGTGGATCTGGAGAAGGACCGGGAGCGGTTTGCGATCAGCGCCGGCGGTGTGGTCGCGGTGGGCAAGGGCACCTGGATTTAGGGCGAGCAGACGCAAAAGCCCCGGCGGATTTCGTCCCGAAATGGGGGCTTTTGCGTCTGCTCGCCCCAGCTCGGCGGCCCTAGTTCGGCGGCGTCGCTACCCGTTTGTGGCCGGAGTCGGCGCCAGCGACACCACGCGCTCGCTCCGGTAGTCGGTGACGTAGCCGGGCGCCACCGGGTGTGGGAGACGCCCGCGAATCAGACACGGCCGGAGATCGCGGGATGGGAAGGGTACTAGGGGATCTCGGGGAGCAGCAGGTGCGCGTCCTGGCGCGGGCCCCAGTGCAAGGTGACGCGCCCGGGCTCCGGTTTGGCATAGGCGGTCGGGAACTGGCCGGTGAGCGGGTTGCGTGGAGACAACCAACGCCCGGCGACCACCAGCCGCAGCCGGTCGCCGGCGCGGAACAGCGTCGCCGACGGGCCCAGGGCAACGTCGACCGCGACCACCTCACCCGCGGGCACCGGCTGCGTCTCGCTGCATGCCGGGACCGGCTCCCACGGCTGCGAGAGCTCGGGGTCCAATCCGCGCAGCGAAACCCGTTGCCAGCCGGTGGTGACCCGGTCGCGGCCGTAGCCGTACGAACCCTCGAACCCGACGAATCGTCCGTTGCGCCATTTCTCCACGCCGACAAACAGGTTCGCGTCGTCGCAGCCGTCCAGTTCCACCCAAAGCCGCGCCGCCATCGGACCGGTCAGCTCGACGTCGGCGGGTATCGTCCAGTCGAATGCCGCTGCACGAGAGCGTGTTTCGAAGGTGATGTGACCTGCCGCCGTCGGCTGCTCGGGCGCCAGCAGTCCGGCCCCAGCAAGGTACAACGGTCGCCAACGTGTGCGGGCGAGTGGCCATTCGGCCTCCTCGCGCACGGCGGCAATGGTGTCGCGATGCTCGCGCACCTCGAGGCGAACACTGCGCGACGCGGTCGCGCCGTCCAGCACGCCGCGGAAGAACTTCAGCTGTTCGGCCCGCGCGGCTGCGGAGTAGAAGGTCTCCCATTTGCCGCCGCGATGGGTGTAGAGGCGGGCATGGGCCGATCCGCAGCGGGTGAACGCCCGGATCGAACCGCGGCTGTGCAGACTGTTGTCCGAAAAGCTGCCGCATACCAACATGGGCACCCTGATCGCCGACAGGTCGGGTGCTAGCGAGCGCCAGAAGTCGTCGCGCAGCGGGTGTTCGTCCTGCATCTGCAGCAGGTCGTACGTCCTGCCGCGTGGCGCGACGCACGTTGCGCGACCACAGCCTGGTGAAGCCGGACTCCCGAATCCCGCCCGGGAACGTCAGGTCGCGATAGGCGTCGGTGAAGCCTTCCCACGGGCAGATCGCGCGAAGCGCCGGTGGCTGCAGGGCAGCGACGGCGTACTGGCTGATGGCCAGGTACGACACCCCGAGCATGACAACCCGCCCATCGCTCCACGGCTGGTCGGCGATCCACTGCACCAGGTCGTAGGTGTCCTGCGCCTCCTGGTGCGACAGCAGCTTTCCGGTGCCGTCGGAGTGGCCGCAGCCGCGCGAGTCGGCATTCACCACGGTGAAGCCCTGCGCTGTCCACCAGGCCGGGTCGGGTGCCTCCCAGCCGGTCAGGGCCGAGAAGGCCACCGGCTTCGGATGGCGCAGCACCCGGTATTGAGGCGAGTACGTCCATCGCTTGCCCCGGCGCGACGGTAGCTCGTCCTTGCCGTAGGGATGGATGCTGACAATGACCGGACGGGCTTCGTCGGAGTTGCGGAAGACGTTGATCCGCAACACTGTTCCGTCGCGCGTTGGGACCTCGACATCACGCTCGATGACGATGTCGGTGGGCGGGTCGGTGACGGTGATGGAGGGTTTGACGATGCCTCGGATTCGTTCCCCTGCATACCGAATGGCGCCGGGGCGTCGCCATGGCCGGTCCAGGGGAAGCGACGGGTTTCGCGCCACACCGTTACCTTAGGCGCCCAGCCGGTACCTCCGAGCAGGCGCAAAAGCACCCATTTTCCCGGCGATTGAGTGCTTTTGCCTCTGCTCGGCATCCTGTGTCTCAACCAGCGGGTAGCGACACTATCTTGCTGTTGTCGTAGTCGGCGACGTAGACGGTTCCGTTTGGGTCGACCGCGACATCGCCGGGATTGCCAATCCCGGTGAAGGGCAGGACGGCCTGGTTGGTGGAGCCCGTCTTGAGCGACACCACCCGGTTGTTGCCGGTGTCTGCGACGTACACCGTTCCCTTGCCGTCGACCGCCACACCGTACGGACGGCTGAGCCCGCTGAAGGGCAGGACAGTTTGGGTGGTGGAGCCCGCGGCGAGCGACAAAACCCGATTGTTGCCGAAGTCGGCGACATAAACGGTTCCATTGCTGTCCACCGCCACACCGAACTGATTGTGCAGGCCGTCGAAGGGCAGGACGGTCTGGTTGGTGGAGCCTGCCGCGAGTGACAGCACCCGGTTGTTGCCGTCGTCGGAGACGTAAACGGTTCCGTTGCTGCCGACCGCAACACCCGAGGGACTGGCGAGCCCGGTAAAGGGCAGGACGGTCTGGCTGGTGGCACCCGTCGCGACCGAGAGCACCTGATTTTTGCGGTAATCCGTTACGTAAACGGTTCCGTCGCTGCCGACCGCCACACCGTCGGGGCTGTCGAGCCCAGTGAAGGGCAGCACGACGGGGCTGGTGGAGCCCGCCGCCAGCGACACCACATGCTGGCTCCGGTCGTCGGTGACGTACACGGTGCCCTTGCTGTCGACCGCCACACCATGCGGCAGGATCCCGATGAAGGGAATGGTGCTCTGCTGCGGTGTACTCGAGTGGCTCTGCTGCGCGGAGCACGCTGTGGTCACCGCGGCCACTGCGGCGATCACGACGACCGAGACGCGGACGACAGCCACGGCATGGCGGCGCCACCGGTATCGTCCGAGAAGCTCCCTCTTCACCATGTCTCCTTGTGCGAGTAAGCCCCCCGAACTTCAGCTAGCGAACCATAGCGCCGCCTGCCAGTCGCAGCAATGCGCAGACGATGTCCGCGAATGATCCGCGTGCGCGGTGGACGATCCGAGGCGTCGCAGTGGACAGGCTTTACCAGATGTATGGCACCAAGCGATAGCGGACCCGCCGGGTGTATTCGCGGTACCCGCCCAACTCCCCGGTGAGCACCACTTCCTCGTCGCGGATTCGGAACACCAGCACCAGCAGGCCGGGGATGATGAACAGCAGCCCCCAATAAGAGCCCAGCGCCAGTGGTATGCCCACCATCAGGATCACGGTTCCGAAGTACATGGGGTTCCGGACGAACTTGTAAGCACCGCCGGAAACCAGGGTCTGGCCGGTCTCCACCGAGACGTTGGCAGCCGCGTAGGCGTTCTGGATGGTCACCAGCATCGTGATACCGAGTCCGGCGGCTACCAGGACATCACCCAGCAAGCACACCCAAGCGGGCACTGCGGACCCAGCCCATCCGATGGTCGAACGCACTGAACAGCATCATCGCGAACAGCGTCAGAAACGCGACGACGATGACGATCTTCTGAATCGTTCTGGCTTCCGCCCCCGGGCCGACCCGCATGCGTCGCTGTAAAGTCGCCGGGTTGGTGCGGGCCAGGTAGATACTTGGCAAGGTTGTTGACGCGCTGAAAGTGACGATGAAAACCCATGCCTGCCAATAGTTGAGCGTGCCGGCCGGCACGAACAGGATCAAGCCGAATACGGCCAGTCCAACAACCGACGACAACGTCGCTCGAACTCCGGTGTTCATGGTTCCTCCTCTCGCGAGCAGACGCAAAATCATCTTTTTTCTACGAAAATGGATGCTTTTGCGTCTGCTCGGCCTAGTTACCAGACGTGGGGGACCAGTCGGTAGCGCACCTGCTGCGTGTACTCGCGGTATCCGCCCAATTCCTGGGTGAGCATCCTTTCCTCATCGAGGATGCGCAACGCGAACACCAGCACGCTCAGCGGCACAAACAACAGCCCCCAGTAGGAGCCCAGGGCCAGGGGCACGCCCAACATCATGATCAGCGCTCCGATGTACATCGGGTGCCGCACCCGTTTGTAGACGCCGTCGGTGGCCAACCGCTGACCTTCTTCAACCCGGACAGTCGCTGCCGCGTAAGCATTTTGAACGACCACCAGCGAGGCGATAGCGAGCCCGGCCGCTACCAGGGCATCGCCGACGACGGATACCCACGCCGGCACCGAGGACCAGCCCATCCGATGGTCGAACGCGCTGAACGCCATCACCCCCAACGTTGACACCACAACGGCGGTCACGAGGATCTTCTGAGTTGTTCTGCTCTCGGCCCGCGGACCGCCCTGCATGCGTCGCTGCAGCGCCGCGGGGTTTGTCCGGGCCAGGTAGGCAGTGGAGATGATGGTCGCCGTGGTGGCGACCGCGATGTAAGCCCATCCTTGCCAATAGCTGATCGTCCACGCCGGCACGAACACCACCATGCAATACAGCACCAGGAACCAAACTGACGACGCAAATACCCGAAGACCGGTTTTCATGATTTCCTCCCGTCCGCGAGAAGACGCAAAAGTCCTCATTTTGCGACGCAAAAGGATGCTTTTGCGTCTGCTCGGTCTAACAACGCACGTCTCGGCGCCGAAAGGCCATGGCTCCCAACGTGATCAGCACCGCGTCAAGGGCCAGCAGCCACAGCAACGGCACGGCGGTGAAATCGCCGCCGCCCACTCGGGGGGTGTGCGTGAAGGGTTCGAGGTCTACCAGCCACTGCGGCAATTGGGCCAGCGAACCGATCAGGTACAAGGCGATGAACCCGATCAGCACGCCCCACGCCACTGGGGTGAACCGCGGTGCCAGACCGAACAATGCGACTGTCACCGCGGACAGTAGCCAGACGGCGGGCAGCTGTACGGCCGCGGTACCGACCACCATGGCCAGCTTGCCGCCGACGTCGTTGGCCGCAACGCCGTAGATGAGTCCGGCCGCAACCCCCGCGACCAGCAGCGACACCGCCGACCCAAGTAGCGCGGCCACCAAATGCGTTGCCAGCCAGCGAGTCCGGGAAACCGCACCGGCCAGCGTCGGCTCGGCTCGCTGGGCAACCTCTTCCTGGTGCAGCCGCAAGGTGAGCGAGACGGCGAAGGCGGCGGCCATCATGCCCAGCATGGCGAACGCCACCGCGACGAAAGCCTGCTCCAGCGCGCCGGTGCCGCCCATCCGCGCGACGATGTCACGAGCCGTGGAGCTGTTACCCAGCTCGTCGCCGATGCCATGCACCACACTGCCCATCACAGCGCCGTACAGACACAGGCCGACGGTCCACAGCAGCAGCGCCCCGCGGTCCAGCCGCCAGGTCAGCCCGGCGGCGTTGCGCAGTCCCGGACCCGCGGCGCCACGCCCGGCGCGTTCGGCGATCAGTCCGGCGCCGACGTCACGCCCGGCCAGCAGCCGGTAGGCCACCAGGCTGAGTACTAGGGTCGTCGCCAAGTGCAGCAACAGAACCCACCAGCGATCGCCGGCATACGGCCTTACTTGCAGCGACCACCCCAGCGGCGAGAGCCACGACAGCGCACCGGACCCGGCGTCGCCGACGGCACGCAACGTGAAGGCGGCCCCCAACACCGCGAATGCCGCACCGCGGGCGAACCGTGCGCTCGGCGACAGCTGCGCGGCCACCGCGGCCACGGCGGTGAACACCAGGCCGGAACCGGCCAGCGCCGCCCCGAAAGCCAGCGACCCGTTGGCCGGGATGTCGGTTGTCAGCAACCCGAGGCCGCCGATCGCGCCGGTGGCGATCGATGCCCCGAACGACAGCAGCAGCGCCGCGGTGAGGCTGGCATACCGACCGACTACGGTCGAGTCCATCAGCTCCGTCCGGCCGGTTTCCTCGTCGGCGCGGGTGTGCCGAATCACGGTCAGGATGACCGCTACCGCGATCAGCAGGTGGAACATCCCGGCTTTCCAGATGCCGACCGCCCCAAGGCTGCTGTTGTAGATCTGGCCGTAAAGCGCACGCTGAGCGGGGCTGGCCATGATGGTCGCCGCGAATCCGGCGCGGGCCGCCTCGGTCGGGTAGACCGTCAAGATGCTTCCGACGTACACGCTGGCCAGCGGAACCGACAGCAGCAATACCCACAGCGGCAACGAGACTCGGTCACGCCGCAGATAGAGGCGCAACATCCCGAGTGTTCCAGTGAAGTTCGATCCGGCCCGCGGCGCCGGGCGCGCGGCCCGTGGCCTATCCAGGGTCGCGGTGCTCATAATGTCGCCACCTTCGTGTCGTGCTGTGCCTGCTGCCCGTTGGTGGTGTCGTAGTGACGCAGGAAAAGCTCCTCGAGTGTCGGCGGCTTGCTGACGAGGCTGCGCACACCGGCGTCGCCGAGCACTCGGATGAGTTCCCCGAGGCTTTCGCTGTCGACCTGGGCGCGCAGCGTGTTGCCGTCCATGCTGACGTCCTCGACGCCCCGGATTCGGCTGATGTCGCCTGGATTACCGATCATTTCGGCCTTGATCGAGGTGCGGCTAAGGTGCCGCATCGAGTCCAGCGTGCCGCTCTCGACGGTCTTGCCGGCCCGGATGATGGTCACCCTTTCGCACAGCGCTTCGGTCTCGGCCAGGATGTGGCTGGACAACAACACCGTCGCGCCACGGTCGCGGGCTTCGCCGACGCACTGCTGAAACACGTTCTCCATCAACGGGTCCAGGCCACTGCTGGGCTCGTCGAGGAGCAGCAACCCGGCCCGGGACGAAAAGGCGGAGATCAGGGAGACCTTTTGGCGGTTGCCCTTCGAGTAGGTGCGCGCCTTCTTGTGCGGGTCGAGGTCGAACCGCTCGATCAGCTCGGCGCGGCGTTTCTCGTCGATGCCGCCACGCATACGGGCAAGCAGGTCGATGGTCTCGCCCCCGGTCAGCGACGGCCACAACGTGACATCGCCTGGCACGTAAGCGATCTGGCGGTGCAGCTCGACCGCGTCGGTCCATGGGTCGCCGCCCAGCAGGCGCACGCTCCCGCCGTCGGCCCTCACCAGGCCCAACAGGACGCGGATGGTCGTGGACTTCCCGGCGCCGTTGGGGCCCAGGAAGCCATGGACTTCGCCCGCACGCACCGTGAGGTCAAGACCGTCCAGCGCCCGCACGGCGCCGAAGTTCTTGGTCAGATTGCGGATTTCGATGGGTGCAACATTCTCAACTGACATGCGAATCTCCTTGATCATCTGCGGCCAGGAACGCGTCGTACATGGTGCGATCGGCCATCAGGCCTTCGGTGAAGACCTCCATCGCGGGCAACACCATGTCGCGGGAATAGTCGCGCAGCACGGCACGGATATCCGCTGGGGTTTCATGCATTTGCACGTACAGCAGAAACCCCCCGCCCCCGGTGAGGGCCAGGTACCTGGCCCTGGCGTGCGGATCACGGCTGGGTTTGACGGTGCCGGCCCGCACGCCGTCTTCCATGTACTGATATGCGTTCTCGATCATGTTGTTCCACAGCATTGTTGCGAGCTCGCCGCCGGAATGCAGGCTGCGCAGCAGGTAGGCGACCAGCGGTGCATAGGACTCGATCTCCGCCAACGCCGCGAACCAGGTGGCCGGATCGTTGGACGAAATTGTCTCCGACTTGCTGCTGCGGATCTCTTCGGCGACGTAGTCGTCGCACGCTTTGCGCAGGCCGTCCTTGGAACCGAAGTGATGGATGACCAGCGCGGCGCTCACCCCCGCGGCTTCGGCGATGGTACGTAGCCCGACACCGAAGCCGTGCTGCCCGAACTGCTCGATGGCCGCATCGCGGATTCGAGCGGAGGCGGTCAGATCGGCTGAACGCATGTTCAAAACGCTAAACGCGCGTTCAGCCGAGTGTCAAGCGGGTACCGGGTCAAGAATCCGTAAAGATCGGCGAGCAGACGCAAAAGCACCCAAAATCGGCCCGATTTGAGGCTTTTGCGTCTGCTCGCCGACTCACTCGGCTCACTCCCAGATCAGGACGTTGGGCAGCGACGTATCGACCTGCCTCAACACGGTGTAGCCGACGCCGGCCAGGCCGCGGAACAGGCCCAGGTTGAACCTGCGATTGCCACTCGTCCACCGGAAGTCTCCGGTGGCTGCGGCGGTGTCCAGGACGGCCGTCAGCCGGCGCGTGGCTTGCTCTTGCAGGTCACTTCGCCCGAAGGCCCGCCCGGCCGCGGAAAACAACTCGACGTTGCCCAACGTGCCGCAACACAGGGTGTCGCTCCTGCTCGGCCAGCCTTGCTCGGTCGTCAACAGGGCGTTGCCGGCATCGCGCAGCAAGAGCCCGGAATCCACCGCGCCATAGTCGGTCATGGCCAGGCGCGCAAGCCCGATGCCGCACGCGCCGTGGCACCACTGGCTCGGCCAGTTCGGCGGGCCGGCAAAGCGCAAGTCCGGCCAATTCTTGCGGTCCGGATCATAGGCCGAGTTCTCAAATTCGATGCATTCGGCTTGCTCGATCTCCGTCTGCTGACGCGGGGGCTCACTAAGTCCGTTGGGGTCCGTTCGGACCGCCGCTAGTCGCGGACCGCGGCCAGCAACCCGTCGCCGAGCGGTATCAGCGCGGGCGTGAGCCGCTCGTCCTCGGCGATGAGCCGGGCTGCCTCGCGGACCGCAACCACCTCGGCATCGCGCGCCGCGGGATCACCGGCCCGCCCGCCCAAAGCCGCGCGGTGCACCACGATGACGCCGCCGGACCGCAGCAGCCGCACGCCCTCGACGACGTAATCCGGCTGGTCGATCGGGTCGGCGTCAATGAACACCAGGTCGTAGGACTCGTCGGCAAGCCGAGTCAGCACCTCTTGGGCGCGGCCGCTGATCAGCCTGGTGCGCGACGGCCCGATGCCCGCCTCCGAGAACGCCTGCTTGGCCAGCCGCACATATTCAGGCTCGATGTCGATCGTGGTCAACACACCGTCGTCGCTCATGCCCGACAGCAACCAGAGTCCGCTGACGCCGACGCCGGTACCCACCTCGGCGACGGCCTTACCGCGGCTGAGCTTGGTCAGCAGGCTCAGCAGGGCCCCGACCGCGGGCGTCACCGCGCCGGCGCCGATGTCCACGGCGCGCTCGCGTGCGCTCGCCAGGATCGCGTCTTCTGATATCGACCCCTCGGCGTGCGCGGAGAGTGAGTCGGCTCGACTGGGGGGCGCCTGGCCCGGGGTGACCGCGCTGTTTTCGGTGCCTTCCATGCCCGCAGCGTATGTCCAATTCATGGTGCCGTCGTACAGGCGCGCCTATCGTCGGACCCTGGGGCGCCGTCGCGGGCCAGCAGCGACACGCCCAAAACGCCCAAGGCGATCAAGGTCACTCAGCGATCGAAATGGCCTGGATAACGCGGGTAACGATCTGGTTTCTCAGGCAAACCTCAGTGTGCTTTCAGATGGCCCATACGCCAGTACGCGACGGTAAGCCTTATGGAACGAGGCGAGCGCTGGACCGAGGACACCCCCGGGAATACACCTGGGAATTCTGGGAATACTTCCAGGCAACCCGGCGTTCACGGTGACGAACTGCCGAACCTGAATGGCAAGGCTAATCCGGAGGATCTGATCATCACCACCTTGAGCCCGACGACTATGTCCCACCCGCAACAAATCCGCGACGATGAGTGGGTGGAACCGTCCGACGAGTTTCGCGGCACCGCGGTATTCGACGCGACCGGGGACAAGACGACCATGCCTTCATGGGACGAGTTGGTACGCCAACATGCCGACCGGGTGTACCGGCTGGCCTACCGGCTCTCCGGGAACCAGCAGGACGCTGAGGACCTGACCCAGGAGACCTTCATCAGGGTGTTCCGGTCGGTCCAGAATTACCAGCCGGGCACCTTTGAAGGCTGGCTGCACCGCATCACCACGAATCTGTTCCTGGACATGGTCCGCCGGCGCGCCCGCATCCGGATGGAAGCACTGCCCGAGGACTACGACCGGGTGCCCGCCGATGAGCCCAACCCCGAGCAGATCTATCACGATGCGCGACTCGGGCCTGACCTGCAGGCCGCGCTGGACTCGCTGCCGCCGGAGTTTCGTGCCGCGGTTGTGCTCTGCGATATCGAGGGTCTGTCCTACGAGGAGATCGGCGCCACGCTCGGTGTGAAGCTGGGCACCGTGCGCAGCCGCATCCACCGCGGGCGTCAGGCGCTGCGCGATTACCTGGCCGCGCACAACGGACACGGCGCCGACGCAACGCACCTGAAGTCGGCTTAGGGGTCCCGCGGCGCGCGGAAGGGGCAGGACTGGCCGGACATGCCGGAGCGGCCGTCGACTCCTCGCCAGGGTTGCGCAGCATCCTCGGCTGATCCGGAACTCGAACGGTCGCCATAGCGTTGAACTTGGGCGACGGTCGCGATAGTCGGTGACGGTCCTCAGACCGAGAATCCTGGGGTTTTCGCGAAAGATACGTGGGTGTTGGCCACCGCGCCGCGCTACATTCAAGGTTATGCGTGGCAGCGAAAGGAGCGAGGGTTGATGGCCTCCCCGGGAAATCGAGGACATGTGTTCCGTCGCGCGTTCTCCTGGCTTCCCGCGCAGTTCGCCTCGCAAAGTGATGCGCCGGTCGGCGCGCCGCGCCAATTCGGCTCCACCGAGCACCTGTCCATCGAGGCGATTGCGGCGTTCGTCGACGGTGAGCTACGGATGAACGCCCACCTGCGCGCCGCCCACCACCTGTCCTTGTGCCCCCAGTGCGCGGCCGAAGTGGACGACCAGGGCCGCGCGCGGGCCGCGCTGCGCGACTCCCACCCCATTCAGGTCCCCACCACGTTGCTCGGACTGCTGTCCGAGATTCCGCATTGCGCTCCGGACGACAACGCCCCATGGTCCGAACCGCTATCCGACCGCTTCGCCGACGGCGACACGCGTAACCAGCGTAAGCGCCGCTAGCTTGACAGCTACTTGCCCACCGTCCCTGGGCCGTCCGGGCGCGTGGGTTCATGCCGACCAATCGGGATCCGTGGATACTAGGGTGGAAACGGACATCGCCGGTGCCTGCATAACGCCCGGTAAAGGCAAGTGTCGAGCGCTCAGTTGAGGATCCAGAAGAGGATAAGGTGACCTCCGACCAAGGCAACAACAGTGGCGATATCTCAGACGGCGCCAACCGTCTAGCGCCGCGCCCCGTATCCCGGCCTCCGGTCGACCCCGCATCGCGACAGGCGTTCGGTCGCCCGCAGGGGCTTCGCGGGTCCTTCCTCGCCGAACGAGTACGCCCGCAGAAGTACCGGGACCAAACTGACTTCAGGCCCCACGATCAACCGGCGGACCCCGTCCTGGAAGAGGCGTTCAGCCGGCCTTTCCCGGGCGCCGACTCGCTACAGCGCCACCCGATCGATGCCGGTGCGCTCGCCGCGGAGAAGGACGGAAAAGGCCAGGACGAGGTCGAGGACCCGTGGCGTGATCCCGGCGCCGCGGCGGCGCTGGGGTACCCCGGCGGTGGCCAAGCCCGCCCCGCAGACCCCGCTGGTCCACGGCGGCAAGCTCGGCGTACGGGAAGTGCTGTTCGGCGGCAGGGTGTCGTATCTCGCCCTGGCCGTCCTGCTCCTTATCGCGCTGGTGATCGGCGCGATCGGTGGCGTGATCGGCCGCAAGACGGCCGAAGTCGTCGAAGCGTTCACCACCTCGAAGGTGACGCTGGCGACCAACGGCAATGCCGAACAGCCGGCGGGCCGGTTCGCCAAGGTAGCGGCGGCGGTCGCCGACTCCGTGGTGACCATCGAATCCAAGAGCGACACGGAGGGCCTGCAGGGTTCCGGCGTCATCATCGACGGTCGCGGCTACATCGTCACCAACAACCACGTGATCTCCGAAGCCGCCAACAACCCCAGCCAGTTCAAGACCAAGGTGGTGTTCAACGACGGCAAGGAAGTGCCCGCCACGCTGGTAGGCCGCGACCCCAAGACCGACCTGGCCGTCCTCAAGGTCGACAACGTGAACAATCTGACCGTGGCCCGGCTCGGTGATTCCGACAAGGTTCGGGTCGGCGACGAGGTCCTCGCGGCGGGTGCGCCGCTGGGGCTGCGCAGCACGGTCACCCACGGCATCATCAGCGCGCTGCACCGCCCCGTGCCGCTGTCCGGAGAGGGCTCGGACACCGACACCGTCATCGACGGTGTCCAGACCGACGCCTCGATCAACCACGGCAACTCCGGTGGCCCCCTGATCGACATGGATTCTCAGGTGATCGGCATCAACACGGCCGGCAAGTCGCTGTCGGACAGCGCGAGCGGGTTGGGCTTCGCGATCCCGGTCAACGAGATGAAATTCGTTGCGCAGACGCTGATCAAAGACGGAAAGATCGTGCACCCGACGCTGGGGATCAGCACCCGGTCGGTGAGCAACGCGATCGCCTCGGGTGCCCAGGTCGCGAACGTGAAGGCGGGAAGTCCCGCGCAGAAGGGCGGAATTCTGGAAAACGACGTGATCGTCAAGGTCGGCAACCGCAAGGTCGCCGACGCCGACGAGTTCGTCGTCGCGGTCCGCCAGCTGCTCATCGGCCAGGACGCCCCGATAGAGGTGGTCCGCGACGGCCGTCACGTCACCTTGACCGTCAAACCCGACCCCGATACCAGCTAAATGTTCGCCAACGTCGGCTGGGGCGAGATGCTGGTGCTC
Source organism: uncultured Actinomycetota bacterium (assembly GCA_963840045.1). Lineage (GTDB taxonomy): Bacteria > Actinomycetota > Actinomycetes > Mycobacteriales > Mycobacteriaceae > Mycobacterium. The sequence goes on along the minus strand of CAWIXL010000023.1, from coordinate 17,147 downwards.
GTGGTGGTCGGGCTGGTGATCCTGGGCCCCGAGCGGCTCCCTGGTGCCATCCGCTGGACCGCGGGCGCCCTGAAGCAGGCCCGCGACTACCTCAGCGGTATGACAAGTCAGCTGCGCGAGGACATGGGACCCGAGTTCGACGATCTGCGCGGGCAGCTCAGCGAGCTGCAGAAGCTGCGGGGCATGACGCCGCGTGCGGCCCTGACCAAGCATCTCTTGGACGGCGATGACTCCATATTCACCGGGAACTTCGATCGGCCGGTGAATGGCGCCCCCACCCCGGCTGCGCCGACGACACCACCGGTGCAACCGTGCCGGTCCAGCACGCCGAACCGGTGGACTACGAGCGCACTCCGTTCGACACCGACGCGACCTAAACGTCGAGTGTGGGGTCTATGGACGCACTCGGGGTGCGTTCTCATACGTAAGGCCCACACTCGGCGATCTAGGGCTGGCAAACCCTAGCGGCGGGTCGGGTCCAGCCCGAGGGACACCCCCGCGAGCCCGCGCCGTCGTGACGACAAACCGTCGGCAATGCTGCGCAGTTCCTTGCCCACCGGCGAATCGGGGGCACTGAGCACGATCGGCACGCCCGCATCGCCTGAGGCCACCAAAGCGGGGTCCAGCGGGATCTGGCCCAGCAGCGGAACGTCGGTACCGGTCGCCCGCGACAGCCGCTCGGCGACCTGTTGGCCACCGCCTTCGCCGAACACCTGCAGCGTCGAGCCATCCGGCAGCGTCAGCCCCGACATGTTTTCCACCACACCGACAACGCGCTGGCGGGTCTGTAGCGCGATGCTGCCGGCCCGTTCGGCGACCTCGGCCGCGGCCAGCTGCGGCGTGGTCACCACCAGGATTTCGGCGTTCGGAACGAGTTGAGCCACCGAGATGGCAATATCACCGGTCCCGGGCGGCAGATCGAGCAGCAGCACGTCCAGATCGCCCCAGTACACATCGGCCAGAAACTGCTGCAAAGCCCGGTGCAGCATCGGGCCGCGCCACACCACGGGCGTGTTGCCCTCGGTGAACTGGGCGATCGAGATGACCTTGACCTCGTGGGCGATGGGCGGCAGGATCATCGACTCGACCTGGGTGGGCCGGTCGGTGGTGCCCATCATCCGGGGGATGGAGTGGCCGTGGATATCGGCGTCCAGCACGCCCACCGATAGGCCGCGGGCGGCCATTGCCGCCGCGAGATTGACTGTGACGCTGGACTTTCCGACTCCGCCCTTGCCGGAGGCGACGGCGTATACCCGGGTCAGCGAGCTGGGCTGGGCGAACGGGATGACGGGTTCGCGGGCATCGCCGCGCAATTGCTTGCGCAGCTCGGTGCGCTGCTCGTCGCTCATCACGTCCAGGGTGACCTTCACCGCCCCGGTGCCGGGCACGTCGGCGACCGCGCTGGCGACCCGCTCGCTGATTTCGGTCTTCTTGGGGCAGCTCGCGATGGTCAGGTAAATCGCCACATGTACGCCGCCGCCGGGGTCGACGTCGACGCTCTTCACCATTCCGAGTTCGGTGATGGGGCGCCGCAGTTCGGGGTCGATCACCTTGGCCAGCGCGGTGCGGATTGCAGCGTTCAGGTCTGCATGCTCATGACGGGACATCACCGCCGAGTGTAGGCGGCGCGCCGGGTGACGAAGCGCTCAGCCGGGGGGAGGGGGCACCGGGTCGCCCGGCGGCGGCGCATTGGTGGCAACCGCAGACGGCGGGCCGGCGGGCTTCTTCGGCGCCGGTGAAGCCTTGGGCGCGGGCCGCCCTGCCGCCGGCGGCGCTCCGCTCGGAGCCGGGTCGGCGGGTGGGGGAGCGGCAGGCGGAGGGGCGAAGGGGTCCTGAGGCGGTGCGCCAAAGGGCGGCATCCCGTTCGGCGGCGGCGGTAAGGGCTGGAACGGCGGCGGTGCCTGCGGGAAGGGCTGGAACGGCGGCGGTGCCTGCGGGAAGGGCTGGAACGGCGGCGGTGCCTGCGGGAAGGGCTGGAACGGCTGGGGGGCGCCTGTTGCGGGAAGGGCGAGAAAACGCTCGACGGTCCCTGGGTTCCCCCGGGTCCAAGCGGCCCGGGCGGTGCGCTCTGCGGGCCGATGCAGATCAGCGTGCAGCCCGGGGTCGGTGTCAGGGGCGCCGGCCCCTGCGGGGCCTGGGGAACCATCCACGGGAACATCGGCGGCGGGGACAACTGGGGCTGGTTGAAGTCGATCAGCGGGATTCCCGCATACGGGTCGGTGACCGGCAGGCCCATGGCGTTCAGCGGCAGGCTGGGCCCGAGGCCCTCTTGATGCTCGAGGTGGGCGTCGCCGAGCGGGGGCGGTGTCCCGGTGATCGGCGGCAGGTCGACCGGGACTACGCCGGTGGCGTAGGCCGCGGCCCAGCCCAGCACGTTCTGCGCGTAGGGCACCGAGTTGTTGTAGCGCAGGATCGCCGCCATGACCTGGTTGGCATCGCGCAGGTTGAGCCCACCGCTGCACAGGTACCGGGCGGCGGCCAGCGTGGCGTCGAATACGTTCTGCGGATCGGCGATGCCGTCGCCGTCGCCGTCGGAGGCGAAGCGCGCCCAGGTGCCGGGCAGGAACTGCATTGGCCCCATTGCGCGGGCATAAGTGACGCGGTTGCCGCCGCTGCTCTGCACGACGACCTCGTTGCCGGGCAGCGAGCCATCCAATGCGGGGCCGAAGATCGGGTAGACCGCGGTTCCGCGTGCGTCGACGGCGCCGCCGCTCGCGTGGCCCGACTCGATGCGACCGATCCCGGCCAGCAGGTTCCAGCTGACGCCGCAGCCGGGGTCGGAAGCGGCCATCTTCAGCTCGGCGTTGCGGTAAGCCGACAGTGCGATCTTCGGAATGCCCAGAGTGCCAGGCACATTCACGACCATCGGGGGCGGCGGCGCCGATGAGGTGGCGGCCGCGACGTGGAAGTTGGTGTGCGCGCGCCGCAGGGCGACGACGCCGGGACCGGTCAGTTCAGCGCCGGCCGGCGAAACCGCGGCCACCGGAGTGATGGCGGTGCGCATCGCCGGGATCTTTCCGGGCAGCGGGCCGGGCGCGCCGCCGACCGCTCCGGCGAAGACCAACGGGGTAATGACGGCCATGCCCATGGCCGGCTTACGGGATGCCTGAAGCGCCCGCCGCCCCGCCGCGGCGACGGCCGGGATCATGGCCGGTTTACGGGATGCGTGAAGCGCCCGCCGCCCCGCCGCGGCGACGGCCGGGATGGGGCCCCAGCTTCCCCCTATGCGCACTCGACCGTCCTCGTTGTCAGCCGTCGGGAAATCGTGCCCTCTTTTTTATTTCGTCGTCTTCTTAGCTTCGTGAACTAGATCACCATACATAACTCTCGTAACGGGAGTGGCGCAATGGTGGACTTGGTTCTGCTCTGAAAGTCCTAACCCGATTTCTTAGACTTACGCTCAATAACGTCCCTCGTCCGCGATGTTTGTTTCGGCTGCAAATCAGCCAAAACGGCACGCAGGCTTTCCAGTTCGTGACGCAGGTAGTCACGGGTGGCGACCTCTCCGACGGCCAGCCGCAATGCGGCCAGCTCGCGCGCCAGATACTCGGTGTCGGCCTTGGTCTGCGCGGCGCGACGACGATCCTCGTCGAGCCCGACCCGGTCCCGGTTTTCCTGACGGTTCTGGGCCAGCAGAATCAGCGGTGCCGCATAGGCCGCCTGCGTGGAAAAAGCCAGATTGAGAAGGATGAACGGGTAGGGATCCCAGCGCCAGTGCACGGCGAACAGGTTCAACGCGATCCACACGAGGACCAGGATTGTCTGCAGCAGCAGGTAGCGGCCGGTGCCGAAGAAGCGCGCGATGGACTCGGTGACCTGCCCGACCGCCTCGGGGTCAGGCCGCAGTGACAACCTGCGCGAGGTCCGCGGGGTGTACAACCGGCGCGGGGCGGTGGATTTGCTCATCAGGATCCCCCGGCAGCGCCGGCGGCGGCGTCGAGCTGCTGGACATCCACCCGCCAGTCGTGCGGCAGCAGGTGATCGAGCAGGTCGTCCACGGTTACCGCGCCCAACAAATGATTTTGGTCATCGACCACCGGCCCGCACACCAGGTTGTAGGCGGCGAAGTAACGGGTCACTGCTCCCAGTGGGGCCTCCGGCGTCAGGGTGAGCAGGTCGGTGTCGACGATGCCGCCGACCAGCTCCGCCGGTGCTTCGCGCAGCAGCCGCTGCAGCGGCACACAGCCCAAATAGCGCCCGGTGGGGGTGGCCGTGGGCGGCCGTGCCACGAACACCATCGACGCCAGCGCGGGGGTGAGGTCGGGATCGCGGACCCGGGCCAGCGCCTCCGCGACCGCGGTGTCCGGGGTCAGCACGACCGGGTCGGAGGTCATCAAGCCGCCCGCGGTGTCGGGGGAGTGGGTCAGTAGCCGCCGCACCGGGTCGGATTCGTCGGGATCCATTCGGGTCAGCAACATCTCGGCATCGGTTGGGGTCAGCACGCCGAGCAGGTCGGCGGCATCGTCGGGATCCATCGCCTCGAGCACATCGGCCGAACGTTCGGTGCCCAGCTGCGCCAACACCTCGGCCTGATCCAGTTCGGGCAGCTCCTGCAGAATGTCGGCCAGCCGTTCGTCGTCCAGCGCCTTGAACACCTCAAAGCGGCGCTTCGGCGGAAGTCCACGGATCGCGTCCGCCACGTCGACCGCCTTGCGTCCCTCGAACTGGTCCAGCAGCTGCGCGACCCCCTGACCCGGCATCGCCAACGCCGACGGCGTCAAGCCCTGCACGTTTTGCCAGTCCACGACGTGCACCGGACCACGGCGTCCCAGCCGTCGCTGGCTGCGGATAGCGACCCTGGTCACCATCCAGTCGCGGGTTCGGGTTTGCTCGATGCCCAGGTCGGTGATCACGACGTCCGTTCCGGCCAGCTCCGGCAGTGCCGGATCGGTGACTTTCACCGCGGTGTCCAGGATTTGGCCCATGGCCAGCACCTCGCCCGGTCGCTGTTCGAAGTGGCGCAGCGACACGTTGCCGGTGGCCAGTGTGACCGCGTTGGGTTCGATCGCGGCGACCCGCAGGATCGGGATGAAAATGCTGCGGCGGGTGGCCAAATCGACCACCAGCCCCAGGACGCGTGGCTGCTGGCGGACGATGCTGATGCTGATCACGACGTCGCGCACCCGTCCGAAGGATTCGCCGAGGGGACCCAGCACCAACATTCGCGCGAGCCGCGCCACGTACACCCTGTTGACCGATCCCATGGACCAAAGCTTAGGAGTGCCTGGAAGTAGCTAGGTGGACGCACCTGTCGACCCGCCCAACCTGCGCAGACGGGTCGGTTCTTGATCAGTGCGTGCGCGTGTAGGCGGCGACGAAGACCACGAGCGCGATCACGGTGAGCGCAATCGCGCCGCCACCGACCGAAATGCCGGCGATGGCCAGCCCGCGGCCCTGTTGCTGGGTCCGTTTGATCTGACCGAGCGCGACGATGCCGAGCACAACGCCGACTACGGGGATCAAGAAACCGATCCAGCACACGAACGTCAAGGGAATGCCCAGTAACAGCCCGCCGATCGAGGTGACCAGCGAGGCAATCGCCAGCCCATTGGTGGACGACGGGTTCTGATAGCGCTGGTACGGGTTGTACGGGTCTTGATACCCCGAATATGGAGGAGGCATCCCGTACCCCGGGGGCCCGGCCTGATAGGGCCCCGGAGGATATGGGGGCGGCGGCGGCGGGTACGGCGGGCGGTGGGTAGGCGGGCGGATATGACGGATATTCGGGATAATTGATGGGTGCGTGCGGGTCGACCGGTGAGAACGAGTTGTCCTGGGAGGGGTGCTCGTATGGCGGCCCAGTCATGATTGCCGCTGCCGCTTGCCGGCCGGCGGGCTGGTCTGCCTCGTTGTTTGCGTTCTCGCTGAAAGCGCAGCCGACGACGATCATGGATTCAAACTAGCGTATGGGCGGGTCACGGTTGCGGTCGTGGACGAGGGACGGCCAGGATGGCCCGGGGAGAGTGGGAGCAGAGGAGAATGAGTACCGATGACTAACCCCTTCCAGCCTGGACAACTTCCGGGCGCAACACCCGGCCCCGCGGCTGGGGGTCGACACGGTGTGCCCGGGCTGCCGACCCCGCCCAAAGGCTGGCCAGTCGGGTCGTACCCCACCTACGCCGAGGCGCAACGCGCTGTCGACTACCTATCCGACCAGGAGTTCCCGGTCCAGCAGGTAACCATCGTCGGCGTCGACCTGATGCAAGTGGAACGGGTCACCGGCCGGCTGACCTGGACAAAAGTGCTCGGCGGCGGCGTATTGAGCGGCGCCTGGCTCGGCTTGTTCATCGGGCTGATACTCGGGTTCTTCAGCCCTAACCCGTGGGCGGCGTTGGGCACCGGCCTGGTCGCCGGGGTGTTCTTCGGCCTGATCACCTCCGCGGTTCCGTACGCAATGGCGCGTGGCACAAGGGATTTCAGCTCGACTATGCAGTTGGTGGCCGGACGCTACGACGTGCTCTGCGATCCACAAAACGCGGAGAAGGCGCGGGATCTACTGGCGCGCCTGGCGATCTGACGCTCGGGTGATCCGTCGCGGACGCCCACGCCGGGCGGGCGCGCTGCTCCTGACCATCGCGTCGGCGCTGACCGTGGCGTCGGTGGTATCGGCGTGCGGGTCCGGCGGCTAGATCGGGGGTGGTGCTCAGCTTCTACACGCCGGCCACCGACAGCGCCACCTTCACCGCGGTTGCCCAGCGCTGCAACGAGCAGTTCGGCGGCCGTTTCACCGTTGCGCACATCAGCCTGCCCAGAGGCCCGGATCAGCAGCGACTGCACCTGGCCCGGCGGCTGACCGCCAACGACCACGCCTTGGACCTGATGGCGCTGGATGTGGTGTGGACCGCGGAGTTCGCCGAGGCGGGCTGGGCGTTGCCGCTATCCGATGACCCGGCCGGGTTGGCCGAGGCCGACGCCACCAACGACACCCTGCCGGGACCGCTGGCCACCGCCGGCTGGAAGCACCACCTGTACGGCGCGCCGCTCACCACCAATACCCAATTACTCTGGTACCGAGCGGATTTGGTGGATCAGCCGCCGCAAGACTGGAACGGCATGGTGGCCGAGGCGACGCGGTTGCACGCCGCGGGCGAGCCCAGCTGGATCGGCGTGCAGGCCAATCAGGGTGAGGGCGTGGTGGTGTGGTTCAACACGCTGCTGGTCAGCGCGGGCGGTCAGGTGCTCTCCGAAGACGGCCGCCACGTCACGCTGACCGACACCCCGGCGCATCGGGCCGCCACCGTCACCGCCCTGCGGATCCTGAAGTCGGTGGCCACCGCGCCGGGAGCCGATCCGTCGGTCACCCGAACCGACGAGGGCACCGCGCGGCTGTCGATGGAGCAGGGCCGGTCGGCGCTTCAGGTCAACTGGCCGTTCGTGCTGGCGTCCATGCTGGAGAACGCGGTGAAGGGCGGCGTGCCCTTCCTGCCGCTCAACCGGGTTCCCGCGCTGGCCGGCAGCATCGACGATGTCGGCACCTTCGTACCCAACGACGAGCAGTTCCGCATCGCCTATGAGGCCAGCCGCAAGGTGTTCGGATTCGCGCCCTATCCGGGTGTGTCGCCCGGCAGGCCGGCCAAGGTGACGATCGGCGGGTTGAACCTGTCGGTGGCCAAGACGACGCGCCACCGCGCTGAGGCGTTCGAAGCCGTCCGGTGCCTGCGCAGCCTGGCCAGCCAGGCGTACATCTCGATCCAGGGGGGTCTGCCGGCGGTACGCGCCTCGCTGTACTCCGACCCGCATTTCCAGGCGAAGTACCCGATGTACGACGTCATCCGCCGGCAGGTCACCGACGCCGCCGTGCGGCCGGCGACGCCGGTGTATCAGGCGGTTTCCCTGCGGCTTTCCGCGGCGCTGAGCCCCATCACCGCGATCGACCCGGAGCGCACGGCCGACCAGCTCGCCGTGGGGGTGCAGAAGGCGATTGACGGCAAGGGGCTGTTGCCGTGAGTGCCGCGATTCGCCGCGCCGGCGACGATGCAGAGCGCAGCGATGAGGAGGAGCGGCGCTAATGACGGCCGAAAGGCGACTGGCGTTCCTGTTGGTCGCACCCGCGACGACGCTGATGCTCGCGGTGACGGCGTATCCGATCGGCTACGCCGTGTGGCTGAGCCTGCAGCGCAACAACCTGACCACCCCGCACGACACCGCGTTCATCGGGCTGGGCAACTACCTGGAGATCCTGACCGACCGGTACTGGTGGACGGCGCTGGCGGTGACGCTGGCGATCACGGTGGTGTCGGTGACGCTCGAGTTCGTGCTGGGTCTGGCGCTGGCGCTGGTAATGCACCACACGCTGATCGGCAGGGGCCTGGTGCGCACCGCGGTGCTCATCCCGTACGGCATCGTCACCGTCGTCGCGTCGTACAGCTGGTACTACGCCTGGACGCCGGGCACGGGTTATCTGGCCAACCTGCTGCCGCAGGGCTCATTCCTTACCCAAGCGCCACTGACTCATCAGATCCCGTCGCTGTGCCTGGTTGTCATCGCCGAGGTCTGGAAGACGACGCCGTTCATGTCGCTGCTGCTGCTGGCCGGATTGGCGTTAGTCCCCGAGGATCTGCTGAAGGCCGCCGAGGTCGACGGCGCCGGCGCCTGGCGGCGGCTGACCAGGATCATCCTGCCGATCATCAAGCCGGCGGTGGTGGTTGCGCTGCTCTTCCGGACCCTGGACGCGTTCCGTATTTTCGACAACATCTATGTGCTGACGGCGGGGGAAAACAACACCGAATCGGTGTCAATCCTGGGCTACGACAACCTGTTCAAGGGCTTCAACGTGGGCTTGGGCTCGGCGATCAGCGTGCTGATCTTCTTGTGTGTGGTCATCATCGCGCTCATCTTCGTCAAGGTCTTCGGCGTCCGTCAGTTTGCCGCAGCGCCCGGTAGTGACGTCGATGGCCGCTAACCGAGTGGGCGCGCGGCGGGCCACGTTCTGGGTCGTCATCGACACCTTGGTGGCGGTGTACGCGCTGCTTCCGGTGTTGTGGATCCTGAGCCTCTCGCTGAAGCCGACGTCAACGGTCAAGGACGGCAAGCTGATTCCGTCGTCGGTGACCTTCGACAACTACCGCGGCATCTTCCGGGGCGACTTCTTCAGCTCGGCGCTGGTCAACTCCGTGGGAATCGGGTTGACCACCACTGCGATCGCGGTGGTGATCGGCGCGATGGCGGCCTACGCGATCGCCCGGCTGAATTTTCCGGGCAAGCGGTTGCTGATCGGCACCGCCCTGGTGATCACCATGTTCCCGGCCATCTCGCTGGTTACGCCGTTGTTCAACATCGAACGCCAGGTCGGCCTGTTCGACACCTGGCCGGGGTTGATCCTGCCCTACATCACCTTCGCGCTGCCGCTGGCCATCTACACGTTGTCGGCGTTCTTCCGGGAGATCCCCTGGGACCTGGAGAAGGCCGCCAAGATGGACGGCGCCACGCCGCTCCAGGCCTTCCGCAAGGTGATCGTCCCGCTGGCGGCGCCCGGACTGGTGACGGCCGCGATCCTGGTGTTCATCTTCGCCTGGAACGACCTGCTGCTCGCGTTGTCGCTGACCGCCACCAACGCGGCGATCACCGCGCCGGTTGCGATCGTGAACTTCAGCGGCAGTTCGCAATTCGAGGAGCCGACGGGATCGATCGCGGCGGGCGCGATGGTGATCACGGTCCCGATCATCGTCTTTGTTCTAATCTTCCAACGACGGATTGTCGCCGGGTTGACCTCTGGCGCTGTGAAGGGATAGCGCGATGGCCGAGATAGTGCTGGAGCACGTCAACAAGAATTATTCCGATGGCCACGCGGCGGTGCGCGACCTGAACATCACCATCGCCGACGGCGAGTTCCTGATCCTGGTCGGGCCGTCCGGCTGCGGCAAGACGACGACGCTGAATATGATTGCCGGACTTGAGGATATCTCATCCGGAGAGCTGCGCATCGGCGGTGAGCGGGTCAACGAGAAGGCGCCCAAGGACCGCGATATCGCGATGGTGTTCCAGTCCTACGCGCTTTATCCGCACATGACCGTGCGGCAGAACATCGCCTTTCCGCTGACCCTGGCGAAGATGAAGAAGGCCGAGATCGCGACAGAAGGTGGCGGACACGGCCAAAATCCTTGACCTGACCGATCTTCTGGATCGCAAGCCCTCCCAGTTGTCGGGCGGGCAGCGGCAGCGGGTGGCGATGGGCCGGGCAATCGTGCGTCATCCCAAGGCGTTTCTGATGGACGAGCCGCTGTCCAACCTGGACGCCAAACTGCGGGTGCAGATGCGCGGCGAGATCGCGCGGCTGCAGCGGCGCCTGGGTACCACCACCGTCTACGTCACCCATGACCAGACCGAGGCCATGACGCTGGGCGATCGCGTGGTGGTGATGCACGGGGGCGTGGCGCAGCAAATCGGCACTCCTACCGAGCTTTACGAACGCCCGGCCAACCTGTTCGTCGCGGGCTTCATCGGCTCGCCGGCGATGAATTTCTTCCCCGCCACGTTGACGCCGGTCGGGCTGACGTTGCAGTTTGGTGAGGTGACGTTGACGCCGGAAGTCCAGCAGGTAATCGGGAGCCACCCGAAGCCGGAGAGCGTCATCGTCGGGCTACGGCCCGAGCACCTGGGCGACGCCGCGCTGATCGACGGCCGCCAGCATCTCCAGGCGCTGACCTTCGAGGTGAAGGTCGATCTGGTCGAGTCGTTGGGCGCCGACAAGTATGTGTACTTCGCCACCGCGGGACCGGCCGTGCATTCGGCCCAGCTGGCCGAGCTGGAGGCCGAGGGGGAGGTGCGCGAAAACCATTTCGTGGCAAGGGTTCCCGCCGAATCGAAAGCGGCTCTGGGGCAGTCCGTCCAATTGGCGTTCGACACCACGAAACTGGCCGTATTCGACGCCGACTCCGGGGCGAATCTGACCATTCCGGCTGGTCCGGCGCCCACTGCTCAGTGACGCACATCCTGGACCAAGTGCGCGCCCACCTGCGCGGCCACTTCGCCGCGGAGCCCGATTCCGCGAGCGTGACGTTTCTGGGTGCCGAGCCCATCGAAGTGCTGCGCTTCCGGTCTGCGGCGGACGATCCAGAAGGCCTAGTGCACTACGTATCGTTGGGCTGCTCGCGGCGTCCGATGGTCGATCCGACTCAGCAGGTTGCCGATCAGGTGCGCGGTCCACGCGCCGAAGTCGTCCTGGGCCTGCGTGATCGCGGGCCGGTCATCGGACTTGCCCGCAGCCTGGCGCTATTGGCGGCGACGCCGGCGGTGGACGGTGTGGTGCTGTCCGACGTGGCGCTGATCGACCTCGGCTCGCCGCTGTGGGCGCAACCCGCACGGCGGGCGCCGTTCACCGCGGTGTTGTTGGGTCGCAGCGATATTCCCGATTTTCCGCTGCAGCCGCCCCGCGACCCGGTGCGCTTTCTGTCGGTGACGCCCATCTCCGCCACGGAGGCGGCCTGGGTGCGGCTCAAGGGCGCGGAAGCGATGTGGCAGGCATGGCGCGACGACGGCGTCGACGTGCTGGACCCGGGCCGTTAGAGGGGCGAGCAGACGCAAAAGCTCCCGACACGCCGTGCGTGCGGGAGCTTTTGCGTCTGCTCGCCTGTCGTTAGAGCCAGCCCTGCTTTCGGAAACTGAAGTACAGGGATATGCACAGGAGAACCATCAGGCCGACCACCGTCGGGTAGCCCCAATGCTCGTCGAGCTCGGGCATGAATTTGAAGTTCATGCCGTAGATCCCGGCGACCATGGTGGGCACCGCGATGATGCCGGCCCAGGCCGATATCTTGCGCATATCGGTGTTCTGCTGCATACCGACACGCGCCAGCGCGGCCTGCACCAGCGTGTTGAGCATGTCGTCATAGGCGCCGATATGGTCCGCGGCCTCGCTCTGGTGGTCGGCGACGTCACGCAGATAGCGCCGAACTTCCTTGGAGATCAGGTCCTTGTTCTCGGTCTGCATTCGCTGAAATGCGATCGACAGCGGGCTCACACACCGGCGTAGTTCGACGACCTCGCGCTTGAGCAGGTAAATCGGTTCGACGTCGACGTTGCGGCCGGCGGCGAACGCCACCTCCTCGGCGCTGTCGACGTCGAATTCCATATGAGCGGTCACTTCCAGGTAGTGATCCACCACGTAGTCGGCGATCGCGTGCATCACCGCGTAGGGACCCAGCCGGAGATGCGCGGCGTCGGCATCCATCCGCTTGCGCACGTCGGCCAGTCCGCCGTGCTCGCCGTGCCGGACCGTGACCACGAACTCCTTGCCGACGAAGATCATCACCTCGCCGGTCTCGACGATCTCGCGGGCCAGCACCACGGATTCGTGCGGCACGTAGTTGACGGTCTTCAGGACCAGGAACAGCGTGTCGTCGTAGCGCTCCAGCTTGGGTCGCTGATGGGCGTGCACAGCATCCTCGACGGCCAACGGGTGCAGCCCGAAAATGTCTGCCACTTCCTGCATGTGGCTCTCGTCGGGCTCGTGCAAGCCGATCCAGACAAATGCCTGTGGGCACGGGGTCTCGGGCTCCGGTGCCCCGGGCCGGGCCCGCGTGAACTCGCGCACCTTGCTCAACGCCTCGGTGTAGCCGTATTTGCCGGGCTGCCGTTTTCCGTCGACGTAGACACCGCAGTCGACCAGGGGCTGGGCGGGTCTGGGATTGGGGTGTTCGTGCGGCGCGAAACTCCGGGGCTTCGCGACTGGTCTCAGCGCTTCCGGTAACGCGTCAAAGCCTTGGAACACCTCAACCTCCGATCGCTGAGCAGGTCTGAGCAGGTCTGACCGGGCGGTGCTTCATGGTACGCGTCCTGGCCCAACGTGAGCTGACAACAGTGCCGCTCGGATGCAGCTCGGATGCAGCTTGGACGCAGCGCGGATCCTGAGGGAATTTGGCTGCCGGCGGTGCGCTAGTTTCGACCTCGACCGAAACTGCCAACAAAGGAGCAAACCGACGTGAGTGCAAGTCCTCTCAAGGTCGCCGTGACCGGCGCTGCTGGCCAGATCGGCTACAGCCTGTTGTTCCGCCTGGCTAGCGGCTCGCTGCTGGGCCCCGACCGCCCGATTGAGCTGCGCCTGCTCGAGATCGAGCCCGCGCTCAAGGCGCTCGAGGGCGTGGTGATGGAACTCGACGACTGCGCGTTTCCGCTGCTGGCCGGCGTTGAAATCGGGGCGGACGCGAACAAGATCTTCGACGGGGTGAACCTGGCCCTGCTGGTCGGTGCCCGCCCGCGGAGCAAGGGCATGGAGCGCGGCGACCTGCTCGAGGCCAACGGCGCGATCTTCACCGCCCAGGGCAAGGCGCTGAACTCCGTCGCCGCGGACGACGTCCGCATCGGCGTGACGGGCAACCCGGCCAACACCAACGCGCTGATCGCGATGACAAACGCCCCCGACATCCCCAAGGAGCGGTTCACCGCGCTGACCCGCCTCGACCACAACCGCGCGATCTCGCAGCTGGCCGCCAAGACCGGCGCCAAGGTGACCGACATCAAGAAGATGACGATCTGGGGCAACCACTCGGCGACCCAGTACCCCGACGTATTCCACGCCGAGGTCGGTGGCAAGAACGCGGCCGAGGTCGTCAACGACCAGTCCTGGATCGAGAACGACTTCATCCCGACCGTCGCCAAGCGCGGCGCGGCGATCATCGACGCGCGCGGCGCCTCGTCGGCCGCCTCGGCCGCGTCGGCGACCACCGACGCCGCCCGCGACTGGCTGCTCGGCAGCCCGGAGGGCAACTGGGTCTCGATGGCCGTCGTGTCCGACGGTTCGTACGGCGTCCCCGAGGGGCTGATCTCCTCGTTCCCGGTGACCACCAAGGACGGCAACTGGACGATCGTGCAGGGGCTGGAGATTGACGACTTCTCGCGTAGCCGCATCGACGCGACCACCGCCGAGCTGGCCGACGAGCGCAACGCCGTTACGGAGCTGGGCCTTATCTGAGACACCTGCCGATTAGGCCTACTAAAGAGCAGTTAGTACCCTGGGCCCCGTGTCCGAATTGCTTGAATCGATACAGAGTCGCACCGAGCAGGGCGTCATCACCGACGAGGAGATCTTCGCGGCACATCTGGGCGGCAAGCTCGCCGTAGGGCTGACGGCGCCGCTGGATACCCAGCGCGCCCTGTCGGTCGCCTACACCCCGGGCGTGGCGCAGGTCAGTCGCGCGATCGCCGCCGACCACACTCTGGCCGCCCGCTACACCTGGGCCAACCGGCTGGTGGCGGTCGTCAGCGACGGCAGCGCGGTCCTCGGCCTGGGTGACATCGGACCGGCGGCGTCATTGCCGGTGATGGAAGGCAAGTGCGGGCTGTTCAAGGAGTTCGCCGGGCTGGATGCCATTCCGATCGTGCTGGACACCAAGGATCCCGACGCGATCGTCGAAACGCTGATCCGGCTGCGCCCGACGTTCGGCGCCGTCAACCTCGAGGACATCTCCGCCCCGCGTTGTTTCGACATCGAGCGTCGTGTCATGGAAGCGCTGGACTGCCCGGTGATGCATGACGATCAGCACGGCACGGCGATCGTCGTGCTGGCTGCGATGATGGGCGCCAGCAAGCTCCTCGGGCGTGACATGAGCTCACTGCGGGTGGTGGTCTCCGGCGCCGGGGCCGCAGGCGTCGCATGTTCCAACCTGCTGCTCGCGATGGGGGTTTCAGACATCACCGTGCTGGATTCACGCGGCATTCTGCATACCGGGCGCGACGACATGAACGGCGTCAAGGCAGATCTGGCGCGACGCAGCAACCCCCGCGGTCTCAGCGGCGGCATGGTGGAGGCACTCGACGGGGCCGACGCGTTCCTCGGGGTGTCGGCGGGCGTGGTCCCCGAGGGGCTGATCGCCACGATGGCACCCGGCGGGATTGTGTTCGCGCTGTCTAACCCGGACCCGGAGATTCATCCTGCCGTCGCGGCCAAGCACGCGGCCGTGGTGGCAACCGGGCGCAGCGACTTTCCGAACCAGATCAACAACGTGCTCGCGTTTCCCGGGGTGTTCCGTGGCGCGCTGGACGCCGGGGCGCGAAGGATCACCGAAACGATGATGGTGGCCGCCGCTAAGGCGATCTTCTCCGTTGTCAGCGACGATCTCGCACCCGACCGGATCGTCCCGAGCCCCCTGGATTTGCGCGTCGCGGACGCGGTTGCCCACGCGGTGGCCGCTGCCTCAGACATCTCAGACATTTCGGCTATCTAAGACGCCTGAGGCACTCGGGTGTGAGAATTCGCAGGCTGGCCGCACTGCTGCTGACCGCGGCGCTCGCTGCGGCCGGGTGCGCTATCGGCGACCACCAGTCCAGGCCGCAGGTGGTGGTCGGCTCCGCGGCCGACCCCGAGTCGATGTTGCTGGCCGGGATCTACGTGACCGCACTGCGGACATACGGTTTCGAGGCGCGCACCGAAACGGCCTCCGACCCGGTGGCGAAACTCGACTCGGGAACGTTCACGGTCGTGCCCGCCTTTACCGGCCAGGTGTTGCAGTCGCTGCAGCCGGGAGTCGCGGTGACGGCCGACAGCCAGGTCTACAAAGTGATGATGTCGGTGCTGCCCGAGGGCATCGTCGCGGGCGACTACACCACGGCCGCTGAGGACAAACCTGCGCTGGTCGTAACCCCGGCCACCGCCGCGGCCTGGGAGTCCAAGGAGCTGACCGCGCTGGCGAAACATTGCGACGGCCTGAAGGTCGGAATCGTCACCGGCGCGCCGGGTACCCGCTTGGGTGGGCTCGTGCCGGCTACCCGCGCCGCGCGAATTCCCTGACGGCACAGCGATGTTCACCGCACTGCGGGCCGGACAGCTGGCCGTCGCATGGACCACCACCGCCGCGCCCGATATCCCCGCCGACCTGGTTGTGCTTTCCGACGTCAAGCCCCCGCTGATACAGGCCGAGAATGTGGTGCCGCTGTATCGCCGCAACGCGCTGAATGATCGGCAACTGCTGGCGATCAACGAAGTGGCGGGCGTGCTGGACACCGAAGCCCTGGCCGAGATGCGCCGCAGGGTGGCCGGCGGCGCCGACCCGCAGGGCGTGGCCGATGGGTGGTTGAGCGAGCACCCGCTGGGGCGAAGCTAGCTCCGGCGCTTACCTATTGACCGCGAGCGTGCGTGTCTGTACAGCGACACGCCGCGTGGGCTGTACAACTGCGCACCTTCGCGATGCGCCGCGCAGCGTCACGACTCCCGGGCAGGCATCATCCGGCCGACTACGGGGCTGATCAACCGCGGATATGCCGGGCCGGCCAGTCGCACCAGCACGTCCAAGATCTTGGCGTCCGCGCCCACCAGCACGCGGGCCCTGTTCTTGCGCACGCCTTCCAGAATGATCTGGGCGGCACGCGGCGGGCTCATGCGGGCCAGCCGCTTGTCGAACAACCTTGGCGAGCCGATCCGCGTCGTATCCCTCGGCGGCGGTGGCATTGCGGGCGATCGCGGTCTTGATGCCGCCCGGGTGCACCGTGGTCACCCCCACCGGGTGGCCGGCTATAACCATCTCCTGTCGCAGCGCCTCGGTGAACCCGCGCACGGCGAACTTCGCCGAGTTGTAGGCGGCCTGCCCCGGAACCGAGAACAACCCGAACAGGCTGGAGACGTTGATGATGTGCCCGTCGCCAGAAGCGATCACGTGCGGAAGGAAAGCCTTGGTGCCGTTCACCACGCCCCAATAGTCGACATCCATCACCCGCTCGATGTCTTTGAACTGGCTGACCTCGATGTCGCCGGTAAAGGCGATGCCGGCGTTGTTGTAGATCTGGTTCACCTTGCCGAAGTGCTCGTTGACCGCGTCGGCGTAGAGCAGGAAGGCCTCGCGCTCGGTGACGTCGAGTCGGTCCGCCTTGACATCGACACCGATGGCCTTCAGCCGCTCCTCGGTCTGCGCCAGGCCCTCGGTGTTGACGTCGCTGATCGCCACCTTGGCGCCCGAGCGGCCCAGCTCGATGGCCAGCGCCTGCCCGATACCCGAACCCGCACCGGTTACCACCGCGACTTTTCCGGCGAACCCCTGCATTTGACCCTCCCTTGTGCCACCCATGCTGTCGAGGTTAACCGGTACCAGCGGTCCCTGATACCGGCGGGTGGGTCGGGTGGGCCGGTGAAGTCGATCAGAACGCCGGTTGTGTTGCCAGGATGGCGATACGATCTGCCCATCGGGCGGATTTGTTGAGTTATCAATGACTCGGTTGGG
>CAWIXL010000022.1:0-676808 GCA_963840045.1 uncultured Actinomycetota bacterium | reverse complement strand
CGCAGTAGTAGCCGCCCACCGTGCAGCCCGGCGCCGAACACCCACGGTCCTTGGCGTACAACACAATCCGCTGCCCCGGCGAGGCCAGCCGCTTCGTGTGATACAGCCCGACCGCGTTACCCTGATCGAAAATCGCCAAATAATGATGCGCGTGGCGGCCCAGGCGGATCACATCGGCCATCGGCACCCGGGTGCCCCCGCCGGTGCGCGCGGTACCCGCGGCCGATTCCAGCTCGGCCAGGGTGGTGGACACGATGATGGTGGCCGGCAACCCGTTGTGCTGCCCTAACTCCCCGCTGGCCAACAACCCCCGCAACCCGGCCAGCAGCCCGTCATGGTTACGTTGGGCGCCGCTGCGGGCATCACCGTCGATCGCCTGCTTGAGCGGGGGCGCCGTCCACACACGGCGGTGTCGTCTAACGGGTTGCACATGCCGGGGGCGGCCAGCTTGGCCCATACCGCCTCGAGGGTGGCGCGCAGTTCGGGGCTGATCAACCCACGCAGCTCCGACATGCCGTCCTCGTGCTGGGCGCCCAACACCAGGCCGCGCCGACGCGCGCGGTCGTCGTCGGTGTAGTTGCCGTCGGGGTTGAGGCAGTCGGTCATGGTGGCGGCCAGCCCGCGCAGCTTCTCGGGCCGATGCTGGCCGCCCAGCCGGGCCAGATCCGCTTCGGCGCGCCCACGGGTGCCCACGTCCACCCAGCCCGGCAACTCCTTCAAGAACGTGCGGATCACCTTGACCTGCCCGGCACCGAGTTTCCCCGCCCGCTGCCCGGCCGCGGTGGCCGCCAACAGCGGCGCCAACGGCTCACCGGTCAACGCGCGCCGCGGCCCCAGCTCGGCGGCCTCCTTGACGCGCCGGCCGGCCTCCTTGGCGTCGATCAACGCCCACTCGGCGATCGCGTGGGACAGCGTGCCACCCAACTCCTCCGGGCTGGCCAGCCGGGCCAGCTGATTGATCAACGGATGCTCGGCCGCGGGCAACCGGCGGCGCACCCGCTCCACCCGCTCCACCAGGACCAGACGCTCACGGGTGGTCAGGTCCTCGAAATCCAACCCGAGCACACCCTCAACCGCGGCATCCAACACCTCAAACGCCGCGGTGATCGCGTCTCGATCCATACCCCGAATTTTATCGGCGGCCACCGACAAGAATTGCCGCCACGAAACCACTGGAACTACAGTGGCACAAATGGTTTCAGCGTCGCGGTCGAGCGACGTCACGCGACCGCGAGCAGACGCAAAGGTATCCGTAATTCGGCTCGAATTAGGGGCTTTTACGTCTGCTCGGCGCGACACCCTTGGAGATGACCAGCCCACCGAGACTTGCCGGCGCCGAGCTCGCTCCACCGATGTAGGCCTTGGCCATGTCACGCGCGGACACATCAGCGCAGGCCGGCAACGAGTCCAGCCAAGCGACGGCATCAGTGCGTCCGTCGTTGTCATACACCCGCACCGGGCAGGGCATCCAAGCGCCGATCGCGCGGGTGGGCGCCTGAATCCAGCCGATGTCGCTCACGACCGCGCAGCCATCGAGCAGTCGCACATAGCCCAACCCGAGTCGAGTATCCGCCCACAGCGCGCCGGGCGTGATGCGCTCGAAGGCCGGACCGAATTGGTAGAGCAGCCGCATCCGGCTCCCGGTTTGCCGCGCCTGAGCGACCAGCGGTGCAAAAGCCCGCCGGTAATCGCCTGTCGTTACCGTCCCGACGGCCTCCAGCGCCTGAATGCCGGCTGGAACGTCCGTCAGTTGCTTGAGCACGGGCACCTTCTTTCTGTGTGCTCCCTGCCAAGGTAGTACCGCGAGCAGACGTCCGTTAGTTTCTTGAGCACGGGAGCATTCTCACTAGAAATGCCGCAATGGCAGGACTAACGAGCAACTTTCACGATGAAGTTCTGCAGCGGTTCGGCGATGTAGACGTTCATGTCTTTGTCGACAGCGATCGCGTTGAGAAGACTGCGGCTATTTGGGTTCAGGTGAGTTAGCTTTAGCTGCGACTGTTGCCCGGCGTCATACACATAGATTGTGTCGCCCCAGGAAGCCGCGATGTACAACCGACCCTTTGAGTCTCTCGCAATCCCCAGCGGCGGAAACGTCGTTGCGATTGATATTCGCTCTGGGCTGTCTCCCGTCAGCAGATACCTCGATGATCCCCGGTTTTGCGGCCAGGTAAAGCGTCCCGTCGTCGTCGACGACGAAGTTCTCGGCGGAGCAGTCGTCGATCTCTGTCAAGACACGCCACCGTAGGGCGTCCGGTGGCGACACCAGCAGTCGGCAGCGCAGACCGCTCGTTGATGATGTGCCGCCCGTGTCAAGTGCGTAGATATTGCCTTTGGCGTCAGCCTGGACGTCAATCAAGTGGGCCTGGCCATTGGCATTTCCCGGAGGACTGGGTGGCAGGGCATCGACAGTCCCGGCACGCGCGTTCAGTCGCAAGCCGCGCGCCTGATTGTTGTTCAACGCGCTTTCGACTACGTAGACGTTGTCGTTGGGGTCAACAGAGATTCGATCTCGGAGTTTTCAGTCCGTTGAACGGTAAGACGGCTTGTGCCCCGGCCGGGGTGATCTGAACGACTCGGTTGTTGTCAGTGTCGGCAACGTACAGATTGCCCGCCCGGTCGACGGCAAGAGAAGACGGATTTCGGATGCCTTCGCCCCTGACGAGGGTTTCTTTCGGATTCGTCGGATTGAAGGTGGGCTTCGAGTCATTGCCGCCGAATACGAGCACAGCGATGGTGGCGACGACTGCCAGGCAGGCGGCGACAATGGCCCAACGCCACCGGCGGCGGCGACGTGGGGTGCCGCCTGGCCGATCCTTTGGCGGCGGCCATGACGCAGGTGGGCGCGACGACGAGTCAGGCTGCCAGTGCGGCGGCGAAGCCGGCCGGTTTGGCGGAGGGTTGAAGGTCACGAAGTTTTCCCCCACGTCCAACGTTGCTGAAGTTCGATGTTCTATGACCGCATCGGTACCCCGGTTGGCGTGACCCGAAACGTTGCCGTGGCTGAGTACCGCGAGCAGGCTACCGGGCCACCCGCCGGCGGATCTGTCCCTTCGGCCGCCGCACCCGCCTGACGGGATCCCGCTCAGTGCCGCTTGCGATTTCGTCGCGCAGCTGCGCGATGTTGGAGATCTCCGCGTACAGGCCGCGGATCGTATAGTCGAGAACGGCGAAGGAGAACCGCTTATCCGGATCATCGATGAGGCCGAGATCGCGGGACCTCTGCCGCGACCACAGCGCCTCGTCCAGCCGGGCCCGGGTCGCCTCGAGATGCCGATCCAATGTGTCGATGGCGTGCTCTGGATCATCGCTACGGGCAAGCCAGGTTTTGAGGATGACCGGGTGCTTGATGACCACCTGCTCCTGACCCGGAAAATGTTGCACCCAACGGTGCAGCGCGTCCACGCCGGCCTCGGTGGTCTCATACAACGTGATGGCGCGCTTGCCGGATTGTGCCCCGATCTCGCTGACCATTCCCCGCGCCAACAGTCTGCTGAGTTCGCGCCGCACATGACTGACCGACGGGGACCAGTAGAAGTGGCCGACCGATAGTTCGGCGCGCATCTTGATTTCGCCGGCGGTGAGTTGCTCGTCGTTGGCCGCCAGCACACCCAGGACGAGGTAGGCGGTCGCCGGCAGGCCGTTGGTGGTGCGCGCAGGGCTCATTACCGTCTACCCCGATGCGGTGAAGTACGGCAGGGTCAGATCGGGACCGACGGCATGGAATTGCACCCGCACGCGCATGCCGATCGCGAGGTCCTCCGGCGCAACACCGACCACGTTGGTCAGCATCTGGTAACCCTCGTCCAGCGTGATAATCGCTGGCGCATAAGGCGGTTGGAACTCCGGAGTCACCGGCCGACGCACCACCGTCCAGCTGTATATCTCGCCGACACCGCCGCTCCGTGTCCAGCGCAGTTCGCCCGAAAGGCATTGACGGCAGTACTCGGTCGGCGGGAAATTCGCCAGTCCGCAACCGTCACAACGTTGATAGCGCAATTCGCCGGACTGGCATCCCTGCCAGAACGGCACGCTGAGCGGGCTGCTGGCATGCGGCACCGGACCGGTTTGCGGTCGCAAAGAAGTCATCGCGGTTCGTCTCCCAGAATCAGCAAGGTAGTGAACAATGCTCCCGCTCCCCCGTTGCTGCACAACGCAATATGCGCGTCGGGCACTTGCAGGGCGCCCGCCTCACCGCGCAATTGCTGGACGGCTCGGACGGCACGCTGCATCATCTGCGGGTTCGCGCCCGCGTGGCTGAAAGACATGGTTCCTCCGTCAGTAGTGACCGGGTGGCTGCCGTCGATGGCGATGTGGCCGTCGGCGACGAACGGTCCCCCTTCGCCTTCGCCGCAGAACCCGAATGCCTCCAGCTGACGGATGATTTCGAAGGAAAATGGGTCGTAGAGTTCCAGCACGTCCACTTCGTCACGCCGCACTCCGGCGAAGCTGAAGGCACGTTCGGCCGCGTGTCGGCCAACCACGCCGTTAACGTGATCGCCCCGCCGCCCAACCAGGTCCCAGGCGGGTGGATGCTGATACGACGGGCCGTGGAAGTCGGCGCCGCTGCCCAGCACGTAGATCGGCCGGCTGGCAACCTCCACCTTGTCCAGGTTCGCAACGACGAGCGCGCATCCGCCTTCCGACGTGGTGGCGCAGTCAAGTAAGTGAAACGGGTCGGCGATCGGCCGCGACGCGGTGATGTCCTTAGGGGTGAACGGGCCACGTTGGTAGTAAACGGCTTCGGGGTTTTGCGATCCGTTGTTGCGGATGGTGGCCGCGACGATGGACAGTTGTTCGCGCGTGGTGCCGTAGGCGTGCATGTGACGGCGAGCGATGAGGGCGAACTCGGCGGTGGTGAACATGCCCCAGGGCGCCACGAATTCGTTCTCGGGCCTGGTCCACGGCGCGGTGGCCTCATGATCGCGATACTCGCCCGCCTGCGCGGCGACCAGCACCACCACGTCGGCCATGCCGTGTTCGATTGCGGTGGCCGCCTCGGTGATCATGCCAACGCCGAAGCCCAGGCCATTCCACGCCGGGCCGATGCGCAGGTCGTAGATCAGCGCGGTGGACTGTGCGCCCGCACTGATTCCGTCCACGTCGTCAAGGCTCAGGCCGGCGTCGGTGAGCGCGCCGTGCACGGCCTGCAGCGCAAGACCACGCGAGGTTTCGCCATCCAGGCGTCGCCCCTGCCGAGTGTTGTGCACTCCGACGATGGCTGCGGTGCGCTTTGTCACCTGCTCTCCATTCTTGTTGATATCTTCTAGTTTTCGTCCGCGACGACGCCGAGATAGGTACCCAGGACGTCGCATTGTCGGCCGTCGCGCTCGATGGCGCCGATCGTTCTGGTCCGCGGATCGGTGTGCGGCGCGCCGACGGCTCCAGCGTCTAGGACGTCGATGCGCACGTCCACGGGCCGCGCGGTTTGCGGGTCGGTGATCTCAACGACCATGGCCACCGCACGTTCCCGCTCGTCCCACTCGACGCTGGTGATCCGGTGCCGCGCGGTCAGCTCCATCACCACCGAATCCTGGCGCACCAAGAAGCGCACCGGTGCGCACAGTTCGCCCGCGCGCGGCGGCACGCAGAGCGTGACTGAGATGTCTTGTTTCACAGGCCCGCCGGCCGTGTGCTGATAGTCCCGGTCTGCCGCAAAGTGGCCAGATCCTGTTCGGTTCGCCCCAGTACGCCCGTCAGCACCTCGGCGGTGTGCTGGCCGTACAACGGGGGCACCCGCTGAATCCAGTGTCGTGGCTTCCCGACCAACACGAAGGGCATCCCGGTGCACAGGAACGAACCGGCGACGGGGTGCTCGACCGTTTCCCAGAATCCCCGAGCGAGCAGCTGCGGATCGGTCAGCAGTTCCGCCGGAGCCACCAGAGGCGCCGCGGCTACACCGCATTCGCGTAATGCGCTCACAGCATCGGCCACCGAGCGTCCCGCGGTCCATTCCGAGATCAGCTTGTCGATGTCCTGGATGTCGAAGCCCGACTCGGGTTGGTCGATCAGCTCCGTCAGCGACGCGCGGGCGGCGTCGTCGAGCGCAGCCAGCGCGACCCACTGGTCGTCACCTTGGCAGCGGTAGACGCCCTGGGGACATGCACCGGGTCCCTGATTTCCATTGCGGCGCATCTGGACTCCGTTGCGTGAGTACTCCACCAGCATTTCGGCGGCCACGTTCAGCGCCGACTCCACCATGGTCGACTCGACGTGCACGCCTATTTCGTCGCGGTCCCGGATGACCAGCGCCGCGATCGCGGCGAACGCGGCGTGCAGCCCCGCGATCGGATCGCATACGCCGCGCGGAATGATCGGCGGGCCATCGGAATGTCCAGTCATCCATGCCATTCCCGTCGCCTGTTCCATCGTCTGGGCGAAGCCGACGCGGTCGCGCCAGGGGCCGTCGAGGCCGAACGCCGGCATCCGCACCATGACCGCGCGCGGGTTTGCGGCCGCGACCGCATCCCATTCGAGGCCGAAGTTCGCCATCACCCGCGGTGAGAAGTTCTCGATGACGAGATCGCTTGCGGCGATGAGCTCCAGCGCGAGCGCACGCCCGGCCTCGGTGCTGAGTTCGACGCTGATGCCGCGCTTATTGTTGTTGCTGCACAAGTACACCGGGCCCGTTTCCCACCACTGGTCCCAGCTCGGCGGGCGCCCGGCGGCGAACCTCATGCCGTCGGGCCGACGAACGCCTTCCACCTTGATCACGTCGGCACCCAGCGAGCCCAGGAGCTGGGTCGCGACCGGCCCGGCCCAGAACGCGGTGAAATCGGCGATCCGTATGTCGGACAACGGAAGTACGTCATCGGCATAGGGGTGTGCCGCTCTTCGCGGCCAGTGGACGCGACCGTTGTCGGCGCCCAGTTCCGGCGGCCGCCCGGGCGGCCGGGTTGTCATCGCCTGGCTGTGATACGGCACCCGGGGCTGCAGCACCCCGAGTTCCGATTCGACGAACACGCCGCGCTGCACGAAGTGGTCGACCGTCGGAAGCTCGGCCGGGTCAGCAATGGGGGACACCGGAATTCGGAACGCCACGGCCAGGTCGACGATCTCTTGCGTCGTGCGCGTCCGGGTCCACTGCGTCACCATGTCGATGAACTCGTCGCGGCGGGAGATTCGCCCTGCCATCGACGCCAGGTCGGCGTCGTCGACCAGGTCGGCACGGTCGATCATCACCAGGAAGTCCTGGAACTGCTGCGCGGTGATGGTGCAGAAGCCGACCATGCCGTCCGCGGTGGGCACGATCGACGGCAGCTCGAGGCTGCGTTGGTGGAGAAGGGAATCCGCACCCAGCACGCTGGCCGACATGGCGGGCAGGCCGCCCATCGCGATCGCCATCGCCTCGTAGGTCGAGACGTCGATGATCTGCCCGCGGCCACCTCGAGCGGCATGCCGGGCCGCGGCGGCGGCCACCGCCGCGGCGAACGACCCCGCCAGCCATTCGCCGAGCCTGCCGCCTGCCTGCACGGGTTCGTCGCCCGGCCAGCCTCGGCTGGCGGTGGAACCGCACAATGCCTGCAGGATGAATTCGTTCGCGACGACGCCGTCCTCGACGTACGGGCCGGTCAACCCGAACGGTGTCACGGCTACCACCACCGCCGACGGACTGGTGTGGGCGGTAATGCCGGCCAGTGTCCACCCGTCGGTCAGGTCGGTCAGCACCACGTCGGCGCCGGCCAGCAGCCCCGTGATCTCCGGCCGGTCCTGGTCGGGCTGATGGCGGCGACCCGCCGCGCCCGGCTTCGCCGCGCTTGCGATCGCCGCGACCACCGACTTCTTGCCCGCAGCCAGATAGCCGAACAGCGCCCCGGCCGGTCCCCCGGCTGACCAGCTGCGTAGCGAATCGCCTCGCGAGGATTCGATTTTGACGACGTCGGCGCCCGCATCGACGAACATCTTGGCGGCATACGACACCGCGATCCCGTTGGACAACTCGCACACACGCCAGTCCGCGAACGGGGCCCGGGCCGCCACGCTCAGTTGCCCAGCGTTGTGGCGCGGCCCGCGATTCCGGTGGCCTCTGCCGTTATCGGCATCGAGTCCGGTGATTGCAGCGCGAACTGCGTCATCCGAGTCCAGGCATCGCGGTCGCGCTGGCTGGCCAGGCGGCCGACGTGGGTGACCACGTCGACGTCGGTGGCCTGGGCGCGCAGGTAGCCGGCCCGGGCGTGGTCCTTCAGGATGTACCTGAACGGGTCGAATGAGTAAGCGGCCATGGCATTTTCGTGAGTAATCTTGTTGATCACCGCGTCGTCGAGGTGGCCCATGGTCGCCACGACGTCCTCAGGCGCGAACGGCCAGTTGCTGTCGGAGTGCGGGAAGTCGGACTCCCAGCACAGCATGTCCTCGTTGAACCAGTCCATGTTGTGCACGCCGACCTTGTCGCTGATGAAGCAGGTGTAGAAGTGTCGCCTGAACACGTCGGCCGGTCCGCTGTACCCGGGCGGGAACTTCGCGAGTGTCCAGCCCGAGTGGCGGTTGTAGACGTGCTCGGCCCGCCAGAGGAAGTACGGTATCCAGCCGACGTCGCCCTCGGTGAGGGAAAACTTCAGTTGCGGGAAGTCGGCCCAGAACTCGGCCCAGATCAGCTCGGTGAAGGTGAACATACTCATCATCGACGACGCCGTCATCTGCACACTGGGCGGAGCATCGGTCGACACCTGCGGAGACCGGGACGCCGAGCCGACGTGGGTGCACAGCACCGTCTTGTTCTCGCAGACGGCCTCGAATAACGGATACCAGTACTTGGTGTGGATGCTGGGCATCTGCAACGCCTCCGGGTTCTCCGAGAACGTCACCGCATGACAACCCTTGTCGGCCAGTCGCTTAACCTCCCTGGCGGCTTCGGCCACGTCGAACAGCGGCAGGATGCCGCACGGGATGAACCGGCCGGGGTAGGCCGCACACCACTCGTCGACGTGCCAATCGTTGTAGGCCTTGATCATCACCAGGTTGACGTCACGGTCGGGGCCCTGGTTGAGAACCTGGCCCGAGAACCCAGTGAAGTTGGGAAAGTTCAAACCCGCCAGCTGGCCGCCGGCGTTCATGTCGCGGACCCGCTCATCGACGTTGAAGCAACCGGGTCGCATCTCGTCGTAGCGCGAGGCGTCGATGTTGTACATCTCGCGGGGCTTGCCCGCGACGGCGTTCAGGCCCATGTTTCGGCCGCGGATCTCCCCGTAGTACCACTGCTGGATGCCGTCGGGCTCGATGACCACGCGGGGGGCGCGGTCCTTATATGTCGCGGGCACGTGGGCGTCGAACATGTCGGCCGGCTCCGCGATGTGATCGTCCACGCTGATCAGGATCAGATCGTCTTTGTTCATGCCGCAGCTCCTAGTCCGACCGTAATAGCGACTAGTAGACAATGATTCCAATCACAGTGTCAACGGCCGTGAAGGCGCGAGCAGACGCAAAAGCCCCTGACACGCCGAGTGGTCAGAGGCTTTTGCGTCTGCTCGGCGGAAGAACTAGATAGGACTATTAGTCATTGCAGTCAACGCGATCGAACCCCGTCAGCCCAGACGTGCGGGAGCTTGCGGAATGGTCTTCCAAAATTCCAGATCGTGGCCGTACATGATCGTCACGCCCTTGCTCTGTAGGTCGCGGAAGAGTTGAAAGGCTCGGCGGACGCCGTCGGGGTCGGCGATGATGCCGGGCAGCGTCATGGTGTCGAGTGCTTCCTTGAGATAGCAGGCGTCACCGCACAGCACGAATTCTCCGTTCTCGGTCCGCACCCGCACGGATTGGTGGCCGGGAGTATGCCCGTAGGTCGGGATGAGTACAACGCTGCCGTCACCGAACAAGTCATGTTCACCGTCGATCAGCTGGCGGGGCTGGCCGGTGTCGAAATCGGCTGTCACGTAACCCTTGATGTCGCCACCGTCTTTGGCGGCGTCCACCTCTGGCCGCTGGATGACGACGGTGGCGTTGGGCAGCAGTGCGTTGCCGCCGCAGTGGTCGAAGTGCAGGTGGGAGTTGATGACGTGGGTGACAGACGTCGGCTCGATATCGATCGAGGCGAGTCGGGCCGCGATGTCTTCGCCTGCGCCGTAGTCGAATTGGTGGAAGGCGGCCAGGACATCGCCGATGTGTGCGGCGGGGTTGTCCTGGGTGTTGATGTGCATGCCGCTGTCGAAGACGGCACGGCCGCGGGGATGGTCGATCAGGTACGAGGTGATCGGTACCCGGGTCGTCCCCTCCCGGCCGGCGAGCAGGAACGCGGTGGGAATGGCAAGGTGGCCGCAGGTGATCGCGTAGAGCTTGGCGGTCATTCGGATCCTCTCAATCGCGGACGACGGCGCCGCCGTCGACGTGCAGACACTGGCCGGTGATGTTTGCAGCGTCCGGCGAGGCAAGAAAGACAACGGCTTTGGCGACATCGGCCGGCGTCTGCGGTCGCTTCATCGGTGTCGTCGACTCGTAGCGGGCAAAAAACGACGCCGCGTCCTCCGGCCGCTCGGCCTGGGTGAAGCGTTGCAGCTCGGTCGAGATGCGCTGCTGCATGCCGGTCCACACGGCTCCCGGGCACACGGCATTGGCCCGCACCGCGGGAGCCAACGTGAGTGCAAGGCTCTTGGTGTAACGCAGCGCGGCGGCCTTGCTGGTCGGGTACGGACCCGCCGTCGCTCGCGAGGCGTGGGCGGAGATCGACCCGATCGTCACGATCACACCGTCGTCGGAGCGCCGCAGATGCGCAATGGCCGCCTGGCAGGCGTTGATCGTGCCGTGCAGATTGACGGCCATGCAGCGGTCCCAGTCGGCACGCTCGTCATCTTGGCACTCGGCCCGAAAATCGGGGCTGGCGAAAACGATCCCGGCGCTGCACACCAGAATGTCCAACCGTCCGTGCCTGTCTACTGCCGCCCCGACGGCGTTGCCCACGCCGGCACGGTCGGTCACATCGAGCGAACCAACGTGCAACCGCCCGGGGTTGGCCTCACCCAGTCCGGCCAGGCCGTCGGGGCGCAGGTCGGTCGCCTCGACCGTGGCGCCCTGTTCGAGAAGGCACTGGACGGTCGCCAGTCCGATTCCAGAGCCCGCGCCGGTCACGAACGCGACGCGGCCCGCAAGGTCGGCGATCACCCGGCGGCTTGCGCGGGTTGGCCGGCCGGGGTCACCCGCCCGGCAATCTGATCGGCTGTCGGCGGGACCGCGTACACGCGCTCGGCATTCATCAGATCGTGCTCGTCGAAGCCGAATACCGCCCACAGGCGGACCTCGAAAGGCTCGCCGCCGCTGGTGGGTGTTCCCCGCAGCCAGAACTCGATCTGCACCTGGCCGTCATCGAGGTGGGTGAGCTCGATCAACTCGTTGCGCTGATCGGGCACCAGGGTTCGGCCCTCGAGCCAGTACTGCATCACGTCGTCGGTGCCGTCGATGACAGTCCCGTCGGGCAGCTCATAGCGGGCGTGGCCGAACGTCGCCATCGTCCGGTCCCACTCCTGCACGTTCTCGCTCTGCATGTGCTCGATCACCACGGCTTCGCGGCGCGCTCGTCGGTCCAGGTCAGTCATCGGGTGCCTTTCTCTATAGGTGATTGATGTTCAACCGACCCGACGAATCGGATCAGCGCCGTCCCATGTGGCAGCTTGCTGGCGGATGTAGGCGAACATCTGGCCCTTGGGTCCGCTGATATCGGAGATCTCGATGACGGTCCCCTGGTCGTGTTCGGTGTCGAAATAAGCGAAGCGGCCTTGATCGCCACCGATCTGGCCTTCCTGACCAACGGTGTAGCCGGCCACCAGCGCGCGGTCGTACAGGTCCTGGAAGTCGGTGGTCCAGTAGGCGATGTGCTGGGCGCCGGAGCGACCGGAGTCAAGGAACTCGCGGTACATCGACGGGGCGTCATTCCGCTGCTGGATCAGCTCGAGCTGGACATCACCCGAGTTGGCCAGGGCGATAGACATCTCCAAGGGCGAGTCGGCGCCGCGGTGGCGGAAGTAGTCCGTCTGCACCCGTTCGATATAGAACCACGGCCCCACCCCGTGCCGGACCCACTGCTGCATGGACGACTCGATGTCGGTCACGACAAAGCCGATCTGCGCGATCTGGCCAAAGATGCGGCTCACAGTGAACCTCTCTCATACGGCGGCGGTGTAGCAGTCAACTTACCATTTACTTGTTGACTGTCAAGCAAGTTTTGTGCCAGAATCCGAGCCATGGAAAAAGTCGCCACCCCGAGCCTTCGGCGGCCCCGACGCACCCAGGCGGAACGGCGCGCAGTGGCGCGTGACCGGTTGCTGCAGGCCGCGGCGGAGCTCATTGCCGAATGCGGCCTACCCGCAGTCACCCTGGCCCAGGTGGGCGAACGTGCCGGCTACAGCCGCGGGATCGCCAACCACCACTTCGGCACCAAGGCGGCCCTGATCGAGGAACTGATCACCCGGGCCCAGCAAGAGTTCGCCGCGGCCACCACACCCGCGCAAAGCCTCGACGCCAGCGTCGACGAGCTCGTCATGGCGACGTCGATCTTCATGGGAATGCTCGCCGATCTTCCCGCCGTTCATCGTGCCTTTTTGGTGTTGTGGGCCTCGGCGGTTGCCGACGACGAACTGCGCCCCCGCATGGCGGCATCCGACGCTGATTTCCGGGACGCGGTGATTGAGATCGTGCAGCGCGGACAGGCGCGCGGCGAGGTCGACGACAGGCTCGATGTCGACACATTCGCTGTGATGCTGCTGGCCCAGGTCCGTGGCATCGCGCTACAGCACCTGATCTCCGGCGACGAGATTAACCTTGCCCATGTCGGCCGCGACTTCCAAGCAGCCATCCGGGCGCTCCTGCAGCCGCGCCACCATGGGGCAGGATCGGGCCTGGTAGGTGGCAGACGTTGACCACGAACAAAGCTGTCCGCCCCACCACGGCAGATGTGGCCCGATTGGCCTGCGTGTCGACCGCTACGGTCAGCTACGTCCTGAACAACGCCGAGGGCCATCGCATCTCCCCGCAAACCCGGGACGCGGTCAATAGCGCCGCGGAGCTACTCGGTTATCGGCCTAACATGGCTGCCCGCAATCTCGCCATCGGCAAGAGCGGAGTGGTTCTGTACGTGGTCCCGCACGTCGCGGTGGGCGACATGCCAATGCAAGCCGGCAGCCGCATGACCACCGAACTGGCCCGGCTGGGTTTGCTTCAGGTACAGATCTTCGAGACCGAGGACGATCAGCATGTCGTCGATGCGATCCAGAGCCTCGACCCGGTCGCGGTGACGAGTCTGTTCCCGCTGAGCGGGGCGGCATTGAGCGCGGTGCAGGCGGCGGGCATACCGCACATCGACATCGGTACGCTGCCCGCGCTCGGTGAACCGCACCTATCGGTGGGCGAGATGCGCGTCGAACACCTCGTCTCGCGCGGTCATCGGCAGATCGCGTTTGCTTACACCGGGATTGCCAAGTGGCGCGCCCTGGGCGACTTTTGGCTCGAGGGTGTCTCGCTCGCGGCGCGGCTGCGCGGCCTGCCGCCCATCCGCGTCGGCCAGGTCACCGTTGACAGCGCCGCGGATGTGGTGACCGGATGGGTGCAAGACGGCGTAACCGCCGTGTGCGCGCAAAGCGACGAGATAGCCTGCCTGGTCCTGCACGGGATGCAGCGGGCCGGGCTGCGCTGTCCCCGCGATCTCGCTGTGATCGGCGTCGACGCCAGCCCCATGGGCGCGCTGAGCACACCACCCCTGACCACGGTGCAATTCGACCCCCGCGCGCTCGCCGACGCCGCGGTCGCTGCCGTCTTTGCCCGGTTGGGACAGCCAGCCCAACCGTCTCCGGAGACAACCGACCTCGCCAGCCTGATTGTGCGTTGCTCGACGTAATTGCGACGTAATTGCAAGGCCGCGATCGATTCAACGACCTAATCATTTGACCGCCGCCGCACCCTGGACATTGCATTGGTTAAGCGCATAACCTACGAATTTAGGGAGTCGGACGCTCAAGGAGGAGTACCTATGTCGGTGCAGGCTGTGCTGGACGAGATCCGTGAACGACCCGGCACAGGTGAAGCGATCGCGGTTGTCGATCCTGCCACTGAAGACCAGGTCACCGAGTTCAAAGACTGCGGCCCGGAGGCCGTCAACGACGCCGTCGCGCGTGCGAAGGCGTCCTTCGACGCGGGCGTCTGGCGGGACAAGCCGCCCAGCGAGCGCGCAAAAATCCTGTGGCGCGTCGGCGAGCTGATCGATCAGAACGCAGAGCTGCTGGCCGAACTCGAGTCGCTCAACGCCGGCATGACCCCGCTGCAGGCCCAGGGCACCGTCACTGTCGGGTCCGAATTCTTCCGCTACTACGCGGGCTGGTGCACAAAGATCGAGGGCATCGCCGCCGACGTACACACCGGGGGTCTGACCGGCATCGACTCCCACCAGCACGCCTACACCCTGAAAGAGCCCTACGGCGTGGTGGGCCTGATCTTCCCCTGGAACGGACCGGTCTTCAATTTCTGCGCCAAGCTCGCGCCCTCGCTGGCGGCGGGCTGCAGCAGCGTGGTCAAGCCCGCCGAGGAGACCCCGCTGTCGGCTCTCGTGCTGGACAACATCCTGCACGACGCCGGCGTGCCCGACGGCGTGGCCAACCTGCTGCTGGGCTACGGGCACACCGCGGGCGCGGCGATCACCGCACACCCCGATGTCGAGAAGGTCGCCTTCACCGGCTCGACCGAGGTCGGCAGGGCAATCGTGCATGCGGCCGGCGACAGCAACCTGAAGAAGGTCACGCTGGAACTGGGCGGCAAGTCGCCGGTGGTGGTCTTCGATGACGCCGACCTGTCCAAGGCCGTCCCGATGGCGGCGTTCGGCACCTTCATCCACTCCGGTCAGGCGTGTGTGTGCGGTTCGCGCATCTTCGTGCAGCGCGGCATCTTCGACCAGTTCGTGGATTCCCTGGCGAAGGTTGCCGACGGCCTGCCGCAAGGCGGCCCCAAGGACGAGGGCAGCTTGATCGGTCCGCTGATCAGCCAGAAGCAGCTCACCCGCGTACTCGGTTACCTCGACCAAGGCAGGGCCGACGGCGTCGAGGTCGTGACCGGCGGGCAGCGGGTGGACCGGAAGGGCTACTTCGTCCGCCCCACCGTGCTCACCAATGTCGCCTCCACCAGTCGGCTGTTCCAGGAGGAGATCTTCGGACCGGTGGTCGCGGTCATTCCCTTCGACACCGAGGACGAAGCGGTGGCGCTGGCCAATGACAGCACCTACGGGCTGGCCGCTACCTGCTGGACCAAGAACCTCGGCCGCGCACACCGGGTTGCCAAGCGGCTCAAGGCCGGAACGGTGGGGCTGAACTGCCAGATGCAGTTCGACCACTCGATGCCCTTCGGCGGCTACAAGCAATCCGGCTGGGGCTACGAGTCCGGCAAGGCGGGTTTGGACACTTACCTGCAAACCAAAATCGTTTGGGCGCAAATGTAGGTTAGTCGGCGCGTCGAGTGTGCGGCCAACCGCACGTTCGCACGCGAGTGTGCGGCCGGCCGTACGTTCGGCAAGCGATGCCGGGCCCGCTAGTCGGCAGGCGCGTAACGCAGCATGGTGACGTCGTGCTCCGGGTAGTCGAAGAACACCGGCCGTACCCGCATCCCGACCCGCAGATCGGCCGGCTCGACATTCACCATCTCGGTGGAAAACTTTGGCCCCTCGTCCCATTCGACGATCGCGAGCAGCTGCGGGACGGCGTCCTGGAAGTGCGGTCCGACGGGCCGGCGGGCCACGGTGTAGGAGTACAGCGTCCCCATGCCCGAGATCTCCCGCCATTCCAGGTCATTGGCCAGGGTGCGTGGAGCGCGCACCCGCGGGTAGAACACGTAGGCCTGCAACGACGGCGAGTACTGGATGACGATTCGATGCTCGGCCAGCGCATCCCAAAACGGCGCGCTGGTTGGCGTTTTGACGGGCATCGGACGCTCGAAGCTGATGGCCATTTCTTTTCCGGGACCCTTCTTGTCGTTTCAGTCGCCCTGCAGGATGAGCGTGGTCTGCTCGGATAGGATTCCGCCGTTGCCGGACACGAACGCTCGGTTGCAGTCGGCGACCTGGGCTTCGCCCGCGCGACCCATGATCTGGCGCGTGGCATCGCACACGTGGTGCATTCCGCCCGCCAATCCCGCTTGACCGAAACCGAGTTGGCCGCCGGCGGTGTTGAGCGGGAAGTCGCCGCGGAAGGTCAGGTCGTGGTTGGCCACGAACTCCATGCCCTTGCCCTTTTCGCAGAAGCCCGCGTCCTCCAGCGACGTCAGCACGGTAATGGTGTAGCAGTCGTAGATCGATACCATGTCCATCTGGTCTCGGGTCAAATCGGTCATGGCGAAAGCGGTTTCGGCAGCCTCGGCGATCGGGGTGCACAACAGGTCCTTGGCGTAGGTCGGGGTTTTGAACGGCACGTGCTCGCCGAATCCCTTGATCCACACCGGACGGTTTCGTGCGCGTTTGGCGACGTCGGCGCTGGCGACGACGACCGCGGCGCCGCCAACGCACAACATGACGATCTCCAGCATGTGCAGCGGGTCGGCGATGACCGGGCTGGCCAGTACGTCTTCGACGGTGAGCGTCTGGTCCTTCCAAATCGCACCCTCGGTGTGGTTGGCATTGACGCGCTGATCGACGACGATCTTGGCCATCGCCCGCTCGTCGTAGCCATAGACCGCCGCGTAGCGCTGGGCTACCTGACCATAGGGTCCGTTCTGGCCGAGGTTGCCGTACGGAATCTCGAATTCCGCTTGTGGAGAACCGTATTGGTTGCTCGATGAACCGAAGAACATGGCGTCGACCAGCGGCCTCCGCTTCTTCTTCGATGAAGGCGTGATGAATCGGGCGGGCAGCGCGCACAGGACCGCGTCGCAGATGCCGAGTTCGATGGCCGCGGCCGCCCGCCACACCATGGCCGCGGCGCTGGCTCCGCCGAGATCCACATGTTCGGCGAATCTGGCTCCTATTCCCAGATATTCGGCGATGGTGGATGGTACGAAGATCTCCGACTCGGCCAGGTGCGACGCCGCGATGCCGTTGACTACGTCGCCCGGCAGCCCCGCATCCTCGAGCGCGGCGGCGGCGAGTTCTGCCCATTGCTCGATCATGAACGGGGCGGGCGAGGCCTTGCTGAGCCGCTCCGGTGGCAGCTCGACGTATCCGACGATGGCGGCTTCGCCACGTAATCCCATGTCGTTTCCTCTAGTTTCTGTTCACTTGCGCGGTAGGCCGAGAATCATCTGGGCGATGATGTTCAACTGAATCTCCCTGGTTCCCCCGCCCAACAGTTCGGCGGGCAGATGCAGGTACGGCTGCACGACCGCAGGGTCCGAGTCGGCTACCATCGCCACCCTGCCGGTCAACTGCAGGGTGGCCGCGAAGGTGCGACGCAACAACACGTTCATCGCCACCTTGGCGATGCTCGACGCCGGCCCGGATGGTTGGCCGTCCAGCAACCGAATGGTTTCCCGCACACCCAGTGCCCTGATGGCGTTGGTGTACGCGTCGAGTTCGCCGAGCGCACGCAGCGCGTCGTCGCGGTCCGGTCCTGGCTGTGCCGCGATCCGGCGCAGCGCGACAGCCCTGTCGTATTTGACGTAACCGCTGATGGCCGAACGTTCTTCGGCCATGGTGGCGATCGCGAGGTTCCACCCCTCGGTGGCGTCTCCGAGCAGCATGTCATCGGGCACGAACACGTCGTTGAGGAAGACCTCGTTGAAGTGCGCCTCGCCGGTCGCCGTCTTGATCGGCTGGATCTCGATTCCGTGGGATCGCATGTCGATGATGAAGTAGCCGATGCCGCGGTGCTTGCCGGCCGCCGGGTCGGTGCGCGCCAGCAGCGCCCCGAAGTCCGCGCGGTGCGCCGCGGACGTCCAGATCTTGTGGCCGTTGATATTCCAGCCGCCGTCGACCTTGGTTGCGCGAGTTGTCAACGCGGCCAGGTCAGAACCGGCACCCGGCTCGCTGAACAGCTGGCACCAGGCGATGTCGCCGCGCTGGGTCGGCGGGATCAGACGCTCCTGCAGGTCCTTTGACGCCGCGCGGATCACCGACGGCAGGATCCACTCGGCGATGCCCAGCGAGGGCCGAACCAGGGCGGGTCGCTTCTCGAACTCTTCGTCGATGATGAGCTGCTGCAGAGGCCCGGAGTCCAGTCCCCATGGCGGAGACCAGTGTGGCGCAATCAAACCGGCCTCAGCGATCAATGTGCGTTGCGGCCCAGTCTCGAAGTATTCGTAATCGCCCTGTCGTCCGGGTTGGTCATTGCGGAGTTTCAGTGCGGCATCCAGGGTCTGGGCCACCTGCGACCGGAATTCCGATTCGGCGTCGCCCAGGTTGACCGACATGTCGCGTTGCTGAGTGCACGTCAACTGCCCCAGACGCCGGGCCCAACGATTGACCGGGCCGATCGATGCCGCCAGACTGATGGCCCGCCGCCAATACAAGTGCACCTCGTGTTCCCAGGTGAAACCGATGGCACCGAACATCGTGAGCGCGTCAAGCACTAGGTCTGGCACCGGCGAGATCGCGATCACCGCCGCTGCGGCCGCCGCCAACCGGTGCTGGTCAGGCGATTCGTCGACGGCGCGCACCGCGTCCCAGGCCGCTGCGGTGGCCAACTCGCTGTTGACCAACAGCATCGCCGCGTTGTGCTGCAGGGCCTGGAACGTTCCGATCACCTTGCCAAACTGCTCCCGGGTGCGCAGGTGCGCGGTAACCGCCTCGACGCACCACTGCGCGATACCGGCCGTCGAGCTGGCCACGAGCCCCAGGGTGACACACGCCGCGCGGTCTGGGTCGATGCCGGTGAGCACGTCTGCCGCGCGGTAGTCAACCAGTCGCAACGTCCCGACATCGGTGACGAGGTCGGTGCCACATACGGGTTCGACTGTCGCCGTGGGCCGGTCGGTGTCCACAACCACCCACACGACATCGCCCTCCGCGGTGCGCGCGCCGACCAGGGCCAGCCGCGCCGAGCACGCGCCCGCGATGACGTCCGATTGGCCGCTGACCAGCCATTGTTCACCATCGGTCCGCGCCTCGAAGTCACCGTCGTCGGGATGCAGGACTGCCGCGGGCATCCCGGATGCGAGGTTGCGCACCAAGGCTTCCGCAGCCGGTGCCGGATCGGCCAGCAGCGCAATGGCTCCCGTCGTCACCGTCGGCAACAGCGGCCCGGGCAGCAGCGCCTTGGCCGCCGACTCGAGCACGCATGCGGCGTCCGACAGCCGACCGCCCTGGCCGCCCAGGTGTTCGGGTAGGTGAACCGCATGAAAGCCGTTGCCGACCAGCGCATCCCACCACGCTGGAAGCTTCCCGGCCGCCAGCGCGTCGAAGCTATCCCGCGTCACAGCAATTGGGGCGTGCCGGGCAGCGAACTGGCCGACGGCGTCGCTGAGCGCCTGCTGCTCCGGGGTCAGTCCCAGGCCCACGCGCAGATACCCTTCCAGTATTACAAGACGAACCGTCTCGTCTTGTGGCAGACTACGGGGCGGGTCAGGATATGTAAAGCGCACCCGACCCCGGACAGCGAGGATCACCAGATGCCAACCGATCTCACCCAGGTGAGCCCGCGGCGCCGCAGCGAGAAGTCACGCATGGCGATCGTCACCGCCACGCGCGAACTGCTTCTCGAGCGGGGATTCGACGGTTTGACCATCGAGGCGGTGGCGGCTCGGGCCGGCGTGGGAAAGCAGACCATCTATCGCTGGTGGCCCAGCCGCCCAGCGCTCGTCGCCGACGTCATGCTCGAAGACGCCGACAAGATCCTTGCGTCGGTGTCCCACACCGATGACCTGGCTGCCGACCTCGTCAGGTGGGTCGGCAAACTCGTCGCGAGCCTGACGACCGCCAGTGGCTCGGCCATGCTGCGGACCCTGACCGCCGCCGGCATGGAGCACAAGGACACCGCGGTCAAACTGCGCGCCGGGTTCAGTATGCCGCTGCACGACAGCGTCCGGAGCCGGCTACTCGCCGAGGGTATCGACGAAGCCGACCGCTGAGTCCGCTGCGGATGCCATCGTCGGCGGCGTGGTGTATCCGATCCTGTCTGGCGCACAACGCTATTCACGGCGCCGTGCCGAACTGACCACCCGGATTATCGTCGCAGCCCTCACCCGACCCTGACGAGCAGACGCAAATGCTCACGACACGCCGGGTATGCAGGTGCTTTTGCGTCTGCTGGCGCTTAATCGCAACAGCCGATAGCCCACATCCGGTGCTGGCGCGCACCGTGAGAAACGTGATCCCGCACTGTCTGAACCACGACTATCTGGCGCGGATGGCTCGCAATGAGAACTAGCCGTATCTGGTGCACGTGCAGGCGGGCAAGCGGATCTATCAGTTGTTTCCAGGGCGGATAAAAGCCTAGGCAACAACAGAATCGGCGCCCCGAGGCTCGCGGTGTCAATGCATATGAGCAACGACGCAACACCATGCCAAACTCACCCTGAGATCTGGGCAGGATCGGAAATAGCTGTCGTCCAAGCGCATCGGACCTACCAGCGACGAACTCGCGGATCAGTCCGGCGGCTCGACCTCTGGTCCTTTTGCCGGCGTCTGTTCTCGCTCCCCAATATTGCCCGGCAGGCCCTGCGCCTGGCGTTCTTCGGTCACGCCGTCCTCAAGCCGGTCGACAACATCCTCGAGTTGTTCGTCGCGTGCTGGATTGGATTCCATAGCCAGAGGGTACGCCCGGCTGCAGTAGACACATTCTTGCTTTGAAATACCCGGTGACCATGAGGGGAGCAGGAGTTGATCGGGTCGATGCCGGGGTGCGGGCCCGATGTTCTCGATCTCGTTGTGGCGGTGGCGGATCCGGGTCTTGGGTGAAGGGCGTCGGGTGGTCGAGCGACCCAAGGAATCCAAGTGCTCAAGTCAACAACCTGATAGGAGGTGTGAATGTAATGCCGGTGTCGGAACGGGTGACTGCGGCGATATGCCTCACTGCCGCCACGGCGGGTTCAATAGTTGGTTGTTGTGAGCCGAAACGAGTTCAGAGTCAGACTAATTCGTCTGCGCAAGTGTCGACGAGTCGGTGCGCCGCGACACCTTCGCCGCCTCCTGGCGGTGATCGATGGCAGCATCCATTCGAAGCGAACGGCTGTCGTTACGCGTTCCCACAAGAAATCGCGGAGACATCGGGGTTGTCGGTCACCTCGGAGGTCGACCGTGGCTCGCGAAGAAGTTCGTTATGATCAGCCCCGCCGAGTGGCGCTCAGTCTGGGTCGACGCTGTGTGCAAATCCAGCCACGGCTGCGTCTGTGCGGGTGCATGACGCTGATTGCTCGCCGACGAGTCCTATGATCCTGCCGGACGCTCAACTGCGGAGGAGAGGCTGGACATGGCGAGCAGACACAAAAGCTCCCGACACGCCGGGGATGCGGAGGCTTTTGCGTCTGCTCGCGGTGAGAAGGCCCAGGCCGCGTGGCAGTTCTTCCAAGAGATGCTGGGCAACGTCACCAACATCGTGACCGCCGACGCCGAATCCGAGCGGGAACTCCTCGAAGGGCTGCGGCTCATTGCCCGTGTTTCCTCGCTCTGCTCGCAGATGGCCGTCGAGTCCGATCCGGATCGGCCGTCGTTCTTCGATATGTGTTCGGACAACCGGATGGTCGGCGGCCCCAACCCCGACGGCAATTACTACCTGGCCATGATCCGCGGTGACCGGCGGTACCGGATCAGCGGCACCCGGGGCACCAGTGCCTACCTCGGAGTGCAGATTCTCGCCGGCACCGGGCTGACGCCGCGGCGAATGTCCAACTACGTCAGCGACGTCGACTTGGCCCTCAAACCAGGCGAGCAGTCAGGCGAATTCGCGCTCGTTCTCGCCGCACG
Source organism: uncultured Actinomycetota bacterium (assembly GCA_963840045.1). Taxonomy (GTDB): domain Bacteria; phylum Actinomycetota; class Actinomycetes; order Mycobacteriales; family Mycobacteriaceae; genus Mycobacterium. The sequence continues at coordinate 655,018 of CAWIXL010000022.1, read as the reverse complement.
TGAACCGACCGCCCTGGCCGGCGCGCAGTGGGTGCAGATCCCAGAGGACGCATCGTCGGTCGTCGTGCGCGAGTACATCGGCGATCGCGCGTCCGAGGAGTTGGCCACGCTGCGGATCGAGGCCCTCGATCCCGAACCTCTGATGCCGCTGACCGACGGCGAACTCGCCGACCAGTTCACCGCGATGGCGTGGTCCCTGATGAAGCTCGCCACACTGCACCGCACCATCAAGCCCGAACTCCTCGACAGCCCCAACACCCTGCTGACAGCGCAGGCCGCCGATCTGGGTGCGGCCGACACCACTCCCGACAACCTGTACATGATGGGGACCTTCCGCCTCGACGCCGGTCAGGCCCTCGTGCTCGACATCGAGCCGCCCGACACCCGGTACTGGAACGTCACGCTGGAAAACATCTGGCACGAGTGCCTGGAACCGCGCCGCCGGCGCAGTTCGGTGACCAATCGGGCGGTGCAGCCGGACGCCGACGGACGGGTGCGCATCGCAATCTCGGCGGAGGACCACGGATTCGGCCATTGGCTCGACACCGGTGGCCGGCATCGGGGATTCGTGATCCTGCGCTGGCTGGACAACCCCAGCCCGCCCGGCGTCGCGGTGTCGGTGCGCCGACGGGAGGAGCAGGCGTGACGATGCGAGAGCGATTCACCCCGGAACGGCTCATCGCCACCGCCTGCGAGGAAGCCGGCAGTGACGACTTCGGCGATGACGGCTGGCAACCCGGACTGCATCGTCTCACCGAGGGCCTCATCGATGAGGCGCGGCTATCGGCCATTGGCGTGGAGATCGCTTACCTCGACATCATGCGCGCCCTCAAGAACCGGCTCGGCGTCATCTCGTGGCGAAAGGAAAACCCCGAGATCGCAAGCAAGCCAATCACTCAGCCGATAGTTATCGTCGGCCAACCCCGCACCGGGACCACCATCCTCTACGACTTGCTCGCTCAGGATCCGCAGTTGCGCGCACCACTGACGTGGGAGGTCGACGCGCCCTGTCCGGTCCCGCAGCTCGAGACGTACCACGACGATCCGCGCATCGCGGCCACCCAGGCCAGCATCGAACTGTCCGAGCAGATCATTCCCGGGTTCCTGGCATTTCACCCGATGGGCGCTCTCGTCGGGCAGGAATGCGTGCGCATCACAGCCAGCGAGTTCACTTCCATGATCTTTTCGGTGCAATACCGCCTGCCGAGCTACTACCACTGGCTGCTCTACGAAGCCGACCACGCCGGCGCCTACCGCTTCCACCGAATCTTCCTGCAGCACCTGCAATCTGGCGTGCCCGGTCAATGGCTACTGAAATCGCCCGCACACCTGTGGCACTTGGATGACCTACTCGCCGAATACCCGGACGCGTTGATCGTGCAGACGCACCGCGACCCGCTCAACGTCATCTCGTCGATCGCCGCGCTGACCCACCACCTGCGAAGGATGGGCAGCGACGAGTCGGGCATCGCCGAGTGCGCGGCCCAGTCGTATGAGGAGATCGTCGTCGGCCTGGAGCGCGAGATGTCGCTGCGCGACCGCGGCGCCATCCCCGCCGCCCGGGTGATCGACGTGTTGTACACCGACTTCATCAAGGACCCCTGGACCACGATCGGCGACATCTATCAGAAGCTCGGCCGCGAGCTGCGCCCCGATGCCGAACAGCGAATGCGTGACTTCCTGGCCGCTCATCCCGGGGACGGCGGACGTGGCCGCTACACCTGGTCGGACACCGGCCTGGACGCCGGCGAGGTTCGGGACCGGGTGCGCGCTTACCAGGACCGGTACGCGGTGCCAACCGAACAGCTGCGCTGACCTGCGGCTGGACCACGGCAGAACCGGGCTGCGACATCACGACACGTCCCGTTTACCCTTAACGCTCGGGGTGTTCACCGCACGCTTACGTGTGTGTACAGTTTCTTCAGCACACGAAGTACGCGATGAAGCTCGCTAACGCGCACGTTGTCCGGTCGATTTGTCCGGGAAGATGGCGCTGATGGCTTCTACCCCCGGATCGTCGGACGCAGGCGACCGCGCCGAAATGGTAGGAGCAGGTCATGAACAGGGCAATGTCGGTTGCGGGAGAGACCCATGCTGCATGAGTTCTTGCATAACTTCACCCACAACCTGTTCAAGCCACTGCTGCTGTTCTTCTACCTCGGGTTTCTGATTCCGATCCTGAAGGTGCGCTTCGAGTTTCCGTCTGTGCTCTACCAGGGCCTAACCATGTATCTTTTGCTGGCCATCGGCTGGCAGGGGGGTGAGGAACTCGCCGCGATCAGGCCGGCGAACATCGGCAACATCGCTGGTTTCCTGATCGTCGGCTTCCTGTTGAACTTCGTGATCGGCGGTTTCACCTACCTGTTACTGGGCCTGATGAGTCCGCTGCGGCGAATCGATGAGGCGATGGTCGCCGGCTATTACGCATCGGACTCGGCGGGGACCTTCGCCACCTGCGTGGCCGTGCTGACCGGCATGGGTATCGCATTCAACGCTTACATGCCGGTCATGCTGGCCGTCATGGAGATTCCTGGTTGCCTGGTTGCCCTGTACCTGGCGGCGAGGCTGCGCAGCAGGGGGATGGACCCGGAAGGCAACATGCCGGATGAACACGGTTACCGCCCACCGGCGCCGGTCGGGGCCGGGCCCGGCACGGCCGCGCACGCTCAGGGCTTAGAGATCCGGCAGGAACGCGATTTGCAGGCCGCGCCCGAGACCGAGGTGTATTCGGCCTTCACACAACAACTTTTGATCGGGAAGAAGGAGAAAGTCTCCAAAGTCGCTTTGTTGAATGAGGTTTTCCTGAACCCTGGGCTTTGTCTCCTGGTCGGCGCCATCATCGTCGGCTTCGTCAGTGGGTTACAGGGCCAGAAGGTGATTCACGATAACGACGCGTTTTTTGTATCGGCTTTTCAGGGTGCGCTTTGCCTCTTCCTTCTCGAGATGGGCATGACGGCGTCGCGCAAGTTGAGGGACTTGCGATCGACGGGCTTCGGGTTCATCTTCTTCGGTCTGCTGGCGCCGAATATCTTCGCGATCCTTGGGATCGTCGCCGCTCACGGTTATGCATATTTCAGCCATACCGAGTTCAAGCCGGGAACCTACGTCCTGTTTGCCGTGTTATGCGCCTCCGCGTCCTACATCGCCGTCCCAGCGGTCCAACGGTTGGCGGTCCCGGAGGCCAGTCCAACCCTGCCGCTGGCGGCCGCACTGGGTTTGACGTTCTCCTACAACGTGACCATCGGGATCCCGCTCTACACCGAGATCGCGCGGGTCGTCGCTTGGTGGGGCCTATAGGTTCCGTTGGATCGGTCACAGCTCAGGTAACGGCTCCCAATCCCGCGACACCGACCGGCTCCAGCGCGGAGCACGATGCTGCAGGAATGCGTCGATGCCCTCCCGCGCATCGGCGCTGCCCATTACCCGGTGGTGTAGTTCTGTCTCGAGTTCGGCGACCTGGCGCGGCGAGTAGCCCTTGATCATGGTGTCCCAGAGCAGTCGTTTGCTCAACGCCGCGGACATCGGCGCAACGTTGACGGCGATGTCGCGCGCTACCGCCATCGCGTGGTCGAGCACCTGGCCGCGCGGCAGTGATCGGGTGGCGATGCCCATGGCCGCCGCCTCGGCGCCGTCAAAAGTGCGCCCGGTCAACAGGATGTCGGCCGCCGCGGTGGCACCGGCCAGATGAGGCAGTGTCCAGTGCGACATGCAGTCGCCGATCACGCCCCGCCGGGCCTGCGCGACAGCGTATTTGGCATCGACAGCCATGAACCGGATATCGGCCTGCAACGCGATGGTCAGGCCGATCCCGATGGCGTGCCCGTTGACCGCCGCGATCACGGGTGTGCGCAGCTCGAACGCGGCCGGATTGGTCGGTACGGCGCTGAACGCGGAGTCTTCCGGCGGCGCATCGAAAGGGCTTGCGTCCGCCGAGAAGTCGGCGCCCGCGCAGAACGCGTCCCCGGCTCCGGTGAGCACGATCGCGCGTACGGCGTCGTCGTCGTCGCATTGGCGGTAGGCGCGGTTGAGCATCGCACCCATCTCCGCGGTGTAGGCGTTGCGCCGCTCGGGCCGGTTGAAGGTAAGCAGCGCAACGCCGTCAGCCACGGCGACGGTGAGATCGGTCATTGCCGCACTGTTCATTCTACTGCGGTCATCGTGCAGGCGCGATGTTCTGGTTGATGCGGAACACGTTGCTCGGATCGTACTGTGCCTTGACTTCACTGAGTCGCTGGTAATTGGGGCCATAGGTCGCCCGGATTCGGTCTTGGCCTTCCTCCATCATGAAATTGACGTAGGCGCCGCCCGCCGAGTGCGGGTGGATCGCGTCCCAGTAGTCGACCGCCCAGCGCTTCAACACCTCCGCGTTGGCCGGGTCGGGATCGACTCCCGCGATGACCTGCGAGAAGTTGACGTCCCGGTAGGCCCACGCGGTGTCGGTTTGTCCGACACGATGCACCGCACCGTCGATGGGATAGAGGTGCATCGTGGAGTGCATCGTCGGCATTTCCTCCACGAAGCGGGCATGGGCCGCAACCGCACCGTCGGACACCGTCCGGAAGAAGTCGCCACGCCAATACCACTGCAAACCTTTCGGATACAGGGCATCAAACGTGGACTGCAGACCGGGATACGGGGCCGCACCAATACCGTCGAAGGCCGGCTCCATCTGGCGAACCGGTGCGAACGCTTCATCGGCACGAGCGGGATCGCCGGTGTAGCACCACACCACCGCGCACGCCTTCTGCAGGTGGAAGGCCTCGGGGAAGGGTGGCGCCGGCGGGACGGTCATGGTGGCGAAAAACCCGTAGAGATCCTCGTCTTGAGCCGGGATGAAGTCGCGGAACCAGCCCAGGATGTCGGCGGTAGCCGACGACGGCCAGGCGGTGGGACCGCAGATCACGGTGTGCACCGGATGCAAGCGGAAGGTAAACGACGTGACCACGCCGAAGTTTCCGCCGCCGCCGCGCAGCGCCCAAAACAGGTCGGGGTGCTCGGATTCGGACGCCGTCACCACGCGGCCGTCGGCCAGCACAACCTCAGCCTCCAACAGGTTGTCGATCGTCAGACCATGCTTGCGGGACAGGTAACCGTGGCCACCACCGAGAGTGAGGCCGCCGACGCCAGTGGAGGCGATGACACCCGACGGCGTCGCCAGCCCGTGCGTGTGGGTAGCGCTATCCACCTGTCCCCAGGTCGCGCCGCCCTGGACCCGGGCGGTGCCCCGGATTGCGTCCACGTCGACGCGGTTCATCGGCGACAGGTCGATGACCAGGCCGCCCTCGACGCTGCCGAATCCGGGGCCGCTGTGCCCGCCACCGCGGACCGCGACGGTGAGTTTCGACGTGCGCGCGAACTCCAGAGCGGCCGCGACGTCGGTGCCGGATCGGCAGCGCGCGATCACCGCCGGCCGCTTGTCGATCATGGCGTTGTGCAACGCCCGCGCCTCGTCGTATTCCGGGTCGTCGGGCAGGATTATCTCCGGCCTCATCCGGGTGCGTAGTTCGTCGATTGCGGTTGTGAGGGTCATCCCCGCACCTCCTCCTGTGCTTCGTGGGTCTTGATGCCGCGACGCTACGAGGCCGGCCGGTCGCGCGTCATGACCACAACGAGGCATTTGCCAGTCGTCTGACGATAGTCAGATTTGACTATTCTCCGCACCCCTCGGCGCGGCTAGGTTGAAGAGCATGGCCCCCGATGCCAAGGAGTGGGTGCCACCACCGCTTCCAGCCGACCTGACCGCGCGCCGCCGTGGCCCGCTCGTCGGGCGCGCGGCGGAACTCGCGGCGTTCGAGCAGGCGTGGGAGCGTGTCGGGGGCGGTAATCGCCAGGCGGTGTTCATCGGCGGTGAACCCGGGGCGGGCAAGACACGCCTGGTCGCCGAGGTCGCCGCAACACTGGCCGGCCACGACGTCGCGGTGCTGGTGGGCAGCTCGACGGCCGACACCGACGTTCCGTATGCGCCGTTCGCTGAAGCATTGGATCGTTTGCTGATGGCCGGTCCCCCGGGTTCGATGGCGGATCTACTGGCGGAGGAGGGAGCGCAGCTGCGGCGGCTGACAACCCAGGTCGATCGGCATCTCCCCGACACTGACGCGGTCGCCGACGCCGGCAGCGCCCGCCGCGCGCTTTTCGACGCGCTGACCGGTTTCCTGCGGCGCCTGGCGGTCGATCGGCCGATCGCGTTGATCCTCGAAGACCTGCATTGGGCGCAGTTGCCCACCCTTGCGATGCTCGAACAGGTGCTGATCGGTTGCGCTGACGTGCGCGTGCTGGTGGTGGCGACGTTCCGGACCACCGAACCGGACCGGTCCGATGAGCTCATCACCCGGCTGGCCGAGCTGCATCGGTTCGAGGGCGTGCGGCGCCTGGATCTCGGCGGCCTGGACACCGAGGCCATCGCCGAATTCGTCTGCCAGACTCAACATTTAGCCGCTCCATCAGCACGCACGGCCGCGGCCCTGTTGCGCGACAAGACCGGCGGCAATCCGTTCTTCCTGACCGAGCTGTGCAACGACCTGGAAATCCAGGGCGGCATAGCAACATTGAGTTCGCAGCTGCGGGTTCCGGCCTCCGTCGGAGATGCTATCGCCCGCCGCCTGGGCGGACTGGGCGCCGGCGTCCGCAGGGTCATCGAGCAAGCAGCCGTGCTGGGCGAAACATTCGATCTGCCCGCGCTCATCGCCGCCAGCGAGACCGATCTCACCGCGACGCTGGCCGCGGTCGATTCGGCTGAGGCGCTGGGGATTATCCGAGCGGTCGACGGCTCCGACGGCGAGTTCTCATTCGTGCACGCGCTGACCCGCGAGGCGGTTGTCGGCGGGATGCCGGCGTCCCGGCTGCGGATCATGCACGCACGGGCCGCCGAAGCGCTCGAGGGCCGTGGGGATCCATCGATCGTGCCCCGCTTGGCGAATCACTATCTGCGCGCGCACGTACTCGGCTTCCACGAGCAGGCGTTGCGCTACGCGCGTGAGGCGGCCCGAATGGCCGAACAGAGCCTGGCCTACGAGGACGCCGCCAAATGGTTCGAGCGCGCCGCATCACTTCCCGAGCTGAACCTCGCGGATCGGGCAGCGATGAACCTCGGTGCGGCCGGGAACCAGGTGCGCGCCGGTGATTTCGCCCGCGCGCGGGCCATCTACGAACGCATCAGCGCGCTGGACGACCCGGTCATCCGGCTGGAAGCGGCCGTGGGCTACGAGGACGCGAATTGGCGTCCGGGGCGGACCGGCTCGAAGGCGGCCGACCTGTTGGCCGCCGCGCTGGAATCCTGCGGGTTGAATACCGACGACCCTCGCTATGTGCAGGCCCTCGGCAGTTTCGGACGGGCGCTGGCGTTCGCCGGCGAGGCCGCGCGCGCCCGCGAAATCGGCGAGCGCGCCGTCGAACTCGCGCGGGCCGCCGATGATCCGACGATGATGCAACGTGCGCTGAAGACAAGCCTTTGGCACGGCCTGAGCCCAGAGATGTGCGAAATCCAGTCGGAGCGGGCAGCTGAGCTTTTGCGCGCGGCACAAGCACGCCGCGACTACGACGACCTGGGCGCGGCCGCCTACTTTCAGGGCATGGTCAGCTATCTGGCCGGCCGGCCGGAGGACCTGGCCGCTGCGGCCGCCGACATGCAGCGATCATTCCAAGCCTGCGGGCAACCCTTCTACGGTTTCGTCGGCGGCTGCGTCGAGCAGGCGCTGGCCTATCTGCGCGGCGACTTCGCCGGCGCCGAACGGTGGGCCGACATCGCTTTGCGCACCGGTAGTTTGTTCGGTGTCGACGAAACCGAGGGCTCGCACGGAGTCCAGATGTTCATGATCCGCCGCGAGACCGGGGACTTAAAGCAATTCAGCGCATTCGTCGACGGCAGCGAAACGTTCTCCGGCCGTTGGGTTCCCGGCCTGCTCGCGCTGTACACCGAGCTGAAATGCGAACAGTGGTATGACCCGTGCGCTCAACCACCTGCTCAACCGTAACCTTGGCAGCCACACCGACGAGGCGCAGTGGCCGATGGAACTGGTCTTCATGGTCGAGGCGGCGTTGGAGCTGGGCAACCGCGAAGCGCTGCACGCGCTGCGCCCGTATGTTGCCCGCTACGCCGGAAAGAACCTGCTGGCCGGCCAGTTCGTCGCGGTGTTCGGCAGTGCCGACCGCTACCTCGCCCGGATCGCCGCGCTGAGCGGTGACACCCGTTCGGCCGAGCACTATTTCGGCGTGGCGCTGGAAATGGATCGACGGATGGGCTCGGTGGTTCACCTCACCGAGACGCTGACCAGGCAGGCGTTGTTCGCCGCAGCACGCGGTCGCACCGAGGAGGCCCGGCGGCTGGCCGACGAAGCCCGCGGCATCGCCGCGCCGATCGGTCAGACCCGGATTCTCGACTTGGTGGATTCGTTGCTTATGACGGGGCCCGACGGCCTTACCGAGCGCGAGGTCGAAGTGCTGCGACTGCTGGCCACAGGCCTGAGCAACCGGGCCATCGGCGAACGGCTCTACATCAGCACCAACACGGCGGCCAACCATGTTCGCAGCATCCTGATCAAGACTGGCGCCGCGAACCGTACCCAAGCGGCGATGTACGCCTCGGAGCACGAACTGCTGGGCTGAGATCAGATGTTGGCCGATGCGCCGTCTGGCATCAGACGCTCGCTCACCTCGATGACGACGTCGGCGGGAAGCCCGGCACGAGCGGCCGCGGATTTGATTGCCTCCGGCGACTGCGCCTCGTAGAGGCAATACGTCTTTCGTTTATCCGCCGACAGAAACGAGTAGAGCCAGCGAACGCCCTCCTGGGCGTTGATCCGGTTGATTCCGTCGACCGTCTCAAGGCTGGGTTCCAGCCTCTCGGCGTAGGTGCGCTCAACCATGAATATCGGCACGGCGGACTCCTGCTCGTCTTCGGGGTCGTGGGGTCTTGGGGTCGCGGGTTACGCCGGCGAACAATCGCCGGAACCTGGGACGTGCCTCAGCCGGCGACCGAGGCGTCGTAAATCGACTGGATCGCCTTGTCCAGAGTGGCGTTGAACTGCTCGTCAGATTGGTCGACCGTGAGTCCCTCGGTCAGCGCGCGGCTGAAGCTCGCGATCAGACCGGTGTTCTTCGCCAGCAACTCGTCGGCCTCGTCGCGGGAGTAGCCACCAGAGAGGGCCACCACCCGCATCACCTTCGGATGCTCGATAAGCGGGCGGTAATAGTTCACCTCGGTGGGCAGGCTCAGCTTGATCATCACGCGCTGCCCATCGGGCACCGATTCGAGCTGTTTTGTGAGTTCATCGCGCAGGATTTCTTCGGCCTGCCCTTTGTCCGGGATCGAGATGGTGACCTCGGGTTCGAGGATGGGCACCAAACCGTGCGACAGCACCTGATGGGCGACCTCGAACTGCTGGGCGACCACCGCGGCGATGCCCTCGGGGTTGGCGCCACCGATCACCGACCGTTCCTTGGTCCCGAAGACGCCCTTGCCGACGGCCCGCTCCAGCAGCTCGTCCAGCCCCGGCATCGGCTTCATCAGCTGCACATCGTCGGACGCTTGCGCCAGCCCCTTGTCGATCTTGAGGATGGGCACCACACCCTTTGTCTCCCAGAGGTAGGTGGTCGACGGCAGGTCGTCGATCTGGCGGTCCATGGTCTGCTCGAACAGGATCGCCGCCAGCACCCGGTCGCCGGTGAACGCCGGAGAAGTGATGATCCGCGAACGCATCTGGTGAACGAGGTCGAACATCTCGTCCTCGGAGGAATACGCATCCTCCTCGATGCCGTACAGCCGCAGCGCCTTTGGCGTGGAGCCACCGCTCTGGTCGAGCGCTGCGATGAATCCCTTGCCCGATGTCATCCGGTCCGCTTGCTTGTCGTTCGGCATGGAATTCTCTCTCCGTCAGACCCGAGTTGCGTCCTCTTGCCGGGATGCAGGTTCGGCGCGTCGCTCATTGACTTTTCCGCCACAGTGCCATGCGATCGAGAAGCCCATCGCGCAGCACGAGCGTGTGAAAGAGTACCGCGCAAATGTGGGCGGTAAACGTCAGAAAGAGCAGCATCGCGAATACATCGTGGGCCTCCCGCAGCACGGCGTAGACGTCGATGTTGTGCGGTGCGATCCCGGGCAGCCGAAACGGCCCCACCATGACGATCGGCACTCTCGCCGCCGACAGCATTGCCCATCCGGTCAGCGGCTGGACGAGCAGCAAAGCGTACAGCGCGTATTCCGACCACGACGCGATCCGGCGTTCGGCGGGACCCATGGTGGCCAAAAACGGTGGCAGCTTGTGAGTAAGCCGATTCACCAGGCGTATTACCGCGAAAATCAGGATCAGGATTCCCAACGGCCGGTGAATCGCCAGCAGCAGCGGGTAGTAGCTCAACGAAGCAACCATGGTCACGCCGATGAGCATTTGCGCGATGACCATTGGCGCCATCAGCCAGTGCAAGATCCGGGACGGCAGCGCGAAACGCGCCGAAGCGGTCGTGGTTTCCACAGTTTCGCCGGTCACCGCAGCACCTGGCTTACGTTGACCTCGCTGGGCGACTTGGGCTCCTCGGCGCGGCGGGTGAAGGAGCGCGCGTAGACGGCTGACCGTGCGCCGGGAATCGGATCATCCGACAGGGTCATCCCGTCGGGCAGCACCGTCGGGTCGAAATTGATGTCCCGCGCGTTGCCGGCTTCCTCGGTCTGAACCGCGGAAATGGTGATGGTGCCGGCGTCGATGGACCGCCGCGACTGCGGCCAGGGTTTGGTGGCGTCGTTGGTCGGATCGCCCGGCTCACCGACGGTGAGCAGCAGCCGCCACTGCAGTGGCCGTTGAGTCACCGCACGAATGACGTCGTCGAACAGATAATCCCTGCCAATCGATGACACCGGAGCCGCCGGAGAGGCCGGGGCTTCCTGCGGAACCGCCGACCAGCGCACCGGAACGGTTGCGCCGTCGCCGTTGGTGAACCGAAACGCATTCAGCCCGTAAAAGGTGCTGTCCGCGAAGCCCGCGCTGGGCGGTGACTGCTTGATGATCTTCATTGCCGCGACGGTCTCGGGGTGGCTATCGAGGAACGCGGCCATTTTCTGCGGGTCGGGCTTACCCGTGTCGGGCAGGGGTTTGGCTGCCAGCATCCGGTCGTAAAACCCTTGTGGGGTGCTGTCGGTGAAAACTGGGACGTTGATCATCGCCGTGCGCCACTGCTGTCCGTTGGACGTCTGGAACAACAGCCCCAGGCCGCGGACGGTGTCCGGCTTGTCGGCCTGATCCGGTAGACCACCGCCCAGCGAAAACCGGCCGATCAGCGGACTGGTTCCCGGCTGGAAAACCGCCGCCCGGCAGATGGCTGCGCCGGCCCCGTTGCTCGCGAAAGACCCGGTGGCGCTGAGACCTTTGGCATGGTTGCGGCGGAATCCGTCATGACGGCCGTAGACCTGTTCGAAGCGATCCGTGAACCGAGAGGGAGTCAACGAATCCGGTCGCAGCCAGCCGCCCGCATAGGCAAACCCGCCGACATCCACCGCGGCGAAGCCGGCCACCGCGCCCATTCCCAGCAGCGCACCCCGTCGACTCAGCGCCGGGCGCCAGGGGGGTGTGGTTGCGGGAAGTTCGTCATCTGGGTCGTCATCCTGGTCGGCGGGGTGATCACCAGGCTGCATGCCCACCGTCCTTTCCGTCCCGGCACGTTTCCAAATGACACTACGGCGCGGTGCGCGGATTCGTTCACGGCGTCAGTTAGCGGTCAATACTGTCTGTACCGTCGTTGGACGTGTTCTTGGCGGACTCTGATTTGCTCTCGTCGTTCCTGGGGAAAGACGGTGCGGGTGGTCGCGGGGAGGCGTTCGCGCACCCCGGCGAGCGGCACCTTGGTGACCGTGGTTTTCGGCAGTTGCGGCGGCGCGGTGGAGTAGGTCCAGCGCAGGGCCAGGAACCCGGTGCGGTGACTGGCCGTGTCGAGCCAGTTCGGCACACCGGGGTCGGTCTCGGCGACCACGTAGCGGATTGTCCCATCGGGGTCCGGTTCGGACTGAAATCCATTGAGACTGCAGGTGTGATTGGCGTAGTCCAGCGATTCGCCCCAGAGATTGGACAGGTGGAAGCCCATGTACGCCGGCTGCACTGGAACGACGACTTCGATGAGCAGGGCTTCGTCGGCTTGCAGGTCGTAGACGCCGCCGGAGTAGACGTTGGTGCTTTGGCCGCCGCCCATGGCGAGGTTGGCCAGGGCGGGCTCGTTCAGCCCGTTGCGTGGCATCAGGGTGAATCCATCGCCATTCTTATCGCCGTGTGCCTCCAAGATGACGTCATAGAACTCGTTCCAGAACCTCATCTGGTTCTCGACGATCGTGCCGACGCGACGCATGTTCCCGGCCGCGGTAGCCGGATCGAGCGGCGCCGGATGGGCGCCCTCTTTGCCGATCTGCACGATGTGCAGGTCGGGCGACGCTTCGTGTTCCCAATCGTGAAAGAGCATGCGGGCGATCAGGAAACACGCCGTCTGGGTCCCGTCGGCTCCCCCGGCCTTCGTGGTAGCGATGAAGTTTCCCGCATAGTCGGCCGGCCGCTGGGGGGCCAGCAGGATTTCGAACCGGCCGTCGTCGTCGACTGCAAGGTCCGGGGTATCCAGCAGGCCGGTGACAACACGACCCCCGGGCCCGAGTTCGGCGAGACCGCCGGTGTCCCCGGCGTATACGCTGTGGGCTTCAAAGATCATGTACTGCGGCGGTTTTGCCGCTCCCTCGTCGACGAGCCTGCCTCGTACCCGGTAACTTTTCGCGCCGTCGATCGACGCCGACAGGTACAGGGCGTCGGCGTTGTCGATGGTCGCCTTGTCCACCGGTTGGATGGCGCGCCGGAAGTAGGGGTACTCGGGATCCTCGAAGAAGGCGCGTTCGATGCCACTGAAGACGAAGCCCAGCAGATAGCGGTATCCGTCCGCGAGTCCCTGCGCGGTGACCGGCGGTGCATGCAGCTCGGCGGAGTCGACGGCGTCGCGGGCCCGGTTCAGCGCATCGATCATCTCGGTCCAGGCCGCGCGAAGGTCAGCGTGGCCGCGTTCACCGGACATGTGCGTCATGTGCGTCCTCTCCTGCGGTGTCCCAGTGGTATTCATCGAACAGTCCGGCCAGACGAGAGTGGATTTCGTGCGGGTCGAGGCCGAATTCCGCAAGGCTGTAGCGGTGCGCTGACTCGTGCCCGCCACGCGCCGCGGCCAACTCGAATGCTTGGGCGGCGTCCGGACCCAAGTCCAGCTCCAACTCTTGGTAGATCCGTCGCATCGTGCTCTCGGGTTGTTGTATCAGCTCGCGATAGTCGACAACACTGCGGCGAACGTCCGGGTATTTAGCCAGGACCTCGAGTGGATGCAGATAGGAGTCGATCGATTGATCGGCAAGCACGTGTAGGGATTTCGCGATCAGGCGCTTGTCACGGCCACGTAAGTCCCACTCGGTCTGCAACATCTTGAGCAGACTCGGGATCGTGTCGTAGGGATTTCGCATGGGCACAACGAACCTCGCGTCCGGAAACGCCTCGATGAGCGCTTCCACGCGACCGCAAAAGGTGGGATTCTTGCTCAGGTGCGTCCCCCCGCCATTGAGTGCGATCTGGCGCCGCACGCATTCTTTGTAGAAGCTCATCGCCTGTCGCCGTTTACGTTCCGGCCACTGGTCGACGAAGTAGAAATCGAGCTCACCCATGAACGGGAACATCAGTATCCAGAACCCCGAACACAGCGACCAGGTAAGAAACGCGTCGTCTTCTTCCGGAACGAAAAACCCAGTCTTGTGCATGTCGTCGGTCGGCGCGAACCGGCGCTCCTCGATCTCGTCGAGCCGGTGCCGCAGCCGATTTCCGAAGATCGCGGCGTCGACCCGAAACAGCAACCGCAACAGGCGCTTCTCCAGCAGCGACGGAAAGAACAGCTCGTACATCAAGGCATAGCTGAACTGCGGATCCGCGGCCATCAGCCTATGCAGATAAGTCGTTCCGCTGCGGGCGTGCCCGACAGAGAACGTCGGCGCAATCACCTGCGTGCGGCGCAGCGATCCGAACAGGATCGGATCGAGCGCGAAGCACACCGCGTGGATGGCGGCGACGGCCGGCACGCCGACGAGGAATCCGACGTAGCGCCGCCACCGCTTCGACGCGGGTGGATCCCGGCGCAACAGCCGAAGCATCGTCCGATAGTTGGGCCAGTCGAAGTAGAACAGTGCTCCCGACATGAGATCTCCTCAGTGCAAACCTCAGACCAAGCCAAGTCGGCTGGCCGCGCCGCGAATCGCAGTATCTAAGCCCGGTCAACCCTCCCGCAGTTGCTTGACTATGTCAAGCTTATGTGGATACGGTCCTGCGTATGCAAGTCTTCGCACTGCGCCGTGGGGCGCAAGCCAGCGGACGCGACGAACTGCCAACGGTGCTCAGCGATCTCGTGCTCGACGAGCTGGTGACCTGTGGGCGATACGATGAACTGCCGCGGATCCTGCGTGCGAAGTTCGAGGGCATTGCCGACGGTGTTGTGCTTCCGCCGTTAAGTGATGACGACGACGATCAGCCGATCCGGACGTGTGTCATCAGTCTTCAGCAGGAGCCAATGTGACAGCCACGCGCAAGCTGGAGTCGGTGGACTCCATCAGTGCCACGCTCGCACAAATAGTGCGGCTCAGCGTGAGTCGGTCCGCGTTCGCTCGACAGGCAACAGCCGCCGACACGAAACTATCGCAGCCCTCATACATTCTGCTTCGCGTCTTGACCGACGAGGGACCATTGCCGATGGGGCGCTTGGCAAGCATGGCGCACATGGACGTCGGCATGGCCACTCGCCGGGTGCAAGCCCTGGTCGACGCCGGACTCGTGCTGCGACGCGCCGATCCAACCGACGGGCGGGTATCGGTCATCGAGACGACCCCGCATGGCCGCCGCGCCGCGGGAGCACTACACGAGGTGCGACGAGATCACCTGGCGCGGGCGCTTTCGGACTGGTCGGCGGCCGAACTGCGGCAGTTCGACCGGCTGCTGACAAAGTTCCTCGGCGACACGAAGGCGACGCCCATCATCGGGGCCTGGTACATCTGGCGGTACGTGTCGCCGAGCAGGATCAGTCGCTGGCCAGCTGGCGGTGCTCCATCAACTCGCGGATTCCCCCCACCCCAAGCCGCTCACGGAACGCCGGCGCGGTGTAGCCGATGACTGTGCCGTCGGTGCGGGCGCGCGCGGTCGCCGAACGCGGCATATGAAACAGCACACCGATTTCGCCGAAGTAGTCTCCGGGCGCGACCACCTTGAACAATTCCTCGCCGCCCTCGGCCATTTCGTGCACCAGCTCGAACTCACCCTCGGTCACCACGTAGATCAACTCGCCCATGGTGGACTGCTCGAACACCACGTCGCCCGCCTTGAACTCGATCGTTTCGGGCGGCTTGTTCGTCTCCGTGAAATCGGGGGTCAGCTCGACGACGCGATCGGCCATCGGCAGCATCCGGGCGTCGTGGGTGGCGACTACCACCACGCGGTCCCCGTCCGCGAGTTCGCGGATCAGCTTCAGGACCTCTTCCACCTGGATGAAGTCCAGGTGCGCGGTCGGTTCGTCGGCGAGGATCAGCGGCGGATCCAGCGCGACCGCGCGAGCCACCGCGACGCGTTGCTGCTGCCCGCCGCTCAGGTCGCCAGGGCGATGTTTCATTCGCTCGCCAAGATTCACACGCTCGAGCAGTTCCTCGGCCCGCTTGCGCGCGTCGGAGCGGGACATCCCGGCCTCACGCATCGGAACCATCACGTTCTCGATCGCGGTGAGGCTTGGCACCAAATTGAACGCCTGGAAGACGATGCCTACCTTGTCGCGCCGGTACTGCGCCAAAGCGCCGCGCTCCAGCGTCGTGATATCGACGCCGTCGAACTTGATGGCCCCGGACTTCGGCCGCAATATGCCGCCCAGGCAGGACAGCAGTGTCGTCTTGCCGCAGCCGCTGGGCCCGAGCAGGATGACCAACGACCCCGCTGTCACGTCGAGGTTCAGACCGTTGATCGGCCGAAGAGCGTATCCACCGCTGTAGTACTCGACAACAAGATTCTGAATGCTGAGATCGCCCACGTCAGGGACCTCCGAACGCCAGCGCCGGATCGACATTCACCACGCGCTTGAGTCCGGCGAGGCTGGCCACCAAGCCGATCCCAACCGCGACCGCCGGCAACAGCAGGTAGGCGCCGGCAGGTACAGCGACGATCATCGAAAACAGCGGTGCCAGTAGCTGGGAAAGTAGGACACCCAGCGCCGCGGCGAGCAGCGCGACGACCAGCGCCTGCAGCGCGAGCCCCGCCATGATCGAGCGCGACCGCGTGCCGATCGCCTTGAACACCGCAAAGTCGCGCATCCGCTCGAGCGCAGAGAGGTAGACCACCGATCCGACGATCAGCACGGCCACGATCCACAGCAAGACCGCCACGATCGAGATCGAATTCACTGCGACCTTCAACGGGCGTATCAGGTCCTTCACCCCACCCGCCCGATCGAAGGTCTGGTACCCGTTCGGGAGGTGTTTGGGTGTGCCGAGCACCCCGATTGACGTGACCATCGGCTGCCCGTTGTACGACACTTGCTGCAGGCCCGAAATCGTCAGGAAGACATTAGAGATCTTCGCCAGCGCGGTCGAATTGGGCACGATGCCGACAATGTGCAATACGTGACCACCGACCTCCAGGGTGTCTCCGATCTTCCGGCCCAACGTGCTCGACACCGCGGCCTCGTCCGGTTTGGACGGCACCCGCCCCTCCGAGACCCGCGGCATGCCCGGTCCGCGCTCGGGCGCGCCGAAGACCGTGATATTTCGCGACGAATTGCCTTCCTTCATGATCGTGCCCACGCAGCCCAGTGGGGCCGCAGCCACAACGCCGGGCTCGGCGGCAATCCGGGCCAGGTCGACATCGGGGAACGGTGTCGATCCCAGGAACGGTCCGGCCGCGCCGTCCTTGACCACGAATGTGTCGACTCCCAGGGAATCGACGGTTCGCTGGGCCTCGACGCTGAAGCCGTTGGCAAGCCCGGTGAGAACGAGCGTCATCCCGAAGATCAGTCCGGTGCTAACGACCGCGATGATGAGGCGACGTTTTCGCCATTGCATGTCGCGCAGGGCCGCGAAGAGCATTCCCAGAACCTACCAACGTCCCGTCTTCAGAGGCACGGGTTTTGCCGTGGCCGGTCGCAGGGACCGCCCAGGGGCGGTCGGCCCCACGGCACGCAGGCAGCGACCTGACCTAGAATTGAAAACTAGACACGGATCCAATACACCCCTACTTAGCTGTATCGAGTTCAAAGCAGTAGTTTGCAATAATCACCTCCAGAGGCAAGTGTTCCCGCAGGGTTGAATCAACAGCCCCCCGATCTAGTACTGGTCGTCTGACAACTAGCGGTGTCCCACCAGGGACAGATCTGAGATGCACATGATCGAACAATCTGGCGAGTTAGTCGGTCCAACGCCTTTCGAAGTGGCAAAACACCAGGCTGGCGAGGCCGTGGTGCTAGCCGTCTCCGGCGAGGTGGACATGCTTACCGCGCCGGAACTGGCCGAGGCGATACACACAGAGCTGGCCGCCCGGCCCGCCGCACTGATCGTTGATCTGTCGAAAGTGGAATTTCTGGCTTCGGCCGGGATGACCGTCTTGGTCCGCGCACCGGCTCAGGTCGAGCCGCCGACCCGATTCGCGGTCGTCGCGCACAGCGCGGCCACCAGCCGGCCGATCAAACTCATGGGAATCGACCGTCTGTTCCCGCTGTTCGGCAGCCTTGATGACGCGTTGAGCGGCGTCGCTGATGCATGACCTAGACAGGGTGATGGGCGTCCCGCTGGCCACGATGACGGGCAGTGTTGATCCATGATGGCTACTCACATCGATGACCGATCCCGTTTTGTGCGAAAGCGAATCGCCGCCGATGGGCCCGGCGCCGCTAAGACCCGAGCCGAGTTCGGCTGTTGGCTCGGCCGGCATTTCACGCTGAACGCCGAACGGGTCAGCGATCTGCTGCTGGCGGTGAACGAAGCGCTGGCGAATGCCGCCGAATTCGCCTATCTCAACACGTCGCAGCACGGGACGATAGATGTCAGCGCCACCTACGACATCGATAAGGACACCCTCGCCGTAACCGTGCATGATCAGGGCGCCTGGCACCACGGCATGACGGGCCCGGCCACGCCGGATCAGGGGTTCCGGGGACGTGGTATCCCGTTGATGCGGGCGCTCGCAGACGAAGCCACCATCAACTCCACACCACACGGGACGCATGTCACGTTGACATGGAACTCCCTGACTCAACCCGGCTCGTAGTCGCCCACATCACTCCCTCCTTTTCTTGAATGATTCCAGAAAAGGAGGGATACTGACGGGTATGACATCCACAGCACGTTTGACCAACGACCGGGCGAACCGCCGCACCGCAACCGACATCACCAACTTCGCCGCCTCGCCGGCACTCGCAGCCGACCTGCAGCGGGTCCTGGTCGACCTGATCGAGCTGCACCTACAGGGCAAGCAGGCGCACTGGAACGTCGTCGGAACCAACTTCCGTGACCTACACCTGCAGCTCGACGAGGTGGTGGATGCCGCTCGCGAAGCCAGCGACACGATCGCCGAGCGCATGCGCGCCCTCGACTCCGTTCCCGACGGACGCTCCGACACCGTGGCTGCGACGACTAGCCTGCCCGGGTACGCGGCGGGCGAGCAGAGCACGGCCGAAGTGGTTGATCTGATCACCACCCGGGTCTACGCGACCGTCGACACAGTGCGCGACGTTCACGACGCGGTCGACGCCGAAGACCCCAGCACTGCCGACCTGCTGCACCAGATCATCGACTCGCTGGAGAAGCTGGCCTGGATGATCAAATCCGAGAATCGCAAGATCTAGCCGAATCTGGGCTCGCGCAACGGATTTAGATACGTTCTCCGCTCGCTTGATCATTCCAGCCGGCGGCGCGTACGAGATCGAACCATGTCAGCGTGGGCGTTGTTCGATAGATCAACTGATGCAGGTGGCCGGGGAAGGTCAAGGGTGGCCCCTTCTCGGGGTTGTCCTCGACTTGCCGTGCGATGATCTCAGCCAGCGCATAGCCCAGGTCGTGTCGGGGCCACAGCGCATGTACCCGATCGGCAAAACCCGCCGGAAGTAGGTGCTTGCCAACGCCGACTATGTCCGCCGAGATACCCATCTGGGCGATGGCTTGTTCCGCACCGAACCTGTGCGCCAAGCCAACGCTGGTGTGTAGCGCAATCGCCTGCCAGACCGTGGTTACCCGGCGCTCGTCCACCCCGTGTTCACGCAGAAACCGGGCAGCGGCATCGGCGCCGTCGACTTCGAACCGTTGATCGCCGTTGCCGTGCTCGGTGGCACCGAGGTCGTGCAGGATGCAGCTGAGAAATACCATCTCGTCGTCATAGTCGACATCACCTTGCAGACCCTTGGCCGTGGCGAGCTCGCGGGCGAACAGGTAGCTGCGCAGGCTGTGATGGGCGACGAATGCCGGCGAGACGTCGAACACGAATTGTTGTGCTGCACCGGCGATGTCGGAATTCGGGAGTTCTATCCGACTGGCCAGCTGGCTTGTGTTATCGGTTGACATGCCCCCACACTGCCGCAACGGCGGCAACGGATACCAGTGGCCAGATAGCCACATACTGCTAAGATCTAGCCACGATGATCGTCGGTGTGCTCGCGCTGGACCAGGTCATGGGTTTCGAACTGATGATTCCCGGCCAGGTCTTCGGCATGGCGAATCTGGCAGCAGCCGAACTTGCAGCCAAAGGCCGGTCCGGCGCCGCGCCGGCCCCACCGCCATACCAGGTGAGGATTTGCGGGCAGCCCTCGTCGATTACCACGACAGCAGAGTGGGGACTGGTCGAGATTCGGACGTCGTACGGGCTCGACGCCCTCGTGGACGCGGACCTGGTGCTGGTGCCCGGCACGCAACGGTTCCTGGAAGAGCCTGATCCACAAGCAGTTTCGGCACTACGAGTCGCTGCCGACAACGGTGCGCGGATCGCGTCGATGTGCGTCGGGGCGTTCACGCTGGCCGCTGCCGGTCTGCTGGATGGCCGGCGGGCCACCACCCACTGGCAGTTCGCCGGCGAGTTAGCGCGACGGTATCCCAAGATCGACGTCGACCCCAGCGTGCTGTTCGTGGACGAAGGCGCCGTTCTGACGTCGGCGGGCGTGGCATCGGGTCTGGACCTGTGCCTGCATCTGATCCGCCAGGACGCCGGCCCCGATCTGGCGGGGCACACCGCGCGGCGGGTGGTGATACCCGCGTGGCGCGACGGTGGCCAGGCCCAGTACATCGAACACACCGGGCCGGTCGAGGCCAACCACCCCCTGCAGCCGACCGTCGCGTGGATGCAGGAGAACGCGGTCGTCCCGCTCGACCTACAGGCCATCGCAAATCACGCATCGGTGAGCGTACGTACGCTGAACCGCCAATTCCGTGAGCATTTCGGCAGCACTCCGTTGGCAGTGCTCGCCAGGATGCGCGTCGACCGTGCACAACGGCTACTGGAATCCACCGGGCTGCCCGTGGACCGCGTCGCCGAGGAGTCCGGGTTTGGCTCGTACGCCTCGCTGCGGTTTCACTTCCTGCGCGCGGTCGGAGTGTCGCCGCAGAAATACCGACAGGGCTATGTCGGCGCGCTGACTTAGCGCCGCGGATGTCTGGTGTCAGTAAGGCAGAACGCCTTCAGGCATCACATACTCGGAGACCGGCCCGGAGACACCGTTGATCGTTGTTCCGCCGTTGATGATGCCCGGCGCCGTGTCGAGCATGTTGTGCGGAAACCCGAAAGTCGGTTTGGTGAGCGCATCGAGCCGGGCCAGTTCCTCGGCGGTGAGGTTCACATCGACGGCGCGGACGTTGTCGTCGAGCTGCGAGAGCCGGCGCGCCCCGATGATGACCGACGAGACGGCATGTCGTGCGTGGACCCAGGCAAGCGCCACGCCGGCGACCGTCGTCTCGTGTGCTTTGGCGATGATCTCGAGTTCATCGATAAGTGCGTAGGTGTGCTCGTTGAGGAAGCTAGCGACGAGGGCGCCGCGATCGGCGTTGTGCTGGCCATCATTTCGTCGGGTGTACTTGCCACTGAGCACGCCGCTTTTCAGGGGTGACCAGGGCGTGATCCCGAGTCCGAACTCGGTTGCCATCGGAACCAGTTCTTGTTCGACGGCACGTTCCAGCAGCGAGTACTCGATCTGCAGGCCGATGAACGACGACCATCCGCGGAAACGGGCGATGACGTTGGCTTCCGCGATCTTCCACGCCGGGGTGTCCGAAACGCCGATATAGCGCACCTTGCCGGCGCGAACGAGGTCGTCGAGGGCCGCCATCGTTTCGTCGATCGGGGTGTTCGCGTCCCACATGTGCAGCCAGTACAAGTCGATGTAGTCGGTTTGCAGACGTCGCAGCGAATTCTCGCAGGCGCTGATCAGCGATTTGCGGCCAGAGCCGCCACCGTTGGGATCGCCGGGATACAGGTTGCCGCTGAACTTGGTCGCGATCACCACACGATCGCGTCGGGCGGGGTGGCGTCCGATGTGGTCGCCGATGATCTTCTCGGAGTGGCTCCTGGTGTAGAAGTTGGCGGTGTCGATGAAGTTGCCGCCGAGTCCGAGGTATCGGTCGATGATCTGCTGGGACTCCTCGACGCTGGTACCCCAGCCGAGATCTTCACCGAACGTCATTGCTCCCAGGCACAGGGGGCTGACGCGTAAGCCTGACCGTCCCAGTGTCACGTATTGATCCAGAGGCATGGTGATCGCTTTCTGGTAGATTGTTCGCCTATGCGCTTGTTCATAACTAAACTAGTACACTTCTGAACGATCTGGCAAGTCGATGTCTACGGTCGATGCGGCCAAGATCTGGTCTTTGAACTATCGGGTGCTGTTGTCGGTCATCGCTTGCGTCGAACCCGACATCTGTGCGTTGGGGCTCGAGTCCAAGGAGCTGTTCATGCTCGCCGAGATCGACGAGCATCCCTATCCCGCCGAGCTGGCTACGACGTTGAGCATGCCGAAGGCGACGGTGACCGTTTACCTGAAAAGGCTTGAGGCGGCCGGATTCGTGCGCCGTGAGATCGACCCGGCCGATCTGCGCCGCCATCGACTTCTGCTCACTTCGGCGGGGCGTCAAGCCGCCACGGAAGGTCTCGGGTTGCTGTCAGACGAGTTCAATAAGCGACTTGGGCGCCTCACGGACCCGCAGCAAAAAAATCTCAAGCAGCTGCTCGAGAAGATTCTCTGACGGGTCTGTCGCACGGACACGTGACAGCCGAGATCGCCTGCCCAGCATGGGGAGGCTAGCAGGATATCGGTATTCCAAGTGGCTATCTGTGTCGGTCGACGACTTGCCGGGAAACGGCAGAAGCAGAGGATTCGTCACCCGTGCGCGACGACGCTGGACGCGCCGACTGAGTTAAGAATCATGGGTCCATTCACTGGACTCATTAGCCGATCTCTGGTTTGATGGCAAACATGCTGCCGAGCTCGTACGAGAGGCAGGAGTGCTCGCTCGCCCGCGCACTCGAGATCGTCGGTGAACGCTGGACGCTTCTGGTGCTGCGTGATGCGTTCTACGGGGTCCGGCGCTTCAATGATTTCCTCGCACACCTGGACATCCCCCGTACGGTGTTGAGCAACCGCCTGCGATCTCTCGTCGAGAGCGGCGTCATGGTGAAGGTTCCCGATCCCAGCCATTCGGGACGTTGGCTTTACGAGCTGACCAACGAGGGAATTGCACTGTGGCCGGCATTGCATGCGCTGCGATCCTGGGGGGAACGGCAATCCGGCCGGCGGCCAAGGGTGTTCACCCACGATGCCTGTGGCACGCCGCTGGATCCCACGGCACGATGCGAAACGTGCGGTGTCCTGCCAGCGCCCAACCACGTGTTCGTGGCGCCGCTGGGAAAGCCCCAGCGAGGAGCGCGGACCGACCCAGTGGCGCTTGGGTTGCGGCGCAAGCACCGCCTGCTCGATTTCCTGCCACCGGACGGCCAAG
Source organism: uncultured Actinomycetota bacterium (assembly GCA_963840045.1). Taxonomy (GTDB): domain Bacteria; phylum Actinomycetota; class Actinomycetes; order Mycobacteriales; family Mycobacteriaceae; genus Mycobacterium. The sequence continues at coordinate 632,034 of CAWIXL010000022.1, read as the reverse complement.
TCACATGAGGCCGTACGGACCGCTTCGCGGTCGGGACCACGAGCTGACCATGGCGCTCGCCGTCATCCGCCGGACACGCACGCATGGCGCCAGCGGCGTGGTGCTGATCTCGGGGAATGCCGGCGTCGGCAAGACCGCGCTGCTGTCCGAGATCTGTCGTCAAGCGGCGCACATGAATGTCCGACTCGCCCGAAGCAAATGCGATGAGATCGAGCAGGCATGGCCGGGGGCGCCGATGGTCGGGCTCCTGCGCAGCGGCGCCGATCCCCTGCTGACGACGCACGAATTTCAGGAGATCAGCGGGCTGACGGCCGAGCCGCTGCTGCTTGTCGACCGAATCGCAGGCCATCTCGCCCGGCTGGCCGAAGGGCGGCGCCTGCTGATCGCCGTCGACGACGTGCAGTGGGCTGATCGCATCAGCCGATATGCCCTGCGGGCATTGATCTCTCGGCTCGTCGGCGTTCCCGTCGTGTGGGTGCTGGCCAGCCGATCCGACACCGTCGGCCTGACCATCAGCGCCGCCGATAGTGTTGGCGTCGAGCATATCCGACTGGGTCCCTTGGCCGAACCGGCGATTACCGAGATCGCGCGCGATCGCCTCGGCGCCAACGTCGATACGCGCGTCGAGGAAATGCTCGACGCTGCCGGCGGTAATGCATTCTTGGCGGTCCAGATTATCGACGGGATGGCGCAGCACGACGAAACCGGTGGTGCGGACGGCATTCCCGCCCAGTTTCGATCCGCCATACGTCACCGGCTGACCGGCCTGCCGGCCGCGGCGCGCCGACTCGTCGAAGCAGTGGCAGTCGCCGGCCGTTCGGTGCCCATGATCGACCTGGCGGAAGTCTGCGAGATGACCTGCGATCCCACGTATGACACTGCTGTCAACGATGCGGTGGCGTCAGCTCTGGTCAAATCGACTGGCGCCGAGTTGAATTTCGGCCACGATCTGGTGCGGGACGCAGTCTATGAGCTGATCGCGCCCGACGTCCGGCGCCGGTTCCATGCCCGGTTCGCCCATCATTTCGCCGACAACGTTGGCGACCGGGTGCTCGCCGCCGCGCACGCTCGTGTCGCGGTGTCCGTGGGCGACGGCGCGAATGCCCGAATCATGCTCGACGGTGCGGAAGCACTGATTGCCACGAGCGCCGTTGACGCCGCATACCTTGCGCTGCACGCTTTTCAGACCCTGCGCCCGGGCCAGCTCCAGTGGCTCGAGCTGGGTGAGCGAGCGCTGTCAGTGCTGTCGCGCACTCAGCGCGCCGATGAAGCGATTGCCGTGGCCGACTCGCTCCTCGCGACCGTCGATGACGCAGGCGTCGTCGCTCGAATCGAAACATATACCGTCAAGCCGATGTGGCTCTCCGGCCAGTCCGCCGCTCTCGTCGAGCGGGCTGACCGCGCCATAGCCCGGGCGGGAGCGCGCCACGACCACGTAGCCCGATTCCGCGCGGCGCGCGCGTTGGCCCACACTCGGATCCTCGCCGCAGATCAAGCCTCCGCGGACGCCGACGCGGCGCTGGCTGAAGCGAGGGAGTCACACGACCATGATGCGATCGCCTTGGCGCTGCAGGCAGCCGGCGAAGCGGCCCATAACGAGCGCCGACACCAGCTGGCGTTGAAGTACTTTCGTGAACTGCGAACGGTGACAGGGGTTCCATACCTGGCCGAGGAGATCATGGAACTTCAGTTACTGGATCGCTACCACGACGCACAGATGCTGCTAGACGGCGCGACGAGCGATAGCGGCGGCAAGGCGGGTTCAATCCTGCCGGATCTGCTGTTTGCGCAACTCAAACAGCACTACAACCTGGGTCGGCTGCAGGAGGCCGATGACACCGCGTCGGTGCTCATCGAGCTCGGACAGGTTACTGGCACCACGGTGCACGTCATCGAGGGCGTCCTCATGCGCACGACTGTGGCGTTGTTGCGAGGCGAGGCCGAGTTGGCGGCGCAACGATTGCGACCTGCGTTGCGTCTCGCCGATGACGACACGATCCGCCATCCCGGTGTGTCATTGTTGTCGGGTTGGTTGAGGACCGAGCAGGGCGATATCGATAACGGGCGGCGGATGCTGTCGGAGCTGCTGGAAACATCCCAACGGACGCGCAGCTACTGGGCCTGGTGGCCCTGCTTTGCGACGGTTCTGTTCAGCATCGGACTAATCAGCGGCGCAACAAATATCACCGAACGCACCGTCGAGTTCACCGAGGAAGGCGCGCGACGCAATCCCGATGTCGCCACGCTCAACGGATTGGCGTTGAATCTCCGCGGATTAATCGCCGGCGACCTCGGTAAGGTGGCTGAGTCGGTGAAGATCCTCCAACACAGCCCCCGACCGGTCTTGCGAGCCGCCGGAGCGGAAGGCTACGGCCGGATGCTACTTTCGGCCGGCGAACGCGAGGCCGCGCTCAACCACCTCGACACCGCATGGGACGTATACGACCGCATGGGCGCATTGGCTCCGCGAGCGCGAGTGCAACGACTCATGAGGGAAGCCGGCGCCCGGCGCGCGAAGTGGGTCGGCGATCATTCCCCGGTCGAGCAAGTGTCACTCACCGAGGCCGAGCGCCGGGTCGCTTATCTGATTGCGAACGGGCACACCAACAAAGCGACCGCGAAATCGCTAGGCATATCCGTCAACACGGTGGGCACCCACCTGCGATCGATCTACTCCAAACTCGGTGTCCAGTCACGCGTTCAACTCGCCAACACATTGCGTCAGCTGGGTGAAATCGCCTGACTGGATGCGCCGGTGACGGTCGCGACCCGATCGTCGATGCGGAAGCGGTCAAGGATCTTCATCTCAGCTGGCCCACCACGACTTTGGTCCTAGTTCGTCGTCGCGGCACTTGGCGTAGGCCTGGATGGCCGGTTTTCCCGGATCCAACGCTTTTCCTCATCTGACCCCGAGTCCGGCGGACGCATCCCTTGAACGGTCCACTGATCCCTCGGTGTGTCGTCGATGTGAATCTCCCAATCCAGTCCGCGGTCACGGACAAACGGGTGAATCGACTTGTTGATGAATTTCAGCAGCAATTCTCTGAGTTCCGCCGGCATCGCGTAAGCGATGTGGTCAATGGAAAACCGCACGAAGTCGTTTCGCGGGACGCCCCCGATGAACAGCGAGTCCTTAGGGACATCGTGAAATACGACCACCACATAAAAGCGCGGCATCGTCATCGCGGGTAGACCGCCGGCCTCTGAGGCGTAGATGTCGGTGATGGCATTGGCGAAGGCGCGCTTGTCCTCCTTCGAATAGGTGCCTTCGGTGCAGTACACGTTCCACAGTGGCATGTGTCCTCCTATGTGCCCACAGATTCGCTGACGGGTTTCGGCCCGCCGCTTGCTTGCCGGTCCTGTGCGACCCCCAGGTGTTCGACGAACCAGTCGCGGGCCGGGGGCGCGGTCTCCTCGAAAAACGTTGTGTAGGCATCGAAGTGGCCACCTTCAAAGGTGAGCAGCTGCTTGGGCTCTGGGGTGGCTTGATATACCTCGCGCTGAACTTCGGTAAAGGTACATCGATCGTGCTCGGCGAGGATCATGAGCAACGGCTTGGGCGTGATGTAAGGAATCCACCCTGCCGGCTCGAACTCGATGAAATCCTCCAGTGAGCGAATCGTAGTCTGGTTGTTCCAGATCCCGGACTCGATCGCTTCGCGGTACTCCTCGGGAAACTCCCCCGGGAAGGCAGACAGTTCGTCGGGGTCTTCGGAAAACATCGGCACCATCATTGGCGGCTCGCCAGCCAGTCGCGCGATCCGGTCGACTGCGGCTCGGCGCCGGATCTCGCGGAGCTGCTCGGTGGAATACAGCTTGACCGCATTGCGGTGGCCACTGACATTAGGGATCTGTGCGACAACACATCGTACTCGCGGGTCATTGGCAGCGGTGACGATCGCCAGTCCCCCCGAAAAGCTTGATCCCCACACGCCAAAACCCTTGTCGGGGTCGAACTCCGGTTGAGTTTCGGCGAAGGTGATGGCGTCGCGCAGGTCGGTGATGTGCTTGAACACGTTCAACTCCTGCCGGGGTTCACCTTCGGAGGTGCCCCAGCCCCGGTTGTCGAAATTGAGCACGGCAAAGCCCGCCTCGGCGAAGACGGCCGCATACGGGTCGATGTGGGGTTTCACGCCACCAAAGCCGGGACACATGACGATCCCAGGATGTGCGCCCGGGCCCGGGGAATGCAGGTACGCCCGCAGGACCGTGCCGTCTTCGGCATGTATTTTGGTTCGCCGCATAATCTTTGCCTTTCCGCCCGGGTGGCGCCGGGCGCCTCACGCCCGCTTTCTCGCGAACCAGGACTGTGCCGAGAAGTGCAGGGTCCACCGGTTACCGAAGTCGGGGTATGTCGACTTCATCAACTGAACCAGTTCATCGGCGCTGTCCAGCCGCTGGGCGCCTTCGGCGAAATCACCAATGTAGGAGCGCGTTTCATCCAACATCCGATCGGCCTCGTGATCGGAGGACTCGGGTTTGCGGTGGCCGGCGACGATCGTCCGGGCAGAAAGCTTCTCGATGGCATCCAGGCTGTTCAGCCAGCGCTGCCAGCCGCTGGGCCCGCTCAGCCCGAGCATCGCGTGGATCTGGTTGTAGACCACATCACCGGCGACAACCGCATCGAGGTCAGGGATGTGCAGGACAGTGCTCGGCTGGATGTCGCCCTGGCCGACTTCGACGATCTCCAGTGCGTGTCCTTCAAGCTCGATCGTCAATCCGTCAAGGATCTCTGGCACTACGGTTGGCTTGGCAACCCGGTCGCCGAACATCGCCGCCCACTGTTGCGTTTCAATCTCGGCCGCTCAATTGATGTACTCCACGACCGGGGCCGTCGCGACGACGCGTGCGTCGGGGAAGCTGGCCAACAATTCGCCGGCCCCGTACCAGTGGTCGGCATGGCCGTGGGTCACGTAGATCGTCGTTAGGTTCTTGCCTGTACGCCCGATGAACTCCGCGAGCGCGGCCACGTCGGTGCGCATGTGCTGCGCGTCGACCAGCACGGCATCCGACTTGCCGGAGACCAGCGTCGACGTTGTCGCCGCAAACGTTCCCTTGCCCTGCTCGAAGGGCAGGAACGGGCCGATGAACACCTCGGCGCGCAGGTCGGTGGCGGCTGGGGAAGAACTCATCACAACCATTCCTCTCGAGGATTCCGGCAGGTCGCAACCGTTGCCGTCCAGGCTCTTTAACGGCTTAGATGTCGCAGCTGCCTAGTCACCCGAACCGTCCTTGGGTAGCTCGTTGACTTCGTCGACGCGAAGAAAGTCCTCGACATCGGCGGCAAACTCAACGTGGTGCTGGAACAAAAACCCATGCGCCGAGTCCGGATAGATCTTGACCTTCGCGCCCGGAATCAGTCCCGCGACTAGATTGGAGAAGTGCGGCGCGATCATGGGGTCGCTCTCTCCATTGGCGATAAACACGCGTTGCTGGATGGCGCTGAGCCGTTGTAGCAGTGCATGATTCGGTATGCCCCAGGCGCACACCGCGTCGTACTGGGCTTGTCGTGTCTGCCAAGTCGTCGGCTGGTCGAAGTCGGTTCGGGTGAACATGCGCTGCAACGCCTGTTGGCCGGCCTGTTGACTCGACGCCGATTTCGTGAAAAACACCTTCAAGTAGCCGACGGGGTCCGGTTGAGGCTTGCCGACGGCATCGATCACCCATGGTGCCCAACCGTGCATCCCGGCTGCGCCTTTGGGTGCCGCCGACGCCAGTACCAAACTGCGAACCAACGCGGGTCGCGTCAGGACGATCTGCTGCGCAACGAAACTGCCGATCGAGAAGCCCAGGACGTCAACTCGGTCGAACTGCAGCGCGTCAAGAAATGAGATGGCGTCCGCGGCCATCTGCTCAATGGTGTTGGGAGTCTTTCCATTTGTTCCACCCACACCGACGTTGTCGAACGCGACGACGCGACGGCGAGAAGCCAGGGCATCGATGAGCGCAGGATCCCAGTTGTCCAGATTTCCGCGGAAGTGCTGTAGCAGCACCAGCGGCACCGTGCCGCCGCCGATGTCACGGTAGGCGTACCCACAACCGTTCGCGGCGTCGGCAATCTTCGTCGGTGCGTCGGCATACGTTTGCTTCTGTGCCGTAGTCACTGGTTCCTCCGAGGTCGGTACATTCAGCGGGCAGAGGGAACGCTTGACATCAAGGTGGCATCCCGCGAGATGGCGATCCTTCACCTATTCGGGTGAGTGGTGACATCGGTTGCCACCGCGCCAGGCCAGGTTGCCCTACCGCCGAGGCCCCTCACCCGAATAGGTGACGGACCGCTGCGGAACGCCCTGCCATGTTGGGTAACGGGCACGTATCCGCCGGGTCATCGCGGACATGATCGCCTGGGAAAGGGACCGCACTCATGACGACACCACCCGCACCCACGGTCGTGCTGGTTCATGGGGCCTTCGCCGACGCGTCAGGCTTCTGCGGAGTCATCCGTGAGCTACAGACCGCGGGGTATTCGGTGGTCGCCCCGCCGAACCCGTTGCGCAGTCTCTCCTTCGACGCAGCCGCTATCGCGGCGCACGTCGACGCGATCGCCGGCCCGGTGGTCCTGGTGGGGCATTCCTATGGCGGTGCAGTTATCACCCAAGCCTCCGCCAAGTTGGCCAACGTCGCCGGACTGGTCTACTTGGCGGGCTTCGGCCTGGACGTCGGCGAGAGTTGCGCCAGTGTGCAACAACCGTTCCCGCCGTCGCTACTGGCGACCACGTCGTACCCCACCACATTCGACGCGCCGGGAGCACCGCTGGGGCCGGACCTGTACATCGATGGCGATCGCTTCCGTGAAACGTTCTGCGCTGACGCGCCCGTCGACACCGCAAAGGTCATGTTCGCCACCCAGCGGCCCCTGTCACTCGCCGCCCTCACTGAAAACGCCACCGCGGCCGGGTGGAAGACCAAACCGTCCTGGTACCTGGTGTCCGAGAACGACAACGCCATCCCCCCCGCCGCGGAGCGGTTCATGGCCGAACGCATGGGCGCCACCACCAAATCCCTCGCCGGGTCGCACACAGTATTCATCGCACAGGCCGTAGTTGTCGCGGAGTTCATTGGTGAAGCCCTCCAGGATGGGGGTTTGACCCGGCGGCACGAGGAGGCATCGCTATGATGACGCGCACCACCACAGTCGACCATCCCTCACGACGCCTCGCCGTCGCGTTGCCGCTCACCTATGACGAGGCGAGACAGCGCTACGAATCGCTGGTTCCCGAAGTCGATCTCGCCCGATTTTCGGAGGCGCCCTCATGGCAGGCCACTCTCGAGCTCGCCGCGATCAACACCCCGCACGGGTTCATGCGCTATTACCGCAGCGACATGACCGTTGCGATGACCGGCTTCCTGTCGAGTTGGAAGACGACGCAATACTTGATGGGTAATCACACGATCGCCGAGCGCATGTTCCGCCACCATCCCTCCGTGATGCTGGACGCGCCGCTGCGAGCGGTGCTCTACGTCGATCCTGGCGATCACACGAAACTGGCTGTGGACCAACCAAGCCTGCTTTTCGACAGCTACGACAAGCCTGAGATCACAGCCGTCGGCCGCGAACGCGACGGGCTGCTGGCCGAATTGATCACGCTGATGGGCGGCACCGCGCCGCCGCAACTCGGTACGGGATGACCCGCGATGCGAATGCTCAACGACAAGACCGCGGTCGTTACCGGGGGAAGCAGCGGTATCGGATTCGCGTCGGCACAACGCTTCATCGACGAAGGCGCCACCGTCATCGTCACCGGCCGACGCCGCGCCGAACTGGCTTCCGCCGTAGCGGAACTCGGCTCGCACGCGCATGCCGTGCCCGGTGATGTCACCGTTCCGGTTGATCTCGAGCGACTGTACGACGCCGCGGCACGGCTTGGTGGGATCGACATCCTGTTCGCAAATGCCGGCGTCGGTGGCGGTGCCCCGCTGGGATCCATCACCGAGGAACACTTCCAGCGGTTGTTCGACATCAACGTCAAAGGCGTGGTCTTCACGGTGCAGACGCTGCTTCCTCTGATTAGAGAGCAAGGTTCGATCATCTTGAATTCGTCTGTTGCTTCGGACCGCGGCCGACCCGGTACCAGTGTGTATGCGGCGACGAAGGCTGCGGTCCGTTCGCTGGCACGCACCTGGGCCAACGAGTTGAGTTCTCGTGGCATCCGCGTCAATACCGTTAGCCCCGCTTCGACGGAGACCCCCGGACTGATAGCACTCAACGATGCGGGCTCCTCTCTCGACGACGAAGAATTCAAAGCACAACGCAGCCAGGACATCCCGCTGGGACGATTGGCCACAACCCGTGAAGTCGCCAATGCTGTGCTGTTCCTGGCTAGCGGTCTCAGCAGCTTCACCACCGGCGCCGCCCTTCCTGTTGACGGCGGCTACAACCAGATCTGACCTTCAGAAAGGCATCATGACCGCAACCGAAGACGCAAATAAGGCTCTCGCGATCGAAGCATTCGACACACTATTCAACCGGCGCGATTATTCCCGCGCCGAAGGGTTCTGGTCACCGGACTACATCCAGCACAGTGCGCATATCGCACCCGGGCGCGACGGCCTGTTCGAGCTCGTCAGGTCGCTGCCGGCCGAATTGCGCTACGAATATCAACTCGTCGTCGCCTACGGCGACCATGTCATATTGCACGGCCGGTTCTCCGGCCATGGCCAACCGGCTAATTGGATCGCGGCCGACGTCGTCCGCATCGCCGGCGGCAAGCTCGCTGAACATTGGGACGTCATCCAGGACGAGGTCGACCGAGGCCAATCACGAAGTGGCTTACCCATGTTCGGCGACGTCTTCCCTGCACAGCAGCCGCAGCCGCAGCCACCGGCATCCCAACTGCTTACGGCGTTCGTCAACTACCTACGGGCCCGCCCCACCGTTGTCGACACCGCAAGCACCCGCAACTTCAACGACGGCCGTGTCGCGTTGGAGGGAGTCTCCAGCTACCCGAGCAGTCTCGGTGGCGTTCCTGCGGTCACCGTCGAACCGCTGGTCGGAGAACCCGAGCGCACCGTTGTGTACTACCACGGAGGCGGCTACGTCAGCGGGTCGCCACCGGATCGGTACCTGCCGCTCGCGGGCGCCGTGGCACTCGCCGCGCACGCGCGAGTACACGCCGTCGACTACCGCCTGGCTCCTGACCACCGATTTCCCGCGGCCTTTGACGACTGCCTCGCGGCCTACCGGTGGACCATCCGTCACGGCGGAGACGATCCGCGCCAGGTCGCGGTGCTCGGGGATTCGGCGGGCGGCAACCTGGCCGTCGCCGTCACAGTCGCCGCCCGCGACACGCGCCTACCGCTGCCCTCTTGTGTTGCGGCCATTTCCCCCTTCGCCGACCTGACCTTCGCGGGGGCCTCGTTGGAACTGCGCAAGCATGCGGACCCCTACGTCACTCGCGAGCTGCTGGAATCCATGGCCGCTGACTATCTCGGTGGCGCCGACCCGGCGGATCCGCGCTGTTCGTCGGTCTTCGCACAGCTACACGATCTGCCGCCGCTACTGATCCAGGTAGGCGAAGACGAGATCCTGTTCGACGACGCGGCGCGCATTCGCGACGCCGCGATAGCCGCCGGAGTCGACACGACCTTTCAGCCGTGGACGCATGGAATCCACGTGTGGCCGGTCTACATCTCGGCGGGAATACCCGAGTCCGCGCTGGCGATCGAAGACCTGGCCGCCTTCTTGAAGCTGCACGCCCGGCACGACGACGCCAAGACCGGAGGCCGATGAACGCCGCAATCGAACCCGACCGTGCTGAGGCCCAGCCGCTGTTGCAACCCTATCGGTCGAGCGAGTACCAACTCGCCAACCGCCTCGTGATGGCGCCGCTGACGCGGTGCCGCGCAACGAATCCCGACCTGGTACCTACAGAGTTGCACGCAGAGTATTACGCCCAGCGTGCATCGTCCGGGTTGATTGTCACTGAGGGGACGTGGATCAGTCGCGACGCCGTCGGCTGGCACGACGTTCCCGGATTGTTCACCGACGACCAGGTACGCGCCTGGTCCGCGGTCACCGATGCCGTGCACCGCGCAGGTGGCGTCATCTTCGTGCAGCTGTGGCACACCGGCTCGACGTCGCATCCCGACTTCTTCACCGGCACGGCGCCTTTGGCCCCATCAGCCGTCAACCCTGGACTTCACTCGCCGACACCGTCGGGCAACAAGCCGACCGTAACTCCGAGAGCGATGACGCGACGCGACATCCGCACCACCATCAACGACTACGCCGCGGCGGCGAGCAACGCGATGCGCGCCGGATTCGACGGAGTGCAACTTCAGGCCGGATTCAACTATCTGATCAACCAATTCCTCAACCCGCGCACCAATGTGCGCACCGATGCGTACGGCGGGTCGATCGAAAACCGGGCGCGCCTATTGTTCGACGTGCTCGACGCCGTCGCCGAGCGTATCGACATCCGCAGAGTGGGAATCAAAGCCGGTCCGGCGTGGGCCGAACACGGCGAGTTCGTCTCGACCGCCGACAACCTGGCCACCAGCGAGTACGTGGTAGACCGGCTCAACGAATACCCACTGGCGCACTGGCTGTTGATGGGCGCCATGGCCGATCTCAGCGGTGGCCCGCTCTCCGGTCTACAGGGCGACGGCATGTTCACCCACTTCCGGTCCCGCTACCACGGCACCCTCATCGCCAACGTCGGCATGACCCGTGAACGCGGAAACCAGCTGATCGGCGAGGGACTGGCCGATCTCGTCGCGTTCGGCGAGACATTCATCGCCAACCCCGACCTACCGGCACGCTTCGCCGCCCTGGCGCCGATCGCACGATCCGACCGCGCCTTGCACTACGCACCCGGCCCGCACGGATACACCGACTATCCGCCCTACCGACCAACTGCCGAAGCCTCAGCCTGCCAACCCACTACCTGATCGCGGCCTCAGCGTCGCGTCCGCCCATCGGGAGTGCCTGTGGATGAATTCGCCAGCGCCGAAACGGCATTGGTCGCAGTGCGCAAAGTCGTACAGACGATCGGCGACGGCGACCTGCACCGCCCCACGCCCTGTGCCGACTGGGACGTGGATGCCCTCGCCGATCATCTCTTCGACACCATCTCCCGCCTCGGTGCCGCCGCCGGTATACCGGTCGTGCCGCCAGTCGGCGATTCGATTGCTCAACGCATCCAGCACGTAACGCAACCGCTCCTGGCGGGATGGCGGCGCCGGGGTTTGACTGGCGACGTTGTGTTCGGCGGGCGGACACTGCCCGCACCCCTTGCGCTGGGCATCCTGTCTCTCGAACTCGTGGTCCACGGCTGGGATTTCGCCGTAGCCCTACATCGGCCCCTCGAGGTCTCGGACACCCACGTCGCTTACGTGGTCGGTCTGGCGCAACAGACGCTCACTCCGCAAAGTCGCGCCACCGCCGGATTTGGCTCACCGGTGGCGTTGCCGGCAAACGCCGACGCGCTCGACCGGCTCGTCGCGTTTACCGGCCGCGACCCACAGCAGAAAGGAACGCCGCAATGAAAACACCGACGATGCAGTCGTACTCCGTGACGCAGACCCATGTCGTGCGCGGAGCGAGCGGTATCGACTTCGCTTACCGGCGGGTGGGGCATCGCGCTGGCATACCGCTGGTCCTCGGAAACTACTTCGCCGCGAACATGGACGACTGGGATCCTCTCGTTGTCGACGGCTTAGCGGCCGGCCGCGATGTGATCACGTTCGACTATCCGGGGATCGGAAGCTCGACAGGAACCGCACCCGCGACGGTGGCCGAGCTCGCCGTCGCATGCGTCGCCTTCGTGGGCGCCTTGGGTCTAACGACCGTCGACTTTCTAGGTTTTTCGCTCGGCGGAATGGTCGCACAACAGATCGCTGCGTCTCATCCGGAGATGATTCGTCGCATAATCCTTTGCGGGACAGGGCCACGCGGCGGCGAGAAGATGACCTTCACCGAACTCTCGATAGCTGACCTTGCTGACCCCGTAGCCTTGCTGCTGAATTCGTTCTTTACGCCGAGCGACGCCAGCCAGGCCGCCGCCCGCTCATATCTGGACCGTCTGAACCACCGGTGGGCGGATCGCGATACACCGGTCACCACGGCCGCTGCCGTCGCTCAACTAGCCGCGATTCGCGAATGGGGTGGAATTCCTACTTCCGACCGCTACGCCATGCTCAGGGCGATTCGGCAGCCAACATTGATCGTGCACGGCACCAAAGACATCGTTGTTGACTCAGTCAACGCCGTCGTTCTGGAAAGGAACCTGTCGGATGCCACCCTTCTGATACTTCCCGATGCCAGCCACGGCGCGCAGTCCCAACATGCAGAAGTCTTCCTGGCCAATGCGCGACTGTTCCTCAGCGGCCAAAACCGTAGTGACACATGCTGATCGCCGACTAACCCATTCCAGCGAAAGACAGCACACATGACTCTGACCGTTGACGTCTTCAACAGCGGATACCTGCCCGTCAACGGCGGGCCTGGATGGGATCCCGGCAGCATCGCCACCTGGCCCGCGTCCACTGCCACGCTGATCGCCGGTGAACGAGACGCCATCCTCATCGAGGCACTCATGACCATCGACGAAGGCCACCAACTCGTTTCGTGGATCGGCGAAACAGGTAAACACCTTACGAGCATCGTCATCACGCACGGTCACGGCGACCATTTCTTCGGTGCGGGTCCGGTCCTCGCAGCGTTCCCCGATGCGCGGCTGCTGGCATTGAACACCACCGTCGTTGAGGAAGCGCGCCTGCACCTTCAACCCGAGATCCTGCAGAACTGGATCGGATGGTTCGGTGATCAATTCGACCACGAAGCAGCGGTTCCCCAGCCGATCGGCTCGGAAGCCATCACCATCGAGGAGCATCCCGTGCGCCTGATCGAGGTCGGCGGGGCCGATGGCGCATTGGCCACCGTAGTACACATCCCTGACTTGGATACCGTCTGTGCCGGCGATGCGGTCTACAACAACATCCATATGTGGCTGTGGAACTCGACTCCGGCAAGCCGCCAAACCTGGTTAGCAACCGTCGATGCAGTCTCCGGCATGAACCCGGCCACCATCATCGCCGGCCACAAGGACCCGATGCGCCCGACGACGATGCCGCGCGTCAACTCGCTCAATCACGCGAGTACATCGAATCATTCGACGAGGCCGTCGCCAAATCATCATCGGCTCAAGACACTATCGCCGGGATAACGAGCCGCTTTCCCAACTACGGGAATCCCTACACGTTGTTCGTTTCCGCACATTCCCAATATCCCACCTAGCCGTCGCTGCTACGCGGCGGGGTTTTCCAGGACCACGGCGACCGCCTGTCCGGAGCCGATGCACACTCCGGCGGCGCCATAACGCACTTGACGTTCCCGCATTTCGGTCGCCAGGGTCAAAACGTAGCGAGTTCCGGTGGCGCCGAAAGGATGACCGATCGCCACCGCCCCCCCATTCGGAGTGAGCTTGTCGTCCGGGATCTTGAAACCGCCCAGCTGGTTGGGAAGTTCGCGCAGCACACCGAGCGCCTGGGCGCTGAACGCTTCGTGCACCTCCCACACGTCGATCTGGTCGGGCGTCAGGCCGGCTCGCTTGATCGCCAGCGGCAGCGCCCAGGCCGGAGCCAGTCCCATGATCAGCGGGTCCAGTGCATATACCGCCGAGGACACCACCCGCGCCAACGGCTCGACGCCAAGCGCGGCCGCCCGCTCCCCGGAGGCCAAGAGGATCGCGCTGGCGCCGTCGGTCAGCGGCGTGGAGTTGGCGGCGGTCATTTGGGTGGTGCCCGATTGCACCGGCAGCGCGGCGAGCTGCTCGGCGGTGGTGTTGTCGCGGATGAACTCGTCGTGCTCGAACGTGCGTGCCGGTGTCTTCTTGGTCGCCGGAATCTGCACGGGCATGATTTCCTTGGCCAGCCGACCCGAATCGCGCGCGGCCTTAGCGTGCTGCTGGGATCGCAGTGCGAACGCGTCGATCTCCTCGCGGGTCAGGTTGTAACGGTCGGCCACGTTCTGCGCGGTTTCGATCATGCCGATGTAGGCGTTGCGGGCCAACAGTTTTGGATTCGGCGGACCTCCTGCGCCGGCCCACATGGTGTCCAGCAGGATTACCGGACCCCTTGGCGCGAAGGCGGCGTCGCCCTTCATGTACGCATAGCCCGAACGGGACATCGACTCGACACCACAGGCGATACCCACGCCGAGGTCACCGGCTTTGATCGCGTGGGCGATGTTCACCGTGGCGCTCATCGACGAGCCACAGAACCGATTGATGGTGGCGCCGGCGACGCTGTCCGGGAAACCCGCGGCCAGGGCCGCCCAGCGGCCCACATCGCCGATCCCTTCATGGGCGGGATTGACGCACCCGGCGACGATGTCCTCGATCTGATCGAGCTCGACGCCGACACGCTCGCAGGCGCCCTTCATGGTCATTCCGAGGAGGTCGTCGAGCCGGATGTGCGACAGCGAACCGCCATACCGGGCGAAGGGGGTACGGACACCCCCGAGGACAAACGCGTCAGTCATCGTCGACTCCCACAGGTTTAGTTTTTCGGGGAACTCTTGATCCCGTGCACCATCTCAATCGCCCGGCCCAGGGTGGTCAACCTGTCATCGAGCGTGTCACCGGCCGGGTAGAGCCGCACCGTATCGACGCCGGCATCACACCACACCCGCAACCGTTGCCGCACCATGGATTCCGTGCCGATCAGTGTCGTCGCCAACACCATCTCGTCGGTCACCAGCTCGGCCGCGCCGTCGCGATCGCCCGCCTGCCACCGCTCACGGACCTCGGCGGCCACCTCGGCCCAGCCCTGCCGGCTGTAGGCCTGGTTGTAGAAGTTGGTGGACTTCGATCCCATGCCGCCGAGGCTGAAGGCGAGCTCATTCTTGCGCGCGGCCACCATCACCCGCAACGACTCCTCGTCGTCGGCGAAGGCCACCTCGGCGCCCTGACAGATATCCAGATCGCGCCGAGTACGTCCGCTTCGGGCCAGGCCATCGTCGAGATGCGTGAAGTAGGCGGCCGCCCCTTCGGGCACGAAGCTGGTACCGAGCCAGCCGTCGGCGACCTCGCCGGTGAGCCGCAGCATCGCCGGTGACAGTGTCGCCAGATAGATCGGGATGGCGTGCTCGGCGCGCATTGACAGCCGCATCGGCACGGCATCGCTGCCCGGGCGCGGAATGCTGAATTCCGAACCAGCATAAGAGATCTTGCCGCCATCGAACACGTGGCGCACCACGTCCACGGTTTCCCGCAGCCGGGCCATCGGCCGTTCGAACGACACTCCGTGCAGCCCTTCGATGACCTGCGGGCCGGAGGCGCCCAGGCCGAGCAGAAACCGCCCACCCGACAAGTTCGACAGCGTCATGGCGGCCTGCGCGACCGCGACCGGAGTCCGCGTCCCGACCTGGATGACCCCCGAGCCGAGCAGCATGCGCTCGGTGCAAGCAGCGTAGTAGCCGAGGGCTGACGGCGCGTCGGACCCCCACGCCTCGGCCACCCAGCAGATGTCCAAACCCAATCTCTCGGCTTCGACCACGAAATCCCTTTGCACAGGCCAGTCTTGGAAGCCCGATGCCTCGACGGTGGTGGCCGTGCGCATCAGCCTTCCACCAACCTCTTGATGTGCTCCAGGGTTACGCCCATGTTCTGCTCGAATTCGCGCATCCGCACGAACACGATCTTCTGCTCCTTTTCGGGCATGCGCTCGATGGCAATGGACAGCCCCGAGCGGCCGGGGCCCAGCTGCATCCACTGCGTCAGCTGGGTTCCACCGTCCTTCGGGAGCAAGCTGAAACGCCAGATCGCCGTGGGGTTATCGCGATTCTCGACCGCCCAGGCGAACGCTCGCTCCGGATCGCACTCGATGACTTCCGAGGTGGTCGACCACTCCCCCAGCGCTTCGTGCTTGTTGTGTCCGACGAACCTGGCGCCGACCGACGGCTCGCTCCGCCCCATCGAGCCATTCCACTGCCTGCAGTTCATTGCTCATCGTCGGCATCAGCTTCACGTTCGATACCACTTGCCACACCCGCGAGGGCGTCGCGTCGATCCACGTCTGGACTTCCACGTTGGGCTTATCCGTATAGCGGGCGCCAGTCCACTCCATGTCCCCTGAACCTCCTCAATGCCGACTACCGCGGTGCATGATCAGACCTCTTCCGACAACCGGCTCGGTGTCGCGGGCATCGATGTCCTCGCCACATTCCGAGCACACGACCCGGACTCCGACTCGATGTCCGCACGGCTTGTGCAGCAGATCCACCGGCGGAGCGGCAAGACCGGTCCACTCGTTGCCCCACTGCATCAATGCCACGTACACGGGGAACAGTGCGCGCCCCTTGGCGGTGAGTCGATACTCGTTGAGGTCGCGTGCGGTGTGCTCAGCGTAGGGTCGCCGCTGCAGAATGCCGTGGTCGACGAGCCAGTTCAGACGGTCGGTGAGCACGTTGCGGGCCAAGCCGATTCCACGCTGGAAGTCCTCGAAGCGCCGGGCCCCGTTGAACGCCTGACGCAGAATCACCCAAACCCAGCGCTCGCCGAGGATGGCGGTGGAGCGGGCGATCGCACAGTTCTCATCGAGCAGTTCAGCGTGCTTCACGTCCCTGAGCGTAGCGTCCATGTAGTTGCTTTTCAAAACTTAGTTCGCGGTCAAGCCCCCGTCGACGACCAGTGTGGCGCCGGTGATGTAGCCCGCGGCCGGGCTGGCCAGGAACACCACCGCCGCGGCGAGTTCGTCAGGGTCTCCCGGACGCCCGGCGGGGCAGCGTCCCATTTGGCTCTCGATGTACCCGTCGGGGAATTGCTCGGTCATCTCCGACGGGAACAGGCCCGGGGCGAGCGCGTTGACGCGGATGCCCTTGCGGCCCGTCCACTGCACGGCGAGGTCGCGGGTCAGCCCGATCACCGCGGCCTTGCTCGCCGAGTAAGCCGCCTGGGGCAGGCCACCGCTGGTCAGCGCGACGACGCTGGAGAGGTTGATGATTGCGCTGCCGGGCTTCATGACCCGGCCGCAGGCCTGGGCCATCCAGTATGAGCCGTTGAGATTGATGTCGATCACCTCGCGAAACTGCTCGGGCGTCTCGCGCGTGGCCGGCACGGCGGTGCCCTTACCCGCGTTGTTGACCAGCACGTCGACCCGCCCGAACTCCTTCATCGCCGCGTCGACCACCGCCTGAGCGTCACCGGGTTGGCTCACGTCCGCGGTGACGGTGAGCGCGCGCCGGCCGCGCTCCTCGATCAACTCCCGGGTCTTTTCGAGGCGGTCGGCGCGGCGGGCAGCGAGGACGAGGTCCGCGCCCGCCTCAGCCAGTGCCTTGCCGAACGCGACACCGAGCCCAGAGGAAGCCCCCGTCACTATCGCGACCTTTCCCGTCCAGGCGGAACCGGTCGAGCACCGTGTTGGTCGACATGTGATGTCCTCTCTGCACAGGGTCGCTTAAGACTCGCATCTTAGTTGCAAAACACTACTAGATAAGACCTGCGTCGACCAGGAGTTGTGAGAGACCAAGCTGACCGCACCGCTTTGTCGCACCGGGCACCGCGGCACTCACCTCATCGGCTCGTCCCACAGCAACAAGGGTTTCGGCCAGTAACAGCTGGGCCTGCAGCGCGGCCAATGGTCTGCGCCCGTCGTCGATTCCGGCCGCCAGGGCTGCGGCACGTCGGCATGCCTGGGCACGATCGTCGGCTGAGTCGCTGGCCGACAGCAGACGGATGCCCGAGTCTTCGTCGAGTTCCGCTGTGATCATTGCGATTCCGTCATCCTGCGGGATCGCCCGGGCCGATCGCAGCCGGGCCGCAACGTCGGCTGCGATGCCGATCCCAAGGCGAATCCGCTCGTTGTTGATCACCGCCTCCAGGCGTGGTAGACGCAGCTGCTCCGCTGCGGCCATGCCGGCGCTCAGCCGATCCGCGGCGACGCTCAGGTCACCGCGGGCTGCCTTGATCCGAGCGCCGATCGCATACCTCGCGGCCAGCCAATCGACGCCCCCGCCCTCGGCCCCGAGCTGGTAGCTTTCCTCGACGAGACCCTCGGCCTCAGCGAGTTCACCCGTCTCGTATAGCAATTCGCCTAGCAAGGCAGCAGCCAGACGCATTGCGTGCGAGTGCGGCCCCGCGCTGCGGCCGATCTCGTATGCCTCTCGGAAGTTCGTCATCGCGGCGGGGACGTCGAGCTGATACCTCGCCGCGATGCCACCGAAAAGTCGGGCATAGACGCTGGCGAACGGCCCCAGCATGTCCTGATAGGGCGCCGCCCAGGCAAGCAATCGGTGGGCGGCTTCGAACTCGAAGCGATAGATCGCAGCGAACGCCGCGATGTTGCCGGCCACCCCCGGTACCCGCGGCGGCAAGGTTTCCGGCCGCGACATCGCCTCGGTGATCAGCTCGTCGACGGCCCCCGCGCGGTCGGCAAATATCTCGGCGACGCCGCGCACCACGTCGGCCTCGGCTTTCATGTCCGCACGGGCGCTGTCCGCGAGCCCGGCGCGGCCCATGGCCAGATCGAGGCGATTCAGCGCGCCATAGGCCGGCGCAGTGTGTTGCAACAGAATCTGGGCCCAAGCGACGGTCAGCTGCAGTCGCGGCCTGGTCACCACCAGCGCGGCCGGTAGCTTGGCGACCAGCGCCAGCAGGCTCGTCATCCTCGACTGCTCCAGCAGGTGTGTCTCGTCCTGCTCGACGATGTCCACCGCATAGGCCGGATCACCGGCGGCCAATGCGTGATCCACCGCCTCGCTCAGGTGCTGCCTCTCGGCGAACCAGATCGCAGCGGCACGGTGCAGTTGTTCGACGCGCTCGGCGCCACCCCGCTCAAGCCGGCGGTGCAGAATTTCGGCGAACATGTGGTGGTAGCGAAACCATTGGGGGTCATCGTCGGTGCGGTGCAAGAACAGACCGCGCTTTTCGACATCCTCGAGCATTGCCTGTCCCCTTGGAATGCCCGTCAAGGCCGACGCCAGCGCACCGCACGTGCGATCGGTGATCGACGTCGCCAGCATGAACTCCTCTGTCTCCGCGTCCAGAGCGTCGAGCACGTTCTCGGCAAGAAACTCTTCGACTACGTCGTTGGCGCAGACGAGTCGGTCCACCAGGCCGGCGACGTCGACCCCGCCGCGCAACGAGAGCATCGCCAGCTGCAGCCCGGCCGCCCACCCGTCGGTGGATGCCACCAATGCCTGCACGTCGGCATCATCGAGTTGCATGCCGCCGACAGCGTTGAACAGGGATCGCGCCTCGTCGGCATCGAAACGCAAAGATTCGCCGTCGATTTCGAGTAGCTCATCACGAATTCGCAGCTTGCCCAGCGGCAGGCACCCACGCGACCAACTGGTCACGATGATCTGGAGGTGATGGCAACCGTGCTCGAGTAAAAACGCGAGCGCGGCGACGGTCGCCGTGTCCGACACCCGGTGCCAGTCGTCGATCACCAGCACGATTCGGTCATCGGCGGCATGCATTTCGTCGACAAGCGTGGTCAACACGTAGCGGGCCGCATCATTTCCGTGTTCTTCGAGTACGCCGCCAAGCGGCACCGCCAGGGACGGACGGACTCGGCGAATCGACTCGAGCAGATGCGCCAGAAACCACACCTCGTTGTTGTCGTCATCGTCGACCGTCAGCCACGCAACAACGACACCAGCCTGCGTGAGTTCCTCGCGCCATTGGGCCGCAAGCGTCGTCTTGCCGAAACCCGACGGCGCATGCAGGAGCATCAGCCGCCGTCTGCCGCCGGCTTGCAGCATCTCGAGCAGCCGATCGCGGCTGACTAGCGAGCGGGTGGGCACCAGGGGCCGGTACTTGGTCGCCGGGGTCGGCGGCGTCGGCGTGATTCTGCTTTCGGTTCGTTGGGACGGGTGCGTATGCGTCGGGATGCGGGGCGGGCCGTCCGACTCGACCGGGTGCACCATCTCGTCGACTGCGACACCGTGGCTGCGTTGGACCTCACGGAGTTCGTCGCCGAACGCTGCGGCGGTCGGGGGGCGTTCGGCGGGATCCCGCGCCATGGCTAGCTCGATGATGGCGGCCAACTCCGCGGGCAGCCCCTGTCCACGTAGGTCTGGAATTGGTTCGGAAGTGATCCGCAGAAACTGCGCGACGACCTTCTCGCCCGATCGGCGTTCGAATGCCGCGTGACCGGTCACTGCGCAAAATAGTGTCGCGCCAAGCGAATACACGTCCGATACCACCGTTGGACTGGCGCCCTCAAGCACTTCCGGGGCGGTGAACGCCGGTGACCCGGTGATCATCCCGGTGCTCGTCTGGAACCCGCCGGCGATCCTGGCGATGCCGAAATCGGTCAGCTGCGGTTCACCGTAATCGTCCATCAGGATGTTGGCCGGTTTGACGTCGCGATGCAGCGTTCCCGCCCGGTGCGCCGCGTCCAGCGCACCGGCCAATTTGATCCCGATGCGCAGCGTCTCGGTCCAGCCGAGAGGTCCGCTGTTGCGCAGCAGCGTTTCCAGCGAATCCCTGGCGTGATAAGGCATCACGATGAACGGACGTCCGCCCGCGGTGGTCCCGGCGCGCAAAACCGTCACGATGTGGGGATGTCCCGAAAGCCGGCCCATCGCGCGTTGCTCGCGGAAAAAGCGATCCAGGTTGTCGGGATCAAGGTAAGAGGTCAGCACCTTCACCGCGACGGCGCGATCCAGTTGTGGCTCGACGCAGCGATAGACGATGCCGAAGCCGCCGCGCCCGACCTCGGCGACGTCGTCAAACCCCGCCTCGCGCAATTCGGCGGGAACGTCGGACACCAGATCCCGCTGCGTCGAACGGGGATCGACGTCGGTCATCGACTTTCACCAACCTCGGTGGGGACATCTCGCTGTCGCCACTAATGCACACTATCGCCAATCCAGCCCGTCGCGGCCAAGAAGCCCGCCAGGCGTTCCCCCTGCGTTCAGGTGTTGGTGCCGGCGACAATGATCAGTGCCGTTTTTGTTTCTCGCGGACAATGGCCAAACCCGCTGTACCGGTTAGCGTGCCGCGAATGACTGCTAGTGGTGTGCAACGCCAGGTCACCGACGTGGCCGCGGCGATCCATGAACGTATCGACGAGGTCGCGGTCCAGCTGGCTCGCGCCATCGCTCGAGGAGGTCCGGCTGCTACCACGCGGCCCCACTGGTGCCGTTCGACTCGCTCACCGCGGGGTGCGCAGCCAATGTGCTGCCGATATGCGGCGCGATCGCCGCGAACGATGACTTCGACGCGACCGCCGCCTCCGAATTGGGTGCCGCACGAGCCCGCGACGGGTTGCCGCTCTCGGCCGTGATGGAGGCCTACCGCGTGGGATTCCGCCGACTCTGGGACGCCATGGTCGTCGAGGCCCGCAATCACGCGCGCGCCGATGATCCCGCGGTGCGCGTGCTGACCGAGAAAGTCCTTGCCGCCCAGGACATCTACACCGACGCGATGGCGGTCGGCTACCGAGCGGAACAAACTCGCAGGCTGCAGTCCGACGAATCGCGCCGCTCGGAGATGATCGACGCACTGCTGCACGGCCGGGTGTTCGACCGATCGAGCCTGTGGGAGGCGGCCGACCACTTGCGGCTGCCCGCCACCGGCCCGTTCGTAGCCGTCGCCGCCGAAGTCCCGGCAGTCGGAAAAGAAGCCCTACCGGGCATCGAATCCAAGCTGCGCGGCATCGACGTCTACTCAGCCTGGCACGTTCTTCCTGACCTGCACGCCGGGATCGTGCACATCAAGACCGACAAAAAGCACGACGACGTGGTGGCGCTGCTGTCCCGGATGACTCGCGCCCGGATCGGGGTGAGCGCACGCTTCGACGACCTTCGGGATACCGCCAAGGCGCTGCGCTATGCCCGGCTGATGCTGTGCGCGCGGCCCGACCCGGACGGGCCGGTGTCGGTCTTCGACGGCTCGATCCTGGCCACCGCCGCCGTAAGCGCGCCCGAAGTGATGGTGAGTCTCGTGGCGCCAGTCATCGATGGTTTCGCCGAGCTGCCTGACAACGAGCGTGAGGTCCTGTTCGACACGTTCAAGGTGTGGCTGGACACCGACGGATCCTTACGCGCGGCTGGGGAAAAGCTGTTCTGTCATCCCAATACGGTGCGCTACCGACTGCACCGCATCGAGCAACGCACCGGCCGGTCGCTGTCCAAGCCGCGCGACATCGCCGATTTGTGCCTGGCGTTCGAGGTGCGACGCCGCCTCATGTGACTGAAGTAAACCGCTATTCCCGCAGACACATTCGTCGCGCCGATGTTGTTCCGCACGACAATGACGCTGGCTGAAACGGCGCACACGATAGAACCGTCAGTCGACAAAAGGTTAACCATGACAACCGTTCTCGATGAACCCGCCGAACTGATCGAGTTGGTCGGGCAGTGCCTGGGCACCACCGATTGGATCGAGGTTACCCAAGACCAAGTGGATCTGTTCGCCGATGCCACCGGTGATCACCAATGGATCCACACCGACCCGCGAAGAGCCGCAAACGGTCCGTTCAAGGGCACCATCGCGCACGGCTATCTCACATTGTCGCTTGCCCCCGTGGTGATTTCGCAGGTGCTGCAGATCCGTGAGCTAACCGCGGCCTTGAACTACGGGCTCAACAAGGTGCGGTTCCCCGCGCCGGTACGCGTCGGCGCACAGCTTCGCGCCACCGTCGCGGTGGCGAGCGCCCAGCAGAAGACCGCAGGCGTGGAATCAGTGTTCACGCTGACCTACGAGATCGACGGCCAAACCCGTCCCGCCTGCGTCGCCGACGTGATCGTCTTGTATCCGTGAGCCGCTGAGTCAGCCCTAGCGCTGCGCCAGCACCTGCTGCATGCGTTCCTCGCGGGGGAGGACCGGCCCATCGTCGAGGGGTTCGGCGACGCCCAGTTCGGTGAGCCCGACCTTGGTCATCAGCGAGGTGCCGTACGCCGCGAGCACGAGTTTTTGATCGTCGCTGTGCCCGTCCTCGACCAGCATCGCGCCGATGAGGCAGATGACGGCCATCTTGTAGGCGTTGAACGCGCGGTACCACGGGCGATTCACGACCGTGATACCGCTGATCGCCTGATAATGCGCGAGCAGCGCATCGATGCTGAGCGCCGCAGGATGGCTGTTGATGCCGACGGGCTGGATCCAGAGCATTTCGAGCCAACCGATGTCGGTCAGGGGATCACCGACGGTCGTCATCTCCCAGTCGAACACCGCGCTGACCTCGCCGTCGGCGAAGGCGAAGTTGCCCGGTTTGGCGTCGCCGTGCACCAGGGTCACCGTCGGGCACGGCTCGGGCTTACCCTCGAGCAGCGCCTGGTGGAGTCGTTGCAGGGCGGGCAGGGGGCCGCGCTTGACGCGATTCATCTCCGCGGCCCAATGGCCGAGTTCGCGGTCAAGATGGTCGCCGCCGTCGTCGAGCGCGGCCAGCCCGGTCTGCGCGAGGTCGACCGAGTGGATCGCCGCGAGTTGTTCGGCCAGGCTCTGGCACATCCGCACCACGGTTTGGTCGGCAACCCCGGCAGGCGCCTCCATTTCATAGACGTCGCCGGTGGCGCGTTGCATGACGAAGAACGGTCGCCCCAGGACGTCGCCGGTGTCCTCGAACCACAACGCCCGGGGAACCCGGACCCCGGTGCCGTCCAATGCGCGCAGGATGGTGAACTGGCGGGCCAGATCGTACGGTTCCAGCAGCGCCGGCGGTTTGGGGCGCAGCCGCAACACCACGTCTTGGCGGGTCGCGCCTGTCACGATCGTCAGCATCATCATCTCGGCGGAATGTCCGAAATTCACCCGGTCCAGACCCTCGATCCGGACCTCCATCGCGTCGGGCAGTTGGGTGCGCAGCCACTCGGTCAACCGCTCGATGGTGTTGTCGTTCAGGGTCATTGCCGAATTTCCTCGTCGTCTGCGGGCAGCCGCTCGACCGGGGTCTTGTCCTGAGTGAACGCCGACATGTCCATCACCGGCCAGTTCGGGTAGCGGCGGTAGCCCTGCCCGCCGAGCAGCAACTCGAAGATGCCCCAACCCGTTGCCGGTTCCGAGTCGGAGTCGAGCTGGAAGCGCATCAGCTGGTCGAGCGCCATCGACTTGCCCTCGGTCTCGGCGAGTTGTCCAGGATCGTTGCTGTCCCAACGGAAGTGAACGAAATAGGCACCACCACCCAGGTCCTCGTACTGGCAGTGCGCCATCGGCAAACCGTAGTAGGCGTTAACGGCCTGGTGGGGGGTGTCGGCGGTCACGCGGTAGGTCGCGCCGTCTTCGTCGGTGAAAACCAGCACCGCGCGAGCCGGCCGCTTGCGGTCGCCGTCGAATTCGACCTCGTGCTCGATCTTGACGAATCGCTTGGACAGGGTGCCGTCGTTATGGGTGATTCCGCCGTCGACGTAGTTGACTGTGCCGTCGCAGGATTCGATGATCCAGGCTTCGATGGCGCGGTCGTCGAAGCCGGCGTCGAGCCACAGCCAGAAGTCGATCTGGTCCGAGACACGCACACCGAAGGTGCGGTCCCTGCCACCGTGGAACCCGTCGACGCTGATACGCTCACCGTCGATCTGCACCCAGCCGCTCCAGCGCCCGGGCTCCTTCATGTGATACATGTCGGCCAACATCTGGCCGTCCCTGCCGCGCACCTTCATCGGCAATAACTCCCACATCGGGGCGGTGGGTTCGTAGTAGAGCTCCCACTCGACTCCGGACCCATTGGGTTCGACATCAAGGCGCCACTTCTTCAGCGGCTCAACGCAGGTCCAGCGCATCGGCCCGGCGCTCAAGTCGGCGCGGTCAGCACCGGTCACCGGCCGCCCCGACAACAGATCCCAATGCCGACCGTCGGCCAGGCTGACCTTCACATAGCCCAGCCCGCTTGCGGTGTTCGGGTTGTTGCCATAGCCGCTGGCCAGCAGCATCGTGCCATCCGGCGACGCGGCGAAAAAATAGCAGCGATCCGACCACGTCGGGTCGGGGTCGTGCACCTGGTCGAAAGTCGTCGGGAGTTGATGGGTGAACGACTCGTCAGCCGCGGAGTAAACCATCTAATTACCTGTCCTACAACGGCATTCGAGACCAAACACAACTTATCCCGTAACATCGGCGAGATGGAGCCAAGCCGGCGGTGGGGCGATGACCGCGCGATCCTCGACGACGAGGAGGCCCGCAGGCTGCTCCTGGACGCCGCAAGCCGCTGCATCGTGCGCCGGGGTGACTCCCAGATCCGGATGGCCGAAGTGGCTGACGAAGCCGGTGTCTCTCGCTCCACCCTCTACCGCTACTTCCCCGGCCGCAACGAGGTGCTGCTGGGCCTGATGCTGATGCGGGTCGATACGGCCCTCGGTGATCTGGTGCGTTCACTGCGCCACCCCGACGACCCCGTCCGCTCGCTGCCCGTGATGGTCCTGGCGCGCGTGGAGTCGGTAGCGGGCGATCCGCTGAACGAAGCACTGTTCGCGGCCGAGAGCACCGCGGTGGCAACGGCACTGGAACTGGGGTCGCAGCCCATCGTGGAGTTGCTATTGCGGCACTACGGACCCCTGCTGCAGCGATGGAAGCTCGCGGGCCGCCTCTACGAAGACCTCGATCCGCGCTCGATCGTGCAGTGGTTGCACACGACCACATTGTTCTTGCTGGCACCGTCGTGGCGGCACCGCTCTGCAACCGACAAACGCCGGTTCGTCGAGCAGTTTCTGGTGCGGGCCCTAGTGCCATAGATCAGACAATAACGTCAATATTGTCTGATCTCTCAATGTTTAGTTACTTTTGCCCTGGCGGACGGCCGCAGGGGCGGACGACTACCCGTTGTCCACGAAGCAGAACGGACTTCTATGAAAAACCCTGTGGCACAAGCCGCCTCCATCGCCGGCTTAGCCGCTCATCTGGGCCGCGGAGTAGGCCGGGTGACCGCCGACGCGATAGTGGGCGGCCGGGCCGGGTTGCCCCGCGCGGCGTCGACATCGACGCCGCCGTCGCTGTCGCGGGTCATGGGTCCCACCGTCAGCTCGGTCAGCGTCCTTGGCAGCGACGCGGGGACCTCGTCGCGAGCACGGCTGGCCTTGACCGGAAAGGAGTGCCGGAGTCGGTGTTCGTCAAGATCGCGGCGAAGACGCCCGCTACCCGGTTGATGGGTGAACTTGGTCGGCTCGGGCACACCGAGGTGCGCTTCTACAGCCAGCTCGCCTCGGAACTCACCGGCGTCCCGAAGAGCTACGGCGCGACATTTGATGCCTGGACGGGGCGATACCTGCTGGCCCTCGAAGACCTCCCCACGGACATGCGAATTTCCCGACACCCTGCACCCGCTTTCCCTCGACCAAGCCAGCCTGATCGTGGAATTGCTGGCTCGCCTGCACGCCACCTTTTGGGACCGCCGTGGACCTTGACCGCCGGTTGGGATGGCTCTATACGCCGTCGGGCGACGTCACTTCGCTGTTGACCGGCTCGCTGATGAATGCCTCGATGAAGCGGCTCGCCGAGCGGACGACCATCCCGGTCGACTTCCCCGTCGAAAAGGGCCGCTTCATCGCCGACAACTATCGAGCGGTTGCCGCGGTGATCGACACTCCGCCACATACCGTCATGCACGGCGACGCCCATCCGGGCAACATGTACTTCCGCGACGGCAACCCGGGACTGCTGGACTGGCAAGCGGTGCGGCGCGGCCACCCATCCCGGGAACTGGCCTACACCCTGGTCACCAGCCTGACACCGGAAGACCGACGCGCGGCTCAACGCGACCTGCTCGACGCCTACCGACGCGCGCTGGCGGCGGCCGGCGGACCCGAGCTGGATCGCGACGACCTGTGGCTGCGGTACCGGCAGGGCGCGATGTATGCCTATGTCGCCGCCCTGATCACCGCCGGCATGGGGGGAATGCAAGTGGAGAACATCGCCATGGAGGGCCTGCGCCGCGCCGTCGCAGCACTCGATGACCTGGAAACTATTGCGGCACTGAAGGGGTCGATCTAGTCGCGGATTCATTGACGCGGGCCCACGTGGTGGACTACCGTCAATAGTTACGCTACGCCGCGTAGCGTAATAAGACTCAGGGGAAATCATGTACGACCTGAAAATCATCGGTGGCACCGTCGTCGACGGCACGGGCGCCGAGCGCTACCGCGCTGACATCGGCATCAAAGACGGCGCGATCGTCGACGTCGTCCGCCGTGGTGCCAACGACCGCGGAGCTGGCCGGCTTAGAAGGCGCGCGGCCGCCGAAACCATCGACGCGACAGGACATTTGGTGGCGCCTGGCTTCGTCGACATCCACACCCACTACGACGGTCAGGTGAGCTGGGACGGTTTGCTCGAGCCGTCGAGCGGCCACGGGGTCACCACGGTGGTCACCGGCAACTGCGGCGTCGGCTTCGCCCCCGTCCGGCCCGGCACCGAGGACTGGCTGATCGCGTTGATGGAGGGGGTCGAGGACATCCCCGGCACAGCGCTGACCGAGGGCATCACCTGGGGCTGGGAAACCTACCCCGAGTACCTCGACGCGATCGGCAAGCAGAAGTACGCGATCGATGTCGGCAGCCAGGTCGCCCACGGCGCCATCCGCGCCTACGCGATGGGCGAGCGGGGCGCCCGCAACGAGCCGGCGACTCCCGAAGACATCGCGGCGATGGGCCGGCTGGTCACCGAAGCGATCGAGGCCGGCGCGCTCGGTTTCTCCACGTCGCGCACGCTGGGACACCGTGCGATGGACGGCGAACCGGTGCCCGGCACGTTCGCCGCGGAAGAGGAGCTGTTCGGCCTCGGCCGCGCCATGGCGGCCGGCGGCCAGGCGGTGTTCGAGCTGGCCCCGCAGGGCGCCGCGGGCGAGGACATCATCGGCCCCAAGAAGGAACTGGACTGGATGCGGCGGCTGAGCGGCGAAATCGACCGGCCGGTGTCCTTCGCGCTGATCCAGGTGGACGCCGACCCGAACCTGTGGCGCGAGCAGCTGGACCTCTCCGCCGCCGCGCACGCGGCGGGCGCTCGGCTGTACCCGCAGATCGCGGCGCGCCCGTTCGGCATGATGATCGGCTTCCAGGGCCACCATGGCTTCAGCCACCGGCCCACCTACCGCCGCCTGAAGGCGGAATGCAGCCGCGAGGAACTGGCGCAGCGCCTGGCCGACCCCGCGGTGAAGGCCGCAATCCTGGCCGAGGACGACCTGCCCGTCGACCCGACGATGTTGTTCGACGGGATGTTCGCCCTGGTGCAGCACTCCCTGTGGCGGCTGTATGCGCTGGGCAATCCGCCGGACTACGAGCCCACCCCCGACCGAACCGTCGCGGCGATCGCCAAGGACCGCGGCGAGGACCCCCTGTCGACGCTGTACGACCTCATGCTCGAGCGGGACGCGACCGCGATGCTGATGCTGCCGCTGTTCAACTACGCCGACGGCAACCACGAGGCCATCCGGGAGATGATGCTGCACCCCGCCGGCGTGCTGGGGCTGTCCGACGGCGGCGCGCACTGCGGAATGATCTGCGACGCCTCCTATCCCACCTTCCTGCTCACGCACTGGGCACGGGACCGGCACCGCGGCGAGAAGCTGTCGCTGGAATACGTGATCCGCAAGCAGTCGCGCGATACGGCCCACCTGTTCGGACTCACCGACCGCGGCACCATCGAGCCCGGCAAGAAGGCCGACATCAACGTGATCGACATGGACACGCTGCGATTGCACCCGGCCGCGATGGCCTATGACCTGCCGGCCGGCGGAAACCGAATCTTGCAGGGCGCCAGCGGATATGCGGCGACCATCGTCAGCGGAACGGTGACCCGTCGCAAGGACGTCGACACCGGCGCCCGTCCCGGCCGCCTGGTCCGCGGAGCCCGTTGAACCCATGAGCAACTCGTTGGCTGCCGGCAATCCGGCGCGGGCCCGCCGACCGAGGACGCGATCGGCACACCCCCAGAACGACCAACCCTGGTTCCGGCCCACCGCTATTACTCTCCGGCGTTCGCGGCTCTCGAAATCGAACGAATGTGGCCCAAGGTGTGGCAGATCGCCTGCATGGTCGACCACGTCGCGCAACCCGGCGACTACTTCGAATACCGCTGCGGCCCCTATGGGGTGCTAATCGTGCGCGGTGACGATCCCGATTCGCCATGCGGCGGGCTGCGCGCCTTCCAGAACGCCTGCCGGCATCGCGGCAACTCGGTCTGCGTGGGCTCGGGTGCCGGCCTGCACGAACTCAAATGCGGCTACCACGGCTGGACCTGGGATCTGGCCGGCACGCTCAAGCGGGTGCCCAACCGCAAGGGCTTCGGCGCGCTACGAATGTCCGACTTCCCGCTGGTGCCGGTCAGAGTCGACACCTGGCAGGGGCTCGTCTTCGTCAATCTGGACCTCAACGCGATGCCGCTGATCGAGTATCTGGAGGCGATACCCGACGACGTCGCCTGGTCCAATCTGGACGACTTCCGCTGCTACGCAACTCTGACCATCGAGGTCGACGCCAACTGGAAGACGATCGCTGACGGCTACAGCGAGACCTACCACATTCAGACATTGCATCCCGAATTGCTGCGTTGTGTCGACGATATTCATGCCCCACAACAGATTTGGGGCCACACCGGCAAATCCGACCAACCCTACGGTGTGCAGAGCCCACGTTTTGACGGCGCGCTGAGCGACGAAGAGGTTTGGGACGCATACGTTTACACCCAGGGTCTACTCATGGGCGCGCCCGAGGGAACGCCGTTCCCCGCCGACGAGCGCCAGCCGGACGACAGTGTCCAAGATTTGATCGCGGCGCGCACCCGCGCGTTCGCGGCGCAGCGCGGGGTCGATCTGGACTGGGCCGACACCGACCGGGTCACACGGCTGCATCAGTACAACGTGTTCCCGAACATGACGTTTCTGACCAACGCCGACCACCTGACGATCATGTGCTCACGGCCCGGTGCCGACCCGGACAAAGGTGAGATGGTCATGTTCTTGATGACCCGGATGCCGCCGGGTGCGCCGCGCAACAAGCCGACGGACGTTCGCACGACCGCCGGAGAGGCCGACCCAGGTGTGGTGCTCAGCCAGGACGTCCACGTGCTCGCCGGCTTGCAGCGAGGCATGCACCAGCCCGGCTTCACCCACCTGGTGCTGTCCAACGAGGAACGGCGCGTGATCAACATGCATCGCAACCTCGAGCGCTACCTCGATCTACCCGAATCCGAGCGGATGACCGGGGGCGACACCGGCCGCCCGGCGGTGACCGCGTATTAGTGGGCGTGTGCAGTACGCGGGTCTGAGCGACATCGGCCGGTTACGGACCAACAACCAGGACCGTTGGGGTGCTCAGTTGGATGGGGAAACCGAGCAAACGCTGTTCATGGTTGCCGACGGCGTGGCCTGCAGCACCGACGGCGCGTTGGCCGCTCACCTGGTGGTCGATCTGCTGCCGACATATGTGGCCCGCCACCTCAAGCCGGATGACCTGGACGAATCGGCCGCACCCGAGTTGCTGGGCCGCGCGGTCACGGAATTCTGCGATGACTTTCGCGCCTACGCCGACGCCGATCCCCGCGTTGCCGGGTCGAACAGCACGCTGGTGGCCGTGTTCATCGCGGGGTCGCGCGCTTTGGTCACCCATCTGGGCGACAGCCGCGCCTACCTGTGCCGAGAGCAGGAGTTGCAGCAACTGACCCGCGATCACAGCGTGATCCAGGAACTGATCGACGCGCACGAGGTCGACATTGCCGACGCCGACCAGCACCCGGCCCGCAACATCGTGACCCGGCATATAGCGATGCTCCCGCAGGCACTGCCCGAGACCGCGACCGTGGATCTGCGGCCCGGTGACCGGATCCTGTTGTCCAGCGACGGGCTGCACGGAGTCGTCAATGAAACGTCCCTGGCGCAGATACTGAATTCACATCCCGAGCCCGGCGATGCCTGTGCGGCCCTGATCGAAGCCGCGAATAACGCGGGTGGTCCCGACAACATCACCGCAGTGGTGATCGACATAGCCGAGCCCTAGTCCGGCGGGCAGACGCAAAAGCCCCTCATTTCGGCACGAAATGGAGGCTTTTGCGTCTGCTCGGCATAATGCCGGCATGAGGGTGGATCGCCGGCTCGTCATCGCCGCGCTTCCGCTCGGGCCGTTGCTGACGGTGGTCGGCTACCTCGTGCTGATGCAGTCCGGCTCCCGGATCAGCGACACCATGCTGCTTGGTTTGGTCTGCTTCCCGACCGCACTGTTGCTGTGTTGCCGCGGCGCTTGCCGTCTTACTGCGCCGGGACGCGACCCGCTGGGTCTCGCTGGCAATCGGTACGGCCGCCGGGACGGCGGTGACCGTGCTCGTGGTGGGCGGCGGCATCTCGTTGATTGCGTGGATGATCTCCGATCCGGTTCCCATGCACCGGTAGCGGCTGTAGGTCAGGCGTGACGTGTCGCCTCCTGCGCAAGTTGGACGCGTGAAGCCAACCCCAGCTTGGCGTAGACGTGCGTGAGGTGGGTTTCAACGGTGCGCGGCGCGATGAAAAGCCTTATGGCGATGTCCTTGTTGCCCAAGCCTTCACTGACCAACCGGACGACGTCCAGTTCGGTTGGGGTGAGCGAGCCCCAGCCGGTGGGCGGGCGTTTGCGTTCGCCACGGCCGCGCTGCGCGTAGGCGATCGCCTCCTTCGTTGACAGCCCGGCGCCCTCGGCCCATGCGACGTCGAAGTCGGCTTCGCCCAATGCCTTACGAAGCGTCGCGACCGCGGCATCGTGCCCGGCGTCATAGATCTGGAACCGGACCGCACCCATGCGTTCCCGCAGGGCCTGCGCCGCGCCGAATAGTCGCGCGGCTTCTTGGTGACTGTCGGCGGCGCCGGCCAGCGTTGCGAGGCACTCGACAGTTTCGGGGAGAGCCAGATGCGCCTCGACGTCGGCGGCGCACGCGAGCGCCCGGTAGGCGTCGCGATCGGCCTGCTCCGGCTCGCCTTGTGTGATCGCAACCCGCGCACGCGTCGTCAGCGCCACCGCTAGGTGCCAGCCCCTCATCACCGAGACGGCATCGTCCGCCCAGCGGCGGGCCGCGACCAGATCACCACGCGCAAGGGCAACCTGCGCTACTGGGTTGATATTCACCACCCTCAGCTGGGCACTCAACCGCTGCGAGGCCGCCTCGCTCGCATCGGCCGCGGCCGCTACATCACCTGCGGCCAGGCTCGCCGTAGCCAATGCCGCGTAGCTAACGGCCTCAATGAACCCACCGATCTCCGCTGCGGCGTCGATCGCCGCGTCGGCTGCGGCTCGCGCCGCACTGGTGTCACCGTGGTACGCCAACACTATGCCCTGGCAGAACAGCATTGCCGCCGTCCCGACCACGTCGTGATTGGTCTCGGCGTCGGCAGCCGCGTCGCGAAACTGTGCGACGGCCCCGGCCAACTCGCCTTGCATCCACTGTGCCAAACCGAGGCCCCAGCGACAGCGAAACGCGGCCGGCCGGTCACCGATCGACTCGGCGAGGTCCCGTCCTTCTTCACCGGCCGCACGCGCGGCGATCGGGTCGCCCGGATGAATGCGGCGTACGCCTGAAAGCCGAGGATCTCGCTCAACCTCCCTTGGTCGCCGAGGCCGCGGGCCAGTTCGTTGGCCTCGGCGAGGTAGCGCGAAGCCACTACGGTGTTGTAGGCGGCGCTACCTCCGCAGGCGGTGAGGGCCCGGGCCACCAGGGCAGGGTCGCCGATTTGGCGAGCGATCGCCAGGGCTTCTTCGGCCTGAGCGAGGCTGTCGACGGCGACGACCTAGGTGGCGAGCGCGGCCTTGTCGGCGAGCGCCCGCGCCCGTACCCCGGCCGCCACCTCGATGCCGTGCGCGGTGTCGTCGCTGAGGATGGCGTCGTACCAGGCCAGTCCTTCGTGGATACGGCCCCGCCCTAGCCAGAGCGGCTGCAGTGACGACGCGAGCTGCAGCGCACGCTCGACGTCTGAGTTCTCCTGGCTCCAGGCGAAGGCCGCGCGCAGGTTGTCGATCTCGCTCTCAGCTTGCTCGACACGCCGCTGGTGGCCGCTGGCCGCCGGGGCATCGAGCTGGCTAGCCATCGCGGTGTAGTAATCGCGGTGACGCGCCCGCACGGTATCGGCTTCACCGGACTCGCCGAGCTTTTCCAAGGCGTACTGGCGCACGGTTTCAAGTAGCCGGTACCGCATTCGGCCGCCCGTGTCGTCGGCCACCACCAGCGACTTGTCCACGAGCAGGGTGAGTTGATCGAGGACCTGGTAGCGCTCGACCTCGGTGCCGCCGGCGACGGCACGGGCGGCGGCGAGGTCGAATCCACCCATGAACGGCGCAAGCCGGCGAAACAAGACCCGCTCGGGCTCGGTCAACAGCGCATGCGACCAATCCACCGACGCTGCAATGTCTGTTGGCGACGCACCGCAGTGCGCCGCCCACCGGTCAACAAGCGGAAGCGGTCATGCAGACTGTCGACGATCTCGTGGAGCGTCAACGCACGCACCCGGGCCGCGGCCAGTTCGATGGCCAGCGGCATGCCGTCGAGGCGACGGCAGATCTCCCGCACCGCGTGGATGTCGTCGTCGGTGATATTGGAATCGGATCGCGCCCGGCGGGCTCGGTCGACGAACAGCTCGATGGCCTCGTCGTCCAAAGAGAGGGACGGCACCCGCCAAGTCACCTCGCCGGCCACCCCGATCGGCTCACGACTCGTTGCCAACAGCGTCAACCCCGGACAGGCGCTCAGCAGCGCGGTGACCAGCGCAGCAATCGCGTCCAACAGGTGCTCGCAGTTGTCGAGCACGCACCAACATCCGTCGGCCCGCCACGAACCGGATGAGCGTCTCGGTTGTGGAGTGGCCCGGCTGATCCGGCAGGCCGAGGGCACCCGCCGTCGCGACTGGCACGAGATCGGGGTCGGCGATCGGCGCCAGGTCGACGTACCGGATTCCGTCATCGAAATCGCCGGCCATTGCCCCGCGACCTGGATGGCAAGCCGGGTCTTGCCCACACCGCCGGCGCCGGTCAAGGTGACCAACCGGTCGGCGGCGAGGGTCCGCCGCATGTCGTCGATCTCGGCGCCCCGGCCGATGAAGCTGGTGAGCTGCACCGGGAAATGTTCAGCGGCAAGGGGATTCGACGTCCGAAGCGGGGGGAAGTCGTTGCGGATATCAGGGTGGCACAGCTGCACCACCCGTTCGGGACGGGCGACACCGCGCAGTTCGTGCTTGCCGAGATCGGTCAGCCACGCGTCAGCCGGAAGCGCATCGACAACCAAATCCTCAGTGGTGCCCGAGAGCACCGTCTGGCCGCCGTGGGCGAGATCGCGCAGGCGCGCCGTCCGGTTGATCGTCGGGCCGACGTAATTACCCTCATCGCGCAGTTGCACCTCGCCGGTATGCACACCGATGCGCAACCGGATCGGGGCCAGCGGCGCGCGCTGCAACTCCAATGCGCACGCAGTCGCCTCGGTCGCGCGGGCGAACGCGACCACGAAGCTGTCGCCCTCCCCCTGCTCGACCGGCCGCACCCCGCCGCGGGCGGCGAGCAGTTCGGTAAGTGTGCGGTCCAAGCGTGCGAAGGCGGCCGTCATCTCCTGCGGTTGGGTCTCCCAAAGCCGCGTCGAGCCCTCGACGTCGGCGAGCAGCAGCGTCACCGTTCCGGTTGGCAGCTCGCTCACGCCCAACTCACTCCAGTTCACCGGCGACGTATCCGCGCGGGGATCAGTTTCGGTCATGCTAGCCAGCATCTCGGGGCAGGGCGCGGCAAACATCGTGGAAACCCCGTACGCCGACGCGGGTGGGCCGGCACATTGTGAGGTCGGCACGGTTGTCGCGCTGAGGTGGACACCTTGTTACTCGACGTCAACGCGGAGGCCAGTGATTTACGAGTTCTCCCCGATGGTCTGGCGCCCCCGAAACCCCACGCTCTAGTCGAGGACACCCGATCGAGGAGGACCACCATGACCGTTACCGTTGCCGGCTACCCGAGCGTTTTCGATGCCGATCTACCGACGCTGAACTACGAAAACGCCCAACACCCCGACGAAGCCCACGCACTCATCAGCCAGGCCCGCGAGCGGGCGCCGATCGCCATCGGGCCGCACGGGCCCGAGCTGCTGACCTACGAGCTGGTGCGCACGGTCCTTCGCGACCCGCGATTCCGGGTGCCGCAAGGGATGTTCCTTGCCGCCCAGGGCATCACCAGCGGTCCACTGTGGGACCGAGTCGCCGCGAACATCATCAGCCTCAACGGCGAGGAACACCACCGGCTACGCCGACTGGTTTCCAAAGCCTTCACACCCAAAGCGACCGCACGGCTGCGCACGACGATTACCGACATCATCAACGGACTGGTTGACCGCAACATCGCCCGCGGGCATTGCGACGTGGTCACCGACATTGCCCGCCAATACCCGATTCCCGTCATCTGCACGCTGCTCGGCGCACCACCCGAGGACTGGGAACTGTTCTCGAACT
This sequence comes from uncultured Actinomycetota bacterium, assembly GCA_963840045.1. GTDB lineage: Bacteria > Actinomycetota > Actinomycetes > Mycobacteriales > Mycobacteriaceae > Mycobacterium. Next base: position 596,724 of record CAWIXL010000022.1, on the reverse strand, counting down.
GGACCGACGACATCTTGAAGGCCTTCAGTTGGGATGCCGCCAACGAAACGCCGACGATCCTGACCGCCTGGGCGGCTCTCGACTCCTACATCGACGACATGGTCGCGCGCCGGCGCCAGGCATTGACCGATGATCTGCTCTCCGAGCTGATCCGCGCCGAAGACCCCGATTTTCCAGGCGATCGCCTCAGCGCCGACGAACTCCGGATGCTTGTCGCCGCGCTGCTGCTGGCGGGCACCGACACCACCCGCCTGCAGTTGGCTGCATCGGTGCATGCGCTGTGCGATCACCCCGACCAGTGGGCGCTCTTGGGCCGGCATCCGGAGCTTGCTGTCAATGCCGTCGAGGAGCTCATCCGCCATTCACCGATGACCTTCGTCACGCTGCGCGCTGCGATCGAGGATGTCGAAGTCGTCGGCGTCAAAATCCCCGCCGGCACAATAGTTATCGTCAACACCGGTTCGGCCAACCGTGATCCTGCCGTCTGCGAGGACCCCAACCGTCTCGACATCACCCGCAAGGGCGCCCCGCCGATCATGACCTTTGGCGGCGGCATGCACTACTGCCTGGGAGCTCATCTTGCCCGCCTCGAGTTGGCCGAAGCCTTGGCGGTCATGACGCGCCGTATGCCCAACACCCGCCGCACCGGTCCGGCCCCGTGGAGACCGGTGAGCGCGCTGGGCGGACCCATCACCCTGCCCATCGCATTTTGACAGCGGACACTGAACCGAGGCCGTCACGGTTGGCGCGCTGAATCGCTCCCGAAGCAGGCTGCTGTAGCCGACATCCCGGCCTTACTCAGGGCATGGAAGCCACGTACGGTGGAGTGGATCATGACCACATTAGCCGCCGCTGCAACGCGGAGCCCGTCAAAATCTGACCGAGACTGACGCCGGGAGCGCAACCATGAGTGACGAGCAGCCGACCATCATCTACACGCTGACCGACGAGGCGCCGCTGCTGGCGACGTACGCCTTTCTGCCGATATGCGCGCCTTCACCGAGCCGGCGGGCATCAAGATCGAGACGAGTGACATCTCGGTGGCGGCACGGATCCTGGCCGAGTTTCCCGATTGCCTGACCGAAGAGCAGCGCGTGCCCGACACCCTCGGCGAGCTGAGCCGGCTGACGCAGCAACCCGACACCAACATCATCAAGCTGCCGAACATCAGCGCCTCGGTACCTCAGCTGGTGGCCGCCATCAAGGAACTGCAAGGCAAGGGCTACAAGATTCCGGACTATCCGCAAAATCCGAAGACCGACGAGGAAAAGGAAATCCGCAACCGCTACGCCAAATGCCTTGGCAGTGCTGTGAATCCGGTGCTGCGGGAAGGTAACTCCGACCGTCGCGCACCCAAGGCGGTCAAGGAGTACGCGCGCAAGCACCCGCACAGCATGGGTGAGTGGTCGATGGCATCGCGCACTCATGCGGCGACCATGCGGCACGGCGACTTCTATCACGGCGAGAAGTCGATGACCCTGGACCGCGCGCGCGACGTGAAGATGGAACTGGTGACCAAGAGCGGCAAGACGCTCGTGCTGAAGCCCAAGGTGTCGCTGCGGCGACGGCGACATCATCGACAGCATGTTCATGAGCAAGAAGGCCCTGTGTCGAGTTCTACGAAGAGCAGATGGAGGACGCGCGCAAGACCGGCGTGATGTTCTCGCTGCACGTCAAGGCGACGATGATGAAGGTCAGCGCACCCCATCGTCTTCGGCCACGCGGTAAAGATCTTCTACAAGGACGCCTTCGCCAAGCACCAGGAGGTGCTCGACGAACTGGGCGTGAACGTCAACAACGGCATGGTCGATCTCTACAGCAAGATCGAGTCGCTGCCCGCATCGCAGCGCGACGAGATCGTCCGAGACCTGCACGCCTGCCACGAGCATCGTCCGGAGCTGGCGATGGTGGATTCGGCCAAGGGAATCACGAACTTCCATTCGCCCAGCGACGTGATCGTGGACGCCTCGATGCCCGCGATGATCCGTGCCGGCGGCAAGATGTACGGCGCCGACGGGCGCACCGAAGGACACCAAGGCGGTGATGCCGGAGTCCACGTTCGCCCGCATCTACCAGGAGCTCATCAACTTCTGTAAGACCAACGGCGCCTTCGATCCGGCAACCATGGGCACCGTGCCCAATGTCGGCCTGATGGCGCAGAAGGCCGAGGAGTACGGCTCGCACGACAAGACGTTCGAAATTCCCGAGGACGGCGTCGCCAACATCGTCGACCTCGACACCGGCGAGGTGCTGCTGACGCAGAACGTGGAAACCGGCGACATCTGGCGCATGTGCATGTCAAGGACGCGCCGATCCGCGACTGGGTCAAGCTGGCCGTCACGCGTGGCCGCAACTCCGGCATGCCGGTGCTGTTCTGGCTGGACCCGTACCGCCCGCACGAGAACGAGCTGATCAAGAAGGTCGAGAGATACCTGAAGGACCACTACACCGACTGGCCTCGATATCCAGATCATGTCGCAGGTGCGGGCCATGCGTTACACGCTGGAGCGCGCTTATCCGCGGGCTGGACACCATCGCCGCCACGGGCAACATCCTGCGCGACTACCTCACCGACCTGTTCCCGATCATGGAGCTGGGCACCAGCGCCAAGATGCTGTCCATCGTGCCGCTGATGGCCGGCGGCGGAATGTATGAAACGGGGGCGGGCGGTTCGGCGCCCAAGCACGTCCAGCAACTGGTGGAGGAGAACCACCTGCGCTGGGATTCGCTTGGTGAATTCCTGGCATTAGGCGCCTGTTTCGAAGACCTGGGCATCAAGACCGGCAACCAGCGGGCCAAGATCCTCGGCAAGACGCTGGATGCCGCGATCGGCAAGCTGCTCGACAACAACAAGGGTCCCTCGCGCAAGACCGGAGAGCTCGACAACCGGGGCAGCCAGTTCTACCTCGCGATGTACTGGGCGCAGGAACTTGCCGCGCAGAACGATGACCAGCAGTTGCGCGAAACACTTCGCCCCACTGGCCGACGCGTTGGCCAAGAACGAAGACACCATCGTGGCCGAGCTCAACGAGGTGCAGGGCGACGAGGTGGACATCGGCGGCTACTACGCAGCCTGATCCCGACAAGACCGCGGCGGTGATGCGGCCGAGTAAGACGTTGAACGAAGTGCTGGCCGCTGCGCACAGCCTGACGCCCGCTACTGCCGGCCGCAGAATTTCCAGCTGCCCTTTTCCTTAACAAAAGACCAAGTTTCCGTCGCGTGCTCGTCCGGATATTTGGACCTTGTGGTGGTAACCGAGGCGGTGGCGTGGTCACCAGAAACACGGACATCGGCCACTTACGTTGCGACGCTGCCCTGATCATTGAGTTCGTCGCGCAACATTTGGCTGGTGGCCGGATTCCGGGCTTGGGAATAAGCGCAGTCAAGTTTCAGCAATCCCGGGCCATCCGCATTGTTTTGGGCGGTGGTGACGTTTTGGACAAGCGCCCTGATCTGGTCCTCGTCCGAATTGCCCGACAAGAAGAACTTGTACCCCAACACGCCCGCTACGGCTAGAACGACCACCGCCACGATGGCCGCGATAACCACGCGCGGGCTCCGGGATCGTCGCTGCGGCACATCATTCGGCGGTGGACCCGGCGGTGACCACTGCGGTTGTTGGCTCGCCGACGGGGGCGCCGTCGGCAGCGGCAGCGTAGGCGGCGGCGCCGACGGGGGCGGGGGCGCAGTCGGGAGCGGCAGCGTAGGCGGCGGCGCCGTCGGGAGCGGCAGCGTGGGCGGGGGCGCCGACGGGGGCGGCTGACTGGCTGGGATGTCGGTTGCGAGGCCGGCTTTCGCTGGCGGTGTGGTGTCCAGTTTTGACCGTCCCAGTAACGCAATGCGTTCGGGTCGTTTGGGTCGTCGAACCAACCCGGCTGGTCGGATGTCGTCATGAGCGGACCTTCCCCGGTGCACTGTGTTGCACCGCTATTGGTGACGGGCCTCCCCGATGCGCGGTCAATAGTGGCAACCCGAACCTTTAGCCGCCGCGATTCGCCGCACCGAGGCCTCTATGTTGGGCATGCTCAACTCACCGCCGGCCACCGCCGTCTGCAACCTGTCGAGCACCGCCGGAACGGCGCCGGAAGTCATAACCAGTGCGGTGTCGGCCCCCGCCTGCAGCGCCTTCAACGCCGCCTCGGCGAGGCCGTACCGATCGGCGATCGCATTGCTCGATAGGTCGTCGGTGAACACCGGGCCATTGAATGGCGGGCCACCGTAACCGATTCCGTTGCGCAACAAAGCGACCGCGGCCGCGCTGAGGCTGGCGGGATCATCACCGGTCAAACCGGGCACCTGCATATGGCCGACCATCACGCCCACCGGCAACTGGGTCACCAGCGTTCGGTAGGGCACCAGGTCGAAGTCCTGCAGCTCGACCAGCGGCGGGGTCACCAGGCCACTGGCGTCGCCGGATGCGCGGCCGTGCCCGGGAAAGTACTTGAGCACCGGCAACACCCCGGCGTCGCGCAGGCCGCCCGCGAACCTGCCGGCGTACTGCGTCACCACCGCGGGGTCCGCGCTGAAGGACCTATCACCGATCACCGTGTCGTCGGGCGCGTCGGTCACATCGACCACCGGCGCGAAATCGATTGTGATACCCAGGTTGTGGAGCTTGCGGCCGTGGTCCAAGGCCAGCTGGTAGACGCGATCGGGCGTCTGGGTCTGTGCTAACACACGGGGCGACGGAAGCCTCCCGATCAGCGATGACACCCGCTGTACCCGTCCGCCCTCCTCGTCGACACTGACGGCGAGATGCAGTGGGCCCGCCGAACCGGCGATATCGGCCAGTGAGCCGTCGGTCAACATCGACAGGTCGGTCCCGTTGCCGATAGAGATTCCCCCGACGTGCTGGCTGCTCACCACCGCACGGGCATCGGCCGTACCGGTCACACCGACCACCAGCAGCTGCGCCAGCTTGTCGCGGGATGACATCGGCGCCAGCAAGGACCCAGGGTCACCGCAACCCGGCGGAGCCGTGGATACCGCGCCACTGCTTGACGGCGAATTGTTGCCGCCCTTGAGCGCCACCACCACGACCACTGCGACCAATGCCGCCACTACGATGGCAACCACGGCCGCGACGGGCCACAACTTGGTTCTTGATGGGATCAGTCTGTTCGGGTCCAACGGCATCGACGGAGCGGGTGACGCAGGCCTGGGAACTGCCGATTTAGGCTGTGCGGTGGGTGCTTTGGGCCTGGACCGCACTTCGGGTACTGCCGGTGGGGCAAGCGCGGCAGCGACCGGCGATTCAGCCGCTGCAGCGGCTTTCTGGTGGTGTTGGGCTTCTTCGATTGCGTGGCCGAGGACGTAGGTCCAGGCCTCGGGTAGCGGACGTTGGTGTGGCGGGTTGGTGAGGGTGTCGGTGATGATTTGGCGCAGCACCCCCGGCGTCGTCGACGGAAGGTGTTGGGGGTCTTTGGTGTCGTGGTCACCGGCCAGCAGGCGCAGGGCCAGCAGGCCCAGTTTGTAGGTGTCGGAGTAGATGGTGGCTCGTTCCTCACCCGGAGGCGTGTCCCATCCGGGGGTTTCCACCTGGGGTAGCGCGGAGACGGCGTTGATGCGCATGGCGTCGCAGTCGATGAAGTACATGGCCTCATGTGGTTTCAGCGTGAACAGCAGGTTCTTCGGTGAGATATCGCCGACGCAGACACCGTGGTTATGCAGGAACGCCAGCGCCGAGGCGAGCCGCAAGCAGCAGCGAATAGCGTTGCGCGTCATCGATGGTGATGTCGCGAGCGGCCAGCACCGAAGTGTGATTGAGCAGGTGCTGGAATTCCGCGGTGCTCGTCGAGACCCCCTTGACCGTGGTCAGCGGGATGAAGAACTCCTCGGGGATGGCGGGCATCACGAAACCTGCTGGGGTGCCGGCGTTTTCGATGATGGCGCAGGGCCAGGCGGCGATCGAGATGAGTCGTTCGGCCTGGGCGTAAGACAGCGCGTCCTCGACCAGGGCGGGCATGGCGGCCAGTGCGGTGAAGTCGATGTCGGCGCGGATCTGGGCCTTGTATTCCTTGTAGACCATCGAGGCGGCGAACTTCGTCTTCACGTTCGGCGCACGGTAGACGACACCTTGGCCGCCTTGGCCGACCTTGGTGAGCACACCTAGCTTGTCGCGCTCGATCACCTGCGCTGTCATCGATGACCGCAACCCGAACTGAACGCCTTGGCCGCCGCCATCCGCCGCACCGAAGCCTCGATGTTGGTCTTGTTCAACTCACCGGCGGCCACCGCCGCCTCCAATCGGTTGAGAACCGCCGGAACCGCGGTGGTGCTCACCCACAGCGCGGTGTCGGCACCAGCCTGCAAGGCCTTCAGCGCCGCTTCGGAAACCATATAGCGCTCGGTGATCGCTTTCATGCTCGACAGGTCATCGGTGAACACCGGGCCATTGAACTGCGGCCCACCGTAGTCGATTCCGTTGCGCAGCAACGTGACCACGGCCGGGCTCAGGCTGGCTGGGTCATTGTCGTTCAAGCCGGGCACCTGCATATGACCGACCATCACACCCACCGGCAATTGGGCCGCCAGCGTTCGATAAGGCACCAGGTCGAGGGGCTGCAGGTCGGACAACGGCGGGGTCACCACCCCGGTGGCGTGCGAGTCGCCGGATGCATGGCCGTGCCCGGGAAAATGCTTGAGTACCGGCAACACCCCGGCCTCGCGCAGGCCGTCCGCAAACGCACCGGCGTACTGCGTCACCACTGCGGGGTCCGCGCCGAAGGACCTGTCACCGATCACCGTGTTGGCAGGTGCGTCAGTCACATCGACGACGGGTGCGAAGTCGATGGTGATTCCGAGTTTGCGGATCTCGCGGCCGTGGTCCAACGCCAGCTGGTGGACCTGCTCGGGCGACTTGCTCTGCGCCAGCACGCGAGCCGACGGCAACGCCTTGGTCAGCGCTGTCAACCGCTGTACCCGGCCGCCTTCCTCGTCGACGCTGACGGCGAGATGCAAGGGGCCCGCTGAGTTAGCGATGTCGGTCAGTGACCCGTCCTTCAGCATCGTCAGGTCGGTCCAGCTGGCGATAAAGATTCCCCCGACGCGCTGGTTGGTTACCACCTCACGGGCGTCGGCCGCATCGGTCACGCCGACCATCAGCAGCTGCGCGAGTTTGTCGCGGGTCGACAACGACGCCACCAATGCCGCTTGGTCGGCGCAACCCGGCGGCGACGGGGGTACCGAACCGTTGCCGGATCCTGCTGCCGGCGTTGGGGATCCGGTCGGTGGGCTCTTGTCGGCGACGAGAATGGGTGGCTATACCGGTCAGCTGCAGGCCCACGAGTACGCCGGCGGCGACTAGGACAACGGCGAAAATTGCACTGGCGAAGCCGCTGCACGCGATCGGCTCCAAGCGCCGGTTAGTGGACGGCGACGCGGGCTCGGCTGCGGCGACTCATCCCCGGCGCCTTGAGCCGTGCTGTCTGACCGGTCATTCGTCATTGCGGATCGCCCATCAGTGGTTGTGTGCGGTGCTTCCCTGTACGGGATGCGTCGTGCTGACAAGTTTGGCGTAGCAGTGAAGTGCATCGAATCCATGGCTCGTGCACCAGCTCAGCGCGCCATCGGCGTAGGCGAAAGTCACCGGCACCACCGTGACCCAGTAATCCGGCTCGTTAAATGTCGACCACCCCTCGCCCGACCAAAGAAGTTTGGCGTCATACTGCTGACGTAGCCGCAGATGTTCCTGCAACGTCAGTGCGTCATCCCACACGACACCCTCGTCTACAACCCCTGGGCGCTTGGAACTGAGTTGCGGGATCCAGCGATCGGCGAGCTGGCTGAGTATGAAAGGTCGGTCGCCTTCGGCAATTTGACTCAGCTGCTGATGGGGATCGAGGGGAACGGCGGTACTCGAACTCGGCGCTAACGCGTCGGCGGACGACGTTGATTGCGTGGTCGAACCCGAATTGCCCCTGTTGATCCCCGCTAACACAAACTGCAGGACGACAAATGCGATCAATACGGCGACGGCGATCCCTATGACGAGCCCCACCCTGCTCCCCGACCGGGTCGGTGTGCTCAGTGGCGGCGTGTAGGGGGTGGATAGCCGGTTGGGTTCGGGTTTGGGTTTGGGTGCGGGTTTGGGTGGTGGGCTTGTTTTGGCGGGTCTGGATTTTACGGTGGGGATTTCGGGGGGTGGCAGTGCGGCGCTGGTGGTGGCTTCAGCGGCGGTGAGTTGACGGTGCTGGGCGTCTTCGATGGCGTGGCCGAGCACATAGGTCCAGGCTTCGGGCAGTGGACGTTTCTCGGGTTCGTTGGTCAGTGTGTCGGTGATGATCTGGCGCACCATCGACGGTGCGCCGGCCGGAATATATTGCGGGTTCTTGACGTCCTGGTCCCCGGCCAGCAGCCGCAGCGCCAACAGGCCCAGCTTGTAGGTATCCGAATAGATGGTGGCCAGTTCCTCACCCGCCGGCACCGCCCAACCCGGCGTTTCCACCTGCGGCAGCGCCGAAACACCATTGACGCGCACCGCGTCGCAGTCGATGAAGTACACCGCCTCATGCGGACTCAGCGAGAACAACAGGTTCTTCGGCGAAATATCCCCGATACACACCCCGTGCTTATGCACAAACGCCAACCCCGAAGCCACCTCACGCAGCAACGCATAACGCTGCGCCTCGTCGATAGCGATATCGCGGGCAGCCAACACCGAGGCAGCATTGAGCAGATGCTGAAACTCCGCGGTCGTCGAGGACACCCCCTTGACCGTGGACAACGAGATGAAAAACTGCTCAGGAATCGCCGGCATCACGAAACCCGTTGGCGTGTCACCATCCTCGACAATCGCGCACGGCCACGCCGCGACCGAGACCAACCGCTCAGCCTGCCCGTAGGACAACGACTCCTCCACCAACGCCGGCATCGCCGCCAACGCGGTGAAATCAATCTCAGCCAGCGCCGCCGGCTTGTACTCCTTGTAGACCATCGACTCGGCGAACTTCGTCTTCACATTCGGCGCCCGATAGACCACCCCCTGCCCACCCTGACCGATCTTGGTCAGCACACCCAGCTTGTCGCGAGGAATCACTCGCTTTTCGGCCATACCGCCACCAAAGTCCGGTCATCATCAAAGGTTTCACGACTGAAATCCACCGCATGGGCGAACTCGATCAACGACGGCACCACCGGCTGGGTCAACACCTGCCGAAACAAATTCCCCACCCCGCCGTTGCCGGTTCCCAATGGATCACCAATCCCATCGGTACCGACCAACAACACCTCCCCAGGCCCGACATCGACTACCACCGGCACGATGTCGGTAGGCACCCGCGGCAACCCCACGACCGCCGAAGAGGCCACCCCCTCCACCGAGGCCGGCTTACCGCCGAGCAATTCAACAAACTCCCCCGCCGACAACACCCACGCCACGGAATCACCCGCGCCCACCACATGCGCGCGCAGCCCCGCACCACAAGGCTCAATGACCGCGCACACCAACGTCGTAGCCAACTGCTCCTCCGCACGCACCGGATCCGGAGCGGCAAGCCCCAACACCGTGCACGCCACCTCATTGAGCGCCCACGAAGTGCTCTTGAACAACGCCGACCAATCGGTATCGGCCACCTCATCACCGAGATGAGACCCCAACCATTCGGCCGCCTGCCTAATCACTGTGCTGGCCCCCACATGCGACTGCGGCGCACCCGAAACACCGTCAGCGACAAGCACAATCACCCGTCCCCCGGGCAGATGATGCAATGCAAAATCATCCTGGCGAGGCGCACCGTTATAGCGATGCAGATGCCCACGCTGCGACACCCCCCGAACCGTCAACGCCTCAGTGGACCACCCATCGATGACCACATCAGCCCGAAATGGAAACGACCGATACCCCGCACCAACCGGTAACGGCTCCACCACCGGCGAGGCCACCCCGACCACAATCTGCGGCACCGCCGTGGCACCGACAACATCGGAAACCCCAGCCCCAGAAGCGATCCGCGCGTCTCCAGGCACCGTTAACTCCACCGTCGGCAAATCAAATGGCTCCGTCGGCGACTCCCCGCCCGAAGGCTCCTCACGCGAGTCCCCATGATGCCGACCCCGCCAAAACGCCGCCATCAGCGCCGAGACCTAGACCACGTCCACGGCCAAGGTAAACCCTTCCGGCTTCTCAAACTGCAACTCAGCAGACCCCGACGCCAACGCCTGCCCCGAACTAATCACCGACTGCGTCAAGGACGTCAAAAATTCCGAAATCGCCGCACCCGTATCCACCCCACGCGCAGCTACAAAAGCAAATTGCGGGCGCGTCGCCAACTCACCCACCACCGCCGCATCGGCATCACCAATCCCAAACGCCAAAATATTCGGCGCCGCAGGCTGAGCCAACAAATTCGACCGCACCGACCGCCAATCCTCATGCCCATTGGGCAGACCATCGGTCAAGAAAAACACCGCCGGCCGATGCACCGTATACCCCTGCGCCTTCAACCCGGGAATATCCACCCTGATCCGATACAACAGCTGATCAAACGCCGACGCATACGACGTCAACCCCTGAGCCGTCAACACCGGCATCCCCTGCAACAACCGCAAGTCGGCAGGCTCCAGATACGTAAACGCGGTATCGGAAAACCCGATCACCGAAAACCGCACCTTCGCCGCGGCAAACGACTCCCGCTGCAACGCATCATGCAACGACGCCAAACCCTCATTCAACTCACCAATATGGCGCCCCATCGAACCCGACTCATCAGCAACGAAATACACCAGAAGAATCGATCCCCTAGGCTCCACAACGAACCCCCCCCAACTCGCGCCGAATGGATGGGACAACCACCAGCAAAACACCATGCCCAGCCGTCAGAGTGTACTGCCACACCCGCACACAAGGGAATGGTTGAGGTGTGGTGCGCAAGGCAATCTCACGTCCGCCAGTCAGCCCGCGAAACGCCGTCAGGATGTGCAGAGCGAGACCAAGATGCGGCCCCCGCCATTAAACGAGATAGCGTCCTGCTCGGCTTCCTGCAACGTCGATCCGTGCCCACCGCTCCACTGTTGGGGAGTGGCGGCGAGGGCGACACACCCGTTTCTGTTCCACGTGAGCCTCTTGCAGTCGCCGGTCTTCTTTCGGCACAGTGTCATCGCCTGGTTCTCGGCTTCGTCGAGACTGGTGTAGTTCTTCGCCGTCGCCCATTGACCCGCCTTGGCCGAGCCCACGATGACAGCGAACATATCTGGGGGCGGAGAGCTGGTGGTGGTCGGCGGAGGAACTTCCGATGTCGAGGTGGGCGCGGGCGTCGATGCCTGAGTAGCCGAGGTGTCCGGCGCGCTTGACGGTGCGCGATTATTCGTCCTGGCCAGCAGCACCGAGAGCAAAACCACCGCGGCGATAATCGGGACGGCCAGCGCTATGCCAAACCACCGGTTGGCCGTCGAAATCCTCGGCCCACTTTGGTACCGGTGACGTCCACGGAACCGGTGGCGCGTAGGGGGTGGGTTTGGGTGGTGGGCTTGTTTTGGCGGGTCTGGATTTTACGGTGGGGATTTCGGGGGCTGGCAGTTGCGGCGCTGTGTGGTGGCTTGCAGCGGCGGTGAGTTGACGGTGCTGGGCGTCTTCGATGGCGTGGCCAAGCACATAGGTCCAGGCTTCGGGCAGTGGACGTTTCTCGGGTTCGTTGGTCAGTGTGTCGGTGATGATCTGGCGCACCATCGACGGTGCGCCGGCCGGAATATATTGCGGGTTCTTGACGTCCTGGTCCCCGGCCAGCAGCCGCAGCGCCAACAGGCCCAGCTTGTAGGTATCCGAATAGATGGTGGCCAGTTCCTCACCCGCCGGCACCGCCCAACCCGGCGTTTCCACCTGCGGCAGCGCCGAAACACCATTGACGCGCACCGCGTCGCAGTCGATGAAGTACACCGCCTCATGCGGACTCAGCGAGAACAACAGGTTCTTCGGCGAAATATCCCCGATACACACCCCGTGCTTATGCACAAACGCCAACCCCGAAGCCACCTCACGCAGCAACGCATAACGCTGCGCCTCGTCGATAGCGATATCGCGGGCAGCCAACACCGAGGCAGCATTGAGCAGATGCTGAAACTCCGCGGTCGTCGAGGACACCCCCTTGACCGTGGACAACGAGATGAAAAACTGCTCAGGAATCGCCGGCATCACGAAACCCGTTGGCGTGTCACCATCCTCGACAATCGCGCACGGCCACGCCGCGACCGAGACCAACCGCTCAGCCTGCCCGTAGGACAACGACTCCTCCACCAACGCCGGCATCGCCGCCAACGCGGTGAAATCAATCTCAGCCAGCGCCGCCGGCTTGTACTCCTTGTAGACCATCGACTCGGCGAACTTCGTCTTCACATTCGGCGCCCGATAGACCACCCCCTGCCCACCCTGACCGATCTTGGTCAGCACACCCAGCTTGTCGCGAGGAATCACTCGCTTTTCGGCCATACCGCCACCAAAGTCCGGTCATCATCAAAGGTTTCACGACTGAAATCCACCCCGACCACCACCTGACACGGTGGCCAGCCGTCAGAGTCTACTGCGAGAATCACCCTCAAGAACCTGTTTGCGCTGTGCATGGGCGAAGCATTCGAGGGCCGCTGGGGCTATTCTCCCATCACGGGCGCAGTTCAGCGACTCGGGAGGAGCTGCTCATGACGACCCCCAACCAGCCTGGCTGGTACGACGACCCACTCGACCCCAACGCACAGCGTTACTGGGACGGTAACGACTGGACACCGCACCGTCAGCGAAAGCCTGCTTCGGGGTTCGGACAGCCATCCATGAGACCTACGCAGCAGCCGGGCGTGCCTACGCAACCGGCCGACATGCCCGCGGAGCCGGATGCCGGGGCAACGCAGGTGGTGCCCACGCAGCCGCCACCTCCGCCTGGGCCCCCGTCTTCCATGCCCACCCAGCAAGTGCATCTGCCCCCGCCGCCTGCCATGCCCACGCAGCAAATGCATCTGCCCCCGCCGCCTGCCATGCCCCCGCCGCCGCCTCCCCCGTCTGGGCCCCCGTCTTCGATGCCCACCCAGCAGGTGCATCTGCCTCCGCCCCCGTCGGGCGGTTACCGGCAGCAGCCACCCCCGCCGCCGCCCCCGCCCGGCATGCAGGGGCAGCAAGGGCATCCGTACCCGCCTCCGGGTATGCAGCCGCCGCCCCCGCCTAACTATCAGTACGGTGGGCCGGACTATCAGTACGGTGGACCGGGGCAGCCCGGCGGCATGCACCCGGGACAGGCTCCCCAAGCGTGGAACTCCCCGCCCCCCGGCGCCCAACCCGGGGCCGGTCAAATGGCGTCTGACGGCCTGGCAAGCGTTAAAGGTGTCGCCGCAAAGCTTTCGGTCACGGCCTGGCTGCTCTACGGAGGGTTCGTCGTCGCACTTATCGCAACCTTCTGCCCGGCCGCCACAGTCACCTATCACCTGTTCGGAGCCGCACTTCATTCCGCCGACGTTTCATTTAACGGCCCTGCGAGGATCGTCGCGTTCCTGGTCCTCGCCGGGGCCGCGTGGTTGGCGTGGCCGACTATCTCCGGAGCTCCGGTGTCGGTTGGCCGCGCGGCGGGACTCAGCGTTGCGGTCTTGCTGCTGATTGGCCTGTGTCTCGCCTGGTTCGTCAGTGTCTCGTCAAATAACAGGGGTGACAGCAGCACTGGCGTGTCTGTCTCGCCTGGGTTTGGTTTGCTGCTCTACGCGGCGGCCGTCGTCGTCATCGCCGTGGGTGTCGGCCTGGTCTGGGCACGTCGAGCAAAGACGTAATCAACGCCGCACTGGTATGCAAAAGATCGCACTGGCGGGAACCGGAGTTATCTGCCTCGCATCGGCTTTAGTGCCGGTAGCAGGCGCCGATCCCACCGCGGGGCACGGCACGATCGTGCGAACACATTCGCCCGATATGCGTTGCGAGGTCGGATCCGACGATAGTGACGTCGTTCCAGGTGTTCCCGGGATGGGCCCCAATGTGGTCTGCCAGACGGCTGGTTTCCCTCAGTCGCCGATGAACCCTCCGCCCACGCCCGGCTGGACGGGAGATCCGTTCGTGTTGCATCAGGATCAGGCCATCATCACCGCCTCGGGCCAATTCAGTTGGCGGACAGCAAATCTCGGAATGGCTCCGCCAGGGCAACCCGACACCATGCTGGTGAACGGCCAGACGTATCACCTGCAGGGCTGGAAGATAGTGCCGACCAACGACGGCACCACGTTCACCAACGATGCGACCGGCCACGGCATGGACATCAGCGGCGACTACAGCGTCAAGCCGTTCTGACTCATCGAGGAATGCGATGAGGAAGACCACGTTCGCCGGATTCGGCTTCGCCACATTGGTTTTCGCGGCACCGGCGAGCGCTGACGTGGCAGGGCTGGGCCCGTTCGTCGGAACTTGGTATTCGCACGAGGAGCAGGTCGTGATCGACCCCGATGGCAACGGTCATCTCCGCTACCCCGACTTCAGCCTCTGCCCGCACTGCTCGATGGCCGACGTACCGGCAAGCACCGCGGACTTCGCGTTGACATCGGTCTCGAACGGCGTGGCCAGCGGACGGGTCACCGCCGCCACCAATGCACAGGTCCACCCCGCAGGCGAGGCGGTGACCGCCACGCTGACTGCCGGCTCACCCGGCCAGATTCTTCAATTGACCATCGGCGGCAAGTTGGAAAGGGGAGGTTTCTGCAACAGCACCTCTGTCGGGCAATGCGGCGCCTGACGGCAAGCCGACCGCTCACCCCGCCGCCAGTTTGACCACCCGATTGTTGCCCGTGTCAGCGACGTAGACGTTGCCGGCGGTGTCCACCGCCACGCCCTCCGGGTGATTGAGACCGGACGACTTCACCACGGTCGGGGCGGTAGACCGCGCGGCCAGTTTCAGCACTCGGCTGTTTCCCTCGTCGGCGACGTAAAGGTTTCCGGCGGCGTCCACCGCCACACCGGCCGGCTTGTTCAAGCCGGTGAAGGGCAGCGCCGTCGCGCCGCTGCCGTCCGTCGCCAATTTCAGCACCCGATTGTTGCCACCATCGGCAACATAGACGGCGCCAGCCGTGTCGACAGCCACCCCGGTGGGGCCGCTCAGGCCGGTGAAGGGCAACACGACCGGGCTGGTGGAACCCGACGGCAGTTTCAGCACTCGATTACTCCCGTCAGTGACGTAGAGGTCATCGCTGCCATTCACCGCCACAGCGCTGGGGTTGACCAGGCCGCTGACCGGCAACTCGATCGTGCTGCTCGAGCCGTTCACCAGTTTCAGCACGGGATCGTTCCCGGTGTTGACCACGAACACCGAGCGGCTGGCATTCACCGCCAGCCCACGGGGACTGGTTAGGCCGGCGAACGGCAGCCCGGTCGAACTGTTCGCTCCCGCGACGAGTTCCATCACCCGGCGATTGCCGGTGTCGGCGACGTAGACGTCGCCGACATTGTCCACCGCAACGCCGTGCGGACCGTTCAGACCGGTGAAAGGCAGCGTGGTCGAGCCGGAACCCGTTGCCCCTTGCGCGCCTTGTCCCTGCGGCGATCCGGGTTGCCCGGCTGGGGCTTGCGATCCGGGCAGGCCGGGCCGTAAGAGGTAAGCGGTGACGCCCACGACGGCCACGACCACGACGGCGGCGGCAATCAACGGCCACTTCAGGCCTCGACGCTTGCGGCGTTCGCGCGGTGGTTGTTGCCTGCTGGATCCGCCGGGACGGCGGGTGGACGGGCGGGATCGGCGCGGCAGCGGGCCGAGCAGTCGGGGGCTGGGTAACCGGGGCCGGGCCGGGGGGCGGGACTGGGGCCGTCGGGGGCGCGGCAGTTGGCGGCCGGGTAGCTGGGGGCTGGGTGACGGCGGCATGGCGCCGGGTCGCTTGCTGTACCGACTGCGCCGTGGGTGGGGTGCTAAGGGCGTAGCGCGCGGCGACGGCCAACTCGTTGGCGCTTTGGTATCGACGGTCCGGATCTTTCGCCATCCCGCGAGTCATTACCTCGCCGAATCCGGCCGGGGTGGTGGGATTTAGCCGGCCGGGCTCCGGCGGATCCATGGAGTAGTGCCCGGCGAATTGTTGTTCGAGGCTGTCTCCGGGGTATGGCTGGACACCGGTGAGGCACTCGTACAGCACGCAGGCCAAGGCGTAGACGTCGGCTCTGGCATCAGCCGTGCCGCTGGTGAATCGCTCTGGGGCCATGTAGGCCCAGCTGCCGACGATCGTGCCGGTTCGGGTGAGTTTGGTGGCCGCCGAATCGTGGGCGATGCCAAAGTCGATCAGGTAGACGAAGTCACGCTCGGTCACCAGCGCGTTGGAGGGTTTGACGTCGCGGTGCACCAATCCGACGGCATGGGCGGCGTCGAGCGCGGCGGCCAGCTGCTCAACTACGTGCACGGCCCGTGGCGGGCTCATCGGCCCGTCGCGCTGCAGCAACTCGTGCACGTCGATGCCGTCGATCACCGGCATCACCAGAAACAGCCGGCCGTCGATCTCCCCGGTGTCATGGATCGGGATGATGTGCGGCTCGGCCAACCGGGCCGCGGTGTGGGCCTCGCGACGAAAGCGCTCGCGATAACCCGGCTCGGCGCCCAATTCGGTGGACAGACACTTTGATGGCCACATCGCGGTCGATCACCGTGTCGTGGGCCTTGTAAACCTGGCCCATGCCGCCCTCGCCGATCAGCGATAGCAGCCGGTAACGCCCAAACGCGACCTGGTCCACTGGCCGGCCTTCCTCCACCTCACCTGATCAGCGATGCTACTTCAGGTCGGGCTGAAACTAAGCCGGCCGCCACGGTTACGCATTCCGCTATTTGCAGTACTGTTCTGATGTTCGGGGCGACATTAGCCTCGCAAAACCTCGGAACGGACTGGAGTGCAGTTATGCGTTTTCCTCGTGGTGCTCATCGTCTGATCGGGGCGACCGGCGCTGTCGCAATCATCGCAATGAGTTCGCTGATTGCCGGTTGCGTGCCGGAAAAGAACACCACGAATCCCAGCGGCAGCACCAGCCCTGGCGAGACCGGGACGAGCGCGACGAGTGGGACGGCGGGTACGAGCGCCACCGCGGGCCCCTCGGCGAGTGCCGCGCCAACCTCGGGGCAACCCTCGTCGTCCGGACCGTCTGCGGGGCCAGCCGTTGTGCTGCCGTTCACGGGGCTGAATCGCCCCGCCGGTGTGGCGGTCGACATCACCGGCGCCGTCTACGTCGCCGACGGTGGCAATAACCGCGTGGTCAAGCTGGCGGGGAATTCTTACGCCCAGTCGGTGGCGGAGTTCAGCAACCTCAACAATCCAGTTGCTGTGGCGGTGGACGGCGTCCCGAACATTTACGTCACGGACGCTGACAACAATCGGGTGCTCTGGGAATCCGCCCCTACCCATCCCGCCGCCCCGCCCTGGCAGGCCACCTCCAGTAACAAGGAATGGGTCGGGCCGTTCACCGGCCTCCACGCCCCCCGCGGTGCGCTGATTGTCGCGGGCCAAAACTTCTGGGTCGTCGACAGCGGCAACAACCGGGTGCTGAAGTGGACGTTCGGAACGAACGCCCCGGAAGTGCTGCCATTCACCGGCCTCAACAACCCGGACGGTTTGGCGACAAACCCCAACTCGGGCATCTGGGTCGTCGACACCGGCAACAACCGGGTGCTGCTGCTGAACAACTCCACCACGCAGACCGTGCTGTCATTCACCGGCCTGAACAACCCGCACGGTGTGGCGGTCGGCAACAATGGCGTCGTCTACGTGACCGACAGTGGTAACAACCGGGTAGTGCGGCTGACGACGGACCAGACAACCAAGGCCACCACGCAGACCATTCTGCCGTTCACCGGCCTCAACAACCCGCAGGGTGTGGCGACCGACAGCCAGGGCAACCTTTACGTCGTCGACACCGACAACAACCGAGTGCTGAAGCTGGACAAGGCTTTTGCGATGCAGTAACCGTGGCTGCCAGGTCGTTCCGCAAGTCTGGCTCGCGATGACCGACGAAGCACCGGCCCGCGACTAGCCGGGTTTCGCGGTCCCGGGAATTGTCTCGACCAGAGTCAGCCGGACTCCGTCCCGGTTGACCTTCGGCGGCTTGGGTTGAGGCATTTCAGGTTTCATAAGGTCGTTGATGCCGCGGTGGGCGAGCCGGCCCCTCTCGACCACACCATCGATCCGGACCGTGCCACCGCTGGCGACATGGTGTCGCCGCCAGTCGTCGATCGCCTGATGCGCGGCGTGGTCGAGATAGTTGACCGAAATATCGATAACGACAGGGGCGCCTTCGGGGACCGCCGCCAGCACGCGGGTCAGCCGCGGCAGCGCCAAGAACGTACACGCGCCTTCCACGACCACGTACCATTCGTCGCCTACCGGTACGGCCTCGACCCTGGCCTGCACCACCCGCCATCCGGTCAGGGCGATGGCCACAGCTAGTCCGATCATCACGCCGTGCAGGAGATTGAGGAAGACGACACTGACCGCGGTCACCAGGTAGACAGCGAGATCACCGTTGCGCAGCGCGGTTTCGACGTGGGCCGGTTTCAGCAGCTCAATTCCGATGACGATGAGCAGGCCGGCAAGCGCCGCGGTGGGGATCTGTTCGACCAGCCCGGCAAAGGGGAGGGCGAACAACAGGATCCAGAAACCGTGCAGGATTGTCGAGGCGCGGGTTTTGGCGCCCGCGTTGACATTGGCTGCGCTGCGGACGATTACACCGGCGATGGCAAGACCACCGATTGCACCCGACACAAGGTTTGCCGCCCCCTGTCCGATCAACTCGCGGTTGAAGTCGGTGCGTGGCCCGTTGTGCATTCTGTCGATCGAAACCGCGGTCAGTAGGCTCTGGACGCTGGTAATGAGCGTCACGGTGATTACCCCGATCGCGACAGCTCCCCAATTTCCGTCCGGCAAAGCCGGCAGCTGCAGTGCTTCCAGGACGGATCCGTTTAGCCTGATGCGGGACACCTCGAACGGAAACACCACCGAGATGGTCGTTACGACCAAGATGGCAACCAATGCGCCGGGAACACGGGCCACTCGGGGTGGGACCCAGCGCCAGGCGATCAGAATGCCAATCACGGACAGGCCCAAGACAACTCCGGCTCGATGCGCACCTATGATTTGCGCGGGTAGTTCAATGACGTTCTCCCATGCCGTACTTCGTGACTCTCCGCCGAGCAACACGTGGGCTTGTTGAAGCGCGATGGTGATTCCGATGCCGGCCAGCATCGCGTGCACGACGACGGGTGAGATCGCCAGCGCGGCTCGGGCAACGCGGCTGAGTCCCAGCAGGACCTGCAGCACACCTGCGGCCATAGTGATGAAACATGTTACCGTCCAGCCAAACTCAGATATGAGATCGGCAACGACGACGGTCAGCCCGGCCGCGGGTCCACTGACCTGCAATGGCGATCCACCGATGGCTCCACCGATGATGCCGCCTACGATCGCGGCGATGAGGCCGGCGAGCACCGGTGCGTCCGAAGCGATCGCAATACCCAGTGATAGCGGGAGTGCTACCAGAAACACGACCAGCGACGAGGGCAGGTCGTACCGTATCACAGAGCGCAGCCGGTCAATTCGTCGCTCGGCGTGCTGCATCGTTCGCTCCCTCGTTAGATTCTAGCGGGGGGACGTTACGATAGCCGCCCCAATAGTGCGGTAGTTAGGCTGATGTGACCTGTTGGAGCAGAAGCGATTACAACCCCACTACGCTCCGCGCCAACTCCGTTGTTGGGCCGAGAACGCCTGGCTCCTCCGTTCGAAGGTATTGATGAGGGTTAACGCGGTCAACTCGACGAGCGGGTCGCATAGCGAATGCAAATCTTTCGTCTGCCGCGAATCACCCGCGTGCGGATCATCCGAGCAATTGGTGTTTCAGCGTGTCGGTTAGCCAGTCGCGGTAGTGGTTTTGGCGCCATCCACGAATAGTGACAAGCGCATGATGCAGACCGGGGTCATTGTAGATCCAGCTGATGTCACGTGCGCGGTCTACCGAAAGATCCTCGCGCAGAACACCTTTGGCCTTCAGGAGGGTCGCGATGCGTTTGGCTCCCGCGAGTCGCTGTTGGCTGATCTCGGTCATAGCGAAACTATGCGAAACTGGGCGCCGTCGCGCCCTGGGGCAAACAGCAACATCATCGTCGGGCCCATTCTTCGGCGAGCAGCTGGTAAGAGCGCACCCGGTCTCGGTGGTCGTGGGTGATCGTCGTGATGATCAGCTCGTCGGCCTCGGTGGCATCTCGCAACCGCTCGAGCTGGTCGGCGACTTGCGCCGCGGATCCGACGAATTGAGTTTCGACGCGGTCCGCGACGAGTTCGCGGTCAGCATCGGTCCAGGTGTGGGCGCGCGCCTCGACTGGGGTAGGAAACGGGATCGCCCCTTCAGCCGTGCGGACGCTGCGCACCCAGAGCCCGTAACCCGTGGCCAAGTCGCGAGCTTTGGCCTCGTCGTCGGCGACGACGACGTCAGCTGACACCGCAACATAGGGCCGGTCAAGCTCGGTCGAGGGTCGAAACGCTGCCCGGTAACCATCGGCCGCCTCCAGGACCGTGGCGGGAGCGACGTGGTAGTTGGCGGCGAAGCGAAGACCCCTGCGGCCGGCGACGGCGGCGCTCTCCCCACCGCTACTGCCCAGAATCCAGATCTTGCAGGTCGGCGCCTGCGCCCGGCACTACACGGGCGTCTTGGCCTTCTGCAGACAGTAGGTGTCCGCGATCAGCGCGAGAATGTCGTCGACCTGCTCGGTGTAGTTCTGTGACTGGGCTCCCGGCAGCTGCAGCAGCGCCTTGTGCAAAGCCATCCGTGGCGACTTGAACAGCGGCGTCTGGTCGAACGTCGCCGGAATCAAGAGCCCGTTCGGCGTGCGGCCATTGGTCAACGCCCGCGCGGCCGGTGGGTCCGGTACCGAGAGTGGACGTGCGGCCGGCTTACCGCCCGAACGGCCCAATCCGAGGTCGAATCGTCCCGGGTGCAGGGCATCCAGCAGGCCGAACTCCTCCACCGTGGCCAAGGCGGTCCGATGCCCCATTTGCACCGCGCCCGAACCGAGTCGGATCGTCGAGGTCTCAGCGGCGGTCAGGGCGAGGAGCACCGCCGGTGAGGTGCCGGCAACCCCGGGATTGAGATGGTGTTCGGCGAACCAATATCGCGCGTAGCCCAGCCTTTCGGCGTGCCGGGCGAGATCGATGCTGTTGCGCAGGGCCTGGCTCGCAGTCGAACCCGACGAGATCGGCACCAGGTCGAGCACCGCTAGTGGAGTCGCCATGACCGTTAGGAAGCGACCCCGGTGGAGGCACCTCGGTCGGCGGATCGCCGCGGCGCCGCCAACGGCGCCAGGCCCAGGTGGTCGCGCAGGGTGGTGCCGGTGTAGTCGGCGCGGAACACTCCCCACTCCTGCAACAACGGCACGACCTGGTCGACGAACGGATCCAGCCCGTCGGGGGTGATGTGCGGAACGAGGATGAACCCGTCGCTGGCGTCGGCCTGCACCAACTCGTTGATCGCGGCGGCGACGGTCTGCGGGGTTCCGATGAAGGATTGGCGTCCGGTGACCTCGACGATCAGTTCGCGGGTGGTCAGCTTCTCCGCCTCCGCTTTGGCCCGCCACTCGTTGGCGATCGTGATCGGGTCCCGGTGCATGCGCACGCTGGCCCGGCCGCGCGAGATGGTGTTTTCCCCCACGACGGGGTCGACGTTGGGCAGTGGCCCGTCCGGGTCGTGGTCGGACAGATCCCGGTTCCAAAGTTGTTCGAGAAACTTGATCGCGGTCTGCGGGGACACCTGGGCGAGCCGGACTTCATGCGCGATTTCGTCGGCCTCGGCGTCGGTGTCGCCCAGCACGTAGGTCGCGGCCGGCAGGATCAGCAACTCGTCGCGGTGGCGGCCGTAGCGCGCCAACCGGCCCTTGACGTCGGCGTAAAACGCTTGTCCGGCAGCCAAGGTGCTGTGTCTGGAGAAGATCGCGTCCGCGTCGGCGGCGGCGAAGTCGCGTCCCTCATCGGAGTCGCCGGCCTGAAAGATGACCGGCCGGCCCTGTGGGCTTCTCGGAACGTTGAACCGACCGTGGATGTCGAAATGAGCATCCCGGTGCGCGAATGCGCCGGCCTTGGGATCGGACAGGAAGACGCCGCTTGCCTTGTCCGCCACGATTTCGTCGCCATGCCACGAGTCCAGCAGCTCCTTGGTCGTCTGCAGGAAGGTCTTTGCCCGCTCGTAGCGCTGGTCCTCCGCCAGAAATCCGCCGCGGCGAAAGTTCTCCCCGGTGAACGCATCCCATGAGGTCACGACATTCCAGGCGGCGCGGCCACCGGACAGATGGTCCAGCGAGGCGAACTGGCGCGCCACCTCGTAGGGCTCGTTGAACGTGGAGTTGATCGTGCCGGTCAGACCCAGGCGCTCGGTGACCGCCGCGAGCGCGGCAAGGACAGTGAAGGTGTCCGGACGGCCGACCACGTCGAGGTCGTAGATCTGGCCGTTCTGCTCGCGCAGTCGCAACCCCTCGGCGAGGAACAGGAAGTCGAACTTGCCCCGCTCGGCCGTTTGAGCGAATTGCGCAAACGAGCTGAACTCGATGTGACTGCCGGCCGCTGGGTCGCTCCAGACCGTAGTGTTGTTGACGCCCGGGAAATGCGCCGCCAGGTGAATCTGCTTGGTTGGCTTACTCATTCGAGAATCCTCAATATCGGGACGTCAGACGTTCGCGTAGCGGTTGGCGGGGCGTGCCAGCCCAAGCAGTCCGCGGAGCGTCTCGGCCTCGTAGGTGGTGCGGAACAGCCCTCGGCGACGTAACTCGGGAACCAAGCCCTCGGTGATCGCGACCAGGTCATGTGGTAGCGCGGCCGGCCGCAGCCGGAACCCGGTGAGTCCAGCGGCGCGCCACTCCTGCAGCAAGTCGGCCAGCTGCCCGGGCGTTCCGGCGAAAACCTCCGCATCACTGCGGTATTCGCTGCCGGCGAGATCGTCGAGGCGGCGCCGCCGCGTCTGCGCTGCCTGCTGTGTGCGGTCGAGGAACACCACTAGGTCAGCGAACAAATGCAGCGTTTCCCGGCTTCGACCGGCAGCCCATTGCAGCGCACTGATCTCGCCGACGATGTCGTGCGCCTGCGCGGCGTCGCGCGGAGTAATGAATCCGACGTCAGCGCTGCCGGCGATCAGCTCGTAGGACGCGCCGCCGTGCCCCAGTGCCGCGACGATCGGTTGACCCTGTGGTGGCCGCGGCGTGATCGAAGGTCCTTTGACGGAGAACCAGCGTCCTTGGAAGTCGATGTAATGCAGCTTGTTCCGGTCGATGAACCGTCCGGTGGCGACGTCGCGGATCTCGGCGTCGTCCTCCCAGCTGTCCCACAGACGACGCAGCACCTCAACGTAATCCGCGGCCTCGGCGAAATGCGCCGCAATGTGCTCGTGCGCTGCAGGATCATTGATCGACGCGACCGACAGGCGAGGCAGTTCGCGGCGCCCGAAGTGAGCAGCCGCGTCGTGGCGTGCTGAAACCTGCACCCGAACACCGGCTCGCCCGGCGCTGACATAGTCAAGTGTGGCGATCGACTTCGAAGTATGAAATGGCTCCGTATGCGTGACTGTCGCCGTCGGCACGAGCCCAATGCGTCGGGTGCGCGGCGCGATCCTGGCGGCGATGAGCACCGCATCCAATCGGCCCCGCACCCGATCGACCCGGTCATCGGGCTCAAAAGGATTCTCAGACTGCAACGTCAGCGAATCCTCAATCGTCACGAAGTCCAACAAGCCGCGTTCGGCCTCGGCGACCAGGTCGGCCCAGTACCCGGCGTCGAACAAATCGTCAGGTCGAGCGTCGGCTGCACGCCAGGCGGCCGGGTGCCATCCGGCACCATCCAACGCAACGGCGAGGTGGACAGGATCCGACGAACCAGCCATAAAGTTGTGCCTCCCAGGCAACGAAAGGGCAACGAAAGCGTCGCTGGACATCTGCAACGCGGGGACTCAGCGGTCGATTCCATGACAGCCGCCGCACCGGCATCACGTGTCGGCACCTGGAAGCATGCATTTCGGCCTCTTGTACTGCTTGTACTGCTTGTACTGCGGTCATGCCGTTGCGCCCGGTATACCGGGCACGGTTGAAATCATTGCGATCGCAAACCCGCGGACGTCATTGTTTCCTGGCCAGCAGTGGCAGCACGCCTTCGGCGAACCAGTACGCCTCTTCCAGGTGGGGGTAGCCCGAGAGGATGAACTCGTCGAAGCCCAGCGATTGGTATTCAGTGATCAGATTCGCGACTTCTTGATGGCTGCCTACCAGGGCGGTGCCGGCGCCGCCACGTACCAAACCCACTCCGGCCCACAGATTCGGGTAGATCTCTAGCTCGTCGACCCGACCACCGTGCAGCGCGGTCATTCTTCGTTGCCCCTCGGATTCGGAACGAGCATGCAGCGCAGTCGCTTTGGCGATCTCCGCCTCGGTGAGTTCGGCAAGCATCTCGTTGGCGACGGCCCAGGCCGCGGCTGAGGTGTCGCGGCTGATGGTGTGCAGCCGGATCCCGAATCGGACTGCTCTGCCCCGGGCGGCAGCTGCCACGCGTACCTTGTCGATCTTTTCGGCTGCGGCCTGCGGCGGCTCGCCCCAGGTGAGGTAGACGTCGCAGAATTGCGCCGCGATGGGTATCGCCGCCGCCGAGGAGCCGCCAAAGTAGATCTGCGGCAACGGATCCGGCGGCGCCGACACCCGGGCATCTGCGACGGTGTAGTACTTGCCGGTGAAATCCACCGAGTCCTGCGTCCACACCGATGTGACGATTTGCAGGAACTCGGCGGTCCGCGCGTAGCGCTCGTCGTGGCTGAGCCAGTCGCCGAAGCGGCGTTGCTCAGCGTCGTCGCCGCCACTGACGACGTTGAGCAGCACCCTGCCGCCGGAGAACCGCTGCAGGGTCGCGGCCTGCTGCGCGGCCAGGGTCGGGGGGACGAGTCCGGGACGGAAGGCGACCAGGAACTTCAGCTGCTCGGTTTCGGCCAACAACGCCGCGGAGGTGAGCCACGCGTCTTCGCACCAGGTACCCGTCGGCGTCAGCACGCCCGCAAAGCCCAACCGGTCGGCCGCACGAGCCACTTCGGCCAGATAGCGGCGGCTAGGCGGGCGAAAGCCAGCCGGTAGCGCGCGGTTCGACGAGGCGTGCGAACCGCCGACGATCGACCGACTGTCACCGGTGGTGGGGAGAAACCAGAAGAATCGCGCAGACATCTGCGAACGACGCTAGGCGCTTGGATGAGCGGACGCAAAAGCGCTACTACCGCACCACCTCGCGGTGACCGGCGTCCAATCGACGCGTCCAGCCGCGCGCGTCCAGGTGTTCCAGCAACGGGATCGCGACACGTCGAGTGGTGCCAAGCGCCTGCCGCGCCTGGCTTGTGGTGAAAGGCTGTTCAAGCCGGGCCAGCGTCCGCATCGCCAGCGCGGGTGCCGTGGGCAGCAACACCACGCCGTCGCGCAGCCGCAGCATCCGGCCGACGCGCTCGGCTGCGGCCAGTTCACGGACACCCAGCTGTAGCGCCGCGAGTTCGTCGGCCTCCGGCGCCCGGAAGGGCTCGGCCCGCAGCCGGGTCTTCCAGCTCGGCTACCGCGGTTTCGGCGATGCCCAGGTCGTCCCGGGCACCGGCCACCCTGACGTGGCCACCCGCCTGCTCGAGCCCAGCGTCGCGGGCGACGGCATCAAGGAGCGCTGCGTCTGGCAGGGCGAGCAGGTCGCGTGCCGCTCCATGAGATAGGCCGTCGGCCAACGGGTCTCGAGCGTGCAGCTCGTTGACCGCGGTCTGCAGCCGCTGCTGCCAGGCCTCATACGTCGGGCCGTGCACCCACCAACCATCCACCACCCGCACCTGGTCGGGTATCACCCCGGACAGCAGCCCCAACCGGCGCAGGTGGTGCTCCGGGACCGCACCACGACGGGCCACCTCGGTCGCAACGTCGCCGCGGGCATCCATCCCGACCAGCGCCTTGGCCCGGCGCGCGCTGTCGCCGCGACGCCGCAACGCCGGCGGTTCGGCGTCGAGCACCTGCGCCCCGCCGAGCACTCGAACGCTGCCCGGGTCGCGCCACACCAGTCGGTCGCCGAGAACCAGCGGCAGCCGCCGATCGAGCGTGAGCCGACCGTGGTCTTCGTCGAAAGGTCGCAGCCGCGCGGGCACGGCCGCGGTGCCGACGTGCACCATCAGTTGCGCGGGGGCTTCGGTCAAAGGTCCGCCGGTGGTCCGGCGTACGTCCAGCGTGCGAGTGCTCGGCCATGCGCCGGGAGTTACCAGCGCGTCGCCGCGGTGGATGGCATCGCGCGAGACGCCGCGGAGATTGAGCGCCACCCGGGCCACCGGTTCCAGCGTGGGGTAGGGCTCGCCACGGCTATGCAGACCGCGCACGGCCACCGATCGCACCCGCTGCGCGCCAACCAGGTCCAGCCGGTCGCCGCGGGCCAGCGTCCCGGCCGCCAGTGTCCCGGTTACCACCGTGCCCGCGCCGGTGATGGTGAAGGAACGATCGACCCAGAGCCGCAACCGGGCTGTGGTATCCGGGGCGGGCAGCTGGGCCAGGACGCGGTCCAGAGCCGCGGTCAGCTCGGTGATTCCGGTGCCGTCGACCGCGGACACAATGACGCCGGGAGCGTCGCACACGCCGGTCTCGGCCAGCTCAGCGCGGGTCTGCGCCAGGACGTCGGCGCCACGCTCCGGCGCCCGGTCGGCACGGGTGATCGCGATGAGACCATGCCGAATGCCCAGCGCGGCTACCGCGTCGCGATGGTCGCTGGACTGCGCCTGCCAGCCCTCGTCGGCGGCGACGACAAACAGGACGACCGGCGCCGGACCCAGGCCGGCCAGGGTGTTGCCCAGGAAGCGCTGGTGGCCGGGCACGTCGACGAACGCGATCTCGCGGCCCGACGCCAGGGTGGTCCAGGCGAAGCCAAGATCGATGGTCAGCCCGCGCCGTCGCTCCTCCTCCCACCGGTCGGGCTCCATGCCGGTGAGAGCACGGATGAGGGTGCTCTTGCCGTGGTCCACATGACCGGCTGTGGCGACGACGTAGCTGTTCAGTGCTCGTCCAGTCGCGCCAACGCCGTCCGGACAGCGGCGAGCAGGCGATCGTCGTCGGACTCGGGGATGCAACGCAGATCTACCAGGCAGGCGCCGTCATGCACCCTCGGCAATACCGCGGGGTCACCGGCGCGCAGCAGGTCAGCCGCGGGCTCGGGAAGACGGACCGCCCATCCGGGCAACGGGACACCGGGGGCTCCCCCGCCGCCAACTCGACCGTCGTGGGCGACAACGGATGCGCTGACCGCCGCGGCAAGGTGCTCGGCGCGGGCCCGCAGCCGGTCGGGATCGGCGTGCAGGGCGCGGCTGACCGGTGATACGCCGGCGCGGACGGTCGCCTCGAGCGCGGCGAGGGTGAGCTTGTCGGCGCGCACGGCGCGGGCCAGCGGATGCCGCGCCATCCGGGCAACCACCTCCGCGCGACCAAGCACCACCCCCGCTTGCGGTCCGCCGAGCAGCTTGTCGCCGCTCGCGGTGACCACGTCGGCGCCGTCGCCCAGCGCGGTGGCCGCATCGGGCTCGTCGGGCAGCAGTGGATCGGGCGCAAGCAGCCCGCTGCCGAGGTCTGCGACCAGGGGCACCCCGTTGGTGTTGGCCAGCGTCCGAAGCTCGGGCAAGGTGGCGGCGGCGGTGAAGCCCTCCACCCGGAAGTTGCTCTGGTGCACCTTCAGGACGCACCCGGTCTGCGGGCCGATCGCCTCCGCGTAGTCCTTCAAGTGCGTGCGGTTGGTGGTGCCCACTTCACGCAGGCGGGCACCGGTCGAGGCGATCAGGTCTGGCAGCCGGAACCCGGCGCCGATCTCGATCAGCTCCCCGCGGCTCACCACGACTTCTTTGCCCGCCGCCAACGCGGTGGTGGCGAGCACCAGGGCGGCGGCCCCGTTGTTGACGACGAGCGCGTCCTCGGCTGCCGGACAGGCGCCGAGCAAGGCTTCGCGGACAGCGACGCCCCGCTTCGAGCGGGTACCGGAGCCGAGGTCGAGTTCGACGTCGACGTAGCCGCTGGCCGAGATCAGTGCGTCGACCGCGCCCGCGCTGAGCGGAGCGCGACCCAGGTTCGTGTGCACGACGACACCGGTGGCGTTGAGCACGGGCCGCAGTGTGGTCGTCCTGCAAGCGGCCAGCGATGCCACCACACCGTCTGCTACCTGGTCGGGCGCCAGGTCGCCGCGGCGAGCCCGCTCCTGGACATCGCGCACCACGGCTCGCACGACATGGTCGCCCAGCCGGGCTCGCGCCCGCTGCACGGCCGGGAGCATCAGGAGCTGGTCGGTGCGCGGAATGAGGCGGCGCGGGTCGACCTGGGTCACGTGTCTACTGGGCCTCCTCGACTCGGCGGAGGCGAACGGGAATCGAACCCGCCAGACCGAGATACTCGATCTCACCGGTTTTGAAGACCGGGGGGACCACCAGGAACCCAAGCGCCTCCACGGACAAACCTAGCGCTCGCGTACTTGAGCGCCGAACGTGATGCCAGCCGCCCGCTCGGCGCCGAGCGTGAAGCCGGCCGCACGTTGGGACGCCCGTAGGCTCGGCGCATGACCCAGATGCGGCTGACCGGGTACGCGCACGGCGGCGGCTGTGCCTGCAAAATCCCGCCGGGAGAGCTCGAGGAGGCCGTCCGCGGTCTCACGGGCCAGTCCGGCGAGAACGTCCTGGTCGGGCTCGATGACGGCGACGACGCGGCCGCGGTGTTGGTGGGGGATCTCGCGGTGCTTTCCACGGCGGACTTCTTCACCCCCGTGGTCGACGACGCCTACGACTGGGGCCGGATCGCCGCGGCCAACGCACTTTCGGACATCTACGCGATGGGCGGGCGTCCGGTCGTCGCGATCAACCTCCTCGGCTGGCCGCGCGACGTGCTGCCCCTGGAGTTGATGACGGAGGTGCTGCGCGGTGGGTTGGCGGTGGCCTCGGAAGCGGGCTGCCCGGTGCTCGGTGGCCACTCGATCGACGACCCGGAGCCGAAGTACGGGATGGCCGTGACCGGTGTGGCCGACCCCGGTCGGCTGCTGCGCAACAACGCCGCCGAGCCGGGCCTGCCGCTCACCCTGACCAAACCGCTCGGGGTCGGGCTGCTCAACAATCGGCACAAACAGACCGGCGAGGTATTCACCGAAGCGGTAGCGACCATGACTCTGCTCAACCGCGACGCCGCGGCGGCCGCCCTGGCAACCGGCGCGCTGGCGGCCACCGACGTGACCGGCTTCGGGCTGCTCGGACACCTGCACAAAATGTGCCGGGCCTCAAAGGTGGGAGCGGTTATCGAGCGCGCCGCGGTGCCGCTGATCGAGGGTGCACGCGACGCGCTGCGCGATGGCTTCGTCTCCGGCGGAACCCGCCGCAACCTCGACTGGGTCCGGCCACACCTGCGGCACGCGCCGGACGTCACCGAAGACGACCTGCTGCTGCTTGCCGACGCACAAACGTCCGGCGGACTGCTGGTGGTCGGCGAGTTACCCGGTTATCCCGTGATCGGCCACACCGTCGCCGGCGAGGGCATCGAGATCCGCTGAGATCCGCCAGTTAGGCGAGATCAGCTAGCCCGCTGTCGTGATCGAGTCGTCGGCAATGCCCGCCGCGCGGCGCGCGGCCAGCCGGCGCTTCTGCGGCTCGATCGTGTAGCGGGGATCGCGCGCGGATTCCTTGCCCGCCTCGAAGAAACCGAACCTCAGCATTGCCGACGCCGTCAGCAGCGTCAGCCCGGACAGCGCGGCGACACCGCGGTGTCCCCCGCCGAGCAACGCGCCCAAACCGCCTGCGGCGGCGAGCCATTCGCTCCCCGCCAGCAACCGGCCAGGCCTGCCTTGGTGCAGGGGTTCTCTGGTCACCGGGTCCATCAGGTACTCCGTGACTCTGGCGGAGATCAGATCACCGATCGCACCGATGACGGCCAGGTTGCGGGCGGGTCCGGCCTCGGAGACGGGCGTGGTGATCATCGCCAATCCCGATGCGGCCAGGCTCGCGGAGCTGACGAACACGAACGGCAGGCCTTTATACGCAGCGTTCCACGTCGGGGTCGCGGTGTCGGTGAGCAGCACCGCGGTGTAGACCGCCAGTGGCGGCGCGAGCACCGCAGCCCCCAGGCCGGCCGGCCCCTCCACGGCGCGCAGCACTGGCCGCAACGGTCCCAACGGGATTCGCTCGCCCGTCATCCGGTCCATCTCGGACACCGCGGCAACCCCGATTCCGGCGCTGAAGGAGCTGAGAATCCATGAGCCGATGCTCATCGGCGAGGTCAGCTTGAAGGTCCGCATCATGTTGATGAAGCGCTCGGGCCGGCCCAGATCCTTCACCAGTGCGACCGCGCCCAGCGCCACGGCGATCAGAGCGGACAGCCGTGTGTTGCGGCGCAGCTTCGTGCGCCCGGTGAGCTGCGCCCCGGCCGCCAGGAGACCGGACCCGCCCGCGACACCGCCCAGGAACAGGTACGCCGCGACCTCATGCCCCCAGGGCGCGGGCTTGACCACCGGGCGGCCGTAGTACGAGGTGAATTCGGCTTCGGGGACCATCGGCATCTCGCGCGAGCCGTCCGCAACGCCCCTGCGGCCCTTGCCTTTTCCGCCCCGGCGTTTGCCGCCCGTCGGCTCCGGCGGGCGGAAGCTGTCGAATTCCGAGGTGCTCACCGGCTCCCTCCAGAACGCCAGCGCGGCGGCGCCGAGCATGCCGGCCGCGGCCAGGCCCGCCCGTTTGAACATGCTCGGCAGGTCCGCCGTGCAGACCCGCGGGTCGGGCGGCAGGCCGTACACCTCCGGTTCGTCCAGCAGCAGGAAGACCGACCCGATGCCGCCGACGCCGTCGTGCTCGTTGGCGCCGTAGAGCCGGGCCTCGGTGCGCCCCTCGGCGTGCAGCTGCGCTACTCGCTCCCGCGCTTGCTCGACCAGCTCGTCATGATTGCCGAACTTGATCGACGTGGTCGGGCAGGTCTGGGCACAGGCCGGAATCTGGTCTTCGACCAGACGGTCGTAGCAGAGGGTGCATTTCTGCGCGACGCCGGTGAC
This sequence comes from uncultured Actinomycetota bacterium, assembly GCA_963840045.1. Classification (GTDB taxonomy): domain Bacteria; phylum Actinomycetota; class Actinomycetes; order Mycobacteriales; family Mycobacteriaceae; genus Mycobacterium. The sequence goes on along the minus strand of CAWIXL010000022.1, from coordinate 565,742 downwards.
GATTTCTGAGCCAGACGATCCGGACTTTCGCTCCGACGTCGCGTACGTTCCGTCGCTGCGACGCTCGACCACCCCGAACGGGCATCCCGCGACGCAGGTGCCGCAGCCGTTGCAGACGTCGTCCTGCACCACTACCGTGCCGAACTCGGTCCGGAACAACGCGCCGGTGGGACACACGTCGAGGCAGCCGGCGTGCGTGCAGTGCTTGCATACGTCCGACGACATCAGCCAGCGAAACTCGGGCGTGTCCGGCGGCTCGGAATCTGCATCGTCCGCGGACCCGGCATGGCGGGCATGCCCAAATCGATTAGCGCACGGCCGGATTCGCGTGCCTCCTCGATGCGGTCCCGACCCTGCTCGATGAACGCCACATGGCGCCAAGTGCTCGCTCCCAGCGATCCGGTGTTGTCGTAGGACGAACCCAGCAGTTCGAGGTCACCGTCGCGCGGGTTGCGGTTCCACTCCTTGCAGGCAACTTCGCAGGCCTTGCAGCCGATGCAGATCGAGGTGTCGGTGAAGAAGCCCTTGCGCGGCTCAGCGTCGCCCCAGCCGGCGTCGGTGGCCGGGTCAGTCGGTCCGCTTAACTGGCCCATCGGTCCCCTGTCCTGTTCGCGCGGCTGGTCGATGATCTCCTGGACGGCATCGGTGATCGCGTTCATTGTCCGTCTCAATCGTGGCGCCCGAGCGGGACTGATATTCCGCGATCAATCGCAGCACGTCCTCGCCCTGCGGCCGGCGCCCCGGCTGAATATCGCAGGACCCGGCCTTCGACTCCTGGATCTGCACGTTCGGATCGAGGGTGATGCCGAGAGATCGTTGGCCGCGTCCCCGCTGACCACCGCGTCGCTGCCAACGCCCCAGTGGTACGGCAAGCCCGATCTGGTGCACAGTGTGGCCGTCGATGATCAGCGGGGTCATCCGCTCGGTGACCAGCACCCGTGCCTCGATCGCCGCGCGGGGCGAGATGATGGTGGCCCACCCGTAGGGCTCGAGGCCGCGTTCGGCGGCCAGCTCCGGGGAGACCTCGCAGAACATCTCCGGTTGCAGTTCGGACAGGTAGGGCAGCCAACGGCTCATCCCGCCGGCGGTGTGATGCTCGGTGAGCCGATAGGTCGTGAACACGTAGGGGTATACCTCGGCTCCGCGATCGCCTGCGCTCGGCGCGCTCAGATTGTCCTTGCGCGGGAAGATGATTCGCGCTGGATTTCGCTGCTGCGGGTAGAGCGCGTTGGCGACCGGCGACTCCTGCGGTTCGTAATGCGTGGGCAGCGGTCCGTCGAGCACACCCTTAGGAGCGAACAGCCAGCCCTTGCCATCGGGCTCCATGATGAAGGGGTCGTCACCGGCACAGCGCGGCCGGGCCGCCGAGGTCGGGGTCGGGATGGCTGCCCGGCGCCCGATCGACAGGGAAGTCCGGTACGTCATAACCCAACCCATCGACCGCTTCCACCCCCTGCTTCGGGGTCCCACCAGACGTATTTCTTGCGCTCGCTCCACGGCTTGCCGTCCGGGTCCGCCGAGGCACGGTTGTACAGGATCGCGCCGGTCGGCCGGCCATGCCCAACCCCACTCCGACTGGCTGGGCGATCGGCCCGCCCTGTGGCACGCGCCGTGCCGCCTGGTTGATGCCGCCCGCGTATACCCCCGTATAGATCCAGCAGCCCGCGGCGGTGGACCCGTCGGCGCGCAGCTCGGTGAACGATCGACAGGGCTTACCGGCGTCGGTGCCGGTGAGTTGATAGCCGTTGTATTTCGGCCAGCACCGCCACGCCGTCGAGCTCGCCGTACTCGTCGGTCGGGTAGTCCCAGGTCAGGTCCAGCAGCGGCCGGTCGCGCTCGTCGGTCGAACCGGACACCCGCGCCCTGATCCGCTTGCCGAGCTCGTAGAAGAACTCCAATTCGCTCTGGCAATCGCCGGGCGGCTCGACAGCCTTATGACGCCACTGCAGCATCCGCTGCGTCTGGGTGAACGATCCTGCCTTCTCCACGTGCGTCGCAGCGGGAAAGAAAAACACCTCCGTCTCGATGTCCTCGGTGGTCAATTCGCCGGACGCGATCTCGGGTCCGTCCTTCCACCACGTGGCCGACTCGATCAGGTTGAGGTCGCGTACCACCAGCCACTTCAGGTGCGACATGCCGAGCCGCTGCAGCCGGCCGTGCGCCGACCCGACCGCGGGATTCTGGCCCAACAAGAAGTAGCCCTCCACCTCGTCGGCCAGCATTCCCATCACGGTCTGGTAAGTCCCGTGCGGGCCGCTCAACCGCGGCAAATAGTCGTAGGCCCAGTCGTTGTCCTGCCGGGCCGCATCGCCCCACCACGCCTTGAGCAGGCTGACGATATAAGTATCGGCGTTGGCCCAGAAGCCTTTCTGCTTCTTCGACCCGACGGCCTCGAGGTAGTCGGCGAAGGTGTCGTGCGTTCCAGCCTTGGGCATCGGCAGGTACCCGGGCAGCAGATTGAACAGCGTCGGGATGTCGGTGGACCCTTGAATGCTGGCATGGCCGCGCAACGCCATGATGCCGCTGCCCGGGCGCCCTACGTTGCCCATCAAGAGTTGCAAAATCGCTGCGGTGCGGATGAATTGGGCCCCGAGGGTGTGTTGAGTCCAGCCGACGGCGTACGCGAAGCAGGTCGTGCGCTCGCGCCCGGAGTTCTCGACGATCGAACGGAGGAGATAGCGGAAATCCTCGAGGCTGATACCGCAGACGTCGCGCACCATCTCCGGGGTGTAACGGGCGTAGTGCCGCTTGAGGATCTGGAACACCGTCCGCGGATGCTCAAGGGTGTCGTCGCGCAGCACCCGGGCGTGGGCGAGCGGTGGACCCCCGCTGCCTAGCGCGTCACCCGTGCCGCCATCGAGGTCTCCGCTCTCCTCCTGTTCGGCTTCTGCTTCTTGATAAGCCCACGACGACGGGTCATACTGCCCGGTCTGGGTATCATAGCCGGAGAACAGTCCGCCGAGATCCTCGGTGTCCCTGAAGTTTTCGTTGATCAGCGTAGCCGCGTTCGTGTACGCGACGACGTACTCCTTGAACCACAGGTCATTGGTGATGATGTGGTTGATCAGCGCGCCGAGCAGCACGACGTCCGAACCGGCCCTGATCGGGATGTGCTTGTCCGACACCGCCGACGTGCGGGTGAAGCGCGGGTCGACGTGGATGACCCGGGCACCGCGGGCCTTGGCCTCCTCCACCCACTGGAACCCGACCGGATGGCACTCGGCCATGTTGGAGCCCTGGATGATGATGCAATCGGCGTTGGCCATGTCTTGCAGTGATTGGGTGGCGCCGCCGCGCCCGAAGGAAGCTCCCAGACCGGGAACTGTGGAGCTGTGTCAAATACGAGCTTGGTTCTCGATCTGGATCGCGCCCGCGGCGGTGAAGAGCTTCTTGATGAGGTAGTTCTCTTCGTTGTCGAGCGTCGCACCGCCGAGTGATGCGATGCCCATGGTGCGCCGCAGCAGGTTGCCCTTCTTGTCGATGTCCTGCCAGGCGTTTCGGCGGGATTCCACGAAGCGGTCGGCCACCATGTCGATCGCGGTGTCCAGATCGAGGCGCTGCCATTCGGTCGAGCGCGGAGCGCGGTAGAGCACTTCGAGCTGACGGCCCGGCGAATTGACCAGCTGCTCGCTGGCAGAACCCTTGGGGCACAGTCGGCCTCGCGAGATCGGCGAGTCAGGGTCGCCCTCTATCTGGACGACCTTCTCGTCCTTGACATATACCCGTTGCCCGCACCCGACCGCACAGTACGGGCACACGCTTTGCACCACGCGGTCAGCCGTCGTCGTCCGCGGCGTTATGGCGCGAGTGTGCTTGGAGGTCACTGCCGTCCCGCGGCCGAATAGGTCCCCCGACCGCACCTGACGGACTACGGGCCATTCCAGGAAGAGTTTCGACAGGGCATTCTTCTTCGGAGCCATGATCGAAAGCCTAGTGCGCCACGCGTCGGGGGTCGATGAACTCATCGGACGGCTAACTGCAGACGCTTGCGGCGCCTGACCAGGATGCTGGGTAACCATTCGCCGACGTCGGTCGCCTCGATCCAGGTGGTGCGCTCCAGCAGCGTCCGTAGCACGATCTGCGCCTCCAGCCGAGCCAGTGCGGCCCCCACACAGAAGTGCACGCCCTTGCCGAACGTCACGTGACCTTTGGCGCCAATGCGGTTGAGAAGGAATTCGTTTGGCGCCTCGAAGTGAGCCGGGTCGCGGTTGGCCGCGCCCCACATCAGCAGCAGATGAGAATTGCCGGGCACCTTGACGCCGGCCAGGGTCGTGTCACGCCACACGTGGCGGTAGTGGCCGCGGAATGGCGATTCGAAGCGCAGCGCTTCCTCGATGAAAGCGCTTAGCAATTCCGGGTTTTGGCGGACCTGCGTTTGGACCTCTGGGCGATCGGTGAGAATCCACGCCGCGCTGCCCAGCAGCGACGCAGTCGATTCACCGGCGGCGCTGAACAGTGTGAGCATCATCCCCAGAGCTGGCAACTGCTCCAACTCGCCCGACGCGTAGCGTGCCGCGAGATCGCCGATCAGGCCGTGTTCGGCATCGGCACTTGCCTTTTCGAAGTGTTCCAACACATAGGCAGACAGTTCTACTGCCGCCATTCCGGCCGCCTCCAGCTGCTCTGGCGTGACGATCCCGTCCAGCAGCGTGGTGGTGGCATAGCCGAGCCGAATGAGCTTGCCGACGTCGCCGTCGGGCAGGCCCAGCAGCCTGGCGACCACCATCATGGGAAGCCGGTTGGCAAGAGCGCTCATCCATTCGATCTGACCGTCTTGCAGATTTTCCTCCCATAGGCGGTTCGCGGTCTGGGTGGCGAACTGTTCGATGATGCGCACCCGTTTGGCGGACAAGTGCGGCAGCAGGATTTTGCGGTGCATGGCATGCACCGGGTCGTCGGCGGTGGCTAACGCATGTTGAGGGCCACCCGGCGGACCCATGTCGAACGCAGTGACGGTGCCGTCATCGTGAAAGACCACGGTCGCGGTGAGGTTTGATGAAAAATCTTCGACCCTTTCGACTGCCTCTAGCACCGCGTCCCAGCCGCACACGGCATAAAACACCGAATCGCTGATGCGGTGCACCGGCGCTGCTGCACGCATGCGGTCATACAGCGGATACGGATCCTGTAACGCCTCGGAACCGAAGAACTGGATCGGGTCATCCACGACCGTCATGCGTTTCAGGCTGAATCCGCCCCGCCGGGGGTGTCAACGAGTCCCGACAAACTTGAGGGACTGCTCCAGCCGGATGGGGCCTGGCAGCAATCATTCACACGGCGCCACCAGTGCATTAGCCTGAGAAAAGTTGCCTGATATGTCTCATGCTGCGAGAAGATTTTCAGCACGTTGAGGGCGAAAGGGCTTGCTTGGATGCCACGCGACGACTGGCTGGTGGGACGGGACCGCCGCAGCGAAGGCGCCGAACGGATCTACGCCGCAGCCGCCGACCTCATCGCTCGCCACGGTTACGAGGCCTTCACCATCGAAGCCTTGGCAGCCAAGGTCCACTGCTCGCCCGCGACTATCTACCGGCGTGCCGGCGGGAAGGCGGCCATCCGCGACGCCGTCGTTGCCATCCAATCGGTCCGCATCGTGAACACGGCGCGCGAAGCGATCAAGGACCTTAAGGGCCCGGACCGCATCGTCACGGCCACCATCGTGGCCCTGCAGAGCCTGCAATCGGATCCGCTGGCCCAGATCATGCGGTCGATGCACACGACCCCAGTCAGCGAATGGATTACCAGCTCACCTACCGTTACCGGCTTCGCCGCCGAGATGCTCGGTCAAGAAAACCCCGATCCCCTGGCCGCGCAATGGCTCATCCGTGTCTTCCTGGCGTTGTGGTGCTGGCCCATCAAAGATCCCGCCGCGGAGCGCACCATGCTGCAACGGTTCCTCGGTCCGCCTTACCACGGATGAGCAGACGTGATTCAGGACGCCGCGCGGTGGGCGTGAGGGCGCCCGCCTTCGGCGCCGGGGGAAGTTGCCAGCCGGTGGCGGAAATCCGTGCCGCATTCCACCGTTTCGGGGAATCCCGGCCCGACGCAGAATTGCACGTCGGCCGCGGCGATGGGTTCGCCGCAGTGCCCACATACCACCTGCGGCTCGACGTCGTGGCTGCACGTCTCGTGGTAAAGGCGCACGGGCGCCCCTTCGCCCTCGCCGAGCCACTTGTCTCCCCATGCGAGCATTGCGGAGATCACCGGGAAGAGATCGCGTCCCATTTCGGTCAGCAGGTACTCATACCGAGGCGGATTGTCCTGGTAGAACTGTTTGGTCAGCACACCGGCGTCCACCAACCCAGAAAGCCGATCGGACAGCGTATTTCGCGCGATCTGCAGTGACTTCTGGAACTCGTCGAAGCGGGTGACGCCATGCATACAGTCACGGAGAATCATCAGCGTCCACGCGTCGCCGAACACCGCGACGGAACGCGCCACCGAGCATGGCCAGCCTGAGAATCCGCGCTTCACGTAGTAAAGAGTAGCAACTCAGTTGCAATTCAGCACTCAATTGAGCATCCTGTTACTAGACTGAGTCTGTTATCGAGAGCGTCTGGGATTCAATGGCGGAGATGGTTGCTGTGACGGAGCATCACGACTGTCCACGCAGTGCGGCCTTCGAGTGGGCCGTTAACGTGCTCGGGGATCGCTGCACGCTGCTGGTTTTGTACGAGATTGGCGCCGGCACAAGTCGGTTCAACTACATCCAGCGCAACACCGGCGTCCCGCGCGATCAACTGGCATTGCGACTACGCCGACTCGAGGGCCAGACGCTCATCTGTCGGCGGCAGTATTGCGACCACCCGCCACGCTACGAGTACAGCTTGACCGAGGTGGGTCGATCGCTGGCGCCCGCGTTGATCGCACTGGAAGCCTGGGGCACCCAACACGGACCGGCCCGCGGCCGCTCGGGCCGCTCGGCGTGACGATCTAGTCGCCGCCCCGAGTGGGTTTGATTTCACAACTAAGTCTTGTTTTAGCACTAACTCTGTGTTGTGCTCCTTGGTACGTGACTTGGGTCACCTCGGTGCATCCGGCTCACGCCGCGGATCCAAACCGATCCGTGCTAGCCAATGTGGACAGTGAGCCAAGAAAGTGAGCAAAGGCCATGCCGCTGTGGAAGATTCACCATCCGGTCGGGGCGTACACCTCCGAGGACAAGAAGCAGTTCTCGGCAGCAATCACGTCGATTTACGAGGCGGTACCCATTCCGAGGTTCTACGTCGTGGTGTTGTTTGAAGAAGTCGCCGCGGACGACTTCTTCGTCGGCGGCGACTCGCATGACAGATTCGTCAGGATCAACATCGACCAGATGGCCCGCACACTGCCCGGACCGGTCGTACGTCAGTGGTGGGTGCATCAACTTGACGAAGTGATCAAGCCTTGGGTCGCCGACCGCGGCTTCGACTGGGAATTCACCATCACCGAACCGCCGTTCGACCTGTGGTCGCTGCAGGGAATCATCCCGCCGCCCTTCGAATCCCACGCCGAGAAACGCTGGGTTGCCGAGAACAAGGCCACGCCCTACACCCACCAGGAAAAGCTTCCCGTCAGCCTCTCGCTGGCACCAGGGACAACCGGCGGAATTTACTGACCTGCGACGCCGGGGTCGCGACTCGCGCGCATCAACCGGCGGCGCGACCTCGGCCCGCACCACTACCCAACCGACAGGCGAAAACACATGGGCTACGACACAATCAATCCGGCAACAGGTGAGCATCTGTGCAGTTTCGACACCCTCACCGATCAAGAACTCGACGATCGCCTGCAGACGGCACATGCCGCATGGGCAACCGACTGGCGCCGCCGTCCCGTCCGCGAGCGGACCGACATCCTCAGGGCGGCCGCTGCCGAACTGCGCGCCAACGCCGCTACCCACGCTCACCGCATGACCCTGGAGATGGGCAAGCTGATCGGTACCGCCGAGGCTGAGGTGGAGCTGTCGGCGTCGATCTTCGACTACTACGCCGATCGGGCGGAAGAGCTCTTGGCACCCACCCAATTGCCGGAATCGCCTGGGGCCACGGTGATCACCGAGCCGATCGGCGTGATCTTTGCGATCGAGCCGTGGAACTTCCCGTACTACCAGGTCGCCAGGGTGGCCGCACCGCAGCTCGCCGCGGGCAATGTCGTGATGGTCAAGCACGCCGAGAGCGTGCCGCACTGCGCACTGGCACTAGCCCGGCTGATGGAGGGGGTCGGCGCGCCCGAGGGCGTGTACACGAACATCTTCGCGACCCACGAACAAGCCGCCCGCGTGATCGCAGATAACCGGGTGGCCGCTGTGACGATAACCGGCAGCGAGCGGGCCGGTGCCGCGGTCGCCGAGCAGGCGGGGCGCAGCCTGAAGAAGGTCGTGCTGGAAATGGGTGGCAGCGATCCGTTGATCGTGCTGGATGACGCAGACCTAGACCATTCCATGCAATCCGCTGTCTTCGGACGGATGTTCAACACAGGCCAGTGCTGTGTCGGATCCAAACGGATCATCGTGGTCGGCAAGGAGCGGGGAGAGGCCGCGCTGCGGACATTCAGCGAACAGATGTCGGCTCTTCAGGTCGGCGACCCCATGGATCTGGAAACGACACTTGGGCCGGTGTCCTCACAACGCGCGCTCGACCTGCTGCTCGAGCAGATCGAGATCGCGGAGAAGAACGGCGCCCGCATCGTCGTCGGCGGCGGGCGCATCGAACGCCCGGGCTTCTACCTCGAGCCAACCGTGCTGACTGGAATCGACACGACCAACGCCGCCTACAGCACCGAGTTCTTCGGCCCCGTCGCCGCGTTCTACGTGGTCGACACCGAGGCGGAGGCGGTCGAGCTGGCCAACGACACCCCATTCGGCCTGGGGGCATCGGTCTTCACGGCCGACACCGATCGAGGTAGGAAGGTCGCGGCCCAGATCGAGGCCGGCATGGTATTCGTGAACCAACCCGCCTGGACGGCACCGGAATTGCCGTTCGGCGGGGTCAAACGCTCCGGGTTCGGTCGCGAACTGGCAGGGTTGGGCTTCGCTGAGTTCGTCAACCGCAAACTGGTCAACGTCGCCGGTGCCGGGTCTGGCCCATGGGGCCCATCTCCCGAGGTACCGCAAGCATGAGCGTAGTGCTCACCGTCGCCCCAACCGGTCCGATTGCGACCAAGGCGGACAATCCCACGCTGCCGACCCAGCCGCACGAGATCGCCGAAGCGGTTCACGACGCCTACCGGGCCGGCTCAGCCGTCGCGCATCTGCATTTCCGCGACCCCGACCACCGGCCGACTGCTGACCTCGGGATCGCGCGCCGCACAATCGATCTCATTCAAGATCGGTGCCCCATCTTGATTCAGCTGTCCACCGGCGTCGGGCTGGAGGTTCCTTTCTGCGAACGCGCGGCGCTGGTCGAGCTGCGGCCCCGGATGGCCACCCTGAACCCGTGCTCGATGTCGTTTGGTGGCGGCGAGTTTCGCAACCCGCCCAAAGACGTCGCGCGACTGGCGGATCGAATGCGAGAACTTGGCGTCAGGCCCGAACTGGAGATCTACGACACGGGCCACCTGGAGGCATGCCTGCGCTTGCGGGACGCCGGGTTGATCGACAACGATCCGATGCAATTCTCGATCGTCCTGGGCGTGCGGGGCGGCATGGCCGCCACCCCGGAAAACCTGCTCACCATGGTGCGGCGGCTGCCGCCGGATTGTGTATGGCAGGTGATCGCGATTGGTTCGGCGAACCTCTCGCTCACCGCAATGGGGGTGGCGCTGGGCGGCAATGTCCGTGCAGGCCTGGAAGATGCACTTTACCTCCGCAAAGGCGAACTCAGCCAAGGCAACCGGCCGCTGGTGGACCGAGCGGTCGGGATCGTCTGGGCCCTTGATCAATCGCTCGCCTCGGTTGATGAGACCGAGGCGATGCTGCGCTTGCCGCAACCCGCTTGACGCTGCGCTTCGAAAGGACGGAATAACATGCCAGAGCCAACGACCACGACGGCAGCGTCAGTCGGCAGGTCCATGGATGGAGCGGTCGCGGTGCTGTCCATGCAGTCCAAGCCCTACAACCTGCTCGACGTCCAACTGTGTCTGAACATCATCGAGGGCCTGAACTGGGCGCGCCGCCAAAACGCGCGTGCGGTGATCTTGCGCAGCGCGCTGCGTCACTTCTCGGCCGGCGCCGATCTCGACGCGATGGTCGAGGCGGCCGACGCCGCCGACGAACTGGACTGGCACCTCGTGGACGTCCTGCGCGCATTCGACGAACACCCCGCTCCCATCGTCGCCAGCGTTCAAGGGGTCTGCGTCGGAGGGGGATTCGAGCTCGCGTTGGCGTGCGACCTGATAGTCGCCGCGCAGTCGGCAAAGATCGGGTCGGTGGAGGCGACCGTCGGCCTTCATCCGTTGATGGGTGCCATCCAGCGCCTTGCGCAGCGCGCCGGGGCAGCACGGGCCAAGGAGATGGCCATGCTCGGACGCCGCTACGACGCAGCGACTCTTGAACGCTGGAACATCATCAACCGGGTCGTGCCTGACGAGGAACTCGACGTCTCCACGATGGTGCTCGCCCAGGAACTCGCGCACGGACCCACAATCGCCCACGCGGCCACGAAGCGCTTAGTGGCAGCTGCGATCAATGACGGTGTCGCGGCTGCCGACGAGGCGATGGCCGAGATTCAACGGTCCATTTTTCGATCCCACGATTTCCGCACCGGCGTGTCGTCCTACCGCGAAAAAGGCATCGGCATGGCCACTTTCGAAGGACGGTAACGAACTATGGCGATGTCGTTACCGCTCTGCGGAATCAGGGTCGTGGACTTCTCGCGGGTGCTGGCCGGCCCGCACTGCGCCAAGAACCTACTGGATCTCGGCGCCGACGTCGTCAAGGTCGAACCTCCCGCCGGCGACCTGTCGCGAAAGGCCTTCCCCAGCATGGGCGAAATATCTGGCTACTACGCGCAACAGAACGCCGGAAAGCGGAACCTGAGCGTCGATCTCAACGTCGAGGGGGCGCGGCACGTCGTCGTGAAGCTTTGTGACACAGCGGATGTGATCGTCGAGAACTTCCGGCCTGGCGCACTCGCGGCATTCGGACTGGGCTACGACACGGTGTCGGTGACCAATCCTCGGGTGGTGTACGCCTCCATAAGCGGCTACGGCCAGCACGGACCGTGGCGCTCGCGGATGGCCTACGCGCCGACGGTTCAGGCGGAAACGGGCATCACCGCAAACACACTCACGCACTTCGGGCTCGCGGAATCGATGCGCAGCGATGCGCTATCGCATGCCGACATCTACTCCGGTCTGCACGCCACAATCGCGATACTCGCCGCGCTGGCGTGCCGTCAACGCACCGGCGTCGGTCAGTACATCGACGTGGCCATGGCCGCCGTCATGCTGTCGGTGAACGAACGGGTACACGTCGACCTGAGCGACGAAGATCTCGGCGATGAGCGGCCGATCCTCGGCGCCACCGACGGGCCGTTTCTTCGCGGACCCGACGGTGAACGGTTCGCCAGCCCAATGAGTTTGGTGGGCAGCATGTCGTTTCCGTTCTACCTCGCCGCCATGCGGCGCCCGGATCTTGCCGACGATCCACGCTTCCGCACGCCCGAGTTGCGGCAGCGCAACCTCGGCGCGCTGCATCGGATCGTCCAAGATTGGATCGGCACCTTCTCGGACATGGCCTCACTGGACGCGCAGCTGGACGAGGCCAAGATCGCCACCGGTCAGGTGCGCACGGTTCGGGAATTCGCGGCGAGCGATTGGGCCCGCGACTGGCAGGCCGTGCGGACTGTCTCCGACGGCAACGGCGGCGACATCCGGGTTCCCGGCCGGCCTTGGCATTTCAACGGCGAAGTAGTCGCCGACGATGGGCAGTTTGCCGCCCGTCAGGGAGAGCACAACGACCAGCTACTGGCCGAGCTCGGGTACGGGCCCGACGAGATCGCGCACCTGCACGACAGCGGAGCCCTTGTGCAACCCGGTCACCCCTACTGACGAGCAGACGCAAAAGCACCCTAAACAGCGCCGTTCTGGGAGCTTTTGCGTCTGCTCGGCCTTACCCCGTTGACAAATTTACGTTACGTGATGTAACGATATTGCCATGCCTGCGACCAATCCCGTCCGTGGTCGTCCCCGCGATCCACGCACGCAGCGCGAGATCATGGGCGCGACCCGGCGGCTACTGGCCCGCGACGGCTATGACCAGGTGACCGTCGACGCGATCGCCCGCGAGGCCGGCGTCAGCCGCCCTACCGTCTACCGGCGCTGGCCGTCCAAGGCGCACGTGGTGTTCGAGGCGGCGTTCGGCCAGCCGCCCGATGCCGCGCTGGTGGAAAAGTCCGGCGACTTCGAGTCCGACCTGCTGGTGTTCGTCCGCGGAGTGTTGCGGTTCTGGCGTGAGCCCGTGGTCGGCGCCGCCACCCTCGGCATTCTCGTCGACCGCAACCGCGACCGGGAGCTGCACATCCGCTCCCAGCAGTTGCTCGACGAACGCACACTCACCGAATTCGAGTCCCTGGTGCGCAGCGGCGTCGAACAAGGTGTACTGCGCGCCGATGTTGACGTCGACATGCTCTTCCAACTGCTCATCGGCACCGCCTTCTACACCGCGCAGGTGCAGCGGCACGGCGACGTCGGCACCAGCGATGAGATCGCGGAACGACTGTGCTCCTTGGTCATTCGAGGAGCTGGGAAACGAAAGTGAGAAACAAATGACCGATCCTGCCGAGCTGTCTGCTGCGTTTAACGGCCTGCTCGACGAGGTGCGCGCGATCGAGCAGAAGATGCTCGCCTCCGACCCGCCGTTGGACCAGCCCGACGTCCTGGACGGCTACCGCCTGCCATTCAGTTTGCTGCGCGTAGCCGTCGACACCTACGTCTGGGGCGACAAGGACAACCCGATCCTGACCGACGTCATCGGCCCGTACCTGAAATGGGGCGGCGACAACTCCGATGCCTTCTACCAAGTCGCTCCGCTCGACCCGAACCGGACCTATCGGGTCACCGGCAACCGCGGCGACGCCGTCTATATGTCGATGACGGTCTATGGCGGGCCCGACGACGGCCGTTACAGCAATCGGATCGTCGGGACCATCAACGACCGCACGCTGGATTTCGACGGCGACGGCAACTTCGAGTTCACCCTGAGCCCCGACCCGCAACCCGGCACGTGGCTCAAGCTCGACCCCGACGCCGTCCACGCGCTGACCCGCGACTATCTCACCGAACCCGACACAGGGCGGCGCACGCGATGGCAGATCGAGGCGATCGACCCGCCCACGCGCAAGTCCGACAGCCCCGAGGATTTGGCCCGGCGACTCCGCGCGGCGCGCACTTGGCTGCGCGAGCAGATGTCGTTCCTGCCCACCCGGATCCAACCGCCCAACCAGATCGCCGAGCCGTTCCCGGTACCGCAGCACGCTTACGGCTGGTCGGCGGCCGATGCCGCGTATGCGATGGGTGCCTACGACCTCGAACCGCACCAGGCCCTGGTGATCGACGGCACGTCACCGGAGTGCGTGTTCTGGAACCTGTGCCTATGGAATCCGTTCCTGCACACCTACGACTACACCTACGAACGCGTCACCATCAACGGCGCGCACGTCCGTTATCTAGCCGGACGGATCCTGGCGAATCGTGATCTGCGACAAGGACCCCGGCCATCCCAACTGGGTGTCCACCGCCGGGCGCGCCCGCGGATTGATCTGGTTGCGCTGGTTCCTTCCCGAGGCGACGCCGGCTCGGCCCACCTGCCGGGTCGTCGACGTGTCCGACGTGACCGGCCTGACTGGGATGACTGGGAAGACACTGTGAGTGCGCGCCCTGCCGACATCCGGCTCACCGACCTGGCCGATCCCGTCTATCCCGCTGCGGCGCAACCGATCCGGGACGGCCTGGCGGCCTACAGCACGACGCTGCGGCTGCAACCGCAGGAGATGCTCGCCGCGGCCGAGCAGCGTACCGGCCTGAGCGACTGGGGTGATCCCGCGTTCCGGGAACGGCTCGACGTGCTGTGCGCATCGCTGCGCGATGAGGCGGGGCTCTCCGCTACCGGCGTCGCGGTGGCCTACGAGCAGGTGGTGCAAAACCTGGTGAATCGGCTGCGGTTGGAAGCGCTGATCGCCGCGCATCCCGAGATCGAGGACATTCCCATCGAACGCCCGATCATCATCTGCGGGCTGCCGCGCACGGGCACCACACACCTGCACAACATGCTGGCGGCCGACCCCGTCGCTGCGCCACCTGCCGTATTGGGAGAGCCTGGAACCGTTCCCGTCACCCGAGGAGGCCGACGACGAGCAGCCGCGCCGAGACCGATGTGCGACGGGCCTGGAACTGACGAATACCTCAATGCCGGAGTTTCGGCGCATGCACGACATGACGGTCGAGCACGCGCACGAAGAGATCCAGCTGCTGGCCAACGACATCTCCGGCATGCTGTTCGAAACCGTCTACCACATACCGAGTTTCGCCGCGCACTACAAAGCACACGACCAAAAGCCCAGCTACGCCTACCTCAAGCGCACGCTGCGGGCCATGCAATGGCTGCGTGGCGGCACCCGGTGGGTCTTGAAATCGCCGCAGCACCTGGAGCAGTTCCCCACCCTGCTGGTGACCTTCCCAGATGCGACTTTCGTTGTGACGCATCGAGATCCGGTGGAGGTGACGTTGTCGATGGCCACCATGATCAGCTATGCGTCACGGATGGCCACCGCGCGGCCCGATCCGGCGAAGACTGCACGGTATTGGCTGGCCAGGGCCGAGGACCTGCTCAACGGCTGTCTGCGCGATCGAGAACTGTTGCCGGACAGCCAGTCGATCGACGTGCGGTTCGACGACTTCATGGCCGACGAGGGGGGCACCATCGCTCGGATCTACGAGCTGGCCGGCCAACCGTTCGACGACTCCGCCCGTCAGGCCATGGCTGAGTTCCGCGCCGAGCATCCGCGCGGACGCTATGGCGGCGTCCTGTACAACGCAGACGATCTCGGACTCGACCGGGAGGAGATCGCCACCCGGTTGGGTGGGTACCGAAAGCGCTTCGTCGACACCGGATTACCGGCGATTTAATCGATCAGCTCTCGAAGCGTCTCGATCAGCTTGACCCGCTCGGCCGGGGTTGCCGCGATAGGCGCCACCGCCAACGTGGTGACGCCCGCTTCGCGGAACGCCGCCACCCGTTCCTTGACGAATCCCGCAGGGCCAATGAGGTTGACGTCACGCACGAGTTCGTCGGGCACAGCCTTGGCTGCGGCCTCCTTGTCGCCGTTCAGGTAAAGCTCCTGGATCCGGTCTGCTTGCGGTCCGTAGCCGTAGCTGGTGGCCAGGGTGTGATAGAAGTTCTTCCCCTTGGCACCCATGCCCCCGATGTAGAGCGCCAGGTGCGGTTTGACGAATTCGCGCAGTGGCTCGACGTTTTCGCCGATGGCCAGTGCCGGACCGGCATAGACCTCGAGTTTCCCCAACGCGGGGTCGCGCTTGGCCTGGCCGGCGGCCAGCGCCTCGCCCCACACATCGCTCGCCTTCTCCGGCAGGTAGAAGATCGGCTGCCAACCCTCGGTGAGCTCGGCCGCCAGTTCGACGTTCTTCGGCCCCAGTGCTGCCACCAGTATCGGGATGCGTTCGCGGACAGGCTTGTTGATCAGCTTGAGCGGTTTGCCAAGTCCGGTGCCCCGCTCGGCGGGCAGCGGGATCGTGTAGTGCTTGCCCTGGTGTTGCAGGGTCTCGCGGCGCCACACCTGACGGCAGATCTCGATGACTTCGCGGGTGCGGGCGATCGGGGCGTCGTAGGGCACGCCGTGGAAGCCCTCGATCACCTGCGGGCCGGAGGCGCCCAGGCCGAGTACGAAGCGGCCATCGGAGACGTAGTCGAGACCCGCCGCGGTCATCGCGGTCAGGGTGGGTGTCCGGGTGTAGAGCTGCAGGATGCCCGACGCCAGCTGAACCCGTTCCGTGCTGGCCGCCAGGTAGCCGAGCGCACTCACCGCATCGAACGAATATGCCTCGGGGACGAAGACAATGTCCAACCCGGCGCGTTCGAGGTCGGCCACCTCGGCGGCCACCTCCTTGAAGCCACCGGCGTAATTGATGCCTAATCCGATCCGCATGTTCAGCCCCCGTGCGCGCCGGTGAATGCTTGTGCGAGTTCCATGGCTTCTTGTTCGATTCGGCCGAACTGGGCGCCCATCGCCTCGGACAGCGCCGTCGCACCCGACAGCGGCCGCACCATCACCACGAAGTCGTCGATCAGGCCGTCGTCGTTGAAATGCAGGAAGTCGCACCCGGTGATCTTCTTTCCGGACACGGTCGTCTCGAAGACGAGGGCGTGGTCGCGGCCGTTGCTGTCGGCGATTTCCCGGATGTAGCGAAAGTCCTCGAAGACCCGCGACACTCCACGCAGGATCGCCGCGGTTATCGGCTTGCCGACATAGGGCTTGAATGCCACCGGGCTGGTGAACACCACGTCGTCGGCCAGCAGGGCTTGGATGGCCGCCTCGTCGCGCTCCTCGACGGCCTTGCGGAAGGGATGCTGGGAAGCCACCGGACACCTCGCATAGTCAATTTGTCGATGATCTGTGCCGACGGTAGCGGCTCTGCACCCCATATGTCCATAAGTGATTAGTCACTTTGTTGATTATTAATTTTGGTGTACGCTCTGCGCCATGTCACTCTGTGATGCGGTGCTGGCCGCCCTGCTCGAGGGCGAATCGTCCGGCTACGACCTCGCCAAAGGGTTCGACGCCTCGGTGGCGAACTTTTGGATGGCCACCCCGCAGCAGCTGTATCGCGAACTCGAACGGCTGGCCGAGCAGGGCCTCATCGAGGCGCGCGTCGTGCATCAGGAGCGCCGGCCTAACAAGCGGATGTTCTCACTGACCGAGTCTGGCCGCGACGCGATCCGCCATTTCACCGCAAGGGCGCCGAAGCCATCGGCGATCCGCGATGAATTGCTGGTCAAAGTTCAAGCTTGCGATGCCGGTGACGGGCACGCGGTCCGCGAATCCATCGTCGAACGACTGAAATGGGCAACCGCGAAACTGGAACGCTACGAACGGTTCCGGGCTCGTTTTCTCGACGGTTGCACCGAGGACGAATATCTCGCGCAGGCGCAGCGAGTGGGTCCCTATTTGACGCTGCTGCGCGGAATAGCGTTCGAGCAAGAGAACATTCGCTGGGCCGAGCAAGCGCTGACTGTCATCGAACGCCGCCTGCCGGCGCAGGCATGACTATTTAGGGCGCGGGGCTCGTCAGATAGTGGGCCAGCACTGGTCGCAGCCATTCGATGAGGGTCGCGTCGTCCATGCCGGCCAGCGCAGGTAGGCAAAGAATGTAGCGGGCCACCGCGAGGCCGAGCAGTTGCGATCCCACCAGAGCAGCGCGCTCGGCACCGCGATCGGGGACAACTGCGGCCAGGGCCGGGGCTACTCGGTCGACGAACACCTCGAGCAGTGCATCTGCTGCTGCCCGGTTGGTCGCGGCCGCACGCAGCAGCGGCAGAAACGGTCCCTCGGGTCCCCAAACAGCGACGAACGTCGGCAGCAGCACATCGGCAATGCGGTCGGGTGCGACATCCGATAGATCAGGAAACGTGATGTCGAATCGGGAAGCGGCCGCGAACAGTTCTGCCTTACTGCCGAAGTAGTGAATGACCAGCGCTGGATCGACGCCGACCGCGGACGCGATCGAGCGGATGGTCGTGCGTTCAAAGCCGTGGTTGCCGAACTGCGATCGCGCGGTGGTCAGGATCGCCGACCGGGTGGCCTCACCGTTACGCACCTTCGCGGGCATGCCGAGCAGTGTATTCAACAATTGTTGACACGGCCAGTGCCGGGGTCTAACGTCGATTTCAACAATTGTTGAACTCAACGGCAGGAGGCCGCGACCATGACCGTCACAGCCATCCAAATCGGACTCGACCCCGACGTGATCGACTACTCCTCACCCGACTTCGGCCAATTCCCGGGCCTTTCGAAGGAGAAGTTGCGCGCCGCCAACGACGACAACGTCGCAGCGTTGCGCGCTGCCGGCTATCACGTCGACAACTGCCTCATCGACTTCGGCGCAGCGGGAGCTGACAAAGCCCGTCAATGGCTGGAAGCCAGCCGCTACGACGCGGTGCTCATCGGCGCCGGCGTGCGACTGGTCGCGAGCAACACCCTGCTGTTCGAGTCGATCGTGAACGCCGCCCACATCACGCAGCCCGGCTGCCGCTTCGTCTTCAACAGGGCAGCCACCGCAACCCCCGACGACATCCGTCGCTGGTACCCAGAGCCGGACCTGGTGACGCGATGACCACGCACAGTGTCGATGTGATCGTGATCGGTGCCGGGCCGACTGGGCTGACGGCAGCGGGGGACCTGGCGCGGGCCGGCCGGTCGGTCACCGTCCTGGAGCGCTGGCCCACGATCAACCCGTCGAGTCGCGCCTTCGCCACCATGGCCCGCACCCTCGAGGTTCTCGATGCCCGCGGACTCGCCGACGGCCTCCTGGCAAAGGCACATCAGGCACCCGGGGTCACGATCTTCGGCGGTGCCCGCATCGACCTCACCCACCTCGACTCGCCGTACCAATTCGTCATGATCACTCCGCAGACCAATGTCGATCAGGCACTGGGCGATTACGCGGTTGCGCAAGGCGCCGATATCCGACGTGGCATCGAGGTCGTCGGACTCGACCAGGACACAGACGGCGTTACGGTGACCGCGCGGTCGCGCACTGGCGATGCAACCCGGTGGCGGGCGCGCTACGTGATCGGCGCGGACGGCGCGCACAGCACGGTTCGGGCTTTGGTGGGCGCGGGTTTTGAGGGAAAGACGATCTTGTCGTCAATCGTGCTTGCCGATGTCAAGCTGGCGCATGGGCCTACGGACGGCGGCCTGACCCTGGGCAGCACCCGTGATGTGTTCGCGTTTCTGGCGCCCTACGGGGGATCCTGGTATCGCACGATGGTGTGGGACCGCAAGCACCAGGTGCCCGACAGCGAGCCCGCCGATCAGGACGAGATCGTCGGCGTTCTGACGCAGGCAATGGGCCCCGATCTCGAAGTCCTCGAAGTGGGATGGAAGTCCCGATTCCATTGCGAGGAAAGACAAGTCGCGCAATACAGAGACGGCCGGGTGTTCCTCGCCGGCGACGCGGCGCATGTCCACTCCCCCATGGGTGGGCAGGGTATGAACACCGGCATTCAGGACGCGGCGAACCTCGCCTGGAAGATCGACGCGGCGCTCGCCGGTGCGGGCGACGCAGTGCTCGACAGCTACCACGCCGAGCGCCATCCGATCGGCAAACGAGTGCTGCTGCAGTCCGGGCTCATGGCGCGTGGCGTCACGCTTCATCCGCGGATCGCGCGCGGGATACGAAACCTTCTGGCGCCCAGGCTGCTTCGCGTTCCGTGTGTGCGCGATGCGATAGCCGGGAGCTTCGCGGGAACGACGTTGCGGTATGCACACCGGCGGGGAGACAGCCCACTGGTGGGCACCCGAGCGACCCAGATTCCGTTGACGCAAGGCCGGCTCACCGAACTGCAACGCGTGCCTGGCTTCGTGTTCGTACGTGAGTATGGCGCGACCCCGGTCGACGCGGCCGGACTGCTCCAAGCCCAGCGGGCCGACCCCGGTCCAGCGTTGCTGGTGCGACCCGACGGCTACATCGCCTGGGCCGGCGCCTCGGCAGACCGGTCGGCGTGGGCCGCGGCCCTTTCCCGGTGGACCGCGCCAACTATGGGTATCGACAGTCAATTCCGAACTACGCGTGCCGCCGCGCGGTAATCCGGTTGCGGATCACCCAAACACAGACCAGTAAGGCTCGTCCTGAATCAGCCGCTCCAGGAATTCCAAGGCATCGCCGCTGTATTTTTCGGGATCGTCACCGTGGGCCAGTTGGCACCATCTCGGGTCAACTTTCGCGATCCACACGACTTCTAGCCCTTGATCCCGCTCTCCGGACGTGGGTGAAATCAGATCGCTCGCATATCCCAGCGCGCCAGGTTCGGTTAACCCGTCGCTATAGTCCAGGTAGCACCCTTCGCTCTGAGTCACGACGTGGTAGTGCGGCATCTTGGCCAACTGGTCCGAAAGCGATTCCCTACCCACCGTATATGTGTAACACGAGATGCCGGATGAGGGCGGCGGTCACGAAAGGTGATCGTTGGAAACCGTATTGGCCTGCGGCCCGCCAGGTGAGCCACGAACCAGCACCACTACCTCACGACGACAAGCATATTCGCCGCTCTAGCGTCCTGAAGCTGCTGGCCCACGTCGTCGTCGGGCACGTCCTGGTCGATTCCGCGCAGACCGCGGCTTTGCTTAAGGTTGCGTCGGGTAACGCACCGCCACCGCGCTGTAAGGTCGGCTCATGACGTCGCGAGGCGCTGAAGCCCGGCTCAGTTCGTATACACCCCTGGTTATCAGCGTTTTCCGCGCGGTGTTCGGGTTTTTGTACGTCTGCCACGGCATGTCCACGCTGTTCAAGTGGCCCATAAACGTTGTCGGCACCGTTGAGGTCGGGGATTGGCCGCTGTGGTATTCCGGCGTGATCGAACTCACGGCGGGCCTGCTGATTTTGGTCGGATTGTTTACTCGTATAGCGGCTTTCATCGCCTCGGGGCAGATGGCCGTCGCATATTTCTGGCATCATCAGCCTCACGGATTACTCCCGATCCAAAATAAGGGCGAGCTCGCCGCGATGTTCTGCTTTGCGTTTTTCCTGCTGATATTCACCGGTGGCGGCAGGTACGCACTCGATGCGCGACGCCGCCGTGGCGGCGCTTAGTCCACCGCGGGACTTGTCTGGCGGCCGAGCGTTGGGGATTGTGTTGCCGGCGATCATCACGTCCAGGGCCTGCGGGGGTGCGGGAATGAGACCAGACGCGGCCTGAGAGATGGCGTCGCAGCGACAAGCACTTCACGACGCGCTGGTGCTCCTACCGGTACCGATGGAGGAAGCAGTTCGGGAATGAACTGAGAAGGCACAGGGTTCGTCTACATCAGACCCACCCAACGCGACCGCCAACCGCTAGGACCGACGGAGGCGCCCAGGCGTGACCACCACGATTGGTACGGCCATTGATGCTCCGCGTTCGAGAAGCTGCTGGTCGGTTCGCGCTCGCAAAACGGCATCGCATGAAGTTTCTGCTGATAACGCTGATCACTCATCTTCCCGATCCTCGCTCCGGCGAGAAGAAAAGCCCTGCCGATCGGCTGCGCGATGTTCTCGACAAGGCGGTGCTCGCTGAGGAACTGGGCTTCGACGGCTTTGCCGTGGGCGAGCGTCACGAGGATCCGTTCATCTCGTCGTCGCCTCCGGTGGTGTTGAGCAACATCGCCGCGCGCACATCGAGAATCGGATTGTTCACCGCGGTGACGACGTTGAGTCTGCTTGATCCGGTCCGCGCATTCGAGGACTATTCGACGCTGGACAACCTATCCGGCGGGCGGCTCGAACTGATCATCGGCAAGGGTAACGGCACAGCGCAAGCGGAGTTGTTCCATGTGACCAGCGCCGATCAATGGGAGCGCAATCGTGAAGGCTACGAGCTGTTTCGCCTCTTGTGGCACAACGAGCACGTGACGTGGTCGGGCCGCTTCCGCCCGCCACTCGTCAACGCCAAGGCACTGCCCCGGCCGCTGCAGGACCGCATCCGAATCTGGCACGGCAGCGCGACGAGCAAGGATTCCGTCGATCTCGCCGCTCGTTGCGGCGACCCTCTCTTCTCCGCCAACGTCAGCAACCCCATCGAGCCCTACGCCGAACTGGTTCGTCACTACCGGGAGCGGTGGGAGTTCTACGGCCACGCACCCGGGGACGCCCTGGTCGGCGCCGGAACAGCCGGTTTCTATATCGCCGAGAAGTCCCAGGAAGCGGTGGCCGTGATTCGGCCGACGCTAGAGGAACGGCTGGCGGTGCAGCGCCGCGCCGGGATCCCGCTGCCATTCAACTCGATTGAGGATTTCGTCGAGCGCAGCTCGGCCTTGATCGGTAGTCCCGAGCAGGTGATCGACAAAGTTGGTCGCTACCACGATCAACTTGGTCACGAAGTGATGCACCTCAGTGCCGACAACGACGGTGTGACGGTCAGCCAACAGCGTCGTAGCCTCGAACTGTTCCAATCCGACGTCGCCCCCGTTCTGCGTCAGCACATTCCAAGTCGACCACTCGTCTCACAAAATAGAAGGGTTGCGTGAACCATGACCACGACAACGGATGTCGCAGCAGAAACGTTCGAGGCAGCGTGGAACCGTTGGCACCAGGAACGCGAACGCTACTTCGGTGATCCGCTGGGTTGGGTGAGTCTGACTGGTTTGTATTGGCTCACTGATGAATTCGACAAAGTTGCCGACCTTCCGGGGCGTTGGCGAGCGGACGCCGATGCCGTGTACGTAGCGGGGATCGACGGAACCGACAGGCTCGAACCTGTGGAAGGTGCACCGGGAGTGCTCGTCGACATCGGAGATCGTCGCATTGAGGTCATTCGTCGAACCGGCTCGGCTGCGTTGCGAGTGCATGATCCGAAGTCTCCGCACCTGCGTACGTACCAAGGCATCCCCACCTATGCACCGAGCGAACGGTGGCGCGTCGCAGGCACATTCACACGGTACGGGCGGCCGACGACCGTTACGACGGGCGCCGTCGTCGAAGGGCTCGAGCATCACCTCAACGCAGTTGGCGTTATCGACTTCGAATTGGCCGGTGTGGCTCTACGGCTCGTCGCATTCGGTGCAGGAGACGGTGGGCTGCAAGTCCTGTTCACCGATGCCACCAGCGGCGTGACGACATACCCCGCGGCCAGAACACTCTCGATCGCCGAGCCTGACGGCGACGGGAACGTGACGCTCGATTTCAACCGGGCGTCGAACTTGCCGTGTTCGTTCACCGATTACGCGACATGCCCAGTAGCTCCGGCCGAGAACAGGCTGTCCGTGGCCATCGAAGCCGGTGAGAAGAATCCGCGCTGAGTCCGGCGGGATGGCATTGAGGGCACGAGACATGATGGCGGAATGACCACCGATATCCGTGTTCTCGAGGATGAGGACGACCTCATCGCCGCGGCTAACGTGTTTCGCACCTCCATGATCGGGTTCCCGCCCCTGCCGAACCTGGCGCCCGGACAAATCACCAAGCTGCTCGAACCCGGCCGTACCATCGGCGCATTCGTCGAAGGACAACTCGTTGGCACCGCCGACGCCGTGACGAGCAGATTGACGCTCCCCGGTGGCGCGATCGTCAACCACGCGGCCGTGACGCACATCGGGGTGCTGCCGTCGTTCACCCGACACGGCATCGCCACCGACCTGGTACGTCATCAGCTGCACGACTTTGCCGCGCGGGGTGAGGTGGTTGCGACGCTGCGCGCATCGGAGGCGACGATCTACGCACGGTACGGCTACGGTGTGGCGAGTTCACTGCAAAGCGTCGAGGTGAAAACGGCGCGGGCAGCGCTTCGTCCAGGTGTCGGGAGCGGTGGCCCGGTGCGACTTCTCGACGCGGCCGAAGCACGGGATGTCCTGCCCCGGATCTACGCCCGAAATCGTCCGTCCCGCCCAGGAACCATCGACCGCCCACAGGTGTGGTGGGAGGGCCTGCGGATGCGCGCCGAAGCATCTCCGGGGCCTTCGTATATCGCGGTGCATGGCGAGCCCGGGACAGAGTCGGGATTCGCCCGCTACCGCCCCATCGACACCGAGCAATGGTTTATCAGCGAACAGCGCACCATCGTCGTGGAGGATTTCTTCGCGCCCACCACAGACGCCTACCTCGGTATGCTGCGTTTCCTGCTCGGGCTGGATCTCGTTGATCGCGTGACGTTCTGGATGCTGCCCATCGACGATCCGCTGCCCCGGCTACTGCTCGATTGGCGCGCGGCGAAGGTCACCGCCGTGTACGACGAAACGTGGCTCCGCGTTATCGACGCCCGACAGGCGCTGACAGCGCGCCGATACGTGGGAGACGGCTCCGTCACCATTGCGGTCAACGACCCACTGCTGCCTGGCAATTCGGCGAACTTCACCATCACGGGCGATGGTGCCGAGCCGACGCAACAGCCCGCACGGCTCCATGTCGGTGTCGAGGGGCTCGGCGCCGTTCTGCTCGGTGGCGCGACCTGGCGCAGCCTTGCAGTGGCCGGATTGGCCCGGACCGACGATCCGGCGACGCTGGTCGTCGCCGATCGACTCTTCGCGGTGCCCGACGCACCGTTCGCCGGCTTCTTCTTCTAAAGGCACCGACTAAATGTCGCGCGCAGCGATTCGAAACCCTGAAGCGTGTTGTTCAACATCCGGACCGGCTTGGCAACGCCGATGCTCGCGACTTCGGGGATCATCGCTCGCAGCAACGCGTGCATCTCCATCTTGGACAGGTACATGCCGACGCAGGCGTGGGCGCCGAAACCCCATCCGAGATTGGCTCCCTTGCGCCGCAATGAGAAGAGCTCGGGTTGTTCGAATTGGGTTTCGTCCATGTTGGCCGACGCGTAGAGCAACACCACACGCTGGCCACTTCGCAGCACGACTCCGTCAATCTCGGTGTCCTGCTTAACTATTCGCGTAAACCCACGCACCGGTGACCCGAGCCGGACGGCTTCTAGCGCGGCGGCGGGCACAAGTTCGGGATTTTCCCGGAGTTCCTGCCACACCTCGGGGTTGGTGCCCAGGCTCCACAACAGCTGCGCCGATGCCAGGATCGTGGTGTCCAGACTCGGCCCGATGAAGTCGATCACCATTGCCTTGGCTTCAGCCTGGCTCAGTGTGCCGTCAGTTCCGGCGGCCAGGATCGATTCCGCCCATCCTTGGGGCTTGACGTTCTGCGGCCGAAGGTTGTGCGCGTACCGCCAAAAGCTCAATCCGGCCGGCCACGCCTTCATGGTTCGACGGTTCGTTGGGCCGAGCACGTCGAAAGCGCCGCGGCCGTATTTCAGCATTCGGTTGTGGTCGATGTCGACGCCGACGAGATCGGCGACCACCCGGATGGGTAGGTGCGTGGCAAACTCGGAGACCCCGTCGAACTCGTCGCGGTCACACAGGCTGTCAATGAGTGCGGATGCCTCCATCTGCAGAGCCGGATCAACCGCGCAAAGCGCTTTGGCCGACAGCGATTGCAGGAGTAGGCGGCGCCGCTTGACGTGTTCGTCGCCATCGCTGGCAAGCGTCGTACCTGCGGACAGCACATTGGTGAACCGGTTGGCGGCCACCCCTTCGCCGCTGCAATACGTCTTGTCGTCGCTGAGCGCCTGGCGGACATCGCGATAGCGGCCCATGACCCACAGTCGGTGCTTGGGTAGCCAGACGGCGGCTCCCGCCTCCCGGATCCGGCGGTAGGTCTCGACGGGTTTACGCAGCGTCTCCCCGCCATAGAGGTCGAGCGGCAAGGTGGGAACTCCGGACGGCACGCTCCGACGCAACATATGAACCATTGAACACTTTGCGTCCCGCGTGGTGAGTGAGTACTCTCTCACTATGCTTGGTTCGGGACGTGACCGGCTGCTGGCCGCTGCGCTGCGGCTCTTTGCCGACAAGGGGTACGCGGCGACGTCGGTGGCCGACATCCAGCGGGAGTCCGGCCTGGCGCCGGGTTCGGGTGCCCTCTACAAGCACTTCGCCTCCAAGCGCGAGCTGCTAGAGGCCGCGGTTGCGTACCGGATCGAGAGCATCGTGGCCGCGCGGGAGCAATACGACGCCGGAGAACGCGGCGACGTCCAACGGGCCGTCCGCACCGCCGGTCAGCTGATCTGGAGCAATCTGAAGCAGAGCGAGGATCTGCTCAAGGTCATGCTTCGCGAACCCGACGAGCTGGGCGATCTCGACGAGAAGACCTGGCAGGTCATCACCGACAACGCCTATCAACGGTTCGCCGACGAACTGGCCGCGTCGAATCGCTCCGGCCGGACCAGCATTCCCGATCCGGAGGCCGCCGCAGCTGTCGCAATCGGGTCGCTGTCCTACGCCGCGACGCTGCAAGCGCTGACCGGCCGTTCGCCGGGCAACATCGACGACGACCGCTACTTCGAAGCGTGGGTCAGCCAGACGGTTGGTGTGCTCGCTCAATACACCAATACCAATAGCAGATCCCCAGAATCCCCGAAAACCCTGACCACCAACCTATTTCAGGAGTTGAGCTGTGACGTTCTCATTGCAACTAAGCGACGATGTGATCGAGGTGCGCGATTGGGTGCACCAGTTCGCGGCCGAGGTCATCCGCCCCGCCGCGGCCGAGTGGGATGAGCGAGAGGAGACCCCGTGGCCCGTGATCCAGGAGGCCGCGAAGGTGGGTGTCTACTCCGCGGATTTCTTCGGACAGCAGGCGGCCGAACCGACCGGACTCGGTATGCTCACCGCGTTCGAGGAGATGTTCTGGGGCGACGCCGGCATCGCGCTGTCCATCATGGGCACCGGGCTCGCCGCAGCGGCGTTGGCGGGCAACGGAACTCCCGAGCAAATCGGGCGCTGGCTTCCCGAAATGTTCGGTACGCCTGGCGATCCCAAGCTCGGCGCGTTCTGCTCGTCAGAGCCCGACGCGGGCTCTGACGTCGGCGCCATCCGCACCCGGGCGCGCTTCGACGAGGCGACCCGTGAATGGGTGCTGCGCGGCACCAAGACCTGGGCCACCAACGGTGGCATCGCCAACGTGCACATCGTGGTGGCCTCGGTCTATCCCGAACTCGGCACCCGCGGCCAGGCCACCTTCGTCATCCCGCCGGACACCAAAGGTCTTGCGCAGGGCCAGAAATTCAAGAAGCACGGCATCCGCGCTTCCCACACCGCCGAGGTAGTGCTCGACGACGTCCGGCTGCCCGAAGATCTCATTCTCGGCGGCCGAGAGAAGTTCGAGGCGCGGATCGCTCGGGTCAAATCCGGCGCTTCCGCAGGCGGGCAGGCGGCGATGAAAACCTTTGAGCGCACCCGACCCATTGTCGGTGCGATGGCCGTCGGCGTGGCACGGGCCGCCTATGAGTACGCGCTCGAATATGCGTGCCAGCGAGAACAATTCGGCCGCAAGATCGGTGAGTTCCAAGCGGTGGCGTTCAAGCTGGCGGACATGAAAAGCCGTATCGACGCGGCACGTCTGTTGGTGTGGCGGGCCGGCTGGATGGCGCGCAATAACCAGAACTTCGACTCGGCGGAGGGGTCGATGGCCAAGCTGGTGGCGAGCGAGACCGCGGTCTATGTCACCGACGAAGCCATCCAGATCCTGGGCGGCAACGGCTACACCCGCGACTACCCGGTGGAGAGAATGCACCGCGACGCAAAGATTTTCACCATCTTCGAGGGAACCAGCGAAATACAGCGCCTGGTGATTTCGCGGGCGCTGACCGGCCTGCAAATCCGCTAGCCACCCACGGCGAGCAGCTACTAGGGGGCCCGGGGGCCCCGCCGTGGGGGATGGAAATAGGCACTATTCGGCCTGCCCGCTGACCTGGATGTTTGGTCTATTTCCGAGGGAGACGCAAAAGCGCCCAAAACCGCTGGCGGTTTCAGGTTGCGTCCACCAAGGTGGCGCCTCTCTGCGTCAAGTCGTGGCGTTGGTGTCGTTGAGTAGCTGTCGGTATACGGTGTCGGAGAGGCGTCGTTTCAGGCAGCGCATTGCTTCCTTGTGACTCTTGCCGCTGGTGCGTTTGCGCAGATAGTAGGCCCGTCCGGCGGTGTCTCGTCGTATCTGGGTGATGGCCATGACGTGAAGGCAGAAGTTGAGTTGGCGATCGCCTGCTCGGGAGAGCCTGTGGCGGACGACGTCTCCTGGAGGACACTTCAATCGGCGTCCCGGGAAGTTTCCCAGGGAGATTTCCTGAAAGCACCGCAGGTTCCAATCCTGCCGGGGACGTACACCACGTCCCTGGACTTGACCGTCGACCAATGGCGGGACCAGCCACGCTCGTGGCTTCATATCAGGCCACTTCATATGGCGACCAGGAACGCGGCGCCGCGTTGTATTCCCTGAAGGAATGCCGCCGCGGCCTCTGCTCACCGCGCGCCTGGACGCGCTCACGGCAGCGACACGGCTGGCCGGTGCCCGCGCCGCCCAGGCCCGCGAGTTGGCCGATCAGATCAGCGACGCGCTCGGGCACCTTCAACGGCTGGTCCGAGTGCTCGACGACAACGAACTCGACGAACTCGCATACGGCGGGTAGCGCCGGGCGCACACTACATAAAGATGACCAGGAGAGCGCATATGGCCGCCAGCGGCGATGACCAACCTAGTGCTGTCGCGGGTGACGGCGAGGCGACCACTACCGCAATCGGTCCTGAGGATGCCGGCACGGCCCCCGCACCATCGCCGGCCGAGACTGAATCCGTCTACGCCTGGTCGCTCGATGACGGCGACCAACCGCGCATCGGCCCGGACAACCCCGACCCGGATGGGATCGTCTCCGACGCGCACGCCAGGATCCGCGACGCCGAGCTCGCCGACCGCTACGCGCCGGCGCTCAACCACCTCGAGAAACAGCCCTGGCAGCACGCGGCCGACCTGTTCACCGCGATCGAGCAGGAGCATCCGGGCGACCGGGACGCCGCGGCGCTGCTAACGACCGCCGGACACAATCTCGACGCCGCGAAGGCACACGCCGCCCAACGCGCCCATCCCGCCGCACAGCCACAGCCGGCGCGCGGGCCGCAGAAGAACACCACCGAAGGCGTTGACCTGCGCGCGAGGCGCGACCTGGCCGAGCATGCCGAACGCGAACCCGGGCCGCAGGGCGCCACCACCGAGGGCACACACGGCGCCCACCCCGGCGTAACCCGCGGCGCGGCTCAGGTGACAGAGCACGAGCGCAAGCCGAGCCCAACCCGACAGCGCTGGCGGCTGGTGCCGATACCGGTGCTCACCGGCGTGCTCGCGGTCATCGGTGCCGTCGGGTTGGCCGTGTCCCTATCTGGATGTCGGGGTCCGTCCGCAGGTCAGGGTCCGACGGCGAGTTCCCGCTCGGCTGCGCCGTCGAGTGGTCCGACTTACAGGATCACCGCCACCATGCCCGTTGGCAAGCTCCCGGAGGGGGTGGCGGTGGACCCGGGCACCCACACCGTCTACGTCGCCGACCGCGTAGACAACACGGTGTCGGTGATCGACGCCTCGACGCGCACCGTCACCGCCACCGTGCCCGTCGGCAAGGGCCCGTGGGGGGTGGCGGTGGACCCAACCACCCACACCGTCTACGTCGCCAACTACGGCGCCAACACGGTGTCGGTGATCGACGCCTCGACGCGCACCGTCACCGCCACCATGCCCGTCGGCAAGAACCCGTGGGGGGTGGCGGTGGACCCGGGCACCCACACCGTCTACGTCACCAACGACGACGCCAACACGGTGTCGGTGATCGACGCCTCGACGCGCACCGTCACCGCCACCGTGCCCGTCGGCAAGAACCCGTGGGGGGTGGCGGTGGACCCAACCACCCACACCGTCTACGCCGCCAACAACGACGACAACACAGTGTCGGTGATCGACGCCTCGACGCGCACCGTCACCGCCACCGTGCCCGTCGGCAAAGACCCGTGGGGGGTGGCGGTGGACCCAACCACCCACACCGTCTACGTCACCAACTTCGGCGACGCCACGGTGTCGGTGATCGACGCCTCGACGCGCACCGTCACCGCCACCATGCCCGCCGGCAAGAACCCGGCCGGAGTGGCGGTGGACCCGGGCACCCACACCGTCTACGCCGCCAACGCCGGCGACAACACGGTGTCGGTGATCGACGCCTCGACGCGCACCGTCACCGCCACCATGCCCGCCGGCAAGAACCCGTGGGCGGTGGCGGTGGACCCGAGCACCTACACCGCCTACGTCGCCAACGCCCAGGACAACACGGTGTCGATGATCGAATCTCGATAGTGGTTGCATCGGCGTCTGGGCGCGCGTGTCGGCTGCGCGGTCGTACATCTCGGGCGGCATGCCGACAGAGGTCGTTGTCGATCAACCATTGCCGGGCGTCCCGGTCGGCCGCTTCGGCGCGGCTGCCGGGCGCCGGGCGCTCGCGGGCCATCGACCGCCGGGGTCGATCCGTTTGGGCGATTCGCGATGGCCATCGTCGGCGCGGCTAGCTTGTGTCGCCACGTGCCACCGCCGCCGCATACCGGGGGTTGGTGTTGCCGGCTTCGATATTCCACGAGGCTGCTCAGGAAAATCGGAATCTTTCCCCACCTCGCCCGCAACACCGCACTGATCGACCTCGCCGCCGAACTAGTCTGGCGTGCCTCCCGCTTTCCGGACTGCGGACCAAATAGGGTGGTTGGCAACCTCTCGGTTACGGACCTTGCCACGTCGTGTTTGCCGGTGGCGGCGAGTACTTCTCGCGCCCGGCGCCCCGCGCTGGTACCGGATCAGCCGCATCCACGGCAGCCAGGCCGAGCGGGACTTTGTCGTCGTCACTGGCCACCCAGGATTTCACGACTTGGAATCGGCCCGCGCAACGTGGCATCGCGAATCCCGGCTATATGAAGTCGCGACGACGTAACCAATATCGTACTTTGGCAAGGTATTAAGAATACCAGACGATCAACTCTGATATACTGGAACAGGTTTCACCGAAAATAGCATTTGCGTCAAATAGATCACTCCAGTATTCGGTATTACATTATACGCCAGGGCATTTCACGTAGACAAAACCAGCCGATGAGTTCTCGTCGATGTGATCAACACTCTCCCAGCGCTTCTCGCAACCAGCGTCATCACATCAGTATCTCGATGCCGGCGCATCAGCTGGATCGGAGCGCGCGTGTTGAGAACAGCTCACCCTGCGGATGGTCTTCGACGCGTCCGCCGCTCCCCCACTGGGGGATTGCCAGCCTAGCTTCGCCAGACCAGGTGTGGCCGCGAAAAGATGAATAATAGATCTTATCCATCAAATGCGGGTAATCCGATGCAGAACCATGTCTTTGGCGTTGCATCTGTCGTCACGCGACAAGAAGGCCACGGCCTTGGGGCTCTACTGCGCGCCGACCATCTGGCACCCGCAACGCTCTATCGGTAGTTCTACAAGGCCCGTACCAAAGCCAAACAGCCAGGCTTTCGATCAAATCTCGCGCACTGGGCGGCATCGGCGAGCGGGTCGGAAGCTACGGGTGGGTCGATTTCTAATCGCACGGCACCTCGTCGGCACCGTCCATGAAGCGCCCGGTAGCCGAACGCTCAACGGGCGATCGTTAGGATATACGCGTCGACCTTCCGTATATACTGGGCCTTGTGGCGAAACATTTGGTCGATCTCGATGAGAACACGCTCGCCGCGGCTCGCGCTGAACTCGGCACGACCACGATTAAAGACACGGTGAACGAGGCGCTCCGCCGAGCGACGTCGCGACGAGGGCGGCGAGTGGCCGCGGCCTTGGACATCTTGGCTGATGCCTGCCTTGACGATCGTGCTGAAGCGTGGCGCTGAGCTTTCTGCTCGACACCAGCGTGGTCAAGCGGCTCGGCCGCTCCGAGGTGCGCCAGGTAGTCGAGCCGTTGGCGATTGCAGGTCAGCTGGCACGTGCCAGCATCTGCGACCTCGAAGTCGGATACTCAGCCCGCAACGCCGAAGAATGGGATCAGCTCGTGGGAGCACTCGACGCGTTTCAGCTCGTCGATTCGACCGCAGCGCACCAACGTCGAGCGCTTCAGGTGCAGCGCCTCCTCGCTCAGCGCAGTCAGCGAGGCCGCAAGATCCCCGACCTCTTGATCGCGGCGGCAGCCGAGGAACTCGGCGTCGCTGTCCTCCACTACGACGCCGACTTTGATCTCATCGCGTCGGTGACCGGCCAGCGCTGCCAATGGGTCGTGCCCAGCGGCACCGTGGAGTGACCTGACCTTGTGTCACTTGCTGACCGCGCCAACCCGATTCATCCGGTGAATCACCGTTCACACATCGGCAGCACGTAGCTCCGCGCGGAAGACTGTTGTGCGACTGCAGAAACACGGTTCGACACGAAGGCGACCGCAACGGGGTATGTGTCGTCGTCGTCGTTGTCCTCGAAATGCATTGTCCTGCAGCAAAATCGCGCCAATGCGAAGCGTTTGGCCTGACATGATCGCTATTGTCAGTGAAATGGCCGTCTCCCAACGATATTGACTCTTCCTCATTCTTAATACTTTGCCAAAGTTGGATATTCGTGATGGCATCCCAACGTCGTATGGCCGAAGGCTGGTGATGCCGGCGTCGGGCGGGGTCTGGACTCGGGAGGATGTCCTCCGAAGCACTACCCGTGGTTTGCTCCCGGTGAGCCATCGGCCCCGGCCGTACCGTCAGTACCGCCGGTTCCGCCCTCGCCGCCGTCGCCGCCCGTTTGCCCGTTAAAGCCATCGCCGCCGACCCCCGGTGCCACCGTGACCGCCCGAGCTTCCATGGAATATCAGAAACTTTAGGTCACCAGCCACACCAGCACCGCACAGCGCGGTTGTCGGCTGCGACTCCGCGCAGGCCGACTTCGTGATCTGGCCCGTCTTTTCGGCCACACCGCGACCAGAGTCCGGTCGTCGTCAAATGTTTCACGACTGAAATCCACCTCGTGAGCGAACTCGATGAGCGACGGCACCCAAGGGCCGGTCAACACATCACCGAACAAGTTGCCCACCCCACCATGTCCAGTCCCCAGAGGCCCCAGCCCCTTCCGGGTCGCCGTGCGGCGCATCACCCCGCCCGCAGTTTCACCACCCGACCGTAGTAATCGTCGGTGACGTAGAGATTGCCGGCGGTGTCCACCGCCACACCGGTGGGGCCGTTGACGCCGGTGAACGGCAGCACCGTCGGGGTGCTCGAGCCCGCCGCCAGTTTCAGCACCCGCCTGTTGAAATCGTCGGTGACGTAGAGGTCGCCGGCGGTGTCCACCGCCACACCGAAGGGGTTGTTGAGGCCGGTGAACGGCAGCACCGTCGGGGTGGCCGAGCCCGCCGCCAGTTCCACTACCCGATTGTTGCGCGTGTCGGTGACGTAGAGGTTGCCGGCGGTATCCACTGCCACACCGTGGGGGCCGTTGAGGCCGGTGAACGGCAGCTCGGTCTGGGTGGCCGAGCCCGCCGCCAGTTTCACCACCCGACTGTTGCCATAGTCGGCGACGTAGAGGTTGCCGGCGGTGTCCACCGCCACCCCTTCGGGGGCGCTTAGGCCGGTGAACGCCAGCACGCTCTGGGTGCTCGACCCCGCCGCCAGTTCCACCACCCGACTGTTGCCATAGTCGGCGACGTAGAGGTTGCCGGCGGTGTCCACCGCCACACCGACGGGGTTGGTGAGCC
Source organism: uncultured Actinomycetota bacterium (assembly GCA_963840045.1). Classification (GTDB taxonomy): domain Bacteria; phylum Actinomycetota; class Actinomycetes; order Mycobacteriales; family Mycobacteriaceae; genus Mycobacterium. The sequence goes on along the minus strand of CAWIXL010000022.1, from coordinate 532,569 downwards.
CGGTGAACGGCAGCACCGTCGGGGTGCTGGAGCCCGCCGCCAGTTCCACCACCCGAGCGTTGGCGTTGTCGGTGACGTAGAGGTTGCCGGCGGTGTCCACCGCCACACCCCAGGGGCGTCCGAGGAAGGAGAACGGCAACACGGTCTGCCGAGATGCGTTGGGCCACAGGAGGTAGGCGGTGATGCCGGCGGCAGCCACCAGGACCACGACGATCGCGGCGATCGCGGCGAACCCGGCCCACTTCGGCTGCCGGCGTGGGCGCTGCCCCTCCGGCGGCGGTGTCGGTGTGCCGATCTGGGGGGTCGGCCGGTCGGCGGGTCGGGGTGGTGGGACTGGCGGCGCCGACGATCCGACTGGGGGTCTGGAGTGCACGATCGGTATCGGTGGTGGGGCGGGTGCGGCGCTGACCGGGGCTGGCGCTGCGATCTGTTTCTGGTGTTGGGCTTCTTCGATGGCGTGGCCCAGGACGTAGGTCCAGGCTTCGGGGAGCGGGCGTTGTGGTGGCGGGTTGGTGAGTGTGTCGGTGATGATCTGGCGCAGCAGGGCCGGTGTGGTCGACGGAAGGTGTGCGGGGTTTTTGGTGTCTTGGTCGCCGGTCACCAGCCGCAGGGCCAGCAGGCCCAGTTTGTAGGTGTCGGAGTAGATGGTGGCCAGTTCCTCACCGCGCGGTATTTCCCATCCCGGTGTCTCCACCTGCGGCAGCGCCGAGATGCCGTTGATGCGCATCCCGTCGCAGTCGATGAAGTAGACGCCTTCCTGCGGGGTCAGGGCGAACAGCAGGTTCTTCGGTGAGATATCGCCGACGCAGACGCCGTGTTTGTGCAGGAACGCCAGCCCGGAGGCGACCTCGCGCAGCAGCGTGCAGCGTTGCGCGTCATCGACGGTGATGCCGCGGGCCGCCAGCACCGACGGATGATTCAATAAGTGCTGAAACTCCGCGGTGCTGGGCGAGACCCCCTTGGCGGTGGTCAGCGCGATGAAGAACTGCTCGGGGATGGCGGGCATCACGAACCCGGTCGGTGCGCCAGCGTCTTCGACGATGCGGCACGGCCAGGCGGCGATCGAGATCAGTCGTTCGGCCTCGGTGTAGGACAGCGATTCCTCCACCAGCGCCGGCATGGCGGCCAACGCGGTGAAATCGATTTCGGCGAGCGCTTTGGCCTTGTACTGCTTGTAGACCATCGACGCGGCGAACGTGGTCTTGGCGTTGGGTGCCCGGTAGACCACCCCTTGGCCGCCCTGACCGATCTTGCTCAACACACCCAGCCGGTCGCGGTCGATCACCTGTGCTGTCATCGCGAGACCTCCCAGGTCACAAGGTGCCCTGGCCACGCCGCCACGGTCTTGGCAGCACAGCTGTTTTCTCGGCCATCCCGCCACCAGAGTCCCGTCATCGTCGAACGTTTCGCGGCTGAAGTCCACAGCGCGGGCGAACTCGATCAGCGAGGGCACCGACGGGCCGGTCAACACATCACGGAACAGGTTGCTCACCCCACCATGTCCAGTCCCCAGAGGCCCCAGCCCCTTCCGGGTCGCTGCGCGGCGCATCACCCCACCGCCAGTTTCACCACCCGATTGTTGCCAGAGTCGGCGACGTAGAGGTTGCCGGCGGTGTCCACCGCCACACCGGCGGGGAAGACGTCATAGTGAACCTATGTGGAGGCCGGTGAACGGCAGCACAGTCGGGGTGCTCGAGCCCGCCGCCAGTTCACCACCCGATTGTTCTGGTCGGTGACGTAGAGGTTGCCGGCGGTGTCCACCGCCACACCCTCCGGGGTAGTGGAGGCCGGTGAACGGCAACACGGCCGGGGTGGTCGAACCCGCCGCCAGTTTCACCACCCGATTGTTCCCAGTCGGTGACGTAGAGGTTGCCGGCGGTGTCCACCGCCACAAACTGCGGGGTCCTTGAGGCCGGTGAACGGCAGCACGCTCTGGGTGGCTCGCCCCCGCCGCCAGCTCCACGCACCCGATTGTTGCCAACGTCGGCGACGTAGAGGTCGCCGGCGGCATCCACCGCCACACCATCGGGGGAGTTGAGGCCGGTGAACGGCAGCACGCTCTGGGTGCTCGACCCCGCCGCCAGCTCCACCACCCGATTGTTGCCATACGTCAGCGACGTAGAGGTCGCCGGCGGCATCCACCGCCACACCCCCGGGGGAGTTGAGGCCGGTGAACGGCAGCACGGTCGGCGTGCTGCGAGCCCGGCCGCCAGTGTCAGCACCCGATTGTTGCCAGCGTCGACGACGTAGAGGTTGCCGGCGGTGTCCACCGCCACCCCCTGGGACTGGTTGAGGCCGGTGAACGGCAGCGTGACTTGAGGACCGTATGCGGGTTGCGCGCTGCTGAGGGCCGTTCGAGTTTCGACTCCACAGCCAGGCCAGACAGTGGCCCGTCTGCTTGCAGGAGTAGGCGTAGACGGTGATGCCGGCGCCGGCGGCCAGGATCGCGACGATCGCGGCGATCAGCGCCCACTTCACCTGCCGGCGTGTGGCGCCGCCCCTCCGGCGGCGGTGTCGGTGTGCCGATCTGAGGGGGCGGCCGGTCGGCGGGTCGGGGTGGTGGGACTGGCGGCGCCGACGATCCGACTGGGGGTCTGGAGTGCACGATCGGTATCGGTGGTGGGGCGGGTGCGGCGCTGACCGGGGCTGGCGCTGCGATCTGTTTCTGGTGTTGGGCTTCTTCGATGGCGTGGCCCAGGACGTAGGTCCAGGCTTCGGGGAGCGGGCGTTGTGGTGGCGGGTTGGTGAGTGTGTCGGTGATGATCTGGCGCAGCAGGGCCGGTGCGGTCGACGGAAGGTGTGCGGGGTTTTTGGTGTCTTGGTCGCCGGTCACCAGCCGCAGGGCCAGCAGGCCCAGTTTGTAGGTGTCGGAGTAGATGGTGGCCAGTTCCTCACCGCGCGGTATTTCCCATCCCGGTGTCTCCACCTGCGGCAGCGCCGAGATGCCGTTGATGCGCATCCCGTCGCAGTCGATGAAGTAGACGCCTTCCTGCGGGGTCAGGGCGAACAGCAGGTTCTTCGGTGAGATATCGCCGACGCAGACGCCGTGTTTGTGCAGGAACGCCAGCCCGGAGGCGACCTCGCGCAGCAGCGTGAAGCGTTGCGCGTCATCGAGGGTGATGCCGCGCGCCGCCAGCACCGACGGATGATTCAATAAGTGCTGAAACTCCGCGGTGCTGGGCGAGACCCCCTTGGCGGTGGTCAGCGCGATGAAGAACTGCTCGGGGATGGCGGGCATCACGAACCCGGTCGGTGTGCCAGCGTCTTCGACGATGCGGCACGGCCAGGCGGCGATCGAGATCAGTCGTTCGGCCTCGGTGTAGGACAGCGATTCCTCCACCAGCGCCGGCATGGCGGCCAACGCGGTGAAATCGATTTCGGCGAGCGCCTTGGCCTTGTACTGCTTGTAGACCATCGACGCGGCGAACGTGGTCTTGGCGTTGGGTGCCCGGTAGACCACCCCTTGGCCGCCCTGACCGATCTTGCTCAACACACCCAGCCGGTCGCGGTCGATCACCTGTGCTGTCATCGGAGACCTCCCAGGTCACAAGGTGCCCTGGCCACGCCGCCACGGTCTTGGAGCACAGCTGTTTTCTCGGCCATACCGCCACCAGAGTCCCGTCATCGTCGAACGTTTCGCGGCTGAAGTCCACAGCGCGGGCGAACTCGATCAGCGAGGGCACCGACGGGCTCAGCCGTGCAGCAGTAACCCGGCAGCCCAGCTTGTTTGTGATCACCTGCGAGCTGCCCTCGGGGCCGCCCATCGCCGGGTTTGCTGCTCAGTCTGCGCGGCAAGCAGCGAGGTCACTCCGCGATTCCCCGTCTCCGGCCTTACGAGTTTTACTGGGTTAGGCGCGGTACCGACCGCTAGCAGCTCGCCGCTAACGACCAGATCCGCGCTCCGTTTACGACGTTGACCACCCACGCGAGCAGGCCCACGGCTGCTGATACCAACACCCCGCCGGCCAGCACCCAAGGCCACCAGGGTTGGGTGCCTGCTGGGGGTGGCCAGCGCTGCCCAGATCGACTACCGATGTGCCGGGCGGTACCCGGTCGATTACCAAATCGCTTGCGGCGTCCGACAACACCGTTTGGCCGCCGTGGAACAGGTCGCGCAACGGCTCCGTGCGGTTGATCGCCGCGCCGGCGTAATTACCCTCGCTGCGCACCTGGATCCCACCGGTACGTACCCCAATGCGAAGCCGGATCGGCCCCAGTGGGGCCAGCTGTAACTTCAATGCGCACACCGTCGTGGGCGGCCACCAGATCCGACGCGATCTGGTTGAGCCGGGCGGTCGCGGCAGTCATTTCCTCGCGGTGTGTCTCCCACAGCCGCGCGGCATCGTCGACGTCAGCCAACAGCGGCGTCACCGCCCGTCGGCAAATGCCCACTCACGCCACGACCGCTCCAGTCCACCATCGGCACATCCACGCGGAAATCAATCTGCAAGTAATCACCTCACCCAGTCGAATAGTGACGCGCGCGTAAGTAGTTCGGCGTTCTTGAGCTTGCCGGGCTGACGAATCATGCTGTGGGGCATCGGCTTCAGCGAAGAGCGCTGATGCGACGGGCCTATGGGTGGGCGATGCTATCGCGGTGATACGCCATGGTTGTGCGGGCAAAACCGGGACGTGCGGGTCACGGTACGGCAGGATGCTTGCTGGCGCGCACTCCTGCGGGGTATGAATGCGTCATTTTGCAGCTGCTCGGAGGAGACAACAAATGGGCCATTACCGATCGAATGTTCGAGACGTGGAATTCAACCTGTTCGAGGTTCTCGGTCTGGACACAGTGCTCGATTCGGGCGCGTTTGGTGATCTGGACACCGCGACGGTGCGTGACATCCTGCACGAGGTGGCGAGACTGTCCGAGGGTCCGCTCGCGAGTTCGTTCATCGAGGCCGACCGCAATCCGCCGCGGTTCCTTCCGGGCGAGCACACGATCGATGTGCCGGATGCCATTCGGCCGGCCGTGGCCGCCTTCAAGGAGGCCGGATGGTGGCGGCTTGGGATGGACGACGTGGTCGGCGGGATGCCGGCACCGTCCCCGGTGGCCTGGGCAGTCAACGAGATGATGATCTGCGCGAACCCGGCCATCCAGTGGTACAGCACTCCGGTCATGTCGCAGGTGATCGCGCTCACCGGCACCGACCAGCAGAAGGAGTGGGCGCGTATCGGCTTGGAGCGGGGCTGGGCGGGCACGATGGCGCTGACCGAACCCGACGCGGGTTCCGACGTCGGCGCGGGGCGCACCAAGGCGGTGGCCCAACCGGACGGCACCTGGCACATCGAGGGTGTGAAGCGGTTCATCTCCGGCGGCGACGTCGGCGACACCGCAGAGAACCTGTTCCACCTCGTGCTGGCGCGTCCGGAGGGTGCCGGACCCGGCACCAAGGGCCTGAGCATGTTCTACGTGCCGAAATTCCTGTTCGACCCCGACACGCTGGAGCTTCGGGGTCGCAACGGGGTGTTCGCGACGGGCCTGGAAGACAAGATGGGCATCAAGGCGTCCCCAACTTGCGAGCTGACCTTCGGCGCGACCGACGTCCCCGCCGTCGGGTACTTGGTCGGAGGCGTGCACAACGGCATTGCCCAGATGTTCGAGGCCATCCAGTACGCGCGGATGATGGTGGGTATCAAGTCCATCGGGACGCTGTCGACCGCATATTTGCACGCGCTCGACTATGCGCAGCAGCGGGTGCAGGGCGCCGACCTGACGCAGATGTCGGACAAGAGCGCGCCTCGGGTGCCGATCATGCGCCACCCGGACGTGCGGCGAAGCCTCATGCTGCAGAAGGCGTACGCCGAGGGGCTGCGCGCGCTGTACATGTACGCCGCCTCATACCGCTACGACTTTGGGGTCGCGCTGGTGCCTGGCGTGGACGCCGACCTGGCGGCGCGCGTGCACGACCTGCTGCTCCCGCTCGTCAAGGGCATCGGATCCGAGAAGTCCTACCAGTGGATCAACGAAAGCCTGCAAACCCTGGGCGGATCCGGGTTTTTGAAGGACTACCCCATCGAGCAATACCTCCGGGACAGCAGAATCGACTCGCTCTACGAAGGCACGACCGCCATCCAGTCGTTGGACTTCGTGTTCCGCAAGATCGCGCGTGACCGCGGCGTCGCCCTCACTCACGTCGCTGGAGAGATCGCCTCCTTCATCGACAACGTCGCCGACGACCGCCTTAAGGCCGAATGCGTGCTGCTGCAGACCGCCCTGATGGACGTGCAGGCGATGACCGGCACACTCACGGCATATCTGCTTGCCGCAGAACACAATCCGACCGAGCTATACAAAATCGGGCTGGTGTCCGTGTCTTACCTGCACGCCGTCGGCGACCTGATCATTGGGTGGCGACTGCTCCTGCAGGCCAACATCGCCGCCGCCGCACTGGATGCCGGTGCCGACGATGCCTTCTACCGCGGCAAGCTCGCCGCGGCGTCGTTCTTCGCCAAGTCCATCCTGCCGACGATTTCGACGACCCGCGTGCTGGTCGAGAACGTCGACACCGACGTGATGGAAATTGCCGACGACGTCTTCTGACGTTTGCCGCAACGACGATCGCCCATAATGGGAAAAGGAGCGCAAGCGCGCTCCCATTCCAGGATATAGCGCACCCCGGGGCTTGCGGCAAGGCCTGGGTCATGCCGCACAATCGCTGCGCTGGTGTCATCGCTGGTGTCATCTAAAGCGCAGCAGCTGCGGAAATGGGGGCATGTGTCAGCTCGAGGGTACGAGGACGAATTACGAGACGAACAAAGCTACGTGGCCGAGCTCTACGCGCGGCTCGACGCCGAGCGGGCGCGACTGAAGGGTGACTACGACGCGGCGTTGCTGAGCCCCGTCGACCTGCAAGTGGGCGGGACACTCGTGGAACGCGATGTCGAAGTGCGGGCGCTGGCCCGTGCGGTGAAGCGGCTCGACGTCGCGGACAACGGGCTGTGTTTCGGTCGGTTGGACGCGATTTCGGACGAGCATCTGTACATCGGCCGGATCGGCATTCTCGACCAGGAGAACGAGTACCAGCCGTTGTTGCTCGATTGGCGGGCGCCGGCCGCGCGCGCGTTCTACGTCGCCACCGCGGCCAGCCCGGAGAACATGCGTCGGCGCCGCCAGTTCCACACTCGCGGGCGTCAAGTGCTCGATTTCACCGATGAGATCCTTGGCCGTCCGAGTCCTGGCGAACGTGGCGACGCGGCGCTGCTCGCGGCGATCAACGCGCCGCGCGGTGACGGGATGCGCGACATCGTGGCGACAATACAGGCCGAACAGGACCGGATCATCCGACTCGATCACCCCGGAGTGCTGGTGATCGAGGGTGGCCCCGGGACCGGAAAGACCGTCGTTGCGCTGCATCGCGTCGCGTACCTGCTCTACACCGAGCGGGAACGGTTCGAACGCCACGGCGTGCTGGTGGTCGGGCCCAACCAGGCGTTCCTGAACCACATCGGCCGCGTTCTGCCGTCTCTGGGCGAGTCCGAAGTGGTGTTCATGACCACCGGCGACCTAGTACCCGGCCTGCATGTCACCGCGGAGGACACCGCCGACGTCGCGCGGCTCAAGGGCTCGCTGAAGATCTTGGACGTGCTCGCGGCGGCGATCGCCGATCGGCAGCGGCTGCCGGCGCAACCCCTGCTGATCGAGTTGGCGGACGTCACGATGCGGATCGACGCCGAGCTCGCGGAGTGGGCCAGGCAGGAGGCGCGCGACAGTGGGCTGCCGCACAACGAGGCCCAAGCGGTGTTCATCGAGATCGTCACGTGGGCGATGACCGAAAGGGCGATCCCCCGGATCGGTCGCGGCTGGCTGACGAGGGAGGACCGCCAAGCGTGGGAGCAGTTGCGCACACACCTGCTCGGCGAGCTGGCCGACAACGCACAGTTCACCGCCGCGGTCGATCGGCTCTGGCCGATCTTGACGCCGCAGGAGTTGTTGGTCTCGCTGTACACATCTCCCGAGCGGCTGAGTGCGCTGGGCGCCCCCCAGGCGCTGTTGCGCGTCGACGGCCACGCCTGGACGGTGTCGGATGTGCCGCTGCTGGACGAACTGGTCGATCTGCTGGGCCGAGACAAGCCGGAAGACGGCTCCGCCGAGCGGCAGCGCAAGGCCGACGTCGCCTACGCTGCCGGAGTGCTGGACAACATGATCAGCCGCGAGGACCTGATGGACGACGAGGACCACCTGATCGCCCAGGACCTGCTCTACGGCGAGGACCTGGCCGAGCGCTTCGAAGAGCGCGATACCCGTGACCTCGTCGAACGTGCCGTCGCGGACCGGGACTGGACCTACGGGCACGTGGTGGTCGACGAGGCCCAGGAACTGTCTGAAATGGATTGGCGGGCGCTGATGCGCCGCTGCCCGGCCCGGTCTTTCACGGTGGTCGGTGATCTCGCCCAGCGCCGGTCGATGGCCGGAGCCACCTCGTGGGACACGGTGCTGGAGCCGTACGCGCCTGGCCGTTGGGTTTATCGGAAGTTGTCGGTGAACTACCGCACGCCGACGGAGATCATGATGGTCGCCACCGCACTGCTCGCCGAGTTCGCACCGGGTGTCCAGCCGCCCGAGTCGGTCCGTGCCTGCGGCGTGCAGCCTTGGTCGCGGTCGGTCACCGATAACGAAATACGCTCTGCTATTCATGAATTCATTCGATCCGAAGCCGGCCGCGAGGGCACCAGCGTCGTGATCGGGCCAGCGGGCGTACCGGGCGCGGTGGCGCCGTCGGAGACGAAGGGCCTTGAGTTCGACGCCGTTCTGGTGGTGGAGCCGGAGCGCATCCTCGCCGACGGTCCACGTGGCGCAGCCGAGCTCTACGTCGCACTGACCCGGGCCACCCAACGGCTCGGCGTCCTGCACCGGGGCCCGCTGCCGCGGCCGCTGACCGGACTTATCCCCCGGCCGGAGGCTGCGCCACCACCATCGGCTTGAATCCGTATCGGGGGGTGGCAAAGTGGGCTGCCGTCGTACGGCCGCCCCCGCTGCCCATCATCGGCATTCCGCCGAACGCATTGGTCGCGGGTTCCGCCGCCGCGGCGGCTCCGAGTCCGTTGAGCGTCACGACGGCCGGGTTGGCCGCCGACGGTACACCGGCCCACGATGCCGGAACCGACAATCCCCCGATCGACCCAGCCTTGCCCACTGCCCCCGCAGCATTGCCCACCGCACCCGAAAGGGCGTGCGGCAACGCCTCAACCGCCTTGGTTGCGCCCTCGGCGGCATGCGCGACGCCCTCGGCGGCCTTCGACGCCGGCGGCATTATCGCCTGCGAGAGACCCTGGACGTCTTTGAATGCTGTTGTGAAAAGCCTTGTGGGAGAGATCAATCTGATAAACGCGTCGAAGGGCGTGCTGGCGTCCAGAGTTGCCGATCCGGTCAGGCCCTCCGATCAGGTCGCCGGCCAGTCCGGCCACGATGATCCCGTCGCCATTGGCGTTGAAGGCGTGGCCGGAAAGGCCGATGCAGCCATCAGACCGTTGATATCCGTTAGCCACGGTGGCGTATTCGTGAACCCGGCGAGATGGAAAAGCGTGCTGGGAATAGTTTTCAAAGCCTCGACGTCTACGCCCACGCTTGACATCATCGCTTGCGCGGTGGCGGCGATCTGGTCGGTCAGTCCCCTCAGGGTGATGGGCTGCGCCGCCGCGCTGAACGGCGGCAACGTCGACGCGGCGGCCGACGCGCCGGCGTAGCCGTACATCGCGCCCGCGTCCTGAGCCCACATTTCGGCGTATTGGGCCTCGGTGGCCGCGATCGCCGCGGTGTTCTGGCCAAGGAAATTTGTCGCCACCAACGCCATCAATAGGGCCCGGTTGGCCGCGATCTCGGGCGGCGGCACCGTTTGGGCAAACGCCGCCTCATAGGCGCCCGCCGCGGCCACCGCTTGGCTGGCGGCCTGCCCGGCCTGTCCGGCTGTGCCACTCAGCCATGCCCGCTGCGGCTCGGCCGCCGCGACCATGGCAGCCGCGGATGGCCCCTGCCACGGCCCGTCGGCCAAGCCAACGATCACCGCCTGGTAACAGGACGCCGTGGTCTGTAACTCAGTGGCCAGCCCCTCCCAAGCCGCCGCCGCGGCCAGCATCGGCCCTGAGCCAGGCCCGGAATACATCAGCGCCGAGTTGATCTCCGGCGGTAACTGCGCGAAGTCGACCATGACCGGCTCGCCTAGCCGACCACGTTAGCGTTGGCGGCCTCAGTGGCGGCATACGAACCGGCGCTGATGCCCAGCGTGGTCGCCAACCGCTCGCGGACCGCTGCGGCCTGCGCGCTGATCTGTTGATAAAGCTCTGCGTGCGAGGCGAATTGCACAGCAACCAGCATCGACACCACATCGGCGGCAGCGGGAACCACTCCGGTTGTCGGCGGTGCCGCTGCGGCATTTTCCGCCCAAACCACCGCATTCAAGGCCTGTAATTCCGCGGCGGCCGCGGCAAGCATCTCCGGCTCTGCGATGACCATTGACATGTTGCTCCTTAAAAACATATTTAGCTCAACGGGTTTCAGTAACCACACGGTCCCCGAACGAGAAGAGACCTTAGGACACGCGCGTATTGAGACGACACGCCTCCGCGACCCAATTCATTGCTTTGTTGGTAACTGTTCACTTTGCTGGCCCAGTGTGCTGCAGTATGTGAGAGTCACATGAAACTTGTTGTGAATTAATATGATTAGAGATCGACATGAAATTATCAGCAATTGCCCGGTCGGGCGCTAGGCTTTGCTTAGATCACCACTTTTCGAGTCCCGCGCCGAATCTCATTGGTCCACTGAGTGATATCGCGGCCGCCAGGCCCCACCCCGGTTGAGCAGCACGGGCTGGCGTCGCGCGGCAGGCCCCGCCTTGGCCCTGGGCAGCGGCGGGTGGTTAACTGCGACCGTGCGCAGAGAACCAGGGTTGGCGCGGCGATTCTACGACCGGTTCGAGCCGGTGCATGCGGTGACGTATTTCGCGCCAGAAGCGCGGGCGGCACTGGACGGGCTGGGTTACCGAGGTTTCTGGATGGGTTACTTCGCAGCGCGGTCGGCGCCGCTGGGCACAGTGCCGCCGGAGGTGGTGACCGCGATCTTCTACAACTTCGCTCCCCAGCGAGTCGCCAAAGCCCTGCCGACGGCGTGGCAGATCGCCGGCCCCGAAGCCGCGTTGCACGCCCGTCGGGAGTCAGCGGTCGCGGCGCTGCGCCGCTACGGCTTGGATGAAGGTGAAAACATCAGTCTCGCGGCGGAATTGGCGGGCAGGGCGGCGCGCCAGGCGCCGCTCGAGGGACGAGCGCTGTTCGCCGCGAATCGGGCGTTGCCGTGGCCGGACGATCCGCTGGCCGCACTGTGGCATGCCACGACGCTGTTGCGCGAGCAGCGCGGCGACACGCACGTCGCGGTTCTGATCGCCGCCGGCGTCTCAGGGCGGGAATCCAACGTACTGCACGCCGCGGCGAGCCGCGTCCCGCGCGAATACCTCTCCCGCACCCGCGATTACGACGAGGCGGAGTGGCGTCATCACGAACAACGGCTGGCCGAGCGGGGACTGCTGAACGACGACGGATCGCTGACCGTAGCCGGGCGGGAACTCAAGAACCGCATCGAAACGGACACCGACGCGGTAGCCGTGTCGGCGCTCGACGCGCTCAGCGACGATGAGGTGGAAGCGCTGTTTCAGGCGCTCACTCCGATCACCCGGGCCGTCATGGCCGGCGGCGATGTCCCCGTCATCACCCCGATGGATTTTCGCAGCGACGAATTAGGGGACGGCAGCGCGCATTTGGCAGGCTAGTCCGCCGGGGTGACCGTACCGCATGCTGGCGCTGTGGACACCGGCAGTCACTGGCGGTGTCCACAGCGTCAACGGATCACCTCTCTCCTGACCTATCCGGTCAGCAGGGAAGGAATGGAATACAGACTGGTGGAGGGGGTGGCGGTGGCCCCCACATCGGTGGCGGTGGCCCCCACATCGGTGGCGGTGGCGCCCAACCCATCGGGGCGGGTGGCGGCGGACCCCAACCCGCCGGCCCGGGCGGCGGTGGCGGACCCCATGGATCCGCGCTGGCAACCCCAGCGCCAATTCCAGTTGCGGCCATCGCCATAGCACCACATAACGCCGTAGCCCCCAGCAGTCGGCGGAGCTTGACCGTGCGCTGTGTCATCGTTCATCTCCCATCGTCTCGGCGTGACAACATTGACGTTAGCCACGCCGTATTGGGAGGATCTTTAACCTAACTAAGTTTTGGCTGTGCGCCTGAGTGCCAGGAGCCGACGCATTTTGACCCCGCTGGGTCAATCCGTCGCGGCGCCAATCACGTTGGCCCCCAGCATTTCCGCCGGTTGCCCCGCCGAGTAACGGTTCGGGCCAATGCCACATTCCCACTAGCCACGCCGGCTCGGCAGACGTGGCGGCCAAGATCCCCAGGGTCTGCGAGCGACCACATACTGCCATGGTTTGCGGCGCGTTGGCGTACAAACGCGGGCGCTCACGCCCGACACAAGCCGTAAGTCCGTCATCCGAAGATGACGTGTTCCTCGGTGGCGAAGATTACCGACCGTGGTGACCTCCAGCGGGCCGAAGCGGCGCGAGAAGGCAAGCTGCGATTCATCGGTGACGTCCTGGTCGCGCAGGACCAGAACCGAATGCTCCTCGAATGCCGCGCAGTTCGACGGCAAAACCCGGACCCAACCAGTCGGCTCACACCGCCGCCGGGGTTCGCGACCGCGGCAACGCTGCAAGTCAAAGAGGCCGGCCGAGCGCGATCTCGGTGGGGGTGGAGTGTTTGGAAACCCCGCCCTGCCAATAGAAGGCGATCGGTGCGTCGTTGGCGTCGACGGCCAGCCCGATCGTTCCCGTACCCAAACCCGTCTGACCGCGGTGCCGGCTGTCGAGTGCATGGGGCTTACCGTCGAATCCGCCACCTGGACCAGCCATTCGCCGTTGCGCGCCGCGTTAAGTGTCGGGGCGGCCAGGACCACCATGACGTGTCCGGTGTCGCCGGTGGTGGAATCTTCGGTCGCCTGCCAGGCGACGAGATCCCCGGGCCCCAGCTGATCCACCCGAGTCACCCCCTGCCAGCCCGCGACCGGTTGGCCCGTCGCGCTGTGCAGGAACTGCTCGATGTCGCCTGCCAGCGGGCGCTTTGAGGTGCTCGTAGGCAATGCCTTTGCGTCGCTGGGCAGCACTCGTCCCAGCGCGTAATCGACCATCCCCGAGCAATCGTAGAAGAACTTCCCGGCGGTCTCGTCGACCGCGGTGGTGTGCTGATAGTGCGTCGACTTCATCGCCGACAGCTCGCGCTGAACCTCGCCCAGCAGCACCGAGGGCGCGGCGGCGCCGGTAGCTCCCGCCGGGGAGGTCGCGGGTGTGCTCGCCGGGGGCGACGCCACGCGCGTACCGGTACGGCCACTTGCGCAGCCGGTCAGGGCCAGCGCCGCCACTAAGCACGCAGACAACGACCTGATTGCCTGTCGTCGAACGTCGATCATCCATATCTCCCCAGTCAGTCCACGGTAGTTCTCTACGGGACTCCGAGGGAAGGAGATGTCGGCAGGCAGGGCACTACGCTGAACACATGTCCATCGCTCAACGTGAACGGGCCGCCCTCGTCGACACCCTGCGCGGCGTCGGCCCAGACGCGCCAACCCTGTGCGAAGGATGGAACACCCGGGACTTGGCCGCCCATCTGGTGATCCGGGAGTACCGCATCGACGCCGCGCCCGGCATCGTTATCCCGTTCTTCGCGGGCCATACCGCCAAGGTGCAGAACGACGTAGCTGAGCACACCGACTGGAATGCGTTGGTGGACAGGTTCGCATCCGGTCCACCGCTCTACTCACCGCTCAAACTGCTCGATCCGGTCGCCAATGTCGCTGAAATGTTCATCCACCACGAGGACGTGCGCCGCGCGCAGCCAGGCTGGCAGCCGCGCGTCCTCGAACCCGCTCTTGCCAAAGCGCTGCGCCGCACCCTGCCGCTGATGGGCCGGATGACATTGGCCAAGACGCCTGGCCGGCTCGCGTTACGCACGGCAGCCGGCAAGACGGTGCTGACCACCGGGCGTGGCGCGGCCGTCACGGTGACCGGGGCGCCCGAGGAGTTGCTGCTGTTCTGTGTTGGACGACAGGCCCAAGTCGAGTTCGACGGCGACGCGGCAGCGGTGCAGGCGGTTCGCGATGCACCCAAGGGAATCTAGCGACCAGCCTGGTGCTCAGTCGGGCACGGCCGCGTCGACTCCGAGTAGTTCTGCCAGTGGCCCCGCCGAATATCGGCCCGGCCCAAGGCCGTTGATGACTACCCACGTGCGGCGCGGCATTGATCGGCGCCACGACGCCGTGGCGATGAGACGAGATGTTGACGATCGATCCTCCGCCGGCGGCGATCATGGGTTTCGATCGCGGCTCGCATACCGAGGTAAGGCCCGGTGAGGTTGACGTCGAGCACCCGTGGAGGGCTTGGCCGGCAGCGCCCACCTGCACAGCTGTGTGGCCGCCAAGTTCGGCCTGCGCGGCATCACCGAATCGGCCGCGGTCGAACTTGGCCCAGCACAATACTCGGGTCAACTCCATCCACCCCGGCCTGGTTCACACGCCGATGAGCAAGGGTGTCAACGCGGACTTCATGGCACCCATTCCGCTACGCCGAGGCGCCTCACCGGCCGAGATCTCCACCTTCGTGGTGTTTCTCGTCATTGATGAGTCGGCTGACGAAGTTACGTGCCGGTCAAGATTTGAGTCAGCTCCACCGTGTGCCTCTCACTGGATTAGTCCGCTGGATACCCGCCAGAGACGGTCGGCATTGTTCGGGTCAAGTGCGTACAGCGCGACGCCGCCAGCGTGGCCCTCACGCTCTTCTACGATTGGCGCCTCAGCGCAATCCTCGTAGTAGCGGCCGGTGACCCCTTCGACGTCGGGACTGGCCGCCATCAACACAGAGGTGGCGGCGCCTTGCTCGATCGTCTTGACCGGCGGCAGCGTCAGGTCGGTCTCTTTCCCGAAATTGGCGAGGTCGTCGGGGCCCATGTGCCGCGCGAGTGCGGTGGTGGCGATGTTGCCGGGCATCAGCGCGTTGACCGCAATGCCGTCGTCAGCCCAGCGTTGTGCGGCGCCGACGGCGAACAGCACATTGGCTGACTTGGACTGGCCATATGAAGTCCATTGGTCGTAGGGGCGGAACCGGTAGTGCAGGTCGTCGAACACGACCGGGCCGAACAAGTGCCCAATCGAGGCCACCGAGACCACGCGGGCGCCATCCGCCGCGGCCAGCCAGCGGTGCAGGCCAACCGCCAGCGCGAAATGACCGAGATGGTTGGTGGCGAACTGCATTTCATACCCGGCCGCCGTGCGAGTTAGCTTCGGCAAGGCCATGACACCGGCATTGTTGACGAGTACGTGCAGCGGCCCGGTCCATGCGCGCACGAAGCCGGCAACTGAAGCCGGATCGGCCAAGTCCAGTTGCGCGACCCGCAAATCGCCAGCTCCCGCCGGCAGCCGGTTGGCGATCCCGTCCGCAACTTTCCCGCCGGCCTCAACGTTGCGTACCGCCAATGTCACCTCGGCACCCGTTGATGCCAGCGCGCGGGCCGTCTCGACACCGATACCCGAACTGGCACCCGTTACCACGACACGGTGTCCGTGCAGATCCACATCGCCGATGATTTCGGCCGCCGTAGTCGCGGCTCCGTATTTGCGCGTAGGCATGCGACCACCATCCACCCGCAAACACCCGGTATCCAGACCATATCGTTGCTGGTAATCCCAGGGTCACCCTTTCCGAAACACGGCGCCCTACCCTTGATTGATGGAATCAATCCGCGAGCTGGCAGCTTTTCTGCGAGCCCGCCGCGAATTGCTGAAGCCCGCCGACGTCGGCCTGCCGGACAGCGAGCGCAGACGCGTTGACGGACTGCGTCGCGAAGAAGTCGCCATGCTCGCGGGCATCAGTACCGAGTACTACCTCAAACTCGAGCAAGGACGAGACCATCAGCCTTCCGACCAAGTCCTTGACGGCCTTGCCCGCGCGCTGCAACTCGACGAAGACGCCGGCAATCATCTGCGTGCGTTGGCGCGACCGGCGCCGCGTCGACGTGGACGCTCCGTCCCTGAAAGGTGCGACCCGGCAGTGCAAACCCTGATCGACAGTTGGCCACTTACCCCCACGTTCGTTGTCAACAGAAACATGGCGATACTGGCGTCCAACCGCATGGCGCGAGCGCTGTCACACCTATTCACCCCAGGCCAAAACCTCCTGCGCGCGGCGTTTCTCGAGCCCGAAATGCGCATGCTCTACCGCGATTGGGACAAGTTCACCACCAGGATCGTCCCGTTCTTGCGCGCTGTGCTCGGCGCGGAGTCACCCGATCGCGAACTCCTCGAACTCATTGGCGAACTCAGCGTCGCAAGCAAGCGCTTCGCCACCTTGTGGGCACGCCACGACGTCAAGCATCGAAGCACCGGTCCGACCGCCTTTTACCACCCGCAAGTCGGGCCCCTCGATCTGCATTACACGATCCTGCACCTGCCGGATCAACGCCAGATGATCGTCACCTACCACGCCGACCCCGGCTCACCTTCCGAGCAAAACCTCCGTCTGCTAGCCAGTTTGGCCACCTAGGCGTACAGCTGGGTCACGAGTGTTGTTCGTCGAAGACGAAGACGACCTTGCCCTCCTGCTCACGGTCGGAATGTCACCGCAGAAGTACCGGCAGAGCCACGCCGCCCGCCAGGGGACATTCACTAATCACAACACCGATTGCTACAGCGCCAGCGCGTGGCGCAGCACCGCGATCGTCTCGGCCTGCTCACGCTGTGAGATCGCCGCTTCTGGATAAGGCCTGAGCCGTGGAAAGTCCCCGGGAACAAATGCAATTCGACGCTCACTCCGGCAGCAAGCATGGCAAGCGCGTAGGCAATGCCCTCATCGCGCAGGGGGTCGAAGTGCATCACCGAGACATACGCCGGGGGCAGACCCGCCAGGTCGGTCGCACGGGCGGGCGCGGCATAGATCGAGACGTCGTCCGAGCCGGCGCGGCCCGGCCCGAGGTAGTAGTCCCAGCTGATTACCGCCCGGGGACGGCTCCACAGTGGCGTATCGGTGAATGCGGTCATGCTCGGCGTGCTGAGCCGATCATCCAGTTCCGGCACCGCCAAGAACTGAAACGCGATATGCGGTCCACCGCGGTCGCGTGCGAGCAACGCCAGCGCTGCGCACAGTCCGCCCCCCGCACTGGTGCCCTGGATAGCGATGCGCTCGGCGTCGATGCCCAGCTCGCCCGCATGCGCCGCCGTCCAGACCACGCCCGCGTAGACATCTTCCAGCGGCCCGGGAAAGGGTGTCTCCGGTGCAAGCCGGTAGTCCACGGATACCACGACAACGCCGAGCCCGCGGGCCAGCCTGACGCTCAGGGCGTGTTCGGTCTCGAGATCGCCGGCGATGAATCCGCCGCCATGCACGCTGTAAATCGCGGCGGGAGCGCTGCGCTGTTCAGGCCGGTAGATGCGCAGGGGAACCGCGGGATCGCCGTCGCGGCCAGGGATTTGAATGTCCTCGATCTGCAGGCCAGTAGTGTCCGGTGCCGGCAGCTGGGCGACCAGCTCTGCCAAAGACGCCCGCATGATCGCCGGATCGTCGGTCTCGAGCGTGGGCAGCAATGGGACCATCTCAGCGATTTCAGGGTCGAACGCGTAGGCCATAGCAAAACATCTTGCTCGGTAGACCTCGACGCGGACTGGCCGGGTTGAGTTAGAGCGGGGCCTACTTCCAGGCGAACACCGGTTGTTCCAGCTCGTTGACGGGGTCGTTGCGACCTCTAGGCATAGCCAACGGAGGTGGAGCAGGACTGCACCCGTTGGTGCGTGGATGAGGTGCTTTCCAGCGGAATTTGCACGACCGGACGCCGACAGTCTGATCCTGGTAGGTCAGTCCTGCGCGGCGCTAATCGCGTTCATCCCCATCAGTTCTGCCAGCTGCGTTGCCGAGTAACGGCTTGGCCCAAGGCCGTTGCGGACCGCCACCCGCGCTGCACGTGCCAACGCGGCGTTGAGTGGCGCCGTGATGCCGTGTCGGTGAGCGAGCCGGACGATCTCCCCGTTGAGGAAGTCGGTCTCCACGTTGCCGGTGCTGCGGCTCAACGACTGCCAGGTCGAATTGCTCGGTCCACCATCCCATCCGGCGACCCGACGTATGGTCGGTCCGTCCGCTCGCGCCGCGGTGGACGTTTCGAACGAGATGAATTCGATTCCCGCGTGCCGTAATACGTGCTCGCCTTCGCGGTGCACCGCGGCCGCCACCTCGCTTGCGGCGGCCGGCTCGGCGGTCAGGGCGCCCACCGCATTGCCGAGGTTGCTGAGTAGCTTGTTGTACTTCCAGGGCGCGACATCTTCGGGAGTGCGCACCCGGATTCCCGCGGCGCTCCATGCCCCGACGAGCTCCGTCAATAGGTCGGCGTCGGCCGGTGTGCTGATCGACGCCGGCCACCTCCCGATATGGAGTTGGCCGACCACCGGCCATGACCGCACGATCACCTCGCCGGGTTCAAGGTGTACGGCAGGCAGCCAGACGCAGACGCCGAACACCCGGCGGAAGTAGCGCAGCGCTTTCTCCTCAGCGGCAACACCATTGAGCGCGGTCATCGCCGGCAGGAGCTCGCCCGCAGTCCCGATGACACCGGGCGGGCCATACACGGGCCTATCGACCCACTCTTGCAATGCCGCGTCGAGTTGCTGGGTCTTGGTCGTGAAGACCAGCACATCGCGATCGGTCAACCGGACATTGTCGGCCCCGGCGGCCACAATGACTGCGGTGCGAAACGTGCCGTCGGGCGTTCTCAATGTCATGCCCTCGGCCGCTAGGACCTCGGCGTGCCGACCCCGGGCGACCAACACCGTAGAAGCACCGGCCCGCGTCAGTACAGCCCCGACGGTGCCGCCGATCGCACCGGCACCAACGATCACGTATCGGTGGCCGTCACCGAGTGGCGTTGTCTGTTCCAATCGGATCCACTCAGAAACTGTCGAAGATGCTGTTGACGATGTCGTCGCCGATGCCGAAACCTACGCCGGTGACGATCGCCTGGCCGAACGCCCCGCCAAGGAACCGGTGCAGCGACCCGCCGCTGGCGGGCGCGGGCTGCTGGTACTGAGGTTGGGACGGGGGTTGGTACGGCGCCGGAGACTGTGCGGGCTGAGCGTAATGGGTTGCCGGCGCGTAGAACGGTTGCACGGCCGGCGGGTTCGCCTCCACATGGTTGTCGACGAGGGTGTGAATCGACTGCAGGAGTTCTGAGGTGGTGTTTTCCTCGTCACGGATCGACAGCGCGATCTCCTTGAGGTCCAGTCCCCATTCACGGGCGTTGGGATCGCCCGCGGCGACCGCGGCGGACAGTTTGTCGGCCAGCCTTTGAACCAACGTCGCGGTTTGTTGCCCCTGGCTTTGCAGCGCAGTGAATTGGCGCTCCACGGTTTCGGTGTCCACGGCCACGCTCCCTTCCCTCGGTGTCTTAATCGACACCTACCACCACAACAGCCTGCTATTGCTGAGAGCCGGCTGATGATTCCGACGATTCGGTCACAGCGAGGCCGGCCCGTCGACACGCCGTCACGCGCGAATTCCCAGGTGAGCCCGGTGTCTGCGTCATACTCTGCCCGTGCCCAGCGACGGGGCCGCCCACGGATCCGGGTCGTCATTGCCGGTGTCTCGGCGCGCGCTGCTCGGCGGACTCGGTGGTCTGAGCCTGCTACCGCTGGCCTCGGCCGTAGCGGGCGTCCTGCCGCCCGCTTCCGCGGACGCGCCCTACCGATTCCTGACGCCGCACCAGGCCGCGGTGCTCGACGCCGCCACTAGCCGCCTGATCCCCGGGCCGAAAGACAATCCGCTCGAACTCCGCCATCCAGGGGCACACGAAGCGGATGTGGTCCGCTACCTGGACCGGATGCTGTCGGTTTTCGACGTCACGCCCCCCGACGTGCACGCGGGCGGGCCGTGGAGCAACCGCGCCGGCGGATCGGAGGACTTCATGGCCCAGTTCGTACCGCTCAACCGTGCCCAGACCTTCGCCTGGCAAAAGCGGGTCAGCGACCTTCGTACCCAGTACACCAGCGGCATCGCACTACTCGACCAAAAGGCGGGCGGCGACTTCACCTCGGTGACGGGGGTCCGCCAGGACGTCATCTTGGCCGGCCAGGCGGCGTCGTTCACCAGTGTGCTGTTCGGTCACACCATCGAGGCGATGTACGCCAACCCGGAGTACGGCGGCAACGCGGGCCTGGTCGGCTGGCGCGACATCTATTTCCCGGGGGACTCCCAGCCGCGCGGCTACACCGACGCCGAGGTCGAGCAGCCCGAGTTCGACCCGGTCCCGCTCCCGCCCGACGGGATCGTCGCACGGCTGCTGAACGGGGGCTGGGAACACGTCATCGGCAAACTGGGCGGAAAGGGCGGCGTAGGTGCCGGCCACTAAGGCGATCGTCATCGGTTCGGGCGCCGGCGGGTCGGTGGTGGCGATGGAGCTCGCCGAGGCCGGCTGGGACGTCGTGATATTCGAGAAGGGATCGAACTACTTCACCAACCTGGACGGGACCGGGCCGGTCGGGACGACGTTCTCCAACGACGAGCTCAAGGCGCTGTCCCGTTACTTCGAGCAACCGGACCCAATCGCTTACCCGCGCACGTTTCGGCAAGACGCCAGCCAGGCCGCAAGCTACGTCGGACCAGTCAACGAACTTCCGGTGACCGTCGGCGGCGGAACGACCCACTGGGACGCGAAGGTCCCACGGTTCTGGGACATCGATTTCAAGGGCCTGTCCATGCTGGGCCCGCAGCCCGGCGCGGACATGGCGGACTGGCCGTTCGAGTACAGCGAGATCGCGCCGTATTACGACGAGATCGAGGCACTGCTCGGCACCCAGGGCGATGTCCGGTCGATACCCGCTCTGGTTCAGAAGCATGCGCCACGCTCCCGGCCCTACCCGATGCCGCCGGGTGCGCAGCAGCGCTCGTCCATACTCATCGCCAAGGGAGCGAAACGGCTTGGGCTGCATCCCTTTCCGTTCCCCTCGGCGATCAACTCGGTCCCGCACGACGGCCGCCCGGCGTGCAACAACTGCGGGTTCTGCGCCAACTATGGATGCCCGATCTCAGCCCGGCTGGGCGCGCTTGCCCCGTTGCGGCGGGCGCTGCGGACCGGTCGGGTGCAATTGCGCGCGGAGACCACCATCACCAAGGTCGTGTTCAGTGGCCGGCGGGCCACCGGCGTTTCCTTTCTGGACCCGCAGGGCAATGCCGGCGGGGAGAACGCCGATCTGGTCGTACTGGCCGCCTCCGCAATCGAGTCGGCGCGTTTGGCGCTGCTCTCGCAGCTACCCGACGCCAGCGGACGAATCGGCGCCAGGCTGATGTTTCACAACTTCATCGACGGGTTCGGCATCTACCTCACCCAGCGGGCGCACGCCTACCGTGGCCGCTCGATCACCCAGTGCATGGAGGACTTCGCCAACCCCGACTTCCCCGGTGCTCGCGCCGCCGCGCGACTGGCCGGGCTGCCCTATATCCGCGGCGGCCTGTGCGAGCTCGGCGGCAGCCAAAGCCCGATCGCGGAAGGCAAGTTCTATCAGGAGATCCTGGGGTTTTTGCCGGGGGTGCAATTGTTCGGCACCCCGTTCAAAGACCTGATGCGCGCCTCTCTGCTGCGCGACCGCCTGGCCGGCGTCGATTTCATCGGCACCGATCTGCCGTACTTGACCAACAACGTCACTCTCGATCCGAGCGTCACCGACCTCAACGGCCAGCCGGTGGCCCGGATCACCTACGCACTGGGAAAGCACGAGAAGATCGCGCAAGACTTCTACGTGCCGGTGGTGACCGCGATGATCGCGGCTGCCGGTGCGACCCTGTTTGCCGCCATCCCCGACTCTGTGCAAAGGTCCATTAGCGGCGGCACTCCGCCGGACACCAAGCACGTGATGGGCGGGATGCAGATGGGCGTGAACCCATCGACGAGCGTCGTCGATCCGAATGGGCGAATGCACCAGATGGACAACGTCTACGTCGCCGACGGCAGTGTGTTCGTCACCTCCGGCTGCCAGAATCCCACCAACACGCTCATGGCGGTGGCGCTGCGCACCGCGCGCGGGCTCAGCGGCAGGAGGCACTGAATTCGATGATCGAGCTATTGCCAGACATGCCAGAGGGAGTGACCGGCATCCGCGTGTCTGGCCGGGTGCTTGGCGACGACCTGCGCAAGTTGAAGCCGGAAATGGAGGACCTACTGAAAGCCGGTTCAGAAACCGGCGGGGAGATCAGGATCGTGGAAGTCATCGCATCCGACTACGAGGGCTTCGGGCCAGGCGGGTTGATGGAGGACCTGAAGCTCGGTTTCGGCACGGTCTTCCGGCATCATTCGGCCTTCAAGCGAATCGCGGTGGTGTCCGACAAGGAATGGGTCGTCCATACGCTGCATGCGCTTGCGTGGATGGTTCCCGGCGAGCTCGCCCTGTTCGGCCTCGATGAGCTTGACCGCGCCAAAGAGTGGGCGGCCGGCTGAGGCACGCCCACCTGATTCAGCCGAGAACTGTCGGTGCCGATGTGGCCGCGGTCCGCAGTGCGTCCAGCGCCGCGGCCGACGTACTGCCAGGCTCGGCGCGATAGGTCAACATATGCTGCCCGCCCGAGTGCGGAATGTTGAACCTGTTGCGATGCAAATACAAATCGCCCACCGGCGGGTGGCGCATGTGGATGACACCCGCGCGGTAACCGACCTCTGCGCGGGCCCACAGTTCGCGGAATCGTTCACTGGCGGCGGACAATTCGTCGATTATCGACCGTAAGCGCGGATCTTCCGGATCATTGCCGGCGGCTTCGCGCAACCCGCTCACGGCAACATCGGTCGCCTCGTCCCAATCCACAAAGAACTCGCGGGCCGCCGGTTCCAACAACCGCCAGCACAGAAAGTTCTGCCCGGGAACAAAACCCGGCGACAGCGC
Organism: uncultured Actinomycetota bacterium; assembly: GCA_963840045.1. Lineage (GTDB taxonomy): Bacteria > Actinomycetota > Actinomycetes > Mycobacteriales > Mycobacteriaceae > Mycobacterium. The sequence continues at coordinate 509,621 of CAWIXL010000022.1, read as the reverse complement.
GCGGGCGATCCAATTGGCGGCCAGCACATCAAGGCATCTGCTGGCCACAATTGCCGGCATCGCGAACTGCTCGATCAGCTCCTCGGCGCCGTCGGCGACGGCCTCGACATTGGTCTGATCCCGGCGCCCGCCCGCGGAACTGGCCAGCTGGTACAGATACTCCCTTGCCTTGATGTCGAGCTGCAGCGCCCGCGCGAGCGCATCGAGAATCTGGGCGGACGGATTCTTGTCGCGGCCCTGCTCCAGCCGAAGGTAGTACTCGGAGCTGATGCCGGCCAGCATCGCCAATTCCTCGCGCCGCAAGCCCTGAACCCGTCGCCGCGCACCCGCGACCAGTCCGACATCTTCGGGTCGCACCTGTCCGCGCCGGGCGCGAAGGTAGTCACCGAGCGCATTGTCCCCACCGCCACCCGTTCAGCCTAAGACTGTTCCCCCCAACACCAGGGTTAAGGCGGTCTCCCCTCCTCGGACGAAGTGCGCACATCGTGGATGTTGTGCCGCTTGACAGCTTCTGGAAGGAGGGGATCGTGCAGCGACAGGACGTCGAGTTCGCCGCCGAGGGCGATGTGATGCTGCGGGGTTGGCTGTTTGTGCCGGACGGCCCAGGCCCACACCCGGCCATCACCATGGCGCACGGCTTTGCGGGGGTGAAGGACCACGGGCTGGAGCGATTCGCCCGAGTGTTCGCTGACGCGGGTTTCGTTGTGCTGGTGCACGACCACCGCGGCTTCGGGGCCAGCGACGGCTCGCCGCGCTACGACATCGACCCGTGGGTGCAGATCGCCGACTGGCGCCGGGCCATCTCCTTCCTGGAGAGCCTCCCCTTCGTAGACCCGCACCGGATCGGCCTGTGGGGCAGCAGCTATGCCGGCGGCCACGCGATCGTCTTGGGCGCCACCGACCGGCGGCTGCGCGCGGTGGTTGCCCAGGTGCCCACCATCAGCGGATACCAGCAGAGCCTGCGACGCGTTGCGCCCGACCAGGTGTCCGCCCTCGAGGCGGCCTTCGCCGACGACGAACGCCAGCAGTTCGGTGGCGCGCCCGGCCACCCAGGCCGTGGTCAGCGCCGACCCCGCGGTACCGGCCGCCTACCGCGCGCCCGACGCTGTCGCGTTCTACAACCAGCCTGTTCCCGAAGGCGTGTGGGACAACGTCGTCACGGTGCGCTCCACCCGCGCGGCGCGCATGTACGAGCCGGGAACCTGGGTCGCCCGCGTCTCCCCCACACCGTTGCTGATGGTCGTGGCCCTGCACGACACCATCACCCTCACCGACCTTGCGCTGGGCGCCTACGAAGCCGCGCTGCAGCCCAAGCATCTTGTCACCATCGACGGCGGTCACTTCGACCCGTATGTGGCGCGCTTCGCCGACGCCAGCGGCGCCGCGGTCGCCTGGTTCACCGAGCACCTCCTCAAATCCGAAAACCACTGAACCCGAAAGGAATACACCATGTCTGAACTGCGCTACGAGGTACTGGTCAACGACGGCCTGAGACGTCACCGCGAGCAGACGCTGCCCGACGGCAGCCCAATCATCTCCTCGCCTGTTTCCTCCACGCTGATCTACGGCGACCACGACGCCGTGCTGGTCGACCCGCCGTTCACCCGCGAGCAGATCAGCCACGTCGGCGACTGGATCGAAAGCTTCGGCAAGAACCTGGCCGCGGTATACGCCACCCATGGGCACGGTGACCACTGGTTCGGCACCGAGCTTCTGCAGCAACGGTTTCCGGGCGCCGTCGCCTACGCGACCGAAGGCACGATCGCGATGATGCACCAGCAGGCCACCGCAGGCCGCGCCCAGATGTGGGACGTCGACTTCCCCGGCCAAATTCCGCCCAGCCCCGTGGTCTACCAGCCCATTCCGGTCGACGGCATCAAGCTGGAGGGCCACCAGCTGCTGGCCGTCGAGGTCGGCCACACCGACACCGACGACACCACGGTGCTGCACGTGCCGTCCATCGGCCTGGTGGTCGCCGGCGACGTCGCCTACAACGGCGTGCACCAGTACCTGCTGGAAAGCGGCCACGGCGGAGTCGAGGCCTGGCTGGCCGCTCTCGACAAGGTCGCAGAACTGCAGCCGCGGGCGGTCGTGGCCGGCCACAAGAACAAGGACCTGCCCGACGACCCGGCCATCATCGCCCAGACTCGCGACTACCTGCTGAACGCCAGTCGACTGCTCGCCGGAAAACCCAGTCCGCGTGAGTACTTCGACGAGATGATCGCCCTGTACCCGGACCGGCTGAATGTGGGCCCGGTCTGGTACACCGCCGTGGCACTGCTGTCGGAGCACACCGGCGGCGCGTCGGTTCATGACGAGGTGTCGCACTGGTTCTTCGACGACTACCTGCCGACCTGGGTCGGCGTCGGCGCCGGCACCATCGCGCGGGGGCCCGAGTTCATCCTCGACTATTGGTCCGCGCCCTTGCACTGGAGCGACGACCAGGGCACCGAGTGGCTTCTGGACGCTGCGACCGTGGTGGCGGTGCTGACCGAGCTACAAGGTCGGTTGCGGCATCAGGGTTACGCGTACACCGCGGTGCCCGACCAGAAAGTGACGGTCTATCACGACAACGGGGCGGCGATCGAGGTGATCTGGTCCCGCCGTCGCACCGACGGCACCGAGATCGAGCGGCTCGCAGCTCATTTCGAGATCGGGCGCGGCCCGCAGGGGTGGCGGATCATCTCCATCCAGGCCGCACCTACCACCAGCGAATCGCTGAACGCCGCATGGCCGCGGGCAAATTGACCACAACACCCACCCAAGGAGACAGAAATGATCATCGACACCGCCGACCTCGACCCCACGTCGAGCTACAAGCTGCTCATCGGCAGCGTCCTGCCCCGCGCCATCGCCTGGGTCAGCACGGCTTCTACCGACGGCGTCGGAAACATCGCACCGGTCTCGTTCTTCACCGTCGTCGGCCGGTTCCCGCCGGTCCTGTCGATCACCCTGCAGCCGCGCTCGGACGGGGTGACCCTGAAGGACACCTTCGTCAACATCCGCGACACCGACGAATTCGTGGTGAACATCGCGACGATCGGGCAGGCGGACGCCGTCCACAGCTCGGCGTTCGAATTCGGCTCCGACGTGGACGAATTCGAGGCGCTCGGGCTGGAAAGGGCACCGTCCGAGGTTATTTCGGCGCCCCGTATCGCCGGCGCCCCGATCTCCTTCGAGTGCGTCGTCGACCGCATCATCCCGATGCCGCCGCTGCCCGACCACGTCGTGTGGGGACGGGTCAAGCGCATCCACGTGCGCGACGACCTGTACCTGTCCCGCGGGCGCATCGACGTCGGCGCGCTGGGGGTGTTCGGCCGGCTCGCCGCCGAATACACGCTGGTGGACAACATCTTCACCACCCCGCTCCCCGAAGGACTCGCGGAAGGGCTCGGCTCCCAGCGGGCCGCCAGGCTCGACGGGCACGCCACCGACTACTCGCCCATCGACACGGCCGAATGGTCACCCTCGGGCTCAACGAAGGCGGCAGCGAAATGACCACGTCACGCCAGGGTTTTGCCGTCATCAGCACCCCGGCGACCACCGCCGGCGCACCCACGTTGTTGTTGATCCACGGCTTCCTCGATGACGCTACGGTGTGGGACGGCCTGGTCGACGCTTTGGGGGGTGAGGTCGGCGCCGTGCGTTACGACCTGCCCGGCTTCGGCGCCCGCAGCGGATCTGCCACGGAAACGCGCAGCACGACGCTGGAGTCACTGGCCACCGAGGCCGGCGACATCCTTGACGAAATCGACGGCCCGGTTATCGTCGTCGGCCAGAGCATGGGCACGCAGGTCGCCGAACTGGTCGCCGCGCAGCACCCCGACCGAGTGACTGGACTCGTGCTGCTCACCCCCGTCCCGCTGGCCGGCACCCAGCTGCCCGACGAGGTGGTTGCGCCGTTCCGCGCCCTCGGCGGCGACCTCGATGCGCAGCGCCGCCTGCGGGCCGAACTGGCGCCGAACCTGGGCGGGGAACAGCTCGACCGGCTCGTCGAGGTCGGCGCACCCGTCGCGGCCGACGTCATCGCGCACTACGTCGACGTCTGGAACGACGGAGTCAAGAACGCCCTGCGACAAGCGCTTTCGTCGGCCCGGTGCTGATCATCCGCGGCGGCGCGGACGGATTCGTGACCGAGGAGCTCGTCGATGTCGTCAGCGCGCGCTTTGTCCAAGCCGAAGCGAAAGTCATCGACAAGGCCGGCCATTGGGTGCACGTCGAGTACCCGGAGCGGTCGCGACAATGGTCCTCGACTTCACCGACGCGATCGTGGGGGTGGCACCATGACTCAGCCGTTGCAGTACAAGACTTTTGTCACACAACAGATCCCGCAATCAGGCCGGGGGCCGCTGCCCGATGGCAGCACGCGGATGTGGTCGCCGATCACGTCCACATTGATCATCGGGACGCCGTGACGCGGTACTGATCGATCCGCCGCTCACCACAACGCAAGCCGCGGAGGTTGGCGACTGGGTGGCGGCCTCGGGACGCGAACTGCGACAGATCTACATCACGCACGGCCACGGCGACCATTGGTTCGGCGCAATTCCGTTACTACACAGGTTCCCCGGCGCCATAGTGCGCGCGACGGGAGGGACCGCGAAGCTGATGGAGGCGCAGAACGACGCGACGTTCCGTGCCGACTTCTGGGATCGGGTGTTCCCCGGACAGGTTCCCGCCGGAGAGCTGGACGTGGCCATCGTCGACGAACACGGTTTCGAGCTCGACGGCGTCGCGCTTGCCCCGGTCGAGGTCGGTCACACCGATACCGACGCGACGACGATGCTGCATGTGCCGGAGATGCGTCTGCTCGTCGCGGGCGACGTCGTTTACAACGGCGTGCACCCGTACCTAACCGAGTCCGGTGGGGTCACCGGCATCGACGAGTGGCTCGCCGCGCTCGACACCGCCGAGAACCTCAGGCCCGCAACGGTTATCGCCGGCCACAAGGATCCCCGCGCCTTCGACAACCCGTCGCAGATTCAGGAAACGCGGCGGTACCTGAGCGACGCGCGTCGACTGCTTCACTCCTCGGAATCCGCCCAGGTGTTCTACGAAGAAATGCTGCGCCTGCACCCCAACCGGATCAACGCCGGCGCGCTGTGGGGCGCGGCCATCACCCTGTTGCCGACGGGATAATCAACTGAATGCCGACGTTCGAACTGCCGGCCCGCCCCACCCGAAACCAGCAGGTAGAAGGCATCCTGTTTCCACTTGCGGAGTCTAATGGTGGCGAGCCCGCTCCCCCTCTCGCCCGGCTCCGGCGCGGCGGCGCCGACGATTTGGAGTTCACGTCCGTGCAGATCGACGGCACCCCCGCCTGACCCCGCGGGTAGCCAGGCCTGTTCGGCGCCTATGTTCGGCTATGCGATGAGATGGGATGATCGCAGGCGACGTTGAGGAGCCCCTATGACTAATACCGCTGATACCGCCAAGCGGCTTTCCCCACTCGACATGATGTTCCTGTATGGCGAGACACCCAGCACCATGATGCATGTGGGCGGGTTGATGCCGTTCACTCCGCCTCCCGACGCACCGCCTGATTTCCTGCGTCGGCTGCTGGACGGGGCCAAACGCGAGAAAGTCGTCGCGCCGTGGAACCGCAAGCTTGCCCATCCCACGATGGTGTACCGGCCAGACCAGGCCTGGGTGGTCGATAAGGAATTCGACCTCGACTACCACGTCCGACGTTCGGCGCTGGCCAGCCCCGGGGACGAACGGGAGCTGGGAATCCTGGTGTCCCGGTTGCACAGCAATGCGTTGGATCTGCGGCGCCCACCGTGGGAGGTGCACTTCATCGAGGGTCTCGAGGGCGGCAGGTTCGCGCTCTATATGAAGATGCACCACTCGTTGGTGGACGGCTATACCGCCATGAAAATACTCGGGAAAAGCATGTCCACGGATCCCCACAACATGGACCACGCGTTGTTTTGGAATGTTCGTGGCCCGGCCCCGGGAACGGCTAAGAAGGCGGTCGCCGAGGGAAACGGCGGCCGGAACATCTTCAGCCCGGTGGCGGATGCCATCAGCGGAGTGGGCAGCGCCATCGGGTTCGTCGCCGGCACGGGTCGCTCGGCATACGACCTCACCCGGGTTTTGATCAACACCGAGTTGCGGCCCGGCGACGAGCACCGCCACCTGGTGACCTCGTTCCAGGCGCCGCCGTGCATTTTGAACGGCCGTATCAGCCGCAACCGCCGCTTCGCCACTCAGCAGTACAAGGCTGCGCGGCTGAAGGCGATTGGGGCGAAGAATAACGCGACCCTCAATGACGTGGCGCTGTCGATCATCGGCGGCGGTTTGCGGGCCTTTCTCGCCGAACTCGATGAGCTGCCGGACAAATCGCTGATCGCGTTCCTGCCGGTCAACGTTCGCCCCAAAGGGGACGAAGGCGGCGGAAACGCCGTCGGAGCGATGCTTGCACCGCTGGGCACCGATATCGACGACCCGATCGCACGGTTGGACAAGGTTGCGCAGTCCACCCGGGCGACCAAGAACGAACTTCGCAAGATGAGCCGTAACGCCATCCTGGCCTACAGCGCGGCGATCATGGCGCCCAGCGGGCTGCAGGTAGCGAGCGCGCTCACCGGCCTACGCCCGCCCTGGCCATTTGCGTTCAATCTCTGCGTCAGCAATGTCCCCGGGCCCCGCGAAACGCTCTATCTCCGTGGCAGCCGGATGGAAGCCACCTACCCGGTGTCCATCCCGGCTCATGGCATGGCGCTCAACATCACCCTGGAGAGCTACGCCGAGAACCTGGATTTCGGATTCGTCGGGTGCCGCGACACGCTGCCGCACCTGCAGCGCCTCGCGGTCTACACCGGTGAAGCGCTCGACGAACTCGAGGCAGCGACCGCGTCCTAGGGAGAAGTCGGCGCAAGGATTTCGGAAGCCAGTCGGTGCAGTCTCTACCCAACCGGCCACCACCGGCCGCACCGACGAGAAGGATCGGCCATGAAGCGCGGAATCGCAGGGTTAGCAACAACTCTGTCGGTGTCTGGGGGGTTGGTTCTGGCCGGCTCGGGTGCGGGTACCGCCCAAGCGTACGGCCGGCCGTATTGCCCGGCGATCCACCGAACTGGGCTCCCGGCGGGCCACCGAACACGAGTTTCGTGCACTGGGACTGGGGCGTCTGCCACAACTATCCCGACGGCCCTACCGGTGTGGTCGACGAGGACACCGGCTTTGTCTGGCTATATCCCACCGGGCCGATTCCCCCCGCGGGGCCGCCCAAGCCTATGGGCCACCGCCGCCCGGCTGCCCTCCGTGGGCCACAATCTTCAGCGGCCCGGCACAGTGCGGCGGCCTCTAAAACCTCGCCGACTGAGTATTGTCTACTGCCAAGCGAATACCGGTTGCTCGAGCTCGTCGACGGGGTCGTGGCGACCTTCCAGACCCAGCCAACGCAGTTGCAGCAGCACGGCACCCGTCGGGGCATGGATGAGGTCGTTTCCCAACGGGACCTGCACGACCGGCCGCGGGCTCTCGGGGATGGTGATCAATCGCGGCGAATCGGCGCGTAGGAGTTGGTGCAGCCCCACCCGGTAGGCCGCCACCACCTCATCGGGCGCAGGTCGCAGGTCGAGCCGTCCGCCGCCCCAGATGACCACCGGGGTTATCACATAACCGGAGCGCGTCGGGTAGTCGTCGAGGAGGCCGAGCACGGCCGTGTCGGGCAGCTTGACGCCGAGTTCCTCGTCCAACTCCCGCAGCGCGGCATCGATCGCGGTTTCGCCCGGGTCCACGCGGCCGCCAGGCAGCGCCCACTGTGCGGCGTGCGAAGTGAGGTGAGATGCCCTGCGACACAGAAGGAATGCAGCGCCACCCGACACGTCGACCATGTGACCGTCGAGACCCGCCTCTGGCATCGGCCGTCCGCCGATCCACTCGTCCACGGGCGCCGGATCCACTGCGTCCTCACCGATTTCGGAGTCGACCAACACCACCGCCACGGCTGCATGCCGCTTGGTCGAGTCGGTCACGGCGCGCCGGTGGTGACCCGCCAAATGCGTGCGAATCCGCTCACGCAATGCCTCGTCGTACGTGATCGTCACCGCTCGACCATATGCGGCCCGACCGGATTCGGCAGGCAACGCCCGCCGCTGGTCGTAGTGTCGGACCGTGTCGGTTCGGGAGCTGATCGTGCTCGGTACCTCCAGCCAGGTGCCTACCCGACATCGCAATCACAACGGATACCTGCTGCGCTGGGACGGCGAGGGACTGCTGTTCGACCCCGGCGAGGGCACGCAACGACAGCTGCTACTGGCGGGGGTGCCGGCAAGCACTGTAACGCGGCTGTGCCTCACCCACTTTCACGGTGATCATTGCCTGGGTGTACCCGGAGTGGTGCAACGCCTGTCGCTGGACGAGGTGCGGCATCCGGTGCACGCGTACTTTCCGGCCTCGGGTCAGGAATTCTTTGCCCGCCTGCACCACGCCTGCATTTTTCACGACCGCGCCGACCTGTGCGAGGAGCCGGTCATCGCAGATGGGCCGGTGGCGATGGGAGCGTTCGGGGTGCTGGAAGCGCGAACGCTTGACCACACCGTCGACACGATTGGTTATCGGCTGACCGAGCCTGACGGTCGCCGGTTTGTGCCCGAGCTGCTGGCCCGCTTCGGCATCGCAGGACCCGCGGTGGGCGAATTGCACCGGGCCGGCTCGATCGAGATCGACGGGCGGATTGTCGATGTGTCAGATGTCAGCGAGCCCCGGTTGGGCCAGCGATTCGCGTTTGTCATGGACACCCGGTTGTGCGACGCCGTTTACGCCCTGGCTGATGGTGTGGACCTGTTGGTGATCGAGGCCCCCGGGCATCAGGTTCCTCAGCGAAGCCGAGGACTTGGCCGCCCGGTACGGGCAGCTGACCGCGCGACAGCCAGCACGGGTTGCCGCCGAGTGCGGGGTGCGGCGGTTGGTGCTGACCCATTTCTCTCAGCGCTACACCGACATCCAGCTGTACCGCGACGAGGCCGCCGAGGTGTTCGATGGAGACCTCGTCGTCGCCGAGGACCTGGCGGTGATACCGGTCCCCAAACGATTGTGATCGGCCTGCGGCACGCGCGGTTATTGCGGATCTGGTTGCGCGGGAAGCGGTTGCGGTGCGCCGTGGTTGAATGCTGAATGCGCATTGGAGTTGTATTCCCGCAAACCGAGCTCGGCGGAGATCCCGCAGTCCTACGCGCGTACGCCCAGCGCGTCGAAGAACTCGGGTTCTCCCACATCCTCGCCTACGACCACGTCGTGGGCGCCGACCCGCAAGTGCACCAGGGCTGGCAAGGCCCCTACGACATCGACACCACGTTCCATGAGCCCTTTGTCATGTTCGGCTACCTTGCCGCCGTCACCTCACTGGAGCTGGTCACCGGCATCATCATCCTGCCGCAGCGGCAGTCGGTGCTGGTGGCCAAGCAGGCCGCCGAGGTCGATCTACTCACCGGCGGGCGGTTCCGGCTCGGTATCGGGCTGGGCTGGAACGCCGTCGAGTACGAGGCGCTGGGCGAAAAGTTCACCAACCGCGGCAAGCGCTCCGAGGAGCAGGTCGAGGTCATGCGCAAGCTGTGGACCGATCGCTCGGTGACCTTCAACGGCAACTACCACACGGTGACCGGCGCGGGCCTGGCCCCGCTGCCGGTCCAGCAGCCGATCCCGGTCTGGTTCGGTGCGGCCTCCGAGCGCGCCTATGAACGCGCAGGACGGCTCGGCGACGGCTGGTTTCCGATGATGGATCCGGGACCCGGACTCGACTACGCGCGGGAGCAGGTAGCGCGTGCGGCGGCAGGCGCGGGCCGGGATGCCCAGGCCTCGGGATGGAGGGCAGGGTCAATTGGACCGCCGACCGCGATAAGGCCGCGGCCGACATCGCCGCCTGGAAAGCCGCGGGAGCCACGCACGTTTCGGTGAACACCATGAACGCCGGCCTGGCCAATGTCGACGACCACCTCGCCGCATTGGAGCGGGTTGCCGCCGATCTGAAGTAGCGGGCGTTCGTCCTTAGTGTGCCGCTAGTGTGCGGCTAGTGTCGCGGCTAGTGTGCGGCGAGGCCCCAGTTCGGGCCGTACCCGACCGAAACGTCGAGCGGCACATCGAGCGGATATGCGCCGCCCATCTGCTCACAGACATGCGCCGCCAACACGTCGCGCTCGCCGTCGGCCACCTCGAACACCAGCTCGTTGTCCACCTGCAGCAACATTCGCGATTGCAGGCCGGCATCCGTGATCGCTTGGTCGACATTGATCATCGCCATCTTGACGATGTCCGCTGCGCTGCCCTCGACGCACCAAGCCAGAGTGGTCCGCTCGCCGGCCGCACGAACCTGACCGTCACTACTCGTTCAACTCGGGCAGATAACGTCGGCGGCCCGCCACCGTGGCGGCGTATCCGGTCCTGCGGGCATCGTCCAGGACTTGCCCAATCCTCGGCCTCCCCGCTGCCGCAGAGGTGGGCCCGGATTTGCATCTCCATCTGGCCGTAGCCCGCCGTCATCAGTTCGGCGAAGCCATCCCCCGCCACGAATGCATCGCGGATGCGGCGTCCGGCGTAGAGCTGGATCGGGATGTCGTGCAGGTTCGGCTTGGCCGACGAGAGCCTGCCGGTAGCCGCGCCGGCCTGGCGGAAGGAGGTGTGGATGCGCCCATCGGCGGCAATCGAATTCAGTAGTCCCTCGACGGTGGGCTTAAGCCGGGTCGTCTTCGTCGAGCTGGCCGTGGATGCTTGCCAGCAGTGTGCGGTCCACAGCGATACCGACGGTCTCCATCTCGGCCAGGACCCGCTGAACCGGAAGCTCAAGCCGGCCCAGCAGTGATGAGGAGTCGATTCGCGCCAACTCCTCGTCCAGCACGTCGGCCAGATCGAGTACCGCGCACGCCCGCAGGATTAGACCTTGCACCGCCTGCCCGCGAGCGGGCAACGCGCAGCGCATGTGGTGGATCAGCAAGTCATTGAGCGCTGCAGTCCGCTGCTCGGGGCGCAACAAATAAGCCGCTAACGCCACATCCGAGGTGACACCACGTAGCGTCCACCCCCTGCCGGCTAAGGCATGCATCGCCAGCTTCGCCTCGTGGATCGCCTTGGGCGGGCCAGGGTCGGCAAGCCAGGACGCCAACGCTGCTTCGTCGTCTGGCGTCAACGCGGCAGTGTCGATATAGCGGCCATCACCGTCCGCCGCCACGATCGCCAGGGCGACGGCTCTGGAATCGTAGGCCAGATTTGTGCCAACGACGGCCAAGCCGAACCGATTCCCCAGGCTATGTTCGGCCAGCCAGGCGGCGAGCTCACCGCGTTGCAGCGCCCGCCCGCGTACGTCGAAGCCATTCGACACGATCAACATCCTTGGTCATGACTTGCCAGCCCGAGCCCCCGGGGGACATATGCCGGTGGAAGTTCTGCGGCGCGACTCGCTACGGTCGGTAGAGACCCCACGGAGGTTTCAATGGCTGGACAGATCCCATTGGTCGACTATCTGGTGCTCAACGACGGACAACCGCACCTGATCGCGCGAGAATGCACCAAGTGCGGCGCCCGATACTTCGACCGGCGCAACGCTTGCGCCAGCTGCTTCGCAACCGAATTCACGACCGTCCCGGTCGCGACCGAGGGCACGGTGCGGACGTTCACGATCGTCACCTTCGCCGCGCCCGGGATCCCGACCCCGTTTGTTGCGTCGGTGGTCGACTGCGACGGAACCCAGGTCCGCGCCAACCTGATCAACGTCGAACCCGATCCCGAGCACGTCCGTGACGGGATGCAGGTGCGGCTGGCCACCTACCCGATCGGCACCGACGCCGAAGGTACCGAGGCGATCGGCTTCGGCTTCGAGCCCGCCACCTGACCAATCAGCACCGAAGGAGCAGCGACGATGAGCGCCAGCGACGAAGTTTGGATCCTTGGAATCCGGATGACCAAGTTCGGCAAGCACCCCGACAAGGACACCGTTGACCTGGCGGCGGAGGCCGCTACCGGCGCGCTCGCCGACGCGGGCGTGACCATGGCCGACATCGGTGTTATCGCGGCCGGCAACTTGATGGCCGCGAACGCCGGAATCGGTCAGCAGCTGCAGAAACAGATCGGCCAGACCGGCATCCCGGTGTACAACGTGGCTAACGCCTGCGCCACCGGGGCCACCGCGCTGCGGACCGCCATCATGGCCGTGAAGGCCGGCGAGGTGAAGTACGGATTGGCGGTCGGCGTAGAGAAGCTGTCCGGTGCCGGGCTGCTCGGCGCGGGAGGCAGGAAGAAGGCCGAAGCCGACGTCTGGGCGCCGGCGGGCCGCTACGGCGCCGTCGCGCCCGTTGACGGGCGGATCGGCACCGAGGCCATGCCCGGTGTGTTCGCCCAGATCGGCACCGAGTACGGCCACAAGTATGGCGGCACGAGCTTCGAATTGTTCGCCAAGATCAGCGAGAAGAACCACGCCCACTCGACGCTGAATCCGCTTGCCGCCTACCAGAAGAGGTTCACGCTCGAGCAGATCATGAACGACGTGATGATTGCGTACCCGAACACCCGAGCGATGTGCTCGGCCAACTGTGACGGTGCCGCGGCCGCGGTCGTGTGCAACGGCGAGACGTTGAAGTCGCTCTCGCTCGAACAGCGTCGGCGCGCGGTGAAGGTGTCGGCTTCGGTGTTGACCACCGACCCTTACGAGGCGGGCTGCCAGGTCCTGCCGAACGTCAACACGCTGACCCGCAACGCCGCCGCGACCGCCTACGAGCAGGCCGGCCTCGGTCCGAGCGACCTCGACCTGGTCGAGTTGCACGACTGCTTCGCCACTGCCGAGCTGGTGCACTACGACAACCTGATGCTGTGCGAAGAAGGCGGCGCCGCCGACTTCTTCAACTCCGGCGCCTCCTGGCGCGACGGCTCGACACCGGTGAACGTGTCGGGCGGGCTGCAGTCCAAAGGCCACCCGATCGCAGCCACCGGCATCGCCAACATCTGGGAAATCTGCCACCACCTTCGCGGCGAAGCCGGCGATCGTCAGATCGAGAACGCCCAGGTCGGGCTGGCCCACGTGATCGGCCTGGGCTCCGCCTGCGGCGTCCACATCCTGGAAAGATCAGCGGTCTAATTCCACCTGGCGACGCTTCGGCGAAGCAGCCGCAGGCAGGCTCTTGCAATTTGCGGCCGAGCAGCTCTAGAAGACCGCGAACCACATGGCGATGTATTGGCAGATTGCCGCCGCCGCGGTGCAAGCATGGAAGAACTCGTGATAACCGAACGTCGTCGGCCACGGATCGGGCCAACGCAGCCCGTAGAACACCGCGCCAATGCTGTACAGCGCGCCGCCAACAGCCAGCAGCACCATCGCGGCGACACCGGCGTTGTGCAGAATCACTCCGGTGTACCAGACTGCCACCCAGCCCAGCAGCAGATAAAGCATCACACCCACCCAGCGCGGGGCCGACGGCCAAAACAGCGTCAGGGCGATTCCGGCCAGCGCGCCGCCCCATACGATCGCCAGCACCAAATGCCCGGTCCCGCGCGGCATGTCCAGACTCGCGAACGGTGTGTAAGTGCCGGCGATCAACACGAAGATCATCGAGTGGTCGAGCCGTCGCATCCATTGCCTGGCCGCCGCCGACTCCCAGTGGACGCGGTGGTAAATGGCGCTGACGGCGAACATCGCGACGATCGCCAGGGCGTATGCCAGTGTTGCGTGCCCGGCCTGGTTGGACACGATGGCCCACGACACCGTCACCAGCGCCGCACCCGCAAAGAGGGCCGCGACGGCGCAATAGAGGTGGATCCAACCCCGCAAACGTGGCCTGGTCAGAGCATCGGCTGCGCCCTGGGCGGGTTGTCCGGTGACGTCATCGACAACGGCGACCGGTCTAAGAGACTCGGGCCGGGAGATCGTATCGGTCTGGTAGCTCATTGTTCCCCCTCACTCGCTACGGAACTGCCGTTTAGTGCTTTCAGCCGACGCCCTGCCCGGGACCTGCTGCTCGAATCGCTCGTAAGGCACGCCGTGCTAACCATGGCCCAACGTATTAGGGGGCCGTTGAGAAGCCGCTGAGAAGCTCGCCGAGCTGTCGACGACCGGGGCATCTCATTGCGCTTCTGCCTCCGCGCGACCATTCGTCTGGCCGGGGTGACGTCCCGCACGTTGCGGCAGGATAACCACCAAAGCGACGATTATGGCCGCGATGACCGCCGAGGCCAGCGGACGGCTCAGGGCTAGGCCGCCGTCCGCCACTGGCTTATCAAGGAAGTCCGCTACGGTCGCGCCCAGAGGCCGCGTCAGGATGAACGCGACCCAAAACAGGATTACCCGCGATATACCGGTCCAGTAGTAGAGGGCTACGACCGCGACGAGAGCCGTGCTGAACATCAGCGCTCCGCGTTCGTAACCAATTCCGCGGGTATCGGCGACCCAATCGCCGAGCGCGGTGCCCAGCGTCTGCGAAAACGTGATTGTTGCCCAGTAGAACGCCTCTACTTTCGGCGTGGTAACGGTGCTCACCGATACGGTTCCCTCCGACCAACGCCAAATCCCCAAGGTAGCCAGGAGACAACCAAGAAGGAGAAGCGATCCGCCCGCGTATCCGATCCCCAGTGATCGGTCGGCGAAATCGGCCAGCGTTGTGCCGAACGTCGTCGAGGCGACGATCGTCGCCCAGTACAGAGCCGCATGGAAGCGCTTGGCGAAGATCTGCGCGGCAACCAGCGTGATCAGTGCGACGCCGAAAAGCGCAACCCCGGCAGCGTAGCCCCAATTCAGCGTCATCGTTACGGTGTCGCCGCCTGTCTCGCCCAGGGTCGTCGCCATGATCTTGATGACCCAAAAGCCCAGTGTGAGGGCCGGTACCTTGGTCAACGCCAGCTTCGCCACGTCATTCATCAGGTAGTGATCTTCCGGTCTCGTTGGATGGGTGGCAGTGAGTGACCGCCATTTCGAGCAAACAACCGCGGATGACGCTGACAGACCCTGTGTGATGGCGCAGTACGTCGGAGGACTGTCCGTCGCACCGGCTGCCACAGTTTGTCGGTGTCTCCTCCGTGCCTACGGCCGCCGCGCTGAGAAAACGTTGAGATCGCTCAATCGCATTATTCTGCAATGCTTTTCGGTCGGTTGTAAGCACGTTGACGGATCGCACCCCCGTGCGACGCGGCGTGGCATAATTGTGGCATGAATCGCATACGGTTGAGCACCACCGTCGACCCGGATCTACTGCGCAGCGCGCGCAGTCTGCGATCCGGGTTGACCGACGCGGCCCTCATCGACGAGGCTCTCGCGGCGCTGCTGGCTCGTCACCGCTGCGCCGAGGTGGACGCGAGCTATGCCGCATACGATGAGCACCCCGCTGAGGAGCGGGACGCCTGGGGTGACCTGGCATCGTGGCGGCGCGCGGCCGGCGCGTCATGAGTGCGCTTCCGGCCCGCGGTGAGGTCTGGTGGTGCGAATTGCCCGAAATCGGCCGCCGCCCAGTCATTGTCATGTCGCGTGACGCGGCTATCCCCCGGCTCCGCCGCACGCTCGTCGCGCCATGCACGACCACGATTCGGGGACTGGCCAGCGAGGTCGTTCTCGAACCCGACGTCGACCCGGTCTCGCGCCGTTGCGTGGTCAACCTTGACTCTCTCGAAAGCGTTTCAGTTGCAGTCTTGGTCAGCCGCCTCGGCCGGCTCGCCGATGATCGAATGCGCGACATCTGCAGAGCCCTTGAGGTGGCCGTGGATTGTTCTCATTGAGATGAGAGTCGCTGCGCGCTCGGCAGTGAGCCAGTCGATTTGCTCATCGGAGAGTTGGCCTGCTGGTCACGCGATGGATACCTGGCAATGCCACCGTAATCCGGTGCGAGCCGAATCGCCGACCAGTCAATCGGCCGTAGCCGACCGATTCAACAAGTTGTGCGCGGAGGTCGTCGGTAGGCTTCCGTTCGGGCTTAGCTCTTTAGTTGCGCCGACATTCCTTGGCTTCTGCTTGATCAACAGCCTCACCTTCGGCGTCGATCTGGTGATACTCACTGGCCTGCACGCTGAGCTAGGCATTCCGGTGCCGATCGCCGTCACCGGCGCTTACGCGTGTGCCTTCACGCTCAGCTACTTGCTGAATCGCATCTTCAATTTTCGATCGCACGCGCCGGTCGGACCACAGTTTGCGGTCTACGTCGTGGTGGTCGTCGTCAACTACCTGGTGTTTATTCTCGGGGTGTCCAGTGTGTTGACGGCCGTCGGAGTGCACTACCAGGTGTCACGAATCGTGGCAGGCGCGGGTGAAGCGGTATACATGTATTGCGCTATGCGGTGGCTGGTGTTCCGGCGCTGAACTCTGCTATCACGTTGTGCGACAACGGATGCCGATTTAGTGGGAATAACCGGCTAGGACACGGTGTTTGGCCGACTCGAGGACCGAAGACAGGGGTAACGCGATGAAAATCGGAATCTCCACGTTCGTCAATGACGACAGCATCGACCCGGTGTCGCTGGCTCGCGCGATCGAAGAGCGGGGCTTTGAGTCGTTGGTGATTCCCGAACACACGCACATTCCGGCCAGCCGGGAATCACCGTATCCCAGCGGTGGTGAGCTGCCGGACTACTACTACGGCACCCTCGACCCATTCGCCACGCTGGCCGCGGCCGCGGCGGTGACGTCGAAGATCGAGCTATTCACTGGAATTGCGCTGCTCATTCAGCGTGATCCGATCACCACGGCTAAGGAGGCCGCGACGATCGACCTGATCTCGGGCGGCCGGTTCGTGTTCGGCGTCGGCGCCGGCTGGAATATCGAGGAGTTGCGCGACCACGGCACCGACCCGAAGACCCGGGGCGCGCTGCTGGACGAGCGAATCGAGGCCATCAAGGCGCTCTGGACCGCTGACCCTGCCGAGTACCACGGCAAGTACGTCGACTTTCCTCTCTCGTACAGCCGCCCGAAGCCGGTACGGCAACCGCACCCGCCCATCTTCATCGGCGGCAACTCCGATGCCACGGTCAAGCGCGTGATCCGGCATGAAGCGGGCTGGATATCCAATCCGCTTCCAGTGGAACAACTCACCCGACGGATCGGCCAGTTGCGCGATGGCGCAGGCCACGATGTGCCGCTGGCGATGTTCGGCACGCCCAACGACCTCGATTACTGGCGAGCCGCCGAAGGGTTGGGTTTTGGTCAGATCGCGTTGTTCTTGCCTACCCGGCCACTCGACGATTCATTGCGACGGCTCGACAAATACGCCGCCCTGGTAAGCCAATACCGCGCCTAGCTGCACGCACCACCAGCAGACCCATCCACACCCGAAGGGAGGTCGCAAACGGTGACGGTGCGACCGGAGACACTTGGCCGTCTGCTGATGCGCGCGGCGCCACTCTTTAACGCACCGGTGGCCGCGGTGGCCAACTCGCCGCTCCTCGGCCGCCTGGTAAATCGAAATATCGCGATGCTGACCTATAGCGGACGGCGGTCCGGGCGCACGTTCAGCATCCCGGTGGCATATCGCCTTGCCGGAGACGAGGTCGTAATCGGCGTCGGCATGCCCGAGGCAAAGACGTGGTGGCGCAACTTCTTGGGTGACGGCGGCCCGTTGACGTTGCAGCTCGATCAGACCGATCACGCCGGACATGCGGTCGCCAGTCGTGACGAGAAGGGCGGCGTCACCGTCAGGGTGCGACTAGACAGCTGATGGTTCCGCCGCCGATCCGGCGGCGGTCGTTGGCGTGGGCACACCCGCTCGCCGGATGAGATCGACGAAGGCCTGGGCCGCCGAACCCACTGCGTCGTCGTCGTTGGTGGCCACCAAATCAAGCAGCAGTCCGCGCGTGACGGCCAGGCCCAGGCGCGTCAGCGCCGGATCGGCAGTGCCGCTGGTCGCCCGGTCAACCTCGACCAGCCACGCATCAACGGCGCCCGGCACCATGCGGACGAATGGCTGCTCGCCTTGCACGCCCCGCGCATAACACTCGAAGAAGAGGCGCTCGAATGGACGCAGCTCGGGTCGGCACAGGTTGGACCACATGGCGGCCATCCCGTCCGCAGGATCACTGGGTAGGTCAGACAACAGGGCCATCTGGCGACGCTCGACCTCCTCGACGATCGCTAGCAGCAATTCGTCGCGCGACGCGAAGTGGTGGAGCAACATGCGGTGGCTGGTGCCCACCGCCGCGGCCACGTCACGTAGCGAGCGGTCGCCGATTCCGCCGGTGGCAAACTCCTCGACCAGCGCATCGAGCAATTGCCGCCGTCGCTCCAGGTCAGGAGGCCGGGCCACGCGCTTCCCGCAACTGCTCGCTGCGGGTCTTCAGGCCTTGCGCCTCCATCTCGAGGTAACGCTGGGTCGTGCGGCGCATTAGCCGCCCGACGATCGCGCCGCCCAGACCCTGCTGGTCGAGCGCTTGGCGCACCAGCGTGCGGCCCTCGGAGACGGGGATCAGCGTGTGGTGAGCGATGGTGGAGCCACCGGGAGAACGCTGCGCCCAGGTCCAGGAGACGCCGGGAGCCACGTCGGTGACCTCCCACACGAGCCTCGGAAGCTTGGGCTGTTTGATCTGGAAGCGCTTGCCGACGGCGACGCCGGGCCCGTCGAGGCCGACGAGCTGGGTGACCGAGGCGGTCCACTCCGGCCAGTGCTCGACGTCGCTGAAGACGTCCCACACCAGCGAAGCCGGGGCATCGATCTCAATGCTGCTCTCGGTAATCATGTACCAGATGGTACATCAACTGGCCGCCGCGTCCTAGGGCGGCTTTTCGACGTCCGCGCACGAACAAGCATCATCGAGATGGCCACGCGTTCACATTTCGGCGGGTAATACTTCGGTATGGCCTACCCTCAGCAGTTTGGGCTGCCGCAGATTCTGCTGGCAGTTTTGGCGGTTTGCGCTCTGCTGCTCTTGCTGTCGTCGGTGCTCAGGCTGCGCCGAGTGAAGCGATTCGACGACTATGGGGCGCGGGCACCGCGAAAGCGCCGGCTACGACTGAAACCCGTACGTGCGATCAGTGGTCTTACGCTGCTGGTCGTCGCGCTCCTGATGTTCTGGTTCATCACGCTCGTGCAGACGTACCTGGGCCTGACTGGCGAAGTCAAAGCCGCCCATGTCGTCGCGACGCCGACCAGCAACACCGAGCACAGCCTCAACGTGGATCTCACGCTCTACGACGAGAAGGGAAACACACAATCCCGCCAGACCTATCAAGTCGAAGGCGACATGTGGGCGCTGCAGGCCGACATCGTGGAGCTCAACCACTGGGTGAATGTGCTCGGTGTGCATTCCGGTTACAAGGTGACACGTCTGTTTGGTGAACGCGTCGACGGGGTTTCTCCGACACAACATCAGATCATGCTGAACGGTGGCGACGGGAGCTTTTTCGCCGACATCCGTAACCACAAATGGTGGTCCAAGCCGTTCGTTCGTTCGGCATACGGCAACGCCGTCATCTCCGCGCCCGGCGAGTTCGATGTCTACGTCTCCCAGGACGCGATCAAGGCCCGCCCGACCAACGGCTGACGGGCCGCGGCGGCCCGTGCCTGGTAAGAATGGTGTGCCATGTCGCGATCATTCGACGTCTCGACCGAATCGCCCGCCAGCGTTGAACAGATTCATGCGGCATTCGGCAGCGAGGACTACTGGCTGGCCCGCGTCGCGGCCGAAGGCGCCGCCGTCACGCTGGATTCGCTGATCGTCGAACCCGACGGCACGGTGACAGTGCACGCCACCCAGCACCTGGGTCGCCAGCTACTACCCAAGCGAGTGGCCAAATTCGTCCGGGGCGATCTGAAAATCGTGAATCGCGAGACGTGGACAGCGGTCGGTGACCGCCGGGTACGCGGGCAGGTGACCGTCTCGGTGTCCGGCGGGTTCGGATCAGGCCATGCCGAAGCATGGCTGGCGCCCGCGAGCACGGGCTCGCAATGGAGCTACACCGTGCGCGTGGAGGTCAGAATCCCTTTGGTGGGTGGCAAACTCGAGAAATCCATCGGAGCCAGTCTGGCCAAGAGCATCCCTGCGGTGCAGCAATTCACCACCACGTGGATCGCCGAACATGAATGACATCGGGCCTGCCGCCGGCAACACCGCCGACCGCCAGGCGAGGCACGCGGTTTGAGTGGCGGGTGCGTCGGCTAGCGTCCGGTCGCGGCATCGATGCCGAGCTCGGACAGCAGCAGGCGCACCCTGTTCTCAATCTCGTCGCGGATCCGTCTGACGATCTCGACCGGCTGGCCCGCCGGGTCGGACAACGTCCAGTCCTCATAGCGTTTCCCCGGAACGAAGGGGCAAGTGTCGCCGCAACCCATCATGACGACGACATCGGCGGCTTGCACCATTTCATCGGTCCAGCGCTTGGGTTGCTCGGCGGTTATGTCGATGCCCTTCTCTGCCATCACCGCAACCGCTGCCGGGTTGATATGGTCGGCCGGCTCGGACCCGCCCGAGTAGCCCACCGCCCTATCCTCCGCGAGGGCATCAAAGAAGCCGAGTGCCATCCGCGACCGCCCAGCGTTGTGGGTGCACAGGAACAGCACTGCCGGCTTGGTCATGGCGTGGCCCTGCTGGAACGGCGTCGCAAGCCCAGGGACACATAGACCAATGCGACGAGTACAGGCACCTCGATAAGCGGGCCGACAACTCCGGCCAGGGCTTGGCCGGAGGTTGCACCGAAAGTTGCGATGGCAACGGCTATCGCTAGCTCGAAATTATTGCCGGCGGCCGTGAAAGCCAATGTGGCAGTGCGCTCGTAGCCGAGGCCCAGCCTCGCCCCGACTAAGTAGCCGCCGCCCCACATGATGGCGAAGTAGGCCAGTAGCGGAAGCGCGATGCGCGCGACATCCAAAGGATGAGAGACGATTTGCGCGCCCTGAAGAGCGAACAGGATAACGATTGTGAACAACAACCCGTACAACGCCCATGGCCCCACAGCGGGCAGGAACCGGGATTCGTACCACGACCGGCCCTTGGTTCGTTCCCCAACGCGGCGTGACAGATAACCCAAAAGTAGCGGGACACCAAGAAAGATCAAGACCGACTTGGCGATCTGCCATGGCGAGGCGGTGATAGCGGCCTGTTGCAGTCCGAGCCAGCCGGGAAGCAACGATAGGTAAAACCAGCCGAGAACGGCGAACATGACCATTTGGAACATCGCGTTCAATGCGACTAGGACGGCGGCGGCTTCACGGTCTCCACACGCCAGGTCGTTCCAGATGATCACCATGGCGATGCACCTGGCCAAGCCCACGACGATCAGACCTGTGCGGAATTCCGGCAAGTCGGGCAATAACAGCCAGGCCAGGGTGAACATCAGCGCCGGGCCAACGATCCAATTGAGCAGTAGCGATGCGGCCATGAGCTTGCGGTCGCCCGTCACGGTGTCAAGTCGGTCATACCGCACCTTGGCCAGCACCGGGTACATCATCACTAACAGCCCAACGGCGATGGGCAGCGAGATGCCGTCGATCTGGACCGCGGTGATCATCCGGTCCAGGCCGGGCAGGACGCGAGCCAACAGCAAACCAGCGGCCATCGCAGCGCCGATCCAGACGGGCAAGAACCGATCGAGTATGGAAAGCTTGCCGACTACAGTCGGATGATCCGCAGTGGCCGACGCCGTCATTCCGCTGCCGATGAGTTTCCGGCGCAGCAGGCGCCCCGAAAGGTCTCGGAGTCCGCGAGAACTGTGTATATCTCCCACTTTTCGCCGGCAGGTCCGGTCACCCAAACCTTGTCCTGTGTGGCAAAGCAACAGGTGGTGCCGATCTGCTCTTCGGTGAACATGCCTGCACCGGCTAGTCGCGCAATCTCTTTGTGCACCGTCTCACTCGAATCGACCTCAACGCCAAGGTGGTTCAGCGTGCCACCCTTACCTGGGTTCTCGATCAGGACTAGCTTCAACGGCGGCTCAGCAATTGCGAAGTTGGCGTATCCTTCCTTGAGCTTGGCCGGCTCAGTGTGAAAGAGCTTCGAATAGAAGGCAACCGCCTCATCTAGGTTGTCGACGTTAATTGCCAGTTGGACACGAGACATGCCCGACCTCCTACCTCTGCGACATATATCGAACTCCCTGGCGTCGATCATGCCACCTCTTCGACATATGTCAATATCTCTGGCACGATGAAATCCATGCCGAAGAGACTTCCGGTGGTCGACATCTCCGCTCCCGTGTGCTGCGCGCCGGTCGCGGCAGGGCCGGTGGATGACGCCGCGGCGCTGGAGATTGCTTTGCGACTAAAGGCTTTGGCCGACCCGGTCCGCGTGAAGCTTGTGTCGCTGCTCTTCGGCTCAACTAAGGGAGCAGTGTGCAGCGGTGACCTTGCCGAAGCGGTCGGCCTCACTGAGTCAACGGTCAGCCACCACCTGTCGCAGCTTCGCCGAGCAGGGTTCGTCGAATCCGAGCGACGCGGCATGAATGTCTACCACCGACCGCGCCGCGATGGGCTGACGGCCTTGTGCTCTGTTCTGGATCCGAACTGTTGCGCCTGAACTCCGCGCGCGAAAGGTGCAACCGTTACGCACCCGCGAAGTGACGGGTCGAGCACTTAAACCGCGGCTGCGGTCGAGCGGGGGGATTGCCCAGGGGTGTGGCGGTGGATGCCGCTGAAGCTGCCGACGAGCTGGCTGCGTCGCTCAGGGCGCGCCTCCGCGTCAGGCAAAAAGTATGGCGGAAAAGTTAATTGTTCATCCATTTTGTGGACTTTCTGCCATCGCGGATGCTCATACTTGTGGCGTTCCACAGTCCAGGAGAAGGGAGCGGAAATTTGTCTTCACCCCGCTGGTTGCGCTATTCGGTTATCCCCGCGATCGTTGCCGCCGCCGCACTAACCACGAGCACCGCGATTGCCGGCGCCGACGCCACCGACGACGCATACCTCGCGCAACTGCATAAGGTCGGCGTCACTTGGCCGGCTGGCGAAGACTCCATCGCGATCTCGCTCGGGCACGCGATCTGCGTTGATCGAAACAATGGCTTCACGCCAGACCAGATCGCCACGGACGTCCACTCCCAGCTAAACGGGAAGGGTTTTAGCTACGCCGACGCGACCGCCATCGTGAGCGCCGCGGAAAGTAATTACTGCCCAGGATAGTCTGATCGTTCTGGATCTCCAGCGATCGCGGTTTGATGACTGCGGCACGACGGATCCCGTCGTGCCGCAGTCTTATTCTGTTGCAGTGCATTTCGTTTGACACATCAATTGTGGCTTGGGCGGACAATCTACCAAGGGTTTGGGTCGCGGCTGGGTTGAAGAGGCTTTCTGCCGCACCCGGCTTCTGTTGTCGAGCTGTTGCCCTTTACCGTCCACCAACGGATTTCTTTCCATTTCCACAGTGACCGGCCTCCGTGGAGCGGTACAGTTAGGTTGCCGTTGAATCGGCCACGTACCCGGGGGGGACGACATGATTGCCGCGGATTCAGATCCAGATCGCAGTAAGCGCATTCGCCGCGCCGTCGAGCGCGTCGCGCAGCTCGACTTTATGAAGATAAATCGCAAGCTCCAATACGATGACCCCGAACGCTGGAACCACACACGACTCAAAGAGGCTGAAGAGGACTATCGTCGCTTCCTCGTGTTGAACCTCCTCTATCCGGAGGAACAATTGGCGGTCAACCGAGTCCTCGATGACTATTGGCACGCACACATCCTCGACACGAAGAAGTATGCCGCTGACTGCGAACACGTCTTCGGAAAGCTGTTACACCATTACCCGTACTTCGGACTGCCAGGCGAGGCAGATGAGGGTCAGAATGTCCCGGCTTTCGCCGTCACCCAACGCATTTGGGAAGAGACGTTCGGCGTTGCACTGGTCAAGAACACGAACTTGGGGGATGAGCCGCGGCTCACGCTCGATCGGGTACTGACCGGTCAGGCCCATGGTCTCGACCAGCCCGATGCCGGGCCGCAGGGTTGCAAGAACGGTCAGCACTGTCAGAAAGTCATTGCGCCGATCGACCTGGACGTCGTGGGCCCGATCGTCGCGGTCATCGAGCCCTAGGTAATCCACCGAATATCCGTCGGAGGTACGGATAATGGCGACCTGCGCGACCCGGATCGTCTTTCTGGGCCCATCTCTTCCTCTTGAGCGGGCCAAGGAGGTGCTGCCGGACGCCGATTTTCGCCCGCCCATCAAGCGTGGCGACCTGACGGCCGTCCCGCCCGGCTCGATCGTCGGGATCATCGACGGGGTTTTCGCTCAGTCGTTGGCGATCAGCCCCGGCGAGATCCGAGACGCGATCGACAGCGGCGTGCAGGTCTATGGAGCGGCCAGCATGGGCGCTCTCAGAGCGGCCGAGGTTCCGGCTGTATTCGGTGTAGGCCGCATTTATGAGATGTACCGCTCCGGTGCGATAGAGCGTGACGACGAAGTCGCCATCATGTTGCGTCCGGACACGTTCGCCGCGTTGACCGAACCGCTCGTCAACGTGCGGTTCGCCGTCGAGAGGCTGGTCCGCACGGGAACCCTCAGCCGGGCAGACGGCGACGCGATCGTGGGCGCGGCAGCAAGCCTGCACTTCAGCGAGCGCACCTATCCCGCGATTCTGGCCGCATCCAGCCTCGCGCAGAACAAGGACGTCGCCGACATCATTACCCTCCTGCGGCGTTTCGACCTCAAGGCAGATGACGCCCAGTTACTCCTGGAAACCCTGGCCCTGGCCGAACTGAAACCGGCATCGGCCGGCGCGCGCCGACGCAGCGACGCCCCCGGCTATGCGCGGGTCAACGCCCGCGAAAGCAGCTCGGCGTCGATTTTGGTCTGGGAGTCAGGCGACAGGATTCGTTTCGAGGACCTCGTTCGCTTCCTCAAAGTGACAGGCGCATTCGAGCGCTATGCCGCACGAGCCATCAGTAGCCTCGCCGCAGCGGGCAACCCACTAAACATCTCCGCGGCGCCGCTCAGCCGGACTCAATCGGTGGAAGCCGCTCAGAAACTGCTGGACATCACGCGCTCCCAATGGGGTTGGGATTCGCCCGAAGAAGCGCACGTGACCATGCGTGATCTCGGACTCGGGCTTGAAGACGTCGCCGACACCCTGGAAGCCGAGGCCTCGGTGACCCACCTGGTGCGCGCCTTCGCAACCGACCCCACCGAGGAATTCGATAAGGCACTCCGAGTCGAAATGTGGCGCGACGCTTTGGGGCTCAAGCGCGAGACGCTGCGCGTGGGCGCTCTGCAGTATTTTGCGACCGAGGGCGGCCAGAAGGGACCACCGACCCCTGAGGAACTGATCGAGGCCCGACGATGCATAACGCGGCTGCGTCGGGCGTTCCGATGGGACGCGGTGGTGTCGTCGCTGCGTGCACTCGGAATGTCCGCCTCAGAACTCGACGCATCGATCGAGCAGGTCGCGCTTGCCCGCCGAGCCGGCGCGCCCGTCACCTCGGCGCTGGATCGGCCCGCTGCGACGGTTCTGCCGTCGGCGTGGAAGACGACCTGGCGAGATCTGCCGCTACCACTCG
This sequence comes from uncultured Actinomycetota bacterium, assembly GCA_963840045.1. Classification (GTDB taxonomy): domain Bacteria; phylum Actinomycetota; class Actinomycetes; order Mycobacteriales; family Mycobacteriaceae; genus Mycobacterium. Next base: position 484,242 of record CAWIXL010000022.1, on the reverse strand, counting down.
CCAGCAGCGTCAAAGCCCCGGGCTCGGCGAGATTCAGTCTGTCGGAGGCCGAAGCCTCCACTGTCACCGCCGCGATAGCCGGCCAGATCGGAGTCGTGCGGATCGGTCTGGTCGGTGAACTCGACAATCTCGGCATCCACATAGCCCAAGCATTCGGCCAACGCAGCGGCTGGTCGTCGAGTTTCAGCAGCGGCAAATCCGAGTCGCGTGAGGGCGCGCGCATCGGAAGCATCATGGAGGAAGTCGAGATCTTCGCGCAGGACCGCTACAGTCCGGCCACCCAAATCCGCGCTTCCTACCAGAATTGGTCGGCCGATCATGCGCGGGTGGATCCACTGGAACTCGGCCTGCCATACGACTCCCGCTACACCGCGGCACTCGAGTTCGATTGGGCTCCTTGCCATGACCTGGTGAGCGCACTACCCATCTATGTGCCGTCATCGAGCCTGCTCGGGGAGCGTCAGGTCAACGACATCTTCTACTCGCCCCGGCTGGGCGGGAAGATCTTCTCGTCGAGTGGTTTGGGATCGGGATTCACCCTCGCCGAAGCGATCGTGCACGCGGGGGCCGAGTACATCGAGAGACACGCCTACCGGTTGGCCGAGATTGAGATCGACAATCCGGGTTCGGTCGGCGTTAGAGAGTTCAAGTTCATCGACGAGGCCACGCTTCCCGAGACACCGGCGCGGATCGTCGAAAAGTACCACCGTGCCGGGGTGCTCGTACGAATCGTCGACATCACCTCCGATGTCGCGGTGCCCACCTACTGGGCCCGCATCTTCGATGATCCGTTCAAGTCATTTCAGAGTGCCTCCGCAGACGGCTTCGCCTGCCACCCCGATCCCGAAGTCGCCGTGACCATGGCACTGCTCGAGGCGGCCCAGACCCGGGGCGGCTACATCGCGGGTGGACGCGAAGACTACTCCCTGCACGCTCGCAGCCTCGGCCGACACGAACGTCCCCGCACAGCAGCTCCGCAAGCACAGGTGTTCTGGTTCAGCAACGATCGTCCCCTTCAACCGTTCGACGACAATTCCGGGTTACCCGCTTGCGACATTCTCGACGAGCTGGAATGGATGGTGGATCGTGTTGTGCAGGCTGGCTTTTCAGCTTTCCTGGTTACCGACTACACCACGCCACAAATTCAGCCGGCACACGCCGTGCGGGTTCTCATTCCCGGACTGGAGGTGACGAACCCGCTCTTCACCGGGCGACGAGCCCGCGCCACCCTGCTGCGCGACATCCTTCCTCATGGTCGCTGAGCGCCTTATGCCACGCTGGCGGATGTCAGCGTTCACCCGAGTGTCCTGGCGGGACGGGACCATCCAGATCGCCTCGTCTTCTTCCGGCGTCGCTCTCGAAACGGGCAGCGCACGCATTCTGGACATCATGCATTCCTTCGCGTGCCCTAACTCCATCACCGAAGTCGTTGCCGCGCATAGTCACGTTCCCCACGGGGAGGTGATGCACTGCATCGATCAACTCATCGACGCGGGCGTCCTGGTCGGCGAGACAACCGAGGAGCCCACGCACTGGAATCCGACAGCTCTTGCCTACCACCGACTCTCACGTGGCGGATCGCAGATCGTCGATGTTGCTCTCCTGACGAACTCGGACGTCACCCCGGGCACCAATCCGTCGCTGATTCCGCTCGGGACGCCGTCACCGCCGCGGAGCCGAGACTTCGCGGACGTACTGGTACACCGCAGATCTACCCGGGCGTGGCCCGGGTGCGGGATTGATCGTTCGACGTTCTCGACGCTGCTGTGGATGAGCGCGGCAAACCGGCCCTCCGATGACGGATCGATCAGTCGCCCCTACCCGTCGGGGGGCGGGGTGTACTCGCTGCAGGTGTATCCGGTGATTGGCCCGGGCGCAGTCGAATCCCTGGCTGCGGGCGTATACCGGTATCGGCCCGACCGCCATGCCCTGCAGGTCCTGACCACTGGCGCCGCCGCATGTGAACCGTTCCTGACCGCAGCTGCCGAGGCAGTCGGAAATGGCCGACCCCCAGTAGTATTCGTGATCAGCAGCCGAATTGCGAACCAGAGCGAAGCTTACTACCAAATCGCTTACAGCCTTGTCCTCAAGGAGGTCGGAGGGCTCTTTCAAACCCTCTACCTGGTTTGCGAATACCTCGGCTTGACTGCGTGCGCGCTCGGTGGCGGCTCGCCCGACGATCTTCTTGGCGCACTCAACGGAAGCCGGCTATTGGACAATCCCGTGGTCGGCGAATTCGCCATCGGTCCAACTTGATCCGCTTCTGCGCCCGGTCAGCCCAGCGCCGCCAGTTGGGGGATGACCTCATCGCCGAGTCGGGCAATGAATCCGACCGGATCCGGGTTGCCCGGAAAAATGCCGACGTTGACTAAGTCGACACCCAATTCGGCGTAGCTCTGCATCGTCCGCAGGAAGGAGTCGGGATCGCTGAATGGGTCGGTTTGATGACCGAGCCCCACGGTCCGGCGGATTTCGCTGGCATCGCGTCCGGCTGCTGCGCAATGTTGTTGTAAGACTTCGATTTTATGCTTCAGCTCGGCCGCGGCCTCAGTCGTGCTGTTCCATACGTCGGCGTATTGGGCGACCATGCGCAGCGTCTTCTTTTCGCCATCGCCGCCGATCACCACCGGCGGAGGCCGTAGCGGTCGCGGCTGGCAGATCGTTTCGGCGAGCTGGTAATGCCGCCCCTGGTAGGGCCCGTCGTTGTCACTCCACATCTGCGCGCAGATCTGTAGCGTTTCTTCGAGCATTTCGAATCGTTGCCGCAGTGGCGGATATGGAACACCCAGCGCTAGATGTTCGCGTTCGTACCAGGCCGCTCCGAGGCCGAGCATGGCACGGCCCTGGGACAGCACATCTAGCGTTGCGACCGTCTTGGCAAGAATGCCCGGATGGCGGTAGGTCACGCCAGTCACCAACAGGCTCAGCGTGATCTTTTCCGTTTGCCCGGCGAGGAAGCCCAGCGATGTGTAGCCCTCCAGGAACGGGTCGCTGGCCGGTGCCCCGACGGCCTCCATCTGAAAGAAGTGGTCGGCCAGCGTGAACATGGTGGCGCCGGCTTGTTCGGCGGTCTTGGCCGCCGCTGCCAGCGTCGGGCCCAGCTTCTCCGGGGCACCCGGCAGGAAGTCGATGAAATGTATGCCGCATTCCATGATTCGTTGTCCTTTCTGGCTGGGTTATCGGTCGGCAGCCTCAGACGTGGTCACCTAGGCGTTCGATCAGCGGCGCCGCTTGCGCGAGGGTCCGCAACTCCGCGGCGGTGAACTCCTCGGCGAGCACTTTTGCGAAATGGCGAGCCCGTGCATCGCGCTTGTGCCGCAACAGCTCGACGCCCGCTGCGCTCAGCGACATGACCACCCGTCTGCCGTCATTAGGATCGGATTGGCGTTGCACCAGTCCCCGCGACTCCAGGGTGCCCAGCGTTACCCCCATCGCCTGCGGACTGATCTGCTCGATTCGCGCCAACTCCGCCGCTGAGGCCGGACCACCGCGATCCAACCTCGCTAACGCCACCCGTTCGGGCACCGTCAGTTCGCCGGGCGTCTGCAGCTGCTTGACCCGGCGCGCGATCAGAGCGATCGCGCTGTACAACACCGTGCCCAGTTCGTCGAGATCAGCGCTTGGTGCCATATCATCAACATAGATTGATCAATCTAGATTTGTCAATCTGGATTGTTTAGTTCGGGCCCGACGACGGGCACCGGGTTTCGCAGCAGGTGATTCCGGAGATTCTGACCGGAAGGATTTGCAGACACTTTGGGGAGGTCTCGCGTGGATGAGCCGATCAAAAGCAACGCGGCGCCGGTGCCGAAGGACGCCAGGCAGGCGACTGACGCGCAGCGTAGAGAGCAAGAGGAACTGGCGAACCAAGACGTCGATCCGGACGCGCCGGGTTCGCACCAGTCTCACGACCAGCTCCCTGACGAGAGCACCCGGTAGCACGGGCCGCCCGGCGGCATCCGCCGCGGCCCAGTGAGGCAAGTTATGACAATCGCGGATTCAGATAGCAGTTCGCGGGTATGTATCCGATACCGACGGTACTGTCCAATCGGGGGCCGGCGGGATCACCGGTATAGAACAGGGGGCGGATTAACCGATGAGCGGAGATTCACTTGCAGCAGCGGCGCCGGTTGGCGCACCTCACGAGGAGTTGCGCCCCGACGACCCGCTGCTTCCTCCGGACCAGGACCCCTTCTACCGTGCGCCGGCTGGTTATCAGCACGCCGAGCCGGGCGATGTTTTGCGTTCCCGCTCCGTTGAGCTGGGTTTTCTGGGCCTGATCCGGCAACGGGTGCAAGCCACGCAGTTGCTCTACCGCAGCACAAATCTGCACGGCGAGCCCGAGGTTGCCGTCACCACGGTCCTGGTGCCGCATCGTGCCAGCGCCGAAGCGGTTCGCCCGGTGCTGTCGTATCAATGCGCGATCGACGCCGTCACGTCGCGGTGCTTCCCGTCATATGCCCTGCGGCGCGGCGCAAGGCCGATCGGCGCGTTCGTGCAATCGGAGTATTTGCTCATCGCGGCGGCATTGTCCCGCGGATGGGCGGTCTCGGTGCCCGACCACGAAGGCTGCCGTGGCATGTGGGGGGCTCCACATGAACCCGGCTACCGCATCCTCGACGGTCTGCGAGCGGCAATGCGCTGCGACCGTCTGGGGTTGTCTCCGTCGGCCCCGGTGGCCCTGTGGGGTTACTCCGGCGGAGGTTTGGCCTCGGCATGGGCCGCTGAACACAACACCGATTACGCCGCGGAGCTCAACATGGTCGGCGCGGTGCTGGGTTCACCGGTCGGTGACTGCGGCGTGGTCGCGCGCAACCTCAACGGAACGTTTTTCGCGGGGCTCGCCGCCCTGATGATTTCGGCGTTGACGCAGGTATTTCCTGGTGCTCAACGGGTTGTCGACGAGCACGCCACCGACGCGGGCAAGCGGTTGCTCGACGACCTGCAGTCGATGACGACCGCACAGGCGGTGTGGCGTCTGCACCACACCGATATTGGGTCGTATGTGGATATGTCCGCCGACGAGTTGTGGGACGTTCCGGAGGTGCAGGAAGTTTTCGATGCGACCAAGCTAGGGCAATCGACTCCGCGCGCCCCTCTTCTGGTCGTGCATTCCGTGCACGACGGGATCATCAGTGTCGATGCCATCGACCAGCTGGTCCAGGCATACCGGCACGCCGGCGCTACCGTCACCTACCGTCGGGACCGGTTCTCGGGACACATTCTGTTGCATCCGCTGTCCGCGCCCATGTCATTGAGTTGGATGCGCGATCGATTCGCCGGCCAACCGCTGGGCCAGCGACGCAGTCGCGCCGTCTGGCCGACCGTTCTCAACCCATGCACTTACCTGGGCCTGCTCAAGCTCGGGGTGGTCACATTGAAGGTCGTCGCAGGCCGTCCGACATAACGCCGGATTCCTCCTGAAAGCCGTCCGCTCGGCGCTCGAGTTTTCCGTGCCCGCCCTTCCCGGCAGGCCCCGCAAACGTTCGCTTGTTTCATCGGCGTCCATGTTGCATGCTGCGTAATTCCGTTGTGAGACAACATCTTCGGCACGGATCTGAAAATCCTTGTGCACCTGGAAGAACTTATCCGCTGTGGTCTGCGCGGCAACCAGGCAAGCGGAAAGAAAGCCCGGGCGTGGGCATGGGACCGACGTGCTCAGCAAGACGGCCGTCTGGTCCAAATTGGTCCAGCCTGTTTAAAAAACCTGGAAACTAGGGAACGCGTCGTTACACCGGTGGTTATCGAGGATTAGGAGCGCGCGTACGGATGGGTGCCGGGTTGCCGGGATGGGACGGGGTGTCGCTGCACACCGGGCGTCCCGGAGCGCCGGCACACGCAGTCGCGGTGCTCATCATCGAGGGGTCCGCTGGGATCAGTCACCAACGGTTGCACGAGCTGGTGGCGTCGCGTTTGCCGCAGCTGCCCCGCTTCCGCAGCCGGCTGGTAGGCAAGCCGCTGGGCTTGGGTCAGCCGGTGTGGGCCGAGCTCGACGATTACGATCCGGCTCCACAGATTCACGCCACAACGGTTCATGCTCCGAATAGCGCGTGCGAGTTCACTGAGCTGATTGGGCGGCTGGCCGGCGGCGCAATGGATCGCCGTGCACCGCTCTGGGAAGCGTGGAGCATCGAAGGCCTCGACGGCGGCCGGTGGGCAGTGGCGGTGAAGGTGTCGCCCGCGGTGATCGCCGGGATCGCTGAGGGGATCGCACCCATGTGGGCGCACCTGCTGACCCGCGATCAACATGGCGACCCGATCGCCATGACGAAAGCTGAGCCGGGCCTGGGCGCGCCGCCTTCGATCAGTGAACTCATTGCGGACACGGTGCTAGAGCTGTATGAAAACTCGGTGATGGGCGCTTGGCTAGTCACCGCTGCGGTGCCCGATGCGATACGTGCCGCAGGCCGGCTACTGCGGCCCCCGGGTCAATCCGAACTACCCGAGGCGTCATCGGTAAGTGGGCCGGTGTCGCCCACGGTGTTCAACGCGCGCTTGAGCCCGCAGCGCGCAGTCGCCCTGGCCTCGATCCGGCTGTCGCATTTGGAGACAATCGCGTATGCGTTCGGAGGCAGCACCATCAACGTTGCGCTGGCGGCTTGCACGCTCAGCCTACGTACCTGGCTCCGCCACCACGACAGCCTTCCCAAGCATCCGCTGCTGATGCAGTTGCCGCTGTCGCTGTTCAATGCCAGTTCGACCGCCGACGTCACGCGCATTGGCTTTCCGGTCGACCGCGATGACCCCGTCCAGGTTCTGCTCGATCTACATGCGGCCACCGACGGGTTGACCAAGGCCTACCGACAAAGCGAAACAGCCGGTCTCGCGGTCGATATCGCGCGCCTGGCTTCGCTGCTTCCACCCAGCGTGATGCACGCCGGCCTGTCGTTATCGACCCGATTGCCGTGGTGGCAGCGGGCGCCGACCTGCCACGGCATCGTCTCCCATGTCCCCGGACCGTCGGCAAAGCGCTATTGCGCCGGGGCCAAGGTTATCGGCATGCACACCGTGACGCCGCTGGAAGATGACTGCGGACTGAGCATGACGCTGACCCGACACGGCGACATGTTGAACTTCTCCATCTGCGTGTGTCCCGACAATGTGCCCGAGGTCGGTGAAATCGCCTCCGGAATAGTCGAATCCGTCGACATTCTGCTGGCCGCCGCACAGCAGTCTCCACGCGGGCAAGGCCCCTCGGTTGTCACCCGACTCGCCCAACGCGCCAAGAAGCGCCGAAGCATCCAACGCTGAACCGGCTGGTCGCCAGGACGCAGCCGGCAATAGATGACTCGTTGCCGCCAGCACGTGGGTTTGCGCGGCGAGCGTGCTAATTAGCAGTGCCGCTTCACTTTTCGGCGACGTAGCAATGAGACAGCGTGGGACTGCGAGTATACGTGGGTGGGCACGGTTCGTGCGGAGCGCTTCGGCCCGCGCGCCGCAATGCCGATTACGCTACTGGCACCCGGCGCAGGCAGTCACCAACCTGATGTCGGTTCCTCGTCGTACTGTGTGCGGTGTGGCCGCAGGTGAGCAAGCACTGGCCGGCATGCCGGTCACCGATACGGCGACGCCCGCTCGACCGACGAGGACCGCCGCGCGGGCGCCGCGGCTTCACGCCAAACTCGCCAAACCCATCGCCTGTCCTCGGCTAGCGACGATCAAGGCCCGCAGCGGCGTGGGCAAAGTCGGTCGCCCGCATCGCCTCCGCCGGCTCTGACGAAAGGAGCGGTTGTTGTGTTCGTGTGGTTCAGAGGCGACGCACGCAGGGCGATAGCTCGCAGTCAAGAGTTCGCGGGGGAGCTGATGCATGACCACGTCGGGACACAGCATCTCTTGTTGGGACTGTTGGCTCGGCCCAACCCGATCGCCGCGTTGGCGCTAGCTGATCTTGGCCTGACGCTCGATGGGGTGCGCTGCGCTGTTGTCGAGCGTTGCGGGACGGGCACCGCGATGCGTGCTGGGCACGTCCCGTTCACTTCCCGGATGTGGCGGGCCGTCGAGTTCGCCGCGGCTGGCTCGCAGTTTCAGTATGTCGGGCCCGCGGATCTCCTGCTGGCCCTGCTCGAAGAGCCCGAATCGACCGCGTGTCAGATTCTCACCGACCAGGTTGGCGAACTGTCCAGGGTCCGCGGTGCTGTCGCGCAGCGGCGCGCCGCGGGGCCCGATCCATCCGCGGAACATCGACATGCATTTAGCACAGTTTTCTTCTCCTCCGAGCGGTCCGAGGGACAGTTGTTGGTCGTGCATAACCGGTTGACCGGGCTAGCGCGGATGGTGGACGCGTTGAGTCACCATATGGCGCGAGAGTTCATGCATGATCACCGCGGGACGCAGCATCTGCTGCTGGGTTTGTTGGCTCGGTCTGACGAGTTGAACAGCAGCTTCCCTGCGGAGTTGACGCGCACGCACGCGCCGGCGACATCGATGTACCCGACGATCGCCGAGCTGGCGCTAACGGACCTTGGCATGAGCCTCAATGGGGTCCGCCGTGCGGTCGTCGAACGGTGCGGCATAGGCGCGGTCATGCCGGATGACTACATCGCGCCCACCACGCGCAGGCAGCGGGTGTTCGAAAGATCGCTCACCACCGCCGGATCGTTGCATCACGACCGAATCGGCCCCGAACATCTATTGCTGGCGCTGCTCGAAGAGCCCGAGTCGACCGGATATCAGATTCTAAGCGACCAGGTTGGCGATCTTTCCAGGGTCCGCGGTGCTGTCTTGGAGCGACTTCGTGCTGTCCAGCAGCAGCTTGCGGCCGAGCCGCAGGTCGAGGCAGAAGCCAGCCAGTCCCGAAGCGAAACTACCGCCGGCCATCTCAGCGATGGTCACGCAATCGATCACCGACCTCCGAGGCCTGCCGCCTCGACTCAGCCGGCGCGGTGGCTGATCGATCGGGTAAGCCTCTCCAGCCAACACTGGGTGGCCCGTTCGGTCGGCTCAGGCTTTCCGGCCTACGCCCGGCTGTTGCATCCGGTCGACGATCACCCGAACTCACCGCTTTGGGCGCAAGTGGCCCGGACCAACCGCCGCACCCTGCATCCGAGTGTCTGGTGGGAGCAGATCAGCTCACCCGCATCGGCGGAGGCGAACAAGGTGGCCTTGGCCGTGGTCTGGCGCGCCGAGCAAAGCGGGCACATGTGGCCAGGCGACCCGAGAAGGGGACTGCGTACCTGGGCTTTGGAACAACTGTGCGCGGTACTGGCCCGACACACCGCCACACAACAGCCGTGCTATTTCGCGGTCCGCACAGACGGCCAGCCAATTGTTTTTCCCTCGATGACCGCTTCTTCCCCGTCCGCAAGCCAACCGGCCGCGCCCGCACCGGACGAATGGCAACTCGACAAGACCGGACCCACCTTTGTGCTGCCCGACGCCGGCGGGGCTCCTTACTCGCCGTCCCTGCCTGACTCGCTGCCCCTCCCAGCCGCGCTGCCCCAGCCATTCCACCCCGTCAGCCAGCGTCACTATTACTACCTGCTTGAAGGCCGCCCCGGCGCCGCCGTGCGGATCGGACGATGGGCCGACGAGCGCTCGTTCTATCATCAGTCGCCGAGCTTCATCTGGCCCGCCGACCACAACTGGCTCGTGGCCATCACCTCCGATTCCGACTCGACCATCATCGGGGGCTCACGCCAACTCATCGAGGAACTCTGTGCATCGGAGGCGATCGAAGTTCTCCAGATCGCCCCCGACGACGACCTGGTGTTGCACCGGCTGGATGCAGGCCACCCAAACCAGTAATGCGACGAAGTCATCGTCGAACGCCACCGTGGCGCCTCCGTGATCGTCTCCACCGGAACCGGGGCGACCGGGTGGTGTCGCTCAGTCTGGGAAGAACGACGAAGCGGCGTCGTCTTGCCGGGGCCGACCGAACCACGGCTCGCGTGGTTCGTCCGCGAACCCTGGCCTTCGCCGGCAACCGGCACGTCCCTGGTGGAGGGGGATCTAGCCGACGGGACGCTGACCGTCGACGTGGAGTCGGATCGGCTGGTGGTGTTCGGCGATGGCATCGAAAGCGATGCGTTGGCCCTGTCCTGGGGCCAACGGCTGACGCTGCGACTGGCCGGGCGGCAGCTACGACTGGTGCGTTGATCGAGCGTACCGGCGCGTGTTGTGACGGTGTTGGCGCGTTAGTGTTCTTTGGTCTGCCTCAACGAACAAGCAGATAGAGAAGTTGAGCACTTCATGACCACAGCAGAAGCGTCGGCGATCGAATCGCGCGTCGGGCATTACTACCAGATGGATGACACCTACCTGGTCGGCCGCGAGAAGGTACGCGAATACGCCCGCGCAGTGCAGGACTACCACCCCGCGCACTGGGATGTCGCCGCCGCCGCCGAGCTGGGTTATTCGGGCTTGGTGGCACCGCTGACGTTCACGTCGGTCCCCGGCATGACCTGCAATCGCCGCATGTTCGAATCGGTGGTCATCGGCTACGACACCTACGTGCAGACCGAGGAGGTCTTCGAGCAGCACCGCCCGATGGTGGCCGGCGACGAACTGGTAGTTGACGTCGAATTGACGTCGGTGCGCAGGATCGCCGGCAGAGACCTGATCACGGTGACCAACACTTTCACCGACACTGACGGCGAGCGGGTGCACACCCTGCACACCACCGTCGTCGGTGTCACGGCCGAGGAAGTCGATCCGGCGATCAAGTCCGCCGTGCACAACGCGATGATGCACGACTTCGACCTCGACGCAGTAGGCGAATCCGATTCCGACTACCAGAAGACGGTGCGCCCCGAGGGTGAGGTTCGGATCTCCGAGGGGGGCACGACCCGCACGCCAGGGACTCCGTCCTTCGATGACGTCAACGTCGGCGACGAGCTACCGGTGCACCACGCGCGGCTGTCCCGCGGCGACTTGGTGAACTATGCCGGCGTGGCAGGCGACGCCAACCCGATTCACTGGGACGAGAACCTGGCCAAGCTGGCCGGACTGCCCGATGTGATCGCCCACGGAATGCTCACGATGGGTCTGGGCGCCGGATTCGCCTCCGCATGGTCGGGCGACCCCGGCGCGGTCCTCCGCTACGCGGTGCGGCTCTCCCAGCCCGCAATCGTCTCGGCCGCCGAAGGCGCCGACATCGAGTACGGCGGCCGGATCAAGTCGCTGGACCCGGCGACCCGCACCGGCGTGGTCATTGTCACCGCGAAGTCAGGTGGCCGGAAGATCTTCGGCCTGGCTACGTTGAACGTCCGCTTCCGCTGACCTGTGCGACAAGCACCGGCGCTAGTCATCTCAGGCGATCTCCACCGGGGCCACCACCACCAAATGGTTGAGGATCTCGCGCAAGTCCAGTCGACTGGGCGTGCGCTGATTCCGTGTCCACGCGCAGCTGTGCGACCTCAGTCCGTAACCGCGCCAACTCCTGCCTAGGAGTTTCCCCGTCGCAAGAAGGTGAGTGCGGGCTCGCGTTGGAAGCGATTGTGATAGTTGCGGTTTCGGTTCTGGGCCATTCGGGATGTTTGTGCTGGCGCGAGGGCCGCGTTCGCGGGGCTTGATTTCATGAATCTGATTTGAGATTGGGTCACAGAGGTCTCTGTCAGCCGGAAGATGCTCTATGTTCACGTCGCTGCCAGCGGGAAGATGCTCCACGTTCAGCTACCAAATTTGGGCAACGACCCGCGCTGTCATCGAGTGAGGGGAAGTCCCAGATGTCCTTTGTAATCGCTGGTACTGAGCAGATTGCGGCTGCGGCGGCAGACGTGTCGAGCATCGAAGCGGCGGTGAGCGCCGCCAATCTGGCCGCAGTCAGCCCCACGACTGGGTTGGCGGCAGCGGCGGCCGATGAGGTGTCGGCGGCCACTGCAAAGTTGTTTGGCGTGCACGCCCAGGAATATCAGGCGTCGGCGGCGCTGGCGGCGGCTTGGCATGAGGAGTTTGTGCGCACCATGAGCGCGGCGGCGGCATCGTATGCGAGCACCGAGGCGAGCATCGTCGCGTCGATACGAGGGGCAGTGAATGCACCGTTCATGACGCTGTTGGGGCGTCCGTTGATTGGCGACGGGACTAACGGCGCGCCCGGCACCGGGCAAGCCGGTGGGGCCGGCGGGCTTCTGTGGGGCAAGGGCGGCATGGGTGGGTCGGGTGCGCCGGGTCAGATGGGAGGGCCCGGCGGCAATGCCGGGTTATTCGGTGACGGTGGCCTCGGCGGCGCCGGAGGTATCGGACGCGGGGTCGGCGGCACCGGCGGCACGGGCGGGTGGTTGGCGGGCAGCGGCGGGGCCGGCGGCACCGGAGGGGCCGGCACCATCACCGACGGGAGGGGTGGGTTAGGCGGCGGCGCAAGGTCGTTGTTTGGCGCCGCGGGCGCCACCGGCACCGGCGGGTTTGGCCAGGGCAACATGATCTACGTGGAGTCAGAAGAAGAGGCCCTCGCTCTGCTTACGGCTGCACCAGACGCGAATTTCCTGTTGATCGGCACGGACGGCACCAATCTCGCCAAAATCCTGGCCGACCCCGGTGGCACCCCGAACTTCCACGCGCTGATGCAGCAAAGCGTCACCTCCGCGTCGACGATCGTCGGGCACACCACCATCTCCAACCCCTCGTGGACGACCATGCAGACCGGTGTGTGGAGCGAGACGGCCGGCGTGTCCAACAACGTCTTCACCCCCTGGACGTATGACAAGTGGTCGACGGTGTACAACCTGCTCGAGGGCACCTACGGCGACCAAGTCAATACCACGGTCATCGCTAACTGGAACGTCATCACCCAGATCGCCGGCGCCGGCTCGCACCCCGCCGACCACATCGAATACGTCCCGCAGGTCGCGGGCGACACGGACTGGATAGCCACGCAGAACCTGGTAGGCCAGAAGGCCCAGGCCGCGATTCTGGCCGCCGATCCCAACAAAGGCAATCTCATCTTCTCGTACTTCGTAGGTGTCGATAACAACGCGCATCAATACGGCGGCGATTCGCCGCAGTACCAGTTGGCCCTTCGGAACATGGACTACAACCTTGGTTCCCAAACCGCAGGCGGTGGTGGCCTGTTAGGAGCGGTGTACGACTGGGAGGCCGCCCACCCCGGCGAGGAATTCACCACGCTCGTGGTCACCGACCATGGTGAAATAGGGCCCGACCAGTTCGGCCGCGGTCACGGCTTCCAAACACCGCGTGAGACAGCGACATTCCTCATCTTCGATCAGGCCGGCAACGATCTGAAAGACGGGTTTATCAACAACTCATATCAAATCGTCAGTACGACGCCCACAATTTTGAATCAATTCGGCATTGCGCCGCTGCCGTATATGGAGGGTGCGGCGCTGACGGCCCCCAGCTTCAACGGCACCTACGTTGATCCCGGCCCCAACCTGTTCAGTGCGCTCAGCGCCTCGTTCGCCGCACAGGGTTATCCCAACATGGTGACCGACGTGAGTCTGACGTCGCGCACGATCGCGGTCACGATCCCCTACCTGATGTACGACCCGATAAGCAACCTCGTCGATTCGATGCCCGACTTCTTGCAGGCACCGGTCTCATGGGTCGGCGCCGGCGTCTACCAGTCGGTCAATATCCCGGTACAGATCTGGGCCCGGATCACCGGCGTGACCGGCAACCAAATCATCCCGCCGGTATTCAACCCATTCCTACCCGAGGACTCGGCAACCCTGTTCGCAGCATTGCCGAACGTCGGCGCCGACCTGGGCGACCTGCTGGGCTTGAGAAGCGCTGCATGACACGCCTGCTAGAAAAGGCTGGGTCAAGCAGGTCCCACCAACTTGGCGAATCTGCCAGCGCTCCGGCCCCGGTGGTGTCGCTCCGTCTGGGAAGCACGACGAAGCGGCGTCGTATTGCCGGCTAAGGATCGACCCCCCTTGGTTCATCCAAAGCTAATAAGGTGGCAGCCCATTCGGTGGGACACAATTAGGAACCCGTCACCGACTGTGCTGCCCTTCGCCAACCTCCACGAGTCCGAAAGAGTCGCCGTCGATGCCAGCGGCGCCGTCCACGTCAACAGCAGCGGCGACAACCGGGTGGTTAAGTGGCAACAGCGCCGATTGGGTTGGCGCGCCCGACGGCGTTGCAGCCACACACGAGAGGAACTGCCCCATGAATAGATCCTCGACCACAATCGACCCGGCCTCGCCAGTACTCGTCACGGGCGCCAGCGGCTACATCGGCAGCTGGATCGTGCGGTCCGTGCTCGAAGCGGGACACACCGTCCACGGCACCGTGCGCAACCCGCAGAAGGCCTCCGGACTGGAGCATCTGCATAAGCTTTCAGCCGACCATCCCGATCGGCTGAAGCTCTTCAAGGCCGACCTGCTCGAAGCCGGCAGCTTCGACGAGGCGATGAGCGGGTGCGAGCTGGTAATGCACACCGCGTCGCCTTTCCTGATCTCCGGCTTCAAGGATGCGCAGGAGGCACTGGTCCGCCCGGCGCTCGAGGGCACCCGCAACGTGCTGGATTCGGTCAACCGCACGGACAGCGTCAAACGGGTGGTGCTGACCAGCAGTGTGGTCGCGATCTACGGCGACGCCTGGGAGTCACGGGATGTCCCCGGTGGCGTTTTCACCGAGGAACACTGGAACACCACGAGCAGCGTCGACCACCAGCCGTACCCCTATTCCAAGACGGTGGCCGAGCAGGAGGCCTGGGGGTACCAGCAGGCGCAGGAGCGTTGGGACATGGTCACGATCCACCCCGGCCTGGTGCTGGGCCCCGCCCTGACCAGCGCGAGCGACTCGGCCAGCCTGAGCACGATGAAGCAGTTCGTCGACGGCAGCATGCTGGCTGGGGCTCCGGCCATGGCCACGGGAGTGGTGGATGTGCGTGATGTCGCGGATGCCCACTTGCGCGCCGGTTTCACCCCCGAGGCCCACGGACGATACATCGCCAACGCCGACACCCTGACGTTTCTGGAGATCGGCAAGATACTGCGCCGCCGGTTCGGACCGTTCTACGCGTTCCCGAGGATGACGGCGCCCAAGGTGATCTTCAAGGCCGTCGCTCCGGCTTTCGGGCTCACCCGAAAGTTCGTTGACCGCAACGTGGGCTACCCGCTGGCATTCGACAACAGCCGCAGCCGAAACGAATTGGGGCTGGTTTACCGCCCAGTCGAAGAGACCGTCACCGATCACTTCCAGCAGATGCTCGACGACGGCGTAGTCCGCCGCATGCCCGGCGGCTCCTATCTGACCTACGATGTCGAGCTGCCCGCCTAAGGAAGGGCCGACGAAAGCTGCCGAGACGGAGCACGCTGGCCACCACTCTGGACCGGTACGCGGGTTCGGTCAGTCGGAAGTGCCTTCGGCAAAGGGATTTCGATTCAGACCGATGCATCTCTGTGATCAGAACGTGTCCGACACGTACTCGTTGTTCGACTAGCTTTACGACTCGGCGGACCTAGTACTCAATTGCGCTCTGCCGAGACGGCCTTGCGCGCGGTGTCCGGAAGCCGAAGCGGCGCAACCGCATTACGAAACAGGGGGAATAGATGGATTTTGAGGGCAAAGATACCCGGGACCTGATAATGCTGGCTCGGTGTGCGCTACAGAGCGACCGCGTCGACAAGGGAATGCTGTGCTCGGCCGCAATCAGGGCCATCGACAACCCTCCTCGGGACGGCATCTTGCGCAGTCTCGCTAACCACGTATGCCAGGCCGTTTTTGACTGGGCTTGCTTCGAGGGCTCCCGTGCACGCCTTGAAGGCGTCGTCGAAAGCTACGAATCTGCCGCTAGCGCGCTACAAGTCGAGGAACGGCTGGAGAAGCTAAGACACTAGCGTCCTCGACGGCAGGCACGAATCATCTTGTCGCGCTGAACGACCGGTCGATCGAGCCGGAGCGTCGAGGATGCCGCGAGGTCCGGTGGCCGCAAGATCTTCGGCCTGGCGACGTCGCACGTTCGCTTCCGCTGACCGGTGTCGAGGTCCACTGGCGCTGACGTCTCATGCGATATCCTGCCCAAACCTCGGCCGCAAGTTGCCGTATCCGTTCAGCACGTTCCGGACCAGCACAGTTCATTGCACCAACACGCCCTGGACCACAATGGGATGTCTTTTCCCCTCGGTCATGCCACACACCTCACGGCGACCCACGCTCACGATGTCGACAATCCTGTCCCAATAGATGTCGCTCGTCGCCAGGTCGTGCAGAGCCGGGTCGGCCAAAATGACGGATATCCGATGCAGCCTCGGTCGACCCGGCGCGTGAGTCCACATCCGCGGGCCATCGTATCTGGTATTGGTCGCCAGAGCGAAGTCCATATCCGACCAGTTTCGTTGTGCTAGAACGGTTTTGACCAGGGTCCAGACCTCTACCGGGATCGTATCCGTGCCCGGCCGGCGTACGCGCCTGGCGAGTTTTTCGACAAGCTCCTTCGCCTTGAGACCGCGCTCGCCGTGCACCCCCGCCTTGGTAAGAAACGCAATCTGGTTGGCCGCCCTGTCGATAGTGAGGTACCAGCAATCGCGATAGCCGCGCTTCGTCGTCCGGATAATCCTGCTCTGCACTCCCACCCGAAGTAGCAGTTGCATCACATCGTCGATCAGGCGGCGGCTGGTCGAGGCGTAGTACACCCTCCCCTGCGCCGTTTTCGCGTCCCAGCGCACCGAACCACCAGTCGCCCACAAATGCCGCAAGAACAGGACCACCTGCTCGTCGGGAAGAGCGAACACCTGTGCGGGCACGAACTTGTCGTAGCTACGCAGACCGGACAGGCCAAGACCATCCAGCCATTCCGCGATCGGATTGCGCTTGCCGTGCGTCAGACGGAAAGGCGCGGGTAACCGCAATGTCGTCACGCGCGCGGCTGCATACTCATCGCGGATCGGCGTTACACCGAAATGCGCCGCCGCAGTCGTCACCACAGCGAGGTTGGCTTCGTCGACGGACGCGTAACGAATCGGCTGGCGCTTGACGCAGGATCCATGACCGATCATGTGCGCCAACATGATTATCTCTGAATCATGCATTCGCTTTGAGTCGACTGGTTCGGAAAGCCGGCGGACGGTGGCGATCCCCGGGTCCAGCCGTCTAACTTGAGGACTTGCTGCCCCGATGTCAGCGCGAGTCGACGTCCCGACGCCAGCGTCAGCCGGAAACCTGCCCGCTGCATATCGCGACCCGCCCTGTGACGCGTCGCCTGATGAGGCGCATCCTGTCGTCCATCGACCACAGCAACGGATGCTCGCCGGTATGCATCAATTCATCCAGCGAAACTTCGGATCCATTATCTGCCCTAGCGACTCGCGTCTGCCCGGCAATGGCAGAATCCGTATAGCTGCGTGCTGTCATAGAGCAAGGTTACTGACACAGACCGACAACACCGATGAAACGAAAGTCATTGCCATTAAAGTAAATCAAGCTCTTTTCAGCGCGCACAAGAACCGGTGTAGGTTGTCAAACCGCGCGGCGGATGGCGGTGGCTTTAGCCGTAATTTTGCGGATTTCTCACCAAGATGGCGGACGCATTTTTTCATCTTCGTGGCGGATCCTAGAACCGGAGCCGAGTTCTCATTCCGGTGCAGATCCCAGGATCGAGCGCTACGCAAAAAGCGCGATGCGGCCGAGGCCGTCAACTTCGGCTTGCTAGCAACTCTTCGCCTGGCCGTCGAAGCACCGTCTTCCGACCGCCAAATCGTGAATCTGATCAGGATGAGAGTCCGTGTGTTCGTTCGTAGTTATTACAGATTGCGTCCCTAGTGGCGCCCGTCTTCGACTACAGCGATGCCACCGCGCTATGGCAGCAGAAAGAAGACGCGGTGCACCGCTCATTACCCATCGAAGTTCTGAATTCGGATGGTGGATGGCGAACTGGACCTTATGCAGCCCCGCGCCTGGAGCTGCCGCCGCACCTTTGGAGCCCCTACGTCGGGCCAGCGTCATAAGATCTTCGAATCAGGACATATCCCGTCGGAGCCACTCACGAAGTGCAAGTACTGCACCGTCGATACGAAGACGCCGCTCGTGTGTCCGCCGAGCAGTAGCTCGCCGAGGAACTCACGCACGAAGTGTTCACGTCGCCGACGGCCACCACGGCGTCGCGATGCACCACGCCCTGGTTAAGGCAATGCCCGTTCGAACCACCCCCGACCACACCGAACACAAAGGACACCACTATGAGCGCTCTGCTAATCACCTACGACCTGAACAAGCCCGTCCAGAACTACAGCCCGCTCTACGAGAAGATCAACACCCTGGCGAGTTCCAGCCGCGGCTCATAGATCACATGCCGACCTCGGTCGCCGACCGATAAGTCCCCGAATAGTGCTTCTGCCCGGCCCGCCATCGGAATTCACGCCAGGGCCGCGCCGCCGCGAGCACGCTGGCATTCGCGTCGACAAGCGCAACTTCGGATGCGTCTACCTCCCGGTCGGGTCGAAACCGCACTGTCGTCGTCACGGCGGTCCGTGCTGCCGAACCCGCAGTCAGCTCGGACCGGGTGCTCGGATCTGCACTCTCCAGCATGTCCGAAGCATGGCATTCGTCAACTCGGAGGCTCGGCAGCCAGATCGGCGTGTCTCACGACGGCTTCAAATTTGAAATCCGTTTGAAGTCAGCCGTGAGATTTTGAAGCGCGGCGTGAGAACGTACAGGCCGAAAGATTACCTGGCCATGTTGGCGAACCGCGACAAATGCAGCTGATGCGCGACGGTCACCGTCTTGGTCGGGCCGTTACGGTGTTTAGCGAGAATGAAATCCGCCTCTCCCCCGCGTGGATCGTCGCGGTCGAACGCATCCGGCCGGTGCAGCAGAATGACGACGTCCGCATCCTGTTCAAGGCTCCCCGATTCGCGAAGGTCGGACAGCATCGGCTTCTTGTCGGTGCGCTGCTCAGGCCCGCGGTTGAGCTGGCTGATCGCGACCACCGGAACCTCGAGTTCCTTGGCCAGCAACTTGAGATGACGGGAGAACTCCGACACTTCCACTTGCCGCGACTCGTGTTTCTTGCCCGACGTCATCAGCTGCATGTAGTCGATCACGATCAGCCTCAGGCCGGTTTTCTGTCGCAACCGGCGCGCCTTGGCGCGGATCTCCATCATGGTCAGGTTGGGCGAATCGTCGATATACAGTGGGGCTTCGCTGATTTCGCTCATCCGCCGCGCCAGCCGTGTCCAGTCGTCGTCACTCATCCGGCCCGAACGCATGTCGGAGAGTTTGATTTTCGCTTCCGCCGACAGCAGCCGCATGACGATCTCGGACTTGCTCATCTCTAGCGAGAAGATGACGCTGGGCAAGCGGTGCTTGATCGAACACGACCGCATCAAGTCCAGCCCGAGGGTGGAGTTATGGGTGGGAATCATGGCATTGCCCGCCAGATACATGTGGCTGGCGTTGTCCACTTCGACACAACGCACGGGAACTGTCTCGATCCGGCGGACGTCCACAATGAAGCGTGATCCGGAGCGCTCGGTGCCCGTGACAGCGCGGCGTTCTTTGTGCACTAGGGCCTTTCGCTGCAATGCGAACATCTCGTCTTCTGTGGAAAAAGTCAGGGCGTACGCGATGCTGGACGATTCGCGACGGCCCCGGACGCGCTTGGTCGAGGTTTGGCAGCGATAGCCAAGGCTGACGATCAGCTCGGCGACATCACACGCCAGCCGATGGTCAGTGACTGAAAATTGAACGGCACCGCCAGTTGTCACGGTTCCGTCGGTGTCGAGCAGGCCAGCGAGTAGGGCGCGCCGCTGTGTCTCGGACCCCCGCAGATAGTCAACCGGAATGTGCTTATTTCCAAGCACACCAAGTGTGCGCAGTCGCGCCTGCAATGTCCCCACAGCGGCGTGGCAGCTTTGGCACAACCGCATTCCGGTTGAAGGCCCCCCACAGCGAACGCAGGTCGGACTCGGCACCGGAGCAGAAACAAACCGTGCACGGCCACCACACGAGCGTCCGCAGGTCCGCACCTGACTGGTTTGAGGAATGAATTCCTTGCCGCATACCACGCACTGGCGAGGAAGCTGCTCGGCATTCGCCGGTAGACGCAGCCGATAGCGGTACCGAGCGGATACCGATGGAACCGCGACGAAGCCGTCCGCCTCGATCCGCATGACGATTTCAGGATCGGCCGTGGTGATCTGGGCTGAGGCACTGGTGCCGTCCCCGAGCCAGGCGCCGAGAGTGTATGGGGGTACCAAGAACTCGCGATCCGGGAGGCCGAGTGCATCTGCATTGACCACGCTGTGGTTCAGTCGCCGGCCTTTGGTGTGGCAGCGCAGACTTCCTGCGATCTCGGCCGTCGTTCGCACCACCGCAAAGGTCCGCTGATTCTTGTAGCGGTTGTAGCCCACCGCCGCGGCTGGCGCTGACTTCCGGGATGCCCGTGTTTCGGTCAACCACTGATGCGCCGCGTCGGCGACGATCACTGTCCCGTCCGAGAATTCCACCTCGTAGCACGGCCGTCCCAGCATCACGTCGGTGGCGGCCACCACCCGCGTCGGCTTCCCGTCATCGCCAAGCAACTCATCACCAACGCCGACATCACCCATCGTCGTCCAGCCGGCCGGAGTCGGTAGCGGCGTGTCCAGCGCGAGCGCCTTGCCCACGCCCGGCCGCGCCGCCACGATGATCATCTGCCCCGGATGCAGACCATTGGTCACCTCGTCGAGTTCGGTGAACCCGGTGGGGACGCCGCGCGCCAAACCTCCGTTAGAGGCGATGGCGTCGATCTCGTCCATCGTCGGCTGCAGCAGATCCTCGAGCGGAACGAAGTCCTCGGAAAGCCGGCGGTCGGCGACATCGTAGATTTCGGCCTGCGCGCGGTCGACCACCTCGGCCACATCGGCGCCCTCGGCGCCGGCGTACCCGTACTGCACCACCCGCGTCCCGGCCTCCACCAGCCGACGCAGCAACGCCTTCTCGGCGACGATGCCCGCGTAGTAACCCGCGTTGGCGGCCGTCGGCACCGTCGAAATCAACGTGTGCAGATACGGGGCGCCACCGATCCGGCGGAGCATCCCGCGACGGTCCAGTTCGGCGGCGACCGTCACCGCGTCGGCAGGCTCCCCGCGCCCGTACAGGTCCAGAATGGCGTCGTAGACGTTTTGGTGCGCCGGACGATAGAAGTCGCCGGACCGAAGCCGTTCCAACACATCGGCGATCGCGTCCTTGCTCAGCAGCATCCCGCCCAGCACCGACTGCTCGGCGGCGAGGTCCTGCGGCGGCTGACGGCCGAAGTCTTCACTGGGTGGCGTGGCATCAATGCCCGGGTGTCCCAGATCGTCGACGACCGCCATGCGCTCTCACCTCCTCCGACCTAAGTACGCGAACGTATGTTCGACACCTGTGATTAAGAGCTTAAGGCACGGTGCCGACTGCACCGCCCCTGCTTGACGGCCGGTCCTGAGCAGACCGGTGCGCGGTTCGCGTCTTCCCCGTCCAAAAAAACCTGCCATCGCCTCGCGCCGGAACGACGCTAAGCGTTGCTGGCGCGTACTCCAAGGGGGTGTTGTTTATGAAGCTGTGCATCGCGTGTGCATATCCGTCGACACCTGTGTTGAACGGGTTGTGGAGAACCTGTGGATTAATCCGGGGCGTTACGACATCAGTGCTGCTAACTGCCATACAACGCGAGTCGAATTATGTGGACAACAATCTCCCCGGCGTGTCGGGCAAGGTTACTGCGCCGGGCGTGTTGGTTTTCGGTCAGATTTTCGGCGAGTTAAGCCCAGGTAACGGCCGCAGTCTGGACTCGTCGCTGAAATAGTTCGCCAGGCGTCTACCGTCAACACACCTTCGAAGCAGGTTTTAACCCGGCGGCAACCCCATCGAAGGCGACCGCCGGGCGAGCAAACGTCCCGGGCTAGTTGTCCGCCACGACGTCGAGTGCAACCTCGACGTTGATTTCGGGGTGCAAATGCACCGACACCCGGTGTGCACCGACAGCCTTGATGTGCGATTTCGGCAGCCGCACGATTCGCTTGTCGAGGTTTGGCCCGCCGGCCTTCTTGATCGCAGCGACGACATCACCCGCGGTCACCGAGCCGAACAACTTGCCGGAGTCGGCCGCGGCCTTCACCGGCAGCGAAACCGGGCCCAGCGTCTCGATCGCCACCTTGATTTCGCCGGCGTGCTCGCGGTCGCGCACCGTCTTGGTGTCGCGGGCTCGGCGGATCTCGTCGGCCTGCTTCTGGGCACCACGCGAGGCGACAATCGCCAAGCCGCGGGGCAGCAGGAAGTTGCGACCGTACCCGTCTTTGACCTCGACCGTATCGCCGACAGAACCGAGATGGTCGACGTCGGCCGTCAGAATCAGCTTCATCGTATTGCGTTCTTTCCGTTGGGCGTTCGGCGTTAGCGCGCCGACGAGGTAAAGGGCAGCAACGCGACCTCGCGGGCATTCTTCACCGCGATCGCGATGTCCCGCTGGTGCTGCACGCAGTTGCCGGTGACCCGGCGCGCCCGGATCTTGCCACGCTCACTGATATAGGTCCGCAGCAGCGTGGTGTCCTTGTAGTCGATCGTTTGGTCTTTCTTCGCGCAGAACACGCATTTGCGTGCCTTGATCGGCTTTTCCGGAGCCGGGCGCCGTTTGGTGGTTTTGGCCATGGGTGTCTTTCTTTCCGTTGCTCAGTGTCGTGAAGTGTCTTGAAATCAGAAGGGCGGTTCGTCGTCGCCGCCACCGAAGGAGCCCGAAGCCGGGGCGCTGCCCCACGGGTCGTCAGCAGGCGCTCCTCCGCTCGGTTGCGCCGGCGCCGGCGCCGGACGGGATCCGCCGCCTGCGCCGAACCCGCCACCGCCGCCACCGCCGCTGCGGCTGGCCTTGTTGACCTTGGCGGTGGCGTACCGAAGCGAGGGCCCGATCTCGTCGACCTCGACTTCGACCACGGTCCTCTTCTCGCCTTCGCGGGTCTCAAAGGAGCGTTGCTTGAGCCGGCCCGTGACGATCACTCGCGCCCCCCGGGTCAGGCTTTCGGCTACGTTCTCAGCAGCCTCCCGCCAGATGTTGCACCGCAAGAACAGCGCCTCGCCGTCTTTCCACTCCCCGCTCTGGCGGTCATAGATCCTGGGAGTGGATGCCACGGTGAAGTTCGCCACTGCGGCACCCGACGGAGTGAACCGAAGTTCGGGGTCAGCGGTCAGGTTTCCGACGACGGTGATGGTGGTGTCACCAGCCACAATTTCCTCCTGGGCCCGCCGTTGGCGGGCGGATAGTCATGAGCGCGTGTTGTCGACCAGCCTAAGCAACGACAACGACAGCGGGCAGTCAGCTGTTAGTGCTTGTCGGTGCGCATCACCTTGGTGCGCAATACCGACTCGTTGAGGCTGAGCTGGCGGTCGAGCTCGGACACCGTCGCCGGGGCCGCCTTCAGGTCGATGACGACGTAGATGCCCTCAGCATGCTTGGCGATTTCGTAAGCCAGCCGGCGCCGGCCCCAGATGTCGATTTTCTCGACAGATCCGCCGTCCTTGCGGACGACGTTCAGGAACGTCTCCAATGACGGAGCTACGGTTCGTTCGTCGAGCGTGGGGTCAAGAATGACCATGATTTCGTATGGACGCATGGAAACCTCACCACCTCCTCTGGTCTGTGCGGCCACGGCCTGTCCGTGGCAGAAGGGTCGCCTGCGTCGGCAACCGCCCCAGGCTACCGGATGGCGGGCCGCCACCTGAAATCCGGGCAGGGCGAACCCTTCGACCCGCAGCTCAACCAGCGGTAGGCGTTGCGACCAGTGTCATGTTCCCCTGGTGCCGGCGTAGGTGTCATCGTCCGTAACCGCTTCGGCCGGGGTTTCGGCAGGCATCGCTGGCGGGACCGAGCGCCGCAGCCCGGCCGGACGCAGCCACTGCGGCAGCCAACCGGGCGGGGCGTCGGGCGCGCGGTCGAAAGGTCCGCCCGCGGGATCGTCCACTCGGCCGTCCCAGCGCACCAGGTCCTCGTCGGACCGGTAGATCTGCCGGATCACCAGTGCGCACAGCGCCATGACAGCGATGTCGCGCAGCAGCACCGTGACGGTGAACCACTGCTCCGGAAGTGAGCGGTTTGGATTTCCGTACAGGTAATACATCCGCGGTACCCATACCAGCGCGTCAATCGTCATCCACGCCAGCAGTATTCGGCGGTGCGGCAAGGCCAGCACCGCCAGCGGCACCAGCCACAGCGAGAACTGCGGACTCCACACTTTGTTGGTCAACAAGAACGCTGCCAACACCAGGAACGCCAGCTGCGCCATCCGCGGCCGCTGCGGAGCGGTGAGCGCAATATAAGCGATTGCCGCACAAGACAATACGAACAACACAGTGACGACGGTGTTCAACACCGTGGGCGGCTCCCAGAAGCCCAGTTTGGGATCGAAGCCGCGCCAGCCGGTCAACGACTTCACGATGTTGTATAGCGAGTCCATGTCGTCGCCGCGCCGCGTGTTGAGCCGGAAGAACTCTGACCAGCCCCGCGGAAAGAGCACCAGCACAGGAAGATTCACCAACAACCAGGTCAGCGCCGCCGACGCGGCGGTGCGCGGCAGATCACGCAGGCGTCCGGTCCGGATGCCCAGCACCAGCATCGGACCCAGAAACAACAGCGGGTACAGCTTGGCCGCGGCGCCCAATCCGATCAGCACCCCGGCCAGCGTTGGTTTGCGCCGCGCCCACGCCAGCAGCCCGCCCATCGCGAATGCCGTTGCCAGCGCGTCGAAGTTGGTGAATATCTGAAAGATCACCAGCGGGGAGGCGGCCACCAGGGCCGCGTCCCATATCCGGCGGCCGGCCAGCCCCGCGGTTGCCCACACCGTCGCCAGCCAGGCCAATGCCAGCCCGAAGGCGGCCACATCGAAGAACACCACGACCTCGGCGATCACCGGGAGGACTCCGAGCTTGCTGAACGCGGTATAGGTCTTGGCCACCGCCATCGACACGTACTGATAGACCCCGGTCAAAACCGGATACTCCATGTAGCGCACCGCGGGCTGGCCGTCGTAGCGGGTTTGCGGCGCGCCGCTGCCGTCGCTTTCAATCCAGCTGGATTTGTACGGAAACTTGCCCTGGTTCAACAATTCCGCGCCGTAGAGCGGCACTGTGTCGGAGTAGCACAGCTCGTAGTAAGCGCGTTGGTTGTCCCAGTTGGCGACCCGCTGATCACCCGGACCGGTGCCGGTGCTTTGCAGACAAGCCGCCTTGGTCGACCAGCCGAGAGCCATGAACGCCAGCGCGATCACGAACATCACCCGCAGCGGCGTCATCAGCCGGGTGCGGCCGATCAGCGCGTGCCGGCCCACCGGTCCCCCGATGACATCTGCCAGCGCGGCACCCAAAGAGTCGGTGCGGCTAGGGCAATCGCGGTTGTCGACGCTACGCAGATCAGCGGCTAGCGGGCACGGCGAGATCGTGGCGCTCCGCTGCTGAGCGTCGGTCACGGTGGCGAAGTCGAAGCTGACGGGCCGGAAGACACCGGCGGCGACGGCGTGATGGTGATCGTCGTGGGCGGACCGGCCGGGATGGTGATGCCCGGCGCAATTTCGATAGTCGGGAAGATGACCGTCTCTTGCGGTACCAGCGGCGGCGGGGGCGGCGCCGGGGGCGGCACCCCCGCATAGCCGCCTATCTCCGTGGGCTTGGGGAAGGTCTCATTGGAGGTGCCCTTCAGAGCGCCGTCCATCGTCGCCTTCCAGATGTCCGACGGCAGGCCCGAGCCGTAAACGGGTCCGCCCGAGGCGTTCACCAGCGGTTTGTCGCCTCGCGCGGTGCCCACCCAGACCGCCGTCGACAGCGACGGTGTGTACCCGACCATCCAGGCATCCTTGTCGGAGGTGGTGTCGCCGAACTGGGTGGTGCCGGTTTTGGCCGCTGACGCCCGCCCGCCGGCCAGGTTGTGGCCACGCGAATAGCCGGCAATCGGCTCCATCGCAGCGGTGACGTTGTCGGCCACCGCCTTCGGGATGCGCTGGTCGCCGCTGTTGTCCGCGGTGCTGGCGTCGAAAAGCACCTGACCTTCGGCGTTGACGACCTTTTGCACGAAATGCGGCCGGTGATAGATGCCCGATGTGGCAAGCGTCGCGTACGCCGAGGCCATGTCGAGCACCCGGGTTTCGTACTGGCCCAGCACGACTCCGTTGTTGGGTGGTCCGCCCTTGCCATCCTCGGACAGCGTGTGCTCGACGCCGGGGAAGCTGCTCGCGATGCCGGCTTGATGCGCGGCGTCCGCGACGGCCTGGGGTCCGCCCTTGAGTTTGAGCATCAGCCGGTAATAGGAGGTGTTCAGGGACATCTTGAGCGCCTCGGCCAGATTGCAGGTGCCGCAGCTCTCGCCGTCGACGTTGGTGATCTTGATCCCGTCAACCGTCAGCGGGGCGCTGTCGATCTGGGTGCCCAGGCCGATCCCTTGCTCGAGCGCGGCCACCAGAGCGAAAACCTTGAACGACGATCCGGTCTGCAACCCGCCCTGCGCGAAGTCGAATCCGTTGGCGTCGGAGCCGCCGTAGTAGGCGCGTATCGCACCGTTGTGCGGGTCGACCGAGACCACGGCGGCCCGCATGTCGGGGTCCTGCCCGTCGAGGTATTTCGACACCGCCTTTTCGGCCGCCTGCTGGGCCTTGGGATCGATCGTTGTGGTGATCTGCAGCCCTTGGGTGTTCAGCGACTGCTCGTCGATGTTGAACAGGTCCATCAACTCCCGGGTCACCTGCCGCTGGATCAGCCCGTTCGGGCCGGTGGTCTGGTTCTGGGCCCGCGCTTGATCGGGTGGCACGGTCGCCGGAAAAACTTGTGCCGCGCGGTCACTCGGGGAGAGTGCCTTGGTTTCCACCATGCCGTCGAGCACCCAGTTCCAGCGGGCGTTGGCGCCCTTGGGGTCGACGGCCGGATCCAGCGAGGAGGGCCGCCGAATCAGCGCCGCCAGCAGCGCCCCTTCGGCAGACGGTGAGCTGCTCGACGGGCTTGTCGAAGTAGGCCTTGGCGGCAGCGGAAATCCCGTACGCGCCCCTGCCGAAGTAGATGATGTTCAGATAGGCCTGCAGCACGTCGTCTTTGGACCACTCCCCCGACATCTTGGTGGCGATGACCAATTCCTTGGCCTTGCGCATCAGCCCGCTCCACCCGTGCTGCGCGGAACCGACGAGCGCGTTCTTCACGTACTGCTGGGTGATCGTCGAGCCACCCTGCAGATCGCCGTTGCCGAACAGGTTGTTGTTCACCGCCCGCGCGAAGCCACTGAAGGAAAACCCGGGATTGGAATAGAAATTGCGATCTTCGGCGGCGATGACCGCTTGGCGCACGTGCACCGGCACTTGGCTGATGTTGACATCGACCCGATTACCCTCGGGCGGGATGATCTTCGCGATTTCCGATCCGTCGCTGGCCAGAATCGTGGAGACCTGGTTGGTACGAATGTCGCCCGGCTTGGGAATGTCGACGACGAAGTAAGCCATGGCGAAGGTGATTATCGGCAACAGGAAGATCATCACCGCGCTGAGAACGAGCGCGCGTCGCACCCATCGCCAGTTGACCTGCTGTTTGAGCTGCTGGCTTAAGGGCAGGTCCGACCTCGGCCCCGGGGCCCTGCCATCGGCGCCTCGGGACGGTCCACGCGGGGGTGGCGGCGGTCCGCCGGGCGGACGGCGTCCGGGGACCGGCCGGCGATGCCGCGCGGGCGCTGACGCATTTAGGGCGGCCTTGACCTCGTCGAGCGCGTCTTGCTGCTCGGGCACCTCGAACTGCTCCGGTGCGTCACGATGCGGCGGTGCCTTGCGACGCGGAGGTGGTTCACGACGCGGGGCTACGTCACGACGCGGGGGCGCGTCACGACGCGGGGCTGTCTCACGACGCGGAGGTGGCAGAGAGGGCTCCTCACGACGCGAAGGTGCCGAACGCCGGGATGCCGACGCAGGACGGTCCAACGCGGCCTTGACCGCCTCGATTGGGTCGGCCGGGCCGCTCGGGTGGTCATCGGTGACGGGCGGGATGAGCGAGGTCGCCCGATCGTCGGGAGCGGCCTTGCGGCGCTCGCCGGACCGCGGGCGCCCCCGACCGCCGTCGTCGTGATTCGCATGCCTGCCCGCGCGGTTCGTCGGTGGCCCGTTTGGGTCGTCACCCGACGAAGGATCGTGGCGCCCTTCGTTATTCACTGGCGGTGCGGGCGCCGTTGCGCGCCGTCCGCGTGCCCCGGGTGCCCTTGGGGGGCGGTACAGCTCCGAGCACATACGACTTGACCAGGTGATTCCAGCTGCAGGTTCGGCATACCTCCACCACGTGGACTGCGAACTCCGCGTAACGACTCGCCAGCAAAACCAATTCTTCAGCGGTGCGGGCTGAGCCCGATACCGCACCCAGGTGGTCGCCGAACACCCACGACACCAGCGTGAGCTGTTCCTTCCGGCATATCGGGCACATCACCTGGCTTGGTTTCCCGTGAAACTTTGCGGCACGCAGCAGGTAGGGGTTCGCGTCGCACACCTCGGACACACCGGTGCGCCCCGAGTACACCTGGGCCAGCAGTGAGCGCCGCCTGAGCGCGTAGTCCACCACCTGTCGCTGCAGTCGCACGCTGACCAGAGTACGTCCCCGCCCGTGGCGCCGTTAAGCAACCGACGCGCGTGCGCGCTCCGTTTCCCCGGGGGGTCGACGGTCTTCGCTGATCAGGTTCCGTGCGGGTCTGGGCCGTACTTCTACGATCGACCGGTGGCGAAATGGTTCGGGGCAGTCTTGCGCGGCGGGGCGGCGGCGGCGCTGGTGCCGGGGCCCACGAGAAGGCCGTGACCAGGGCCAAAGACAGCGATCGGCAAGACGACTGCAAAATTCTCGACAACGCTCCCATGACGGCGAGCTCTCCATGGAAGAGCACCGGGAACGGATCAGCGCGGCAACCCAATTGCGCAGATTCGGCGGCACCATCGGCTGCCGGCTGGTGAGCTACCCGACATACGCGACGCTCGACCGTCCGGACCCTTCCGATGACCGGCGGCTGCCCCGCAGACACTCCACATGAAGCCGGCCGACGTCACGAGCACTTGTCTGATCGTTCGGCCCGCCCCAGACCCGACGACGTTGACACTGTCGGTGTATCCGTCTAGTAGTTACGGCTCCGGCATGGTCGTCTTCGCAGTTAACGGCACCATCAAGCAGGTGAGTTTGCCCGGTTTAACGGGCAGTGACCCGGCTGGCAGCGGCGTGCCATCGGTGTGACTAATACCGCACCAACACCAGGTAGTGTTGTGGCAAATATATCGAGTCGATACTATGGCCCGAGGCGTCGAACCGTCGTAACTGATGATGCAACTAGCCGAGCAAAGGAGGTGACTCGATGCTGGAGCTCGCCATCCTGGGTCTCTTGATCGAATCGCCGATGCATGGCTACGAGTTGCGCAAACGGCTCACCGGTTTACTCGGTGCTTTCCGGGCGTTTTCCTACGGTTCGCTTTACCCCGCGCTTCGACGCATGCAGGCCGATGGCCTGATCGCGGAAAATGCCGCCCCGGCCGGTACTCCGGTACGGCGTGCCCGCCGCGTCTACCAGCTAACCGACGCCGGCCGTCGTCGCTTCGGTGAGCTGGTGGCTGACACCGGCCCGCACAACTACACCGACGACGGTTTCGGGGTACATCTGGCGTTCTTCAACCGCACTCCCGCCGAGGCGCGGATGCGCATCCTGGAAGGCCGCCGCCGTCAGGTCGAAGAACGCCGGGAGGGTCTGCGCGAAGCGGTAGCTCGCGCGAGCAGTTCGTTCGACCGTTACACCCGCCAACTGCACCAACTCGGGCTCGAGTCCAGCGAGCGTGAAGTCAAGTGGCTCAACGAGCTCATCGCCGCGGAACGAGCACTGCCCAACCATGCCGAACAGACCTAGACCCGGTACCACCCAGTACCAAACGACCACCCCAGCCATCCCGGAAGCTATGAGATTAGGAGAACGCCCAATGACTCAGCACAACGAGCCGCAGCCGGCGAACGACGTACGAGTCGCCATCGTCGGCGTCGGCAACTGCGCGTCCTCGCTGGTTCAGGGCGTTCAGTACTACTTCGACGCCGACCAGAACAGCACCGTGCCCGGCCTGATGCACGTGGCGTTCGGCCGGTACCACGTCCGCGACGTGAAGTTCGTGGCCGCATTCGACGTGGACGCCAAGAAGGTCGGCTTCGACCTGTCGGAGGCGATCTTCGCGTCGGAGAACAACACGATCAAGATCGCCGACGTGCCGCCCACCAACGTGACCGTGCAGCGCGGCCCCACGCTCGACGGCATCGGCAAGTACTACGCCGACACCATCGAGGTGTCCGACGCCGATCCTGTCGACGTGGTCAAGGTGCTCAAGGACGCCAAGGTCGACGTGCTGGTCTCCTACCTGCCGGTGGGCTCCGAAGAGGCCGACAAGTTCTACGCGCAGTGCTGCATCGACGCCGGCGTGGCGTTCGTGAACGCGCTGCCGGTGTTCATCGCCTCTGACCCGGTGTGGGCCAAGAAGTTCGCCGACGCCGGCGTTCCGATCGTCGGCGACGACATCAAGAGCCAGGTCGGCGCGACCATCACCCACCGCGTCATGGCCAAGCTGTTCGAGGACCGCGGCGTGCAGCTCGACCGCACCATGCAGCTCAACGTCGGCGGCAACATGGACTTCCTCAACATGCTCGAGCGCGAGCGGCTGGAGTCCAAGAAGATCTCCAAGACGCAGGCCGTCACCAGCAACCTGCAGCGCGAGTTCAAGACGAAGGACGTCCACATCGGGCCGTCCGACCACGTCGGCTGGCTCGACGACCGCAAGTGGGCCTACGTCCGGCTGGAGGGCCGCGCGTTCGGTGACGTGCCGCTGAACCTGGAGTACAAGCTCGAGGTGTGGGACTCGCCGAACTCGGCGGGGGTCATCATCGACGCGGTGCGCGCCGCCAAGATCGCCAAGGACCGCGGCATCGGCGGCCCGGTGATCCCGGCGTCGGCCTACCTGATGAAGAGCCCGCCGCAGCAGCTGCCCGACGATGTCGCGCGCACCCAGCTCGAAGAGTTCATCATCGGCGCTGACTAGCGCCTACCCCGCCCCATAGCGGCGGCGGTCCGGTAGTTCGTAGTGTCGGGGGCGTGACCGAGATCTCCGATGACGAACTGATCCGACTCCCCGAGTTCGCGCTGCTGGCCGAGAACGCCGAACAGGCCGGCGCGACGGGTCCGCTCCCTGAGGCGGAGCGCGTCGAAGCCGGCCGCGGCGAAGGCAGAGTCAGCGCGCTGCGCTGGGGCGGCGCAACGCCACGCGTGATCTTCCTGCACGGCGGCGGTCAGAACGCACACACCTGGGACACCGTCATCGTCGGTCTGGGTGAGCCGGCGCTGGCAGTGGACCTTCCGGGTCACGGCCATTCCGCCTGGCGTGCAGACGGCGATTACTCGCCACAGCACAACGCCGACGCGTTAGCACCGGTGCTCCGCGAGTTCGCACCCAGTGCCGACCTCATGGTGGGCATGTCGCTGGGCGGACTGACCGCGATACGACTCGCCGCTGCGGCACCCGACCTGGCGAGTGAACTTGTGCTCATCGACGTCACTCCCTCGGCGCTGCAGCGGCACTCCGAGATGACCAAGGAGCAGCAGGGCACGGTGGCGCTGATGCATGGCGAGCGGGAATTCCCCAGCTTCCAGGCGATGCTCGACCTGACCATCGCCGCGGCGCCGCACCGCGAGGTCAAGGCGCTGCGCCGCGGCGTGTTCCACAACTCCCGTCGTCTCGACAACGGCAACTGGACGTGGCGCTACGACGCCATTCGCAAGTTCCCCGACTTCGCCGGTCTGTGGGACGACGTCGACGCGCTATCCGCACCGATCACGCTTATCCGCGGCGGGGCATCGGGCTTTGTCAGCAACGAGGACGCTGACGAACTCGAGCCGACGCGCAAAGGATTTCCGTAGGGCTCACGTCGTCGAGAATTCGGGCCACTCGGTGCAAAGCGACCAGCCCCGCGCACTGATCGACCTGCTGCGCGGAGTGCTCGACGCGCGCTGAGCTTACGGTGGTCCCATGACTCCTGACCGCCCTGTCCGTATCGGCGTGCAGCTACAGCCTCAGCATGCCCCGCGCTACAGCGACATCCGTGACGCCGTTCGCCGCTGCGAAGACATCGGCGTCGACATCGCCTTCAATTGGGACCACTTCTTCCCGCTCTACGGCGATCCCGACGGACCACACTTTGAATGCTGGACCATGCTCGCGGCCTGGGCCGAGCAGACGTCGCGCATCGAGATCGGCGCCCTGGTGACGTGCAACTCCTACCGCAATCCGGAGCTACTGGCCGACATGGCACGTACCGTCGACCACATTTCCGGCGGCCGGCTCGTCCTGGGGATCGGCTCGGGCTGGAAAGACCGGGACTACACCGAGTACGGCTACGAGTTCGGCACCGCCGGCAGCCGCCTCGACGACCTGGCCGCCGCGCTGCCCCGGATCAAGTCGCGGCTGGCCAAGCTCAACCCACAGCCGACCCGCGACATCCCAGTGCTGATCGGCGGTAAGGGTCCGCGTAAGACACTGCGCCTGGTCGCCGAACATGGCGACATCTGGCACGGATTCACCACCGTCGACACCTACCCGGCCGCTGCCGACGTGCTGGCGGAGCACTGCGCCGCCGTCGGGCGCGACCCGGGAACCATCGAACGGTCAGCCGGGGTGGAGAACGACACCGGCGTCCGGCGCGGTGAAAGCACCGACGCGCTGATCGCCAACGCCGAAGGCCTCACCGCGCTCGGCGTGACGCTGCTGACCGTCGGCTGCAACGGCCCGGACTACGACCTCACCGCCGCTGAGGCGCTGTGCCGATGGCGCGACGGCCGGTGACGCTGCCTTTGCTCCCGCTTCATCCCCGAAACGGCTGAGCGCAGGCACCTAGTCGTGAGAAACTTGCCGCGCGATCAACGCTGCGGCTTGAAAGAGACTGATGCCGAAGAAATACGGGGTCAAAGAAAAAGACCTGGTTGTTTCACACATCCTCAACCTGGTGCTGACCGGCAAGCTGCGCAGCGGTGACCGCGTAGACCGCAATGAGATCGCCCACGGCCTAGGACTCAGTCGTGTCCCGATTCAAGAGGCACTGGTCCAACTCGAACACGACGGCATCGTCTCAACCCGCTATCACCGGGGTGCGTTCATCGAGCGTTTCGACGAAGACACCGTCCTCGAGCACCACGAACTCGATGGCCTGCTGAACGGCATTGCCTCCTCGCGCGCGGCCACCAACCCGACCCCGCGGATCGTGGGGCAACTCGACGCAATCATGCGGTCACTGCGCACCGCGAAAGAATCGAGAGCGTTTGCCGAAATCGCCCGGGAGTACCGGCGCACCGTCAACGAGGAGTACGCCGGACCGCGGCTGCATGCCACGATCCGTGCCTCGCAGAACCTCATCCCCCGCATCTTCTGGATGACGTACCAAGTCAACCGCGACGACATGGCCCCGTTCTACGAAGACGAGAACGCGGCGATCCACCGGCACGACCCGGACGCCGCGCGCGCGGCGTGTATCGGTCGCTCCTACCTGATGGGCCAGACGATGCTGGCCGAACTGTTCCGGCGCGGAGTGTTCGCCCCGCCCAAGGCTCCCGACATCGAGGTCCCCGACCCGCTTCAGGTCCTCGCCGGCGCCTTGGACGACGCCGAGCGCCGCTCACACCGAGCCCTCGATCGTGCTCTGAATGCGTCGCGCCGTCGGCGGCTACGGTGGCGTGGTGAGTTTGTGCGTGGGCCCGCGCGGCGAACGCGGCACGAAGCTCAGAGCGGCGCTCGGGGCG
Source organism: uncultured Actinomycetota bacterium (assembly GCA_963840045.1). Taxonomy (GTDB): domain Bacteria; phylum Actinomycetota; class Actinomycetes; order Mycobacteriales; family Mycobacteriaceae; genus Mycobacterium. The sequence continues at coordinate 450,590 of CAWIXL010000022.1, read as the reverse complement.
GCCGCAACGATCCTGATGGTGTTCGGGCTGACGTCAGCTGCGCTGGCGGCGCCCGCGGTGGCCGACCGCAACCAATGCGCACCCGCCGGGTTGGACGGCGCGACCGCCTTACCGCAAGAGCTGACCGAGACCAAGCCGGCCGGCCAGGATGACCAGGACACCACGCCCACCGTCGAGCCGCTGAGCTCGGTGGACACCGACGCACTGGGACTGAGCTCGCCGGGCGTCTTGACCGTCGCCACGCTGTCGGATGCCCCGCCGAATGTCTGCATCAATCCCACCGGTCAATTCAGCGGCTTCGACAACCAGCTGTTGCGTGCGATCGCCAAGAAGCTGGGCGTGCAAGTCCGCTTCGTCGGCACGGATTTCGCCGGATTACTGGCCCAGGTGGCGTCCCGCCGCTTCGACGTCGGCTCGGCATCGGTCAAAGCCACCGAAGCGCGGCGTCATACCGTCGCGTTTACCAACGGCTACGACTTCGGCTATTACGCCCTGGTGGTACCTCCCGGCTCGCCGATCAGACGATTCCGCGATCTCGCTTTCGGTCAGCGCATCGGCGTCGTCCAAGGCACCGTCGAGGAGTCCTACGTCGTCGACACCCTGAAACTGCAACCGGTGAAGTATCCGGACTTCGCCACCGTGTACGCCAGCCTGAAGACCCGCCAACTCGATGCGTGGGTGGCGCCGTCGATGCAGGCGTTGACCGTATTGCGCTCCGGCGACCCGGCGGCGATTGTCGCGAATACCTTCAGCCCGGGCGATTTCGTGGCCTACGCGGTGGCCAAAGACAACCAGCCCTTGGTCGATGCGCTGAACTCAGGGCTGGACGCCGTCATCGCCGACGGCACTTGGGCGAAGCTATACAGCGAGTGGACTCCGCGCTCCCTGCCGCCGGGCTGGAAGCCCGGATCCCTGGCCGCCCCCGCCCCGACCCTGCCGGACTTCGCCGCGATCGCCGCGACCCGCCACCACAAGCCGGCGGGTCCGGCCCCGGCGAAGTCCACGCTGGAGCAGCTGCGCGACTCATTCTTCGACTGGGACATGTACCGGCAAGCCATCCCGACTCTGTTCAGCACCGGCCTGCCCAACACGTTGATCCTCACCGGCAGCGCCAGTGTCATCGGGCTGGTTCTCGGCATGGCGCTGGCGGTGGCCGGAATCTCCCATTCGCGCTGGCTGCGCTGGCCGGCGCGGATATACACCGACATTTTCCGAGGTCTTCCCGAAGTGGTGATCATCCTGATCATCGGGCTGGGCGTCGGGCCGCTGGTGGGCGGGCTGACCAACAACGATCCCTACCCGCTCGGCATTGCCGCGTTGGGGATGATGGCCGCCGCCTACGTCGGCGAAATTCTGCGGTCGGGAATCCAGAGCGTGGAACCCGGCCAGCTCGAAGCCTCCCGCGCGCTGGGGTTCAGCTATCGGAGCGCGATGCGACTGGTGGTGGTACCGCAGGGCATCCGCCGGGTGCTGCCGGCGCTGGTCAACCAGTTCATCGCGTTGTTGAAGGCTTCGGCACTGGTGTACTTCTTGGGCTTGGTCGCCCAGCAGCGGGAGCTGTTCCAGGTGGGCCGCGACCTGAACGCACAGACCGGCAACCTGTCACCGCTGGTGGCTGCGGGAGCCTTCTACCTGATATTGACTGTTCCGTTGACGCATTTGGTGAACTACATCGATGCTCGGCTGCGCCGTGGGCGTGCTCGCCCAGGAGGCGCAGATCCAGAACCGGAAGAACCTCCCGCACTGGCCACACCGGCGCCCAGCCAGGAGATGACATGACCGAAGACAACGGCGGAGCTTCTCCCGGCCGCGCGTCAGTATCGTTGGCAGCCACAGATATTCACCAAACACTTGGCGGAACAGAGGTGCTGCGTGGCGTCGACATCGAAGCCCCCGCGGGTAGCACGGTGGCCATCGTCGGACCGTCTGGCTCGGGTAAGTCGACCCTGCTGCGCACCCTGAACCGCTTGCACGAGCCCGATAGCGGCGACATTCTGCTCGACGGTCGGTCCGTGTTGCGCGACGACCCCGACGAGTTGCGTCAGCGCATCGGCATGGTGTTCCAGCATTTCAACCTGTTCCCGCACCGCACTGTGTTAGACAACGTTGCGCTCGCGCCGCGCAGGTTGCGACGGCTGTCCAGGGGTGCGGCCCGCGAGCTGGCCATGACGCAGTTGGACCGAGTTGGCCTGAAGCACAAGGCCCGTACCCGTCCCGGCATGCTCTCAGGTGGACAACAGCAGCGGGTCGCGATCGCCCGTGCTTTGGCAATGGCCCCGCAGGTCATGTTTTTCGACGAGGCGACCTCGGCGCTGGATCCCGAGTTGGTCAAGGGAATTCTGGGTCTCATCACCGATCTGGGCGCCGATGGTATGACAATGCTTGTCGTTACCCACGAAATGGGCTTCGCCCGGTCGGCATCAAACACCGTCGTCTTTATGGATCGCGGCAAGGTCGTGGAATCCGGGCCTCCTGAGCAGATATTCGAGGCCGCGCAGACCGAGCGGCTACAGCGGTTTCTGTCCCAAGTACTTTGACGATCAAGACTGGCGGGCGATAGGTACCGTCCACGTGCGGCATACAGGTTAGACTGCCGACTTATGGCCGACAGCGAATCCACCTCGCCGGAGCTGACAGAGCTCGCGGAGGGGTTGCACCGTGCGCTGTCCAAACTCTTTTCGATCCTGCGCCGTGGCGATCCCAACGGCGCTGCGGCCGGTGAATTGACACTGGCGCAACTTTCGATTCTGGTCACGTTGCTCGATCAGGGCCCCATCCGGATGACGGACCTGGCCGCGCACGAACGGGTGCGCACCCCCACCACCACCGTGGCGATCCGCCGGCTGGAGAAGATCGGGCTGGTGAAACGCTCGCGTGACCCGTCCGACCTGCGGGCCGTACTTGTCGATATCACTCCGCGTGGGCGCGCGGTTCATGGCGAGTCGCTGGCCAATCGGCGCGCCGCGCTGGCCGCGATGCTCGGTCAGCTCCCGGCGTCCGACTTGGACACCCTGATGAAGGCGTTGAGGCCGCTCCAACGTCTGGGTTGCGGTGAACCGGTAGCCAGCCCTGAGGGCGACTCGCCCGCGCGCAAACAGGCCTGAAAGTATCCGGCCCGCAGCGTAATTGGCACCCGGCCTAAGCTGGGTGCATGCCAACTGCACTCATCACCGGCGCCAGCGGCGGTATCGGTTCTGCGATCGCCGCAGCGCTGGCGCCAACGCACACCCTGCTGTTGGCCGGTCGGCCTTCCGACCGGCTCGATGCCGTCGCAGATCGACTCGATGCCACCACCTTTCCGCTGGACCTGACCGATGCCGACGCGATCGAGGCCAGCTGCGAAATCGTGGACGAACTCGACGTGCTGGTGCACAACGCGGGGGTGTTCGCCCCCGGCCGTGTCGCCGAGTCCAGCGTCGACGAGTGGCGCGCCACCTTCGACGTCAATGTCTTTGGGCCGGTAGCGCTTACAATCGCGCTGTTGCCCGCGCTGCGCCGCGCCCACGGTCGGGTGGTGTTCATCAACTCCGGTTCGGGACGCAAAGTTGCGCCGGGTATGGCCTCCTACTCGGCCAGTAAATTTGCGCTACGCGCGTTCGCCGACTCGTTGCGGGAGGACGAGCCGCAATTGCGGGTCACCACCGTATATCCGGGCCGCACCGACACCGAGATGCAGCGTGAACTCGTTGCGTTCGAGGGCCACGAGTACGACCCGTCGAAGTTTCTGCGCCCCGAGACGGTCGCGGCGGCGGTCGCCAACGCGGTGGCCACGCCACCCGACGGTCACCTGCACGAGGTAGTGCTGCGGCCGGGCTAACGCCTACCGCTCGACTGTGTACTCTGCTACGGGTTCTCGGCGTGTGTCGCGTCGTCGCATTCACACTCGTGCGCAGACGACTGCTAGACGACCAAGTTGACCAGCCGGCCGGCGACCACGATCACCTTGCGCGGAGTGGCACCCGCCAAGAACGCTTGCACCTTGTCGTCGGCCAGCGCGGCAGCTTCCACGGTGCCGGCGTCGGCGTCGGCGGCCACCACAACCCGGCCGCGCACTTTGCCGTTCACTTGCACCGGATATTCGACGGTGTCGTCGACGAGATATGCGGGATCGGCCTCCGGGAACGGGCCATGCGCCAACGAGGTGGTATGCCCCAGCCGCAGCCACAGTTCCTCGCCCAGATGCGGAGCCAGCGGCGCCACCATCAGCACCAGCGGCTCCACCGCCGCCCGGGGCACCGATTCACGGTGCTCCTTGGTGAGGTAGTTGGTGTATTCGATCAGCTTGGCTGCCGCGGTGTTATTACGCAGTGCCGCATAATCTTCGGATACCCCTGCGATGGTGCGGTGCAGTGCCCGCAATGTGTTTGTGTCCAACTCCGCACCGTCGACCACGCTCGTTTCGCCGGTGCTCTCGTCGACCACCAGCCGCCACACCCGTTGCAGGAAGCGGTGTGCCCCGACGACGTCCTTGGTGGCCCACGGACGAGAAGCCTCCAAGGGGCCCATCGACATCTCGTAGACCCGCAGCGTGTCGGCGCCGTAGTCGTCGCAGATCTCGTCGGGTGAGATCGAATTCTTCAGGCTCTTACCGATTTTGCCGAATTCCTGAAAGACCTCGATCTCGCCGTCGGGTCCTGGATGAAAGAACTTGCTGCCGCGCTCGACCACCTTGTCTGCGGGTACGTATGATCCGCGAGCGTCGGTGTAGGCGAAGGCCTGAATGTAGCCCTGGTTGATCAATCTGCGGTAGGGCTCCTTGGAACTGACGTGACCCAGGTCGTATATGACCTTGTGCCAGAACCGCGAATACAGCAGATGCAGCACCGCGTGTTCGACGCCCCCGACGTACATGTCGACGCCGCCGGGATCGTCGGGACCGTGCTCGGCGGGCCGCGGCCCCATCCAGTAGATTTCGTTTTCCTTGGCGCAGAACCGCTCTGAGTTATGCGGATCGGTGTAGCGCAGTTCGTACCACGAGCTGGCGGCCCACTGCGGCATGACGTTGGTGTCGCGGCTGTAGGGCTTCAGCCCGTCGCCCAGATCCAAGTCGACGTGCACCCATTCGGTCGCCTTGGCCAGCGGCGGCGACGGCACGCTGTCGGCGTCGTCCGGGTCGAACAACACCGGCGAATAGTCGGGGACATCCGGCAGCTCGACCGGCAACGCGGCCTCGTCCAGCGCATGCGGGCGTCCGTCGCTGTCATAGACGATCGGAAACGGCTCGCCCCAATACCGCTGCCGGGCGAAAAGCCAGTCGCGCAGCTTGAATTCGATGCGAGCCCGGCCACGACCTTCCGATTCCAAGCGGCTAGTGATGGCCTCCTTGGCCGCCGTCACGTTCATGCCGTCGAGATACCCCGAGTTCACCAGCACGCCGTCACCGGTGTATGCGGACTCCGAAATATCGCCGCCGGCAATGACTTCCACGATCGGCAGGCGAAACTCGCGGGCGAAGTCCCAGTCCCGTTGGTCATGGCCGGGAACCGCCATGATCGCGCCGGTGCCGTATCCGGCCAGCACGTAGTCGGCGATGAAGATGGGTACCGGCTTGCCGTTGGCCGGGTTGGTCGCGTAACTGCCCAAGAAGACGCCCGTCTTATCCCTGCTCTCCTGGCGCTCGAGGTCGGACTTCGAGCCGATCGCGCGGCGGTAGGCGGCGACGGCCTCACCTGGTGTCACCGAACCATACGTCCACTGCGGATCCGTGCCGTCCGGCCACGCGTCGGCGATCAGGCCGTCGACGAGATCGTGTTCGGGCGCAAGCACCAAATAGGTCGCTCCGAACAGGGTGTCGGGTCGGGTAGTGAATACCTCGATGTCGACTTCGGATACTGCGGCGTCGCCGCGGGTCGGGGTTGCCGAAAACAGCGCCGACGCGCCGATGGAGCGGCCGATCCAGTTGCGCTGCATCGTTTTGACCTGCTCAGGCCAGTCCAGCAGGTCGAGGTCGTCGAGCAGCCGGTCGGCATAGGCGGTGATGCGCATCATCCATTGCCGCAACCGCTTCCGGAACACCGGGAAGTTGCCGCGGTCGCTGCGGCCGTCAGAGGTGACCTCTTCGTTGGCCAGCACCGTGCCCAGCCCCGGACACCAGTTCACCATCGAATCCGCTCGATAGACCATTCGGCGGTTGTCGATCACGTCGGCCCGCTCCCCCGCCGACAGCGTGGCCCAATCCCGTCCGTTCTCGAGACTGCGCTCACCAGACTCGAATTCGGCGATCAGCTCGGCAATCGGCCGGGCCTTGTTGGCCGCGGTGTCGAACCAGGAGTTGTAGATCTGCAGGAAGATCCACTGGGTCCACTTGTAGAACTCGACATCTGTGCTCGAGAAGCTTCGTCGGTGGTCGTGGCCGAGACCGAGCCGGCCCAGCTGTCGCCGGAAGTTCACGACGTTGGCCTCAGTCCGGGTGCGCGGGTGCGTGCCGGTTTGCAGCGCGTATTGCTCAGCGGGCAGGCCAAACGAGTCAAACCCTAAGGCGTGCAATACGTTACGGCCGATCATCCGAAAGTAACGGGCATAGACGTCGGTTGCGATGTAGCCCAGCGGGTGTCCGACGTGCAATCCCTCCCCCGATGGGTAGGGAAACATGTCCTGCACGAACATCTTGTCTTCGGGCACGGCCGAACCGTCCGCAGGTGCCAGTGAGCCGACCGGGTTGGGCACGTTGAACGTCCCGAGCCGGGCCCAATTGCCCTGCCAGATGCTTTCGATGCGGCCCGCCAGTTCCGCGCCATAGCGGTGGCGCGGCGCATCGGGGTCCGGGATCGGGGATTCGGTCACCTGAACAGGGTATAAGGGCCGCAGACTCCCTACGGCGGGCCGACCCGCCTGGCCACAGGTTGGTATCGGTTGCGTAGCGCACCGATCAGGGGTTCATCCCAGCTCGATGTCGAGCCTGTTCACCGTGTTTGACCTCTAGTTACAGTCAGCCTCTAACGTCGGGCAGCGGTGCCCGAAGTAGGAAGGATCGACGCGGATGTTTGAGGTCCCACGAATGTGGCGGGCGGTCACCGGGGGTCTGGTCGCCGGCGCGATCGGCGTCACGGCCTTTGCAGGCGCCACCGCATCGGCGGATCCCTTACAGCCGGCACCCCCCAACCCAGGCGCCGCGACGCCGGCACCAGCCCAGCAGAACATCACGTCGCTTCCTGGGGGGACTCCCGGGGGGGCCAACACCAACAGGCTCCTGACGACTCCACCGGGGTCCAACCCCGCCGCCTCACCCGTACCGTCGGCCGCACCCGTTCCAGGCACGGCGGCCGCGCAGCCGCCCACCGTGGCTCCCCCGGTAACCGGCACGCTGCGCGATTACTTGCAGGCCAATGGCGTCAAGCTCGAGGCCCAAAGCCCGCAGGGCCTCAAGGGGCTCGAGATCACCCTGCCGATGCCCCCTCGCTGGACGCAGGTGCCCGACCCCAATGTGCCCGATGCGTTCGCGGTCATCGCCGACCGGCTCGGCACCAGCCTGTACACATCGAACGCGCAGGTCGTGGTTTACAAGCTGGTCGGCAAATTCGACCCCAAAGAGGCCATCACGCACGGCTATGCCGACAGTCAGCGACTGCTGGCATGGCAGACCACCAAGGGGTCGCAGGCTGATTTCATGGGCTACCCGTCGTCAGTCATCGAGGGCACCTACCGCCAGGACGACATGGCGCTGAATACCTCACGGCGCCATGTCATCGTCACGTCCGGCGCGGACAGATACCTGGTGTCACTGTCGGTGACCACCGCCCTTTCGCAGGCAGTTGCCGACGGGCCGGCCACCAACGCCATCATCAACGGGTTTCGCGTGACCGCATCAGGGGCGCCGGCCGCGGCGCCCACCCGGGTACCCGGTGCGGCACCGGTGGCTCCCGGCCAGACGACAGTGAATGCAGCGGCGGCCGGACTCCCCGCTCCCGCGTCGGCTACCCCGCCGGCCGCGCTCCCCGCCCCAGCAGTCGCTACCCCGCCGGCCGGACTTCCAGCCCCAGCAGTCGCTACCCCGCCGGCCGGACTTCCAGCCCCAGCAGTCGCTACCCCGCCGGCCGCGCTCCCCGCCCCAGCAGTCGCTACCCCGCCGGCCGGACTTCCAGCGCAGGCACCCGTGCCCGGCCAGTCGCTTACCCCGCAGCCCACACCCAATCTGCTAGCCCTGCTACCCGGCCTGCCGCCGCTGCCGAACCTGCACCTGAACCTGCTGGGAGCCGCACCGCGCTGACCCGTGGCGATCGCGAGCGCGGCGGAGCCGGGCGAAGCGGGCCGCCACCTTCGAGACCAGCCGGAGCCCGGCACGCGCGCCGGTGACCGAACTCGTATTGTGTGCCCATGGTGATCGCGGGCGTGCTATGCGTGTGTGCGGCGGTGGTTTCGGCCGGCTTCGGAACCTGGTCGCTTGCTCAGGCTCCAACCGTCGACGCGACCCGGGCGGCGGTGCGTGCCATGGCGCCCACCCAGTTGGCCGCCGCGGTAATGCTGACGGCTGGCGGCGTGGTAGCGCTGACCGCGTCCCCGCACGCCGGTTTGGCGGTGGTAATCGTTTGTGTCGCTGGCGCTCTCGGAACGCTGGCGGCCGGTTCATTACAGAGCGCACGCTTCGCGCTGCGCCGCGAAGCGGCCAACATCCAACCGGCCACTTGTGCCGGCAACTGCGCGGTCTGCAACCGGTCCTGCCCCTGAGCAGCAAGCGCCGGGCGTCATGCTGAAGCGCCTGTCGATGCTCCACGTCGACCTGTTCTTGGTGGCGTTGGCGGCGACGATGGCCCTCGCCCTGCTGCTGCCACCCCGCTGTTGGTAATGCTGCTGATGAGCACCGCCGGCGCGCCGCCCGTCAGTGGCAGCGAAGTCCGCGACATCGTGTTGCAGCTCTTGCTGCCGTTCGGAGCCGGGTCAGCTGGCGCGACCGCTGGTCGCCGAGACGGTCGCCCAGCGCGCGGCACTGCTCAAGGTTGTCGATCGCGGGTCGATCCTGCTGGTGGTTTACACGGCCTTCGCGATGGGTGTGGTCGAGGGCATTTGGGTCAGCGTCGATCCGTGGCAGCTGGTTTCGGTCGCCGCCATCGCCGCCGCGCTCCTCGCGGTGGTGCTGCTGTGGACCAGGGTCATCGGCCTCCTGGCCCGGCTGGACCGCGGCGATGCCATCGTCCTGTTGTTCTGCGGTTCCAAGAAGAGCCTGGCGTCCGGTCTCCCCATGGCGCTCGTCCTTTTCCCGGCCGCGACAGTGGGATTGAGCATGTTGCCGCTGATGATCTTTCACCAGATCCAACTTGTGGTCTGTTAGGTGATCGCCAGCAGGCTCGGGCGGCAAACAATAGAAGAGATCGAAGAGGTCGCAGCAATCGGCGCTTCGGTGCCGGAAGTGGGGGAGGAGAGTTAGTTTCGGCTGACGTCGATCGGGTGGGTTGCCAGCAACGACAGTGGCAGCGGCTGCCGGCGCAGCACCTGTCCCCACAGATCGGACCTCGGTCCGACTAGAACGTCAGATGGCAACGCAGACAACACAATCCAGTCGTCGCGTTCGATCTCGCCTTCGAGCTGGCCGATGGTCCAGCCGGAGTAGCCCGCGTAGATGCGCACCCCCTCCACCAGCGGTGCAATCAAGTCGGGTTCGGCATCCAGATCGACCATCACCATCCGGCCCGCCACGTGCCGCAGGCCGGGCACGCCCTGCGGATCGGCGCCGACCCGCAGCACCGCCAGACATAAGGCCGCGTCGCGCTTCACCGGCCCGCCGATGAACATCGTCTTCGGCTTGGCCGCTAGTTTTGCCCACTGCGGCAACACGTTGTAGACGGCGGTCTCGCTGGAACGGTTGAGCACCACGCCCAGCGTGCCGCCGTCGTTGTGCTCGACGATGTAGATGACGCTGCGACGAAAGGTCGGCTCGAGAAGATCGGTGTTGGCCAGCAGCAGGGTACCGGCGCGTACCCGCTGCGCGGCGGGTGCGACATGGTCCTCGGGGTCCTCAGGCTGCGGCACCATTCCATAATGGCACCCCACGCAGGATCACCGGGCCAAACGAGCACGGCTGACGAATATTTGTACTGTTGTTAACGCGGCGCCGAGCGAGGCGAGCCTTGCCCGCCCCGATCCTTGGAAGTGGAGTCTGTGAATCAACCCCGGATGCACGCGAGCGCAGCCGTCGAACTTTGGCGTACGGTGCGCAGTTTGCCAGACTTCCGGCGACTGCTGCTGGTGCGCATGACAGTTCAGTTCGGGGACGGCCTATTCCAGGCGGGCATGGCCGGAGCCTTGCTGTTCAACCCGGACCACGCCGCCGGCCCCATGGCGATCGCAGGCGCCTTCACCGTGCTGTTTCTGCCTTACTCGCTGCTGGGGCCGTTCGCCGGGGCGCTGATGGACCGTTGGGATCGGCGGCTGGTCTTGGTCGGCGTCACCGTGGCGCGGCTGGTTCTGGTCGCCGGGATCGGCACAATCCTGGCTGTGCGGGCAGGGGAGCTGCCGCTGTTGTGCGCGGCCTTGCTCGCCAATGGTTTGGCGCGATTCGTCATGTCCGGCCTGGGCGCATCGTTGCCCCACGTCGTGCCGCGCGAACAGGTCGTCACAATGAACTCGGTAGCCACCGCGACGGGCGCGATCGCGGCGTTCCTAGGTGCCAACTTCATGCTGTTGCCCCGGTGGCTCGCCGGCGCCGGCGACAAGGGATCTTCGGCAATCATCTTCACCGTCACGATTCCGCTGTTGCTCGCGTTACTGCTGACGCTGCGGTTCCGCCCCCACGTGCTCGGCCCGGACGACACCCAGCGAGCGATCCACGGATCGGCCCTCTACGCGGTAATCACCGGTTGGCTGCACGGCGCGCGGACGGTGCTGCAACTTCCCTCTGTCAGTGCCACCCTGTCCGGCTTGACAGCGCACCGAATGGCGGTCGGTATCAACTCGTTGCTGCTCTTGTTGCTCGTCCACCACCTCAAATCCTCCGCGGTCGGAGGGTTGGGTACCGCGCTGGTGTTCTTTGCCGCGTCGGGCCTCGGGGCCTTCGTGGCCACCGCCCTGACCCCGCCCATGGTGCGTCGATGGGGGCGCTACGCAACGGCGAACATCGCACTGACGGCGGCCTTCGTCATCCAGATCGCAGGCGCCGGGCTGGTGATACCGGTGATGGTGGTGTGCGGCTTTTTCCTCGGTATCGCCGGCCAAATGATCAAGCTGTGCGCTGATTCGGCGATCCAGATCGACGTCGACGACGCCTTGCGCGGACACGTATTCGCGGTGCAGGACTCACTGTTTTGGGTCGCGTTCATCATCTCGATCACCGCGGCGGCGACCGTGGTCCCCGATGACGGGTACGCGCCGGCATTCGTGGTGTTCGCGGCGGGGTTCTATTTGATTGGACTCGTCGTTCACGGCATCGTCGGACGACGCGGCACTTCGACTTCCGCCGTAGCCGACAGCCCGGTTGGGAGACCTCAGGGGGGAGAAGATAGTGGCGGATTCTGGCGCGATCGTGGCCGACCTGCGTGCCGAAAGCGACGACCTCGATGCGATGGTGGCCCCGCTGCCAGCGGACCGCTGGGCCGATCCGACGCCTGCGCCGAGCTGGACCATCGCCCACCAGATCGCGCACCTGTGGTGGACCGACCGGGTGTCGCTGATCGCCGTCACCGACGAGGCGGGGTTCGGCGAGGTGCTGGCCGCCGCCATGACGGATCCGGCCGGCTTCGTCGACGCGGCCGCGGAGGAACTGGCGACCACGGCGCCAGCCGAGATGCTGGCCGACTGGCGAGCCACCCGCGGGCGGCTGCACGAGGCATTGCTGACAGTTCCCGCCGGCCGCAAATTGCCGTGGTTCGGCCCCCCGATGAGCGCGGCGTCGATGGCCACCGCACGGTTGATGGAGACCTGGGCGCACGGCCTTGACGTCGCCGACGCTCTCGGAGTCACCCGGCCCGCCACCGAGCGGCTGCGCTCGATCGCCCACCTCGGAGTGCGCACCCGCGACTACGCCTTTTCCGTCAACAACTTGGCGCCTCCGGACCGAGCCGTTCCTGGTCGAGCTGCGCGGGCCCGGCGGCGACACCTGGTCATGGGGTCCGCCGGACGCGGCCCAGCGTGTCACCGGCTCCGCGGAGGACTTCTGCTTTCTGGTCACTCAGCGGCGCGCGCTCAACACCCTCGACATCACGGCGGTCGGGGACGACGCGCAGCGCTGGGTAGGCGATAGCTCAAGCCTTCGCCGGCCCGCCCGGCGAAGGGCGATAGGCCCTAAGCGCCCGCCTTGGCCATCATTTTCTTGACGACGTCCTTGGCGTGGCTGGTGGTAAGTGCATCGTCTTGTCGCCACCTGAAGTCGGTTACCTCGACATCGATGATGCAGTTGTACGCCACACCCACGGCGCGCTCGGAAGGGAGCACGCGATCGCCTGGGCCCGAAGGTGACAACATCACCACGGCGGTCAGCATTGAATCTGAGGCTTTTACATTCAGGATTTCATTTCGATAATCCGGAATCCCGACCTCGTCAGGCTTGTGACGGAGCACGACCGACTGGCCTTGGCACCGTTGCCATTGACCGACGAATCGGGTGAATAGCGTCTTGGCGTCGCTTGATGAGGCCAGCGCGATAGCTCCCGTCTCCACCGAGAATCGTGTTTCGACACCTGACCAACGGTTATGCGCTACGGCTCGCACCGGGCTGTCTTCGTACCCATGCCTATTGAACGGGTACACCACGCCGGCGCATGCTGCACCGTCGTCCGGCATGAAGTCAGGCAAAACGTTGACTCCGCCGACACTGGGCGGGAATCCATCGTCGTCCCCTCCGGAGCCCAAGACGGCCGACAGTTCGGTCTCGGTGGGCAGGATTTGGGGGATCGTGCGCCCGATGCCGATGATTCCCGCAGAGTCACGGGCGGGTTGGCCGGCTCCAGCGACAGTGACCGTGCAACCAGCAGTCAGCACGACCGAGCACACCGCCAGCGGCCTGATCACCAGCTGTCTTATGCACCAAGTCATTTCGCATCGCCATAGCAGTATGTCCGCGACGGATAGGGCAATGCCCGCGGCGCTGTCAAGGTTCGAATGCCCGGCGCGCCCGGCGGCGTTGGCGACGGCGTTTCCGTCGGGCACGCGTTCGGGTCGTCGACTTCGACTCGCTTGGTCACCTTGATCGCCGCCCGCCCGGCACCCGCACAGTCGACCAAATCCCACATTCCCACTGGCACCCCAAATCGATAGCAGTGGCCGACAACAAGATTGGGCACCAGGCACAGCCGCCCAGTGGCAACGTCGGCAAATGGCGGTGCGAATTGGTCGTAGCGGCGCGGGGTGCAATCACCCATCGGATCAGCGAATTTGGCCACGGTGAAACTCGGGTCCCTACTACAACTTGCAGCAGTGGCGTGTAACTCCCCATCGGGTGACGGTGCTGCCACCTCCACACAGTCGCCTGGCCGGACGCCGCCGCGCCCCGGGCTTCCGTGATGTGTGCCCACCGATACCGTGGCGCCGACGCCGAGGAGCACTCCGACGACCACCCCGACGGATAACCCGGCAAACTGGCGCATGGCAGTGGAAGAGTAGCCCCGCCGCTAGCGCGGCTCGGTCGGGTCGCGGTCCATGACGACCCGGGCACGCGCGACGTCCTTTTCGGAGTCACCGCCGCTGCCGCGCGCCAACATGCCCGCCGGCGCCAACGGCATCGGGGCCCCACCCATTCCGGTTGTGGTTGTGGGACTGCGTATTTCGGCGGCGTTGAGCACGCCGGCGCGCAGGCCGACCGGTCGACCGCCGGTCTCCGGCTCGAAACTGCTGGTGGGACGGGTGTAGCTGGTCAGTCCGGCACCGGTGAAGCCGCCGACCCCACCGGCGCCGCCGGCCGACGCACCGCCGAGACCACCCGCGCCTGCGCCGCCGGCCAGCGCCGGCTCGGCGACGGCCGCCGCAGCGCCGGGCGTCCCAGTTGACGGAAACATGCCCGCCATCGACTGCAGCATGCTTTGCGGCAAGCCGGTGAAGCCTTGGAACGCCTGCATCGGCGCCTGGACCATCTCCTTCAGCGGTTCGGTCGCACTTGACATCATCGACATCGGTTGCTGCATAAGCGAACTCAGCTGTCCCGCGGCGTCGGCGGGGGCAGCCGCTGTCTGCCCCGCGGTCTGGGCGGCCTGATTCGATACCTGCATGGCCTGGTTCATGCCGCTCTGGCCCGCCGCCTGCGCGACCGCTTCTCCCGCCGCCGCCGGCGCGGCCGGCGACGCACCCATCGGGGCGACCGGCGGGGGAACGGCCAATGCCGCGACCAACGCGCTCAGCGCACCCGAATACGTCCAGCCGATGCTCGAGTTGTGCGGCCAGTGCTCGCCGAAGTACTCCGTGTCCCGTTCGACGATTGCCGGCGTGTTCTGACCGAAAAAGTTGGTGGCGTTCAATACTCCCCACTCGTCCCGGTTGGTCTGCGAGACCACCGACGGGATGACGGAGGACTGGGCGATCGTGAAGGCCTCGACGGCGGCTTGGGTGACGGCGACCTTGTGGCTCGTCCAACCCACCAGCGTCTGCAAACCGGCATTAAGCCCGGTTACCGCCGCCATCGAGGCGATCGCACCCAACCCCTGCCACTGCGTGGCCGTCGCCAAGGCGTTGACGGCAGACAGGCCCGTGGACAGTTCTTTGTTGGCGGTTTCGGCGACCCATACCAAGTTGTTGGCGACCACCGACGCCGCGCTGCCCGCCTCGAAGATCAGCGCTATCTGCTCGGGCGGACCTGTCCACCGGGGGTCGGGCATGCTATCCGCTTTACAGCAGGCTCGCGTTGATCGCCTCGACGGCGGTAGTGGTGACAGATGCCAGGCCTTGCGCACCCGCGAAAGCGGCACGCTGACCGACATGCTCGGCGGCGGTGGCAAGGTAGGTAGCTCCAGCGGCGTTCAGCGCAGTCGCGAATTCGGCAGAGTCGAGGTCGGCCGCCATCGGCATCACCCCGGTGAGTGCGGCCGCTCCGGCCGCAGTGCTGGCCGCCATCTCCTCGCTGATCCCGGCCTCGGCAGCCGCCGAGAAGTCAACGGCACCCGGAACCATGCCGAACAGACCGCCCATATGTCCATCTCCCTTGTTCGATTGCCCCGACAAGTTGTCTGAGTTTAAAGACGGCCGCGCCCGCTGCCAACTCACCTTGGCTGACGCTGCCCGCATCCTATTCAGGGACTCCTACCAGCACTCCTTCGATCGTGCCGTCCGTTGTCACCAGCAGGCCACGCCCAGGGGGCAGTTGCTTAGCGCTTATCCGGCCGAATACCTTGACCGCGGCGGGGTCGTTGTCCATGAACAGCGTGGGCGCTCGTGAACTGGTCATCTTCTGCAGGAATGGGTTCGTCACCGACACCCCTGCCCAGTTCCCGGGTAGGCGCGAGGCGATCACGTGCAGGCCGATCTCTCGGCTGCGTTCGATCAACCCCCACAGCGGCGCGGTCGCCGCGTTCTTGCCGATCATCCCGTGCGGCCGCAGTTCCTGCTCGTCGTCGATCAGGAGGAAATGATGCGGACCCTGCCAGGTGCTCCGATTCAGCAGTTCCTCCTGGCTCAGCCCCGAGGGCGGCAGGCGGTCACGCATGATCTGGGCCAATCCGCCAATCACCTCGTCGATGTCGTCGTGGGTGTAGGCGTAAGCACGCACATGCGGCCCCCGGATCTTGCCGATCAGCGACGTCTTGGGGTCGACGATGGTGATTTGGGCCTGCTCGGGACTGAAGCATCTGACGATCGCCTGCCCGAACGCAGCCAGAGCCGTTGTCTTCCCACACAATTGGCGTCCGAGGACGACCATGTTGGGCGCCGTTCGGGCGGCCAGCGTCACCGGCTGCAGCGCACTTTCGCCGATCGCAAACGGGACATTCAGTGAGTCGGCCGCCGCGGCCGTGTCGGCGAAAGCGTCGATAACCTGGCTCAGCGCAATCCGTTCGGGCAGTCGTGCCAACCGCTCCAGCCTGCCGGCACCCGTCCGTTCGACGATGAGCGAGCCGATCTCGCGGGTGGCCACGCGTGTGCCGGTGACCGCGGTGATCTCCGGCGCCCCGACCAGCAGCTCGTACCCATCCCGGGTCACCCCGAACCCGGGCCTGTCCAAGGTGTTACGGGCCGCCTTGCGGCGCTCGAAGCCCTCGCCCATCTGCGTTTCGTCAGGGTTGCTGAGCCGCAGTTGAATGCGTGCGTTCGACACGTTGACCAACTGTTGTTTCTGACCCACCAACCACGCCGTGGCGCTGGTCATGACATGCACGCCGTACGAGAGGCCCTGCCGGGCAATCGAGATCACGCGGTCTCCCGTGACGGCATCCTTTTCGTAGAGGTCGCTGAAATTGTCGACGACGAGGAAGACATCGCCGAACTTGTCGTCGGCATCGGTGCTGCCAATCTCGTCCGTGCCGAACCGGCGTTCCCGGAATTCGGCGATGTCGATTTGGTATTGCTTGAACGAGGCCTCGCGGGCCAGGATCAATCCCTCGATCGAGGCGACCGTCCGCGACACGCCCTCGGCGTCGGTCTGGCTCACCACCGACACCACGTGCGGCAGCTCTTCGACCGGGTAGAGCGACGCCCCGACGCAGAAGAACGTGACCCGCTCGGGCCGATACATCAACGCCGCCGAGACCATCAATGTCATCAAGGTGGTGGACTTACCGCGTTGAGCCGTCGCGACCACCATGACGTTGTCCATCTCCGCGTCGATGGCGTGCACCCGCTGGAGGTGCTCCTCGGGAATGTCCACGATCCCAAGCGGGAACACCAGTCCGGGATTCTGCCCGTAGTCGACATCCCATCGCCGCCCGCGCCAGCGCGCCACCAGCGCGTCGACCGGCTCGCTGACTTCCAAAGGCGGGAGCCAGATCTGGTGCGGGGGACGCGCCGGGTGCGACACCAGCGACTCCCGGACCACGTCGACCAGCTTCTTCTTCCGGAAGCCGTCGGAATGGAACAGGAACTCGTCGGGTTCCTCGGGTTCGTCGGCCACCGCCAAAGCCGCGCTGTCGGACTCGCTGAGCGGCTGGTAGGCCCAGGTGAACGAGCGGGGCTGGGAAAAGCTCAGTGCCACCGTATTGTTCACGTTGACCGGTCGCTTGGGCACCACGAACGGAGCCGAAACGTAGAAGCACCGGAATTGCTCGAGGTCGCGTGGTCCGACCTTGAGCAACGCGTAGCCGTTCTCCTTCGACGGAAGATGAAGCGCCGAGTCACTGCCGATCACATCGCGGGAGTCTTCCGCCGTCTCGGCGCGCAGTGCCACCCGGAAGGCGATGTTGCTCTTGGCTTTACTGAGCGACGACAGATCCAATCGCTGACCACCGAGCGTGAAGAACACGTTGCAGCCGCGACCCTCCTGCCCAATGTGGATAACCAGGTCGATCCACTCCGGATGATGAATGAACAATTCGAGATACTCATCGATGATGACCAGCAGAATCGGTACCGGCTCCAGGTCCCGTCCGGCGAGCCGCATCTCTTCGTACTCATTGGCGTCCCGCGCTCCAGCGTCTTTGAAAAGTCGATAACGCCTTGCAATCTCGCCGTTGATCGCTTTGCGCATCCGCTCGGCCAAATGGCGGTCATCCTTGCCCAGGTTGGACAACGAACCAGCGACGTGCGGGAATCCTTGCAGATCTTGGGCCGCCGACTCGAACTTCATGTCGACGAAGATCACAATGAACGTTTCCGGCGAGTGCGTCAATGCGATCCCACTGCATAACGACAGGAAATACTCCGACTTCCCCGAGCCAGACGTGCCAATCACCACCGAATGGAAGCCGTAGCCGCCAAAGTCCTTGGCGCGCAGAATGACATACTGCAGCTCACCGCCCTGCTTGACGCCGACGGGTACCATCGCCCACTTGGGGTCGCCACGACCACGGCTATCGGCCCACAGCCTGTCGACGTCGAGTTCACGAGGATCGGTGATCCCCAACGCCCGCAGCAACTCTCCGCCCTGACTGTCGGTCTCAGACAATTCCCCGGCACTCATCGGAGACCAGCGGGCGAGTGCCCGCGCGTACCGGTTGGCGGTGCTCTCGGCGAGCATATCCGCTACGGCATAAAACATTCCGCGGTGCCCGAGTCTGCCTTCGCGTAGCGCGAAGCGCTGCGCCTCGTCGGCGAAGCCGACACCGATACCAACCCGGGTCGCCAGCCGCAACACCGTGATGCCGGCCATGCCCTTCTGCCCGGTCACACCCTCCCATTGCTCGGGCGTCCCCACATTGTCGTCGACGATGACCCAGTGCGGACCCAGCAGCGGGCCGCTGATCGACTCCACCGGCGACGGCATGGACGACGGGCTGCTTCCGACCGGCGGCGTCCAGGGTCCACGGCCCTTGCGGTGCAACTCCGCATCGAGGGCTTCCTCCAGCTCCGTCGGAGACGCAAACACCAACCGCCGCAATCCGCATGCGTCGAACATCTCGTCGTGCTGGTTGTGCGGCAGCCACACCAGCCAGGACCACAGCTCGGGGTGCCGGGTCACGACCATGAGCTTGAGATCGTTGGGGCTGTGGTAGACGGCCAGGCAGCACAGGATCGACCGCACCAGGCTGTGCAGCTCGCCGGCATCGTCGCCGAGAAAACTGAATCCGGGCCGCGACCGCAGGCTCAGCACCTTGCCGATGCCGCGAATCTTGCTCTGCTCGAGAATGAAATCCCTTAGCGCTCCGCCGGTTACCGGCTCGAGCTCCTCGCCGATCGGAACGTCGGGCCACTGCAGCGAAACCGCCGATTCGTTGGCCTGCTGCACGCCGATCCCCAGCCGGACATCGAGAAAATCGGGGTCGCCCGGGCGCCGCTCCCACATCCGTGGACCGCCGATAACGGTGTCCAGCCGCTGCGGATCGGCGTGCACGAAGAGTTGGCCGCGGCGTTGCTCGTGGGCGGCACGCTGCACTTCGTCACGATCCTCGTCGAGCTGACGCAGGTAGCTGCGGCGCTGCTTTTCTTGCTCCCCCCAACTGATCCGGCGCCCCCGCCCGAAGCGGCCGCTGAACATCAGGGTGCCGAAACCGACCAGGCCGATCATCGGGAAGAACCCCGACTGCAGTGATCGGACACCCGATGCGTACATCACCACCAGCGTGCCGATGATCCCCACCAGCAACGCTGGAAGCGCGATCATCAGCAGGATGTTTCGCGGCTCACGTTCCGGCAAGGCCAGCGGCGCGCCGATCGCGATCCGCACGGGCGGAACGTTCGGCGGCGGCTTTCGGCGTGGCACGGACGAAGCCTCGTTTCGACATACCTAACCCCCGGCCGTCTGGTCGTTGGAGTCGGGAATGGGCGCCGCCGTACCGCCTCCGGGAAGTGCATCGCGGGCCACGAGTGCGGCGTCGCGGCTGATGGCCGGCCCGGCCGCGAAGGTGCGAATGATCGGCCAGGGCGCTTGCACCGCAAACCGCGGATCCAGACCCAGCGCTCGCAGGGTTCGTTGGTCCGACTGGACCCCGTACCGAACCCCTTGCGGGGAAAGCCAATACAAACTCTCTCGGCTGCCCGCCGCTACGACACCACTAGTGGTGGCAACGAAGTTCGCCGCACCCGGCAGCGTCAGTGTCTGGTTCGCTTCCACCGAATTGGGATCGCGATCATCCCGGACCAAGCGCACCAAGTGAGAATCCATGCCGATCGGCACCGGCAGACCGCGCCCGGTGAAGATGGTGATTCTGGCCTGGGGATCGCTGGATTGCTTCTCCCATCCGACGCACGTCACCGGATTAGCGGATGTGTCAACAAAATCCAGCTTTCCCGAGGGGTAGTAGTCGACATTGAGGACATCGACCACCGGAATGTGGATCAGCTTGTCCGGAGCGACCAGCGTCGGCGTGGTCGAACCCTGCGAGTTTGCGGTGCGCAACAGGTCCGCGACGAAGCTGGTGATCTTCTGCACGCCGCCAGACAGCAACACATAGAAGCCGTTGACGGCGCCGTTGGCGTCGCGGGTTTCCAGTACGCTGCCCACCGCGGCACCGGGTAACCATTGCGACGGTGCGCCGGCATTCGAGATTGCCGGCAACACAATGGGTTCCGTTGACGGCATGGCGTCGAACAGAGCGTTGGAGAGCTCGATCGGATAGGTGACCCCGGGATCGAGACCAAGATTGAAAGTCACCGACCGCTCGGTTGGATCGATACGGGACCGTTGTCCGTGCCAGATCACGTAGGTTGCGCTCTTGTGGGTCGCCAGAACGGCCTGAGCGGGTCCCATCGCCGCGGCCCGGCCGAATGGCGACAGCTGGCCCGCGATGGACGTCACCACCGGGGCCGTCCCGCTGCCTCGGGTCGCCGCGATGTCGCAGACCGACCACGCCGATACGGAGTTCGATGTGATCGGCAAGCTGTCCGGCACACCGGGAATGCCGATCGTCGGGCCGGTCGGATACTTGGCGATCTCACTCGCTTTGACCCAGGCGGGAGCCGAGTCATTGCCGACCGCCAAGCCGCGCCGAGGTCAAGTTGAGCGCGGGGTAGAGGCGCCCGTTGATCTTCGCGTAGACCGCGCCGGTGTCACGGTCGCCGACGATGGCTGACTCGCCGACCAAACCCGCGGGCTTCATGACGTGAAGCAACGCCATCCAGCCAACACCGATGAGAACGAGCACGATCGACAGTGCCACCGCCGCTTGCTGTTTGCGATCGTCGTGCTTCATCCGCACCGAAAACCTTGTGATCGCCGCACGCAACCGCCGGTTGTAGAACAAGTGCCCCGAATTCTGGTCCCGATTGGACAGATTCAGTGGCATCGTCATTCTCCCTTCGGCGCTCGATGCGCGTTCCGCTGCGGCATCGACACCGGCGTCAGCGCAGGTGGCCGCCGTACCTTGCCTGGTTCTCGGCCTCTGCCTCTTCGCGCAACGCTGCGATCGCGAGGTTCAACCTATCGGTCAATTCCCCATGTGCATAACCGGTCATCACACCCGGATGCAGCGTCAACTCGAGCAACCGGCCATCGGAATTTGCGACGGCGTGAATATCGCCCAAGTCCACGCTGTAGGTGATGGTTTCTGCTTGCGCGACAAGGGCTTCCCACTTGTCGGCCGCCTCGCTCAATTCACGCAGAACTGATTCGACGAGATCTCTATCTGTTAAGTCACTCAGCTCGCTGCGGCGGCCCGACCCCGACACGATGTCAGTATGTCGACCGCCCCAACCAGCGTCAATTCAATCGGCACGGCCTCGCTGTCACTGCCTGGCGTGCTACTGACCGGCCGGTGCAGCGTCGAGCTTGTGAAACCAGGACATGTGGTAGTTCGCCGATACCGAGTCGCCGGCGACCATGCAGTCGGTGGCGGCCAATAACAGGCAGTTGAGCAAGTGTGCCGGATCAGCCTCCGGATACTGCGCCAGCAGCTGCTGATGGGCCGCATCACGATGGATTCGCAGCACGCCGACTTCGTGTTCGGCGGCACCGGTTCCGGCTGCCGCAGCCTTGGCCAAGGTGTGCACCTCTCGCGGGATTCCGTCGCGCCAGTGCGTGGCACGACCCAGCTCCCATCGCAGATCCTCAACCGCTGGCAGCTCGCGGGGCTGCACCGAAGATTCGGTCGCGGCAAATTCAGCCGACCAGTCCAGGGCATCGCCAGGCGCGTAAGTCGCGATGCGCGTGGTGATGCCCAGCATTTCGGAGACTTTCCCGGCCCGGCGCTCGGGCACCAGCAACTGCACGCCCGCCGGAAGCCTGATGTTTGCCGGTATCCACCCGTGCGCCAGGTCGGTGACCAGCACCGTCGTGCCGTCTGCCCGATCGCCGACCGCCCAGTTCAGCTGTGGTTCTTGTCGGGCCACGAACACGAGCAGCCGCCGCAACCGATCGGCCGCAGCGCCTGAGTCAGGCGCGACCTGCGGTGCCGGAGCCACTGGCGGCTTAGCCGCGCTGTTGTTCACCATCGGGGCGTGGTGGCGACCGCGGGCGGAGGTTTGCGGCTGGTGTACCCGCGGTTCTGGGGGTCGCACCGGCTTCGCGTCCCTGATGGCGGGCAGGACCTGCGTCTTGTCGATATCGGTCCTGGCGGCGTTCCGTACTGCCGGCGGGCGCCTGCGCGCGGCGGGCGCCTCGGCCCTCGCGGCGTGCAGGTGCCGAACCGTCGACTGCACTCTTCGCACGGCGCGAGCGCGGGCTTCGTCGATCACCAGTGCCTCTTGCGCGTGCCGGGCCGAATCTGTCATGGCGTTATGCCTAAGGGCCCTGAGCTGCTCATTGGCTTTGCGGGCTATCAGCTGCAGATCTGCACCGAGGTGCTCGGCAAACTTCGCGGTTTCGGCGGTGATCGTCGACAGCTCGGCAGGCCACAGCCCACCGACCACCCAGGGGGTGCAATCGATGGGAGCGCTGAAGGCCGGAATCGTGAGGGACTCCTGCGTCGCCCTCCGCAGGCGCTGGCGCGCCGTGTTCCGACCGAAGATCGCCACCTGGCCAGGGTACCGGCATCTTCGCCTGGCCTCAGGCAACGGTGAATTGTGTGGCCCCCGCGTCGTGGCTAGCGTGGGGTCATGGCTGATTCGGCGCTGCAGCAGCAACTCGACGAAGTGCGTGCTCTGCTTTGCCGTGCGCGGGAGTTGTTCGGCGCCAATCCGATCGAGCCGCCTGCCGATATCGCTCCTGATCCAGACGCTGCCAAGACCTGGCTGCTTTAGCCGGTCAGCTCTCACGACGGCGCAGTTGATGCGCCAACAGCTTCTCAATCGCCGTGTCCAGATCGTGGGAGGTCGGAACCTCTGCCGACGGGGTATGCCCGGCCGCCACGATCTCGTCGCGCACCTCCAGCAAAGCCTTGAGGCACGACACATCGGCCGTCAGCAGGATGGCCTGTGCCAAGGTCGCGGCGTCGGTGTCCATCGCCTCAGCGCTCAACGCGACGCTGTGCATGTATCCGCCGCGGCAGGACCGGACCAGGATGTGCCCGCTCGGATGAACGGTGTCGAAGGCGGGATTGGCGTCTGTCATTACCCGCCGTCGACGATGCTGCCGAGGTTGCGCGCCGCGTCTTGCTCGTGCTGTTCCCACATCGTCGCCGAAGTCCTGAGGTTGCGCGCCAAGTCGGCGTGGTCGTCGGCTTGTTGCTCGTAGCACTGGCGTCTGAGCTCTAGCAAATCGTGTCCGGCGTCGCGCAGCTCACCGAAGACGGGGCCGAGCGAGTCCAGGCTCTCCTGGATCGCGGCATGCGACGACGGCACGGTTCGCAAGTAGTCGGAGATCTGCTCGTGGTGAGCAGCGGCTTCACGTAGCTGCGCGGGCACCACATGGATTTGCTCTGACATCCGCCGTCTCCTGTTCGTGCGCCACTTATTCCGTCGGGTCTAATAATTACCGAGCCCACCCAGCCGAGGTAGCTGCCGGCCGGGTTGGTGTCGGTGGTTCGGTGTGCGCCGGCGTCGGTGGGTGCTCCCAGCCTAGGAAGCTCGGCCCGCTCACAGTGGCGATGTGTTGAATCTGGCCGTCGAGCAAGGCTTTGCTGTGGCCGAGCGCAAGTGCATGACGATCGGTGAGCATCCCGATATCTCCCGGTGCGACCAGGGCGGGCTCGATCGGATGGGTAACCGCGGTACCTGGCGGCGGGATCGTAATTCCCTGCTGCTGGAAAGCATCTGGGATTGACGCTCCGGCGGCGGCGGCTTTGATGGCCGCGGCCAGTTGGGGGCTGGCAGCCGTTACCGTCTCGCCGTTGGGCAACGTAACGGTCGTCGGACCTTCCGGCGGCGACGGGGGAGTCTCCGGGGGCGGGTCCTTCTCCACGTGATCCTCGGTGCGGGGGTCCTCCGACGCCGCGTGATCGTGGGGGTCGGGATCTTCGGATGTCAGCCGCGGTTCGTCGGCGCGACCTCCCAGCGGCTCGGGAAGCGTCAGTCCAGCCGGTGGCGTACTCCAACCGGGCATCGAGCCACCGCCCGGTGCCAGTCCTGCCGCCGAAGTTGGGAATGCCGGGCAGCACCGGGGTCATCGGCGCTGCTGGTGTCGCGGGAGCTGCCGTCGCCGCCTGCGCCGGCGATTCGCCGGCCGGCAAGCCGGGATCCTCGGCCAGTAGCGAACCCAGGTAGGGATCGAAACCAGCGTCCGACGGGTCCGGTCCGCCGCCACGTGCTGGTGCACCGGCAGCGATAGTCGATGCCGGGCGGACTTCGCCCGGGACGCTCGCTCCGCTCTTGGAGGCGTCGTACAGCGATGTCCACGCCGCCATCAACGCCGACTTCGACGTGTCGTCAAGACTTGCGTCCGCGACCACGGCCCGGATGTCCCTGAGCTTGCCGATCAGGAACCGCTGGAAGTCGCGCGCTCCGGCGGGGGTGTCCAGATCCGATCGCGTTCGTAGCGCGGTTTCGGTCTCTTGCTGCAACTTGGTCATCGCTGCTCTGCCCTGGACCGTCTTGAGGTGGGCATTCAGGATCGCCGAAATCACTTGCAGGTCGAGTTGCGAACTCGCCGAATTCTGATGTGCCAGAGCTGCTTCCGCGTCCGCGATAGCTTTCGCGGCTTCGCCCTGCTGTCGATCCGGCGGCGGCTCGCCCGAAGCCGGTGGGGTTGCGGGCGGCTCGCGCGGTGTCGCCGTCCCCGGATTGAACAGGTCCGGATGTTGCTGGTGGATCTTGCGCACAATCGCGTCGAGTTGTTCAGGTCCCGTCGCGGGACTGACAACGGCAGACACCTCGCCCGGCGTCAGTCCTGACATCCAGGCGCGCGGGTCACCCGTCGCGTCCCGAACACGCTGTAGTGCTTCGACTAGGTCCTGATACGTCGACATCGGCTAGGCCAAGCGCTTTACGCCTGTTGCTGGCCCCGGTGCTGGTGGTCGTGACCCCTGCATGCCGGGTGACAGTACGCAGGCAACTTCCGGCCGACAATTCACCTTGCGTCACCGAGCGCCCTGCGCGACCGACTTCCTGCGGTTGCCGCGCTGCTGGCCGAGGGCATCATCAGCCTGCGCCTGGCCACCGCGATCGTCTGGCACACCGACCTGATCAAAGACCCACAGGTCATGAAACTCGTCGACGCCACCCTGGCCAACGACGCCGACAGTTCGGTCCTATGTCGGCCGCCAAGACCGCCCACGGCAGCGTTCTGGGGCTGCTGCTGGCAACCGATGCCGCCGTGCTGGATCGCAAGCTCACCGCGATGGCACACCAAGTCTGTGACCAAGACCCGCGCACCATCGCCCAACTCCGCGCCGATGCTCTAGGGACCCCCGCCGGGGGCTATCAGATGGCCTGCGCCTGCGCGTGCAGCGACTGCCCCGCCCGAATGGAGACCGACCCGCGCGCCACCGCCGTGGTGATCCATGTATTCGCCCACGCTGCGGCACTGAGCGCACAGCCCGACCCGCACACCAACGGTGCACCACCCGCGCGACCGATTACCCCCAAGACGCCGCTGCGCGAGGCGCTGGCCTCCGATCCCGAACCACCAGCGATCTGGCTACCCGCGGCCTAAATTGCCGGCGGCGCAGCGGTACCCGCCCTGCTGTTGGCCGAACTCATCGCCGGCGGCGCCAAAATCACCCCGTTGGGTTTTTCGCCGACGCCCCCGCCGAGGCGGGAGACCGCCCGTCCGCCCAGCTGCAACGCTTTATCCGCTGCCGCGACATGACCTGCCGCTTCCCCGGGTGCGACCACCCCGCGGCCTTCACTGACATCGACCACACCGTGCCCTACCCGCTGGGTCCTACCCACCCGTCCAACCTCAAATGTCTATGCCGCAAATGCTAGCGGCAAAAGCCGCTTACGGCAGGCGAATTGAGCTTCCGCAGAAACCCACCGCTACTGAGACGTGACGGCGAAGAGCCGCCAGTCGCCGGGCACGCCCTTGAGCTCGTGGACGCCGCGATCCTCGAACTCCAGCCCCGACCCGATCACGAGGTCGCGCAGCGTGCTGGACACGAGCACGTCGTTCGGCCCTGCCAAGGCGCTCACTCGCGCGCCGATGTGCACGCCGATCCCACCGATGTCATCGCCGCGCACCTCGCACTCGCCGGTGTGTAACCCGGCGCGCACCTCGATGCCGAGCGCCTGCACGGCGGCACGAATTGCCATCGCGCAGCGGATCGCTCGCTGAGGGCCGTCGAACATCGCGAGGAAGCCATCACCCGAGGTGTTCACCTCACGACCCCGGAAGCGATTGAGTTGTACGCGCACGATGGCGTCGTGCGCATCAAGCAACGCATGCCAATTACGGTCGCCGATTTCTGCGGCGCGGCGCGTCGAGTCGACGATGTCGGTAAAGAGCACGGTGGCGAGAACCCGGTCGTCGGCCACGTCTGCCTGGTGGCCGGTGAGGAACTCGGCGATTTCCTGGAAGGACGGGCGCCATGGTTCGACGAAGTGGTACATGTTGCGCCCTGACAGCTCAACGTATTTCGCGCCCGGTATGTGATCAGCGATGTACTTGCCCATCGCGGGCACGAGTATCGGGTCGTCGGCGTGGTGGACGACGAGGGTTGGCACGCGGACTGTCGGCAGCAGCGCTCGCACGTCCACTTCGGACAAGAGCGGCATCATGAGAGCGACGGTGCCTGGGCTCAGCGCCAGGCGTTCCATTCGAGCAAACGTTGCCCGGATCTCCTCGTTCCATGGCATGTCCGGATTCAAGACATGCTGCCACTCCCCCGTGCCCCACATCGCCGCTATCGCAGCGATGACTTCCTCGCGATCGGGGATGCCCGACGTGTCCGCGTTGCCCTCAAGCACGACCAGTGCGGCTGTGCGGGATGGATGTGTCGCCGCGAACAGCGCCCCCGTCGCGAACGAGCCGTCGAAGGCGAGGAGGACCGCTTCGCTACTTCCGAGATCGTCGAGCACCGCGGTGATGCTGTCGGCCCATTGCTCCAAGGTCGGCATCGCGCCCGGCGTGACGGGATCGGACGCTCCGGTGCCCGGCTGGTCGAAGAAGATCAGCCGACCGAGCGATGTCGTCGCCTCGACCCACCCTTGAAGGGACGGAAGCTCTGGAAGAAGCTCGCAGCACGTGAACCAGTTCGGGACGAACACGAAGTCGCGAGGGCCTTCGCGACTAGTGCGATAGGCGACGCGCAAGTTCCCGTTCAGCGCATAGCGCGTCTCCGAGAACATTGCGGAAGTGTAAGCCGAGGAGCGGGTCGAGTTTCGTTCTCGTGCAATGAGCCGATCAGAGAGTATTTCGGAGAATCGGTCCCATCGTCTGCTCAAGCGCCTTTTGCCCATGCCCAGGCGGTGAGCCGCCAGTCAGCGCCGACTTTACGAAGCGCGACCGTATATACCGAGCCAGTTTGCTTCACCGGCTGACCGCGCAGGTCGAATGTCATGGTCGCGGGGGCGACGACATAGGCGTAGTTGCCGTTGACATCGACATGCCGTCCCTCGCCGAGCGTGATGCGGTACCCCGAAGCCCCTAGGTGCTCGCCCTCAGCAAGGACGTCTCTCCACCAGTCTTCGGCAGCTGTCGGCCCCTGCCAGACATGAGGCGACATACCGTCAAGAATTTGCATGGGCTCGGCGCATGTCGCTGCCATCGCCGCAGAGTCGCCGTTGTTGAACGCCTCGACGTACTTCAGCACTGCACCCATTGGATCGTCCGAGGTAGGCATGACCTTGGTCTCCCGTCTCTCGCCGCGCGTCATACCCTAGTCGCCTGGACTGCGCGGTTAGAGAGTAGTTGAGCCAGTCGCATCCACCGTCTCCTCGAGACTTTTTGGTGCGGACCCAACGGTTTGCGCGACCCACAACATCCCGACGGCACCATCACCTGGACGTCGCCCACCGGACATACCTACACGACCCGGCCCGGCAGCCGGCTGCAATCAGCCGCCGCCGTTCTGAGGCACGGCTGCATAGTGTGTGCGCAGGCCCTCCAACACAGCCCTTTTCGATTGAGCCAGCTCGTGCGCATGCGCCACGACCGCCGCAATCTCCCGTTGCTTGGCAACCAGGAATCTCTGGAACTCGCGCGCGCCCAAAGGTGCGGCGTCGGTCTGGTTCGATGCCGCGCGGTCGATCTCGGCCGTGATCTCATCGAGCCGACGGATGCTCTCGAGTATCTCGGCATGAGCGCTGGCAAGCGCCTCCGCCAGCACCCGGTCGGCGTCGGCAACCGTACTGTGTCGGCCCGTCAGCGCGGCCTGCCGTGCCTGAATAGCAGCTACCGAAGGTCCGGTTTGCTCCGCCACCGGCTCCACCTCCTCACAGCGGCCGACGAATCTGCACATAGCTGCCCAACGGGCTGATCCGGACCGAGGCACCCGAGTAGGGCGCTTCGACGACCATATTGTTGCCGATCGCCATCTGCACATGCCCGGCATGGGGAAACACGAGATCGCCTGGCCGGACCTGTGAGCGCGGCACCGGGAGGCCGTCATTGATCTGCTGGTAGGTGGTGCGGTCCAGGTGAATACCGGCCCGCGCGTAGGCCCATTGGACCAACCCGGAGCAGTCGAACTGATTGGGACCGGTCGCACCCCAGACATAGGGACGACCCAGTCGTGATAATGCGGCGCGTACCGCGATGCCGGCGCGGCCACTGGTTGACGGAAGCCGCAGTCCGGTCGAACCGGGGCCACGGTGGTGCGACAGCCGGTAACCCAGCGCCCGCAACGCGGCTTGGTGCCGCCGCGCCCGCGAGCGGGCCGCCAATACATGCGCCCGTTGAGCGCGCAGCCGCGCCACGCGACGGCGTATCGCCTCACGCTGGGCCATCGGCGTCACCGGAGTCACGGCGGCGTCGGCGCGGGCCTCGTCGAGCACGCTCCCGGTCAGCTCCCGCGCCTGCATCCGATCCCGTTGCGCACCGGCGATGACCGCTGCGGTCGCGGCATCCGTTCGCGCCGCCGACAGCAGAGCTTCTCGGCTGTTTAGGACCGCGCGCTGATAACACGGCTGTCCCACAACGATATTCAGGCCGGCGACTCGCTGCAGTAATTCCGGATAGTGCGCGGTGCCCGGGTCGAGGGTCGGGTGCGTCGCACCGCCGACGAACATTTGGTGAGCACGACGCAACTCCTCGATCTCGCCGTAGATCACCGGTTTCCCTCTGCGCTGATTCCGGCGGCCTCCACCGCATCGACGAAGGCGCGCACACGGGGGAGTGCTCCGGGCGGGATGGCTCCCCGGTTGCGGATGTCCCACAATTCGTCGCCGCCAACACCGACCAGGGCCGCGATGATCGTTTCCGGCAACAACGACTGCCCGCAGGCGCGATCGAAGCGCGCGCTCAAGCTGGTCGGCATTCGCTCCAGCAGGGCGCTACGCGTCGCCTCGAGTTCCTGCAGATGCTCCATAAGCCGGCCCGTCGAGTCGGCACCCGCGTTTACCGCCACTCGCCAGGAGCTGGCGGCCAGCAGCTCCGCCTTCACACACTGCGCGATCACAGAGAGAATATACGTCTCATATTCGTTTGATGTCGTCGCCGGCAGTCGATCGATGACCGATTTGATGGCATCGATGTGGGCTTCGGCGTAACCCTCGAGCACTTCCGTGTCGCTCTGGCGGGCGACCACGACCGCGCCCGGGCGTCGTGCGGAGAACGGCTCAGCCGGCTGCGCGGCGATCAACCGGGCCAGCTCGGCGTCTGGATCGGCGGCCACCAATAGCCGCGAATACGTGCCCGGCGGCAGGCCAAGCCCGTTTTCAACCTTCTGAACTGTGCTTTTGTGCGGCTTGCGAGCGCCGCGCTCTAGGTAACTCAGCCCCATGATGCTGACACCCGTCGCCGCCGCCAGCTCGGCCAGTGACCAGTCGCGCGACTCGCGTAAGGCACGGATGGCCGCGCCGGCCGATTCACGGCTCATCGCACGCTCCGGCCACAGGCCGGATATTACACAAGCGGTCTGCCAACGCATCGTATATACGTTTCTGTCCACGTTTCTCTTGCGGCTGCCGTGTTCATGTGTATACGCTTTTGCCTACGTTTCGCCTCGGGACAAGGAGATCAACACATGGGAAACCCCTGCGCAGCCAACCCGGAACTATGGTTCGGCTACCCCGACGACGACTGCGGTGACGGCGCGGCAAAGGCACGCGCTTACGAACGTTCGGCCATCGAGGCGAGGATCCAATGCCTACGCCGCTGCCCGCTGGCCCAACAGCGGTTGTGTGCCGGGCGCGCCATCAAGCATCGCGAAGAGTACGGGGTATGGGCCGGCATCAAGCTTCCCGGCGGGCAGTACCGCAAGCGCGAGCAGCTCGCTCGGGCGCACGACCTGTTGCGGCGTATCGCCGCCGGCGAAATCAACGCCAGAGAGCTGCCCGACAACGCTTCCCTCTTGGCGCGCCGTGAACGCGATGCCGTTCCGGTGGCCACCGTGGTGCTGCACTTGCCGCCGGCACGGGTTGGTCCGCGCTCGGCCGCGTGAAGACGGCCGTGAGAAGGCCGGGCCGCGGCCGTTTGCTGACCCCGCAGGCGGGGTAGCCGACCCGGCATGGGGTTCGACCTGACACCGACGGCGGCACAACACGATTTGGCCCGGCGTGCCCACGAGTTCTCCGAGTCCGTGATACGCCCGGTGGCGCTCGAATATGACCAGCGGCAAGAGTTTCCCTGGCCCGTGCTGGAGGAGGCGGCCCAGCGTGGCTTCTACAGCCCGTTGTTCTACCGCGATCTGATCGGAGACCCGACCGGCATCTCTTTACCGATGTTCATGGAGGAGCTGTTCTGGGGTTGCGCCGGAATCGGATTGGCGATCGTCATGCCCGCGCTGGCGTTGTCGGCGATCGGTCAGGCCGCATCCCCGGAGCAGATGCTCCAGTGGGCACCCGAATGTTTCGGTACGCCAGGCGATCTCAAGCTCGCGGCGCTGGCGATCTCGGAACCTGAAGGCGGCAGTGACGTCCGGAATCTGCGCACCATCGCCCGCCGTGACGGCTCAGGGAACGGGGACTGGATCATCGACGGCCACAAGATGTGGATCGGTAACGGCGGGATCGCCAACGTGCACGTGGTCAACGCGGTCGTCGACGAGGAGCTCGGCCACCGCGGCCAGGCGCTGTTTGTGGTGCCCGGCGGTACGCCCGGGCTGAAAATGCTGCGAAAACTCGACAAGCTGGGCTGCCGGGCGTCTCATACCGCCGAGTTGCTGTTTGACGGCGTCCGGATCCCGGCGGCCAATCTGCTTGGCGGAGAGGAGAAGCTGGAACACAAGCTGGCCAAAGCCCGTGAAGTGGTCGCGGGTGGGCAGCGTTCCGGGTCGGCGACGCTGGGCACCTTCGAGCAGACGCGTCCGATGGTCGCCGCCCAGGCAATCGGGATCGCGCGCGCGGCATTGGAGTATGCGACGTCGTACGCCACTGAGCGAGAGGCGTTCGGCGGACCGATCATCGACAACCAGGGCATCGCGTTTCCGCTGGCCGACCTGGCCACCCAGATCGATGCGGCCCGGTTGCTGACCTGGCGTGCCTCCTGGATGGCGGCCAACCGAGTGCCGTTCGAGCGGGGCGAGGGCTCCATGTCCAAGCTCGCCGCCAGCGAGGTCGCCGTCAAAGCCACCGAACGCGCCATCCAGACCATGGGCGGTTGGGGCTATATCACCGACCACCCCGTGGAAAAGTGGTATCGGGATGCCAAGCTGTACACCATCTTTGAGGGAACAAGCGAGATTCAGCGGATGGTCATCTCCAACGCGCTGGGCGCCGCGGTGGACACCCCGCCGTTACATGTGGTGATCGAACCGTCCGGGGGACCGCTGAACCGGATGTTCGGTCGCGGCACCCCGCTGCGATCCCGCGCGGCGGATGCCGCACTCTCGATGCAGGATCGGCTTCCCGAACCGGTCATGCGGTTGGCGATGAAGGTGCTGCGGCCGCCTGGGCGATAAGGCCCCGAAAAAGCGTAGCGTCGGGCTGGTGAGCAACCTCGAGACCGCGCCGGCCGAAGTCGCTTGCAGCGCGTCACGGGCCGACGGCATCGAGGTTCTCCATCCACGTGAGGTTCCGCTTGGCGGCCCGCGCGCGCTCCCGGTACGACGCACGCTTCCGCAACGCCAACGCTCACTGATCGGTGCATGGTGTTTCGTCGACCATTACGGCCCGGTGTCCGCGCGCATGGATGTTCCACCGCATCCGCACACCGGATTGCAAACGGTCAGTTGGTTGTTCAGTGGGGGAGTGGAGCACCGAGACAGCGGCGGCGTCCATGCGATGGTCCGGCCCGGCGAACTGAATCTGATGACGGCGGGCGCGGGCATCTGTCACTCCGAGGTGTCCATCTCGCCGGAGGCGGTCCTGCACGGCGCGCAGTTGTGGGTGGCACTTCCGGACTTCGCGCGTGACACCGGGCGCGATTTCGCCCACTATGCGCCCGCACCGATTTCGCTGCCCGGTTCGGTCGCGCGGGTGTTTCTGGGCGAGCTGGCCGGCAGCCGCTCACCCGTGCACACGTTTACTCCGCTGCTCGGCGCCCAGATCGATCTCGACGCGCACGCCCGGCTGGACATCGACGTCGACCCGGCTTTCGAACACGGCGTGCTGTGCGATATGGGCGCCATCCAGCTGGGCGGGACCTCCTTGGCGGTCGCCGACCTGGGCTACCAGTGCGCGGGCAGCGCCACACTGCAGCTGCGCAACGCCGGCGACCGGCCCGCGCGGGTGCTGCTGCTGGGTGGCACCCCCTTCACCGAAGAATTGGTGATGTGGTGGAACTTCGTCGGGCGCAGTCACGACGACATCGTCGGCTATCGGGAGCTCTGGCAGGACGCCGACGAGCGGTTCGGCGCCGTCCAGGGATACCGGGGTCCGGTCGCCCGACTGCCGGCCCCTCCGCTGCCCACCACCCGGCTGCTACCTCGACCTGCACCCCACACAGACCTACACCCAACAGGAGGGAATCCGAATGACTGTCGATAAGACGGGCGCACAAACCCAGGTCAGTGCTGAGGACGGCCAGTTCACGATCGCCGTGGACGGCCAAGCCGTCGGGCTGGCCGCTTACGTCGATCGCGGCAATCAGCGCGTCTTCCACCACACCGAGATCGATCCCGCCTACGGCGGACGCGGGTTGGCGACCATCCTTGTCGAGGAGGCCCTGAACGCGACTCGGGACTCGGGCAAGCGCATCGTCCCGGAGTGCTCCATGGTCGCCACGGTGCTCAAGAAGCATCCCGAATTCGACGCCATCACCGACTCCGCCACCACCTAGATCTAGCACTGGCTGCCGACGCGGTCGCACGCGTGAGCCGCAGCGGCCCTTGCCACTGAGATACATGCACGCGCCGTGGGTTCGTTGGAAATTTTCCGCGTCGGATGTTTTACGCACCGGCCTCGGTGGTACGCGACATATATGACTGTGAAATTGACTCTCAGGAAAGTACTGGTTGCTGGCGCTGGTGCGGCGGCGATCGCTGTCGCGCCGATTGCCGCTGCCGACCCTGGCGTCGGTGGACCGGCAATGACCGGCCCCGCGCCCACGCATGTCATCTTCAAAGATGACCCGGGTGGCGGCGGCTGCGACGCGAATGGGAACTGCGGCTCGGGCGGTACCAACGGCGGGCCCGGCGGAGGCCCCGGGGGCCAGGGCTGCGTCCCGGGCGTCGGCTGTGGTACCGGCGGTCTAGAACTGCGGGCCCGGGCGGGGTGCCCGGCGGCACCGGCTGTCTGCCGGGTGTCGGGTGCGGCTCCGGCCACGCGTAAATAGCAGCCTGTCGCAGCAGCGAATTTAGTCACGCCAATCCGACGCGCGTCGTGCCGCTTCAGTGCCGGCACGGCGCGCGTTGGCGCGCTCCGGCGCGGTGGCGCCCTGCTAGTTCCGTGGCGATGATGTGGCTAGGGCCCCGCCCTGATCATCTGCCGCCGTCGGCCTCAACCGCCCGCGGGCGTTCCTGTTCGGCAAACCACGAGCAATCAGCGTGTCCGCCCAGAGCCAACGACTGGGGAGGGATGCCAATAGTTTCCAGCACCCGCGCGAGTTCGGCGACGTCCATAGTGGGATCCTCTCCGGCAACCGGCGTTGACCAGGTCAAAGATCTAACAAGGAAGGTGGTACTGGACACCTCCCCCTGGTTGGCCCAATCGCGGGTGTCCAGTTCCACGATCATGGCCTCCTTGCCTGTGGTGGTGTCGGGTCGGTGCGGTCGCCGTCTAGAACTCCGTCATTGCCTATTCGGGGCCTATTCGGGGCCTATTCGGGGCCTATTCGGGCCAGGTGCCCTGGTTCTTTCGGCTCCTCTGTTCGGCGTGGACCATCGCCGTCGCCGACAGAGTGTCGGGTGGGTCGCTCAGATATGCGATGTTGGCGTCATCCGATAGACGATGGTCTCGGGGTCTTGGTGGGTCCCAGCACTACTGGTTGGGCAGCCCACGCTGCTTTCCCGAACAGAACACAAAGGTCACGACATCTTTCGATTCGTGACCTGAGCTCCTCCCAGTGCCTAGCATCGCGCACGGTGGGCGAAGGGGGACTTGAACCCCCACGTCCCGAAGGACACTGGCACCTGAAGCCAGCGCGTCTGCCATTCCGCCACTCGCCCGAGAACAACCGCAGGACCATATCACTGTAGTAGCAACGCGTCCCAATCGCTTCGCAGGGATAGCCGTCCTTTGAGCGTCCCGATAGCCGGACCCGCACAGGGCTGTGAGCAGCGGCGATGCGATTCTCAGGATTCTCACGGTGCCAAATCGTCGCAATGTCCCGATACCATACTTAGGTGATACGACACGCTGGCGAATCGTTTGCCTCGCGCTGGCGATATACCCGGACAAATGCGGGCGGGCGCTGACGGATGGGTAGCCAAAGGGGGCTAGCTCAGCGCATCGAACGTAAGTTAGAGGCGACCGTAGGCGATGCGTTCGCCCGGATCTTCGGCGGATCGATTGTTCCGCAAGAGGTCGAAGCGCTTTTGCGGCGCGAGGCTGCAGACGGTGTCCAGTCGCTACAGGGAAATCACCTTTTGGCGCCAAACGAATACATCATTACCCTCAGTGTGCACGACTTTGAGAAGGTAGGTGCCGACCCTGAGCTCACGTCGCGCACTTTCGCTAAGTACGTGGCTGACTATATCCATGAACGGGGGTGGCAAACGTATGGTGATGTGGTTGTCCGGTTCGAGCAGTCATCGAACCTGCATACCGGCCAGTTCCGCGCCCGCGGTGCTGTCAACCCCGACGTCGAGCCCCGCTCGACGGTCACCGATACCACCCGGCCACAATCAAATAATGCGTATGGCGCAGAACCAGGAGTACCACCAATGACTGACAATTCGAGCTACCGCGGGGGGCCGGCGCAGGGGCGGCCCGGCGATGAGTACTACGACGAGCGCTACGGACGTCCGCAAGATGACCCACGCGGCGGCCAGGACCCACCGGCTGGAGCTGGATATCCGCCGGATGCGGGCGGCTATCCGCCTCAGCAGGGATATCCGCCGCGCCAGCCTGACCAGGGCGGCTACCCCGACCAGCGCGCCGGCTACCCCGACCAGGGCGGCTACCCCGACCAGCGCGCCGGCTACCCCGACCAGGGGCGGCTACCCCGACCAGCGCGCCGGCTACCCCGACCAGCGCGCCGGTTACCCGGACCAGCGCGGCGGCTACCCGGATCAGGGCGGCTACCCCGACCAGCGCGGCTATCAGGAACCAGGTGGCTACCCGCCGGCCCCGCCGTCCTATGAACAACGTCCGCCAGCTGGTGGCGGCTACGGCGCCCCAGGGTATGACCAGGGTTACCAACAGGGCGCGGGCGGCTACGGCGCTCCGCAGGGCGGTGGACAGCCCGGCTACGGCGGCCAGGGGTACGACCAGGGCTACCAACAGGGCGCGGGCGGTTACGCTCCCTCGGCACCCGCAGGCCCGCCAGAGCAGCGTCCGGCTTACCCCGACCCCGGTGGCGGGTACGACCAGGGCTACCAGCAGGGCTCCGCTGGCTACGGCCAGCAGGAATACGGTCAGCAGGAATACGGTCAGGAGTACACCCGCTACGCCGAAGCCCCTCCCGGTGCGGGGTACGCCGAGCCCGCCGGCCACGACTACGACTACGGTCAGTCCGGCGCCGCTGCTGACTACGGGCAGCCGGCCGCCGGCGGCTACGGCGGCTACGGGCAGGGCGGCTACGGCTCTCCCGGAGCGTCGGTCACCTTGCAACTGGACGACGGCAGCGGCCGGACCTACCAGCTGCGCGAGGGTTCCAACGTCGTAGGCCGCGGACAGGACGCTCAATTCCGGCTGCCCGACACGGGCGTTTCACGCCGGCACCTGGAGATCCGCTGGGATGGTCAGGTCGCGCTGCTATCCGACCTCAACTCCACTAATGGCACAACCGTGAACAATGCACCGGTGCAGGAGTGGCAATTGGCCGATGGCGACGTGATCCGTTTAGGACACTCCGAGATCATCGTCCGCATTCACTGAACCCACCGTCCAAGTATCGTGACGTTGCTGATGTGCTCGGTCACGGAAGCCAGGGGTACGACGCCAGGACGGAAAGGACGTCAGATGCAGGGATTGGTACTGCAGCTGACGCGTGCCGGATTTTTAATGTTGTTGTGGGTATTCATCTGGTCCGTGTTGCGGATCTTGAAGACCGATATCTACGCGCCTACCGGCGCCGTTATGGTTCGCCGCGGCCTTGCCTTGCGCACGACGTTGCTGCCGTCCCGGCAGCGCCGGGACGCCGCGCGCTACCTGGTGGTGACCGAAGGTGCGTTGGCGGGCGCGCGCATCACGCTCAGCGGGCAGCCGGTGTTGATCGGGCGCGCTGACGACTCCACTCTGGTCCTGACCGACGACTACGCCTCGACGCGGCACGCCCGACTATCTCAACGCGGTTCGGAATGGTACGTCGAGGATCTAGGATCGACCAACGGCACTTACCTTGACAGGGCGAAGGTGACGACTGCGGTACGAGTTCCAATCGGCACGCCGGTTCGGATCGGCAAAACGGCAATCGAGTTGCGCCCGTGACACTAGTCCTGCGGTATGCCGCCCGCAGTGATCGCGGCCTGGTACGCGCAAACAACGAGGACTCCGTCTACGCCGGCGCGCGGCTACTGGCCCTGGCCGACGGGATGGGCGGTCACGCAGCCGGCGAGGTGGCTTCGCAGTTGGTGATCGCCGCACTGGCTCACCTCGACGACGACGAGCCCGGTGGCGATCTGCTGGCCAAACTCGACTCCGCGGTGCGATCCGGCAATTCGGCCATCGCCGCGCAGGTCGAGATGGAACCCGATCTCGAGGGCATGGGCACCACGCTCACCGCGATCCTGTTCGCGGGCAATCGGCTCGGGCTGGTGCACATCGGTGATTCCCGCGGCTACCTGATGCGCGACGGCGAGCTGACCCAGATCACCAAGGACGACACCTTTGTCCAAACCTTGGTCGATGAAGGCCGGATCACCGCGGAGGAGGCGCACAGCCACCCACAGCGCTCGCTGATCATGCGGGCCTTGACCGGTCATGAGGTGGAGCCCACCCTGACGATGCGCGAAGCGCGCGCCGGTGACCGCTACCTGCTCTGCTCGGACGGGCTTTCCGACCCGGTGAGCGACGAGACCATCCTCGAGGCACTGCAGATCCCCGATGTCGCCGAAAGCGCCTACCGCCTCATCGAATTGGCGCTGCGCGGCGGCGGGCCGGACAACGTCACCGTGGTGGTCGCCGACGTCGTCGACTACGAGTATGGCCAGACTCAGCCGATTCTCGCCGGCGCGGTCTCCGGTGACGAAGAGCAAGTGACCCTGCCCAACACCGCCGCCGGCCGGGCCTCCGCCATCGGCCCGCGCAAAGAGGTCGCCAAGCGGGTTCCGCCGCCCGTCGAACCAGCCAAACGGTCGAAATGGTCGCGCTGGCGAATGGCGCTCATTGTCGCGCTGGTGACGATGCTGCTGGTCGGCGCCCTGGCCGTCGGCTGGGCAGTCATCCGGCACCACTACTACGTCGCCGAGTACGACGGCAAGGTGTCCATCATGCGGGGAATTCAGGGCGCGATGCTGGGCTTTCCCTTGCAAGATCCCTATTTGGTGGCCTGCCTGGATTCGCACAACGAACTATCGCTGGTCAGTTACAGCCAATCCGGGGGCCACCTCGACTGCCGCCTGATGACGCTGCAAGATCTGCGCCGTCCCGGACAGGCGCAGGTTCAGGGCGGGATGCCGGGCGGCACTCTTGATCAGGCCCAATCGCAGCTGAAGCAATTGCTGGCCGACAATCTGCTTCCGCTGTGTACGACGACACGCACCACGCCGCAGCCCGGAACCTCGACTACCCCCAGCGCGACGACGACCACGTCACCGACCACCACGACCTCCTCGACCAGCAGCCCATCCCCGAGTACGACTGCTACAACAAGTCCCACAACCAGCTCGCCCGCCACCACCTCGCCGACGGTGACCACACTCCCGGGACCGCCGCCTAAGCCTGGCGTCGATTGCCGGGAGCCGGGATGACGACGCACCTGCAGCCGCCGGTGGCGGTGACGCCTCCCTTGCCGACTCGGCGCAACGCCGAATTGCTGCTGTTGTGCTTCGCCGCCGTGATCAACATCGCCGCGTTACTCATCGTGGAGGCCAACCAGGAGCGGGGTTTGCGGTGGGACCTGGCCAGCTACGGGCTGGCCTTTCTGACGCTGTTTGGTTGTGCACATCTGGCAATGAGGCGCTTTGCCCCCTATGCCGACCCGCTATTGCTGCCGATAGTGGCGTTGCTCAACGGGCTTGGCCTGGTGATGATCCACCGGCTCGACTTGTCCAGCACGGCCCGCGGCCACCATCACCCCAGCGCCACCCAGCAGATGCTGTGGACCTTTGTCGGGGTCGTCGCGTTTGCGCTCGTGGTGACCTTCCTCA
This sequence comes from uncultured Actinomycetota bacterium, assembly GCA_963840045.1. GTDB lineage: Bacteria > Actinomycetota > Actinomycetes > Mycobacteriales > Mycobacteriaceae > Mycobacterium. The sequence continues at coordinate 411,894 of CAWIXL010000022.1, read as the reverse complement.
AGGACCATCGCCAGCTGGCGCGCTACGGCTACGTGTGCGGAGTGGCCGGTCTCGTGCTGTTGGTGATTCCAGCGCTGCTGCCGAAATCGCTCTCGGAGCAGAACGGCGCCAAGATCTGGATCCGATTGCCGGGCTTCTCGATTCAGCCTGCCGAGTTTTCCAAGATCCTGCTGCTGATCTTTTTCTCCGCGGTTCTGATCGCCAAGCGTGGCCTGTTCACCAGTGCAGGCAAGCATCTGATGGGGATGAACCTGCCCCGCCCCCGCGACCTCGCGCCGCTGCTGGCGGCCTGGGTGCTCTCGATCGGCGTGATGGTCTTTGAGACGGACCTCGGCACGTCGCTACTGCTCTACGCGTCGTTTCTGGTGGTGGTCTATCTCGCCACCCAGCGCTTCAGTTGGGTCGTCATCGGCTTGGTGCTGTTCGCCGCGGGAAGCATTGTGGCGTACTACATTTTCGGCCATGTTCGGGTTCGGGTGCGGATGTGGTGGGACCCGTTCTCCGATCCCGACGGCAGCGGCTATCAAAGTGTGCAGTCGCTGTTCAGCTTTGCTACCGGCGGCATTTTCGGCACCGGGCTAGGCAACGGTCAGCCCGACACCGTTCCGGCCGCATCGACCGATTTCATCATCGCGGCGTTCGGCGAAGAGCTCGGCCTGGTCGGGATAGCCAGCCTGTTGATGCTGTACACGATCGTGATCGTCCGCGGCCTGCGCACGGCAATCGCAAGCCGCGACAGCTTCGGCAAGCTGCTGGCCGCGGGGCTGGCGTCGACCCTGGCCATTCAGCTGTTCATCGTGGTCGGTGGGGTCACCCAGCTCATCCCGCTGACCGGGCTGACTACCCCGTGGCTGTCCTACGGTGGGTCGTCGCTGCTGGCGAACTACGTGCTGCTGGCCATCCTGGCCCGTATCTCGCACAGCGCCCGAAGTCCATTACGCACCCGCCCGCGCAAAACACCACCGATCGCGGCGGCCAGCACTGAGGTGATTCAGAAGGTATGAACGCCTCTCTCCGCCGGATCTCGGTGACCGTGATGGCGTTGATCGTGCTGTTGTTACTCAACGCCACGTACACGCAGGTGTTCACCGCTGACGGGCTGCGTGCCGACCCCCGCAATCAGCGAGTCCTGCTGGACGAATATTCGCGCCAACGCGGCCAGATCACCGCGGGCGGCCAACTGCTGGCCTTCTCGGTGGCCACCGACGACCGCTACCGCTTCCTGCGGAAGTATCCCAACCCTGAGGCCTATGCACCGGTTACCGGCTTCTACTCGCTGCGGTATTCCAGCACGGGTCTGGAACGGGCCGAGGACTCGCTATTGAACGGATCCGACGAGCGCCTGTTCGGGCGCCGGTTGGCCGACTTCTTCACCGGTCGCGATCCACGCGGCGGCAATGTGGAAACCACGATCAACCCGCGGGTTCAGCAGGCCGGCTGGGACGCGATGCAGCAAGGCTGCGGTGGCCAGCCGTGCAGGGGAGCCGTCGTCGCCCTGGAACCGTCCACCGGAAAGATCCTGGCGCTGGTGTCGTCGCCGTCCTATGACCCCAACCGGTTGGCATCGCACGATCCCGACGAGCAGGCCCAGGCCTGGCAGCAGCTGCGGGACAACGCCGAGTCCCCGCTGACCAATCGCGCGATCTCCGAGACCTACCCGCCGGGTTCCACGTTCAAAGTGGTCACCACCGCCGCAGCGCTGGCAGCCGGCAGCAACGAGGACCAGCAATTGACGGCGGCACCCAAAATCCCGCTGCCCGACAGCACGGCGACATTGGAGAACTACGGCGGCACCCCGTGCGGCAACGGTCCGACCGTGTCGCTGAGCCAGGCCTTCGCGCTGTCTTGCAACACCGCGTTCTTCGAACTGGGGCTTAGTCTCGGCGCCGACGCCCTGCGCAACATGGCGCATTCGTTCGGCCTGGACAGCACGCCGAGCGTAATCCCGTTGCAGGTGGCCGAATCGACTGTCGGACCAATCCCGGATCGCGCGGCGCTGGGGATGTCTAGCATCGGGCAGAAGGACGTTGCACTGACTCCCCTGGAGAACGCCGAAATCGCCGCGGCCATCGCGAATGCCGGGGTGATGATGCAGCCGTATCTGGTCGACAGTCTCAAGGGGCCAGACTTGGCCAACATCAGCACAACCGCCCCATATCAGCAGCGCCGCGCGGTGTCGCCGCAGGTCGCCGCTAAGCTGACAGAGCTGATGGTCGGCGCCGAGAAGGTAGCACAACAGAAAGGGGCTGTTCCCGGCGTGCAGATCGCATCGAAGACGGGTACCGCAGAACACGGCACCGATCCGCGTCATACTCCACCGCACGCGTGGTACATCGCTTTTGCGCCCGCGCAAAAGCCCAAGGTTGCCATAGCGGTGCTGGTGGAGGGGGGCGGCGATCGCCTGTCGGCGACTGGGGGGGCACTCGCCGCGCCGATCGGACGAGCCGTGATCGCGGCCGCACTGCAGGGGGGACCATGAGTCCGCGAGTTGGTGTGACGCTATCTGGCAGGTACCGCCTGCAGCGCCTCGTCGCCACCGGTGGTATGGGCCAGGTCTGGGAGGCGGTGGACAGCCGGCTGGGCCGGCGCGTTGCCGTCAAGGTACTCAAACAGGAGTTCTCCCAGGACCCAGAGTTCATCGAGCGGTTCCGCGCTGAGGCGCGCACCACCGCGATGCTCAACCATCCGGGCATCGCCCAGGTCCACGACTACGGCGAAAGCCAGATGAACGGGGAGGGCCGCACCGCCTACCTGGTCATGGAGCTGGTCAACGGGGAGCCGCTGAACTCGGTGATCAAACGCACCGGCCGGCTGTCGTTACGGCACGCGCTGGACATGCTCGAGCAGACCGGCCGGGCCCTGCAAGTCGCGCACGCCGCCGGTCTGGTCCACCGCGACGTCAAACCGGGCAACATCTTGATCACCCCCACCGGGCAGGTGAAGATCACCGACTTCGGTATCGCCAAGGCCGTCGACGCCGCGCCGGTAACTCAGACCGGCATGGTGATGGGTACCGCTCAATACATCGCTCCCGAACAGGCCCTGGGTCACGAAGCGACCCCGGCCAGTGACGTTTATGCACTCGGAGTTGTTGGATACGAAGTGGTTTCGGGTAAGCGGCCGTTCACCGGTGACGGCGCGCTGACGGTGGCGATGAAGCACATCAAGGAGCCCCCGCCGCCGCTGCCCGCCGACCTACCACCCAACGTGCGAGAACTCATCGAGATCACGCTGGTCAAGAACCCCGGAATGCGTTACCGCAGCGGGGGACCCTTCGCCGACGCCGTGGCCGCGGTACGGGCCGGCCGGCGGCCGCCACGGCCCAGCCAGTCGCCGCCGCCCGGGCGGGCCTCTCCGGCCGCTATCCCGTCTGCCACGCCGGCCAGGGTCGTGGGCCCTTCCAGCGGCCGCACCGCCACGCCCAGCCGGTCCCGGCCGTCCAGCGGTCGGCGCCCGCCGCCCGCCCGGCGCACGTTCTCGTCGGGTCAACGCGCGCTGCTCTGGGCCGCCGCGGTGCTCGGTGCGCTGGCGATCATCATCGCGCTGCTGATCGTCTTCGGTTCGCACGGTCCAAACGATCAACAATCGCCCCCGCCGAACGTCACCAACACCGGCGCTCCGGCGCCCAGCAAGATCCCAAACGGTTTGGGGACCGGCAACCCGGAACTCAATTGGACGGATCGCGGGGAAGCGAGTAATCCTGGACGTCAGCCGCCCGAACTCAGCTGGGTTGTCCCACTGACGGCGCACCCCAGCCCGCCGCCGGCCCGACACGAGACACCGCAATGACGACCCCGCAGCACCTGTCCGACCGTTATGAAATCGGCGACATCCTCGGTTTCGGCGGTATGTCCGAGGTTCACTTGGCCCGCGACGTCCGTTTGCATCGCGACGTCGCGGTGAAGGTGCTGCGCGCTGACCTGGCCCGCGACCCCAGTTTCTACCTGCGCTTTCGGCGTGAGGCACAAAACGCCGCGGCGCTGAACCACCCGTCCATCGTCGCCGTGTACGACACCGGCGAGGCAGAAACACCGTCGGGTCCGCTGCCCTACATCGTCATGGAGTACGTCGACGGGGTGACCCTGCGCGACATCGTGCACAACGATGGTCCACTGCCTCCCAAGCGGGCCATCGAGATCATCGCCGACGCCTGTACGGCACTGAACTTCAGCCATGAGGCCGGCATCATCCACCGCGACGTCAAGCCGGCGAACATCATGATCAACGCCGCCGGCGCGGTCAAGGTGATGGACTTCGGCATCGCGCGAGCCATCGCCGACGGCGGCAACAGCGTCACGCAGACCGCGGCGGTCATCGGGACCGCCCAGTATCTGTCACCCGAACAGGCCCGTGGCGATCCCGTCGACGCCCGATCCGACGTCTATTCGCTGGGCTGCGTGCTTTACGAACTGATCACCGGTGAGCCACCTTTCACCGGGGACTCGCCCGTCTCGGTCGCCTACCAGCATGTCCGCGAAGATCCGATTCCGCCGTCAGAGCGGCACGAGGGCATCTCCGCCGACCTCGACGCCGTCGTACTCAAGGCGCTGACCAAGAACCCGGAAAACCGGTATCAGACCGCGGCGGAGATGCGTGCCGACCTCGTTCGGGTGCACAACGGCGAGACGCCCGAGGCACCCAAGGTACTCACCGGCGCCGAGCGGAGCTCGCTGCTGACGTCCCCGGCGGGGGGCTTCGGAGGGCCGCGCACCGATCCGCTACCTCGTCAGGTCCTCTACGACGACAACGACCGTAGCGGTGGCTCAATCGGGCGCTGGGCCGCGGTGGTTGCCGTGCTGGCGGTGCTGACGATCGTCATCGTCATCGGCTTCAACACGTTCGGCGGCAGTACCCGCGACGTTCAGGTGCCCGATGTGCGAGGCCAGGTGTCCGCCGACGCCATCGCCGGACTGCAGAAGAAAGGCTTCAAGACGCGAACCCAGCAGAAGCCCGATTCGACGATCCCGCCCGACCATGTCATCGGTACCGAACCCAGCGCCAACGCCTCGGTGGGCGCGGGCGACGTGATCACCATCGACGTGTCCACCGGACCTGAGCAGCGCGAAATACCCGACGTGTCCTCGATGAGCTACACGGACGCGGTCGCCAAGCTGAAGTCCAAAGGGTTCACCAAGGTCAAGGAGGCGAACTCGCCGTCGACCCCGGAGCTCTCGGGCAAAGTCGTCGGGACCAACCCGCCGGCGAACCAGTCGTCGGCGATCACCAACGTGATCACCATCATCATCGGCTCCGGGCCGGAAACGAAGCAGATCCCGGACGTCAACGGCCAGACGGTTGACGTCGCGCAGAAGAACCTCACCGTCTACGGCTTCACCAAGTTCACCCAGGCCGACGTGGATAGCCCCCGCCCGGCCGGCGAGGTGATCGGCACCAATCCGCCGGCGGGTCAGACGGTAGCCGTCGACTCGGTGATCGAGCTGCAGGTGTCCAAGGGCGACCAGTTCGTCATGCCGGATCTGTCGGGCATGTTCTGGACCGACGCCGAACCCCGGTTACGCGCCCTGGGCTGGAACGGCGTACTGGACAAGGGCGCCGATGTCGACGCCGGTGGCTCTCAGCACAACCGCATCGTCTATCAGAGCCCGTCGGCCGGGTCCGGGGTCAACCGCACCGGGATCATCACGCTGAAGTTCGGTCAGTAACCGCGTTATCCGACGGCAGGTGCGGCCGGACCGCGGCGAGGACCTCGTTTTCCAGCCGACGGATCAGCGTGTCGTCCCGCGACCACCCGCAATAGTCGAGCCAGTTGGCCAACATCCGGTGCCCGCCTTCGGTCAGGATCGACTCCGGATGGAACTGGACACCGTGGATGGGCAGTTCGGTGTGGCGCACCCCCATGATCACGCCGCTGCGAGTGCGGGCCGTGACCTCCAGCACCGGCGGCACCGATTCCGGCAGGATCGTCAGCGAGTGATACCGGGTTGCCGTGAATGGATCCGGAAGTCCTTGCAACACACCGACATTCGTATGGAATACGCTGCTGGTCTTGCCGTGCAGCAATTCGGGTGCCCGGTCGACGGTGGCACCGAAAGCGACGCCGATGGCCTGGTGCCCCAGGCAGACCCCCAACAGCGGGATCCGGGCGGCAGCGCATGCACGCACCAAGCTGATCGACGCGCCGGCACGTTCCGGGGTACCCGGACCGGGGCTGAGCAGCACACCGTCGAACTGCGCGACCACGGCGGCATGGTCGTTTGGTGAGTCGGACAACCGGGCGTCGTCATTGCGCCACACCTCGGCCTCGACGCCAAGCTGGCCGAGATACTGCACCAGGTTGAACACGAAGCTGTCGTAGTTGTCGACGACCAGGATTTGCATCGTGTCAGTATCACGCAGTTAGTACCCCAGGGGACCGGCGGGCTGCGCGAAGTGCAGCCGGACCGGCTCGGTGTGGCCGACGATCTGCACGTCCGGCTTGACCTCTTCGTGGTAGCCGAGTCCGAACCGGACCACGTACTGCTTGTAGAGGGTTACCAGGGGAGCGCCGGCGAGCGCGCCTTGCATGGCGCCGGCATTGCCGATCGCGGTAATCGTGTAGGGCGGGCTGTAGGTACGCCCGTTGAGCAAGAGCGTGTTTCCGACGCAGCGGGGCACCGAGGTGGCGATGATGCGCTGGTCCTGCATCTGGATCGCCTCGGCGCCGACGCTCCACAATGCGTTCAGGACGGCCTGGATGTCTTGCTGGTGCACCACCAGATCGTCGGGGGTCGCGTCGCGCGGGAACCGGCCGTTGGCGTCGCGCTGCGCGTCATTGAGCGTCACCACCAGACCCGGCCCATGAACCGGGTTCATACCCGCTTCTGCGGCCAGCTCGGCGGACCGCTTCAGCATTGCTGCCAATGCTTCATTGGAAGACCGCCCGTGTGCGGTGTCAAGCTTGTTGGCCAGCTCGTTCCGTTGGGCGTCTAGACGGCTCACCGACGACCGTTCCTCGCGGACCAGGTCGACCAGACGCGGCGCGTCGCTGCGCCGGATCTCGGCCCCGCCGGAGACCCCGTGCGTGGCGGCCAACAGCAGCCCGGCCAGCATGCACACCAGTGGGACACCGAAGCGCCACGGCGAGCGGCTCCCACCATCCGCGTCTTTCACGGCCTCTCCGTTCCTGGTAACGGTGCCAGGTGCGTTAGTCTCAAGGCCAAGCTATAGCCTTGGGGGTGCTTAGGCGTGCAGTCATCATCGTTGCACCCCGTCCCGAGTAGTCCCCAGGTCACCCCGAGGTAATCATGCCCAAGTCGAAGGTCCGCAAGAAGAACGACTTCACCGTCACCGCGGTAAGCCGCACCCCGGTGAAAGTCAAGGTGGGGCCGTCGAGTGTGTGGTTCGTCGCGTTGTTCATCGGTCTCATGCTGATCGGGCTCGTCTGGCTGATGGTGTTTCAGTTGGCGGCCGTCGGAAGCCAGGCTCCGACCGCGCTGCACTGGATGGCGCAACTCGGCCCGTGGAACTACGCGATCGCATTCGCTTTCATGATCACCGGTTTGTTGCTCACGATGCGCTGGCACTGAGCGACCGCAGAGATGCAATGAATTCATTTTCGCGCCTGCTATTTTCTGAGCCAGCAACTTCACGGGCGTTCAATCACACGGATGTGATTCATCCCCACTGTTGATAGCGCTTGTGGATAACTGCATCAGCAGTGGTGGGAGGGTGTGAATACCGCATGCAGCAAACAGAATGGCAGCCCCGAACAGCTGGAATCGCTGGTTGTGGCGTCGTCGGCGTTGCAATGGCTATCGCGACTGTGACCCTCGTCACAGATGCGCCGGGGCGCATTATCGGCGGCATTGCCGCCGCGGGTTTGATCTTGTTTGCGGGGCTGACGTGGCGGGCGCGTCCGAAGCTGGCAATTACCGACGACGGTCTGGTGCTTCGGGGCTGGTTCCGGACGCAGCTATTACGACGCCCCGACATCAAGATCATTCGCATCACCGAGTTCCGCCGCTACGCGCGCAAGGTGCGGTTGCTCGAGGTCGAAACGACGGGCGGGGGGCTGGTGATCCTTTCCCGATGGGACCTCGGCGCCGACCCACTAGAGGTACTCGACACGCTTACCGAGGCGGGTTACGCCGGTCCCAGAAAGGGCCCCCAAAAAGGCCCGAAAAAGAGCTAGCCGGTCAGGAGATCGTGATCGACTCGATGACGACCGGTTCGGTCGGCCGGTCGCTGCCGTCGGTGGCCGTCGTCGCGATCGCCTCGACGATCCGCTGCGACTCGGGGTCGATGACTTCGCCGAAGATCGTGTGTTTCCGGTTCAAGTGCGGGGTCTTGCCGACGGTGATGAAGAACTGTGAGCCGTTCGTGCCCGGACCCGCATTCGCCATGGCCAGCAGGTACGGCTTGTCGAATTGCAGCTCGGGGTGGAACTCGTCGGCGAACTTGTAGCCCGGCCCACCGCGACCCGTTCCAGTCGGATCGCCACCCTGGATCATGAAGCCTTGAATCACCCGGTGAAAGACCGCGCCATCGTAGAACGGGCCCGACGGCCCGCCCGATGCGTTCTGGGTCGAGTACTCCTTGGTCCCCTGCGCCAGCCCAACGAAGTTGGCGACGGTCTTAGGTGCGTGGTTTCCGAACAGGGCGATCTTGATGTCACCGCGGTTGGTGTGCAGCGTGGCGGTGGCGGTCTGAATTGGGCTGTTGGTCACGGCTTCACAGTCTGCCATCACGCGGGCGCGCGTCCGCACCGGGTGCCACCCGACGCGGCGGGTACCCGATGGGCCCGTGAGCATACCGAGGATGGCAGTCTGTGGAGATATCGGAGTAGCTCTGGCTAGGACCCAGAAAGGTGGCAGATGAGAACGAAGGCGGAAGCCCGGTTGACCCCTCGGGAGCGATTCACCCGGGGCCTTAGGTACTCGACGGTGGGACCGGTGGACGTCACGCGAGGCGTTGTAGGCCTTGGGGCTCAGTCCGCGCACGCCACCGCGTCGGAGCTTCGTCGCCGCTATCGAGACGGCCGACTGGCGCGCGAGCTCGCCACAGCTCAGGAAACGATCGCCCAGGAGCTGGCCGCCGCCCAGGAGGTGGTGTCGAACCTGCCGCAGGCATTTCAGGAGGCGCGCCGATCGCGACGGCACAGCAAGCGCCCGTGGCTAATCGCGGGAGCCGCCGTGGTGACCCTGGCCGTCGGCGCCGCCACCTTCAGCATCGTGCGGCGCTCGATGCGCCCGGAGCCGTCGACCCTGCCGCCGAGTGTGGACGTTCAACCGCGGCCCTAGGCGTGCAATTTGGCCGTCAACCCATAGGGAAGACATATCTTTACGGTGCGGAATTCTCTTTCCAGGAGTTAGACCGTTGGTTAATTCATGGAAAACTCATACGATTCGGGCAATTCATATATTTGGCGTCCGGCGCCGGCATTTCACATGAAAAAGTTAAGATCAACCTGAGTCTTGACCATAGGTGATGATCAGGGCCGATTCGTATGAGTTCGCTCTGCTGGGGATCTTTGTCTCGTTTATATCTTTCCCTAACAACCACGAGGGTGTTTGAAAGGGAGAGCTGATGTCTTACGTAACTGCATATCCAGAGCACTTGGCGGCTGCTGCCAGCAATCTGCAATCGATCAGCGCCGCATTCAATGCCGGAAATGCGGCCGCGGCGAGCCCGATCACCGCGGTCGTTCCCGCTGCCGCTGATGAGGTATCCGCGCTGACGGCGGCGCAGTTCGCTATTCATGGCCAGCGGTACCAGGAGCTGAGCGCGCAGGCAGCAACGATTCATCAGGTGTTGGTGGCCACGCTGGCGGCAGGTGCGGCTTCCTATGCGACAACCGAGGCCGCGAACGCGGCGTCGGCGGGCTGAGCGAGCTGACGGATAAGGGGGATACCACCGTGGACTATGGGCTGTTGCCACCGGAAATCAACTCCGGGCGCATGTACACCGGCCCGGGCGCGGGCTCGTTGTTGGCCGCCGCGGCCGGCTGGGGTGAGCTCGGGGCCGAGTTGCACGCGACCGCCGCCGGATTTCAGTCGGTGATTTCCGCACTGACCAGCGGTCCCTGGCTGGGTCCGGCGTCCGCGTCGCTGGTGGCGGCCGCGACTCCGCACGTGGTGTGGCTGCAGAGCAGCGCGGCGCAATCGGAGCTGGCTGCCAGCCAGGCGGCGACGGCGGCGACCGCGCACGAGACGGCCTTCGCGGCGACCGTGCCTCCGCCGGTGATCGCGGCTAACCGTTTGCAATTGGCGGTATTGGTCGCGACGAATTTCTTGGGACAAAACACCCCGGCGATCGCGGCTACCGAGGCGGAGTACTTCGAGTTCTGGGCTCAGGACTCGGCGGCGATGTATGCCTATGCGACTTCATCGATGGCAGCGTCACAATTGACCGATTTCGAGCAACCACCGGAAGTGGCCGATTCGTCCGGGGTGGCGCGGCAAGCCGCCGCGGTCTCCTCAGCCGCCGCCACTAACCCGGTGAAGTCGGTGGTGGACGAGGTGCTGGCGCGTTTGGACTCGATACATGACCCGTTCGCCGAGCTGATGTCGTCATTGACCGGCGCGAAGCTCGACGGTTACCTGGTGAAGTACACCGCGTTGGACGACATGGTCTCGCTGTACAGCAAGTACTTCTCGCCGTACGTGAACAGCGCGGCGGCGATGATCCAGTCCTCGCAGTCCTTCGGACAGGTCAGCAACGGCCTCGTGGCCATGACCACGTTCATGAAAGGTGCGGCTCCCGCGGCCAAGGCGATCGAGGGCGCGGCTCAGGGCGCGGCTCAGGCGGCCGGATCGGCCGCAACCAATGCCGCCGGGAATGTCGGGGGAGTGGCCGCGCGTCTCGGCAACGCGCTTCCGCTGGGCTCGTTGTCGGTGCCACCAGGCTGGGCTCCGGTGAGCGCGGTGACCAACCCGGGGACGGCGCTGGTGCACACCGCCATCCCCGCCGGGGCCGAAGGAGGAGTGAACATGCCGATGGCGCCCCCGGTTGGGCAATTCGGCGGAAACCGCTACGGACGCATTCTTCCGACCTACGGTTTCAAACCCTCGATCATGGCCAGACCACCGGCTGCCGGGTAGTGGCGGCCGGGCCGCACCACCGCGCCCATTCGGGAGTGGGTTGACGAAACCAACATCGTGGGAACCCCACCCGTATGCGAACCCCGCCCGAGCTGGCCGCCCTGGCCAAGATCCGTCATCAGCATCCCGGCCTGGTGGAGAACATCGAGGCCGATCTGCGCGACTACTTGATCCGGACGTGGCGCGACGGTGTGGCCGACGGCTTGGAGATGGCCGCTCGCATGACCGAGGATTTGCGCCGCAAAGATGCCATTAGCGAAGAGCAGCGGTGGCTGCTCGCCGGTCTGGCCGACGCGCTGCGTGTGGCGGCGATCGAGCCGCGCCGTGGCGGGTAGGCGTTTGCCGGTCAACTTATCGAGCCCAGGGAACTTGCTCATCGACCCGTGGGGCACTTTCTGACCATGCGCTGGTATCTCAATGACACCGAAATGACACCGAAGCGCTCTTTGCCGCTTCGGGGCTCGACGGCCTGAAGACGCACCGGCTCGATGTCGGGGTGCACGAAGCGGCAGGCCTACTTATCACGGCAGCAACGAACCCAGCTGGGTAATAATCCATTGAATCAATGTCTCAGCCGTCAAAAAGACGGCCACGAAGGGGGAAATGGCAATAGCAAGAAGAGGAAGAACCAGAAATAAGAATGCGACGGCCAGCCAACTTCCTAACGGAGTATATAAAAACCCGCCCCCGTCCGTGGCGTCAACCGAGAGCGCCTGCGCATTCAATCCGCGCAACAACGAGGCGATGGCATCCTCGGCGCTGGTATACGAGGTCGCGGCTTTTCTCAAGTTCTGTACAAACTGCTCATGACTCACTGACGCCCGCCCGGCCAGCGCCTGAAAGCCGCGGGCATGCTCAGAGAATAGTTGCGCGATGCCCGCCGACACCTCATCGGCGGCCGCGGGCGGCACAGCAACAGTCGCCCGGGCCGCCGCCGAGTGGGCCGCGCTGAGGGTCGAGTCGATGGCTGCCAAATCGGTTGCCGCCGCCGCCATGAGGGTGGGCTCTGCGATCACATACGACATGTCTATCTACCTCACTATTAGAACTCGTCGGGCCGAAACAGGTACTGCACCACTGAGCCTCGCCTCAATCAGCAGGGTGGGTTTGAGTAGGCGACTACTGAATTTGGGCCGGAGTCCATGGAAGTCACCGCTAGGAAATGGCGGGTGACCTTCGACCCACCGACTGCGCAATCTGCTCAGCGGGGTGCGGCTGATGAACGGCTGGTTCGATAGCCGGACCAATTGGCTCACCGTGCCGTCTAGCCGACGCGTTGCGGGTCGCGGCGATCGAGCGGGGCCGCAGCGGGCAGGCGACCTTCCGCAGGCGCCCGCTGTCGTGGTAAGACGGCAAAGGGGGCATTGCGTAGGCGTCAAGGTGCCCCGCTGGCCACACGCAGGAGGCGAATGATGGGGGCCAAGTTTGAAATCACAACGGACAAAGCGGGCAAATTCAGGTGGCACCTAAAGGCCGGAAATGGCGAGATCATCGCTGCCAGCCAGGCCTATGGCTCGAAAGCGAACGCCCAGAAAGGCGTCGACTCGGTAAAAGCAAACGCGGCTGGCGCCGCGGTCGTCGACCTCACCAGCGGATAGGCGAGCCACCGGCTGGGCCACCCCGTTATGCGGGGCCCGCCACCCCGCTCGAAGCGCTTCCCGACAGCCGCCGTGACTACTGTTCGCCGATCGCGTACTCGTCGACGGAGTTGGAACGGTTGACGATGAGGGGGCCGCCGCGCCGACGCCCGGCCGATCATTGGTCGATCACAGAGCCGATACGAAGAGCCGCAAGTTGAACCGCCAAGTTGCATGCAAACCAGAGCGACATGCCACTAGGCGCCGCGCCCGACTGTATCCCCCAACGCTGGTTGTAGGTACACCAGCAGCCTATAACTTAACTACAGTTTTGTTATAGGCTCGGCCAGTGGACCCAACACGGTTTGTAGCACCAGATTGGGGCCGAGCGGTGTCTACCGGCGGCCCGGCCGCCTACCACGCGTTTGTTCCAGCGCCTGTGCCGAAAGAGCTGGTCCTGGACCCACAGACGATCATGCTCCTTTCCGAAGCCGACGCCGCGCTGGGGCGATTGGCAGGATCGGGCAGGCTTCTTCCCGATCCGCACTGGCTGGAAACTGCCTATATCACCCGAGAGGCTGTCGCTAGTTCACGGATCGAGGGGACACAAGCGTCCGTGACCGAGGTCTTCGATGCAGAAATCACCGGGAAGGCAGCGCGCGCCGACATCCAAGAAGTTCGCAACTACATCCGCGCGCTAACGCACGGGTTGAAGCGACTGAAGGGGGAGAATTTCCCGATCTCTTTTCGCCTGATCAAAGAGATGCACGAGCTGCTGCTAACCGATGTGCGTGGGCAGGAAAGAACTCCCGGAGAGTTCCGTAAGAGCCAAAATTGGATTTCCTCGCCTGACAATCGCCCGGCAACAGCACGTTTCGTGCCGCCGACAGTCGAGGAGATGTGGAACGCGCTCCATGACTGGGAGAAGTACCTGCACGACGACCACCCGAAGCTTCCACTGCTAATCCGTTGTGCGCTAATGCATTACCAATTCGAGACGATCCATCCATTCCTCGACGGGAATGGCCGCCTCGGGCGACTCTTCATCATCTTGTATTTGCTGGATAAGGGTAGGTTGCCGGCTCCACTCCTTTACATCTCAAGCTATTTCGACCAGCGGAAGGGTGAGTACTACGACCGACTTCAGTTCGTGCGGGAACGGGGCGAGATACGCGAATGGCTGGACTTCTTCCTGACCGGCGTCGCCGTCCAGGCCGCGGACGCGGTGCACCGCGCGGAGATGTTTTCGGATCTGCGAGAGCGCTATCGACTTGCATTGCAGGGAACTAGGAGTAGGGCGATTGAAGTCGCCGACCTGCTCTTTGCGTACCCAATTATGACAGTGCGCGCGGTCCAGGCGCGCCTGGGTGTAAGTCAGCCTGGTGCAACAAACCTCCTGCGCTCGCTAACAGCAAAAGGCATCGTCCGCGAGATCGGGTCTGGCCCCGTTCGACATCGATGGTTTGCAGAAGAGATCCTTGAGGTTCTAGATCCACAATTCGCCCGCGATAACCCCGATCGCGAGTAATCAGCGTTGACCGCAGGTCGCTCGAAAGAGTGCGTGCATTTTACCCCGGCCGGAAGCGAGTGACGGAACAGTGGCCACCGAGGCATTGTGGGTACCGATTATCGACCGATTCCGCGGTGAGCACTTCTTCCTGTCGAATTTCTCCTCCGCATCCACGCCGCACGCGGGCACCTGTTTCCCAAGCACGACTTCAAGCTCCACGAGCTGCGGCACACCGCGGCGTCTCTGGCCATCCAGGCGGGCGCGAACATCAAGGCGGCGCTGTAGAACATGCTCGGACATGAGTCGGCGGGGCTGACGTTGGACCGTTACGGCCACCTGTACGAGTCGGACGTGGAGGCGGTCGGAGTGGCCATCAAGAGCCTGTTAACTCGCGATTGTGGCCAAAATGTGGCCATCGGCACCGATTCGTCACCGACCCCACCGAAGCGAAACATTCCTTGACCTGCGCTTTTAAGTTGTGGAGCCTAGGGGATTCGAACCCCTGACCCCTGCCTTGCAAAGGCAGTGCTCTACCAACTGAGCTAAGGCCCCTCGTCATAACCGGGCGGCTGCACCGCCGCCACATGCCAGACCTCGACGGCGCGTCGTGACCGCACCACCGCCGCCAGCACACCCAGCGCTACCAGCGGTAATGCGAGTCTCACACAACGTCTTGACGGGCACATGGTTGTGGGCCTAGGAGGACTCGAACCTCCGACCTCTTCGTTATCAGCGAAGCGCTCTAACCGCCTGAGCTATAGGCCCGTACACGCGTACGGCCGAGCGACGAGATTACCGCAATGGCCGCCCCACCCCCAAAAGCAGCGCAACTGCTCCCCGACTAGTCAAGGTCGGCGAGGGTCACTTCGACGCCGCCGATCAGGTCGGTGGCCAGGTTGTAGATGAACGCAGCGATGGTCGCCATCGCGGTCAACAGGACGATGTTGACCAAGCCGATCAGGACCGCGCCGCCGAAGATGGTGCCGCTGGAGACCAGCTCTCCGGCGCTGCCGCTGGTGTTGTTCAGCAGGTCACCGACGTTGCTGTTGAGCTTGGCCCACACGCCCATGCCGCCGAGCACCAGGTAAAGGAAGGCCACCGCGATCATCCAGACGAAGAACAACGCCACCGACAGCAACAGCGACACCTTGAGCGTGCTCCACGGGTCGATACGGCGGATCTGCATGCTGGCCCGGACCGGGCCTCGGGTCCGTCGCGCCACCTGGAGGCGGGATTCGCGGGGTTCCCGTGCGCCTCGGGCTTCCCGGACTTCACGGGCTTCCCGGACTTCACGGGCCTCCCGGGCCTCCCGGGACTCAGCGGCCCTGGAACGGCCGGTGGCCGGCGCGCCCGCTGTGACATCCGGAGCGCGCTCGGCTGGTTTGGGCTGCGGGTGCCGCGGCAGTGGTCCCGACAGATCGGGCAGCTCGCTGGCGTAGGCCTCTGCCGGCGGCCCGTCGGGCCGCGCCGGCGCGGCATCGAACTCCTGCGTTGCGTCCTTGGCGTGCGAGGCCGCGCTCGACGCCGCCGAGGTGCCGGATATGAAGCGGTTCAGACGCGCGTCGATGCCACTTGGTTCCGAAGCCGCTCGACGCGGGTGGGACGCTCGGGTAGCGCCCCGCTGCCACGGTGGCGAGTCTCCGGCATCCGGGGCGCGGCCGCCCGCACGGTGTGCACCGGTTCGGTCTACCGAACCGTCTCCATTCGCGCTATCGCCCTGTATGGGGGAGCCCGACTCGTTCGGTGCGTTCACCCCGACTCCTAACGTATGTACCCGAGCCGTCCGGGCAGTGCAGTCGCATTATGCCTGGTCGAGCTGCAGTCTAATTGCCCGACTCCTCCGCACCGTCCCCGCCGTTCTCATCGGCGCTTTCTTCGGCGTTCCGTGCGATGGCTAACAGTGTGTCGCCCTCGCCCAAGTTCATCAAGCGAACACCCTTGGTCTGCCGCCCCGCCTTGCGAACCTGGCGAGCCGTCGTCCGGATCACACCGCCCCCGGAGGTGATGGCGTACAGCTCGCTGTCGTCGTCGACTATCAACGCCCCAACCAGCCTGCCACGCCGGCGGTCGTACATCACCGTCAGCACGCCCTTGCCGCCGCGGCCCTGCACCGGGTACTCCTCGATCGCGGTGCGTTTCGCGTACCCGCCAGAAGTGGCGACCAGCAGGTAGGTGCCCTCGCTGACCATATTCAGCGACAGCAGCCGGTCGTCGGCGTTGAACCGCATGCCCTGCACGCCGGAGGTGGCCCGGCCCATGGGCCGCAGCGCCTCATCGGTGGCCGAGAACCTGATGGACTGCCCGTTGGCCGAGACCAGCAGCAGATCGTCGTCGGCCGAGCACAGCACCGCACCGACCAGCTCATCGCCGTCGCGCAGGTTGACCGCGACGATTCCGCCCGAACGGTTGGAGTCGAAGTCGGTCAGCTTGGACTTCTTGACCAGCCCGTTTCGGGTCGCCAGCACCAGATATGGAGCGTCCTCGTAGCTCTTGATCTGAATGACCTGAGCGATGCGCTCTTCTGGCTGGAAGGCCAACAGGTTGGCGACATGCTGACCGCGCGCCGTCCGCAAGGCCTCCGGCAGCTCGTAGGCCTTGGCCCGGTACACCCGGCCTTGAGTGGTGAAGAACAGGATCCAGTCGTGCGTCGAGCACACAAAGAAGTGCCGCACAATGTCGTCCTGTTTGAGACCGGCGCCCTGCACGCCCTTCCCGCCGCGCTTCTGGCTGCGGTAGAGATCGGTCTTGGTGCGCTTGGCGTATCCGGTTTCGGTGATGGTGACGACGACGTCCTCGCGAGCGATCAGGTCCTCGTCGCTGACGTCGCCGTCGGCCGCGATGATCCGGGTACGACGGTCGTCGCCATACTTGTCGATGATCTCGCCGAGTTCGTCGCGCACGATTCCGCGCTGCCGTTCCGGTTTGGCCAGAATGTCTTCCAGGTCGGCGATCTCGGCTTCGATCTTGGCCAGGTCGTCGACGATGCGTTGGCGCTCCAGCGCCGCGAGCCGGCGCAGCTGCATGTCGAGGATGGCCTGGGCCTGGATGTCGTCGATGTCGAGCAGCTCGATCAGTCCGGTGCGCGCGATGTCGACGGTTTCCGACGCACGGATCAATGCGATGACTTCGTCGAGCGCGTCGAGCGCCTTGACCAACCCGCGCAGAATGTGGGCTCGTTCGTTGGCCTTGCGCAGCCGGTAGGTAGTGCGCCGGACGATGACGTCGAGTTGGTGTTCGACGTAATAGCGGATCATCTGGTCCAGCCGCAGCGTTCGCGGCACGCCGTCGACGATCGACAGCATGTTGGCGCCGAAGCTGGTTTGCAGCTGGGTGTGCTTGTAGAGGTTGTTCAGCACCACTTTGGCCACCGCGTCGCGCTTGATCTCCACGACGATGCGCACGCCGACCCGGTCGCTGCCCTGGTCTTCGACGTTGGAGATGCCTGCTAGCCGGCCATCGCGCACTTGCTCGGCGATAGAGGTGATGAAGTTGTCGTGGTTGACCTGATACGGCAGCTCGGTGATGACGATCGAGGTGCGACCGCGCGAATCTTCTTCTATCTCAACGACTCCGCGCATCCTGATGGAGCCGCGTCCCGTGGTGTAGGCGTCGTGAATTCCTTGGGAGCCCACGATCAGACCGGCAGTGGGGAAGTCGGGGCCCTTGACGCGTTCGCGGACGGCGGCCAGCGTTGCTTCTTCGTCGGCGTCGTGGTTCTCCAGGCACCAGAACACGGCGTCGGCGAGCTCGCGGAGGTTGTGCGGCGGGATGTTGGTCGCCATGCCGACCGCGATGCCACCGGACCCGTTGGCCAGCAGGTTCGGGAACCGGCTGGGTAGCACCGTCGGCTCCTGCACCCTGCCGTCGTAGTTCGGTATGAAATTGACTGTCTCCTCGTCGATTTCACGCAACATTTCCATCGCCAGAGGCGTCAGCCGGGCTTCGGTGTTGTGGCTGACGAAGCCGTTGGTCAGGAATGCGTGGTCGTCGGTGTCGACCCGCAGGCTGTACACCGGCTGCACGCCCGCCTCGGTCACCGATGCGACTTTGGCGTAGTAGAACCGGCCGTCGGTGAGATCCGTTGCGATGCCGCGGACATCGGCGTTGGCGATGTGCGAGAGGATTTCGGCACCGTCGCGCCGCCACCGCGCAAGGCGATCGATGTTGTGCTTCTGCAGCCATTCCTTGTCGACCCAGCGGCTGCCGCAGTGCCTGCGAATGAACTTGGCCAGTCCGGGAACGTGGTCGGTGTCCATGCCACGGCACGCGGGCATGCCAGCCAAAATCGTGGTCAGCTTGGTTTGCCTGGCGCCACCGAAACCGACTTGGGTTGCGAACAATTCGGCCTGCGCGCGGTTGGTGATGACGACCTTGTACTCACCGACAGCGTGCCGATAACGTCTCGACACAACCCCGAACTCCAGCAGCATCTGCTGGACATCTACGGCCAGCTGCCTACTGCGTGTCGAGTAGGAAATCTGAATCGTGTTGCGTGGTAGCGCAGAGCACGACCCGTCGCCCTCGAACAGCGCCTGCAGGAACACCCGCTTGACGGCGGCGGGCGAGTTCCACATCCAGTCGGGTACCGCTTTGTGCGCGGACCGCTGGCCCACCATGTCCCAAAGCCGGCTATTTTTCAACGCCCTCACGTTATTGACCTGGAGCACCTGCATCCGAGAGCCTGATGCGTTTGTCTTCTGGCAGATGCTGCGTCTGTCACCGATAACCGCGTCATAGGCACCGGCCACCATCGCGAAGTAGTCGCGGTCCAAATTGGCGAATCCGGCTCGAGTCTCCGATACGTAACCCTCGCTAATGAAGGCTCCCAACAAGAGCGCTTCCATGACGTCGCGCCACTCGGCCGGACCGAGTTCCGTTGGGGGAGTGCGCTGCAAGACGACATAGTCGTCCGGGCGAATCTCTTCGATCAGCTTCCAGAGCAGCGTCGGCACCCCGCCAACGTCGACTAGACACAACAGCGGGTGGTTCGCGGTCCCGGTGACTTCATAGCCTTCGGCGGTGCGCACCGTGTAGGTCTGGTGCTCGCCCGAGTGGAAGAGCCGATCAACTGCCACCGGGTTGCCGTGGCGGTCCAGGACCTTCAATTCGACCGCACTGTCCGCAGTTGGACCGGGCGCCGGCAACGACGTCCGCGATTCGCACTGACTGTCCAAATGGCAAGCGCACCAACGCATCCCCGGAAGTACAGTACCTCATCGCCGCTGGTGGGTCATTGCCCGGCGAGCCGAAGTTGCCCTGCCCGTCGACCAATGGATAGCGCAACGACCAGGGCTGCGCCATGCGCACGAGGGTGTCGTAGATCGATGCGTCGCCGTGCGGGTGGTAGTTACCCATCGTCTCGGCGACCGACCGCGCCGACTTCGCGTGGCTACGGTCCGGGCGGAACCCGGAGTCGTACATCGCGTACAGCACCCGTCGGTGCACCGGCTTGAGCCCGTCGCGCACTTCCGGCAGCGCGCGGCCCACGATCACGCTCATCGCGTAATCGATGTAGCTGCGCTGCATCTCCTGCTGAATGTCGACCGGTTCGATCCGGTCTACGGAGTCGTCTCCCGGTGGCAGCGTGGTGTCAGTCATCTGTTCCTTCGCGATGCAACTCGGACATCTTTAAACATCTAGGAAGCGAACGTCCTTGGCGTTGCGGGTGATAAAGCTCCGGCGTGCCTCGACGTCCTCGCCCATCAGGATCGAGAACAACTCGTCGGCGGACGCGGCGTCGTCGAGGGTGACCTGACGCAGTACCCGCACCGTCGGGTCCATCGTGGTTTCCCACAACTCCTTGGCATCCATTTCACCAAGACCTTTGTAGCGCTGGATGCCGTCTTCCTTATTGATCTTCCGGCCGGCCTTCTGCCCCGCCTCCAACAAACCGTCCCGCTCACGGTCAGAGTAGGCGAATTCCGGTTCGGAGCGCTGCCACTTCAGCTTGTAGAGCGGCGGCTGCGCCAAAAACACGTGCCCGTTCTCGATGAGCGGTCGCATGAACCGGAACAACAGCGTCAACAGCAGCGTGGAGATGTGCTGGCCGTCGACGTCCGCGTCGGCCATCAGCACGATCTTGTGGTAGCGGAGTTTCGTGAGATCAAACTCGTCGTGAATCCCGGTACCCAGCGCCGTGATGATGGCCTGAACTTCGGTGTTCTTCAGGACCCGGTCGATCCGGGCCTTCTCGACATTGATGATCTTGCCGCGCAGCGGAAGGATCGCCTGGAACATGGAGTCGCGGCCGCTCTTCGCCGAACCACCGGCCGAATCACCTTCCACCACATACAGTTCGGACTTTCGCGGATCGGTGGAACGGCAGTCCGCCAGCTTGCCGGGAAGTCCGCCCAGATCAGTAGCGCTCTTGCGGCGCACCAACTCTCGGGCCTTACGTGCTGCGATGCGGGCCTGCGACGAGGAGACGGCCTTGTTGACAACCGTTTTCGCGTCCGCGGGGTTGGATTCGAACCAGTGCGTCAGCTGTTCGTTGCAGACCTTCTGGACGAACGACTTGACCTCGGTGTTGCCCAGCTTGGTTTTGGTCTGGCCCTCGAACTGCGGTTCGCTGACCTTGACCGAGATGACCGCCGCCAAGCCTTCCCGGATGTCGTCCCCGGTGAGGTTGGCGTCCTTTTCTTTCAGCAGCTTCTTGTCCTTGGCGTACTTGTTCACCACCGACGTCAACGCACTGCGGAAGCCTTCTTCGTGAGTACCGCCCTCATGGGTGTTGATGGTGTTGGCAAAGGTGTGCACCGACTCCGAATAGCCGGCGTTCCACTGCATCGCGATCTCGACTTCGTGACCGGGTCCCTTGCCGGAGAAGTCCACGATGCTGCTGTGGATCGCGCTCTTGGTGCGGTTGATGTGCTTGACATAATCGACCAGACCGCCGGGGTAGTGGAACGTACGGCGCTTGACCTTATGTGGCGCAGCGGATTCCGCGGCTTTTTCGCTGGCTGATTTGGGCGCCTCGGCGACGTCGCTGACCACTTCGTCGACGACCTCGTCCGGGGTCACCCGCTCGTCGGTCAAGTTGATGGTCAGCCCCTTATTCAGGAAGGCCATCTCCTGCAGTCTGCGGGCGACGGTTTCGAAGTCGTACTCGGTGGTCTCGAAGATGTTCGGGTCAGCCCAGAAGCGGACCGTGGATCCGGTTTTCCTGGTGGCTGCCCCTTTCTGCAGGCCCACCGGCTCCGACTGCTTGTA
The DNA here is from genome assembly GCA_963840045.1 of uncultured Actinomycetota bacterium. GTDB lineage: Bacteria > Actinomycetota > Actinomycetes > Mycobacteriales > Mycobacteriaceae > Mycobacterium. The sequence continues at coordinate 390,559 of CAWIXL010000022.1, read as the reverse complement.
GGACTGCGTCCACTCGAACCCGTCGCGCTTGATCTCCACGTCGAGCCGGGCGGACAGCGCGTTCACCACCGATACGCCGACACCGTGCAGACCGCCGGATATGGCGTAGGAGTCCGAGTCGAATTTGCCGCCGGCGTGCAGTTGGGTCATCACGACGTCGACGGTGGGTATCCCCGAGGCGTGCATCGAGACCGGGATACCGCGGCCGTCGTCGCCGACTTCCACGCCGCCATCCTCGAGCAGGACCACATTCACGGTGGTCGCGTAACCGGCCATCGCCTCATCTACCGCGTTGTCGACGACCTCCCACACGAGGTGGTGCAAACCGCGCTCGCCGGTGGACCCGATGTACATGCCCGGGCGTTTGCGGACGGCCTCGAGCCCTTCGAGGATGGTGATGGATGCGGCGTCGTATTCGTCTTGGGCCTTCTTCTTCTGGGCAGCCACGGTCCGAATGCTCTCCTTGGGGTTGCAATGCGAGCGGTCCAGTCACCGCAGCGGTCGCACACCACACTCTACCGTGAGTGACCGACAGCACCGATTTTCTGGGCGCGTTTCTACCTATCTGGTCGCGCCGTGTGCTCGATATCTTCATTCCGGGCGTGTCCGGACGTTGGCGGTACGCGTCCGTTCCGTCCTGGCGGCTCTGAGGCACCCGTCGGTCGAGGCCCGTCCGGAACGTTTGCCCGCCACGCGCCGCCCTAGCCGTAGGTGTCGCGCGGGCCCCTGCCAGCGATGTGCCGGGGCCCTTTACGCCAGGACGGTGCCACCGGACCGGTGATTCGCAACGATGTCACCACACCATTGCCGACCGCCGCGGCGATCTTTGCCAGCAGTTGGGCCTGCATCACCCGCAACTGCGTCGCCCACGCTGTCGATTCGGCCGCCACGCTGAGCACCCCGTCGTTCAGCCCGGTCGGGGTGGCATGGTCGGCGATCTGGTGGCCGACCACCGTGGGCCACTGACCCAGCACCGTGCCCTCGGCCACGTGAGCAGACCAACCCCGCTTTTTGGCCAAATCCCGAGCCACCGTGCCGAGTGGCTGCGGATCGCGAACGTCGGGCCCCGGGCCCGACCAACTCCTGCGCTGTCCAGCAACGCGCCGCCCCGGCGGCGGCACCGCGCGGCCCCGCCCGGCATCCTTGCCCTGCGCGCGTGCAGCCGCTCGGGCCTCCTCGAGGGTCCGTCGCACCAGGTCGAGAGCCGCGGCCTCGCTTGGCTGTTCGCCGCGGTCGGGGCCTGGCGAATCGTCGTGCCCAATCACGGTTGCACCACCGATTCCCGTCCGGTGTCACTGTCGCGAAGCTCAACGGTCACCCGTCTAGCATCCCAGCCCGCAGGGATGTCTTCCGCCACCGCCGCAGTTACCAGCACCTGTTCCGCGGATTCGGCTACCGCCGCCAATGCCCGGCGGCGAGCCGTATCCAGTTCTGCGAAAACGTCGTCCAGCAACAGCACCGGTTCGTCACCTTCGCCCCGCAACAGCTCGTAGGCCGCCAATCGCAGCGCCACCGCAAACGACCACGATTCCCCGTGGCTGGCAAAGCCTTTGGCGGGTTGACCACCCAACCGCAACTCCAGGTCATCGCGGTGCGGCCCGACCAGACACATGCCGCGCTCCAATTCAGCAGCGCGCCGCGCCGCCAACCCCGACAACAGAGCGGCCTCCAGCAGCCCGTGGTCGGGCTCGAGGTCGGCGCCGCTGTCCGTACCGGGGCGGTACGCGATCGCCGCCGCCCGCGATCCCGGCGCCAACAACTGATAGGCCTTCTCCAGCTGTGGCGCCAGCTGATTCACCAGATCGATACGCGCGGCCATCAATTCAGCACCGTGCTCGGCCAACCGGCTATCCCAGACGTCGAGGCTGTCCAGCGCACTTTGATCGGCGCGCTGCCGTACCCCGGACAGCGACTTCAATAACGCCGTACGCTGCCGCACCACCCTGTCGTAGTCAGCACGCACCCCGGCAATCGCAGGCCGGCGCAGCGTCGCCAAATCATCGAGATAGCGGCGCCGCTCCGCAGGGTCGCCACGCACCAAAGCCAGGTCTTCAGGGGCAAACAGCACCGCGCGCAACACCCCGAGCACCTCACGCGTACTGCGCACCGGCGAGCGATTCAACCGAGCTTTGTTAGCCCGCCCGGCGGCGATTTCCAGATCGACCGCACACTCCCTACCGTCCTTGACGACGATCGTCGACACGATCGCACGGGTTGCGCCGGCCCGGATCAACGGCAGGTCGGTACCCACCCGATGTGAACCCAAAGTAGCCGAATACCACAGTGCCTCAACCAAATTGGTCTTACCAAAGCCGTTCGGACCGACGAACACCGTCCGGCCTGGTTGCAATTCGAGGTCGGCTTGAGCCCAGGACCGGAAGTCGCGCAGTCCTAAATGCCGGACGTACACCTAACCCGGCAGCCGAACCGGCATCAAGAGGTAGACATAGTCCGTCGGTAGCGCCGCAAAGGGACCACTTCCGGTCGGATGGTCTTCCTCGGACGCTGGGCGCAGCAGAGCAGGCTTGCCCGGGGTGGTGAAGCCAAACGACACCCGCTCGGAATGCACCGACCCCAGACCGTCGGTCAGATATGTCGGGTTGAACGCAATGGTCAATGGTTCGCCGGCGAAGTCGACAGCAAGGTCCTCTTCGGCTCGACCGACATCGTCGGCGCCCGCGGACAACCGGAGCATGCCTTCGCTGAACTCCATGCGCACCTGCGCGCCTCGGTCCGCGACCAGCGCAACCAACTTGATCGCCTCGGTCAGCTCGGCCACGTTGATGGTGGCCACCGAAGCATGCTCGGCCGGCAACAACTGGCGGAACTTCGGGAATTCCGCATCGAGCAGCCGGGTGGTGCTGCGCTTCCCGTTGCCACTGATACCGAGCAGCCCGTCTTTTCCGACCCCCATCCCGGCGCCCAACGCCAGACGCACGTCAACACCGTCGATGCCGCCCTTGGCGGCCTCCGCCAGCGTCTTGGCAGGCACCAGCACCGACGCCTCGATGTCGGGCGACAACGCCGACCACGTCAGCTCGCGAACCGCCAGGCGAAACCTGTCGGTAGCCGCCAAAACCACCGTCTCGCCGGAAATCTCAACCCGAATACCGGTCAACATGGGCAATGTATCGTCCCTGCCTGCCGCGATGGCAACCTGGCTAATCGCCTCAGCGAACAGCTCCGCCGGCAAGGTCCCCGTTTCCTCCGGCAGCGTAGGCAACGTGGGGTAATCCTCAACCGCCATCGTCGGCAGCGAAAACCTGGCATTCCCGCAACTCAACGACAGGCGATTCCCGTCGACATAACAATCGACCGGCTTGTTCGGCAACGCGCGAGTGATGTCTGATAACAACCTGCCGGACACCAAAACGCTTCCAGGAGAAGCTATTTCGGCAGGAACCTGCGCTTCGGCGGAAACTTCGTAGTCAAATCCGGAGATCGTCAAGCCCTCGTCCGAGCCGGTCAACAACACTCCGGAGAGCACCGGCACCGCGGGCCTGGTCGGCAGATTCTTGGCCACCCAGGACACCGCATCAGCGAAAGACTCTCGGACCAAACGAAACTTCAAGTCGGTGCGGCTGGCACTTGTAGTCGCCACGTCCATAGCGTCCCTTCAGCTAACGAATGCGTTCGAGTTCAGTGGCTAGCCGCCCCCGCTGTGCTGCCCGGTAAGGCACTCGAACAACAACCGTAGAGCTTCTGGCGTCAACTTGAAAGCTAATCGACAACGGTGACAAACCGGCACGGAAGGCAGCTGTGCGTCCCTGTCTGGGCGGGCGTCCCCAGGAGTGTTCTTCAAAGAAGAAACGTCGAAGAGATTTCAATAACAGTAATAAGGGGTGTGCATGTTGTGGACTACCTTGTCCTCGCCCTGCTAGGGGAGCGGTCGGGGTTGTGGATGACACCCACGAAGGCTGTGAGGCTTTGTGTCGACCGGTGGGGATGAAGTCTGGCTGTACACGGATTCGCTGGTGCTGCACGGTAGTTTGTCCGGACTCTGCACAGCGCTGTGCACATCGCGGAAGGTGTGGCTGGTGTGACGCGCGTGCGGGAAGTTTTTTGAAAAAAACACTGCCATTAGGCACGTTCAGCGGGTGCAGCGGTCAGCGCTTGGACCGCTGACGAATGCGTGTGGTGAGTTCCTTGACGTGATCGAACACCTCGCGTCGCTGCGCCATCTCGGACAGGATCTTGCGCTGGGCGTACATGACGGTGGTGTGGTCGCGGCCGAATGCCTGGCCGATCTTGGGGAGTGAAAGGTCGGTGAGCTCGCGGCACAGATACATGGCGATCTGCCGAGACTGAGCCAACGCCCGGGTCTTGCCCGGGCCGCGCAGCTCTTCGACTGTGGTGTCGAAGTATTCGGCGGTGGCGGCCATGATGGTCGCCGCGCTGATTTGCATGGTGCTGGCGTCGGCGATCAAGTCGCGCAGCACGATCTCGGCCAGCGCCTTGTCGATCGGGGTCTTGTTCAGTGACGCAAACGCGGTGACCCGGATGAGCGCACCCTCGAGTTCGCGGATGTTGCGCTCGATGCTGCTGGCGATGAGTTCGAGTACGTCGTCGGGTACCGCGAGCCGTTCCATCTGTGCCTTCTTGCGCAGAATGGCGATGCGGGTCTCCAGCTCCGGGGGCTGAACGTCGGTAATCAGTCCCCACTCGAACCGGGTCCTGAGCCGGTCTTCGAGGGTGGCGAGCTGTTTCGGCGGACGGTCAGAAGAGATGACGATCTGTTTGTTGGCGTTGTGCAACGTGTTGAAGGTGTGGAAGAACTCCTCCTGGATACCTTCCTTGCCTTCGATGAACTGGATGTCATCGACGAGCAGCACATCGACGTCGCGGTAACTGCGTTTGAAGGCCACCTTGCGGTCGTCGCGCAGGGAGTTGATGAAGTCGTTGGTGAATTCCTCGGTGGAGACGTACTTGACCCGCATGCCGGGGAACAGTCGTTGCGCGTAGTTACCGGCCGCATGCAAGAGGTGTGTCTTGCCCAGCCCGGACTCGCCCCAGATGAACAGGGGGTTGTAGGCGCGCGCCGGTGCTTCGGCGATCGCTAAAGCGGCGGCATGAGCGAAGCGATTGGAGGCGCCGATGACGAACGTGTCGAAGGTGTAGCGACGGTTGAGGCTAGTGCCGCTGCCGTTGGCTGGTTCGGTGGGGCGCTTGGTGAAGTAGGTCGGCCAGCTTTGGTGAGCGCTGCCGAGGGTCTCGCCATTTTCATAACCCTCGTCGCTGTCGATGCCGGCGTCCGAACCTGGTTCGTCTGTTTGGGCGAAAGTGTCTGCCGGCGGGAAGGCGCTGTCATCGACATCGTTTGTGGCAGCCGGTGCGATGCGGACGCCGAGCTGTACCTGGTGCCCAAGGCGACGGCTGAGCGCGTCGGTGATCGGGGTGCGGAGATGACGTTCGATCTCGTTTTGCACGAAGCTGCTGGGCACCGAGAGAAGAGCAAACCCCTCGACGATGGTCAGTGGCTGAACGAGATTGAGCCAGGCTCTTTGCTGGGGGGTCAGGGGAGTGAGGAGGGCGGTGCCGTTGCCGGCAACGCCGTCCACCTCAAACTCGCCATTGAGCTCGGAAACGACGGCGCTCCAAACCTTGGCGAAGCCTGAACCGGGATCATCGGTCAACGACGCATCTCCCTGGTTTTCGTAAGCCCTGAGTCGGGATACCTACCGCAATTGGTGGCAAGAGCAACTGTCCACATAGTTATCCACAGCTGTGGACAGGACGATCATAAACTGGCCGCAGCCTAACGGCGACGGCTCGCGAACCCCATTCTGGAGACAACCCTGTGTAGGTCGTCATCTAGGCGCCCGCCGATTTTCCCATCCTTGCTTTGTTCTCGACCGCCGCTCCAGTCCGAGACCGAAGCTAACAGTTTTCCGGGCGGCTGCCAACAGTTATGCGCCATTCCGGCGGGGTTCATCTGGATCGAGCCAGATCGCGCAGGTACGGGTTTTGCTGACAACATATGTTGGCAGATCCTACGCGCGGGTGGTTCGTTGGGGGAGGCCAGGTTTGACCGAGCGAAGGCGCGTCAGTACCCTCTATAAGTCGCCCGAAAGTCGGCGATACGGCTGCGACCCGGAACGATTTGACCCCGGGGACCGCGCCGGCCAGTAGCAGACAAGCGCCAACCCACCCCGGTCGCCGCTGTGGAGCAACAGAGTTGCGAAGCATGATCGGCCGGGCGGCTCGGATACGCGAGCCGCAGACAACGAGGAGAACCCCGTGGCCAAGGGCAAGCGGACCTTCCAGCCCAATAACCGGCGCCGAGCCCGCGTGCATGGATTCCGGTTGCGGATGCGGACCCGCGCCGGGCGTGCGATCGTGTCCGATCGGCGCCGCAAGGGCCGCCGCGCCTTGAGTGCCTGATCGCAACGCCGGGTTTTTTGGCGGTGCTTTCCGCACGTAACCGCATGAGGCGGTCTACCGAGTTCGACGCGACGGTGAAGTACGGCATGCGTGCGGTGCAGCCCGATGTCATCGTGCACGTTCGGCGCGGGAGCGACCGCGAAGAGGGCAGCGGTCCACGCGTGGGATTGATCATTGCCAAGCCGGTTGGTTCGGCCGTGGAGCGTCATCGGGTAGCGCGACGGCTGCGGCATGTCGCGCGAACCATGCTGGAGGATTTGCACGAATCCGATCAGGTGGTGATTCGTGCCCTGCCCAGCAGCCGGCACGTGTCGTCGGCATGGTTGGAGCAGCAGCTGCGAGCCGGCCTGCGGCGCGCTTTCGAGTTGGCGGGAACGCCACGGTGAACTTCTCGGCGTCGGCGCGGGTAGGTGTGCGCACCGCAGGTATGACGGTGGCGCGGGGTCTGATTTTCCTGATCCAGCTCTATCGGCACATGGTTTCGCCGCTGCGGCCGGCGTCGTGTCGTTTCATCCCGACGTGTAGTCAGTACGCCGTCGAGGCGCTGACTGAGTACGGCTTTATTCGGGGCAGCTGGTTGACCGCGGCCAGACTCGCCAAATGCGGACCGTGGCATAAGGGAGGATGGGATCCAATACCTGAGCGCCGACCGGAGAGCAGGACTTGCCGGGCGGACTCTGAGGACACCAGCTACGCCGGGGGCTCTCGAGCGGAGCTAGGGGAGGAGCAGTCTTTTGTCGTTTGATCCGTTCAGCCTCGACTTCGTCTACTACCCGGTGTCGGCGATCATGTGGGTTTGGTACAAGCTGTTCGCGGCTCTGCTGGGACCGTCGAACTTCTTCGCCTGGGCACTGGCGGTGATGTTCCTGGTGTTCAGCTTGCGGGTGCTGCTGTACCACCCTTTCGTGCGACAGATCCGCACCACCCGCCAGATGCAAGAACTGCAACCTCAGATCAAGGCGCTGCAAAAGAAGTACGGCAAGGATCGTCAGCGCATGGCGCTGGAGATGCAAAAGCTGCAACGCGAGCACGGGTTCAATCCGATCCTGGGCTGCCTGCCGGCGTTCGCGCAGCTGCCGGTGTTCCTCGGGCTCTATCACGTGCTGCGCTCGTTCAACAGGACCCAGGGCGGCATCGGCCAGACACAACTGTCGGTGCCCAAGAACCGTGCGACGGGAAACTACATTTTCAGCCCGGCCGACGTCGGCCATTTCCTGGACGCGAACCTGTTCGGTGCACCGATCGGCGCGACCATGACGCAGCGAAGCGGCATCCAGGCCTTCACCGACTACGGCGCGTTCTCCCGCCCCGCGGTTATCGCGGTCGGCGCGCCGGTGATGATCCTGGCCGGGATTGCGACCTACTTCAACAGCCGTGCCTCGGTGGCACGGCAGAGCCCGGAGGCGGCCGCGAATCCGCAGACGGCGATGATGAACAAACTCGCCCTGTACGTGTTTCCGCTCGGCGTCATTGTCGGCGGCCCGTTTCTTCCGCTGGCCATCATCATTTACTGGGTTTCGAACAACATCTGGACCTTCGGTCAGCAGCACTATGTGTTCGGCATGATCGAAAAAGAGGATGAGGCCAAGAAGCAAGAAGTTATCCGGCGCCGTGCGGCCAATGCGCCGGTGCCGGGGGCCAAACCGAAACGCGCCGCCAAACAGCCAGCGCCAAGCGGTGACGGATCGTCGACCGTTGCCGACGACGAAACCGTGGAAACGGACCTGGACGTTGGCGCGACCGACGGGGACGCCGATGCACAAACGGGAACGGCTCAACCGGAAAAGCCGGCCCCAACCGGACGCAACAACAGCCCGAGCAACCGCACGCCGCGCCCTGGCGCGCGACCGAAAAGACGGAAGCGCTGAGTAGGGCTGGACGAGACAGACCAGAGAGGCGAGGAGAGAAGAAGCCATGACGAATGCCGACACCACCGAAACCGACACCGAACCACACCGACGCCAACGTTGAAACCGAACTGCCGGTCGATTCTGGCCACGCAGAGGACTTGCCGATGGCGGAGCCGAGCGACAACGGAGAGCGCGCAACCAACGGGACCGAGGAACCCGAGGACCTCGAGGAGCGGTTGGTCGCCGAGGGCGAGATCGCGGGCGACTACTTGGAAGAGCTGTTGGATCTGCTCGACTTCGACGGCGATATCGATCTCGACGTCGAGGGCAATCGTGCGGTTGTGAGCATCGACGGCAGCGACGATCTGAACAAGTTGGTCGGTCGCGGGGGCGAAGTACTAGACGCCCTACAGGAGTTGACCCGGCTGGCGGTGCACCAGAAGACCGGCGTGCGCAGCCGGTTGATGCTCGACATCGCGGGCTGGCGACGCCGGCGGCGCGACGAATTGGCCGCGCTCGGTGGCAAGGTGGCGCGACGGGTGTTGGACAGCGGGGAGCGTGAAGAGCTCTCTCCGATGACGCCGTTCGAGCGAAAGATCGTCCACGACGCCGTCGCGGCGGTGGCCGGTGTGCGCAGCGAGAGCGAAGGCGTGGAACCGGCACGCCGCGTCGTTGTGCTTCCCGACTAGCGCTAACCAGCGCCCATTGAGTTACAGCTATGTAGTTCGCGCGGCGACAAGACCCGGGCCGTAAACCGGGACGACCGAGAAGACCAGAGGAATGTTTCACGTGAAACATGTCGGGCCTTGCGAGCGGATGCTGACGACAGCGACGGCGGGCGCGCCACCCGAGGCCGCGGCCGAGGTCTTTGGGGAGCGGCTCGACACCGCACAGCGGTACGCCGAGATCCTGGCGGGCGCCGGGCTGGAACGTGGGCTGCTCGGACCGCGCGAGGTCGACCGACTTTGGGAACGCCATCTGCTCAACAGCGCCGCAATCGCCGAGCTACTCGATCCCGGCGAGCGGGTAGTGGACATCGGCAGCGGGGCGGGATTGCCGGGTGTGCCATTGGCCATTGCGCGGCCAGATCTGCACATTGTGCTCCTCGAGCCGCTGCTGCGCCGGAGCGAATTCTTGACCGAAGTCGTGACCGAACTCGGATTGCCCGTCCAGGTGGTGCGCGGCCGCGCCGAGGAAGCGTGGGTACGCGATCAGATTGGTGGGCGAGATGTCGCGGTCTCACGCGCGGTGGCGGCATTGGACAAGTTGACGAAGTGGAGTATCGCGTTGTTACGACCAGAGGGGCGCATGCTTGCGATCAAAGGGGAACGCGCCGCGGACGAAGTCCAGGAGTACCGGCGTGTGATGGCGGCGTCGGGCGCCATTGATGCCAGGGTGGTCACATGTGGCGCGAACTACTTGCTGCCGCCCGCAACCGTGGTGTTAGCGCGACGCGGAAAGCAGGCGAGGTCCCGGGTCGGCTCGATCTACGGGCAGGGGATCGCGATGAGTCCCGAACGAGATCGGACAGCCGCCACTGCCGCACCGTCCGCTCCGCAGGTGCGGGTGCGGACGTTCGCGCCGCGCGAGACGACGGCCAATGTTTCACGTGAAACATCCGAACAAGGCTCGGCTGTCGCCACCGCGGCGCCACCCGCTCCGCACGGGCGGATGCAGACGTTCTCGCCGCCCGAGGTGCCGCAAGCAACGCCGCCGCAGGTGCGCCGAGAAGCTGCGCCGCACGCCTCGGGACCCGCACCTGGCGTGACGCCGAACGTTTCACGTGAAACATCAGATGGCGAAGTTTTTTCGGACACCCCGATCGGCGCCGCCGCGGAGCGAGCCATGCGGGTGCTGCACACGGCCCACGAACCACTGCGACGGCCGCAGCGCCGCCGGGTGTTCACTATCGCGAACCAAAAAGGCGGTGTCGGCAAAACCACCACCGCAGTCAACCTCGCTGCCGCGCTCGCCGTGCAGGGACTCAAAACTCTCGTCATCGACCTCGATCCACAAGGCAACGCGAGCACTGCGCTCGGCATCACCGACCGGCCGTCGGGCACGCCGTCCTCCTACGAGGTTCTGATCGGCGAAGTCTCATTGCAGACGGCGCTACGGCGTAGCCCGCACAGCGACCGACTGTTCTGCATACCGGCGACCATCGATCTGGCGGGAGCCGAGATCGAATTGGTCAGCATGGTGGCGCGGGAGAATCGATTGCGCACCGCGCTCGCCGAGCTCGAGAATTTCGACTTCGATTACGTGTTCGTCGACTGCCCGCCGTCGCTGGGACTGCTGACGATCAACGCGCTCGTCGCCGCACCCGAGGTGATGATCCCCATCCAGTGCGAGTACTACGCGCTGGAGGGCGTGTCACAGCTCATGCGCAATATCGAGATGGTGAAGGCCCACCTCAATCCGCAACTCGAGGTGACCACCGTCATCCTCACGATGTACGACGGCCGGACCAAGCTCGCCGATCAAGTGGCCGCGGAGGTGCGCCGGTACTTCGGCGACAAGGTGTTGCGCACCGTCATTCCGCGTAGCGTCAAGGTCTCGGAGGCCCCGGGCTACAGCATGACGATCATCGATTACGACCCCGGTTCGCGCGGGGCGATGAGCTACCTCGACGCGAGCCGGGAACTCGCCGAGCGCGACCAACCACCATCGGCAAGGGGGCGACCATGACGCAGCCGTCACGCAGGAAGGGCGGGCTTGGCCGGGGCCTGGCTTCGCTGATACCGACCGGACCCGTCGATGCCGAGGGCAGGCCGACATTCGGACCCCGGATGGGCTCCGCCGCCGCCGACGTCGTGATCGGGGGGCCGGCACCGGAGGCGGCGCCGATAGGGCCGATGGGTGCGGTGTACCGCGAGATCGCGCCGGCTGACATCGAGGCCAATCCCCGGCAGCCTCGGCAGGTGTTCGACGAGGAGGCGCTCTCGGAGCTGGTGCACTCCATCCGCGAGTTCGGCCTGCTGCAGCCGATCGTGGTGCGGGCGGTCAGCGCATCCCAGGGCGGCGCGCACTACCAGATCGTGATGGGGGAGCGACGCTGGCGGGCGGCTCAGGAGGCGGGCCTCGCCACCATCCCGGCCATCGTGCGCGAGACGGGCGATGACAACCTGCTGCGCGACGCCCTGCTGGAAAACATTCATCGGGTACAACTGAACCCGTTGGAAGAGGCGGCGGCCTACCAACAACTGCTGGATGAGTTCGGTGTCACCCACGACGAACTAGCGTCCCGGATCGGCCGCTCCCGCCCACTGATCACCAACATGATCCGGTTGCTCAAACTGCCCATCCCGGTTCAGCGCCGAGTGGCGGCCGGCGTGCTGTCTGCCGGCCACGCACGGGCGCTGCTGTCGCTGGAGGCGGGCCCGGAAGCGCAGGAAGAACTGGCCACCCGAATCGTCGCGGAGGGCCTCTCGGTGCGGGCCACCGAGGAAGCGGTCACGGTCGCCAACCACGAAGCCAACCGCGGCGACGGGCCCAGGCCGCCGCATCCGCGACGCAAGCCGATCCAGATGCCGGGCCTTCAAGACGTTGCTGAGAGACTGTCAAACGCCTTCGACACCCGCGTGACAGTCGCCCTTGGCAAACGCAAGGGACGGATCGTGGTGGAGTTTGCGTCGGTCGAGGATCTGCAACGCATCGTCGACATGATGACCACATCGGGCGTTGAACAGGCATGACCGGACATACGCTGTAATTACGTCACTGTGACACTGCACCGGTACCGCGACACGCGCCAAACGTCTCGGCACCCCGATCCGACGGAGAGTCATTGTGCGTCAAGCGATTTCGATATTCAGTGAGCGACTCGACGGCGGTAGCCGACGGGCGGGGCCGATTCGGGCGGGAGCGACTGGAGTGGTGCGGCTAATACTGGCCCGATGCCGACCAACTCTCTTATCCTTAGATAGCTGGTGCATATCAGCCTGGAGACAGCCGGGCAGCAGTACCGCACGGAGGCCAGGAGACTAGTGTCTGCTCGAATCACACCGCTGCGGCTCGAAGCCTTCGAGCAGCTCCCCAAGCACGCACGCCGCTGCGTCTTCTGGGAGGTTGACCCCGCGACCCTCGGTAACCACGACCACCTCGCCGATCCTGAGTTCGAAAAGGAAGCCTGGCTGTCGATGGTGATGCTGGAATGGGGCTCCTGCGGTCAGGTCGCGACGGCAATTCCGGACGAGCGCAGCCACGCCGAACCGCCATGCCTGGGGTATGTGCTCTACGCACCGCCGCGGGCGGTTCCACGTGCACATCGGTTTCCCACCGGGCCGGTGTCTGCCGACGCCGTGCTGTTGACGTCGATGGGTGTGGAGTTCGGGCAAGCCGACGACGATCTGCCGCACAGCCTCATCGCCAAAGTGATCGACGAGATGGTCCGCCGCGGCGTGCGCGCGCTCGAGGCGTTCGGCCGCACGCCGGCGGCCTCCGAGTTGCAGGATCCACGAGCGGTGGGCCCCGATGTCCGGCCGGTGCTGGAGGCGCTCGGCGACTGTTCGGTCGACCACTGCATCATCGACGCGGAATTCTTGAAGGACGTGGGATTCGTCGTCGTGGCACCGCATGCGTACTTCCCTCGGCTGCGTCTGGAGCTGGACAAGGGCCTCGGGTGGAAAGCGGAAGTCGAGGCCGCGTTGGAGCGTCTGCTGTCCAACGCTCAGCTGCAACAGCCGGTCGGGGCAGGATCTGGATCTACGGCGACCAACGCCTTGACAACGGAATGCTTTAGTTTTAGTAACCGAGCAGACCCGGAGTTCGGGAGCTGAAGAAGGTTAGGAACCGCCGAGCCTGCTGGCCCGGTCCATCGACAACTCGTGGGCCAGTAATTCGGCGAAAGTGAATGTGCCGGTGGGGCGATCGTTCTTGCCGAGTAGATACAGCCGCTTGACGGCAGCGAGAATACCTTCGGCGACGGCATCGCGGGTCTGCGTCGAGACCAGCATCCCGCGATCGCGCGCGTTGGTGATGTAACCGACGTCGACCTGGACGGTGGGCATCCGGGTGAGTCGCAGCAGATCCCATGTCCGGCCATGCGTACGGCAGTCTCGTAAACCGGTGCGGGCGACCACTTCTCGTTGAATGAAGTCGGCAAGATTGCGACCGATGGTGGAGACCGAACCATGCGAATTGCCGAAGTGGAACGAGGCCACGCCATTGGCCGCCTGGCTGGCCTGACTTTCGCAGCGCAAGCTGATCATCAGGTCGGCGCCGACATTATTGGCCGTCGCCGCGCGTTCGGCGTCCGACGGGCTGCTATTGGTCCCCCGCGACAAGAATGTCTCCATACCGATGGCCCGTCATCCGACCTTCAAGTCGACTTGCCAAGTCCCACAACATGTCTGCTTCGCTCACGGGTCCATTTGGGCCCTGCGTGATCAGACCGTGGTCGCCGCCGCCGCGGCCCGGATCGATAATGATCCGCTTGCCAGACAATTTCGGACCGGATCGGCGGACCAGCTCCTCCTCGCGAATGGCGTGCGGCGAACCGCCGCTGACCCGCGAACTCAGAAAGTACAAGGAGCGCAACGTTTCCGGGCCGCAGATGCCGTCGGCGGCCAACCCGTACTCACGCTGGTAGGACATCAGCGCGTTGTGGGTTTGCAACCCGAAGTAGCCGTCCACCAGGCCGGTGTAGAAACCAAGGTCTTGCAGCCGGGCTTGCAGTGTCGCGACGTCGTCACCGTAAAGCGGGGCACCGAATTGGTGGTACAGCGTGCGGGCGCCGAGCCGGTAGGAGGCCTCCTTCAGCGCGCGGTAGGTGGCCGCGCCGACAATGCCGTCCACCAGCAGACCGCGATGCTGCTGGAAGGCGCGCACCGCCTGGTCGAGTTCCCCGTCGAAAACATCAAGCGCCACATGCCGGCCGGTGGTCAGGTCCTCGTCGGGGTTTTCCAACATCCCCAGGGCGGCCAGCGCTGCGCGGATTTCGGTGACAGCGGCGCTACGGTCCCCACAGCGCAACGCATCGCCGGCTTCGCGGCGCGGACTCGACATAACCAGGGGCCCTCCGGAATACCTGACATCGCTGACGTGTGCACAAGAGTTAGCCCGTATTGTCGCAGATCCTTGCCAATTTCCGGAAAACCCCAGGCCAACCGAGCGCGTGGTGTTGCGAATTAGACGAGGCTAGCTGAGGCCCGGAACCTCGTCGGAAAGTTCACGCAGCAACGCGGCCTTGCCTTTGGCGCCGACGATTCGTTTCACCGGCTGGCCGTCCTTGAACAGGATCAGCGTGGGAATCGACACCACCTGGTAGTCGCGCGCGGTCTCCGGGTTGTCGTCCACGTCGAGCTTGGCGACCGTGAGCTGGGCGGCCCGCTCGGCGGCGATGTCCTCGAGAACCGGCGCCACCATCTTGCACGGTCCACACCAGGTAGCCCAAAAGTCCACCAGCACAGGCTTATTGCTGGACAACACGTCCGTCGCGAAGGACGCGTCGGACACTTCTACTGTGGCCCCGGCATTTTCGGTGTCGGTCATCGTGGTGCTCCAATCAATGTGTCGGTACTGCCGGCGTTTCCAGCTGCCGCGCTGCCTGCTTGGTCGCTGAATCTTCGTGCTCCGCCAGCCAACGCTCGGCGTCGATGGCCGCGGCACAGCCACTACCGGCGGCGGTGACGGCCTGCCGGTAGGTGCGGTCCACCAAGTCACCGGCCGCGAACACACCCTCCAGCGAGGTGCTGGTGGTGCGATCTTGCACCAGCACGTAGCCCTCGGGGTCGACGTCGATGGCGTCGCGCACCAGTGCGGAGCGCGGTTCGTGGCCGATCGCGACGAAGACGCCGGTTACCGGCAGGGTGGATTCCTCCCCGGTCCGGGTGTCACGTATCCGCAACCCGGTGACCGTCGTGTCGCCGTCCACGGCGAGCACCGCCTTGTTGGTGAGGATCCGTATCTTTTCATTGGCCTTGGCGCGATTGAGCATGATCTTGGAAGCCCGGAACTCGTCGCGCCGGTGCACTAGCGTGACGCTGCGGGCGAACCGGGTCAGGAAGGTGGCCTCCTCCATTGCCGAGTCACCGCCGCCGATGACGGCGATGTCTTGGCCCTTGAAGAAGAACCCGTCGCAGGTGGCGCACGAGCTCACGCCACGGCCCAGCAATTCCTGCTCCCCGGGAATCTGCAAATAGCGTGCCGCCGCGCCCATCGCCAGAATGACGGCCCGGGCCCGATGGGTCTCTCCGTCGGCGGTGACGACGGACTTGACGGGCCCATCGAGTGAAACCGACTCGACGTCTTCCATTCGCAGGTCCGCGCCGAATCGCAGCGCCTGCTCGCGCATCTCGTCCATCAGCTCCGGGCCGGTGATGCCATCGCGAAAGCCAGGGTAGTTCTCCACCTCGGTGGTGGTCATCAGGGCGCCGCCAAACGACGTGCCTTCAAAGACCAGCGGCGCCAGCTGGGCGCGGGCGGTGTAGAGGGCCGCGGTATACCCGGCGGGACCGGAACCGATAACGATCACGTCGTGGACCGTGTCATGGGCCGAAGAAGTCATGCCACCCTTTCGAGCATCTATGGAATGCGGAAGCTATGTCTACGAACGCAAGCCTAGGCGTGCGTGTTCCCCTCGCAGGGTTGCACCACACCCCGAGCTCAGGGTGAGCGGGGGATCTGAGTGCTGGCCAGCAACCCGTTGTCGACCGCGCTGCAATTGAGTGCGACCGCAAAGACGGCCAGGTCGTTGGGGGTGTCAGCGGGGAGCACCAGCAACATGGCGGGCCGGGAATTCACTTCGATCGGCTGCGCGCCCAGTACCGAGACGGAGGACGGATAGCCGAGGCCGCGCAGGCAGGACGCGCGCCGCGGTACGTCCTCGAGGGGGCCTCCGGGTGGGCCAAAGTCCGGGTTGTGGTCGAGCAGGCCACGGATCTGTGGCTGCGATAGCGGGATCACCGGCGCGGGTTCCGAAGTCGGCAGAGTGATGTGTTCGGCGGTGGGCTCCGTGCTCGACGTGGGCGCGGGCAAGTTGAGCAGCGCCGCCGTACCGACGCCGATCGCGGCGACGACCGCGCACACACCGGCCACGCCCGCGATCACTCTGGCGGGGCGAATACGCGGTCGTGCCGAGTGGGCGGGCTGCAGTGACTGCGGCGATGCCGACCTCAGCGCCGCCGAGATTCGGGAAGTGACGGCCGGCGGTGGCCGCAGACCCTCGGCTACAGATGCGGGATCGGCGCCGACCTCGGCGACATCGCGCCGCACCTGGTTCAGCGCACGCAGGACACCCTCGGCCGCGCGGTCGGCGCGGACCCGTCTGCGAACTTGCGCGGCGGCTTCGTCGTCCAGGAGACCGGCTTGCAGGTCGGCGAGGAGCTCGACGGTCAGCGGCGGGTCGGCGTCTGCTTCACCTTGTTCCGACGGTTGGTTATCGGGTTCACCCATCCGCCCCAGTGTCCGTCATGCACAGACCGATGGCTATGCACAGCCGGGGCTAGCCCGGATGGCGCTGCTCAGCGGGGCGGTCGGTCTTGAGGTAGCCGAGCATCTCGGCGAGGCGGGTGCGGGCGCGGGCGCAGCGGCTTTTCACCGTGCCCTCGGCGACGCCCAGCATGCGGGCGGTGTCGGCGACCGAATAGCCCTGCATATCGACGGCCACCACCGCGGCCCGCTGCTCGACGGGAAGCCGCATCAGGGCACGCTGCACCAGAACCGCCGTCTCGATCTGACTCGTCCGATCGGCGACCGGGTGGATGTCTTGCAGCGGGATCGTCGGGCGGGCTTTGGTGCGCCGCAACCGGTCCAGGCAGGCATTGACCACTATGCGATGCAGCCAGCTGTGGACCGCGGCGTCATAGCGGAAGGAACCGGCGCCGCGGTGCGCCGAGAGCATGGCATCCTGCAGCGCGTCTTCGGCATCTTCGGGGGAGTGGCTGGTGAGCCGCGCAAGCCGATGCAGCTGCCGCTGATGGCGGTGGAACAACTCGCCGAAGGCGTCACGATCGCCGGCGACGTGCGCGGCCAGCAGCTCGGCATCGGTGCGGTCCCGCTTGATGTTTCGACCGAAGCCCACGGCCGGACAGTAGCCAATCGGTAGGCACGCGGCACTTCACCCGCGCCACTATCTGATTCTGGCCGGATGCGACCTCAGGACGCGGCCTGAACCGTGATTTCGGAGATGCTGGCCTCACTCTTGCCGTTGGTGGTTCCCAGCGTGGAGATCCACACCAGCAGGTTCGACGTGGGGGAGGACGCCTTGACCGGGATGACGTTGCGGCCGGGCTTGAGCGCCGTGGCCGAAGTAAGCACGGTGGTGTCCTCGAGCCTGGACGGCGAAGCTGTCGACGCCGAGCGAATCTCGACCTTGGTCCCGGTGCCGGCGATGTCGATGGTGACCGCGCCGACGACCGTGGGCTTGGGCAGCTGCAGCATCAATCCGACGCCGTTCTTGAAGCCGGGGAACGGAACCGAGTCGGTGTAGATGTCGGTTGTCCAGGACGTGCTCGGGTCGCCGTCGATAGCGTTGCCGGCGGTGCCGGGCGAATCGGCTTCGCCGTCGGGGGAGAAGACGGTGGCCTTGGTGGGCTTGACGACGCTGCCGGCAGGTGCGGCGGAGCTGGCGGCCGACGAGGTCGCCGAGGTCGGCGTATTGAGGCCGAGCTCGTCCTTGTTGAAGCCGCCGACGTTGCCGAACATCTTGCTCACCAGCTGAGCGATGATCAGCAGGACCACGATGACGACGGTGGCACCCGCGCCGATCCCGATCAGTATGTTGCGCCGTCGGTGACCGAGGACGCCCACCTCGCTGCGAGGGGATACCGGGCGCCGGCTGACGGGTGTCGCCGGTTCGTCGTCGACCGGGTGTAGTTCGTCGACGTGACCGAGTATCTCGGTGCGGTCGGCCACCGCGGTCGCCTGCTGAAGCAAGTTCAAAAGCGTTGAGGCGCTGCGTATCCCGCCATCCTCTTGCACCGCGCGGACGGCGACCGCCGAAATCTGGAACGGGATGTTGGGGTCGGCGACGGTGGGTTCGACGGGGTGGCCCGAGCCGTCCCGCTTGGCCGGTGCCAGCCCGCTGCGCACCCCGGACTCCCGCAGCGGCCACCTGTTGACCAGCAGTGCGTACAACGATGCACCGATTCCGCGGATGTCGTTTTGCGGGTTGGCGTCGGGCATGGTCGCGGGGTAGGCCAGCACGACGTCGCCCTCGATGCTGACGCGTACCCGGGCGGGGTGGTCGATGGATAGCGCGACACCGGCGCGGTGCGCCGATGCGGCGGCGGCGGCCAGCGACTGCATCGCCCGCACGGCGCCGACGGGCGACGGCGCGGTGTCGGCGACCTCTTGCAACGAACCGCCACGAATCCACTCCGAGACCACCAACCCGCCGGAATCGGTGTGGATGACGTCGAGCACCCGGGCGATACCGGGCGAGTCGATCCGCCCGAGTCGCAGGGTGCGAGCCAGGATCTCCTGCAGTTCCTCGGCGGATAGTGCCCCGTCGGGATCGACGAAGGTCAGCGCCACTTGCCGGTCCAGAGCGGTGTCCATCGCCTGCCAGAACTGCAGGGGAGGCGCGCCGCCGTGGAAGACCAGTAGTCGATATCGGCCGCCGGCGATGCGGGCGCCGGGAACCAAGTGGACATCGTCCCCGGTCGGGGACGACTCAGCACCCCGCTCGCGGGGCGCGTCGAATGGACTCGACGACAGTGGGTCGGCGGAGTAATGGCCGTTGAGCAGGTCAGACGCGCGCGACGCCGAGATAGCGTCGGGCGCGAGGTCGTCGGCGAAATCGGCGCGATAGTCATCGGCAACCGGCCGCGGCTGGTCCGTGCTCTCCAGTGGTCGGTCAGTCACCTCCGGTCCTTTCGCTATCGGCGCTCTGGCTACCCGCTCCGGAGGTGTGCGCCGGACCGGCTCCCGGACGGCTTCTACGTCGACACTAGCCCCCGGCGGGGTCCAATTCCTCTGCTCAGGGTACGTGACGGCACCGCGGCGAGACGATTTTACCTGCCCAGCCCCGTTTCGCGACCCCGGCGCTCCGCCGATCCGGCGCTTGACGGCGGCCAGCGCCGCTTGGGCCTCGGGGACCTGCGCGCGCAGCATGACCACCGCCAGGATCGGCAGCATGATCGACGCCAGCAGGAACAGTCGCAGCAACGAACCCGGACCGCCTCCGCTATCAGTGAGTTCGTTCAGTCCCAGCAGCCGGTCGGCGACGTTGGCAACCAGCCCGGCCAGCAACGACGCGGCAATCGTCACCAGGATGGTCCGGGCCTCGCTTGAGGCGGATCAGCTGGCCACCGGCCGGCAGCAGTGCGTGGCGTAGTAGCAGGTAGCCGACGATCGCGCCGGCCAGAAACCCTAGGCCGTTGGCCAGCGCGAGCAGACCGGCGACCAGGTTCGGGTTGCCGGTGAGATGGGGCGCCAGCAGCGAACCGACGACCTTGACCGCGGTAATGACCAGCACGATCACGATCGGGATCCAGGGCTGTTCCCGTGCGTAGAACACCCGCAGCTCCAGCAGCACCAGTCCGTAGGGGATCAACGTGAACGCGGACAGGGTGATCGCGATGCCCAGATATCCGGCGTCGACGCCGCCGAAATGGCCGTAGGCGAATAAGGCGCTGCCCATCGCCGGACCGCCGACGGTCATGAACGCCACGATCGGGATCAGCGTGACCGTGGTCAGCCGGGTGGCCAGCGAGAAATCAGCGAGCACGGCCTTGGTGTCGTTGGCCGCGGCGTTGCGGCTCAGCCGCGGCATCACCACTGTTAGCACCGTGACCCCGATCATGCCGAACGGCAGCATCAGCACCAGCCAGGTGTAGTTGTAGATCGCGGGCCCGGAAGCTGCTGCGGCGCTGGCGATCTGGTTGCCGATGACCAGGCCGAGTTGGCTGATCAGCACATAGAGCACCATCGCGGCGGCCATCGTGCCAAAGCGCTTGAGCCGCTGGTCGATTCCCCACATCGGGCGCAGGCTGATGCGCTCGCGCTTCAGCGCCACCAACAGCAACGCGACCTGTGCGAACACCCCTAGGTTGGTACCGATCCCCAGCACCAGCAGCTTGGTGTTGCCCATCTCGACGGGATCGACGGAGAGCTCACCGGGGACCACCAGGTATACGAGCAAGGTCGCGATCGCGACGATGTTGTTGAGCACGGGCGCCCATGCCGTCGCCCCAAACCTGTTGCGGGTGTTCAGGATTGCCATGAACACCGACGTCAGGCCGTAGGCGAGCACCTGGGGCAGCAGCAGGTAGGCGAAGGCGGTGGTCAGGGGCGCGTTGACCAGCGGGTCCCGGCCCAGCATCAGCCGCACCAGCAGGGGCGCGGCCAGCACCGACAGGGCGGTGGCAACCAGCAGCAGCGCGGTCACCACCGTGACCAGCCGTCGCACGAACGCCGCGCCGCCGTCGGGGTCTTCCTGTTCGGCGCGGGTCAGGACGGGCACGAAGATCGCGGTGAAGGTCGCCTCTAGCACCAGCGCGGCGATCAGGGTTGGCAGCTGATTGGCCACCGAGTAAGAGCTGGCCAGCGCCGCACCCAGGATGGCGGCGAGCAACACAATCTTGGCGAAGCCGGTGATGCGGCTGATCAGCGTCGCGAAGGCCATCGCCCACGACCGCGATACCAGCGCGGCGTCCGACAGTTCGGCTCGCGGGGCCGCCGGCTTCCGGTCAGCGGGCAGGTGTCGTGCCGACACGACCCGGCCGCTGGCGTGAGCCGGTGCCTGAGGTGGTGCCTTATGGAGTGCCGGTCGCGGTCGCTGCTGCTGGGCACGCCGGGGGGCGGGTTTCATACCCGGTGCTCTTCATCCACCCGATCGTCGACTTCGTGTCGCGGCCCGGCGTGATGGGCATCAGGCGGATCGGGGCGATCCAGGTCGGCGCGGTCGGGCTGACGACGGAAGCGGTGCCACAGCCGCCGGGCGACCAGCACCACCAGCACCGCCGCCGCGGTCAACGTGATCGCGAACAGCACCTTGCCGTAGGCGTTGGAGTGCACCGACAAGCGCACCGGCTCGCCCAGGTTCATACCGTCCGGCGTCCGTAACGACACATCGATGGCGACGCGCTGGGTGAAGTGCACCTCGATCGGCACCCGCAGCGGCAGGTATCCCGGCGGCAGCTCGATCTGGCCGACGTCGGTGACGCTCATCCCTGGTGGCGTGTCGACCTGCAGCCGGACCCGGATGGGCACGGCGAGCCCGTTGTGCAGCGCCAGCGGGAGCGGACTGTGCTCGGTGGCCAGGGTGTAGGAGCCGCCGGGGTTGACGATCGTGACCGCGCCGAACAGGTCGTTGATTGTGTTACCGACCACCGATAGCCGCTGCTGGGCCAGCCCGTTGCGGGTATCGGGCGGCTCGGATTGGCTCAGGGCGCGCAGCATGTCCTCGCGCAGCGGCGCGGTGTACTGGACACCGGTCAGGCCGGTGCGCTCGTCGGTCGTCAGTGCCGACGTCAGTCGCCATAACCGGCCAACTTGGCCGGCGATCTGGGCGGTGACGTCGTCGCCGAACCGGCCGTGCGCCGACGCGTAGTTGCCCGGCGGCTCCGGTGTTCCGGTGCCGGCCGCGGCGTCGGCAATGACCGCGGCCAGCGGCCGCGGCACCGCCAGGCCGGACCGGATGGTGGTGGCCAGCGCGGTCAGGATCAGCTGCGCGTCGTCGGCCCCTAAATTCCATACGGCCGGCGGGACCAGCAGTTGGGTGCGTGGCGCGGCGTCGCGCTCCAGGCTGCGCCACAACATGGAGCCCAAGGCATCCTGGCGACGCGCGGTGCCCGAGTCGTGCCCGAGTCGAACGGCCAACGAGGAGTCCAAATAGGTAGGAACGATGGGGGTGTTCCCCGCCCCGGCCAGCGCGGCGCCGACGGCCGGGTCGAACGGCGCCACCACCACCTGCGACGACAACCGCCGTGGCACGGTATCGACCGCTGCGGGCGAGCCGCGCACCGAGTCCTGGGCGGGCAGGTCGGCCGCCGCGATCACCACGGGGCTGTCGTTGCCGCTGAGCAGGTCGACCGCGCGCCGGGTCAACGGGCCGTCGGGCAGCAGGGTGGCCCCGCGGGTGGAGGTGATGTCCAGGATGTGGTCGACGATGTCGGCGGCGCTGTTGGTGGCGATCGCGCTCAGCCCGCGATCGTTGGTGCGTTGCAAGGCGTCCAGATCGGCTTGGGCGTAGGGGAGCGCGGCCACGCAGTTGTGGTGGGCCAGTGCACGCAGTCGGTTCAGCCAGGCGGTCGCGGCGGCCTGGCCGGTGCCGGGGTGCGTCGGGGTGCCCGGTTGTTGGGCGGCGCCGTCCGGCGAGTTGGACACCACGTAGCCCCCGGTCATCGCGTTGACGGTGACCAGTAGGTCGGGGTCGATGGCCAGGCACAGCGCCCGGCCGACGGCGCCGTCGGGATCGACCTCGTGGCCGGTGGCCACCTCGGCCGACGACAGCAGCACGTCCAGCCGGCCGCCGGCGGCCAGCGAGGTGGCCAGGTCGTCGTCGACCAGCCGGACCGGAATGGTGCCGCCGGGCACGCCGGGGGCCAACCGGGGCCGGTCGGCCAGCGGCCACAGCATGGTGAGCCACTCGGGTTTGGAGGTGTCGGGTGCAACGGCCCCGGCCAGGTCATCGGATTTGTCGGGCGGCACCCCGACCACGGGCAGCAGGAACCGGGCGTTGTCGAGCCGGGCCGGGGCGCCGTAGTCGGGCGTTCCATTGGCGTTGACCAGCAGCGGGAAGATGCCGGGCCGGTCGATACCCAGCGAGGACTTGGCCAGCGAACGCAGTGGGGCGGTGAGGGTGAAGCCCGCTTCTTGCCCGCGGCTCAGTTCGGGGGCCACCGTGACGAAGTCCTCGGCCGCCTGGAACTCGTCGGTGCCGCCGTCAAGGGAGGTGCGCAGCCCGGCCGACGACGTGACGGCCGCCGCGTGCTCCAGGCGGACCATGACGTCGCGGACCGGGCGGTCGCCGATGTTGGTCACCATTCCGGTGACGGTGACGACGGGCTCGCTCGTGGTGGTGACCACGTCGGGGGTCACCTGGTCGATGCGGACGTGGACGAACGGCGTCGCACTGGGCTCGCCGGCGGCCGCGCGCGGCGCGCAGACGGGTCCGGTGAACACCACCCCAAGACAGGCCACCAGGCCGATGACCGCGGCGAGGCGCAACAAGCTGGCCCACCAGAGTCGCGGCGCAGTCACGGCCCCGGCCCGCTACCGTTCTGCCGACCCGGAGGCCGTTCGTCGGAATGGCGGGTGCGTGAATGCGTCTGGGGCCGGCGCCGAGGTGAGGTCGGCGGCAGCGGGGGCAGCGCGGCGGGGCCGTCGTGTTGCAGCTTGTCGATCAGCTCGTCGGCTACCTCGGCCAGGCGGCGTTCGTCGGCGTAGGCCAGCCGCGACGGCAGTTCGTGCATCGGTACCCACGCCACTTCGGCGACTTCGAGGTCTTCATCGGAAAGCTCTCCACCGGAGAACTTCAGTAAGTAGTGGTGCACGGTCTTGTGCACCCGACGGCCGTCGGTGACGAACCAGTAGTCGATGCGACCCAGCGCCGCCAGCACGCTGCCGCGAATCCCGGTCTCCTCGGCGACCTCACGAATGGCGGTCTGCTCGGCGGTCTCGCCCATTTCGATGTGTCCCTTGGGCAGCGACCACAGCATCCGGCCGCGCCGATCGACGCGACCGATCAGGGCCGCGACCTGCGCATCTCGGGGTCCGTCGATACCGTCGATGACCAGCCCGCCGGCGGACGTTTCGTGCACGGTACGGAGCCGCTCCGGTCCGCGGCGCACGGAACGAGACCGCGGTGGTTTCGTCTGCGCTGCGTCACCGGGCGGCTGGTTGCCCACGTGGTTTTCGGCCGAAGCACCTGCGCCGCGACCGCGGCGCCGACCCCGGCGGCGACGTGGTTTGGCCTGTTCGCCGTCCGACATTAGAAGCGATAGTAACTGCCAGGGGCCGGTCTTCAGGACTTACTCGCCGTTCTGACGCTGTTCGGCCGCCGCTCGCGCCTTCGCCGTCGAGCCGGCGGCACCGGTTGGCGGCTAGTCGGAGTGACGGTGAAATGACCTTCCCTCCCGAGCCGACGGGAGCTTTCTCCCGGGACAAGTCGGCCGGGGGAATTTGTCGCCCGCAATGCTCACGACTATTGCCGGGCTGTGCCTAAGGACAGTTCCTGGCGGAGGTTATCGAGCAGGGATCGATTGCTAAGGGCCGGGCTAACAGTTCCTTCGTTGCGTCGCAGTCCTTCGGCGAGTTCAGCGAGCGCTTGCTGTGAGCTGTGCTGGGGATGCCAGTCCAGCATCTCTTCCGCCCGCTGGGTACTGAGCAGTGGCATCGATCCGATCAGGTCGAGCCAGCTTGCGTCGAGAGGTTGCAGCCGTGCCCGCCACAAGGCGTCGAGCAGTGGCCGAACCAATCCCGTGGGCATTGGTATTGGGAGAGGACCCAGGGCTTTCGCGAGGTGTTGCAGCTGCAGTGGTGGTTCGGCGCAGAGATTGAACGCCCCGAATGCGCGGCGCCGGATCGCGCGCACGCAGGCGTCGGCGACGTCGTCGGCGTGGACCACCGGCACGTGTAATGAGCCGGTGGCGGCAACGGGGAGGATCGGCAGTAGCCGCAGCCACCGTGGCGGCAGGTAACGGGGGAAGAGCAGGCGGCGGATGCTGGCCGCCGCGTGGCGCTGAACGATGAATCCCGGTCGTAGCCGGGTAATCGAGAGTCCGTCGCCCGCGCGCTCGTAGTCGTCGAGCAGCGCCTCGACCGCTGCCTTGGTGCGGCTATAGGGCGAGGTGGGAACGCCTGCGGTGGGCCAGGATTCCGTGACGCGCCGGCCCGGCAAGGGCGTGTAGGCCGCGGCCGAGGAGAAATAGACCAGATGGCGGACTTCGGCGGCGTGGGCGCCCAGCAACACCGCGGAGCTGCCGTCGACACCCACCTCCTCGAGGTAACGCTCGTCGTGGCTGGGGTGCAGTGGCCACGCCAAATGAACCACGCAATGCGCGCGCCGGAACAGTCTCTGCAGTTGCATGACGGCCTTGGGCTGAGATAGGTCGAGCTGATGCCAGCGTGCGCAGCGGTACACATCGGTAGCCGGCGGAATCCGTCGCACGATCCCATGCAATTCGTAGTCGGTCTCAGTGGCCAGCCGTGCCAGCAACGCTGTGCCGACGTTACCGCTGGCCCCGGTGATCACTACTCGCTTGCCCATGAAACGCCCCCGTCGGCGAATACCCGATCGACTTCGCCGAAAAACTAACCCCATGGCCCCGTCACGAACCCGATGGCCGGCGGCGCACCAGCACCACCGGGTTTCAAACCAGGTGTCAGTGGTTACCCGACCCCGATGCAGATTCGCGAGCAATAGGGGCATTCGCCCACCGGCCGCAAGGTCGCGGACATGCCTGACGCGCAAGCAAGCGACTCGAACACCTTCTCCGGATCATCGCCCGGTCCGGCGGCGGCAGATCCCGCGAATATCTTCTCCGCGCTCGCCGAGTTCATGTACCAAGGGTCTGGCGCTCCCGATGTGGATGCGGCTATCTGCGTAGGCGCGACGCTGCTCATTCCCGGTTGCCACCACGCCAGCCTGCTGGTACGGCAGGCCGGTCGGTATATCACCACTGGCGCCAGCGATACCGTTGCCATACACCTGGATGACGTCGAACGCAGCACGGGCGAAGGACCCTGCCTCGACACCATCGACGACAGAAGCCCTCAGATTGAACCGGACCTCAGCGCACCGACCCGATGGTTCCAATTCGCCGACCGAGCGGTTGCCGAAACTCCGGTACGCGGCGCGCTGGGGATGCGGGTCGTGGTCGATGACGCCACGATCGGTGCACTCGACCTGTTCAGCGACCGTCCGAACCTCTTCGACATCGAGGCCGCCGGACAAACCGCCGTCCTGGCATCGTTCGCCACCATGGCCATCAACACCATTGCCCGGGGCGAAGACGCCGCCGGCCTACGCCGCGGACTACGCGGCAATCGTGGAATTGGCACGGCCTCGGCATGCTGATGCTGGTGCACCGGGTCTCCGAGCAAGAGGCCGTCGAGATGATGAAGCGGTACGCCAACCAGGTGAACGTCGAGCTCAGCGACGTGGCGGCCATTGTCATCGGACGCCACGGACAGCTGCGGCGGCACGCTTGACGTACGGTCGGCATCGTCGCCCGACTAGGCTCATCTGACGTGCCTGAAGCCGCCCGCGATGACGACCTGCTGACCAAGGCCGCGATCGCCTTGAACAAGCACGCCACCGTGCTGTCCGAGCTGGGCTCGGCATTCGCCGCCGCGGGCCACGAGTTGTACCTGGTCGGCGGTTCGGTGCGCGACACACTGTTGGGCCGGTTGAGTTCCCCCGACCTCGACTTCACGACCGACGCGCGGCCCGAGCAGGTGCAGCAAGCAGTGCGTGGGTGGGCCGATAACTTATGGGACACCGGGATCGAATACGGCACCGTCGGCGTCGGCAAGGACGACCATCGCCTGGAGATCACCACCTTCCGCGCCGATCGCTACGACCGGGTGTCGCGCAATCCCGAGGTGCGTTTCGGCGACCGCCTCGAGGACGACTTGGTGCGCCGCGATTTCACCGCGAACGCGATGGCGGTGCGGATCACCCCGAACGGGCCGGGCGAATTTCTCGATCCGCTGGGCGGGTTGGCGGCGCTGCGCGCCCGGGTGCTGGACACCCCGGCGGCGCCGTCGGAGTCGTTCGGCGACGACCCGTTGCGGATGCTGCGCGCCGCGCGGTTCGTGTCCCAGCTCGGCTTCACCGTCGCCCCGCGGGTGCGGACGGCCATCGAGGAGATGGCCCCGCAGCTGGCCCGGATCAGCGCCGAACGGGTGGCCGCCGAGATGGACAAGCTGCTGCTGGGCGACGACCCGGTCGCCGGCATCGACCTGCTGGTACAGACCGGTATGGGTGAGGTGGTGCTGCCCGAGATCGGCGGCATGCGGATGGCCATCGACGAACACCATCAACATAAGGACGTCTACCAGCATTCGCTGACGGTGCTGCGGCAGGCGATCGGGCTGGAAGATGAGGGCCCGGACCTGGTGCTGCGCTGGGCGGCGCTGCTGCACGACATCGGCAAACCCGCCACCCGCCGGCACGAGCCCGACGGCGGGGTGAGCTTTCACCATCACGAGGTGGTCGGGGCCAAGATGGTGCGCAGGCGCATGCGGGCGCTGAAGTACTCCAAACAGATGGTCGACGACGTGTCGCAGCTGGTCTATCTGCATCTGCGGTTCCACGGGTACGGCGACGGGAAGTGGACCGACTCCGCGGTGCGCCGCTACGTCACCGACGCGGGGCCGCTGCTGTCGCGGCTGCACAAGCTGGTGCGCGCCGACTGCACCACCCGCAACCAGCGCCGGGCCGCGCGGCTGCAGGCCAACTACGACCGGCTGGAGAACCGCATCGCCGAACTGGCCGCCGAAGAGGATCTGGCGCGGGTGCGTCCCGACCTGGACGGCAACCAGATCATGGCGCTGCTCGGCATCCCGGCGGGCCCGCAGGTCGGCGAGGCGTGGCGTTTCCTGAAGGAACTGCGGCTGGACCGCGGGCCGCTCACCAATGACGAGGCCACCGCGGAGCTGCTGGCGTGGTGGAACGAGCGGGGGAACCCGGAAGGTCAACGCAGCGTCTGAACATGCATGAAGTCGCCGACGATATGCAGCCGCTCAATGACAGCATCGCTTGCTAGCATCACATGGTGGCACGCACGATATCGCTGCGGCTTTCCGATGCGGCCTATGCTGCCGTCAAGCGATATGCCGCCGCCGACAATCAATCGATGAACGCCTGGATCGAATCCGTCCTGGACATCGAAGACATGCGTCGCCGATGTGGCGCGCACGCCCAGTGGATGGCAGACCACCCGGACGCCGCGTCCTTCAGCGAGGCCTGGGCCGATCGCAACTTTGAAGAGTTACCGAGTCGGTGATTGCCCGTCGAGGCGACATCTGGTCGTTGGACAACGGGTTTGAAGTCCTGGTGATCTCTTCGACGGTATACAACGAAATCGCCTCGGAGCCAACGATTGCCGTAGTTCCTGTGTTCGACAGCGAACCGGCCGCGGGCTTCGGCACCGACATTGGTGAAGGTGCGTGGGCGGCACCGGGTCTGGTTACGAGTTTGCGGAAGTCGCGATTGGCGAGCTTTCGTCGGCGCGTTGACATGCAGGCACTCACGGACGTCAACAACATGCTGTTCAAGATCCTGGCAACTCCGGATGCCTAAAAGCGGTAGAGGTAAGACGACTTACCCCCTACTTACCGGCCAAGATCCGCCACTGGGCAGAAGCCTGCCGACGCCGACGCCGACAACGCTGCCGGGGAACCCATGCCGGTTGCGGTGCGTCGAAAATCCCATGGATTACTGCTTGGCCGGCGACGATGGAACAGCGGGCATCTGGCATCGCCCGTTCGATCTCGACCTCGACGGCGACGGCCGTCTCGACGCGATCGGCCTGGATCTCGACGGTGACGGATTGCACGACGATGCGCTGGCGGATTTCGACGGCGACGGGGTGGCCGACCATGCCGTGCTGGACGTCGACAACGACGGAACCCCCGAGAGCTTCTTCACCGATGACGGATCGGGCACGTGGTCGGTAGCGGTGGACCGAAGCGGACAACTGCGCTGGTTCGGGCTCGACGGCGCCGAACACACCGGCGGTCCACTGGTCGATTTCGACGGTCGAGGCCATCCCGACGACCGGCTGATCGACGCCGACGGCAACGGGGTGGCCGATCGGGTGCTCTGTCCTGGCGAAAATGGCGTGACCGGATACGTTGACACTGATGGCGATGGCCGGTGGAACGTCCGCCTGACCGATACCGACGGCGATGGCCTCGCCGATGGCGCCAGCAATCTGTGACCGGGAGTCATGCTCCGACCGCGTTTGACACATGGCGAATTCTGGTGTCGACTACATAGCCTATTGGGCCCCGGATGCAGCCTCGCGACAGTGAAGTGACAGCGTGCGACAGCCGGTCTAGTTTTACCGACAACCCGGCTCGGGAGTCTAAAAAATCGAGGAGAAACAAATGTCAGATGGTGGCACCACGAAAGTGTCAGCGGAATTGCTACGAACTACGCAGCAGCACATAGAGACCGCGCTGCAGACGGCAACCGCAATCGCAAATGACTACTTGCACAGCCACGAGGACGTCGTCAACATCTCGTCGTGGCACGGCGACGCGAGTACCACTTCGCTGGCGACGGCGGGCCAAATTCACCACGATCTTCAGCAGGTTATTACCGGAGGTCAGCGACTGGCGCATGGCCTCGGCCGGGCAGCGACGCTCATGGAGCAGCACGAAGACGACGCGTCGCACGGTCTCCGTGGCGTGTTTGACGGGGGAGCTGTAGCGACCTAGGACGAGTCACCGCATAAATCCGCAGCTTTCATACAGACTTCACGCAAGGAGTTACCGAATGAGCGACATCACCTACCACTATGGCGCCATCGACGCTTTCACCGCCGATATGGGGCAGCGGGCAGCTCAATTGATGGAGATACGTCAAGACATCCTCGAGCGGACCCAGGCGCTGGCTGACTATTTCATGGGCAAAGGTGCGACGGCTTTCTTCGATGCGCAACAGCAGATGCTGCATGGCCTCGAAGGTCTTATCCACACGGTCAGCCAACATCAACGGGCAGTAAACAACGCCGCCGAGAGCGCCGGCGCGACCGACCGCGATATCGAGGCCGGATTTCACGTCTAAATACTCAAAAGTGAGCTGAGCGGGGGCGCACGCAGCGCGTGCGTCCCCGCAACTCGGATTTGGGACAACGTGCTAACCACCACAGTCGACGGCCTCTGGGTCCTGCAAGTGCTGACGGGCATCGAGGTCGTGGCCCCCGAGTTGGGCCTGCGTCCGCACCTGCCCAGCGTTGAGCCGAAGCGGCTGGCGTTGGGACATCCGGTCGTGCCGGAACTACGGGCCGCCGGCGTGATTGACGGGTCGGACGACGTCGACCGCGCCGTAGTGGAGTGGCTGACCGTCCTCTCCCGTCGCGATATTGCGCTGGTCGTCGAGTTCGGCAGCACCGGGGACGACGAACCGGCGCGGGTCCTGCTCGCCAGATTTGCGCAATGGTGGGTAGTGATGGAGCGGTCCGCGGATCTCGTCCGCATCAGCGGGGCGGGGACGGCCAGCACCGAGAGCTCGGCCAGTGCGGTGCTCAACACACAGATTGAGCGTTTGTGCGGCACGAACCCGCCTGCGGCCCTGCGACCGGTGACGCTGGACGCGGATGCCATGCGTACCGCCGCGGCCAGTCAGGAGGGTCTGCGCCGATTCCTGGCCCGTCAGGGACTGGACGCCGAGCAGGCGCAGACGCTGACCCTGGCCGCCGATCCCGACCGATCGGCCCAGGCTTCGATCGTTGCGATCCAGTCCGGGGTGGACACAGGGCGGCCCACCCGCACCTACGTCGACCCAAGTGTGGTGGCGATCATCGATACGCCCGCTGGACGGCTGGTCGCTGAACACACGTATTCCGGCGGCAAGAAATGGATGATCATTGCCCCGGGCACCACGAGCAACGTTGGCTCTGCGCTGAACGATATGATGCGGCGACTGCCCGCCGATCAAGAATGGTATTCGTACCGCAAAGTTGTGTAGTCGAGAGGTATCGCGAGTAAATGTTAGTACCGGCATCGTGACAAGCCCGTGGAATCCGTGGGCAGCGCTACCGAATTCTCCCGACGAGGATGGACCGGCTGGGCGAGAAGCGCCCGTTGCGCGCTACCACCGCCAAAATTCCGTATCGGGAACGTTACGTATCTCCGACATGGTGGCACCGCGCAAAATACCACCGGGCGGGGGATGGCGGAAACTCCTTTATCGATCGTCATTCCACACACTCAACTTCGGTGAATCGCCGGCCGAACGGCATTACCGCGAGTTGCAGGAGAGGATACGGCGCCACATCCGCAAGCAGTACGTGATCGGCGTGGTGTCCGGCAAGGGCGGCGTTGGAAAGACCACGATGACTGCTTGCATCGGCGCAGTGTTCCGGGAATGCCGACCCGAAAACGTGGTTGCGGTCGACGCAGCGCCAGGTTTCGGAACGCTGGCCGGCCGGATCGACGAGTCCCCACCGGGCGATTACGCCGCCGTACTCAACGATACCGACGTCCAGGGTTACTCGGACATTCGAGAACACCTGGGGCAGAACAGCATCGGCCTCGATGTGCTGGCGGGGAATCGCGCATCGGACCAGCCGCGGCCGCTGGTGCCGTCGATGTTCACCGGGGTGCTGTCGCGGCTGCGCCGCACGCACACGGTGATCGTTGTCGACACATCCGACGATCTCGAGCATCCGGTAATGAAGGCGGTTCTGGATGCGTGCGACGCGCTGGTATTCGTCTCCGGCCTGACCGCCGACACTTCGCTACCGGTCACCCGGGCGATTGACCTGCTGAGGTCGTTGGGTTATCACGAATTGGTGTCTCGGAGCATGGTTATCCTCAACGATAGCCGCAACAAATACGACCCCGGTGCTCGAACATATCTGATCGAGCGTTTTGGGCAGTCGGGGGCGAGCGTCGAATTCATGCCCTATGACCCGTATCTCGCGAAGGGCGGGATAATTGACACCCGGCACGAGTTGAAGAAAACAACTCGACTGCGATTGTTCGAGATCACGGCTACGCTGGCTGACAAATACATTCCAGATGCCGACAGGCCGCGCTAATGCCCGCTTTGCTGGGTAAGGTGTCGTTTCCGGCGCGTTGCGCGGTTGCGGTCGTATGTGGAGAACACCTCGTTTCACAGGTATATCCGGCGGGTGTGCCGATCGAGGTCTTCATCGACAACGTTGTCGAGCTGCTTAACGACGAGCTCAAGCGTCGAGGTTTCGGTGGACTTGAACCCGGCGTCGGATACGAACTACATAAGGCCAACGGCGTACGCCTGGATGTCACCAAGACTCTGGACGAGCTCGGAGTCGAGGACGGCGCAACGCTCGCGCTGGTTCCCGCGGTCGACGGCGAATCGTTTGAGCCGCAGTACGAGTCGCTGTCCACCGGACTGGCCCGGATCGGCAAAAGATTGTTCGAGCCGGTCACGGTGCAAACCGCCGTGCACACCGCCCTGGCCATCCTGGCGATGGTCTCGCTGGCGGTGCTGGGCTTGGCCGTACGCCAGCGCACCGCGAGCGACTCTCTGGTCCCCAGCATCGTGACCGGTGGCGTCGGCCTGTTGGCTGCCGGTGGCGCGGGCGCGGTGTGGCGATGGTGGCCGCATCGCACCGACTTGATCGACGGACTCGGCTGGCTTGCGGTGCCGTCGCTCGTAGTGGGCCTCGCCTGCGGCGCGCCCGGGAAGCTCGGGTCGGCGCACCTCTTTATTGCAGCGCTGGCGGGCGCGGTACTGACATGTGGAATCGCGGCGACGACCCGGCGACACATCAAGGTGGCTGCCACAGTGGTGACGCTGTGCGGACTCGGAGGGGCGGTGGCGGCGGCCCGAATGTGGCGGCCGATTCCTGCGCAATGGCTCGGGATGTGCAGCCTGGTGGCGTTGTTGCTGGTGCTGACCCTGGCGCCGACGATCGCCCTCTGGGTCGCGCGGATCCGGCCACCGTACTTCGGATCGATCACCGGCCGCGACTTGTTCCGCCGCAGCGCGGGTCTGCCCGCCGACGTGGTGTCCCCTGTGGACGAGGGGACCGACACTGCCGACGAGGAAGTGAATCCGGATACCACCCCGGGTGGCGCGCGGATCGCGGCGGCGGCGATCCGTGCCAACGATGTCCTGACCGGAATATGTGTGGGCGCCGGCCTGACGCTGCCAGCCGCGGTGTGGGCCATCCTGATGCCTGGTCGCGACCGTAGCGTGCCGGCCGCGGTCCTGGCCGGATTGTTTGCGGTGATCTTCATCAGCCGGGGAAGGGCTTTCGCGGACAAATGGCAGGCGATCGCGCTGGTCTGCGGGGCCTCGGCCGCGGTGTGTGTTGGCGTCGTCAAATACGTTGTGCACGAACCTAGTCCAGCCAACTCGATGCTATGGGGCGCGCTGGCATTAGCGGGGTTCGGAGTGGCCGGTCTACTGGCGGCGCTGTTGGTGCCGGCCACCAGGTTCACTCCACTGGTGCGAATGACCGCCGAATGGGTAGAGATTGCGGCGATCATCGCGGCGCTCCCGCTGGCCGCGTGGATCGGCGGGTTGTTCACCTGGGTGCGGATGCGATGACTCCGATGGCTCCCCAGGCCTGGGGACTGCCCCGGCGGATCGCGGCGCTGCTGATGACGGGTCTGCTGGTCGTGCCAGTTGCGGGTCTTCCTGCGGCGCGGGCGATTCCGCCGCCGCGTGTCGATCCCAGCCGGGTGCCGGCGGACGGTAAGCCAGGCCCCGATCAGCCGATGCGGCAAAGCTTCGCGTGCGCACGAACGATTACCGTCGCCGATCCCAACGTGGCCGTCACCGCGCCGGGTTTCGCCATGTTGAATATCAGCAAGGCCTGGCAGTACTCAACCGGCAACGGCGTGCCAGTCGCCGTCATCGACACCGGTATCAATCCGAGCCATCGGCTACCTGTGGTCCCCGCTGGGGACTACATCATGGGCGGCGACGGGCTGACCGACTGCGACGCACACGGCACCATTGTGGCATCGGTGATCGGCGCTGCGCCGCAGGGCATTCCGATACCCGCACGGATGCCGAGCATCTCGGCCTTCCCGCCGCCGGCCGGGCCGCCGCCGATCGATTCAGCACCACCACCGCCCGGTGGGCAGCCACCGCCGCCCGCACCCCCGCCCCCACCGGTGCCGGTGACGGTCACCGCGACCGTGCAGGCGCCGCCACCGCCGCCGCCGGACGTACCCGCGAACGGTCCGGGAGATCCCACTCCCTTCCAACCCGACGTTCCCGAGGTGCCGTCCCCGCCTCCCGGTGCGCCGGACGGAGTCGTCGGCGTCGCGCCCCACGCGGTGATCATGTCCATCCGACAATCCTCGCGAGCCTTCGAACCGGTCAATCCCGGGCCGGGCGACATGGAGGGCCGCAAGAAGGCCGGTACCATCGCGACGCTCGCCAGCGCCATCGTGCACGCCGCCAATATGGGGGCCAAGGTGATCAATGTCAGTGTCACAGCATGTATGTCGGCCGCGGACCCGTTGGATCAGGGTGCCATCGGCGCGGCGGTCTGGTACGCCGCGGCGGTGAAAGACGCGGTGATTGTTGCTGCGGCAGGCAACGACAGCGAAGACGGTTGCGCCCAAAACCCGTTGTTCGATCCGCTCGATGCGTCCGATCCCCGTGACTGGCATCAGGTCAAGACGGTGTCGTCGCCATCGTGGTTCTCTGATTACGTGTTGTCGGTGGCAGCCGTGGACAACACCGGTGCACCGATCAGCAAGAGCCTGGCCGGGCCCTGGGTGGCAGCCGCGGCACCCGGAGTCGGCATCATGGGCTTGTCTCCGGAAACCGCGGGGCCGGTCAACGCCTACCCACCAATTCATCCGGGCGACAAGAACATGCCGATCTGGGGCACAAGCTTCTCAGCGGCCTATGTCAGTGGGGTGGCCGCGTTGGTGCGGGCCAAGTATCCGGGGCTCTCGGCCCACCAGGTCATCAATCGGATTTTGCAGACTGCGCATAATCCGCCACGCGGGGTCGACAATCAAGTCGGTTACGGCGTGGTGGATCCAGTGGCGGCACTGACGTTTGATGTGCCTGCGGGGGAACGACTCCCACCGGCTGCTCAGAGTCGTGTGATCAGGCCGGCAGCGCCCGCGCCCGCACCGGATCATCGCGCCCGTAATGTGGCTTTGGTATTCGCCGGTGTGGTACTGGCCACGATCGCGGCGGTTTCGCTGGTCGCGCGAGCACGGCGGGAGCGATGACAGCCGTGACGAGGCTGACGATCATCGTCGGCATCTTCAGTTGCGTTCTCCTCGGGTGGACGTCAGGTGAATATGTGGGCGCCACAACTGGTTTGATTGTCGGAATCATCACCTTTGTCATTAGGTGGCGCGGCCAGACGTTGTGGGTGTGGCTGACGTTTTGGTGCCGTCGCCGTCGAGTGATCGAGTGGATTGAACCGCTCACGGTGGTCAACGATCGTGCTGGCGGCGGCGTCCGATACCAGGACGGCGTCGCGGCCGCCGCGGTCCAACTGCTCGGGAAGGCCCATGCACCAACGCTGTTCACCGGCTCGACCTCCACGTACACCGAGAACGCGCTCAATATAAGCGATCTGCTGCCGTTGCTGCATCAAAGCCTTGGCCTCAGCGTTGATTCGCTCAGCGTGGTCAGCGCGGGGGCACGACGGCGCAGCACCGGTGACTACCCACGCGTCTACGACACCCTCATCGGGACGCCGCCGTATGCGGGTCAGCGGGAAACCTGGCTCATCGTGCGGATCTCGGCCCTCAACAACGTCGAAGCGCTGCAGTGGCGAACCTCGATCGGCAGCGCGACATTGGCGGCTGCGCAGCGGATCAGTGCCGCCATGCGGCAGCAGGGCATCCGCGCGAAGGTTGCAACCGCCACCGATATCGTGGAGATGGAGCGACGATTGGGTCTGTCCGCGCTGAATCCGCTCAATAGGCGCTGGCGCTCGGTGCGCGGTGACACCGGCTGGTTGACGACTTACTGGTACCGGGCCGAGGACATTGCCGCCGAGACGTTAGCTCAAGCTTGGTCGATGCGTGCCGACGGAATTATCCAGAACGTCACGCTTTTCGGTGACGGCAGCGCGACTGCCACCGTGACGGTACATAGCGCACAACCGCCGACGGTTCCGCCGAGCCTGTTACTGCAGCCGTTGCCGGGCGAGCAGGCGCCGGCCGTTGCGGCAAATTTATGCGGTCCGATGCCGTCGCTGCGGGGAATTCGTTGCGGGGCGTTGCCTGATGCGCT
This sequence comes from uncultured Actinomycetota bacterium, assembly GCA_963840045.1. Lineage (GTDB taxonomy): Bacteria > Actinomycetota > Actinomycetes > Mycobacteriales > Mycobacteriaceae > Mycobacterium. The sequence goes on along the minus strand of CAWIXL010000022.1, from coordinate 354,496 downwards.
CGTCGTCCCCATCGGGCCGTCGGGTGTACTACTGGGCAAGGTCGGTGGCGGAAACCGGATGATGTTACCGCTGGACGATGCGGGGGAGTTCAGCCGGGTGCACATCGCCGCGGAGGATTCTTTGGCCAAGCGGATCGTGGTCCGATTGGCCGGGGCCGGCGAACGGATCACCGTGCATACTCGAAACACGCAGCGGTGGGCCACTGTTCGTATGCCGGACATCGTGGTGATCGATCAACCCAAACCTGTCGCCGGTACGACGGTCAGTGTCGTCGACGGCACGCTGACACCCGCACCGCGTCCGAATACCCTGATCTCCGTTGGGGAACCGGGCGAGCCGTACCGGGGTACGGCCAATGTGCTGATCACGCAGACAGGCGCGGCGACTGTGGAAGTCACGGCCGGCGGTCAAATGCATGCGGTGGAGGTGGAATTGTTCCGCGCCGAGAACCGTTACGTCTCGTCCGAGCCAATTCCTGCGCGAAGTTCCGAACTCGAAGCGGTGGAATGACAATGACGAGCAGCACCGGAACTGCCGCCGCGCGCAAGAGGTTCGACCAGGCGATGGCGTTGCTCAACAACGGCACCCATGGCGATAGCGGCGCAGCCGCAGCCCGGTTTCGGGAAGCCACCGAGGTCGACCCGTCGATGGCCGACGCGTGGCTAGGCCGCATCGCTGCGGGTGACCAGGCGTTGTCGACTATGCAGCAACTCTACAAGTACGGCGCCCGGCTGCATCGAGAGACCAACCGGCTGGGGGTGCGGTTGTCGGCGCCGATCAAAGCCGGCCCGTATCTGTCGATTTCGGTGACCGAGTCGTCACATGCCGGACTGGCGCTGGCGAGTGCGCTCATCGATGACCGCCAATACGAGAAAGCCGAAGCGTTGCTGGCGGATTCGGCTCTGCTGGACACCTGGGAAAATCACCAGTGGCAGCAGTATGTTGAGGCGTACCTGATGTTCGCCACCCAGCGCTGGCCGGACGTGATCTCGGTAGCGGCCACCGTCTTGCCGCCACAGGCCATCATCATGTCGGCAGTTACCGCGGCAACCAGCGCCCTGGCCGCCCGTGCGGCCGCCCATCTGGGACAGGCGCGTGTCGCGCTGGAGTGGACGGACCGGGTCGAGTTGCGTACCGGACATGCGGGCCCGACCGAATCTCGTCGCCACCTCCACGACACTCCCGTCACCGCAATCGATCCCAACGACTTTCCGCTGATCGCCGCGGACCTGGCCTACGTGCGGGGGATGGCTCATCGCCAGCTCGACGACGAGCACGAAGCGCAGATCTGGTTGTCGAGGGCGACAATCAATGGTGCGCTGATCGAGTCCGCTAAACAGGCCCTAGCCGACCCCACGCTGCAACTAGCGATCACCGATGAGGGCGCCATCGGCACCCGCACCGACAAATGGGATGTCAGCACCGAGCGGTCCGAACAGCAGCGGCGCGAGGAGGAACACGAAGAGCGGCGCAGCCAACTCCTGGCGGAGGGGCGTGCGTTGCTGGACAACCAGGTCGGCCTGGCCGAAGTCAAGCGGGCGGTGGCCGAACTCGAGGACCAGATCGAAGTCCGAGCGCTGCGCCTGGCGGCGGGGCTGCCGGTCGCCAACCAGACGAACCACATGCTATTGGTAGGACCACCCGGCACCGGCAAGACCACTACCGCCGAAGCGCTGGGCAAGATATACGCCGGCCTGGGCATCGTGCGGCATCCCGAGATCATCGAAGTCAAGCGGGCCGACTTCTGCGGGGAGCACATCGGCGCTTCGGGCCCTAGGACCAACGAACTGATCAACCGATCACTGGGCCGCATCCTGTTTATGGACGAGTTCTACTCACTCGTGGAGCGTCATCAGGACGGCCGGCCGGACATGATCGGCATGGAGGCGGTCAACCAGCTCTTGGTCGCACTTGAGGTGCACCGCTTCGACTTCTGCTTCATCGGTGCCGGATACGAGAAGGAAGTCGACGAATTTCTGACGGTCAACCCGGGCCTGGCGGGCCGCTTCAACCGCAAGTTGCGGTTCGAGTCCTACTCACCCGAAGAACTGGTGGAAATCGCGGTCCGCTACGGCAATCCACGCGCCACCGTTCTCCAGCCGGCCGCCGGCGAAGCCCTGAAATCAGCGTGCACGACGTTGCGCGCCTACCTCGCACCCGACGGCATGCACGGCATCGACGTCATGCACAACGGGCGCTTCGCCCGCAACGTCGTCGAGCGCGCCGAGCGGCTGCGGGACTCGCGGGTGGCCGCCCAGCATCGCAGCGACAAGGGCTCGGTGACAGTCGAGGACCTGCAGGCGCTACGCGCCGAGGACGTCGTCACCGCGGTGCGCGACGCGTGTGCGGAAAAGCATGTGCCGATAGAACTCTGACCCCGCGCCGGGTGTACACCGCTACGACAAAGCCCGACCGACGCCGAACCGGTCATGACCCGTGGCGAGCCAGTGCAGCGTCGCCTCATCCAGCTGCAGAGACAAGGCACCGACGTTCTCCGCCAACTTGTTTAACGTCGTGCAACCGATCAGGGCAAACGCGTGCAGCGGGTGACACAGCACGTAGGCGAGCGCCACCTGCGCGGCGGTGACGCCGTGCTCGCGCGCGAACATCCTGCTGCGCTCCAGCCTTCGGATGTTCTCTTCGGTGCCGAAGTGGGTGGCACACCACCGGCTCCTGCGGTTGGCATCCGGGTTCTTCGGGTCGTAGTGGTCCGAAAAGAAGCCGCGGCCCAGGCTGGACCACGCGAACACCGGTAGCCCGTGCGTCGAATACCAATCCCGCGCGGCACGCCCGCCGTCGCCTGCGAGTGTGACGGCGCCGGGCCACGGAGATCGTGTCCACTCGGCAAGGCTGAATTGAACGCTCGACGCGCCGAACGGTGTCAGGTCCTTGCCGGCGGCAAGCGCGTTGGCGCCGGCAATTCGCTCGTGCGACCAGTTCGACGCACCTATCGCGCGGATTTTGCCTTCGTCGATGTGGTGGTTGAGCCGTTCCATGACCGGTTCGATCCGCGCAGTGGGGTGGTCGTAGTGGAGCAGATACAGATCGATGAAATCGGTGCCGAGCGCCTTGAGGGATGCGTGCAGGTCGTGGGTGACGTCCGACGGCGCCAGCCGCGGGCGCTTTGACAACAGGCCGGGATGACAGCCCTTGCTGATCACCACAACCTCGTCGCGGTTGCGGCGCTCCCGAATCCATGCTCCCAGCGTCCGTTCGCTGTTCCAATACAAGCGCGCCGTGTCGAACGAGTTGCAGCCGAGTTCGACGGCCCCGTCCAAAAGCGCGAACGCCTGTCGCTCCCGGCCTCGATCCGGCAGCCACGGCAGTAGCCGGCCCCATAACCGATCGGTGCCGAAGACGATTCGGGAGACCGGCTTGTCAATCCCGGCAACCTTCCCGTATTCCATTCAGTTCACAAACTTCGCATAGTCACGAACAATGAACCGACAGGCTCGAACCGTAAGAGCCATTATGGTGAGCGTGGGATTCTGGAATCCGGAGTGGACGAAGCAAGCGCCGTCGGTCACGAACACGTTGTCAGCGTCCCAGCACTGACAGTACGAATTCACCACTGAGTTTTCAGGTCTGTCACCCATGCGCGCGCCGCCGGTCTCGTGCACGGCTACTCCAGGGTGGTAGGGCAAACTAGAACGAAGAACGCGATTGAGGATCTTGTCGACCCGCATTCCGCCGGCAGCCGCGATTTCTGGAAGCTTCTGCCTCATATGGGCCATCATATTTATTTCGGCCTGAGAATAGCTACACGCGATTCTAGCTGCCGGGATTCCCCACGCGTCTTTGACGAGCGGGTCGAGTGACACATGGTTTTCGTATCGCGGCTGCATCTCGCCAAAAGCACTCAGGGCGCCGCGCGGCATCCCGCGGCCGATCGATATCTGGATGCCGTAGCCACCGGGAAAGTCCTTTGATTCCTTTTCGCAGAAGCTCGGAATGTAGAGTCCCACGTTTCCGAAGTCGAACCCATCCTCGCTCAGACTGGGTTCGGCATCCCGTTTAGGCACCTTGCCGACGAGCGTGCACACCACGTGGTCGCACAGATAACGCCCGAGATTGCCCGACGATCCGCCGACACCCGACGGATGCTTCGCGCACGCCGAGTTCTGCAGGATCCGCACGCTTTCGATCGTGGACGCGCAGAGCACGACGACGTTTCCATAAACTGCCTGCGTATTCCCCGTCAGCCGCTCGATGTACTCGACGCCGGTCGCTCTCCCAGACTGCGTTTCGATGAGCAATCGGCTCACCACCGCGTCCGTCCGTACGTCGAGGCGCCCGGTCGCCAGCGCGAGCCTGACCGGAAGCGGAACCCTCCCGTCGTCGTACCTGACCTTCCTGGCGTACGTCACGCGGACATCCGGGAGACGCCTCTCGACCTGGGTCCGAAACGTTTCTTCGACCTTTGTCGTTTTCGCGGACCCGATAAACCGCCCGTCCGGACAATTGGGAATTCCCGCGGGTTCCCCGTGCACACCAAGGGTCCGTTCGACGATGTCGTAATACGGCGCTACGTCGTCGTACGATAATGGCCAATCGATGCCGTCGCCACGCACGCTTGCGGCTTTGAATTCGTAGTTCGACATGCGCGGTGCATGTCGATACCAGGTGTGCAGTCGGCCGCCGAGTTGTCGGCCCCGGAACCACAGGAATTTATTTCCCGGCGACGTTGTATAGGGGTTCTCTTTGTCGTTGACGTAAAACTGCTTGGTCGTCTCGGAAAAGGCCACGCATCGCGCCTGAATAGGCTGGCCCCGAATCGCCGCCTTTGCCCGCGGCGCAATCCCACCGAATTGCGCGTTGGCGTGGGCAGGAAAGTCGTGCTCGATGTCCAGGTCCCTGCCGGCCTCGAGCAGGACCACCTTCAGGCCGCCTTCGGTCAATTCCTTGACGGCCCATGAGCCGGCGGCTCCGGAGCCGACGACGATGGCGTCGTACGTCGATTCACTCCTGTGCATGCGTGCTGTCTCGTTCCCCGTTGGGAGCGGCCACGGCGAGGTTCCGCTAGCTTGCGTCGGGATCCTATGCGATGGCGGCGGCAGCGTTGCAGCAATTCTTCAAGATCAAACGCCGCCACAACTACCTCGGTAGCATCAGCCGCGACAGAAACGCTCTGGACGTCGCCGCATCACCGGCGACGACGTCTCAATTCCGAGAGGGTGTCCAACGAGGTCAACGTGTACACCTTCTGCGTGGTGAAAGCCGCATGAGCACACACCCCGCCCATGGCGCCGCCACGCACCCCGAGCGGCAACGCAACGCGCGCCTGATCCAGCGCTTCGCCGTCCCGATCGTGTTGTTCTGGGTCGCCGTCGCCGTCGTCCTGAATGTGTTCGTTCCGTCGCTGGAAGCCGTCGAGCGCGAACACTCGGTGTCGCTGGGCCCCACGGATGCACCGTCGTTGGTTGCCCTGAAACGCATGGGCCACACCTTCAATGAGGGCGAGACCAACAGCGTGGGGATGATCGTGCTGGAGGGTGACCAGCCCCTCGGCGACGCGCACCCCTACTACAACGACCTGATCCGTAAGTTGCGTGCGGACAAGACACATGTGCTCAGCGTCCAGGACTTCTGGGGTGATCCCCTCACCGCGGCCAGCGCGCAGAGCAACGACGGCAAGTCCGTGACGGTTCAGGTGAGCCTCGCCGGCAATGCAGGAGAGCCGCTGGCCGAGGAATCGGTCTTGGCCGTCCGCAAGATCGTGGACAGCACCCCGGCGCCGCCCGGGGTCAAGGCCTACGTCACCGGAACCGCGGCGACGGCAGCGGATCAGAACACCAGCGGCAACAAGTCCATGGTCAAGATCACCCTGACCACGGTCGCGGTGATCTCGCTGATGTTGCTCCTGGTCTACCGGTCGCCTATCACGGTGTTTCTACTGCTGGCCACGGTCGGCGTCGAATTGGCCGTCGCGCGGGGAGCTGTCGCGCTGGTCGGGCACGCCGGGCTGTTCGGGCTGTCCACGTTTGCGGTCAGCCTGCTGACTTCGCTGGCGATCGCGGCGGGCACCGATTACGGGATATTCATCGTCGGCCGCTACCAGGAGGCCCGTCAGGCCGGCGAAGACAAAGAATCGGCGTTCTACACCATGTACCGGGGTACGGCGCACGTCATCCTGGCGTCGGGTTTGACGGTCGCGGGGGCGATGTTGTGCCTGAGCTTCGCCAGAATGCCCTCCTTTCAGACCCTGGGCGTGCCGTGCGCGCTGGGATTGCTGACCGCGGTGGTGGCCGCGGTCACGCTGGGGCCGGCGGCACTCATTGTCGGCAGTCGGTTCGGCCTGTTCGACCCCAAGCGGGTGCTCACGTTTCGTGGCTGGCGGCGGGTCGGCACCGTGGTGGTGCGCTGGCCGGCACCTATTCTGGCCGTCACGCTGGCGATCGCCCTGGTTGGCCTGCTGACGCTGCCCGGCTACACGCCCTCTTATGACGACCGGCCGTATCTGCCCCCATACATTCAGGCGAATGAGGGGTTCGCCGCCGCGGATCGCCACTTCTCCCAGGCCCGGATGAAGCCGGAGATCCTGATGATCGAGTCGGACCACGACATGCGCAATCCGACGGACTTCCTGGTTTTGGACAGACTCGCCAAGGGCCTCTTCCGGGTGCCGGGGATTTCCCGGGTCCAGGCCATCACCCGGCCCGACGGGACGACGATGGACCACACCACCATCCCGTTCCAACTGAGCCTGCAGAACGCCGGTCAGCTGCAGACCATGAAATACCAGCGCGACCGCATGAACGACATGCTCAAGCAGGCCGACGAGATGACCAAGATGATCGCGACGATGCGGCGGACGTACGACGTGATGACTCGACTGGCAGGGGTCACGCACAAGATGGTCGGCGATACCCAAGAGATGCAGCAGGTCACCAATGAGCTGCGCGACGACATCGCGAACTTCGACGACACCTGGCGACCGGTCCGCAGCTATTTCTATTGGGAGAGGCACTGTTTCGACATCCCCGTGTGCTGGTCGCTGCGGTCGATGTTCGACGCGATCGACGGTGTCGATCAGCTCGACCAGCAGCTCGACACCCTGGTCGGCGACATCAAAGAGCTGGATCGGCTGACGCCGCAGATGGTCGCGCAGTTCCCGCCGATGATCGACACCATGGTGAGCATGCGAACGATGCTCCTCACCATGCACAGCACCATGTCCGGGATCTTCGACCAGATGGACGAAATGAGCGACAACGCGATGGCCATGGGCCACGCCTTCGACGCTGCCAAGAACGACGATTCGTTCTATCTGCCGCCGGAGGTCTTCAAAAACGCGGATTTCAAGCGCGCCATGAAGAGCTTCCTGTCCGAGGATGGGCACGCGGCACGCTTCATCATCTTGCATCGGGGCAATCCGGCGTCGGCCGAGGGCACCGCGAGCATCGAAAAAATCCACGCGGCGGCCGAGGAGTCTCTTAAGGGCACCCCATTGGAAGACGCGACGATCTCCGTGGCCGGGACGGGGGCGGTCGTCAAGGACTTCTCCGAGGGCGCCCAGTGGGATCTGGTGATCGCGGGCATCTCCGCGCTATGCCTCATTTTTGTCATCATGCTGCTCATCACCCGGGCGTTCGTGGCGGCCGCGGTCATCGTCGGCACCGTCGCGATCTCGCTGGGCGCCTCGTTCGGGTTATCCGTGTTGTTGTGGCAGCACATCCTCGGCATCCCATTGCACTGGCTGGTGCTGGCGATGTCGGTCATCGTCCTGCTGGCCGTGGGATCGGACTACAACCTGCTATTGATCTCCCGGTTCAAACAGGAGATGTACGCCGGCCTGAACACGGGCATCATCCGCTCGATGGGCGGCACCGGCAAGGTCGTCACGAATGCGGGGTTGGTCTTCGCGTTCACCATGGCATCCATGGTCGTCAGCGAATTGAGGATGCTCGGACAGGTCGGCACCACCATCGGGCTGGGTCTGCTGTTCGATACGCTCATCGTCCGCGCGTTCATGACGCCGTCCATCGCTGCGTTGCTGGGGCGCTGGTTCTGGTGGCCGCTCAGGGTACGCTCGCGACCTGCGAGCAGGTCGGTTGAAACGACCCGGCCCAAACCACCGAATCGTTCCCTGGTCTACAGCGATTAGCTCATGCGCGTTGCGTCGGCTACGCGACCGGATTGCGTTGATGCATCTGCGATGTGAGTAGCACCGGCTCACCCCACCCACTCGCAAGGTGCGCAATCCGTACGAGGCAGAAAATTGACGAATCCGCAATCGTTTCGTCAAATTAGAAGCTAATGTAACCGGGTCGCACGGCAGACAACGATTACCGATGGCTCGGGAGACGACATTGTCGATGGCTGATGAACCTTCTCTGCCCGCACTGTTGCAGGACCGGGCGAACCGGCAGCCCGACGCCGTTGCATACACCTTCATCGACTACGAGGCCGACCCGAACGGCACTTCCGAAACCCTCACTTGGGGGCAAGTTCATCAACGGGTGCAGGCAATTGCCGAAGAGCTCTTAGTGCGCGGCTCGAGTGGTGATCGGGCCGCCATATTGGCACCGCAAGGACTCGAGTACATCGTCGCTTTTCTGGGCGCACTGTACGCCGGGTTCATCGCGGTTCCGCTGCCGCTCCCGCAGTTCGGCGTTCACGAAGAGCGGGTTCACTCAGCGTTGCAAGATTGCGCTCCTTCGGTGATTCTCACGACTAATTCCGCAGCCGCCGATGTCACTAAGTACGCGAATGGCTGCAACGACGGTTCTGCCGCGTCCGTCATCGAGAGCGATTCGCTGGACCTGGAACCGCTATGCCCCTTGGAGCCCGTGCGTTGCGCACCATCCCAGCCCGCGTATCTCCAGTACACGTCGGGATCGACCCGGCGGCCCGCCGGCGTGATGATTTCACACCGGAACGTGGTGGCCAATTTTCAGCAGTGGTCGCGCGATTTGGCTCCTGGTCGCACTGAGATGACCATCGTGTCGTGGCTGCCGTTCTACCACGACATGGGGTTGATGCTGGGAATTTGCAAACCGGTGCTGGCCGGAGTTCCCGCTGTGCTCATGAGTCCAGTGTCGTTCGTGCAACGGCCGGCTCGCTGGATGCAACTGCTGGCGACCAATAGGCACGCCTTCACGTCGGGGCCGAACTTTTCTTTCGAATTGACGGCACGAAAAACCGCTGAAGAGGATATGGCGGGGCTCGATCTTGGCGACTTGCTGGTTTTCTGCAGCGGCGCCGAACGAGTACAGCCCGCAACCCTGGAGCTCTTCACCCGGCGGTTCGCGCCCTTCAATCTGCCCGATTCCGTGATACGGCCGACGTATGGGCTCGCAGAGGCAGTGGTGTACGTGACCACCCGGACACCGCCTCAGCCACCGAAAATCGTTCATTTCGACTCAGGGGAACTGTCCGCCAGCCGTGCCAAGCGGTGCGGCAGTGGCGGTGCAGCGCTGGTCAGTTACGGGATACCGCAATCACCGATGGTGCGGATCGTCGATCCTGAGGCCCGGACCGAGTGTCCGGCGGGAGCGACCGGCGAGATTTGGGTGCTTGGCGAGAACGTAGCCATGGGGTACTGGCGTAAGCCTGAACAGACAGAACAGACTTTCCGTGCAACCCTCGTTAATCCGTCGGCCGGCACGCCGGTCGGGCCGTGGCTGAGAACCGGCGATCTAGGGGTTATTTCCGATGGCGAGTTGTTCGTCATGGGCCGTATCAAAGATTTGGTGATCGTGGACGGGTCCAATCACTATCCGGAGGATATCGAAGCAACCATTAACGAAATAACCAGGGGGCGGGCTGCGGCTGTATCTGTTCCGAATGAAGGGACAGAGCAGCTGGTAGCCATTGCCGAGGTCAAGACAACTGGCAAGTCCGATGCAGAGCAGAGGGAAAAGCTCCGCTCGATGAAGTATGAAGTCGCCTCGGCGATTTCGAACTCGCACGGCCTGCGCATCGCGGATCTCGTTTTTGTGGCGCTTGGTTCGATTCCGACCACTACCAGCGGAAAGGTTCGACGTTCGGCCTGTGCCGAGCGTTACCGGCAGGGTGAATTCGAGCGTGTTGAGGCTATGCCGTGACGGCGGGCCCGCCTGACGATGCCGAACTTCGAAAATGGTTGACCGATTACCTGGTTACCAACATCGGCTGCAAACCTGCCGAGGTCGACCCAGACCTGTCGCTGAAGGACCTGGGGCTGGGCTCCCGGGACGCCATCAACATGTCAGGGGAACTAGTCAAGCTGCTTGGTCGGCCGGTCTCGCCGGTGGACTGTTGGCAGCACCCGACGATCAACGCGCTCGTAGCTTTTCTCACCGCGCCGGTGCCGGAATCCGAAGCGCACGCGGAGCCCGCGACCGATCGCGGTTCAGTAGACGAACCGATCGCGGTTATCGGCCTGGGATGCCGGTTCCCGGGTGGGATATCTGGGCCCGAGGCATTGTGGCGGTTTCTCTGGGAAGGTCACTGCTCGGTAGGGGAGGTTCCTGCCGATCGCTGGCTGCCGTTCGATGACGGCTCGCCCGAGGTAGAGGCAACGCTGGCAAATACAACTCGATGGGGCTCGTTCCTGAGCGACATCGACGCGTTCGATGCCGAGTTCTTCGAGATCTCCCCGCGTGAAGCCGCCAAGATGGACCCCCAGCAGCGGCTGCTCCTCGAAGTCGCCTGGGAGGCCTTGGAGCACGCCGGGATTCCAGCGACTTCGTTGCGCCGCTCACAGACCGGAGTGTTCGCAGGAGCTTGCGTCAGCGAGTATGGGTACCTGGCGTCCACCGATTTGCCCGCAGTTGATGCGTGGATAACACCGGCGGCGCGCTGAGCATCATCGCCAATCGGCTGTCGTATCTCCTTGATTTGCGTGGCCCGTCGGTTGCGGTGGATACGGCTTGTTCGTCGTCGCTGGTGGCGATACATCTGGCGGGTCAGAGCCTGCGGATGCGCGACTCGGACCTAGCCATTGCCGCGGGTGTCAACCTGCTGTTGTCGCCGGCGGTTTTCCAGGGCTTCGATCGAGCCGGTGTCTTGTCGCCAACGGGTCTGTGCCGGGCGTTCGATGCGGGCGCGGACGGGTTTGTGCGCGGAGAGGGCTGCGGGTCGTGGTGCTCAAACGGCTTAGCGACGCGTTGCGCGACGGGGACCGGGTGCTCGCGGTGGTGCGGGGTTCGGCGGTCAATCAAGATGGCCGGTCGAACGGGCTGATGGCTCCGAATCCGGCCGCTCAGATGGCGGTGCTGCGTGCGGCCTATGCCAACGCCGGGGTGCCGCCAGGCGAGGTGGACTATGTGGAGGCCCATGGGACTGGAACTTTGTTGGGCGATCCTATCGAGGCGCGTGCGCTGGGCAGGGTGTTGGGTGGCAGACGCGCGCAGAACTCGCCGCTGCTGGTCGGTGCGGTCAAAACGAACCTCGGTCATTTAGAGGCGGCGGCGGGGATCACGGGTTTCATCAAGGCGGTGTTGGCGGTGAACCGGGGCCAGATCCCGGCAAGCCTGCACTTCGAGACACCCAATCCCCATATTACTTTCGATAAGTTCCATCTGAAAGTCGTTGCGGATCAACAGGAGTGGCCCCCGATGGGGCGTGCACGGCGTGCGGGAGTGTCGTCGTTCGGGTTCGGTGGCACGAATGCGCATGTGGTTTTGGAGCAGGCCCCCGAGCCGGTTGCCGTTGTGCGCGAACCGCATCCGGTAGTGAGCACGCTGGTGGTCTCGGGTAAGACGCCGCAGCGAATCGCGTCGGCGGCGGGGGCGTTGGCGGAGTGGATGACCGGTGCGGGCGCCGGAGTGGGGCTGGCAGAGGTGGCCCACACGCTCGCTCATCACCGGGCGCATCATCCCCAGTTCGCCACGGTATGTGCGCGTGAAGGGGCCCAGGCGGTGGCCGGGCTACGGGCGTTGGCGGCCGGGCGGGCCGCGCCGGGGGTGGTGGGCGCCCACGAGGAGGCCTGCGGGACGGGCACGGTGTTTGTGTACTCGGGTCAGGGCTCGCAGTGGGCGGGGATGGGCCGGAAGTTGTTGGCCGATGAACCGGCGTTTGCGGCGGCGGTGGCCGAGTTGGAGCCGGTATTCATTGAACAGGTCGGGTTTTCGCTGCACAAGGTACTGGCCGCCGGGCAGCCGGCGGCCGGTGACGCGCGGGTGCAGCCGGTCATTGTGGGCCTGCAGCTGGCGTTGACGCAGCTGTGGCGTTCGTATGGGGTCGATCCGGATGCGGTGATCGGCCATTCGATGGGGGAGGTGTCTGCGGCGGTGGTGGCCGGGGCGCTGACACCTGCCGAGGGCCTGCGGGTGATCGCAATCCGATCACGGTTGATGGCGCGGCTGGCCGGCCAGGGCGCGGTGGCCTTGGTCGGGCTCGATGCCGAGGCCACGGCACGGCTCCTCGACGCCTATCCCGGGGTCAGCGTGGCGGGATTTCCTTACCGCGCCAAACCGTGATCGCCGGACCCCCACCCGCGTCGCCGCGGTGATGATCGCGGTGCAGCAGCAGAACCGGTTTGCCCGGCGAGTCAACATGGAGGTGGCGTCACATACTGCTTTGATGGAGCCGATCCTGCCCGAGTTGCGTTCGGCCCTAGCCGATTTGACGCCGAAGCCGCCGGCGATCCCGTTCATTTCCACGGTTACTGACACCGTTGGGCCCGCGCCGGTGCTTGATGCCGACTATTGGGTGGCCAATGTGCGCCAACCGGTGCGGCTACGCCAGGCCGTCAGCGCGGCCGGGCAAGACCACACGACCTTCATCGAAATCAGCCCGCACCCGATGCTGACGCACGCCATCACCGAAACCTTGGGGTCGGCGATCCACCACCACAGCATCGGCACGCTGGGGCGCGACGGTGACGACACGATCAGCTTCCACACCAACCTCAACGCGGCCAGCACCACTCACCCGCCACGCGTGCCGCACCCGCCCGGGCCGCATCCGGTGTTGCCGACGACTCCTTGGCAACATGGTCGGCACTGGATTTCCGCCCGGTCGTCGGCTGCTGCCGCGGTGGCGGGTCATCCGTTGTTGGGGATTGGTGTTACCGATCCCACGAATGGGACTCGCGTCTGGGAGACGCATGTTAAGCGCTGACTTTTTGTGGCTTGGTGACCACTGCGTTGATGGCGTGTGTGTACTGCCTGGCGCGGCGTATGTCGAGTTGGCGCTGGCGGCGGTGACGGATGCGTTTGGTGCCGATGGTGACAAGCCGTGGGTGGTCGTTGAATTGTGCCTGCATCAGCTGATGCCGATTACCGAAAGCACGGCTGTGGTCACGACGTTAAGTGGTGGTGCGTCGCGGCCCTGTGTGCAGATCCGTTCGGGTAGCGCTGATTTGGGGTGGACGATGCACGCCAGCGCCGTGCTGGAACGGGGTGCGGCGTCGTTTGCTGAGCCGGTTGAGGTTGATGAGTCATCGGCGGCGGAGTTGGATGTCGAGGGCCTTTATCAACGGTTGCGCGGCGCTGGTCAGCAGCACGGTCCCGCTTTTCAGGGTGGTGGGGCTTAGCGGTTTTGATTGTGGCGCGGCTCGGGCCGAGGTGCGGTTGCCATCGGAGGCCAGGCAGGGTTCGCGGCGGTTTCATGTGCATCCGGTGATGCTGGATGTTGCTTTGCAGACACTCGGTGCGACGAAGCTGGCTACCGATCTTGCCGGTGCGGGGGATGCGGGGTCGGTGGCGCTCCCGGCGCGGTTGGCCGGGGTGCGGGTCTATGGGGATGTGACTGAAGGTGTTTGTGCGCTGGGGGTGTTGAGGGCGACGTCGAGTCCGGATCGGTTCGTGGGCCGGGTGGTGCTCACCGGAGGCCGGGGACAGGTCTTGCTGGTTATCGATGAGATCGACATGGCGGTGGTACGGGCGGGGGCCGGCAGGGAACTGGCCGGTCACACGTTCACCTTGGAGTGGGAGCCGGTGGATTTGGACCAGCCGGCCGCTGATCTGGGTGCGGTGTTGCTGGTTGGTGAGCGTGGTGCTGCCGAGTTGTTGGATGCCGTGCAGGCGGGGCTTTCGCGGCGGGCCGCGCAGTGTCAGGTGGTAATGGCGGGGGATCGGGCCGGGCTGCGGGATGCGTTGACCGAACACGATGTGTCGTGGAACGCGGTAGTGCTGGTGTGTCCGCCGCGGTCGGTCGATGAGGCGTTGTCTCATGGTGGGCAGTTGGAGTTGGCGCAGTCGCGGACGTTGTTTGTCGCCGATGTTGTTAAGACGTTGTCGCAGCTTGGTGTTCGTGCCGGTCCGCGGTTGTGGATCGTGACGCGTGGGGTCAGCAGGTGGCTGGTGGCGAGTCGGTGACGTTGGCGCAGAACACGCTTCGTGGCATCGCTCGGGTGTTGACGTTTGAGCATCCGGAGCTGAAGACCACCATCGTGGACGTTGAAGCTGAGGGCAGTGGGTCGGCCGATGCGCTGATTGATGAGCTGTGTGCCGACGGCGGCCATGACGAGGTGGCTGTGCGTGATGGACAGCGGTACGTAAATTGGCTGGTGCGAGTGCCTGTTTCGGCTGAGGGTGGGATGGCCGTCGAGCAGCGTCCGGTGACGGTCGATCTCGATGGTGTCGGGGCCGTGCGCTTGCAGATCGATCGGCCAGGGCGGTTGGGCGAGTTGGCGGTGCATGCGGTCAGGCGCATGCCGCTGGCAGCGGATCAGGTCGAGGTTCGGGTGGTGGCCGCGGGGCTCAACTCCGGCGATGTGCTTAAGGCGATGGGTTTGTATCCCGCGTTGGACAATGCTGCGCCGGTGCTCGGCAGCGAGTGCGTGGGGTACGTGACCGGGCTTGGCGCGCGGTGGATTCGGTGCAGATTGGGCAGCGGGTTATTGCGTTTGGGCCTGGTTCGTTTGCTTCGCATCTGACGACGTCGGCCGATCTGGTGATGCCGGTGCCGGAGGGGCTGTCAGATCATGAAGCGGCCGTGGTAGGTATCGCCTATTTGACGGCGTGGCACGGGCTATGTGAGGTCGGGCGGCTCGCGGGCCGGGGAGCGGGTGTTGATCCATTCCGCAGCCGGTGATGTGGGGTTGGCGGCAGTGTCGATCGCCAAGGCCAGCGGGGCCCGCATTCTCGCGACGGCGGGCTCGGCGGCCGAGCGGGAGATGTTGGCGGGGTTGGGTGTTGAGTACATCGGGGATTCGCGCAGTGTGGAGTTCGCTGAGGAGATACGTGCGGCCACCGACGGTCACGGTATAGATATCATTCTGAATTCGTCGGCGGGAGAAGCGATTCAGCGTGGTATGGAGATACTGGCTCCTGGCGGGCGGTTCGTGGAGCTGGGTAAACCCGATGTCTACGCTGATGCGCAGCTGGGGTTGGCCTCGCTGGCCAAGAGTGCGTCTTTTGCGGTGGTCGATCTGGATTTGAATCTGCGGCTGGAACCGCGGCGTTACCGCGGGCTGTTGCACGAGATCCTGCGGCAGCTGGTGGCCGGGCAGCTGCAGATGCTCCCGGTCACCGAGTTCAGCCTCGACCGCGCCGTTGAAGCCTTCCAGATGATGGCTTCGGGCACTCATATCGGGAAGATCGTGATCTCGGTACCGGCCGAGGGCAGCATCGCTGCGCTCGCCTTGCCGCCAGCCCAGCCGCTGGTCCGTCCTGATGGCGGCTACATCGTGGTGGGCGGCATGGGCGGGCTGGGCTTGGTCGTGGCGCGGTGGCTGGTGGCGCAGGGCGCGGGCCTGGTGGTGCTTAACGGGCGTTCGGCACCCAGCGCCGAGGTTGCGGCGGCGATCGCGGAAATGAACGCCACGGCGAGCCGGGTGCAGGTCATCACCGGCGATATCGCCCAACCCGATACCGCAGTGCGGTTGGTGGCCGCTGTCGAGCGGGCCGGACTGCGGCCGGCCGGTGTGTTACACAGCGCGATGGTGTTAGCCGACGAGACCGTGTTGAACATGTCCGCGTCGGCGGCGGCGCGGGTGTTCGCCCCGAAGGTGGCCGGCCACTGGTGGTTGCATCAGGCCACCGCGCACCTCGATATGGACTGGTGGCTGAGCTTTTCTTCGGCTGCTTCGCTGTTGGGTTCACCCGGGCAGGGCGCCTACGCGGCGGCCAACTCATGGGTCGATGGCCTGGTGGCCTACCGACGCTCTCGGGGGCTGCCCGCGATCGGGATCAACTGGGGCCCGTGGGCCCAGGTGGGGCGTGCACAGTTCCTGGCCGATCTGGGCTTTTCGATGATCACCCCGCAGCTGGGAATCGCCGCCATGCAGCAGCTGCTGGCCGCCGACCGGGGCCGCACCGGGGTGTTCAACCTCGACGCCCGCCAATGGTTCCAATCCTTCCCGGCCGCCGAAGGATCCTCGCTGTTGGAGGGGCTGGCCGACCGGAATGGCCAAGAGGCGAGCCTCAACGAGGTTCTGCGCCGCGCGGACGGGCAGGAGCGCCGTCGGCTGCTCGAGTCATACCTGTGCGAGCAAGCCGCCGCAAAACTCGGTCTGACCCCGTCGGGCCTGGACAGTCAGTCGGCCCTCGACCGCCTCGGGATCGACTCGCTAACCGCGCTGGCGTTGCGCAACCAGATCCAACACGACCTGGGCATCGCTGTCCCGCCCGCACAGCTGCTGGATGGAGGAAGCGTCGCGAGCCTCGCCGGCTGGCTCGCCGACCAGCTTTCCGGTGCGGGTCCGACACCGCCCGATCCGGCCGTGGCAGCCGGCACGGGCGCGGCGCAGCCCAATGGGGCGGCGGAGGTGGCCGATGTCGAGCGGCGCACCGTGGATCGACCTGCTGGCCCAGGTGCCACAGGTTTCAGACGACGACGTTGACGAACTGCTCCGCCAGGTCATGGCCGCCAAGGGAGATTCAGGATGACGGAGAGGTCCACGGAAAGGTCCACGGAAGGGTCCATTGACATCGCAGGGCTCTCCGCCGAGGAGAAGCGCGCGCTGTTGTCCCGCCTGCTGATGGAGCAGGCCGCGGCTGCGGCGTCGGCGCATCCGTTGTCGTACGGGAAGCAGTCGCTGTGGTTTCAATACCAACTCGCACCCGGCAACCCCGCATACACCATCAGTTATGCCGGACGGATCAGCGGCGACCTCGACGTGACGGCGCTGGAACGCGCCGCCGAGCGATTGTCGAACGGCACGCAATCCTGCGCACCACGTTTGCCGTGCACGAGGGCCAGCCTGTTCACTCATCCATCCACAGTGGCCGTGCGCATCCACCGACATGACGTGGACCCAGACGAGCTGGATGACTGGATACGTCGGGAGGCAAATCGCCCATTCGACCTGCAAGCCGGCCCGGTTTTTCGGCTGACACTGCTACGGAATCACCCGACGAGCTCTCCTGGTCCTGGCGGTGCACCATATCGCCGCCGACTTCTGGTCGATCGACATCATTCTCGACGAGCTCCGCGAACTTTATGCCGCAGAACACGGTGCAGAGCCGCCTCTATCTGCCCGGAGCGTTACGTCGATTACGCGGATCGGCAGGCAGATGCTGTCGGGTGTTGAAGGCGATCGCCTCTGGGGTTACTGGCGCGACCAGCTGGCCGGCGAGCTCCCGAAACTGCCCTACCCGCCGACCGGCCACGCGCGGCGGCCCAGACTTATCGCGGTGGCGTGCAACGTTTCACCTTTGACAGTCGGCTGGCCTCCGGCCTCAGGGAGGTAGGCCGGAGCGCCGGCGTGACGCCGTACATTACGTTGTTCGCGGCGTACGCCACGTTGCTGCATCGCTACACTGGCCAGGACGACCTGCTCATCGGCTCACCATTCGGATGCCGCGATCGCGCGGGCTGGACAGTCTGGTCGGCTACGTTGCCAACCCGGTGGTTCTGCGCCCCGACCTGCATGGCGACCCGACGTTCACGTCGTTGCTGGGCCGGGTCAAGGAGACCGTTCTGGGCGCGCTCGCGCACCAGGATTACCCCTTCGCGCTGCTTGTCGAGCGGCTTCGCCCGGCCCGTGACCTGAGCCATACACCGCTCTTCCAGGTCTCGTTCGCCTGGGAACAGGCGCGTCGATTCCAGGTCAGGCCGCGGGGACGGGTCGAGTGGCGCTCGACCTGATGACCATCCACATCGGCCAGGGCGGCGCGCCTATGGACTTGATGATGCAGGTGGGCGATATGGACGGGCAGTTCATCTGCGATCTCCATTACAACGCGGACCTCTTCGATGACGCGACGATCGAACGGATGGCCGGACACTTCACGACACTGCTCGACGGCATCGTCGCCGATCCCGGCAGGCGTTTGTCGGAGCTACCGCTGCTCACCGAACCGAGCGCCGCGAACAGGCGGCGTGGAACGACACCCAGGTCTGCTACGACGCCCCCGACTGCTTGCACGAGATGGTGGCGGAAACCGCCCGACGCACCCCGCACGCGATCGCCATATCGTTTGCCGACGACGAGATGACCTACGCCGAGCTCGATCGGCAAGCGAATGCGCTGGCCCATGCCTCCAGCGCTCGGAGTGGGACCCGACAGCATCGTTCCGGTCCTGCTGGACCGCTCTGACGACCTGGTCGTGGCACTGCTGGGCGTGCTCAAGGCGGGTGGCGCTTTCATGCCGCTGGACCCGGCGCAACCCACCAGCCGCATTGCGGCCATGTTGGGCAACGTGCCGGACGCGCCCGTCTGCGTCACGCACCGGCGGCATCTGGAGCGTCTGCCGGGGTTCACCGGTCACCGCCTCTGCCTCGACCTGTCATCGACGCCGGCGGCAGAGAAGGCACCGCCGTGGCCGCCGCTACGACGTCGGTCAACCTCGCCTACGTCTTCCACACTCCGGCTCCACCGGCACGCCAAAAGGTGCCCTCAACACCCACGGCGGGGTCCGCAACCGGCTGCTGTGGATGCAGGCGACCTACCGGCTCACTCCGGATGACCGGGTGCTGCACAAGACGCCGCTGAGTTTCGACCCCTCGGTGTGGGAGATCTTCTGGCCGCTGATCGTCGGCGCACGGCTTGTCATCGCCCAACCCGAGGGGCATAAGGATCCCGCCGACCTGGTTCGCACCATCATCGATCAGGCCATCACCACGGTGCATTTCGTGCCATCGATGTTGCGCTCCTTCCTCGCCGAGCCGGGTTACCAACTGTGTCCGGCTGCGCACGGTATTCTGCAGCGGCGAGGTGCTACCGTATGACCTCCAGGAGCGCTTCCTCGCTACGTTGGACGCCGAGCTTTACAACTTGTACGGTCCCACCGAGGCAGCGATCAACGTCACCGGTTTCCACTGCAAGCGCGGCGAGTCTCGCTCGCCGGTTCCGATCGGCGACCGATCGCAAACATCCGCATTCACCTCTTGGACGCTCATCGACAGCCGGTACCCGTCGGTGTGCCGGGCGAGTTGTTCATTGGCGGCGTCGGGGTGGCGCGGCTACCTCAACCGGCCCGACGCGACAGCCGCTAGCTTCCTCGCCGATCCGTTCGCGGAGGATCCTGGCGGGCTGCTCTATCGGACCGGCGACCTGGCGCGGTACTTGCCCGACGGCAACATCGAGTACTTGGGACGCCTCGATGACCAGGTGAAGATCCGCGGCGTCCGGATTGAGCCGGGCGAGGTGGAGGCCGCGCTGCAAAAACACCCCGGGGTCCGGGACAACGCGATCGTGGCCGACGACGACGGCCGTGGCAACACCCGGCTGGTCGCCCACCTCGTGGCGGCCGAGGAGCCCGCGCCGAGCATTGCTGAGCTGCGCCGCTTTCTCCTCGAGCAGCTTCCCGCGGCTATGGTGCCGGCTGTCTTCTCGGTTGTGGAGTCGCTGCCACACACGTCGAGCGGAAAGGTTGACCGCCGCGCCCTGAAGGCGGCGGGCGAAGCAGCCCCGGTGGCGGGGCCGGAGTTCGTCGCCGCACGGACACGCACGCGAGCAGATCCTCACCGAGATCTGGCGTGAGGTGCTCGATCTGGAACGGGTTGGCGTTCACGACGACTTCTTCGCTCTTGGCGGCTCCTCGACCCACAGCCTGGAGGTCGCGGTGAAAGCGAATGCGGCGAACCTACCGCTGCGGCCGGAGTCGGTGTTCGTGTTCGGCACGATCGCCGAGCTGGCCGCCGAGTACGGCGAGGCCGCCGACGATACGGCTCACCTCGACGAGGCTGCGAAACACCCGGATGCGGACAAGGTCGGCAGCTCGGTTGGGGCCGAGGAGGACTTCCTCGCAGCGGACCTTGCGACGCCGGTGCGCACGACCGGCCAGCCGAGGCGAAACACCGTGATCGAAAGCATCGGTGCGTATCTTCCCGGCGGGAGTGATGTCGACCAGAGCTGTCCTGGCGGGATGCGTCAATGAGATCGGCATACCGTTGGAACGGCTGACCGGCATCAGAGCAGGCGCGTGGTCGGACCCGGCGAGTTCTCGATCGACCTGGCCCGAAACGCGGTGGCCGACTGCCTGGCGCGGTCGAGCTACGCGCCCGACAAGATCGATCTGGTCATCTGCTGCAACATCTCCCGCTGCGACGGACCCGGGCACGTCATGTTCGAACCCAGCACCGCGGCGCGGTTACGGAGCAATGCGGCCTTGTCATGCGGTTGCCTTGACTCTCCAACGCATGCGCCGGCATGTTCACCGGCGTTGCCGTGGCCGACGCATTCCTGCAGGCCGGACTGATCGACTGCGCCATGGTCGTCAGTGGCGAATACATCAGCCACATCAGCGAGACGGCGCAAAAGTAATCGAAGGGCCGATGGATCCGCGACTCGCTTGCTTGACCGTCGGCGACGCCGGCGCCGCGGTGATTTTCGAGCGCGGTCCCAACGACCGCGTCGGCTTTCACGACATCGATATGGCGACCCTCAGCCGGTACGGCACCTTATGCGTGGCGAAGGCAAACGATGGTCCCGTACGGCGGCGCAATCATGACCGTCGACTCCATCCAGCTAACCGCCACGGCGGTCAACGCTCGCTGCCATACATCGCCGCCGTGATGAACCGGCACGGATGGCGGCCCGAACGTGCGACCACATCGTCATGCACCAGACATCAGAAGCGTCGCTCAACGACGCGGTTGTCGCGGTGAACCGGTTGTTCGGACACGCCACCGCCCACCCGGCCAACGTCGTCAACAACCTGGCGGAAAGGGGAAACACCGCCAGCACAACACACTTCATTGCCCTCAGCGACCAGATCCGGGCTAACCGGATCAACCCGGGGGACAACGCGCTCTTCGGCATCAGCGGCACCGGTACAGACGGTCGGCGCCGCCCTCTACACCTTCGACGACCTGCCGGCCCGGATGCGCAGGGCGCCCGAGGACCAACGCGACCGCAGTTTTTCGACCGGCCGACGACGCCAGGAGCCACCGGCGACGCCCCGGGTGCGGATCGAAGGGGTGGGCACCGCCCCTGGCGAGCAGTCCGCACCTCGGAGTGCGGTCGACCTCGCGGCGCAGGCCGCGAGAGCGTGCCTGAGCAACAGCGGACTCGACCCGGCAGAGCTCGGACTGATCCTCTACGCCGGGGTGTACCGGGACGACTTCCTGGCCGAACCGGCCATCGCAGCGCTTGTCGCCGGCGAACTCGGTGCAACGAAGACATTGAATCTCCTTATGGGCCAAAGACTTTCGCCTTCGACGTGCTCAATGGCGCGGTCGGATTCCTCAACGCGTGCCAGGTGGGTGTGCAGATGATCGGCGCCGGCAAGGCCGAACACGTGATGGTCGTGGCCGCCGAAATCGAAAACAATAGCGTCGACAGCGGGCACCCGTTGTACGGCGTCAGCGAGACGGGCTCGGCGGTGATTCTGGGCAGGGCTGACGGCACTGCAGGCTTCGGCCGGTTCGTCTTCCACCACCATCCCGAGTACGGCACCGCATTGAAAACGTACTTACAGCAACGAGATGGAAAGAACTGGCTGCAGATCGACCGCGATCCAAACCTGGCGACCCACTACCTGGACTGTATCCCCGCTGCCGTCGAGGAGCTTCTGAAGCTCGAGGAGCTGGACTGCTCCCAGATCGCTGCCGTGTTCCCTCCGTACCTGTCCCCCGCGGATCGCATCGAACTTGCCGCGCGCCTTAACATTCCGAGTTTCGCGATTCGTCGACCTCGCCGCCGATTCCGACCCGTTCTCCTCGTCTCTGCCATACGGGCTGGAGCACGCTTGGCGGCACCAGCTGGTGAGTCCGGGCGACATCGGGTTGATCGTGAGTGTCGGCTCAGGCGTCGCAGGTCGGTTGCACCACCTACCGCTTCTGATGCTGATGCCGACGCGAGTTACCGGAGGCGCCCGCCACGACGTGAAAGGCTTTGATCAGTCATGAAATTTACGTTGGTCGCCCACGGAACCCGCGGCGATGTCGAGCCTTGCGCCGCTGTCGCACTGGAGTTGCTGCGGCGAGGGCACGAGGTGTGTATGGGTGCTCCGCCTAACCTGCTTGGCTTCGTCGAGTCGACCGGACTGGCCGCGGTTCCATACGGGCCGGACTCGCGGGAGCAGCAGAACGACGATTTCGCCAGTGACTTCTGGACGATGATGCGGACTCCGAGGACGTTTCTGCGCAAAGGCAGGGACTTCATCGGCAAGGGTTGGGCAGAGATGAGCGCAACGCTGACATCCCTGGCGGGGGATGCCGATCTTATCTTGTCGAGCTGGATGTACCCGGGGATCGCCGCCAATGTGGCTGAGTACCACGACATTCCGGTGGCTGTACTGAATTTCCTTCCGCTGCAAGTCAATAGTCAACTATTTGCGATGCTCCCGGCTCCGGTGAGCCGCTCCGCGCTTTCGGCACTGTGGCGGCTGTACTGGTTTATGACCAAGGATGCCGTGGGCGCGCAACGCCGTGAATTGGGTCTGCCAATGGCATCTGCATGTCGACGGCACGGCGATCGCGGATAGCTCGAGATCCAGGCCTACGACGATCTGTTGTTTCCCGGTCTGGCAGCGGAATGGGCTGGGCGATGGCCCTTCGTGGGTGCGCTGACGATCGAATCGCCAACGGACGCCGACAACGAGGTCGCTTCGTGGATTGCCACCGGCACGCCGCCGATCTACTTCGGATTCGGCAGCAGGCCAATTAAATCGCCGGCAGACATGATCGCCATGATCGGCGCGGCCTGCCAGCAGCTGGGGGAGCGGGCGTTGATTTGCACGGGTCAGAACGATTTCACCGGAACTCCGCGTTTCGATCACGTCAAGGTTGTGGGCGCGGTGAGCCATGCGACAGTTTTCCCCGCTTGCCGCGCGGTCGTCCACCACGGCGGCGCAGGTACCACCGCCGCGGGCTTGCGAGCCGGTATTCCCTCATTGATTCTCTGGTTCACCAGCGATCAGCCGATCTTTGCGGCCGCGATCAAGCGGCTCAATGTGGGCTCGGGCCGCAAATTCTCGGCCACCACGCAGGACTCGCTGGTCGCTGACCTGGGCGCAATCTTGACGCCGGCGCATGTCACTCGGGCGCGCGAGATCGCCACCCGGATGAGCAAGCCCGCGGATAGCGTCGCCGCCACCGCAGACATTTTGGAAAATACGGTTCGCCAGAGGCGGTCTTGCTGATGGGCGCCCTTCGCGGACAACCGCATTGAGATCGGAGCAAGGGGACTAGATGCCGAGTGAAAGGCCGTTTGCGGCGCCGCCAACTTTGTTAGACGTTCTGCGTCAGAATGCCGAACGCTATTGCGACAAAGTTGCGTTCGACTACTGCCGGTATGCCCCCGGTGGGGAAGAACATGGCCGGCTTACCTATCGCGAACTGGACGTCAAAGCTCGGGCGATCGCGTCCATTTTGCAACAACAGGGCGCTGCGGCGAACGGGTGCTGGTCCTCTGCCCCGCGGGTTTGGATTTTCTCGCCGGCTTCTTCGGGTGTATCTACGCCGGAGCCGTCGCGGTACCGGTGCATCCGCCGGTTCGTGATCGGGTGATCGGGCGGGTCGCATCGATTGTCGGCGGATGTGCAAGCGCGCTTCGTGCTTACCACCGCGGAAGTGCAAGCGAAGGTCAAGGCCGTGGTGGACGGCTTGGCCGAGGGAAGTTCGCTGCGCTGGTGCGCCGTGGACGCCGTCACCCCGGAGGCTGCCGCGGAGTGGATCGCGTCGGACGTCGACGCGAGCGCAACCGCCTTCGTGCAGTACACCTCGGGGTCGACGAGTTCACCGAAGGGCGTGATGGTCACGCACGGCAACCTAATCTCCAACCTCGAGACCATCCGTAGGGCCACGGGCTGGGTCGACTCCTATGTCGCCGTATCCTGGCTGCCGCCCCATCATGACATGGGCCTTATCAGCATGATTCTCGGAACGATTTGCTTTGGCGGCAGTTGCTTCCTGATGTCGCCCCAAGCTTTCATTGAGCGCCCAATGCGGTGGCTGGAAGCGCTCTCCCGGCACGGCGGCACAATCACCGCCGCGCCGAACTTCGCCTACGATCTGTGTGTCGAACGCAGCAGCGCGGAGGAACGCGCCGCCCTCGACCTCTCCGCCTGGTTGATAGCCGTTTGTGCCGCGGAGCCGGTGCGTGCCGCTACCTTGCAGCGGTTCGCTGACGCCTTCGGCCCGAGCGGCTTCCGGGCCGAGGCGTTCAAACCGGCGTACGGGCTGGCGGAGGCGACCCTGCTGGCGTCCGGTGACTCGGCTTGGGCCGTCCCGCTGGTGCGACACGTGGATCCCGTCGCGCTGCGCGAGCACCACGTGGTTGACGTCTCGCCGGAGTACCCAGCCGCCGTTACGCTCGTAGGCTGCGGTCCGGCCCTCTACGGCGTGGAAGTCGTTATCGTCGATCCGGAGACCCGGCGGCGCTGTGCGGCCGGCAAGGTTGGGGAGATCTGGCTCGCCGGCGGGGGCATCGCGCAGGGGTATTGGGGCGAGCCGATCAAGACGCAGGAGACATTCTCGGCGTTCTTGTCGGAGACTGGGCGAGGTCCGTTCCTGCGTACTGGGGACCTGGGGTTTCTACTGGACGATCAGCTGTTCGTCACGGGGCGGCTCAAGGATCTCATCATCATCCGCGGCCGTAACTACTACCCCGAAGACATCGAGGCCACGGTGCAGGACCGCCATTCGGCACTGCTGCGCGGCCGCGGGGCGGCCTTCTCCGTCACGTCGCCAACGAATGACGCCGAACAGCTCGTCGTCGTGCAGGAGGTGGACCGCGAGCGGATCCGAGACGCCAATGTCGACACGGTCATCGCCGCGATCCGCACCGCGGTCACCGAGCACCATGAGGTACAGGCGCACACCGTCATCTTGGTGGAGCCGCTACGGATCCCGACTACATCGAGCGGAAAGATCCGGCGGAACGCCTGCCGACAACGGTTCCTCGACGGCAGCCTCGAGGTGTTCGCCGAGTGGCACGCGCCCGCTCCGCGCGATCCGCACCCGGCCGCATCGCCCGCCGACGCAGCATCGCCCGCCGGACAGACACCGGATTGCGCCGGGCGCGGCGCTCCCGAGATCGCGGCCTGGTTCGTCGCCCGGTTCGCTGAGGAGCTCGGGCTGTCCCCGACGGAGGTCGACCCGTCGTTGCCGTTCGCGCATTACGGTCTTGACTCGATCCGTGCCATTCGGCTGACCGCAGCAATGGAGACGTGGCTAGGACGCGAACTCTCGCCCACGCTCACGCAGGAATACCCCACGATCGACCTGTTGGCCAGACATTTGGCCGCTGACGGTGGCGACGATGTCGCCGGCTCACAGTGGGTGGAGCTGCTTGATCAGGTGCCGGAGTTTTCAGACGACGACGTCGACGAACTACTTCGCCAGGTGATAGCCGCCAAGGAGAATCGGGATTAGGTGCGATGCCAAGCCCGGTCCAAATCCTCCGACACGGACCCGGCGCGAAGGTGCGCGAAATGCCGGCCGCTCTCGGCGTGTCGCGGACAAACGAGCGCGCTCGCGGCAAAACCGGCGCGCCCAGGACGTCATCACCGCGGTGCGCGACGCGTGTGCGGAAAAGCATGTGCCGATAGAGGTCTGACCGGGGCCGAGCCGCGCGCCTTTACGATGGCCTAGCCATGAGAGTGAAACGAGCGGCCCGCGAGGGTGCGCAGAATGCCGCCGGTTCTCGGCGTGTCGCGTACATATGCGGACGCTCGCGGCAAAAGCGGCAGAAAAGTCACGCGATGCCGCTGCCGGTAGGAACTGTCGTGGCCCGCTACCGGATCGAGGGGGTGCTGGGGTCCGGCGGCATGGGCACCGTCTATATGGCGCGCCATCCCACGCTGCCGCGCAGCGATGCACTGAAAGTCCTGTCCGCCGAACTGTCGCACGACGACGAATTCCGCGCCCGGTTCATCCGCGAAGCCGACCTGGCCGCCACCCTGAATCACCCCAACGTCGTCACGGTGTACGACCGCGGCCAGACCGAAGAGGGGCAGCTGTGGATCGCCATGGAGTACGTCGACGGCATGCCCGCCGATCAGCTGGCCGGCGCGAACCGCACCCCGGCCCGGATCGTGCGGGTCATCACCGACGTCGCGAAAGCCCTCGACTACGCCCATTCCCGGCGGGTGCTGCACCGCGACATCAAGCCGGCCAACTTCCTGATCGCCGGGCCCGGCAGCGGCGACAACGAACGGACGCTGCTGGCCGACTTCGGCATCGCCCGTGCGCTGGATGACGCCACCAACCTGACCGCGACCGGCTCGCTGATGGCCACCGCCTCCTACGCGCCACCCGAGGCCGTCGAGGGCCACCAGGTGGACCACCGAGCCGACATCTACTCATTGGGCTGCTCACTGTTTCGGCTGCTGACCGGCCGCACGCCCTACGAAGGGACGCACGGATCCGCCGGGATGCTGATGGCCCACGTGTTGCAGCCGATTCCGCGGCCCACCGACGCCGTCCCCGGCCTGCCACCGGCCATCGACGACGTCATCGCCCGGGCGATGGCCAAAGACCCCGCCGACCGCTTCCAAACTGCGGGTGCGTTGGCCGCCGCCACGGCCGCGGCGTTGACCGGCGGCCCTTCGGCCCCGCTCCCGGACAAGGGGGGCGTCACCAGGGCCTGGGCAACCCCGCCGCCGCATACGGCACCCACCCAGCGGCCGGCCGAACCGGCGCCGACGCTGCAGACCGCGGCACCGATGCGCCCCTTTCCAGCAGGGCCGCCGCCCGCGCCGCCCCACCTACCGCCGCACTCGGGCCCGCCCCCGGCCCCGATGGTCCCCGCGCCGCCACCCCCGCGGCGGCGCAAGCGAGGCCGCATCGCGGGTGCGGCGGTCCTTGCCGTCCTGGTGGCGGTGGCGGCGGTCGTCGGCGTCCTGGTTTTGCGGCACCAAGGCGGTGGCCCGGCGCCCTACCAGCCGCAAACGCTGCAGGGCGGGTACGGGCCCGTTGCACTGAAGAACCGGCCGGTGGCCATCGCCGCGCTGGGACCCGGCGACCCCGATGCGGTGCTATCCCTGGGCGTGCAACCCGTGTTGATCGGCGGCATCCAGAGCGCGCCCAAATGGCTGCAATCCATGGTGCATTCGTCCGCCCAAGTTTTGGCCGCTCCCGATTCGGCCGCGCTGGCCTCGGTCAAACCCGACCTGATCATCGACACCGGCAACGTCGACCAACCCACCTACAGCAAGTTGTCGGCCATCGCGCCCACCCTGACCCGCCCGGCCGACACCTCCGCGGACTGGGTCTGGCAGACCCAGCTGAACTGGATCGCCACCGCCCTGGGCCGGTCCGACGCCGCCAAGACATTGCTGGAGGACGCAACCTCGCAGCAGACCAAGGTCAAGTCCCAGCACCCGGCCTTCAACGGCAGGTCGATCACTGTGGTCAATTACTCCGACACCGCCGCCACCGTCGCTACCCGGGTATCCGCACCGACCAATTACCTGGAAGGCATCGGCTTCGCCTACAACGGGGCCTTTCGCCGGAACAGCCCCAACGACCCGGCCACGGTGCCGCTCGACCAGTCTGCTGTGGACCATCTCGGCAGCGTGGTTCTGTTGCTGCGCACCGACAAGGCCGCCGGGGGCGGTGGGTATGGCGGACTACCCGCCGTGTTCACCAGCTACAGCGGCATCCTGGTGATCGTCGACGACCCCGCCACCATCACGGCCCTCAACACCGGCGGCCCCGCAGCCAACACCTACCTTAACGGCGCGCTGGTGACCAAGCTGGCCGCCCAGGTCCACTAAGGCAAAGAGCGAAAAGGCCTTTGCCGAAAGCACTTTGGCGGCATGTCCGGTCCTGATGACGCAATCGGCCGACGCGGCGGCTGGCCGCAGACCCAAAAGCGGCATCGGCGCTCCGGCAAAGATTAAGATGCACGCAGGCCTGCCGCGCTGACTAGTTGTTGCGTGGTGTGCCAGGCTACGTAGCGGCTAAACGAATGGAGTGTTTTGGGAGTGCGCCGCTTCTTCCTGATGACGGTGGTGCTCGCATTGCTGACCGCGCCTCCCGCGTTGGCAATTGCTCCACCCGCGATAGATCCGGGCGCGATGCCCCCGGATCAGACCGGGCCCGACACGCCTACCCAACAGCGCGCCATGTGCTCGGTGCCCACGGTGTTGCCGGATTCCAACTTCCACGATCCGCCGTGGAGCAACGCGTACCTGGCCGTCAACGACGCCCACAAGTTCGCAACCGGCGCGGGGGTAACGGTGGCAGTGATCGACACCGGCGTCCAGGCCTCGCCACGAGTCCCCGCCGAACCGGGTGGCGATTTCGTCGATCAGGCGGGCAACGGCTTGTCCGACTGCGATTCGCACGGAACGCTCACCGCATCGATCATCGGCGGCCGGCCGTCGCCCAGCGACGGCTTCGTCGGTGTCGCGCCCGACGCGCGCATCCTCTCGCTGCGCCAGACCTCAGAGGCCTTCCAGCCGGTCAACGCCCCGCCGACCAACCAAAACGACCCCAACTCCACGCCCGCGGCCGGGTCCGTCCGCAGCCTGGCCCGCTCGGTGGTGCACGCAGCCAATCTGGGTGTGGGCGTGATCAACATCAGTGAAGCCGCCTGCTACAAGGTGACCAGGCCGCTCGACGAGGTCACCCTGGGCGCAGCCATCAACTACGCGGTAAACGTCAAGAACGTGGTGATCGTCGTCGCGGCCGGCAACGTCGGGGGCGACTGCTCGCAGAATCCGAACCCGGACGTGTCGACACCCTCCGACCCGCGCGGCTGGGGCAAGGTGCAGACGGTCGTCACCCCGGCGTGGTACGCGCCGCTGGTACTTAGCGTCGGCGGTATCGGGCCGAACGGAATCCCGAGCTCATTCTCGATGCACGGACCGTGGGTGGGCGTGGCCGCGCCCGCGGAGAACATCATCGCGCTGGGCTACAACGGCGACCCGGTGAACGCGTTGCAAGGCAAGGAGGGCCCGGTTCCGATCGCGGGTACCTCGTTCGCCGCGGCGTATGTCTCGGGCCTGGCGGCGCTACTTCGACAGCGGTTCCCTAACCTGACTCCGGCGCAGATCATCAACCGCATCACGGCCACCACGCGACACCCGGGAGGCGGCATCGACGACACCGTCGGCAGTGGCGTCCCCGATGCCGTCGCGGCGCTCACCTGGGACATTCCAGCCGGGCCGGCCTCGGTGCCGGTCAGCGTCCGAAAAGTTCCGGCCCCCGTTATGGCGCCGCCGCCGGACCACCGGATCATCACCTATGTGGCGTGGGCGATCGGGGGCCTGGTCCTGCTGTTTGCGTTGGCAGGGCTGACCCGGCGAGCTCTGAGACGCCCATGAGGAGTCCAATACAAGTCCGGTTCTCCACCGGACATGCGATCTGGCTCGCGGCACTGGGCCCGCTGGCCGTCATCTTGTTCCTGAACACGCGCTACCAGTGGGCGGGCCCGGCTCTGGTGGCGCTGTTCGTCGTCCTGACCATGGTCAGCTTTTTCGGCCGACGAATAACCGGCTGGGTCATGACGATCTCCCGATGGTTCGGTCGGCGCCGCCAGCCGCCGCCAGCACCGTCGGAACCCGACGTCGGCGCGACCGTGAAACCGGGAGATCACGTCGCGGTGCGCTGGGAAGGGGAGTACCTGACCTCGGTCATCGAACTCGTTCCCAGGCCGTTCACGCCCACCGTGATCGTCAACGGGAAAGCCCACACCGACGATTTGCTGGACACCCGACTGCTGGAACGGCTCATGTCGGTGCATTGCCCCGACTTGGAGGCCGATATCGTCTCGGCGGGCTATCGCCTCGGCACAACCGCGACGCGCGACGTGCTCAGGGTGTACCGCAAGGAGATCGGCATCGACCCGGCCCCGGCGAACCGCCGGACTTGGATCATGCTGCGTGCCGATCCGGAGCGCACCCGCAAGCCGGCGTTGCGCCGCGACGAGGGCGTCGCAGGCCTGGCCCGGTACCTGGTGGCCTCGACGACGCGTATCGCCGATCTGCTGGCCAGCCACGGGGTCGACGCGCTCTGCAGCCGCAGCTTCGACGATTTCGACGACGCCACCGACATCGGCTTCGCTCGGGAGAAGTGGTCGATGATCATGGGACGCAATACCTACACCGTCGCCTACACGGCGACCGCGGGTCCCGACGTGTGGTGGGCGACGCGCGCCGACCACACCATCACCCGGGTCCGTATCGCGGTCGGGGAGTCGCCGCAGTCGACGGTGCTGCTGACCACGCTGGCCAAGCCGAAGACACCACGGGGGTTCAACCGGTTGTGGGGTGGCCAGAAGGCTGCGTTGGGGGGTCAGACCCTGGTCACCAACCGCCACTTCCAGTTGCCGATCGGATCAGCGGGCGTGCTGATCGGCGAGACGTCGAACAACTGTCCCGTGTACATGCCGTTCGACGACGTCGATCTGGCGATCAGCTTGGGTGACGCGCAGGCATTCTCCCAGTTCGCGATGCGTGCGGCGGCGGCAGGCGCCATCGTCACCGTCGGACCGCAGTTCAAGGACTTCGCCGACCTGATCGGTGCACAGATCGGGACGGTGCCCAAGGTGACGTGGCCGAACGCGACGACCTATCTGGGCCCGCACCCGGGCGTCGACCGAGTAATACTGCGGCACAACGCCATCAGCACTCCGCGGCACAAACATTTACCGATCCAGCGGATTTCGTCGCCCGGGGAAAGCCAGTTTGAGCTGGCCGTCCCGAGCAGGCAGGACGACGCTGCCCAGTAGCGGTGCAATGGAGGCCCCGAAATTGGTGCAGGAAGGCGGGCTTTCAGCGACGATAATGTTTGTAGCGCTAGGGAGGATGAAGCGAGATGACGCAGCCGAAGACGTTGACTGTCGAACAGACCGAAATTTTGGCCCGGGCCAACGAGGTGGAGGACGCGCTGCCGACGCTACCGAGCATTACGCCGGTCGCGCCGTGCGGCCTCAAGCCTGCGGAGACCGCGGCCAGACAACTCAAGCTGTCCTGCGAGAGCATGCTGTCCGCCATGAATGCGGGCCATACGGAGTGGACCCGCCTGGCCACGTCCATGCGGAACGCGGCCAAAGCCTATGGCGATGTCGACGAGAGTGGTGCGCAGGCGCTGACCAGTGAGGGCGACGCTGCCATTGGCGAGAGCGGGTCGCTCGCGGACGGGGTGCAGAGCTCGGCCCAGGTGAACGACACTCAAGTGGCAGCGGGTGGAGCCGATTTCAATGATCTCAAAACGGCGGCACAACTGGTCGAAAAGCCTGACCAAGCCGTATCACTGCGGAATTTCGCCAGCAAATGGATCGACTACAACTTGACGTTGCAAGAGCTGGTCACGCGATTCCGGGGCTTTCAGAACTGGGACGGCGAAGCGGCCGCGGCTGTGGTGGCGTCCATGGATCAGCAGACCCAGTGGGTGCAGTTCATGGCGAAACTGAGTGTCTCGATGGCCAAGCAAGCTCAATTCGTCGCGGATCTGCACGCTTGGGGTTACGCGAAACACCCGAGATACGCCGATGTGGTTGGGCTCGAACAGGCCTATGCGTCCACCGAGGACCCATACGTGCGGCAGAAAATCATGAATGAGTACGCGACGCTTCAGTCCGCCTCGAACGAGGTTGTGGATAAATACACCAGCCAGGGAACGCTGGAGCCGATCAATCCGCCGAAGCCGCCCGAAGCGGTCAAAATCGCCGCACCGGGGCCGCAGGGTCTGATACCCGGCCAAATCATGAGCGTGATCGGCGCCGGTGGCGGCCAGGGCGGCATGCCGCAGATGCCCACGATGCCGTCCACCGGCGGCGGTTCCGGCGGCAGCGGGATGCCGTCCGGCTCGGAGGCCACCCTGGCAGGGGCTGGGCGTCACGAGGCTCCCAAGGTGCCCTCGCTGGGTGGGGCAGGCGGGATGAAACCGATGTCGGTGGGCGGGCTCGGCGGTGCGCCGTCGATGCCGTTGGCGCCACCGGTTGACGCGGGGGCGGCCGGCGACTCTGTGCGGCCCGCCAGTACCACAGACCTCGCCGGCGCGGGCCGTGGGGGCTCGGCCAGTGGCAGCGGCATGGCCGGCGGCGGGGGAGCGCCGATGGGCGCGGGCGGCCAGGGCCAAGGATCCAGTAAGAGTAAGAGTTCTCAACAAGACGACGAGGCGCTGTACAAAGAAGACCGTGCGTGGACCGAGGCCGTCATCGGTAACCGCCCCCGCCGTCCAGACGGTAAGGAGTCCAAATAATGTCGGACGTGAACCCCGAAACGGCCAAGATTCTGATGATGGCGTCGCAATTTCAGTCGGTCCTCGAGGGTGAGTTCAACCGGATGAACGAGGGCACCTTCCGCGCCTCAGACTCAACGCAAACCGTTCAGGTTTCGATGAACGGTTACCAATGGCTAACCGCTATCAAGATCGAACAAGGCTTGCTGGATCTGGGCTACGAACAGGTGAACGCACGCGTCAACGAGGCGCTGCAGAATGCGCGGCAAGCCGCGGGCGCCTACAACCAGGTGGCGGGAGAGCAGATGAGCGCGGTGCTCGACCAGGTTACCCGCGCGACGCATCAAGGCCCGGCCTAGCGCAGCTTTGAGTCGGCAACCCGCGGGCCACGATCACCAGCGAATTGGCACCTAACCGTTGCCCGCATTGGGTTGCCCGGCGCGCGGTCATCCGCGCTCACCGGAGCCCTCCGGATACCAAAATTAGTGCATCTAGCTGGTCTTAATGTCGGTTAGGCTGGTTTCACCATGATGTCCGGGGGTGTCCGGGGATGTCCGGTACTTCGAGCGGCCGGCAGGTCTTCCGGGGCGGCGCTCCACAAAATCACGGACCAGAGACGTAGTAGAGGCGGGCCCGGCAGCTCCGGGCGGCTTTGAAAGGGGAGTAGGCGATGGGCATTGCGAGGCCGACGGGCGAGTTCGCCCAGTCGATGCTGAGCCCGGGCGGGTGGCCTGACGCCGACGAGGACACCTTCTACGACCGGGCGCAGCAGTACATCCAGATGTTGCTGAAGGTGACCGATGTCTTGGATTCCGCCAAGCAGCAGCAAATTCAAGTTTTCGAAGGCGGTGTCTGGTCGGGCAGTGCCGCCAATGCCGCCAATGGCGCGCTTGGCACCAACCTTAATCAGGTAATGACGCTGCAAGATTATCTCGCCACCGTTATTACCTGGCACCGCCATATCGCCGGATTGATCGTGCAGGCGAAATCCGATATCGGCGACAATGTGGATGGCGCTCATCGGGATATTTCCATCCTGGAGAGTGACACCAGCCTGGACCCCGACGAAAAGGCCGTCGCTATTAACGCGTTGATCAACGCCGCGCACGGGGCCAATGTGAGCGTGGTCAACGGCACCGCTGAGCAGGTGCTGCAGTCCAAGAGCTGGCAACCTCCGCACAATGCCCTGAAGGATCTGCTTAACCAGAAAGCGCCGCCGTCGGTTGAGATTCCCACCATGGCCGGACCGACTCCCGGGATACCGGTCACCCCGGGCACCCCGGTCACGCCCGTCGTACCGCCGCCGGTCACGCCGGTTACTCCGATTACGCCGCGTCCGGTGACGCCTGTCGTACCGAGGCCGGTCAACCCGGTCGACCCGGTCACGCCAGTCACTCCGGTTACCCCGATCAACCCGGTCACGCCGATCACGCCGACCCCGACGCCGACCCCGACACCGACGCCGACACCGACGCCGGTCGCGCCGGTCACTCCGATCACGCCAAGCCCGTCGCCGACCCCCGCGCCGACGCCGGTCACCCCGACTCCCAAACCGACTCCGCAGCCGTCGAACCCGGACGCGACTCCGTCGCCGGGTGGGCAGCCTTCAGTGCCGGGAGACCCGGGACACTCCCCGTCGGGGCCAAGCACGCCGGCGGACCAGCCCGCGGCGCACGTGATGCCGGCGCATTTGGGAGGAGACACGTCCGTTGGCGCCGGCCCATCCACCCAGCCGGCCGCGGCTACGCCGACCACGGGGACGGATGCCGACACGTCAGGCGCGGTGGCACCCGCTGCGGCCACCGGTGCACCGACCACGCGGGCGGGATCCGTCGCGTCCGGCGCTGCCGGGAGGGGTGCCGGCCCGGGCTCGTATGGGGGCTCCGGCTCGGTGGCGCCCGCCTCTGCCTCGGGGCGTTCTGGGACCGGGCGCGCGCCGCTGGGTTCGGGGGGCAAGGCAGGCGGGACAACCTCGTCATCACCGAACACCCGAGCGGCGGGCGCGGCGCGTCCCGCCGCCCCCGCCGCCCGGCACGAGGCCTCCGACGGCGTCGCCCCCGCGGTCGCCTCGTTGATCCCGGTTACGGGCGCGCGGGCCGTCCGCGACGCTGTTGCCGCCGCGTCCTCGGCGCGCCAGAGCAGCGCCAACGACCCGCTGCGGGTGGCGCGGCGCATCGCGGCCGCGTTGAACGCGGCCGACAGCCCCAGGAAGGGCGATTTCGGGTTCTTCTGGATTACCGCGGTGACCGCCGACGGCAAGATCGTGGTGGCCAACAGCTACGGGCTGGCCTACATCCCCGAGGGCGTGCAGCTGCCGGACATGGTCCATATGGCCAGCGCTGATGATGAGATTCCAGCCGTTGATCGGGCACGTTGCGCGACGTATCCGGTGATGGCCGTGCAGGGCTGGGCAACCCATCACGGAACGAAGCTGCGCGCCGTCATCGGCACCCAGGAGCAGTTGTCCAACTCCGACCCGGGCGCGGCCAAGATCATCTTGGAGGCGGACGACATTCCCGAGAACGGTCAAATGACCGGTCAGTCCCGGCTCGCGGCGGTGGATGCCGAGACAGCGGAACGGCTCGCGGACACCAAGGATCAGCAGTTGCTGGACCTGTTGCCCCCGGCGCCGGCCGACCAGAATCCGCCGGCGGACAACCCCATGATGTGGTTCGAGGTTATGAAGTTCATGACCACTAATGCCGCTGGTCGAGAGGCTCCACACCTGCGGGCGTTCCATGCCTATGCGGCCCACCGTCGCGAACTCGCGCTGCACCAAGCGCACTCGGCGGCCAACGCGGAGACGCAACGTCCCGCCGTCGAGGATTGGCTGTACTGGCAGTACGTGGCGGGGCTACTCGACAGCGCCCTGTCCGACGCGCCCTGAGAGCTACGCCGAGCAGACGCAAAAGCTCCCGCACGCACGGCGTGTCGGGAGCTTTTGCGTCTGCTCGGCGTAGCGGGTTATACCGTCGTCGCGGTGTGGCCACCGGAAGCACCGGGGCGGCCCTGCGTGGGAACGCTGCCCCTGCCGTGCGAGCCGGGCGCGGCGCCTTCGTCCAGCGTCTCTTCAGCGTCGAACTCGTCCTCGTCATCCGGCTTGGTTTCGCTGGCCAGCTCTGCGGGTGCCGAAGCGGCACTGCTGCCACCTTGCCCCGCGGCCGAACCAAGGCTCGACATGAGCGGAGATGCCATCTGCCCCGCCTGACCGGCATACGGGGCCAACTGAACCAGCTGCGGCACCGTCGCCTCGACTCGCGGCCGGAGCTCGGTGATCTTTTCAGAGACTTGTGATTGCAGCTCGCCAAACCCCGGCGGCAACTTGCCCGTGGCCGCGCTCATCACTTCCGATACCCGACCAGTCGCGTTTGCCACGGCGTTGCCGGACAACACGTCACTGCCGTCGAAGTTGAACTGCCGCAAGGCGTCGCCCAACGACTGATCGGCCTTTATGTATGTGTCAGCCGCTTCGGCCATGCTGGTCGACGTCCTCGTGAGGGCGGCTTTGACGCCCGGCAAACCATCGCTCACCAGCGATTCGATGTTCGGCATCGTCGCGTTGATCGCTGCCGACACCGCATCGGATCCGGTCGCCGCCATCGACGCCGGAGGCTGCGGGAAAATGAGTCCGCGAAGCTGGTTGCCTGCGTCCAACAGGCGCGCGGGGTCGACGTTCAGTGGTTCAACCATCGCCGGACCCCCCTTTCTACTTTGCTGATTTAAGCAAATTTTACCCGAGGCCCCGGCGGCTGAACTGCAGCAATTTCCGCCCCCACGCGGGGCCCGGCGGCTCAGAACCGGATATTGCGGACCATGTCGT
This sequence comes from uncultured Actinomycetota bacterium, assembly GCA_963840045.1. Classification (GTDB taxonomy): domain Bacteria; phylum Actinomycetota; class Actinomycetes; order Mycobacteriales; family Mycobacteriaceae; genus Mycobacterium. Next base: position 318,281 of record CAWIXL010000022.1, on the reverse strand, counting down.
AGATACTGGTGATCCACAGCAGCATCGGAATGATCGAAGCGACCACCGCGCCGTCGATCAGCTCCAGAGTCCGCCGTGCCACCGGTGAAATGCGACGTACCCGGCCCCACGTCGAAGCGACGATCAGCAATGCGATCAGGGTGAGTGCGACGTAGCCGGACATAAAGATCCAGGCCACGTGCGGGTACCAGTGGCACAGCCGGACTGTTAAGCCCGTTGGAATGGCGACGGTTGCTGCCAGCAGCGCCCAGGCGCACCAACGTTCCGCGTAGAGCCGCGACCGGAACCCGCACGCCACCGTGATGAGACCCGCCACAACCAGGCTGTGTATGAAAAAGTGTCCGTGCACCATGACCGCGATGGCGCCGGCAGACAGAATCAGGGTCCCGGACGTCACGTAGCCGATCAGCAAGAGCTTGGCCAGCTTGCTGCGCTCGCTCAGCCGCACAGCGGATTCGGGCACCGACGCGACAATGGCTTGCCAGGTTGGCGTTTCATCCTCGGCGGCCGCGTCGGTCTCAACGGGATCAAGCAATTCCTCGTGGGCCACCGTCTCGCCGGGAACGGGAATCGGCGGCAAGGCGATCCGCGCGACGGCGACGGTCAGTTTGGCCGCATTCGTCACGATGAATAGCCCGAACGCGATGGCAGCGGCCGGAACCCAGCGCTGGTAACCAAAGCCGTAGGCAAGGGCGGCCGCGGCGGCCGCGATGGACGTGATCACGACGAACGACGTGTAGTGCGGACGCCTGATCCGGCCGCCCCGCGTGAGCAACGTCAAAAATAAAACAGCCGCCCCCGCACCGGCGAGCTGCGCCGCCCCTAACGATTTGACCCCGTGCGACGTCGGGATGGCCAACGCTGCGGCGGTCGCGATCAGAGGGTATGCCGTGATCAGCAAGCTGTCGGAAAGCTGTCCTGCCTTGTAGAACTTGTATGCGACAAAACTGCCGACCGCAGCCAGGATTCCCACGACGCCTAGCCCCAGCGGCCAGTACAGGCCGCGCCCAGTGGCCCACCACGCGCGCGCTGCGACCGCGGTCATGACCACAGCCAAGACCGGGATGGCCACCGCGATAAAGCGGTTCAGGGACTTCCGGTCGAACTCCGGTGATTCGTCGAGTACCGCGATCGCGTCGATGACGTCCTCGACGAGCGGCCGGTACCGCTCGGTGCGGCTCACCGACACCAGGGTCAGCAACGATCCGTCCACGACCCCGGCCTCGTCTAGTGACTGGTCGGGCTTGAGCGGCGGGTTTCCGGGCCGGGCGAACGTCCAGGCTCCCTGCGCGGAAAACTCGAAGCCGGAAAGCACATCCGCCGGTGTGTCATCCAGTATTTCGGCCAGCGCCGCGACGGTCTCATCGATGTATGTTTCGATCGTCGCCGCCGAAGGCAGCACCAAATCGGTCATCCGTTTGCCGGTAAGGACCGTCACGCGGGTGACGGCGGGTCGGGCGGGAGGTCCTCCCGCAGCGGTCTTACCGGCAGCAACAGCAGGAGCGCTCAACGACGTCCAGCCCTCTCAAAATCGTCGGACAGTACTGCGGCCAGCTCGAGAACCCTGAGCTTGAAGAGGGGGTCGAGCTGGTTGAACTTGATCTCGGTTCCGGCGGCGATGTGTTTGTCGAATGGCAACACCACAAGACGGCCCGGTTTGACTTGCTGTTCCAATCGCCTGGCCAGAACCTTGGCCGAGATATTTGTCTCTTTGGGCGAGGTGTGGTTGAGCACCACGCAGGCGCGGTTCATCAGATCCGTGTGGCCGTTACTCCGCAGCCAGTCCAGCGCGATCACCGCTTGCCGGGCGCTGTCGACCGATGTGTTGGCAACGATGACCACCGCGGACGCTGTCTCGATCACTCCGCGCGTCGCAGGGTCGAGCATGCCGGCTCCGCAGTCCGCCAATACGAGGTTGTAAAACTTCGACACGGCAGCGGTTGTGGCGCGCCACGCCTCTTTGCTGAATGCGCGGGGCTTGCCGCTGTAGTCCTCTGACGGAAGTACTTCGAGATTGACCGCATTCAAACTGGTGTGCGCACGGACCTTGTTGTAGTTCGCCAGCTCCTTGCTCGACAACAGATCCGCGATGTTGCCGGGCGAAGAACGTCCCGCCCGGTCGCCAAGGTTGCCGCAGCTGGGATCGGCGTCAAGCACCAGGATGCGGTCGCCCCGCACATGCGCGAACAATGAACCTAGGCTGACTGACAAGGTCGTCTTACCGGCTCCGCCCTTGAGGCCAATGATCCCGATCTGGTGCGGCCCGCGTGGATTTCGGCGAACCCGCCTGCGCAAAGCCAGTTCGTACTTCTCAGTGGGTGACAGGCCCGGGTTGAAACCAGTCGCGGTGTAGACCCAACGCCGCCAACCACGTTGCGGCACGAGTTTGCGGGGGCTGCCTTGCACCCTCCTTGGCGCCGGCGTCGGCGCCATCGGCTCCGGCTGTCTGCGATCCGGTCTCATGCCGGGTTTCGGCGCCGTACGTCTCGCGGCGCGATCTCCGAGCGTGGTGCCCGTCGCGTCGGATCTAGTCCCCGGGCGCGGTTGCGCGTCCCGACCGGCAGTTCGCTCCGGTGGGTAGCCGCCGGACCGCTGCCTCGCGGCTGGGTTGCGCCCGGTACCCGGTGCGAAGTTCGGTGCCCGTTGCTCCAATCGACCTGAGGACGAGAGTCTCGCGCTGGGCGCCGGCCCCGAGTCATCGCGTTGGCGACGCACGGGAATTGGCTGACCCGTGGTCTCGATTTCGTCGTCGTATGTCGGGTCGGTCCGATCGGGATGGCCTCGTTGCGCGCGCGGCGAGGGCGGAGGTTGCCTGCGCGGCAGTGGTCGGCCCGTCGGCATCGGGCCCGACGGCGGTTCGAATGAACTCCGACGGGGCGGATAGGACTCACCGACCGGCGTGTGGGCGCGACGCGGAGGCGGCGGGGGCCCGTTACTTGGCAGCACGGCCGGTGGGAATTCGGGTTCGGGCCAGAAGTCATCGTCTTCGTCTGCGGCCGAGGGGAATTCGGGTTCGGACTGGCGAGGCTCGGGTTCGGCCGGTGGGGCCGGCGGATATTCGCCGATCGGCATTCGGGGCCGACGCGGAGGGGGTGGGGGCCCGTTGCTCGGCCTGGCGGCCGGTGGGAATTCGGGTTCGGGTTCAGGCCAGAAGTAATCGTCTGCGGCCGAGTGGGAATTCGGGTTCGGCGGCGTAGCGAGGTTCGGGTTCGGCCGGTGGAGCCGGTGGGTATTCGCCGATCGGCATTCGGGGTCGTCGGGGTCTGGCGATGGGTCCGCCGGCCGGCATTGCTGGGTGTGGGGGTTCTGCTGCGGCCGAGGGGAATTCGGGTTCGGGGTAGTGAGGTTCGGGTTCGGCGTAGCGGGGTTCGGGTTCGGCGGGTGGGGCCGGTGGGTATTCGCCGATCGGCATTCGGGGTCGTCGGGGTCTGGCGATGGGTCCGCCGGCCGGCATTGCTGGGTGTGGGGGTTCTGCTGCGGCCGAGGGGAATTCGGGTTCGGGTTCGGTAGTGAGGTTCGGGTTCGGCGTATTGGGGTTCGGGTTCGGCCGGTGGGGCCGGTGGGTATTCGCCGATCGGCATTCGGGGTCGTCGGGGTCTGGCGGGGGGTCCGCCGGCCGGCATTGCTGGGTGTGGGGGTTCTGCTGCGGCCGAGTGGGAATTCGGGTTCGGGGTAGTGAGGTTCGGTTCGGCGTAGCGGGGTTCGGGTGGGGTGTATTGGGGTTCGGGTTCGGCGGGTGGGGCTGGTGGGTATTCGCCGATCGGCATTCGGGGTCGTCGGCGTCTAGCTGAAGGTCCGCTGGCCGGCATCGCCGGCGGTGGGGGTTCTACGGCAGCCGAGGGGAATTCAGGCTCGGCGTACCGGGGTTCGGGTGGTGCGTAGGGAGGTTCGGGCGCCGCGTATTGGGGTTCGGGTGGGGCGTGACGAGGTCTGGGCGCGGTGTATTCGGGTGGTGCGTAGGGAGGTTCGGGTGCCGCGTATTGGGGTTCGGGTGGGGCGTGACGAGGTCTGGGCGCGGTGTATTCGGGTGGTGCGTAGGGAGGTTCGGGTGCCGCGTATTGGGGTTCGGGTGGGGCGTGACGAGGTTGGGGCTCGGGGTACCGGGGTTCGGTTGGTGCGTAAGGAGGTTCGGGTTCGGCGTACCGGGGTTCGGTTGGTGCGTAAGGAGGTTCGGGCGGCGCGTATTGCGGCTCGGGCTCGGCGTATTGCGGCTCGGACGCGGCGTATTGGGCCTCGGGCGCAGCCGGCGCTGCCGGTTGGCGTCGGCCGAGTCCCATTCGGGATCGCCGGGGTTTAGCAGAGGGCCCGCTGGTCGGTATCGCTGGCGGTGGGGGTTCTGCTGCAGCCGTGGGGAATTCGGGCTCAGCGTAGCGAGGTTCCGGTTCGGCGTACCGGGGTTCGGTTGGTGTGTACGGAGGTTCGGGCTCTGTGTATTGTGGCTCGGGCGCGGCGTATTGAGGTTCGGACGCGGCGTATTGGGCTTCGGGTGCCGCGTATTGCGGCTCGGACGCGGCGTATTGGGCTTCGGGCGGCGCGTATTGCGGCTCGGGCTCTGCGTATTGCGGTTCGGGCTCTGCGTATTGGGCTTCGGGTGCCGCGTATTGCGGCTCGGGCTCTGCGTATTGCGGCTTCGGGAGGAGCCGGCGCGGCCGGTTGGCGTCGGCCGAGTCCCATTCGGCGTCGCTTGGGTTTAGCGGGAGGCGCGCTGGGCGGCGGCGCGACGGGGGGAGGTTCGGGCTCGGCTGGCGGAGTTTCAGGTTCGAGCGAGAAAGGTTCGGGGAGCGAGGGAGGTTCCGGTGGAGGTGGTGATGGTGATGGAGCGGGCTCGTAATGCGGCAGCGATTCAGGCGGCTCGGGGGGCAGAGCCTGACCGTTGGGTGTCGGCGGACTCGATGGTGGGGCAGGCGGCGGATAGGAGGGACTGACGTCGAAGAACGACTCCTCGTCGTCCGCAAATTCCGCGCCCTCGGCCGACGAAAAGAGCTCGTCGTAGTCGGCCGGCATCAGAACCCCTAAGAAGTCTGTTAACAACAAAAACACAAGAAGGGGCGAGATCCCCCTTGGTTAGGTTAACTCGCCCGATCTCGTGTTTCGTTATCTTACCCGCACGTAGGTACGACCTAGGTGAAGCGCGCTGCCACGTTGGACTCCGTGCGTGCCATCTGCTGGCCGGCCTCGCTGATCTTGCCCGAGAGGTTGCCGAGCTTGCTGTTCAGCTCGGCGGCGGTGTTGTCCCACCGCGCCATGAGGCTGTTGAACGAGTCCGAACCGCTACCGCCCCACACCGAAGCGAGCCGGCTCAGCGAGGCCTTGCCCTCGTCAAGCAACGAGTGGATTTGGTTAACGTTGCCGCTGATCGAGCTGGCGCCGGCTTCAATGGCGCCAAAGTTCCATGCCTGTGTCATTTTTCTGTGCTCCGTTCCTTTGCTGCTTAGCGTTTACTTAGAATCCCATATTCATGGTTGATGCGTGGTCTTCGTCTGCCGCGCTGTACTCGAACCCAGCGCCGGACAGCTGGCCCGAAATCTCATCGAGTTCCTTGATCTGGTTTTGGCCGGCCTCGTGGAATTCGACCAGCGCTTGGGTGGCGGCTTGGCCGGACTGGCCCTTCCAGTGGGACTGCAACTCAGACCCCGTCGATTCGACCTGCCCGATCACGGTCTTCAAATCTCCGGCGATCTTCCCGAAGTGGTCGGCCTCTTTCGCGAGGGCAGCGCTGTCAGTTGTTAACTCAGACATGCTGAACTACTTTCTCTCTCTGTTCTCTTTGTCCTCGCCAAGGGGTTGGCAAGTCTTCCGGCCGGAGTGGCCGGGAAGTCTGGTTGTGGAACGCTCACCAATCGTCTCCGTCGTCCCACTGGTCATGGTCGCCTTCGTCCGGTTCCTGGGTGAGTGGGGCGGGTGCCGCCAGCCCTGGCCGAGACGAGGCGCCCGCGAATTGCCCGCCCTGGCCCATCGCGCCGACGGGGGCACTGCCACTCGCCGCCGTCGTTCCGGCGGTGGCGCCGGGGGACACGGCGGCCGGCATCACCGACGCGGGCCTGTCGATCAAATTGGCCATCAGCGGTGTGCGGGCAACGGTCCCGCCCGCGCCCGGCAGCGCATCCCCGCGGATCAGCCCGGAGCCGAGGCTTGCGCCCGATCCGCCGGCCAGCGGGTGATTCGACAGCGGGTTGGCACCGATCAGGCCGATCTGCGCGGCTTCCGGATCGAGTAATGCATTGCCCCCCGTGCCACCCGAGCCGCCCATCTGGCCGAACATCGACGACACCTGTGACAACGGCTGGGTCAACTGCTGCATCGGCCCGCTCAACTCCGCGACCTGTCCCATCGTGGCCTGAATCGCCTCGGATGACGGAATCGCGGAGGCCAGTTGGGACGGCATTGAGGAAAGCTGGTTCATCCCGGCTGAAAGCGATTCGCTCATGGTCGACGGATCAAGGATCGCCATCATCGGCTCGATCTTGTCGAACAACGTATTCAACTGCGTCTCGATCTCGTAGGCCTCCATAACCGCGGCGGCCCGGGTCCACATACTGACGAAATACTCGATCTCGTTGAAGCCGATCGGGATGGTGTTGATGCCCAAGAAGTTGGTGGCCATCAGGACTGCGTGCGTGATGTGGTTGGCCGCGATCTCGATCAATGAAGGTGTCGTTGCCAGCGCAGTGGTGTGGAGTCCAGCCTGCGTCGTCGCCCGCATCGCGCGTTCCTGCGCCTGCATCGCCGCGGTTTGCAGCCAGGCGATCATCGGTGTGGCGGCGGCGATCGCACGGTCACTGCTTCCGCCGGTCCATACCTCACCCAGGGAGGACAGCCGGCCCGCCAGCTCAGTAGCTTGAGATTCCAGCGCCGCCGCCAGCGTCTGCCACCCCGCGGCTGCGGTTAGCATTGGCGCCGGACCCGCTCCGATCATCAGCCGCGCGGTGTTCACCTCCGGCGGCAGTGCGAACCAACTCATGGGCATGGTGTCTACTTCTTTCTCTGGCTGCGATGCTTTTCTTGCTGCAACTGCTTAGTACTGTTATGGAAAGGCGCCGATAACTTGCGCGCAAATATCGGCCACACCTGGCCTATTTGGATACGTCTCGGTTATTGAGGTAAATAGCCCAGCAGCCATTGCTGTTCCCCCGCTCGATCCTTGACTCTTGGCCCCGGTCTCCCTGCGATTGAAATAATCTTAACCGGGCCCTGGGGGTGCTGCGAACACTTCTTCTGGAGGATCCACGTAGGGGGCCTGGATGACTTCCTTGCCCTCCGCGGATACCAGAAATGCCTGGCCAGGAGGCCGTCGCTTCACCTTGAACTCGCTGGACGGGAATTCTTGCTTGTCGCCGGACAGGAACATGGTCGGCGCTCCGGACCCGAATGCGGAGCCGACGAACTTGTCCATGGTCGCCTTGTACGCCTGACTCATCTGGCACGTGACAATGATGTGTAACCCGATATCCGGAGCCGCCGGCATTAACGGGAACAACGGCGCCATTGGCGGCATCCCGCCGGCGGCGCCCACAATCATGTGCCAATCGTCGACCACAAGTACGACATCAAATCCGCTCCACCACGACCGTGACCGCAGCTGTGTCGTTGTCAGGTCGGACGGCGGCAGCCGCTTTTTCAGGTTGGCCGCCAGGGCTTTGATGGACTCATCCAGGCTGGCACTGTTGCGGTTGATCGCCCCCGCGGCGAGCAGATGGGATTCCGGCACGGCGTCCAACAAGCCCGACCGGTAGTCGGCGAACATGAAGCGCACCTGTTGCGGACTGTTCCTGGCGCAGATGGCTTGCGAGATCGCCTGGGCGATGCTTGTCTTGCCCGATTTGCTGTTGCCGAAGATCAACAGGTGCGGGTTGGTATGCATGTGCGCGTAGGCCACCGCCATGTCGGACTCGCGTAGTCCGATGGGAATCTCCCAGCGAGTGCGGTAGTCGCTGTCGGGACCGGGTGGGGCCGGGTCGAGTTCGTGCAGGTAGATGCGCTCCGGCAGCACCCTGACCTTAGGCGCGGAGACCGTGTTCTGCGCCGCGATTTGTGCCACCCCGGCTGTGATGGCTTCGACGATATCGGTGGTTCCGTGCACGCCGTCGAACCTGGGCACCCCCATCATGAGGTGATGCTTCTCTATCGAGATCGCCCGACCAGGACGGTTGGCGGGGATATCCCGGGCCATGCGGTCGATTTGGGTGTCGTTTACGTCACCGAGCCGGAACTCGATCTTGGTGCCGAGATAGTCACGGACACGCGACTTGAGTTCCGTCCAGCGAGGAGTGGTAATGACGACGTGGACGCCGAACGAAAGTCCCTGTGCAGCCAGATCCTGGACCAGCGGCTCGAGGTCGGGAAACTCACTGGTGAAACCCGGCCAACCGTCAACGATCAAGAACACGTCGCCGAACGGATCGGCCGCTACCGGATGGTTCGGGTCCGCGCGCATCTGCCGATAAGCGGCCATCGAACCCACGCGATGCTCTTTGAACAGGACTTCACGTTGCCGCACTACGGCCTGCACCTCTGCGACCACCCGGTTCACTTTGTCGGGCTCTGATCGGCCCGCCACCCCACCGACGTGCGGCAGGCCTTCCAGATAGATGAGACCGCCACCACCGAGATCGATGCAATAGAACTGGACGTCACGGGGGGAGTGGGTAGCCGCAGCCGACATCACCATCGTCTGCAGCAATGTCGTCTTCCCGGTTTGCGGCGCGCCGCCGATGGCGATGTTGCCACCGGCCGCGGACACATCGACGCCCCATGCCTCCTGACGATGCTGGCGGGGTTCGTCCATGGTTCCCAGCGGAAAGCGCAACGGTTGCCGGCGGTCGTCGCCCTCGACAAGTTCGTTCAGCGGCGTCGGATCGGATAGCGGCGGCAGCCACATCTTGTAGGCCCGGGATTCACCGGTGCCGAGCTGCGACAGCAGCACCTCGCGCAGCGCGCGTACTTCCGGTTCGGCGGTCATTGGCGCCGCTCCTCCTCATCGCTTCCTCTGCATCGTCGCCGGCGCGGGTCATCGTCGCCACTTGTCCTGGCGTCGCCCCGCTCTGCATCGTCGCCGGCGCGGGTCATGGCGTCAGCTCCGGTTCGGGGATGGGGACGGGGGCCGCGGCCTCTGGTTCAGGTTCGGGTTCGGGCATGGGGATGGGCGCCGCGGCCTCTGGTTCGGGTTCGGCGATGGGCGCCGCGGTGAACTTGTGGATGCGGGCCTTTCGCGGACCGCTCCGTACGCCCGGCCCGCTACCGTCACCATTGATTTCGGCCCCTGCCGGCGGGATGTATGGGCCACCGATATATAAGGTGCTGAACTTGACCGGGTCTTCCATGCCGACGCGGAGAAACCCGACACCGCTTTCCTTGTTGGTGATGTATTGGGCTTCCGGGGTACCGATCACCGACTTGGACTCGTGAGAGCTGGTGGTGCGCAGCGCGATTCGGTAGGTCAGGTTGGGCTCCAGTTTGTCGATGCGCGCCCCACCGGTTTGCAGCGACTGGGTGGCCAGCAGCAAATGCACGCGCAGCGACCGCCCCACACGGCAGATCCGGTCGAACAGCCCGATGAAGTCCGGGTGACTTTGCAGCAGCTCGGCGAACTCGTCGACCACGACGAAAAGGGTTGGCAGCGGGGGCAGGTCGGCACCGCGCTCCCGGTACTTTTCGTATTCGGCCACACCGGAGAGCGCGCCGGCCGCGCCGACCTGCATACCGGCCTGTCGCAGGATCTGCTGCCGGCGGTCGAGTTCGCCGGTCAGCACCTCACCCATGCGGCTGACCAGCTCGGCCTCCTCGGCCATGTTGGTGACGACAGCGGCGGTATGCGGAAGTTTCTCCATGCCAAGGAATGTCGAGCCACCCTTGAAGTCGGTGAGCAGCAGATTCACCTGGTCCGGATGGGTCGTCGCCACCAGCGACAGGATGAGGGTGCGCAGGAACTCCGACTTCCCGGACCCCGTGGTTCCGATGAGCATGCCGTGTGGACCGCCGCCGAATTCGGCGCCTTCTTTGATGTCCAGGTACATGATGTTGCCGGTCTTGAGCTCGTGTCCGAACGGGATCCTCAGTCGGTCACGGTCGGTGTCGGTGTACATCCGCCAACGGGACGGGTTTATGTCTTCGACGCTCGCGGCACCGACCAGCTGGTAGAACTCGGTGGCCACCTTCTTCTGCACACGTTGTGTCTTGTCGAGAATGGTGCCGGTGATGGACCAGCCGGCCAGCTTCCTGGCGACGCGGGCGGCATCCTTCGGAGAAATATTGTCCGTTACCGACGTCACCTGGCGGAACTGCTGGCCGGGCGGCCGGTCGTCAGCGGTCCCGTCGGCGTCCACCCTGATCCGGTACGTCGAGCCGCGGTGGTTGCCGAGCGTGATCACCGTGACGCCGGCCCTGCCGTCGGGCGGGAACCCCGCCTTGCCGCCGGTCAGATCCACGACCACGACGTAGGGACCGCCCGGAAGCGAATCGGGTGTGTGCGGACCGCGCGCGGCCAGCTCACCCAGACCATCCGGGCGGGTGTAGATCATTCGGATCGCCCCACCGGCGTCCGTCTCCGTCTTGTGCTGCACATGCGGAAGCCATTTCAGCCAGGACCAATCTGGATCCTCGGGTTCCTCGGTGAGCACGCGGATTTCCAGCAGGTCCGGTGGATGAAACACGGCCAGGTGGAGGATCATCGCCCGCAATAGACCGGCTGCTCCCTCGGGATCACCGCCGACCGCGATGGTCGGGAACGTTCGCAGTTGGACCAGCTTCGGGCAATCGTGGATCAGCCCGTGGGTGCGCAAAAACTTGACCACCCACATGTGGCTGACCGGCTCCAGGTATGGCTGGGGCGCGGCGCTGGAGGCGGCCAACTCCCCACCGACCGACGGCTTCAACAGGCGGTCCACCGCCGGCTGATCCCCGACACCGATGCGGGTGGCGGCGTAGAAGTCGGCGTTGGCGGGCCTGGACCACTGTCGCTGTGTGCCCACGATCGACAGCAGATCCTCGGGATGGGGTGCGTGATAGCTGAAGAACGCCACCTGAGCGGCCGCCGAGGATGTCACCCGGGTGCGCAATCCGGCCAGGTAACGCAGGTACTCCATGCGGTCGGCGTTGATTTCCGGCACCTTCTTGCTGCCGCCACCGCTGCCACCGGCCATGCCGCCGACCATCATCATGACCATCATCAGCGGCATCATCAGCATGTAGGGCGACAGCTGTTTGGTGCCGCCGACCAGCATGATCGCGATCATGCCGACCATGCAGACACCCATCACGTACGGAAGGATCTTCTGGACGCCCGACGGCGGGATGTTGAGACCGAGATCTTCGGGTGGGGTGACGTTGATTTCTCCGGGGGTTAACCGGGGACCTCGGGTGATGGTCGGAGTGAACTTCTTAGTCGTCATCAGGGAGCTCCGGGGGTTCCGGCGGGTGCTTTTCGGGGACTGGGGTCAGCGGGCAGGGTGTCGTGCTCGAGCAGGGCGGCGTCTTTCGACAGCACCGGTCCCTCTACCAGCAGACGTACGACCTCCCAGGGCGCGGTCTTGGGCGACGCCAAGCCCAGGGCCTTCGCCGTCTCGGCGTCCTGCAGGCCGTAGCGCACACCCTGCGGGTCGACGTAGTACAGGGATTCGCCGTAGCGCGGATCCGGGGACTGCAATGTCACGAACTTTCCGCCGTCTATGAAAACGGTCGCCGTCCCGCGAATCTGCTTGAGGCCAACGCTCATGATCGACGGCGGTATGGGCAGGTGCCGACCGCTGAGCACCGTGGTCTTCGGCGCCTGATCGCCGGTTCGGCGCTCCCATGACCAACACACTGTCGGCTCGTCCGGCCGATTCAGCACCTTGAGCGGTTCGTCGGGCAGCGGTGAGTTGTAGATCCGTTCCGGAATCCGGACGACCTGACTCGCAACCACCGCGGGCGGCGCGACCAGTCCGTGTGATTGGGTGGCGCGCAATGCCGCCGCCGTGGTGCGCATTCACCTGCGCGATACCGTCCTGCAGCACGACGTAGTGTTGCGGGCCCTTGTCGTTGTGGACCAGGAACACCGATCCGATCACCAGATCCGGCGACAGCCCAAGAGTGTTGGGAGTGCCCGCGCCCGGCACCGGCGGCAGCTGCCAGAGCCCGCGGTCGACCAGTGCGTTGAACATGCCCTCGGAGATCGGGGTCGCCTTGGCTGTCACGGGTATGCCCATGGCCGAGGTGAGCGCGCGGTCAGTGAGGTCGACGGCGTGCCGTCCCCGTGCGGTGACGATCCATGATCTGTCCTGGTAGGACACCAGGATTGCTTCGTTTGCCTGTAGCGGATCCATCGAGGGATCGATCAGCAACGGCATCGCTATTATTGACGTCTGCACCGTGGGAGCGATGGTGTCGGCTCTGGTGACGGTGTCGCACAGCGTCCAAGTCGACGCGGAGTCTCCGGAAACGGGAGTTGCGTACGGGGCGCCGGGGATTCCGATGGTCTGGCCCATCGGCAACTTGCTCAGTTCGTTGGCCTTGACGGCGGCGGGGCTGGCCGGGCTGCCCAGCACCAGCCGCGCCGAGGTCAGGTTATAGACGGGATGCAGCTGCCCGGAGATGACCACATAAAGCTGGTTGGTGGCCCGGTCGGTGAAAAGGCTGCCGCCGCCCAGCTTGCCCGCCGGCTTGAAGAAAGCCAGCAGCCCGGCACCGACCAGGATCAACACCGCGACGACGATGCCAAGGGAGACCGAGCGGCTGTAGAACTGCAGGGGGTCGTCGAACATCCGGGTGTCGCGTCGAACGATTGCATGCTCGACGCGGCGAAGCAGGAAACGCCACCCGCTAACCTGAACCTTGGTGGTCAGGCGAAGCCCCATGGTTCACTCTCTCATGTTGAGGTGCGCATGCACCGTGGCGATCGCTTCGGCCATGTCGGAGCCGTTGATCTCGCGCAGTCGGTCCACGTCAAGATCATCGATGTTAAGGCCTTGCGCCAAGCGCATGTCGCGGCACTGCTCGCTGGCCTCCACCAATTGGCGCGCGTACCGACCGTTGCCGGCGACGTCGAGTGCAGGCTTGTTACGCAACGTCCGCTGCGCCAACACTTTCGCCGCACCCAGGAAATTCTCCGCCGCTTCGACGCTCAACGTCGAGTCATTGGCGACTGCAAGGACTCTCGCGATCTCGAGGAGTTCTTCCGGGGAATAGGTTTCGAATTCGATCCGAGTGGCGAAACGCGACCGCAGGCCCTCGTTGGTTTCCAGCAGCCGATCGATGTCGGTGCTGTAGCCGGCGATAATCACCACCAGCCGGTCGCGGTCATTCTCCATTCTCGCCAAAAGGGTGTCCATGGCTTCTTGACCGAATGGATCGGTGCGGCCGTCCCGTTCCTGCACCAGCGCATAGGCCTCGTCGATGAACAGCACGCCGCCGAGCGCTTGGTCGATTGTCTTGGCAGTCTTGACCGCCGACTGTCCCTCGTATTCGGCGACGAAATCCTTCCGCGACGTCTCAATGAGTTTCGGTTCGGAGATGACGCCCAGGCCGGCCAGGATATTGGCAACCACCCGCGCAATGGTGGTCTTGCCGGTACCGGGCGGCCCGGTGAAGATCATGTGTTTGCTCGGCTGCGCGACCCGCATCCCTTTGGCTTCGCGAACCCGGGCCATCATGGTTGCGGCGCGGTATCTTTCGATTTGGGTTTTGACCCTGGTGAGGCCGATCTGCCGATCGAGGTCGGCCTGTGCTTCGACGAGTAGTTTCTCCCGTCCGGAGGTGTCCGCCACGACACTGCTCGCGTCCCAGGGGTCCGAGCGGGCCGCGATCTGTTCGGCGGTCGTCGTCACCAGGCGGTACGACGGATCTTTCAGTGCAGCAGCAACTTTGGCCTCTGGGTGGGTGCTTTGCAACCATTCCAGCAGCGCCACCGCGGCGTCTTCGTTCCCCTGGCTGCGCCGTGCCATGGCCAGATACCACGCGATGGCGCGGGCACAGGCTTCACCGGCCGGCGTGTCATTCGCCTCGGTGAGTCGCCGTTCGGCCTCGGTGAACAGGCCAAGGTTGGCCGCGGCAACTCCGTGCGCGACGCCTGCCGCGGCAATAAGAAACTTGTCCGGCCATTTTCCGGCGCCCTTGATTTGGTCGATCACGTCGGTCCAGCGCCCGGCCGCGCCGTAAACCACCGCCTTCACCCACGCCACCAGGTGCTCGGCGCCGCTGGCGGAGGTGTTTTCCAGCGCCTCCATCGCGTCGGCGTAGTTACCTTGTTCCGCTTCGCTGGCGGCAAAACCCATCGTGATCGACAGCGGCGAGGTGACCGGGTAGGTGATGTCGCCGAACAAGCCACCGATGGGAACCCTGGCGCCCAGGGTGCTCATCGAGAGTTGGGCGGCTCCTGCCAACTGTCCGAAGTTCCTGCGCGAATACCAGGCGCGGAACAGTGTCACCCGATCGGTGTCGCCGCACCGAATGCGGCCGATCCATGCGTCACAGGCCCACTCGTCGTAGTTGGTGATCTCTGTGAATATGTCCAGGGATCGTGCCTCCGACATGGGCAGCATGCCGACGGCACTTTCGAACAGCCCGGCCAGGCGGTCAGTCATCACCGTACTTCTCGATGCCGTAGCGGGTGGCCATCACTTCTCTTTCTGCGGCGTCGGCTTCTTCCGGCGTCGGCAGGTTCATGGTCATCCCGAGGAAGTCGCGCAGCATGGCGCTGCCTTCTTTGTCGGGGCTCTCGTCGTCGATTTCGGCCATGGCTTCGAGCATCAACTCGTGCTGAGCGGCTCGCGCCTTTTGCCGGGCCAGGTCCGCGAGCACGAAGATCTCTTCGGCGAGGTCGGATTCCGTCATCTTTTCGACTTTGTCGGTCAGTTCGACGTTCTGGATGCTGCCGTCCATGATCGCGGTCACCGTGACGCTCTTTGAAGGATTGCTCACAACGAACTGAGCCAGCTCATGCTCTTCCTCCGCCTCGGTCAGCGTCTGCAGGACCTCCAAGTCGTTGCCGGTGTCTTCGACAGGCGGCGGCGCGTAATCGTCGAACGCGTCCATGGCCGACTCCTGACCGCCGTCACCGCCGGAGAAGTCGAGGGCGGAGAGATCATCGCGGTCTTCGTCCCCTGGCAGGTTGACCATGGTGTCCCTTTCTGAGTTCGTAGCTGGCGGGTGGGAAGTCAGTCTGGATTAGCTTCAGTCTGGAATAAGTCAGTCTGGAATATCAGTCTGGATAAAAAGACGTATCGGGGGCGTGATCCAACCAGGAGCCCGCTGGCAGGAGCTCCAGAAGGCTATCGATCGCGCGCTGCAGATTCTCCTGGGTGCCTGGTAGGAAGCTTCCGTACAGCTCCCCGCCGACACGACGGGGAAGCGACACCAGCCTGCCGTGCCGAGAGTCCAGAATGCCGGCGGCGGCATTGGTCTGCGTCGTCGTGCCGCCGGGATGGCGCTGGCTGGCGACGAGCTCCACCCAGCTATTCGGGTTGTCGATGATCTCGGCGTAGATGCGGGCCGAGGTCGCTGTGAGACCGCGCCCGGCCAACTGCCCTACGGTTTTGCAGTTGGCGAGTTCGGTTGCGATACCCGTCAGCGGCTCGACGTTCGCCGGTTCGGCGCGCCCCAGCACTACCGTCAACATATCCGCCAGGCTGACTTGCGGGGCCACCAGCTGCAGCACCAGCATTTCGTCATCGCGGGCCACCACAACGTGGCGATCGCCCTTGCGGCACACCACAAAACGCACCATGACGCCGCCCAGATCGCGCCGCCACCAACGCCCCTCCAACACCCGGTCCGGCCGACTGAGCGTGTCGACCATCGCCGCGACTTTCGGATGCGGCTGGCCGTGCGCGTCCAGCACGCCCTGCGCCATGAGGTCACGCTGCACCTGTTCCCAGACGGTCTGGCGGAGGTCTTCTTGCGGGATGTTCAGCCGAATCCCAAGCGCCGGAGGGAAATCGACCAGCTGCAAACGGTCGGCGATGACCAACATGCCGTCGATGGTTACCTCGACGCCGATCACGTCGTCGACGAGGCCCGCGCCATTAACTCCCCCGAGCGGACCGGACATGGTCAAATGCTAACCCGCCCCTCTCAGGAAAAAATCCGTTTCAGGGCGTCAGCGTTGAACATATCGGTATTGAGGTAGCTAGTCGCGGCCCCAACCAGGTTGGTCGCCAACTGGGTGCAGAAGCCTTGGAGTCCCGTGCCTGCGCTGGCGCGAGTGGTCTCAAACGTCTTCAGGACGTTATTGAAGTCGTCGGTGTACGAACCGTGGGTCGTAGCGACCGTTGTGCTGATCCCGTTGACCGTATTGGTCGCCGTTTTGATCTTGCCCGAGATCTCGTTCTGCATGCTCGCCAGTACCTTCAAGAATGACGGTACGACTTCGAGTATGTCGCCCATGGGTGAAGCCCTCCTCTGGGTTTTGAAGTATTTATTCGCTTTGGTCGGTGCTGGTTATGGCGTTGGCCCGCAACGGCTTTCGGCCAGTCCTGGTGGTGGCGACCCGCTTCGCCCGGCTGCGCCGCGCTCGCGATCGCCACGGCGGTGCTAGAGGACGCGGCCCTCGGTCTGCCCGGAGGAGCCCCCGGTGACGTCGATAGGAGCACGCTCGGCACTGCTGGTGCCCGCGCCCGCGCCTTGGTCCTCGTCGTCCTTTTCGACATCGCTGACGAGAGTGGCCTGTGACCCGCCACCGCCGGCGCCTTGCCCGGCCATCGAGCTGAGCTGGCTGGATTGTCCGGCCATGGAGCTCAGCAGCTGGGCTCCGCCGCCACCCCCGGTAAGTTGTTGCAGCTGACCAATAGTCGATGTCAGCGAACCCACCGCGGGCAGGTTGCCAAGATTGAGCAGGTCGCCGAAGCCCAGCGTGGGCAGCCCGGCGAATCCGCCCAAGAAGTCAGGCAGCGACGGCAGGTCGCTCCAGATGGGCAAGCCACCCAGGAAGCCGCCGAACAGGTCTCCGATTCCGGGCAGGCCGCCGATCAAGTCAGGCAACTTCGGCAAGCCGGGGAACAAGTCGGGCAGGCTCGGCAAGCCAGGCAAGAACGGCTTGAGGTCCGGCGGGAACTTGAAGTCGGGCAAGCCGGGGAAGCTCGGGAAGTCGGGCCAATTAAAGTCGGGCAGTTTGATGTCCGGCCATTTGATGTCAGGCAGGTTGAACTCGGGCGGCCACTTGATCTCCGGCGGGAACTTGATATCGGGCAGCCAGGGCAACAGATCGGACAACTTGGGAATTGTCGTGATCATATCTATCAGCCTGCCGAGCAAGCCCTGCAGGTTCGTCACGTTCATCATTGTCATGATGAGCAGATAGAGCAATGCGCCACCGGTGACGGCCGCCGCTATTGCGCACGCGGGAGCCGCAACGGCCCACGACAAGACATCGCCGATAAGCCAGACCTTTTCAAGCTTGGCACAAACCTTCCGCGCGCCCTCAACCATATTCCTCATCGCGGAGACGACGTCGCGCGTGTTCTTGATGTATTTGGCCTGATTCGAGATGAAGCCGCCGGTGAGCTCGTCGATGTTCTCCATCGCCTGCGAGCGCAGTTTCTGGCCGAGGTTCTGGTCCAGGTACTTACTCGCCGCTTCGCCAAGCCAATTGTCGCCGGGAATGGCCAACTCCAGCTTCTGGGTGACCTCTTTGAATATGCCCGAACTGTTCTTGAAGATGTCGCCCGGGTCAGGGCGCTCGCCAAGCACGAATAATAGACCGTTGAGCCACCCTAACGTCTTGTCGCAAAGACCCGTTCCCCTCATTGACGCTTCTTCCTTACGCTCGCTGATCTTGTGCACTGTCTTTTTATGTGCACCGTTGCACCGCAGGATGAGCTTAGCAGTGCCCGCAGGGGGTGAGATGCACGAATTTTTGGGATTGGCGAGGCTTTTCGAGCACTCCGCACGGGCGGGGCCGACTCGCAGGGCGACATGTACGTCGACATGTGCGCCGAAACCGTTGGCCTGCGCGCTGACCGTATCCGGAGCAGCCTCAGTTGATCTGGCTGATCAGCGTTTCGATCGCATTGATGACGGCGGGGGGAAGCGTCTCCTCGGCTTCTGCACGCACAATCATGTCGTCCGTGACACCTGCGGCTTGCGCGGTCTCTTGCGTGGAGAGGTTCGCCCGCCGCCGAGCGGCGTATAACCGTTGCGCCAGTGTGGCACCCGGGGCGGTGGCACTGAGCGTCATGAGTTCGTCGTGATACCGGCGCACCGCGCTCAGCGCCTTGATCAACTCCGGGGTAATCCGGCTGATGCGGGTCGCCCGAACGGCAATCGCCTCGAGCTGGCGCAGATCGGCAAGGATCGGCGCCGCCCGCTCGGTGAACTCAGGATCGTCGGTCGTCGGCAACGCCGCGATGGCCAGGCTGCAGCCGTCCACGGCGGCAACCACGGCTTGTGCGATCAACAATGCCGGCCCGTCCGAACCCAGGCCGTCGGCGGCCCGGTCGACGGAGGGCGGGGCGGTCCGGTTGCCCGATTTGCGGCGGCGGGCTCTCCCCGGCGGATCCGCGCGATAGTTCCTGCCGGCCACTGCAGCACCTCTTCGAGCTTGGCCCGTGTTCTATCGCGAGGCCAGCTGCGGCCCTTTTCGAAAGCGATAAGTGCGCCGGCGTTGATGATCCCGTCCGCCGCGAGGCTGCGTTGACTGATGTCGAGTTCGCGACGCCGCGCGGCGGCGGCGGCTCCGGCGCGAACCATGCCCGGATCCTCGCTGGTTTGCGAGTCACTCATGTCGTCGTCCAACTCGTCCGCCTGTTGCTGTTCACCGGATTGCCGCTCATGGGCACCCGAGGGCCTGATGACCTCGAACGTCAGCGCTCTGCCGCCGGCGGGGTCGCCGAACCGGACCAGGGTCCGTTCGGTGACCGTCACCGCTGTCTTTCGTAAGCCGTCGACGAACATACCGTTGGGGCTGCTGTCGACGATCCGCCAGTTACCACCGGCGGATTCCGCCCGCAGATGCTCCTTGGAGATGCCCGGGTGGTCGATCTGCACGCCGGCCTGAGGCTCCCGGCCAATGGTCACGGCGCCACGACCAGGCTCGATCGCATGCGACGTGCCGCCATTGTGCACGACCAGGAGCGCTGGCCCGGCAGTCAACTCGGCGTTGGACATCTACGCGGATTCCTCGCTCGCGGACAGTGGGTGTTGGTAGGGCGTCGGGGGCGGAAGCTCCGCCAGCACCGATTCTAACTGTTGCACCGGCCTAACGCTATGGCTTCGCTACAGTTTCGCATCACAATCCGGGGCCACTGCCGTACATGTGATGCGCGGCGGCGTGATGCGCCGCTGCGGTTAACGCTACAGTAAAAAGCGTTGATAACCACCTGGGAATTAACTGTAGACACAGATAATATCCGTGGGATATAGTATACCTTCATACATACGTTGAGCTGCACATATACAGATAAACAGTCCGAAGTGACAACACCCAACGTAGCGCCAGGCCGGTCTCTAAGCAGATTTTCAGACAATGAAGTGTTGCAACGCGACGGTTAGTGCTATACCGTACTGAACGGCACGACACAGACTTGCAACACTTTCTGGAGGAACGTAGCGATATGACCGCAACAGCTCTGCACAACATCCCGCTGGGCGTGTGTACCCAAGACCCGGACCGCTGGACGACGGCTCCTGACGACGAGGCCAAAGCGCTGTGCCGGGCTTGCCCGCGGCGCTGGATGTGCGCCAAGGAGGCGGTCGAGTCCGCCGGCGCCGAAGGACTGTGGGCCGGTGTGGTGATTCCGGAAACGGGCCGGGCGCGTGCCTTCGCGCTGGGCCAACTGCGTTCGCTGGCCGAGCGCAACGGTCACCGCATCCGCGAGGCCGCCAGATCGGCGTGATCCGGTATCGCCTGAGCCGCTGATCGAGGGGTCTGCGGCAGGGTGGCGGTGGGAACCGCTGCACGGCTGCGTCTTTGAGGCGTAGCCCGCGATCAAAAACAGCGCGAGAAATCACAGAGATTTCTCGCGCTGTTCGCGTTTGGCGCGACTAGGCCGGCATCACCCGACGTCTCCCCTATATGTCGTCGCAGATGCGCCGCGTCCGACCTTTTTAATCTCCTGGTGCACGTTCGCCGTCGCCCCGCGACGGACGTCTCCTTCCATCGCAGTCGCCGTCCCAAGCAGGTCTCCGATTACTTGCCTGACGGTGACCTCGGATCCTGTCGCGGCACGCTTTTCGCCCTTGAAGGTCAGCCGCTGATGATAGATGGCTTCCAACAATGAGCGCAGTCGCGCGGTGACGTCACCCAGGTGGGTATCGTTGGGATCGATTTTCTCGCCGCCATCGGCAAAAGAGAATAACTCCTTGCTGAGGTCAATAAGATCTTGCCGACGTTGCTCCAAGATCGTGAGGTCCGGTGATACCTGTGCCGGCGCGGCATCGAGGTATTCGCAGGAGCGGATGGGCACCACAAGATCCGCTGCGCCATCTTCGATCCTCTTACTCCATGCCTTGAGGAGGTCGCGGGCCTGTTCGTATAGGAATTTGACTGCCTCGACGTCCAATGACGCAGTCGGACGACGAAGTATGTGCTGGGCGTAATCTGCACCTTCGGGCAATCGCTCGCTATCCTGGACCCAAATACCCCGTATTGGGGCCCATCGTCGAGGCCAAATTCGAACAGCTATAGATCCATCGTCAAGTTCGACAAGGGCTCCAAAGCTATAGGTGTCTGGCGTGCCGCTTTTGCTTTCAGCTTCATCCGCATGGACCGCGCCCGCGGTAATTATTAGAGTTGATTCCCCTGTGCCGTACGTAATCTGCTGGCTTTCTGGGGCATGAATATGGCCATGAAAATGGACGCTGCAATTTCGGCGTATTTTCTGAGTGAGATGATCCTTGTCTGTTGGATTCAGCCAGTCGACCGGATGATGCGTGAGCACGAAGACTAGTTCTTCCTTTGGTATTTCGAGAAAGGCTTTAGTGCTTGTGGCATGCGGTATGTTCAGTACACCTTTATCGAAATCATCATTACACAACAAAGCCGTATTCAGACCGATGAGGTGAACCTTCAGCCCTTTTCCGATTTCTAGTTCTCGAATCCAAAAGCCATCTGCGCCGTCAGCGACCGGAGACCCGATCTGCTTACAGAATTCGGCGAAGTTCTTAAAACGCCCCCTCAGAAGAGCGGCCTTCTCCGTATCCGTAACTGCTTCATCGAGATTATCGCTGGACTTTGGATCGCGTAAGACCTTGAGAAGAGTGACTGCATTCGGTGGGCTGGTTTCCGTAGTTCTTTGTACGTCATGATTTCCGGGTATCGCAAAGACTGGCGGCTCATTCCGAAGCGATTTCTGTAATTTCGATACGAATTCGACAGCCTCGGCGTATTCTTCCGCGCCACGAACTATCCCCCCCGAGAATGCTACGTCGCCAGTTAGGAGGATGGCTTGAGGTTGAGGAACGCCACTTCCTTTACCGAGCACATCTTTGACATCGGACTGGATAAGGCTGATCAAGTCTTCTTGGTCAGCCTGGTACGGCTTACTTCCGTGACCGAAGTGTATGTCGGATAAGTGTATCCACGCCCAGAGTGTTGTTTCGATTTCCATTTGCGCTACTTCTGTCGCTTGACATTTTCCATCCATGATGATAATCGTGTTGGCCCGGATGACAAGACCCAAGTGGGGTGCTGAGCAGCGGCGAACCGCTCTGGGTCGCCTTCCAGCGCGATCATGCAACGACGGTGGGTCGATGTCGCTCGATCGCTAGTGAGCGTTTTCGTTGTAAGAACGGGCTTAGGTGTCTCCTACGGCTTGCCGGTGCGCCCAAAATTGCAACTCGGGTCGTGCAGCACCTAGCGTCCGGGCTGGCAGATGATCTGCGGACTGTCTAGACAACGATTCATTCTTTTTGGCCGCCGATACGCACGGACAGCACTACATGGTGGTAATGTGCAGGCTTTTCCGATAAGCGCACTCACGCGGTGAAGGCTGCTGTGGACGCGGCGCACTTGTATCGGCCCTAGCGGGTTGCGATGGACAAGCAAGACGAGCGCTCCGTCGTCGAGTCGCGGGTGATTTATTCGGCCATCACGAGTGTATGCACTTTATCCAACTCCTCGACGAGTGCCAGCAAGTTCGCGGGCTGGCTGGCGCTGGCCGCGGTGACGACATGTGGCAAGCAGAGGTCGAAAGTATCTGTGTCTCGAGCCGCAAGCGAAGCTAGACATTGTATGAGCAGCTTCGGCTGTGGCCGCGCACATTTGTCGAGCACTCCAATAACGCGCAGCATTGCATTCTGGCGTACATAAGTTGTGAGCCGATCGACAAGTTCAAGCAGGCGCGCAAAGCCTGCGCCGCCGTCTATCTGATCGACGGTCAAGTCGAGCCCCCTGGCCAGCGCGGAGATGGTCGCGCTCTCCGCGTTTGAAACCCTAATGCGCTCCAATGTGCGCAAGGCCAGCTCGGGATCGCATGTGGCGGCGCCTCTGGCGAACGCCTCGTAGGCACTGGTGCGGACCGTATCGGGAAAGTCCTCATGAGCATCTAAATCGGCGAGAGTACCGGCGGGGTCCTTGGCAGCCGCGGCTTCGAGAGCATCGAATAGCGCTTGCCGCAGATAGTTTTCGCCGAATGGCGAAGCGTCTGCCAGACGTCGGTAGAGCGCCATCGACACTGAAATCCCTTGCCGTTGGGCGCGTCTCACCACCTGGACCTGCCAGAAGAGTCGGTCCTCTCCGTCACTGTCGCAGGCAGCCAGCGCCGCCTCTGGATCGACTTGGGCGAGTGCCCACGGCCGCATCAGACGCGATGATTCAGGATCGAGGGTAGCCAGTTCAGACAGAACCTGCTCGTCCACCGATGGGTCCTGGGCGTCGAATGCTGCGATCAGCCGCATGCGCCCCACCGCTCTTGGTGTCGGTGCAAAAGCGCATGCGGCGATAAGCTTTTTCACGGCGTCGGCGGCTCCCCAGCGCGCGACTGCTAGCTCTCGAAGACGAGTGGCCGCAGGCAAGAACGGGTCGGCGATAGCGGTGAACTCGTCGCAGATCGAGATGGCCGCTTCGAGGTCTGTTGTGCCGACATGGACGACAAGATCCTCCAGCTCGGCGCCGACCAAATAGCGACGCGTGTTGAGCGCCGGGCTGACGTACCGTCGCACGGCCTCCGCAATTTCCGACGGTGCGAACTCGCCCGCGCACAGGACGGCGATTGCACCTTTCATGCGGTCGTGTTCGCCCTGGGCCGTTTGGCTGAGTGCGAGCGCATCGGCGGGAGCGCTGCGCGCCAATTGTCGGGCCTGCGCCAGCGTGTAGATGTCTTGCAGGGCTGGCAACAGCGCCAGCCCCTCGGCGCATCGCTCGATCAACGGTTCGCTGACTTCGGGACTGTCAACTGCGCGTGCGGCAAGTGATACACCCACTCTGGCGAACAGCACTTGAAAGCTCGCCGATTCTCCTCGCCGCGGTGTCCGGATACGTAGCGCGGACAACGACTCTGTGTCGTCCGGTTCCACAAAACGCGCGCATGTGCCGAGCAGCGCCGCCCGGGTCGTGCTGTATTTCACCGGAATCTTGTCGACAACGGCTAATGCCCTGGCGATGTTGAGAGGGGCGAGCGCGCCGACCAGTTGTACGAGTGCCCGATGCTGGTAGGGCCCCACCGCCGACTCGGCGACCTCCAGTGCGCGCTCGGGGTCGACGAGGGCGAGCGCCGGCACGACTACAAGTTTGGCCTCATCAGCCTCGCTTACTACGTGCGTCTCCTGAGCCGCAAGTGTCCGCTCGATGACCTCTGCAGCCCTTTCGGGCGCGACCTCGGCGACGGCGCGCGCCAGTGCCCCGGCACCGGCGCCGGTGTACTCGAACTCCTGCCGCTCCTCGATGATCTGGTGGGCGGAATGCAGCAGCGCCTCACGAGCGATGTCACGCGACGCGGCCGTTGCGCGAAGTCCATCCAATCGAAGGCCGATCAGAATATCGGCGTCATGCGTATGGTTCACAAAGCAATCGGTGGGTGGATGCCACACGGGAATTTTCCCATCGCGCACGGGACCGGCTGCAGCGGCCGCATGCACGAGACCCCGAACGGTCTCCTGCACACGTACTTGCGTCCCCGCCGGCCCGCGAGTCTCGAGCAGTGCCAACGCGCCATCGGGGTCGATGGGCCCCAACTTCAGCGCGGTTGCGAGGATGGCCCGGTTCGCGTCATCGCCAGTCAACCGGCCATCTGCGCAGAAGGTGGTGAGCAGTGCGGCAGCGCCGGGTGGATCGTTATCGGCCTTTTCGATGACGATGTCTGCGCACACCGTGGAGCTGTTGCGCAGCATCTTTCTGCCAGCGGCTTGTTGCCACCGCGGCCCGACGCGGGCGGCGATCCTCATCGCCCGGTCGAGGTCGAATCGGCCGACAGCCACCGCGAGCGCATGCTCTGCATCGTCATCGTCTTCTGCGAGCCTTTCGGCTTCGCCGATGTATTTACCCCCGACGGCACCGAGCGCGCCGCACACGCCCGCTCGTTGTCCCGCTGGCAACTTTTCCGCGATGCGCACCGCCAGCTCGGGAGCGCGGCCGGCCAGCCGTTCGGCGACGGCCGCCAGCGGTCGCGTCGCATCTTTTGGGAGATGCGGTTGTTCAGTGAGAGCGATCGCTTCCGTAATCCGCCCAGCGTCAACGAGTTGGGCCGCAAGCTCCGCTAGTGCGCTCTCGTACCCCAAGTCGTCGTCATTAAGCGATGCGGCGGCTTTGAGTGCGGCGTCTAGGCCGCTGATTCTTGCGATTAGGGGCAGCGCCTCGGCCGAGACGGCTTCGATCGTGTGGCGGCGTACCTCGGTGGAGGTCCACGTCCATCGCAGGTTGCGCAACAGATCGGAAGCGTGGGCTGCGGCGCCAGCGCCGGCTTTCAGATCGTCGACGACCGCGGAGCCGCCGAGCTTAGATTCCTTGCGCGACAGGTGTTCTGGACTCAGTTGCTGGTCGAGTGCCGAAAGGTTACCCGCTCCGGCGAGGTGCCACACCAAGTCATTTTCGGCCCGCTCGCCACCAGTATTGGTCAGCCATTCCGCCACTGCTTCGTGGGCCTCGTTGGGATAAATGGTGTGTCTATTGTTTGCTGCGAGGTAGTCGCGAAAGGATTGGTGAAAGATGCGATATGGCTGGTTGTCGGATCCGATCAGGTAGGGCGAGCACCGTTTGAGCGCGTCTTCGACCTGCGACACGGGCAGCGCTGTGATCCCGGCAAGGTCCTCCGCGGTGAATCCCGTCCCGCGAGCGACAACCAGCGCACCGAGCAGCGGACGGTAGCGCTGTTCCCACGTTTCCCCGTTAGCCAGTTCCCGGTCTAAGGATCGGGCGTAGTAGTCGGCCAGCCCTTCGGGCAGCGGAATCGTTGCCGGGTCTTGCGACGAGAGGAGCGCGGGGTCGGCGATGAGGTCGTCGACGATGTACTTCGCATACAAAAAATTTCCGTTGGCCGCCGTGGCGAGCCGTTGCGCGAGGGTGCGGGTGGACGCGTCGTCCAGAATATTCGTGAGCCTTTGGTGCGCATAGCAATTGATGTCTGACGTGGATTGCTCCGTGGAGTCAAGTGCGAGCCTACGTATATTTGGAAATGACGACACGACGCGCTCATCTGGTCTGCTCGTCAGAATCAGTCGGAGACCTTGGGGGAGATCGCCATCAGGCGCCAAAGTCCGCGCTAGAAGGCGGATGAGCCGTGCACCGTCGGTGATTGCCAGTGCTTCGTCCAGGCCGTCGATGATCACGACGAGGTTGGCGGGCAGTGAATCGTGAGCCGCCATGGCTTCCAGCGGGCTGCGGATAACGCAATCGAACTGCCGCTCAGGTGATGTATCGACCAGGTTTACTTGGTTGCCTACGACGACCGCGCCGGATTCGACGTCGCCGTGCACCACAATCGTGCTGTTGATGACGGCTGCCACGGTCGGCTGGGAATCCTTGAGTGCCTCCATATATCCCGGAACGTCTGCAAGATGGCTGGCCAGCGCGCCGATAACCCGGTGCGGAAGGATCGTCGCGTCGTTGTTGGCGCGACAGAAATGCCAGCCGACGAGCGCCTGGGTGGTGGGCGTGACGGCATTGTCATCTCGACGGCGGATCAACTCGGCCATGAGGAGGGATTTTCCCGATCCCGGGCCTCCAACGAGGAGCAGGCCCATTTGTGCGGAGGCTGCCCAGGCGTCGATTTCGTCGTACACCCAGTCCCGGCCGGTGAAGTCGCTCAGCGCCGAGGCAACCTCGGGCGGAACTCCGTCACGCGCCTTCATGGCTACTGCCCCCGGCCTGTGTGCTCGAATTCGACCCTTGCTGCCCAGATTAGCGGGCTGATACCAGCGGTACCTTAGCTGCTTGTTCGGCCGAAATAGTTGCAAATCAACATCTGTCCACGCGGTCCCTCGCGAGGGCCGAAATCGGATCAACGTTGAAGCAGTCGCAACACCACCGCGCTAGGCGCCCGTCCGGCTGAGGAACTGGGTTTCTCAGCCGGAGCGAACGACATCGACGACCAAGCATGATCTCGTAGTCTGTCACTGATGGATCACCGCGACGACGTCGAGGGCAGGGACCAGATGGATCTGGATATTGCTGTGGTTGGCGGCGGCGTATCAGGCGTATACAGCGCGTGGCGTTTACACGCGGCGCAAGGGAATTCGAATCGAATTGCTCTGTTTGAATGTAGCAACCGCATAGGCGGCCGGCTCTTCACGGTGACGATGCCCGGCCTGCCGAACGTGAAGGTTGAAGTTGGCGGGATGCGGTATATCAAAGACGAGCATCCGGTCGTTACGAGCGTTATCGAGCACCTAGGTCTTCAGACCGAACCCTTTCCCATGGGTGCGCATGCGGCCCGTCGGGGCAAAGAATAATGTTTATTATCTTCGCGGCAAACACCTGCGACATCACGAACTCGCCGACACAGGAAGACTGCCCTACAACCTGGCGTGGCCGGAGCGCGCTATGGAAGCCTGTATCCAAATTTCGGGAGTCTGAGTGTTTGCCGCCTTTACCGCGCACGCGCAGGACCCCGCCGCTCTCGGTCAGACGCAGGTCGCTGATGTTGGCTGCGCGCAGCTCGGCGGCGCGTAACCCGGCCAGCAGGGCGGTCACGATGAGGGCGCGGTCACGCTCAGGCCAGTCGGTGGCGCGTGTGTTCGCGGCGGGGGCGTCGACGGCTTCGATGAGCGCCTCTGCGGCGGTCCCAATAGCGTTGCACGGCAGCGCTGCTCGGATCCGGGTACCAGCCCGCGACGAAGCGTGGGGCGGTCATGCGGGCACTCCTTTGTGGGCAGATGGCGCCGGTAGTTCGAGCCGCCTCTTGGCCATACGGACGAAGGCGGCGCCGGTTCCTCGAGAGTTGGCGGCGATTTCGTGAGTCCACATCTCCCGATAGGTCTAGGCGGCTGACGAGGCTGGCATGCGCTCGAATCGGAAAACGGCAACGCGGCCCGCTAATGCCTCGAATTCGTCGGCGGTCCCGTCGCGCACCATGCCCGAGCGTTTCGCGAACGCAACACCGACCGGCACTTTGACCGCAAACACCCGCAGCACCGGGCGTGCTTGCGCGGCGGACAGTTCGACGATCCTGACTCTGCGGGCCCGGCGTCCTCGAGTCAGGATGCCGGTGCCCGCGGCCTTGGCGTTTGCGGCCCAGTCGGCGCCCGGATAGCCGGCCACCACGTAGAGGTCGCCCTGGAATTCGAACGGCGTCATCGGGGTGCTGCGCGGCTGACCGGACTTGCGGCCGGGCACCGTCAACACCATGGCGGGGCCGGTGGGTATTCCGAGCTTCTGCACCGCGATCATCACCTTGTTCATGGGCTTGAGGTAGCGGGGCGGACGTGGTTCGGACATGTTGCCTCCTCAGTTATCTGGATTCAATGGGCGTTATTCGGTGAACAGACCACGATGCCGGGACACCCATTGCGCGAAGGTGAGTGCCGGCCGACCGAGAATCTTTTCGACGTCGTGGGTGACGAGGGCGGGTTTGCCGAGCGTCTCGGCGAGCATCGCGACGTAGGCGTCGGAGAATTCCGCGGGGAACCCCAAGTCGATGAAGCGTTGCCGCATAAAGTCCGGCGGTATTTCCCGATACTGCAGCGGCCGGTCCAAGACTGCGCCGATCACCTCGACCAACTCCGCGTTGGTGAACGATTGCGGGCCCGTTAGCGGGATCTGTTGACCGATGAGGTCGTCGGTGAGCAGCGCCCGCGCCGCCACCGCCGAAATGTCGCTGTCGACGATTGGCGCGCTGGACGCCTCGGCGTACGGGCCGGCCACCACATCTCCTGCGCGGAGCTGCGCCGACCACATGCCGGCGAAGTTCGTCGCGAAAACCGTGGGCCGCAGGCTCACCCAGTCCAGGCCGGAGTCGACGGCGAGCTGTTCGACTTCCTTATTCCGGTCCCCGCGAAAGCGGGACGGCTGGCGCGAGAAGTCGTCGTCGGCGTTGATGGCGGAGAGCGCAACCAACTTGGTGACTCCGGCGTCCGGCGCGCGGGCCACCAGGTTGGCGAGATCCCGACCCAGTGCCCGGGAATTGAGGAATACCGCCGACGCTCCTTGCAGCGCATCGACCGCAGCGTCGGCCACCTCAACGCCGGCGGGAAACGCGGCGGTATCGGGTGCGCGGGTGACGGCCCGGACTTGCACGCCCGCGGCAGCGAGTTCGGCTACGAGTGGGCGGCCGACATTGCCGGTTGCGCCGGTTACGACGATCGTCATGGGTATGACTCCTCTCATCGGTTTGAATCCATTCATTGGTTTGAATCGACTCACTGTTTGATCCACTGTGGGAACAGCTCTGCACTCACGACGGGCCGGAAGCGGGGAAAGTTACCGACGTCAGCAGTAACTTTTTTGAGCACCGAATCGTCGTCGACTAATGAACCGATCGCAGTCAGCGAGTGACCAGGTCACTGATGCGTGGCGGCGTCACCGCCCGTATCTGGTCAATCTCGCCTACCAGATCACCGGAGATGTCGGTGACGCCGAAGACGTTGCGCAAGAGGCATTTCTGCGGCTGTCACGAGCTGATCCGGGCCAGATCGACGATATCCGGGGCTGGCTCACGGTGGTCGCGAGCCGCCTGTGCCTCGACCACGTGCGGTCGGCCAGAGCCCGCTACGAACGCCCCACCGAGCCCGGCCGCGAGGTCGGACAGGGCCATGAGGTCATGATCGCCGACTCACGACGGCTCGACCCGGCCGACCGAGTCACCCTCGACGAGCAGGTCAGTGATGCGCTGTTGGAGGTGTTACGCAGGCTCACACCGGGTGAGCGGGTCGCTTTCGTGCTGCACGACGTATTCGGGCTGCCCTTCGACTCGATCGCAGAAACCGTCGGCCGACCCGTGGGCACCTGCCGTCAGCTGGCGCGCCGCGCGCGGGGCAAGTTCACTGGGGCACAGCCGAAGTTGAGTGCGGTGGCCTCCGCCGAGCACCAGCTCGTGACCGAGAAATTCATTACCGCGTGCGCCAACGGTGACATCGCCGCCCTGACCGCAGTCCTGGATCCGACGGTCTGGGGCGTCGGGACGGTCCTTGCTCACCCGGCACCTCCTCCGCAGGTCAACCACGGGCCGGATGCCGTCGCCACCAACCTGCTGCGCTACCTGGGGCCCGAAGTGACGCTGGTCAGCGGTCCAGTCGGGCAGCCGGTCGTGTTGGCTTTCGCCGACCGGCGGCTCTTCGCTGCCATCGTGCTGACCGTCCGCGGCGGTCTCGTCAGCAAGATCGAGGCGATCGCCGACCCTTCGGCGCGAGCCTGAGCTTGACGGCTTGACCGGCTTCACCGGGCGAGGCGGTTGCGGCTGCCGTCGGACCGGGACGCGAAGTGCCCCGCGATCATGGCCGTGATCTGCAGAAATTTGTGCCGGGTAGCCGGAGCCATTTCGTTGCGCACGTCGATGATGCCGCCGGGCCGCAAATGTGGATCGAAGGGCACCTCGACTACGGGCTGCCCGTGCGCGACGAACTCGCGTGCCAGCGACGCCCGGGTGCGCTTGTCGGCGTGACCGTCGGAATCGTTGAGCACCACGACGCTGTCACGCAGCAATCGGTCCAGACTTTGATCGGCCAGCCATTCCATGATTTTCGCGGCGGCCGAGGCGCCATCTGCCCAGGGCGAGGACACCACGATCAGCGCATCCAAGTCGCGCAGTACTTCCTGGGTGACCGGAGAATCCATGGTCGAGCCGCAGTCGATCACCGAGATCGCGAAATAGCGGTCCAGTCGCAATGCGGCCTCCCGGTAGATCGCCGGATCGAGCACCCTGCGTGGACCGGCCGGGGGTTCGCCGCCGAGCACGTAGAGGCCGGCCGAGTTGCGGCCGACGCGGGACATCATGTCCGAGAAGGACTGCAGGTTGGTGTCCGCGGTCAGTTCCCAGAACGAGCCACTCGCACGCGGGTCGATACGGCTGCTCAGCCGGCCGAACGCGGTGTCGGCGTCGACCGCCACAATGCGATCCTGCTGACGGAGTTCGGCGAAGAGCGACCCGATGCTGGCGGCGACCGATGTTTTCCCTACGCCGCCCTTGCCCAGCACCCCGACCTTGTGGTTGCCACGCAAGACGGTCTGGATGGCTGACTGAAATTGCGCATCCTGGCGCTGCGTGATTGACGGACCCGGTTTGACAAGGCCAAACGTGGCCAGCCGGAGCAGGCGTCGCCAACCGTGGTCGGGCGGGAGACCCGCATAGGAGCCGGTGAGGGCGGCGGCGGAGTCGGCCCGGGGACCCCGCGAGCCGGGCGGCGCTGGTTGGCGCGCCGGGGCGGGGGGCGGCGCCGCCGGTTGGCGCGCTGGGGCGGCGGATGCGGAGGGTTGCCATGGCGGGGGAGGGGACGGCGCCGGTTGGCGCGGCAGTGGAGGCGCGGGCGGCCGGGCCGGCGCGGGCCTGGGTGGCGCCGGGGGCATTACCGGGGTTGAGGCCGGCGGCGGCGCGGTTCCCGACTGTTCGTGATCCGGCAACGGCGAACCGGGCGGCCGCTGATAAGGGGCGCTGGGCTGCAGACGGTCCCGCAGGAATTCGTCGCGCTCGTTCATGGCTTCCTCGGTGCAAGGCGATTGATTACTGCGCCCGCCGCCTGGCGCGGCCGGCTCGTCACCCATGATCCCCGCGCCCGACCGCCAACGCCGGACATCACCGACTTTCTGTTGCCGGCCAGCTCGACGAGCGGGTGGGCGCGCACGCCGGCTTTAGACTCCTATTAATCTTGTGCAAACTCGGCGGGACCCTAGCGCGGTGCTGGTGCGGTGATGGTGGGTGCTGGGCCGGGCTTCGTCGCGCACCAGCAGCAAACCCGCTTAAATAGTTGGTGTGGTCCGCGAACCAACTGGTCCCGCGATAGTCGCCGGCAGCTGGCGAGCGGTGAAGCGACCCGTTGTGATGCTGCGGATATTCAGCTCCGCCGCAGGTCACGTGCCGTCTGCGGGCAGGCTACTATTGGGGAAGTTGGCATGTCAGGCGGGTTTTGTCATATCGTTTTACGACTTGTCGAGACCGATTCCAGGACTACCGTTCAACGCTGCACGGACGAACCCCTGACCGGATCAATTCCGCTTGGCGGACAGCCTATCGACAAGAATGAAAGGGTTTCGCCCGCAACCTCCGGGTGGGACCCGGTCGGAGCCGCTGATATGAGGCAGCGCAGAAACTCTGGTGGAGGGTCAGGTGGGAATGACGCCCAAGCGCGTCGGGCTGTATAACCCCGCATACGAACATGATTCGTGCGGGGTCGCCATGGTCGTTGACATGCACGGCCGGCGAAGCCGCGACATTGTGGACAAGGCCATCACCGCGCTGCTCAACCTTGAACATCGCGGTGCGCAGGGCGCCGAGCCGCGCAGCGGCGACGGCGCAGGCATCCTCATTCAGGTCCCGGACGCATTTCTGCGGGAGGTGGTGGATTTCGAGCTGCCCGCCGCGGGCAGCTACGCCACCGGTATAGCGTTCTTGCCGCAGTCGTCCAAGGACGCCGCGGCCGCTTGCGGCGCGGTGGAGAAGATCGCCGAAGCCGAGGGCCTGCACGTACTGGGCTGGCGAAACGTGCCCACCGACGACTCGTCGCTGGGCGCGTTGTCCCGCGACGCGATGCCCACCTTCCGGCAGGTCTTCATGGCGGGCGCCTCTGGCATGACCCTGGAGCGTCGCGCCTACGTGATTCGCAAGCGCGCCGAGCACGAACTTGGCACCAAAGGCCCGGGCCAGGACGGGCCGGGCCGGGAAACCGTGTACTTCCCAAGTCTGTCCGGCCAGACGTTCGTCTACAAGGGCATGCTGACCACCCCGCAGCTCAAGGCGTTCTACCTCGATCTGCAAGACGATCGGCTCACCAGCGCACTGGGCATCGTGCACTCCCGCTTTTCCACGAATACCTTCCCGTCCTGGCCACTGGCGCATCCGTTCCGGCGCATCGCCCACAACGGCGAGATCAACACCGTCACCGGCAACGAGAACTGGATGCGCGCACGTGAGGCGTTGATCAAGACCGACATCTTCGGCTCGGAAGACGACGTGGAGAAGTTGTTCCCGATCTGCACTCCGGGCGCCTCGGACACCGCGCGTTTCGACGAAGTGGTCGAACTGCTGCATCTGGGTGGTCGTAGCCTGGCCCACGCGGTGTTGATGATGATCCCGGAGGCCTGGGAACGTAACGAGTCGATGGACCCCGCGCGGCGGGCCTTCTACCGGTACCACGCGTCGCTGATGGAGCCCTGGGACGGCCCGGCGTCTATCACCTTCACCGACGGCACCATTGTGGGCGCCGTGCTCGACCGCAACGGCTTACGGCCGTCACGGATCTGGGTCACCGATGACGGCTTGGTGGTGATGGCTTCCGAGGCCGGCGTGCTGGACCTGGATCCCTCGACGGTGGTGCGGCGGATGCGGCTGCAGCCGGGCCGGATGTTTTTGGTGGACACCAAGCAGGGCCGCATCGTTGCCGATGAGGAGATCAAGTCGGAGCTGGCGGCCCAACATCCCTATCAGGAGTGGCTCGACAAAGGCCTGGTTCCGATCGGCGAATTGCCGGCGGGCAAATACGTGCGGATGCCCCACCATCGACTTGTCATGCGCCAGCTGGCTTTTGGGTACACCTACGAGGAACTCAACCTGCTGGTGGCACCGATGGTCCGTACCGGCGCCGAGCCGATCGGATCGATGGGCACCGACACCCCGGTTGCGGTGCTCTCGCAGCGTCCCCGGGTGCTCTACGACTACTTCCACCAACTCTTCGCGCAGGTGACCAACCCGCCGCTGGACGCCATCCGCGAGGAGGTGGTGACCAGCCTGCAGGGCACCACCGGGGGAGAGCGCGACCTGCTCAATCCGAACGAGCTCTCCTGTCACCAGATCTCGCTGCCGCAGCCGATTCTGCGTAACTACGAGCTGGCCAAGCTGATCAACCTCGACCCCGACGACGAGGTCAATGGCCGCCCACACGGCGTGCGGTCCAAGGTGATTCGATGTCTTTACCCGGTCGCCGAGGGCGGCGCCGGACTGGCTGCCGCGATGGCCGAAGTGCGTGCGCAGGCGTCGGCGGCGATCGCCGATGGGGCGCGGGTCATCATTCTGTCCGACCGCGGTTCCGACGAGCAGATGGCCCCGATACCGTCACTGCTCGCCGTTGCCGGGGTGCATCACCACCTGGTCCGGGACCGGACCCGCACGCATGTGGGTCTGGTCGTCGAATCCGGTGACGCCCGCGAGGTGCATCACATGGCGATGCTGGTCGGCTGCGGGGCTGCCGCGGTGAACCCCTATCTGGTGTTCGAGTCCATCGAGGACATGCTCGATCGCGGTGCCTTGGATGGTTTCGGGGACGGTATCGACCGCAAGACGGCGTTGAACAACTACATCAAGGCAGCCGGCAAGGGCGTGCTGAAAGTGATGTCCAAGATGGGCATTTCGACGCTGGCCTCTTACACCGGCGCGCAGCTGTTCCAGGCGGTGGGCATCTCCGAGGAAGTGCTCGACGAATACTTCACCGGGCTGGCCTGTGCCACCGGCGGAATCACCCTGGACGACATTGCCGCGGACGTGGCCACTCGGCACCGGCTGGCGTATCTGGACCGGCCCGACGAGCGCGCACACCGGGAACTCGAGGTGGGTGGTGAATACCAGTGGCGCCGTGAGGGCGAGTACCACCTCTTCAACCCCGAGACCGTCTTCAAGCTGCAGCACGCCACCCGCAGCGGCCAGTACAAGATCTTCAAGGAGTACACGCGTCTGGTCGACGACCAGAGCGAGCGGATGGCGTCCCTACGTGGCCTGCTGAAATTCCGTGCGGGAGTGC
Source organism: uncultured Actinomycetota bacterium (assembly GCA_963840045.1). GTDB lineage: Bacteria > Actinomycetota > Actinomycetes > Mycobacteriales > Mycobacteriaceae > Mycobacterium. The sequence continues at coordinate 284,063 of CAWIXL010000022.1, read as the reverse complement.
GTCCCCCGGTTCCGCTGGACGAGGTCGAGCCCGCCAGCGAGATCGTCAAGCGCTTCGCGACGGGGGCGATGAGCTACGGCTCGATCTCCGCGGAGGCACACGAGACGCTGGCCATCGCGATGAACCGGCTGGGCGGCCGGTCAAACTGCGGTGAAGGCGGCGAGGACGTCAAGCGCTTCGACCGCGATCCAAACGGGGACTGGCGCCGCAGCGCCGTCAAGCAGGTTGCCTCCGCCCGGTTCGGCGTCACCTCGCACTACCTGACCAACTGCACCGACATTCAGATCAAGATGGCTCAGGGCGCCAAACCGGGTGAGGGCGGCCAGCTTCCGGGGCACAAGGTGTACCCGTGGGTCGCTGATGTCCGGCACTCGACGCCGGGTGTCGGCCTGATCTCGCCGCCGCCGCACCACGACATCTACTCGATCGAGGATCTGGCGCAGCTGATCCACGACCTGAAGAACGCGAACCCGTCCGCTCGGGTGCACGTCAAGCTGGTCTCCGAGAACGGCGTAGGGACGGTTGCGGCCGGCGTTTCCAAAGCGCACGCCGACGTGGTGCTCATCTCGGGGCACGACGGCGGCACCGGCGCGACCCCGCTGACATCGATGAAGCACGCGGGTGCGCCGTGGGAGTTGGGGTTGGCCGAGACACAGCAGACGTTGCTGCTCAACGGGTTACGCGACCGGATCGTGGTCCAGGTGGACGGTCAGCTCAAGACGGGTCGCGACGTGATGATCGCCGCGTTGCTCGGTGCCGAGGAGTTCGGCTTTTCCACCGCCCCGCTGGTGGTGGCCGGCTGCATCATGATGCGCGTGTGCCACCTGGATACCTGCCCGGTCGGCGTGGCCACCCAGAACCCGGTACTGCGGGAGCGGTTCACCGGCAAACCCGAGTTCGTGGAGAACTTCTTCATGTTCATTGCCGAAGAAGTCCGGGAATATATGGCTCAGTTGGGCTTCCGCACCTTCAACGAAGCCGTCGGCCAGGCGGGCGCGCTGGACACCACGCTGGCCCGCGCGCACTGGAAGGCGCATCGGCTGGACCTGACTCCCGTGCTGCACGAGCCGGAATCGGCTTTCATGAACCAGGACCTGTACTGCAGCTCACGACAGGATCACGGCCTGGACAAGGCGCTCGATCAGCAGCTGATTGTGATGAGCCGCGAAGCATTAGACGCCGGTTCGCCCGTGCGTTTCTCTACAACCATCAGCAACGTCAACCGGACGGTGGGCACCATGCTCGGCCACGAGGTGACGAAAGCCTATGGCGGCCAGGGATTGCCGGACGGAACCATCGACATCACGTTTGACGGTTCCGCGGGTAATAGCTTCGGCGCCTTTGTGCCCAAGGGGATTACATTGCGAATTTACGGCGACGCCAATGACTACGTTGGTAAGGGCCTTTCCGGCGGCCGGATTGTGGTGCGGCCGTCGGACAACGCGCCGCAGGATTACGTCGCCGAGGACAACATCATCGGCGGCAACGTGATTCTGTTCGGTGCCACCAGCGGGGAGGTCTTTCTGCGCGGCGTGGTTGGGGAAAGGTTCGCTGTGCGCAACTCCGGCGCACACGCTGTGGTCGAGGGCGTGGGCGATCACGGTTGCGAGTACATGACCGGCGGCCGCGTCGTCATCCTGGGCCGCACCGGCCGCAACTTCGCCGCAGGTATGTCGGGCGGTGTGGCCTATGTCTACGACCCCGACGGCGAACTGCCGGACAACCTCAACACTGAAATGGTGGACGTCGAGACCCTCGACGAGGATGACGCGGAGTACCTGCGCGACATTATCCAGGCGCACGTTGATGCCACTGATTCCGCTGTCGGGCAACGTATCCTGGCTGACTGGCGCGGGCAGCGACGGCACTTCGTCAAAGGTGATGCCCCGGGACTACAAGAAGGTGCTGCAAGCGATCGCCGACCGCCGAGCGCGATGGCACCGATGTCGGCAAGGCGATTATGGCGGCCGCGCATGGCTGATCCGAGCGGCTTCCTGAAATACACACATCGGGAACTGCCGAAGCGCCGGCCTGTCCCGTTGCGGCTCAAGGACTGGAACGAGGTCTACGAGGAATTCAACGAGGAGACCTTGCGGCATCAGGCGACCCGCTGCATGGACTGTGGTATTCCCTTCTGCCACAACGGATGTCCGCTGGGCAACCTGATTCCGGAATGGAACGACCTGGTGCGCAAAGGTCGCTTCCGCGACGCGATCGAACGACTGCACGCCACCAACAACTTTCCCGACTTCACCGGCCGGCTGTGTCCGGCTCCGTGCGAGCCGGCCTGTGTACTCGGCATCAACCAGGATCCGGTGACGATCAAGCAGATCGAGCTGGAGATCATTGACAAGGCCTTCGACGAAGGCTTTGTACAGCCGGTATCGCCGCATTGCGAGACCGGAAAGACGGTTGCCGTCGTGGGCTCCGGCCCGGCGGGTTTGGCCGCAGCCCAGCAACTCACTCGCGCGGGGCACAAAGTCACCGTCTTCGAGCGCGACGACCGCATCGGCGGGCTGCTGCGCTATGGCATTCCTGAGTTCAAGATGGAGAAGCGCGTCTTGGACCGGCGGCTGGAGCAGATGCGCGCCGAGGGCACCGAGTTTCAGGCCGACGTCAACGTCGGCGTCGACATCACCGCCGAGCAGCTGCTGGCCGATTTCGATGCGGTCGTACTGGCCGGTGGCGCCACCGCTTGGCGCGAGCTCCCGATCCCCGGCCGGGAACTGGACGGCGTCCATCAGGCGATGGAGTACCTGCCCTGGGCCAACCGAGTTCAGGAGGGTGATGACGTCGTAGGGGCCGACGGCGAGCCGCCGATCACCGCGAGGGACAAGAAGGTCGTCATCATCGGCGGCGGTGACACTGGGGCCGACTGCTTGGGCACCGCACACCGCCAGGGCGCGGCGAACATCCACCAGTTCGAGATCATGCCGCGTCCACCGGACACCCGCGCCTCGTCGACGCCGTGGCCGACGTACCCGTTGATGTACCGGGTGTCGGGCGCGCACGAAGAAGGCGGCGAGCGGCTGTTCTCGGTCAACACCGAGGAATTCGTCGGCAAGGACGGGCGCGTCAACGCGCTCAAGGTGCACGAAGTGACCATGGAAGGCGGCAAGTTCGTCAAGGTCGAGGATTCCGACTTCGAGCTCGAGGCCGATCTGGTGCTGTTGGCGATGGGATTCGTTGGCCCGGAGAAGCCCGGCCTGCTGACCGACCTCGGGGTGAAGTTCACCGAGCGCGGCAATGTCGCCCGCGGCGACGACTTCGACACCTCGGTTCCCGGCGTGTTCGTTGCTGGCGACATGGGTCGGGGGCAGTCGTTGATCGTCTGGGCGATTGCCGAGGGCAGGGCCGCCGCGGCGGGTGTGGACCGGTATCTGATGGGCTCAACCGCGTTACCGGCCCCCATCAAGCCGACCGCTGCCCCGCTTCAGTAATCACTTCAGTCACACCAGAAACAGGTCAATTCTCACTCGGCGAGTCGGCTACCGTTTGCCAGATGTGGGGTGTCTAATGGCTCCCTGTGGGCCTCGTCACATGTGGGCTCTGGTCGAATCAAGCGATCGCAGGAGTGGTCACCGTGCATGTCAAGCCAATGCCCCATTCGCGGGTGGGGCGAATCGCCTGGTCCTGGTTCCGTCACCCGTTGAGGAGCCACGATTTTCCCGCTAGACAAGAGCGTCTGGTAACCGCCGAAGAGATGCTGCTGTTCGGCGTGTAGCCGCTTTGTGGTGCACCGCGTAGGTGCACCACATGTTTGCTCAGTTTTGGCGAGTCGTTATCCGGCCCTACTGCGCGCCGGGTGACTAAGCGCCGGATAACAGCCCCGAATCCCGGATCGCCTCCGCCAGCGGCTCCAGCACGGCGGGGTCATGCGGCGGCGCGATGTAGACGATGCCGAGGTCCAGCCCCTCGTCGGCCAGGGCGGCCGCGTTCTCGACGACCTGCCCGTAGTTACGCTCGGGCTCGAGGCGAAGGTGCGCCGACAGGGTTATCTCCTTCGGGTCGCGGCCGATGTCTGCGCAGTGCGAGAACAGGACGTCGCGTTTGTGCGCGAACAGCTCGGGTGGGCCACCGACGAAGTTCCAGTGCTGGGCGTAGCGCGCGGTAATCCGCAGGGTGCGCTTTTCCCCGCTGCCGCCGATGCAGATGGGCGGGTGCGGGCGCTGCGGTCCCTTGGGCTCGTTGCGCGCGTCCTTGAGCTGGTAGTACTTGCCGTCGAAGTTGGTCGCCTCCTGGCTGAGCAGGCTGGTCAGCACCTCACACGCTTCCTCGAACCGGTCGAAGCGCTCCTTGAGGCTGCCCAGCTCGATGCCGTAGGCGCCCGACTCCTCCTCGTTCCAGCCAGCGCCGATGCCCAGCTCGAGTCGTCCGTTGGAGATGATGTCGAGTGCGGCCGCCATATTGGCCAGCACCGCGGGATGGCGGTAGTGAATGCCGGTCACCAGGGTGCCCAGTCGCAGTCTGTTGGTGGCCTGCGCCAGCGCGGTGAGCGTCGTCCAGCCCTCCAGGCAGGGGCCGCTGGAATTCCCGAAGATCGGATAGAAGTGGTCGAAGGTCCATCCGGACTCATAGACCTCGATGTCGTCGGCGGTCTGCCAGACCGCGAGCATGGCGGCCCAAGTGGTGTCTTGCGGTGAGGTTTTGAAAGCGAATCGCATGAGCTCGACGGTAGTCCGGCTTTCTGAAGGGCAACTAAACTCGGCTGGACAATGGTTCTCGGAATAGACACCAAGATCACCCTGCTGGCGGGCGGAATGATTTTTCTGCTGGCGCTTGCCCTCGGGGTGTGGAAGTACAGGCAGATCGTGGTCACCGAAGACCACCGCGCGCATCCCTACGTCGACATCGCCCACCGCGCTGCGCTGCTGTACTCGTTCGCGACGATGCTGATCGCGGTCTTCGTCGAACTCAGCGCCTGGCCGGCCTGGGTAAATCTCACCGCGGCGATGGTGGTCGTTTTCTTCTTCGTCGGCGCCGTCGGCAGCTACATCCTGCACGGTGCCCGCCGCGATACCGAGAACCAATTTGAGCATCCGGCGCGCGGAACCGGGGCGTTCATGGTCTTGCTTATCCTTGGCGAGATGGGCGGCTTCGCGGTAATTTTCGCCGGATTCATCAGTGGGCAGTTTCATCATTAGGCGGCTTGCATGGACCCGGTAACCGCGCTGCGGCAGATCGCCTATTACAAGGACCGTGACCGCCAAGATCCCCGGCGGGTGATGGCCTACCGCAACGCCGCCGACATCGTCGAAAAGCTGGACGACGTCGCGCGGGAGCGCCACGGTCAAGCCAACAGTTGGCAGTCGCTGCCGGGCATCGGACCCAAAACCGCGAAGGTCATCGACCAGGCCTGGTCCGGCCGAGAGCCCGACCTGCTGGTTGAATTACGTGCTGCCGCTGAGGATCTTGGTGGCGGTGACATTCGGGCCGCGCTGCGCGGGGATCTGCATCTGCATTCCAATTGGTCGGACGGGTCGGCGCCGATCGAGGAGATGATGGCCACCGCGGCGGCACTGGGCCACGAGTACTGCGCGTTGACCGATCACTCACCGCGGCTGACGATCGCCAACGGGCTGTCGCCGGAGCGGCTGCGCAAACAGCTCGATGTCATCGACGGGCTGCGCGAAAAGTTCGCGCCGATGCGCATTCTCACCGGAATTGAGGTCGACATCCTCGAAGACGGCAGCCTGGACCAAGAACCCGAATTACTGGAGCGTCTCGACGTCGTGGTGGCCAGCGTGCATTCGAAGCTGTCGATGGATGCCGGCGCCATGACGCGGCGGATGGTGCGCGCCGTCTGCAACCCGCACGCCGACGTGCTGGGCCACTGCACCGGCCGGTTGGTCGCGGGCAACCGCGGCATCAGGCCCGAATCGAAGTTCGACGCCGAGGCGGTGTTCACCGCCTGCCGTGACCACGGCACCGCGGTGGAGATCAATTCGCGCCCCGAGCGCCGGGATCCGCCGACCCGGCTGCTGAAGCTCGCGCTGGAGATCGGCTGCCTGTTCAGCATCGACACCGACGCACATGCGCCCGGCCAATTGGACTTCCTGGGCTATGGCGCGCAGCGGGCAGTGGACGCGGCTGTCCCCGTCGACCGCATCGTCAACAGTTGGCCGGCCGACAAGCTGTTGGAGTGGGCAGCGTCGGTGTAGGTGGCGCGTAATCGCTTCGGGCTCACCGACGAGGGCGCCCGTTGGTGTCGAACCGGGAGCGGGTGGCCGCGACGTAGTCCTCGACAGTGATGGGCTTGATTCCGCCGATCACCTCGACGAGGTTGTTTTCCCCCGCGAAGATGCCGTCGCGGTAGTCCTGTGCCACGTTGCTGATGTGCTGCACAAAGTGCTCCGAGGCCCCGGCCGCGGTCAGGTCTGCCGCAAACGTGGAAATCTCGATGGGCTCGTAGCGGACCGGGATGCCCAGGGTGTGTTGGACCTTGACGGCGATCTCATGCCAGTCGAGTTCTTCGGCGCCGAACAGCGGGTAGATCTGGCGGTCGTGCGGCTCGGGGTTTTGCAGGATCGCTGCAATGACATGGGCTTGGTCGGCGGCGTCGATGGGGGCGTGGCGGGCCTCGGCGAAGGGCAGCCGATACAGCCCTTGGGCGTTCTCGCGGGTCCAGAACATGTTGATGAAGAACGTGAAAAAGGTGGGTCGCAGATGGGTGGTGATCAGCGCGCTGCGATCCAGTAGCCGCTCGGCGAGCCAATGGTGGCGCGCGGCATTGCTTTTGGCTTCCCGGCGCGCCGAGATCTGCGACATGTTGACCACCGCATGCACGCCGGCGTCGCTGGCCGCCTGCACAAAGTTCGCGGTGGCCTCCACCAAACCTGGGGCGACGGGGTAGTTGAAGTAGGCCGCACTCACGCCGACCGTCGCGGCGCTGACCGAGGGAAAGTCCAGCAGATCGCCCGGCACGACTTCGGCGCCCAGTTCGCGCAACCGTTCCGCGCGCTCATCGACGCGGTGCACCAACGCGCGGACGCGACGACCACGTTCACGCAACAACCTCACCGTGTGCGCGCCTGTGTTGCCGGTGGCGCCGGTGATCAAGAACAACTCGTTGCTGTCGGACATGGTGGTCGCCTTTCCCGCTGCGTTCCCATTGCTGGTGCAAAGGACGCGCGGCCCGGGTCAGGAATTCCGGCTTAGCAGGCGCCAACCTGGCCCCATTGACCCTGGTAGTCGCAGGAGCAGGCACGGCAGTCCGGTAGGTGCGGCACGGGTCTGCGCCGGGGCGAGCCCGTCGTCCCAAGACCAATAGGTGAGTTTCGATTGTGATAGCGCCCGCGCTATCACAATCGGGAATCGCCTTATGGTCGGGCCACGGTACTCACGTGGCTGATGTGATTACTGCGGACATAACGTGGTCCGGTTGGTCCGCGGAAAGCCCGTCAGTCCGGTAGGTGCGGCATCTCCACGCCCGGATCGCGTCCGACTAGCACGGCGCGGGTCAGCGCGGACTTGCCGTAGCGGCGGCGGATCTCGTCGACGGCTTCATCGATCGCCGGTGGCTCTCCGTCGAAGGGCAGCATCAGCTGCTGGGCGCCGCTGCGGTCGATGCCCGACACCGCGAAACCGACGAGCGTCAACCCGCGATCAGCGATCACGGGCGCGGCCGAGGCGACCAGCTGCCGAGCGACGGCCAGGATGGGCTGTGTGGACGATGTGGCCCTCGGCAAGGTGCGTGACCGGGTTGCCCTGCTGAAGTCGTCGAAGCGCAGTCGCAGCACCACCGTCCGCCCAGTGCGGCCCGCAGCGCGCATCCGGCCGGTGATGCGGTCGATCAGGTTGACCACCACTGCGTCGATCTCAGTCGGCGACATGCTGTTGCCGGCCCGCCCCAGCGCACGTTGGGCACCTACCGAGCGCCGGCGCACACCGGTGATCACGCGGCGCCGGTCAATGTTGCGGGACAGCGCATACAACTGGCGGCCCATCGCCGCGCCCAACAACGAAGCCAGGGTCGACTCGCTGAGTTCGGCGACCTCGGCGACGGTGCGGATGCCGTGCGCGTGCAGCTTATCGGCGGTAACCGCACCCACGCCCCACAATCGGCGCACCGGCAACGGATGCAAGAAGGCCAGCTCCTGCTCGGGCGGCACCAACAACAACCCGTCGGGCTTGGCCTCCTGGCTGGCGACTTTGGCGAGGAATTTCGTCCGGGCGATCCCGACGGTGATGGGCAGGCCCACCTGGTCGCGCACGTCGTCGCGCAGTCGCGCCGCGATCTGGACCGGGGACCCGGACACCCGGCGCAGTCCGCTGACGTCGAGGAACGCCTCGTCGACGGAGAGTGGCTCCACCATGGGCGTGGTGTTGCGGAACACCTCGAACACCGCGTCGCTGGCGTTCGAATAGGCACTCATGCGCGGGGGCACCACCACGGCGTGTGGGCACAGGCGTCGCGCCTGTCGCCCGCCCATCGCCGTACGCACCCCGTAGGCCTTGGCTTCATAGCTGGCGGCCAGCACCACCCCGCCGCCCACGATCACCGGGCGGCCTCGCAATGTCGGGTCGTCGCGTTGTTCGACGGACGCATAGAACGAATCCAGGTCCGCGTGCAGGATGGAGGCCTCGCACCGCACGAACATATGTTCGCATGCGTGGCTGACAAGCCGATTGCGCTAGTGCGCCTCGCCGTAGATGCTGCCGACCCAGATGTGCACCAGCGTGTCCAGCACCCGGGGCTCCGGGACGGATGGCGTTTCAGCGGCAAAGGACGCGAATAGTGTCCGCTCATTCATCAGGTTCAGCGCGGTGGCGAGCTCCAGGGCAGGCAGGGTGTCCGGCGCGGCTCCGCGTTCGCGCTCGGCCTCGATCACCGCGGCCGTGTAGGCGATCCACTTCTGCATGAACGTCGACCACAGGTCGCGGAGTTCGGCACTGCTGTCCCTGGCGGCTTGAGCGGCTCGGATTACCGCCTTGTGCGACCCGAACGTCTGGAGAAAAACATTGATACCGGTGCGCCACATGTTGTCGCCGTCGCCATCCGGCGCTTTGCTGAGGGCTTCCAGGGCCCCGTCGGCCTCGTTGACCACCCGGTCCATCAGCGTCAGTAGCACCGCTTCCTTGGACGAGAAATAGAAGTAGAACGTCGGTCGCGAGATTCCGGCACCTTTGGCCAGGTCATCGACCGAGATGTCGGTCAGCGGACGGTCCTCGAGGAGCCGCTCGGCGGTGGCGAGAATCGCCCATTCGCGCTCGTCACCGGACGGGCGTGCGGTGCGCCGACCCCGAGACGTGTGGCTGGCGGTGGAGGAGGTCACGACGGCCACCTTACTCCGTGTTGAAAGTTTCGACACTGTGTTGACTAAGTCGACATACCGTTGATAGCGTGGACGCCATGACTGAGATGACCGAGCATCTTGATGTCGTCATCGTGGGGGCGGGTATCTCCGGCGTGAGCGCGGCATGGCATCTACAAGACCGGTGCCCAACTAAGAGCTACGCCATCCTGGAAAAGCGCGCAGCCATGGGCGGCACCTGGGATCTGTTCCGTTACCCCGGTATTCGTTCCGACTCCGACATGTACACGCTGGGTTTCCGTTTCCGGCCCTGGACCGAGCGCCAAGCCATTGCCGACGGTGCGCCGATTCTCAATTACGTCAAGAGCACCGCGGCCATGTACGGCATCGACGAGCACATCCGGTTCAACCACCAGGTCGTCAAAGCGGACTGGTCCAACACCGAGAACCGCTGGACCCTGCACATCGAGAACAACGGCACGCAGCGCACGATCTCTTGCTCATTCCTCTTTTTGTGCAGCGGCTACTACAACTACGAGCAGGGCTACGCGCCGGAGTTCGCCGGCTTACAGGACTTCACCGGCCCCGTCATCCATCCACAGCAGTGGCCCGAGGACCTCGACTACGCCGACAAGAACGTCGTCGTGATCGGCAGCGGTGCAACCGCGGTCACCCTCGTTCCGGCACTGGCGAATTCGGGGGCCAAGCATGTAACGATGCTGCAGCGCTCACCGACATACATTGTCTCGCAGCCAGAACGGGACAAGATGGCCGAGAGGCTTAACCGCTGGCTGCCCGAGAACATGGCTTACACCACGACCCGATGGAAGAATGTCGCGCGCCAGGCGGCCATGTACGGGGCCTGTCGGAAGTGGCCGCGGAAGATGCGAAATGTCTTGCTGGGCTACGCAGGACGCCAACTTCCCGAGGGTTACGACGTAGAAACGCACTTCGGCCCGGACTACAACCCGTGGGACCAGCGGCTGTGCCTGGTGCCCAACGGCGATCTGTTCCGCGCCATCCGCCACGACAAGGCCGAGGTGGTCACCGACAGCATTGACCGGTTCACCGCCAACGGAATCCGGCTTAGCTCAGGCCGCGAACTGCCGGCCGACATCATCATCACCGCAACGGGATTGAACCTGCAGCTCTTCGGTGGCGCGACGGTCACCGTCGATGGACAAACGGTGGACCTCACCAAAACGATGGCCTACAAAGGCATGATGCTCTCCGGCGTGCCCAACATGGGCTACACGGTCGGCTATACCAACGCGTCATGGACGCTGAAGGCCGATCTGGTATCGGAGTTCGTCTGCCGTCTGCTGAATTACATGGATAACAACGGCTTTGACACCGTGGAGGTCGAGCACCCAGGTGCCGCTGTCGATGAGCGGCCCTTCATGGAATTCACCCCCGGCTATGTCCTGCGCTCACTCGACCAGCTGCCCAAGCAGGGCTCGCGCACCCCGTGGCGGCTGAATCAGAACTATCTGCGCGACATTTGGCTGATCCGGCGGGCCAAGGTCGCCGGTGAGGGTCTGCGATTCGCCAAGAAGCCAGCCGCAATAGCCGCCGCTTAGTAGCGGCCTTAAAGCCCGTCTGCAGCGACGATGACAATGCCGTCGTCGTCGCTGTAGGCGACATCACCCGGCACGAACGTCACCCCACCCAAACTGACCTCGACGTCGCGCTCCCCGGCGCCGGTCTTGGTGCTCTTGCGGGGATTGGTGCCCAGTGCCTTGATGCCGATGTCGATGCCGCGCAGCGTGGCCGCGTCACGCACCGCGCCGTGCACGACCAGACCGGCCCATCCATTGGAGCGGGCCAATTCGGCGATGACGTCACCGACGAGCGCGGTGTGTACCGAGCCTTCGCCGTCGATAACCAGTACCCCGCCCGCACCCGGCTGCGAGAGCACCGATTTCAGCAACGCGTTGTCTTGGAAACACCGCACAGTGCTTATCGGGCCGGCGAATTCGGGGCGGCCACCGAATTGCCGGAACTGGAGGTCACAGCTGCGTACGTCGGGCCCGATGCTGTCGACGAGGTCGGCAGTGGGGCGAAAAGTCACGGCCACCGTGGTTAGCGGCGTCGCAGCTGACGGATCAGCAGGATGGCCAACAGGCTTAACGCCAGCGCCACCACCAGCGGCACCGGTGAGCCACTCGTCGGCAGCACCACAGGTTCGTTGGCGACGGGATCGTTGGCACCTTCTACGGTTGACTTGGCTTGTGCTGCAACATCTTTAGCGGCGGCAGCAAGGTCTCCGTTAGTCTCGATCCGCTGCTGGAGGTTAAGGGGCTGCTCGATTGCCTCCGGTGGCGCGGGTTCAGGGCTTTGGGCTTTGGCCTGCGCCTTTTTGGGCGGTGCCTTTTTGGCGGGCGCTTTTTTCGCGGGCGCCTTTTTAGCCGGAGCTTTCTTAGCCGGAGCTTTTTTCGCGGGCGCTTTTTTCGCGGGCGCGTCCGGGGTTTTCTTGACGGCCTTGGCGGGAGGCTTCTTGGCCGGTGGCGTCGATTCGCCGGCGGGTTCGCTGTTCGGTATGTCTTGCGGGTCTGCCATGCGGCCGCTCCTCACATCATTTCGCTGCGCACCGAGTTATTCGGGTCCCATCATGCCAGGACTCCCTGGACCCCCTCGGTGACCAGGGCCCGTCACGGCCTGCGACGCGTCGCCCAGAGTGCGCCCGCGCCGACGATCGCCACCGTTATCAACACAAACGGCCAGACCGGGGCGTCGTCGCCGTTATCGGTCCCGCCGGCAGCTGCCGGTCCAGGCGCGCCGGTCCCGGGCAAGGTCAGCCGAAACGACCATGACCCGGCTACTACGTGGCCATCGGCAGACGTCACCCGATAGTTCACGGTGTAGTTGCCGACCGGTCCAAGTGGACGCACGCCGACGCTGACCACCGCGCCCTGCACCGCCGGATCGCCGGTAGACCACATGTTGGTATCGGGTCCGACGACCGTCATCGCCGCGAAATTGGTTTGCAATCGCTCGTTGAAGGTCGCGCTTACTCGATCCGGACCGGTAGCGAGAGCCGCGCCATCCGCAGGCTCCGCGGCCACCCGCACGGCGTGCGCGGACGCCACTTGCGCGGTCAGGAGCGCGGCCAGCCAAATGGTGGCCAGCAGCACGCTGACCCGTGCGACGGCTATTGGCCCTCTCATGCGCGACCTCGAATCAAGGTGATACCAACCCCCAGCACGGCGACCGCCACCGCCACCCCGCCGAACAGGCGAGCGGTGTTGTCGTTTGATGGCGACGCCGCGGAGCCCGGGTGGTGTTCAGCGGGCCCCGCCGGGCCCGCTGTCAGGGTCAGCATGGGTGCCGGATGCTCTGGCTCAGCGCCGCCGGGCAGCGGCGGCTGATCCCATTTCACGACCGACCCGTCGGAATAGGTCTGGGTGGCCGGGAAGCTGACGGTGTCGGTGGAGGGCAGCTGCACCGAAATCCGGAACAGCCCAAACTGATCCGCCCCGATCCCGCTGCCGGGCGCGGCCGTCCAGGTCACCGACCGGACGGTGCCGGAGGCGCCATCGCGGTCGAGCTTGGCGGTCCACCCGGGCATGCTTTGGGTACGTGCCGATGCCACATTGGGAAGGGCGACGGTGAGCGCGGTGGTCACGGCGCCCGAATCGGATTCGTTGGGCACCTGGAAGGTGACGATGGCCATGCCGCCCTTAACCGCGTTGTCGCTGCTGGCATGGACGTGTGCCCAGGCCGACGGGGTGGCTGCGGCAGAGCCGAGGTAGAGCGCGCCGCCCGCGACCACCGTGATCAGGGCGCGCCACATCCACCTGCCATGGCGTGGCACGTCAGCTCAATCCGAGCCGGGCCATCAGGTCGGCCTCGATACCGTCGAGCTGCGACGAGATCGCGGAGTGGGCCGCCCGGCGCCGCGCCGCCGGCATGTGCTCCGCAGCGGTGATGGCCGCCGACAGATCGGTGAGCCGGTCGGTGACGGCGGACGCAAACTGCCGGGTCTCGGCGTCTTTGGGCTTCTTCTCTTGCACCGAGCGCAAGGACTGCTCCGACCCGGCGACCCGAGCCGACAGCCGGGCGCCGTGCCCGGAGAATTGGCCGATCTGAGCCAACGGGATGCCAAGCTGATCCGCACGACGCTGGTCGATCAGTGCGCGCGCCGCCATGGCCGCCCGATAGATCACCGGTGTGAGCACCGGGGCCAGCAACCGAGACACCGTCAGCGTCCGGCGGATTCGAGTAGGTGAGAGCAACTTGCCCTCGCGTGCGGCCTTGAGTTGCGCCTCGGCGACTTTCAGCGCCGCCTTATCGCTGTCCTGCTGGGACCTGAGCTGCGCCTTGAGGGCTTTGTCGCCGGCGCGTTGGGCGCCCTTGATACGACGGCGTTCGTTCTTGGCGGCCAGCTTTGCCTCGAGCTTGGCACGGGCCTTGATCGCGCGGGCTTCGGCGCGACGCGTCGCACGGCTCTTTCGCTTGCGGAACAGGCCCATTCCCGGACGCCTCCCGGTATCTCGTGGACTATCGCGGTGCGGATGCGCGATCGCTGAGCCAACCCTAAACGGAACCGGCGGCGGGCGGTCCGTCAGGTCAGCCTGAACAGGCCAGCCCACGGGCGGCTGTTTGGCGTCCCTCAGGCGTCCAGGCGCTCCAGGCGGCGCAACTCGTCGACCCGCTCCGCGAGGTCTTTCTGGGCCTGGGTGGACAGCCCTGAAGCTCCGACCGCGATGCGGCGCACGCCCTCGTCACGCATGCTGGCGAGCCACGCCAATTCCGAGTCGAGCTTTTCGTAGTACTCGTCATCGGTGAAGTAGGCCGACTTGATGCGGAAGAAATTGGCAAGGGCCGCCATCGTCGCTGACGACGGGTTGGTGCGGTTGCCGGAGCGTAGCTGCGACAGGTACGGAGCTGACATCGTGACGCCCTCCGACTTGAGCGCCGCGATCACCTCCGCGGACGTATGCGGCCCGCGCCCGGGGGGATACACCGTGTCGAACAGGCGGTTCAAGCGGGATGCGAACGTCGTGCTCATCGAAATGACCTCCACGGAGCTGAAGAGGGAACTGTTTTGGCTGTATAGGTATTTGCTGACCATGGTAGCGACAGTTGAGTTGACAACCAAGTGCAAACCTGACCAGTTTTGGTACCCGCGTTCGGAGCGGTCAGCGACACCGCCCCTGCAGAGCATGCAACCGACCGGGCCCGGTGTCCATAAGATAGTCAGAATTCACAGGTTATCCGCAGAAACCGTCCTGTGCGGTCATACCGGACGCCGTCTCCTTCGGGATCGGCGAAGCGATGATACAGACTCAGTTAGTTTGACCGGCATCACACCGGGCAACCAGCGGCCAACAAATATCCGTCGAGCGGCTGCTTTGCTGTCCGGCCCCATGCAGAGCGCGCACAGTAGCGCGCCCGCAGCTGATGGACACGAGTTAGATTTGAGTTATATTTGCAAACCTTCGGCGCGTGGTTGGCGGCTGCGGCCCCAGTTCAGGAGCCCGTGACAGCGCGACCTGCTAGACGCCTTCACGCTGCCTGCGGCCACCTCCCGATGACTGCGGCCTCCGTTCGGCGTCGCCGCAGAGTTTGCGCCACCCGCACGGCCACCGCCCCAATTGCCGCGGCCAGCGCCACTGCGGTGGTCACCACAATGGCTACCAGCCGCCATCCCAGCGCGTTGTCGAACAGCATCCACAATCCGAACAGCAGGAACAGCAGACTGGCCAAGAGGTGCAGCAGCTGCTCGGGGAGGCGCTGATGCAGCAGTATCCCCGCTGCGATCGCCAGGACGTCGGCCAAGACCATGCCGATCGTGCTGCCGATCCAAACGCCGACCCAGTTGTGATCGCTGGCCAAGGTGAGCGTCGCTAACGTCGTCTTGTCGCTCATCTCGGCCAACGCAAACGACGACACGACGGTGAGTAATGCGAAACGGGGCTCCCGGGTGGTTGCGACTGCTGCACGACCGGCTGCACCCTCGCGCCAGGCCCACACGGCAAAAAGCAGAAAAGCGATCGCAGATGCGTAAGCCATCGGGCGCGCCGGCAGTGTGGTGCCCAGAAAATGGCCGATGGTGACTGAGAGCCCGTGCACCGCGAACGCGGCAATCGTCACCCCGGTCAGCACCACCCACCAGCGGTAGCGCAGGGCGTAGGTCATGGTGATGAGCTGGGATCTGTCGCCGAGTTCGGCAAGGAACACCACTCCGAGACTCAGCAGTGTGGCGGTGAGCATCCGAGACGACCTTTCGACACGTCGTCGGCGACCATTGAAGTCACCGAACATCGGTCGAAGGTCTCACCCACCGTCCGTGTGGAACGGTCCGCCGGCCGGGCTGCACGCCAGTATGTCGACTCGACGATTCGGGGCTACTCCCCTTCGCTAATGGTCTCAGGCTAGCTGGCGTATCCGGCGGGCGCCAGCAAGGCAGAGAAGTTCGGGCACCCGTATTTCTCGATTCGATGCCTGAATTGATTCTTTCGAATCTCCTTATGCGGCAAGCAGCATCGCGAGGATAGCGGTGTCGGGATGGCTGATCGGATCGACGCCAACACGGCTGACCATCGACGTGATGGTGCCGTCCGCTTCTGCTTCCACCCAAGCCGCCCGGTGCTCCAATCCCAGGTAGGGCAATCCCGGCAGCAGGACGCATCCCGACGCCGCGCCCGTGCATTCGGGCAGCGACGGCATGGTTTCCGAAGGTGGGTGCAGCATCAGCAATGCGGGAGGCTGATGATCAGCGAAATACCCTGGCCGGATGGCTGATTCACCGAATACCGTGCCCTCGGCCAGCACCAATCCGACGGTGCCCGGCTCGGGTTCGTCGGGCAGCTCTTCGCGGGCACCGAATACCGTTGTGGTGGAAAGCAATCCGGGTAGCGACGCGACCCGCACCGCGACCATCAGCAGCTGTGCCCATTCCTTCGTCGAATCGGGCCAACGCCCGGAAATCACAAACCCTTTCAGGGCACCACGCGAATGGAACGGAGCGACCCCGATAGGCCGACTTGAACCAGTGTCCATCTCGCCCCTCCGCGATTCCTCCGTCCGAAATAACTTCACCGGCCGCGCGAATGATTAAGCATGCGCGTGGTTTCGGCGCCTTGCAACTCGACACGGCTAACAGTGCTCGCTTTCACAAAATGCCCGGCTGACGGCTCGGTTAAACGCAAAGGGCGCCGCGCAGTGTGCGCGACGCCCAAGCGTTGTAGGTGACGGGTTCAGGGGAATATCAGGCCTGACGTTTTCGAGGTTGCAGCCGCGTAGCGTGATTGCACGTCTTCCCAGTTGACGACATTCCAGAACGCCTTGACGTAATCGGCCTTGACGTTCTTGTACTGCAAGTAGAAAGCGTGCTCCCACATGTCGACCTGTAGCAGGGGAATGATGCCAAGCGGGACGTTGGCCTGCTGGTCGTAAAGCTGGAATGTCAGCAGCTTGCCGCCCAGAGTGTCGTAGCCGAGTACCGCCCAGCCCGACCCCTGCAACCCGTTGGCGGCCGCACTGAATTGGGCGCGGAATTTGTCGAACGAGCCGAACGCATCGTCCAGGGCCGCGGCAAGATCGCCGGTCGGCTTATCGCCGCCGTTGGGCGAGAGGTTCTTCCACCAGATGGAGTGGTTGACGTGGCCGCCCAGGTGGAAGGCCAAGTTCTTCTCGTTCAAGAAGATCGCGGCGTGGTCGTCCTTGGCACGTGCTTCTTCGAGCTTGGCAACGGCGTCGTTCACGCCCTTGACGTAGGTGGCGTGATGCTTGTTGTGGTGGATCTCGTTGATCTGACCGGAGATGTGTGGTTCCAGCGCTGCGTAGTCCCAGTCCAGGTCGGGCAGGGTGTATTCAGCCACGGTATTCCTTTCTTCGATGATCGTTGGTGATCGCCTGACGCGTCATTCGCACGGATTCCGCCATGGAGCGGCCTGGCCGAGCTTCACCCAGTCAACCCTGCTCCATGACCGGCCGCGCCGCAAGGACGACCGCTGAGGACAGGCACCCGAATATCCGGGCAGACGTGGGCGGCGTTAAATCACAATGAGGAGGACCAGCACGGCCAGCAACGCCAGGGCGATCAGCCCGGCACGTAATGCGGCAATTCCGTAGCCGTGGTTCCAGGCAGATGAGCCCGAATACCGGTCCGACGATGCCGTCGGGCCGGGACCGATCGGATGCATGGCCATCAAATGCCCTCCACCTGCGCGTTCACGTCACTGCGGGGGGGCTGCAGTGAGGTGAGTCACAATCAACGTAGCGATCGCGATCATAACGCGTTGTCCTGTGCTCGGGAAACTCGCCCGAATACAGCCCCCTGAACAGCGGCTTTGTGATGGCGGCGGCGCTCGGCGGCCGGCTCGGCGCGGCGGATTATGCAAGTCGGCCTGGTCTGTGGTCATTTGCGTGACAAGACATTTCGCTTCGCTCGCGCACCCGTTTGGCCTGTCGATGGGCATGCCCAAGCCACCCCGGGTTATCCACAGTTGCCACGGGTACTACCCGGTAGAGGCTGTATCAATGGGGTTAAGTACCCGAACGCCAGCTGTGCATAAACCTGTGGAAACTGTGGATAGCCGTAAGTAGCTGCGTCGGGGTGCGGCTGTGGCGCGGACACGCCTGGACAGGACCGCGTCGACGGGTGCCGCTGCTCGAGTGCGGGCCTCTTCAGAAGGCCTTTTCCCCGGCCCACATTGTCGCCGGCGTTAGGCTGGTCCGGTGATTCAGGTGTGCTCGCAGTGCGGCACTCGATGGAACGTCCGCGAACGGCGGCGAGAGTGGTGCCCGCGCTGCCGGGGAGCACTGATGGCGCCCATGGCGGACGTGACGGCGCCCGCCCCACGGTGGAGTAGCCCCGGCGTCCCGCCGCCGGTCAGGGGCCCCGGCGGCCCCGGTTGGCAGCCCGCACCGCGATTGCAGCCGGGCTTTCGGTGGATAGCCGTGCGGCCCGGTGCCGCGCCGCCGCAGCGGCGCGGCCGCCGACCGCTCGGCCCAACGCCGCGCTATGCCGTGATACCGCGTTGGGGTCTTGCGGACCGCGTCGATCAGGCCGCCCTGCCGGCGGCGGCGCCCGCCGCGACGGGACCGTCGGCGGCGACGGTGCGCGCCACGCTGTTCGTCAGCGTGCTGGTGCTCGGCCTCGTCGCGCTGGTGTACGTCGTGCGGTATGTGCTGTTGATCATCAACCGGAACACATTGCTGAATTCGGTCGTGGCGATTTTGGCGGACTGGCTCGGCGTGCTGGCCAGTGTGGCGGCGATCGGGGCGGTGCTCACCTATTGCGTGACGCTGACTAGGTGGCTGATCGCGCGGCGCGCCGCCGCGTTCTCCCATTACGCGATGCCGGATCAGCGTTCTGCCCGGGCGATATGGGCCGGGTGCCTGGTTCCGCTGGTCAATCTGTTCTGGGCGCCGGTTTACGTCATCGAGCTGGCAACCGTCGAAGATCATTATGACCGGCTGCAGAGACCGATTCTGCGGTGGTGGATCCTCTGGGTCATCAGCAGCATCGTGTCGATCTTTGCCCTCCTTACCAGCGGGGCCACGGACGCCCAGGGCATCGCCAACAACACCGTCACGATGGTGTTCGCGTACCTGTTCGCTGCCATCGCGGTGGCCGCCGTTGGCCGGGTCTTCGAAGGGTTCGAGCGGAAGCCAGTCGAACGACCGACGCATCGCTGGGTCATGGTGGGATCGGATCGACCAGCGACACGCGCATCTGCTGGTGCAGTTGAGTTGAAGGGGCAGGAACCGGCAGCATAGTGATATGTCTTGGGCGGATGAGGTGCTCGGCGGGCACCCATTCGTGGTGGCCCACCGCGGGGCTTCGGCTGCCCTCCCCGAACACACGCTGGCCGCCTATGACCTTGCGCTCAAAGAAGGCGCTGATGGTGTCGAATGTGATGTGCGGCTGACCCGCGACGGTCATCTGGTTTGCGTGCATGACCGCCGCCTGGACCGGACCTCGACGGGGGCCGGTTTGGTCAGCACGATGACGCTGGAGCAGTTGCGTGAACTGGAATACGGCGCGTGGCACGACAGCTGGCGTCCGGACGGCACTCACGGTGACAGCAGCTGCTGACGCTGGACGCGCTCCTGTCCCTGGTTCTGGATTGGAACCGGCCGGTGAAGATCTTCATCGAGACCAAACATCCTGTTCGCTACGGCTCGCTGGTGGAAAGCAAGCTGCTGGCACTCCTGCACCGGTTCGGTATCGCCTCGCCGGCCTCCGCGGACCGATCTCGGGCGGTGGTGATGTCCTTTTCGGCCGCAGCGGTCTGGCGAATCCGGCGTGCCGCACCGATGCTGCCGACAGTGCTGCTCGGCAAAACTCCGCGGTACCTGGCCAGCAGCGCGGCCACCGCGGTCGGGGCCACCGCGGTCGGGCCGTCGTTATCGGCGCTGAAGGAATACCCGCAACTCGTGGACCGCGCCGCCGCCCAGGGCCGGGCGGTGTATTGCTGGATCGTCGACGACTACGACGAAATCGACTTCTGCCGCGACGTCGGGGTGGCCTGGATCGCCACCGATTACCCAGGTCGTACCAAGGCCTGGCTGGACCGCCGGCGCGCTGAGGCGGGCAGCAGCTAGTTCGGCGACGAGCGTCTAGTTCGGCGACAGGTCTAGTTCGGCGACAGAGTGCCGCCGGCGACCTTGGGCGTGCCGATCCCGGCGGACGGCGAGCCCACCTCGCGGGCGACGAAGTTCTCCAGGTCGAACAGGTTGGCGCCAGCTCGATCGGCAACCCGCAGCAGGGTGGTCATCAACGCCACCTCTTCGACCTGTTCCTGCAGGAACCACTGCATGAACTGCTCGCCCAGGTAGTCACCCTCGTCGCGGGCCACGGCTGCCAGCCGGCTGACCTGGTCGGTAACCGCACGCTCCTGGTCCAGCGCCAGCGCCAGGGCATCGCGCGGACGATCGAAGTGGTTGCGCACCGAATCCACCCCCGGGATCTCCACGCGGACGTCGCGGTCGAGTAGATGTTGCACCAGCATCATCGCGTGATTGCGTTCTTCGACCGCTTGGCCGTAGAAATGCTTCGCCAATCGCGGCAGGTCGGCACCATCGAAATAAACGGCCGTCGCCACGTATTGCTGCGCCGCCGTGAATTCGTTGTAAATCTGCTCCTGCATTAATGCGTGGAACTTCGTCTTCGGGCCGTCGTAATCGCTCATAACCGGCAGGCTACTGCAGGTAGACGGCCCGGCGCAACGAAGGCGGGACTTACTCAGGAAAGGTTTTCCTAAGTGTATGGCGGGCGCGAAATTAATTTCTGATGAGGTCAGCATTGCCTAAGTAAAGCAAGGCTTGGTTGAAATACGTATTGAAATTTCTTGAGTAATTAGCCGTGGACGTCGAGCCCGGTATTGGGAAGCGGCCCGTCAGAGGCCAGGGCGGCGAACAACTTGCTTGCCACATCGTGGTTCCAGACCACGACGGAGCCGACGTCGGCGTCGGTGAACTCGTCGATCGGGACGGTCACCTCGGTGGTGGATGCGTGCAGGGCCCAGCCGAGTCGGGCCAGGTCCCATACCCGGTCACCGCGGTCAATGGTGAGCGCGTGGGCAGCGGCGCTCGGCACCGAGTACCAGCGCCACGGATTGAGCCACACCGACGGGCTGGCGGCGCGATGCAACAGCGCCGACATGAACAACCGCTGGTTGATCATCCGGTCCAGATCTGCCCGCGGTGTGGCCCGGCTCCTGACGAAACCCAACGCATTGCGGCCGTCCAGCTTCTGGCAACCGGCGGGCAGGTTGATGCCGGCCAACGGATCGTTGATCGGTTCGACCGGGCACACCGTGACCCCGCCCAGCGCATCGACCAGGGCGGGGAACCCACCGAATCCGATCTCGGCGTAGTGGTCGAGGCGCAATCCGGTGGCCTGCTCGACCGTCTGGGCCAATAGAGCCGCCCCGCCATAAGCGAATGCCGCGTTGATTTTGTCCTTGCCATGACCGGGGATCGGTACGTACGAGTCACGCGGTAACGACACCATCGTGGGCGGGGTGTTAGCGCCCATTCCGGGCATGTGCACCAGCAACAGGGTGTCGGTCCGGCTGCTGCCGACATCGCCGCCGGTGGCCAGCTGGTTCTGCTGTTCGGGGGTGAGGCCCTCGCGGCTGTCCGAACCCACGATCAGCCAGTTTGTGCCTTTGCCGGCCGCGGGCCGGCCGGGGTAGTTCGCCAAGACCGTCGCGCGGTGCACGGACCGATCGAGCCAAACGGCCTCGCCGACGATGCCGGCGGCCGCGAGCAGCGGCAGCAGCACCAGCATCAGCACCAGCAGGCGGCCCCAGCGGCGCCTGCGGCGCTTGTAGTGCTTGGGCGGGTCTCCTCGGAAGTCAGCGGGGTTCGGTGGACTCGGTCCGCTCCGGGAAACCGGAGGTGGTACCCGAGGAGGCGGTACCCGCGGGTGTGGTACGCGCCGTGGCAGGTCGTCCTCATAGGCCTCCGGCCGCCGCCGGCCGGGGTCGCGACGAATCACCTGCGACGGCTCCGCTTGCACCTCCCACGGGAGCGCTGTTTCAGACCGCGGTTGCGGCGATCGGTAGCCGTTCACCCGGATACCGTACGTGTTGGGACCCATCACGCGAGTGCAGCACTGGAAAATTGGGGGAATCGGATCCGTTACCGGCGGGCCCTCAGACCGTTCAGGAACGGGCAACCCATCAGCACTCGGATGGCCTGGCTCAGCCCGGTCATGTCATCGACCGGCTTGTGGAAGGGCAGCCGAACGTCCTGAAACTCGCCGTCGCCGTCGCTGCCTTCCACCCGAAAGCGCACGCCGTACCGGTCGAGGCCCAGTGGACGGACCTGTCCGCGGCGCAGTGGCGTCGGCAGCCTCGATACCAGCCGCGCGACGACGTCGTTGTGGGCGGTGGTCAGGTGCCAGAGCAAGGTTGATTCGATCGCGCAGAACGGGTCGGGCCGAGCGGCGAGCAACTCTGCCGTGCTGACCGGCTCGGCTCCGGTGGCATCGGTCACCACGACGGATGCGATCTGCAGCCGCAGCAGGGTGTAGCGGGTCTCCTCCGGCGCGGCGGGCATGGATTTCTGCGAGTTCGGCGTCTCCACTTGCAGCAGTGCCGCGTTCGGGTGCTCGGTGGCGATCAGGTCGAGCAGCTGGGCCACCGCCCCCGGTGGGACTTGCTGAAGGCGACCGCGGACCCAGACCAGGGAGCGAACCGGTTCTCGCATCGGCAGCGGTGCGTAGTCGGCCAACTCCAGCAGTGCCTGCGATCCAGACGCCGCGCAGTCCGGGCTGAGGGGATCGATCCGAACCGCTACGGCGAACGATCCGTCATAGAGCAAATGATGTACCGGCGTGGCCACCGGGTCCTCGCCGTCGATCGCCAGCAGCGCGCCGCCGGCCCGGGCACACGCGGTGCGAATGCGCTCCGCTGTCGTCGGTGCGGGACTCGTGACCGGTAGCACCCGCCACCTCCTACTAGCAGTTAGGTAAGCCTAAGTTAACTTAGAAACGGTAGCCGCCGCAAGCGCTGGCGCGCGATTCGCGCCATTAGGGTTGTCGGTGTGGCCCGCATCGCATTCCTCGGTCCCGAAGGGACCTTCACCGAGGCGGCGCTGCTGCAGATGACGGCCGCCGGCCTGATCCCCGACGACGGGCCGGATGCCTTGCAGCGGTTGCCGATCGACAGCACACCGGCTGCGCTGGACGCTGTCCGCGACGGCCGTGCCGACTATGCGTGCGTGCCGATCGAGAACTCGATCGACGGATCGGTGATGCCCACCTTGGACAGCCTGGCCATTGGTTCGCCGCTGCAGGTGTTCGCCGAGACCACCTTGGACGTGGCGTTCAGCATCGTCGTCAAAGCCGGCCTGCAAATCGGCCCCGGCGCCACTGAGGTACGCACATTGGCGGCCTTTCCAGTGGCGGCGGCACAAGTGCGGAAGTGGGTCGCCGCCCATCTGTCGGGAGCCGAGCTGAGGCCTGCGTATTCCAATGCCGACGCGGCACGCCAGGTGGCCGACGGCCACGCCGACGCCGCGGTGACGTCGCCGCTGGCCGCGGCCCACTGGGGGCTGACGGTGCTGGCGGAAGGTGTGGTCGACGAATCAAACGCCCGCACCCGCTTCGTCCTGGTCGGCCCGCCGGGTCCGGCGCCGGCCCGTACCGGAGCCGATCGCACTTCGGTGGTGTTGCTCATGGACAGTGCGCCCGGCGCGCTGGCGGGCGCACTCACCGAATTCGGCATCCGCGGCATCGATCTGACCCGGATCGAATCCCGCCCCACCCGCACCGGGCTGGGCTCGTATCTGTTCTTCGTAGACTGTGCCGGCCATATCGACGACGTCCCGGTCGCCGAGGCGCTCAAGGGGTTGCACCAGCGTTGTGAGGACGTGCGGTTCCTGGGGTCCTGGCCGACGGGGTTGCCCGGCGCCGAGCCGCAGGTCGACGAGGCGTCGCGCTGGCTCACGCGAGTGCGGGAGGGCAAGCCCGAATGAGCGGTCGCTTGGTTCTGGTGCGGCACGGTCAGTCGTACGGCAACGTCGAGCGCAGGTTGGACACCCGGCCGCCGGGGACGGCGCTGACGCCGTTGGGCCGGGAGCAGGCTCTGGCGTTCGCCCAGGCTTCCGGGCGACCGGCCATGCTCGCGCACTCGGTGGCCATCCGGGCGTCGGAGACGGCCGCGGTGATCGGCGCCGAATTCGACGTCGCGGCGCACGAGGTTGCCGGCATTCACGAGGTGCAGGTCGGGGAGCTGGAAAACCGCAACGACGACGAAGCGGTCGCCGAATTCAACGCCATCTACGAGCGATGGCAGCACGGTGAGCTCGACGTGCCCCTGCCCGGTGGCGAGACCGGCAACGACCTGTTGGACCGCTACCTGCCGGTGATCACCGACCTGCGGTTGCGCTACCTCGATGACGACGACTGGGACGGCGACATCATCGTCGTCAGCCATGGTGCGGCGATCCGGCTGGCGTCCGCGGTGCTGGCCGGCGTGGACGGCAACTTTGTGCTGGACAACCACCTGGGCAACGCCGAGTCGGTGGTGCTGTCCCCGATCACCGACGGGCGGTGGAGCTGCGTGCGGTGGGGAGCCCTGACGCCGCCGTTTTACCCGAAGTCCGATGCCAGCCCGGTCGCCGACGCTGTGACGTCGGGCAGCGACCCGATGGGCTGACGCCGTTTCAGACCGCCAGCGCCGCCGCTACCGCTTCCGCGCATCCGCAGCCGACGGCATCGCAGTCGACGACGAAACTGTGCGGCAACAGCTCGGGGCTGACGCAGTCCGGCTCGGTGCATTCCGACCGGTGTAATGAATGACGAATGATGGTGCCGTGGCAGTGATCTAACCCTGCCCGGCAGTCGCGGCAGGCCGTGCTCATACGCCGTTCATAGCACCGGATGCGGACGAAATCGGGTTGCCGCGCCCGACGCGCCCGCTATCCCCAGCCCAGTTCGTCCAACCGGTCGTCGTCAATGCCGAAGTGGTGGGCGATTTCGTGGATCACCGTGATCGCTACCTGCTCGACCACCTCGTCGTCCGATTCGCAGACGTCCAGCAGCGCCTCGCGGTAGATGGTGATGGCGTCCGGCAGCGAACCGGCGTAATCGGAGTCGCGCTCGGTCAGCGCCACCCCTTCATACAGGCCAAGCAGTTCGTCATCCTCGGGGTGGCGGTCGGAGACCAGCACCACGACGTTGTCCATTGCGGCGGCCAGCTCGGGCGGGATCAGATCCAGTGCGTCGGAGACCAGCTCGTCGAACCGCTGCGGGTCCATCCGCACGGCCACCAGGCTAGGTCCCAGGTGGGGGCTCAGCTGGCGGGGGCGCCTGGGGCGGCGGTCCGCCTTCGGGTGGGGGCGACGCCTCGGGAGCCTGCGTGGCCTGAGAAGGCTGGGTAGCCTGCGGTCGCGGCGGGGTCACGACCGGCTGTTGCGGTAGATGCTGGTTGCCCGGCGGAGTGTTGTCCGAGGGGGCGGTGGTCTGCTGCGGGGCCGGCGCCTGAACGGGAACCTGCGGCACGTCAGCCGCTCTTCGGGAATGTCCGGCGGCGGTACCGGCGCCTGGCCGTTGATCATCAGCGGTCCCTTGGCGCTGTTGACCAGCGCGGCCCAGCCCCCGTTGCCCAGCGTCGCGCCAATGCTGCACGACGACCTCCCGGCTCCCCGCCGACCAGCTGGGCATCGACAAGGTGGGATAGATCAGCGTCAGGGTGGTGGTGCGCAATTTGATGGGCGCGAGGTAGGCGTCCGTCATCTTGGTGCAGGCGTCCTTGATGAACCCGTCCTGCTCGGGTTCGGGGGGCAGTGCGGCGGGGAATTTCTCGGCCAGGTTGACCGTGCCGGTGACCTCCATTGCGTGCGGTGCCGCGCAGTCGACCGGGACGTCGACGGGCTGGTTGGTCGCCGAATCGATTCCCAGGCAGGTGCCGGCGGGCCACACCTTGGACTGGTCGATGTCGGCCACCTTGCCCTTGTAGACGATCTGTTGGTTGTTGGCGCCGGGCAGCTGCAGGCCGCACAGGATGCGGCGGTCGCCGGACTGGCGCCAGGCCCGGTCACCGGACCACAGCAGGCTGACGGTGAACTTGCTGTTGGGGTCGAACTTGGGGCCGAGGTAGTTGCGCACCGCGGCCTCGCACTGTTCCTGGGTGATCTGCTGAATGCGAGCCGGCGACGGGGGAGCCGCGTTTGGCCCGTACTCCGAGCCGGGGAAGGTTCGCATGTCGACGGACTCGGCGACCTCGAACCGGTGGTCGTCGGTGCAATCGACGATGGCCGCGGAGTCGGGGGTGGCGTCCGGCCACATCAGGCAGTTACCGGTGGCGGCACGGCTGAAGGAGGGGTTGCTCCGGCCGCCGGTGCTGGGCACCGGGTTGCTGTCGATATAGCCGGTCAGCCGGCCGGGCCCGGTGCCCACGGCCGGAATCGCGGTGACCAGCCCGGCGATCAGCAGGCCGCCGAGGGCGGTGAGGAGCAACGCCCGCCTGGTCGCCATCGGCTGCAAAGTGTGCGGCCAGCGGAACCCGGCCAGCGGCTGCTCCGCCACTTCCGCGGGCGGGCTGGCTACAGGAACTTCGTCCTCGAGGTCCTCGGGCATGTCCGACATCCGCTCTATTCTGACAGGCCCGTCGCGCAGCGTGAAAATCGTTGCCTCTGTGTGACCTGTGTGATGCCATACGACCGTTCTCGGTGGGTGTTGTGCCGCGCCGGCGCACAGCAAAAAGTAGTCTTGCGGCCGTGATCGAGCTGAAGTTGCTCCGGGAAGATCCGGACGCCGTCCGTCGTTCCCAACTCAGCCGCGGCGAAGACCCCATGCTGGTGGACGCCTTGTTGGTGGCCGACGCCACCCGCCGGGCGGCGATTTCGGCCGCCGACGGACTGCGGGCCGAACAGAAGACCGCCAGCAAGAGCGTGGGCGCGGCGTCGGCCGACGAGCGCCCGGCGAAGCTGGCGCGCGCCAAGGAACTCGCCGAGCAGGTCAAAGCCGCCGAAGCGACCCAGGCCGAAGCCGAGACGGCATTTACCGCGGCTCACATGGCGATCTCGAACGTCATCCTGGCCGGGGTACCTGCCGGCGGAGAGGACGACTACGCGGTACTCGACATCGTTGGCGACCCACCCCAGTTGCCAGACCCGAAGGATCACCTCGAGCTCGGCGAGTCGCTCGGTCTGATCGACATGCAGCGTGGCGCCAAGGTGTCCGGCTCGCGGTTCTACTTCCTGACCGGGCGGGGTGCGCTGTTGCAGCTGGGTCTGCTGCAGCTGGCGCTGCGGCTGGCCGTCGAGAACGGCTTCATCCCGATGATCCCGCCGGTGCTGGTACGCCCCGAGGTGATGGCCGGCACCGGGTTCCTGGGTGCCCACGCCGACGAGGTGTACCGGGTGGAGGCCGACGACCTGTTCCTGGTAGGCACGTCCGAAGTGCCGCTGGCCGGCTACCACGCCGACGAGATCCTGGACCTGTCCGGCGGCCCGCTGCGGTACGCGGGCTGGTCGTCCTGCTTTCGTCGGGAGGCCGGCAGCTACGGCAAGGACACCCGCGGCATCATCCGGGTGCATCAGTTCGACAAGGTCGAGGGGTTCGTCTACTGCACGCCCGCCGACGCCGAAGCCGAACATGAGCGGCTGCTGGGCTGGCAGCGCGAGATGCTGGCGCTCATCGAGGTGCCGTATCGGGTAATCGACGTGGCCGCAGGCGATCTCGGCTCGTCGGCGGCCCGCAAGTTCGACTGCGAGGCGTGGGTGCCGACCCAGGGGACGTATCGCGAGCTGACGTCGACCTCGAACTGCACCACCTTCCAGGCGCGCCGGCTGGCGACCCGCTACCGGGATGCCAACGGCAAGCCGCAGACAGCGGCCACACTCAACGGGACACTGGGCACCACCCGGTGGCTGGTGGCGATCCTGGAGAACCACCAGCAGCCCGATGGCAGCGTGCGCGTGCCCGAGGCACTGGTTCCGTTCGTCGGCACCGGGCTGCTGGAGCCGATCGCCTGACTTCGTGATTTCGGGGGCGGCGGTGAGCGGGTTACATGTTTATGTGATCTTCGTACGAGGCGTCGGGCGCTATCTGGAGAACTTCGACCGCCTCGGATGCGCAGAGTTCGTCGATGAGGTGGCGTGAACCGCCGATGATGGTCGACTCGTGGGAACCGGTGGCCAGGCGCCACGCGTGGTCGGCGGGCCAGCAAAAATCTGGCGTCTGGGGATAGAAACGGTGCTGGTCGAGCCAGCGTCCGATCCGCACCGCACCGCCGACGTGGCCCTCATACAGGTAGTACTTCGGGCAATAGCTGTCCCCCTCGGGGCGGGGCACCGAATAGGAAAAGGTGGGTGCGCTCGGGTCGAGTTGCCATTCAACCGGGGCGGGCCCGGCGGATTGGACTTCGGGAGCGTAGCGGGCGGTGATCGACGTCGGGGTCAAGGGACCGCTGTGTTCGTAGAGCGCGAAGTAGCACGCCTGTGGTGTCGTGGTGTGTTCGGCGAGTATCGCGCAGAGCGCCTCGAGTGCCCAGGTGGGCAGGTTTCCGCAGCTCGGGTCGCCTGGCCACCTGAACCCTGTTTGCGCAAGGTTCGCCTGGTCTGTTGCGGAGATGATCTTCTCCCAACGGACCGACGGATGCATGATGCGGCCATTGGCCCGGGCTTTCGCCGCCCATGTTTGTGACCCCTGGTGATCGCCTAGAGGATGCAGTACCCGGGCATATGCCGCAAACCCTGAGCCGACCGAACCGCTCACCCAATGTTGGCCCGTTAGGTGTATCCGATCGGCAAGCCACTGAGCTGAGTCGGTCGAGGTGGCCGGTCGCGGGGGTCGATGATCGGTTGCGTCACTACCGTCGAGTCGCGCGGCGATGATCTCGCCACCCGGCAGTCTGGTTTCTGCCTCGGTGGGCGGCTCGGCCGCGAGCCGCAGCAGCACAGCACTGCGGACCCTGGATAGGTCGCCGACCTGCTCGGCGAGAATCTGGCATGCGGTCGACTCGGGCTCGCTGAGCAGCGCCAGCAGCAGATGCGCGGGGCTGACGTAGTCGTGCTCCAACGCGGCGGCCTCGCGCAGTGAGTTCTCAAGCACCCGCTGCATCCGGGGGGTGAATGGGATGTGCCCGGGTGGCATCGTCGTGCCCACGCCGCCGCACTCGAAGACAGCGCGGCGTACTTCATCGCACGCAACGCCAAGGTCGGCCAGCGCCAGAGCGACGATCGTGTCGGGCAGAACCAGGCCCAACAGGAGATGCTGCGTCCCAACGTGATGAGCATCCTGCAGCATCCGCGCATACGACTGACTGAGAACTATCGCCGTCCGCGCCTGGCCGGTGAACCCCTCAAACACAACAACCGCTCCCGTTCGCCATAGTCGGCTGAGCCTGGTCCCCTTTCTTCTCCCGGGCCGCACACCGAAATCCGTGGCCCCTCACCTCCTTGCCAGTCAGCACGGCGCCCAGTTGACCGCCGGGACCCCGCCGCTGTCAACCCACGCCCGAGCTCGCCGGCTCTTCGCTCCAGCCGGCCTGCCCGGCCGGCCGCCGCTGCGCCCGCGCTGCAGGTCCGCCACTTCGTCAACCGGATCTTCGAGGTCGAGACGGCCACCACCGCCACCGGTACGGCACCGCCGTGAGCAGGCGAGCGGCATCGTCAAACTGTGAAACTCACCTTTACCGACCGCTGAGGCTCCGAATATGCTTCTGACCTGCGCTGATACGTCCTTTACATGTCTGCGACGATCTGCTTGCGCGGTCGGCACGGGCTGCGCCGCTGCCTAGGCAGCCGACCGCGGCCATACCGCGGCCTTAAAAGTGTTTGGCTGTCCTCAGGCCACTCAGGGGACTGCCTGCGGCTGGCATTCAGGGGCAGCGATGGATCGGCCGGCGCAACGCTTGTGCTTGCGGGCGGCTCGGACTAGCTTCCTAAATCGCGCCGGTCCGCGCGCTCGAGGAACTGCGGAGAGGTCTCCTGGCGATGGCTAGTCCACAGTTGCAACAGGTGATCGACGCGATTAAAGCCTTGGCCGGTATGGCCTCGGGCTCCAGTGTTGAGGAGTTACGCGCGACCAACGAACAGATGGCGCGGCCGGCGGAACCCGATGTTACAAGCGAGCCCGTTGTTGCCAATGGAGTCAGTGCGGCATGGATCAGCGCGCCGGGCGCCGCGGCTGATCGCGCCGTGCTCTATCTCCATGGCGGCGGCTACATCATGGGCTCGCTGAACACCCATCGCGATCTGATGGGCCGCATCTCGCGTGCCGCGCAGGCCCGCGTGCTGGGACTGGACTACCGCCTTGCGCCCGAGCACCCGTTTCCGGCCGCCGTCGACGACACCGTTGCCGGCTACCGGTTCTTGCTCAAGCAGGGGCTGCCTCCAACACGGCTGGCCATAGCCGGGGATTCGGCGGGCGGCGCATTGACGCTCGCGGCGCTGGTTGCGGGCCGCGACGGCGGACTGCCGATGCCGGCGGCGGTGGTGTGTCTTTCGCCCTTCCTGGATTTGGAGGGCACCGGCGAGTCGATTAAGACCCGCGCGGACGTCGATCCGATCGCCACGCCTGAGGTCATCGAGGTGTGGGCGAAGTCCTACCTAGCCGGCGCGGATCCGCGCACCCCGCTGGCCAATCCGCTGTATGCCGATCTTGCGGGGTTGCCTCCGCTGCTGATCCAGGTTGGCGATCACGAGGTTCTGCTGGACGACTCGACCCGGGTCGCGGAATGCGCGCAAGCAGCCGGAGTCGATGTGAAACTTGAAATCTGGCCGGAGATGATCCACCGCTGGCACAGCTACGCGGCCGTGCTGCCGGAGGGCCAGCAAGCCATCGAGGACATCGGCACATTCCTTCGCGCCCAGATCCCCTAGCAGAAACGCCAAGCGGTGATCCTTCGCTGGGTAGCGCCGATGCGGCGCCGGGAGGTTCGGAGTTGCACGTGTCAGGTCGTCGGCGACCGACTGTGGCTTTTAACGCTGAGCGACAAGGTGGGGTGCCCTGAACTGCTGCGGGGGACGGTCAGCACTGCGCAGCTTGAGGAGCTGGCCAGCGAAGGGACAGCCAATATCCAGCGGGAACCACGACAAAATGAGGTAGGCGATGAACCCTGACGACGTTCCGGTTGAGCAGCAGGCGCCGGGGCCAACCGGACCACCCAACATTCTCTACGTCCACATCGACAACCTCGGCATGGGCGAGCTGGGTTGCTACGGCGGGGGCATCCTGCGCGGTGCAGACACAGCGCGGCTGGACCGCTTCGCCGGCGAAGGGCTGCAGCTGCTGAATTTCGCGCCCGAAGCCCAGTGCACGCCGACCCGCTCAGCCTTGCTGACCGGCCGCTACGCCATCCGCTCCGGCAACGGCTCAGTGCAACTGCCAGGCCTGCCCGGCGGTTTGGTGGCCTGGGAGCAGACCATGGGCGACATCCTGTCGGAGGCCGGCTACGCCACCGCCATCTATGGCAAGTGGCACATCGGTGACGAGCCGGGGCGCTATCCGACCGACCACGGGTTCGACGAGTGGTACGGCATCCCGCACAGCTACGACGAGTGCCTGTGGCCGGATGATCCGCTCTATGACCCCGACCGTGACTCTATGTCGTTTGTCGTCGCGAGCACCAAAGGCGGTCCGGTCGAAAACCTGGAGCAACTGACCTTGCAGGTGCGCCGCGACATCGATAGCGAATACCTCACGCGCGCAGACGCGTTCATCCGGCGCAGCGTTGCCGCCGGCACACCGTTTTACGTGTATTTCAATCACTCGATGCTGCATCTGCCGACCGTGCCGCGTGAGGAGTTCAAGGGGAAAAGCGGTGCCGGGGACTGGGCGGACTGCTTGTTGGAGATGGATGCCGATTTCGGCACACTGCTGGGCCTGCTCGACGAACTGGATATCGCCGACAACACGATCGTGGTCTTCGCGGGCGATAACGGTCCTGAGGACACATTGCCCTGGCGAGGAACCGCTGGTTTCTGGGACGGGTCGTATTTCACCGGAATGGAGGGCTCGCTGCGCACGCCGTGTCTGATCCGCTGGCCGGGACGCGTCGCCCCCGGGCGGGTCAGCAACGAGATCGTTCATGTTACCGACATGTTCACCACCCTGATCAGCTGGGCCGGCTGCGAGGTGCCCAGCGATCGGGTCATCGACGGCGTTGATCAACGGGCGTTCTTTTGCGGCGAGCAGGACCAGTCCAACCGGCGGGGCTTCCTGTTCTGGAACGGCGACAAGCTCTACGGGGTCAAATGGCAGAACTTCAAGACGGTTTTCGTCGAGCAGCGCTACTTCTTCGACCCGTCACCGCCATACGCCAACCCCCGCATCATCAACCTGCTCACCGACCCCAAGGAACGTGAACCCGTCGACTACCCTCACCTGCACACCTGGGTCGTGGCCCACTTCACCAGGCTTATCGCGGAGTTCCAGGCCAGTATTCAGAGCGAGCCACTCATCCCGTTCGGTGCGCCGCTCGACTTCGTCCCGGTTCCCCATGGAAACTGACGTTCGCGGAGGCGAACCCGTCTCAACGGTAACCAACGAGCGCGCCCGCACATAGCTCGGTGGATCCGTTCGGGACGAACCGTCAGAGCCGCCCCAGCCTCGCCTATCCGAGTCGGCAGGATCGTCGGTTACATCCGTAACGACGCGCTCAGGATGGCCGCACTGCCGGGTCGGCGAGACGGGCTTCGAGGTCGGCGATCCGGCGATCTTGAAAGCGCAGGTTGGAGCGGGCGGCTTTGAGTCGTTCATCGAGGGTTCGGTTCTCGGTGCTCAGCTGACGCACCCGCTGTTTCAATGTGGCGTTCTCGACGGTCATCCGCTGAACGGCGTCCTGTGTCCATTCGGCCTCCAGGTCGCGGATCCGGCCGAGGAGCTCACCGAGTCGCGTACGTTGGGTCAGGACCTCGGCATTCGCCACCTTCAGCGCATCCTCGGCGTTGAGAGCCCGCTCCCGCCAGCCCGCTTCACGCGCGTCGGCCTCGGCAAGCACTTTGCGGCGATGGTCGGATGTCTCTCGAATCGCCTTGCTGACGGCGGTTTTTGCGTCCGCATTGGTGTATATGAACGTTCTCGACACCCTGCTCGGCGGGCGACGGCGGCGACGCTGACCGGGGTCTTCTCCCGGCGCAGCCGTGCGATGGTGTCGTGGACACGGCCGAGCGCGGCTCGGGTGGCGTGGTGCCGTGCCGCCAACGCTGCGGCGGTGCGTGGTGCTGATCGAGGGGACTCGGTCATGCGCAGGTTTCCTGTTCATCGTCGATGGTGTCGCTGTCGTCAACATCGGCGGTGTTCGCAAGATCGGTAACGCGAAACGCGGTCGCCCACACCCGGCGGAAGTAGTCCTGCGGCTTGCCTAGGTCGAGCGCGAGCGGCTGATCCAGTAGCCCGAGCCCAGCCAACGCTCTTTCCAGTCCGTCGATGGCACGGGCGGTGGGCTCGAAGTAGCGGTGCAGGTAGTCGGCGGGGGCATCGTCGGGCGCGCCCTCGGCCAGCTGTCGCCATTGCTCGCGTTTACGCCGCCAATACAGCAGATCCGCCCCCGACAACACGAACTTGTCGCAGTTATGGCAGTCGAGATTCCATGGGCATGCCCCACCTTCGACGACCGGCTGGAACGTGCAGAAGCCACCTTCGGCGGGGGTGCTGCGCCGCGACAGGTCAATCGCCAGCGCTTGGGCTTGCTCGCGGCTCATCGCGGACGTGTCCTTGCTGAGAAGTTCGCCGGGGTTGGCGGTGCCTGGCCCGGAAACCCACACCTGGTGCAGCACGTCTTCAAGGTCCGAGTTCGACAAGTGCACATAGTGTTCGGCCATGCGGTCGCTGACCTGGCCCAGGTAGGTGCGGATGTGGGTGAGGCTGGCGCCAGCGCGTAGAAGGTTGGTGGCCAAGGTATGGCGGGCCTGATGCGGCACGCAGTGGCCGAGGTCGAGTGCTGTGATCCATGCCTGGAACCGTGTGTGAAACCAGTTGTAGCTGAGTGCCTGGGTGCCATCGTGATTGCGATGGGTCGTTGGGAACAGCGCCAGCCCGACGCGTTCGGCACCGGCCGGTCTGCGGCCATGATGGGTGGTGAAGTGGTCCAGCGTCTTGCGTTGCCGTTCCGCGATGACGTCGTGCAACCGCTCGGGGATGCGAATGGCAACGTCGTAATTGCCGACCTTGGTCTGGTCGTGCCAGAACATGGGCAGCCCGTTGTAGCGGCCGAGGCAGTCCCAGCGGACCTGGATCACTTCTCCTATGCGGCGGCCGGTGGTGACAGTGATCTCCCACATGTCCCGCAGGCCGAGATCGTGCGGATCGTAGACCTGCGCGAACCGACCTAAGTTGTCCCCGTCAACCAGCGCGCGGGCGACTTCATCCGAGTATGGGCGGCGCGCGTTTCTGTGTTTGGTTTCCCCGCCGGTGGGCACGGTGACGATGAACTCGCGGCCTAGGCCGATCTCCTCAGCCGCGCCGGTGTCCATCGCGTCGCGCAGCATCTGGCGAAGAGTGTTGAACACCGTCATCCGAGTCACAGTGGTGACGATGCTGGGGTCCCCGCTGGGCTTTTCGACCGCTGCCAGCTGCCGCAAATGTTCTGCGCACAGCTCCGAGCTGCCGCTACGGGACCTCTCACAGCAGTCCACGACGCATGTCCACCTGTAGACCGGGTGGTCGCGCGGAATGACGATCACGTCGGGGCGAAAGATCGGATCGAACGAGGGGGCGTTAATCAGGGCGGTGAGGATCTCAAGCCGGTCGCGGCCGACCCGATCAGGTCGGGCCCGAATCAGCTACGACAACCCTGCACGGGCGTTGCGGCCGGCCGTCATCGCCCTTCGCCCCACACTCGCCGCAGCGCAGCGTCAAATACGGGGTCGTGGACATCGACGTGGCCATAGATTTCGTCGACCATTGCCGCCGAGGCCCAGCCACCGGCATCGCGGGCGATCATCACGTTGCCGTCAGAAGCGTCAAGCACCGCCGAGGTGAACGAATGCCGGAAGGCGTGTGGTTTCACTACCCCCAAGCCGGCGCGCTTACCGGCGCGAGCCAGCATACGACGTGCAGCTACCGTCGCCCACGGCTGCCCTGCGCCGGCGCCGTGCAGCTGGATCAACAGCATCCCGTGACCTGTTGATCCACGGGGATATTCGGTGGTGATGTACTCGAAGTATCTGTGGACCATAGCGGGGCTGACCCGTTTGATCAGCCCGCCGCACACGATGCTGTCTTCGATGCGCCAAGAATGTTTGGTCTTGGCCTCGGCGTCGTTTGGGTTGTTGGGGCGGTGGCAGACATGCACGTGCGGAGTCCGGCACTGTCCACACGCCGCGTCCTCACGCAAGTGCAGATCGATCAGGTGCAGACTGCACAGCTCGCCAATCCGAAGGCCGCCGTCAACGAGCCAGGTCACCACGAGCCGGTCCCGAGCCGAATACACTGCCTCCAATAGCTTCTCTCGCGCGCCGTCGGGCAGCATCTTCGGATGCCGACGCCGCGGACCCTGTGGGGCCGAGCGGATTGGCCGGCAGCGACGTTGTTGCGTGACCCAGAAACGCGCGGCGCCGATCGAGCCGCGACGGCAACCGAGTCTGGTTGAGGCTCTTGCCGAGCTCCGGGTTGACCCCCAGCGCGGCCTGGTGCAGATAGAAACCTTTCAGGCAGGACGCCGTAATCGACAGCGCCGCAAGCCCATACGGGCGCCTACCGACCCGCCACGGCTCACCCAACGGCATCCGTACCTCAGCACCGAGAATGCCCATGTAGCGTTCCAGATCCCGCAGCCGAACCGCGTCGAGAGTCAGGCAGTCGCGCTCCAGCCACCGCAGGTGATCGACCAACACGTAGGCGTATGTCCGCTGCGTACCCGAGCCTTCGTGACGGCGGAGGAATCGGTCCGCCTCCGCATGCTCGGTCCCTTCCGGCCACACGATGGTCCACGCTCGCCGTCCGTCGCCGCGCCGGATCTGCTGAACCCGAAGATCTCCTATCACCACTCGCCGCGCCATATGCCGCCTCCCTGTCCGAACGTGACGGACACCGCGAACCCGGTTGGTAAACAACCACGCGACGGGGCAAAAGCCACGTAACACGAACGGCGTGTACGCGTTTAAATGCGGTCGGTAAACTCGTCACCCACGTTCGCCCCCATCGCCGGGACCAAGTGCGCGGCCTACAACGCGGTGCACCGAATACCTGGACCACATCGCACCGGTCCGCGGAGCCCGCATCGTCCACCCGCGCGCTGCGCACAATCACCGCAGCCGTAGCGCCGGATCCCTCAAAGCCCAGGCCTTCGCGATGCTGCAAACCCTGTAACCGGCCCGCGCGCCGACCCAACCCGGCCCGGCCAGCTCTCCACCGCGAGGGTTGGCCGGGCGCCCCTTTTTCTTCCGGCCCCTAGCGGCGCACCGCGCCGGGCGCCGCGTGCCCACCTGCAGGCGGCCCTAATTAAGGGTGGGGATGGTCGGTAACATCACTGCCCGGGTGGTGCGAGGAAAGGGCCTGCCGGTGGATGAGGTCCAGTTTGGGCGGTATCGGCTGGTGTCGCTGCTCGGCGAGGGCGGCATGGGCGAGGTGTGGCGTACCCACGACACCGTCACCGACCGCGTCGTCGCTATCAAAGTCTTGCCCGCGAAGCTGTCGCAGGACGAGGAATTTCAGCGGCGTTTTCGTCGGGAAGCCCACGCCGCAGCGCGATTGGAAACCCCGCATGTGGTCCCGATCTACGACTACGGCGAGATCGACGGCCGGCTATTCGTGTGCATGCGGCTGATCACGGGCCGCGACCTGGCTGCCGTGCTCGCCGACGGCCCGCTGGAACCTGCGCGCGCCGTGCGCGTCATCGGCCAGGTCGCCGAAGCCCTGCATGCTGCCCATGCGATCGGGCTGATCCACCGCGACATCAAACCCTCCAACATCTTGCTCGATGACCGCGACTTCGCCTACTTAATCGATTTCGGGATCGCCCGTGTTGCCGACGACACCCGAATGACCAAGACCGGCAACACCATCGGGACCTTCGCCTACATCGCACCCGAGCGCCTGGACGGCCGTGGCGACGAAGATGCCCGCGTTGACATCTATTCGCTGGCGTGTGTGCTGTATGAATGCCTGGCCGGAGAGCCGCCGTTTGGCGGTGACACGATGGCGCGCCTGGTTTTCGCGCACATGAATGACCCGCCGCCGCGGCCTTCGATCGCTCGACCGGATGTGCCGGCCCAGGTTGACGTCGTCATCGCCACCGGGATGGCCAAAGACCCCGACCAGCGGTATGCCACCACCATCGAGCTGGCCGACGCCGCCCGCGACGCCATCACCGTCCCCATTCAACGACCGGCACCGGCTCCCACGCTCCTCCCAACGACGGAGCAGGCACACAACCTCACAACCGCTCAGCCGATGACCGTTTGGGCCGAGTCACCGGCCCCCGCCAAGCCAGCTCTGCCGCAGCCCGCGCCGCTCACCCCGACAAGGGCCGGCCGGGTCAGCCGGCGCACCACCATCGCGCTCATCGCCGGCGCCATTGCACTCGTCGCCGGGATCGCAGCGGTCGTCGGCATTTCCGCCCTCGGCAAACACCGGCTGTCTGGGTCATCCCCGACATCATCGGGACGGTCCTATGGCGCTCAGATTGTGCTGCCCCTCAACGGTGGCGGCGTCGTCGCCGGCGGTGTCGCGGTGGACAGCACCGGGACCGTCTACGTCATCGACGGGGATCGGGTGGTGAAGTTGGCGGCGGGCTCGTCTGCCCAGGAAGTGCTGCCGTTCACCGGCCTCAACATGCCCTTAGGTGTGGCGGTGGACAGCGCCGGCACCGTCTACGTCACCGACATCAACAACAACCGGGTGCTGAAGCTGGCGGCGGGCTCGTCTACCCAGCAGGTGCTGCCGTTCACCGGCCTCAACGATCCCTTAGGTGTGGCGGTGGACAACGCCGGCACCGTCTATGTCGTCGACCTCGACAGCAGCCGGGTGCTGAAGTTAGCGGCGGACTCGTCTTCCCAGGAGGTGGTGCCGTTCACCGGCCTCAACTGGCCTGCGGGTGTGGCGGTGGACAGCGCCGGCACCGTCTACGTCACCGACAACGGAAACGACCGGGTGGTGAAGTTGGCAGCGGGCTCGTCCACCCAGCAGGTGCTGCCCTTCGCCGGCCTCAAGTATCCCGAGCGACGAGACGGGCATATGGACCTAGCCGAGGGTGTGGCCGTGGACAGCACCGGCACCGTCTACGTCACCGACACCTACAACAATCGGGTGGTGAAGTTGGCGGCGGGCTCGTCCAGCCAGGACGTGCTGCCCTTCGCCGGCCTCAAGAATCCCTGGGGTGTGGCCGTGGACAGCATCGGCAACCTCTACGTCTCCGACGGCAAGAACCGGGTGCTGAAGCTGCCGGTGGGGTGATGCGTCGCAGGCGGACGCGCGATCCGCGACGAGTCCCGCCACCGTCGCCCTGACTCGGCCGCGCACGATCTCCAACTGGGTAGTGACACCCCTCGACATCGCTGCTGAATACAGAGGTCACCATGACGTTCGCGCAGGTCGCTTGTTCAGTGCTTCTCACAGCCAATTTGCCCGGGGTATCCCCGAAGGCACGCCGGTAGGTGTCGATGAAGGCACTCGGCGTGGCCCAGCCGCATTCCAGAGCCACCGAGGTGACGTCGTGGTGCTCGGCGAGCAGCATCAGTGCGTGCTGCAGGCGTAGTTGGGTGCGCCATTGGGGAAAAGTCATCGCCAGCTCGTCGCTGAACAGCCGGCTGAGGGTGCGCTGGCTGACTCCGATTCGGTCGGCGATCTGGTCCAATGTCAGCGGCTCGGTCAGGTTGTCGGCGATCAACGAGCATGCTTTCCGCAACCGGCCGTCGACCGGCGTCGGAATCCAGAGCGGCTCGGGGATGCTCGTTGCCTGCAGTTGATCGTGCAGCACCGCCAGCATCCGGTGGTGTTCATCGGTGTCGGTTAGGTCGGTTTGCGAACACGCGATGATGAGTTCTCGCATCAGCGGATTGACCGCAAGCACCGTCGGTGCCGCGGGCCCGCGACGGTAGCGCTGCGGGTCGAGAGCCACGCCGTGGAATTGCGTGTGGCCGTGGAACCGGTGTTCGTGCCAGCAGCCCGCCGGTATCCAGATGGCCCGATTCATCGGGGTGATCCAGGTGCCCGCGGCGGTGGTGACCGAGACCGCGCCCGAGGACGGGTAGACGATCTGGTGCAGCGGATGGCGATGACGCTCGATCCGCGCTCCCGGCAATAACGACTGCGACGATGTGGCCGGCCCATGGTGGCTGTTTTCCGACATA
Organism: uncultured Actinomycetota bacterium; assembly: GCA_963840045.1. Taxonomy (GTDB): domain Bacteria; phylum Actinomycetota; class Actinomycetes; order Mycobacteriales; family Mycobacteriaceae; genus Mycobacterium. The sequence continues at coordinate 245,103 of CAWIXL010000022.1, read as the reverse complement.
TCACGGCAGAATATCGGAAGCCCGCAACTGTGTCGCCGACCTAGTGTTTGCGATATGGCAATGAATCTCCTGCACCGACGCCGCTGTAGCTCGGCGGACTGGGCGAAAACGGTGTCCGACCAGCTGCTGCCCTGGTCGTTGAAGCACGTCGAATTAGGCCCGCGCACTTTGGAAATCGGCCCGGGCTACGGCGCGACGCTTCGGGCTCTGCTGGACCGGACCAGCATCGCTGACCGCCGTTGAAGTCGATGGCGTCGATGGCCGATCGTTTGAACCGGCTCTACGGCGACCGGGCACGCATCATCCAGGGCGACGGCGCCAAGACGGGGCTACCTGACGACCACTTCTCTTCAGTGGTGTGTTTCACGATGCTGCACCATGTTCCCAGCGCGCAGTTGCAAGACCAGCTGTTCGCCGAGGCATTGAGGGTGCTGCAACCGGGGGGTGCGTTCGCCGGCAGCGACGGCGTTCCGTCGCTGTCATTCCGGCTGATCCACATCGCCGACACCTACAATCCAGTGGCCCCGAGTGATCTTCCGGGACGGCTTCGCGCAGCGGGATTCACCGATGTTCAGATCGCCATAGCCGGCGGTCGACAGCGGTGGCGTGCCACCAAACCAGCTGCCTAGCAGTGGCCGGGGCATACTCGCGCAGTCACGCTCGCGCATCAACTAGGCGCTGACCGTCGCGCGGGCCAATTCGTGGCGGCGCTGCCGCTCCATGGTGGCGAAGTAGAAGGCGAACGGGAAGGCAAAGCTGGTGAAGAAGCTGGACAGGAAGAACAGCCAGGGGCGCCGGATACCGCGCCGCAGGCCGTCGACGATGGTAAACACCGGCATCAGAATGACATTCGCGATCATGTAGTCCTGGTTGCCCGACCCCGCGGCCGGGTTGGCGAACTGCATCTTCAGGAAAGTCGGATAACTGGCCGGTCCCGAGATCAGGTTCCCCTGCCCGTGCGCGTTGAGCACGAAGTGAATGTTGAAGTAGTAGCCCAGTGCGATCGACGCGATGCCGGCGGCGTAATAGACGCATTCCAGCGGCGAGAGCCATGCTCCGCCCGCCGGCTTGGCGTAGATATTCCGGTTGGACGCGATGATCCCGGCGATGCAGGCAAGCCCGAGCAGGAAGTGGACGATGATGGAGACCATGGCCGCAGTCTCACTCGCGTCCTGAAGTTTTGTCAATATTGCCAAAACAAGCGGCACGGCAAAATCCTCGCCTGGTACTTTAACCGCATGGTTCGGCCTGCTCAGACGGCGCGCAGCGAGCGCACCCGCGAGGCATTGCGTCAAGCCGCGGTGGTGCGATTCCTGGCCCAGGGCGTCGAGGACACCTCCGCCGATCAGATCGCGGCCGACGCCGGAGTCTCGCTGCGCACCTTCTATCGCCACTTCAGCTCCAAGCACGATCTGCTGTTTGCCGATTACACCGGACTGCACTGGTTTCGCGCGGCGCTGGAAGCCAGGCCTGCCGACGAGCCGGTGATCGACTCCGTCCAGTCGGCCATCTTCGCCTTTCCGTATGACGTTGAAGCCGTTACGAAAATCGCCGCGCTGAGAGGTGGCGAGCTGGACCAGGGCCGGATCGTTCGCCACATCCGGGATGTCCAGGCTGATCTCGCCGATGCCATCGAGGCGCAACTGCAATCGCGTAGCTGCACCGCGGATCGAACACCGGATGCGCCGCTCCGAATCACCCTGACCGCGCGCTGTATCGCGGCCGCGGTATTCGGAGCGATGGAAGCTTGGATGGTGGGCGACGATCGATCACTCGGGGAGCTGGCGCGGATGTCGCACCTGGCGCTGGAATCGTTGCGGGCGGGCATTTCCGGCACCTGGGTCACCGCAGTTTCGTCATAATTGACAAAACTTTGGCCACATGCCAGCCTGCAGTTCGGGAGGTCTACATGTCTGATTCGAGCCTGGAAAAAACTGAAACAAACTATGACGCGATCGTTATCGGGGCCGGGCATAACGGGCTGACGGCGGCGGTGCTGCTGCAGCAGGCCGGACTGCGGACGGTGTGCCTGGACGCGAAGCTCTACGCCGGCGGGATGGCCTCCACGGTGGAGCTGTTCGACGGGTACAAGTTCGAGATCGCCGGCTCGGTGCAGTTCCCGACGTCGTCGGTGGTCATCGAGGCATTGGGTCTGGACACGCTGCCCACGGTCGACCAGGAGGTGATGTCGGTGGCGCTGCGCGGTGTCGGCGACGATCCGCTGGTCCAGTACACCGACCCGATGAAGATGTTCAGCCACCTCAACGAGGTGCACGGCGCCGACGCGGTAACCGGGATGGGCGGGCTGCTGGCCTGGAGCCAGGCGCCGACGCGGGCGCTGGGCCGCTTCGAGTCCGGCACGCTGCCCAAGACCTTCGACGAGATGTATGCCTGCGCCACAAACGAATTCGAGCGCTCGGCGATCGACGACATGCTGTTCGGCTCGGTCACCGACGTGTTGGATCGCTACTTCCCGGACCGCGAGAAGCACGCCGCCATCCGGGGCTCCATGACGGTGCTGGCCGTCAACACCATCTACCGCGGGCCGGCCACACCGGGCAGCGCCGCAGCGCTGGCCTTCGGGCTCGGCATGCCCTCCGGCGACTTCGTACAGATGAAGAAGCTACGCGGCGGTATTGGGTCCCTTACCGCACATCTGTGCCGCCAGCTGGAAAGCGGCGGCGGCGAAGTTCGGTTGCGCACCAAGGTGACCGAGATCCTCGTCGCCGACGGCAAGGTGAGCGCGGTGCGAACCGAGTCGGGGGAGATCCTGAACGCCCCGATCGTCGTCTCCGGCATCGCGCCATCCGTCACGGTCAACGATCTGATCGACCCGTCGCTGCTGCCCGCCGATGTCCGCGAACGCTATTCGCGCACCGATCACCGTGGCAGCTACCTGCAGATGCACTTCGCTTTGGACGAGGCCCCCAATTTCGCGGCACCCTACGAATCGCTCAATGATCCGGCCATGCAGGCGTCGATCGGGCTCTTCTGCACACCGGAGGAAGTCCAGCAGCAGTGGGAGGATTGCCGTCGCGGGATCGTGCCGGCCGACCCGACCCTCGTGTTGCAGTTGCCGTCAGTGCACGACCCGGAGCTCGCGCCGGAGGGAAAGCACGCCGCGTCGGCATTCGCGATGTGGTTCCCGATAGAGGGGCGTCCGAAAGACGAAGGCGGCGCCGGTTATGGGCAGGCGAAGGTGGAAATGGGACAGCGCGTGATCGACAAGATCACCCGGCTGGCGCCGAATTTCGAACGCAGCATCACCCGGCACACCACTTTCACCCCGAAGCACATGGGCGTCATGTTCGGTGCGCCCGGCGGCGACTACTGCCACGGGCTGCTCCACCCGAACCAGATCGGTCAGAACCGCCCGGGCCCGAAAGGCTTTATCGGACAACCGCTCCCGGTGGACGGGTTGTACCTGGGCAGTGCGGGATGCCACGGCGGGCCGGGGATCACCTTCATTCCCGGCTACAACGCGGCCCGCCAGGCACTCGCCGACCTGAAGACCTAGGGATTAGGCGCTGCTAAGCGTCCAGCCGGTTGAACCTGCCGCGGCGGTAGAGCTTCACACACTCGGCTCGTCTGACCTTGCCGCTGGTGGTGATAGGAATCGCGCCCGGGGTTACCAGAACCAGATCCGACACGCTCAGGCCGTGCGAGGTGGATATCGCGGCGGTGACTTCCTTTTTGACTTCGCCGAGCCTGCGCTTGACCTCGGCGTCGGAGTCGCCGCGCTTCTTGGCCTCGATGACGACAACCAGCTTCTCGACGTCGTCATCCGGAACCGCTATCGCCGCGCAGCGGCCCGGTATGACCTCTTGGATCGTGGCCTCGATGTCGTCGGGAGAATGGTTGCGGCCGTAAACGATTAGCAGGTCTTTGATGCGGCCGATGATGAATAGTTGGTCCTCGGAAATGAAGCCCGAATCACCGGTTCGCAGCCAAGGTCCTTCGGGTGTGCCGGCCGAGGGAGCGGCGAGCCGTCCGCCGAAGGTGCGTTCGGTCTCAGCGGGCTTGCGCCAATAGCCTTCGGCGACGTTGTCGCCGAACACCCAAATCTCGCCGACCACCTCCGGTGGGCACTCGGTATCGGTATCGGGATCGACGATGCGCACCAGCGGTGACTCCGGCAAATCGTAACTGACCAGCGGCGTCCCACCGTCGCCTGTCGCATCGCTTCGCGCGCCCCTCGGAAAGTTCATCGGAGTCGAAGTCGATGATTCTGGCCGGTTGTCCAGACCTGCTCGTCGCCACGTAAACCGTTGCTTCCGCGAGCCCATAGGAGGGCCGGATCGCCGACTCCGGAAGATTGAACCGCGCGAACCGCTCGTTGAACCGCTTGAGGGTGGCCGGATGTACCCGCTCGCTCCCACTGAGGATGGTGGCCAGGCCGGCCAGGTCGTACCCGGCCAAATCGGCGTCCGAGGTTTTGCCCGCCGCGAGTTCGAAGGCGAAGTTCGGTGCTGCCGAGAACGCCTGGCCTTTGCGTGCCATCAAATGCAGCCATCGGGCCGGTCGCTGTAAGAACGCGACCGGGCTGGTGAGCACGGCGGGAAATCCCGCCATAATCGGCGCGCAAACTCCCAGCACCAAACCCATGTCGTGATAGAAAGGCAGCCACGACACCAGAAAACCGTCCAGTGGTGGCACGCCTCCGTTATACGCGAAATAGCCGGCTATCAATTGCTGAAAATTGCTCAGCAAATTCTTATACGTAATCATTACGCCGGCCGGAGTACGAGTTGATCCCGAAGTGTATTGCAAATAGACGGTACCTTGCCGACGATCCAGCTCGATATCGGAGCCTATCGAAGCGTCCAGATCTAGCCGGTCGACCTCGATGATTGACGGGGCGGCTTCAAAGGGCTGCGGCGTAACATGCTGGGAGACTTGATCTATCACCGAAGAGGTGGTGAGAATGACCGTGGGCGACGCATCCTGGATCACCGAATCAACGCGTTCGTCGGTGGCGCCACCCGTCGGCACCGACAGCGGCACCGCGATAAGTCCAGCCTGCAGGGCGCCCAGGAAGGCATAGATATAATCGAGGCTCTGCGGAGCTAATATCACAACGCGGTCGCCGGGCGACGCACAACGCTTGAGCTCGGATGCCATGTTCACCATGCGCCGATACAACTGGTACCACGTCACGGTTTCGTCGAAACCGTCCCAGTCCCGGTCGTAATCATAAAACGTGAATGCCGTGCCATCGGGTTGCAGATTCACACACTGGCGCAACATTGCGGGTATGGAGGGCTCGACCACAGGGCGACACACTACCTCTTGGGTGTCCGGGATGCCGCACGCCTGAGCCGGGTCCGCAACTCACGGCTGACCATCCGCGAGCCTTATCACCGACGAGTCGATCGATGGTCCCGCTGAATGGCCGAAGCGCACCGCTGACTCGGCGGAGGGCCGGAGCCTAGCGCGTAATGGCTGCGTCGGACCTGCGGCGCGCCGCTTGGATGAGAGATCTTTTTGGGACGACCGCACGATTTTTGCACGCGCGCGTAATGGAGCAGTTACGCTGCTGATTGAGCTTCATGCGTGTTTGGCTTCGCTATTCAGGATCGGGGCGGATTCGGGGCGGATCTACCTGCAACGTTGCAGCACTCGAATTGAAAGCTGTCAACGTCGCCGTTGATGGCGCTGGGGATGAATGAGGAGAAAAACGACCGTGGATGAGTTGCGTGTGACTCCGGTTGCTGTGATCGGTATGGGACTGCGATTGCCGGGCGGGATCGACACGCCGGAGTTGTTGTGGGAGGCGTTGCTCCGCGGCGACAACCTGATCACCGTCATTCCCTTGGACCGCTGGGATCCAGACGAGTTCTACGACCCGGAGCCAGGTGTGCCCGGTCGGTCGGTGTGCAAGTGGGGCGGCTTTTTGGACAAGCCCGCCGATTTCGATTGCGAGTTTTTCGGGATCAGCGAGCGGGAAGCGATCAACACCGACCCGCAGCAGCGCCTGCTGCTGGAAACCTCCTGGGAAGCCATGGAGCACGCCGGTCTGACCCGGGGGTCGTTGATGGGCACCCGCACCGGTGTGTTTGCTGGCGTGACCCATGGTGACTACACGATGGTGGCCGCTGACGCCAACGCGCTAGAGGGACCGTACGGGTTCTTGGGCAACAGCTTCAGCATGGCTTCGGGACGGGTGGCTTACGCGCTGGGAGTGCACGGTCCCGCGATGACGGTGGACACCGCATGTTCGTCGGGTCTGGCCGCCGTCCACCTGGCATGCCGCAGTTTGCATGAGGGTGAGAGCGATCTGGCTATGGCGGGTGGGGTGTCGCTGATGCTGGAACCGCGCAAGGCCGCCGCCGGGTCCGCGCTGGGGATGCTTTCTCCGACCGGGCGCTGCTCGGCGTTTGACGTCGCCGCGGACGGATTCGTACCGGGCGAGGGTTGCGTGGTGTTGCTGCTCAAGCGGCTGTCCGACGCGCAGGCCGCCGGCGACCGGATCCTGGCGGTGCTGCGCGGCACGGCCGCCAATCAGGACGGGCGCACGATCAACATCGCGACACCGTCGCAGCCCGCGCAGGTCGCGGCGTATCGGGCGGCGTTGGCCGCCGGGGGCGTGGAGGCCTCCTCGATCGGGATGGTGGAGGCCCACGGGCCGGGCACCCCGATCGGTGACCCGATCGAGTACGCGAGCCTGGCCGAGGTGTACGGGCAGGAGGGCCCGTGCGCATTGGCGTCGGCCAAGACCAATTTCGGGCACACCCAGTCCACCGCCGGGGTGTTGGGACTGGCCAAGGCGATGCTGGCGGTGCACCACGGGGTGGTTCCGCGAAATCTGCATTTCACGAAGCTGCCCGATGAGATTGCTCCCATTCAGACCAATCTGTTTGTGCCGCAAGTGACTACGCCGTGGCCGACGAACAACGGTCATGTCATGCCGCGCCGGGCCGCGGTGTCGTCGTACGGGTTCTCCGGGACCAATGTGCACGCCATCGTCGAGCAGGCGCCCGACCGCCAAGCACAGCCCGGAGACGCAACCGCACCCCGGATGGCCGCGCCGCTCTTCTTCCCGGTGTCATCCACCTCGGCCGACGCGCTGCGGAAGACCGCCAAGCGGCTGGCCGGCTGGGTGGAGGGCCACCAGGAATCCCTGGTGTTGTCCGACCTGGCGTACACGCTTGCCCGTCGCCGTGCGCATCGGCCGGTACGCACCGCGGTCATGGCCGGCACGGTCGAGGAGCTGATCGCGGGCCTGCGCGAGGTCGCCGACGGCTCCGAGGTTGAGGTCCCCTACCAGGCCGCGGTGGGTCAGGACGACCGGGGCCCGGTGTGGGTGTTCTCCGGGCAGGGTTCGCAGTGGGCGGCCATGGGTGCCGAGCTGCTGGAGAAGGAGCCGGTGTTCGCCGCGACCGTGGCCGAAGCGGAGCCGCTGATCGCGCGGGAGTCCGGGTTCTCGGTGACCGAGGCGATGACGGCACCCGAGACGGTGACCGGCATCGACCGGGTGCAGCCGACCGTGTTCACCATGCAGGTCGCCCTGGCCGCCACGATGAAGTCGTATGGGGTCATCCCGGGTGCGGTGATCGGCCACTCGATGGGCGAGTCCGCCGCGGCCGTGGCCGCCGGCGCGCTGTCGCTCGAAGACGGGGTGAAGGTCATTTGCCGCCGGTCGAAGCTGATGACCACGATCGCCGGATCGGCCGCGATGGCCTCGGTGGAGTTGCCCGCGCTCGGCGTGCAGTCCGAGTTGACGGCGCTGGGGATCGACGACGTGGTGGTGGCGGTGGTGAGTTCGCCGCAGTCCACGGTGGTCGCCGGTTCTACCGAGTCGGTGCGCAAGCTGGTCGCCACCTGGGAGGCGCGCGACGTGATGGCCCGGGAAGTGGCCGTCGACGTGGCCTCGCACTCCCCGCAGGTCGACCCGATCCTGGCTGAGCTGCGTGAGGTGCTGGCCGACCTGCAGCCGAAGAAGCCGGAGATACCTTATTACTCTGCGACCCTGTTCGACCCGCGCGAACGGCCGGCCTGCGACGCCGGCTACTGGGCGGACAACCTGCGCCACACCGTGCGGTTCTCCGCGGCGGTGCGCGCCGCGCTGGACGACGGATACCGCGTTTACACCGAGTTGTCCCCGCACCCGCTGCTGACCCGCGCCATCGAGCAGACTGCGTCCAGTATCGGAATGCCGGTGGCTGCGCTGGCCGGGCTGCGCCGCGAGCAGCCCCTGCCGCACGGGCTGCGTGACCTGCTGTCCGACATCCACGCCGCCGGTGCGGCGGTGGACTTCTCCGTGCCGTATCCCAGTGGGCGCCTGATTGATTCGCCGCTGCCGACATGGACGCACCGCACGTTGTTCCACAGCCGCGATGAGAATCGATCGCAGGGCGCCTTCAGCGTCACGGTGCATCCGCTGCTGGGTTCACACGTGCTGCTGCCCGAGGAGCCGGAGCGGCATGCCTGGCAGGCCGACGTCGGCACGCTGGTGTTGCCGTGGTTGGGCGATCACCAGATCCACAATGTGGCCGCACTTCCGGGGGCCGGCTACTGCGAAATGGCGCTGGCCGCGGCGCGCACCGTTCTCGGCGAGCAGTCCGAGGTCCGCGACGTGCGCTTCGAGACGATGCTGCTGCTGGACGACGAGACCCCGGTATCGGCCACCGCGACGGTGGTGTCGCCGGGTGTCGCCGAGTTCGCGGTCGAGGCGCTGCAGGAAGGTCTCGGCCACATTCGGCGGGCCTCGGCGGTGCTGCACACCGCAACTGAGGAGGAGCCGCCCGCCCCGTACGACATCCCCGGTTTGCTGGCTTCGCACCCGCTCGGCGTGGATGGCGACGAGATGCGCAAGCGGTTCGACGAGCACGGCGTGCAGTACGGCCCCGCGTTCACCGGCCTGGGCGCGGTGCACGTGACGGACCCGGAAGCGACGGACCACACCGTGCTGGCCGAGGTCGCGCTGCCGCCGTCGATCCGGTCGCAGCTGAACCTCTACGGGATCCACCCCGCCCTGCTGGACGCGTGCTTCCAGGCCATCGCCGCCCACCCCCAGGTCCAGGCCGCGGTGAGCGGTGGCCTGATGCTGCCGCTGGGTGTGCGCCGGCTGCATGCCTTCGCTTCCTGCCGCAGCGCGCACTACTGCTACATAAAGGTCACCAACACCAGCGCGGCCGGGATCGAGGCGGACGTCGAGGTGCTGGACGAACACGGCAAGGTCCTGCTGCTCGTCCAGGGTTTGCTGCTCGGCGCCGGCTTCTCCGAGCAGGGGAACCGCAACCGCGTACTCAACGAGCGGTTGCTGACCATCGAATGGCAACCGCGCAAGCTGCCCGAAAACGAGCAGACCAGCGCCGGAAAGTGGTTGCTGCTCAGCACTTCTGCCGATGCCAGCGCGGACGTCATGGCCACCGGGCTGGCTGAGGCGCTACGCGCCAAAGATGCGGAAACCTCGACGGTGTCGTGGCCGCAGGGCGGCGACCACGCGGCGATTGCCGAGGCATTGCGCGCTCAGCTCGACAACAGCGGGTATGCCGGTGTGGTCGTGCTGGCCGGGCCGCAGAACGAGAGCGCCGACGAATCCGCCCACGCGGCCTTCCGGGGCGGGGATTTGGTGCAGCATCTGGTGCGGATCGGCCGCGCGCTGCTCGAGATCGAGGGCGAATCGCCACGGTTGTTCGTCGTGAGCAGCAACGCTCAGACGGTGCTGCCCAACGACCCGGTCAACCTCGAGCAGGGCGGTCTGCGCGGCCTGCTGCGGGTGATCGGCACCGAGAACGCGCACCTGCGCACCACCCACATCGACGTCGACGAGCAGACCGACGCCGAGCACGTGGTGAGCCAACTGCTGTCCGGGTCCGACGAGGACGAGACCGCATGGCGCAACAACGAGTGGTACTCGGCGCGCCTGTGCCCGACCGCGCTGCGTCCCGAGGAGCGGCGCAACACCGTCGTGGATCACGAGACGCAGGGCATGCGCATGCAGATCCGCACGCCGGGTGACCTGCAGACCATGGAACTCGTTGCGTTCGACCGCGCCACGCCGGGCCCCGGCCAGATCGAGGTCGCGGTCACCGCGTCCAGCATCAACTTCGCCGACGTCCTGGTCGCCTTCGGCCGGTACCCCAGCTTCGAGGGGCACCTGCCGCAGAACGGCACCGACTTCGCCGGCGTCGTGACCGCGGTCGGGCCCGACGTCACCGACCACAAGGTCGGAGATCATGTTGGCGGCATGTCCCCCAACGGTTGCTGGGGCACATACGTCACCTGTGACGCTCACCTGGCCGCGACGCTGCCGGCGGGTCTGTCCGACGTCCAGGCGGCCGCGGTGACCACCGCGTCGGCCACCGCCTGGTACGGGCTGAACGAGCTGGCCCGCATCAGGACCGGCGACAAGGTGCTGATCCACTCCGGTACCGGTGGGGTGGGCCAGGCGGCGATTGCGATCTGCCGCGCCGCCGGTGCCGAGATCTACGCCACGGCGGGTAGCCCGGAGCGTCGACAGAAGTTGCACGACATGGGTATTGAGCATGTCTACGACTCGCGCAGCATCGAGTTTGCCGACCAGATCCGCCGGGACACCGGCGGGTACGGCGTCGACATCGTGCTCAACTCGGTGACCGGGGCTGCCCAACTGGCCGGCATCAAACTGCTGGCTTTGGGTGGACGGTTCATCGAACTCGGCAAGCGCGACATCTACGGCGACACCAAGGTGGGTCTGTTCCCGTTCCGGCAGAACCTGTCCTTTTACGGCGTCGACGTGGGGCTGCTGTCGGTGAGCCACCCAGCCGCGTGCCGCGAGCTGCTGGACACCGTGTACCGGTTGACCGCCGACGGCACGCTGCCGATGCCGGAAAGCACGCACTACCCGCTGGCCGAGGCGGCCACGGCGATCCGGGTGATGAGTGCCGCCGAGCACACCGGCAAGCTCATCCTCGACATCCCGCGCACCGGCCGCAGCAGCGTGGTGCTGCCGCCGGACCAGGCGCAGGTCTTCCGCAGCGACGGCTCCTACATCATCACCGGCGGTCTGGGTGGGCTGGGCTTGTTCCTGGCCGAGAAGATGGCTCTGGCCGGGTGCGGGCGCATTGTGCTCAGTTCGCGCTCGCAGCCCAGTCAAAAGGCCCTCGAGACCATCGAACTGATCCAGGCGATGGGCTCGGATGTGGTGGTGGAGTGCGGCGACATCGCCGAAGCCGGCACTGCGGCACGGTTGGTGGCCGCGGCCACTGCGACCGGGTTGCCGTTGCGCGGCGTGCTGCACGCGGCCGGTGTGGTCGAAGATGCCACCCTGGCCAACATCACCGACGAGCTGCTCGCGCGGGACTGGGCTCCCAAGGCCCACGGCGCCTGGCATCTGCACCGCGCCAGCGCCGAGCAGCCGCTGGACTGGTTCTGCCTGTTCTCCTCTGGTGCCGCACTGCTGGGCTCGCCGGGTCAGGGTGCCTACGCCGCGGCGAACAGCTGGATGGACGCGTTCACCCACTGGCGGCGCGCCCAGGGTCTGCCGGCCACCTCGATCGCCTGGGGGGCCTGGGCCGAGGTCGGGCGCGCCACCGACGTGGCCGAAAGCACCGGCGCCGCGATCGCCGCGGAAGAGGGTGCCTACGCGTTCGAGTCGCTGCTGCGTCACAACCGCGCCTACACCGGCTACACCCCGATCATCGGCGTGCCGTGGCTGAGTGCCCTGGCCGAGCGCAGTCGCTTCTTCGAGCTGTTCCAAGCCGGCCAGACCGGTTCGGGCAATAGCAAATTCCGCGCCGAGCTCAACGAGCTGCCGTTGGAAGAATGGCCGTCCCGGCTGCGTCAACTGGTCGCAGAACAGGTTGGCATGATTTTGCGTCGCACCGTCGATCCGGACCGTCCGCTGCCCGAGTACGGCATGGATTCGCTGGGCGCATTGGAACTGCGCACCCGCATCGAGACCGAAACCGGAATACGCTTGAACCCCAAGAACGTCACCACCACGGTGCGGGGGTTGGCGGACCACCTATTTGAGCAGCTGGCGCCCCAGGATGCTTCGGCTGCGACGTCGTGACCGAGCGGGTTTACCGGTTGGCAAGGCCTTGGGAAAGAGCACAGTGGGGGGACGGCACGTGCTGAGGAGGCGAGGGTGCTAATAGGGCCGGTCGAGGTCGGGACGATCAGCGAGTGGGAGCCGAGCACGGGTTCGCTGGTCTCCTGGCACCCGTCGGCCGCCTCGCGGGCGATAGCCCTGGAGGCGCCGGCAAGTGCGGTTCCACCGAGCTACATCCAAGCCCGGCATCTGCGCAGCTTTTACCAGCAGGCTGAGCGGGGGCTCGACCACTCACGGCTGCTCATCGCGTCCTGCGCGGTGTATGGGAAGTGCGATGTCCGTGCCATGACCTACGTCATCAATGCGCACCTTCGCCGGCACGACACCTACCGCAGTTGGTTCGAGTATCAGGACTCCGAAAACATCGTTCGGCACACCATCAGCGACCCGGCCGACATCCAATTCGTCCCGACCGAGCACGGCGAGAAGACGGTCCAGGAGTTGCGTGACCACATCCTGGCCACGCCGGACTCGCAGCAGTGGGATTGCTTCAGTTTCGGGATCATTCAGGGCCCGGACCGTTTCACGTTCTATGCGAGCATCGATCATCTGCACGCCGACGGGCAGTTCGTCGGCGTGGGACTGATGGAGTTCCAGACGATGTATATCGCGCTGGCGATGGGCGAACCGCCCACCGCGATGGGGGAAGCAGGCAGCTATGAAGCCTTCTGCCTCCGCCAGCGCGAGTACACATCGGCTTTGAGTTTGGCGTCCCCGGAGGTACGCGCGTGGGTCGACTTCGCCGAAGCCAATAACGGAACCCTTCCGGAATTTCCGCTGCCGCTTGGGGATCGGTCCGTGCCGTGCGGCGGCGACCTGTTGGGCATGACACTGATGGACCAAAAGCAGACGGAACAATTCGAAAAGATCTGCACCGAGGCCGGGACCCGTTTCATCGGCGGGATGTTCGCCTGCATCGCCCTTGCGCTATACGAGTTGACGGGCGCCGAGAGCTATGCCGGAATGACTCCCAAGGACACCCGCAGCACGACGGCGGAGTTGACCACGCAGGGGTGGTTCACCGGCCTCATCCCGGTGACATTTCCGGTCAACACCAAGTCTTTCGACGAAACCGCCCGAATCGCACAGGCTTCCTTCGACTCGAACACGGAACTGGCGAAAGTGCCCTTTGAGCGGGTAGTGGAGTTGGCGCCAACACTGCGTCGACCGCAACCGCTCTTTTCGCTGGTGAACTTCTTTGACGCACACGTTGCTCCCCTGTCGATGCTCACCAAGCTGTTCGAGGGGCAGAATGTGGCGACCTGCAGCGACGGCAGGGTCACCTACCCGCTGAGCACGTTGGTGGGTCGGTTCGACGAGACCGCGGCGACGGTGATGTTCCCCGACAACGCCGCTGCGCGTGAATCGGTAATCCGATTCCTGGCCGCACTGAAATCGGTGTGCGGCCGCGTCAGTGCCGGCAACTGGACACCGCAGGCACCTGACGCGACCGAGCTGTCCAAGCAATCAGCGTGCTGACGCTCAAACATTTAAAAGTCAAGGTGTGCAGGTGATTTCGCGTATCTCTTTAAATCGCAGGCGGTAACAGTGTCACGGCGAACCGAGACGGATAGCCCAGCCACAGCCGGAGGCATCTTCCCCCGGATGGGTGGCGTGATCGTGCGATGGCCGTGGGCGGTGATCGCGTTCTGGATCGCGCTCGCGGCCGTCCTTTCGCTGACGATGCCTTCCCTGGAAGTGGTCTCGCAGAGACGTCCGGTGTCGATCCTGCCGTCAAACGCGCCGGCGCTGGTCACGAACCGGCAGATGACCGCGGCGTTTCACGAGTCCGGGCTGCAAAGCATCCTCGTGGTGGTCCTGACCGACGAACGGGGCCTGAGCCCGGCCGACGAAACCGTCTACCGCAAACTGGTCGACACGCTGCGCCAGGACAAGCGGGACGTCGTCATGATGCAGGATTTCCTCGCGGCGCCGCCCCTACGCGACCTCATGACCAGCAAGGACAAGAAGTCGTGGATCCTGCCGGTCGGCCTCCCCGGCGACTTGGGTACCAAAGAGTCGAAGCAGGCGAACATCAAAGTCTCGGAGATCGTCAAACACACGGTCGCGGGATCGAAGCTGACGGCCAATCTGACCGGGCCGGCGGCCACCGTCGGCGACCTCAATGTCACCGGTCAGACGGACAGATTGCGTATCGAGTTTGCGATCACAATCCTGCTGTTCGTCATATTGCTGATCATTTACCGAAACCCGATCACCATGGCGTTGCCGATGATAACGATCGGCATATCCGTGCTCGTCGCGCAGCGCGTCGTCGCGGTGGTGGGCCTAATGGGCCTGGGCATCGCCAATCAGACCATCATTTTCATGAGCGGAATGATGGTCGGCGCGGGAACCGACTACGCCGTCTTCCTCATCAGTCGCTATCACGACTACGTGCGGTCCGGTGTGGAGCCGAAGGAAGCTGTCGTCAAAGCACTGACATCCATCGGCAAGGTGATCGCCGCGTCCGCGGCCACCGTGGCCATCACGTTTCTCGGGATGATCTTCACCCATCTGGGAATTCTCAAGACTGTCGGCCCGGTGCTGGGGATCTCGATCGCGGTGGCCTTCTGCGCTGCGGTGACGTTGTTGCCGGCGTTGATTGCCATTGCCGGGCCCCGCGGTTGGATCGCGCCGCGTAAGGATCTCACCCGTCGGATGTGGCGCCGTTCGGGGATACATATCGTGCGCCGGCCCAAGACGCATCTTCTCGCCAGTGTGCTGGTGCTGGTCATCCTGGCCAGCTGTGCCGCCTTCGCCCACTACAACTACGACGATCGCAAGACGCTGCCGGCCAATGTCGAGAGCTCGATCGGCTATGCCGCCCTGGACAAGCATTTCCCGAGCAACTTGATCATTCCCGAGTACCTCTTCGTCCAGTCACCACACGACTTGCGCACCGCGCAGGGCCTTGCGGATTTGGAGGAGATGGCGCGCCGGGTCAGCCAACTGCCCGGTATCGAGTCCGTCAGAGGCATCACCCGACCCATGGGAGAGTCGCTGGAGCAGGCCAGGGCGACCTGGCAGGCCGGTCAGGTCGGCACCAAGCTGGACGAAGGCTCCAAGCTGATCAACGACCGTTCCAGTGATCTCGACAAGCTGGCCGGCGGGGCCAACCTGATGGCGGGCAAGCTCGGCGAAGTGCGCGACCAAGTCACCCAGGCCATCGGGTCGACGGGCGGTCTGGTCGACGCGCTCGGGTTTCTGTCGAACCTCATGGGCGGAGGCAAGACACTCGGCCAACTGGAGGGCGCGGAACAGCTGATCAACAGCATGCGTTCACTCGGCGACGCGATCGGCGGGGACTCCAACTTTGTCGCGAACAACATCGAGTGGGCCCAGCCGGTGCTGGAGGCACTCGATCAAAGCCCGGTATGCAATGTCGCGGCCCCCTGCGTGAACGCGCGCAACGAACTGCACGGGCTAGTGGAGGCCCGGGACAACGGAACGCTCGCCAAGATATCCCAGCTGGCTCGGGAGCTGCAGGCGACGCAAGGCCTGCAAACCCTGGCCTCGACCGTGACCGGACTGCGTCGGTCGCTCAGCGCCGTCACGACCGCCATGGGCAAATTGGGGATGAGCAGTCCCGGCGGCATGCAGAACAAGATCACCTACGTCAAAGACGGTGCCAATATGCTCGCCGACGGGAGCCGCCAATTGGCCGACGGTGTGCAATTGCTGGTCGATCAGGTCAAAAAGATGGGCGGCGGGCTCGGCGAGGCGTCAGCATTTCTGCTCGCGATGAAGGACAACGCGAATACGCCGTCAATGTCAGGATTCTATATTCCCCCGCAGCTGCTGGCCTATGCCACCGGAGAGTCGACAAACGCGCCACAGTTGCAGGGTGCCGCGCAGGAGCTCTTGCGCGGAATGAATCTGGACGACATCAAGAAATTCGCCGCGGCCTTTGTTTCGCCCGACGGACATGCGGTGCGGTATCTGGTACAAACCAAATACAACCCGTTCAGCACCGCGGCGATGAACCAGGTCAATGCCATAAACAGTGCGGCCCGGGGAGCTCAACCGAATACCTCGCTGGCCGATGCCAAGATATCGGTGGGTGGATTGCCCGTCACTCTTAAGGACACGCGCGACTATTCGGATAACGATTTGCGATACGTCATCATCATGACCATCTGCGTTGTGCTGCTGATCTTGATCGGCTTGCTGCGCGCGATCGTTGCGCCGCTGTACCTGATTGGTTCGGTTATCGTTTCCTATCTATCTGCGCTCGGTATCGGCGTCATTATGTTTCAATTCATACTCGGGGGCGAAATGCATTGGAGCGTTCCCGGATTAACCTTCGTCATATTGGTAGCGGTGGGTGCCGATTACAATATGCTGCTCATTTCTCGCATTCGTGACGAGACATCCCATGGCATACGCTCCGGCATCATCCGCACCGTGACCTCGACCGGTGGGGTGATCACGGCGGCGGGTCTGATCATGGCGGCCTCGATGTTCGGTCTGCTGTTCTCCAGCCTCAGCAGTGTCGTGCAGGGTGCCTTCGTGCTCGGGGTCGGCCTGCTGCTGGACACCTTCCTGGTGCGCACCATCACCGTGCCCGCCATCGCGGTGCTGGTCGGAAAAGCGAACTGGTGGCCATCACGAGCAGACGGCGGATGGGCGAACTGGTGGCCGGCACGATGGCGCCGCGACCGCACTCCGCGGCGGCGCCGGCCGCCGTTGCTGCCGGTATCCGAACGGGAGCCGGCGCCAACATGGTCGGACGAGGAATTGATCGGCTTCTCGCTCCAGGGCGGACTCAGGCTTTAGCACGCGTCGAGCGTGCCGGACGACGTTCGGATCACCAGGCCCGTGGGCGGAGCTGCCGGCGGCGGAAGCGCGAGCGGCGCGTCGCCGGGTGAGATGCGTCCGAGCACGTGCGGTCCGGTGAGCAGCGGCACCTGGTGCCAGACGAGGAAGCCGATCAGCGCCATCAGGTAAGCCTCCTTGGCCTGCGCGGGCAGGCCGTGCTCGTCGCTGACGGTGAGCGGGAGGCGGCGCTTGAGCGCGGCGAGCAGCGCCGGGTTGCGGACGCCGCCTCCAGAGGCGACGACCTCGGCGGGCGCGTACGGCGCAAGCGCGTCGGCGACGGTGATTGCGGTCAGCTCCGTCAGCGTCGCCAGCAGGTGCTCGGGCGCGAGATCCCCTAGATCGCCGAGGCCCGCGAGGCAGAAGTGTTCGCGGCCGGTCGATTTCGGCGGCACGAGCGCGTAATAGGGGTCGTCGAGCAGGCGTCGCAGCAGTGCCGCGTCCGGCGTGCCGCGGGTCGCGAGCCGGCCGTCCTCGTCGCTGCACCGGCCGGTCGTGCGACGCGCCGCCTCGTCGAGCAGGCAATTGGCCGGGCCGGTGTCGAATGCGAGTGGGGGACGGCCGCGGCGCACGATCGTCACGTTCGCGATCCCGCCGAGGTTGAGCGCCGCGCGGGTGTGCCTGCCCCGCAGCCACAGGTCGTCGAGGATCCCGGCCAGCGGCGCGCCGTGGCCCCCGGCGGCGATGTCGCGCGGGCGGACGTCGGAGACGACTGGCAGCCCGGTCGCCTGGACGATCCACGCGGGCTGCCCGAGCTGCAGCGTTCCCTTCGCCGCGCCGTCCTGTACCCAGTGGTGAACCGTTTGCCCGTGGCTGACGACGAGGTCGGCGGGCAGGAGCTGGGCGGCGAGCTCCGCCGATGCTTGGCCGATCAGCTGGTCGAGTTCGCACAGCTCGCCCGCGGTCGTGGGGCCCAGCGCGGCGTGCAGCCGGGTGCGCGCCCGGTCCGGCCATGGCCGCTCGATATGACGCAGCGGCGACATCGCGACCGCACCGCCGTCTAATTCGAACTGCGCGACCGCCGCGTCGAGGCCGTCCATCGACGTCCCCGACATCAACCCGATGACTCTCATGTCCCGCCGAGCGCGTCACGCACGCGCCCCCGCGCCCGGTCGAGCAGGACGTTGGCCGCGGCCGCGTCGACGCCCGCGCGCAGCGCGACGATCGCGGTCTTGGCATGGCCGCCCGCCGCGGTGAGCGCGGCGGTCGCGGTCTCCTCATCGACACCGGCTGCGTCGCGGACGATCCGCACCGCGCGGCGTCGCAGCTTTGCGTTGGTCGCGCGCACGTCGACCATCCACGGTCCGTACGCCTTGCCGAGCGCGATCATGACGCTCGTCGAGAGCGCGTTCAGCACGACCTTCTGCGCCGTCGCCGCGGTCAGCCGCGTGGAGCCGGCGAGTACCTCGGCCCCGGTCAGCAGCTCGATCAGCACGTCGGCGCGCGCCTCGCTGCCCGGGTTGTTGACGATCGCGACGGTCAGCGCGCCCGCCGCGCGCGCGTGCTCGAGCGCCCCGAGCACGTACGGCGTGCGGCCCGATGCGGTGATCCCGACGAGCGCGTCGGCGGCGGTCAGGTCGGCGAGAACGGCAGGGTCGAACGTGTCCTCCGCGCCCTCGATCGCTTCGGTCAGCGCGGCCGGCCCACCGGCGATCACGCCGCGCACCAGGTCGGTGCCGAAAGTCGGCGCGCACTCGGCCGCGTCGAGCACGCCGAGCCGGCCGGGCGTCCCGGCGCCGGCGTAGATCAGGCGACCGCCGCGCCCGAGCCGCGCGGCGATCGCCTCGGCCGCCGCCGCGATCCGCGGGACCGCCGCCGTCACCGCGCCGTGCGCCTCGCCCTCGGCGGCGACCAGCAGGGCGACGACCTCGCCGATAGGCCGCGCGTCCAGGTCGGTCAGGTTTGGCCGGGAGTCCTCGGTCGCGAGCGCGTCGAGCCCTTGCGGGACAAGGGCTTCCAGAGCTTCCAGGGCCTTGGCGGGCGCCCGCACGCGGATCACGTGTGGCTCGTGGATCTTCCCCAGCCGCAGCGCGCCGTCCAGCGCATCGCCGGCGGCCGGGATGAGGTCGAGTCGCTCACGCAGCGCCTCGACCCCCGGCAAGACCCCGGCCAGGCCGCCGACCATCGCCACCGGCCCGCCGCCGGCCGCGCGGGCGGTCGCGGCCAGCGCCTCGGCGGCGGCGCTGACGATTGCCCGCGCAACGGCGTCGCCGTCCGCAGCGAGAACGTCGGGCGCGAAGGACGCGACCGCGGCGGCGCCGGTGAGCTGCGCGGGCCAGGTCTGCGGCGCGCCGAAGCGAGCGCGGGCAGCGTCGAGCAGCGTGCTGGACGGGCCGCGGCCGTCGTGGGCTCGCAGCGCGGCGCGCAGCCCGGCGGCGCCGATCCACGCCCCGCCGCCTTCGTCGCCCAGCCACGGGCCCCAGCCGTCGGAAGTCCGCAGCGCGCCGTTCGCGCCGATGGCGAGTGCCACGACGCCGGTGCCCACGATCAGCACGATGCCCGGTTCCCCATTCAGCGCACCCGCATGCGCGATCACGGCGTCGCTCGTCACGGCGACAAGGTCCACTCGCAGCGATGCCAGCAGCGCATCGCCGAGGGCGCGCGCGGCGTCCGGCGCTGCCAGCGCCCCGGCGGCCCCCACGATGACCTCGTCGAACGGGCTGAGTTCGCCCGTCAGATCGTTGGCTAGATCGTTGGCTAGATCGTTGGCTAGATCGTTGGCTAAGGCCAGGATCGCCGCTTGCGCGGCCCGTACGCCGCCCGGCTCCGCGAGCCCCGGGGCGCCGGCCCCGTCGACCCTCCGGCCGCCGGCCGCAGCGCGGCACGACGTCTTGCCGAGGTCGACGGCCAGGATCCTCGCACCCGATCCTCGACGATCCGCCATAGCGTTCGACCGTACCGAAACACGCTTGGAGAGCGGCCGCCGAAGCAGTGCCGCAACGGATTTCGCGCACGAACTAACGCGTCATCCGGTTTTCCGCTAGCGCGTGGTCACTGCTTCTTTTTGGGTAGCAAACCGCTGACCGCTGTGGCGATTCCCTTGGCGCCCTTGAGGCCACCCTTGGGGCCGGCGACCGCGGAGGCCGCAGTGCTGGCCGCGCTGGCTCCGGGGACCGCTTTGCTGGCCCCGCTGACTCCCGAGATCGCTTTGGTGGCCCCGCTGAGAATGTTGACGGCGTTTCCGGCCAGGCTGATCACGGACAGCGAGGCGGTGGCCGCGCTGAGTCCGGCGGTGGTGCTTTCGATCGGGATGAAGATTGCCGGGGCGATCGAACCGAGGTGGGTGATTGCCGCCGAGTCCGTCGCCGCCGCCGAGATTCGGCAGTTGGAGACCCGAATTGGGGTTGGGGAACGGATTCGGATTGTTGCGGTTGTACCCCGCATCGACGATGCGGGTCATCTCCGGGTTCAGGGTGTCCACGATCGGACCTGGCACACCCGCGCCGCGGAGCATGTGGCTGAGCGGGAGCTCCGCCTCCGGGACGCGGTACGTCGTCGTTACGCCACCCAAGCTGTTGACCGTCCGGGTGACGTTCTCGGGCGGCACACTGGCCGGGTCGGAGAACGCCACCATGCTGTGTTGCACTCCCACACCGGAGTTGAGGACGGCAAGGAGATTCCACCAGTGGTCAGGCGGGTCGCCGACAAAATCGTATTGGGCCACGACGTTGACCGTGTTGTATTGGCTCTCCACCGGAGGCGGCACGGTGTAGTTGAAGATGGGCAGGTGGGTACCGGGCTTGAACAGCCGCCGCAGGACGATGGCGGGATCACTGACCTTGACGAACGTGATCTGGTCCGGTGGCGGCGCGTCCGGATCGTGCGCCAGCCGCAGCTGTTCCTCGGTCATGACTTCAGCGCCCTGTGACAGCCCGACCACGGTCATCGGACCGTTGTTGCGCTTGATCGCTGCGTCGAGATTGTCCGCCCCGATAGCCACAGACTTACCCACCGGCATGTTATTGCCACTGAGGCTCGTCGGATTGGCCGCCGGATAGGAGATGGTGGTCGTCGGCTTGGTGCCGGGATTGTTGGTGATGTCGGGGTTGGAGTAATACTTGGAGCCGATCTGCGGCACCCACTCCGGTTTGAAGTGATAGAACTTGCTCGCCGGCCCGCTCGGGGGCGCGGTGCCGGGAACCATTATCACGTCATCGGCTGTCGCGATTCCGTCACCGAAAAACAGTGTCGAACCTACGAATCCGGCCGCGACGGCGCCGACGAGTAGTTTCTTCACTGTTTCTCCCCAAACCCCCGAAAAGCGCCACCGCTACCGGGCTCAGCGTGTGTGATCCCGATCCTAGCAAGGTGGGCTCGGAACTTCTGAACTTTGAGCCGTCCCGCTGGCGCGGGGAGTATCAAAGGCCGCTCAGCCCGAGCCCGACCATGAAGAAACCCACCACTGCCAGCAGAATTGCGGCTTCCCGGTGGCTGCGAGACCGCAGCCACTCCTGCAGCTTGACCATGAACTGACGCGTCTTGCCCGGCGCTGCCAGGAAGCTGATGAGCGGGATCAACACCAGGGTGAACGCGACGACGTTGAAGGTGATGATGGCCCGCACCTGGGACGCCGCTGGGGCGCCGGAGGCAAGAATGACGGCTATCGCGCCCATGTAGTTGGCCGATGGCAACGCGGTCAGCAGGCCGCTCACCGCCGCGACCAACAGTGAATCGCCCCGCAGGAACTGCCGTGCCCGCTCGGAGTGCTTCCGCAGGCCGGTCGATGGTGGCGCCTCCAGCAGGGCCACACCACCGTCTCCGACCGTGGTGTCGGCCGGCGCCCGGCTGAAACGCGCGGGCACGTTGGAGGCCACCACAGCTGCGATGAGCAGGGCGATCACCCCGGTCGCCAGCTGAACCTTGGCGACGGTGAAGTTCGGGTTCCCGACCAGCGGGGTGGCCCGAAGGACGAAGAGCGTGATCAGACCTACGCCCATGCCCATCGTCAAACCGCCGCACAAGAATGCGAGAAGTTGCTTCAGCGGGTACGGCCTGCTCAGCATCAGGACGGCCAAACTGATCCGGATCGGCTCGAAGATCACCGAGATCGCCATCACGAGCACGGTGGTCCACATGTCAGGCGACCGCTACTCCACCGGCGGCGGCCATGTGCCGTAACTCGCGCGCGGGCCGGTGCCGGCGACACGTCAGACGCCGGGCTCTGTGATGCGAGCACTAAAGGGAGCCGCTACGCTACAAATCCAGCATCGACCAACGTCGGCGATGCCGGGTAGTAAAGAATTAGTTAAACGAGCTGACTGTTTCCCCCAATATCACCATTCGGGAACCGCTGGGTTGGTAATGTCCTAAAAACTACTCGGGGAGGGCGCGAGCGGGGCTTCGTTACTACAGTGCTGACGCCGCAGCAGCTGGCCGGACATAGGGGCCTGGTCGGTGGCACGTCGAACTGTCCTGGGCACCGGCCGTCGGAGACATCAGGAGGGAACGTGTTCGGCGTAACAACACTCCATGACTGGGTGCCGGATTCCGGCAAAGTCGTCTGCTGGCACGCATCACCCGCCGCGACCGCAAAAGCCCAGCAAGCACCGATCAGTGCAGTGCCGCCCAGCTACCAGCAGACCCAACATCTCCGCCGCTTCGGTGAGCACCGATCTCGCGGACTCGATCTATCGCGGCTGATGATCTTCACCTGGGATCGACCCGGTCGGTGCGACGTCCGGGCGATGAACTACGCGATCAATGCGCATCTTCGTCGGCACGACACCTACCACAGCTGGTTCGAGTGCGAGGACGCCGACCACATCGTTCGGCACACGTTCGCGGATCCTCACGACATCGAATTCGTCCCGACCGAGCATAAGAACATGACGCCGGCAGAGTTGCGCGATCACATCGCAACACCGCATCCGCTGCAGTGGGATTGCTTCATGTTCGGCATTGTGCAAAGCAAGGAACACTTCACGTTCTATGCGAGCATTGCGCATCTCTGTGTCGACCCGATGATCATCGGCGTGCTGTTCATGGAGATTCACATGATGTACAACGCGTTGGTGGGCGGCGACGCGCCCGTAGAGCTGCCCGAGGCCGGCCGCTACGCCGACTACTGCGTCCAACAGCGCGCGGAGACGGCCGCATTGACGGTGGACTCTGCCAAGGTGCGCGGGTGGATCGAGTTCGCCGGCGACAACGGCGGAACCCTTCCATACTTCCCGTTGCCACTGGGCGATTTATCGGTGCCCTATGCCGGCAAGCTAGTCACCGTAAAGCTTTTGGACGAGCAGCAGACGGAGCGATTCGAGGCTGTCTGCGTTGCCGCGGGGGCACGTTTCAGCGGCGGCGTGTTCGGTTGCGCCGCTTTGACGCAACGCGAGTTGACCGGTGTTGAAGCATTTTCCGTGGTCACCACGACTGATACCCGCAGGACGCCAACGGAACTCATGACGACCGGCTGGTTCACCGGTCTGGTTCCGATCAGCGTCCCGGCTTCCGCAACGTTTTTCGAAGATGCCGCCCGCGCCGCGCAAACGTCCTTCGATTCGGGTATAGACCTGGCGACCGTGCCGTTCGATCGCGTGTTGGAGTTGGCCGGGCCCGAGGCGGGCCTCAAGCGGCCCCGGCCGGGCAACTTTGTGATGTCGTTCCTGGACGCGAGCATCGCTCCGCTGTCCACTGTCGCGAACTCCGACTTGAATTTCCGGATCTACGACGAAGGCCGGGTTTCGCATCAGGTATCGATGTGGGTCAACAGGTTCCAGCACGAGACCACGCTGACGGTGCTATTCCCGAACAATCCCATCGCCAGCGGATCCGTTGCCCAGTACGTGGCGGCGACGAAGTCGGTGTATGTCCACGTCGCCGACGGCAGGCGCAACCGCGCCTTTGCGCACTCTGTTGCGGTGCGCCGCTATTCACGCTGACTTAGCAGCTCGTCCAACAGTGCGGTGAACTCGTCCGGGTGAGCCGGCGTGAAGGCCGGGCGGTACCGGCTGCCCGGTACGTCCAGCGTGATCAGGGTCGACCTGAGCGGGCGGTGCACGTCCAGCGGCAGCCAACGGCGGAAATCTGAAGTACCCCAGATGCGGAACCGCTGCGTGAACAGGCCCAGCGACTCGGCCTTGTAGCCGCGGATCTTGTCCAGCGCGATGACCTTCGATGTACCGTCGGGAAAGTGGTAGCGGCGCAATGTGATCGCTTCGCGGTCCAGCTGAATCAGCCCGTCGTCATATATCTCAGTCACAATCGTGAGCTCCGCAACTCGTGCCCCCGTGAGGTGATGCAGCGGCCGTCGTCCAGTCGCCACTGCCAGCCGTGCAGATTGCAGGTCAACGTATTACCCTCCACCACACCGAATTTCGAAAGGTCGGCTTTGAGATGGGGGCAGCGGCGCTGAATCTCCCAGCCGTCCAGTGCGATCGATGCGGAGTCATCGTGAGTCTCGGCGAACCAGCCGTCGGCGTAGGCGACCCGTTCGTCGGTCAGGCACTTGAAGAACGTGTACAGGTATTCGTTGTAACCGCCGACACGCCATGCCTGGAAACGGGTGGACAAGAAGATGGTGTTCACCCAGTCCGGCTCCTGATCGCGCAACACGGTGCGGACCAGTTCTGGTGCTATCGCGAACCCGTAGCGGACCCTTTCGTCGGGAATGCGTTCGCGTACCGCTCGTTTCGGAAAGTCCAGGATTACCACCTCCGGACCGATCACCAGCTCGACCGGGTAGCCGATGCCGTCGCAGATCTCGTCGCTTTGCAGCATGATCGGCTCGAACAAGGCGCGCAGCGGCTCCAGCAGCGGCTCCCCGGTGGCGGGGGCCCAGCTGGCCCGCTCGGCTGCGACCACGGGTGCCATCCGGTCGGCGTAGTCGGCGATGTAGGCGGATTTGCCGGTGGTGAAGATGGCCTCCACTTGGTCGGTGGGCATGGGATGACGCAGCGAATTCAGTTTCGTACCAGTGAAATCCGCGACCGAACCGGGAATCATCAACAGGCCGCGATCGTGACCGTGCGTGCGCATCTGGTCCAGAAACACCATTTGGTCGGGGAAGATGTTGGCCGGGTCGCCGCTGTCGTCGTTCAGGTGACGCAACTCCGGGTCCAAAAAGCAGGGGGGCCCCGCCGACGGCACCACCCAGGTCGCCCCCACCTGCGCGATGTACTGCCGGGCGCGGTCCATCTGTCGCTGCCGCTTCTGGGTGGCGAACGCCTCCTTGGCGCGCCCGGGCATGTCGTAGACCATCGGGTACCAGATCGCTCCGGAATACTGCAGCAGGTGCACGTCGATGTGACCGAAGTCGGATTCCAGCTGCTCCAAATCGACCGGACGTGCGTCGTTCATATTGAAAACCGTTGTGGCGCCGTCGGAAACCACCAGCGCCGAGTCGCCGATCGGGCCGTCGGCGGGTGCCCGCAGGGCGATGATCATAATGTCCAGGTCGCCCTTGGGCCCGCTCAGCCGATGCTTGAACGAGTCGGTGGTCTCGAAAAATCGGTGAAACCCTAGCTGCTGCAGCGCGTTTCGCAAGTCAGGCACCGGAAAGTCGGGCAGCAGCACCACGACGTCCTTGTTGACATGCTCCTGCAGGTGCTTGGCGTCGAAGTGGTCCTTGTGCAGGTGCGAGACGTACAAATAGTCGCAGCGACCCAGGGTGTCCCAATCCAGCGCGCTGTTGTCCGGGAACGGGAACCAGGACGCGAAATAGGCGGGATTGACCCACGGGTCGCACAGGATGCTGCCCGCATGGGTCTCGATCAGAAAGCCGGCGTGGCCGACGCTCGTGACCTGCACAATTCCTTTCGGGGGATGCCTTTACCGGGGGATGCCTTTACCGGCTGAGTAGTGCACTTCCAGCGCAAAGCGCCGTCACGAGCTTAGCCTGCGGCATGATCTGAAGTGTCAACTCAGGGTTCGTCTGAGGCTTGCCACAGCCGCCGGTAGTAGTCGATGCGGGGCGGGTCCGGCTGCACACCGTAGGCCGCGAAGAACTCGTCATCCCACGAGCGGCCCGGATAATTCCAGCCCAGCGACAGCGTCGCCACCGCGAGGTCGGCCCACCTGTCGGCCACGCCGAGACTGCCGAAGTCCACCTGCCCGCAGCAGCGTCCGTCGTCGTCGATCAACGTGTTCGGCGCGCAGGCGTCACCGTGACACACCACCAGCCGATCCACCGGTGGCGGCTCGCCCAGCCGGGCGCGACGGGTCGGCGTCAGCATGCCCAGCCGGCGGGTCGCCGACCAGTCGTACGGGCATGACGGAACCGGCAATCGGTCGTGCAGTGTGCGCAATCCCACGCCGATCGCTCGCACTGCGACAGCTGGGGACGCCAGCCAGCGCGGATGTACCGCGGACAGGCCGGGCAGCCCGCGGGTGCGCAGCCAGGCGGAGTCGCCGTCCAGGCCGACGCCCAGCACCTGCGGCACGGCAACGTAGCCGCCGGCCCAGCGCAGCCGCCGCGCTTCGTCGGCGAAGTCGCAGACATCCCCGCCGCCCGACGCCGGAGCCACCTTGATGAATTCGGTAGCAGAGTTGCCCGAGCCCACCCGGAAGGTGATACCGCCCAGTTCGTTGGCCCAGACCGCGAGCACGGGCCGTGCGGCAGCGAATCGGCGGACAACCTCAGGCACGGCGGGCGGGGACGTCGGAAACGACACAGGGCCTCTTTTCCCCTCTAACCAGTGGGCAGCCGGGCGCACTAGGCTGAACAGCTGTGGAGCCGGTGTACGGAACTGTCATTCAGATTGCCCGTTTGATCTTTCGCATGCAGGGTCTCAAGATCTCCACCACGGGTGTGGAGAACGTGCCCACCAGCGGCGGTGCCGTCGTCGCGATCAATCACACCGGTTATCTCGACTTCATGCTCGCGGGTTTGCCCACTTACCAACAGGGCCTCGGCCGCAAGGTGCGGTTCATGGCCAAGCAGGAGGTCTTCGACCACAAGATCACCGGCCCGATCATGCGCAGCCTGCGACACATCCCGGTGGACCGGGGATCCGGGGCCGCGTCCTACGAGGCCGCGGTCCGGAATTTGAAAGACGGTGAACTGGTCGGCGTCTATCCCGAAGCGACGATCAGTCGCAGCTTCGAAATCAAAGAATTCAAGTCTGGAGCCGCCCGGATGGCGGTCGACGCCGGGGTGCCCATCGTTCCGCACATCGTGTGGGGCGCGCAGCGGGTCTGGACTAAGGGCCACCCGAAGAAGCTGATCCGACCGAAGGTGCCGATCGTGGTGATCGTCGGCGAACCGATCGCACCGACGTTGGGCGTCGCGGAGCTGAACGGCCTGCTGCACTCGCGGATGCAGCATCTGCTGGAGCGGGCGCAGGAACTGTACGGACCTCATCCGGCCGGCGAGTTCTGGGTGCCGCACCGGCTGGGCGGCGGGGCGCCGACGCTGGCTGAGGCGAGCAGGATGGATGCTGAGGAGGCTGCGGAAAAGGCGGCTCGTCGCGCCCAGCGGGCGCAACGCGCTGATCCCGCCGGGGCAGCGGAGCAGTGACCGATGGCCGAACCGGTCTACCGCGCTCTCGAGATCTTCGGCCGGACGGCCTTCATGGCAGTCGGCAGCCCGATTACGTACATCGGCGAGGAACACATCCCCGATCACGGCGGGGCGGTGGTCGCGATCAATCACACCAGCTACCTCGATTGGTTAGCGGCCGGATTGGCGGCGCATCGCCGGCACCGTCGGCTGCGATACATGGTCAAGGCCGAGTTGCAGCGGGTGAAGTTGATCAACTTCCTGATCAAGCACACCAAGACCATCCCGGTGGACCGCAGCGCCGGGGCGGATGCCTATGCCATGGCGGTGCAGCGGCTACGCGAGGGCGAGTTGGTCGGGGTCTATCCGGAAGCCACGATCAGTCGCAGCTTCGAGCTCAAGGACTTCAAGACGGGGGCCGCACGAATGGCCAGCGAAGCAGAAGTCCCGATCGTCCCGGTGATTGTCTGGGGCTCGCAGCGGATCTGGACCAAAGGCCATCCAAAGCAGTTGGGCCGCAAGAAGGTGCCCATCACCGTCCAGGTGGGGGCGCCGCTGCACGCTGCCCAGGACATCTTGCTGACCGTTGCCACGCTGCACGAGTCGATGACCGAGCTGCTGCACCAAGTGCAAGAGCGGTACCCGCACCCGGCCGGGGAGTACTGGGTGCCGCACCGACTCGGCGGCAGCGCACCAACGTTTGCCGAGGCGGCACAGCTGGACGCCGACGAGAAGGTGGCGCGGGCCGCTAGTCGTACCACGCGGCAGTCGCGGTAGTGGAGAAAGGAACAGAGATGGCAGAGCCATTTTTCCGGTTGATGGAGATCGTCGTTCCGTCGGTCGTCGCGTCGCAGGGAACCAAGATCACGTTCCATGGCCTCGAGAACATTCCCGAGCGCGGCGGCGCTTTGATCGCCCTCAACCACACCAGCTACGTCGACTGGATTCCCGGGTCTATCGCCGCCAAGGAGCGCAAGCGCCGCCTGAGGTTCATGATCAAGGCAGAGATGGCGGAGGTGAAGGCGGTCAGCTACGTGATCAGGCACGCCAAGCTGATCCCGGTGGACCGCACCATGGGCCACGACGCTTTCGCGGTGGCGGTGCAGCGGCTGCGGGAGGGCGAACTAATCGGATTGCACCCGGAGGCGACCATTAGCCGCAGTTTCGAACTCAGGGCGTTCAAGACCGGGGCGGCGCGCCTGGCGCTCGACGCCCAGGTGCCGATAATTCCGATGATTGTCTGGGGCGCGCACCGGATTTGGCCTAAGGACCACCCAAAAAGCCTCATCCGCAACAAGATTCCGATCACGGTGGCGGTCGGCAAGCCGTTGCCTCCGCAGGGCACCGTCGAGCAGCTCAACGCGGCGCTGCGCGAAGCGATGAACGCGATCCTCTACCGGGTCCAGGAGGAATATCCGCATCCGGAAGGCGCGTACTGGGTGCCGCGGCGGCTGGGTGGCGGCGCGCCGACGCAGGATGAGTCCGGGCAATTCCGGATAGCCGAGTTGGCCGAGCGGAGGGAAAAGCAAGGGTACGACGGTGTGACACAGCAGCGTGACGAAGGCAGACCGCGCTGACGACACCGCCGGCGCTCATTGCATGCGACGTCGACGGCACCTTGTTGGACGACGCCGAAACCATCAGCCCGCGGACCCGCGCCGCGGTGCGCGCCGCCGTCGGCGCGGGTGCACACTTCATCCTGGCGACCGGCCGTCCGCCACGCTGGGTGGCCCCCATCGTCGAGGCACTCGGCTTCGCGCCGATCGCGGTGTGCGCCAACGGTGCAGTCATCTACGATCCGACGACTGATCGGGTGTTGTCGGTCAGCACCCTGTCCGTCGACACCCTGGCCGAATTGACGGAGATCGCCACTCGCGTCATCCCGGGTGCCGGGCTCGCCGTCGAGCGGATCGGCGAAAGCGCGCACGACACGGCGACCCCCCAGTTCGTCAGCTCACCGGGCTACGAGCACGCCTGGCTGAACCCGGACAACACCGAGGTGTCGATCCAAGACCTGGTCAGTGCGCCCGCGATCAAGTTGCTGATCCGCAAGAGCGGTGCCCGCAGCGCGGACATGGCCGCCGAGCTGGCCAAGCATGTCGGGATCGAGGGTGACATCACCTACTCCACTAACAACGGGCTGGTGGAGATCGTGCCGCTGGGCATCAGCAAGGCCACCGGCGTGGCAGAGGTCGCCCGGCCGCTTGGGATCGGCGACAACGAGGTGCTGGCGTTCGGCGATATGCCCAATGACGTGCCGATGCTGGTGTGGGCTGGCCATGGGGTGGCGATGGGCAACGCCCATCCCGACACGCTGGCCGCCGCCGACGAGGTCACCGCCCGCAACTCCGAAGACGGTGTGGCGCGGGTGCTCGAGCGCTGGTGGTCCTAACCCACTGCGGTGCGACGACTCTCGTCATTTGCTATCGCTCACCGGGCGGCAATGTGAAAGACTGCCGGTCGTGCTTTCGTTGTGCCCCGATGCCCCCGATGTCCTGCGCGTCCTCGAGGACAGCTAGTGGCGTCGGACGAAGACCGGCCACCGGGGAAGGGCGAGCCCGAAAAGGAGCATTTCGATCCGGACGAGGAATCCGCCCTCCCCAAGCCGCTACCGCCGCTCCCCAGCCTATTTGCGGAGAACGAGGCTGCGGTGTCGCTGCCGCCGGTCCCGGCTTTTGGCGAGCAACCACCGATTGTGACACCGGTGCAGCCGCCGTCCAGCGCGGCGGACGAACCCGCCGGCACCCAAGATGAACCCGCCGAACCCGGCGAACACGTATCGGGCGGCAGCATCGAATATCAGGATGCAAGCACCACACGCCCGCGCCCGCCAACGCCCGCCGAGAAACGCGCGCGCGAGAAGTTCGCCAAAATGCAGCAGCAGATCGACGAGGATCGCCTCGCCAGGGAAGCCAAGCGGAAGAAGCGCAACCGGCGGCTGATCGGCGCCGGCGCCGCGGTCGGGGTGGTGGGTGTGGTGGCGGGCCTTGGATATTGGGCATTGTCGGGGCCCACCGTCATGGCCCAATGCGTCCGGGACGACCCGAACGGCCAGCCGGTCATCGTCCCGGACAGCTACTGCACCGGTCACACCTCGGGTCTGAACGGCTTCTTCTTCTACGGCGGGCACCAATACCGGTATTACTACGGCAGCTCGGGGTCGGTGGGTTCGCGACCAATCGGCGGATCTACCACCGCTCCCTCGGGCGCAACGATCAAAACGCGTTCGGGCAGCACCATCCAGCGCGGCGGGCTCGGCGGCAAGCTCAGCGGAGGCAAGGGCGGCGGGTCGTGAAGCGCTGCCGCGTGCAGCCTCGACCGAACTGGCGGTCGATCGTCGAATCGCAAGGCCTGGTGTACGGTACGCCGGCACGCAGCGCGACCGGGGGAGACCGACCCTACTGGGACGAGTCGGTCTACTACGAATTCGACATGGATGAGGTCCTGGCGCTGGAAGCCGACGTCGAACTGCTGCATTCGATGTGCCTCAACGCCGTTGAGCAAGTGATCCTGATGGAGCGTTACGCGGATTTCGCTCTCCCCGAATGGAGTTGGCAACCCATTGCCGAGTCATGGCGCCGCTCCGACCCACATGTGTACGGCCGCTTCGACTTACGTTATGACGGGCGCCGGCCGGCGGTGCTGCTCGAGTACAACGCGGATACGCCCACCACGCTGCTGGAGGCCGCAATCCTGCAGTGGTATTGGCTCAAAGACAGGTTCCCCGCGGACGACCAGTGGAACTCATTGCACGAACAGCTGGTCGATCGCTGGAAGATGGTTCTTGACCTGCTGCCCAGCAGCGAACTGCACTTCAGCTGGTCCGGTGTGGAAGCGACCGGCGAGGACCAGATCACAACGACCTATATGCAGGAGACCGCGGCCGAGGCGGGTTTCCATACGGTCGGGCTGATGATCGAAGACGTCGGCTGGGACAGCGCACTGCAGCGCTTCGTCGACCTGGAAGAGGACCAGATCCACACGATCTTCAAGCTGCACCCCTGGGAGTGGATGCTCGAGGACGACTTCGGCAAGCATGTGGTGGAAAGCCTGCCGCAGACGATGTGGATCGAGCCGCTGTGGAAGACGCTGCTGTCGAACAAGGCGATCCTGGCCGTGCTGTGGGAGATGTATCCGGGTCACCCAAACCTGTTGCCCGCCTACCTGAATGACCCGCACGAGCTCACCGAATATGTCCGTAAGCCCAAGCTCGGCCGAGAAGGGGCGAACATCACCATCGTCGGTGCCGGCATGGACAGCGCGACGGGCGGCGTCTACGGCGAAGAGGGCTTTATCTACCAGTTGCTGGACCCGTTGCCGCAATTCGATGACATGCGGCCGGCTCTGGGCGCCTGGATCGTGGGGGATTCTTCGGCCGGGCTCGGCATCCGTGAGACCGCCGGGTTGGTAACCGATGACGGCGCAGCCTTTGTCCCGCACCGTATTCCGTCGAAATGAATCTTCCGCCAAAACGAATGGAGAAATCTCGATGACGACGAACATCATGGCGCTGTCGGGCTATTGGGATGCGGGCTATTGGAGCGTGCTCGGTCGCGGAGCCGGTGCCATCGTCTTGTATTCGATCGTCGGCCTGGTGCTGATGATCGTCGGGTTCTATGCGATCGACTTCACCACACCGGGACCGCTACGCAAGATGGTCGACGCGGGAAAGCCGAACGCAATCGTCGTCACCGCTGCCGGCATGGTCAGCATGGCGCTCATTGTTGTACTGGCGATCTACGCATCGTCGGGAAAGCTGCTGGAAGGGCTGGTCGGCTCGGCGATTTTCGGGGTCGTCGGGATCATCGCGCAGGTTGTCATGATGCGGATCGCGACCTTGGTGATCGGCATCGACATGAGCACGTTGTTCAACGCTGACGAGTTCAGCTACGACTCGCTCATAGTGGCCGCGTCGCAGTTCGCCTTGGGAATAGTGGTCGCCGTCGCGATTCTCTGACCGCATGTGACGCAACAGACTTCGTGACTTGGCATCGCCAAGGAAGTTTTCGGCTGGTCGCAGTGTTGCAGACTCTGGTTTGCATCACCTGAAGGGACCACCCGGACATGGCAACTCAACTTCGGCACGAAGAGGATCTGGGTTTCCTGGAATCCCCCGAATGGATCGCGAAATGGCACGGGAAGTGCATCAGAGTGCGCGGCGGAAGGGGCAGAACTCGGGCTCATCGTCGCACTGATGAATATGTCGACCCCTCGCTTCATCGTCCTGTTATCGGGCCTAGCTCTGCTAACGGTCGGCCTGTTGGCGCTCCGGTTCCCCGTCTTCCTATCCGACTACGACCAGTGGGGATTCCGAATCAATTGCGGCAGTGGGTTTCAGAGCACTTTGACCCAGGCCGGTCTCGCCGACCCGGCGGGAAGTCATTTCATTGATCAATGCCACACAGCAATAGCGACGCGACGCGCTTGGGCCATACCTCTGGCGCTGAGCGGAGTGTTGCTACTAAGCGCGCTGCTGGTGAGACCGCGTCGTCGGCGCTTGGCTATCACGGCCTCCAGTAAGACCAGTAGCGACATTCGCGCGGTGCCCTCAGCTCCTGCTGTCCCAGCCTGGTCTGGAGTTGCCGAGCACCCCCGGGCCGCCTGAGCACGCTGGTCGGCGCCCGACCGGCTCGTCACACCCGTCACAGTGCACCAAGAAACTGGTCATGCGGCGGTTCTGGAATGCGCTATCACCGGCAGTATCGCAATCCGCGAGACGGGGCCACTTACTCGCAGGGACACGCGTGACCGATGTGACAGATGCGGCCATGGCCAGCGCTACCCAAGCGAAGCATGCTGCGTGGTGCAAGGCGGCGGTGCGCACTGACTCGAGCCAAGTTGGGTCTCGAAAGCCGTTTCGGCGCAACAAGAGTCACACTTCGACGATTCGTGCTCCGCGCACGTATTCGATGCGGGTCTGGCCATACGACGCGACGGGGTGCTTCGGGTAGGTGTGCCCGTGGATCAAAACCCTTGGCTGGAAACGGTCTACCCATTTCCGCAGGGCATCGATCCCTAGGTGCGCCGGGTCGTCGTGGTCGTTGATCCCGCGCGGTGGGCAATGTGTCACCAGCACTTCGGCCCGGCGCAGTCTTGCAACGAGCCACTTGTACTGCCATTGGGTGTAGAGCACATCGGCGGTGCCGGGCTTGTACCGGACGCAACCCTGCAGACCGGTGAACGACACTCCGCCCACATCGGCTCTCTTCAGATGGAGGTTCTTGATCCGCAGATCCTTGAGGTATTTGCCGTCGCAGTGGTTTCCGTAGACGCCCAAGACCGGGATCGACAGGCTCTCGATTCCCGCGAGATCGAAGCGGGTGAGGTCGCCGGCGGTCACTACCGCCTCAATATCGTGGGCCGCCACGTACTCGGCGATGCCCGTGCCCAGTCGCGGAGTCAGATCCGCAATCACCAACAGCCGCACCATGTGTTCACTTCCGCAATGCTTGAGGCAGGGGTCATCGTTAGAGGGCTTCGCGCAGCGCCGCGGCCAGATCAGCGGCCGAGGTCACCGTGATGCACGGGGCATCGATCAGAGCTTCATCAATAACCGCGGCCAGCCGTTTGGGGATATTGGGGTCACGCTCCCGGATCGGCACCGGAGCGGCATCCAGCACCACCCGGATCGGATCCTGGCCTCTAGGGAAGTCGCGGGGGTACTGACCGGTCAGCATCTGATACAGCGAGGCGGCCATGGCCCACACGTCGACGTCAGGTTTGGAGTATTTGAACCGGATCAGCTGCGGGCGAGGCATAAAGGGCATGGTGCCGGCAACCTCACCGGTCATGCTCATCCCCGACAGCCCGGCCTGGTCGAATGCCTTGGCCAGCCCGAAGTCCGCGACCTTCACCGCTGGTTCGCCCGCAGAGCCGGCCAGCAGCAGATTGGACGGTTTGATATCCCGGTGCACCAACCCGGTCGACCCGTTGGGCAGCACCGCCGTGTGGGCGTAGTGCAGCCCGTCGAGGGCCTGCAAAACCATGCCCACCGCCCGATCCGGATGCAGCGGCCCCTCGCGGTGAATCAAGTCGGCGATGCTCCCGCCCGCGCAAAATTCGCAGGTGAAAAAGAATGCCCCACCGATGTTTCCGGCTTGGCGAAAGGACACCACATGCGGATGGTCGAGCGCCTGCACGTTGTCGATCTCACGCTGGAATTTCGCCCGCGATCGCTCGTTCACCGCCACCCGCGCCAACAGCATCTTCAACGCGACCAGCTCACCGGAAGCCTGATGGCGCGCCAAATACACCACTCCCTGACCGCCGTCTCCCAGCTTTTCGACGATGTCGTAGCCGCGGGTCTGCGGCAGCTCGAGTTCCCCGGCCAGCAGCCGCCGAAGCACCGCGTCGATCGCGCCCGGGCGATCGGTCTGACACCGGTCGCACACCGGGTCGCCCAGGGTGCGGTGCGGATCTTCGGCGAGTGGCCCGCCGCACAGCGAACAGACCTGGGGCGCCATGGTGCCGGCCAGTGTCGGTGGGGGCGGCACGGTGATTCCCACCTGCAGTACCGTGTTGCCCAGCGTGATCCGGTCCCCGTCGCGCAGATCGCGTTCCCGGAACGCCAGCCGGGCCCCTTCCTCGGGGGTTTGTCCCGGCAGCCTGCGCCCAATTTCCTCGCCGTTGACATGAGTGCCGTTGAGGCTGCCGAAATCACGCACCCGAATCGCCGGCGGATTGACGTCAAACAAACAGTGGTGACGCGACACCAGCTGCTGCGAGACGGGCTCCTCGACGCGCGGGTCGCAATCCTCGGCGCGGCCCACGATGGCGGTCGTCCGCTCCGAATATCGATACCGGGCGCCACTTCCCGGTCCTTCGACTACCGACAGCGTCACCGTCGGGCCCGCCGACTCGTCTGTCACGTGATTCCTCCCAGCATCGAGGATTGAGCGGTGATGTCGATCACGACGGCGGTGATGTTGTCGGGCCCGCCGGCGTCGTTGGCAGCCTGGATCAGCGCGCAACACACATCGCTGGGACCGTTTTGCGCTCCGATGATTCGCTGCATGCGCTCCTCGTCAAGGACACCGTGTAAACCGTCACTGCACAACAAGATCCGGTCACCGACCTGCACGTCGAGCGCTGACACGTCGGGCAGCGCGGGTGGGGCCATCCCCACGTGCCGAGTCAGGGTGCTGCGGGCGGGATGTTCGCCCGCCTCTTCGGCCGTGACTTCCCCGCTCTCGATCAGCGCCTGGATCAACGTGTGATCACGTGTCAGCTGCCGCAACCGCTCCTCGCGGTATAGATAGGCCCGGCTGTCACCGAGATGGGCGACGACGGCGCCGGATTCAGTGACGACCGCCGCCACCACCGTGGTGGTCGCGCGGGAGAGCCGGGCATCGGTTCGGCCGTGGGCACGCAAATCATCTGATAGCTTCGCCACCGCATCACGCAGCAGTTCGGGCGTGTCCTGATCGCCGCGATGGTCACCGCTGAGGCGACGTTGCAGGTAAGTCGGGAGCAGCTCGGTCACCAACTGCGCCGCCAGGGCGCCGTTGCTGCTGCTGGCCACCCCGTCGGCGACCATGTACAAGTCCTGGTCGGTGTCGGCGGCCCAGCGGTCCTGGTTGGTGGATCGAAGACGGCCGGTGTCGCTGCGGCCGGCGTAGTCAACGGGGCACATCTGCTTGCCCCTCCGGACGGACTTCGAACACGAACTCGTATCCGCCGATACGGATCACCGAGCCTTCGGCGAGTAGGGCACTGGTCTTGATTCGCTCGCCGTCGACCTCAACGCCGTTGCGCGAGCGCAGGTCCACCATCAGGTAGCTGGCCCGGGTGTCGACGATCGCCGCGTGGCGGCGACTGATTTCGCCGTCGGCGAGCACGATGTCGTTGTCGTCGAGCCGGCCGATGTTGGTCAACCCCGACCTCAGGGCTTGGCTTTGCCCGGTGCGGGCGTCGCGCAGGTAGGCCGTGACCGGTCCGGCTGATCCGGCCGACGACTGGCCGTTGGCGGTGAGGGTTTCCAGCGCGGCGACTTTGGCGGCCTGCTGGACGTCCAATGGTT
This sequence comes from uncultured Actinomycetota bacterium, assembly GCA_963840045.1. GTDB lineage: Bacteria > Actinomycetota > Actinomycetes > Mycobacteriales > Mycobacteriaceae > Mycobacterium. Next base: position 208,794 of record CAWIXL010000022.1, on the reverse strand, counting down.
CTTGGCGAAGAATGCGTGCTTCCAGTTCCTTAATGCGCGGAACCGGGTCGGTGCCCTGGTCGTTGCTCAGGATTTTGCGCAGCCGCCGGCAGGCGGCAAGCGCATCGGCGGGCCGGTCAGTCACATAGAGCGCGGTGATGAGCTGGGCCCACAGCGGCTCTTCGTAGGGGTATTCGGTGGTCAGGTCTTCGAGTTTGGCGAGCAGCTCCGACGCACGCCCACAGGCGATTTCGGCTTCGCACCACTTCTCGATCGTGTTCAGATGGTCGCGATCGAGGCCGGCCGCGAACACTTGGGCGAACTGTAGGTCACGCAGATCGGCGAGAGCGGGTCCATGCCACTCGTCCAAGGCGGCGACCAAATAGAGGCGGCCCTGTTGGAAGCGCCCCTCTTTGAGGGCCAATGCGCCTGCGGCACTTTTGGCCTGGAACCGTCCGATATCGCATTGGTCTTCGGCCAGGGCCAGCTGGTATCCGGGTCGCTTCCTTGCCAGCACCGCCTTGTCGTCGAGCCCGGCCTCCCTGATGAGCTTGCGCAGCTCGGCAATGTAGGCGTGCAGGTTCGCCTCAGGCTTGGTCGGCGGCCGGCCCTCCCACGCGTCACTGATCAACCGATCGTTACTGACTGGGTGGTTTCGGTTGACGATCAGGCTCGCCAGGATGGCCTTCTGCTTCGGGGTTCCCAGTTCCACCGCTTTGCCGTCGACGGTCATTCGCAACGGTCCAAGTAGGTTGAAGCCGAGACGGGCCTCAGCCATGGTCGGCTCCTGGTCTGCTGTTGGACACCTGCGCTCCGGTTGGACGTTGCGTTGTGCCGCAGTCTGGTTCATCGCGGGTTCCTTCTGACTCGAAGCTTGAAGTGCAATGCCCCAAAGACCCGCGATGTCAGGATAGATCGGTCGGGCCAGCGATTGGAGCGCGTCAGACAAACAGATTCGGTTAGCCGCAGCCTCAAGGATGGGCAACGCGCGGCGGGCGGGGCCCGCCGCGCCCACGGCTCACCGGTCAGCTGGCTTCGCGGAGCCAGGCTTCCAGCGTTTGCGCCGACGGCAGTCGGATCGCCCGGCCGATCTTGTCGAACAGTCCAAACGATGCCGTGAGCGTGTGGTCGATGTAGCGGGTGAAGGCCTCGAAGTGGATGCCGTCCGCCAGCGGGAAGCTGGTTTCGCCGGCAACGCCGACCTGCGCCGGGTTAGACGTCTCGCGCACGAACGCCTTAGGCCAGTAGGTGTCGCGGTTCCACTCGTTGACCAGCTCCATCAACCGGGCGCGTTCGGCCGCGGCGTAGTTTTCCACCGGGGTGACGCGGATGGCCAGCACGTTGCGATCAGGGCCGCCGATCCCGATGTGAATGTGCAGTCGGGACTCGCCACCGGACATGAGAATCAGAAATTCTTCACGGTCGCGGTCGCGGTCGCGGCCGCGGAAAAACTTCAGGTTGTACAGGTCCAGATAGCGTTCGATCAGTTCCGGGGTCAACGGTTCGATGTTCATCAATCCTCCATAGGGTCATAGGCGGGCCGGATGTGGACCATGGTCGGCCCAGAGTCTCGGGAAATTCTTGGAGCCTCGCGTCGGCGGCGATGCTAGCGTTCGTCAATGGACTTGGCGGCCATCTACGCCCGCGCGGTAACCCCGTGGTGGGTATACCTAATCGTTGTCGGTGTGGTCGCCATGATCGGGTGGGGCATCACCATGACGTGGGCGGGTTGGGAGAGAAAAATCCGCGGCCCCGCACTGACCGGAACCGCGCAAGTACTCGCGGTGAGAACGCTTGGAGCCGTGGCGACTTACCCCAGGCGGGTCGTGTGCAGGATTCGGCTGCGGGTGGACGTTCCCGGCCACGAACCGTACGAAGCGACCGCTCGTCAGAATTTCACCCCGTGGGTCTTGGATGCCCGCATTCACACCGGCGGGACCGTCGCGGTGCGGGTGGATTCCAGCAACCCGAAACACGTTCTGGTCGATTTCAGCCAGCCGATCCACCACCCGCCGCAGGCGGGATCGGCCGGCCCGGCGCAATCGGTCGCTTTCGATTCGCCGCCGATCGGCGACATTACGAACCAAATCAGCGAAGGTCTCGCGGACGTTTTCAGGCAAACCCAGGCCGCGGGTTCGATTCTGTCCGCCGCGGATCTGCTCGCGTCGGGTCAGCGCGTACCCGCGGTGCTCAAGTCTTTTGCCGCCACCGGAACCACACCACGCAGCCTGGGCAGGACGCCCAGCAAGCCGGAATTGCTCGACGCCCCACACTACGTTCTCGAGGTCGAACTTCATTTCCCGAATCTGACGCCGATGACAGCCCAAGCCATTCAGCCGGTGCCGGAGCCCCAGGTGGCTAACCTCGTTGTCGGCCTCAAAGTTCCGTGCGTGGTGGACCCCGCTGACCCTGCGCACCGATTCGTGGTGGACTGGAACGAAATCGTCCACTGATTCTCGTCCACTCAGCGACGATCTGGAAAAGTGATATCCCGCAGCGTTTTTGGTGCCACGGTACCCGCGACCAGCGAATCGGCGTCGATGGTGCGCGGTTGGTAGGCCAGTGTCGGTAGTCGGGCTGACATGGCCGCGATCGGGGCCGTGCCATTCTGGGCCGACTGGGCAGGGCCCGTCACGCCGGACAGGAAGGCCCACTCGTGTTCGTCGCTGCCGAAATAGACCACCGTGTCGAAGGTCTCGTGAAACCGCTGCCAGGACCAGCGCAGCGACTCGTTGCGCCAGAGCGTCGGGCACCCGGCCTGGCCGACGACGACACGACTGATGTTGCGGCACTTTTCGAGAAATTCGATGTCGTACAGCCGGTTGTGCTGTGCGGGCTCGGACCGCTCGTCGGGAAGGTCGACCACCACGATGTCGTAGGACACCACGGACTGCTCCACAAAGCTCCAGCCGTCGCGGTAGTGCACGGTGACGGGACCGAGCCCGCTTTCGGCACTGAGCAGTTCGTCTGTCGAATAGCCGTAGGGGAGATGCTCTGCGCACAGTCGAACGGCTTCGCGATCGATGTCGACGTGATCGACATGGGTGGCGCCGGCGGCGACGGCCAGCTGGCTCACCACACCTTCGCCGGAGCCGATGATCAGCACCCGCTCGATCCGGTCTGCCAGCAGCAACGCCGGCACCAGCAGCGCCTCGTGATACACGAGCTGGCTGAACTCGGTGCTCTGCCGCTCGCCGTCACTGAACAACGCGATGCCCTGTTCGGTGCGGCCGATGACCAGCTCCTGGAACTCGGTCCGCACTTCGCAGATGATCTCGGCAAGGCGCCAACTTCGAGCCAGGCCCGGCGCCATCGGTTCGACGATCGCCCGGCCCGAACTAGGCACACCCGGCTCGCCCACGAAATAGGTTGGCAACGGCGGGAATCCGTTGAATGCCGCGGATGCATAGCTCGCGGTGTACGCGCCGGCAGCGTCGATTTCGACGCGATCACCCGCGCGCAGCGTGACCGGCAGCGGATACCGTTGGTAGAGCACGTCGTCGCCGTCGCACGTCGGCCCCGCCACGACGGCGTCTTCGACACGGTCACCGTCTCGGTCGGTCCGCAGCCGGTAGCGGATGTACTCGTTCTCGGTTTCGGCCAGGCCACCGTAGCGACCGATGTCGAGGTACACCCAGTGCCGTCCGTCGGTGCCGGTGCGCACCGATACCACCTCGCAGCAGATCGTGCCCGCTGAACCCGCGATCAGCCGTCCCGGTTCCACCACCAGTTGAGGTGGATCGGAGCCGAAGTAGCGGGTCAGGGCGGACATGATGGAGTCGGCGAAAAGCTCGAGTCCCGGTGCGCCGCTTACATACGCGATGGGAAACCCGCCACCGACATTGATCGTGGTGAGGTCATTCATTGCGTCAAATATCGGAGCGGCGCAACGAATTCCGAGCTCCCAGGCCGCCGGATCAAGCTGTTGCGAACCGACATGGAAACACAAACCCTCCGGTCGCAGCCCTAACGTTCGGGCACGATCAAGCAACGCGGCCGCGTCGGCGGGAGGGCACCCGAACTTGTGGCCGAACGGCGTCACCGACGACGGAAACCCCGGCGCGATGCGGCATTCCACGCCCGACCCGGGAGCCTGCTCGGCGATCGCGGTGATTCCGGGTTCGGTGTCGACCGCGAATCGCCGCACTCCCCGTACCTGCGCCTGGGCAATGTCTGCCGGCTTCTTGACGGTGTTCCCGAATGTCAGCGCGCGACCGTCGATTCCCGCGGACACGCACGCTTCGATCTCACCGATCGAGGCGACGTCGAACGCCGCGCCCTCGGCCGCGAGCAGGCGCAGGACGGGTTCGGCCGGATTCGCCTTAACCGCGTAGCGGATCCGCGCGTCGGGCAGAGCGGCCTGCAGCGTGTGGAAGTTCTTGCGCACCCGATCGAGATCGATGGTCAGATATGGCGTCTCGGGCACACGTCGCAGACTAATACGCGCCCGCCGTCCCCCCGGGACGGGCGGTCCGCCGCCTAGCTGCCCGGGTGAGCCGGGAGCGAAAAGTGTTCAGGGGGTACCGTCGGCCCGCTCGGGGGTTGCGTGGACAGCGGCGTGGCGATGCCGTTGACGACCTCGGTGACGTTGCCGGTGAGCCGCTCGAAGTTCAGGGTGCCGTGCTGGAAGTTCTGCGTGATCTGCAGAGGCTCTTGTATTTCCGCGCTGGTCGGCAAGCCAAGCGGACCACGTTCGTAGCTCAGCGCGGCCCAGGCGTCGTAGATCGCACCGGTGACCGGCACGGGTCCGGTCTCGGGTGCCCAGTACATCGCTCCCTTGGCGAACGTCGCGTACCGCGATGCACCCGCGCCGGAGTCCTCCGGAGACGTCGGCGCGCCCAGAACGCTGTTCATGCCGCCGATCGCCTGCCAGTGCTCATAGATCGCGCCGCCCTGCAGCGCCTTGATCAGCTCCTCGGGCGGATCGTTGAAATGCGACGCGATATCCCGGATCTCGTCCATCAGAGCGTAAGCGGCGTTGCCTGGGCAGTCGGTGTTGCCGACGTCGCGGTGGGTGAAGATGGCCGGCAATTTCGCTTGCGCACCGGCCGGAAATGTCGTGTAGTGGCTACCCGCCGACTCCAGTGACACCGTTGCCTTGGGGTCGACGCTGTCGAGGCTCAGCCGCCAGCCCAGCAGCCGGCCCACGGTCCGGATCTGGATGGGCGTCGGCGGCACGTCGTCGAAGTTGCCGATCATGGCCACGCCCCAGGTGTTGCGGTTGAACCCGCCGGTGTGGAAGCCCTCGACGGGCTTGCCGAGTCCCCCGGCGCTGCCCTCGAACACTTGGCCGTATTTGTCGACCAGCGCGTTGTACGCGATGTCGCACCAGCCCAGGGTTTTGCTGTGGTAGGTGTAGATCGCCTTGACGATCCCGGCCGACTCCTGCGGCGAGTAGTCGTTGCTGCCCGCGGTGTGGTGGACGACCGCGGCTCGAACCCCGTCGTCGTACTGGGGTTTGCCGCAGCGCAGTGACTCGTCAGCGCCCCAGTCGGCGCGGCTGATGATGTTGGGCGGCTGGCCCGGCACCATGACCCGGGACGGCGCCGTCCAATGCGATCCCACCGGCGCCTGCGGCGGGGAAATGAGGACCGCGTTGATGTTGTCGCCGAAGGGCTGTTCCCGCGTGGCGGGTCGGTAGCCCAGACCGTCGCTCCCGGGCTTGTCCGGCTCGGCGCCCGGTGGTGGTGCCGCCGGCGGCTGGGTCACCGCCGCATCGACCGGGCGGGTGATCGCGATCTGCACGGTTGTGGTGGTGCCGACGAACACCGGATCTGTGCTGCGGGGTCCCTGAACAGGGGCGGGCCGTGCAGTACTGACGGGTGTTGTGTCGGGCGCCTCGGTTTCGTACTCGGTCTGGTACCAGGGCCCCCACGAACCGTCGGGGCGCTTGGCCCGCACCCGGGTCGAGGTGCCGGTCAGGTCGCCGGTCAGCGCGACCAATGAAAACGGGGTGGCCAGCGTCAGTTCGCGAACCGTGACACCGCCGCCCAGCCCGATCAATGGCTGCTCGACGAGTTGGGTACCGCTTGCCGGCGGCCGGGGCGGGGCCATGCCGCGTATCGGATAGCCGATCCACGTGATGAGCACAACCGTCGCCGCGAAAGCGGTGAGCAGCGTGGTCGGTGCGCGGCTGCGGGACGGCACCAGGCGATGTTACGCGTGTGTCTATTGTTATTTATGAGTCGACACGGTATATGCGGGCGAAAAACTCTCAGCAAGCCCGTTCGACGGCACCGCAGAGAGATTGTCGGCGGATGGGTGGCTAGGTCCCGCCCGCCTTCAGTGCGATTCTGCGGTGCCGTCGGTGTGACAGGGCACGGGCCCCTTACTCAGCCGTTTACGAGCTGGGCACGGGTGCTTGCGGTATGACGGGAGCCGGTACGCCCGCCACTGGTGGCAAGGCGGCAGGTGCGCCGGCCACGGGTGCCAAGCCGCCGGGTAGCCCGGCCGTGGGTGCCAAGGCGCCGGGTACGCCTGCCGTGGGTGCCAGGGCACCCGGTACCCCGGCCGCGGGCGCCGCGGCAGCTGCCGCTCCCGTGGTCGTTGCCGGTATACCCGGGATAGCTCCCCCGAGGCCGGGTATCGACGACAAGCCGCCGGTCGGTATCGCGGCACCCGGTGCACCTCCCAGACTGGCCGGTATGGACGGTGCGGGTATGCCACCGGTCGGCAGTCCGGCACCGGGCACAGCCGCGCCCGGCGCGGCGGCGCCGCCTTGTTGGACGCCCTGCATGACCGCCGGCATTATCAGACCCTTGAGCAAGTCGATGGCCTGACTGGCACCCAGCTGGTTGGCGGCTTGAATCAGATCGTTGATCAGCCCGCCACCGCCGCCGGTCCCGGTCGCGGCGGCCGGGCTGGTTTGCGGCACGGCGCCCAGTGTCGGGTCACCCAAGATCGGATAGGTGCCGTCGGCACCCGGCTCTAATCCGGCCGGCGCAGTGATCGGCACCTCGCCGGGATTGCCGATCGGCGCGCCGATCGACGGATTCAGAGCCCCGGGGCTGGTCAGGCCCGGCGTGACGCCGGCCGGGCTGGTCAGCGCGGGGTTCGACAGGGCGGGGTTGAGGCCCCCACCCGTCGTCGGCGTCAGCGTGCTACCGGGCGCGGCGAGGGATCCCGGCGTCGTCCCGGTCAGGCCCGGACTGGTCAGGCCCGGACTGGTCAGGCCGGGGCTGGTCAGGCCCGGACTGGTGAGACCAGGGCTGGTCAGGCCGGGGCTGGTGAGACCAGGACTGGTCAGGCCCGTGGCGGCGGTGTTAGCGCCGGTCAGGCTGGGCACATTGGGCAGGTTGATGCCGAACTGCGACAACCCCTGCGATAGCGCGGCCATCAGCTCGTTGGGCAGGTCGGTGATTACCGCCGCCTGTTTGAACTGGTGGTGTTCTTGCGGTTTGGTGCCTGCGGTCAATTCGTATACAAGGAAATATGCGCAAGGACTCGCGACTGCCACGGCGGCGGCCGCGCTCAAGGCTGTAGAAAGCTTGCGTCGGCGTCGGTTCGGCACGGAAGTCTCCTCAATCTGGCCCTCAATCGGGACTATTGGGTGTGCGGCATGTCGTGCCTGGCCGACATGACATGCACCTCACCTGATTGATGGTACGAGTGTGGTTAGTGTGACTGGAGTGGCTATATCGGATCGTGAGGCAACCGCAACATTGCCTGCCGCAATCGGAGTCGAATCGAGCTCGACACGCGCGGCGGCCACGCGTGCCGTTCAGGCGCCGACTCCCTAGAGTCGCTAGATGGGGCTATCCCCGCGCCGTCAGATACCCTAGGCAACCGATGACCGCTCGTTTCGACCTCTTCGTCGTCGGCTCCGGATTTTTCGGCCTGACGGTCGCTGAGCGCGTGGCTACCCAACTCGGCAAGCGCGTGCTCGTTGTCGATCGTCGCCCGCACATCGGGGGCAATGCGTATTCCGAGCCGGAGCCGCAGACCGGCATCGAGGTCCACAAGTACGGCGCCCACCTGTTCCACACCTCTAATAAGAGGGTCTGGGATTACGTGCGGCAGTTCACCGATTTCACCAACTATCAGCACCGGGTATTCGCCATGCACAACGGGCAGGCGTACCAGTTCCCGATGGGACTGGGCCTGGTGGCGCAGTTCTTCGGCAAGTACTTCACTCCCGGCCAAGCGCGGCAGCTGATCGCCGAGCAAGCCGCGGAGATCGACATCGCCGACGCCCAGAACCTGGAGGAGAAGGCGATCTCGCTGATCGGCCGGCCGCTTTACGAGGCGTTCGTCAAGGGTTACACCGCCAAGCAGTGGCAGACGGACCCATCGGAATTACCGGCCGCCGTCATTAATCGGCTGCCGGTGCGTTACACCTTCGACAACCGGTACTTCAGCGACGCCTACGAGGGTCTGCCGGTGGACGGCTACACGGCGTGGTTGAGCAGGATGGCCGCCGATGACCGTATCGAGGTCAGACTGAACACCGACTGGTTCGACGTCCGCGAGGAACTGCGCGCCGAAAGCCCTGACGCGCCGGTGGTGTACACCGGCCCGCTGGACCGCTACTTCGATTACGCCGAAGGCCGGCTCGGCTGGCGCACACTGGACTTCGAGGTCGAAGTGTTACCGATCGGGGATTTTCAGGGCACGCCGGTGATGAACTACAACGACCTCGACGTCCCTTACACCCGCATTCACGAGTTCCGCCACTTCCATGCCGAGCGTGACTACCCAACCGACAAGACGGTGATCATGCGGGAGTACTCCCGGTTCGCCGAAGATAACGACGAGCCCTACTATCCGATCAATACCGAGGCCGACCGCACCTTACTTGCCGCCTACCGGTCGAAAGCGAAGTCCGAGACCGCGTCAGCAAAGGTGCTGTTCGGCGGACGGCTGGGCACCTATCAATATCTGGATATGCATATGGCCATCGCCAGCGCACTGAATATGTACGACAACACCCTCGCGCCACACCTGCGTGACGGCGTGCCACTAAAAGAAGAAGGCGAACGCGGATGACCGGGACCGCCGTGAGCCTGCTGGCCCGAATCATCCTGCCGCGTCCGGGCGAACCGCTGGACGTGCGCAAGCTCTATCTCGAGGAGTCGACCACCAACTCCCGGCGGGCGCATGCGGCCACCCGCACCACGCTGCAGATCGGTGCCGAGTCCGAGGTGTCGTTCGCCACCTACTTCAACGCGTTCCCTGCCAGCTACTGGCGCCGCTGGACGACGTGCACGTCGGTGGTGTTGCGCGTCGAGCTTTCCGGAGCCGGTCGCGTCGACGTCTACCGGACTAAAGCCACGGGGGCGCGCATCTTCGTCGAGGGCCGCGAGTTCGCCGGCACTGAGGACCAGCCCGCGGTGCTGGAGATCGAGGTGGGGCTGCAGCCGTTCGAAGACGGCGGCTGGATCTGGTTCGATATCACCACCGACACCAAGGTCACGCTGGCCAGCGGTGGCTGGTATGCGACCACGCCGGCTCCGGGCACCGCCAACATCGCGGTCGGTATCCCGACCTTCAACCGCCCCGGTGACTGCGCCAACGCGCTGCGCGAACTGACGGCAGATCCCTTGGTGGACGAGGTGGTCGGCGCGGTGATCGTGCCCGATCAGGGCGTGCGCAAGGTGCGTGACCATCCGGACTTCCCGGCCGCGGCGGCCCGGCTGGGCAACCGGCTCTCTATTCATGACCAGCCCAACCTCGGCGGTTCCGGCGGTTACAGCCGGGTGATGTACGAGGCGCTGAAAAACACCGACTGTCAGCAGATTCTGTTCATGGACGACGACATCCGCATCGAGCCGGACTCGATCCTGCGGGTGCTGGCCATGCATCGCTTCGCCAAGGGTCCGATGCTGGTCGGTGGCCAGATGCTCAACCTGCAGGAGCCGTCGCACCTGCACATCATGGGCGAGGTGGTGAATCCGGGGAACTTCATGTGGACCGCCGCGCCGCATGCCGAGTACGACCACGATTTCGCCGAATATCCGTTGAGCGACAACAGCGAGGACAAGAGCAACCTGCTGCATCGGCGCATCGATGTCGACTACAACGGCTGGTGGACCTGCATGATCCCGCGCCAGGTCGCCGAGGAGCTCGGACAGCCGCTGCCGCTGTTCATCAAATGGGACGACGCCGACTACGGGTTACGCGCCGCCGAGCACGGTTACCCGACCGTCACGCTGCCCGGCGCAGCGATCTGGCACATGGCCTGGAGCGACAAGGATGACGCCATTGACTGGCAGGCCTACTTCCATCTGCGCAACCGGCTGGTGGTCGCGGCGATGCACTGGGACGGTGACGTCGGCGGGCTGGTCCGCAGCCATCTGAAGGCCACCCTGAAACACCTTGCCTGCCTGGAATATTCGACGGTGGCCATCCAGAACCGGGCGATCGACGATTTCCTGGCCGGCCCCGAGCACATCTTCTCGATCCTGGAATCGGCGCTGCCGGAAGTGCACCGCATGCGCAAGGAGTTCCCGGACGCGGTGGTGCTGCCGGCGGCCAGCGCGCTGCCGGCGCCGGTGCACAAGGGCCAAGCCATGGAGCCGCCGACGAACCCGCTGACCATCGGCTACAAGCTGGCCCGCGGGATATTGCACAACCTCAAGGTCGCCGACCCCGCCCACCATGGGCGCCCGGAGTACAACGTGCCGACCCAGGACGCGCGCTGGTTCCGGCTGTGCACGGTCGACGGCGTCACCGTCACGACGGCCGACGGGTGCGGCGTGGTCTACCGCCAGCGCGATCGGGCCAAGATGTTCTCGCTGCTGTTTCAGTCGCTGCGCCGGCAGCGTCTGCTGGCGAGGCGGTTCGACGCGATGCGCCGGGCGTACCGAGAAGCGTTGCCCGTGCTGTCGAGCAAAGAGAAATGGGAGACGGCGCTACTGCCGGCAGCAGGCGCGGCAGCAAACCACGAGCCTGGGCATGCCTGACACCGCCGGTATTGAGGCACCGCGCGGGGAAGTCGCCGCAATGGTGGCCATTCAGTCGGCGCTGGGCGGTCGTCCCGGCGTGCTGACGGCAGCGAAAGGACTCTCGCACTTCGGTGAGCACAGCATCGGCTGGGTTGCAATATCGCTGCTCGGTGCGCTCGTGGCGCCGCGACGTCGTCGGGACTGGCTGGTGGCAGGCGCCGGCGCGTTCGCCGCGCATGTCGCGGCCGTCCTGATCAAGCGGGTGGTGCGGCGAAAGCGGCCACATCATCCGGCCATCGCGGTCAATGTCAGCACACCCAGCCAGCTGAGCTTCCCGTCGGCCCATGCCACGTCCACCACGGCCGCGGCCATCCTGATGGGCCGGGCCACCGGACTGCCCCTGCCCGCGCTACTGGTGCCTCCGATGGCGCTGTCGCGAATCTTGGCGGGGGTCCACTATCCCAGTGACGTCGCCGCCGGGGTTGCTCTCGGTGCCGCGGTCGCGGATCTTGCTGTCCGGCTCGATAGGGGTACGCGGCATGAGTGAAGACGTGGTGACCACGCCCCCGGCAAACTTGGTCGCCGGTGTGATCAAGGCGGTCCGCCCGCGGCAATGGGTGAAAAACGTGCTGGTGTTGGCGGCGCCGATGGCTGCGTTGGGCAACGGAGTCCGCTACGACTACGCCGAGATGCTGACCCAAGTGGGCGTGGCGTTCGTGGTGTTCAGCCTGGCGGCGTCAGCGGTTTACCTGGTCAACGACGTGCGTGACGTCGAAGCCGACCGGGAGCACCCGACCAAGCGGTTCCGCCCCATCGCGGCCGGTGTGGTGCCCGAGTGGCTGGCCTACACCCTGGCGGCGGTGCTGGGTACGGCGTCCCTGGCCCTTGCCTGGCTGCTGACGCCGAACCTGGCCGTGGTGATGGCCGTCTACCTCGGCATACAGCTGGGGTACTGCTTCGGCCTCAAACACCAAGCGGTGATCGACATCTGCATCGTGTCGTCGGCGTATTTGATCCGGGCGATCGCCGGGGGCGTGGCCACCGACATCCCGCTGTCCCAGTGGTTTTTGCTGACCGCCGCGTTCGGGTCGCTGTTCATGGTGGCCGGCAAGCGCTACGCCGAGCTGCAACTGGCCGAGCGCACCGGCGCGGCGATCCGCAAGTCGCTGGAAAGCTACACCAGCACCTATCTGCGATTCGTCTGGACGTTGTCGGCCACCGCGGTGGTGATGAGTTACGGGCTGTGGGCGTTCGAGCGCGACCACCACTCCGGCTCCTGGTTTGCGGTGTCGATGGTCCCGTTCACCATCGCCATCCTGCGCTACGCGGTGGATGTCGACGGCGGGCTGGCCGGGGAGCCCGAAGACATCGCGCTACGCGACCGGGTGTTGCAGCTTTTGGCGTTGGCATGGATCGCAACGGTTGGAGCGGCCGTTGCCTTCGGCTAGTTCGAAACTGACGAGCCTGGCGGGCCGCAATGGCCTATATGAGACCGTGCTGCGCCGTCGGCAGCAGGTCAGGCCGGTCGTTTGGCCGGTTTTCCGGTACCACGCTGTGGTCCGGTTCACCCTGTGGGTCGGCGTGGCGGTGGTCGCGGTGCTGTTCACCTGGGGAAGTTGGCAGCGACGCTGGATCGCTGACGACGGACTGATTGTGCTGCGTACCGTGCGCAACCTGTTGGCCGGCAACGGACCGGTGTTCAACCAGGGCGAGCGGGTGGAAGCCAACACCTCCACGATGTGGACCTATCTGATGACCGTGGGCGGCTGGGTCGGCGGGCCGATGCGCATCGAGTATGTGGCGCTGGCCCTGGCCCTGACGCTTTCCGTGCTCGGGGTGGTGCTGCTGATGCTGGGCGCCGGCCGGTTGTATGCACCCAGCCTGCGGGGACGAAAAGCGATCATGCTGCCCGCCGGGGCGCTGGTCTATGTCGCTCTGCCGCCGTCGCGTGATTTCGCTACATCGGGTCTGGAGAGCGGGCTGGTGCTGGCCTACCTGGGCCTGCTGTGGTGGATGATGGTGTGCTGGTCGCAGCCGCTCCGCAACCGTCCGGACAGCCGGGGGTTCATCGCTGGGCTGGCCTTCGTCGCGGGGTGCAGCGTTCTGGTGCGGCCCGAGCTGGCACTGATGGGCGGTCTCGCGCTGATCATGATGCTGATCGCGGCCCGTACCCTGCTGCGCCGGGTGCTGATCGTGGTGGCCGGAGGCTTCTTGCCGGTCGCCTACCAGATCTTCCGGATGGGCTACTACGGCCTGCTGGTGCCGGGAACCGCGCTGGCCAAGGACGCCGCCGGCGACAAATGGTCGCAGGGCATGATCTATCTCTCGAATTTCAACGCGCCTTACGCGATGTGGGCGCCGGTGGTGCTCCTGGTGCCGCTGGGACTGCTGCTGATGGCAACGCGGCGGCGGCCGTCGTTCCTGCGCCCGGCCGAGTCACCCACCTACGGACGGCTGGCCCGGGCAGTGCAGTCCCCGCCGGCCGTGGTGACCTTCGTCCTCGTCAGCGGACTGCTGCAGGCGCTCTACTGGATTCGGCAGGGCGGCGACTTCATGCACGCCCGAGTGTTGCTGGCTCCGCTATTTTGTTTGCTGGCCCCAGTGGCGGTGATCCCGGTGATGCTGCCCGACGGCAAGGATTTCAGCCGCGAAACGGGCGCTCTGCTGGCCGGTGCTGCCGGCGTGCTCTGGCTGGGGGTCGCGGGCTGGTCGCTGTGGGCAGCGAACTCGCCGGGGATGGGTGAGGAGGCCACCCGTCCCGGCTACGCCGGAATCGCCGACGAACGCCGCTTCTATGCGCAGGCCACCGGGCATGCCCATCCGCTGACCGCCGCGGACTATTTGGACTACCCGAGGATGGCTGCTGTCCTGACGGCGCTCAACAACACCCCGGGCGGGGCGCTATTGCTGCCGTCGGGCAACTACACCCAGTGGGACCTGGTGCCGATGCTGGAGTCGAACCCGGGAAAGGCGCCGGAGGGCAAGACAACCCAAACACCGCAGCACACGGTGTTTTTCACCAACCTCGGCATGCTGGGCATGAACGTCGGACTCGACGTCAGGGTTATCGATCAAATTGGGCTTGCAAATCCGCTCGCGCAACACACCGAGCGGCTGAAACACGGCCGGATCGGACACGACAAGAACCTCTTCCCGGACTGGGTGGTCGCCGACGGACCCTGGGTGAAGGTCTATCCGGGTATCCCCGGTTACCTCGATCAGCAATGGGTCGCTGAGGCGGTGGCGGCGCTGCGGTGCCCGGAGACCGAGGCGGTGCTGAACTCGGTGCGTGGCCCGATGACCATGCATCGGTTCGCTTCCAACATCGCAAACGCGTACAAGTTCACCAAGTACCGGATCGATCGCGTTCCGCGCTATGAGCTCGCCAGGTGTGGCCTCCCGGTGCCCGACGCAGGTCCCCCGCCGCCCCAAGAGGGAATGCCGCCGTAGCGATCGCCACCATCAGACCTCGAGTGATGGCTGGGCGACCAAAAAGACTGCTTCGATATCGATCCCTTGGCCGACGTGATCGGCCTCTCGCGGGGCCGCGGATTGGCGGCAAATCACATCTGCGCTCTCAACCTGCGCGCAATAGTGGTCGGGCACATGCGGAAACGTCATTTCCGGGGTGCCGTCTTCGGGCCTTCGAAAGTACCGGGAAGGACGTCACATGATGGTGGCGACACGCGCTCGATGCGGTCTGATCCGAGAACCTGTGATTGACTACACGGGCACTGCTGCGTTCAACGCATGCAGTTCGACCTAGTTCAGGATGCGCCCAGACTACGGATGCGCCTTACGAGGATGAGGAAAATCAAACGATGAAACTTGTTGACAGGTTTCGCGGTGCCGTGACAGGCATGCCGCGCCGGCTCGTGGTGGGAGTCGCTGGCGCGGCCCTGCTGTCGGGCCTGATCGGCTTCGCCGGCGGTACGGCGACGGCGGGGGCGTTCTCCCGACCGGGCCTGCCAGTGGACTACCTACAGGTGCCGTCGGCAGGGATGGGCCGCGACATCAAGGTGCAGTTCCAAAGCGGTGGCACCAACTCGCCCATCCTGTACCTGCTCGACGGCATGCGGGCGCAGGACGACTTCAACGGCTGGGACATCAACACCCCGGCGTTCGAGTGGTACTACCAGTCGGGCATTTCGGTCGCCATGCCGGTCGGCGGGCAGTCCAGCTTCTACTCCGACTGGTACAGCCCCGCCTGCGGTAAGGCCGGGTGCACCACCTACAAGTGGGAAACCTTCCTGACCAGCGAGCTGCCGGGGTTCCTGGCGTCCAAGTACCAGGTCAAGCCCAACGGCAGTGCGGCGGTCGGCCTGTCGATGGCGGGCTCGTCGGCGCTGATCCTGGCGGCCGACCACCCCGACCAGTTCATCTACGCCGGCTCGCTGTCGGCGCTGCTGGACCCGTCCCAGGCGATGGGTCCGACGCTGATCGGCCTGGCCATGGGTGACGCGGGCGGCTACAAGTCCAAGGACATGTGGGGCCCGAAGGAAGACCCGGCGTGGACGCGCAACGACCCAACGCTTCAGGTGGGCAAGCTGGTCGCCAACAACACCCGCATCTGGATCTACTGCGGTAACGGCAAGCCGTCGGACCTCGGTGGCGACAACCTGCCCGCCAAGTTCCTCGAGGGCTTCGTGCGGACCAGCAACCTGAAATTCCAGGATGCCTACACCCAGGCCGGTGGTCACAACGCGACGTTCAACTTCGACGCCAACGGCACCCACGACTGGCCGTACTGGGGTGCGCAGGTTAACGCCATGAAGGGTGACATGCAGCGGACGCTGGGTGCCACTCCCGGCGGCGCCCCCACGGCTCCGGCCACGCAAGGCACGCAGGGCTAGTCCCCACGCCAACACCGCTAACGGCGGCGACTCCGAGGGGTCGTCGCCGTTAGCCTTTTTCGTGCCAGCCGTCTTCCGTGCCACCGATTCAGGTGTGGCGTACTTCACTACCCTGCCTAGCGCACCCTGCCGCGAGCTGGATAGTGTGCACACAGCTATAGACCATCGAGGGCCAGAGACCATCGAGGGCTGTAGACCATGGAGGTGGACATGAGGGGCATAAGGCGTCTGTCGACGGTTCTGCGGCTGCTCTGCGTTGCCGCACTGTCAGTCGCCACGGCCGGTGTTGCGGTAAGCGCCGCCGGCACGGCCAAGGCAGCGGGTTACGAGTCCCTGATGGTGCCGTCCGGAGCCATGGGCCGCGACATCCCGGTGGCCTTCCTGGCCGGCGGGCCGCACGCGGTCTATATGCTGGACCCCTTCGACGCCGGCCCCGACGTCAGCAACTGGGTGACCGCGGGCAACGCGATGAACACGCTGGCCGGCAAGGGCATCTCCGTGGTGGCGCCCGCCGGTGGCGCGTACAGCATGTACACGAACTGGGAGCAGGACGGCAGCAAGCAGTGGGACACCTTCCTGTCCCAGGAGCTGCCCGACTGGCTGGCCGCGAACAAGGGCCTGGCGCCGGGCGGTCACGGCGCCGTCGGCGCCGCGCAGGGCGGATACGCCGCGATGGCGCTGGCAGCCTTCCACCCCGACCGATTCGGCTTCGCCGGCTCGCTGTCGGGATTCCTGTACCCCTCGGAAACCACCATGAACGGCGCGATCCTCGCCGGCCTGCAGCAGTTCGGTGGCGTCGACGGCAACGGCATGTGGGGTGCGCCGCAGCTGGGCCGGTGGAAGTGGCACGACCCGTGGGTGCACGCGGGCTTGCTGGCCCAGAACAACACCCGCGTCTGGGTCTTCGCCGCGAAATCCGCGGCCGCCAGTGATCCCGCCGCCATGATCGGCGTCCCTGATCAGGCGATGGGCAGCAGCCTGGCGTTCTACCAGCAGTATCGGGGTAATGGCGGGCACAACGGCCACTTCGACTTCCCCGGCGGCGGAGACAACGGCTGGGGCTCGTGGTCGGGGGAACTGGGCGCCATGTCCGGCGACATCGCCGGAGCAATCCGCTAACGCCCAGAGCCAGACGGACACCGAACCCGGGCTGCGACCGGGCCGTCCCCATGCGATGAGCCGGTACCTTGTAGTCAAGTGCAGCAGGGGTCGGGATGGCCGCGTCGCTGCGACCTACCGACACTTGCTTGCAGGAGATCGCCATGGCCAAGAAGGCCGACAACGCCGGGCGTAAGCGCCACCGAGTCCTTGCCTGGGTTGCTGCCTGCGCGATGGCACTGGTCGTGATCGTGGTCATCGTTGCCGTCGTGATCATGCTGCGCACCCCCGAATCCCCACCCAGCGCGGTGCCACCCGGGGTCTTGCCGCCGGGCTCTACGACACCGCACCCGCACAAGCCGCGACCCGCGACCCAGGACGCTTCCTGCCCCGACGTGGATCTGATCAACGTTCCCGGGACCTGGGAGTCGTCGCTGCAGGATCCCCCGCTGGGCCCGGTGCAGTTTCCGAATGCATTGCTGCACAACGTGATTGCCACACTCGGTCAGCAGTTCCCGGCCTCCCGGTTGCAGACTTTTACCGTTCCTTACACGGCGCAGTTCCACAATCCGCTGAGCGCCGACAAGCAGATGTCTTACAACGAGAGCCGGGCGCAGGGCACCCAGGGGTTGGTCCAAGCGATGACCGACATGAACAACAAGTGCCCGTTGACCAGCTATGTGTTGATTGGGTTCTCGCAGGGCGCGGTGATTGCGGGCGACATCGCCAGCGATATCGGCAACGGCCGCGGACCCGTCGATGACGATCTGGTGCTCGGTGTGACGCTGATCGCTGACGGCCGTCGCCAGGTGGATGTCGGCAACGGCATCGGACCCAACCCGCCCGGCGAAGGCGCCGAGATCACCCTGCATGAGGTACCGATGCTGTCCGAGCTCGGTTTGACCATGACCGGCGAACGGCCAGATGGTTTCGGTTCGCTCAACAGCAAGACCAACGAGATCTGCGCCCCGGGCGACCTCATCTGCGCCGCCCCCGCCGAGGCGTTCAGTGTCGCAAACCTGCCGAACACGCTGAATACGCTGGCCGGTAACGGTGCCCAGCCCATCCATGCGATGTACGCCACGACGCAGTTCTGGAACATAGACGGTGCCCCGTCCACGGATTGGACGCTGAACTGGGCGCATGGGCTCATCGACAACGCGCCGCATCCCAGACATTGATGACCACCAGGGCCGTTAAAAGGCCCCAGCAGGCCGTTTAAAGGCCCAGCAGGCCCGGTAATTAGCTGGGCTGTCGGACACAGTGCTCAGTGTGCCTACAGTGGGCGCGATCGGCGGTACCTTGTGATTTGGTCTGCCGCGCGCCGCCCCTTAACATTAAGAGAAAACTAAGAGCAGTAGAGCATTGTGGATGACCCATTCGGGTCCAAGCTGGTACCGACCCGGCACTGCGCGAGCGTGCGTTGTGCCGGGAGGCCGCGCGCACCGGCAGCAGATGTAATCGTCGGCGACGCCGACCTAAGTGTGTTCTGACAGGAGAGTGGGATGGCGTACCACAACCCGTTCATCGTGAATGGAAAGATCAGGTTCCCGGCTAACACCAACCTGGTCCGTCACGTCGAAAAGTGGGCGAAGGTTCGCGGCGACAAGCTGGCCTACCGGTTCCTGGACTATTCCACCGAACGCGACGGCGTCGAGCGCGACATTATGTGGGACGAATTCAGCGCCCGCAACCGCGCCGTGGGAGCCCGTCTGCAGCAGGTCACCCAGCCCGGTGACCGCATCGCCATCCTGTGCCCACAGAACCTGGACTACCTCGTTGCGTTCTTCGGCGCGCTGTACTCCGGCCGTATCGCGGTGCCGTTGTTCGATCCGGCCGAGCCGGGTCACGTCGGCCGTTTGCACGCGGTGCTCGACGACTGCACCCCGTCGACAATCCTGACCACCACCGACTCGGCTGAAGGTGTCCGCAAGTTCATCCGTGCCCGTTCGGCCAAGGAACGGCCGCGTGTCATCGCGGTCGACGCGGTGCCCACCGAGGTCGCCGCCACCTGGCAGGAGCCCGACGCGGGTGAGGACTCCATCGCCTACCTGCAGTACACCTCCGGCTCCACCCGGACTCCGACGGGCGTGCAGATCACCCACCTGAACTTGCCCACCAACGTGTTGCAGGTGCTGCACGCGCTGGAAGGCACCGAAGGTGACCGCGGCGTGCAGCTGGCTGCCGTTCTTCCACGACATGGGCCTGATCACGGCGCTGTGTGCCCCGGTGCTCGGCCAAAGCTTCACCTTTATGACGCCTGCCGCGTTTGTGCGCCGGCCCGGCCGCTGGATTCGCGAACTCGCGCGGAAGCCCGGAGAGATCGGTGGGGTCTTCTCGGCCGCGCCGAACTTCGCGTTCGAGCACGCCGCGGTGCGGGGCGTGCCCAAGGAGGGTGAGCCGCCGCTGGACCTGAGCAACGTCAAGGGGATCCTCAACGGCAGCGAGCCGGTGTCGCCGGCGTCGATGCGCAAGTTCTACGAAGCGTTCCGCCCCTTCGGTCTGCCGGAGACGGCGATCAAGCCGTCCTACGGCTTGGCCGAGGCGACGCTGTTTGTCTCGACCACCCCGAAGGACGAGCCGCCGACGGTCATCTACGTCGATCGCGACGAAGCTGAACAACCAACGTTTCGTCGAGGTGGCCGCTGACGCGCCGAACGCCGTCGCCCAGGTGTCCGCGGGCAAGGTCGGTGTCGACGAGTGGGCGGTCATCGTCGACACCGAGACGGCCAGCGAGCTGCCGGACGGGCAGATCGGCGAGATCTGGTTGCACGGCAACAACTTGGGCGTCGGCTACTGGAACAAGGAAGAGGAGACCGACCGAAACCTTCAGGAACATCCTCAAGTCGCGTATCAGCGAGTCGCGCGCCAAGGGAGCCCCCGATGACGGGATGTGGGTGCGCACCGGCGACTACGGCACCTACCTCAAGGACCACCTCTATATCGCGGGCCGGATCAAGGACCTGGTCATCGTCGACGGCCGTAACCACTACCCGCAGGACCTCGAGTACACGGCGCAGGAATCCAGCAAGGCGTTGCGGATCGGCTACGTGGCCGCCTTCTCGGTGCCGGCCAACCAGTTGCCCGCAGACGGTGTTCGACAACCCGCACGCCGGCCTCAATTCGACGCCGACGACACCTCTGAGCAGCTGGTGATCGTCGCTGAGCGCGCCGCCGGTGCGCACAAGCTCGACTACCAGCCCATCGCCGATGACATCCGGGCGGCCATTGCCGTCGGGCACGGCGTGACCGTGCGTGACGTGCTGCTGGTGTCGGCCGGGACGATTCCGCGTACTTCCAGCGGCAAGATCGGGCGCCGCGCCTGCCGGGCCGCCTACCTTGACGGCAGCCTGCGCAGCGGAATCGGCTCTCCGACGGCCTTCGCCACCGAATCCTGAGCCCCGAACCAAAGGTACCCATGTCTGAGATAGACGCACCCGAATCGAACGAGGACCCGCAAGCGAACCTACCCGCCGAGAAGACCGACGCAACGGTCCCCGAGATGCGGCAGTGGCTGCGCAACTGGGTGGGCAAGGCCGTCGGCAAGTCACCGGACGACATCGACGAGTCGGTGCCGATGGTGGAGCTGGGTTTGGCGTCGCGCGACGCCGTGGCGATGGCCGCCGACATCGAAGACATGTTCGGTGTCACGCTGTCGGTTGCGGTGGCTTTCCAGCATCCGACTATCGAATCGCTGGCAACCCGGATCGTCGAGGGCGAACCCGAAAGGGCCGACGAGGACGCCGAAGACGCCGACTGGTCGCGCAGCGGCCCGGCCGAGCGCGTCGACATCGCGATCGTGGGCCTGTCGACCCGGCTTGCCCGGCGACATGAACAGCCCCGAGGAGACCTGGCAAGCGCTGCTGGAAGGCCGCGACGCCATCACCGAGCTGCCCGAGGGCCGCTGGTCGGAGTTCCTCGAGGAGCCGCGGCTGGCCGTGCGCATCGGGCAGGCCCGTACCCGCGGTGGCTACCTGAAGGACATCAAGGGCTTCGACTCCGAGTTCTTCGCGGTGGCCAAGACCGAGGCCGACAACATCGACCCGCAGCAGCGGCTGGCGCTGGAGCTGACCTGGGAGGCGCTCGAGCACGCCCGCATCCCGGCGTCGAGCCTGCGCGGCGAGGCCGTCGGCGTCTATGTCGGGTTCACCAACAACGACTACGGCTTCCTGGCGATCTCTGACCCGTCGGTCGCGCATCCCTATGCGATCACCGGCAACTCGACCGCGATCATCGCCAACCGGGTGTCGTACTTCTTCGACTTCCGCGGCCCGTCGATGAGCATCGACACCGCCTGCTCGAGCTCGCTGGTGGCGATGCACCAGGGCGTACAGGCCCTGCGCAACGGCGAGGCCGACGTGGTCGTGGCGGGCGGCGTCAACGCGCTGATCACGCCCGCGGTGACCCTCGGTTTCGACGAGATCGGCGCGGTGCTGGCTCCCGACGGCCGGATCAAGTCGTTCTCGTCCGACGCCGACGGCTACACCCGCTCCGAGGGCGGCGGCATGCTGGTGCTCAAGCGGGTCGACGACGCCCGCCGGGACGGCGACCAGATTCTGGCCGTGATCGCCGGCAGTGCGGTCAACCACGACGGTCGGTCCAACGGCTTGATCGCACCGAACCAGGACGCGCAGGCCGAGGTGCTGCGCCGGGCCTACAAGGACGCCGGCATCGACCCGCGCACCGTCGACTACATCGAGGCGCACGGCACCGGCACCATCCTCGGCGACCCGATCGAGGCCGAGGCGCTGGGCCGGGTCATCGGTAGAGGACGCCCCGCCGACCGGCCGGCGCTGCTGGGTGCTGTGAAAACCAACGTCGGGCACATGGAGTCGGCGGCCGGTGCGGCCAGCCTGGCCAAGGTGGTGCTGGCCCTGCAGCATGACAAGCTGCCGCCGTCGATCAACTTCGCCGGACCCAGCCCGTACATCGACTTCGACGCGATGCACCTGCAGATGGTCACCGCGCCCACCGACTGGCCGCGCTACGGCGGCTACGCGCTGGCCGGGGTGTCGAGTTTCGGCTTCGGCGGCGCGAATGCGCACATGGTGGTGCGCGAGGTCTTGCCTCGCGACGTGATCGAACGTGAGCCGGAACCCGCGCCCGAAGCGCAGGTCGTCGCTGAAGCGACCGAGGCGGCAACGCTTGAGGGCCACGCGCTGCGGTTCGACGAGTACGGCGACATCATCACCGACGCAACAAGCCCGGCCGAAGAGGACGAGCCCGAACTTCCGGGCGTGACCGAAGAGGCGCTGCGGCTCAAGGAAGTCGCACTGGAAGAGCTTAGCGGCGCAACAAGCCCAAGAAGACTTTGCCGAGCCGTGGGTTCCGCTGGCGGTGTCGGCGTTTTTGACTTCGCGCAAAAAGGCCGCCGCCGCCGAGCTGGCGGACTGGATGGACAGCCCCGAAGGCCGGGCGTCGTCGCTGGAGTCGATCGGCCGTTCGCTGTCGCGGCGCAACCACGGCCGATCCCGCGCGGTCGTGCTGGCCCATGACCACGACGCGGCCATCAAGGGCCTGCGGGCGGTTGCCGCGGGCAAGCAGTCACCGAACGTGTTCAGTGTCGACGGGCCGGTGACCAACGGCCCGGTGTGGGTACTCGCCGGATTCGGCGCGCAGCACCGCAAGATGGGCAAGAGCCTGTACCTGCGCAACCCGGTGTTCGCCGAGTGGATCGAGAAGGTCGACGCGCTGGTGCAGGACGAGCTGGGCTACTCGGTGCTCGAGCTGATCCTGGACGATTCGCAGGACTACGGCATCGAGACCACCCAGGTCACCATCTTCGCGATCCAGATCGCGCTGGGTGAGCTGCTCAAGCATCACGGCGCCAAGCCCGCCGCGGTGGTCGGCCAGTCGCTGGGCGAGGCCGCCTCGGCCTACTTCGCCGGCGGTTTGTCGCTGCGCGACGCCACCCGGGCGATTTGCTCGCGCTCGCACCTGATGGGCGAGGGCGAGGCGATGCTGTTCGGCGAGTACATCCGGTCGATGGCGCTGGTGGAGTATTCCGCCGACGAGATCAAGACGGTGTTCTCCGACTTCCCGGATCTGGAGGTGTGCGTCTATGCCGCGCCGACCCAGACCGTCATCGGCGGTCCGCCCGAGCAGGTGGACGCGATCATCGCCCGCGCGGAGTCCGAGGGCAAGTTCGCCCGCAAGTTCCAGACCAAGGGCGCCAGCCACACCTCGCAGATGGACCCGCTGCTGGGTGAGCTCACCGCCGAGCTACAGGGCATCAAGCCGATGAGCCCGACGGCGGGCATCTTCTCGACGGTGCACGAGGGCAGCTACGTCAAGCCCGGCGGCGAGCCGATCCACGATGTCGAGTACTGGAAGAAGGGCCTGCGGCACAGCGTCTACTTCACCCACGGGATCCGCAACGCCGTCGACAGCGGGCACACCACCTTCCTGGAGCTCGCCCCCAACCCGGTGGCGCTGATGCAGGTGGGTCTGACCACGGCGTCCGCCGGCCTGCCTGATGCGCAACTGATTCCGACCTTGGCCCGAAAGCAGGACGAGGTCGAGTCGATCATCTCGACGATGGCGCAGCTCTACGTATATGGCCACGACCTGGACATGCGCACCGCTATTTCCCCGGCGTTCCGCGGGCCGCCGGGACCCGAGGACTACGCGAACATCCCGCCCACCCGGTTCAAGCGCAAAGAACACTGGCTGGACTCGCACTTCTCCGGCGACGGTTCGGTGCTGATGCCGGGGGCACATGTCGCGCTGCCGGATGGCCGCCACGTGTGGGAGTACGCGCCGCGCGAGACGACCGATCTCGCGGCGTTGGTGATGTCCGCCGCGGCCGAAGCGCTGCCGGATGCCGAGCTGACGGCCTCGGAGCAGCGGGCGGTGCCCGGCCTCGGTGCCCGGTTGGTGACGACGATGACGCGGCATCCCGGCGGCGCCTCGGTTCAGGTGCACGCTCGCATCGAGGAATCCTTCACGCTGGTCTACGACGCGCTGATGACCCGGGCCGGTTCGCAATTGGGGTTGCCCACCGCCGTCGGCGTTGGCACGACGATCGCGACCACGGTCGCTCCCGTCGACGCGCCGGCCTCGGACCCACGGATGGCGGCGATCGAGGCGGGCGAAGACCTCGGCTCCGACACCCTCGCGGATAGTCTGACCACCCGCTACATGCCGACCGGCTTCACCAAGTGGTCACCCGACTCCGGGGAGACCATCGGGCAGCGGCTGGGCACCATCGTGGCCGCGGCCATGGGTTACGAACCCGAGGACCTGCCGTGGGAGGTGCCGCTGATCGAGCTCGGTCTGGACTCGCTGATGGCGGTACGGATCAAGAACCGCGTCGAGTACGACTTCGATCTGCCGCAGATCCAGTTGACGGCGGTCCGCGACGCGAACCTCTACAACGTCGAGAAGCTGATCGAGTATGCGATCGAGCATCGCGGCGAGGTGGAGCAACTGCACGAGCACCAACAGGTGCAGACGGCTGAAGAGATCGCCAGGGCGCAGGCGGAGCTGCTGCAAGGCAAGGCTCCCGAAACACCGGCGGATGCGTCCGAACCCGCCGCCCCGGCGCCGGCTTCGGAAACAGGTCCCGAGACGCAGATTCCGCCGCCGCCAACCGATCCTTCCGGCCCTGCCGGTCCCACGGGTAACGGCGAACAGCCGAGCCTGGCCGGCGCCACCGAGGCGCTCAGCCAGGAAGCCGTGGCCAAGGCGCTCAACTCCGACATACCGCCGCGTGACGCGGCCGAGCGGGTCACCTTCGCGACCTGGGCGGTCGTCACCGGAAAGTCCGCGGGCGGCATTTTCAACACGCTGCCCAAGCTCGATGAGGCCAAGGCGGCGAAGATGGCGCAGCGGCTCTCCGAGCGGGCCGAAGGGCCGATCACCGCCGAGGACGTGCTGACGTCGGAGAACATCGAGGCGCTGGCCGACAAGGTGCGCGCCTACCTGGAGGCCGGCCATATCGACGGCTTCGTCCGCACCCTGCGGGCGCGGGCCGAGGGCAGCTCGAGAACCCCGGTCTTCGTGTTCCACCCGGCCGGCGGTTCGACCGTGGTCTACGAGCCGCTGCTCAACCGGCTGCCCGCGGACGTGCCGATGTTCGGCCTCGAGCGGGTCGAGGGCACCATCGAGGAGCGCGCGGCCCACTACGTGCCGAAGCTGATCGAGTTGCAGGGCGACGGGCCCTACATCCTGGCCGGCTGGTCGCTGGGCGGGGTGCTGGCCTACGCCTGCGCGATCGGGCTGAAGCGACTGGGCAAGGACGTCCAGTGGGTCGGGTTGATCGACGCGGTGCGCGCGGGCGAGGAAGTCCCGCAGACCAAGGAGGAGGTCCGCAAGCGCTGGGACCGCTACGCCCGGTTCGCCGAGAGAACGTTCAACGTCACCATCCCGGCGATCCCGTACGAGCAGCTCGAGGAGCTCGACGACGAGGGGCAGATCCGGTTCGTGCTGGAGGCCGTCAGCCAGAGCGGGGTGCAGATCCCGGCCGGCATCATCGAACACCAGCGCACGTCGTACCTGGACAACCGGGCCATCGACACCGCCCAGATCCAGCCGTACGACGGCCATGTCACCCTCTACATGGCCGATCGCTACCATGACGACGCGATCATGTTCGAGCCGCGGTACGCCGTCCGCAAGCCGGATGGTGGCTGGGGTGAGTTCGTTTCCGACCTCGAGGTCGTGCCGATCGGTGGCGAGCACATCCAGGCCATTGATGAGCCGATCATCGCCAAGGTGGGCGAACACATGAGCCGCGCGCTGGATGACATCGACGCCGAGCGGCAGCCGGGGTCAGGACAAGGTAGGTAGGCAAGCAGTGACGGATACAGTGCTCCCGAGCCCGGCGCCCGGCCCAATCGTCCACTCCACTGCCGAGAAGCTGGCCGAGCTGCGGGCTCGCCTGGAACTGGCCAAGGAGCCCGGCGGTGAGAAGGCCGCCGCCAAGCGCGACAAGAAGGGCATCCCCAGCGCCCGTGCCCGCGTGTACGCGCTGGTGGACCCGGGCAGCTTTCTGGAGATCGGCGCATTGGCCAAGACCCCCAACGACCCCGGCGCGCTTTACGGCGACGGCGTGGTCACCGGTCACGGCATGATCGACGGCCGGCCCGTCGGGGTCTTCTCGCACGACCAGACGGTGTTCCAGGGCTCGGTCGGTGAGATGTTCGGCCGCAAGGTGGCCAAGCTGATGGAGTGGTGCGCCATGGTCGGGTGCCCGATCGTCGGCATCAACGACTCCGCCGGAGCGCGCATCCAGGACACCGCCACCTCGCTGGCCTGGTATGCCGAGCTGGGCCGCCGGCACGAGCTGTTGTCGGGAATTGTGCCGCAGGTCTCCATCATCCTCGGCAAATGCGCTGGGGGAGCGGTGTATTCGCCGATCCAGACGGATCTCGTGGTCGCGGTGCGCGACCAGGGATACATGTTCGTCACCGGTCCCGACGTGATCAGGGACGTCACCGGCGAGGAGGTCAGCCTCGACGAGCTGGGCGGTGCCGACGCCCAGGCCCGCTACGGCAACATCCACCAGGTGGTGGAGTCCGAGGCCGCCGCGTTCCAATACGTGCGCGATTACTTGTCCTTCCTGCCTTCCAACTGCTTCGACAAGCCGCCGATCGTGAATCCCGGGCTGGAGCCCGAGCTCACGACATCTGACCTGGAGTTGGACTCGATCGTCCCGGACTCCGACAACATGGCCTACGACATGCACGAGATCCTGCTGCGGATCTTCGATGACGGCGATTTCCTCGATGTGGCCGCGCAGGGCGGGCAGGCCATGATCACCGGGTACGCCCGCGTCGACGGCCGTCCGGTGGGTGTGGTGGCCAACCAGCCCATGCACTTGTCCGGGGCGATCGACAACGAGGCGTCCGACAAGGCCGCCCGGTTCATCCGGTTCTGCGACATGTTCGAGATCCCGCTGATCTTCGTGGTGGACACGCCCGGGTTCCTGCCGGGCGCCGAGCAGGAGAAGAACGGCATCATCAAGCGGGGCGGGCGGTTCCTGTCCGCGGTGGTCGAGGCCGATGTGCCGAAGGTGACCATCACCATCCGCAAGTCCTACGGCGGCGCGTATGCGGTGATGGGGTCTCGGCAGCTGACCGCCGACTTCAACTTCGCCTGGCCCACCGCGCGTATCGCGGTGATCGGCGCCGACGGTGCGGCGCAGTTGTTGATGAAGCGATTCCCGGACCCGAAAGCGCCGGAGGCGCAGGCGATCAAGAGGGACTTTATCGAGGGCTACAACCTCAACATGGCGATCCCGTGGATCGCCGCCGAACGCGGCTTCATCGACGCGGTCATCGACCCGCATCAAACCCGGCTGCTGATCCGCCGCTCGCTGCACCTGTTGCGGGACAAGCAGCTGTGGTGGCGGGTGGGCCGCAAGCACAGCCTGCTCCCGCTCTGACGGCGAGCAGACGCAAAAGCTCCCGACACGCCGGGCGTCCGGGAGCTTTTGCGTCTGCTGACCGGTAAATGCCCAAGGTGAGTAGGCGCGCGGAAGTGGCCGGGTGGTGTTGCAGCGTTGTGGAGTGGGATTTAGGCCGCGGGTTCGAGCGTGACTCGGTAACCAAGGGCGGCGAGTTGGGCGATGTGGTTGCGCAGTTTTCGTTCGGTGATGATGCGGCCGGTGTAGTAGTCGGCTCCCAGGTCGTGGAAGCGGGCGCTGGGATCGGCCAGCAGGTGCCAGACGGTGACCAGGATGGAGCGGGCGACGGCCACCAGTGCCTTGAGCTTGCCGCGGCGTTTGACGATGCGGCGGTAGCGTTCGCCGAGGAAGGTGTTTGTTCGGGCGGCCACCGCAGCGGCCTCGCCGAGTACGCCTTTGAGATACGGGTTGCCCTTGCCGGTCTTGCCGCCGCGGGTGATCGGCCCGGACTGGATGGTGCGCGGACACAGCTTGGCCCACGACACCAGATGCGCCGGGGTGGGGAAGCGGGACATGTCCCATCCCACCTCGGCGAGGATGACCTGCGCGGCGTTGGGGCCGATGCCGGTGATTTCATCGAGGCGTTCGATGGTGCTCAGGTGTTGGTGTTGGCCACCGTCAGCATCGGGGTGCGATGGGGTGCGGCCAGCGGATGGTGGCTCGATGGCGTTGATGAGCGCGTCGATGCGGCTGGTGAGCCTGGCGATCTGGGCGGTGAGGCCGTCGATCTGGTCGAGCAGCAGCCGGGTCAACTCGGCGTGGTGGGCGTCGAAGCGGCCGTCGAGCGCCGCGATCAGTGCCGAGTGCTTGGCCTTGAGCCGGCCTCGGGCCAGATCGGCCAGCCGGTGCGGGTCACGTTCGCCGGCGATGAGGGCTTCGAGCATGTCCCGCACCGACAGACCGTCCAACCGCGAGGCCACCGACGACACCTTGATCAACGCGTCCTCAAGGAGTTTCTCCAGCCGCTGCCAGTACCGGGTGCGTTCGCGGGTGAGGTCCTCACGCAACCGGGTGTAGTCACGCAGCTCGCGCACCGGGGCGGGTGGCACGAACGACGGCCGCAGCAGTCCCTTTTCGGTCAGCTTGGCCAGCCACACCGCATCGAGCCGGTCGGTCTTGGGCCGGCCCGGCACATTCTTCACATCGCGGGCGTTGACCAGCTGCACATCTAGCCCGACCGCCTCCAACAGGTAGTAGAAGATCCGCCAGTAATCCGACGTCGACTCGACACTGACCCGCTCTACCCCGAGGTCGACCAACTGCTCACCCAGATCGGCAACTGCGCCGGTGGTCGCCGAGATATCCCACACCCGACTGACCCGGCGGCCGGACTGGCCGGGCAACCGCACACACACCTTGCCCGTCGCCTTGGCCACATCAATCGCCGCGACCCGCTCGATCACCAACTCGTGCTCGGCGTCGGGAATCTCCACCGGCACCAAGGCCCGCTGATGCGCTGGCTTCTGTTTCCGCTTGGCTCCCACTTCGCTTGTCCTCCAACCCACTCCATGCTGTTGATAAATGGATCGCCTGGGGGTCTCGGTGAAGGAAACCGAAATTCTGACCGGCGTGCTCAAAGCAACAATGCGTGACCCTTCCAGGTCGGACCCCGGCGTCCAAGCTCGCGCACGGGCTCAAGTCCAAACAGACATCGGCGTCGGCAGGCGACCCAACCCCATTTTCACGCCCGCGCGGCGTCCCCGAAAGGGTTGGAGAGCTCGCGCTATGAAGTCAGCGACTGAACAGTGATATCGCGTCGAGACTCGAAGGATGAACGAGATCGCATCTGGCACCGTGCTCATCACCGGGCCGACCGGCGGCCTGGGCAGGGCCGCCACACTGGCCATCGCAAATCGTCCCACGGGGGAACGTCCTGACCTGCTGTTGGTCGGCCGGGCCGGCCGAACGCTGATCGATGTGGCCGACGACGCCCGCGGGGCCGGCGCGACAGTACAAGCGATCGGCTGCAACCTCGCTTCGCTGGCCGAGGTGCGGGAGACGGGACGGAAGGTCACGGAGCTGCTAGACGCGGGCGCGGTCCGCCCGCTGCGCGGATTGGTGGCCAACGCCGGGATCTCGAGCACCGACACCCACACCGCCTCCGCGGACGGATACGAGCTGACCTTTGCCGTCAACTATCTTGCGCACGCACAGCTCATCGGCGA
Source organism: uncultured Actinomycetota bacterium (assembly GCA_963840045.1). Taxonomy (GTDB): domain Bacteria; phylum Actinomycetota; class Actinomycetes; order Mycobacteriales; family Mycobacteriaceae; genus Mycobacterium. The sequence continues at coordinate 179,408 of CAWIXL010000022.1, read as the reverse complement.
CCTGCTAGGCGCGTTCGCCGTCCCTGCCCGCATCGTGCTGCTCGGTTCGAATACTTACTACCAGAATGTCTTTCGCCGGACGTTGGGAGTCGCGCCAGCGGATTGGCGCGATCCGATCGAGCTCGCCCGGCCCACCGACCCAGACGTGCCGGCGACATTCAGGGAAAGTTGGACCGCCTACTCGAATTCCAAACTCGCGCTCTTGTACTACGCGCACGAATTGCAGCGCCGGGCAACCGCCGGGATCAACGTGGCGGTGTTCGAGCCGGGGTTCATGCCGGGCACCGGCCTGGGGAGAGGACAGGCTGCAGCCATCCAACGGGCGGGGCGCGCCATAGCACGAATCCCCGGCGTCTCGTCGCCGACCAGATCCGGGCCCGCCCTGGCGTCGCTGGTCCTCGACGACCGCTGGGCGCACTTGCAAGCCGGCGCGTTCGTCGTCAAAAACGAAGAGCGCGAGGTGAAACCATTCGCCAAGGATCCCCAGCGCGAAGCACGGCTGTGGAACGCCACGACTGAACTGCTCGACTCCGCCACCTGATGCCGACTGTGAACTGCGCGACGCGACGCGCCGACGCTGCGTCGGGCAGTTCACGCTCGACAGCTATGCGATCGCCAGCTTCCGCATGCTCTGGTTACTGCCGCTCGCCACAAAACGCGCCGTCCACGAGTTCGTCGAAACGCTCCAAAGCCTCGTCGGACTCGGCGTCGATACCGCGCAGCGGACCGCGATCGGCCAAATACCGCTGCGCATACAACCTGGCGACGAGCGCCTTGCGGTCGGCGCCGCGGGCCGCACGCTCCCAGGCGGCCTGCTCGGTGAGCAGGGCGCCGGCGTAGACGTCGCCCATGAACTGGGCCAGCGGGAACAGCCGCGCCTCCGCCAGTCCGCGGTCGAGCTTGGTCCAAGCCGTGATCGCCGCGTCGAGGTCCTCGATGCGCTCCGCCACCAGCCGCGTGGTCTCGTCGTCGTCGGACACCGACACCGCGTCACGCAGCCGCGTCAGCAGTGTCTCGTGCGCGCGCGTTTGTTCGATACCGCGCCGCACGTCGAGGCACAGGATGTTGTCCGGGCCCTCCCAGATGGTGTTCACCTGGGCGTCGCGCAAAAGCCGGGCGACTGGCCAGGTTTCGATATAACCGTTGCCGCCGTGGATCTCGATCGCGTCCGAGGCCGCGGTGATTCCGAGCCGGCAGGTCTTGAGCTTGGTGACCGGCACCGCGATGCGTTGCCGCATGCTCCTGGGCTGGCGGTGATTGGCGGCCCCGGTGCCGTCGAACACCAGCGCCTGGGCGGCTTCGACGTCGACGATCAGCTCGGCCAGCTTGCGCCGCATCAGTGGCTTGTCGATGAGCGACCCGCCGAATGCGCGGCGCTGCCGCGCGTAGCACAGCGCCTCCACCAGGGCCCGGCGCGCGTTGGCCAGTGCGAATAGCGCGATACCGAGCCGCGCGGCGTTGGTCAGCTCCATCATGCGGCCCAGTCCCTTGCCGTCGGAGGGCCCCGCTGCTGAGCCGCTCGGTTCGCCGGACAGCAAAAACGCCTCGGCGTCGACGAATTCGACCTCGCCCGAGGCCACCGAGCGAGTGCCGAGCTTGTCCTTCAAACGCCGGACCCGCACACCGTTCCGGGAGCCGTCGCGCCGCGTACGAAGCACCAGGAAATTGGCGACGCCGCGCGTCGAGTCGGGCGCACCCTCGGGTTTAGCCAGGACGACGAACGCCTCTCCGGCACAGTTGGACGCAAACCATTTGAAGCCGTTCAGCAGCCACGCGTCACCGCTGCGGGTTGCGGTGGTTTCGAGCGCACCGAGGTCCGAGCCGCCGGTGCGTTCGGTCAGCAGCTGTGCGGTCTCGCCCGCCCATTCGCCGGACTCGAACTTGGCCAGCACATGCTCGCGCACGTCGGCCGGCGCGTAGGCGGCCACCAGCGACTGGACCATGCCGCCGCCGGTCCCGAGCGCGCAGCCCATCCCGATGTCGGCCTGGTTGAGCAGATAGTTGGACGCGAACATCGCCAGCGACGAGCTCACCCCCGCGCCGCGCGCCTCAGCGCGCAACGTCCGCTGGGCGTCCAGCACCGCGCGTTTGGATGCCGTGAACGAGGCGGGCATGACGACCCGGCTGATGTCGTGTCCCCACCGGTCGTAGCGCTCCAATCGCGGTGGGTTGCGGTCGGTTTCGTCGGCCCACCGCGCCACCGGACCACCCATTAACTCACCCATGCGCGTCAATTGCGGCTCGGCGAACGCCAACTCGTCGGGCTTCAGGTAGTACGCCAAGATGAACTGCAGGGTGGGATCGGTGAGATACCAATTGAGGCCCACCGCGCCGCGATAGCTGTCGGTTTGATACCGCTGTGCCTTTTCCGGAGTCGAGAAGGCCAGTCGGTCCACGGCCTCTGTGTCGTACTCACTCATGCCGCGACGGTATTACAAGTCGCTGACTCCTAGACAGGCGCCATGAACTCAGAGGTGTAGCACTCGAGCGGATCTTGGCCATGCGGATCCGCGCGTTCGACAATCACCCAGACGCCCGTCGTACCCGGCCGAATGGTGTCTTGAACGGTCACCGTTCCGTTGCCGGCGGCGTCGGTGTCAAGCCCGGTAAAAGCCGTGCCCGGAGCCCCGGGACCGCAGCTCGCCGACGACGGTCGAGGTTCCTGGATCAGCCCGACAGTGAAGTGGCTGCCCGGATCGGGGGCGTCTGCAAACTGCACCTCCGCAGCTGCTCGTGCCCCACTATGGCGGACAACGACTATGCCGTTGGCTAGAGCTACGCCCCGCTCCGCCGGCGGATCGTGTGGTGCGCTGAAATCGCAATTGCGCAGTGTCGCATCGAGGACCACCCTAGTGCCGCCGTCGTTCGAGCCGGGCGAAGCGGCCGCGGTGCCCGCCGCAAGCGCCGAGGAAGTGATCAGAATGAATACGGCAGCGGAATTCGCCATTGTTTTACACGCGTGCATTTGCCCCACCATGTTTGCTTGCTGGTTAGTTCCCCGACTCCAAAACCAGATATTGACCGCTTTCGTGCAGCTGAAACCTGGTCAACCAACAATTGTTTGAATTCAAAATCTTTAGTTAGCTGAAGAAATTCAACCCCGGGTGCCCGGCGTGCCGACATAATCGGCGAGTGCATTCCCTAGCGAGGCGGCGCCAAAAGCGGTGGGGTGCAGGGGAATAGCGGGCGCGGTCGCCACAACACCTTCGACGTACCGATCGCCCGGCGGCGCGCAAATGTCGTGGCCTTGCGACAACGGCCTGGTGTCGAAGTAGTCGACTCCCTTCTCGGCCGCGAGTTGTTGTTGCCGGTCGTCCAGCTCGTCGAGCTTGGCCTGGAAGTAGTCGGAGTCACTGGGCAGGACCGGTTGGGCCGGAAAGCAACCACCGGGCCGCACGAAGAGGCCATAGCCCACCAAAACGATCCGCGCATTCGGCGCTTTGTCCCGGATCGCGTCGATCAGCGCGCTCCACATCGGTACCTGCGCACTGATCACCGGCGAAATGCGATCGACACCGCCCACGACGTATTCGGCGGCGCATGGCCGCGGATTGGCCGATTTGACGACGCACCCTTCCACGTCGGCCGGCAGCCCGACATCGTTGGCGCCGACCGTGATCGTGATCAGATCGGTGGTCGCACCGACCGCGTCGATTTGGCGGGCGATCGGTCCGCCGCTGGTTTGTTGGGCTCGGCGGATGATGTCTTCGGTGGTCGCCCCGCTGCAGGTGACATCGATGAACTCCGTCGTCGCGAGCCGTCGCGCCACCACCGACGGATAATTGTTCGTGGATTTGCGGCAGCCGGGAGGCGGTGCCGGACCTGGCACGCCGGGCGCCGCGGCGATGGAGTCGCCCATGGCGACATAGTTCAGCCGCCGGGCCGGATCATGGCTCGCCGCCGGTGGGCCGGCGCAAGCCACAGTCACCGCGCCGACCAGCGATGCGATGCACAGGCGCCTCGAGCCCATGCATCCCAGTGTTGCACCCTGGCGCAAAGCGAATTCTCGTTATATAACCACTGCGACATTCCTCGAAGAATGAAGCCCGCTAAGGAGATTGATGTCCAACCACTTCACCGGGCTAAGCCTTGGCCCGCCCCTCGGCGACCAGCGGCTCGACCTGTGCGATCTGTACGCATTTCAATCGCCAACCGACCTATCGCGCACGGTCCTGATTCTCAACGCGAACCCTCGTGCCGACGCGTTGCATCCCGACGCCATTTACCGTCTCGCCATAGACAATGACGGTGATCTGCTCAACGACATCGCATTCAGTTACGTGTTCTCCAATCCGCGCGACGGACAGCAAACGGTCGACGTGTTCATGGCCACAGGCGAAGAGGCACGCTCCCCGGAAGCTGTCGGAACGAAAATCTTTGACCACGTTGAGGTTTCATTTGGGCCGACCCCCAATATCGCGACGGCCGATGGGATCCGCTTCTTCGCAGGCGCACGAAGCGACGCCTTCTTTTTCGACTACGACGGAATCAAGAATCTTTTCGACACCTCAGGCGGCCGGAATTTCACCGCACCGCATCTGGGCGGGCCGTCACCCTGGACTCATCAGGATTCCAACACCGAAGCCAACGTGTTCGCCACGGTGCTGGAGTTGCCGACCATCGAACTGGGTGCCGGCGATATCCGGATCTGGGGCAGATGCAGCCTGCGGCGTGACGGCAAGCTGCTCCACGTCGATCGGGCCGGCCATCCCTCGGTGAGCAGCTTCTTCAACACCGACGACACCAAAGAGGACTTCAACGCCAGCGAACCGGTCAACGACCGCGTCCGTTGGCTCGACATGTTCGTTCACCTGATGGGCCACACCGGCGATTACACCCGCGACGAAGCCATCGCCGCGATCGATGAGCACGGCATCCTGCCGGACATGTTGAGTTACGAGCCGTCCGAGCCTGCCAAATACCCGAACGGCCGGGTGTTCACCGACGACGTGATCCAGTACCGGCTGGACTTCCTCACTAAGGGCGAGGTACCGCCAACGGGGCTGAGTCCGCACACCGACACCCTTGAGGAGTTTCCCTACCTGGGAACACCGCACAACGTCTAGGGCCTTATCCGGATCTGTCTGCCAACGTTGGCCACGATGCCTATGGTGAACCGGTGCAGGGGCGGTCCAGAACGCCGATACACTGATAGCAGTGATATCAGGAGGTGACGATGCCAGACGTGCTCATTCGAGGCTTATCAGAAGCCGCCATCGCCCGCATCGATGCCGATGCAACTTCGCATGGACTTTCGCGCAACGAATATCTGCGTCGCAGATTCGAATCTGAGCGGTCAAACACCGCCGCTGGTGGCCACCTCACGATCGAAGACCTGCGTCGGGCTGCCGAGGCTGCGAAGGACCTCGATGATCCGCAGGTGATGGATGCGGCGTGGCGATAACCGGGTGGCTCATCGACAAATCGGCCTACACCCGCTTACCCGAATCTCCCGACGCGCAGGTCTGGGTGGAACGTATCGACCGCGGCATGGTTCGGATCAGCACCGTTACGCGACTTGAGATCGGCTACTCCTTTCGGACCGCCATCCAAGCACGCAGTGAGTCGGTCTCACCGCCCCTTGCCCTTATGCCGCTCGAATACCTGACCCCGGCGACGGAAGATCGCGCGGTGGAGGTCCAGCTCCTGCTGGCCGATCGTGGCCAGCATCGCGCGCCATCCATTCCCGACCTTCTGGTGGCCGCTACTGCCGAAGTGGCCGACCTGACAGTCTTGTGCGTGGACAAGGACTTTGAGCTCATAGCGCAGATCACCGGCCAACCGGTGGAGCAGCTTCGGCTCTAGTTTCGCTAGCTGAGGCGGCCCGGGCCACAGCCTGGACTTTGCCGCCGTCCCAAAGCCTCTGGTTGCGCGGGTGCGTGCGGCAGGCGCGGCGGGGTCATTGCGCTCCATTCTTCCGGCGTCATGGACGGGTCCTCGGCGACAATCCGGACCGCAATTGTGCGAGTTGCGCGGGCGGGGCGTCGACCAGAGTGTCGAACACGCGCAGAGCGGGCTGACCCGCACTAACTACGGCTTGATCCGGATCTGCCCCGGCGACCACAACCCGCTGCGGGTCGCGGTGCCCAATTCAAGCTGGGCGGGCCCGGCATTCACCAGGGTGTCGAACTCGCGCAGCGAACCCCAGTCACGTGCCCAGTCGCGGGACAGGTACGTGGACATGACATGTGCCCGCAGCAGCAGGTCGGTGACGCCCAGTAGGCCGCCGTTGACGCCGTCCTCCCACGTGTCGGTGTCCATCTTCTTCGCCGAGTAATCGGGGGTGATGCGGAACTTCGGGATCTCGGTGACGCCGTTGACATGCAACATCGGGTGCTGGCACGGGAACGCCAGCCCGACCGCCCAGTCCAGCAGCACCGGCTGCGACGAGCCGACGTACTCCTGCAGCGAACGCAGCTCGGGCACCCGCGGCGGAGTCACCGCGATCCAGTCCTCCGGCGTCAGGGACAGGTCCTCGGCCACCAGCCGGACGGCCACTGCGTCCGCGGGGATCTTGTCCCGGGCGAACCGCAGATTGCGCCACGCCTTGGGCTGCTCTCCGTACAGATCGTCCGGCACCAGCCGGCCGGCCGGTACTACTGTGCCGGGTCCGGGGCCTCCGGGACCGGGCCTGCCGTATTCCAGCACCACGGTCTGTCCGCTGGTGTGCCCGTGCAGCACGCTGTTGCCGGCGATCGTGCCCGCGGCGGTCACGACCACCAGGGGATGCCCGTCGTCTGGTTTGGGCAGCTGGTACCACGCCGAGGTGAGTCTGCCCTGCTGTTGGGCGCCGGTGGTGTAGCTGCCGGCCAGCGGAACCCGGTCGGGGTCAAGGCCGTAGGGCAACGGAACCAGGGATCCGTTGATGCCCGGCGCCTTCAGCTTGGTCGGTGCGCGCCAGTCATACGCGTACCAGTCGTAGTCGGTGCCGGGCTGCGGCACCGACGTCTCCTGAACCGCCTCGGCCACGGTATGGTCCGGTACGCCGTTGGGGGTGAACCCTACTGGGTTGACGCCGCCCAGCGGACCCAACGGGCCATGATCGCCCGGCTCCGATTTTAACGGCGCCATAAAGCCGGCGTTGCTGTCCGGCTCGACGAGCACGTCGTCGGCCAGTGCGCAGCCCCCGGCGAATTCGCGCAAGTTGGCCCAGCCATTGGAGTAGGTAGGGTACTGGCGCACGATTCCGGCGACCATCGACGCGATGAACACCACCGTCATGAATCCTGCCGCGATCGGTACCGGCGCAGCCGTCACCGCCCGCGCCAGCCGGCCCTCGCCGTGCTCCCGCGATGCGAAGTGCAACCAGATCGCCCAGACTGCCGCGATCGCGAACAGGATGAAAAAGATTGTGCTGATGGTGATTCCGGCGAGCTTCGGCATGGCGCTGTTGAACGGGACGCCGTAACTGGAGACGTACCACCAGCCGTTGGTGGTGGCGAAGCAGAGCGCCAACAAGAACAACACCGCCGCCACGAACGCCATGCGGTTGCGTGACCAGCGCAGCACCTTGGGTGACACCAGCACCGTGGTAAGCGCGGCCATCGCCGCGCCCACCGCGGCGAACAGCCCGAAGTGGTGCACCCACTTGGTGGGGGTAAACATCAAGAAGAACATGGTCGCGAAGATGACACCCATCAGCCGCCACGCCGGCCCCCGGGCCACACCGGGAACTCGCTTGCGGCGCAACATGATAAACAATGCCGTGAACAGGCACAGCGCGGTGACAAAAAAGCCGAACCGGCGTGACAGCGACCCGTCGACGGTGGGCAGGAAGAGGTAATAGTAACGCAGGTTCTCGGTGTACCAAGCCTGGCTGGGCCCGATCGCGGTGCGGATCCTGGTGGCTTCCAACACCGTTGACAATGTCTGGTCGGCGAAGACCACGGTGAGGATAACGGAACCGGCCGCCAGCATCGGGGCCACTAACGGCCATGTTCCAACTACGCGATGCCGGCGCACCAAAATTCGCAAGATCGGACGGCCACCGGCCACCAGCGCGGCCACCGCGATCAGTCCGGTGGGTTGCACCCCCAGGGTGAATGCGGCGGTCACCACGGCCAATGCCGCCGGTGTCAGCCGAGAGGCGCACATTGAGCGCTCGATCAGCACGTAGGTGATCAGCGAACCGACCGCAATGATCGGCTCGGGACGTAGGCCGTTGTTGAACGGCATCCACGCGGTGAGCAGGACCAGGCCGGCCGCCCAGTTCGCGGCCGTGCTGGAGGTCACCGCCGGCCCCAGCCGGGGCAACACCTCACGCGACAGCAGCAGCCAGCAGACCAGCCCGGCGACCAGGTCCGGCAGTCGCATCCACAGGCTGCCGTCGCTGACATGAGTCATCAGTGCCAGCAGGTTGTAGTACCACCCGAACGGGTCTTCAGGGCTGCCGAACCAGCGGAAGTAGTTGGACATGTAGCCGGCGTGGTCGGCGACCCGGGCCATGCCCAGGATGTAGCCGTCGTCGGAGGAATTCGCACCGATCAGATGCCACAGCAGGAAGCCGAATATCACCGTGGCGTCGATCAGTGTGAACTTTCGCCAGCGGGTCGGAATCAACCGGTGCATGCGGCGCCCGTCCAACTGGTCCAGACGCCACAGAGCGATCAGCGCGACGATGGTGGACACGATCGCCAGCACCATCGCGAGCAGTTTCAGCGTCGTCGGTGTGGTGGAGAACCGGGTGTCGATGGTCGCCGAAAACTGCAGTCCCGGCGGCGCGGGACCGGTCAGATCGGTAAACACCCCGACGATTTGGGGGCGCAAGTTGGGGTCGGGGAAGCCGCCGCGCAGCGGCTTGCCCGACGCATCGGTCAACCCGACGAAGGTGGCGAAGGTGCCGGCGGTTGTAGAGGTGATCTCGATGGTGGAACATCCGGGGGCGCCTGCGCGTCCTGCCGCCTGTTCCCGAGATGCGCTGGCGATCACCACATTGCGGTCGGTGACGTCGACGCGCTGGCTGCTGACGACGACGAACAAAGCGTTGAGCGCGGCGTCCTTACCCTTCTTGGGCGCCGTACTCAGCACTACCCCGCCCTCGGGCGGCAGGTCGCGCACCACCGAGCACGGCACGGTGGCCGTCAAGTCCACTGGAGACAGCGAGATAAGCGGTGCCGTAACGCTATTCAATTGGCCGTGTTGCGGCCAGTTCAGATTCGCGGTGGTCTGCACGACGGGCAGCAGCGGCGTCGCGACCGACAGGACGAAACCGATGAGCCCGGCGATTGTCGCGACCCAGCGCGTCGCCCGCACATCGCGACGGGTTTCCGGCTGCGCGGCGGCCGCTTGGCGTTCGTGGTTGACGACGCTCATGGCAGCGCCCTGATCGGTCCCTGCCGGCTCCAGCCGGGCACGGTGGTCACGCCCTGTTGGACAACGGCGTTCGGCGCCTGATCGGCCGGCACCAAGCGGAAATATTGTTCGACCGATCCCCAGTCGCGATACCAGTCGCCGCGCAGGTACGTCGAGATCGTCGAGGTGCGCAGTAGCGCCTGAGTGAACAGGAACGGACCGCCGGTCTCGGCGGCCTGCCAGCCGTTCGACGACGCTGCCGTCTGTTTGTGATCGGGCAGGATGCGGTATTGCGGAAGTTCGGCAACGCCAAGGTGTTCGGAGAACGGCCGTTGGCACGGGAAGTTAGCGGCGGTCGCGATGTCCATCAGCACCGGGGCGTGCGATCCGATCAATTGCTGCAAGATCTGCAGCACCGGGACCCTCGGCGGTGTGAACGCGAACCACTGGTCGGAACTCAGATTCGGGTCGTAGGCGACGATGCGCGCCACGTTAGCCTCCGGCGGCGCCCAGGCCAGCGGGAACCGCAGGTTGCGCCACGCCGGCTCCGGCCCGATGTCAATGGGCTGCACCTCCGCGAGCGGTTGGGTTGTGCCGTCGGGGCGAGTGACGCCCCACTGCAGTTTCAACGATTGCCCATAGGTGAAGGTGCCGTCCTCCTTGTACGACCAAATGGCACCGGCGGCGGAGACCACGACCAGCGGTCGATCCTGTGTGCGGGGCGGCAACTGATACCAGGCCGAGGTTGCGGTGGCGGCCAGCGAGTTCTCGCCGTAGCTGCCCATCACCGGTGTGCGGGCCGGGTCGAGACCGAACGGCAGCGCCGCGTGCGACCCGTTGAGGCCAACCGGGCCCTTCCCGCCGGCCGTGCCCGCGGAGTCACTCATGGCGGCGTTCGGCTTGTTGGGTGACGCGTCGGAATTCACCACCCCCGGTTTGGTGACGACCGGATTGGACCTCAGGTCGGGGCCCACCCCTTCGGGTTTGAAGCCGACGGGGTTGATCCCCCCGAGCGGGCCCGCGGGGCCGAATTGCTGCCCCGGAACCGGCTGCAGCAGACCCGCGTTGGGGTCGGGCTCGGCGAGCACGTCGTCGGCCATCGCGCAGCTGTTGGGCGACAGCCCCGATTCGAGTGCCGCCAAATTGGCCTTGGCGGTGGTGTACAGGGGGTACCGGAACACCGCACCCTTGGCCAGCGAACCGACTTCCCCCAACACCATGACCACCGCCACCACCAGCAGTGGGGTAGAGGCCAGCACGCGGTTACGCCGATTGTCTTTGACCTCGGTGTGTCCGGCGTAGTCCATCCGGAAGTGGTACCAGGCCGCCAGCAATCCGGTGAGGATCGACAACGTCAGGAACATCGACGTGACCGGGTGACTCGCGATCACGGGCTGGATGTCGTACCACGGCACCCCGTAGCTGTTCACAGAGAACCAGCCGTTGATACCCGAGGTCGCCCACGCCAGCACGAACAGCAACGCGGTGATGTACACCGTCAGGTTGCGGCGGCTGTGCAGGCCGATCCGGGAGAAGATGAACGCGGTGACCGCACCCAGCGCGCCGGCCAGATCTGGCGAACGCGCCGAACTGGATGGCCCATTTCGTGGGGGTGAAGATCAGCAGCAGCAGGCCGATCGCGGTGGTGCCGATCAACCGCCAGGCCGGACCACTGGCCAACCCCGGCACCCGGCCGCGCCGCAGCAGCACGAACAGCACACCGAACAGGCAGAGCAGCAGCACCAGCACGGCGAATCGTCGCGCCATCGACCCGTCGGCGTTGCTCTCGACCGTGAGGAAGTAGTAGCGCAGGAAGTCCTGGTACCACGCGATCGTCGGCCCGACCGTGTATTTGATGCGGGCCGACTCGGCCACCGTGGCCAGCGTCTGGCTCCGGAACACCACCACGTTGATCAGCGACAACGACGCAGCCAGCACCGCCAGTGGCGCCAGCAATCCGTCGGTCGCCCGGCGCCGCCGGATGATCACAGCGATGGCCCGGGCGCCGGTCAGCAGCGCGGCGACGGCGATCAACCCCTGCGGCGCCAGCGTCACGGTGAGCATCGCGACGAAGATGGCCACCGCGGCCGGAGCCAGTCGCCGCAGCGCGATCGCGCGTTCCACCAGCACCCAGGTGACCATCACCCCGAGCGCGATCAGCGGCTCCGGGCGCAGGCCGTTGTTGAACGGCAGCCAAGCCGCCACGAACACCGCGCCCGCGGTGAACACGGTCACGCCGTTGGCCGCCAGGCCGCCCTTTCCGGGTCCCAGCCGCCGCAGCACCCAATGGCTGATGATCAGCCAGCACGCGATCCCGGCCGCTGTGGCGGGTAGGCGCATCCACACGCCGTCGGTGCTCACCGACGCCATCTTCGACAGCACCGAGAGGTACCAATCGAACGGCGCATCGGTCGTCCCGAAGTATCGGTAGTAGTTGGCCACGTAGCCGGCCTTCGGCGCGACCCGGGCGATGGTCAGGTTGTAGCCGTCGTCCGACGACGTGGCGCCGATGACATGCCATACCAGCAGAGTCGCGATCACGCCCGCGTCGGCGATCCAGGTGGCGAGGCCGACCCGCCACCACGAGGGCCCGTGCTCCCGTGGGCGGTATCGGGACAGCCAGGCGATCGGGGACCGCCAATTGATAAGTGCCGCGTCGCCCCGGCTACAGCGATCCAGCTTGGCCAACCCGAGGATGGCGATCAGCACCGCCAACGCGCCCACGACCATCGCGATTCTCTTCATGGTGGTGGGAGTCGTGATGAACCGGGTGTCGACGTCGATGCGGGCCGACAACCCCGGCTGGGCGGCGACTTTCAGATCGGTGAAGATGCCGCCGACTTGGGGCTTCTTCTCGGAGGCCAGGATTCTGCGGGCTCCGGGGATGCCGACGAAATCCGCACCCGCGGCGCCGGCGTCGGCCCAGATGTGCAGGAAACTGCAGCCGCCGGCCGCGACCGCCGAGCGCTGTGCCTCCACGGCTACCGAGTCCCGGAACACGACGTCGATCATGTCCTTACGGGCGTGCACGAACAGCCCGTGCTTGCCGGCATCCAGCCCGCCGGACGGGAGCGTCGACAACACCAGGCCGCCCTCGGCGGGCAAGGTAGCCATTGCCGAGCAGGGAATGGAGATGTCCAGCGCACGCGGTGCCCCGGAAACCAGCGGAGCGGTGATCTGGGTGACGTGCCCATCCGCGGTGGTGCCCTGCGGCCACAGAATGCTCGACGTCGTCTGCTGCACCGGAAGCAACGGAACCGCGCCGCACAACAGCAGACCCACGATTCCGGCGACGACGGCGATCAACCGTGGGATGCGCTGCGATCGCTGATTACCGTCGGGGGGCACGAGGCTCGATCGTAGGCGACGCCGCTAAGCCCGGTGAGGATGCAGGGCCGCGGAGCGGGCCTGAGGACGAAGCGGGCGTCGGGCATGTGGCCCGGTGAGGATACGGGGCCGCGGAGCGGGACGTAACGATTTTTCGCTTGAGGCCGATGCCATCAGGGAAGCCTCAATCGCCATGCAACATCCGCGCACCCTAGGGAGAGGACCGCCGTGACCGCACCCGCCGAGGATCGGATCGAGGGTGACAGGAAGCCTCCCGACCGGACCCGCACCACAACGATGACGAGCGACGTCGCTGTCGAGCGGGTGGTGACATTGCTCAACGAGATGGTCGCCAAGGGTGCGTTACCCGCCCTGTAATGAGCATCCGCCGCTGCCATTCGGCCCAACCAGAGCCAACAGGCGATTGCAACGTCGCCGCGGGGATTTGTCCGATTACGGGCGCATTGTGGTCACAATAGAGCTCTAAAGTGAGGGAGCGTTTAAGGCGTTTAAGGCTGAGGACCCGACGTCGGGAACCTGAGGCCCTCGATCATCCGGGAGGCTCGTGGCGCAAATGAGGAACTCGGGACTCGGGTTTGGTGTTCTGGGACCCCTGCTGATGACCACGCACGGTGTCCGGCTGCCGTTGGGCGCTCCAAAACAACGGGCCGTCTTGGCCATGCTGGTGATCAACCGCAACCGGCCGTTGTCGGTTGACGCATTGATCGATGCGGTGTGGGACGAGGATCCGGTGCCGGCGGCACGGACCAGCATCCAGTCCCACGTATCCAACCTGCGCCGACTGCTGCGCACCGCCGGAGTGGACCCGCTGCAGGTGCTGGCCAGCGCACCCCCGGGGTACCAGCTCAGCACCCCCGACGGGGAGTGCGACGTGGGGCGCTTCACCGAGGAAAAGGCGACGGGCTTCCGGGCCGCCGCCGCCGGGCAGTTCGAGGAGGCCAGTAACCGCCTGGCCGCGGCGCTGCGCGAATGGCGCGGACCTGTCCTCGACGACTTGCGCGACTTTGCCTTCGTCGAGTCGTACGCCGCCGCGCTGTTGGAAGAGAAGGTGGCGGCTCACACCGCACGCGCCGAAGCCGAGATCGCGTGCGGACGCGCCGCGGCGGTTATCGGCGAGCTCGAGACGCTCACGGCCGAACATCCGTACCGTGAACCACTGTGGGCGCAGCTGATCACCGCCTACTACATCACCGAGCGCCAATCAGATGCCCTCAGCGCCTACCGGCGACTCAAGACGGCTCTGGCCGACGGGCTTGGCATCGACCCCGGTCCCACGGTGAGCGCGCTGTACGGACGCATCCTGCGCCAGGAGCCGTTGGGCGTTAAGGGTTCAGTCCTGACCACCCACAAGCTGAGCATTTACGAGTCCAGCCCGGTGATAGCGGCCGTGGGCGAGTCCGCGTGGCTGTACGACAGGTCAGGGCGCCGGTGGTCGCTGAGCGGCGCGAGCACCCGGATCGGACGCCTTGACGACAACGACATCGTGCTGCACGACGACGAGGACGTAAGTCGACACCACGCCGTAATCATCGATACCGGAGCCGGTTTCGTGATCTATGACTCGCGGTCGACCAATGGCGTCGAGGTAAACCGCCGGCGCATCCGCGGCAGTGCCCAACTCGCTGACGCCGACCGGGTCCGCATCGGCAACCAACAGTTCACCGTCGAGATTCGCCCAAGCAGCGACGACTCGATTACCCGGCCGAACGCTTACCCAGGCGACTAGCCAGCGTGGCGTGACCTGGACCGGAGAGGTCTGCGAGCGCTGCGGGGCGACCGGCCATCGCCATGAGGAGCGCTTCGCCGGACCCGGATACCTCGGCCCCGCTACCGTGCGTCCAGTCGACGTCGGTGGCGCGCAGCCCCAGTCCCCTGATCCGGCGTCCCGCACCGAGTCTGGGGTTCCCGGGTACCAAGCCGAGAACGCGGATGAGCCGGTCGGTGGGGATGGTCCGGGGCTCATGTAGCGAGCGGCGGATGTCTTGGTGGTGGATGGTGCCGTCGACGAGCGCGATCATTCCGCCGAAGCCGGCCGTCAATCCCTTGGGGGTGAGGTGATTTCGGAGAAACTCGAGCAGTTGTTGCGGGCTCAGTGCGGCGAACTCGTCGACGCCCACCTCGTTGGCCCGCACGATCCGGCCTTTCGCGAACCTCTTCAGCAATCCCATGGCGCCGAGTTCTTCGTAGCTGATCATATGGGCGACAACATCTTTGACGCTCCACTCGGTGCAAAGGCTCGGTGCGGCCCACTGCTGCGGCGTCAGGGTCGCCAGGAACGCGGCGAGGTCGGACCGTTCCGCGCGGGCCATGTCCATCAGGCTGGCTGCTCCGTTTGCTGTGATGGCCGCGCCGCGGGACGGAACAGGGCCGAGCAGGTGCGTGTAGCGATCCAGATAGAGCGGCCAGCCCGCGCCGCCGTCGACGCCGTCGGCGACCGACTGCCAGCCCGGGCCGTGGCGGTCCAGATGGCGGTGTTCGAGGTCGACGCGGGTGTGCCCGCCGGATTCTCCGGATTCCGGAGTGAAGCGGACTTCGACCTCGCTGGTCTTGGACTGATCGGTCTCCGGCTGCCAGGTCGGACCGATATCCCAGCTGAACACCACACGGTTAGGGGGCTCGTAGACCAGGACGCGCGCCCACCGGCACACGCTGCCGTCGACGCCGCGGTCGTAGATATGCCCGCCTACGTGGCGCTCGAATACCGTCTCGGCGATCGGGACGGCGAGGAGATTGTGCTCGCGCGGCTTGAAATCGCCGAACCGCTCGGCGAAGACGGCGAACGCGCGCTCGATCGGGGCGTTGACGACGACGTGGTGACGCACGGATGTGGTTCGCGGCTGTGTCATGACGCTTCTCCTGTTCTTATCCGGGGTCCTTTTCCAGGATTTGCGCGTACGTGGCCAGGGCTTGCGTCCAGAACCGGTCAAGGTCGGCACGTAACGCCGCTAGACCGGTGGGGTCGAGCTGATAGACGCGGCGCGTTCCCACGGCGCGGTCGCGCACCAGCCCGGCGGACTTGAGCACTTTGAGGTGCTGCGAAACAGCGGGCCTGCTGACGGGTAGATGGCGAGCCAGTTCACCGACGGGTAGTGGCCCGTGAGTCAGGCGTTCCACGATCGCCCGTCGCGTCCCGTCGGCCAGCGCCAGCCACGCATCACCATCTTGGTAAGTGGTCACGAACCGTAAGTATAGGCTTACCGAGTTTGGTCGGCTAGGGCCGCCGGGGCCTCTCGGGGCGCGCCCAAATACTGGCATGTGTCTAATGCGGGGACCGGCGCCCACCTGGACTTTCAATCAATCAGGTACGAATGTCCCAGAAAACCGTTGCACAATTGAGACGGAGCCGCTAATTTAGAGGCAGGGGAGATCCAGGTCACACCGAGCGGCGTGGTTTGACACAGATCCGAAAGTCGCTTTACCAACGGGGAGGCGGTCGCTGTTGCGGCCGTTGGAAGGGAATCCGGTGTCAGAATCACGACCTGCCGCTCGGCGGCTGAACCTTGTAGGCGTCAACAGCAGCCTGCGGCCAACGAACGCCGAGGATCGTGCCTGGGTGTCGCAAGCGCTTTGCAAGACAACAGATCCCGACATTCTCTTTGTGCGGGGGGCTGCGCAACGCAAGGCCGCGGTCATCTGCCGGCACTGCCCGGTGATGCAGCAGTGCGCGGCGGATGCGCTCGACAACCAGGTCGAGTACGGCATCTGGGGCGGCCTGACCGAGCGGCAGCGCAGGGCCCTGCTCAAGCAGCACCCCGACGTGGTGTCGTGGGCAGAATTCCTCAACAAGGGCAGCTCCCGCTCCGCCGGCTAGGCGCTGGCGACCGCTAAAAAGGCTCGCGCTTCCTCATTACGTTATTGTTACGATCGCGCTGAGCTTGGCCGGCCCCAAGGTGGCACACGACTAGCCAAACGGCCTACGGGGCAGGCTAATTCGACACTTGTAGCACTGGACCCACCCGGTTCCGGGTGGGTCCAGAACTTGTCGGGCGAAGCCCTCGGCGCGACGAGTGGCAGTCGCGGTACCCGGGTGTGTGCCGCCAAAGTGACTGAATCGCAACACAAATCACGCCGACCCGGTCCACGCCGGTTTTACCGGCACTTGTCTAATTGATGCGATAGCAGCCGACGGACCTGGTGGCAGTAACCCGGGGGCCAGCGAACGCAAGAATTTCGCAAGAATTTCGCAAGAATCTCGCCAAGATCTGGCAAGCGGCATGCGTCAGCCTGGTGTTTGTCGGCCACCGTGGCCGACCCCAGGCCGGGACGGAGCACCCCCTGGGAGAGATCCGGCACATATGAGGGGATCACAGCCATGACTGTCAAGCCAACGAAGGTATCCAAGCTGCGGATGGGGGCCAGTGTCCTATTGGGCGCTATCGGTCTGTCACTCGTGGCGTCGCTGGTGCCAGCCACCGCGTCCGCGGATCCATGGGACCCGGCCAGTGGGCCCCTGCATCCGCTGCGGCACTACGCCGGTGACGTCCTGCACCCGGTCTGGGCCGTCACGCATCCGCTGCGCGCCATCGTCCCCTGACGCCGCTGTCCCGTAACACCCAAAGCAACTTCTGCCCCGTCTCCGGATTGACACCGACAGCGATCCGGAACGGGGCAGAAGTCAGAACAGGAACGATTGTGAGCGCCGTGCACACCCTGAAACGCGTCTTTAAAAAGGTCGCCGTCGGGTCGCTGCTGTGCGGCACCGCCGCGGTTGCCGGGCTCGGCTTGTCCGCAGGTACCGCGCAGGCCAACACCAGGGGCCCGTATCAATGGTGCCCGGGGCAACACCTGCCGGAGACCGACGTCGTTTGGGACATGAATGTCTGCCACACCTGGTACTGGGTCGATTACGGGTTCCAGGCAAATCGCGGTCACTTCGTTTACGAAGGGGATAACCCGCCGCCGAACCTGGGATGCATTCCCGGTCTCTGCCTGCCCGGTCTGTAGCCGGCGTTGGTGCGGCGTTACTGACGCTGAGCCGTCACGAACTCGGCGAACGCGTCTCTGTCGTCGGCCATCGGTATGCCGTCGACCCAGCGGTTCAGCCTGCGCATTTCGTCTGGCGCGTATTGCGCCGTCGCCTGCCAGCCGTGCTCGTTGAGCCAGTCCGCCACCATCGCGCGGTCTTGCCCGGGATAGGCAAGGTTCGACAGATCCTCAGTCGGCGTGAACCCCAGCTGGCTGAACATCCGCTCAGAGGGCCCCCACATGCTTTCGCGTCGGTTGCGGTCGCGTTTGGCCGCGGTTTCGATCGCGAGCCGGCTGCCCGGCGGGCTCAACCCGGTCAGCTGCGCCAACAGGCCGTCCTGGGCGTCGGCGGTCAGATACGCCAACAGCCCCTCGGCCAACCAGGCTGTCGGAACCGTCGACTCGAAACCCTTGCCGCGCAGCGCTGCCGGCCAATCCTGGCGCAGGTCCACCGGCACCAGCCGATGGTCAATCGACGACACCACGCCCTGTGCGGCCAGCGTCGACGTCTTGTACTCGAGCACCTTGGGCTGATCGACCTCGTACACCACGGTGCCGGCCGGCCAGTCGAGCCGGTACGCGCGGGAATCCAGCCCCGACGCCAATATCACCACCTGCCGGATTCCATCCGCGACGGCGTCGACGATGCGGGCGTCGAAGAACTGCGCGCGGACCACTTGATGGTTGATCAAGTGGTCAATGATCGCCGCGGTCTCTGGGCTGGCGGCTTTCATCTGGGCGACCACCGACTCGTCGAGCATTGCCGTCCACGGGCCGGTGGCGGCCTTAACCAGGGCTCTGGCGTAGGGGTCGCGCAGCACCGGCCCGGCCCGGTCGGATTCGACGGCACGGGCAAATGCCCCCATCAGGGCCGTGACGCCGACGCCGGAACTGATGTCCCAGGAGTCGTCATTCGCGCGAATTGTGCTCATCGCATTCCTGCTCTCTCTGTCAACCGAGACCGGCGCCGCGGCCGCCCATCCGGCGTTCGCGCTGTCCGAAGTCCGCGAGCGCGAATTCGAAGTGCTCGCGGGTGAAGTCGGGCCACAATTCGTCGAGGAACAGCAACTCCGAATACGACGAATGCCAAAGAAAGCCGTTGGACAAGCGCCGCTCGCCGCCAGTTCGGATGATGAGTTCGGGATCTTGCATGTCGGGCGCGTACAGCAGGGCCCGGAATGCCTGCTCACCGCCGCCGGTGTAGCGCTGCGCCGCATCCAGAAGTTCCTGACGGCCGCCGTAATTGATCGCGACGAACAGCGTCATCCGGTTGTTGTGGGCGGTGGCTGCTTCCGCGCGGTCCACCGCCTCGATCACCGCGTGCGGCAGGCCGTTGCGCGAGCCGAGCAGCCGGATCCGGATGCCATAGGGGTCAAGCGCCTCGACGGCACGATCGAAGTTGGTCGCGAACACGTTCATCAGCCCATCGACCTCGGTCTTCGGACGCGACCAGTTCTCCGACGAGAAGCTGTACAGCGCGAGCTGCTCGATGCCCAGCTCGCAGGCGTCGCGCGCGCGCACGATCGCGACGGCGGCCGCGGTCATGTGACCTTCCTGCGTCGACAGCCCGCGTCTCGCCGCCCAGCGCGCGCTGCCGTCGGGGATCAGCGCCACGGTTCGCGGCAGCCGCTCAGCTGCCGGACCCGGCAGTTCATGGTCTAGCTGGTGCATGGCGGCCCACCCGCGGTCTGACTTGACTCCGCAAAATGCGTGCGGCCGTCCGGCTCTTTTTCGGGCTCCTGGCTGTTGGTTCGTGGCGGCAAGATCACGGCGACGGCGGCGGCAGCGGCCAGCGCGACACCGGCGCACACCAGACAACTCACCGACACGCCGTCGAGGAAGGCGGACTCGACGGCCTGACGGATACCCCGCGACTGCGGCGCGGGTAGCTGGCCGAGCGCATGCTCGGCTGCCGCCATCGACTGGCGCATCGCACCGCGCGCGCCGGGATCCAGATCGGCCAGCGCACCGTTGTCGTCCAATTTTCCGGTGTAGACCGACGCGAATACGCTGCCCACGATCGCGACGCCGAACGCGCCGCCGAGTTGACGGGTGACGCCGGTTACCGCCGACCCGACGCCCGCGGTCGCCAGGCTCAGCGATCCCATGATCGCCTCGGTCGCCGGTGCCATGGTGAACCCGAGCCCGCTACCGAGCAATGCCATCGCCGATCCGATCACCCAGTAGGGCGTGCCGATGCCGAAGGTGCATGACCACGCCATGGCAAGGGCGAAGATCACCAGGCCCCCGGCCACGGCCGCGGTGGTGCCGATCTTGGCGGCGAGCCGTGGGGCGAGGACGCTGGCGGCCGCGACCGCAACCGCCAATGGCAGCAACCGCACGCCGGTTTCGAAAGCCGTGTAGGCAGTTACGAATTGCAGGTACTGCGTCATGATGAAGACGAAGCCGCACAGAGCCACCCAGGCCGCCGTGACGGCCAGGCTTCCGCCCGAAAACCGTCGATCGGCAAATATCGACAACTCCAGCATCGGATGCGACGTGCGCAGTTCCCGCCAGACGAACACGACGAGCGCGATCGGCCGCGACGACGAAACCTGCGCCGGTTCGGGCGCTGGTCCAGCCGACATTGGGTGCCTCGATCAGCGTGTACGTCAGCACGGTGACGCCTACTGCCGACAGCATGAGGCCGACGAAATCGATTGGCGGAGGGGCGGGGTCGCGCGAGGTCGGCAGGAACAGGCTCGCCCCGGCGATGGCCAGAACGGCGATGGGTACGTTGACCCAGAAGATCGATCCCAACGAGAAGTGTTGGAGCAGCCATCCTCCGGTGATCGGACCGACCACCACGCCGAGGCCGTTCATGGCCGACCACAGCCCAATTGCCTTGGCGCGCTGGGCTGGTTCGGTGAAGATGTTGGTGATCAAGGCCAGCGTCGTGGGATAGATGATCGCCGCGCCGATCCCCATGGCGGCGCGGGCAGCGATGAGTGCCTCAGCCGATCTGACGCTGGCGGCAACCGCGGACGTGGCGGCGAAAAGCGCCAGACCGCCGCAAAGCCAGCCGCGCCTGCCGTAGCGATCGCCGAGGTTGCCCGCCGACAACAGCAGTCCGGCGGCGGTCAGCGAGTAGGCGTCGACGACCCATTGCAGTTCAGCGTTGTCGGCATTCAAGTCGCGCGACAACGTGGGCAGCGCGACATTGACGATCGTTAAATCGATGCTGGCGACGAAGTTGCTGAGGCACATGACGGCAAGCGCCAGTCCCGGACGAACGCGGACGATACTCATACGGCTCCCGGTTCAGCTCGGGTGTGCGGCCGCAGGCAGCCGGCAGTCGTCAACCACGGGCCACTGCGCGGGGCAGGGTCCAAGCGGGGCCAGTTGGTCTAATTGGTTTCGGCACCATGGCGATAACGGCGCGATCGCCCCGGTGGTCACGTCGTGAACGAACCGCTCCCAGGGCATCCAGCGGATCGCGTCGACCTCGTCCGAGTTCGGTCGGGGTCGCGTGTCAACGCGGACCCGGTACACGGGGCACATCTCGTTTTCGACGGTGCCGTCGGCCATCGTGGCGCGATAGCGAAACTCCGGCAGAATCAGGTCCACCGAATCCGCGGCGAGTCCGAGTTCGGCGGCCAGCCGCCGCCGGATGGCATCGGGCAGCGATTCGCGGGGCAGCGGGTGTCCGCAACAACTGTTGCTCCACACCCCGGGCCAGGTCCGTTTCGTGCCGGCCCGTCGCGTCACCAGCAGCCGGTCGTCGGGATCGAACACGTAACTGGAGAACGCCAGGTGCAGCGGGGTGTCAGTGGTGTGCAGGGTGGCTTTGTCGGCGACTCCGACCGCACCGCCGCCCTCGTCGAGCAGCACCACCCGCTCGAGCGGTGGCGTTATCTGGCCAAATGGCCGGGCGCTTTCGCACATCACGACACCCGCGACGTGATCAATTCGGCCAGCGTGTGCAAATCGGCCGCCGCGCTGGGATCAGGTTCGGCCGCAGCGAGCGCGTCGAGTGCTCCGGAGCGATGACGTACCGCCTCGGCCTCGGCCCAGGCGCGACCGCCGGCGACACTGACGAACCTCGGCCGGAAGAGATTCCAGGACAACACGTTGCGTCGGTTCGATGAGCAACCGAGCGTCCGCCAGCACGGACTCAGTGGTCCTCGCACTTATACGTGTGGGAACCGGCTGCACTGTCTCCGTCACGCCGCCGCCTTCGCCAATGGGTCGCTTTGCCCTGCGATTGATTGACAGTTTCTGGCTTGACTGTCACGTCTTGGTAGGCCAGAAATTTACCTGACGGTCAGTTCGCCGCACAGGGGATTTGGGATAGTCCAACCGCGGAACTGTTGGGCGCCCTAGCCTGTCCCCATGACGAGAGCAGCGGTTGTGGCTGGTGCTAGTGGGGCCGTGGGAAGCGACGTGCTCCGGCTCCTGCTCGACGACGCCGAGTGGGAACCGGTGCATTCGCTTGTGCGCCGCCCGAGCGGGACTGATCAGCCGAAGCTGATCGAGCATGTGGTCGACTTCGACGATCTCGACGGGCATGTTGGTGTGTTCGCCGGGGCGGATGTGTTCTGTTGTCTCGGTACGACCACGTCTCAGGCGGGTTCGCGAGAGGCATTCCGAAAGGTCGACTACGGCTACGTGGTCAAACTTGCCCAGCTCGCCGCGTCCGCCGGGGCGCGGCAGTTCTTGCTCGTCTCCGGGATTGGCACCAGCTCAAAGTCGCCCGTCTTCTATAGCCGAGTCAAGGCCGAAGCCGAGCAGGCTGTGTCGTCTCTGAACCTGCCCGCCGTCCAGATCTTCCGGCCGTCCTTATTGCTCGCCTCACGCACCGACAGCAGGCCTGCCGAAGACGCGGTGAAGCTGCTGACGCCACTGGCGAACGTGGTGTTGATCGGCCCGCTGGCCCGCTACAAGCCGGTGGCTACGGCAGAGGTTGCGCGCCACATGATCGAGGTGGCCAAGGCACAGCCAGCCGGTGTGCACATTCATTATTCGCACAGCTGACGGACTGCTGGGTAGCCCGGCGGCACACGATACGCGTTGAGCCGCAAATCATCTCGTAGTTGAGTCCACCGTCATCGCGGCGTCGGCGTCGTTGTCGGCGTCGGCGTCGTTTCGTCGGAATGCGCTCGAGGCCGTACTAGCACTCCAAGAATTCTGCAAGACGTCCGCCGCACCCTAACTTTGCCAACCGCCCACGCACACCTCCGAATGCCAAACCACGCCGATGATGAAGAAACTGCTCACCACGCTGCTTGCGGCTTTTGCACTGGCAACCGTCGTTCCCGCTGCTGCCCATGCTGACGGCCTCCTCACCGTCGGGATGAAGCTGACCTTCAAACACCACGACTGCTCGCTAGGTTTCTTCGCCACGGACTCGGTCGGGGATCAGCTCGCCATCACCGCCGGGCACTGCGCCGAGGGGCTGCACGAAAAGGTCTACAACGCTTGGGGTCAGCAGATAGGTGAAGTTGTTGCCTGGCAGCCAGATGCCGAAGACCGTGATGGCAAATTGACTGGTTCGCGCGGTTTCACCGTGGTCTACACGTATAAGACCTTCGCCATCGAGGCATTCTTCCGCGGCTTGGGAACGGCGAAGATCGGCGATCGCGTGCGGGTCTACGGGCAGCGAACCACCGGCAGCAATGGCACGATCACCGACGTGTCCTACACCGGTGGGCGTCCGGATTTGGACGTACTCACCTCCGACGTTTTGCTGGTTCCCGGTGACTCCGGCGGTCCCCTTTACAGTCAGGGCCCGACCTTGGTCGGTATTGGATCCAGCTTTCAGCAGGGGGCCCGGGTCGCCTATGCCCAGCCTCTCGGTTCGCTGGAGCAGGAGATCAGGGCTGGCGGTGGACGCTACGGTCGCGGTTTCTCCGTCTACACGCAGGGCTGACCTATTCATGAGTTCAAACTGCGAAGTATTTCAACATGACCGGACTTTGGTTAGGGTATGGCCGAGAAATCAGGCGTGCCTCCAGACCGCGGCGGTGCGGCTAGTGCCCGACGCGGCGGGTGACGTGGGGGGTTTGCCATGACAGCGCAAGTGATCCAGCGCGACAAGCTGGGTGTGCTGACCAAGATCGGCCAGGGCGGCCAAGGCGTGGTTTACCGCGCTCCCAATGTCAAAACCAAGTTCGCCGAGCTCGATGGTCTACAAGGAGTACAAGGCCCAGACACGCGCCGAAATCGATTTCACGGCACTGGCTGCGATGCCCGCGCTGGTCGAGGACTCGCTGTCGTATGCGCAGGCGGAACGACTGATCTCGCTTGCCGCGTGGCCGTGTGCCCTCGTCGAAGATGCCGGCGCGCCAACGGGATTCGTGATGCCCGCCATTCCTGAAGCATTCTTCATCGAGCTGGCGACGGTCAAGGGAGTGTCCTCGACCCCGGCGGAATTTCAGCACATCTTGAACCATGAGTCGGTGCTGGCGGCCCGCGGCATCAACATCGATGAAGCACAACGCTATTCGCTGCTGCGTGAGGTCGCCTCCGCGCTGGCGTTTCTGCACAAACACGGTGTCTGTGTGGGTGATATCTCCCCGAAGAACCTGCTGTTTTCCCTGCAGCCGCACGAGGCGGTGTACTTCATCGACTGCGACGCCATGCGCATCAACGACGTGTCGGCGCTGCGCCAGGTGGAGACGCCGGGCTGGGACACACCCGCGGGTGAGGAACTGGCCACCATCTATTCCGACACCTACAAACTCGGACTGCTGGCCCTGCGGCTGCTAGTGGGCGACCACGACACCAAAAACCCCCAACACATTCCGGCGACCACACCGAGCATGCTGCGCCAGATCATTACCGACACCCTGACCAACCCGCCCCAACAACGCCCGCTACCCGAAGCCTGGACCTATGTGTTGGGCCACGCCATCGAAGACGCCCAGCACCGCCAGAAAACCGCAGCCGCGGCCGCGCCGGTCAGCGTCGCCCTCGAACCCCCGTCGGTACCCACCGTGCGCTCCAGACCAACGGAACGAAGCGCTCATTCCACGCCGCCGTCCAGCCCGCCGCCGTCCAGCCCGCCGCCGTCCAGCCCGCCAACGTTCATCGCGCCACCACCGCGCTCCCCGAGACGGAACATTGCCCTAACAGCGTTAGTGGTCGGAGGGGTGATCGTGGCGTTTGTCGGCTTGCAGTTATTGTTCGACAGCTTCCAACACAGGGCATCAAATAACCCATCCACTGCGCAGACGTCCTCTCCCGGCTATTCCTCCCCTTATTCCTCTGAAAGTCCCACCTACTCCACGCCGACCTACGCCCCGACCTACACGCCGGAGCCGACCACCACCAGCCCGCCGCCGCCCCCAAACCTTTGGGTCGCAATCGCCAGCGCGGGGAGCGGCGGATGGGGTTGGGCCCAGTCGAATGTCTCCAGCGATGACGCCATAGCGAAGTCGATCGCAAAATGTAAACAGTCCAATCCCAACCTCGTCTGCACCTGGAGGATTTGGAAGGAGAACGGCTGTGTGGCGCTCGTACAAAAAAACGATGGCGGCTTGTCGTGGGCATCCGGAGCGTCCCGGGCTGAAGCCGAACAGGCCGCTTTGAATTACGGTGGTGGTGGTCGAGTCTTGGCGTGGGCCTGCACCTAACCCTGAGCGTCCGTCACGGCGTTACAAAGCTTCGCGGGATGTTGCCCATCGGTGACCGCGCCGCCGATAATGACCCCTGCTGTCACGCGGCTGCGGAATGCCGAAAGCCGGGGAAGGCGGACGACATCGACCCTATACTGCGTCGTCGGCTTCGCTGGTGCGTCTGATTTTGGTCCGGACGACCCCGCCGGCGCGGGCCGGCAGAGTTCGTAGAAAGGATCGTGTGGATGAACTTTTCCGTGTTGCCACCCGAGGTCAATTCGGCAAGCATGTACGCCGGCGCTGGTTCGGGGCCGATGCTGGCCGCGGCGGCGGCCTGGGATGGGCTGGCGGCTGAATTGAATTCGGCGGCGGCCTCGTTCGCGTCCACCACCTCCGGACTGGTGGGTTCGGCGTGGCAAGGCGCGAGTTCGACGGCGATGATGGCCGCGGCCACACCCTACGTCCGGTGGTTGAGCACGGCGGCAACACAGGCTGGGCAGGCGGCCGGACAGGCCCAACTGGCGGCCACCAACTTTGAGGCAGCGCTGGCGGCGATGGTACATCCGGCAACGGTGGCTACCAACCGCACTCAGCTGGTGTCGCTCGCGGTTTCGAACCTGCTGGGTCAGAACGCACCTGCGATCGCGGAAACCGAAGTCGAGTATGAGCAGATGTGGGCACAGGATGTGGCCGCATTGTTTGGCTATCATGCCGACGCTTCCGCGGTCGCCTCGGCGTTGACACCGTTCGCCCAGTGGCTGAAGAAATTGGCGGGCCTGGCGGGCCAGGGCATCGCGGCCCTGAACTTCAACGCCGGTAGCGCTAACCCTTGCGCAGCGGCGCGGGGTTCCATAGGCCGCTGCGCGTCACCGTCCCAAGCTCGAGACGGGCGGGCTGGGCGTTGCTGTAGTAGGGCGTCAGGCGTTGCAGCGCGCCCCAGTCCCGGGCCCAGTCGTCTTTGAGGTAGCTGGCCACCGTCGTCGGTTTCACCAGCAACTCGGTGATACCCAGCGGCCCGCCGCCGTTGTTGTCCATCACCGGAGAATTGGCCTCGGCGCCGAACCGGTCCGGCAGAATGCGCCATTTCGGTGTTTCGTCGACGCCGTTTTGATGACCGAACGGGCGCTGGCACGGGAACGCCAGACCTACCAGCCAGTCCAGGAACACCGGGTCGTTGGAGCCCACCACGTCCTGCAGCGTGCGCAGCTGCGGAATCCGTGGCGGTGTGACCGCGATCCAGTGCTGCGGCGCCAGATCCTCGTCGTTGACAACCAGCCGGACCTGAGTGGCGGTGCTCGGGATCGCGGACAGCGCCAGCCGCAAGTTACGCCAGGCCGGCGACGCCCCGACGTCGGCGAATTGGAATGACCCACCGGCGTGTCCGCTGGCCGCCCCGTCGTCGGTGGCCCACTGCAGCTGGACCTCGTGGGGGTCGAACCGGCCGGCCGCCGAGACCACCAGCAGCGGTCCGGCCTTGTCGCGCTGATCCTTGGCGGGCAACCGGTACCAGCCCGACCGCAGCATCGCCGGAACCTGGATGCCGGACCGCCAGCTGCCCAGCACCGGCGTGCGGGCCGGATCCAGGTAGTAGGGCAGCTGGGCACGAGAGCCGTTGATTCCCGGTGCGGGGGTGGTGCCGCCCTCGGTGCCGGCCTGGTTGCTGGTGTTCTGCTCGTCCTCGCTGACGAAACTGCGGTCGCCCGGGCGTTCCATCACCGGGTCGGCGCGGACATCGGCGGGAATACCGTTGGGCGTGAACGCTTCGGACAAGCCGGCACCCAGAGCGTCAGCGACCGGGGCTGTCACCGGCGGCAGCATGCCGGCGTCGGGATCCAGTTCCACCAGCACGTCTTCGGCCAGTCCGCACGACTTGCCCGTCAACGCTTGCAAATTGGACCGGCCGACCGACCATGCCGGGTACTGATCGGTCATCGCCAGGGTCAGCGACACCACCTCGAAAGTCACCAGCAACCAGGTCGCAATCGCCAACGGGGACTGGACGACTCCGGCGGCTCGGGCCCCGAAGCGGGTTCTGGGTGGTCCGTTCCCGGTCGCGACAAAGTTGAACCACGCCCCCATCAGCAACACCACGACGGTCAGCCCCAACAGCACGGTGGCAAAGGCATACTTCCATGCCGGGAACGCATTCGACCACGGCACACCGAAACTCGACACATACCACCAGCCGTTGACGCTGGCGAACGACAACGCGACCAAGAACAACACGGCGGCGGCGAACACGGTGCGGTTGCGCCGGGAACGCATCGACGTGGCCGTCACCGCCACCGCGGCCAGTGCCCCCAGTGATCCGGCCAGACCGGCGAACACCCCGAAGTGGTGTGTCCATTTGGTGGGAGTGAACATCATCGCGAAGAACGAAATGATCGTGATACCGATGATGCGGCGGCTCGGTCCGGCGGCGGTCCCGGGAATTCGGCCCTTCCGCAACGACATTGCCACCGATATCGCCAGCGCCAGTACCAATGCCAACACGGCGAAACGACGCGCGACGGACCCGTCGGGACTGGCCATGAACAGCCGCTCGTAGCGGATGTGTTCGTCGAACCAGCTCAGGCTGGGCCCGACGGCGCGCTTGAGCATGCTTGCCTGCATCTCGCTGGCCAGGGTCTGATCGCGGAAGATCAGGATCGCGGTCACGGTGGCCGCGGCCAGGATGGGCGCCAGCAGCGGCAGCAGGCCGAATCGTTTGGATCTGCGATGCAGGATGGTCCGCAGCGGCCCGACCGCGACCAGCAGCGCACCGATGGAGGCGATACCCGTCGGCCCGGAGAACAAGGTCAGCGCCCCGACGATGCAGGCGACCGCCACCGGCAGCAGCCGGCTGGTGGCCACCGCACGTTCGACCGAGCACCAGGTCAGCAGGATGCCCAGGGCGATGATCGGCTCGGGCCGCAGACCGTTGTTCAAAGGCAGCCACACCGCGAGAAACATGCCCGCCGCGGTCCAGGCCGCGGTCCGGTTGATCTTGACGGCATGACCCAGCCGGGGGATGACTTCGCGGCTGATCACCCACCAGCAGGTCAGAGCCATGGCCAGGGTGGGAAGCCGCATCCAGATGCTGGCGGTGCTGACGTGCGCCCACAGCGCGAGCAGGTCGTAGTACCAGCCGAACGGCGCCTCGGGGGTGCCGAACCAGCGGTAGTAGTTCGCCATGTATCCGGCATGCTCGGACACCCGGGCCATGGTCAGGATGTAGCCGTCGTCGGAGGTGTTGGCGCCGACGAATTGCCACCACACCAGCACCAGGATGACCAGGGCATCCAGAGCGCCGACGGACCACCAGCGGGCGGGCAGGAAGCGCCGGTGCTTGGTGCCGTCAGCGGTGTCGAGGACGTGCAGCGCGACGAGGGCAAGCCCGGTCAGCACCACCCCGAGGATCATCGCGCCCAGCTTCAGCGTCGTGGGGCTGCTGCTGTAGCGGGTGTCGACGGTCGCCGAGAAGCTCAGCCCCGGGGGTGCCGGCCCGGCCAGGTCGGTGAACACCCCGACGATCTGCGGCCGGAAGTCATAGCCGCTGCGCTCGCCGCGCAGGGGCGAGCCGGGATGTTCGGCGTTGGGGCCCTGCGTCAGGCCGACGAATTCGGCGGTCACCCGGTCGGCGTGGGCGGTGAAGGTCAAACGCTGACAAGTCGGGCCGAGCACCTGGCTCAACGGGGCAGTGACCACCGGGACGTTGCGCACCACCAGCACCAGGTCGTCGTTGGCGCGCTGGATCAGCAGCCCGCGGTCGACGGCCTTCGGGGCCTGCTTGGGGACCGTCGACAACAGCACTGTCTTGCCCGGGTTCTGCGGTCCGGCCAGCCCGGCGGCTGCCTGGCAGGGAATGGTGACGTTCAGTTCGGTGGCGACGTACCCGATCAGCGGTGCCTCGACGCTATTGAAGGTGCCGTTCTCCGGCCAGTTCAGTTGGGCGGTGGTTTGGTTGACCGGCAGCACCGGGGTAGCGGCCGCCAGCACGGTCCCGAGTAGTCCGGCGATGACGGCAACGACGCGAGCGAGCCGGTGGTTTGCTCCCGCGTCGGTCACGGAGGTAGATCGTAGTTCTTCGACCGGTTGAGGTGGGGTTTCGGTAGTCATCAGCGGCTACCCTCCCGGCTTGCGGATCGCGAGTACGAACGGGCCGATGGTCTCGACGGCGAAACGCGGGTCGGCGAACATTACCGACTGCAGGTCAACCGTGTAGCGACGGACGTTGGGCTGGTTGGGATACACGTCCTCGGCCAGCCGCAGGGTGTAGGTGTTGCTTGTTCCGCGGCGCATCAGGAATACCGTCGGCGGCGGCCAGGGCAACGTGTCCAGTGCGTGGATCAACTGGTCGGCGTTGTTGAACTTGGACCACTTCTTGATCTGTGCGGCGCGCAGGTCGAATTGGGCCAGCGGGTTGGCGTAATGCGACGTCAGCCCCTGAAAGCCCCAGTACGGGTAGTAGGACAGGAAGCTGTAGTCGGCGGTCAACACCACGGTTTGGTTGGGCGGCCTGCCGGTCACGCGCCGGATGGCGGCGTCGATGGCGGGGTAGTACTTCTCCGAGCCGGGTGGCCGCCGATCGCCGCGCTGTCCATGGCCGTCGGTGTCGGTATAGGCGATCGTGAGATCCGGGCGCAGCACGTCGGGAATGTCCTGGCTGAACGCGATCGCCCCGGCCAGCCCGATGGCGCCGGCCACTGGGATCACACCGCGCCAGCGTGGCCGCAGCGCTTGCACCGTCTCGACGAAGCCGAACACCCCGGCCGCGACCAGCAGCACGCTCAAGGTCGGCTGCAGCCGAAACGACAGCAGCGTGGTGCGCGCCAGCGTGGTCAGCATCGACAGCAGGGACCACAGGTAGATGGCCAGCACGCCGATGCCCAGGGCGCCCGCCCGCACCGACGAACCGGCCCGCACCACCAGCCACAGGGCGCCCAGCATGCAGATCGCGCCCAGCAGGGAGAACTGCAGCATCGGGAAGGTCAGCTCGGCGCCGTCAGCCGGCAGGTAGTGCTGGGCGCTGTCGGTGTCCATCACCGGGCTGCCGGCGGCCCGCGACAGAAACGGCAGCCAGGTGGTGGCCGCGATCGGTATGGCGATGACGGCAATGACGGCCAGCCGGAGCAGCGGGTCCATGGCTGCCCGAAGACGGGTCCCGCGTCCGGCCTGCCGCCAGCGCGCTCCGGCCAGCAGCAGCGCCATCAGCGTGACCGTGAATGCGCTGTAGCCCAGCAGCAGCGTGTACCAGGTGGCCGCGAAGCCGAGGAAGATGCCGGCGCCGATGATCGCGGCCCAACCCTTGTGCCCCGCCCGTCGGCTCGAGTGTGCGGCCAGCCGCACGCTCGGCGTCTGGGGGGCGGGCGGCACCGCGGGCCCCGGCGCGCAGACCCGACCATGTCAGGACCAGCACCGGCGGCAGCAGCACCGTGATCATCGCGGCGTACGGCTCCGGCGAACTGTAGGCCAGCGTCACCGCGGCGGTCGCGGCGGTGACGATCAGCGCGTATTCGAACCGGATCATCCGCCACCACAGCACCAGCGCGACCGCGACCGCGATGGTGATCGAGGTGATCGCCCACGGCTGGTACATCTCCCAGGCCGGCGTCCCGGTAAGCGCGGCGATCCGCCCGCCGATCCAGAACCAGCCCGGCGGGTAGAACGGCGGCAGCCCTTGGTAGGTCATGTCGTGCAGGGCGGGGCTGTCGGTGAGCCGGGTCAAGTATTCGGTACGGAATTGCTGGTCGACGGAGATGCCGAACAGGTACAGCTTGGTCGCTCCCAACGGCATGCCCAGCGTCACGACGGTGAACGCGGACAGGAAAACCAGCCCGCCCAACTGAGCCGGCAGTCTGCGCCCGCGCCGATATAACCAGCCGGTGAGGATGAGCCCGACCAGGCAGCTGACCTGGCCGACCGTGGTCAGCGCATGCAGCTGGTTCGATGACGGGAAGGCCGGCCACTGCACCCGGGAGATGGCGGTCAGTGACACGACCGCGACCAGCACGGCAACCATCGCCGCCAGAACCATCTGGCCGAGGCCGGCCAGCGCGTTGCGCATGGTCAGATTGGCAGCTTGCGGAATATGCTCCGCGGGATGTGTCGCAACACCATCATCACGTAACGGAATGCCGCTGGTGCCCAAACCAATTCCTTACCTTTTGCGGCTGAGGTCACCGCGAGGTTGGCGACGTACTCCTTATCGACGGTTAGCGGGGCTTCCTTGACGTGTGCGCTCATTCGGGTACGCACTTGGCCCGGCCGGATCACCAGGACCCGAACGCCGTACTCACGCAGGGCTTCTGACAATCCCAGGTAGAAACCGTCCAAACCGGCCTTGGTGGAGCCGTAGACGAAGTTAGACCGCCGCACCCGTTCCCCGGCCACGGTGCTCATCGCGATGATCTGGCCGAACCCCTGGGCGCGCATCTTCTCGCCCACCAGGACGCCCACTGAAACGGCTGCGGTGTAGTTGATTTCGGCGATCTGCACAGCCTTGCGCTGGTTCTGCCACAGTTCTTCGGCGTCCCCGAGCAGACCGAACGCGACAATGGCTACATCTACGTCGCCATTATCGAAGCACTGGTCGATCACCTTGGGGTGGCTGTCGGTGTCGGTGGCCTCGAAGTCGATCAGCTCGACGGAGCGCGCACCGGCGACCTTCATCTGCGCCACGGCGTCGTCGCGGCCGGGGTCGTCGGGCATGGCGGCCAGCAGGATTCGTGCGGGGGCGTTTTGCAGGTAGCGCTCGCAGATGGCCAGCCCGATCTCGGAGGTGCCGCCCAGCAGCAGCACGGTCTGAGGGTTACCTACCGCATCGAGGACCATTACAGCAGCTCCAAACGTCGGGCCATATCGGAGGCGAACACCCGCGACGGGTCGACCTTGCGGCGCACCGCGATCCACTCGTCGATCCGGGGATACATGGCGTGAAAGGTTTCGGCGGTGGTGCGGGAGTCCTTGGCGGTGTAGAGCCGGCCGCCGAATTCCATGACCCGGCGGTCGAGTTCGACGACGAACTCGTTGAGCCCGGCCTTGATCGGGAAGTCGACGCAGATGTTCCAGCCCGGGATCGGGAAGCTCAACGGCGCCTGGTTACCCGGGCCAAACAACTTGAACACGTTGAGAAATGAGTAGTGACCGCTGGCTTGGATGTCGCGGATGATCTTTTTGAACTCGTCGACCGCCTCGGTGGGAATCACGAACTGGTACTGCAGGAAGCCCGCCGGACCGTAGGCGCGGTTCCATTCGCCGAACATATCCAGCGGGTGGTAGAACTGCGTCAGGTTCTGGATCTTGCCGCGATAGGTGCCCGACTTGCGGTACCACACTTCGCCGATGGGCCCGAAGGTGTATTTGTTGGCCAGCCCGTTCGGGAACACGTCGGGTAGCGTAAGCAGTTGTGGCGCATCAAATTTCAGCGGATTGCGGCGCAGCTTCCCGGGCAGTTCGTCCAGCTTGGCCAGCGAGCCCCGCGACACCGCCGCACGGCCCAGCTTCGGGGGTGCGCTGATCGCGTCGAACCAGGCGCTGGAGTAGGTGTAGTTGGCTTCGCTGCCGTCGCTGTGCAGGGCAATGGTTTCGTCCAGGGTGGCGGTCACGTCGCCGTCGGCGATGAAATACGCCGTCTCCGTGGGCGTCATCTCGATGGTGGCGCGCAGGATGATGCCGGTCAGGCCGTTGCCGCCGACGGTCGCCCAGAACAGCTCGGAGTCTGCGCTATCTGGGCCGGAAGGCGTGATGGTACGCACCTCGCCGTTGGCGGTCAGCAGATCCATGCTGCGTACGTGGTTGCCGAAGCTGCCCGCGCTGTGGTGGTTCTTGCCGTGGATGTCGCAGGCGATCGCGCCGCCGATGGTGACCTGGCGGGTACCCGGCAGCACCGGGACCCACAGGCCGAACGGCAGCGCCGCCTTCATCAGCTGGTCGAGGTTGACCCCGGCGTCCAGGTCGGCGAGCTTGGTGTCACCGCTGATTGAGTGGATGGCGTTCAGCCGGCTCATGTCGATCACCAGTCCGCCGCCGTTTTGCGCGTTGTCGCCGTAGGAGCGGCCCAGCCCGCGGGCGATAACACCACGCTTGCCGGAGTCGGCGACCTGGGCCACCGCCTTGGCGATCGCCTCGGGGTCGGCACTGCGCAGCACGTCTGCCACCGACGGTGCCGTGCGGCCCCACCCGGTCAGCCGGGCCGGAGTGACTCGAAGCGTCATTGCTCAACGTCGTCTTGCTAAACATCGTCACAGAGGGTACCGCCTGCCGGGCCGGCTCAGCGGATCCGGAATATCACGGCTCGCTGCACAATGAAGTTGATCACCGTCGCGGTGCCCTGCGCGATCACGAACGCCACGGGTACCGCCCAGCCCCGATAGTGCAAAAGCGCCAGACATAAGTGGTTGAGTCCGACCTGCACGGCGAAGGTGATGAGCGTAGAGCCCCATGACCGCGACGAACCGGGCGGTGCTCGGCGACGCCTGAAATGTCCATCGGCGGTTGATCAGGTAGGCCGTGATGGTGCCGACGAAACCAGCTGATCGCCTTGGACAGGTCATATGCAAACCCGTGACTTTGAAAGAGTGGCGTAAAGGCCGAAGTCGACGATCGCCGACAGCCCGCCGGTGACGACGAAGCGCCACAGCTGCGTCGACAGGCTCAGGGGTGGGCGCGGCGGAGCAGCCTCGGGTATCGGGGCAACCATCTGGGGCAGTCTAACGGCCCGCTAGATAGCTACGGCAGCGCGACGGCGCGGTGCGGCGCCCGGTCAGCTGGGTAGCTTCACGGCGATCAACTCGACCTCGCTTTGTCCCTGCGGGGTCGAGTAGGTCACCGTGTCGCCCGGCTTATGTCCGGCAAGGGCCTGCCCCAACGGACTGCGGATGGTCAAGGTCTCGGCTTCGCGGCCGACCGGGGTCTCCTCGACGATCGTGATCACGTGCATCGTGACGACTTCCCCGTCGGAGAACCGCAACGTCACCTCGGTGCCGCCGGGCAGTGCTTCTGATTGGTCCGAGGACCTGAAGTCTGACGGTCCCGCAAGCAGCCGCCGGTCGAGTTCGTTGATCCGGTCGGCGAGTACGACGAGTTCATCGGCGCGTTGGATGGCCTCGGCAGCGTCTCCGTGATCACCGATCATGCCGCGGTCGTTTTTGACCTCGCTTTCCAGCCGCTCGCGCCGCTGGCGGAGCCGGGCCAGCTCCGCAGCCAGATGATCTCGCGCCGCATCCGCCAGTCCGGATGATTGGGCTTCCTCACTCACGTCCGCCGACCTTTCGCGTTCGCCACTGGTGGCGTTTCAGTTTGACACCACCGGGAGCAAACGTCACCCATATCCGACAGGCATTTTCATCAGGTTGTTACACCCATACCCAATTCGCGGGCGGTTCCACCAAGTTGAGCGTGCGCGCCCGTTGGGTCAGCGACGGCGGGGCCCGGCCCGGGCCGCCGCTGACCAGCCGAGCCGCATTGCCATGCAGTATCTTTCGTGTTCTCAGCGGGCTGCGGCCGGCGGCGCGGTGTTCGTTTCGCCGTCCTGGTCGTCGTATTCGTAGTCGATGACCCCGCCGCGCAGCGAGTCGAAGATGGCCTTGCCCTGCGCGACGAGCCCGGTGGCCACCTGGCTGAGCCCTTCGGCGCCGTTGAGCACGGTCAGGTTCGCACCCGCGAGTCCCTGTGCGGCCTTTCCGACGATCTCGGGCAGCTGGTCGATGAGCATCCTGTCCAGCGCCACCCGATTGTGCGACGCAGCCGCCTCGGCCTGGATCTTCATCTTCTCGGCGTCGGCGACGGCCAGGATCCGGACCCGTTCGGCTTCCGCCTCTGCCGGCTTGACCACCTCGGCGACCAGTTCCTGCTGGCGCAACTCGGCGGCGCGCTGGGCCAGTTCGGTCCTCATCTCCAGCACCTCGCGCTGGGCCTGGGCTTCGGCCAGCGGGCCGGCCTGGGAGGCCTGCGCCTGAGCCTTGTCGACCTCGGCCTTGTATTGGGCCTTGACGATGGCCGTTTGACGAGCGAATTCGGCCTGCTTGCGCTGTGATTCCTGCTCGGCTTCGGCGGACTTCTGGTTGGCCTGCGCCTGAGCGATCTGGGCCATCTGCTGGATGGCGGCGTTGTGTGGCGCCGACATCGCGTTGATGTAGCCGAGCCCGTCGTCGTCGATGGACTGGATCTGCAGTGCGTCGACGGTCAGGCCGATCCGGGCCATCTCCTCCTTGGAGCCGTCGAGCACCTCGGTCGCCAGCTTCTGACGCTCCCGGATGATCTGCTCGACGGTCATCGAACCGATGATCGAGCGCAGGTGGCCGGCGAAGATCCGGCCGGTGAGCACAGCCATCTGGTCCTGGTCCGACAGGAACCGCTGCGCGGCACTGATGATGCTTTCGCTGTCGTTGCCGACCTTGAAGGCAATCACCGACCGGACGTTGAGGGTAATGCCCTGTTGGGTGACGCACTTTTCGCCGACCTCGGCTTCACACATGGCCAGCGTCAGGAATCGGGCCTTGCGGAAGAACGGGATGACGAAGGCGCCGTGGCCGGTCACGACGCGGAAGGGGGCGTTGCCCTTGCTTCGGCCGCCGGAGATCAGCATCGCCTCGTCGGGATCGGGCACCTTGTAACCGAGCATGTAAGACTCCTTTTGTTGTTGTGTATCAGTGGATTTCGTTGATTAGTCCAGGGTGGTCGAGGTCATGCCCAGTCCGTGCTCAGTTCGCTCCAGGGCTCGACTACCACAGTCCGCGCGCCCCGGACCTCTATCACGAGCACCTTGGTGCCCTTCGGTAACGGTTCGTCCGACCAGGCCAGGAATGCCTCCTTGGACCCGCGCACGGTCAGCATGACCTCGCCGGCGCCGCGGTCACCGCGGGTCGCCACGACCAGCCTTCCGACGCTACCGACTGCGACGTCGCTCACGATCGCATAATCCTCCTAGAGTTGGCCCAGCGTCGAGTTTCGTCGGCTTTCGTCGACCGCCCGACGGCAGTCTGCCACCAGCCGATCAGTCCGCCGTCAGGGTGACGACTGTGTTCGGCTCTGGCGGGTGCCGTGCGGCCGATGGGTGCGTCGGCGCGGTGCATCGTGGTGACGCGCACACCTTCGGGGATATCGACGGGGGTCTGCATCATGTTCCTTTCGCTGTCATTGCTCTTGCCCTGCCAGCGCCAGGAATTCGCGTCTTTCGTCGGCGTTGAGTCGCAGGGTTCCGAAGAACGCGGTCGTGGTCTTCGCCACCGTGGACGTGTCCCCGCGAGCTGTCTTGCAGGAGTGCACGGCCTGCACCAACACGCCCACCCCTCGTGGGGCGAGCTGGTGCTGCAGCCATAGACCTATCCGGGAGGTCATCCGTTGCTGGACCTGAATACCGCGCGAGCACGCTTCTACGATTCGCGCGAATTCGGTTAAGCCAACCTGGTTTTCATCGGGGAGGTAACCGACGTGCACGACGCCGTCGAACGGCAGTAGGTGGTGCTGACACAGCGAATGAAACGGAATGGAGCGCGCCACGACCAGTTTGGAAGTGCCGCGGCGCGTGATGAGTGAACCGCCGGCCAGCGTGGAGGTGTTGTCCTGCCCAGACATGCCATGCCTCTCTGATTGCACCGTGTTGTGGCGACCAAGGGTCGCGAGATCCCGCGAGATCCCCTGCCGGCTAGTTCGTTTGATGTACGGCCGAGCTTCGGTGCGACGGCTTGGAGGATTCTCAAAAGATTCTTGGCGGATTCTCAATGCGCCGCTGCTTCAAGAATTCGCAGAGGTTTCCAAGAGGGCGGCATCCGAGCCTTTTCTCGACGCGCCCGGATCCCCGGGTGCTGGACGAGAAAAGGACCCGCCATGACCAACAACATTGCCGCCATCGCGCGGAAAGTCGCGCAGGCCGCCGGTCTGGCCGTCGTCGCCGCCGGCTTGATGGTGGGCCTGGCGACGGGCACGGCCGACGCCGCGCCCACTCCTCAAATTCACAGCCACACCCCCGGGATGTACGGCGACCCGGACGCCGCCGCCCCCTACTGGCGCAGGCAGCACTTCGACGACTGCGCGCTGATGTCGGTCGCCGATGTGATCGGCCAGCTGACCGGTCACGAGCCTTCTGAGCAGGAGATCATCGCGGTGGCGCAGCACCTGCCGAGCAAGGCTCACTCTGGTCCGATCTACACGCTGCCCACTGACCCGAAGAACCCGAACAAGACGGGCCAGGGCGTCGACCCACATGACACTCCGGTGCTGTTGGCGCACTACGGCATCACCGGCTTGTTCACCAACGACGACGTCGCGGGCGAGAGCGGGGTTACCACCGGCCTGACCGCGCTCGAGCACTACCTGGGTAGTGGCCACAAGGTGATCGCCTCGGTGAACGCCGAGCTCATCTGGGGTGACCCGGTCGAGAGCACGGACTCCAACGGCAACCCCAAGTCCGACCACGCCCTAGTGGTGATCGGTATTGACACCATCAACGGCAAAGTGCACCTGAACGACAGCGGCATCTCGACCGGCAAGGACGAGACGGTGCCTATCGCGCTCTTCATGAAGTCGTGGGCCACCAGCCACCACCGGATGACCGTCACGGAACAAACCGGCTAACCGCGGGCGCACCAGAAATGGCCGGGCGAGTTAATCGCCCGGGCAGGCGTCAAAACAGCGAGTTGTTAGCGGCGTCGGCGTCGGCGTAGGCAGCCGCGCTCGATTGCAGGGTCTGCACCATTTGGTCATGAAATTGGGCCAGCTGTGAACTGAGCTGCTGATATTTCTGGGCGTGATCACCCAGCAAACCCGTAATGAGGACGGACACCCGGTCAGCGCCCGGAGGCACGATTTCTGCCGTCGGTGCGGCGGCCGCCGCGTTGGCATCGCTGAGCGACGAGCCCACCCGGGCCCAATCCTCGGCGTGCCCGCGCAACAGATCCGGCGTTGCCCGCACAAACGTCATTTACTGTCCTCCGTACCAGCCAAGCCAACATCCCGAGTGATGGGCGAGCGTCGGCGACCGGCCAATTTAAACAATTTACCCCAGCTCACGACCTCCCGGAGCAGATTCGCATTGTGAGGACTACCACGGAGTAGGGCAACGCCTCGCTCCCGGGAGGGCGCGCTGGCTTGGATTGGGTCTATCGACTACCAACGGTTCGGGCGGTAAGTCGGGCGCGTCACCCGGGTCGACACGGCCTCCGTCGTGGCGCACTCAACCACATCGGCAAGCCGAACACCAGCACTAGATAGCGCCCAATCGAGTCTTCTCCAGTCGTGGCGAAACCAGCGACGACCTCGTGATCGTCAGGCACTAGTGGTCAGCCGGCGGTTCCGCCCTGACCGTTGGCGCCCTGGGAGCCTGCCGCGCCGGCGGCGCCGACCGCCCCTGCCGTGCCGGCCAGAGCACCACTGGTTCCACCGCTTCCGCCGGCGCCCGCGGCGCCCGCATTGCCGCCACCGCCGCCAGCGCCGGCCGCGCCGCCGGTGCCGGCCGTACCGCCGACGCCGCCGGTTGCGCCGCCATGACCACCGTTACCGCCGTGACCGCCCTCGCCGCCGGTGCCGCCGGTGCCCCCGACGCCGCCCGCGGCGCCGGTGCCGGCCAACAGCCCGCCGGCGCCACCCTGGCCGCCGGTGCCGCCGGCACCGCCGGCACCCGCACCGCCGCCCGCGCCTCCGGCGCCGCCATTACCGCCCGAACCGGCGTGGCCCGCGTCGGCGCCATTCACAGTGTCCTGGCCCCCGCCACCGCCCAATCCGCCCGCACCGCCGGTATCGCCGGCGCCGCCGAGACCGCCCATGCCGCCACCGCCGCCGATTCCGCCGTTGCCGGCCAGCAGACCGCCATGACCGCCGTTTCCGCCGGCACCGCCGGTCCCGCCCACGCCGCCGACGGCACCGGTGGCGCCGAAGCCGCCGGCGCCGCCATTGCCGCCGACCGCACCGGCGGCAGCGGCGGTGACTTGGACGGTCCCCGCGGCGCCATTTCCGCCGGCACCGCCCGCGCCGCCTGGTCCGCCGCCCGGCGCCCCGGCACCACCAGCGCCGCCTTGGGCGAAGCTAAAGCCAAAATGAGTGCCGTTGAAATCCTCGGCCAGCGCGGCGCCCCCGGCACCACCGGCGCCGCCGGCGGCACCGGCACCGGCCACTCCCCCGGCACCCCCGGCGCCACCGAAGGCCTCCGCGGTATTCACGTTGGTAGCAGTGCCGAATGCTTGCGCGGCGCCGCCTTGCCCGCCGGTGCCGCCGGCCACCCCGGGACCGCCGGCGTTGCCCGTGCCCCCGGTCCCGCCGCCAGTCTCGGCGAAGTTGCCCATTGACGCGTTGATCGTGCCGGAGGTTCCGGTGGCCGCGGTGGTCCCGGTCGGGGTGGGGTTTGTCCCATTTATCCCGGCCAGACCGGCTCCTCCTTGCCCACCGTTGCCGCCGCTGCCGAACCAGATGGCATTGCCGCCGTCGCCGCCATGCCCGGGGGTGCCGCCGTTGATGCCGGCGACCGCGGCGCCGCCGGCGCCACCGGCTCCGCCGTTTCCGAACAGCAGCCCTCCGGTGCCGCCGTGTCCGCCGGCGGCTCCGGGCCCAGCCTGGCCGCCGTCCCCGCCGTTGCCAAGCAATCCCGCGCTGCCGCCGGCGCCACCGGCGAACCCGGCAGCGGTGCTTGCACCGCCGGTCCCACCATTGCCGAACAACAGCCCGCCGGCCCCACCTGGTTGTCCGACTCCTCCGACGGTTTGGCCGTTGGTGCCGTTGCCGATCAAGGGGCGTTGCAACAACGCTTGGGTGGGCGCGTTGATCAGGTTGAGCGCTTCCTCCTCGACGGTCTGCAGAGGCGATGCGTTGGCGGTCTCAGCGGCCGAATAGGAGGCCGCACCCGACGTCAACGCCTGTACGAACTGCTGGTGAAACGCCGCGGCCCGGGCGCTGAGCGCCTGATATTCCCGGCCATGAGCGCCGAACAGCGCCGCGAGTTGCGTTGATATTTGGTCGGCTGCTGCCGCCAGCACAGCTGCCGTGGGTGCCGCCGCGGCTGCGTTAGCAGCGCCGACCGCCGAACCAATTTGCGCCACGTCCTGCGCGGCCGATGCCAAAAGCTCTGGGACTGCGATCACGAATGACATGGGTAACCTCCAAGCCCCCCGTGAGCCCTACGGATGGACAGGACTGAATTACCTAACTGACCTGCTGTTTGCCGCGACCTGAGCCTATCTCACTAGATTGACGGACGGTCAGGGAATCGAGCTGCGGATCTCCTCCGAGCTAGACCCAGTACGGCACGCGGGCACGAAATTGCCGCATCGCGAAGGCCGCCATTGTCCAGCCGACGACGGTCAGGGCTACCACCACCGCCCAGTGCCGCAACTCCTGGTGTGCGCCCAGCAGCGGAGCACGCACGATGTCGAGATAGTGCAGCAGCGGGTTGAGTTCGATGATGTTCGACCAGCGCCCGGCGCCCTGCTGGCGCAGTGTGTCGTCGTTCCAGATGATCGGAGTCATGAAAAACAGCAACTGCACGACCGAAAACAGCAGCGGGCCGATGTCGCGGTAACGGGTCGCCAGAATGCCGAAACACAGCGACACCCAAACGCTGTTGAGGAAGATCAGCGCCAGTGCGGGAATTACCGACAGGTCGGCCCATGACCACGGCTTGGGGAAGATCATCGCGATGACCAGGTAGATGACGATGTTGTGCGCGAACAAGATCATGTGCCGCCACACCAGCCGGTAGACGTGCACCGACAGCGGCGTGGGCAGTTGCTTGATCAGTCCCTCGTTGGCGACGAAGACCTCGGCACCCTCCAAGATGGAGGCGTTGATCAGGTTCCAAATGATCAACCCGAGGGTGACGTACGGCAGGTGCACCGACAGTGGCAAGTGAAACAGCTTGGAATACAGGCCGCCCATTGCGACGGCAGTGGTGCCCGTGGCGATGGTGATCCAGAACGGTCCCAGCACCGAGCGGCGGTAGCGCTGCTTGATGTCCTGCCAGCCCAGGTGCAGCCACAGTTCGTGGCGGCGGAAGCCGTCGATCAGATCACCGCGGGCGCGGGCCAGCGTCTTCGACTCATGCCGCCGCGTCGATGAACGTCACGAGGATCCTCCTGGCTTGCCGAATATCTCGCGACGTCCTAACCGCCGCAACCGGATCCACTCCATCAGCCCCTTGGGGTCGCGGCGGGTCACCAGAAAAAACCAGCCGAACCGCACCCACTCCTGGGGCAGTAGTTTGCGCAGCCCCGGCTGTGACAGCACGTAGCCGCGGTTGCGGTAGGTGAAGAACCGCTTGGCCGGGTCGTCGGGGTACTGGGTGTGCATCCGGCCGGCCAGGATCGGCTTGAACTCGTCGGACCCGTAGGGGTGCAGGTAAACCGCGTCCAGGCAGGTACCGAACGGCAGGCCGGACCGGACCAGCCGGCGATGCATTTCCACCTCGTCGCCGCGGATGAACAGCCGCAGATCCGGAACGCCGATCGACTCCAACGTCGACGCCCGGAACAGCGCGCCGTTGAACAGCGAAGCGATGCCACGCAGCAACTCCTGCCCATCCCCATTTTTCGAGGTACGCAACTCGCTTGCGCGCCTGCGCCATACCAGGCCACGCCGGAGCGGAAAAGCAAGCCGCTCCGGGTCGTCCATATCGCACACCATCGGCGACACTTCGGCCAGGCCGTACTTTTCGGCGCAGCCGATCAGTGTCGCCAGGACCCGGGTGTCCTGAGGCCGCCCGTCGTCGTCGGCCAACCACACCCAATCGGCACCCTGGGCCAGCGCGTGCAGCATGCCCAGTGCGAAACCGCCGGCGCCGCCCAGGTTTCGTCGGGATCCTAGGTAGGTGGTGGAGATCGGTTGCGCGGCAACGAGTTCGCGTACCCGGCCGCCTGAACCATCCTGGGGGCCGTCGTTGTCGACCACGATCAGATGGTCGGGCAACCGGGTCTGGGTGCTCAGCACATCCAGCGATTTAGCCAGCTCGTCGGGACGCCGGTGGGTGACCACGACGGCGAAGACGGACTCAGTCATCCGCTGCGGGTCCAGTAGCGTTTTGCGCAAGCGGGCGTTCGGCCGCGGGTTCGGCTGCTGTCTCTGCCAGCACTTCGCGCACATGCCTGGCGGCGTCGTCGCCCTCATAGGCGCGCACCACGTCCTCGATCTCGCCGGTGAGCCGGATGACGCCGTGGTCGATCCACATCGCGGTATTGCACAGCCTGGCCAGAAGTTCGTTGGAATGGCTGGCGAAAACCAGAATTCCGGAGCGCTCCACCAACCGCTGCAGCCGGGGCTGGGCCTTCTTCAAGAAGTCGGCGTCCACGGCGCCGATTCCTTCGTCGAGCAACAGGATCTCGGGGTCGATGCTGGTGACCACCCCCATCGCCAGTCGCACTCGCATCCCGGTGGAATAGGTGCGCAGTGGCATTGACAGGTATTCGCCGAGCTCGGTGAACTCGGCGATCTCGTCGACCTTGGCCAGCATCTGCTTTCGGGTCTGCCCCAAAAACAGGCCCCGGATGATGATGTTCTCGTAGCCGGAGATTTCGGGGTCCATGCCGACGCCGAG
Source organism: uncultured Actinomycetota bacterium (assembly GCA_963840045.1). Classification (GTDB taxonomy): domain Bacteria; phylum Actinomycetota; class Actinomycetes; order Mycobacteriales; family Mycobacteriaceae; genus Mycobacterium. The sequence continues at coordinate 136,754 of CAWIXL010000022.1, read as the reverse complement.
ATCGAAGACCGGAGCCACCCGGCCGCTCACCTTCGCAGAACCGCGGGTTGGTTCGTAGATGCCCGAAAGTAGGCGCAGCAGGGTCGATTTCCCGGCCCCGTTGTGACCGACGAGCCCCACCCGGTCACCCATGTTGAGTGACAGGGTGATATCGCGCAACGCCTCGATGACGACCACGTTGGAGTTAGTGCGCCCGATCGTGCCGCCCGCCTTGCCCAAGACGGCCTTCTTCAAGGAACGCGACTTGGCATCGAAGATGGGAAATTCCACCCACGCGTCGTGGGTCTCGATGTAAGGCGTGCGCGGATCGGTCACGGTCTTACAGGTATTGACCAGTGCCGTGACCGCCGCCAGTGCCCGGCTTACTGATTCCCGGCGGCAACGCACCCTGGCGCATCTGCTCGAGCTGTGCGCGCGCGGCCATCTGTTGGGCGAACAACGCAGTCTGGATGCCGTGGAACAGCCCTTCCAGCCAGCCGACCAGCTGTGCCTGGGCGATGCGCAGTTCGGCATCCGACGGGACACTGTTCTCGTTGAACGGCAGGGTGAGGCGGTCGAGTTCCTCGCGTAGTTCTGGCGCCAGCCCGTCTTCGAGCTCTCGGATGCTGGTGGCGTGGATATCACGCAGCCGGTTGCGGCTGGCTTCGTCGAGCGGTGCGGCGCGTACTTCCTCGAGCAGTTGCTTGATCATGGTGCCGATGCGCATCACCTTGGCGGGTTGCTCGACCAGGTCGGTCAGCGAGCGTTCGTCGGAGTCGTCGTCGGCTTCGGCTTCGGCTTGCTGTATCGCCATGGTCCGCGGATCAATGCCGCCGATGATCTCAATGCCATTGTCATCTGGGCCATCGTCGCGGGTTCTCAATCCAGTCACCGTCCTCTTGCGCGTCTATCCAGGGCTGTCGTTATGGGAGTGCTGTGCTGCGGGATTCCCGCGCCATTCCCAAATTTGGGCCCCAATGTTGTCGTAGATCTTCGCCCACGACTCCGATTTCTCCAGTGACCTTATCCCTTCGGGCTCGGCGAACCCGCGAACCGTCGGCTCGCTGGTCAGGATGTAGCGGATATTGAGCACTCGGACCGCTTCGACTACCCACGGATTGCGGAAGCCCTCGCGTGCGTGCGCCCAGAAAATGTAGCGGAAGTAGCCCGGGCCTGTCTGCTGTGGAAAGTCGTAGTGGGTCCACAGCGGGTGCAGGTTGGCGACCGCATACATCCACGCGGTGCCGTCGACATTGGAGTTGCCGATGATGGTGTCGCGCGCGCCCGGCAGTGTCGCCAGGTGCGCCATGGCGTCGAGGTCATGCTGGTCGATTATCACCGAGTCGTACTTGTTGCCGAATAACACGATGTGCCGGTAGAGGTAGTGCCGGCCACTGGCGAGGGTGGCCACCACCAGCAGCACCGCGGTGGCCGAGACCCACACGGGTGCGGGCAGCGGCTTGAACCGGTCGGCGAGTCGCTTGGCACCCGCCACCGCCACCATGCCTGCCGCGAACAGCCCGATACCTGCCATCGGCATCAGCAGCAGCGTGGCGGCGGCCGCGATCCGGCGGGGGTCTTTGTAGAAGAACTCGCCGAACCCACCGGCCACCACACCGATGGGACCACGCAGCGGTGTTCCCGCATCGACATTGACCACGATCAGCAACAGCCACACGGCCAACGGCCACCAGATCTTCTTGATCAGCAGAATGAGCCCACCGACCGCCGCCAGCCCGGTCAGCGTGTACTGGACCGGAAAGTCGTTGAGGTGCCGCGAGTGCTGAAAAACCGCGTCGAAGAGTCCTCGCTTCTTACTCAGGTAGGTGGGGAAAGAATGTCCGGCGATGATGTCTTCTTGTTGTGTGACGCTGATGAATTGGGGCAACAAAATCAACCCCGTTATCAGCGCGACGCTCGCCAACGTCAGAAGGTCGGCGAGCCGGCCACGCACCGGACGCCACAGCTCCTCGAAAGCCCACCGCGCACCCAACAAGAGCACGACGACGACCCCGCCGGTGATATGCACCGAGAAGACGCCGACGAGGGCCAGCACCGCCACCGGGATGCGATCTCGGTGCCGCAACGTCGAGGAGATCAACGCCATGGTCGGCACCACGACCCCGTAGGCCGCCAGGTTCGGCATCGCGGCGACGCCGAACTCCACGTAGGGCACCGCGGTGAACGATGCCGACAGAGCAGCCGCGGTGGCCGCGGCTGCCGCGGCGCGCAGCTCGCTGGTGCGCCGCCTGACCAGAGTCCAGGTCAGGATCGCCGCGCTGGAAGGAAACAGCCAGACCGACGCCGCTACCGAACTCACGGTGTAGCCGGTGGTCGGTGCGGCCCCGGTGAGTTGGCAGTACACCGCAATCAGGGCGTGGAACACCGACGGGTAGTAGAGCGACTTGTGTGTCTCGACGTTGCGAAGCTCACCCATGTGGGTGGATGACGCCTGGCCGGTGTCGAGGATGAACCGCACGGTGTTGGCATGCCAGACGGCGTCCCAGGTGCTCGGGATGGATTGCCAGTGCGTTAAGCCGCGATAGGCCGCCCAACCGATCAGCAGCCCGCCCAGCGCTACACCGGCGGCGACGGTTGCCGCGGGCCAGCCGCGTACCGCGCGGGCTTCGGCGTCGGTGTCGCGATAGCGGGCGAGCAACAGCTGTAAGCCGGTGATCAGTGCACACACCGCGGCCAGCGCGGCCAGCGCCGTCCAGCCGTTCCAGGGAATTCCAACCGCGCCGAAAGGGATTATCGCCAGTGCGACGACGCCGTATGTCAGTGCCGCGCCAACTGCAATGGCGACCGGCCAGGTTCAGCTGAGCGATACGCGCGACGATGGCCCCCGGCGCGATCAGCAAAAACAACGCGATCAGCGTTCCGAAGCAGAGCCCCACGCGACTAGTATGGCTGGCCGGGTGATCTGTCTCGCGAGGCCACCGACCGGCTAGACCGTGTAGGGCACCCGCTACCATCGCAATTTCGCGCAATTGCGGAAGCTCTAAGGTGGCTGTCATGGCATACGACGTCGCCCGGGTGCGTGGACTGCATCCGTCATTGGGCGACGGGTGGGTGCACCTTGACGCACCCGCTGGGATGCTCGTTCCCGATTCGGTTGCCACCACGGTTTCGACGGCCTTCCGCAGGTCCAGTGCCAGCACAGTGGGTGCTCACCCGTCGGCGCAACGCAGCGCCGCGGTGCTGGACGCGGCGCGTGCGGCGGTGGCTGATCTGTTCAACGCTGACCCGGCGGGCGTCGTGTTGGGCGCCGATCGCGCGATCCTTCTCTCGTCGCTGGCCGAAGCGTCGACATCACGTGCCGGGCTGGGCTACGAGCTGATCGTCAGCCGTCTCGACAACGAAGCGAACATTGCGCCATGGCTGCGGGCGGCGCACCGCTACGGCGCCAAGGTGCAATGGGCCGAGGTCGATATCGAGGCCGGTGAGTTGCCGACGTGGCAGTGGGAGAGCCTGATCAACAAGTCGACCCGGCTGGTGGCCGTCACAGCCGCGTCGGGAACGCTGGGCACGATCACCGATTTGCGGGCGATGACGAAGCTGGTCCACGACGTCGGTGGGCTGGTCGTGATCGACCATTCCGCCGCCGCGCCGTACCGCCTGCTCGACGTCAAGGAAACCGACGTCGACGTGGTGGCGGTGAACGCATCCGCGTGGGGCGGCCCGCCGATCGGGGCAGTGGTGTTTCGCGATCCGGCAGTGCTGGACTCCTTCAGCTCGGTGTCGACGGACCCGCGCGCCACCGGGCCGGCGCGCCTGGAGGTCGGCGCGCACCAGTTCGGTTTGCTGGCCGGCGTAGTCGCCAGCATCGAATACCTCGCGGCACTCGATGAGTCGGCTCGCGGCAGCCGGCGTGAACGGCTCTCGGTGTCGATGCAGTCGGCAGCTTCATATCTGAACCGGATCTTCGACTACTTGATGGTGTCGTTGCGGTCGTTGCCGTTGGTAATGGTGATCGGGCGCCCGGAGACGCGCATCCCGGTGGTCAGTTTCGCCCTGGACGGAGTACCGGCCGAACGGGTGGTGCAGCGGTTGGCGGACAACGGGATTCTGGCGATCGCCGACCACACGTCACGGGTGCTGGATTTGCTTGGCGTCAACGACGTCGGCGGAGCCGTTACCGTCGGGCTGGCGCATTACTCGACGACCGCCGAGGTTGACCAGCTGGTGCGCGCGCTGGCATCGCTGGGCTAAGGGTGGCGAGCAGACGCAAAAGCTCCCGCACGCCCGGCGTGTCGGAAGCTTTTGCGTCTGCTGACCGGTAAATGCCCAAGGTGAGTGGGCGCGCGAAGCGACCGGGCGGAGTCCGGGGATGTTGCAGCGTTGTGGATGGGGATTTAGGCCGCGGGTTCGAGCGTGACTCGGTAACCAAGGGCGGCGAGTTGGGCGATGTGGTTGCGCAGTTTTCGTTCGGTGATGATGCGGCCGGTGTAGTAGTCGGCTCCCAGGTCGTGGAAGCGGGCGCTGGGATCGGCCAGCAGGTGCCAGACGGTGACCAGGATGGAGCGGGCGACGGCCACCAGTGCCTTGAGCTTGCCGCGGCGTTTGACGATGCGGCGGTAGCGTTCGCCGAGGAAGGTGTTTGTTCGGGCGGCCACCGCAGCGGCCTCGCCGAGTACGCCTTTGAGATACGGGTTGCCCTTGCCGGTCTTGCCGCCGCGGGTGATCGGCCCGGACTGGATGGTGCGCGGACACAGCTTGGCCCACGACACCAGATGCGCCGGGGTGGGGAAGCGGGACATGTCCCATCCCACCTCGGCGAGGATGACCTGCGCGGCGTTGGGGCCGATGCCGGTGATTTCATCGAGGCGTTCGATGGTGCTCAGGTGTTGGTGTTGGCCACCGTCAGCATCGGGGTGCGATGGGGTGCGGCCAGCGGATGGTGGCTCGATGGCGTTGATGAGCGCGTCGATGCGGCTGGTGAGCCTGGCGATCTGGGCGCTCAGGCCGTCGATCTGGTCGAGCAGCAGCCGGGTCAACTCGGCGTGGTGGGCGTCGAAGCGGCCGTCGAGCGCCGCGATCAGTGCCGAGTGCTTGGCCTTGAGCCGGCCTCGGGCCAGATCGGCCAGCCGGTGCGGGTCACGTTCGCCGGCGATGAGGGCTTCGAGCATGTCCCGCACCGACAGACCGTCCAACCGCGAGGCCACCGACGACACCTTGATCAACGCGTCCTCAAGGAGTTTCTCCAGCCGCTGCCAGTACCGGGTGCGTTCGCGGGTGAGGTCCTCACGCAACCGGGTGTAGTCACGCAGCTCGCGCACCGGGGCGGGTGGCACGAACGACGGCCGCAGCAGTCCCTTTTCGGTCAGCTTGGCCAGCCACACCGCATCGAGCCGGTCGGTCTTGGGCCGGCCCGGCACATTCTTCACATCGCGGGCGTTGACCAGCTGCACATCTAGCCCGACCGCCTCCAACAGGTAGTAGAAGATCCGCCAGTAATCCGACGTCGACTCGACACTGACCCGCTCTACCCCGAGGTCGACCAACTGCTCACCCAGATCGGCAACTGCGCCGGTGGTCGCCGAGATATCCCACACCCGACTGACCCGGCGGCCGGACTGGCCGGGCAACCGCACACACACCTTGCCCGTCGCCTTGGCCACATCAATCGCCGCGACCCGCTCGATCACCAACTCGTGCTCGGCGTCGGGAATCTCCACCGGCACCAAGGCCCGCTGATGCGCTGGCTTCTGTTTCCGCTTGGCTCCCACTTCGCTTGTCCTCCAACCCACTCCATGCTGTTGATAAATGGATCGCCTGGGGGTCTCGGTGAAGGAAACCGAAATTCTGACCGGCGTGCTCAAAGCAACAATGCGTGACCCTTCCAGGTCGGACCCCGGCGTCCAAGCTCGCGCACGGGCTCAAGTCCAAACAGACATCGGCGTCGGCAGGCGACCCAACCCCATTTTCACGCCCGCGCGGCGTCCCCGAAAGGGTTGGAGAGCTCGCGTTAGGTGGTGAGCACGATCTTCCCGGACACCTTGCCCGACACCAGCAGTTGATGAGCCTCGGCGGCCTGCTGGATGGGCATGCGCTTGCCGATGATCGGGCGGACCCGCCCGTCGGCAATCATCGGCCAGACCGAGGCCGTCACGGCTGCGACGATCTCACTCTTGCTGTTCGGACCGCTCACCGGCCGGCCGCGCAGCGTGGTGCCGATAACCCGCGCCCGTTTGACGACCAGCTTGCCGATGTTGAGTTCGGCCTTCACCCCGCCCTGCATGCCGATGATGACGAGCTGCCCGTCGGTGGCCAGGGCGTCGATATTGCGGTCCAGATAGGACGCACCCATGATGTCGAAGATCACGTCGGCGCCGTCGGTCTCCTCGCGCAGCCGCGCGACGAAGTCCTCGTCGCGGTAGTTGATGGTGAGCTGGGCGCCCAGGTCACGACAGAATTCCAGCTTTTCCGCCGATCCGGCGGTAACCGCCACCCGCGCGCCCAACGCCCGTGCCACCTGGATCGCGTGGGTCCCGATGCCGCTGGCTCCGCCGTGCTGCAGCAGCAGCTGGCCTTCGCCCAGGTGCGCGGTGAGCACCAGGTTCGACCACACCGTGCAGGCCACTTCGGGCAGGCCGGCGGCGTCGATCAGGTCGACACCCGACGGAATCGGCAGCACCTGCCCCGCGGGGACCGCGACGTGTTCGGCGTAGCCACCGCCGGCCAGCAAGGCGCAAACTTCTTGTCCGACAGACCATCCGGTGACATCGGCGCCGACTTCGGCGACGACGCCCGCCACCTCCATGCCGATGATCTCGCTGGCTCCCGGCGGCGGCGGGTATTTACCGGCGGCCTGCAGCACGTCGGCGCGATTGACGCCGGCCGCGGCGACCTTGATCAGTACCTCGCCGGGACCGGCGGAGACATCGGGTACCTCTTGCCAATTCAGTTGATCGGAGGATTCGGCGACGATGGCGCGCATAATCGCAACGCTACAACCCCGCTACCCTTATCAGCGGTGGCGTGGCAGAGCGGCCTAATGCACTCGCCTTGAAAGCGAGAGACGGCTAAAACCGTCCGGGGGTTCAAATCCCTCCGCCACCGCCGGGTGATTAGGGCTCGGGCGCCGACGTGAGCCGCTGGATTACCGGGAGAGGGGGCCGGCCGCGTGGATGAAATGACGTTCGGGCGCTACCGGCTGCTGTCGTTGATCGGCGCCGGCGGCATGGGCCAGGTGTACAAGGCCCACGACACCATGATGGATCGCGATGTCGCCATCAAGGTGTTGCCGCCCGAGTCGGCGGCCGAACCGGGTTATGAGGAGCGGTTCCGGCGCGAGGCCCACACCGCCGCCCGGCTGACCGAGCCGCACATCATCCCGATTTATGAGGCCGGCGAAATCGACGGTCGACTGTATCTGGCGATGCCGGTCATCGAGGGCGTCGACGTAGCCAGTCTGCTGCGGCGCGACGGCCCGATGAGCCCGCCGCGGGCGGTGCACATCGTTGAGCAGCTGGCCGCCGCGCTGGACGCCGCGCATGCCGTCGGGCTGGTGCACCGCGACATCAAGCCATCCAACGCGCTGGTGACCGGGCGCGACTTCGTCTACCTGATCGACTTCGGCATCGCCCACAACGTCGCGGCCACCAAGCTGACCAAGACCGGCTCGATCGTCGGCACGTTCGCCTACATGGCCCCCGAACGCTTCAGCGCCGGCGTCACCGATGCCCGCTCCGACGTCTATGCGCTGGCCTGTCTGCTGTACGAATGCCTGACCGGCCGCCAGCCCTATCCGGGCCACAGCATGGAGCAACTGGTTGCCGGGCACCTGGCGCAGGATCCGCCCCGGCCAAGCCAGCATCGACCTGACCTGGTCGGATTCGATGCGGTCATCGCGACCGGCATGGCGAAGGACCCCAACCGGCGCTACCAAAGCGCCAACGCCCTGGCCACCGCCGCCCGCGCCGCCCTGGCCGGCGCGCCTTCCTACCATCCGCACACCCCGCCGGCACAGCCGCGCTTTGACTATCCGGCACCAACCCCACCCGTTCCGGCATGGCAACAACCCGCAACCCTCGCGGCGACACAACAAGGACCACCCGGCTGGCAGCCGGTTCCGCAGCCGTATCCCGGCGCGTGGGGCCAGCCGCCACGACGCCGGCTGATGTGGCCACTCATCGTCGGAGCGGTGATAGTCCTGGCTGGGATCGCCGCCGTCGGCATTACCGGCTACGAGCTGTCGCAGCGGCCCTCACGCGCGGGGCGTCCGGGGCAAGCCCCCACCACGGCTCAGCCGGCCCCGACGGTCGAGCAGACCGCCCTGGAGGGGTTGCTGCTGGACCCCGACCAAATCAACACCGCGCTCGGCACCAGCGGGATGGCGCCGACGGGAAGCTTCACCCAGATGGTCGACGACAGCAGCGCCGTGTCGGACAGGCTTTGCCTGCCCCTGGACGCGGTGGTGGAGCAGTCGGTCTACGCGACCAGTGGGTGGACCGCCATGCGGCGTCAGCAAGTCACCGACCACCAAACTCATGGTGTCGAGCAGGCCGTGGTGCTGTTTCCTTCCGCGAAGGCGGCGGCCACGTTCTTCACTGCCTCCACCCACACCTGGCCGGCCTGCGCCAACCGGCAGTTCACCGAAACCCTTGCCGGCCAGCCAGAGGTGCACACCGTGGGGGCGGTCACCAACACGAACGGCACCCTAACCGCGATTCTGACTGGGGTCGGGGCCAGGTCCGGCGTGAACGCGACCTGCCAGCGCGCGCTGACCGCGGTCAGCAACGTCGTCATCGACGTCGGCGCGTGCACCCCCGGCCCGTCTAGCGCCGGAGTCAACATCGTCCATCAGATCGCCGCCAAAGTGCCCACGGCATAACGACATTCAGCTGCTTAGCCACGCGCGCCGTCAGGGCGCCGACGGCTGCGGCGTGGGTGCGTAGCGAAGTACGGCGGCGATACCGTCGGCCGGGGTGATCCGCTCGTCGGTGCGCACCAGCGACGCCCCAACCGAAATCGCCAATAACGGCAGCGCCTCGTCGGCCCGCAGCGTCTTTGCGGGGGCGGCGCCTTGCTCGGACAGCACGTTGGCGTTCGGCGCGACTGTTGTCATGCCCTCGTCGGCAACCACGGTTGCATCGTCGATCTCGCCGATGATCAAGGTGTCCACTGCGCCCTGACGCAGGGCCGAGCAGACGGCGTCCAACCCCTCGGCGGCCAGCCCGGACTGCCGGCCCACCTCGGCGGTGAAGCGTTCCGCGGCGGCGTCGATCATCCGTAACCGCTGTCTCATGAACCAGGCTTCGATGTTGCGCCGGATCTCCTCGAAGCTGTGTCCACTGTGTCGAGCGCCGACCTGCAGCGGTACCGTCCGCTCGCCGATTCGGTCCGGAAGCGCCGCGAGCAGATCGGAGCGCGACCGCACCTCGCCCACCACGAAAACCGTGTCGAACGGGGCGTCGTCCACGAACTCGCTGACCCGGTCGGCGACGGCGCGGACGTTCTTGCGGGCCGCTTCTTCGGTGCGCAACTGCGGGCGGCCGTACCCTGCGGTCTCGGCAGCGGCGGCTTTGTGCACGGGCCACCCGCCCCCGTCGACGGTTTCTGAGCGCAGGGTCCCGTTGACGTGTGCGGTGATGTCGGCGCCGGTGTGGTCGACCACCGCCAACAGGTAGTTCGGCTGCTCGAAGCCGAGTTCGAGGATCGGAACGATGTACGGCAGCTCGGAGACGCGGACGACCGTGTCCGCGGTGGGTGGCAGCAGGTGCTCGTTGAGAATGACCCCCGTCGCGCCGGCTACCACCGCGCGTCCGCTGCGGCCGATCGGCGGGCGCAGGTCCATAACCGCGTGCTCGATCTCGGTGGTCACCGCCTCGTCGGCGCCCTGCTCCCCGAGCGCTTCGCGCAGCGCACGCCACCTGAGGTCGAGCTGCGTGTCGGCGTCGTGGGTGTCATGCGAGTCTTCGAAATAGATCGAGGCGAACGGCCCGGGTGTATCCAGCAGCTGGCGGAAGCGGTCGGATTCCATACCCGTCAGGGTTGCCCGGCCGCCGTGGGCGCAAACGCGGTGGTTAGACCTTCGATGGCCGGCTCGACCCGGTCAACCGGCAGGATACTCCGCGGCGATGCTGTTCATCAGTGCCGTGTAGCGCTTGACCTCGGGGTCTCTGCCCGGTTTGCCGCTGCTGATCACACCGGCCGCCAGGCCGCGCGCCGGGTCGGCCCATATCGCGATGTTGGCCAGGCCGAGGTTCCCGAACGCGCTCGGCGCATTACGCCCGAACGGCCCGAACCGGTCGGTGCCCAGCATGAACCCGGTGCCCCAGCGAGCCGGCATCAGACCGACGGCGAAATCCGGCCGCAGCCGTCGGCACTCCTGCACCGCGCCGTACATCCGTTCCGGGCTGATGATGCGCACTCCATCGAGTTCCCCACCCCGGCGCCAAATTTCGGCGAAGCGCGACATTTCGTTCGCGGTCGACACCGTGTTGGACGACGGGACCACGGTGGACAGGAAGGCCGGGGTGTTGGTGTAGGGGATGATCTCGTGCACGGTTCCGCCGATCGCTTTGCGGAAGATCGCGGCGACCACCGGCGGCAACGGCCTCCCAGTGGCGTGGCTCGGCGCGACCAGCGGGATATCGCGCTTGGCGACGCCGAAGTTGGTCCACCGGAATTCCAGCGGGTCGAGGATCTCGGCGGCCAGGATGTCGCGAATGTCCTTGCCGGTGCTCGCGTAGACGATTTCGCGCATCAGCGGGCCCCAGGTCAGCGCGTGGTAGACGTGTACCAATCCGGGGCGGTACAGCGGCCTCAGTTTGCCGAGCTGTTCCTGCGCGTAGTCGTGGTCGTCCGCACGTTTCAGGTCCGGCCGGGGGCCGGTGGGAAACGGGACGCCCGCGCTGTGGGTCAGCACGTGCCGGATCGTGGTGCGGTCCTTTCCGTGACTGGTATAGCTGGGGATGTACTCGCAGACGCGATCGTCGAGTGCGAAGACCCTCCGCTCCACCAGCATGTGCACGACCGTCGCCGTGATGCCTTTGGCCGCCGAGTACACGCAGAACGGTGTGTCCGTGGTGACGGGGATCTTCTCGGCGTCGGGCGCATCGGTAGGGGCGTTGCCCCAGCCGTGGCCGATGGCGCGGTTGAGCACGACCCGGCCGTGCCGTCGGATGCACAACTGGATCGCGGGGTGCATGCCGGCCTGGTACCAGTGCCGCGCGGCCTCCCAGACGCGTTCGACGGCCGCACTGCCGGTCTCGGAGTGGTCTTCTGCGCCGATCGCCGTCACGGCATCCAGGTCGGCCGGGACGCGGATCTTTCCATCTGGGGTGATTGGCAACGCTCCTACCACCTCAGCGAGGGTACGTGCCGGCCGATGGCGCTGCATCTAGCGTGAGTGCATGCCTGCACGCTCGCGCTATGTCGATATGGTCCTGATCGTCTTCGGCAGCTACTCGGTCGCCCTCGGCGCTTTCATGCTGCTGGCGCCCGGAGTGTTCTTCGACACCCTGGGCGCATTCGGGCCCCGCAACAACCACTACATCTTCGACAACGCATCGTTCGAGTTGCCGCTCGGTCTGCTGCTGCTGGCCGCGGTGCGATGGGCGTCGTGGCGGGTGCCGGCGTTGGCCTTCGCCACGGCGCACTGGGTGCTGCACGCGCTTAGCCACATCGTCGATACCCATCACCGCGCGGGCACCGGCGTCGGGCTGCTGGAATTCGCCGGCTTGGCGATCGGCACCGTTCTGCTTGCGGTTGCCTTGCGCTCAAGTCATCGGGAAAGCGTCACTCGCCGGTGAAATGGGGCGGGCGCTTGGCGAACGTCGCTGAGATTCCTTCGGTCAGGTCCTTGGACGGCAGGAAGGCCGCGTTCCAGGCCGCTACGTAGCGCAGGCTTTCCGAAACCGCCGCAATGCGCTGCTGGTCAAGGACATCCTTGACGCCGTAGACCGCCAGCGGCGGGTTGGCGGCTATTTCGGCGGCGGTCGCGTGGGCGGCGGCCAGTGCGGCCTCGGCATTCTCGTAGACGTCGTTGACCAGGCCGATCTTCTCGGCGCGGGCGGCGTCGATGTTCTTCCCCGTCAGTGCGAGTTCCCTGAGATGCCCGTCGTTGAGGATCAGCGGTAGGCGGGCCAGGCTGCCCATGTCGGCGACCATGGCCAGCTTGACTTCGCGCACCGAGAACTTGGCGTCGGCGCTCGCGTAGCGGATGTCGACCGCCGAGATCAGGTCGACGCCGCCGCCGATGCACCAACCGTGTATCGACGCGATGGTGGGGGTGCGGCAGTCCGCGACGGCGTTGGTCGCCTTCTGCATCCGGATCAGTTCGGTGTGGAAGTCGGTGCGGGGACGGGCCAGCGCCCCGTCAGCCATCAGCGGAGCGAATGTTCCGCCCATCGCGGGCACGTCGAGACCGTAGCTGAAGTTCTGGCCGGATCCGGTGAGCACGATGGCCCGCACCTCGCGGTCGGCGTCGAGCTTGGAGAACACCTCCGGCAGCTCCGACCAGAATGCGGGCCCCATCGCGTTGCCCTTGCCCGGACCGATCAGCGTCACCTGCGCAACCTGGTCCTTGGTTTCGACTGTCAGGGATTCGTATGTTTCGCCCATGCCCAGACCGTAGCGTGGCGGATATGCCCTCCGATTTGCGACCTGGACCTGATTCCCCACCGACCGACGAGCTGGACAGCGCCGAGGCCACGCTCGCGGTGTTGCGGCAGGTCCTGCACACCATCGCCGGGGACGACGGCGAGCGGCAGACGCCGTGTACGGACTACAACGTCAAGGAGCTGACCTGGCATCTGCTGAACTCCACCATGGCCCTGGGGCTCATGGTGGGTGCCGACTATTCAGCGCGCGAACACACCGATGCGGTCGAAGGCCTGGTGGTCAGCACGGCCCGGCCGACGTTGGATGCCTGGCACCGGCATGGCCTGGAAGGCGAAGTGCTGATGGGTGAGCACGGGATGCCCGCCCGGGTCGCCGCCTCAGTCTTTTCGATCGAATTCCTGGTTCACGCCTGGGATTACGCCGCCGCCGTGGGGCATGAGGTCAACGCGCCGGATTCGCTCGTCGAATACGTGCTGGAGTTGGCGCAGAAGCTCATCAGGCCGGGGGAACGTGCCCAAGCCGGGTTCGCTAGCGCCGTCGACGTGGCGGCGGATGCCAGTGCGCTGGACCGGCTGGTCGCGTTCACCGGCCGCGACCCGGCCAGGCCGCTTTAGACCGCTCTTGCTTTGCCCGTCGAAAGTGAAGCCAGCTTCACGGTCGAACGACGTCGGCTAGACGCGCTCCAGATAGAAGTAGTAATAGCGGCCGTTGTCGACGACGCCTTTACCGTTCATGATCCCCAGCACCGCGGCGTCGTCGATCTTCTTGAAATGGTCGTGCACGGGTTGGCCGTCATAGACCATCGTCGCGGTCACTTCGCCGCGGAAGTCTTCTAGCCACAGGCTGGCCTCGCCCTTACCCATCGCCACGTTGGAGAACTTGTTGCCGTCGGCGTCCAGGCACACCAGCGGCTGTACGTCGGAGGCCGAGTTGAAGGTCTTGCCGAACCAGCCGGCCTTCTCCAACTGGCCGTTCATCTTGTGGCCGGTGCGGAACTCGCCGCCCTGCCATTCGCCGATCATGCCCTCGATGCTGGCCGGCGGCAGGGTCGCCCAGAAATCGTCAAGCTCGGCGTCGGGAATATTGCCGCCGCGTTCTTTGAATTCAATGAACTTCTTACGGGCCAGGCTCATCGGCTACTCCTCGGTGCGCTTCTGCCAACTGGCGCGGTGCTATGAAACATCTTATGTAGCAATGATGCCCGTCTTCACGCGGATGCCGAATGGCATGGGCTCAGCCGCCGGTCCGGCCGCATACAGTTCGCGGAATCACGGAAATGTGAGGCATAATCTGCGAGCGCGCTTTTAATGGTCGGTTAGCTGATGAGTTGGGGATGGAGGCAGCGATGTCGTTTCTGGTGGCGGTTCCGGAGATATTGTCTTCGGCGGCAACGGATTTGCAGGACATCGGTTCGATACTGACTGCCGCGAATCACTCGGCTGCTGTTACTACCACCGGAGTCGCGGCCGCGGGTGCTGACGAGGTGTCTGCGGCGGTTGCGGCGTTATTCGCCGGGCATGGTCAGGCGTATCAGCTTGTCAGCAAGGAGGTGGCGTTATTCCATGCGAGGTTTGTGCAGGCGCTGAGTAACGCACAGAACATGTATGCCGCTGCCGAGGCGGCGAACGCCAACCCGCTGGCGGCGCTGGAGCAGCGGGCGCTGAATGCGATTAATGCGCCCGCGCTGGCGGCGTTTGACCGGCCATTCATCGGCAACGGGGACAACGGGACGACGGCGCATCCCGACGGGTACGCCGGTGGCATCTTGTACGGCAACGGCGGCAAGGGCTTTTCAGAAACCGGCAGTCCCAACACGGCCGGTGGTAACGGCGGGGCTGGCGGATTGATCGGCGCCGGCGGGGCCGGCGGGGCCGGCGGAGCCGGGGCGAACGGTGGAAACGGTGGGGCCGGCGGTTTCTTGTATGGCAGCGGCGGGGCCGCCGGGGCCGGCGGAGCCGGTGCGAACGGCGGAACCGGTGGGGCCGCGGGTTTTGCGATCGGCGACGGCGGGGCCGGTGGCGCCGGTGGTGCCGGCGTGGCGGGCACCGCTGGCGTCAACGGTGGCAATGGTGGCATCGGCGGGAACGGCGGCTCGCCCGGGCTCATTGGTAGCGGCGGCATCGGCGGGCAAGGCGGCGACGGCGGGGCCGCGGGCGGCCCCGGAACCTTCGCGGGCAATGGTGGAGCCGGTGGCGGTGGCGGCGCCGGCGGTCTGTTCTCGGGTTCCGCGGCAGCCGGTGGGCAGGGCGGGATGGGCGGCGACGGCGGGGCCCTCGGCATCGGCGGTACCGGCGGCATCGGTGGAATCGGCGGGATTCAGGGCGGGTTTGGTGTCGGTGGAGTCGGCGGGGCCGGCGGAGAGGGAGGCGCGGGACTGAATGCCGGGAGTGGTGGTGCCGGTGGTACCGGTGGCCTCGGAGGGTGGTTCCTCGGAACGGGTGGCGACGGTGGTGCAGGTGGTGCCGGTGGCGCCGGGATCTTGCAGGGTGGCGCTGGTGGGGCCGGTGGATTGGGTGGTCCGGCCGACGCGAACGGTACCGGCGGCGTCGGCGGACTGGGTGGTGGCGGAGGTTCGGGCGCCGCTGGTGGTCAGGGCGGCGCCGGCGGTAACGGGGGCTTCGGTGGGTGGCTGACGGGCCCCGGCGGTGTCGGTGGGGCCGGCGGTCAGGGCGGTAACAGCGGTGGTCTGGGCGTTAACGGTGCCAACGGTGGCAACGGAGGCGGCGGCGGATCGGCACCATTCGTCGGCGCCGGCGGTGCTGGCGGGGCGCACGGAGACGGTGGATCCGGCGGCACCGGTGGCAAGGACGGGCTCGATGGGCTCGACGGCACCCGCGGCCTCGACGGAGTCGTTACCGGCTAACCACGTCCGGCGGTCATTGCGTATGCCTGGTGTTCCAGGTGTGCGCAAACGACAGCAAGGCGTCATTCTCCTCCGGCGCGCCGATGGTGACCCGGACGCCGTCGGTGCCGAACGGCCGAACCACGATGCGCGCAGCGGCGGCCCGCTCCACGAAGTCAGGTGTTCGAGGCCCGAGCGGCAGCCAGACGAAATTGGCTTGCGACGGCGGCAACGTGAAGCCGGCATCGCGCAGCGCGGCGCTGACCCGGGAGCGTTCGGCGACCACGGCGTCGGTGCGGGCCAGTAGCTCGTCGGCGGCGTCCAGCGAGGCGATGGCGGCGACCTGCGACACGCTGGTCGCGGTGAATGGCACGTAGACCTGGTCCAGCGCGGTGATCACCTCGGGGTGGCCGACCGCGTAGCCGACGCGTAAGCCCGCCAACCCGTAGGCCTTCGAAAAGGTGCGCATCACAACCACATTGCTGTGGGCGCGGACCAGCCCCAGGCCGTCGGGCAGCATGCCGTCGCGGATGTACTCGACGTAGGCCTCGTCGAGGGCGATCAGGATGTGCGGCGGTACCGTCTGGACGAAGCGGGTCAGCGCGTCGGGGTCGACGACGGTGGACGTCGGATTGTTGGGGTTGCAGACGAAGATCAGCCGGGTCCGGTCGGTGACCGCGGCGAGCATGCCGTAGAGGTCGAAGGTGTGGTCGGTCAGTGGCACCTGGACCGCTTTCGCGCCGGCGACCTGGACCTGCGTCGGATACAGCTCAAAGCTGCGCCACCCGAAGATCACCTCGTCGCCCGCCGAGGCGGTGATCTGAATGAGCTGCTGGCACAGGCTGACCGAACCGCATCCGACGGCGACGTGCTCGGGGCCGAACTCCGGGCCCAGGTGTTTGGCCAGCGCCGCCTTCAGCTCCACGCAGTTGTTGTCCGGGTAGCGGTTGATGACGTCGGTGGCGTCTTCGATGGCTGCGCGGACGCTGGGCAGCGGGCCGAACACCGTCTCGTTGCTGGCCAGTTTGATGGCACCCGGCACCGTCTTGCCTGGGACGTAAACTGGCAGCCCGGCCAGATCGGGCCGCAGGCGGGCAGTCACTTCGACAGCATATGTTGCCGCTGTGTACGCTATGCCTCCGGCGGTTCCGGGAGTCCGAACATCCAGTCGGGTACCCTCAGGAAGTCCAAGGAGGCGTGCCAGAGCGGCCGAATGGGGCTCACTGCTAATGAGTTGTTCCCCCTAAAGGGAACCGGAGGTTCAAATCCTCTCGCCTCCGCTAGGTCCTCTCGAGGACACAACTGAACATGCGCCCGTAGCTCAACGGATAGAGCATCTGACTACGGATCAGAAGGTTGGGAGTTCGAATCTCTTCGGGCGCGCTTATTAACAGCGGAAACGCTCTCGGAACCGAAGGCGATACGCCCGGAATCCGATACTTTCCCGATACATTCAGCCGCTACTTTTCTGACCAGCGAACTTGTCCAGCACGGCTCCACCGTGCCGGTCACTTCTCAGAACTCCTGGGCAGGAATCGGCCCGTTGTGCTCGACCGCGGTCTCCCCCAGACGTGCGCCGGCTGCTGCCGAACATCCGACCGGAAACCCTGCCCGAGCCGCGTCCGTTTCCAGTAGTCGATCGTTTCCGGCAGCCAGCCGCGAATCGCGCCCCTCGGTAGCGACCCATCTTTGTTGACCGGCCCGATGATGGCGTCCGGCGACGGCCTCAGCGATGACACTCCACGGCGCTGGGCGGCGCTCATGGCTTTGCACGGCACCTCAGCGGAATAACGTCGGCGATTCCGCTCGTAGAGACACCCTCAGAAGGCGCAGACGCACGCACCATGCTCTCGACGACGAACGTCAGAACTGTGCGAGCCGCTTAGGTTCGGTTCAGCCGACGAGAGAGCCAACTGGCCCCCTCGGGCGGTTGTGTTGTCGACGACGGCGGCGCTGGGCGCGTTGGTCTTGACCGACTCGATGCCCTCTCGGCTGCAGCCTTCGGCTTGTAGCCCTCGCCGCTGGCGATGAACTTCCCCGTTCGAACGACTGTCCGTGGGTTCACAGAGACTCATATGCGCGACGTCGGTAGGTCGGTAGCATTCCAGCCCGGAGACCGCATGGGAGGGGCCTGCCGGTGGACGAGGTCGAGTTCGGGCGGTATCGGCTTTTGTCGCTGCTCGGCGAGGGCGGCATGGGCGAGGTGTGGCGTGCCCACGACACCGTCACTGACCGCGTCGTCGCCATCAAAGTCCTGCCCGCGAAGTTGTCGAAGGACGAGGAATTTCAGCGGCGTTTCCGTCGGGAGGCCCACGCCGCGGCGCGATTGGAAACTCCGCATGTGGTCCCGATCCATGACTACGGGGAGATCGACGGACGGCTGTTTGTGTGCATGCGGTTGATCAAGGGCCGCGACCTGGCCACCGTGCTGGCCGACGGCCCGCTGGAACCCGCCCGCGCCGTGCGCATCATCGGCCAGGTCGCCGAAGCCTTGCATGCTGCCCACGGGATCGGGCTGATCCACCGCGACATCAAACCCTCCAACATCTTGCTCGACGACCGACGACTTCGCCTATCTGATTGATTTCGGGATCGCCCGCGCGGCTGATGACACGCGAATGACCAAGACCGGCAACACAATCGGCACTTTCGCATACATCGCACCCGAGCGCCTGGACCGACAGGGCACGGAGGATGCCCGCGTCGACATTTATTCACTGGCGTGTGTGCTGTATGAATGCCCTGACCGGAGAACCACCGTTTACCGACGACCACGACCGCGCACTGATCGCCGCACACCTGAGTGAGCCGCCGCCGCGGCCCTCGATCGCCCGGCCGGACGTGCCCGCCCAGGTTGACGAGGTCATCGCCACGGGTATGGCCAAAGACCCCAACCAGCGCTACGCCACCACCATCGAGCTCGCCGACGCCGCCCACAACGCGATCACCGTCCTTATTGCCCGGCCGACACCGAGCCCCCCGACCCTCCCAGCGACGGAGCCGGCACAGCTCCCACCCACGCAGCAGGCAGGCAATCGTGTCACCGCCCAGCCGAGGATCGTGAAGGCCGAATCACTGGCCCCCGCCAAGCCGCCTCACCCCGCGCCGCCCACCCCGACATGGTCCGGCGGGATCAGCCGGCGCACGACACTCGCACTCATCGCCGGCGCGATTGCAATTGCCACCGTGATCGCAGTGGCCGTCGGTATTCCCGCCCTCGTCAAGCATCGGCCGTCGGAGTCATCCCCAACCCCATCGGGGCGGTCCTATGCTGCTCAGGTTGTGCTGCCGTTCACCGGCCTCAACAATCCCATGGGTGTGGCGGTGGACACGGCCGGCGCCGTCTACGTCATCGACGCCGATCGGGTGGTGAAGTTGGCGGCGGGCTCGTCCACCCAGGACGTGCTGCCGTTCATCGGCCTCAACAACCCCACCGGTGTGGCGGTGGATTCCGCCGGCAACGTCTACGTCACCGACATCAACAACAACCGGGTGCTGAAGTTGGCGGCGCGTTCGTCTGCCCAGCAGGTGCTACCGTTCGCCGGCCTCAACTGGCCCCAGGGTGTGGCGGTGGACAGCGCCGGCACGGTGTACGTCACCGATGCCGTAAACCACCGGGTGGTGAAGTTGGCGGCGGGCTCGTCCACCCAGCAGGTGCTGCCCTTCGCCGGCCTCAAGGATCCCGAGCGACGAGACGGGGGTGTGGCCCTAGCCGAGGGTGTGGCGGTAGACAGCACCGGCACCGTCTACGTCACCGACACCTACAACAATCGGGTGGTGAAGTTGGCTGCGGGCTCGTCCACCCAGGACGTGCTGCCGTTCGCGGGCCTCAAAACCCCCTGGGGTGTCGCCGTGGACAGCATCGGCACCCTCTACGTCTCCGACGCCGGCAACAACCGGGTGCTGAAACTGCCGGTGCAGTAAGCGCACAACGCGCAATCGGATTAGAACAGCTAGATCGCACCTTTGACATGGCCCTGGCGCACCGCCCTGCTGCGGGGTGCGGGGCGGGCGGTGATGGCCATGGCCGCGCCGAGGTGAGTTCTGCTATTTCAACAGTCATCGCGGTGGCTTGGCAGCCATCTACACCGCCGTCGCGCCGGCGGCCCAACAAAATCGGCCACGAATCGAATTGACCCGCCGCGTACGGTCGTTCCGTTAACGTGATCGAATGGCTCACCGCTGGCTGAGACGGCGCACCCGAATCGTCTTCGCCGTTACCGCCGTACTTGTGGTCACCGCGGCGACCACCGTCGTGGCTTGCAACCGAAACCCGTCGTCTCGGTCTTCAGAGTCATCCGCACCACGGCAACCGGCGCAGGTGGTGCTGCCCCTCACCGGCCTCGGCATACCCGACGGTGTGGCGGCAGACAGCGCCGGCAACGTCTACGTCACCAACTTCGGCGGCGGCCCGGTTCTGAAGCTGGCGGCCGGGGCGACCACCCCGACTGAGCTCACCCAGGGGCGACTATCGCAGTGTGGCGGTGGACAGCGCCGGCACCGTCTACCTCACCGACGACAACCGGGTGCTGAAACTGGCGCCGGGGGCGACCACTCCGACCCAGCTGCCCGTCACCGGCCTCGGCTCACTCGGCGGTGTGGCGGTGGACAGCGCCGACAACGTCTACCTCGTCGATGTAGGCGAAGATCGCGTGAAGAAGCTGCCGGCGGGGGCGAGCACCCCGACCGTGCTGCCCTTCACCGGCGGCAGCGCCCCCAGCGGCGTGGCGGTGGACAGCGCCGGCAACGTCTTTGTCACCATGACAGTCGTTCATGTTATTGGCCAAGGGGACACCGGCACCAACCAGGTGCTGAAACTGGCGGCCGGGGCGACGACCCAGATTGAGCTGCCGTTCACCGGCCTCAAGAGCCCCCATGGTGTCGCGGTGGACTCCGCCGGCAATGTCTACGTCGCCGACCAAAGCAACAACCGGGTGTTGAAACTGCCGGCGGGGGCGACGACCCAGATTGAGCTGCCGTTCACCGGCCTCAACGGCCCCATTGGTGTCGCGGTGGACAGCGTCGGCGATGTCTACGTCGCCGACCAAAGCAACCACCGGGTGCTGAAGCTGCCGACGCAGTAGCGCGGTCAGACGGGCGGCAGCCTCGGGATCGCTTTGGCGCACTTGGTGCTTCGTAAACGTCGATGTCGGGTTGGTGGCGTCGACCTCGGCTATATTGCGGTCCACGCGGTGACGTGGACACGGGCCGACCTGGCGGCACGCACCCGTCGGCCAAGCGGCGCGAAACGTCCGCGACGAACTCGATTGCCCCCGACGCAGAGCTACGCCGTCCAATCCGCGAGCGCTTGGAGCGGTATTGGCGGCGAGAAGCTGGCCGAGGCCGCTAGCCTGTCTGTGCCGCGCGTCTATCAGCTTAGGGACGGCCGGCGGTAATCGACGGCGGGTACGCCCCGCCCCGGTTTTCACTTTCCCGATACAAACGCCCGCAGATTCGCCCGGACTACGGCATACGCTAGCGGACGCACAATCGCATATCATGCTGTGCCCCAACGCTTTAACAGACTTAACCGGACTAGTGCAGACGGGTCGAATACGCCAGAAGGTTGGGAGTTCGAATCTCTTCGGGCGCGCAAGCAATAAATCCGGTTACCTGCTATTGAGAAAATCGCATCGAGCAGGTCAGGGGGTCAGGGGTGCGAATCCTCTTAGCTCCACCACATTTGAGCACGGAAACAGGGTCTAGCCGGGCCGCTGCCAGGCGATACGCCCGGATCACGGCGCGACCGATTACACCGGACCATTTGCGTTCGCTGCGCTCGGCGCTTCGGCGCGGCTGGGGCTGGGACCGCGAGGTCGCCCTTAAGGTAGCGAAAAGTGCGGCAGGTGCGGTATCGGCGGTATCGCCGGTATCGGCGGCAGGCAATACCCTTTGTAGCAGCGGTCGCCGTACGCCACCAGGTGTGACGCGGACGGAGTCAGTACGCGCTGGGCTGGCGCCACGTCATCGTCTTCGACGGCGAGCGTGACGCCAACGGTCATGGCGGCGCCGATTGATAGACCCGCCGCGATGCTGGCTGCCGCGGCCAGCGTGAACGCAGACATCGCCGGTTCCTCCCGCCAGTCATTAGGCTCGGTGGCCAAAGTAACAGGGGCTAGGGGGCCGGTCCACCACCCACCGGATGTGTAGGGAGACAGCCAGTTACCACCGCGAACTGCGGTGGTTCATGGATGGTTTCCTATCCGACAATTTGTGAAATAAGGGGGATCGCAATAGAGGCCAATCGGAGGTGGGGGCTTCGGCGGCGGGTTGTCCCCGTCCCAAATCGTTTTTGCAACATTGCCATACGGATATGTGTAGAAGTACGTGTGACAAATCGTCATGTCCCAACGCAGTGGGTCGGTGACGCGATTACCGGTGTCCGGCAGGGGTTGGCCCGGGCACCAGTGGCGCGGTGGACCCCAATCGCCGTTGTCGAGCGGAACGGGATTGGGATGGGCCTGGGCGGTACCTGCGGCCAGACCCAGACCGGCTATCGTGAGGCCGCCCGAGAGTAACGCCCCTCCAATGATTCGTTTGAGGCTGTCAGGGGTGTTCATGGGATCGCTCCTTTCGTTGCCCCGCGCTGGGGACGTTAGCGTCGGTGACTTGCGGAATTCTTGCGTCCGCTTTGGGCTACCGATCCCGACAAACGCTGCCCATCGGCGTACTTACCTACGCTCCGCCCAGCGGTCAATTCCTCCGACGCCTGACCCGGATTACTGGACTCGACGGCGCAGCCGAGCGGGAACTCCCCGTCGGACCCGGACCGACCTCCGGATAGACCCCGACACCCGAGATAGGACCACGGCCAACACGACGGCACCGATGACCGCCAGCGCGCCGGTGACCAACGTTATCGGCGTCAGCCGCGGCGCTTTCGGGTTGGTTGATCGTCGCCGTTGGCGGTCATATGGGACCAGCCGATGAACGTGCCCGAGCGCGTCGCTGATCTGATCGGTCAACTCGCGGGCACGGGCTGGGTAACGTAAATGCGGCACCAGCCGACTTAACGTCCGTGATGATGAGGCGGCTTATTTGGTGCATTGTCTTGAGCTTTTCCTTTGCGTTCATCGTCACCGCCGCAGCGGGGCCTCTGGTGTCCGTCGTAGCCTGCGCCGGGGTGTTGATTTACGCGCTGGCAGTGACACGCGGAGACGCTGCACGCCGCGCCGACCAATTAGAGCCCGAGGCAGCCGTGGCAGCGGCAGAAGCGAAGGCGGCGGCGGCAGAAGCAGTAATTGCGGAAGCCGAGGCAGTGATAGCGGCAGCTCGACTGCGCCTGCTGGGAGGGGCCGGTTCCTGACCCAAAAATAGCGCCATGCACTCTCACGTGGTCACCGGAAAACCGGTTGCGCTACTTGTGTACACGCGCGTCGATCTTCGGCCGAAAAACATGCTCTGAGCTGCAAAAGCACTGGTGCGCGATACTGGAATCGTACTAGGTCATCGGGCGCGCTGACAGAAAGTCGGGTTGTAGCCCAATCGGTCAGCTCGCTGTCAACTACTTTCCTGTACTTCCTGGTCGCGCAAGTTGGCAACCACGAGTACTGAAGCCGTCGTGGTGGCGTGACCCGGATTACTGGTGGCCCGGGATGGTCGGTAGATCACCTCGGATGCCTTGCAGATCACCTTGGATACGTTGCAGAGCACCTTCGATGGCTTGCAGATCGGACAGAGAATTCTGAAAGCCCGGCTGCAGCTCGTCCACGCTTGCCGTTTCGTACTGAGGGCAGTACGACACGACGGCACCGGCCGCGAAGTTGGCGCTCTGATCGGCGTCCCATATTGATGATCGCTGCACGAAGCGGACGGCCTCTGCGAGGTTGGGTTGGTGCGCCAGGAAATCGCAGACGGCGTGCCCATGGGTCGTCACGTATTCGGGGTTGGGAACTGGCACGCCACCCTGTGTCAACACGGCAATGAAGGCCCTGTCCATGATGTCAAGTGGCGGCGCGTGTTCTTCGGGCGCAGCCGGGGTGGGTTGCACATCCGACGGCGGCGGGGCCGCCGCGGGCTCTTCTGGGTTTGATTTGTGCATGCCGAGCATCACCACTAGTGCGGTGGCGACCGCTAGCAGCGACAGCGGCAACGCTGCGAAGGGACCGAAGCGGCGCAGCACAGCACCGTTACGTCTGTGGGACTTGACGCCGTCCGTTTTGTCGCGCTGCGACCAGCTGTCGGCAATCACATGGGTCTCATCCGCGGCGACCGCGTCGGTTTCGGACGCCTCCGCGCGGTGGCCTAACCGCTCGTCGAGCAGTTCGTCGGCCTGCCGGCTTGACGGCTGACCGCCCTGCTCGCGGATCGATCGGTGCCGAAGGGCAATGAGCCGCAATTCCGAGTCGATCGTCTCGCGATCGCGCATATCAGTCAGTCTGAGGGTGTCGCGACGTTGTCACAAGTAGTGCGGAGCTCACCACCCAAACCTCCTCGGACCGTAGCGCACTCACGTAGACCAAATCGGACAAACTCCCGCAGGGAAAGGTCAATCCAGAGTTCGAACCTCTTCGGGCGCGCTTAGCTCAGAGGTGCTTTCCGTCATCGCGGAGGGGCTACTGGTCGTGATTAACGCTGATTAACGACAGTCGCTTGGCTAGCGATGTTCGGCCCGGGCAGAACCGGCCGAGGCAGAAGCGCCGTTACCAGGGGCGCTGGGGCTGGGCGCTCTGTCGTCGGTGTTTAACCCGGCCGGTATGCACCGAGGTCGACGCAGATTAGTGGGGCACCGAAACGACCCGGCGCCACGGTCAATCAACGTCAGCGTTTAACGTCTCTGACATCAACCCGACACCTAATATTCGATGGGTGTTCATCGGCGACGTGCGACGAGTGCAGTTGCCTGCTCAATCGGCCGTCATTTGGGTGACGATTGCCGTCGCGATGGTTGTCCTGTTTCTGGTCGGGTTGCAGGTCGCTGCCAGCAGTGCCGGGTTTCAGGGTCCGCTGCATAGCCT
This sequence comes from uncultured Actinomycetota bacterium, assembly GCA_963840045.1. Classification (GTDB taxonomy): domain Bacteria; phylum Actinomycetota; class Actinomycetes; order Mycobacteriales; family Mycobacteriaceae; genus Mycobacterium. Next base: position 112,406 of record CAWIXL010000022.1, on the reverse strand, counting down.
GATCAGCGACTACGTCGCTACCCCGAAGTCGGCCACGGTGTCTTGGGCGGGTCTCGGCGTGGCCATGGTCGGGTTGTATAACCGGTGCCGGATCTTGGCGCTGTCGGTGGCCGCGGCGCTCGACGTCGCTTTCGCCGCGGAGAGGGTTTTGCGCGGGGGTGTATTCACGTTCGGCAACGGGCCGCTGATTGTGCTCACCGGATTGCTCCTGGTGGCCTGGCGTTGGGCAGGGACCGAACGCACCACCGCCTTGCGCGGAATCGCTTTGGGCCTCTTGGTCATCATCGCGACCAAAGTCGGCGATACCTGGTTGCGCATCACCGCGACTGTTCGGCCGACGGTCCTGGACGAATATGCGCTCTTAGCCGACCACGCGCTCGCACAACCGTCGTGGCTGGTGGGCAGGCTCGTCGCCGCAGGCGGCCCGATTCTTAACGACGTGTTGCACTGGGTGTACATCGAGTTGCCCCTTGCGGCCATGGTGGTCGCGGTCTACCAGCTGCGCAACGTCAGCACCAGCGGCTGGCCGCGTCACTTTCTGATACGAACGTTCCTGCTACTCGGCCTGATTGGGCCGGTGATCTACGTGTTGTTTCCGTTAGTCGGCCCCGATTTCGCGTTCGGCAGTGCGGGTCGGGGCTTTCAAGTCGGCGACTACTGGCCACACGCTTTGCCGCCGATCGGCCTGTCGCCGGCAGCCGTTGCCTTCGACCACTCAACTGCGCGTAACTGCATGCCGTCGATGCACACCGCCTGGGCGCTGGCGGTCTTCATCCACTCCCGGGGTGGACCACGTTGGCTTCGGTCGGGCGGCACCTTCTGGCTGGTGTGCACCATCGCAGCGACGCTTGGCTTCGGCTACCACTATGGCGTCGACATTGTCGCGGGCGCGGTGTTGTGCGTGACCGTGGAATCGGCGCTGCGCGAACCCGCGCGGGGCTGGTCGCGGATGGGGTTGGTCGCCTTCGGGGCGGCATTCTTGGCAGCCCTGTTGGTGTGCTGCCGCTACCTCGCAGAGGCGATGGCGCGCTATCCTCTGCTCTTCGGCTCTCTCATCATCGGGACGCTGGTGGTTTTCAGCACCGTCTTCTACGCGACCTTCTTTGCCGAGCCAATGCGCGCCGTTACCACCGTGGTGGAGGCTGGAACCCTGTCGGTGCGCAGGTTGGGACGCACATTTCAGCCGTGAAGACGGTACACCTGTACTGGCCCATAGGTATCGAGAATCATCGTCACCCCTGCAGTGCGGGTGGGCCTCAGTAGAGCGGTACTTAAATTCGACTTCCTCGTCGTTGAGGGCTCCAGGTCCAGCGGCGTTTTCGGTTCCGCTTGGCAATGGCATCACGCGCCGCAAAAGCCGCCGAGGGAGCAGGCGCGGGTTACGCCCCGAAGGGCGGTTAAGCCAGTAGGTCCGCTAGGGGCGTGGTTGGAAGGGCCGGCGCGGCGGGACGGTAACCGTTTGGGTAACCGTGCTGGTTTGGGTCGTCGGAGGAGCCGTCGTCGTAGCGGTGTCGCTCGGCGGAACCGTCGAAGTGTCGGTTGCGCTCGGCTCCGGTGTGACGGTCTGGGTGACAGTCTCCGGCGGCGCTCCTGGCCCGCCACGGCGTCGAGTGGGCTCCGCGGGCGTGGTGGTCGCGGTCGTGGAAGCGGTGGCGGAGGGAGTGGGCGTCGTGGTAGCGGGACTGTGGGCCGGGGAACCGGACGCGAGGTTGATCACCGCGTACACCGCCAGGCCGAGCACAACCACCCCGATTGCGCCGGCGCCGACCAGCGCCAACGGGCGGCGGTACCACGGGGTCGGTGGTTCGGGTCGCCCCGGCTCGGGGTCGTAACCGCTGTATGGCGCGGCCTGGGTGTCCTCGGAGTAGTAATCGGGTTGCTCAGGGTAGGGCGGCACGGAAGGAGATGCTAGCGGGTGCTACCTGTCAGGAAACTGAGCATCGCCTCAAACATTGACAGTGTCACTGTAACAGTGTCAATGTTAGTGCGTGACTGAACTGGCGTCCTGGACGCTGGACGAGCTGGTGCAACGGGTCGCCGCCGTGTTGGCCGGCCCCGCGTACCCGGGAGCGCCCAACGGGCGAGTCCGGGAGCTGCCCGATCGGCGGGCCGTGCGCTGGTACACCACGACCGGACTCGTCGACCGGCCAGTCATGCAGGGACGCACAGCTCAATACGGCGCCCGGCACCTGCACCAGATCGTCGCCGTCAAACGCCGTCAGGCCCAGGGCCGTTCGCTCGCCGAGATCCAGGCCGAATTGGCCGGAGCCACCGAAGACGCACTGCGCCGGGTCGCCGCGGTTCCCGACGAACCCGCCGTGGAGCCGGCGACACCCCGAGCGCGGCCGGCGCGTCCCAACCGTCGCCGGTTCTGGGCCGATCCGCCTGCCGCCGCGGATCCGGCGGCATCGGCCGGCGGCGCTGACACTGTCACCAGCCTCGCCGCGGTGCGCCTGCCCGGGGGCGCACTTCTACTGCTGCCCGCCCAACCCGACGAAGACGACATCCACGCGATCCATTCGGCCGCTGGGCCGCTGCTCGAACTACTGGCCGAACGTGGCTTGCTGTCAGGCTTGCCGTCCCTGGATGAACGGAGCCCATCATGACCGTCCGCGTCACGCCGATGACCGATGCCGAGGCATCGTCCGTCGCCGCCCCCGAAGACGATGCGGGGCTGGGCGCGCTGCGCACCGAGCGGGGCAATCTGCCGCTCGACCGCATTGACGTGCGCGCTGAGATCAGCGGGCTCACCAGCCAGGTCGAGCTGACGCAGGACTTTGTCAACACCTTCGACGTGCCCCTGGAAGCAAGCTACGTCTTTCCGCTGCCGGATCGGGGTGCGGTCACCGGGATGCAAACGACCGTCAACGGTCGGACGGTTGAGGCCGAGCTACGGGAGCGCGAAGCCGCCCGCCACGCCTATGACGAGGCCCTCGATTCTGGCCGCCGGGTCTCCATCGCCGAGGAGGAGCGGCCGGACGTCTTCACCGTCCGGGTTGGCAACATGTTGCCTGGTCAGCGGGTCAGCGTCGCCCTGACGCTGGTCTGCCCGCTGGCCTACGAAGATGGCGAGGCGACATTCCGCTTCCCGCTCGTGGTGGCGCCGCGGTACATCCCGGGCGACCCCCTTCCGGATATCGCCGTCGGTGACGGCTACGCCGACGACACCCCGGCGGTCCCCGACGCGTCGCGCATCACCCCGCCCGTGCTGCTGCCCGGCTTCCCGCATGCGATCCCGCTGACCATCGACGTCGGCATTGACCCCGCCGGTCTGACCCCAACGGAGGTGCGGTCCAACCTGCCCGCGGTGTCCACCGACGACGACCGGATACGGGTGCGACCCGGTGAGCAGCCCAACCAGGATTTCGTGCTGCGGCTGCGCTACGACGCTAAAGATCTTTCCGACTCGCTGGTGCTGGTGCCCGACGCCGACGGCGACGAGGGGACCTTCCAGCTCACCGTGCTGCCGCCGGTGTCCACCGCGCCGTCCCGTCCCCGGGATCTGGTGCTGGTGCTGGACCACTCCGGCAGCATGGCGGGCTGGAAGATGGTGGCCGCCCGCCGCGCCGCGGCGCGCATCGTCGACACGCTCACCAGCGGTGACCGATTCGCGGTGCTGACCTTCGACGACCGGATCAACCGCCCTTCCGGTCTGCCCGAGGGATTGGTCGAGGCCAGCGACCGGCACCGGTACCGTGCGGTCGAGCACCTCGCCCGGGTCGATGCACGCGGCGACACCGAGATGCTCGCTCCGTTGCGACAGGCTCTGACCCTGCTGGGCGCGGCGGACGATGGCCACAACCGTGATGCCCGCGATGCCGTGGTCGTCCTCGTCACCGACGGGCAGGTCGGCAACGAGGACCAGGTACTGCGCGAGCTGTCCAGCGACCTGCCCCAGGTACGGCTGCACGTGGTCGGCGTCGACCGGGCCGTCAACGCGGGATTTCTGAGTCGCCTCGCCACCGTCGGCGGGGGTCGCTGCGAGCTGGTGGAAAGCGAGGACCGCCTCGACGAGGCGATGCAGGCCATCCACCGTCGCATCGGCGCGCCGGTCGCACACTCGCTGACACTGTGCCCGGAGGGGCTGGCGACCATCGACGACACCGCGAGCCCCGCGCGGCTTCCCGACGTCTTCCCCGGGGTGCCGCTGGTGGTGACTGGGCGGTATCGGGGAAGCTCGACCGGCTCGCTCGCCCTGCGTGGCAGGACCGCCGAGGGCGGTGAGTGGTCGGCCATCGTCGCCGGGCAGCGCCGCCAGGCCCCGGCGGTAACCGCTCAGTGGGCGCGGGCCCACTTGCGTGACCTCGAGGATCGCTACGCCTCGGTATCGGGTTGGCGCGGCAGCACTTACGCGGACGACTTGGCGAAGCGGATCGTTGACACGTCGTTGCGGTTCGCTGTGTTGTGCAGGTTCACCTCATACGTTGCCCTCGCGAGTAAGGACAGCCCGGTGGTTGCCGAGGGTGGGCTGCGGCACCGCGTGCTGCAACCCGTCGAGGCCCCGGCCGGTTGGGAGCGCGCGAACACAAGTCGGCCCGCAACGTCCGCCGACCGCCCGAAAGCGCGAACCGTCAAGCTGCGCAATGCGTTAGCGGTGGCCGTGGCCAGCCTGTTGCTGCTCGGCTCCGGCTGGGCCTGGTCACTGAGCCACAACGGCTCGTCCGCCCCGCTCTCGGGTTCGCCCGCCCCGCTGTCCGATGCCACAGTGCCCGCACCCGCCCAAGGCAATTACAAGGGGGGGATCGGCATCGAGAACAGGCCCGACGTTCTCGGCGGCAAGATTCCCGAAACCCCACCCGCAGCACCACCACAGACCCCTCCCGCCACCGTCGCGCGCGACATCGTCACCACGGGATCGCTGCAGTTGGTCGTCGCCGAACCCATCCTGTCGGCCGACCGGCTCGCCTCCTTGGTCACCGATGCCGGCGGCAGGGTGGATTCGCGGTCGGAGCGATCCGGGGCGTCTTCGCCGACGGTTGATCTCGTGTTGCGCATTCCGGCGGACAAGGTCGACGGGTTCTTGGCCGAGGCCAAAAAACTCGGGGCGGTTCCGTCGATGTCGATCAACCACAGCGACGTCACTTCGCAACGCGTCGACCTCGACGCCCGCATCGAAGCTCTGCAGACATCGGTCAATCGACTGCTGGAACTGATGCGCCGCGCGGGCAGCGTCGCCGACCTTCTCGCCGCGGAGTCGGCGCTGACCCAACGACAGGCCGAGCTGGACTCGCTTAGGGCGCAGCGCACCACACTGCACGACGAGATTTCCTATGCAACGGTCAACGTCAACCTCTCAGCCGAGCCGACGGTGACCCACCACGGTTTCCTCGGCGCGCTCGTACACGGCTGGCAGTCGTTGCTCCAGACCGCCCATGGCGTCCTGCTCGCGGTCGGATTCCTGGTCCCGTGGATACCGGTGCTGGCGGCGCTGGGGTTTGCTGTCTACTTCGTGGTGCGCAGGGCGCGCGCCAAGTGGTTCCCGCGGGGAACAGGTACGTGATGAGCCGGCGGCCCCCGATCGTCAGGCGGGTTTCCAGTCTTCCCAGCTATCGCCGAAGTCGAGCGTCGCTTGTGGGAACTGGGCGGCGCCGATGATCTCGCGGAAGTGGTCCTGCCAACCCCACCAACCGTTGATCTGAAAGACGTGTTGGCCCCAGCTGAGCGTGTAGCCGTCGGGGATGTCTTGGCCCTTGTTCTCCGGTGCGAACACGGCGATCGCCAACAGGCCGATGATCGCCGCCGCGGGAATCTGGATCTTGCCGGTGCGCCAGATGTGCACTCCGGCGGGGCGAGGCCCGGCGGGAGTCAGCTCGAATCCCTGGGGCAGTTCGTCGAGGTGGCCGCGACTGCATCGATGGATGCCGTATAGGACGTCAGCGATGTCGGGGCGGCCGTCGGGTAGATCCGACTTCACCGCTACCGGGAAGCGGGTCTGATCAAAGTCGATACCCGGTTGGGTCATCACCCGGAAGATATCGAGCGAATCCCGGATGGTGCGCTTGAACCGACCTGCGACCCCTAGCTGCGGATAACGCTTGTTCCCGGTTGCATCGACAGCGTTGCAGGCGTGCTGCAACGATGCCTCCCAGTCTTTTCTCTCCCAGAGGTCGAGTGAGCGTATGACCGAATCCGCCACAATCACACGTGTGAGGCTAACGGTGAGCTGACAAGGCCGCCGGGGATTCGCACGGCTGGGCCACAGCGTGTCGCTTCGGACGCGGCCAGGTCGGGCGGGCGCGCCACGGCGCGCGGGGTTCAGAGAGCGCTCTTGTCAAAGACATCGACATTATGACAATGGCTTTGTCTAATGTGTGGACACAACACGGAACCCTTATAACAAAAATATAACGATTGAGATTCATCAGGATAACGACCTTCGCAAGTTGTCGTGCTCTCAATACGATGCGTGGACCCCGTCGAATTGTTGAAGTTAGTTAGGGAAGTGCTATGTCGTTTTTGTTTACAAAGCCCGAGACACTCATGGCGGCAGCCACGGATTTGGCCGGTGTCGGTTCGACGATCGATTCGGTCAACGAGGCCGCCGCCACGCCCACGACGGGGTTGCTGGCCCCCGGTATCGATGAGGTGTCGGCGGCCGTCGTGGCGGCGTTCGGGGCACACGCACAGGAGTATCAGGCGCTGAGCACTCGGGCGCGGGCAATCCATGAGCAGTTCGTGCAGACGATGAAAGCAGCTGGGCACGCATATGCCGACGCCGAGGCGGCCAATGCATCGAGCGTGCAGAGCGACGTCAATGCGGCTGCCCGGACACTTCTGGGTCACCCCCTGATTGGCGAACGCGCCCACGGCACTCCCGGCGAGGCGTGGGTCTGGTAATCGCGCCGACGCGCAATTTCGCCCGCGATCTTTGCGTCGTAAGAAGGGCGCGCAATAAGCCGTTTCGCATTTAACAGTTGTGGCAAAGTACCTTCACCACGTTCAGCAGCGATACAGGGACAGCGATAGCGGGTAAATCGGGCCCGTCAAGGCACTTCAGGTGTTTTTTCGGCAACGGCCGAACCGTGACGGCGGCCGCTGGACAAACACAGAACCGACCGAGCGTCGGGGCTGACGGGTAAGCCGCGGTATCACTGCGTTTCGATAAGGCCCAGCGCTCGTTCGAACAGGTGGACCGTGGCCGCGTGAAGTTGGTCGCCGACTTCCTTTTCGGCCTTGCCCGCGCAAGCGCGGGCCAGCGTGCCCTCGATCACGATGCCGAGCTTGAAGCAGGCCAGCACGGTGTACCAGGTGATCTGCGACAGGTCGCGAGTGGTGTTGTCGGCATAACGCCGCAGCAGGTCGTCGGTGCTGGCCAAGCCGTCCTGCCCGCCGAGGGCGTGGCTGAACACACTGGCCCCGTCCGCCTGGCGCCAGGTGGCCAGCAGCCAGCCCAGATCCAGCAGCGGGTCCCCGATGGTGCACATCTCCCAGTCGACGATGGCCACCACCTCCGGGCCGGTGCGGGAAAACATCACGTTGGCGGCGTGGTAATCACCGTGCATGATGCCCGGTTTCCAGGACGTCGGACGGCGACGCTCCAACCAGTCGGCCACCTGCTCGATACCGGGGATCTCCGGCCCCGGGTAGCCGTCGTACTGCTTATAGGACTCCAGCTCCGAAAGCCACCGCGGCACTTGACGTTCCAGAAAGCCGTCGGGCTTGCCGAAATCATCGAGACCCACGGCGATATGGTCGACGGCCCCCAGCTTCGCCAATGCGTCGGCCATCGACAGCCCCATCTGAAACCGCACCTCGGCGTTGCCCGCATGCAGCGGCGGTAGTCCTTCGCCGGCGTTGAAACCATCGATCGGGTCCATCAGGTAGAAGACGGCGTCGCCGAGCACGCGCGGGTCGTCGCAAGCGGCGATCAGGTGCGGATGCGGCACATCGGAGCCGGTCAGCGCGGCAAGCACCTTCGTCTCCCGCAGGATCACGCTGTTGCTGCGCGGACGCAGGTGCCTCGGTCCGCGCCGCAACACGTAGTCGCGCCCGGACATGCGGAACCGCAGCATGATGTTTTGGGTTCCGCCGGTCACCGCGCGGACATCGTGCAGCGGGCCCTCGCCCAACCCCTGCGCGGACATCCATTCCGCTACCGCATGCAGATCCACATCATCTGAGGAGGCCACGAACCGTCAGCCTTTGGCGCGGGGGGTGTATCGGACGGTCTGAGCCCAGATCATGCCGTCGCGGAACACAAAGGTGTCGACGCCGTCGTCAACGCGGTTCGTCGCCGACTCGGCGGCCCACTCGAGCAGAAGCACATCGCCGTCGAAGATCCGGGTCTTCAGGTCCCAGGCCGCATTGGGCAGGTCGTCGAGCAATTCGACGAACACTTGCCGGATGCCGTCCTTGCCGCGTGCGGCGCCCGCCGACGTGATCACCACGGAGTCGTCGGTGTAGTCGGCGACGATTTCGTCGAGGTCGCCGGCGGCGAGCGCTTGGCCGTGGTGGGCGAATACTTCCTTCGGCGTACGAGTCATGGCACTCCTCAACCTGTCGACCGTCTGGGAAAAAGCGTAGGGCACCCTTCAGGAGCGGCCGGAGCCCGAAGGGGCTGGAAGAATAGTTTGTGAAACTGACTATCTGGCTGGGCCAGGAAAGAGGAGCAAGCAGATGCCGCGGACCGACAATGATTCCTGGGACATCACCCACAGCGTGGGAGCCACCGCACTCGGCGTTGCCGCGGCGCGTGCCGCGGAGACCGAGAGCGACAACCCGCTCATCAACGACCCCTTCGCGCGGGTGTTCGTCGACGCGGCGGGCGACGGGATGTGGAGCCTGTACGCGAACCCGGCCCTGCTGGCCGAGCCGTCAGACCTCGACCCGGACGTGCGCGCACGGCTGCGGCTGATGATCGATTTCATGGCCATCCGGACCGCGTTTTTCGACGAATTCTTTCTGGGTGCGGCGGACACCGGTGTCCGGCAGGTGGTGATCTTGGCGTCCGGCCTGGACGCACGCGCCTGGCGGCTGCCGTGGCCTGACGGCACGGTCGTCTACGAGCTGGACCAGCCCAAGGTGCTGGAATTCAAAGAGGCAACGTTGCGCAATCACGGCGCGCACCCGACCGCACAGTTGGTGAACATCCCGATCGACCTGCGGCAGGATTGGCCAAAGGCGTTGCGGGAAGCTGGATTTGACGCGTCAAAGCCCTGTTCCTGGTCGGCTGAGGGTCTGGTGCGCTACCTGCCGGCCGAAGCTCAGGACCTGTTGTTCGAGCGCATCCATGGCCTCAGCGCGAGCGGCAGCTGGCTGGCTTCCAATGTTCCCGCGCAAGGCTTCACCGACCCTGAACTGGTGCGGCGCCAGCGTGAAGAGATGCAGCGTATGCGGGCTGAGGCCGCCCGATTGGTCGACGTCGAAATAACGGATTTCGACGACCTCTGGTACGCCGAGGAGCGCACCCCCGTCGGCGATTGGCTGCGCGAACATGGCTGGGACGCGTCGGAACTGACCTTCCCGGAGCTGATGGCCCGCTACGACCGCAGCATTCCGAACGGAGGCGAGGACCTAATGCCGCCAACCCATTTCGTTTCCGCACAACGGCGGGCTGGCTGAAGCGCCGAAATATTGGGTTGAGTAGCGATACCCTTTAATCCGTCAGTGTCCAATGGCGGACTGAGGGGGACGACGATGTCCTATCTGGTGGCGGCTCCGGAATTGTTGGCCTCGGCGGCAACGGATTTGGAAGGTATCGGCACGGCACTGACGGCGGCCAATGGCGCTGCCGCCGCCCCGACCACCGTCCTGTCGGCCGCCGGGTTGGACGAAGTGTCGGAGGCGATCGCGGCGTTTTTCGCCCGGCATGCGCAGGAGTACCAGGCTCTCGGCGCCCGAGTGAGCGCGTTTCACCAGCAGTTCGTGCAGGCCATGAACGCGGGTGCGGGATCGTATGCGGCCGCCGAGGCGGCTAACGCCTCGCCGCTGCAGAGCCTCAAGCAGGACCTGTTGGGCGCAATCAACGCCCCCACCGAGGCGCTGTTTCAGCGCGACCTGATTGGTGATGGTGCTAACGGAACGGCCTCGAACCCCAATGGCAAGGATGGCGGCCTGCTGCTCGGCAATGGCGGGAACGGCGCCACCGGCGCCGACGGCACGGCCGGCACTGGGGGTGCGGCCGGGTTGATCGGTAACGGCGGCAGCGGTGGCGCCGGCGGGGCCAATGCGGCCGGGGGTGCGGGCGGCAACGGCGGATGGCTGTTCGGCCACGGCGGGGCCGGCGGGCAAGGCGGAGCGGGCTCGGCGGCGGTGAGCGGCGGCGTCGCCGCCGGCAACGGTGGAGTCGGAGGTGCAGGCGGCGCAGCCGGGCTGTTCGGGGTCGGTGGAGCCGGCGGCGCCGGCGGAGATGGCGGGCTCAATGACGGCGGGTCAGTAAGAGGTGAACTCACCGCTGGCAACGGCGGCGATGGCGGCAATGGCGGCAGTGGCGGCCACGGTGGGTTGCTGTACGGCAAGGGTGGGGCCGGTGGGCAAGGCGGCGTCGGCGGGAACGGATTCTCGGTGGAGCAGGACGCTGGCCTGGATACCATCCAGATCACCGCTGCAGCCGGCGGCGTCGGTGGGATCGGGGGCATTGGCGGTGACGCCGGACTGTTGGGCACCGGCGGGGCGGGTGGTTCCGGTGGTGTCGGTGGGATTTCTGGGCTTAGTGGCGGTGGTCACGGCGCGGACATCGTCGCGACCGTCGGACATCCCAGCACGATCAACGTGGCGGACATCGGCATGGCCAGTGGAGCCGGTGGTAATGGCGGAAACGGTGGCCAGGGCGGAATGTTGTATGGCCATGGTGGCGCTGGCGGGCAAGGCGGGTCTGGCGGAACTGGCACCTTTGTCACCTCGGACGGGCTCATCACCTACCTGCAGGCGGCCGGAGGCAACGGCGGGGCCGGCGGAGTGGGTGGCGACGCAGGGGTGTTCGGTGCCGGTGGGTCCGGCGGTGTCGGCGGCACGGGCGGGCTGAGCGGGCAGGTCAGCGGCGGTACCGGCGGGGTCGGCGGCACCGGTGGTGCCGGCGGATGGTTCGCCGGCGACGGTGGTGACGGAGGCCGAGGCGGGACCGGCGGAGCCGGTGACAATGTTGCGGCCATCGGTGCCGCCGGCAGCGGCGGCGACGGCGGCGACGGTGGCGTCGGCGGCGCGATCGGCCACGGCGGTGACGGTGGTGTCGGCGGCGGCATCGGGGCAAGCCAACGCGTCGGCGACAACGGCGGCCAGGCCGGCAACGGCGGCGACGGCGGAGCGGCAGGGTGGATCGGTGATGGCGGCGATGGTGGCGCCGGCGGCGCTACCGGCTTGATGGGCGCCGACGGGACGGCCGGGGACGGTGGCGCCGGCGGCCACGGTGGCATGTTGTGGGGCAACGGTGGGTTTGGCGGTGCGGGCGGCACGGGCGGTGCTGGTGGACACGGCGGCGACGGTGGCTCCGCAGGATTAGCGGGGGTAGGCGGCAACGGCGGTGCCGGAGGCGCCGGTGGCGCCAGCGGGAGAACTGACGTCATCAGCGGAGACGGCGGAGATGGCGGCAACGGCGGCGCTGGTGGCTCGCTGTACGGCAACGCCGGTGCCGGCGGAGACGGCGGAGCCGGCGGAAATGCCTTCATTCCCGCGTCCGGCGGCGGCATCGCCATCGGCATGGGCGGCGGAAGTGGCGGCAGCGGCGGTGCCGGTGGCAGCGCCGGGCTGTTCGGTGCGGGCGGAGCAGGCGGTGCCGGCGGTGCCGGCGGGACGTCCGCGACTACGCAGATCGGGAACGGCGGTAACGGCGGCAGCGGCGGCAGCGGCGGATCGATCTACGGCGACGGCGGAGCCGGTGGGCGCGGCGGAGCCGGTGGCGACAGCTCCTTCGCGGTCAATGGATCCACGATCATCGACTCCGAGACCCCAGGTAGCGGCGGGGCCGGCGGTGCTGGCGGTGGCGCGGGCTTTGTCGGCTCCGGTGGAGCTGGTGGCGCCGGCGGCGCCGGCGGCGTCGGCGGTACCGGAACCGGTGGTACCGGCGGGCCCGGCGGCAAGGGCGGAGGCGCACAGGAAATCGGTGACGGCGGCGCGGGGGGCGCCGGCGGCGCTGGCGGCGCCATCTTCACGGGTGCCGGCGGAACCCCCGGGACCGGCGGGACGCCTGGCGCCGGCGGTGCCGGCGGGCAATTGCTCGGCAGCAACGGAAAGGCCGGCTAGCGCCGTTTGCGATTAACCGGCGGCCTCGCGCGCCAGGTGAGGTCGCCGCTCACCGTCCACGTCCGCGGGCTGAGCTGCAATCGAGTTACCGGTAGCGGCCCTTATCCGGACGCCTGGTGGGCTAGGGCGTGATGACGATCCGTTGGGTAGCGCCGGTATCGCTCCACGCGGCTTCCACGTCGGCGAGCGGCACGGCGCGGAAGTCGATATCGAAAGCGCCGCTGGCGATTTCGGCGACCAGCGAGGGCAACTCGGTCATGATGTCGCGAGTTGGGACGGAGCCCTGACCGCTGCCGACGATCTGTAACCGCGCGGCGCGCAGCGCCGCGGAGGGGATCGCGGCGGTACCGCCCGCGACTGAGCCGATCTCGATCCAGGCCAGCGGCTTACCTGCGTCGGACCGGTTACTGACGACGGCCACCATCGCGTCAACTGTGGGTGGTCCCCACAGGTAGTCGATGACGACGTCGACGTCACCAGCCGCTCGGGCGAGATCACTTGCCGCAGTGGCGGTACTGAGCTGAACGGTGTCGTCTGCCCCGAGTTCGGTTAGGGCGGCAAGCCGCTCAGCGTTGCGTCCGGCGCCGATGACTCGCTTAGCCCCAAGGTGTTTGGCGACCTGCACGGCAATCCGACCCGAGCTGCCGGTGGCACCGAGAACCAAAACCGTTTGCCCAGGCTGGAATTCGATGCGCCGGCGGAGAGCGATCCACGAGGACATGACGGGGTTGGTCGCCGCGGCCACCAATACGGGATCGGCGCCGTCCGGCAGTGTGATACTGCGGCGCCGGTCGACGACGGTCCGTTCGGCCATCGCGCCCATGGTGGTGTCGGGCAAGACGAAATAGCGCAGCTTGCCGTCGGCACCGCGTCCCACCCCGTCGATGCCGGGAACCAGGGGCAGGTCACCCGTGCTGGTGTAGTGCGAGCCATCGGCCTGCGATCGCACCCGTGGATGCAAGCCAGCGGCGATGACGTCGACAAGTATCTCGTCGGGCGTTTGCGGAGTGGGCGCCGGGATCTCGCGGTAGGCCGGGGGCTTGTCAAACGCGGTGACGACTGCTGCGCGCATCAGAAAGTCCCTCTCTGCGCAGATAGGTGGTAATACGAACTACAATAGATGGTATTACGAACTATCGCAAAGTATGCTGAGTCCATGGATGAGCTCAGGGACAACCTCGTACAGGTGTCATTCGCAGTCACGGCGGTGCTCAACCGGGTGGCCGCCGAACACGATCTGTCCCTGACGCAGCTACGCGTGCTGGGGATACTGCGGGACCGGGAACCGACGATGGCCCAACTTGCCACCTATCTGGGATTGGAGCGCTCGACGGTCAGCGGGCTCATCGACCGCGCGGTCCAGCGCGGGCTGGTGCAAAAGACCACGGACCCCGCCGATGCCCGCTCGGTGCGGGTCAGCCTCACCGCGGAAGCACAGCGCCTCGCGACCCGCATCATTGCCGAGATCAATGAGCTCATGGCGCCGATGACAGACCAGCTGAGCAACAGCGAACAGAACCGGCTCACCGCCCTGCTGGCCAAAGTCCTCGGCCGCTGATTGCTTTGCCGGTGAGGGCCAAGACGACACGGCGTGGGGCGAATCGGTTAGCGAGGACGGGTACTGCGTTGAGTGCTCCGGCGATGATGCTGGGTGGCGCCGAGCGCCGGTCCAGGGTTCGTAGCGTCTGTGCCGCAACGGCTTCGGGTGTTTGCCAGCGTCCGTGCAGTCGGCATTTACCGCCGACGAGGTCAACCCGAAGCAGTACTGCAAGGATTAGCCGGACCGAGCTAACCGTGTCTCAGCTGCCGCCTGGCAGAAGGGTTTCCACGTCGTTCTTGATCGCGGCGATGGCGTCGACGGGCGTGAGGTTCTGGCCTTGGCTGTTCTGTCCGAGTTGCGGCCAGCCAGCCCCGTTGGGCCCGCGCAACTGGTCCCAGACGTCACGGACCTTGTTCAACAGTTCGGTTTGCTCGTCGTCGGTGAGCGCCATCAGGAATCCTCCGTTCGTTGTGGTGATGCCGCACGCGGCCGCAAATTGTTCGGGTGTCAGCCCGTCGGCGGAGTTCATGTCGCAGTTGCCGAACGGCGGAGCTCCCTGCGGCAGGTTGGGGCTGTAGCCGTTGCCGTCGGTGTACTGGTGGGCCACCTGCCCAGGCAGGTTCGGATTGGAGCCGTAGCCCGCCCCAATGACACGAAGGCCGTCCGGCGGCGTGCGCCACATGTTGAAAAAGTCAAAACTGTTGGCATAACCAATGATTCGCGCAGGGGAGCCCGCATAGTCGGCCAGGTTCCAGTACAACGAGTTGATCCAGCTCGACCCGTCGCCGGGTGGGTTGCCACCCGACTCGACGTCGAGCATCAGCGCGACCCGCGGATGCAAGCCACCGTTCGCATCGATCATCGAGCGCACGGTATTGGCATTGGCCGCCCAATTCGTGCGCACGTAGGTGTAGACGATTCCGAATGTCAGTCGCCCGCTGTCCAATGCGGCGCGCATCCACGCGTAGTTGCCGGCGAAGTTGTGATCCTGATAGGTACCGTCGCTTACGCGAATCGAAAGAACCTGGTACGGATACGAGTCATTGACTGGCACTTGAAATTCAGAGACGTCAGCGAACAATGTATCGGTCAAGGGAGCTCTCTCTGGCGAAAGTGTCTCGGTGGCTAATACCCCTGGTGGCCGTCAACCATGCCTCAGATCCGGACCCTACAGCATGATCTCGCCGACCGGATCAATTAGACCCACCCATGTGGCTGAAGCCCGGTGGAGACCTGTGCCACCAATGGTTTTCGCCGCATGCTGCGAGGTATCGTCGCGGCCATGGCTGATCGGCCCGCCCGGGTTGACGACGTGCACCGGATCGCCGCGTCGATGCCGCACGTCACTCGCCTGGAAGGACCGAAGGGCAACTCCATCTATCAGGTGGGCGGTAAGTCGTTCGTGTTCTTTCGTACGCCGCAGCCCGACGCGACCGATCCGCAGACCGGTGAACGCTACGCCGACGTGATCATGCTCTGGGTGGAGTCGGAGAGCGACAAGCTGGCGCTGGTCCAGGATCCCGCCTCGCCGTTTTTCACCACAGACCACTTCGACGGGCATCCTTCGGTCTTGCTGCGGGCCCGCCGGCTGAAGGAGATCAGCACAACGGAGCTGACCGAGCTGATTCAGGACGCGTGGTTGTCCCGGGCGTCCAAGAAGCGCGCGACGACCTGGCTCGCCGAACACCAGTAGCGGCCCGCACTAAGGACGCCGAATTCGGCGCAAAAAGATCATGTTTAGACATGCGTCCAATGGGTATCGCTAGATGCACGGGAAGTCTTTCTCGGAAACAACGGAGGTCACGATGCGTGGTCGTGGAATTCTTGGCTTCATTGTCGTGGTGTGGTTAATCATTGGGGTTTTTGCGGCCTGGCAGCGCGACTACTTCAAGCAAGGCCCAACTAACTGCGCCTCAGCGGTGTCAATCGCAACGACAGTGATCGCGGGGCCTTTGAATTACGTAATCAATCCGGCAGTAACCTGCCCGACTATGAACACCCCGCAGCCAAAGCAGTGAACTCTGGCCTAAGAAACACGGCTAGAACAAACCAAAGAACAAAGGAAGTTGCAATGATCGCCTTAGGTGTTGTCTTGATAATTCTCGGGTTCATTTTCCCGGCTCTGCATATTTTGTGGACAATCGGAATAATCCTGTTGGTGATCGGGGCCGTCTTGTGGATCATGGGCTCCGTGGGCCGTCCGGTCGGCGGCAGGCGCTACTGGTATTAAGCACCACTCCGAAGGGAATGGGCCGCGTGACTGCCAGAGGTCACGCGGCCCTTTCACAGGTCATGCAAAGGAATCCCATAGCCTTGGCCCAGTCGGCGGCGGATACTGGATCTTGTGACGCAATCCCGAACCGCGGTAGAACGTGTCGTCATGTGTCGTGCCGACGGTAACCCGATCAACGTGCTGGTAGTTGACGACGAAGCTGTCCTTGCCGAGATGGTGTCGATGGCGTTGCGCTACGAGGGCTGGAACATCGCCACTGCCGGAGACGGATCCTCCGCGATCGCCTCGGCTCGTGCCCAGCGGCCCGACGTAGTCGTTCTCGACGTCATGCTCCCCGATATGAGCGGCCTCGACGTGCTGCACAAATTGCGCGACGAGATTCCGCAGCTGCCCGTGCTGCTGTTGACCGCCAAGGACGCGGTGGAAGACCGCATCGCCGGGTTGACCGCAGGCGGTGACGACTATGTCACCAAACCCTTCAGCATCGAGGAGGTAGTGCTGCGGTTGCGGGCACTGCTGCGGCGCACCGGGGTGACCACGGTGGACAGCGGCGCACAGCTGGTGGTGGGCGACCTGGTGCTGGACGAGGACAGTCACGAGGTGACGCGCGCCGGCGAACCGATCTCGTTGACCTCCACCGAGTTTGAGCTCCTGCGCTTCATGATGCGCAACTCCAAGCGGGTACTGAGCAAGGCCCAGATCCTGGACCGGGTATGGAGCTATGACTTCGGCGGCCGGTCCAACATCGTGGAGCTATACATCTCTTACCTGCGCAAGAAGATCGACAGCGGTCGCGAACCGATGATCCACACGCTGCGTGGCGCAGGCTATGTCCTTAAGCCGGCCCGCTAAAACTCGACGAGTCTGGTCGCTCCGTTTACGGCTGTTGGTCGGGCAGGTCGTCGTACTCGCTGTCGTGTGTGTCGGCATCACCGCGGTGACCGAGTTGGCACTGCGCCACCACCTGTTAAAGCAGCTCGACGAACAGCTCGCCGGGGCTTCCTACCGCTCGTCGCTGCTGTACCCCGAACCGAAACACCAGGGGTGGCGGCGCGAGCCGCGCCCGTATCCGAGGCCAGGACCGGGGCCGAGGTTCCTCGATGCCCCGGGTCAGCCGGCCGGCATGGTCGCCGCGGTGGTCAGCAAAGGCAAGACCCTGGACTCCGGTTACCTGACCAGCAGTGGCTCCCGGGCCGCGTTGACCTCAACCGCTCAGACCCAGCTGCAGCAGATAGCCGGCAGCCGCACACCGTTAACCATGAACCTTGACGGTCTGGGCCGTTACCGTGTTGTCGCCGCGCCCAGCCACAGCGGGGACGACGTCATCGTCACGGGTCTGTCGATGTCGAACATCGACGCGACGATGTTCCGGATGCTGGTCATCTTCACGATCGTCACCCTTGTCGCCATGGTCGCCGCCACCACGGCCGGCGTCGTCATCATCAGGCAGGCGCTGGCGCCGCTGCGGCGGGTGGTGCAAACCGCGAGCGAGGTCGCCGATCTGCCGTTGGACCGCGGCGAGGTCGAACTGCCGGTGCGGGTGCCCGAATCCGACGCCAACCCCTTCACTGAGGTGGGACAACTCGGAACGGCGCTGAACCGCATGCTTGACCACATTGTCGCCGCGTTGTCGGCCCGGCAAGCCAGTGAGACCCGGGTGCGCCAGTTCGTCGCCGATGCCAGCCACGAGTTGCGCACACCCCTGGCCGCGATCCGCGGCTACACGGAATTGACGCAACGGATGGGCGACGATCAGGAGGCGGTGGCGCACGCGATGAGTCGGGTGGCGTCCGAAACCGAGCGCATAACGCGTCTCGTCGAGGACCTGCTGCTGCTGGCCCGCCTTGACTCCGCGCAGCCGCTGGAACGCGAACAGGTGGATCTGTCGCGGCTGGCGGTCGACGCGGTCAGCGACGCGCACGTCGCCGGACCGGATCATCAGTGGGAGCTCGATCTGCCCGAAGAACCCGTCGTCGTCCCCGGAGACGCGGCCCGCCTTCATCAGGTGGTGGCCAACCTGCTTGCCAACGCGCGCATCCATACCGGGGCCGGCACCGTCGTGACGACGCGGCTGACCACCGAGCCGACGTACTCCGTGTTGCAGGTGATCGACAACGGCCCCGGTATTCCGGTGGGGCTGCAATCGGAGGTATTCGAGCGCTTCGCCCGCGGCGATTCGTCCCGTTCTCGCAAGGGCGGCAGTACTGGACTGGGTATGGCGATCGCGTCGGCAGTTGTCAAGGCGCACAACGGGACGATCACGCTAAACAGTTCGCCCGGTCATACCGAATTCACGGTGCGGTTACCAGTTGACGGGTGGCAACCGCCGGCTGGGCCGCAGTCAGGGATCAACTAAGGATCAATTAGGACATGTTGCGTCGATCTCGAACGATTTGATTGTCGGATTGTTATCCGGGTGATCCGTTTGTTCGTCGACACTTCCCTTGACGACGTAGTTCTTGCCGTTCGGTGTCACCGAAACTGAAACGATTGGGCTAGTCGACACAAAGGTGTACTTCGAACCTTGCACTTGTTCGAACTGGAACACTGCACCGACACATTACTGAGGTTGATGCGGATTTAGCCGCCCCCAGTACTGCAAATGGGCGCGCCGGTTATGGGCTGGTCCTGGCCATCAAAGATGACTTTCGTCGGGAGGGCGGCAGCTGTTGTTGTCGTCGTCGTGGTGTGTGTTCGCGAGGTGGTCGTTGGCCCCGTCCCCGCACGCCAGGTCGTGCTGCTGCAGTGCGGTTGCCGCTCACCTGAACGGCAACCGCACGCTTTGAAAGTCCTTTGAACGCTTACGAGCAGTTCGCGTCGATTTCGAACGGCTTGCTCACCTGCTGCGTCGGGTTCGCCATGTCAACCCCGGTGGCGTTCCCGGTGACCTTGTAGGTGTTGCCGCTCTTGGTTGCCGAGGCCTTGCCCTGGCCGGTACCCGACGTGTAGCCGAGCGAAACTCCGTTGACATTGCCGAGGACAACGGACTTCACGTCAGGAGGGTTGGCGTCGGAGAGCACGACGACGATGCCGGTCGCTGAGCCACCGACCGCGATGTTGACGGTGCCGCCGACGGTTGTGCACACGGTGTTGCCGGTGACGTTCTGGTCTTTGCCGTCGATGGTGACCTTCGTCGCGTTGCTACTTCCTGGGGTGGCAACCGTCGGCCCGCCATTGCCCGTACTCGACTTGTTGCTCGAACACCCAGACATACCCGCGGCCAGAATTGCCACCCCGGCTACCGCGACCGCCAGTCCACGCTTCACCTGTTCTCCTTTGCCCGATCGTTGCGGTCCATCGGCATTGAGGACCGTCCCGGCAGTATGCGGGTTAACTGGACCGAGATCTAGGGTCCGCTGGAAATTAGTTTCGCCTGTGTTAACTCGTAAACGCCGGACAGGCCTTCTCGGCGGGCCGCCCCGATGGCAAGGTATTGGCGGTGGACCATAAACCTCCAACCGCGGTCATCGAGTCGGCGCATGGCGAACACGCTTTGCCGTTCCATGACAAAAGAGATTTCGACAACGCCGACCGTGGATTCATCGCCGCCCTATCCCCGTGCGTCGTCAAGGCGGCCGACGGACGCGTCGTGTGGGACAACGACTCGTACTCGTTTCTCGACGGTCCAGCGCCGACATCGGTGCACCCAAGCCTGTGGCGGCAATCGACCCTGGCCGCCAAACAAGGGCTCTACGAAGTGGTGCCGGGCATCTATCAGGTCCGCGGCCTCGACCTCTCGAACATCACCTTCGTCGAAGGCGACACCGGAATCATCGTCATCGACCCGTTGGTGTCCACCGAGGTGGCCGCCGCGGCACTGGACCTGTATCGCAGCCATCGCGGCGCTGATCGTCCCGTCGTCGCCGTGATCTACACCCACAGCCACGTCGACCATTTCGGCGGGGTGCTCGGTGTCACCTCTCAGGCCGACGTCGACGCCGGCAAGGTGGCGGTACTGGCGCCGGAGCATTTCACCGAGCACGCCGTTCAGGAGAATGTCTACGCAGGCCCGGCGATGACGCGTCGGGCGACCTATATGTATGGCAGCCTGCTGGCGCGCGGTCCTCAGGGCCAGGTTGGCTGCGGGCTGGGCCAGGCCGCATCCACGGGTGAAGTCGCCATCATCGTTCCCACCGTCGACATCCGGGAAACCGGTGAGAAGCACAGCATCGACGGCGTGGAGATCGAATTTCAGATGGCGCCGGGCACCGAGGCGCCCGCCGAGATGCACTTTTATTTCCCCCGGTTCCGTGCCCTGTGCATGGCCGAGAACGCCACCCATAACCTGCACAACCTGCTGACCCTGCGGGGCGCCTTGGTGCGCGACCCGCACGCCTGGTCGGGTTACCTCACCGAGGCGATCGACACTTTCGCCGACCGTGCCGATGTGGTGTTCGCTTCGCACCATTGGCCGACGTGGGGACGAGAGGCCATCGTCGAATTCCTGTCGCTGCAACGCGACCTGTACGCGTACCTGCACGACCAGACGCTGCGGTTGCTGAACCAGGGTTACACGGGTGTCGAGATCTCCGAGATGTTCCAGATGCCACCGGCATTGGAGCAGGCTTGGCATAGCCGCGGTTACTACGGGTCGGTCAGCCACAACGTGAAGGCGGTCTACCAGCGCTACATGGGTTGGTTCGACGGCAATCCGGCTCGGCTGTGGCCGCATCCGCCAGAGGCGCTGGGGCCCCGCTACGTCGAGGCGCTGGGCGGGATCGACCGGGTCGTCGAGCTCGCCCAGGCGGCCTTCGATTCCGGCGATTTCCGCTGGGCGGCAACGCTACTCGACCACGCCATCTTCACTGACGCGCAGCACGGGGCGGCACGCGCTCTGTATGCCGACACCTTGGAACAGTTGGCCTACGGTGCCGAGAATGCGACATGGCGCAACTTCTTCTTAACCGGGGCAACCGAGTTGCGTGACGGGAACGTTGGCAGCGCAGTTCAAGTCACGTCGGCGACGTTGCTGGCGCAGCTGACACCGGAGCAGATCTTCGACAGCCTCGCCATCCAGGTCAACGGTCCGCGCAGCTGGGATCTCGACATCGCCATCGACATCACGTTCGCCGATTTGGACGCCAACTATCGGCTCGCGCTGCGTAACGGTGTGCTGGTCTACCGCAAGGTTGCCGCCGATCCCGGAACGGCAACCGTTACGGTCAAGGTGGACAGCAAGTTTCGGCTACTGACCGTGTCGATGGGCGACTTCAGCTCGCCCGGGCTCGAAGTGTCCGGCGACCAGACGGCGCTGCAGTCGCTGCTGGGTTCGCTCGACGCGCCGGACCCGAGCTTCAACATCGTCACGCCCTAGTAGCCCGAGTAGCGCGAGTAGCGCGAGCAGACGCAAAAGCACGCGACACGCCGCGCGGGCGGGAGCTTTTACGTCTGCTCGGCACCAATGTCGATGACCACCTTGCCCAGCACCTTGCGCTCGGCCACATAGCGCAGTGCCGCAGGCGTTTCGGCCAACGGGAATCGCGCGCCGATGTACGGTCGGATGGTCCCGGCGGCGAACATCTCCGTCAACTCCTGCGTGTCGCGGAGGGCCTTGTCGGGGTGGTCGCCCATGAAGGTGCGGATCTCCATGCCGCGGATGGTGATGTCTTTGAGCAGAACGAGATTGAGCGGAATGGCCGGGATCGCGCCGGCAGCGTAGCCAAGGGTGATGAAGGTCCCGCCGCGAGCCAGGCCGCGCAGCGCGAGCTCGGAATAGGGTCCGCCGACGGGATCAATGACCACCCGCGCGGTGTCGCCGGTGAGTTCGCGGATGCGCGACTTAAGGTCCTCCCGGTCGTAGTCGACGGTGGCCTCGGCGCCGCGCTGTCGGCATAGCTCGAGCTTTTCCGGACTTGACGCCGCGGCCAGCACGCGGGCGCGCATGGCCACCGCCAGATCGACGGCGGCCAGCCCCACACCGCCGGCGGCGCCCAGCACCACCACCCAGTCTCCCGCTGCGACTTCGGCGGTCGAGCGTAGCGCGTGATACGCGGTGCGGTAGGTGACGCCGAATGCCGCCGCCGAACCGAAGTCGGCGTCGTCGGGCACGAGCATCGCCTGGTCCCCTTCCAGCAGCGCCAGCTCGGCGAACGCGCCGAAGGTGGTTCCGGATACCCGCTGCCCCGGGCTGAATGACGCGCCGTCGCCGGCGGCGATCACTTCGCCCGCGATCTCATTACCCGGGATGAATGGCGGCGGAATCCGCACCTGGTACTTGCCGGCGATAAACAGCACGTCGGGGAAGTTGACCGCTGCGGCGTGCACCCGCACCAGCAACTGGCCCGGGCCCGGCACGGGATCGGGAACTTCGGCGAGCACCAGATCTTCCGGTGCACCGTACTTTTGGCAGACGACCGCGCGCATCAACCAACTCCCAATCCGCTCAGGCAGAACCGCACCAGATGCGTGATGTCTGCGGCCGCAGGCCGGTCGGCCGAACCCACGTAGCGCCGCATGGTCGCGGCGGTGCAGCTGAATACCGCCTCGACGTCGCGATCGACGTCGGCACTGCCCAGTGCGGCGACCGGCTCGATCAGCAGATCTCGCAGCGGGCGCATCATCTCCCGTTCGGCTGCGCGCCAATTGGTCCCGGCCGACATCTGCCCGGCCGCCGCGCGGCTCATGCTGATCAGGTGCGGGTCGGCGACCTGCGCCAGCGTGCCCTCGATCCAGCGCGCGACCTGGTCCTGCGGCCTGGGCTCCTTGGCCATCTGATGCTGCAGGTAGGACACGACGATCGCCACCCCGCGTTCCATCACGGCCAGGATGAGATCGTCTTTACCGGCGAAATACCGGTAGAACGCCTTGTTCGACGAGCCGGCCTCGGCGACGATATCGCTGACGCGTGGCGGCTCGGGCGCGACCCGTTCCATCACCCGCACCGCCGCGGCCAGGATGCGTTCGACCTCCTCGGTGGCCTCCCGCTGGCGGTCGTCGAGCGCCCGTTCGACGGCCGCGGTGACCCGGTTGCTCACGGTTAATCGGGAAGTGCCGGAACGCGTTCCACGCCGTACTTGACGCGCGCCGCCTCGCGGCGCAGGTCCAGCATGGCACTGGGCCATTCGGATTCCTCGGGTTCGTAGCCTTTGAGCAACATCCGGGCCAGGTTGACCTTGTGCGCCTCGGTCGGCCCGTCGGCCAGCCCGAGCGCGATGCCACCGAGCAGCATGTTGACCAGCGGCAGCTGGTCGGTGAGCCCGAGCGCGCCGTGCACCTGGATAGCCCGCATCGCAATGGATTTCAGCACCTGCGACGCCAGGATCTTGCAGGCACCGATTTCGGCGCGGGCAGCACGCTCGTCGCCATTGTCGATCAGCCACGCGGCGTGCAGCACGGTCAGCCGGAACGGAATCAACTCGGTGTAAGAGTCGGCGATGAACTCCTGCACCAACTGCTTGTCGGCCAGCAAGCTACCTTGTGTGAAGCGGCTTTTCGCCCGGCGCGACATCATCTCGACGGCGCGCTGTGCGACCCCGATGGAACGCATCGCGTGATGCAGCCGCCCGCCGGCTAACCGGGTCTGCAGGATCAGGAAGCCTTGCCCCGCTTCGCCGAGCAACGCGTCGGCACCCACCCGCACATCGTCGTAGCGCACCAGCGAGTGCCCCGGCTCGTGCGGATCCGCGCCGACCAGGTGGTGGTTGGATTCGACGGTCAGGCCGGGGGTTTCCGCCGGGATCAGGAACGTCGAGGCGCCGTGATGCACGGGCACGTCGGGATCGGTGATCGCAACCACGATGAAAAACGATGCGACAGAGGCATTGGAAGAGAAGAACTTTCGTCCGGTGATCACCCAATCGTCACCGTCCCGCACGGCACGCGTGGTGAACACCCGCGGGTCGGCGCCGCCCTGCGGCTCGGTCATCGAGAAGCACGAGAAGATCTCCCCGGACAGCAGCCCGGCCAGGTAGCGGTCCTTCTGCTCCTGGGTTCCGAAGCGGGCGAGGCACTCCGCATTGCCGGTGTCAGGTGCCTGAGTTCCGAACACGATCGGCGCCCACGGGCTGCGGCCCAGAATCTCGTTGATCAGTGTCAGCTTGACCGCGCCGAAGCCCTGCCCGCCGAGTTCCGGGCCGAGATGCGGTGCCCACAGGCCATTGTCGCGAACCTGCTGCTTGAGCGGATCGACGATCCGGCGGCGCTCGTCGTTCAGCGGCAGGAACTCGCAGCCCGGGAACAGCACCTCGAGCGGTTCCACCTCTTCGCGCACAAATTCGCGGATCCAGTCCAGCTTCTTCTCGAACTCGGGTTCGGTAGAGAAATCCCAAGACATACGAATACTCCTAACTTGTTCATTGGTGACGACCCGCTGCGCCCGGCTCCGCCGCGCTTGCGATCGCCACGTCAGGGGATCCCGCCGTCGGCGCGCAGGATCGAACCGGTGGTGAAACTGGATGCGTCAGATGCCAAAAACAGTGCTGCCCCGATGATTTCGCGCGGATAGCCGGCGCGTTTCAAGAAAAATTGACTGAACCTGTTGGTTTTGTCCTGCTCGAGGCCCCACGCCTTGCTGACGTCGGTTAAAAACGGCCCAGCCATCAGCGTGTTGACCCGCACGTTCGGTCCGAACGCCTGTGCCAGTCCTTCGGTCATGGCGTTGAGCCCGGCCTTGGCCGCGGCGTAGGGAATGATGCCGCCGTTGGGACGCAGTGACCCGCTAGAGCTGACGTTGATAATGGACCCGCGACCGGCAGCCACCATCCGCTCGCCCACCAACGCCGATAACCGGAATGGGCCTTTGAGATTGAGGTTGACCACCGCGTCGAACAGCTTCTCGGTCACATCGGTCAGCTTGTCGTACAGCGGTGACATGCCGGCGTTGTTGATCAAGGTGTCGACCTTGCCGAACCGGCCGTAGGCGGCCTCAACCAATCCGTCGAGTTGCTCCCACCGTCCCACGTGCACTTGATAGGGCATGGCGGAGCGGCCGGTCTCGGCCTCGATTTCTTTGGCGGCGGCCACGCAGTTGTCCATGTTGCGGCTGGCGACCACCACGTCGGCGCCGCAGCGCGCGACGGCAAACGCCATCTCGCGGCCCAGTCCGCGGCTGCCGCCGGTGATCAGCACTACCTGGTCGGTGAGGTCGAAAAGCTGATCCGCATAACCCATTTCAATTCCCTCAATCGGCTCGAGCAGGCAGCGACCGGGCGAGCTCGGCCGCGGTGGCGATGAGCTCAGGGATCATCGACCCGAAGGTTTCGGTGATCTTGGGGTCAACCTTTTCAGGGTTGCGCATGCCTGCCGCATAAGTCTTCTCTAGCACGATGCCGAGCTTGAAGTTGGCCAGCACCAGGTAGTAGTCGATGTTCTCGGTGGAAAGCCCGCTGACCGTTTCATAGTGCGAAAGCAATTCGCTGCGCGTCGGCATGCCGCGCATGTCCAGATAGAACCCGTCGGCTCGCGGTTCCTCGCCGTCGTAACCCAGCAGCGCCCACGCCAGATCGAGCAACGGATCGCCGACCGTGGTCATCTCCCAGTCCACGATGGCGGCTAGCCGGGCCGGCTCCCCATGCGCGAACATCACGTTGGCGAACTGGTAGTCACCGTGCATGATGCCCGGCGTGTAGTGCGCGGGCCGGTTACCGCGCAGCCAGTCGGCCGCCACGTCCAGGCCGGGAAGTTCGCGCACCTTGTAGGCGTCGAGAAACCTCAGCCAGCGATCGACCTGCCGTTCGTGGAATCCGTCCGGACGGCCGAAGCCCTCGAGGCCCTGGGCGCGCCAATCCACTCGACCCAGCCGCGCGGCGCCGTCGACGAGCTGAAACGCCAGACCGCGCCGGGCCTGCAGATCGGTGTCGAATGGCGGTTGCCACCCGCCGTCCATCGGGCTCCACCCGTCGATTGCCCGCATCACGTAGAACGGCATGCCGAGCACGCTGCCGGTCTCGTCGGCCGCGATCAGTTCCGCATGGGGCACATCGGTGCCGGACAGTGCCCGCACCAGCCGGATCTCGCGTAGCAGGCCGTCGATGCGCGCGGCGTCGGCGCGCGGGCCGGGCATCCGCAGCACCATGCGCTGATCGCCACGCTCAATCAGATACAGGGTGTTCTGTGAGCCGCCCTTCAGCTGTTCCAGCACCGGCAGTTCCCCGCTGCGCGGCGCGCTATGTGTGTCCAGCCAGCGACCCAAAATCTCCGCATCCAGTTGGCGCCCGGTAACCGGAACCGTCATGGAAAACACCTCGCTCTCTTCAAGGAGAATAGTATTCTCCACGCATGGGGAGTTCGCGTCGGATGGGCGGCGACGCCTACGTATTGCCTGCCGCGATGTCGGAAGGCATGAAGTCCGCGCTATCGACCGGTCGCGAGCCCAGCCCGCGGCAGGAGCCGTTCGAGTTCACCGCGCTCGGACGAAGATGGCGGCAAGTGGTTCGAGAGTAAGAAAGGTTTACCGTGCTCGGACGGAAGTGCCTGGCGTGTGGTCACCGTCGGAAACACCACAACAAGGGTGGTCGGCGCACGTGCGCCGGTTGAACAGGGCGGCGTGATGACGACCCTGACCTTTGACCCCGACATGGTGTCGACGGCGGCCTCCACCCTTTCAAGGATCGGTTCGTCGATCAGCGACGCCAACGCGGCGGCGCGCGCCGGGATCATCTCGATCCTGCCTGCCGGTGCCGACGAGGTCTCGACCGCGATCAGCGCCCTGTTCAACGGGCACGGGCTGAACTGGCAGCAGGTGGTGGCCGACGCGCAAGCATTCCACGAGGAGTTCGTCGCGAACCTGGCGGCGGCCAAGATGGCTTACCAGGACACCGAATTCGCTGCGCTGCAGGCTCTTTGGAACGCGGTTACGAAAGCGGAGCAGCCGATCATCCCGTTGCTGGATCAGCTCCTCGGGTCGATTGGATTCGGCACGGGGCAGCTCCCCACTCCACCGTTACCGACCGCTCCGGTGGGGCAAACCATTGCGTTGCTCCTCGGTGGTACCGGGTATCCGGTGCTGGGCGGCTGGTACCCCGGCGTCATCCAGTCGCAATATTTCCCCAGCATCACCAGCTTCGGCTCCATCTTCACGCCCGAACAGTTCTGGCCGATCACACCGTGGCTCGGTGGTCTCACGCTCGGGCAGTCAATAGCTCAGGGTGCGCCTTTGCTGAACACGGCGATCAACACCGTGCTGGCCCACGGCAATCCGGTGCTGGTGTGGACGACCTCGCAGTCCTCCACGGTGGCCACCTTGGAGATCCGCAACCTGATGGCGATGGGCTCCCCGAACGTCGGCAATATCTCATTCTTCCTGACCGGCAACCCCGACAACCCCAACGGCGGCATGCTGGAGCGTTTTGTCGGTGCCTATATCCCTGGGCTGGACCTCTACGGCTATGGGGCGACCCCGCCCAATAGCCCTTACCACACGGTCATCTTCACCAACCAGTACGACGGGGTCGGCGACTTCCCACAGCACATCGGCAACGTAGTCTCGGACGCCAATGCCATCGCTGGCTTCCTGTGGGGCGACCACGACTACGCGCCGACCGGAAGTTCTCAGATCTACCAGTTGCCGACCTCACCTGGCTACTCCGGCAACACCACCTACCTCTACGGCCTGGAAAATCAGGTGCCGTTGCTCAATCCGATGCGTGGGTACGGTGTCATGGGCAATGCGCTGGCTGACCTGATCCAGCCTGACCTGCGCGTGATCGTGGACATGGGCTATCAGTCCAACCAGTACGCCAACATCCCCACTCCGGCTGATCTGTTCGGGATCCCCAATGTCCCTGTCGTCGCGCAGGATCTGCTGACTGGTGCCGTGCAGGGAACGACAGCGTTTGGGGTGGACATGGGCTGGCTGCCGCACTCTGCGTACCCGACCGGCTACCCGATGAATCCGGTGCTCAATCCGAACGTGAACATCACGATGTCTCAGCAGAGTCAGACCGGGCTGTCGACACTCTTTGGGTTCGAGGGCACGCTGTTGCAGGACCTCGGCTTCGTCCCGAACTGGATCTGACGTGGCCCTATGGTGGTGGTCGGGCACGTAATTTCGCGGCCGCGGGCCGCATTGGCCCGAGCGATGCTGATGGGTGTCGTCAGCCAGCGCTGCCTGGTTCGAATGCCCGACCTATCCGCCGACGACAGGAAGAACCATGCAACTGCTCCTGGTCCGGCATGCGTTGCCGCTCCGCAGCGAACACGGCGAGGGCTCCGACCCGGACCTGTCGGAAGACGGGTTGGCCCAGGTCGCCCGCCTGCCTGAGGCACTGGCCAGGTTTCCCATCACGCGGGTGGTGAGCAGCCCGCAGCGCCGAGCCATCCAGACTGCCGACCCGGTCGCGGCGGCCCGTGAGCTAAGCGTCGAGATCGACGACCGGTTCGCCGAATATGACCGCGACCTTCCGCTGTACATCCCCGTCGAGCACATCCGTCAGGAAAATCCTGAGGAGTGGGCGCGAATGGCCCAGGGGCACCTGCCCAGCGGGGTCGACGAAGATGCGTTTCGCGCACGAGTTCGCGCGGCGGTGGACGACGTCGTCGCCGCCGCCGGCCCCGAGGACACGGTCGCGGCCTTCAGCCACGGCGGGGTGATCAACGTGCTGCTGCACGAGATCCTGGGGACCTCCCGGCTGCTGTCGTTCCCCATCGACTACGCCTCGGTGACCCGGTTGCTGTTCTCCCGGACCGGTCAGGCGACGGTGGCGACGGTCAATTCGACCGAACACGTGTGGGATCTGCTGCCGCGCAATCAGCGGTGGTAGCTCGGTTGGGTGCTGTTGATACCGTTCCTTCGTCGTAGCGCCGATACAGCAGGTTGCCGCGCTCGGTGGTGGGATCGGCGAAAACGGGAACGGCACGCCGTAGCGGCCCCCTAACGCGCCCCCAATCATGCTGAATCATGTTATATATCAACCGTTACCGACCAGGGTGTGGAGAATTCCCGATGCGGCGAAAACCGACCAGCTCACCAGCTCGCTGCAAATAGCCGATCTGCGGTCCAGGCATGCGAACAACGTCGCGCCCCAGAGCGTAGGAGAAATCAGTCGAGCAGTCGGCCTGGAATACGATCCGGAAGTTGACTAACTGGTAGCACGATGATGCCGCGACTGCATCGAACTTGCCTGTCCCCAACATCAAATGAATGCCCAGTGCCCGACCAACCGCCGCGACACGACGCAAATCGTGCTCAATTCGGGCATCGGCGCGTATCAAACCCAGGAAGCCGTCGACCCACACCATTAAGGCGGGCAGCACGGCGCTGTCCTGACCGTGACGCGTGAGGAAGTCGGCGCGGTCGCCGCAATTGGCTTCACGCAATACCGTTGTACGTCGGTCGATCTCGTCGTGCAGACACTCGCGCAGTCGTTCGGCATCCCAGGTGCCGCCATCAGGAGTGCCGATCACGTTCTCGACATGCGGCAGCGCCGAAAGCAGCAACACCTCCTCGCACCACCGACGCTGGTAGGCAGCGCCTTTGCGCATCCTCTCCTGCTGATCGGCCGGTAGCGGCAGTTCGTCGAGCAACGCCTCAACGGTCCTCTCGGCATGGTCGGGAGACTCCAAACCGGGAAGCACAAGCCAAATACGCAGCGCCTCTGGGCTGTAGGTGCACGCCAGCGACATCACCATCGATTGCCACAGCTGCGCCGCGCCCGACCCGCTGCCAACAAGAAGACCATGGCAGCCGTGTCCCCCGTAGGCGGTATCGCGCAGATCCAGCCACACCGGCCCGTCACCGTCTAGCGAGGTACCCAGCTGCACCCGTAGCGCGTCGCCGCTATCGCGCTCACCCCGCCACGGCACAGCGGCCTCCGATCGACTCATCGCCCGCCGACCCCACCGATGCGGGCGCGCGACTCGGAGCCGGTCTTGCTTGTCATCAGCGACATTCCGTTCCGCAACGGCGACTCTGCAAGATACGCACGTTAGAAAATCTGCAAGTAGTGGGCCCGGGGAGCCGCTGCCAGCGCAACACCTGCTCAGCCCGTCGACCCGGCCACCAGGGCCGACTCCGGGGCCTCTTCGAGGAGTTCGGCCTGACCCGCAACGACTCCGGTCAGGATCGCCCGCGCGACCCTCAACAACTCGGCCACCTGCGGCGAAGTCAGGGCATAGCACACCGACAACCCCTCCCGGCGGGCCGTGACCAGACCGGCGCGACGCAAGATGGATAGCTGTTGAGACAGGTTGGCCGGCTCGATGCCGACCTCGGGCAGCATCTCAGAGACCGCGTATTCGCGGGTGCTGAGCAGCTCGAGGACCCGGATGCGGGCCGGATGGCCCAGCGTTTTGAAGAACTCCGCCTTCATCCGGTACAGCGGCTGATGCGAGTCCGCCACATGCCCTCCCATTTCGCGATTGCCATCGATTGGCTAGTTGCGAATCTTAGCAAATTACTGTGATGGATGAAAAAGGGGCCGGCGCACGGCGGGGTTGCGCGTGTCGGCCGGGCTTGCGTCACCAGTGGGGATATCGCTGCTGTGGCGGGTCATAGGTCGTTGCCGGCGTAGGAGAGGTTGAAGCTTTTGTTCGTCAGGGGAAAGTCCGGGACGATGGTGTCGGCCATGGCGACTGGCAGGGCGGGCCAGTTGAACCAGGATGGGTCCACGATCTTAGAGCGGGTGATTGCATCGGCGTTGATCTCGACGCGGTGCACGATGGTGCCGCGCCAGCCTTCGACGATGCCGACTCCACTTCGGGTGCCACCTGCTGGCACGGTCGTGATGAATTGTATTGGGCCGCTGTGGTTGTCGACCAGGTCGCAGGCCAGCGCGACCGAGGCGGCGAATTCATCGCGGCGCACCGTGTAGCGGGCCAGCACGTCGCCGGTGGTGGCGGCCACCTCCTGGGCCGGCAGGGCGGTCGTCGGGTGATCGAGGCGGGCATCGGTGGGCATTCCGCTGGCGCGCGCTACGTAGCCCAGACAACCCAGCGCGCGAGCATCGTCGCGGCTCAGCGTCGCGGTGTCGGCGAAACGGTCGTAGATCACCGAGTTTCGTAGCGTCAGCTCGGTGATCTCCGCGATGTCGGCGGCAATTGCCCGCAACTCGGTGGGGTCAGGGAGTTCTTGCAGCGCAACACCCCCCGGTGAGAGCGCGCCGCGCAGTAACCGGTGTCCGGTGACGCCGGCGTTGATCCGCAGCAGTCGTTCTCGGATGTGCTGGGCGTGCGCGTTGGCCAGGGCGAAGCCGACATCGTTGGCCAGCGCGCCGAGGTCGGTCGCATGGTTGTAGAGGCGCTCGAGTTCGATGAGCAGGGCCCGCAGCCGGTGTAGCTGGTCGGGCACGTCGATACCCAGTGCGTCTTCGACGGCCAGGCAGTGCGCGAGCGCGTGGGCGGCAGAACTGTCGCCGCTGATTCGTTCGGCGAGCTCGACGGCGCCGGTGGTGGTGCGCCCTTCGAAGAGTTTCTCGATGCCCCGGTGAACGAACCACAGCCGCGCTTTGAGCCGCAGCACCGATTCGCCGACGACCGAGAAGCGGAAGTGTCCCGGCTCGATCAGGCCCGCGTGCACGGGTCCGACGGGGATTTCGTAGACGCCGTGTCCCTCGACGGTGAGAAACGGAAATCGGCCCGTCGCAGTGAATTCCGGCGCCGGCCCGGCGTCGTTGAGCATCGGGTGCCAGTCTTGGGGCCAGTGCGCGTGGCGCACCAGTCGGCGCGGGTGTGGATGGCCGAGCGGCACAATCCCGTACAGATCCATCATTTCGCGCTCGAAGCGTCCCGCCGGGAACGACAGGTGTGCCAGCGAGGGAATCGACGGACTGCTTGCGGGTGCCCTCAGTGTCAGCTCGACACGGCGGTCCGGGCGCCCCGCCAGCAGCAGGTACACGACGCGTAACGAATCGCCGTCGTCGTGGGCGGCCACCAGTGCGAGCCGATAGCCGGCGGCCAGCAGATCGGCCACGGCCTCGGCGAGTTCGTCGTGAGAAACCTTGCGGCTGTGCATGTTCTGGCCCATCACCGCGCTCCGAGTTGGCCGGCGGCGGTGGTGAACAATCCCGTCAGCGGACCCGCGGTCACGCCGAGCGCGGTCGATGCAAAGATCCCGATCACCAGTGCGGTGGCGACGGTAGCGGGTACGGCGATTGCGGGCGCGTCCATACGCGGTGTCCCGAGCAGTATCCGGCCCGTATTTCTGGCCAGCGCGGCGAACGCCACCACGATCAGCAGCAGCGCCACCGCCAGCACCCAGGCCAGCCGCGCGTCGGCGAGCGATCTCGCGATCGACAGTTCGCTGGCGAACATCGCGAACGGTGGCAGCCCGAGCAACACGAGGCTGCCGACGACAAATGAGACGCCGATCAGTCGCGAGCGGCCGATCACGCCAGTGATCTCCTCGATTACGGTCGATTGGTGCGCGGCCTGCAACTGGCCGCCGGCCAGGAACAGAATCGTCTTGCCAACGCCGTGCGCAAGGACGTGCAGCAGCAGGGCCGCGATCGCTAGCCTGGTACCCGCGGCGGCCGCGATCGCGATCAGCCCCATGTTCTCCATCGACGAGTAGGCGAGCATCCGTTTGAGATCGGTGGTGACCGTGAGTAACAGCGCGGCGACCAGCACCGTCGCCAACCCGAGGGTCAGCAAGCCCGCGCGCAGGAAACCCGGAGACACGGCCGCATCGATGATCGGTTTGATCCGGATGATGACGGAGAACGCCACGGACAGCAGTACCCCGCTCATCAACGCCGAGACGGGTGCCGGTGCCTGACTGTGTGCGTCGGCCAGCCAGGTGTGGAACGGAACCAGGCCCGCTTTTGCGCCGTAGCCGATGAGCAGCAGTGCACCGGCCATTCGGGTGACGGCGGGATCGAGGTTCGCGCTGTGAGCGAGCAGGACATCGAGGTTCAGCGCGTGGGTACTGTCGGCGCCGGCCTGCCGCGCGGCGAAGTACAGCAGCACGGTGCCCAGGAACGCGACGGCGATGCCGACCGAGCAGATCACGACGTACTTCCAGGTGGCCTCGAGCGCGGGGCGGGTTCGGCGGTGCCCGACGAGGAATGCGGTGATCACCGTGGTTGCCTCCACGGCAACCCAGATCACCCCGATGTTGTTGGCGGACACCGCAAGCACCATTGCTGCCAGGAACGCCGGCGTCAGCGCGCCATAGAGACGGGCGCCGCGGCGATCGGTGTGACCGCGCGCGAGTTCGGCGTCGACATAGCCGATGCCGGCCCAGGTGGCCAACGTCGCGACCACGCCGATGACGATCAGCATGGTCACCGACAGCGCGTCGGCGCGCAGCAGCCCCCCGAGCACCAGCACCTGGTGCGCCGCGATCCGCAACCCGAGCACCGTGCCGGACCCAAGCACCGTCAGCGCAGACAGGACGGTCAATGTTGCGGTCCATCGCCGCCACCCACCGGCGATCGCGAGAACCGACGCGGCGACCGGCGCGAGGATCGCCAGCAGAATCAGGCCGGTCATCAGTCCCGCAATTCCTGTAGCCGGTCCAGGT
Organism: uncultured Actinomycetota bacterium; assembly: GCA_963840045.1. Classification (GTDB taxonomy): domain Bacteria; phylum Actinomycetota; class Actinomycetes; order Mycobacteriales; family Mycobacteriaceae; genus Mycobacterium. Next base: position 79,061 of record CAWIXL010000022.1, on the reverse strand, counting down.
CGGCGCCGCCGAACATCCGCCGCAGCCGACCGGTCAGGACGCCGATCACGATCAGGGCGAACAGGACATCCAGCGATGCTCCGAGCTCGACGATCAGCGGCACCCCGGCGGTCAGCAGGAATGCGGTCGCCGCGATCCCGTTGTCGAGCATGAGGAATCCGGCGGCCTGCGAGATGGCGTGTCGCCTGGTGACCATGACGAACAGGGCGATCAGAATTACCGCGAACGCCGCCGGCACGGGGCTCGTGGCGGGGCCCGGATCCAGGTCGACCACCGGCCGGGTCACGGCGAACGCGACGACCGTTAGTCCAGCCGCGATCAGCAGCGATGCGCTGGTGTTCACCAGCGGTGTCGCCTCGCGTTGCTCACGCGCCTCGGCACCCACTGCACGGGCGAGTAACCAGGGCAAAATCATCCCGCGCAGCGCGAAGATGGCCAGGCCGACCGCGATCAGCGCCCCATCGTGGTCGCTAACGCCGCGAATGACCGGGATAGCGGCGAGCGCGACACCCTGGGCGGCGAGCAGGCGCACAATAGAGCGCAGATCACGCCGCCACACGATGAGCACGGCGGCAAGCACCAAGCCACCCGCGGCGAGGTCGAGCACGCTTCCGTAATCGGTCTGGGTCATTGCATCAGCCCTGCACCGTGAAGAAGTTCGCCGACGCGACGGCCAGCAGCGCCAGCAGGAACGAGCCCGCGAGCAGTTCGGGCACCTGGAACAGTCGCAGCTTGGCGATGAAGACTTCGGCGCACGCCAGCGCGACGGCCAGGATGGCGACTTTGACGGTGATCGCCGCGACCCCGATCACGACCTCGATCAGGCCCGGCTGGCTGCTGGCGATACCCCAGGGCAGGAACAGGTTGGCCAGCAGCGCCAGCAGGACGGTGAGCCGCATGCCGCTGGCCCATTCGACGAGCGCGAGCTTGGGTCCGGCGTATTCGAGCACCATCGCCTCATGCACCATCGTCAACTCGAGGTGGGTGGCGGGGTTGTCCACCGGCAGCCGTCCGGTTTCGGCGATGATGACCATCACCAACGCGACGAAAGCAAGTACACCGGTCAGGGAGACAACTTGCCCCGGATGGGCGATGGTGTGCGCGACGATGGCACCGAGATTGGCCGAGCCGACGGGGATGGACAGGGCGAAGACGGCGAGCAGTATGGTCGGCTCGACCAGGGCTGCGATGGTGATCTCACGGCTGGCGCCCATGCCGCCGAACGAGGTGCCGGTGTCGATGCCCGCCAGTGTCAACGCGACCGTGCCCAGGAACAGCAGCCCGACCACGGCGAACAGGTCGGCGACTGGATCCAGTGGTGAGCCCGTCGCGGCCAGCGGCGCGATCGCGGCGATCAGCAGCGTGGACCCGGCGACGACCGCCGGTGCTGCCGCAAATACCAGCGTGGTTCCCTGCGGGGTGATCTGCTGCTTGCGCAGCTGCTTACGCAGGTCGCGCCAAGGCTGCAGCACGCCGCCGCCGCAGCGCCCCTCCGATCGGGCCCTGACCTGGCGCATCGCGCCGACCACCAGTGGGGTACCGACGGCGACCCCGCCGATCTGTGCGGCCCCGGCGACATAAGACAGGACGGTCATCGCGCCACCACCAGGACAATCAGCACCCCGAGGGCACCGTAACCGAGGTAAAGGTGCACGCTGCCGGTGTGCGCGCGCCGGATCAGTTGGGCACACCCCGTGACAACGCGCAACACCGGCGGGTAGAGCCGGTCTTCGATCGCGTCGGCCATTCTGACGCGGTAGGCGACCTTCTCCGCCAGATACTGCGATTCCTCGATATGGGTCACTTCGATGTCGGTGTCGGGTGCCAGCACGTCGTCGAAGACCCGCTGCAACGGTTGGGCGAACGATGTCGCGGTGTACTGCATGCGTGAGGTGAGGTCGTCGGCACCGCACGCCCACAGCGGCAACGTCGCCGCGTCGGGACGGCGACGGGACCCCCACCGCGCCAGTCCCACCGCGATCAGCATGGCGATCACCAGGGCGGCAGCGATCAGGCCCGGAGCCATCGACCCCTGCAGACCCGGTAGGTGTAGGACCGCTCCGAATCCGGCGACATCGCCATCACCGGACGCGGGAAGACATTCCAGTACGCGGCGCAGGACCGGGGCGACGATGAACGGGGCCACGGCGAGCACGGCACAGGCGATCGCGCCGACGGCCATACCCGCGATCATGCTGGCGGGGGCTTCGCGTGCCTGGGCGGCAGCGTCGCAGCGAGGACGCGCGAGGAAGCCGATACCGAACGCCTTGACCATCGCGGCGACCCCCAATCCGGTCGTGAGCGCAACCGCCCCGACGGCCAGCGGGGTCGCCAAGGCCACCACGGTGTTGTGATCGGGCCCCCCGTGGATGAGTGACTGCACCAATAGCCACTCACTGACGAACCCGGCACCCAGCGGCAACCCGGACGCCCCGAGTGCTGCAATCCCGAAAAGAACTGTGGTAGCGGGCATTCGGCGAGCCAGACCGCCGAGTCGATCCAGATCACGCAGTCCGGTCGCGGCCAGGACCGACCCGGCAGCCAGGAACCCGAGGCTCTTGAATGCGGCGTGCGCGATCAGGTGCAACATTGCCGCGGCCATCGCGACCAGCGCCGCCGCCTTAGCCCCGGACGTCGATAGCAGCGTCGCCGCGCCCAGGGCCAGCACGATCAGTCCCATGTTCTCGGTTGTTGAATATGCCAGCAGCCGTTTGAGATCGGTGGCCACCGACGCCTGCAGGACGCCGTACACCGCCGAGACACCACCCACCACCAGTAACGTCACGCCCCACCACCGCGGGCCCGGCCCGAGCAGTTGCAGATCGACACGGATGATGCCGTACACGCCGAGGTTGACCATGGCGGCGCTCATCAACGTCGATACCGGGCTCGGTGCCTCGGGGTGTGCCCGCGGCAGCCACGCGTGCAGCGGCACCAGGCCCGCCTTGGACCCGAATCCCGCAAGGGTAAGGACGAATACGGCGTTGCGCGTACCGTCGGACACCGCACCGATGTCCGCGAACCCCTGCGCGCCACCCGATGCCACCAGCAGCATCATCGCCAGCAGAATCGCCGCGAAGCCCAACTGGGTCATCACGGCGTAGAACACAGCCGCGGTACGGACTTCGGGGCGCCGGTGATCCGTCAATACCAACACCAGCGACGCGATCGCCATCAGCTCCCACCCGAGCAGCAACGTCGTCGCCGACCCGGCCGCGGGAACCAGCAGCATCGCCGCGACAAACAGCGGTAGCACGGTCAGCGGGATCGGCGCCCCAGTGCTCGCGCCGGGCGTAGCCGATCGAGTAGACGCCGACCGCAACCGCGACCGCACCCGTCAACGCGATGACGAACCCGCCCAATGGCTCGATGTCCAACCGCACCCCGCTCAGCGGCAGTAACCAGTCGATTCGTATCTTCGGCAGCGAACCGAACACCCCCGTGAGCCCGACAACGATGCCGCCGGCACCCACCCCGGTTGTCGCGGTACCGCTGAGCAGTGAGCCGATAGCATTGCGGCGCAACGTGAGCGGCTCATCGACCGGGGTAGCGGCCAGAGTTGCCGTCACCTGCGGCTCACCGAGCGCAGGGCCGCGACAATCTGGGCGGGAGTCGGCGGGCACCCCGCCACCTCGACATCGACCGCGACGACCTCGCCGACGGCGCCGAGGACCCCGTACGCATCGGCGAACACACCACGGTTGAGCGCACAATCGCCGCATGCGATCACTACCCGCGGTCTCGGAGTGGCCTGCACGGTGTTGCGCAACGGCTGCGCCATGTTGCGAGTGACCACCCCGGTCACCAGCAGCGCGTCGGCGTGCCTCGGGGAGGCCACCAGCCGGGCGCCGAACCGTTCCGCGTCATACACCGGGCCGAACGCACCCGAGATCTCGATCTCGCAGCCGTTGCATGAGCCCGCATCGACGTGACGCACCTGCAGCGACCCGGACACTCCGGCTGGTGCAGCGACGACCGACGGTGGGGGTGCGCTCGCCGGTTCGGCTACCCGACCGACCCGCAGGATCCTGCCGATCCACCCCATGCCCGACGCCTACGACCGCTGCAGCAGGCCGCTGGCCTGCAGATCCTCAAGCATCGCGACCTGATCGCTGAGCATCCCGGTGAGCGCCTTGCGGGCCTCCGGCAACAACTCGCCCACCGCGCGATCCCGCTCCGCGGGCAACTCCAAAACCCTGATCCGCGCCGGATGACCCAGAGTCTTGAAGAACTCAGCCTTCAACTTGTACAACGGCTCCGACATCACACCCCCGGCACGGTCCTACTCACTATTAATTGCAGAATTTATCAGATAGATAATTCGCAATGTTTCAGACTTAGCAGTTGCTAACTTTCTTCCCACCGCAATCCGGGACGAACGGCCGCGAAGCGACTGTTGGCGTCGGCGGCAACGTCAGCCGGCCGCGACCGGGCAAGGTCAACGCGATCGCGTCCGATTGGCGCTGAGCCCGTCGGTCGGCCATCGATCCTGCGTCGAGGGCGGGTGACTCGGCCGTTAGCTGGCCGCCACCGCGGAGTCGGAGCCGCAGGCGCAGAGTCGAAGCGGGGAGCGCGGTGGTAAACAAGTCACGTGACTTCGGCTGACCGACTCGACGGGCTCGACCTGGCCGCGCTGGACAAGTATCTGAGCTCGCTCGGTATCGGGCGCGACGGTGAGTTGCGCGGCGAGTTCATCTCGGGTGGCCGCTCCAACCTGACGTTCCGGGTCTACGACGACAAGACGAACTGGCTGGTGCGCCGGCCACCGCTGCATGGGCTGACGCCGTCAGCCCATGACATGGCCCGTGAATACAAGGTTGTTGCCGCGCTGCAGGACACGCCGGTTCCGGTGGCGGGCACCGTCGCGCTGTGCGAGGACGACTCGGTGCTGGGCGCGCCGTTCCAGATCGTCGAATTCGTTGCCGGGCAAGTGGTGCGCCGCCGTGGCCAACTCGAGGCGCTGGGCCGCCGCGCCATCGACGGCTGTGTCGACTCGTTGATCCGGGTGCTCGTCGATCTGCACAGCGTCGACCCGAATGCCGTCGGGCTCGCCGATTTCGGCAAGCCCAGCGGCTACCTGGAGCGGCAGGTGCGCAGATGGGGCTCGCAGTGGGAGCTGGTGCGGCTGCCCGACGACTATCGCGACGCCGACGTCGAACGTCTGCATTCCGGTCTGCGGCAATCAATTCCGCAGCAGAGCCGCACGTCGATCGTGCACGGCGACTACCGGATCGACAACACCATCCTGGACAACGACGACCCGACACTGGTGCGCGCGGTGGTGGACTGGGAGCTGTCGACACTGGGAGATCCGCTAAGCGACGCTGCCCTGATGTGCGTGTACCGCGATCCCGCGTTGGACCTGATCGTCAACGCCCAGGCTGCCTGGACCTCGCCGCTGCTGCCAACGGCCGACGAGCTGGCCGACCGCTACTCGCTGGCCTCCGGGCTGTCGCTGGGGCATTGGGAGTTCTACATGGCTTTGGCCTACTTCAAGCTGGCCATCATCGCGGCCGGCATCGATTTCCGCAGGCGCATGTCGGTGCAGGCCCGTGGCGACGACGAGGCGGATGACATGTCACCCGAGGTGGTGGCGCCGTTGATCGCGCGCGGTCTAGCCGAACTTGCCAAGCTGGGCAGTTAGCGGGGGCCCCGAGCGGCTAGCGCTCCGGCCGCCGCGGCGTGTTTCTTGGCCGCGCGGCGCAGCTGCAGGATCCGCGCCGTGCCGACCGCCACGGTGAGCAGCCCGCCACCGACGGCCGCGAGCAGAATGGCCACGCCCAGCGGCAGGCTCCAATGCCACCCGAAGAACGTGAACGGGGTGGACGCGGTGTTTTGGGCGATGAAGATCAGCAACAAAATCAGGATCAGGAAGCCCATGATCAGTGACGCCCACAGGGCGCCGGCGCGGGTGAACTTGACAGCCGGTTCCCCGGACGGCTCGCCGGGGCGGGGTGGCACTGGACCCGGGGGCGGCGGCTTGCGGGCGGGCTGATCGGGCGAGACAGGTGGATTGCTGCTCATAGGGCCATCTTTGTCTCATTCGCCACAGAATGAAACGAAACCACGCGGAGGAGCGTGTTATGTGCCGTGAGCACGCGTAGCGGCGTCCCGTCGTTTCTGACGTTAGTGTCTGCAGAGTGAAGATGCTGCGGCGCGCACTGGGCGCGACGGTCCCCGCCGCGGTGTGGTTGACGACGGTATGCCTGGTTGCGGCCTGCAGCAATTCCGATCCGCTGGGGCCGGAGACCCACAGCATGAAATCCATCGTGGTCGGATCCGGTGACTTCCCGGAATCTGAGATCGTCGCCGAAATCTATGCGCAGGCGTTGCAGGCCAATGGCTTTGACATCGGACGGCGGATGGGTATCGGCAGCCGTGAGACCTACATTCCGGCCCTCAAAGACCATTCCATCGATTTGGTGCCGGAGTACATCGGCAACCTGCTGCAGTACTTCGCGCCCAACTCCACGGCGACCATGCTGGACGGCGTCGAGCTGGAGCTCTACAAGCAGCTGCCCGGTGACTTGTCGATTCTGACACCGTCACCGGCCTCTGACACCGACACGGTCACCGTCACCAACGAAACCGCCACCATGTGGAGCCTGAAAACGATCGCCGACTTGGCACCACATTCGGCAGATGTGAGGTTTGCGGCGCCGTCGGCGTTCCAGACCCGTCCGGCCGGGCTTCCCGGGCTGCGGCAGAAGTACGGACTCGACATCGCCCCCGGCAATTTCGTCGCCATAAACGACGGCGGGGGTGCGGTGACCGTGCGCGCGCTGGTGGAGGGCAGGGCGACCGCCGCCAACATCTTCACCACGTCACCGGGTATTCTGCAGAACCACCTGGTGGTACTTGAGGATCCCGACCACAACTTTCTGGCCGGAAACATTGTGCCGCTGGTGAATTCGCAAAAGAAATCGGACCGCCTCAAAGTTGTGCTGGACGCGGTGTCGGCGAAGCTGACCACTTCCGGGCTGGCCGCGCTGAACGCTTCGGTGTCCGGCAACTCCGGCATCGATCCCGACGAGGCAGCCCGAAACTGGGTGCGCGACAATGGCTTCAACCACCCGATCGGGAAATAGGCCAGCACTTTGATCATTTTCGACAACGCCACCAAGATATTCGCCGACGGCACACCCGCCGTCGACCAGCTGAACCTGTCGGTACCTAACGGCAAGTTGACGGTCTTCGTAGGCTCTTCCGGCAGCGGCAAGACCACGGCACTGCGGATGATCAACCGGATGATCGAGCCCACCTCCGGCAGCATCACCGTCGACGGGGCGGACGTGGCAGGCGTCGACCCGGTGAAGCTGCGTCTCGGAATCGGCTACGTCATCCAGAATGCGGGGCTGATGCCCCATCAGCGGGTGATCGACAACGTCGCTACGGTGCCGGTGCTGAAGGGCCAGCGGCGCAGGGCCGCCCGCAAAGCCGCCTACGAGGTCCTCGAACGCGTAGGACTGGACCCCAAGCTCGCCACCCGCTACCCCGCGCAACTTTCCGGCGGCGAACAACAACGCATCGGGGTGGCTCGCGCACTGGCCGCCGATCCACCGATCTTGCTGATGGACGAGCCGTTTTCCGCCGTCGACCCGGTCGTCCGGCACGAGTTGCAGCGCGAAATCCTGCGTCTGCAAAGCGAATTGCACAAGACCATCGTGTTCGTCACGCACGATATCGACGAAGCGCTGATCCTCGCCGACAAAGTTGCCGTGTTCGGGCACGGCGGCGTGCTGCAGCAGTACGACGAACCCGCGCGCCTGCTGTCGCGGCCCGCCAATGATTTCGTGGCGAGGTTCATCGGCCTCGGCCGCGGATACCGGTGGCTGCAACTCATCGACGCGGACGGGCTGCCGCTGCATGACATCGAGCGGATACCCGCCAATGGCCTTTCCGAGGCTGCGCAGCTTACCGACGGCTGGGCGGTGGTGGTCGACGACGAGGGCGCGCCGTTGGGCTGGATCGACGCCGACGGCTTGCGCCGCCACCGTGCGGGCGCGCCGTTGTCCGACAGCATCAGCGGCGTCGGTTCGGTATTTCGACTGGGCGGCAATCTCAGCCAGGCCCTCGACGCCGCGTTGTCGTCGCCCTCTTCGGTGGGTGTCACCGTGGACGGCGCGGGCAAGGCGGTCGGCGGTGTGGTGGCCGCCGATGTGCTGGCCGCCGCCGAAGCCCGACGCGACGCCGAACGGGCCTGAGAATGCACTATCTCCTGACCCACCTCGACGACGCCTGGGCGCTGACCGTGGTCCACCTGCGGCTGGCTTTGGTGCCGGTGCTGATCGGGCTGGCCATCGCGGTGCCACTGGGTGTGCTGGTGCAGCGCGCGCCGATGGCACGACGGCTGACGACGGCAACCGCGAGCGTCGTGTTCACCATCCCGTCGCTGGCGCTGTTCGTGGTCTTGCCGATGATCATCGGAACCCGGATCCTCGACGAGGCCAACGTCATGGTCGCGCTGACGGCCTACACGGCGGCGCTGCTGGTGCGGACGGTGCTCGAGGCGCTGGACGCGGTGCCCGCCCAGGTGCGTGACGCGGCCACCGCGGTCGGCTACTCCCCGATCACGCGGATGCTGAAAATCGAGCTGCCGCTGTCGATTCCGGTAATGGTCGCCGGGTTGCGAGTGGTGGTGGTGACCAATATCGCGATGGTGTCGGTGGGTTCGGTAATCGGCATCGGCGGCCTGGGCACCTGGTTCACCGAGGGATACCAGACCAACAAGAGCGACCAGATCGTTGCAGGCATCATCGCGCTGTTCGCGCTGGCGGTCGTCATCGACGTGCTGATCCTCCTGGCCGGCCGGCTGGTGACTCCGTGGGAACGCGCCGCGCGCATCACACGTCGGCGACGCTCTGTGGTGGCCCCGATCGTGGGCGGCGCGCGATGAACTTCGTGGAACGCGCGGTGTCCTACCTGTTGACGGTCGACAACTGGACCGGTCCCGTCGGGCTGGGGGCGCGCATCTTCGAACACCTGGAATACACCGCGGCGGCCGTGCTGGCGTCGGCGCTGATCGCCGTCCCGATCGGACTGATCATCGGGCATACCGGTCGAGGCACGCTGGTGGTGGTCGGCGCGGTCAACGGGTTGCGCGCACTCCCGACGCTGGGCGTGCTGCTGCTGGGCGTGCTGTGGTTCGGGCTGGGGTTGGGTCCGCCGCTGGTCGCGCTGATGCTGCTGGGTGTCCCGTCGCTGCTGGCCGGCACCTACGCGGGTATCGCCAACGTCGACCCGACGGTGGTCGATGCCGCCCGCGCCATGGGCATGACGGAGACTCAGGTGCTGCTGCGCGTAGAGATACCCAATGCGCTGCCGCTGATGCTGGGCGGGCTGCGCAGCGCGACGCTGCAGGTGGTCGCCACCGCGACGGTGGCCGCCTATGCCAGCCTCGGCGGATTGGGCGGCTACCTGATTGACGGGATCAAGGTGCGCCAATTCCACCTCGCCTTGGTCGGTGCGCTGATGGTGGCCGCGTTGGCGCTAATCCTCGACGGCCTGTTGGCGTTGGCGGTGTGGGTGTCGGTGCCGGGCACCGGCCGGCTGAGTCTGCCGGTCGGCCGGCGCTACCCGTTACAGGCGGCCGCAGTTGGCGCCAAACCCGCCGCGGTTGGTGGACACGTCTTACGGTAGACGAGTGAACGCACCCTCTGATCCGACTCCGCACGTCTGGCCGGCGATGTTGACTTGGCGTGCACAAGACGTCTCGCGCATGGAATCCGTACGAGTGCAGTTGTCCGGCAAACGAATCAGGGCCAACGGCCGCATCGTGGCCGCGGCCACCGCGACCAACCCGGCGTTCGGCGCCTTCTACGAAGTGCAGACCGACGAGAGCGGTGTCACGAAACGGTTCGGGCTTACCGTCACCTTGGCCGACCGGGAACGTCAGCTTGCCATTGCCCGCGACGAGGAAAACATGTGGCTGGTGACCGACCACCAGGGGGAGAGGCGCGCGGGCTACAACGGTGCCCTTGACGTCGACGTGGTGTTCAGTCCGTTCTTCAACGCGCTGCCGATCCGGCGGCTGGGCTTGCACGAACGGGCGGACTCGATCGTGTTGCCGATGGTCTATGTGAACGTCCCCCAGATGACCGTCACCGCGGCCACGGTGAGCTACACCAGCCAGGGACGTCCGGACGGGATCAAGTTGCGATCGCCGGTCGCCGACACCACGGTGAGCGTCGACGCCGACGGCTTCATATTGGACTACCCAGGCTTGGCAGAGCGGATCTGATTACCCCGCCCGCCCGGCCCGCAGCGGCGAGTTCCTCGCGCCAGTTCTTCGCGCCGATAAATGTGGTGATGATGTCGGAGCGCGGGAACCTGTCGTAACGCGTTCGTGCGGCGTGGCCGGCGTCGACAAGTTCGGCCACCGAGTTGTGGGAGGCGAGCGAGTCGCGGGCGCGGCTCAGCAGGTCGATGACCCGGTCGGCGGACGGCACCAGCTGAGCGGAGTTGGCTTCGCACATGGCGCGCACCAGATCCGGGGCGGTGCCCGCCACCCGGGTGGCGTCGCGGAACGATCCTGCGGCCAGCGCGAAGGCCAGCGGGACCTCCGCGGCGGTGATGGCCAGCGCCTCGGCGAGCAGGTGCGGCAGGTGCGAGATGGCGGCCGCGGCGGCATCGTGCTCGTCGGACTTGGCCGGCACCACCATCGCGCCGCAGTCCAGCGCCAACGCCATGACCATCGACCACACCGCGGGGTCGACATGGTCGTCCACGCTGACCACCCAGGGGGCTCTGTTGAACAACCCGGCGTGCCCGGCCAGCCAACCCGAGTCCGCGGTTCCCGTCATCGGGTGACCGCCGACGAAACGTGCCTGCAGCCCGACCGCGGCGACCTCGTCGAGCACCGCGCACTTCACGCTGGTGACGTCGGTCAGCGGACAGTCGGGTGCGGATTCGCGGATATGGGTGAGCATGCTGGGCAGTGCCGGCATCGGAACGGCCAGCACGATCAGCGCGTCGATGTCGGCGGCGCGGGCGAGCGCTTCGTTGAGTTCGGTGGTGGCGTCGAAGCCTTCGGAGCGGGCGCCCTGGGTGCCTTCTACCGATCGGTTGTAGCCAAAGACCTCACGGCCCGCTGCCGCCGTGGCCCGCATAATCGAGCCGCCGATCAGTCCCAGCCCCAACACGCACACCGGCGTCTTCCCCGCAGACCGAGCCACAGTCCAAGGTTGACACAGTTTGGGGGTCGTGGTGCTTTCAGGTGTTGCTGGCCGACTGTGCTCGTCTGTTCGCAATCTGGCCAGAGGCCTGGTCAGCGACTAGCGTAGGCGCCCATGGGAGCACAACGGGCCTCAGCTAAAGGCCCCGCCGCGGACGCGCCGGACGGTTTCGGCGTTGCGGTTGTGCGCGAAGAGGGGCAATGGCGCTGTTCCGCGCTGGCCCCCAATTCGCTGACGAGTCTGTCGGCCGCCGAGACGGAGCTGCGTGAGCTGCGCAGCGCGGGTGCCGTCTTTGGGCTCCTCGACGTCGACGACGAATTCTTCGTCATCGTGCGCCCGGCTCCCTCGGGGACCCGGTTGCTGCTGTCGGACGCCACCGCCGCCCTGGACTACGACATCGCCGCCGAGGTGCTGGACAACCTGGACGCCGACATCGATCCCGAGGATCTCGAGGACGCCGAGCCGTTCGAGGAAGGCGACTTGGGGTTGCTGTCCGACATCGGACTGCCCGAAGCGGTGCTGGGCGTCATCCTCGATGAGACGGACCTGTACGCCGACGAGCAACTGGGCCGCATTGCCCGGGAGATGGGTTTCGCCGACCAGCTGTCGGCGGTGATCGACCGCCTCGGTCGGTGATCGCAAGCGCGGCGGAGCCGGGCGCAGCGGGTCGCCGCCATCAGGCCCGTCGGTGATCGCTGACGAAGATCTGATGCGTACCGCACTTGCGGTCGCCGCGACGGCAGGTCCCCGCGACGTCCCGATCGGTGCGTTGGTCATTGGCCCCGATGGCGCCGAACTCGCTCGGGCGGTGAATGCCCGTGAGGCCCTTGCCGATCCGACCGCGCACGCGGAGATCTTGGCGCTGCGCGCGGCGGCCCGCGCGCTGGGCGACGGGTGGCGGCTGCAGGGGACCACGCTGGTGGTCACCGTCGAACCCTGCACCATGTGCGCGGGTGCGCTGGTCCTGGCCCGCATCGAGCGGCTGGTGTTCGGCGCGTGGGAACCCAAGACCGGAGCGGTCGGTTCGCTGTGGGACGTGGTGCGCGACCGGCGGCTCAACCATCGCCCCGCCGTGCGCGGGGGTGTGCTGGCGCAGGAATGCGCCGCGCCGCTGGAGGCCTTCTTCGCTCGTCAACGATTGGGATGAGCGCCCGCTCGTTGGGTAGGCTGCTCGGCGGTGGCGTGTCCGAGCGGCCTAAGGAGCACGCCTCGAAAGCGTGTGACGGCTAACACCGTCCGAGGGTTCAAATCCCTCCGCCACCGCCAAAAGCTGTACGAGGTATTAACGCAGTTCAAACGGTTCACCATCCTGCGCCGCCTGAACTGCGTCGTAGCCCACCAAGCTCGAGGTGCTCGCCCGGGACAAGGTCAAGTCGATGTCCATCGTCGATGTCGACTACGTCGGCGGGCGGTGTGCGTCGTCGGATAAGGATTCATAGCAGCGCACTTGCCCGAGCTTCTTAGCTTCTGGAAGCCGCATGCGCATTAGCGGCCAATAAATTCTGCTCACCGGCGGACACGAAAGTGCCCGCAGGCGGCCATGAATCTGCCCGGACCTTGCCTGTGCCGCTCGGCGCGTCACGCGCCGTGGCGGCCTCTCCTGTGGTTTCGATGTCGATGCCTAGTCGAAATCGAAATCCCCAGGAGAGACCTACTTGAACTCTGACGGAGAACTAATGGAAATACTCAATGCCTATGACCTGACCGGGTCCTATCGCGCGGCTGCAGAGTTGAGCGGGTGCTCGCACCACACCGTGAAGAAAGCGGTCGAAGACCGCGACGCTGGTCTGCCGCCGCCGAGACCATCGCCCGGGCTATCGCTCTGGCCCGCAAGGGTAAGTGGTGACACACTGCCAAGTACCGTCCCTGCATGCCGCTGCATTACGTCGATCCCAATACGAAGCGCGGCCGGATGTATCCAGAGAAAAGGAATCCCAACATGAAGACGAGAGTATTGATGGCCACGCTCGGCACTGTAACGGCAGCCTTGGCCGCTGGTGTTATGTGGACCGCACCATCGGCCTCGGCTGATACCCCCTATTGCGACACGCTTCCCCCCAAGGCTGCTCATGACTGCAACTGCGGAGCCAACTTCGAACCAGGTAGTCAGGAATTTCATGATTGCTTGTATGGAAATGCGGCCCCAACACCCAAACCCTAAACCCGCCTGGCGCCCGGCCGGTGGGCGAATTACCGCAACCGTGGTTGCGAGAATTCGGATTTACGTGCCGCATCGTTGGGACTCGGGGCTGTGGGGGAGCGCGTCATTCGGGCGAGGGTGTTGCCCGAACCGAAGGCCTCGACGCTGGGCGTGATTCTGCAGATCTATTCGTACTTCTCATTCAGCGCGGGGCGGCATCCCGAGTCCATTTGCACCATCACCGGACTCACGCCGCCGACGTTCTGAGACCAGTCTCCCGGTCGGCTGGCGCTACGTCACGGTCGGTGACCGGCTGGACTGGCGACGGGTCGAGGAGGTCGGTGACCGGCTGGACTGTTGCCGCCGATGGCCGAGCGGCTGAAGTACATCGGGATCGGCCCGCCGACGATGGCCGCGCTGAGAGCCCCGTGATTACCTGTTTGCTTCCCTGCGAGTGCCGTGGGCACGCCGTGGGCACATTGTGGGCACGTATCCGTAGGTCTCTGTCGAGCCACGTTATGTCGTTTGTGCAGCTAGAACGGGGTTTGACCCCTGACCAGGACCGGCGATAACAGTTCAATCCTGACAGGGGGTACGGGATCCGCTTCAACGGCTCAAACGCTAAGCCCCCGCTATGCAATGCCGGGATAACGCTCAACGCCCGGCGGCGTGATTGAGCGAAACCACACGCACGACTCGGCACCTGTGCTTGGAGGCCGCGAATTGTCGGGTAGGGGTTGAAATACCCTTATCTGGTCACGGCGGCGTCGAACATGCCAGCCTGTGGTGCGGGTACTTCTTACAGATTGCCGTTGAGTAGGTCCAGTTCGATGGCCAACCGTGTTAGATCGGGGCGTCGCCGGCACCCGGTCTTGTCGCGGATGCGGTCCAGGTAGGAGCGGACCGTGCGCAGCGATATGCTCAGAGTCGTGGCGATCTGCTGATCGGTCTGACCCTCAGCGAGCAACGCCAAAAGCTCCGACTCACGCTGACTCAACGATTGAGTGCCAGAACGTTTGTTCGCTGGTGCACTTGTTGGCCGCCCGTCGGACAACTCCTTGAGCCGTTTGCGGTTGCGGGCCACCATCAGGCGGTAGCCGGCGGCGTCGGCGGCGTCGGCGGCTTCTTGGTAGAGCGTGGCGGCACCCTTGGTGTCGCCGCGGTAGGCTGCGAGTTCAGCCGCAGCGCCGACGGCCATGGGGTGGCGATCGGGGCCTAGGGCGGCGTTGACACAGTGTTCGGCGTCGGCGTCGGCGCCGGCGGCCAGCAGTGCGGGCACGATGGTGCTGACTACGGAGGGGTCTTTGGCGGCCGCGGGCACCCGGGCCAGCAAAGCGCGCGCCACCTCGGCGGCGGTGTGGGGATCTCCGCCGTTGGCCATGGCCAACGCCACCCGGGTGGGGCCCCAGGCGCGGTGCCATCGGCCTTCGCGGGGGGTGAGGTCTTCCAGCAGGGCTTCGGCGTCGGCGAGGCGGCCCTGCTGCAGTCGCGCCCAGGCCAAGAACTCGCGTCCGGCAAAGGCCATTATTCCGGTGGGCGCCGCTTCAGTGCCCTTGAGCACTGCCAAGGCGGCGGCCTCGGTTTGGCCGACATCGCCCAGGAACTGGCCCGCCAGCGCCTCGATGAGCGAGGCGAACACTTCGGCGGTCGGGCCCATGTCCAGGGCGCGGATCACCTCGGCCATCGCCGGCAACTCGCCGGCGCGCATCGCCAACGCCCGCTGTTCAGCGCTGGTCATCAGGCCGGCGCTAAGGTCTTCGGGCAGCCTGAGCTGCATGGCCTCGGCGGTGCCTTGGTCGATCACCGCGATGCCTTCGTCGCGGCGGCCCAGCTCACACAATGCGGTGCCGCGGTAGATCAACGCCGCGGCGTGGGCGGGCCCGGCACCAAGCTCCTCAGCGAGCGCCAGGGCGCGATCGGCGAAGGCCAAACCAACCTCGCAGTCCAGGTCGGAGTTGTGCCACATCGCCAAACGCGCGTAGAGCAACGCCAGATCCGGGCCCGGGGGCGCGTCTTCGAGGATGTGACGCGCCCGCTGATAGGCGTCCAGCGCGGCGTGACTCTCCCCCAGGAACCAGTGCGCACCACCGAGCGCGAGGAGCAGTCTCGCTGTGGAGGTGTGCCCGGCTTGATCCAGCAGGCTCACCCCCTCGTGCAGTGAGGTGATCGCGGCTGCCGGCGCCCCACTGGCCAGCAGGACCAGACCCCGCTCGCACAACAGCTGACCGCGCTCGACCGGGTCGACCACGCTGACCAGCGCATGCTCATAGAGCATCGCCGCCTCTGCGAAGGCACCCGCACGCGCGGTCATCTGCGCCGCCTGGGCACACAACGGCCCAGCCTCCACCACACGACCCGCGGCCAGCAAATGGCCGGCACGCTCGACCACCGGCGCCGCCGGCACCACCGCCGCCAACACATCAGCAGCCCGGCTATGCAACGCCGTAGCCTCCCACACCGGCACCGCCTCACGCACCGCGTCATAAGTCAAAGCGTGACGAAACCGCAGCCGCCCCCGCTCAACAGTGTCAGATTCCACCAGCTGCGCCCTAGTCATAGCGCTCAGTGCCGCCGACACCACCTCGACGGGCAACCCGGTCAACTCCCCCAACACACCGGGATCAAACGTCGCCCCCAACACCGCCGCAGCCATCACCACCCGCCGATGCTCAGGCGCCAACCGATCCAATCGCTGCAAAATCCCGACCGCCAACGTGTTGGGCAATTCCAACGTGGACAACGCCACGCACTGCCACACCCCGCCACGCTGCACCACATGCCCAGAGCTGATCGCCTCATCGAGCAACTCCTCCACCGCAAACGGCACACCCTCACTGCGCTGCACCAACAGACTCACCAACCCGCTGGCCACATGCTCAACGCCCAGCCGCGCACACACCAGCCGATCAACATCACCGCGCGCCAACGGAGACACCTGCATCACCGTGCTCACCCCCGCCCGACGCCACCCATCGAGCATCACCTGCAACGGATGGCCCGCATCGACCTCCTCACTGCGATAGGTCACCACCACCAACACCGGAAGCCCACGAATACGCCGAGCCACGAAATCCAACAACGCACGCGTCGAGACATCCGCCCAATGCACATCCTCAAGCACCAACACCGCACCCGATCGCCCCGCCACCGCCCGCAACACCGCCACCACACCCTCAAACAAGTGCAGCTGAAGCGCGGCATCGGACAAATCACGCCAAGGCCCACCGCTCGACAGTTGCGGCACGATCGCGCTCACCGCATCAGCGGCCAACGGATCAAGCTGCTCACGCAGCTGCGCCACATCCACCGTCGCGAGATACGTATCGATGGCCTCGTTAAACGGCAAAAATGGCAACGCCAACTCAAGCTCGCTGCACCCCCCCCACAACACCGCACAACCACCCTGCTCGGCACGCCAACTCAACTCACGCGCCAAACGCGTCTTACCCACACCCGCCTCACCGGCCAGCACCCGCACACACCCCCGCCCCAACCCGGCACCCTCCAACGCGCCCTCCAGCGCGGCCAACTCACCATCCCGCGCAATCAACGGAGCCGCCGACGTGTACGTCATGCCCACCTCAACCCCGTAGTGGCCAGCCCCCGCAAAAACGCTGCCTGCAACAACACCGATCGAGCAAACGCGGCATCAATATAACTCTGGGAACACCTCTCGGACCTGAATCCATGTCACAACTGTGGCGAGTGTTAAGTGGTTTCATTCCGCTTTCGGGGTCCTCAGCAGCAGGGCCGCCTCCGACGCCGAAGCCCTGCTGGAAGACCTCACCCCCCGCGAAGGCCGATGGCACCGCGCCTGGGGCCCCACCCGGGTGGCGTTGGCCATGGCCAAAGGCGGAGATCCCCACACCGCCGCCGAGGTGGCGCGCGCTTTGCTGGCCCGGGTGCCCGCGGCCGCCAAAGACCTCTCCGTAGTCAGCACCATCGTGCCCGCACTGCTGGCCGCCGCCGCCGCCGGCTACCGCCTGATGGTGGCGCGCAACCGCAAACGGCTCAACGAGTTCTCCGACGGGCCGCCAACGAGTGCACCAGCGAACAAACGTTCTGGCACTCAATCGTTGAGTCAGCGTGAGTTGGAGCTTTTGGCGTTGCTCGCTGAGGGTCAGACCGATCAGCAGATCGCCACGACTCTGAGCATATCGCTGCGCACGGTCCGCTCCTACCTGGACCGCATCCGCGACAAGACAGGGTGCCGGCGGCGTCCTGAATTAACATGGCTGGCCGTCGAGCTGGGTCTGCTTGCTGGAAATCTGTAAGAAGTACCCGCACCACAGACTGGGATGTTTAACGCTGCGGTGAGCAGATGAGGGTATTTCAACCTCTATCGGACACGGCGCGGTTTCCTTCATTCTGAAGGACCACCGCCGCGTTGCCGTTCCCCCGCGGGCAACGCGGCGGCGGTAAATAGTTCAGCGACGGGAGTCGACCAGCTAATCCTGTCCTTAACCTGCAAAGGAGGCTGGGGTCGTGAGCTTTCAGGTGTTGCCGCCGGAGGTAACGTCGGCGCAGGTTTATACGGGTGCCGGTTCGGCCCCGATGCTGTCGGCCGCGGCGAGCTGGTCTGGTTTAGGTAGCGAGCTGGGTTCGGCGGCGGAGTCGTTTTCGTCGCTGACGACGAGCTTGCCGTGGCAGGGAGCGGCGGCGCAGGCGATGGCGGCCGTGGCCAACGAGTACACCCGGTGGCTCGGCACGTCGGCGGCGCACGCCGCCAATGCGGCCGCGCAGGCCAATGCGACCGCGTGCGTCTTTGAGGCGGCCAAGGCGGCGATCACCCATCCGGCGGCGGTGGCGGCCAACCGTGTGCAGTTGGTGAACCTGGTGCGGTCCAACCTGTTCGGGTTCAATGCTCCGGCGATCGCGGCGACCGAAGGTGCCTACCAGGAGATGTGGGCCCAGAATGTGGGGGCGCTGTCGGCGTATCACGGTGCGGCTTCGGCGATCGCCGCTCAGCTGACGTCGTGGCAGCAGACGCTGCGACCTCTGGGCGGCTCCGCGGCCCAGGCGGCCACACCCGCCGCCAGTTCCGTCAAAATCGTCCTAGGTCAGATCCTTAACGACATAGAGCAAAACACGGCGAACACGAGAGAAGGTTTTGGATACGCTATCGACGATGCGTTCAATGATCACACCGCAACGTGGACCGCCATATCCAATGATGTCCAGTCCGCTCTCGGCTCAGGTGACATTGGCAAGGCCGCTTTCTATGCGGCGGTGAAGCGCGTTTATGCAGCCGGGAACGCTATGTATTGGGTCGGTACGGGAGCCAGCTTGCTGATCGAGCTGCCCGGCGAAGATCTGCTCGCAGTGGCCACCGATTTAACCTGAGTTAGGACCCCTTCCGGGGTTGCGGGCAGCGGTAACGCTGTGAGCTGCGGGTTTGGTTGCTGGATTGGGGCACTAGGGGCACTAAACGGGTAAGTTCGGGGCGGTGGCGTATGTGCGGAAGGTGCGCACCGCCTCGGGTGCGGTGGCGGTGCAGGTGGTGCGTAAGCACCAGGGCCGCCGCGAGATCCTTGCCCATATCGGTTCGGCGCATACCGGCGTTGAGCTGGGGATTCTGTTGGAGAAGGCCCGCCGGATCGCCGACGGGGATCAAGAGGCCCTGGAGCTGGAGGCCAAACGCAAGGTCGCCCGCCTCGGCGATGTCGCCAACCGGCGGCCCCTGGATGTGACACCTGCGCCGGAGTTGGCCGGACCAGGCCGCACGACGGGCACCTCGTCGCGGCTGCTCTACGAGGTGATCGGGCACGTCTACGACTGGCTCGGACTCCACACCGTCAACGACGCGGTGTTCCGGGATCTGGTCATCGCCCGGATCGTGGAGCCCACCAGCAAGCTCGACGCGGCCCGTGTCCTGGCAGACCTGGGCGTAAATTCGGTGTCCTACCGCACGATTGCGCGACACCTCGATAATCGGACCCGGCAAGTACCGGGATACGATCGCTGCCAAGTGCTTTGCCTATTCCTCTGACTGTGTCGGACTGAGCCTTCTGCTTCATGACGTGACCACGCTGTACTTCGAGGCCGAATCCGAGGATGACCTGCGCAAAGTTGGGTAGAGCAAGGAGCGGAGGGTGGACCCTCAAATTGTCGTCGGCCTGCTGGTGGATCGGACCGGATTCCCTTTGGAGATCGGCCGTTTCCAGGGAAACACCGCCGAGACGACCACCATCGTGCCGATCATCACCGGTTTCCTGGAACGCCACAACGCCACAACGCCACAACGCCGTTGGTGGTGGCCGCTGATGCCGGGATGCTTTCGGGGGCGAATCTCACCGCCCTCGATGCGCTGGAGTTGTCGTTCATCGTCGGTTCCCGCGTCACCAAGGCACCCGCCGATCTGGAGTCTCATTTCCATTGGAACGGTGACGTTTTCACCGACGGACAGCTGATCGACACCGTCACACCCCGGCACGGCAACATGAAAGTCAACAACACTGCGCTACGGGCCGAACCGGTCCGGGATCGCGAAGCTCACCCGGGCGGGTGGTGGGCGATCTGGTCCTACTCGGCCAAACGCGCGCGTCGTGACCAGAAAACCCTGGCTGCCCAGGAAGCCCGCGCCCGAGCGACCGTCGACGGGAGCAAGAAAGCGCGGTTTGTGAAGGTCCGCGGCGATGATCGCGCGGTCGACGAGGCCAGCCTCGCCCGTGCCCAGTCGCTGGTAGGCCTCAAAGGATACGTGACCAATGTGCCTGTGTCGGTGATGCCGGCCGCTGAGGTCATCGCGAAATATCACGACCTCTGGCACGTGGAGAAGTCGTTTCGCATGTCCAAGAACGATCTTGAGGCCCGCCCATGTATCACCGGCAGCGTGAGGCTATCGAGGCGCACCTGACCATCGTGTTCACCGCCCTGGCCGTCGCGCACACCATCGAGACCCGCACCGGGGTCTCCATCGCCAAGGTCGTCAAGCAATACGGCCGCTGCGCAGCGCCACCATCAGCATCAACGGCGCCACCGAGACCTTCCCGCCGGCAATACGCGAGTCCCAGCTGAAAATCCTCACCCACCTCGGCATCAAGCTCCGGGCACTAAGAATGTCCTAACTCGGGCGGACTTGTCGCTAAGCGTCTAACCGAGTGAATGCATTCTGCTGGTAAAGCGACACGCACTCGTTTCTTCTGACCTTGCCGCTCGTGGTGATGGGAATCGAGCCATGGGCTACCAAAACGAGATCCGCCACATTCAAGCCGTGCGAGTTCGATATCGCCGAGGTGACGTCGAGCTTAACGACGCCCAGCTTCTCCAGCGCATTCTCGTCGGAATTACCCCGCTTCTTGAGTTCGATGATGGCCACCAGCTTCTCGATGCCATCATCCGGAACCGCAATCGCCGCGCACCGGCCCGGGATGACCTCTTGGATCGTCGCCTCGATGTCGTCGGCAGAATGGTTACGCCCGTAGACGATCAAGAGATCCTTGATGCGGCCAATGATGAACAACTCGCCGTCGGAGAAAAAGCCCAAATCTCCGGTTCTCAGCCACGGCGTTTCTGGCGTCCCGGCCGCCGCATCGAAAATCCTTGCGCCGAACGTACGCGCACTGTCTTCAGGTCTCAGCCAATAGCCGGCACCAACGTTGTCGCCATGCACCCAAATCTCGCCGACCGTTCCCGCCGGACACTCGATGCTGGTCTCGGGATCCACGATGCGCACCGTCGGTGACCGTGACACGCCGTAACTGACCAGCGCTGTCCCGCCTCCGTTGGCGCACGGCTCCGCATGACCCGCGGTCAGTTTGTCGGACTCAAAATGAACGATCTCCGGTGGATCACCCGCTTCGCGGGTCGCAATGTACACCGATGCTTCGGCCATTCCATACGATGGCCGGATCGCCTTGTCTCGAAAGTTGAAACGACGGAACCGCTCGGCGAAGCGTTGCAGTGTCACAGGCTGTACCCGCTCGCCACCGTTGAGGACGCTGATTACGTCCCCGAGATCCAGCCCGGCCATATCCTCATCTGTTATTTTGCGTGCCGCCAATTCGAAGGCGAAATTCGGGGCCGCCGAAAATACGCTGGTGTTGCTTGCCATCAAGTGCATCCATCGGGCCGGCCGCTGCAGGAATGACGCCGGGCTCGTGAGCACTGAAGGGAATCCGTTCAAAAGCGGGAAGATGATTCCCATCCACAAACCCATGTCGTGATACAGCGGCAACCACGACACCACCGTGGTGTCCGGCGGTCCGACGCCTCCGTACTGCGAGAAGACGCCCTCATTGACCTGCTTTACATTGGCCCGGACGTTCTTGTTTGAGATCATCACCCCGGCTGGCGTGCGGGTCGATCCGGAGGTGTATTGCAGATATACAGTGTTTGCTGACGTGTCGTCGTTTGCAGCGCGTGCGTTCGGCGAGTCGAAGTCAAGCAAATCGATCTCGATGACTGAGGGAGCGGACTCACCGGGCCTCGACTTGAGATACTCGGCAATATTGCCTGCGACAGCGGACGTCGTGAGGACGACAGAGGGCGACGCGTCGCGCATCACCGAAGTCACGCGCTCGTCGCTGACGCCGCCCAGCGGAACCGCAAGCGGTACGGCGATAAGTCCGGCCTGGATGGCGCCGATAAAGGAAACGACGTATTCGAGTCCCTGCGGTGCCAAAATGACCGCGCGGTCACCGGGTGATCCGCAAGGCCGCAGCTGTTGGGCAAGGGTAAGGGTTCGCCGATACAACTGCGACCACGTCAGGCTCTCAGCAACGCCGTCCCAATCATGTTCGTAATCAAGAAAAATGAACGCCATGTCGTCAGGCTGCAGACTGGCGCGCTCGCGCAACACAGCAGGAATAGAAAGCACGACCACAGCGCATCACCCTACCAACGGTTGGCGTTGCACTCAGTCAAAAGGATGCAAACTGTCAGCCGAACCGACACGTCGCGCCCAGCGGCGCGGACGGCAGCGTCTCGCCGTGTAGCGACTCGTACCCGGGGACCCTGCCATCGCCGCGCTGTCGATGGTGGGAGATCCACCTCACAGCTGGAACACAAGCTAAGCAGAGGTTGCATTGCAAGGCTTTTGAACTTGTTTGGGCGAACCCGCCATGCTCATGGAACTTTCCCAAATTGCCATGTTCAAGATCTGCTTCTGTGAGAGAGTTGCAACATTCCGCGGGGGCCCAATCGGATCGGAAAGGGATGAACACGCCGTGGATAAGACTGCTACTACTCCCGTTGCGGTTGTCGGTATGGCTTGCCGGCTTCCTGGAGGCGTCGACTCACCAGAGCAGTTGTGGGAAGCGCTGCTGCGGGGCGACGACCTGGTCACCGAGATTCCCGCGGATCGCTGGGACTTTAACGAGTGGTACGACCCCGAGCCGGGTGTGCCCGGCCGGCATGTGACCAAGTGGGGTGGGTTTCTCGACGACGCTGCCGGCTTCGATACCGAGTTCTTCGGTCTGGCCGAGCAGGAGGCGGAGGCGATCGATCCGCAGCACCGCCTTTTGCTGGAAATCTCGTGGGAGGCGATCGAGCATGCCGGTTTGAACCCGGCGTCGGTGGCTGGCTCGCGGACCGGTGTCTTCGTGGGATTGACGCATTTCGACTACGCATACCTGGCCGCCGATGCCGGTGCCCTGGAGGGGCCATACGGGTTTACCGGCACCAACTTGAGCATGGCGTCCGGACGAGTTGGCTACGCCCTGGGGGTGCACGGTCCGGCGATCACGGTGGACACGGCGTGTTCATCTGGCCTAATGGCTGTGCATATGGGCTGTCGCAGCCTGCACGAGGGTGAAAGCGACCTCGCGCTGGCGGGCGGCTCCACGGTGTTGATGGAACCGCGGAAGGCATCCACGGGGTCGGCCGCGGGCATGCTGTCTCCGACTGGACGCTGCCATGCGTTCGACGTCGCAGCGGACGGGTTTGTGTCGTCCGAGGGTTGCGCTGTGGTGTTGCTCAAGCGGCTGTCGGATGCGCTGGCCGATGGTGACCGCGTCCTCGCGGTGGTACGTGGCACGGCCACAAATTCGGATGGCCGGACCGTGAACATCGCAACACCGTCACTGGACGCGCAGGTCGCGGCGTATCGGGCGGCGTTGGCTGCGGCGGGCGCGGACGCTGGCGACGTCGGCATGGTGGAGGCGCACGGCCCCGGGACCCCGGTCGGTGACCCGATCGAATACGCAAGCCTGGCCCAGGTTTACGGCATCGCCGGCCCCTGTGCGCTCACATCTGTGAAGACCAACTTCGGACATGCCCAGGCGGCCTCCGGAACGCTGGCTCTCATCAAGGCGGTCCTCGCGCTGCAGCACGGTGTCGTTCCGCGGAATCTGCACTTCAACCGCCTGCCCGATGAGATGGCCCGCATCGACACTAAACTCTTTGTGCCACAAGAGATCACCCAGTGGCCCGGCAGCGGCGCTCATCCCCGGCTGGCGGCCGTGTCGTCGTATGGGGTGTCGGGAACGAACGCGCACGCCATTGTGGAACAAGCCCCCGAAACCGCCGCACAGCGCGACGTGTCCCCCGTATCCGCGGCGAGCGGTGAAATGCTTTTCGCGCTGTCATCCACCTCGGCAGACGGGCTGCGGCAGACCGCGCGTCGGCTGGCCGACTGGGTGGACGAGCATTCGGATGGCGTGGCGCTAGGGGATCTGGCCTACACGCTGGCCCGCCGGCGGGCGCATCGGCCGGTGCGTACCGCCGTGATGGCCGGCAGCCCGGCCGAACTGACCGAGGCGTTACGGGAGGTGGCCGACGGGGACGCTTTGTATGAGGCCGCGGTCGGCGCGGACGACCAGGGACCGGTGTGGGTGTTCTCCGGGCAGGGTTCGCAGTGGGCCGCCATGGGGGCTGTCCTGATCGCCAGCGAACCGGTGTTCGCCGCGACCGTGGCGGAGTTGGAGCCGCTGATCGCCCAAGAGGCCGGGTTCTCGGTGACCGAAGCGTTGTTGGCCCCCGACACAGTGACCGGTATCCGGGTCCAGCCGGCCCTGTTCGCCATGCATTTGGCGCTGGCCGCCACCATGCGCTCGTACGGGGTGCGCCCGAGCGCGGTCATTGGGCATTCGATGGGCGAGACCGCGGCGGCGGTTGCCGCCGGAGCGCTGTCTGTGGAAGACGGAGTGCGCGTGATCTGTCGCCGCGCACTGCTGATGGCCCGCATCGCCGGTAGCGGTGGGTTGGTTTCGGTCGAACTGCCGGCCAAACGAGTGCTCTCGGAACTGATGGCTCGCGACGTGACCGATGTCGTCCTGGCGGTGGTGTCCTCGCCGCAGTCCACGGTGATCGGCGGCGCCATCGAAACGCTTCACGAGCTGGTCGCAGCATGGGAGCAACAGGGTGTGATGGCACGCCACGTGGCAATCGACGTCGCATCGCACACCCCCCAGGTCGATCCCATCCTCGACGAGCTGGCCGATGCGCTGGCAGACATCACCCCGATGACACCCACCGTCCCGGTCTACTCCGCGACCCTGTACGACCCGCGTGGCAAGCCGGAATGGGATGCCGACTACTGGGTGGACAATCTGCGACACACCGTGCGATTCGGCGCGGCGGTGCGGGCGGCGCTGGAGGACGGACACCGCGTCTTCACCGAGCTGTCACCCCACCCGCTGCTCACCCGCGCTGTCGAGCAGACCGCCCGCAGCATCGACATGCCGGTCGCCGCTCTGGCCGCCATGCGCCGTGGGCAGGAGCTGCCGCACGGACTGCGCGGCTTCCTGGCGGACGTGCACAGCGCGGGCGCGGCGGTGGACTTCGCCGTGCTGTACCCCGCTGGGCGGCTGGTGGACGCGCCGCTACCCGCCTGGACCCACCGTCGTCTGCTGCTGAGCCGCAACGGTCAGAACGCCCAGGCACATGGCGCCAGCACCATTGCGGTGCATCCGCTGTTGGGGCCGCATGTGCGCCTGGAGGAGGAGCCGGAGCGGCACGTTTGGCGGGCTGAAGTCGGCGGCGCGGCACAGCCGTGGCTTGGGGACCATCAGGTGAACCACGTTGCTGTCCTCGTGGGGACCGCCTACTGCGAGATGGCGCTGGCCGCGGCTCACGTGACCCTCGGCGAGGACTTCGAGGACTTCGAGGTCCGAGACATCCGCTTCGAGCAGATGCTGCTGCTCGATGACGAGACCTCGGTCGGCGCCGTCGCCTCGGTTGCGTCGCCGGGGGTCATCGACTTCGTGGTCCAGACACACCGGGATGGGGAGCAAACCCGGCACGCCACCGCCGTGCTGCACGCTGCAGAGCACGACCAGCCCCCTGCGTACGACATCGACGCGCTGCTCGCAGCACACCCGGTCCGGGAGGACGGGGCCGAGCTGCGGAAGCGGTTGTTAAAGCGCAATGTACAGCTGGGCCCGGCTTTCACCAGTCTGACGGCAGTGCGCACCGGCGAAGGGACCTCGGGCACCGTGCTTGCCGAGATCGCGCTCCCCAGTGCAATGCGCTCACAGCAGGCCGCCTACTGCATGCACCCAGCGCTGCTGGATGCCTGCTTCAATTCCGTGGAGGCTCATCCGGACGTCGAGGCCGGCAGCATCCTGCCGGCGCCGCGGGGTGTGCGCCTGCTACGCGCCTACGGTCTTAGCCGCAACGCCCACTACTGCTACACGCGGGTGACCAGAGCCGACGCCGCCGTGGTCGAGGCCGACCTCGATGTGCTCGACGAGCACGGGACGGTCCTGCTTACGGTGCACGGGCTGCAGATCGGCACCGGGGTCGCCGAGAACGAACATCAAGATCGGGTGCTGAACGAGCGGCTGCTGACTATCGACTGGCAGCAGCGAGCGCTGCCCGAGGCGGACCATCCCAACGCTGGAGAGTGGCTGCTGATCAGCGCCGCCACCGCGGCGGACACCGCGGCCGGCGAGCTCACTAATGCATTGACGCGCCATGGCGCGGAATGTCAGACCATGTGCTGGCCGCAGCACGCCGACGATCGGGCCAACGCCGAACTGCTTGGCTCATACCTCGGTGCCCACGAATTCAACGGTGTGGTGGTCTGCACGGCACCGCTGAACGAGAACCCGGACGAAAAGCGTTTGCTCGGCGGAAAGTATGTGCATCAGCTGGTGCGCATCGCCCGCGAGCTCACGGAAACCCCCGGCGCCCCACCGCGTTTGTACGTCGTCACCAGGAATGCCCAGACGGTGGTCGCCGGCGACCAAGCCAACCTGGAGCAGGCCGGGCTGCGGGGCTTGATGCGGGTGCTCGGTACCGAACATCCGCGGCTGCGTGCCACCCAAATCGACGTGGACGAGCACACCGAGGCCGAGCGGCTGGCTCAGCAACTGGTGGGAGGGTCGGAGGAGGACGAGACCGCTTGGCGACACGGCGACTGCTACACGGCGCGCCTGTGTCCGACTCCGCTGCGCCCCGAGGAGCGGCTAACCACGGTCGTGAGCCCGGAGCGCGACGGGATGCGCCTGCAAATCCGCACCCCCGGTGACTTGGAATCGATGGAACTCGTTGCCTACGACCGCGTTCCGCCGGGCCCGGGCCAGATCGAGGTCGCGGTCGCCGCGTCCAGCGTCAACTTCTCCGATGTCCTGGTCGCGTTCGGTCGCTACCCCAGCTTGGAGGGGCGGTTGCCGCAGCTGGGTACCGACTTCGCCGGCGTGGTGACCGCGGTCGGGCCCGACGTGCAAGGTCATCGGGTTGGCGACCATGTCGGCGGGTTGTCCGCGAACGGCTGTTGGGGCACGTTCGTCACCTGCGACGCAGACCTGGCCGTCACCCTGCCGCCTGGCTTGGCCGACGACCAGGCGGCCGCGGTGACCACCGTGTACGCCACCGCCTGGTACGGCCTGCACGAGCTGGCCCGCGTCAAGTCCGGCGATCGGGTGCTGATCCACTCCGCGACCGGTGGGGTGGGTCAGGCGGCGATCGCGATCGCGCGCGCCGTGGGCGCCGAAATCTTTGCCACCGCTGGCAACGAGGAGCGTCGAGAACTGTTGCGGGACAAAGGTATCAAGCATGTCTACGACTCGCGGAGCGTCGAGTTCGCCGAACTGATCCGTCGCGACACCGACGGGTACGGCGTCGACATCGTGCTGAACTCGCTGCCCGGCGCCGCGCAGCGCGCCGGGTTGGAACTGCTGGCCTTCGGGGGACGCTTCGTCGAGATCGGCAAACGCGACATCTACGGCGACACCCGGCTGGGCCTTTTCCCGTTCCATCGCAACCTCACGTTCCACGCCGTCGACCTGGGGTTGCTGACCATCAGCCACCCCAAGGTTGTCCGGGATCTGTTGGCAACGGTGTACCAACTCACCGCGGACGGCTCGCTGCCGATGCCGGAGACCACGCACTACCCGCTGCACGACTCGGCCACCGCCATCCGGGTGATGAGCGCTGCCCAGCACACCGGCAAACTCGTGCTCGACATCCCGCACGGCGGGCACAGCCGCGTGGTGCTGGCGCCGGAGCAGGCCCGGGTCTTCCGCGGTGACGGTGCCTACATCGTCACCGGCGGGCTGGGTGGACTGGGCCTTTTCCTCGCCGAGCAGATGGCTTGTTCAGGTTCGGGTCCAGGTTCCGGGGCAGGCTGCGGCCGCATCGTGTTGACCTCGCGGTCGGCGCCCGATGCCAGAACACAGGAGACCATCGAGTGCATCCGCGCGACGGGGGCTGACATCGTCGTGGAGTGCGGCGACATCGCCGAACCCGGCACCGCGGACCGATTGGTGGCAGCCGCGACCGCCACCGGGCTTCCGCTGCGCGGCGTGCTGCATGCCGCCGCCGTGATCGAGGACGCCACGCTTGCCAACATCACCGACGAGCTCATCGACCGCAACTGGGCAGCGAAGGTCTACGGTGCTTGGCACCTGCACAGGGCCTTGCAAGAGGCCTCCGCCCAGCAGCCACTGGACTGGTTCTGCTCGTTCTCCTCGGCGGCCGCCTTGCTCGGCTCACCGGGGCAGGGCGCCTACGCCGCGGCGAACAGCTGGCTGGACGGCTTCACTCACTGGCGCCGCGCTCAGGGTCTGCCGGCCACCGCGATCGCCTGGGGAGCCTGGGGCGAGATCGGGGCCGCCTCGGCGCTTGCGGACGACACCGACACCGTGATCACGCCCGAGGAGGGCGCCTATGCGTTCCAGGCACTATTGCGCCATGACCGCGGCTACACCGGATATGCCCCGATCATCGATGCACCGTGGTTGACCGCGTTCGCACAACGCAGCCGATTCGCTGAAGCGTTCCAGTCCAACGGGCAAGGCCGAACGGAAGCAAGCAAATTCCATGCCGAGCTGAGCGCGCTGCCCACCGACGAGTGGCCGACCCGGCTGCGGCGTCTGGTTTCCGACCAGGCCAGCCTGATTCTGCGTCGCGCCGTCGATCCGGACCGTCCGTTCTCCGCGTATGGCCTCGACTCGCTGAGCAACCTCGAACTGCGTACCCGTATCGAGACGGAAACGGGAATCCGAACCATCCCTAGCGACATCACCACTGTTCGACGTTTGGCGGGACACCTGTGCGAGAAGCTGTCGGCGCAAGAACCGGCGCCAGGCGAGGTCGTGACGGCCGGTGGCTGACCTGGAGTGCCCGAGAAGTTTCCAAGAAGGGTCCGAGACAGTGTCGGACCAACCGAAGCTATTCAACTTGAGGAGGGAAAGGTGCAAGTAGCCTCGGTGGCGTTAGGAACAATTGTCGATTGGTTGCCGGGCCCCGGTACGGTCGTCTCCTGGCACCCGTCACCTGCCGCGCTCGAGAAGGCCCGACAAGCCCCAGTAAGTGCTGTGCCGCCCAGCTACATGCAAGCCGGACATCTGCGAGGCTTTTCCGAATACGCAGCCCAGGGTCTTGATTATTCAAGGCTGTTCATCGGCTCCTGCGAGGTATCGGGTCGGTGCGACATCCGTACCATGAGTTACGTCATCAATGCCCATGTTCGTCGGCACGATACGTACCGAAGTTGGTTCGAATACCAGAACGCGGAAACCATTATCCGGCATACCATCGCCGATCCGGAGGACATTAAATTTGTCCCCACCAAGCATGGCGAGATGGCGCCAACGGAATTCCGAGACCTGGTCTTGGCGACGCCGGATCCGCTGCATTGGGATTGCTTCAGCTTTGGGGTAATGCAGTGTGCAGACCACTTCAATTTCTATATGAGTGTTGATCATATCCACATGGATGCAAAGTTTGTGGGTGTGATACTCATGGAGTTAATTCTCATGTACGCCGCCCTGGTGGAAGGCGAAGCACCCATCCCGCTGCCGGAATCGGGCAGCTATGACGACTACTGCGTCCGGCAGCGCCGGGACACATCCGTGTTGACATTGGAGACACCAGAGGTACAAACATGGATTCAGTTCGCGGAAAACAATAACGGAGCCTTTCCGGACTTGCCGTTGCCACTCGGTGATCCATCGCTGCCTTGTAGCGGTGACCTGATCGCTGTAGAGCTGATGAACGACCAGCAGACAGCACAGTTTGAATCCGCCTGCGTGGAGTCGGGTGCTCGATTCGTCGGTGGTGTTTTCGCCTGCGCGGCCCTGGCGGAACACGAGTTGACCGGTGCGCAAATGTATTACGGACTTTCTACCGCCGATACGCGCACTCCGGAAGAGCTTATGACACTGGGTTGGTTCACGGGCTTGGTTCCGGTTGTCGTCCCTATCGCGACAACGTC
This sequence comes from uncultured Actinomycetota bacterium, assembly GCA_963840045.1. Classification (GTDB taxonomy): domain Bacteria; phylum Actinomycetota; class Actinomycetes; order Mycobacteriales; family Mycobacteriaceae; genus Mycobacterium. Next base: position 49,147 of record CAWIXL010000022.1, on the reverse strand, counting down.
TTTCGGCGCTGCCGCCCGTGCCGCGCAGGCTTCCTTTGATTCGAATACACCGTTGGCGAATGTGCCATTTGACCGCGTATTGGAGTTAGCGCCCTGGCTGAACAGGCCTCGGCCTAACTTTCCTCAAGTGAATTACTACGATGCAGGCGCAATTCCAACTTTCCTCACCCCGGAGTTCGCCGGGCTGAGCATGGGCATGTACTTCGACGGCAGGCTTTCGCTCCCACTGTGTATGTGGGTGGCTCGGCTTGAGAAGGCGACCGAATTGGTGGTGTTGTTCCCGAACAATCCGATCGCCCGCGAATCAGTTACCCGGTATGCAGCGGCGATGAAAGCGGTATATGTCCGGGTCGCGGAGGGTCGTGACGTATTGGCACCGGTACGCAGCGTCCCTCGGGCTTGACTTTTTGACCAACATTCGAGAGTGGCCACAGCGCATGTCAAGGCAGGCGGACAAAACAGGCACAGCCGGAGCCGGTGGTGTGTTCCACCGGTTAGCCGATCTTGTAGTGCGGTGGCCGCTGGTCGTCGTCGGGTTCTGGATCTTGCTCGCGGCCGGCCTGCCCACGACGTTCCCGTCCCTGGCCGAGATCGCCCAGAAACATCCGGTTGCCATCCTGCCGCCTGACGCGCCGGTGACGGTCACGACCCGACAGATGACCAAAGCGTTTCATGAATCGGGGTCAGAAAACGTCCTGTTGGTGGTGCTCACCAGTGACAAGGGAGGGGCCAAGGCGGGACCCGCCGACGAAGGCGTCTATCGCGCACTCGTCGACAGACTGCACCAGGACACGCGAGACGTCGTGATGTTGCAGGATTTCGTCGGCACACCGTTTCTGCGCGACACCCTGACCAGTAAGGATGGCAGGGCGTTGATGCTGGCGGTCGGCCTCGCCGGCGATTTGGGCTCGCCCCCGTCCTACGCCGCCTACACACGGGTCGCCAAGATCGTCAAACAGAGCGTTGCGGGCTCTCATCTGACCGTCAACCTGGCTGGACCCGCGGCCACCGTCGCCGATCTCACGGACACCGGTGAGCGCGATCTGAATCATGTCGAGATCGCGATGGCGATCATGTTGCTCGTTGTCCTTATGATCATCTACCGAAACCCGCTCACCATGCTGCTGCCGTTGGTGACAATCGGCGTATCCCTGGTGACCGCGCAGGCCATTGTGGCCGGGCTCGCCGAACATGGCCTGGGTATTTCCAGCCAGACGATCATATTTATCAGCGCGATGATGGCCGGCTCGGGAACGGATTACGCCGTGTTTCTGATCAGCCGCTATCACGACTACGTCCGACTCGGCGCGGATTCGGATCAAGCGGTAAAGCGGGCGCTGATGTCGGTCGGGAAAGTGATCGCCGCGTCCGCGGCCACCGTGGCCGTCACCTTCCTCGCGATGATCTTCACTCGTCTGACAGCGTTTTCGACGGCCGGTCCGGCATTGGCGATTGCGATCGGTGTGGCATTCGTAGCCGCGGTCACTCTGCTCCCGGCTATCCTCGTGCTCGCCGGGCGCCGTCGCTGGGTCTCGCCTCGACGTGACCTCACGACTCGTTTCTGGCGGCGTTCCGGAATACGTATTGTGCGCCGGCCTAAGTCCAATTTGTTTGCCAGTTTGATTGTGTTGATCATTCTGGCGAGCTGCGCGGGCCTGGTCCGCTACAACTACGACGATCGCAAGATTCTGCCGTCCTCGGTCCACAGCGCTGTCGGATATGCCGCGATGGAGAGCCATTTCCCGGTGAGCTCGACCATTCCGCAGTACCTCTTCGTCGAGTCACCACAGGACCTGCGGACGCCGCAGGCGCTTGCCGACCTGGAGCAGATGGCGCAGCGGGTAAGCCAACTGCCCGATATCGCGATGGTCCGCGGGGTCACCCGACCCACCGGAGTTTCGCTGCAACAGGCCAGGTTGTCATATCAGGCAGGCGAAGTCGGCGACGAGCTAAGCACGGGCTCGAGGCGGATCACCGATCAAGCGGGGGACCTCAACCGGCTGGCCAAGGGGGCCAACCAACTGGCCGACACGCTCGTCGACGTGCGTGGCCAAGTCCGTCAGGCCATCGTCAGTGTCCGCGGCCTGGTCGAATCGTTGTACTACCTGCAGAACCAATTCGGTGGCGACAGGGCGTTCAACCAAATCGACGTCACGGCCAAGCTGGTCAACGCGATCCGTGCGCTCGGCGACAGTATCGGCGTGAATTTCGCAAATCTTCTGGACGTCTTCCGGTGGAGCGGCCCCGTGGTGACGGCACTCAATGCCAGCCCGATATGTGACGCCGACCCCATCTGTAGCAGCTGGCGTGGACAGATGCAGCGGCTGGTCAGCGCGCGCGACGACGGCGCGCTCGATACGATCACCCGGCTCGCTCGGCAGTTGCAGTCAACCCAAGACGCGCAGAGCCTCGCGTCCACGGCGAAGGGTCTCGGCACATCGCTCAGCGCCGCCATCCGGTCGTTGGGGCTGACTGATCTCGGCAGCGTGCAGCCCCGCCTTGCCACCGTGCAACAGGGCGCCGATAAGCTCGCCGACGCGAGCCGACAGGTGGCCGACGGTGTGCAAACACTGGTCGACCAGACCAAACGATTGGGCGCGGGACTCGGCGCCGCTTCGACGTTTCTGCTCGCAATGAAGAACGATGCGGGGAAGCCGCCTATGGCGGGGTTCTATCTTCCCCAGAAGGCGCTAGATCTGGAATCGTTTAAGAAAATGGCCGCGATTTTCATATCACCCGATGGGCACGCAGCGCGGTACTTGATACAAACCAAACTTAGCCCGTTCAGCACCGCGGCAATGGATCAAGTTAATTCGATCACCGATACCGCACGCGGGGCTCAACCGAATACCATGCTGGCCGACGCCAAGATATCGATGGCGGGATACCCCGCTCTGCTCCGAGATACGCGGAACTATTACGACCGTGACATACGATTCATCATTGTCGTGACTGTCGTGGTGGTGTTTCTGATCCTGACCCTACTGCTCCGTGCGGTCGTTGCCCCGCTCTACATGATCGGTTCGGTAGTGGTTTCCTATTTGTCTGCGCTTGGTATCGGTGTCATCCTATTCCAATTCATATTGGGTCAACAATTGCATTGGAGCATCCCCGGACTGGCCTTCATCATCTTGGTATCCGTGGGTGCGGACTACAATATGTTGCTCATTTCCCGACTCAAGGACGAGTCTCCGCTCGGCGTGCGTTCCGGCATTATTCGCACCGTGGGCTCCACCGGCGGTGTGATCACCGCGGCGGGCCTCATCTTCGCTGCCTCGATGTTCAGCCTGCTGTTCGCCAGCATCAGCACCCTGGTACAGGTCGGCTTCCTCGTCGGGACCGGGACATTGCTGGATACCTTCCTGGTGCGCACCATCACGGTGCCCGCCATTGCTGCGCTGGTCGGGCGAGCGAACTGGTGGCCGCCGCGCTGGTGGCCGTCGGACTGGCGCCGTGACCGCACTCCGCGGCGCAGGCCGCCGTTGTTACCGGCGTCCGCGAGATGAACGACCGCGATACCCGCCACGCAGCGACGGGCGAGCCGTCGCAGTGCGGCCGAGTCAATTGACGAGCTTGGGGAACAAGCTATTCATTTGTTGACCCATGGTGTCCTGGCCGGGTGCGTGGGAAGTTGCGGCTTCCACGCTTCGATACGCTTGAACGACGTCCAAGGCGTTCGGGCCGGGGTCCGCGGGATGACGGTGATCGAAATACGCGGCATCAATTATCGGCCGCAGCTCCGCGTCAATCTGATCCACCTGCTGGTCCGACATCCCCATGGCGCGGAGCGGCAGTGTCAGTGGAAGCTGCTTGGCGGGAACTAAGTACGACGTAATGGTCGCGCCCCGCCAGTTCCTGGTGGAGGTGATGCTTTCCGGTGGCACGTCACCCGGGCGAGTGAACGCCGCGTAGGTATGGTGCGTCAACCCCCCGATGGCCGCATTGAGCACAGCTAATAGGTTCGACGTATCGTTGGGGAAGTCGCCTCCGATACCGTCGTATTCAGCGGTGACGATGGTGGTGTCGTATTGGCTGTTTTCCAACGGCGGCGGCATCGTGTAATCCTCAACCGGGATGTAGCTGCCAGGTGGAATTCCAAGCTGATGGAACATGCCCCGGGTCGGGTCGCCAAACACGATGAAAGACAACCGATCCGGCGGTGGCGCATCCGGATCGTTCATCAGTCTCACCTGCTCGGCATCAAGTACCATCGTTCCTTCGGATAAGCCCATCGCAACAAGCGGGCCGCTGGTGCCGCGGATCGCCGCATCCAGGTTCTGTTCTCCAACAGCGACCGACTCCCCGACGGTGGGGCTGTCGGCGCCCTTACCTGGAAGCAGCCTTGCCGGCAGGTGCCCGTAGACCATGCCGCCGGGGTAATCGACGATGGAGCGCTTGGCGTTCGGGTCGTAGCCCCTACCGACCCGGTTCGTGATCTCAGTCCAAGGAATGCCCGGTGCTTTAGCTCCGCCGACGATCAACGCCGTGTCAAGGGTTGGGTCAAGGTCAGGGTCGGCCGCCGCGACACCAGTGCCTAGAGCGCCCATTGAACCGATGATTCCTGCTGCGAAAACTCCCGCGAGAAGTTTCTGCATCCCCAAAACCCTCGCTTCGCAATTCAACCCGTACACGCGGGTGCAAAAGTCATTGTTGTATCGCTGATCTTATCGTCCTGGGAAAGTAGTCAACAAGGTTTTCACAGACCACTCATCCCCATCGCAAGGATGATGCAGCCCGACGCTGCGAGCAGGGCCGCAAAATCCCGGCGACCACGAGACCGGATCCAGGCGTTCAGCCTCGCGATTGCAGCACGCGTCCTGTCGGGGGCTACCAGGTAACTCGCCAGCGGGATCTCCACGAATGCGAACGCCACGATGTTAAATGTAAGAAGCGCTGCCGCCTGCGCCGCTGGTGTAGCCCCCGACGCAACGATGACAGCAATTGCGGCCGCGTATTGAGCCGAAGGCAATGCGATTGACACGCCGCTGATCGCTGCGACCCACAGTGAACTGCCCAGCAGGATATGCCTCGCCCGTGTCGACAGCTTGTCCCACGCACTCGGCGGTGACGACGCTGCGCCGACTCCGCGGGCATCACCGCCGACTGCGGCACCGGTCCGGCGCCGGCGGATGAACTTGGGGGCCGGGATGTTGATGGCCAGCATGACCGCGAGTGGCACGACGAGCAGCCCCGTCACGATCTGAACCTTGGCCAGGTTGAAATTCGGGGTGACCACCACCATGTGCGAAAGGACGAAGAGCACGACCAGGTTTACGCCGAAACCCATTGCAAAACCACCGCACAAGAACGTGAGTAGTTGCACCATCGGCCGTGGCCGGTTCAGCATCAGGACGGTTAAACCGATGCGGACCGGTTCAATGCTCAGCGCGATCGCCATTACCACCAGGGTGGCCCACATGGCGGGAACGCTACCCGTCACGGAGGTGTTGGTGCGCCGGATCGTTGTGAGTGCGTCGGCTCTGAATTCTGGAATGAATTATTAGCCTCGGCGGTGGGTATGTATAAGCATGCGTTTCATCCACGCCGTTGCGGCAGTTGCCCTGGCCATCACCGTCCTGTTCGTCGCGCCCGGTGTCCTGATGGGCACACCGTCTGCTCACGCCGACTACCCCGGTTACCTCCGTTGCGCGGGAAAGATTGCAGAAGTCCCGCGGTCAGAACCCGACCCAAACAACATCTACCTTGCCGGACTTATCGAGCAGGATCTCAAATCGGGTGCTGCCCCTGCTGCGGAAGCGCAGAAGGTAGCGCAGATGGGATTTGACCCGCGCGTCAGCGCTGCGGTTGTGCAGTGCGTTGCGCAGAACAACCCTTAGGGAAGTCCGCAGCGGTACGGGGTTTGTCGGCGCACGGGGCTATCCGGGCTATCCGGGCAGATTCCCACTGCCAGAACTCTTTTGGCTCCAGCGCGCTGGCGCACACCGTTTGCTGCCTGGCCGCGTGTCTCCGCGTCGAGGGAGGCGCCAGGCGACTTAGCAAACCAGTCGGCCAGCGTCCACAGCACGGCAAGCGTCGCAGTATCGCAGATACGAACAGGCGCCGATCAACTATCCGCTCGCGCCACGCACTACGTTGTGGGCACTTTGGCGGCGATCTGATGCGCGATGTTACCGCGGCGCCGGACGCGGCGTCGGCTGGGTCCTCCCTGCACGCCATCGACGTCGATGCGACGTTGTTGGCCACGGTCAGCGCCCGCTGACAGATCCCGCCTATCCCAAGATTTCGCACAATGTAGGCGTTTCCGGTTGGCTCAGGGTGCCGTTGGTGTTCGAAACCGGACCACGGTGATAGCGCATCGGGTTTGCCGGTGCGTGGTCTCGGTGTACTGCCGGTTGGAGCAGGCCGGCCAGCGTTGGGCGGAGGCGGTGAAGAACGCGTCGCGCATCCTGGCGGAGGAAAACAACACCACACCCTGTTCGGCTGATCAGCGGCTGTCGCCGGGCTAGCGAACACTTGTTCGCGAAAGGCGCTCCACCCGCTGCCGGCATAGGCCTGGCAATCAGCGCGGCCGCCGAGCGGTCAACAAGCCTAATCAGAAACCTCGGCGCTGATGTCGGTCAACGTGGTGGTGCGTGTCGATTGACCGTTATCCCGGTGTGCCGATCGCGGTGTTGATTGGGTCGGGGCTGAGCAGCAGCCCGTCCAGCGCACTCTCCGGGACAGGAGGCGCGGTGGTCGGGCCAGCGATGCTGGTCTCGGGTGCGGTTGATGGCGCGGGGTTGTTGTTGTTGCCGACCGCTGCTTTGGCGGCGATCTGATAGGCGATGTTGATCGCGGCGTAGGACTGAGAGACGGACTGCTGGAGGCTGCACGCCGCGACGTCAACGACAATGTTGTTGGCTACTGTCAGCGCCCGCTGACAGCTAAAGACTAGGTCGACGCCGTCTTGATTCTGCGTGACGCTCAGGGTGCCGTTGGTGTTGGAGACCGGCCCCACGGTGTGCGCCATGTTTGTGCCCATCACTACGACGGTGAACTGCCGGTCGGCGCAGGCAGGCCAGCTTTGGGCGGAGGCGGTGAAGAACGCGCCCGCTTCCTTTGCTGAGGGAAACGACACCACGGTCTGCTCGACACGATGCCTGAACCTAGGGCCGGGCTCTGCGAGCACCTGGCCGAGCATGGTGCTCCACCCGCTGCCCTCATAGACCTGGGCTTCTGCCGGGCTGACGATGGGTCGGCACGCCTTGTCCGGCACTTCCGCGGCAATGTTCGGCATCACGCCTGTGGTTCCCGCGACTGTCAGCACGGTGGTGCCCATCGCGGTGTTGATCTGGTCGGCGCTGAGCAGCAGTCCCTGGAGCGCGGTCTGCGCGGGAGTGAGACTGGTGGAGGGCTGCGAGGCGGCCGAGGACTGCGAGGTGGTGGACGGCCGGCCCAGCAGGAAGTAGCCGGCGACGGCGACGACGACCACCACGACCGCCGCGACCAGCGGCCATTTCGGCTTCCCGCGTGAACCGATGATATGCGCCCGCACACCGGCAGCCTGCGCCCCAGCTCCTTCCGCTGACGCCTCGGCTTCCAGCACCGCCTGTTCTGGCTGTGGGTTTCCTTCCGATGCCGACAGGACAGCGTTTCGCGCAATGCAAGTTCGCTGACTGTGGATTCGCCGTTGCGAGATTCTTTGCGTGCATTCTGGACGATCGCCGCGCACCCACGATCGCGATAACGTCGCCGCGCCCGCAACGTAGATAGCGATGCCGAGGCCCGCGAGGATCCCTGGCCCGGTGCTATCAGCGGCTCCGCCGGGGCCGATAACGTGCATGGTCCTCAGATCTTTGTCGCTGGCTAGTGCGACAACACCTACCGCCGCTATGCGCATGCCGATGAGAGACCATCAGGCGGACCGCTTGCCCTGGCTAGCGGTTGGCCCGATGCGGCGATTAGAACGATGCCACATCACGTGCCATCCGATCAGCTGGAAGAGGGTGTTCTTCCCGAGTATGGGTAGCCCGTCGACCGGTTGCGCAAACGGCAAAAACACTGCGATAGCCATGGCCACCGCGCCGACAAGGACCAACCCCAACCCCAGCCCGTTCGCAGACGCCCCCTTACCCGCAGTCACCTGTTCATCGCTTAGGTCGTGACTTTGTTTATCGTCCATTGCGAACCTTCCGCGAACCGCTGTCGTCAACCGCGACGGCCGTTACCGGTAGCCCGAGAACACAGGCGACGAATTGGAACTTCTCGAACCCTGACAGTTGCTGCCACATCGCCGCATCTCCCTAAACTCCCGGAATCGCAGCGCAAAGCTGTATCCGGGGAATGAAATCATATGCCTTTCCTAAGCCTCGATCCACCGATGGACGTTGTGGCGTGATCTGGTGAGATAGTTGATCTTGATTAGCGGTGGCGGGTGTGGTTGAGCCGCCGGTCTGCCCAGCTTTTCCTGTTGGTTCCTGGTCGTCGGGTCGGGTTATGCTGGTCAAGCGGTGGGTGGCTGACCGATTGTGTTGTGCCACAGGGCAAGCCGCCCTGATCCCCAGGGCCAGTGGCTGGGCAGGTGCAGGATTGGTTTGCGTTGCGGTCGGGCCAGGCGCGCGGGGACGTTGACCGGCATCGTCAAGTTATTTGAGAATGGTTGGGACGCAGTCGATGTGAGTGGATTAGGTGGCGTAATATGTTGGCTGATAGTGGTTTTTCATGCCGCTGCCCGCTCGGTTGCAAACCCCGCCAAGCGGGATGCTTGACACTGGGCTTCGGCACCGGCCGTTTCCAGACGACACCGCCAGCCTGCTACCGGGCCTCTTGATAGTTACCCGGACCGGACTTACACCGGCAAGCGACGACGAGCTTGCGAATCAGCCGTCAACCACCTACATGATCAACCACCAACCCTTCTGGAGGCATCGTCAAGTTGTTGGCCAAGGTGTGGTGCTGCCAGGATTGGTCGTTGTGGCGATTGCGGCAAGATACACGGGCTATCGGTATCCGATCGAAATCATCGGGCACGCGGTGTGGCTGTATCACCGTTTCGCGCTGAGCCTGCGCGACGTCGAGGAGCAGATGTTGGCCCGCGGTGTCGTGCTCACCACGAGACGATCCGCTCTGGTGTGCCAATTCGGGCCGGACTACGCCAACCAGCTGCGTCGGCGGCGACCCCGCCCCGGCGACAAATGGCACCTCGATGAGGTTTTCGTGAAGATCAACGGCACCACTAATCACCTGTGGCGCGCGGTCGACCAGCACGGCGACATGCTCGACATCCTGGTGCAGTCACGAACGAAACGCCAAAGCAGCCAAGCGGTTCTTCCGAAAGCTGCTCAAGGGCCTGCGATATGTGCCGCGGGTGATCGTCACCGACAAGCTGGCCAGCTATCAGTTCGCTCACCGCGAGCTGGTGCCGTCGGTGACCCATCGACGCTCCAAGTACCTCAACAACCGGGCTGAGAACTCCCATCAGCCGACCAGGGTCCGGGAACGGGTAATGAAACGCTTCGCCTCGCCCGGGCAGGCGCAACGGTTCCTGTTTGCTTTCAGCCACATCCGGCAGCACTTTCGGCCCCGTCGTCATCTGATGAGTGCACCCCAATGGCGAACCGAGGTGACCTGCCGCTTCGCGATCTGGTGAAGAAGTCATTGCCGCCGCAGCGGCATGAAAGGCAAGGTCAGCCACAACTTACATCGACTGTGTCACAATAATTTTCAAATGACTGCCGATGCCCCAGCGCGATGCCGCAACCTTCAAGGCCGAGGCCACCCGCGCCGAGGGTGAGGCCAGGGCCGCTGCCCGTCGGGCCGAGGGTGAAGCCGAAGCCTCGGCAAAGCAAGCCTACGAACTGGCCGAGGCGGCCGGTGCGCTGAAGAAGGCCGAGGCGTTGGCAGCCAACAACAACGCCCAGATCGAGGCGAAGCGGGTCGAGGTCATGCCTGCGATCGCTCGTGAGCTGGCTCAGGGCCTCGGGTTGCAGGGCGCGAACCTGAACATCCTGAACGGTGGTGCGGGGCTGGCCGAGTTGGTCGGCGCTCTTGGCCCGATCTACCAGATGGTCACCAGCATGTTCGGATCCAAGCCGCACGATGGCACCGCCGCCACCGAGCAGCGGGCTAACGGCGCCGACATCGCCCAGGCGTTGCTCAAGGTCGACGACGTGCCTAAGCACTGACGGACGCGTAGGGGTTGGGCGATCCCGCCCAACCCCTACTGCTTGCCCGCCTACCCGCCTGGCTTGCCCGCGAGCGCGCTTGTCTGCACACCGACACGCCGGGTGGGCCGTACAACTGCGGACGCTCGCGCCCCTGAAAAGGGGGCTAAGTCTGGCCCGGAGCGCCGGCCAATCCCCGCATCGTTTGCATTTCGCTGTCCCGAAACGGCCGCCCGTCGGGTTGCAGTAGGTCGGCGAACCACGTTTTCGGAACCGTCGTATACGGGTGATCCCACGAATCCCACGGCAGGTAGGTCTGCGTCTTCCCGGCAACCAGACCCCAATTGAGCGCACCAACGTTGTGCTGCTTCGCAATTGGCAGGATGCCTTCGACAGTGCTGCCCAACGACCGAGCCAGGTACTCGGTGCATAGGATCGGCCGGCCCAGTGGAGCCAGTTCAGCGAGCCGGTTCTCGAAGTCGGCCGGCTTGCCATAGCAGTGGAATGTGATCACGTCCGAGTTGTCGAGTTGAATGGCGCTAATTGCGCTGCGCTGCCCGGCATCTGCCCAGTTCCCCTGCCAGACCCCACTCGTCAACGGTTGACCAGGATCAACTGAACGCGCCCACTGAAACACCTGGGGAAGCAGCTCGGCGACACGCTCCACCTTATCTTTGCTCTCCACCTTGCGATACACGCGCGAGGGATTGTCGGGTTCATTCCACAGGTCCCAACCCAAAACCCGGTTGTCATTGCGGAATTGGCCCATCACGCCGGTGACATAGGCCTGCAGAACGCCGCGGTAGCGGGCGTCATCGAGGTGTTCGGCGCCCGGGCTCTGCACCCACCCGGAGTTGTGCACGCCGGGTCGCGGCGGGCGCTGACGACCTGGCCTGGGTAACGGGTCCCAACAAGAGTCGAACAAGACAAAGAGCGGTTTGATGCCGTGGCGCGCGGCGATGCCGACGAACTGCGCCAGACGGCTTTGGAAGCCCTGCTGATCCTGGGCCCACAGCTGATCGTGCAGGAAGACGCGCACAGCGTTGAACCCGTACGACCGGGCCACGCCCAGCTCGGCGTCGATGCGCCGGGGGTCATAGGTGCCCGGCTGAAACATCTCGAGCTGATTGATGGCGGTCGAGGTGATGTAGTTTGCGCCGACGAGCCAGCCCTGCGCTTGATACCAGCTGTGGGCACGGTCGGCCGGCCACCGGCCCGCTTCGGCGGCGGCCCGGGGCACTCGGGCCAGTGTCGTGCCTGCCGCCAGCAACAGCGGTAGCTTCAGGGCCGTTCGACGGTGCACTCAGTGACGATAATTTCCCGAGGCGACGTCTTTAGCCTTGCTTATCGATTCGCAATCGTTTGAAGCTGGAAATTGTTATCACGTTGTCTTTCCGCAACATTCAGTGCTCTCGATCAGCGCACCTACTGACAATTTGTCAGTAGCGGAAATGGTTGGTCTCACACTCCGGTGCCCCGGCCGCACAGCGCCGAATTGATCGCCCCGAGCACTACCTCGTCGGAAGGGGCCGACCACGACTGCGCCGGTTGGCCGGCCCACAAAGCCAGCTCCGAGACCACGCCCGAATTGTTGCAAGACGACAGCACCAGGTAGTCGTGCAGCTCGCCGATGGGGGAGTGCTGGAAGACCGCAGCCATTCCCCTGGCGCTGGCGAGTGGCGTATTTCCCCCTCCTTCGCCTTGCCAAGTGATCGATATCCGTGGCCCACCGTTGGGCGTGTTCGAGCAGATGGCCATCTCGTTGTAGAGCGAGTTGGAGAAATCGCGGGCGCTTGTTGACCGACTCGTCGCCGGCACCGGGCGCCGCGAAGATGATTTGCTGACCGTGCCAGGTGGTCGCATCGTAGTCGTCGCCAAATCGCGCGATCTGCGCGGCGGACCCGCCTTCCCCGATGTTGGCGCGCCACGATTCGGGGGTCGAACCGCACGCCTGCTCAAAGGCGAACATCGGGCTGGTTGCCTGATGCGCCGACGCGGCCAGGTTAGGCCAGTGGTAGACCGAATCACCCGGTATGTCATGGGGATTGATCCACATCGACCCCGCGCCAGGCGCCGCCGTCGTCAGGGGGAGACCGCGATGCCTCCGGCCACCGCCACGACGATTGACGCGGCCGCGACTACACGCTCCCACCTCAGCCCCATACGGCAGCTGCTGTTGGGGCTGGTGCTGGGGCTGGTTTTGGGGCTGCGGCGCGCCGCCGTAACCCAGCTGGGAGGCGGTGTAGCGAGCGCCCTCGGTGACGGGTACGGCCTGCACCGCGGTGCCGTAGGCGCAGATCTCGGTCCACACCTCGCCGAGCTCGGTGGTGTCGAAGCGCATCCCGATGATTGCGTTGCCGCCTCGGTTACTCGCCTCGCTCATCAGCCGGTTCATCGCCTCGTTGCGGCTCTCGGCCAGGTTCTTGGTCATGCCCTGCAGCTCGCCGCCGAACATCGATTTGAAACTTGCGCCCATCTGGGAGAAGGCGTTTCGCGATCGCACGGTGAGCCCGAAGACTTCGCCGCACACGCGTTGGATCTCCCAACCGGGAATGTCATTAGTAGTGACGACGAGCACCGGACCGCCTTTCTGCCGAGATGAAAATGGTGTGGTTCCCGCAGCAGGGTACCGCCTCTAGCTCGGCATTCATTGCGGAACCAGCGGTGGATATATTCGACATGGTCAACGTCGAGGAGGTCGCGTGGGTAGGGCGGACGGTGACATCCAAGACGACACAGACCTCGACGACATCGACTTCGATGATCTGACGTCGCCCAAGCTCACCGACGTCCAACAGCAAATCCTGAAGTACACCGAAGCCAAACACGTCGAATTCGACATCGATCGGATGCTCGCCGAGGCCATCCAGCAGGCCGGCCAGGAAACAGGGGCCGACCTGGACGACACGGACGGCTTCGCTGAACGCCTCGCAACCCATGTGGCCGCAATCGAGGCCGACGACGGCCTGACCCAGCTCACTCGCTCGTCGCTGCGCCAACGAGTGGTTCGCCTGCTGCGCAACCGGTTGTCGTTGACCGACCTCGTCAAGCGGTATCCCGAGATCGAGTCGATTCCGATCGAGAAGCCCTTCATCGTCGTCGGGATGCCGCGATCGGGTACCACGCATCTGGTGAATCTCGTTGCCGCCGACCCACGCCGGCGTGCGTTGCCGTACTGGGAGAGCCAGGAACCGATACCGGCACCCGGCGGCGGCCCCGACATCTTCGGCGTCGACCCCCGCTACGCACGAGCCAAGGCCGAACACGACGCCCTGATGGTCAGTGCCCCCGTCGTGGCTGCCATGCACGACCGGTTCCCTGAGGCGATCGAGGAGGAAGTCGAACTCCTCGACCTCGATCTGGCCGGCTACGTCCTGGAATGGCATGCGCGCGTGCCTGATTGGCGTGACTACTACCTGGGCCTCGACCAGACCCGGCACTACGCGTACATGAGGAAAGTGCTGCAGGCGCTGACATTTCTGCGCGGCCCGCGAACATGGGTGCTCAAGAGCCCCCAGCACTGTGAGCAACTCGGCCCGCTGATGGCGACCTTCCCCGACGCCACGGTGGCTTTCACACATCGCGATCCCGCCGCGGTGATCCAGTCGACGATCACGATGATGGCCTACTCCGACCGACTCCGCCGCACCAGCATCGACCCGGGCTGGCTACTGGACTACTGGAGCGACCGCGTGCACCGGCTACTGAGCGCGTGCGTGCGCGACCGCGATCTGGTTCCGGCCGAACGCAGCATCGACATCAGCTTCCACCAGCTCAACGGCAACGAAATGCCGCTGCTGGAAGAGCTCTACCAGCGTGGCGGAATCCAATTGACCCCCAAGGTGCGTGGCCGCTTTCAGCAATACCTGGACGGCAATCCGCGCGGCAAGCACGGCCGCATCCGATACGACCTGCAGCGGCACTTCGGCGTCTCGGCCGATGAACTCCGCGAGCGGTTCGGCTTCTACTTCGACAGGTTCGACGTACCCGCCGAATGAAGGAGAGACAGTGATGCTCGAACCGATCTATCGCAGCCGGCCGGGGGCCGACGCGATGCACCCGGCGTCCGCCGAACAAGCCCAGCAGATCGCACCGGGACTCTGGTGCTCGCCGGGTCTGTCGAACGCCTATCTGCTGACCACCGGCGAGGGCCGGGTGATTATCAACACCGGCATGGGCTTCGAGGGTCCGGTACACCGCGCCAACTTCGACGCCGTCGACTCCTCGCCGGTGCGCTACATCATCTTCACGCAGGGCCACGTGGATCACGTGGGCGGCCTGGACAGCGTGCGCGACTCCGACACAACGGTTGTCGCGCAAGCGAACTGGACGCTCTGGCGAGACGACAACGAACGCCTTATCCCGTATCGGGCCAGCCGCAGCGCATTCGCCTTCAAAGACACCCTGGCGACCGGCATCAAGGCCATTCAGCAGCGTCTGGGCACCAGGCGCCTGCCGGGCCAAAGCGTCCCCACCGTCGATCTCGACTTCGAGGACACGCTCACTCTGCAGGTGGGCGAGCGCAGGCTGGAGCTGATCTCCGTGCCCGGTGGAGAGACCAATGACTCACTGGTGGTGTGGCTGCCGGAGGAACGAATTTGCTTGTGTGGGAATACCTTCGGACCGATCTTCGGGCACATCCCGAACCTGGTCACCATGCGCGGCGACCGCTACCGCGACGCCCTGACGGCCATCGCGTCCGTTGACCGGGTGCGTGGACTGCAGCCCGAGCTTCTGGTGACCGGTCACTTCGAACCGATCGCGGGCGCCGACCGCATCGACGCCGAGCTAACCCGGCTGCGCAACGCGATCCAGTACATCCACGACCAGACCGTCGCCGGGATGAATGCCGGTAAGGACGTAGCGGACTCTGATGCGCGAAATCAGCTTGCCCGCGGAATATGAAGTGGGCCAAGGCTACGGAAAAGTCGCCTGGGATGTACGGGCCATCTGGGAGAACTACTCGGGCTGGTTCCATCACCAATCGACCACCGAGCTCTATCCGGTCGGTTTCGAGGCCGTCAGCGCCGACGTGGTCGAACTGGCGGGTGCAGACGCACTCGTGGACCGGGCACGGGCGCACCTCGCGGCGGGGCATCCATTGCACGCCATCCACCTTGCCGAACTGGTCCCCGAAGACCATCCGGGCGTGCGCGACGTGCTCAAAGCGGCCCACGAGAACCTGCTTGCCGGCAGCACGAACTTTTGGGAAAGCGCTTGGCTCACAAAGCAGATAGCGAGGAACTCATGACACTGCGACCCCAGGATCTCTACCACACGGGCATCGTGGTGGCCGACCTCGATGCCGCGATGGCACGCCTCACCGCGCTGGCCGGCTACCAGTGGATCACCCCGCTGTCCTACACGCTCCCATTTCGCACCGCGGCCGCCGGGACCCAGGAGTTCACCTCGACGATCGTTTACTCCCTGCAGAGTCCCCACATCGAACTCATTCAGGAAGTTTCCGGAAGTCCGTGGGTAGCCGCACCCGGCAACTCGGTCCATCACCTCGGTTACTTCACCGACAATCTCGCCGACACCGCGAGGTCGCTGCAGGACAACGGTTTCAAGTTCGAAGCCACCGCCGCGGTTTCCCAGTCGGAGCTGTCGCTGTTCGCCTACTACGTCGACGCATTCGGCACTCGCATCGAGATCGTCGACCGCGCATTGTTTCCCGACTGGCCGGCATTCCTGCGTTCACAAACCCCTGATCGGTAGCCGGCCATGCTGATAACGGTGTTGCGCTTCAACTTCGGTTCGCCGCAGGGAAAGCCACAAAAGCAGGGTGAGTTGATCGCTGCCGCACTCGAGCTGGCGCAGTGGGGCGAGTCCCGGGGCATCACCTCGGTGAGCGTCGATGAGCATCACGTCACCGGGCACGGTTGGAGCTGCAATCCGATCATGGCTGCCGCGATGTTTCTGGCCCGAACGTCGCGAATGATCGCAAGCGTGGACTGCGCGCTCGGGCCGTTGTGGAATCCGGTCCGGCTGGCCGAAGACATCGCGCTCGTGGACAACATGAGCCGCGGCCGGTTGCACACCACGGTGGGTCTGGGTTACCGCACGGTTGAATATGACTCGCTGGGAGTGGATTTCACCCAGCGCGGCAAGCTGATGGACGGCCTGGTCGAACGGATGCTGTCGATCTGGGCGGGCGCTGATCCGGATGCGGGGGTCTGCACCGGCACGTGGACGCGACCGCATCCGCCGCTGTATGTCGGTGGCGGTGCACGCGCCACCGCGCGCCGGGCGGCGCGGTTCGGGTTGCCGCTGAGCCTGGCCGACCACCTGCCCGATATCGCCGCCTACTATCGCGAGTTGTGTTCCGACGTCGACATCAAACCCTTCATCCTGATGCCCGGGCCGACCAATCGCGGCATGATCTTCGTGCACGAAGACCCGGACCGGGCATGGTCAGAACTTGGCGACTACATCCTCTGGGAGGCAGTCACTTACGGCGGCTGGTCCAGCGACGAGCGTTCCCTCATGCACCTGCCCGGCGTCCAGACCCTGGACCAGGTCAAGGCATCGGGACGGTACCGGTTTGTTACCCCGGAGCAGCTCATCGCCGAAGTCCGGAAAGCAGACAACTACGGACCGATCGTTCTACACCCGCTCGTCGGCGGCATGCCGGTCGACGAAGCCTGGAAGTCGGTTCAGCTACTCACCGACACCGTGCTGCCGGCACTGGCCTGACCCGGACGAGCGGACGCTCCCGGCCCGTCGCTAAATGCCAAACGAGGTCGGCGGTGGTGGCGCCTGCTGCTGCTCCGGCGGCGACCAGCTGTTCACCACCAGCGGCAGTGAGATCGCCTCGCCGCCGCCGTTGACGACAATCATCCAGCGGCCGTCAAAGGGCAGGGCTACGCCGACGTCGAAGAAAGCAAATCCTGGAAACTCGCCCAGCGAGGCTTCTGGCACCTCGAACCGCAGGTGCTGCGCTTCGTCCAGTGTCGGCGGCATGATCTCGATATCAATGCGCCGGTCCGAGTTTTCGGTGTCGGCCCGCGTCAGCACCACCAACACAAATCGGGCAAACCGATCAGGTCCAACGGTGAATCTGGCTAGTACGCCCCCCTGAATGTTGAGTTTGTTGTCGACCGTCGCCGCTGCTTCGGCCAGAAAGGCCCCGGTAACTATCACGGCAAGAACCTATCGTGCGGTTGGCCGCCAGCGCGAGCAAACGCGCGCAGAAGTTGCACCCAGGGTTCGCCCAGAATGGGGCTCCCGGTCAGTGACCGGCGTCGAACGTGATGGGCAACGCGGTCGGGCCGCTGATTCCGGCGATCGGCTTCCACGGGACGGGGCCGGTGCTCCGGGCATTCGGCATCCGTCGAGTGACGACCTTCAAGCCTTCGGCGAGTTCGATCCTCGCGAGGTGAGCACCCAGGCAGTAGTGCACCCCGCCGCCGAAGGTGAGCATCGGTGCCGGACCCTCCCGGGTGATGTCCAGACGATCGGGGTCGGGGTACACCGCAGGGTCGCGGTTGGCGGCCGCGGTGTTGGTCAGCACGTAGGTGCCCGTCGGGATCAGGACGTCGCCCAATTCGATGTCGGTGGTCGCCACGCGCAGTCCTGCGAACGTGATCGGGGAGTGGCGCATCACTTCCTCGACGGCTTTCGCTGCGAGTTCGGGATGTTGGGCCAGTAACGCCCACTGGTTCGGATGGTCGGACAGCACCTGCACCGCCGCGGCCAACTGGTTGCGGGTGGTGTCGGTGCCCGCGTTGAGCAGGATGGCGACCAGGTTGACCAGCTCGTCGTAACTGAGCCGGTCGCCTGGATAGGTCGGGTCTTCGGCGCGAATGAGCTCAGATATCAGGTCGTCACTCAAAGCACGGCGGCGCCGGGCGATCAACTCCGCCAGGTAGGCGTCGAGTTGCTCCCACGCCCGCCAAAATCGCGGCTTGCTCGGCGGCGACGTTGCAGCCGAAGGCCTTGCTGAGGTCGTCTGCCCAGCGTGAGAACAGTTCCCAGTCCTCGGGCGGTGCGCCGACCAGGGCGCAGATGATCGGGACCGGGTACTGCCGGGCGATGTCGTGGACGAAGTCGCAATGACCGACCGCGCTATGCCGGTCGACCAGCTTGCTGATGACGTCGACGCATGCGGTGCGCATCCGCTCGGCAGCTCGCGGGGTGAACGCTCGTGATACCAGTCGGCGCAGTCGGTGGTGTTGGGCGAGGTCGGCGCACATCAACGTCTGACAGACCTTGTCCCACACCGGTCCCGACGTGATGCCTTGCACCACCAAGCCGATGCCCGGCGGCAGGGCGAAGCGCGGATCGCGCAGCACCGTTCGTACCAGGTCGTAGCTGAGTACCTCCGGCCCATACGGACCCAGTGGCGATTGGTGCCTGCTGGTGAGCCTGCCGGATGATCCGGTGCGCCTCGTCGGGGTCCCGCGGCGTCCTGATAGGCGAAGGTCGGCCAGTCGATGTCAAAGATGTTGCGGGTGGTTGTGGTGATAGTCATGGGATCGACTATCGATTGGTGGCCGCCGGAGACCATCGGTGCAAATGCCTAACTTTGCGACGGCCGGACACGTAGGCAGGTAGGGCCGTGCCGGAGACCATTAGACATTTTGCTGATGTTCTGCGATTTGCGTCACCGCATGCTGGCTAGCATGAGCGAGATCGAGTGGAGCGGCGTGGGCGTGAGTGAGCTTCCGACAGGAACGGTGACGTTGCTGCTGGCTGACGTCGAGGGCTCGACGCGGCTGTGGGAGTTCCAGCCTGAGGAGATGGCCGTTGCCGTGGCGCGGTTGGATCAGGTGCTGTCGGATGTCGTGGCCGCCCATGAAGGCGTGCGCCCGGTCGAGCAGGGCGAGGGCGATAGTTTCGTGATCGCTTTTGCTCGCGCCTCGGATGCGGTGGGCTGTGCGCTGGATTTGCAGCGGGCGCCGCTGGCGCCGATCCGGTTGCGCATCGGCATTCAACACCGGCGAGGTGCGGTTGCGGGATGAAGGCAATTACATCGGGCCGACGATCAACCGCACCGCTCGGTTGCGCGACCTGGCTCATGGCGGGCAGACGGTGTTGTCGGGGGCGACCGAGCTACTGGTGGTCGATCAGCTCCCACCCGATGTCTCGCTGACCGACCTGGGCACGCCATCCGCTGCGTGATCTGCCGCGGCCCGAGCGCGTGGTGCAGCTGTGTCATCCCGATTTGCGCAATGATTTCCCGCCGCTGCGTACCGCCAAAGCCGCTGTCTCCCATAATCTCCCGGTCGAGCTGACGAGTTTTGTCGGGCGCCAGGCGGAAATCAAGAGCCTGCGCGAAGTGCTGGCCGCGCAATCGGCTGGTCACCCTGACCGGAGCCGGTGGGTCGGGTAAGACGCGCCTGGCCGTGCATGTCGCCGCCCAACTGGCGGGTGACTTCAGCCGATCCGGGGTCTGTTATGTGGATCTGGCGCCGATCACCCACCCCGATGTCGTGGCAGTCACGGCGGCCCGGGCGCTGGGGCTGCCCGATCAACCGGGTCGCTCCACCATCGATACGTTGCTGCGGTTCCTTGGCGACCGCCAGATGCTGCTGGTGCTGGACAACTGCGAACATCTGCTGGATGCCAGCGCGGCGTTGGTGGCGGCCCTGCTGGGCGGGGCTGCGGGTGTGATGCTGCTGGCTACCAGCCGCGAGCCGCTGCTGGTGACCGGTGAAGCGACCTGGCAGGTACCCTCGCTGTCGCTGGCCGACGAGGCTGATCGAGCTGTTCGCCGACCGCGCCCGGCTGGCCAAGACCGACTTCGCCGTCACCGACGACAATGCCGGCGCGGTCACCGAGATCTGCCGTCGGCTGGACGGGATGCCGCTGGCGATCGAGCTGGCCGCGGCGCGGGTGCGTGCGCTGTCGTTGACCGAGATCGTCGACAGCCTGCATGACCGCTTCCGGCTGTTGACCGGTGGTTCCCGCACGGCGGTGCGCAGACAGCAGACGTTGCGTGCCTCGGTGGATTGGTCGCATGCGTTGCTGACCGACACCGAGCGTGTGCTGTTCCGCCGGCTGGCGGTTTTCCTGGGCGGGTTCGACCTCGACGCCGCGCAGGCGGTCGCCGGCGCCGACGGCGTGCAGCGTTACCAGGTGCTGGACCAGCTGAGCCTGCTGGTGGACAAGTCGCTGGTGGTCGCCGAAAACACCGGTAGCTCAACCAGATATCGACTGCTGGAAACCGTGCGCCAGTATGCGCTGGAGAAACTCGGCGAGTCCGACGAAGCCGACGCGGTCCGGGCTCGGCACCGCGACCACTACACGGCGATAGCGGCACTGCTCGACGCGCCGGCCCGCACCGACTATCAGCAGCGCCTCGATCAGATGGAAATGGAGACGGACAATCTGCGCAGCGCATTGGGATGGAATCTGGAGACAGCCGATCCCGAGCGCGCGTTGGCGCTGGCGTCATCGCTGCAACCGCTATGGCTGACATCGGGGACGCATGCTGGAAGGCCGGGCATGGTTCGATACCGTTCTCGCCGAAGACGATCCGAACAACACTCGAGGTGCCCGCCGCGGTGCGCGCCCGCGCACTCGCCGACACGGCAGTGTTGAACCTATGGGTCGGCGGCAGCATCGATCGGGCCGAGCGCGCCCTGGCGATCGCCCGCGAACTCGGTGACCCGGCGCTGCTGGCGCGGACGTTGACCGCCTGCGGCTTCATCGCGGGCGCCAGCTACGACGCCGAGGCGGCCCGAACGTACTACTCCGAGGCGATCGTTTTTGCCCGGACTTGGACGATCGATGGAGCCTGAGCCAGATCCTCGCCTGGCAGAGCAGCACCGCGGTCAACGTGGGCGACCCCATCGCTGCCCGCGCGGCCGGTGAAGAAGGACGCGATCTGGCCGACGCGATTGGTGACCGACCCAACTCGCGGATGTGCCGGCTAATTTCATCGGGTACGTGCGGCTGATGGAGGGCGATGTCGTCGGAGCCGTTGCGGAATTCCGCGGCTTGATCGCCGAGTCCGAAGCGGATCACGACGAGTTCCTCAAACCGAGTCAGCCGGATGGGCCTGGGTCTTGCACTGGCACACCAGGGTGAGGTTGATGCGGCGCGCGCGCGGCCGACACGGCACTCGCAGACCTCGTCGGGTCTGGACGATTACTTCCACGGGTTGGGCCACGCGGCGTTGGCGGTCGCGGCGCTGGCCGCGGGCGACGTTAGCGCCGCGCATGACGCGAGCGAGCGGGCCTGGCAACACTTCAGTGTGGCCCAGCCCGAGGTGGCTACAGCGCAACGTGCCTTCAACGCCATCGAGGTGGCGCTGGCCGAAGGTGACCTGGTGCTGGCGCGTCGTTGGGCCGACGAAGCCATCTCGGTGGCGACCGGATGGCACCGGGTGGCAGGTCTGGTGGCGCGTGCTCGCATCGCGGTCGCAGAAGGCAACCGAAAAGAAGCGGAATGTGACGCCCATGAGGCGCTCGCCGGTGCCTAGCCGGCTACCGGCTGTACCTACACCTTCCCGACACCCTTGAGTGCCTTGCCGATCTCGCGGGAATGGCCGGCAATCAGAACGAAGCGGCGCGGCTCTTCGGTGCGGCGGAGGCATTCCGTCAACGCATGGCAGATAGCGCGATTCAAGGTGCATCAAGCCGGCTACGACTCCTCGGTTGCGGCGCTGCGCGAAGCCATGGGCGAGGGTGCCTTTGACGCCGCGTGGGCCGAAGGCGCGGCGCTGACCACCGAGCAGGCGATCGCCTACGCGCAGCGCGGCCGCGGCGAACGCAAACGCCCGGCCAGCGGTTGGGAGTCGCTGACACCGGCCGAGCGCGACGTGGTGCGCCTGGTCTGCGAAGGACTGGCCAACAAGGACATCGCCACGCGGCTCTTCGTCTCACCCAAGACCGTGCAAGCCCACCTCAGCCACGTCTACACCAAACTCGGGCTCAGTTCTCGTGTTCAGCTCGTCCAAGAGGCCGCCCGTCGGACATGACGGGCGTCACACTGGGCTTGAGCTGAACCACTGTATCCGCAGGCCAGCCGTGGTACGCGGCGGGTGTTACCAGCGACACAGTTTCAACATTCATGTTTTGTAGACGCAAACTATCGCCTATTGCTACTATCCGTTTTGACATTGAATCGAGACCAAGCCGCCACACATCAGGGGGAGTATGCACATGCAGTCCATGTCATTCGATCCGATCGTGGGCCAGATCGCTGCGCAGCTTGTCGAGATCGCAAACATGGGCATGAAGGCCGGTGCGACGGCAATAACGCCATTGACCACGGTGGTACCCGCCGGAGGTGACGAGATCTCGAACCAGGCGGCGGTGGCGTTTGCCGAAGGGGCGGCCCAGCTGCTGGCCTTGAACGCAGCGGCACACCAGGAACTGTTGCAGACGGGTCAGGTGCTGGGCGAGATTGCGCGCATGTATGCCGAGGTCGACGCCGCCGGGGCGGACGCTCTGCTCGTCACTCCAATGTCGAACTACGCGCTGGCGAATGCATAGGGCGCAGTTCCTTCAAACTTCGCGCTGACGGCGCAATACTAGGCGGGTGGCTGAACACAACGTGCTGGGCGGCCCCCTGGAACCGTGCGGCACTGAACCAACGACCGGCTTCTATCGAGACGGCTGCTGCTCAAGTGGGCCTGAGGACATCGGCAGGCACACGATCTGCGCCGTGGTAACCGCGGAGTTCCTGGAGCACCAGCGTTCGATTGGCAACGACTTGTTGACGCCGGTGCCCGAGTACCGGTTTCCCGGCCTGTTGCCAGGTGACCGCTGGTGCGTCACCGCCCTGAACTGGCTGCGGGCTCACCACGACGGTTGCGCCGCGCCGGTGGTGTTGGCGTGCACTCACGAGCGGACCCTCGAGGTGGTGCCCCTCGAGGTGCTCCTGGAACACAAAGTCGACGTTCCCGACGACCTGGCCAACCTGTAGGTCGCGGTCAGCGCGGACCGTTGGGGGGCGGCGCGGGCGGGTTCACAAACAACGCGGGATCGGCCACGATCACGCTAGGCGCGACGTCGCCCGTACGTGTCGCGACGAACGGAGTTCGGTAAACCGTTCCTTGAGTGCCGCATCCATTGCTGAGAATGGTGCCGATCACCAGGCCCCTGAGCGTGCCGTCGGCTTGTGGATCCAATGACCACAGGCGAGTCTCGTCGTCGCGGCCGGCTTTGTTGGTTCTTTCGCAGGGCATTGGAGCTTGCAGGGTCGGCGTGCCCTGCCAGTGACCGTCGGCAAAATGGAGAACGCTTGTCGTGCCGGTTGCCTCCTGTTGGTTGTTTTCGGCCAACTGGGAACCTGCCGCCGCGCATCCGGCCGGCGTGCACACCGAATGGAATGCCCACCACTCGGACACGGCGACGCTTAGACCGGTCAATTTGCCGTTGATCGTCTGATTCCGCAGATCGAAGTCCACGCGATAGGTGCCGTCGAGGACCGGACCCGCGACGTGCGGAGCTGCGGTGCTGTTCGGCGGCGCGGCGGCGACGGTCGCTGGATCGGCGATGGCGACGCCGCCCGGCACGTCGCCGACGCGGGTCGCTACGACCGGCGCGACGGCCAGCTGTCCTTGCAGGCCACAATCGTTGGTGAGCGCGATGCCAGTCTTTATGCCTCGCAGGGTCCCGTCGGGCTGTGGCTCGAATGACCACGACAGCAAGACGGTATTTGCGCCGGCGACGACTTGTCCGTTTGCTCCCAGGCAGCGCGCCTGGGCAAGCTGGCGCTGAGCGGGCGCGGATTGCCAGTGACCGTCCGCGAAGCGGTATTCGGCCGGCTGGGCTGGATTGCGCGCCACTTGGGGGTTGTTGGTTTCCAATTGGGTGGCGGTGGCGACACATCCCGAGGATCCGCACGATGAGCGAAAGGCCCACCAAGCGGTGTTGTCGTTCGTGCGTACGGCGAATGGGGCGCCGTTGATCGTCTGCTTCGCATAGTCGTATTCGAAGCGATAGGTGCCGTCGAGTAGTACGGCGGGTCGGGCCGGCGGATTGGCTACTGGGGCCCGAGACCACTGGCGCTGTAGCCGCCGGCGCGGCCTCTTTCGTTGGCTGCCTTTCGTAGAGGATGCCGACGATGGCGATGATTGCGAGCACCGTGATGGCCGCCGGAAGCAAAATCCGGGACCGCATGCGCCGCTTGGTCGCAGTCGGTGGCGGCTTAGAACTCAATTCTCGTTCCGCCAGCAGGCACCTGGATCGCGACTTGAGTCTCCGGCCCCGGGATCGACGCGGCAACAGTGGGATTCGCCGCGGTGCGCTGATCACCGTTCGAGTCCGGGGGTAGCCCTGCTGCGAGGGCGCTGGCGAAGTCGCTGCATCGTTCGAACCGGTCAGCGGGATCCTTCGCCAGCGCCACCGCCAACACCTGATCGAGGTCCGCCAAATCCGGGTGCTGATGGCTCAGCTTTGGTGATGGTGCGGTGAGGTGTCGGCTGATGACGGCCACCGGGTTGGAATGCTGATACGGCGGCGCACCGGTGAGAAGGTGAAACGCGGTGACCCCCAACGCGTACTGGTCTGCTCGCGCGTCGATTTCGCCACCCATCAACTGTTCGGGCGCCGCGTAGGTGACCGTTCCCACGGTGAAGTTGGTGTCGGTCAGTCCGCTGATGTCGTCGTGCTGCCGTGCTATTCCGAAGTCGGCCAACAGGACTCGGCGTTGGCCGTCTGCTGGATGAGTGAGTAGGACGTTGGCCGGTTTGACGTCGCGATGCAACAGCCCGCGCTGGTGAGCGTAGTCGAGTGCCGCGGCCACCCCGGTGACAATGGCGCACACCTCGGATGCCGGCATCCCCGCCGGATACCGGTCCTTCAGCAACTGTGCGGCGTCGGCGCCCTCCACATAGTCCATCGCGATCCACAGTTGGCCATCGAACTCGCCGCGATCGTGCACTTGCACGATGTTGGGATGCCACAGCGCGCCCGCGAGGTCAGCTTCGCGCAGGAACCTCTCCCGGAACTCGCTGTTCGCCGTCGTCGGCTGGCGAAGGATCTTTACGGCGTCGCGACGTGGCAGCCGGGGGTGCTGGGCGAGGTAGACCTCGCCCATCCCGCCGGCGCCCAGCAGCCGGAGGATGGTGTATCCGGCAAAAGTCGCGCCGTTCTCCAACGGCATGCGCGGATACTACCGCCGCCGGTTGGTCACGGCATTCTTGTCGAGTACAGCCAGGCATCCCACAACCGCTCGCAGCGAGTCGTCGGCGTAGTTGGCGGCCAGGCCGGTGAAGTCGTCGGTGACGACCGTGTCATGCCGATACCGCGTCGTCCAATCCCGAAGCAACGCAAAGAATTTCTCGTCGCCCAGCCGCCCACGCAGCGCGTGCAGGGTCAACGCACCGCGCTTGTACACGCGGTCGTCGAACATGTGGCGCGGCCCGGGATCGGCCAACAGCAGATCTTGCGGCTTCGCCCGCAACTGTTCGTGATAGCGGCGGGCGAGCTCGTCGGCGCCGGGGCCGCCGCTGTGTTGCGACCACAACCACTCCGCGTAACACGCGAATCCCTCGTGCAGCCAGATATCGCGCCACCGCCGCGCGGTCACCGAGTTGCCGAACCACTGGTGCGCCAGTTCGTGGGCGATGAGTCGCTCGCTGTCCCGCGTGCCGTCACAGTGGTTAGCGCCGAAGATCGAAATTCCCTGGGCTTCTAGCGGAATCTCCAGCGGATCGTCGGTGACGACGACGGTGTAACCACCGGCCAGCGGATACGGTCCGAACAGCTCGATGAACAGCTTCATCATCTCGGGTTGGCGGGCGAAGTCGTGGTCGAAGTCGCCGCGCAGCCGCTCGGGCAACGCCGCGGTGATCGGCACCGGCGCCGTCGCCAGCAGCGCGGTGTCGTACCTGCCGATCTGCAGGGTGACGAGGTAGGTCGAGGTGGGTTCGGGTTGGTCGTAGGTCCACACGGTCTGCGAGGCACGTTCACGTCGCGACACCAGCTTGCCGTTGGAGACCACCCGGTAGCGGCTTTCGGTGCTGACCTGGATGCGGTAGGCGGCCTTGCTGCTGGGGTGGTCGTTGCACGGAAACCACGACGCGGCGCCGTTGGGTTGTCCGGCGACCAACACGCCCTCGGTCAGCTCTTCGAAACCGACGTCACCCCACAGGCCCCGGATTGGTCGGGGTGAACCCTGGTAATGCACGACGACCGACAGCGCCGTCCCGGTTGCCACCCTCGATGGCAGCCGGACCCGCAACTTGCCGCCGCGACAGGAGAATTGGGTGGCGCGCTTGCCGTTCACCCACACCTTGGACACCGACAATGCATTGGAAAGGTCGAACGCGAGCTGATTTAGCTCGGTACGCGTCACCGCGGTGATCGTCGCCGAACCCGACAGCCGGTTGATCGCGACCTTGTACTCCAGCTCCAATTCGTAGCGCGATACTCCGTAGCCGGGGTCGCCGTTTTTCGGCAGGTACTCGTCAATCACCGCGGGCTGCGACTTGCCGGAAGCTTTCACGCTGCGCTGTCCCGGACGTCGCCCTCGCGCGACGCCCCGCCGCGGGCCTTCTTGCTGGGGTGCTGCGTTTTCCAGGGCCTGATCGGGTTGCCCTGCCAGCGTGTCGACGGCGGCACCTCGTCGCCGCGCACCACCAGCGACGCGGGTCCGACGGTGGCGCCGGCGCCCACTCGGGCAGCGGGCAACGCGACGCAATGCGGGCCCAGGGTCGCGCCGGGTTCCAGCACCACGCTGTCCATCCGCATGATCCGGTCGTGGAACAGATGTGTCTGCACCACGCAGCCGCGATTGACGGTGCAGCCGCTGCCGAGCGTGACCAAGTCCGCCTCGGGCAGCCAGTAGGTTTCACACCACGTTCCGCGGCCGACCCGGGCGCCCAGGGCGCGCAGCCACAAACTCATTACCGGCGTCCCGCTGGCCGCGCGGGCGAACCACGGCGCCGCGACGCTTTCGACGAACGTGTCGGCGACCTCGTTGCGCCACACGAACGACGACCACAGCGGAAATTCGCCGGCTTTGATCCGGCCCACCAGAAGCCATTTCGCGGCAACCGTGACACCGCCGGCGATCACACCTGCCGCCAGCAGCACCAGCCCGCCGCCCAGGGCCGCCCACCAGACGCCGAAAATCCGCGCTATCGCCTGCAATACGCCGAGCACCGCCAGCCCGATCGCGATCGTCACGAACATCGGCACCAGCCGGCACGTCTCCACCGCCGCACGCATCACCTTCAACCGCATCGGCGGAGCATAGGTGGTTTCCTCGTCGGTCTCGGCGGGACGCCGGCGCAGCCGCATCGGCGGGCTGCCCAGCCACGACGAGCCGCGCTTGGCCTTGGGAGGCGTTGCCGACAGCACCGCGACCAGTCCGTCGTCGGGGACGCGGCGGCCCGGCTGGGTGATGCCGGAGTTGCCGAGAAATGCGCGGCGGCCGACGGTCGTCTTGGCGGCGTAGATCCAGCCGCCGCCGAGCTCGTAGGACGCGACCATGGTGTCGTCGGCCAGGAATGCGCCGTCCTCGATCACCGTGAATTTGGGGATCAGCAACACCGTGGAGATCTCGGTTCCGCGGCCCACCTTGGCGCCGAGCAGCCGCAGCCACGGTGGCGTCAGCAGGCTGGCATACAGCGGGAACAGATAATTGCGCGCGCCGTCCATCAGCCGCTCGGTCGACCACAGCTGCCAGCCGGCGCGGCTGCGCACCGGGTGATAGCCCTCGCCCAGCCCGATCGACAGCATCCGCACCGCTACCACCGTCAGCAGCGCGTACATCGCGACGGCGGCCAGCGTTGCCGCCGGTGTCCACAGCAGCGCCGGAACCACCGCTTGCGACAAGCGGCGAGTGTGGTGAACGGCTGCTCCGATCACCGCGAGGCCGGCCGCCACGGCGATCAGCGGCAAAGCACCGAGCAGCGGGGACGTCACTCCGTAGGCGGCGACCCAGTGGGTGCGGCGAGCCGGCCGTTCGTCCGGCCACGGATGGTGGGCCTTGCCCGACTTCACCGCGGGCGAGCCTTTCCAATACTGACCGTTCTTGATCTTGTCGATCACGCCCGAGCCCGGTGCCACGTCGGCGTTCTTACCGACGACCGCGCCGGGCAGCAGCGTGGTGCGCGAGGCGATCGTCGCGTCGTCGCCGATCGTGATCTTGCCGAGGTGGAAGGTGTCCCCGTCGATCCAGTGCCCGCTCAGGTCCACCTCGGGTTCGACGGCGCTGCGGTGCCCCAGTGTCAGCAATCCGGTGACGGGTGGCATCGAGTGCAGGTCGACGCCCTTGCCGACGTCGGCGCCGAGGGCCCGGGCGTAGTAGACCAGCCATGGCGCCCCGGCCAGGTTCTCGGCGCCGCTGGCCTCCGTGAGCCGCTCGGCGAGCCACACTCGCAGGTGCACCGACCCGCCACGGGGGTAGCTGCCCGGCTGGACCTTCCGTAGCAAGATGCGCGCGAACAGCACCGCGATGCCCATCCGGCCCACCGGTGTGACGAACAGGATGAATGCCACCGCCACCAGCCACCAGCTCACCACCACGGTCCACGGCACCAGATGCAGGGCGTGGGCGACGTTGTTGCCCAACGCCAGCCAGGTCACCCACTGCAGCGCCGCGAGCGTCGCCAGCGGCACCGCCAAAGCGGTCTGGATGAGCTGGGTCAGCCAAGGGGTTGGGCGGACCGACCGCTCGACGACCTGCGGCGGCGGCTCCAGCTCGTCGAGGAATCCGGCGAGTGAGCCGAGCCGCGGATGGTCGTAGAGGTCGGCGACGGTGATCTGCGGATACTCGTGCCGCAGCTTGGCGACCAGTTGGGCGGCGGCCAGCGAGCCGCCGCCGAGCGCGAAGAAGTCGGCTTCCAGACCGCTTACTGCGGTCCCGAGTAGGTCTAGCCACAACCCCGCCAGCCGGCCCGCCGTGCCGCCCAAGTCGGCGCCTTCTTGGTCGGTTTTTGGGTCGGCCCCCCCGGGCGGCGGCCACGGCAACGCGTCCCGGTCGACCTTGCCCGACGTGCGGGTGGGCAGCTCCTCGATTTGGACCAGGCGCGGCACCAGCGCGGCGGGCAGGTGCTCGGCCAGCTGGTTGCGAGCCTCGTGAACGTCGAACGACGGATCCGCGCTGACCAGATAGCCGACCAGCACCGGCGTGCCGGTGGCGGTGTGGCGAACCGCGGTCGCGGCGCCGCTGACACCGGGCAGGTTCACCAGCGCCGAGTCGACCTCGCCCAGCTCGATGCGGCGGCCCCCGACCTTGACCTGGTCATCGCTGCGGCCGCAAAAATAAAGCCCGTCGGATTCCAGCCGCACCAGATCGCCGCTGCGGTAGGCGCGCCTCCAGTCCAGGGTCGGCATCGGGGCATACTTCTCGGCGTCCTTGTCCTTGTCCAGGTACCGGGCCAGTCCGACGCCGCCGATCACCAGCTCACCTACTTCGCCATAGCTGACCGGTCGGCCGTCCGCATCGACGACGACCAGATCCCAGCCCGGCAGCGGAAGCCCGATGCTGATCGGCCCCGCGCCGTCGAGCCTGGCCGCGCAGGCGACGACGGTGGCCTCGGTCGGGCCGTAGGTGTTCCAGACCTCGCGCCCCTCGACAGCCAGCCGTTCGGCAAGCTCCGGAGGGCAGGCCTCGCCGCCGAAGATCAACAGCCGCACCGCTTCCAGCGCCTCGGCGGGCCACAACGACGCCAGCGCCGGCACCGTCGACACCACGGTCACGTCGCGCGTCACCAACCACGGGCCGAGGTCCATCCCGCTGCGCACCAGCGACCGCGGCGCCGGAACCAGGCACGCGCCGTGCCGCCAGGCCAGCCACATCTCCTCGCACGATGCGTCGAAAGCCACCGACAATCCGGCCAGCACTCGGTCGCCCGGCCCAATCGGGTTGTCCCGCAGGAACATCTGCGCTTCGGCGTCGACGAACGCTGCGGCGCTGCGGTGCGTGACGGCCACGCCCTTGGGCGTGCCGGTCGATCCAGAGGTAAAGATGATCCAGGCGTCGTCTCGGCCCAGCGGTGCCGCGGCGCGCCACCCGCGCGACGAGCCCGGACCCCTCAGCAGCCCCGATTCGGTGATCACCGCGACCACGTTGGCCTCGCTGAACACCAATTCGGCGCGTTCGTCGGGGTCGTCGGCGTCAACCGGGACGTAGGCCGCGCCGGTGGCCAGCGCCGCCAGGATCGCCACGTACAGCGCGTAGCTGCCCGACGGCATCCGAATGCCGATCCGGTCCCCGCGGCCGATACCTCGTGCGGCCAGCCACCGCACGCTCTCCTCGATGTCGCTGATCAGCTCGCTGTAGGTGAGTTGGACGGTGCCGTCGTCGATCGCCGCGGCATCCGGGTAGCGTGCCGCGGTTTGGTTGATGATGTCGATGAGCGTGCGGGGGCTCGGCGCATCCGCGGACAGCAGATACTGCGCCTGGGATCTCCGGCTTGGAGGACGAAGCCACTACACGAAAATACTCAAGGTGCGCCCAGATCGCGCAGGCAACATCCCGCCCGGCGATTGGCACGTCACATGCATTGCACTGCAACATGTTCAAACAGCCTTGGCCGCGCAGTCTACGCTGAGTTCGTGGCTTCAAAAGTGGCGACAGCACAGGTAGTCGATCTTCCCGCCCTGCTCGAATTCATCCGGCCGAGGCACAAGATGATGTTGACCACGTTTCGCGCGGACGGTTCGTTGCAGAGTTCTCCGGTGACCGGCGGCGTCGACGGGCAAGGCCGAGTAGTCATCTCGAGCTATCCCCAACGCGCAAAATCCGCCAATGTCCGCCGAAACCCAACCGCCAGCGTGGTCGTCTTCTCCGACGAATTCAATGGCGCTTATGTGCAAGTCGATGGCGACGCCGAGGTGATCGCCGGGTCCGCGGCAGTGGAACCGCTCGTCGACTACTACCGCGTGATCGCCGGCGAGCATCCCGACTGGGACGAATACCGTCGCGCGATGGTCGAGCAGGGCAAATGCCTGATTCGCGTCACCCCGCGGCGCTGGGGGCCGGTGGCCACCGGAGGCTTCCCGCCAAAATAGCTGGGCGCGTCGACGTCCGGGCGCGTCGAGCGTGGGGGATATGCACGCATTTCGATCACTTTTCGTCCATATCCCCCACGCTCGGCGAGTGAGGCGAGCGTTGCTCCAACCACTCGGCGAGCGAGCGCCCCGCGTCCAGGACGTGTCGCTCGGCGATACCGCGAGCCCGCTCGGAGTCCTTGTCGCGCAGGGCGTCAACCAGCTGATGGTGCTCGTCGAGCGAATGCTTCTCGTGGTCGGGGAACAGGGTGAGGAAATTGGTCGGCACGACGCGGGACGCCTGCTTGATCTGTGCCATCAGCCGCGGTGAGTGCGCAGCGCGGTGAATCTTTTGGTGGAAATGCCAGTTGGCCTCGCCGATGCTGTCGTCACCCGATCGAGCCGCGACGTCGGCGGCCAGTTCGCGCAGCATCTCGACTTCGTCAGGCCCGATGCGTTCGGCCGCCCACGCCGCTGCCTGTCCGGTCAGCACACCCAGGATGGTGAAGCTGTCCAGGACATCGTCGGGGCTGATGCCGATCACGGTGACCCCGCTCCGCGGCGCCACCCGGACCAGACCTTCGAACGAGAGCTCCAGCAGCGCCTCGCGGACCGGGGTTCGGCTGGTGGCGAACTCCTCGGTGATGGCGTCGAGATCGATGCGGGACCCGGCCGGCAGGGCGCCGGTGAGAATGCGGTCACGGAGCTCGCGGGCGGCCCGCTCCCGCACAGTGCCGGCGACATCGATTGCTGCCATCCGGCCACCATACCAAATTAAGCATTTGAAATCTAATATATCAGATGTTAGATTCGCGGATATGCGAACCGACAAGATGGCCCTGGTGGCGTTCATGCAGGCGGGCAGCACCTCGGTGTATGCGGGGTCGTGGCGACACCCCGCGACCGAGCACCGGTACCTGGACGCGTCCTACTACGCCAAGATCGGACGCCAGCTCGAAGAAGGCTGCTTCGACCTGATGTTCTTCGACGATCGCCTGGCGATGCCGGGGGTCTACGGCGGATCGGTGGCCGAGGCGGTGCGCTACGGCGCGCGCCCGGTCAAGCTGGACCTCGGCGTCGTGCTGGGGGTGCTGGCGCAGGCCACCTCGCGTATCGGGCTGGGCGCGACCTACTCGACCACTTATTACGCGCCGTTTCACGTCGCCCGGACCTTCGCTTCGCTTGATCACCTGTCGGGCGGCCGGGCCGCCTGGAACGTGGTCACCTCCGTCAACGACAGCGAGGCGCAGAACTTCGGGGTCGATGCTCACCTGGGGCACGACGAACGCTACGACCGCGCCGACGAGTTCCTGGACGTGGTCACCGGACTTTGGGATACCTGGGAGGACGACGCCGTTGTGCACGACCGGGCGTCCGGCAGCTACGCCGACCCCGCGAAGGTGCACGAACTCGGGCACGTCGGCCAATATTTCTCCGCGCGCGGACCGTTGACCGTGCCGCGTACTCCACAGGGCCGACCGGTCATCATCCAGGCCGGCTCTTCGGGCCGCGGCCGCGAATTCGCTTCCCGCTGGGCCGAATTGATCTTCACCGGGGACCCCGGGCTCGCGGTCGCACGCGAACATTACGCCGACCAGAAAGCCCGCATCGCCGACGCTGGACGCGATCCCGCCGCGGTGCGCATCTGCCCGATGGCCTACGCTGTGGTCGGCGAGTCCGAAGCCCACGCCAAGGACCGCGAAGCCCTATTCCTCAATGATCTGGTTCACCCCATGGCGTCGCTGACACTGTTGTCGGAGTTGATGAATTACGACTTCGCGCAACACGATCTGGACGATCCGGTGACGGATGACCTCATCGGGTCGGTCTCCGGCATCCGGGGGTTGGTGCAGAACCTACGCACGCATATCGGTGGGGAGGTGACCGTGCGGGATTTGGCCGGTCATCGCGCCACCCTGTTACAGGGGCCCCGCTTCGTCGGCACCGGCGAGCAGGTCGCCGACCAGATGGCGGAGTGGTTCGAAGGCGGCGCCTGCGACGGGTTCGTCCTTGCCGCAACGCATCTGCCCGGTGCGTTCGAAGATGTCGTGCGCATGGTGGTTCCGGAACTGCAACGCCGGGGACTGTTCCGCACCGGCTACGAGTCGTCGACGTTGCGGGGACACCTTGGGCTGCAACGGCCTTCGAACACCCGGGTGCGCGCCGGTGCCGATGCTTGACGGACTGCGGGTGCTCGACCTCGCTACGCTGGCGGCCGCCCCTTTGGTGGCGACCTATCTGGGCGAGTTCGGCGCCGACGTGATCAAGGTCGAAGAGCCAAGGCACGGCGATCCGATCCGGGCGTGGGGCAACCAGCGCGACGGGGTCGGCTTGATGTGGAAGTCGATATCGCGCAACAAGCGATCCATCACGCTGGATCTGCGCTGCGCCGACGGTCAGGCGTTGGCGCGTCGCCTGGTGCAGCACGCCGACGTCGCCATCTTCAACACCCGGCCGCAGACGTTACGCAAGTGGGGGCTGGACTACGACAGCCTTCGCGCGGTCAACGACCGGATCGTGATGCTGCACATCACCGGCTACGGGCTGACCGGGCCGAAAAGTGAGCGACCGGGTTTCGGCACGCTCGGTGAGGCGATGAGCGGCTTCGCCCACATCACCGGCCAGGCCGGCGGCCCGCCCACCCTGCCGCCGTTCATGTTGGCCGACGGCGTCGCGTCGTTGAATGCCGCGTATGCGGTGATGATGGCGCTGTATCACCGCGACGTGCACGGAGCACCCGGACAGTTGATCGACGTCAACCTGATCGACCCGCTGGCCCGGCTGCTCGAGCAGACGCTGCTGGGTTACGACCAGTTGGGGCTGGTGCCCGAGCGAGCCGGTAACCGGTGGGATATCTCGGCGCCGCGCAACACCTATCGCACCGCGGACGGACGGTGGCTGGCGATGTCCGGCAGCTCACCGGCGCTGGCGCTGCGGGTGTTCCAGGCGATAGGCCGGGGCGATCTGCTGGCCGATGCTGACTTCGCCGACCCCCAGCGCCGTCTGGCCAGGGCGCGCGAAGTCGACGACGTGGTGGCGGATTGGGTTGCCACCAAGACGCTTTCAGAGGCGATGACCATCTTCGAAGCTCACGAGGTGGCCGCGGCGCCCGTCTACGACATCAGCGACCTCGTCGGCGACGAGCAGCTGTCGCACCGCGGGGTGTTCATCTCCGTCGAGGACCAACAGCTTGGCGCGATGAAGGTGCAGGCGCCGGTTCCGCGGTTCTCCTCGGCGCCGGGGACGGTCGGCCATTTGGGTCCTTGCCTCGGTGAGCACAACGCCGAGGTCTACGGCGAGCTGCTGGGCTTGACCGTATCCGACATTGACGACCTGCGCGCCCGCGGCGTGTTGTGACAGAAGGGCTTTCACCGATGTCCCGGCCAATCCGTCGTTCCGAGCTCGCGGTGCCCGCGAGCAACGACAACATGTTCGCCAAGGCCGCCGGTTGCGGTGCCGACTTGGTGTTTCTGGATCTCGAGGACGCGGTTCCGGCGGCCGTCAAGGACGAATCGCGCGCCAAGGCGATCGCCGCGCTCAACGACATCGATTGGGGACGCACCGCCCGCGCTGTGCGAATCAACGGCCTGGACACCCAGTGGTGCCACGACGACGTCATCGAGGTGGTGACCAAGGCCGGCGAGAACCTCGACACCATCATCATTCCGAAGGCCCGCACGGCGCGCGATGTCTGGTGGGTGGACGTGCTGCTCACCCAGTTGGAGTTGAAACTGGCTCTGCGCAAGCGGATTCGGCTCGAGGTGCTCATCGAAGAAGTCGAAGGCCTGGCCAATGCCGAGTCGATCGCGGTGGCCAGCCCCCGGTTGGACGCGTTGATCTTCGGAGTGGGTGATTTCTCGCTGTCCCAGGGGGCCCGGGTGGACACGAACTTCGTCCCGCTTGGCGAATATCCCGGCGATTTCTGGCATTACGCCCGCAACAAGGTGATCGTGGCGGCGCGCATCGCGGGCATCGATGCCATCGACGCGCCCTATCCCGACTACCGGGACATCACCGGGTATGAGCGCGACGCGCGTCGGGCATCGCTAATGGGCTACACCGGAAAGTGGGCGATCCACCCTGATCAGGTACCGATCGCCAATCAGGTCTACTCTCCGACCGACGACGAAATCGCCCGTGCGCAGCGCAATGTCGCCGCCTACCGGGAGGCTGAGGCCCACGGCCGCGGCGCGGTGGGGGTTAATGGTGTGCTGGTCGACGCCGCGCACGTGAAGATGGCCGAACAGACGCTGGCGCGCGCGGCGCTGATCAACGGCAGCCATCGCTAGATCGATCCTGCGGCCAGGGCGGTCAAACTCGCGACGCACTGACCGCAGGCGCAGGCTCGAAGCCATCACCGCAGAGTCGATGCCTGGACGATTACGACGCCGTGAACTACCCGGCTCGGACCGCGACTTTGTAGCTGGTGTTCACGACGTTTTCTTCCTCTTCCAGTGCGGGCTCTTGACCGCTTCGAGCGCTTCGGTGACATAGCGATCCAACGGCCGTGGCTGCGCGGTAGCTTGGCGCACCCACTGCAGAAAGGCGAAATCAGCTGCAGCAAAAGCGAGTTGGACTAGCAGGCCGGGACGGATGTCGGTATCAGGGTCGGCGCCCATGCGTTCGGCGATCAGCCGCGTCGCCCGCTCCCTATCGGCGGGTGTGTGAAACCTGATCTTGTCCAGCAGACCAGGAGCCACCAACAGGGC
Organism: uncultured Actinomycetota bacterium; assembly: GCA_963840045.1. Taxonomy (GTDB): domain Bacteria; phylum Actinomycetota; class Actinomycetes; order Mycobacteriales; family Mycobacteriaceae; genus Mycobacterium. The sequence goes on along the minus strand of CAWIXL010000022.1, from coordinate 13,435 downwards.
TTCGCGCCACTCTTCGGTCTCGGCCTCATCGAAGGAGCGGGTCCGCGTGCTGATCGCGTTGGCCAGGGCGACGTCAGGCGACTCCTTGGCGGGCCGCCGTTCGAGCAGGCTGACCACTTCCGCGCCGCCGTGGCGAACCGGCGCGAGCAGCAACTCCTCCTTTGTCGGCATGTGCCGAAAGAAGGTGCGCGGCGAAACCCCGGCCGCGGTGGCGATTTCCTCCGTCGTCACCGAGTCGTAGCCGCGTTCGACGAACAGCCGGAACGCCGCCCGCCTGATCTCGGCCCGGATCTGGGCGCGCTGACGATCCCGCAGCGACTCTCCCGGGGCGATCACCGGAAGCAGCCGATTCCGCCGTCGACGTGAATGGTCTGTCCGGTGATGAACGTCGCGTCGGTACTGAGCAGGAACGCCACCAGCGCGCCCACGTCGGCGCGAACATCGCCGATGCGCCGCATCGGAACGCGTCGCACCGCCTTCGCGTAGTCGTCGGGCGCGAACTGCTTCCACAGTTTGACGCCGTCGGACTCGGCGAACGGGCAGATCACGTTGACGCGGATGTTGTCGCGCCCCCATTCGAGGGCGGCGACCTTCGACAGCCCGCGGATCGCTTCCTTTGCCGCGGCGTAGCCGCCCCACTTGGGCTCGCCACCGGTGCCCGTCCCCGAGCCGAGGTTCACGATCGACCCGCCGCCCGCCTCGACCATCAGCGGGTGCACGGCCTGCATGAGCAGAAAGCTCGCTCGGGGGCCGACGTCGTAGCCGAGCGCGAGGTCTTCTGTCGTGACGTCCACGAATCGCTTGGGCTCGTTGGTGGCTATGGCGTTGTTGACCAGCCCGTGCACCGTACCGAAGGCGTCGACGGCAGCCGCCACGATCCGCCTGGCGTTGTTCGGGTCACGCAGGTCGGCAACCAGCATCTCGGCCCGGCCCGCGGCCTTGAGCTCGGCGGTTGTCGCGGTCAGGGCTTCGTCGAGGATGTCCACCAGCAGCACCGCCGCGCCGCGTTCCAGAAGTGCGGCGGCGATGCCCTTGCCGACGCCTTGGGCCGCCCCGGTGACGATCGCAACGTGCTCGCGCAGTGATTCCGGATGAGAGTAGGTCACTGTGCCGGTCCGAGCTGAAGCGGCACACCGCGATGCATCTCATAGGTGCTCCGCACCCCGCCGGGCAATTCGATGAATTCCACCGCCGTCCCATCCGGGTCCTTGACGAAAAACATTCGGACACCGCCGATCTCGAAAGGGTCCTGGTCGGGGATGTAGCCGGCGGCGGTGATGCGGCGGTGGGTGTCGTCGAGGTCGGTCACCGACAGCGACACGTTATGGATCCCGGTAATGCTGCGACGCGCCGGCTTGTCCGCTGCGGGCTTGGAGCCCAATGACAGCAGCTCGACCATCAATCCGCCCAGCAAGCCGCCGGCCACCCGGCCCTCCTGCTTACGGGTCGCGTGCAGGACCGCGTCGAAAGGCTCTCCGGAGATGAGGGTTTCGAAGACGACCTCCATGCCGAGCAGGTCGCGGTAGAACGCCAGCGCTCGGTCCATGTCGGTCACTCCGACGACGAGATGGCAGAACGATATGTCGTCGAGGACGCTGTTCATGTCCCCGCCGCGAGGTTGGGCGCCGGGCGTCCGGCGAATAACGGCAGGTCCAGGTAAGTCTTGATCCCGGGTTCGGCGGCGCACACATCGGGGATGGCGTTGATGCAGTGGTTGGCGGTGGCGACGACGCCGGGATTTCGGATCAGGCCCTCGGCGACCGTCGGCGGTTGCAGTCCCTTGAAGGTCAGGCGCACGGTGGGGTCGCCGGTGATCTCGACCTCGAAGCGCTCGCCGATCCCGCCGAAATTCCAGCCGGGGTCCAGGTTCTCTTCACCCATCAGCCAGTTGACCGCCGCGGTGATGACCGGCTCGCCGTCGACGAGGGCCTGCCAGCGGAACCGCCGTGCGGCAACCGTTCCCGTGGTGATCGGAAATGGGGCGTAGTCGATGTCGGCGGTCGCCACCGCGATGTCCTGAATGGTTCTGATGTCGGGATCGATGCGAAATCCCATATGATCGGCGATCATTCGGACCGACATCTTGAAGCCCGATTCGAGCAGCTTGGCCATCGGCCCTTGCACGGCTTCCTCGGGGGGTCCGCCGAAACCCATGATGTGGCGCACGACGTCCGGCGCGTTGTAAGTCCGGATGTCGGAGAACTCCTCGGCGCGGATGTGCGTGACGGCCGATGAAAGCGAGGACAGCATGAGCGGGAATCGCTCCGTGATGCCGCCGGGGTGGATCCCCGAACCGTGCAGCGTCACCCCGCCCTCGACCGCGGCGTCGGCGATGGCTTTGTGCCGCGGGTTTTTCAGGTCGGGGTACACCCAGCCGACCGGGGTGACCACGTTCTTGCCGGACCGCAGGATCGCAAGGACCTCTTCGTCGTTAGGAATCAGCGGGCTGTACATCACGCAGTCGGCGTCCAAAGCCAGAATCTCGTCGGCGCTGGTGGTGGCGGCGACACCGATCGGATCGGTGCCAACGATTTGTCCGACGTCGACGCCGTTCTTGGCTGCGCTGTGCACCCAGCACCCGGTCAACTCGAGCTGCGGGTGATTCAGTACGCATTCGATGGCGGCCTTGCCGACGCCTCCGGTGGCCCACTGGATGACACGAAGCTTGGACGGGTTACTCATCGGCGACCTCCCTTGGCGCGCGGGCGACAAGATGGCACAGTATGACCGAATGGCAGTAACTGTCAATAAAGGTGACACCCGGAGGAAGGCCGATGATGAGCACTCTCGAGGGCAAGATCGCGATCGTCACGGGAACCAGCCGCGGCGTGGGCGTCGGCATCGCGCACGAACTGTTGCGGGCGGGAGCCACCGTGATCGGCTGCTCGCGCTCGCCCCTGGACTCCATTCCGGGTATCGACGCAGCACCCGACTGGAGCGCCCGTGCCTCGCAAAAGGTCTGCGATCAAGGCGATTACCGCTCCATCGACTCCTTCGTCAGCGAAGTCGTGGCTACCCACGGGCGGATCGACATCTTGGTGAACAACGCCGGCGGTACCGTCCCGTCGCCGCATGCGGAGAGCATTCCCGAACTCGTCCAACGCATTCAGGGCGCGCCGCGCAGCGACGACGAGTACGAGCGCACGGCACTGTTTCACGCGTATGCCGTGCAGATGAACCTCATCAGTCCGCTGTGGTTCGCCATCCGCGCCTACCGGCAGATGAACACCCAGGACGGCATTGGTTGCATCATCAACATCTCTAGCGGCGCCGGACATCCCGCCGGATCACCAACGCTGGTCTCCTACGGTGCGGCCAAGAGCGGGCTGAACCATCTGACCCGGTCACTGGCCGAGGAATGGGGGCCGAAGGTCCGGGTCAACTGCATCGCGCTGGGCCCGACGATGACCGAGAACTTTCGTTCGTTTGTGCTGCCCAAGGACGATCCGACCGGCGAGAAGTACTTCGCCGCCGTCCCGCTGCGTCGCGCCGGCGAGCCCGCGGAGGTGGGTCGCGTCTGCGTGTTCCTGGCAAGCGGAGATGCGGACTTCGTCAACGGGACGACGATCGAACACGACGGCGGCATGCTGCCCGGCGTGCTCTACGACGCGGGGCTGAAGACCATCACCGATCTGCTGTAGCCGATCGCAGTGCGGACGTCCGGCCGCAAGAATTCTCCAAGAATCCGTGCCCAGCATCTTCGGAAAGAAGCACGGCCGACGCCATTTCGGCCCATCAGACAAAAAGGAACCAACCATGAACCACAGCTCGCGCCACCGTGAACCGAGGAATATGGGCCGAAGTCGGCCTTGTCCGGCCTCGCCCTGCTGGGGGTCCTGACCCTTACCGCCTGCGGCGGCAGCGACGCATCGAGCGGATCCGGTTCTGCTGGTTCGTTTTGCGCTGAGGTAGACAGCCTTTGGCACCACGGAGGCGTGCACAAAGCGATCGACGACGTTGCGGCCGCGCACAGTTCAGGTATTGCGCCGCTGGAAAGCAAGGGTGCCCTGCATCAGGCCGCCGGGAACGCGAAGAAATTGGCCGCCGATGCGCCCGCTGGGCAAACCGCGATGGGCGTGGATCTCAAGACCTACCTCAATGACGTCGCCCAACGGCTCTCCGACGCGGCCAACGGCAACACCGCGGGCCGCGGCGCCGGCGGCAGCGACGTCATGACCGCGTGGGAGACGGCGCACTGCACCTCCGGCCTGCCCGGATACAGCGGGTGATTCGGCGGTCACCGCCAGTCTGATACCTTCCGGGGATCACACCGGCGGTTGGGGAGGCGTCATGCATCGGACAGTCGTCGCAGCAATGGGGATCGTCGTCGTTGGCTGCTGGGTTGGGGTGCCTCAGGCCACCGCCGACAACCCGGTCTGCACCGCGACTTTTTGCTCCTTCTACTCTCCGTCACGCAACATCAGCTGCGAACTGGACTACCAGCGCGGCAGCGGCATCCCCGACGAAACTTATTGCCAGACCGAGACGCCGCCGCAGTCCGGTGCATATGACCACCGACGGGACATTCAAGACCTGCACCGGCAGTTCGTGTCTCGGCAACGCAGGCCAAGGCACTCCGGCGCTCGCCTACGGCCAAACCGCCGGGGTGGGCCCGTTTAGCTGCCGGTCCGAGGACAGCGGGGTTACCTGCACTGTTACCTCAGGGCGTGGCTTCACCATTTCCAACGCGGGTATCACGCCCGCGGGGTGACGGTTGCGCCAGTTCGCGATCAGCGCTTCTCCAGGGTGAACTGGTTGATGTCGATATAGCCGCGGCGGAACCTTACCGCGCAGCCGGTCAGGTACTTCATGTACCGCTCGTAGACCTCGTCGGACTGGATCTCGATGGCTTCGGCCTTATGTGCCTCCAGCGCTGCTGCCCACAGATCGAGTGTCCTCGCGTAATCATCCTGGAGCGACTGGCGGCGGCTTAGCGTGAAACCTGCCTTCGCAGAGTGCGTCTCCACCATGTCGATCGACGGCAACTGCCCGCCCGGAAAGATCTCGGTCATGATGAACTTGCCGAAGCGCATCTCCGTTAGCGAAATCGGCAAACGCTGGTCCATCATCTCCTCTCTGGTCAACCCGGTGATCGTGTGCAAAAGCATGACACCGTCAGGCGGTAGGACGGTGTGGGCCATCTTGAAGAAATCGTCGTAGCGGTCGTAGCCGAAATGCTCGAACGCACCGATCGACAAAATCCGGTCGACTGGCTCGTCGAATGCTTCCCAGCCTTCTAGCAGCACCCGCTTGCGGCGTGGGGTATCCATTTCGTCGAACGACTTTTGCACGTGGGCGGCCTGGTTGTTCGACAGCGTCAAGCCGACGACGTTCACGTCATACTTCTCGATTGCGCGCCGCATGGTGGCGCCCCAACCGCAGCCGACGTCAAGCAGCGTCATGCCGGGTTGCAAACCCAGTTTTCCCAGCGTCAGGTCGATCTTGGCGAGCTGGGCCTCGTGCAACGTCATGTCGTCGCGCTGGAAGTACGCGCAACTGTAGGTCTGGGTGGGATCGAGGAACAGGCGGAAAAAGTCGTCGGACAAGTCGTAGTGTGCCTGCACATTGGCGAAGTGCGGCCTCAGCCTCTGAGCCACGTATCGTGCCTTTCTGGACCCGGAGGCCCGGGTGGAATGTCAAACGCAGCCGGGTTCCCCGTTTGCGCCCCAGCCAAACAATCTCTTGCTCCTACAGCACGCCGGCAACCGCCAACCTGTCGTGAAATGTCAAAAACTTGTCCTCTAGTGTCAAGATTCACGGCCCTGACCTGGCGCAGAGTGTGTTTGGTGGTTAATCCCACCGCCTTCGGACGACGAAGTCCTGGGCAATGCAACCCGGACAGGACACCCCCCGTGAACTCTGAGAAACTCCAGCGGCATAGACCACGTCGACGTGCTGATCGTCGGCGCCGGCATCTCCGGAATCGGCGCCGCCTACTACTTGCAGACAATGCAGCCCGGCAAGACTTTCGCGATCCTGGAGGCCCGTGACGAGATCGGCGGAACGTGGGATCTGTTCCGGTACCCGGGGATTCGGTCGGACTCGGATCTGCACACGTTCAGCTACGAGTTCAAGGCATGGCAGAACCGCAAGGCGATCGCCGGCGCGGGCGCGATCATGGCCTACCTGCAAGAGACCGTCGCCGAGAACGGAATCCGGCGTGCGATCCGCTTCCGCCACAAGGTGATTCAAGCGGAATGGAACACGGCGGACGCCCGTTGGCTGGTGCAGATCGAGCGTCTTGACACCGGCGAACGGGTCAGCATCAGCTGCGGCTGGTTGTTCTGTGCCAGCGGCTACTACCGCTACGACGAGGGATACACACCGGAATTTCCTGGCCGGCAACGGTTTACCGGACAGATTGTGCACCCGCAGCAGTGGCCCGAGGACTTGGACTACCGCGGCAAGCGGGTCGTGGTCATCGGCAGCGGCGCCACCGCCGTCACTTTGGTGCCGGCCATGGCCGAAACCGCCGGGCACGTGACCATGTTGCAGCGTTCGCCGACGTACATCCTGCCGGTGCCGTCGGAGGACCGCATCGCGAACACGCTGCCCAAGTTGGTCGGCCGCGATCGGGCCTACGCCGTCACCCGCCAAAAGAACATCGTCAAGCAACGGCTGGTGTGGCGGCTGTGCCAGCAGTACCCGCGTGCCGCCCGCCGACTGATCAGCCACCTCAACGCCAAGCAGCTGCCCGTGGGGTATCCGGTCGACGAGCACTTCAGGCCGGACTACAACCCGTGGGACCAGCGGCTGTGCGCCGTACCGGACGCCGACATGTTCAAGGCCATCCGCGACGGGCGGGCCTCGGTGGTCACCGACCGGATCGACACCTTCACCGAACGTGGAATCCGGCTGCAATCCGGGCAAGAACTGGAAGCCGACATCATCGTCACCGCCACCGGTCTTAACCTGCTGGCCTTCGGCGGCATCAGCCTCTTGGTGGACGGCGTCGCAGTCGACCCCGCCGAGAAGGTGGCGTTCAAGGGCTTCCTGCTCAGCGACGTCCCCAACTTCGCCTACATGTTCGGCTACACCAACTCGTCGTGGACGCTGAAGGTCGGGCTGGTGTGCGAACACTTCTGCCGGTTGTTGGCGCACATGGACGCGCACGGTCACGACATCTGCTGCCCGCGGCTTCCCGAGTCGATGCCGACTCGGCCATTTCTGGACATGGCCGCCGGCTATATCCAGCGATCTGCCGGCCAGCTGCCTCGGCAGGGCGCCGAAGGCCCTTGGCGCACCTGCATGGATTACCGCACTGACCGAAAGGTGCTGCGGGAGGGCCCGGTCGACGATGACCAGCTGCAATTCACCCTGCCGACGTCGAGGTCGGCACTAGCCGACTTGCCCGAGCCGGCCTTCACCGGCTGACCGGCGTCACCGATATAAGGAGCACCTCCATGGAACTGATGGCCCCGATCGACTCGCTGTTCCTGACGGCCGAGTCGCGCGAGCATCCGCTGCATGTCGGCGCACTCCAGCTATTCGCCCCGCCCGCCGGTGCGGGGCGCAATTTCGTCCGCGATACCCACCGCGCGATGTTGGAGTGTCGCGATGTGGCGCCGATCTTTCGCAAGCGCCCCATGGGATTACACGGCGCGTTCACCAACCTCGCATGGTCGTCGGAGAAGGAGGTCGACCTCGACTACCACGTGCGTCGGTCGGGCTTGCCGGGGCCGGGGCGGGTGCGCGAACTGCTGGAGCTGATCTCCCGGCTGCATGCCAACTTGCTCGATAGGCACCATCCGCTGTGGGAAACACACGTGATCGAGGGCCTCAAGGACGGGCGCTTCGCGATCTACTCCAAGATGCACCACGCGCTGATCGATGGGGTATCCGGACTCGCGCTGATGCGCCAGTCGCTACCTACCGACCCCGCCGACACCGAAGTCCGTGCGGCCTGGTCGCCCGTGCCGAGGTACGCCGCCAAAGATCGGACACCGCCGTGGCCGCCTGGAGCAACTCGGCGAAATGCTGGGATCGGTTGCGGGGATTGCCCCGTCGACACTTCGGCTGGCGCGTTCCGCGCTGCTGGAACAACAGTTGACACTGCCCTTCGGAGCGCCTCGCACGATGCTCAATGTCCCCGTCGGGGGAGCGCGGCGCTGCGCGGCGCAGTCGTGGGAGCTGGACCGGGTCAAGGCGGTCAAAGACGCGGCCGGGGTGAGCCTCAATGACGTTGTGCTGGCGATGTGTGCGGGCGCGCTGCGCGCTTACCTCGACGACAACGATGCGCTGCCAAACGCGCCGCTGGTCGCCATGGTCCCGGTGAGCCTGCGTCAAGATCGGGACTCGTTGGGCGGCAACATGGTCGGGGCGGTGCTGTGCAATCTGGCCACCCACCTTGATGATCCGGCGCAGCGCCTCGACGCCATTCACGCCTCGATGCGGGGCAACAAGGAGGTGCTGTCACAACTGCCCCGGGCCCAGGCGTTGGCCTTGTCGATGCTGCTGCTGAGCCCGGCCGCGCTCAACACCCTGCCCGGCTTGGCCAAGGCGACGCCGCCGCCGTTCAACGTGTGCATCTCGAATGTTCCCGGTGTCCGCGAGCCCAGGTATTTCAACGGCGCCCGGCTGATCGGCAATTACCCAATGTCGTTGGCGCTCAATGGACAAGCGCTGAATATCACCCTGACCAACACCGCTGACAGTCTCGACTTCGGGCTGGTGGGCTGCCGCCGCAGTGTGCCGCACCTGCAGCGGCTGCTTGGGCAGCTGGAGACGTCCCTGAAGGAATTGGAGCGCTCCGTCGGTTTGTAGGCAGCGGTCGGCCTATGAGGGGTGGTCGACCGCGTCGGCAGTAGAAAGTGGTTGACGCGGGACCCGGGTCTGGTCGCGGTAGGACGCCGGCCCGGTGCCGAACCACCGCTTGCATGAGCGTGTCAACACGCTTTGCTCGGCGTAGCCCAGTTCACGGGCCAGGTGCGACAGGCTGATCCCGGTGGTGCGGAGGTAGCGATCGGCGGCGTCCTTTCGAACCTGATCGGCCAGGGCTGCGAAGGTGGTGTTTTCGTCGGCGAGCCGGCGTTGCAGTGTCTTCGGATGCAGGTGGAACTCCGCGGCGACCACTTCGAGCGTCGACGCCCCGGTGGGCAGCAGTTGGCGGACGATGGTGCGCACCGACTCCACGATCCCGGCGCCCAGCGGGGCGATGCTGCTCAGGTAGTCGACGACGGCTCGGTGGGCGATGTCGTCGCGATTCAACGGGCGCCTCAATTCGGCCGTGCGCACGGTGAAACCCGCGGTGCGTTCGACGAAATGCGGTGTGCAGCCGAAATACTGCACATAGTCGGCCGGAGGTGTGAGCGGGTCATGGGGCAGGTGCACCGAAAGCCCCGCGTAATTCGGGCCCAACAGCAGGCGGAATACCCCCAGGGAGACACCCAGCGCCAGTTCCATCGTTTGCGGACACGGCTCGTCGAACAGAAACTCCACTGCGATGAACGACAGCTCTGGGTCGGTGAGCGGAGCGATGCGGATGGCGATCACCGGGCTATACGCCGCCATGAACGTGTTAAAGATCGCCAGCGCGTCGGCCACCGTCGCGGCGGTTCGGGCCGCCACGCCGACCGGCCCCAATATCTCGATGCCCTGTCGTTGAGGCCAGCTGGCGCCCGAAATCAGGTGTGGCCGTTACTGATGCAGCGGATTCGATGGCCCGGACCGCTGCGCGGATTGGGATGAATGCGTCGTAATTGCCGACGTCGGGTTCACGTACGCCCGCCGCGCGCAGCAGGGCGGTCGGGTCGCCGCCCAATTCGGCGACCAGGCGCGAGTAGTTCGAGAGCGCGGTCCCGCGCACCACGGACACGGCAGTTAGGCCGAGCAGACGCAAAAGCTCCCGACACGCCGCGCGTGCGGGAGCTTTTGCGTCTGCTCGCGCCACAATTCGGCGCCCTGCTCGGTCGGCATCCATTCTGTGCCCACGACTAGCAATCTAACGCGTTTATGGCGAGCAGACGCAAAAGCCTCCGACACGCCGCCCGTGCGGAAGCTTTTGCGTCTGCTCGGCCAAGTAAAGTCAGTTCAACACAAGGAGATTCAGATGGACGCCCCGCAACAACAACCCACCCCTGAGCAGGCCGCGGCGCTGGCCGCGCGTCCGGCAGACGCACCGGTGGTGATGATCAACCTGCTGAAGTTCAAGACCCCCGGCGGCCTGGAGTCCTACCTCCAGTACGGACGTGAGGTCGCCCCGCACCTGCAACGCGTCGGCGCCTCCGTCCGCTATGCGGGAACCGCGCCGGCATTCGTTATCGGTGACGGTGAGCGGCCTTGGTGGGACGCGATTCTCGTCGTCGAATACCCCAACCCGCAGGCATTCATCGACATGGTGACCACCCCGGAGTACGCCCAGGTGCACGAACATCGCGCCGCCGGACTGGAACGCGGCGACCTGGTCGCGACGTCGGCGTGGTCGCTCGCAGTGTGATCAGGCGGCAATCGACGCATAACCGCGCCAAGCGAGGCAACGTCGCGGGCATTGTGTACTCATACGAGCGCGACGATCCCGATCATGTGATCGTGCAGCGGCTCCACAACGGCGTGGACCGATGTGACGTGCGCCGAGAACTCGCGCCAGGTCCATGACACGCGCTCGGCTTATTGCGGAGGGAACCGGCGAGTTGACTCCGACGCTGAAGGTCAAGCGAAACGTGGTCACCGCACGGTTTGCCAACGAATCGAATCGCTCTACAGCAAGCGCTGACTTGCGATCGACCGATAATCGCGTGTTAGAGTTTGTAACCGATGGCGCGCAACAGATCGCGCCGCTCGGCTACGTCAAGTTCGGTTTCCACCCCGAGCGGGCGTCTGTCCGTCGATGACTCCCATGATGCCGCGACCGCGCGGCGTCACCGCGACGACGACATCGACCGGATTGGCTGTGGCGCAATAGATCCCGCAGACTTCGGGTACCGCCTTGACCGGGTTGAGGACGTTGACGGGAAACCCGTCACGCAAGAAAATCACGAAACTGTGCCCGGCCGCGATGGCCAGCGCAGTGCGGGTCGCGAGTTCGACCAACTCGGTGTCGTTGCCGGTGCGGCGAACCAAGTCGCAGCCCGGAAGCCTCACAGAAGGCCAGCCCGAACCGTAGTGATGGGCTTACCCCGACCAGGGCCTCGTGCAGGTCTTCGACCGTCTTGATGAAGTGCGCCTGGCCGATCACGACGTTGACGTCGTCGGGCTTGTCGACGGACACCACATCCCAGGCCGACGACGTCGTAGACATATACCCATGCTGCCACCGCGCCCGCGTTTCGGCGATCACCCCAAGATGGGGAAGCGGCGCTCGCGGCCCAGCCCGTCCAAGGCGGCCTGCATCACCGAGCGCACGTATGCGTCGACCTCCGTCGATGTCGGGGTCCTCGCCGAACCGGGCTGCGATGTCGATGGGCTCCAGCAGTTGATAGACGATCTTGGCCGGTAACGGCATGTTGGCCGGGAAGAACAACGTCATACCGAAGGGCAAGCCGATAGTGATCGGTAGGATCTCGATCCGAATCCGCTTGAGCCCCAGCCTCTTCGCCAACCAATTGCCGCGGGTGAGGAAAAGCTGGGTCTCCTGGCCGCCGATCGACACCGCCGGCACGATCGGCACGCCGGCTTGCATGGCGGTTCTGACGTATCCGGTGCGGCCACCGAAGTCGATGACGTTCTGGCTGAGCGTCGGCCGGAATGCGTCGTAGTCGCCGCCGGGAAATAGCCAGCACCACCGCACCCGAGCGCAATGCCTTCCTCCGCGTTTTCCCGGCTGGCATGGATGACGCCGAGGCGGCCCAGCGCTGCGCGAAACGGTGTAAAGAACACGCCATAGTGGGCAACGGTGTAGAGCGGGCGGTCGTAGCCGAACTTGCCGTAGAGCGGCGGGGGCGAGGACGTTCCAGTCGGGGGTCAGCACGCCCCCGGAATGGTTGGACACCAGCTAGACGCGCCGCCCCTCGACGGGAAGGTCTCCAAGCCCCGCACCTCTGGCCGGAACCATCGCTTGATGACCGGCGTCGACCGCGTTGATCAGCAGCTCGGTGAACGCGGGGTCCCACTTCGCGATTTCGGGATGTGTCATTTCGTCACCAGCCGACTCTTCCCGCCTGTGTTGGGTGATTCGAGTGCCTTCATGCTCCCGCAGTAATCGATGCCTCGGCAGAGCCGCAATCCCCGTGCTGCGGGGACTAAAGACCTCGGTGAGCGACGGGCGACCCTCGTGGTGCCAGCCGAGGACCAATGGCGGCCGCGGTGGGTCGAAAGACCCGTTTGAACACCATCGGTCATCGATAACGTGGCTAGCGAGGTGCAGCGATGACGGTATTGATGACGGGGTTTCCCGGCTTTCTTGGCAGCGCGTTACTGCCAGGCATCCTCAAACGCGTTGACAGTTCGGCAATCTGCTTGGTGCAGCCCAAATTCGCCACGCTCGCAGAGCGACGCGTGGCCGAGCTCGGCACGCCGATCCGTTTCTGGAGGGCCGGATCCAGGTGGTCGAAGGTGACATCACTCGACCGGGGCTGGGCCTTGCCGCCGGCGCCCTTACCGGGGTCACCGAGGCGTGGCACCTCGCCGCTGCGTATGACCTGACTGTGCCCCGTGACGCGGCGGTTCGGGTCAACGTCGACGGCACCCGGAACGTCCTGGACGCACTTGAGCGCTGCCCCATGTTGAGGCGCCTGCATTACTTCAGCACGTGCTATGTCAGCGGCCGCTATGCGGGTCCGTTCGGCGAGGACGACCTGGAAGTCGGTGCACCGTTCAACAACTACTACGAGGAGACCAAAAACCTCGCTGAGGCGGATGTCCGCCGGCGCATGTCCGCGGGCATGCCGGCCACGATCTATCGCCCCTCAATTGTCGTGGGTGACAGCCGCACCGGTGAAACGCAAAAGTTCGACGGGCCTTATTTCGTCATGCAATGGCTGTTGCGACAGTGGCGGCACGCGATCCTGCCGATGGCGGGCGACCCGACGACGACGCGGGTCAATGTGGTCCCGCGCGACTTCGTCGTTGATGCGGTGGGATATTTGAGTGGCCTCCCTTTCCGAGGGCCGGACGTATCAGCTGGCAGATCCATACCCGCTCACCGTCGATGAGATTGCGGAGACGCTCGCCGAGGCGACCGGCCGGGAACTCATCAAGGTTCCGTTGCCGCGGAAGCTGGCCAAGGCGTCCCTGGCGCACGTTCCGGGGCTCTACCGGCTGATGCGGATCCCGCCCGAAGCTGTCGACTACTTCGCGCATCCCACCACTTATTTGACCGACCATTGCCGGGCTGACCTCGCCGGCAGCGGGATCGAGCCGCCCCCGTTCCGAAGTTATGTCGATCGGCTCGTCGAGTACATGCGCAGCCATCGAGAAGTCGGCTCGGCGGCGATGTTCTAAGAGCCCTTCGTCGTCGCACGCCGATCGCGGTCTAATAAGCCATGGAATTCATGGCGCC
>CAWIXL010000021.1:0-59089 GCA_963840045.1 uncultured Actinomycetota bacterium | reverse complement strand
ACGTCGGATATTTCGTAGTCGGCGGACGTTCGGATGGCCAGTAGAGCAATCATCGTGGAACCCCCATTTCCTGCATTGTGAGTCGGCATGGCCCGCAAGGCAAGGTGCCTTCGGCGATGTCGTGATCGGCGGCACCGTCTGCTCAGGTGCGCTGTTAAGGAAACTGACTTCTCTGCGGGCCCGTGCGATACGGCGCTCGTCGATGATCATGTTGCGGCGACTGTGAACAGCCCTTGCTGGTTAAACGATAGAAGCGCCTATTTGGTTCACCCGCGGCACACCGGAGCGTCAACGTCCCGGCGGCCGCCAGCGGTCAGACGCCGCCCATCCAGCTGTGGAATCGACCGTCCGGGTCGTAGACCGAACGCACCTTATCGAGGCGTGCCATGTTCGATTCGGCGATGAATCGCGCCGGACGCCGGCACAGATTCTCGTCGGCGAGCGATATGCCGGTCGCCAAGTGCGACATCGCCGCCATGTTGGACGCGGCCCAGTCGCGGTATCGTTCGTCGTCGGCCGGATCCTGCCAGATGGTGTAGAGCGCCATGTAGATCTCGTCTTCCAGGCCGTACACCATGTCCGCGCGCTCCGGGGACGTATTCCAGCCCGTGAAAATGAAGTGCGAGGGGTGCGGTGGCATGGTTTCGATGATTTTGCGGATGCCCGGCAGTAGTTCTTCGGCGGAAGCCGACGTGAACATGTTGTCGGCGATGTAGCGGTGTCCCTTGGGGTAGCTGGTCATCACGGCGGTATACCAATTGGCCAAGGTTGTTGGCGCATAAGGAAGATTGACGATCGCCTTATCGATGACCGGGCAAGTGCTCAGCGGGGCAAGGGCTTTCATCGCCTCCTCCTCCGAGTCGGCGAATACTGGCGAGGCGATCGTAATGCCAGGTTGGTTGAGCCCGGCTCCCGGAAAGCTGCGCGCGGTGTGGATCTGCAGTTCGACCCGGTCGTCGATCTCGGGAATGATCGAGCGTCCCCAGGTGAACACCTCGTCGGCGACCTCGATCGGATACATGTACAGGCAGGTGCCCCAGACCGGGGGACGTGGGTGAACCCGCAGTTTGAAGGAGGTGACCACGCCGAAGAAGCCCGGTCCGGAGCCACGAGCTGCCCAATACATGTCAGGATGGTTCTCGGGGTCGCAGTAAATCTGTTCACCGTCGGCGGTGACGACTTCCAGTCCAAGCACGCTCTCGCATGCCGGCCCGAGCACCGGACTGTTCCAGCCGTATCCGCCCTGCAAAAGATAGCCACCGAGGCAAATGCCCTCGCAGTGGCCGGCAGGAAAGAACAGCCCTTGTGCGTCCAGTTCTGCCGCGAAGACGCTGGCGACCTTGCCCGGGCCGACATTTGCGATCATCCGATCCGGTTCGACAGTGCAGTGATCGAGGCGGCTGACGTCGAGCAGCAGGCCACCGTCGCGCAGGTGACTGGCCGCCCAGCTGTGCCCGCCCGAACGTACGCCGACGTGATATCCGTTGGCCCGCGCATGACGGATCGCTGCGACAACGTCGTCGGTGTCGTGCGCCTGCACGATTACATCGGGAAAACGTTCCGGCAGAAGGCCATTCCATACCGTTGCTCGACGAGCCGTTTCGTAGCCGTCTGCGCCACGCATGAAGGTCTTTTCAGTCGAAAGTAAAATCATTGTATTCCTTTGCTTTTCACGCGCGCCGTCTCAGCGTGCATCGCCACGGAGACAACGTCGTCTAACGTTCGAGACTGCTGCCATGGACCGATCCGCGTCAGATAGGCCGCGACTTCCCGGGCCAATGGCGTCGCGTTCATGCGGATCGCCCGGAGTGGGCCGTTGGGCGGAATGCCGTATCCGATCGCGAACATTCCGTCGCCGACATGCGAGGCGAAGCCGCCGCGCGGGTTGCCGTGCTCGTCGAGGACGCCAAGATGTCCGACCAATCCGTCGAGATCAGCGCCGAACCCGGTGGCGGCGATGATCGCCTGCGGCGCTATGGACGTGCCGTCGGCGAGGATCACGCCGTCGGATTCGACCGCACTTGACGGCGCCGACGACCTCGACGCGCCCGGCCCGCACGAGGTCGATGAGCTCGTCGGCCAGCGTCGGGATACGACCTCGTGTTTCCACGGTCGCCTTCAGCCCGAGCGGCGGCCGCTGGAAGCCGTAGGCCGACAGGTCACCCCACATGAGGCGGTTCATCCGCGCGATCAGCGGATCGATCATGCGCGCGGGGACCCTCGCGAACAGCTCAAGGAAGATATCCGACGGAAACGGTCCCATGGCCCGCCGCACGAGGTGCGGCGGTGTGCGCACCGCAAGCCAGATCCGTCGCGCGCCGTCGTTAGCGAGCTGGACAGCGATGTCGGCGGCCGAATTGCCCGCGCCCACAACGAGGACGTCGCGACCACGGTAGGGCCAAGCGTTTGTGAAGTCCCCGGAGTGCACGATCTGGCCGTTGAAGCGACTGCGTCCAGGCCATGCAGGGATGGTGGGTGCGCTGTAGTTGCCCGTGGCGAGGACGATTGCCGGGGTTCGGATTTCACCCGACGACGTGTCAAGGCGCCAGCCTCCCGCGGCACGGTCGACTCGGTGGACGTCACATCCGAGCAGGAGCGAAATGTTCTGCCGCTGAACATAACGATCGAAATAACGGACCATGTCCTCCTTGGTCGGCCAACGGCCGGCGTTCAAGGGAATCCGTTGTCCGGGAAGGTGCGACAAGAACCCGGTCGTGTTGAGGCGGAAGTTGTCATAGCGCGTGCGCCACGAAATCGCCGGGGCCGCTGCGCGATCGAGAACGAGCGCTTTGATGCCATGCTGATGATCGAGTTCGCGTGCGACGGCCAGACCAGCGGGCCCTGCACCGATGACAACGGCGTCGGGGCCGTCCTGGTTCTTTGTAGTCATGATCTCCGGTCGTCTTCGTCGGTGGCGAGGACTTCGGGCCCCCGTAAGTGACACGATCCGGAACCCCTTGCGGTTCAGTCGGGTAGAACAGGACCGCTGCACTGTCGACCGGTGACGTCGGCGACACGTTGGTCGTTGGCATCACAGAATCGCCGCCCGCTCTTCAATCCGAGCCGGCTACCACGCTTCACGCGGCAAACTTGCGAACGACCGTCTCGGCCACCAGGCCGTCCCGCTGTTCTGCTTTTGAGCGAAGCCAGAATTGCCGCAGCAGCCGCCGATACGCGGCGAACGTCAGCGTGATGGGGTCGCACCACGGCGGTATGCCGCCGACCAGATGCAGGGCTGTCACCAGGATCATCGACGCGGTGGCAATGGGCTGAGACTTGAAGTACCGGCGGGCCGCGTTGGTCAGCTGCTCGTCATCGGTGGCGATCAGGTCGTAGGCTGCCACGCCACCGGCCAGTGCCATCCACGCTCGGTCTGAGTTGCGCATCGTTACCGCCTCCTATGTCTAGAAGACGTCAGGCGGGGCTGGGAAGTTCATGCGTTGCGCCGCCCCCGGCCGACGGCGGCCGGACGTTTGCAGCATGCACGTGCCACGGCGCCGGACCAGAGCATGCACCAGTCGGTAGAGAGCACGTCCAGGCCGTTACTCGGGCTTCGCCAGCTTCTTTGCCAGCCTATCGAGGGAGGCCTGATGCCGCTTGGCGGCGTCTTCCGCCTTCCTGTTCTGCGATTCCTTCGAAACCAGGTTTGGCAGGCTGTCTGTCTCAAACTTGTGGTTCGCGTAATCAATTGCGGAGTCGAGCATTTCGATGTACCGCTCCGGGTCATCTTGGCCGCAAGAGCCGTGGATGCTGTCTCGGTCGGCCGAGAAGTGGCCATCGTAGGAAGCATCCAGGCGTAGCTGCGACACCTGTGACATGAAGTAATCGCGCCAGTCTTCGTGTGATCGTCCCTTCGTCCACACGCGAACCTTGACCATGGTCCCGCTGGCTTTGAACTCCGGTGCGCCGACTCGCCGCACCGGTTCCCAATCGCCCCAATCGGCCATGCCCCGAGTGTTCACTCCTCGGCCGTTTAAGTCGAGGTTGTCGAGTTCGTAGGTGTCGCCAACAGGACCTCCGCGACTTCGCTGGCCTCGTGCGCGTCTTCACTCACGGTGCCCCTCCCGCGACGGGCGATGGTCAGCTGGCTGGCGTGGTAATGACGATCGATTCCTGCCCGATCTTCCAAGCCTTCATGAATTTGCCGATGCTGACCTTCGTGTTGGCGTGATCGGCGTAGGGGTCGTTGAGGTGAACGATCTCCTTGTTGGTGTCGATCCCGGTGACAACAAGGAAGTGATCGGGCGCGGTGCGCTGGTCGTTGGTGTCCAAGATAGTTCCGGAATTGACCCAGGCGATGATCTTGCGGTTGGCGCCGAGGTACTGCTCTAGCGCGGACAGACCCACCTCATCGGGGTGCTTGTCGTAGGTCATGTGCGACTTGATGCCATAGTGGTCGAGCAGCACGACCGTGTCGGCCATGTCGATGCCACCATTGTCGCCTTCGTGTCCCGGGTCGCCGGTCGGGAGATAAATCGGACCGTTGCGGATCACTGAGGGAGTGCTCTGTGCCAGCTTGATGATCTGGTTCTCCGTCGGAGCTTTGCCGGTGATTTCGCCGACCACGTCGGCCACAGAAGCCAGTCCGCAGTTGTCCTCGAGTGACTGCTGCTGCCAATACTTGGCGGCGCCCTCCGGGTCGCCGTACACGCCGCTGTCGATCGTGCTCGCCTTTGCCGGCGGGTTGCCGTACATGCCACCAGTGGCGGTGGCAGGTGACGTCGTCGCCGCACGCATCGACGGTGCGGCCAAGCTGCACGCTGATACCAACGAAATGCCGGCCATACCGATGCCAGCGCTCACCAGGGCAGTACGCACCGCGGTTGCGACCCGGGAGTTGAACATGTTCCCTCGCAAAGAACATTCGGACAATCGGATTGGTCTGCAAAGTAGCACCTCGAGCAAACGGCCGGGCCCGAATTAGACGCAATTCCAATAGGGCGGGTTACCGGTCAAGGTTGTCCCGTTGTCCCGTCCCGTTATCCCGTTGTCCCGCCCCACCTGTGCGAGGCGGCGACGCGACGCGCCGCGTTGGTCCGGCGTCTATCAACCGACGAGCGCCTCTACCGTCCGCGCCCACCAGTTAGAGATCGAAGATTGTGGTCCCGACATTCGGGGCGAAGGCCCCCGGGATTCCGGGGCTACCGCTATTTGGGCCGCTCGCAATGTATATCGGCTGCTGCAGGAAGGGTACGAAGCCGGTATTGAAAATGCTGTTTGAAGCGTCTCCTGGCGTAACCACCGGGCTTTGTGTAGTGGTCGTTGTGAACTGGTAAAGCAGCGTCTGGCCGTCGCTGGTATAGACCGAAATCTGTGTTCCCGGCGCCAGGGTTTCGGCCAAAATCACCCCATCAGAAGTTACCGGGACGGCCGCGTTGCCGGCCAGGGACGCTGGGATGGAACCGTACTGACCACCGGAGTCGATAGCCGTTATCACGGGTGTAAGCGGACCGTCATTGATCTTTACCTCCAGGGTGGCGATCGGCGATCCGGGAACCGAGATACCCGCCTGCAGCGGGTTGGGACCGAACTCCAGGTAATGCCCGGCCGGGTTGATCAGCACACCTTGATTGAGTTGGCCCGGCAACGCTGCAGTAACCGGGCTACTTGGGGCGAGCCCGGCCGGCCCGACACCCAGGATCCCAGCGCCGTTGGCGCCACCAACCGGGATGAGGTTGGTGAAGGGCGGCAAGTCGGGATACGCAAGTGTCACGGGAATATTGCTGATCTGAATGGGCGGAAGACCGAATGGAAGCTGGATGCTGATCGGATCAACCAGACTCAAGGCGATGTGCTCGATTGAGAAGATGGGAACGTTAACTTGGGTCGGCGCGGTGACAATTCCGTTCCCGAAATTAATCGTTGTGTTGAAGCTGATCGCGTATTCCGTCAAGTTCTGCTGAGAAGTGCCATAAGTGAACGTATGAAACCCGGTGGGCAAACCGAGGTGCTGTAGTCCAATGTCGTTGATGGGGAGTACAAGTCCAGCGGATCCGGTGTCGACGACGACGGGTACGGTCGGTCCACCGTTCACCGAGACGTTTACCGTGCCACCGACGCTCGAGATGGCTGTGCCGGTGCTGGTCGTCACCACCTGAAGCGGGACGGTTCCATTCACCGGCGCGCCGGCGCCCGCGGCCCCGTCGTCGCCGAACAGCCAGCCGCCCAGGCCTCCGGCCCCACCAGCGGCGCTGGGTCCGCCGGCGCCGCCTGTCCCGCCCGATCCGATCAGAAGCGCGTTACCACCAGCTCCGCCGATGCCGCCCACACCGCTCCCACCAGCCGCGGCGGGTCCACCGGCGCCCCCGGCGCCGCCATTGCCGATCAACCCCGCGGCACCGCCGGGCCCACCGGGCGCGCCCGATTCCGTTTGGGAATAACCAGTCCCACCGTCGCCGAACAACAGCCCACCGGCCCCGCCGTTCGGATTCGCGGCCGTCCCGTTTGTTCCATTACCGATCAGCGGCCGCTGCCACAACGCCTCGGTGGGCGCGTTTATCACAGCCAGCACGTCTTGCTCGAGCGACTGCAAGGGTGTCGCGTTGGCTGCCTCGGTGGCCGCATACGCGCCCGCACCGGACGCCAGCGCCTGCACAAACCGCTGATGAAAGGCGCTGGCCTGCGCGGTAAGTGCCTGGTACTCCTTGGCGTACTTCGCAAAGGCAGCTGCCACCGCGTTTGATACCTCGTCGGCAGCGGCCGGCATGACCCCAGTGGTGGGAACGGCAGCCGCCGTACGAGCTGTATCCAGCGCCGACCCGATGTCCGCTACCTGCGCTGCCGCCGCCTCTACCCACCCCGGCGCTGCGACTAGGTACGACATACCCGCTCCTCTCTGGACCGCCACGGAGTGCGCTTGGTGCACGAAATCCCCCGCACCGAAGCCAAATTGATGCTATTCGGCCGCCCCGCCACGCGTCACATAATCGAAGACTCTAGATTGATGCATTCCGCGCCGACAATCGGCGTTCGCTATCGGTCGATCGATGCTCGTTATCGTAATCAGCCCAGGTGCGTCGGCTGGCTGGTATCGGTGCGCCGCCATCGACAACCCGCTTCGTCTTCGGGCATTGGTGCGGCCGTTTGGTGCGCCGGACCAGAAGACCGACTTCACCCCGGAACGCGTCGCCATCGAAAAGTTTGACGGCCGGGCAGTCGCCGAACGAAGCGACCCGCGAGCATCATTCGCCGGTCACCAGTTGACGACTCCATGGGATCTGTTGCAGCGCAACCACTTTAACGGCTACGCGCTGTGGACCTATCTGGCCACCCCCTTCTTCATGACGCTGCCCGGTTTCACGGTCACCGAAATTGATCCGATCGAAGATCACGGCGAGCGGTGGTACGGACTACAGGCGCATTTCCTGGCAGCGTTCGCAAGCCACAGCGAGCTGCAGGAGTTCTACTTCGACAGCGACTTCCTGCTGCGCCGGCACGACTATCGTGTCGACGTCGCCGGTGGGTTCGCGGCGATTCAACACGTTTACGACATCGTGGAGGCTGGCGGAATCAAGCTGCCGACCAAGCGACGTCAGCGACGTCCGTCTGACATGAGCGTCTCGGTGTAGCGTTCCAAGCCATGCCGTCCAAAGACGCAATCGCACAGTCCGTCAATCGCTACCTCGAACTCGTCGCCAACGGCACCGCCGACGAGATACTGACCCTGTACGCCGCCGATCCTACCGTCGAGGATCCGGCCGGATCCGACATCCGGCGCGGCCGCGAAGCGGTCCACGAGTTTTATGCGGCTATCCAAGACGTCAAGAAGCAGACCGAACTGATCGAATTGCGGGTTTGCGGTAGCGAGGCCGCATTCCTGTGGCGCCTGACTCTCGACGCCGAAACCCGCACGAGCATCTCGCCGATCTCGCTGATGACGTTCGACGACGACGCCAAGATCGTCTCGATGCGGGCGTTCTGGTCGCCTGCTGATGTTCAGCTCGGCTAGCGACGTGCCGCCTCCTGGTCGAGCCGCACCCGCGAGGTCGGCCCGAGTTTGGTGTAGATGTGGGTGAGGTGTGCCTGCACGGTGCGGGGTGACACGAAAAGCCTTGCGGCGACGTCCTTATTGCCTAAACCTTCACTGACCAGCTTGACGACGTCTAGCTCGGCGCGGGTCAGCGATGACCAGCCGGTTTTCGGCGAGTGCTTCGCGGATGCCCTTCATTTCCGCCTGGCGTCCAATGAGACTCGTCACTTGGACCGGAAGACGCTCGGCGGCAACAGCATTAGCGGTGCGCAGGGGCGGGAAGTCATTGTGTAGATCCGGGTGGCGTAGTTGCACAACGCGTTCGGGGCGGGGTAGGTCGCGCAGGCCGATGCGCAGCTTGATCGGCGCCAGCGGCGCGCGTTGCAGGTCCAGTGCGCAGGCCACCGAGTCGGCGGCCCGTGCGAACGCGATGACGAAGCTGTCGCCCTCGCCCTGCTCGACTGGTCGCACGCCATGGTGGGCAGCGACCGTGTGGGACAGTGGCTGGTCGAGCCGCGCCACGGCGGCCCTAATCGTGTCGGGCTGGGTCTCCCACAGCCGCGTCGAACCCTCGACGTCGGCCAGCAGTAAGGTCACGGTTCCGATTGGTAATCCGCTCGGTAGCTCGCTCATGTCTGGGACGCCCCAGCTCGTTTCGCTCATGTCAGCCAGCATGCGGTGACGTAGCGCACGTAGCATCAGCGAAATCGCCAATAGTTGCGACGTAGGCATGCGTACGTACGCGTCCGAGCACCGGGTATTTAGGCGTTTCGGCCGTACGCGCGTCCCGAAGTGTCGGAAGTCGGTACGACCTCGCTTCGCCGACCGTCGCCTACCAATCGGACTCAACCCGGCAATTGCGCCGGTCCCGAAGGCGCACGGCAGGGCCGATGGTGCTGCAGGCCATGCAGCTCCGGCCCGAGCTGCGGGATCGCGTCACCGAAGGGCAAGCGGTGTTGCAGGGCATCAGCCCCGGCCCCACGGCGGCCGAACAGACAATCGGCTGCGCCGACTCGTCGCACTGGAGGCCTGCGATTTATCGCCGACGTGGCGGACGACCCCGGATTGCTCGCCCAGTCCCCCCGAGAGGACTGGCAACTGTTCTCCGGCTGGGCCGCCGATATCGCCAAGGCGTTCGGGTGCAGCGTCGCCGAGCACGAAGCGACCATTCTGCGGGCGTGGACGGGCTTGGCCAACTATCTCGAGGAGCTGATCGCCGATCGTCGCCGCTCGCTGAGCGACGACCTGCTCTCCGAGCTGATCCGAGCCGAGGACCAGGGTGATCGGCTGACCCACGACGAGCTGGTCAACCTGGCGATCATCCTGCTCAATGCGGGCACCGACTCGACCCGCAACCAGCTGGCCGCCGCCGTGCAGACACTGGCCGACCACCCGGACCAGTGGGAGCTGCTGGCCGAAAGACCCGAACTGGCGCGGCAGGCGGTCGAAGAGCTGGTGCGGCATTCTCCGATAGTGCTGGGGGCGCTGCGTAAGGCGACTGTTGACGTGGACCTTGGCGGCGTGCCGTTTGCGGCCGGTTCGCTGGTCATCGTCAACACTTCGGCGGCCAACGGCGATCCGGCCGTCTACGACCAGCCCGACCGTCCGGACTCACCCGCGACGGCCCGCCTGCCATGCAGACGTTCGGTGGCGGTGCAGGCCGATAACGCCTCCTATCGAGTTCAGGACTCGTCACGCCGGCACTGTTTGCCCAGTTAGATAGGCTATGGCAAGGTCTGGGGAGTGAACGAGCCATCTGATATGCAGGGCGCCGGAGGGGTGGGGCAGACAGCGCGCCGTTCAGCGCCGCCCGTGCGGTCACCGGCGGCGGACCAGCAGCCGGCGACCAAAGCGGACCTGTATGCCGCGGTGGATGCGTTGCGCGCCGACATGCGCGAGCTGATGGAGCACGTCCGCACCCTGATTCAGGTAGCGGATAAGCGGGTGACCGACCTCGAACGGGCCCAGGGCGACATCAGTCAACGGCTTTCGGAGGACTGGTGATGGCTCGTGTCCAAATGGCAAGGCGAACAGGCACTTTCGCGGTTAGCTAGCGCCGCTGCAGTCGTCGTTCTGATGGCGGGCTGCAGTAGCGGCAACAATACCGTAGCGCCGACCAGCACGACAGCATCACCGTCGCAGCCTCCGGTTGCGGCGGACGCCCTCGACGGGCTGCTGCTCAGTCCTGCCGAGATCGGCACCATCATGGCCGCCACCGCCGAGATACCCGTCAACAAGACGTACACGCAGATGGTCGATACCAGCGCCGGAAAGCCGGACAAGAACTGCAGATTCACCCAGCCGGTCGAGTCCTCGGTGTACGCCAACAGCGGATGGAACGGCATGCGCTCGCAGGAGCTTCAGGAGAAGGTTCCCAACTTCGCTCATCACGTCATCCAGGCGGTTGTGTCGTTTCCGGACGCTGGAAAGGCGACGAGCTTCTTCAACGCGTCGGCCCAGTTCTGGCCACTGTGCGCCAACCACGAATACCACGTCATCTCGCCCGGCGGGCCGGACAAAGTATTCACGATGGGGGCGATCTCCAACAACAATGGCGTCCTCGGCACCACCGACACACTGCTGGGCGGGAACGGGTGGGCCTGCCAGCGCGCGTTGACCGTGAGTAACAACATCGCCATCGACGTCGCAGCGTGCGCTACCAACCCGCCGGCAGACGCCGCGGTCAACATCGCCCACCAGATCGCCGCGAAGGTGGCCAAGCCGTAGGGCGCGTATGGCCGGCTGCATCCGCGGCGGCACTATGAATGGGTGAAGCCATTCCGCATTGACGTTCCCGACGATGTTCTTGATGACCTCCGAGCGCGGTTGGCGCGTACCCGGTGGCCGGAGGCCGAATGCGTCGAAGACTGGAGCCAGGGCATCCCGCTGAACTACACCCGCGACCTGGCCAACTATTGGGCCAACGACTACGACTGGCGGGCGCGTGAGGCCGCGCTGAATCGGTTTGACCAGTTCGTCACCGAAATCGACGGGTTGGAACATCCACTTCATTCATCAGCGGTCACCGCACGAGGACGCTTTCCCGCTGGTGATCACCCACGGTTGGCCGGGCTCAATCGTGGAGTTCCACAAGGTGATTGAGCCACTGACCAATCCGACCGCCCATGGCGGGCGCGCCGAGGACGCCTTTCATGTCGTATGTCCGTCGCTGCCCGGATACGGCTTCTCCGGCAAGCCCACCCACACGGGCTGGGGGGTCGAGAAGATCGCCGCGGCGTGGGAGACGCTGATGCTAAGTCTTGGCTACGACCGCTACGGTGCCCAGGGCGGCGATTGGGGCGCGGCGGTCACCACCCAGATCGGCAGGAATCAAGGCCACTGCGCGGCGATCCATCTGAACATGCCCGTCGGCAGACCCACTGCCGAAGCGATGGCCAACCCAACCGCCGAGGAGCAACGGGCTATGGCTTCATTGGCCGACCACCGAAAGTGGGGTACCGGCTATTCCAAACAACAGTCCACCCGACCGCAAACGCTGGGCTACGGGTTGGTCGATTCACCGGTGGGACAACTGGCGTGGATCGTCGAGAAGTTCTGGGAGTGGACCGATTGCGATGGGAATCCCGAAAACGTGCTCAGCCGCGACGAGCTGCTCGACAACGTGATGGTGTATTGGGTCACCGGTACCGCGGCTTCCTCGGCACGCTTGTATTGGGAGAGTTTTCAGGTCTGGCGAGGCGGGAATCGCGTCGAATTGCCCACCGGCGTCGCCGCTTTCCCCGCGGAGCTGCTGAAGGCCCCGCGCAGCTGGTGCGAGCCGGTCTACAACATCACGCACTGGACTGATATGCCGCGCGGCGGCCACTTCGCCGCGTTTGAACAACCGGAGCTGTTTGTCGAGGACCTGCGTGTGTTCTTCGCGACGGTGCGGTAAGCGGGGCGCTCGCGACAGGGGCCATCCTTAGAGTCATGTTCGTGGATCTTGGGCCGCTGACATTGGGCGCTGTGGTCGGAACATGGCATCCGGACTTGAGCTCGGCGACCGTAGTTGTGGTGCTGGCCAGTGGCTACGGGTGGTGCTACCGGCGCAGTCGCGACCCTGGGACCGCGGGCCAGTCAGTCAAAGCCGCGCAGGCCTGGTGTTTCGGCATTGCCATGGTGCTGTGGGTCCTGGCCACGCTGAGTGTGATCGGCGCCTACGCCTACCTGCTGTTCTGGATGAGAGCCTTGCAGGTACTGCTACTGCTATTCGTGGTGCCGTTCTTCATCGCCCAGGGCAAGCCGGTCACCGTTTTGCGAAATGCACTGGGCCCAGCCGGCCGGGACGGCATTGATCGACTGTTGGCGACCCCGTTCGCGCGAGTGCTCGCGCATCCGTTGGTTACGTCGCTGGCAATGCTCGGCACGCCGTGGCTGCTCTACCTGACACCCTGGTATACCGCGGCCCTGCAGAGCGAATGGATTGGTGCGCCCACCCGAATTTTCCTGGTAACAGTGGGTTTTGGGTATTTTTATGCCCGGCTGCAAGCGGATCCCGTTCCACGCAGGTACTCCCAGCTGATCTCGCTGCTGATCAGCGTCGCCGAGACCCTGGGCGATGGAGTCCTTGGACTGGTCCTCTGGCAGGGTCCATTGATCGCCACCGCGTATTACTCGGGGCTGCACCGCTCGTGGGGCCCGGATCCGCGGCTGGACCAGACCATCGGCGCGGGCGTGCTGTGGATCCTCGGCGATGTGGTTGGGCTGCCATTCGTCCTGCTGTTGATGCGTGCGCTGTCGCGAGACGAAAAGATGCAAGCGATGCAGGTCGATGCCGAGCTGGACACGGCGGAACGGCAGGACAGCGACCAGAGCGAAGATGCCCCGCAATCGACCACGCGGTCGACGCTGTGGTGGGAAAACGACCCCCAAATACGCGATCGATTCCGCCGAGGCTGAAGTCAGCCTGGTGGTGCGAAGAACTCCAACGCGATGCCGTCGGGGTCCCGAAAGCTCAACCCGGAGCCGTAGGACGCGTCCACGATGCCGCCGTGCTCGATGCCCAGCTCGCCCAGCCGGGTAACCCACTGTTCCAACTCGGCGCGGTTGGCGCAGCCGAAGGCCACATGATCAAGGCCGACACGAAACTCGCTGAATTTCTCGTCGGGGGCCGGGCGGTCGTGCTGGTGAATGCCGAACAGCGTGCGGCCGCCCAGCACCCACACCAGATGCCGGAAACCTCCGTCGGTCTGCTCGTCGACCGCCGGCTTGCCGAGCAGGTTTCGATACCAGGGCGCGCTGACCTCGAGATCGCGCACGGTTAGGGCGACATGATTGAGTCCCGGAAAGGTCATGGCTCGACACGATAGTCCGCGCTTCCGGGGACTTTGTCGGAGCGTCGCCGAGTGTGAAGTCTGCGACGCGACACGCCGGTGAAGCGTCGCCAGGTTCACTCTCGGCGTCAGGAGATGCCAGGGCCCCGGCCTATACGATCCGCCGGCCCCGCCGGGCGCGGGACCGCATGTCCCACAAGTAAAGCTGATAGCCGAAGACCCAGGCCCGGTGCGGAATCAGCCGGTCGGCCAAGCGCAGGGCGGACAGTAACCACTCGAACCGCCGCTGTTGACTCTCCGACCAGTCCAGCCGCATCAGCGTCCGGAACTCCGGCGCCAAGAAGCCAGTCGTCGCGAAAAGGTTGAGCGGCCCTCCCAGCTCTCGCAGCGGCCACGGCAGGAACGCCATCGACGCCACCCCGTGCAGGTGCTCGCGGACCGGCGGGTCGATCTGCAGCTCGTCGAGCGAGCGCTTCCAGTATTCGTCGAACGCGACCCGGTCGGGCGGCCACATGCGTTCGGGTACCTGCAGCGTGGTACCCAACCGCTTGCCGTCCTGGTAGACGGCGTCGGCTGCGGCGTCATCGAGCGGACCGTGCAGAAACTCGTACTGCTCAACGAAGTACCGGTACAGGCACGCGGCCACCCATAGCTGCAGCTTGGGGTCGAAGGCGTTGTAGGACACCGGACTTGACGACGTCGATCGAACCTGCCGGTGCACGGTGTCCAAGGCGTCGCGGATCAGGGCGCGGTCCGACTCGGTCCCGATGGTCGCAACCGCCAGGTAGGTGCCCGTGGTGCGGGCCCGTTTGAACGGGTGCTTGTAGACGTTGCCGCTGTCCACCGGGCTTTCCAGCACGCCGTATCCGATGCCCGGCAAAGACAGTTGCATGATCACGTTCGCCGCGGGCAATAACATTCCCGCCGGGTTGAAAAGGTCGGCCACTCGCTTTGCGGGCCGCTTCATTGCGACTCGCCGCCCCATGGCGTCATGGGGGCAGCGTAGACCACGAATGAACCGGGCGACGGAATTCCAGCGCCCGCATTCAGGCGGGTATGAGACGCTGCCGGGGTGTTTGCGTCGACGCGGCAGGCCCGGATGATCGGCGTGCTGGCCGGCTACCTGGCCGACCTTGCGCTGAGCGACCCGCAACGCGGTCATCCGGTCGCGGTGTTCGGCCAGTCGGCCGCGAAGTTGGAGCAGATTACCTACCGCGACACCAAGGCCGCCGGCGCGGTGCACGTGGGACTGTTGGTCGGCGCGGTGGTCCTGTTGGGTTTGGCCGCGCAGCGCGGCGGACGGCTTCGACGCGTCGCGGCCACCGCCACGGCCACTTGGCTATCCCTGGGCGGAACCTCGTTGGCGCGCACCGGCCTGGAGATGTCAGAGCTGCTGGACCGCGACGACGTGGAGGCCGCGCGAGGGCTGCTGCCGTCGTTGTGCGGGCGGGACCCGGCCCGGCTGGACGGCCCCGGCCTGACCCGCGCGGCGCTGGAGTCGGTCGCGGAGAACACGTCCGACGCCCAGGTGGCGCCGCTGCTGTGGGCCGCGGTCGCTGGGGTGCCCGGTGTGCTGGCTTATCGCGCGATCAACACCCTGGATTCGATGATCGGCTACCGCTCGCCGCGGTACCTCCGATTCGGTTGGGCCGCAGCGCGATTGGATGACGTGGCGAACTTCGTGGCCGCGCGGGTGACCGCGGTGCTGGTAGCGGTGTGCGCACCGGTCGCCGGCGGATCACCGTCGGGTGCGGTGCGCGCTTGGCGCCGTGACGCCGCCCGGCATCCCAGCCCCAACGCCGGTGTCGTCGAGGCGGCATTCGCCGGGGCGCTCGGCCTGCGGCTCGGCGGGCCCACCCAGTACCACCACGAGCTGCAGATCCGCCCCACCCTCGGCGATGGTCGGACGCCCGCGGTGGCCGATCTGCGCCGCGCGGTGGGGCTGTCGCGGGCGGTGCAGGTGGGGGCGGCGGTGCTCGCTGGGGTAGTCGCTTACCGCCGCCGGCCGTAGCGGTCGGCGAGTTTGTCCTCGACCGTTATCGGAGCTTCTTTGTGCGGAGCCTGCTTCTCCTGGCGGCGGACACGCAGCTCGGAGTAGGCGAAATAGCCCAACCCGATCGGGGCGAGGATGCCGAACGAGATCCACTGTATGCCGTAGGACAGAAACGGCCCGGCGTCCAGATGCGGTATGCCGACGACGCCTAGCCCGCCGGGTTGGTTCTCGACCAACTGCAGATACGACCCCGCCAGCGGCACCTTGGCCAACGCCGCGACCTGTTCGGTGTTGATCGAATACACCTGCAGGAAACCGTCTCTGGAGAACGGCTCCTTTCCCTTCAGGAGTGGCTCGGAGTCTCGCAGCCGCGCTGTAATGGTCACCGTTTCCGGTGGCGGGCGGGGGATCGGCGGCACATGCGAGCCCTGCTCGGGACGCACGTAGCCACGGTCGACGAGGACGGTCGGTCCGTCGTCGACGACGAAGGGCACAATTACTTCGAACGCCTGGTCTGCTTCAACCACCCGCAGTCGGGCCAGCATCTGCACGTCGGGCAGATAGTGCCCCGTCGCCGTGACCCTGCGCCACTGCTGATTCGGTGCTGACGAATCCTGCTGCGGTAGAACGGTTTTCAGCGGGACGGGCTCGGTGTTGAGGGAAGATTCGATCTGGTGGTTCTCCCGCGACGTCCTGGTGTTCTTTCCCAGCTGCCAGGGCGCCAGCACCATAAAGCACAGGTAGGTGAAGGCGACGACCACCAGGATCAGCGCTATCCAGCCCGGCCGCAGCAGAAACGCCAGGCCCCGCGTCAATCTGGCCATCAACCGTGCCCGTTCTGCGCGAGCTGTTCGTCGACCCAGGCGTGCAGGCCGGGCAGAGCGGCCTCGATGACGGTGAAAACTTCCTCGAAGTCGTCGTGGTCGCCGTAGTAAGGGTCCTCGACGTCAAGGGCATAAGCACCTGAGCGCGGGTCGAATGAGCGCAGCATCCGTATCCGGTCAGCCTCGACCCCCAGCTGTTGCAACAGACGAAAATGGTTGCGGCCCAAGGCCACCAGTAGATCAGCCGCCAGATGCTCGTCGTCGACCTGGGCGGCGCGATGATCGGTTGGGTAGCCGTGGGCGTGCAGCACCCGGGCCGCCCGCACGTCGGCGCCGCTGCCGACGTGCCAGTCGCCGGTGCCCGCACTGGTCACTCGCACGGCGCTGCCCAGACCGCGCTCCTCGATCTGGTGCGCGAACATCTTCTCGGCCATCGGTGACCGGCAGATGTTGCCGGTGCAGACGAATGTGACGTGCAGTGGACTAGACACCCAGCGCCCTCCGCAGCTCGTCGACGGTCGCGGCATGCGTCACGGTGGCCGTGCTGAACCGGTCGGCGAAATCGGCTTGTCCGTAGCCCCAGCCGACCACCACCGTGTCGATGCCGTGGGCGGCTGCTCCGTCCACGTCGTGGCTGCGGTCACCGACCATGAGCATGCGTTCCGGCAACGGCTGCAGTTGCGTCAGCGCGTGGGCCAGCACCTCTTCCTTGGTCTTGCGGGAGCCGTCGGCGCTGGCGCCGGCGATGACCTCGAAATGCTGATCGAGGCCGAAGTGGGCGAGGATGCGCCGGGCCGTCGCCTCCAATTTGGAGGTGGCCACTGCGAGCCGGACGCCGGCGGCGCGCAGATCGGTCAGCAGTGGCTCCATCCCGTCGAACAGGGTGTTCATCGCCCAGCCCCGGCTGCCGTACTCGGCCCGAAAGGCCGTGATCGCTGTATCGACGTGCTCGCCAAGCCCCATCGCGTGGAAGGTGTCGTCCATGGGCGGACCGACGATCTGGGCTGCCAGGTCGCCCTCGGGGACTGGCGCACCGATGTGGCTGAGGGCGTGCAGGAAACTGGCGACGATCCCTTCGGCCGAGTCGGTGAGGGTGCCGTCGAGGTCGAAGACCACCAGTTGTGGTGCGGTGCTCGGCGGCATCGTGTCGGTCACGCTCCCATTGTCGGTGACTGCGGTTCGGCCGCCGCCGTCGGCTCGACGGATGGCCGGATCGCTAGTTTTGAGTTTTGTTACGGATCGCGCGATGTGCTGCCCGCGGGACGGGGCCGCGGCTATGCTCCGTGCGCGCGAAGCTCAAGACTTTCCATCAAAACGATGAAGGCCATCAAAACCATGAAGGGTGATCACCATATGCGCCAACTGACCGCCGCAGTCGCCGTTGCCGCCGTCTCGATGCTGGTCGCCTCGTGCGGCGACAGCAACGACAAAGGCTCCGGTTCGTCGACCGCTGCCACGAACACGTCCACGGCGTCGACGAAGCCGCCGGTCGCGCAGGCCGCGCTGGCTAATTCTTTCCTCACCCCGGCCGAGATCGACACCTTGCTGGGTGTCACCGGAACGAAGAGCAAGGAAAGGATCGACAAGCTGCAAGACGACGCCCCGAAGCCGCAGCCGGGCGGATGGACATTCCCCGAAGAGTGCATTTCTGCCGTGGGATCCGTCGAGGCGCCCGTTTACAACGGCAGCGGCTACACCGCGGTCATCGGGGATGATGACGTCACAAGCTTGAACAACGATCAGGACATCGAGCTGGCCCAGGCGCTGGTGTTGTTCCCCTCCGCCAAGGAGGCGAATGACTTCTTAGCCACCTCCACCCAGCGCTGGTCCGCCTGCGGCGACCGCCAAGTCGTCGCGCCCGCTTACCAGGACAACCCCGAGATCACTTGGAAGTTCGGACCGTTCGCCAACGCCAACGGAATCTTGAGCACTACCGCGTCGAGCAGCGTGCCGGGCCGCAATGGCGGCCCCGGCATGACCATCACGATCGGGCGGGCGCTGACAGTGCGCAACAACGTGGCGATCGATGTCGTCTTGATGCGTAAAGAAGACCAAGCGGCTCTTGCCGCCAAGGCCGCAGGTCAGATCGGCGACAAGGTCGACAAACAGTAGTAGCTGCCGCGTGCTGGGTCCCGCCGATGCTGACATCGGCGGGGGCGCACTAGTCTTTCGAAGATGGTGAGTCTGGGCTATCACGGCGATCAGGCCGTCATGCCCGGGATGCTGGATTTCGCCGTCAACGTCCGTGCCGAGCAACCGCCGCAGTGGCTGTTGCAGCGGCTGGCCGAGCGGCTGCCGGACCTGGCGCACTATCCGAGTGCCGAGGACGTGCGACGGGCCCAGGACGCGGTTGCCGACCGCCACGGCCGAACCCGCGACGAGGTGCTGCCGCTGGCCGGGGCGGCAGAAGGCTTCGCGTTGTTACCCAGCCTGCGTCCGGCGCGGGCAGCGATTGTTGCGCCGTCATTCACCGAGCCGGCCGTGGCGCTGACCGCGGCCGGGGTGCCGGTGCACCACGTCGTGCTCGATCCGCCCTTCGTCCTGGACCGCGCTGACGTTCCACAGGACGCCGACCTGGTCGTGGTCGGCAACCCGACGAATCCCACCGCCGTGCTGCACACCCGCCGGCAGCTCCTCGCGCTGCGCCGGCCCGGGCGGATTCTGGTGGTCGACGAGGCGTTCGCCGATTCGGTTCCCGGCGAGCCGGAGTCGCTGGCCGGCGACTCGCTGCCCGACGTGCTGGTGCTGCGCAGCCTGACCAAGACGTGGTCGCTGGCCGGCCTGCGGGTGGGCTACGTCCTCGGCGCGCCTCAGCTGCTGGCCCGGCTGACCGCGCGGCGTGCGCACTGGCCGGTGGGCACGCTGCAGCTGACGGCCATCGCGGCGTGTTGCGCCGCTGAAGCCGTGGCCGACGCCGCGGCCGATGCGATGCGGTTGGCGGCCTTGCGCGCGGAGATGGCCGCCGGTTTACAAGCGGCGGGTGCTGATGTGGTCGATGGCCGGGCCCCGTTCGTGTTGTTCCGCACCGCGGGTGCCGATCGGATTCGAAAAAAACTGCACAACAAGGGTATTGCCGTGCGCCGTTGTGACACGTTCGTCGGGCTGGACGACCGGTACCTGCGGGCCGCGGTACGCCCGGAATGGCCGGTGCTGGTCGACGCGATTGGTGGGGTGCTGCGGTGAGTGTCCGGCTGGTTGACGTCATCGAGGTGCTCGACGCCGCCTACCCGCCGCGGCTTGCCGAATCGTGGGATTCGGTCGGTCTGGTGTGCGGCGACCCGGAGGATGCGCTGGAGTCGATAACGATCGCTGTCGATGCGACGCCGGCGGTCGTCGACGAAGTTCCAGACGGCGGGCTGCTGCTGGCGCATCATCCGTTGTTGTTGCGCGGGGTCGACACCGTCGCGGCCAGCACGCCGAAAGGCGCCCTGATACACCGCCTGATCCGAACCGGGCGTTCCCTGTTCACCGCACACACCAACGCCGACTCGGCAGCACCGGGGGTGTCCGACGCGTTGGCAGATGCGTTGGGCCTGAGCGTCGAAGCCGTGCTGGAGCCGGCTGCGGGTGGGGCCGGTCTGGACAAGTGGGTCATCTATGTGCCGCGCGAAAACGCCGAAGCGGTGCGGGCGGCGGTGTTTGCGGCCGGAGCCGGGCACATCGGCGACTATTCGCACTGCAGCTGGAGCGTCGAGGGTATCGGCCAGTTTTTACCGCAGGACGGGGCGTCACCTGCGATCGGCAGCGTCGGCACCGTCGAGCGGGTGCCCGAAGACCGCATCGAGATCGTCGCGGCGGCACATATCCGGCCCGTTGTGTTGTCGGCGATGCGGGCCGCGCATCCGTACGAGGAGCCGGCGTTCGACATCTTCGCCATGGTGCCGCCGCCCGCCGACGTCGGATTGGGTCGCATTGGTGCGCTGGCACAACCAGAACCGCTGCGCGCCTTCGTCTCCCGCGTTGGTGCCGCGTTGCCGACGACATCCTGGGGAGTACGCGCCGCGGGAGACCCCGACCGGCTGGTGTCACGCGTCGCGGTCTGCGGCGGGGCCGGGGATTCACTGCTGGGTGCCGCGGCCGCGGCGGATGTGCAGGCATACGTCACGGCCGATCTGCGGCATCATCCGGCCGATGAGCATCTCCGGGCGTCGGATGTCGCCCTGGTCGACGTCGCGCACTGGGCAAGCGAATTCCCTTGGTGCGCGCAGGCCGCCAAGCTGCTGACGTCCCATTTCGGTACAGCGCTACCGGTGCGGGTGTGCACCATCCGCACCGACCCGTGGAATCTCGACGACGGAGATCAGTCATGAAAGCCGAAGTAGCACAGCAACGTTCGCTACTTGAATTAACCGAACTGGATGCTGAGTTGTCCCGGATCGCGCACCGCGCCAACCATCTACCGCAGCGTGCGGCTTACGAGCGACTGCGGGTCGAGCAGGACGCGGTCAATGATCGGGCAAGTGTGGTGCGACTGGCGTTGGAGGACTTGGACGCCCAGGTGTCGCGCTTCGAGTCAGAGATCGACGCAGTGCGTCAGCGTGCAGACCGGGACCGGTCTTTGCTGAAGTCGGGGGCGATCGATGCCAAGCAGTTGTCCGATCTGCAGCATGAACTGGAGACGCTGGAACGCCGCCAGGCCAGCCTGGAAGATTCCCTGCTGGAGGTCATGGAGCGCCGGGAAGAGTTGCAGGAGCAGCTGGCCGGCGAGCTGAGGGCGATCGCGACGCTGCAGGCCGATCTGACCAGCGCCCAAGAAGCCCTGGACGCCGCAGTTGCCGAAATCGACGGCGCCCGCCAGCAGCATTCGTCGCGACGCGACGAGCTGACCGCGACGCTGGACCCCGCCCTTTCCGCGCTCTACGAACGACAACGGGCCGGCGGAGGGCCGGGTGCCGGATCGCTGCAGGGACATCGGTGCGGAGCCTGCCGGATCGAGATCGGCCGCGGCGAGTTGGCCCACATCACGGCCGCCGCCGAAGACGAAGTAGTGCGATGCCCGGAATGCGGTGCAATCCTGTTGCGGGTCAAGGGATTCGCGCGGTGAAGGTTACCATCGAGGCCGACGGCGGGTCGCGAGGCAACCCCGGGCCGGCCGGATTTGGCGCGGTGATACGGACCGCGGACGGCTCGACCGTGCTCGCCGAGACCAAGGAAGCCATCGGCCATGCCACCAACAACGTGGCCGAATACCGAGGACTGATAGCCGGTTTGGACCGCGCCCTGCAACTGGGTGCCACCGAGGCCGCGGTTTTCATGGACTCCAAGCTGGTGGTGGAGCAGATGTCGCTGCGATGGAAGGTCAAGCACCCCGACCTGGTGAAGCTGCATGCCCAGGCTCGGACCCTGGCGTCGCGGTTCGCCCGGATCAGCTATGCGTGGATTCCCCGGGAACGCAACACGTATGCGGACCGGCTGGCCAATGAGGCGATGGACACCGCGGCCGAGGGCAATGACGAGGCCGCGAAAGCCGTTGCGGCCCAAACCCCGCCGGGGTGGACCGGTGCCCGCGGTACACCGACCAGGATGTTGTTGCTGCGCCACGGGCAGACCGAGTTGTCGGTGCAGCGCCGCTATTCCGGACGCGGGAACCCGGTGCTCACCGAAATGGGGCAGCGGCAGGCCGAGGCAGCGGCGCGGTATCTGGCCCAGCGCGGCGGGATCGCTGCGGTGTTCTCCTCTCCGCTGCAACGGGCCTACGACACCGCGGCCGCCGCCGGCAGGGCGCTCAACTTGAACGTGACCGTCGACGACGACCTGATCGAGACCGACTTCGGCGCCTGGGAAGGGTTGACGTTCGCCGAGGCCGCCGAACGGGATCCCGACCTGCATCGACGCTGGCTGCGCGAGACGACCGTCTCACCGCCGGGCGGTGAAAGCTTCGACGAAGCGCTGGTGCGGGCGTCCCACGCACGTGAACGGATCATCGCCGGATATCAGGGAACGACGGTGCTGGTGGTGTCACATGTGACCCCCATCAAGTTGCTGCTGCGGCTCGCGTTGGATGCCGGGCCGGCCATCCTGTACCGGCTGCACCTGGACCTGGCGTCGTTGAGCATCGCCGAGTTCTATTCCGACGGAGCATCTTCCGTGCGGCTGGTGAACCAGACGAACTATCTCTAAGCAGCGGTGAACTCGACCGGCAGCGCGGCCGGCGAGCGGAAGGCCACTCCGGCGATCTTCGGCGCCGGCGCGCTCGGATCCAGCCGCAGCTGCGGCAGCCGGTCGAGCAGCGCGTTGAGCGCCACCGTCGTCTCCATCCGGGCCAGGTGCATGCCCAGACACAGATGTGGGCCGCCGCCGAACGTCAGGTGCGTGATGTGTTTGCGGGTGGGGTCGAAGCGGTCCGGGTCCCGGTAGTGCGCCGGGTCCCGGTTGGCCGCCGCGACGCTGACGTTGACGTTGGTTCCCGGCCCGATCTCGATCCCGCCGAGCACGCAGTCGCGAACGGCCAACCGCACCACCGAAGTGATCGGCGGCTCCCAGCGCAGCCCCTCCTCGATCGCGCCGCGAACCAGGCCACGATCGGACCGCAGCCGGTCCAGCAGCGCCGGCTCGGTGAGCAGGGCGACCAGCAGGTTCCCCGACGAGCGATACGTCGTCTCGACGCCGGCCGGCAGGATCAGCAACAGGAACGCGAAGATCTCGTCGTCGGTCAGCCGCACGCCGTCGATCTCGGCTTCGGCCAGGGTGCTGACCAGGTCGTCTTGCGGGGCGCGTCGCCGGTCGGCAAGGACCTCACCGAAATACGCCTTCAACGATTTGGATGCGGCAATGCCGGCATCCCAGTTGTAGACCACATTGAGCAATTCGATCGACAGCCGCTGGAAACGCGGGTAGTCCGACCGGGGCAGACCCAGGATGCGTGCGATGACCTGTACCGGAAACGCGAAGGTGAACTCGCGGACCAGCTCGGCCCGCCCGCGGGAAGCGAACCGGTCGATGAGCTCGTGGACCACCACCTCCACCAGCTCGCTGCGCCACCGGTCCAGCAGCGCCGAGCGAAACGACGGGGACACCAGCGCCCGGTTGGCCCGGTGCTCGGCTCCTTCGCGTTCGAGAATGGTGCGGCCCATGACCGGGCCCATGATCTGGTCGTAGATGGACGAGGAGAACGTATCCGGATGGGTCAGCACCTGCTGGCACTCGTCGAACCCGAGCACCGTCAC
Source organism: uncultured Actinomycetota bacterium (assembly GCA_963840045.1). GTDB lineage: Bacteria > Actinomycetota > Actinomycetes > Mycobacteriales > Mycobacteriaceae > Mycobacterium. The sequence goes on along the minus strand of CAWIXL010000021.1, from coordinate 35,864 downwards.
CCCGAGGTCGCCCACCTGGCCGCTGGTGACCTCGGCGAACGGGTTTCCGCGCATCACCCGGTGTGCGGCCCGGGCCTCGCGCAGCCGCTCGTGCACGTTCTCGACCTGCAACAGCAGCCCGTCTTGCAAGATTTCAGCCATTTCAGACATGAACGGACACCGTCTCGGTGTCCCGTCCGGACCGCAGCACATTGCCGGGCAGGGCACCGGTGGCGGCGCCGTCGCGGCAAACCTCGACACCACCGACCAGCACCGAGGTGATCCCGGTCGCGTCGGCGACCAACCGGGGCGCGCCGGAGGGCAGGTCGTAGCGCGTGCGTTCGGGTCCGTGGTCGATGGTCGCCGGGTCGAACATCACCAGATCGGCGTGCCAGCCGGGCGCGATCCGGCCGCGTTCGGTCAGCCCGTAGAACCGGGCCGGCACGTCGGTGATCAACCGGACAGCTTCCTCGAGGGTCACCACCTGGTGCTCGCGGACGCCGCGGCCGAGCAGCGACGTCGTGTAGATCGCGCCGCACATCATGTCGAGGTGGGCACCGGCGTCCGAGCCGCCGATCACCGCGCCCGGATGCCGCCACACCTCGGCGCGCGCCCGCCAATCGGCGGCGTCGTCGCCGGTCAGCGGCGGGCTGAGCCCGGTGCGCAGCTGGTCGGCGATCACGATGTCCAGCAACGTGTCGAACGGCTGGCCACCCCGGGCGGCGGCGATCTCGCCGACACTGCGGCCGGTCGCGTCGGCGTTCTCGTCGGCGAACGTCTCGACGATGATCAGCCGGTCCCATTGCGCCAGGCCGCGCAGCATCCCCGCCTCCTTCGACGACGCACCGTCGGCGAGGCGGCGACGCACCTCGGGTTCGGCGAGGGCAACCAGCCGCTCGGGCACCGGCAGGTGCATCGTGTCGCGCCAGCCCGGCAGCCCGTCGAGCACGAAGCCGGACAGGAACGAAAGCCGGATCTTCATGGCCTGCGGCAGGGTCAGCGCCACCACCCGGCCACCGCGTTGCGCGGAGGCGTCCCAGGCGCGCAGCTGCTTTTCATGCCCGGTCGGGTTGGCCGCCGTGACGCCCAGCAGGTTCCAGTTCAGCGGCCGGTCGGCGGCGACGGACATGTCGGTGAGCAGCGCGATGTCGTCGTCGGTGAAGCCCGACAGGCAGCCCGCGATGATCGCCTCCAGCGTGGTGCCCGGATGTTCACGCAATCCGGCCGCCAGTGCCACCAGTTCGTCTCGCGACGCGCTGCGCGACGGCACCGGCTGGCCGGCGCCGTCGTTGTGGGTCGGCGACTGCGAGGTAGACAGTCCGAGCGCGCCGGCGTTCAGGGCGTCGTGCAGCACCGCGACCATCTTCTCGATCTGATCCGGACTCGCCGCGGAACCGACGGCGTCGCTGCCCATCGCGGCCAGCCGAAGCGCGGAGTGGCCGACCAGGAAGCCGGCGTTGACGGCGATGCGGCCCTCGAGCCGGTCCAGCCACTCACCGAAAGATGCCCAGCCCCAGTCCAGCCCGGCGCGCAGCGCGTCCAGCGGCATCCCTTCCACCCGCGCGAGCATGCGGGTCAGGTAGTCCTGCTGGTCGGATGCCGCGGGTGCCAACGTGAAGCCGCAGTTGCCGCCGAAGACCGTCGTGACACCGTGCTGCACCGACGGGCTTGCGGTCGGATCCCAGAACAGCTGGGCGTCGTAGTGGGTGTGCAGGTCGACGAACCCCGGCGCCAGCGTCAGCCCGTGGGCATCAACGACTTTCGATGCTGAATCAGCCGCTTGACCGACCAGCGACGATGCGACCGTTACTGACGCCGACGTCGCCGTGGCGGGCGGGCGCGCCGGTGCCGTCGACGATTTGGGCATCGCGGATCAACAGGTCGAGCATGCGCCCCTCCTATGCTGTGGCCGCTGAAAGCCACCCTTCGCCGGGAAGTGGGTGGCGGAACAGCTGTGCGGCGTTGCGGTGAGTGATCCGGGCGGCGTCTTCCGCCGACAGGCCGGCCACGTTGCGCGCCACGACTTCTTGGGTGTCGGGCCAGGTCGAGTCGGCGTGCGGATAGTCGCTTTCGACGAGGATGCGCTCGGCTCCGATCGCGTCCAGTGCGCCGAATGCGTGCGGGTCGTCGATCGAGCAGAACCAGAAGGTGCGCCGCAGCACCTCGCTGGGCAGTAGGTCGCTTTTCCAGGCCCCGCCTTCGCGGCCCGAGGCTGAATGCGCCAGAACATAATCGGCGCGGTCGCCGAGCATTGCCGCCCAGCCGAGGCCACCCTCGGCGAGGGTGATGTTGAGCCGGGGGAAACGGACCGGAATACCGGACCACAACATGTCCGCGCAGGCGACCAGGCCGTTCACCGGGAACAACGTCGTGATGGTCTCGAACGGGGTGTCGAACGCCGGGATCGGCGCCCACTGCGCCGAACCGGTGTGCAGGCACACCACGGTGTCCGTCTCCTCGCACGCCGTGAAGAACGGATCCCACACCCCGGTGTGCAAGCTGGGCAGGCCGCATTGAGCGGGCAGCTCGGGGAAGCTCACCGCTTTGAATCCGCGGCCGGCGTTGCGGCGGATCTCCTCGGCCGCCAGCTGCGGGTCGGCCAACCACGGCAGCTGCAGCGGGATGATCCGGTCCGGGTAGCTGCCGGCCCACACCTCGAGGTGCCAGTCATTCCAGGCGCGCAACACCGCCAGCCCCAGCTCCAGGTCGTCGCTCTTCCAGAACACGGTCCCCGCGAACCCGGCGATCAGCGACGGAAAGTTCAGCGAAGCCCAGATGCCGGCCAGGTCCATGTCCGCGATCCGAGCGTCGATATCCCAACAGCCACGCCGCATCTCGTCGAACCGGGCGGCTTCCATGCTCCATTCGGATTGCGGTCGCCCGATCACCGCGTTGAGCCCGATGTTCGGATACTCCCGGCCCTCGTAGCGCCATACCTGGCGGCCGTCCTCGCTCTCGACCACCTTCGGCGCGTGTTCGGACAATTTGGCGGGGAGCCGGCCGGCGAACATGTCGGGTGGCTCGATGACATGGTCGTCGACCGAGATCAGCACATGCTGTCGCTGCCGAGGATCAGGGTCTGGCAGCAGCGCCATACTTGTTGACTATCGTCAGTTTTCCGGTGGTGTCAATGCTCTTTATTTCACGCAGGGGATCTTGTCGCCGGTCATCCGCGTGAGATTGGTAGGCGTCGGTTCTTGCGTGCCGGTACCGGTGGCCGGCGCCACGCTGACGGTCGTCGCCGGGGTTGTGGTCGGCGATGCCGACGGGTGGGTGAGGTTGTCAATTCGGTAGGAATCGGTCCCGACGGTCAGTCGCACGGTGTTGGGGGCGACGCTGTCGGATTCGATGGCGGTTATGCCTAATTCATCAGCCAGCTCGGTAGCGGCTGCCTTTGCGCCGTGTCCGTAGGCGATAGTGCTTGTCTGAGTTATGGAGTCGGCGGTGCCGATCGCTCCCTTGGTGAAGTGCCCTGTTGCCAAGGACATTTCGAGGACCGCGGCCTCACCTTGTCGGCCCGAGGCATTGATTACGTCGAGCGCGACGCTGCCCGTGGCCAGCGGCTTGCCGCCGCCCGGATCCGGTGTGGTGCTGGTGCGGCTGGTCGAGGGTGCGGAGGGCGAACCGGTGGCCACCAGGTTGTGCACGATGGAGCGGATGGTGGATATGTCGATGAAATTGACGTCTTCGCCATCTGAAATTTTTCCGAACCCTTCGACCGGCAGCGTATAGAGCGCGACCGGTCTGTTGAGAAGCGCCGATGCGTTGCGCACGAAGTCTTCCAGGTCGAAACCAGCGTCAACGGCGACATTTTGCTTGGCGACGTCCAGTAGCGCGCGCAGCCGGCTGGGCGAGGACAGCGTTCCGCTGTGGCGCAATGCGCTGACGAGCGACACCATGAATGCCTGCTGGCGGCGGCTTCGATCGAGGTCGGTGAACATCGCGTCGTTGGTGTCGCGGCGTTGCCGCACGAACGAGACCGCCTGGCTGGCGCTGATCTGCTGGATGCCTCGGTGAAAATCCGCCCCTGAGTAGTAGCGATCCGCGGTGTCCTCGTTCAGGCACACGGTGATGGGTTCAACCACCCGGGCGATCTGAAAGAACCCGACCAAGGTGACCTCGACGAAGTGGTCGATCGGGATTTGGAGCAGCCGCCGGACCGTGCTGATTTCGGCTATGCGGCCCGCCTCCCGCGCCTGTTGTTCTTTTGATGTGGAGTTTTGCGCTTTGGCTGAGCTGGGGCTGTCCATCACGCGCTGATAGGCGAAGCTGTAGGCCTGCTTGATCTTGCCGCGGCAGTACGAATTCGGGCATCCGGCAAGATCGACAAGGTCGTCGCGGGGGATTGAGATCGCCGTGGCCGGGCCGTCCCCGGCGGGCAGGTGCAAGACGATGAGCGCGTCCGCGTCGCCGTCGCCGGAATCTTCGCCGCCCGCATGCAGTGCCTGATAGATGTCTTGCGGCAGGGGCTGGCCGTGCTGGTCGCGGCGGCTGTCCAGCCCCATGATCAGGATGTTTTGTTCATTTCCGGGCGATGGGGGTTCGCCGGCCAAGGCATCGGATGTGGTGATGCCGGCCGTTGCGCTGCGGTAGGTGATCCACGCAATGCCGGCGACGACGATCATGACTGCCGATGCCAGCACCGCGAGCACCTTGGCGCCGCGACGCAGGCGGCGCCGGGACCCGGCCTTCGGTGAAGGTTCTTCCGCGTCCTCTGCGGGGTTCGCTCGATGTGTCATGACAGAAGTGGGAATAGCCGGGTCACGGCGCTTCAAACCAACGTTTGTCCAGGTGAAGGGGCCAATCCGGATCAGCGGGTTTACTCCCTTCACTGCGGTCCCAACCATCACACGCAATCCGGGGTGCCCTTTTTGTCCACCTCGTAGCGACATCCGTTTTACAACAAGTCGGTTGTCGCTGCTAGGTGGACAAAAATACACATGCGACCCTCGCGCGCTTGGAGTGACTGGTGGGGCCAGCGGTGCACCGGCTAGCGGTCAAGTAGCGGCGTACTCAGGACAGTTGGTCATTGTGGAGTGATGATCAGATGATGACCGATACTGACCGGCCCAGGCTTGACGCAGACGTCGTAGTGGTAGGGGCAGGTATCGCAGGCCTGTATCTCGCCCATCGGCTGAGCCGTGCCGGGTACCGACTGCGTGTCTTCGAAGCCGCCGACGACGTCGGCGGCACGTGGTACTGGAACCGGTATCCGGGCGCCCGGGTCGACGTGCCCAGCGTCGACTACATGTACAGCTTCGATCCCGACTGGCAGCGGGACTGGCAATGGTCCGAGAAGTACGCCACTCAACCGGAGATCCTGCGCTATCTGAACCATGTCGCCGACAAGTACGACCTGCGGCGCCACATCACCTTCTCGACGCGGGTCCAGCAGGCTCGCTGGGACGACGATGCTTCGCTGTGGCACGTGAGCACCGACCTCGGGGACGAGGTCACCTGCCGTTTCGTCGTGATGGCCACGGGCTGCCTGTCCATGCCCAAGCAAGCCGAAATCGACGGGCTCGAGCGGTTCGCCGGTGAGGTGTACTTCACCAGCCGCTGGCCGCACCAGCCAATTGACTTCCGGGACAAGCGGGTGGCGGTGATCGGCACGGGATCGTCTGGGGTTCAATCGATTCCGGTCATCGCCCAGGAGGCCCAACAGCTGGTGGTGTTTCAGCGGACCCCGTGTTTCTCGATCCCGGCGCGCAATGGCCCGATGCCGCCGGAGAAGCTCGCGCAATCGGCTAACGACGCGGAATACCGCGCGGCCGCCAAAGTTTCGCCGGCCGGTATCCCGATGGAGCGCAGCATCATCCCGACATTCAGCGTCTCGGAGACCGAACGGCAGCAACGGTATGAGGCCGCCTGGGAGGGCGGCTTGCTGTTCGAGTCGGTCAACACTTTCGCCGACGTGCTGAGTAATGCCGCGGCCAACCACGAGTACGCCGAGTTCTTCCGTAACAAGATCCGCTCGATCGTTGACGACCCGGTGACGGCGGCGGAGCTCTGCCCCACCGATCACCCGTTCGCGACGAAAAGGCCGTGCCTGGACTCGAACTACTACGCCACCTACAACCTGCCGCAGGTGCGGCTGGTCAACGTTCGAAAGCATCCGATCCGGCACGTCACAGAAACCGGGATCGACACCGCCGACGAGTCAGTTCACCTTTGACGCGATCGTCTTCGCCACCGGGTTCGACGCCTTGACGGGTGCGATCACAGCCGTCGACATCAAAGGCCGTAATGGCTTGGAGCTCAAGGATAAATGGGCGGGCGGGCCGCAGACCTACCTCGGGTTGACCACGGCCGGTTTTCCGAACCTGTTCTTCATCACCGGTCCCGGCAGTCCCTCGGTGCTGTCGAACATGGTCGTTTCGATCGAACAACACGTGGACTGGGTGCTCGACTGCCTCGGTCACCTGAACGCGAGCGGTTTCGATGTCATCGAGCCCACCGAAACGGCCGAAGCCGGATGGACGCAACACGTCAACGACTGTGCCGACATCACCCTCTACCCGGCCGCGAACTCCTGGTATATCGGCGCCAATGTGCCGGGCAAGCCGCGGGTCTTTCTGCCCTACTGCGCAGGCTTCGACTTCTACCGCGCCAGCTGCGACGAGGTGGTCGCCCGCGATTACCTGGGTTTCAGGCTGTCTGGTCCCGGCGGCTCGCAGTGCCACGACGGAGTGGTGCGCCGGCTGCAACCCGACGTCGAGATGGTGCTCAACATGGTGGCGGAGCTGAATATGCCGCCGATGGAATCGATGTCCGTACCGGACGCCCGCGCCTTGTACACGCAGATGTCGATGGCTCGACCGCCGGGACCGGACGTCGGCGAGATCATTGACGGTGTGCTGCCCGGCGCCGCAGGCGATCTGGCGTACCGGCTGTACCGGCCGCCGACCCCGGGCCCGCACCCGATCGTCGTGTACTTCCACGGCGGCGGCTACGTGCTGGGTGACGCTGATCGCGGATGATCCGCTGTGCCGGGACCTTTGCGTGCGTACCGACGCGGTCGCTCATCTCGGTCGACTACCGCCACGCGCCCGAGCACCGATTCCCCGCGGCGGTCGATGACGGCATGGCCGCGGTACGGTGGGTCGCCGACAACGCGGACGCGCTCGGCGGCATACCGGGGCAGCTCGCGGTGTGTGGCTGGAGCGCGGGCGGTGGGCTCGCGGCGGTGGTATGCCAACTCGTGCGGGACATGGGTGGACCGAACATCGTGGGGCAGGTGTTGTTGACGCCGTGCACGTCCGGCGACACTACGCGCGCCTCCTTCGTCGAGAATGCGGACGGCTACGGTCTCACGACGCCGCTGATGCGCGTGGTTCTACGACCACTACATCGACGCGGCGGATCGAAGCGACCCCCGCTTCGCACCTTTACGTGCCGCCGATCTGTCCGGGCTGCCGCCGGCGATCGTGGTGACCGCCGAGTTCGATCCGCTGCGCGACGACGGCGAGGCCTACGCCGCCGCGCTCGATGCGGCGGGCGTACCGACGGAGCATGTCCGTGCCCGCGGCCACACCCATCAGTCGCTGGCGATGGTCGACGTGGTCATCTCGGGTGCACCGGTGCGCGCCCGGCTGGCGGAGGCGCTGCGCGGGTTCTTTGTGGTGACGCGCACGCCCGAACCCGCCACCTGAGGAGTTTTGGGGCTCGAGGCGACCGGCGCAGCCCGGTCGTAGCATCCCCTGTATGAAACGGACATTCGTCGCTACGTTCGCTGTCGGTTTGCTCGTCGCGGTGTTCGGTCTGATCTGGGCGCTACAAGGATTCGGAGTTCTTGAGGGTAGCCCGATGAGCCACACCACGACCTGGTCGATCATCGGTCCGATCACGGTGCTGATCGGCATCGTGATCGCGGTCGTCAGTTGGCGGAAGCTCTCTTCAAAATAGCGCTGCCGTAGCGCTTACGTGGCTACGCGACGGTGAAGTTCACCGTGTGCCAGCCGGTGGCACCGTCTGGGACGCTGCCAACCCGATCTGCGGTTTGGACAGCTCCGGTGTTGTCGGTGGCGCGCACTGTGATGGCGTGTTTCCCAGGGCTTTTCGCCTGCCAGGGGAAGCTCCACAACCGCCACGTCGCGTTGGAATAGCTCGCGCCCTGTTGAGCGGGCTGCCACGCGCCGTCGTCGATGCGGACCTCCACGGCCCGCACGCCACGATTCTGTGCCCACGCGACACCGCCGAACACCACGGGCCCCATCGGGACCTTCTGACCACCTTTCGGCACGTCGATCCGTGACTCGGTCTTGATGGGTGCACGCGGTGCCCAGCCAAACGCCGTCCAGTACGCCTGCGCTCTGTCAAAGCGGGTCAGCTCCATATCGACGACCCACTTGGTGGCCGACACGTACCCGTAGAGCCCGGGTACTACCAGCCGGGCCGGGTAGCCATGCTCGATCGGCAGCGGCTGACCGTTGAGGCCGACCGCCAGGAGCGCGTCGCGGCCATCGGTGAGCGCCTCCACCGGCGTGCCGGCGGTGAACCCGTCGATCGACGTCGAGAGCACCATGTCGGCGTCGGCGTGTACGCCGGCCGCCGCGAGCAGATCGGCCAGCCGGTAGCCGGTCCAGACGCCCGTCGAAATCAAGTCGCCTCCAACGGGATTCGAAACGCAGGTCAGCGTAGTCACCGTTTCGACGACCTCGAAGTGGTCGAGGTCGGCGAAGCTGTAGGTGGTTTCGCGGTCCACCATGCCGTGGATGCGCAGCCGCCAGTCGCCGTGGCTGAGTTGGGGCACACTGAGTGCGGTGTCCACCCGGTAGAAGTCGGCGCTGGGGGTGATAAAGGTCGGCAGCGCAACGCCGTTCGGTTGCACATCAGCAGGGATCGGCGGCGCCGACGCGCGCGCCCGGGGAAGCGCGAAGGTGTTGCGGTCAGCGGCAACCGAATGCACCAGCCGCGTGATGACCGCACCCGCCACGCCACTCACTAATCCGAATCCGAGCAATCCGAACATGAACAATTTGCGCCTGCCGGCATCCGGCTTGTCTTGGTCGACTCGATCTTCCTGCTCTGCCGGGTCTGCTGGGTCTTTCGGGCCGGGCTGGAACCGGCGGTTGAGCAGGCGCAGGGCCGCCACCCCGCAGGCGGCTCCCGCGACGGTGGGGATCGTGTCGAGTGCCGTCGCACCCTGCCGCGACAGCACCGCCATGCAGCCGAGGACGCCCGCCGCGGCGATCACGGCGCTGCCGAGTGGGCGGCGCTGGGTCTCGAAGGTCCCGGCGATTGCGGCGATCGTGGCGATCGCCACGAGCACGGCGATGGCCAAGAAGACTTTGTCCAGAGAGCCCAGCGTCTGAATCGCGAACTCTTTGATCGGTCCCGGTGTCAGGTCGACCACCGCTGAGCCGATCGCGGTACGCGCATCAGCCCGCGCGCCGAACGGGATGTCCACCAGCTGAGCTACCCCGAGCGAGACGGCCGCGGCGGCGAGCCCGGCGATCATCCGCTCATTGGACGCAGCCATCGAACCACTGTACTGGCGATCTCCGCGCTCCCCCATCGGTGACCGCAAACACCCTGCTGTGCAGGCGAACCGGCTTGGTCAGCCGCATACTGGTGCGGACGGGCATCTGAACCGGTGCTTGGCTTGGAGCGCACGCGCTCAGTGAGGAAGGAAGAGTCGCGATGACTGCTGCTGTCGACCCATCGGTGCCGCCCAGTGGTATCGGCTGTGCCGAGTGTGATGCCACCGGCGGTTGGTGGGTGCACCTGCGGCGGTGTGCGGCCTGCGGCCATATCGGTTGCTGCGACGATTCGTTGTCCCGGCACGCGACGGCGCACTGGCGAGAGACCGGGCACCCGATCATCCGATCGTTCGAGCCGGGCGAGGACTGGTTCTGGGACTACGACACCAAGGACTACTACGAAGGTCCCGAACTTGCCCCACCGAAGTGCCATCCCGCGGACCAGGCGGTCCCCGGTCCCCGCGGTCGAGTGCCGCGCAACTGGGCCGACCTGCTTGGTCAGCACGACGGCTGAGGCCCAGAAGCCGGGGGACCGCTGGACCGCGCCCGCTGGTGACGAGACCGACTGTCGAGGGCTGCCCACACTTCACCAAACGCGGTTTCCCGCTTCGGCGCGGGCGCGGATCGCCGTCTCGCAAGACGAGTTTTGGGAGGGTCAATACTCGTTCGTAGCTCTAGGGCGCCGAGCATCATCGTCCCGCTGAGCCCGTGGGCGCTGTACGACGGTTCCACCCACTCAGCGACCTGACGGCACTAAACTCGTCGGCGCGCGGCTTCTGACCGAGGAGGGCTGGTGACGGCGATCGCTTCAACCCCGAAGGGTCATCACGTACAACCACCTCACGGGCCGGCGGAACCGCCACCGAGAACCACACCCTCCGAGCTCACCGACGAGCAGCGAGGGGGGCTTTGCGCACATTCCGATGTCGACCCCAGTCATTTCAGCGGGCTGACCCCGTTCACGCCGTTCGGGTGGGCGGACGGCAAGGTCGCCACGTCGGCAGACATCAAGGCGCTCAATCTGTGGGCCCGATGCGGACGTGCCGACCGCACCGGGTTCGACGCCGAAGAATTCCTGCAGCAGCATCTGCAATGGGATTGGCGGCGTGGGTATCTCAAGAACCGTCCGCAGCAACCGTGGACGTACGTCGAGTCGGGCAGCATCGGCGGGCCCTGACCGTGCGCGCCTTCAGATGTCCCAACTGCGGACAGGCGGTCGCGTTCGAAGTGCAGCAGTGCCCGACGTGCGCGGTGACGGTCGGCTACCACTACCCGTCGCGGCAGATGGTGTGCGTGCCGTCGCAAACGGTGAGAGTGAATGACCGGGGCTGGTTTCGGTGCTCGCACTGGGAGCGGGGCTGCAACTGGTTGACTGCCGATGATTCCGCATCGGGCCGCTGCTACGCCGACAGTTTCGTGCGTGAGGGGCCGGCGGCTGATGATACGGAGGCGATGGCCGAACTGGATTCGACCCTAAAGGCGCTGCGGCGGTTGATCTTCGAGTTGATGGACCTGGGCTTGCCCATACGGCCGTATTACGCGGACCACCGCGGCCTGGCGTTCGAACTGCTGTCGAGCACGACGCTGGGGCGGCCGGTGACGATAGGGCACTCTAACGGCGTGATCACCATCGACCTGGCCGAGTCGCTGGAGTTATACCGGGAGCGTCTGCGCATCAAGCTGCGTGAGCCCTATCGCACGATGCTGGGGCACTTCCGCCACGAGGTCGGCCACTACTACGAAATGTTGCTGGTGCAGGACACCCCGCTGATCGACGACGCCCGGGCGATGTTCGGCGACGATCGGCAGGACTATCAGGCCGCACTACAGCGCCACTACCAGGGCCAGGCGCCGCCGAACTGGCAGCACGACTTCATTTCGGAATACGCCACCGCCCACCCGTGGGAAGACTTCGCTGAAACCTTTGCCCACTATCTCCACATCACCGGAACCCTTGCCACGATCGCGGATTCGGGCCTTGTTGTCGAAGCTGATCGGGTGAAGTGGGACCTGTCCGCCAACGTCGATGCTCGGGAGTCTTACGCCGACGGCACTATCGAAGACATCATGGCTGACTGGTTAGTGCTGTCGGGGGTGCTCAACCGGGTCAACAACGCGATGGGCCGCGACGACCTGTACCCGTTCACTATCTACCCGCACGTCGTCGCGAAGCTCGGATTCATCCATCGTGTCGTGACGGCGGCTTCAGCGGCCGCACCCGAACATGCTGCGGTGAAGCAGAATTGACTGCGATGGCCACCGCACCGATTGCCGCCGGCCGGATCTCCGAGGCGGTCACCGCGGCACACGCCAAGCACCGGAAGAACCGTCGCGGCAAGAACGCCAGCTACATACCGGCCTTGGCGGAGGTCGACCCGCAGCTGTTCGGCGTCTGCGTGGCGACCGTTGACGGTCAGACGTTTTCGGCGGGCGACGCACAATGTGAGTTCGCGCTGGAGTCGATCTCCAAGGTTTTCACGGCTGCGCTCGCCATGGAACAAGTCGGTCCACGGGCGTTCCACCGCAAAGTGGGCGCCGACCCGACCGGCGAGGCATTCAATTCGGTGCTGGCGCTGGAACTGCACAACGACAAGCCGAACTCGCCGATGGTCAACGCGGGAGCGATGACGGCGACCAGCTTGGTGTCGGCCACCGACGCTGACGACCGCTGGCGCCAGATCCTGCAGATCCAAAGCGATTTCGCCGGACATCCGATCAAGATCAGCGAACAGATCGCCTCGTCCGAACGCGCCACCAACTTCCACAACCGCGCGATCGCGTGGCTGCTGCTGTGCGGCGGATACATGTACTGCGACCCGATGGAGGCCTGCGACGTCTACACGCTGCAGTGCTCGACGCTGGTCACAACGGAGGACCTCGCCATCATGGGCGCGACCTTGGCCAACGGGGGCATCAACCCCGTCACCGGCAAGCGCGTCATCGCGCAGGCCAACGTGCCGCACCTGCTGGCCGAAATGACGATGGAGGGTCTCTACACCGGCTCCGGTGACTGGGCCTACACCGTCGGGCTACCCGCCAAGAGCGGCGTCGGAGGCGGCCTGGTCGCGGTGTCGCCAGGCAACCTCGCGATCGCCGCCTACTCGCCGCCGCTGGACAAGGACGGCAATAGCGTGCGCGCCCAGGCCGCGATCACCCAGATCGCGCACACCCTCGAGGTGGGGCTTTTCAATGCGCGGCGCCGGGACTGACCCCGGCCGTACCCGGCCCGAACCAATCTGCGCCTGCCGGGTTCACGTCCGTGAGGCGGAGGCCTTCTCCAGCGTGAACTGGCACAAGTCGGCATAGCCGTCGCGGAACAACTCGCTACAGCCGGTCAGGTACTTCATGTAGCGGTCGTAGACCTCTTCCGACTGGATCGCGATGGCCTCGTCCTTATGCGCCTCCAACGCCGCCGCCCACATGTCGAGCGTTCGCTTGTAGTGCATCCGCAGCCGCTGGATCCGGCTAACCGTGAACCCGACCTTCGCGGAGTGCTCCTCGACCATTGCCACGGTCGGCAGCCGGCCGCCGGGGAAGATCTCCTCCACGAGGAACTTTACGAAATGCGCGTGGCGCATCGTAAGCGGGAGTCTGCGTTCCTCAATCTCCTTGCGGCTCAACTGCACGATCGTGTGGAGCAGCATCGTGCCATCCCACGGCAACAGGTCATATACCAGTTGGAAAAAGGCGTTGTAGCGCTCAAAGCCGAAGTGCTCAAGCGGGCCGATCGCCACGATCCGGTCCACCGGCTCGTGGAACTGCTCCCAGCCCTCGAGCAGCACCCGCTTGGAACGCGGGCTGTCCGATTCCGCGAACAGCCGTTCGACGTGGGCAACCTGGTTTTTGCTCAGCGTCAGACCGACAACGTTGACGTAGTACTTCTCCAACGCTCGCAGCATCGCCGACCCCCAACCGCAGCCGATATCGAGCAGCAGCATGCCCGGCCGCAGGCCGAGTTTGCCCAGCGCCAGATCGATCTTCGCGATCTGGGCCTCTTGCAGCGTCATGTCGTCGCGCTCGAAGTAGGCGCATGTGTAGGTCCGCGTCGGGTCCAGGAATAACGCGAAGAAGTCATCGGAGAGGTCGTAGTGCGCCTGCACCTCCTCGAAGCGTGGGCGCAGGCTCTTCGTTTGTTCTCGCAACGTCGTACCTCTCGTAACGGCTCGGGCGGGGATCCTCATTGGCCTGGACGCCCGCGAGACTCGCCGCAAGGGGGTGAGAGACATGCTCAGCGTAATCCACGACGTGTTGAACCGCCCCCGTGATTCGGTCGAAAAGGCCTGGAAAACGTGAAATCCTCGGTGGCCGCCGCGGTGTTCTTGACTCTTGCTACGGCCACCCGCGCCCCGGCCCGCTGCATCCGCGGTCGGTCCGAGGCGCGCCGGCATCAGAAGCCGCATACTGGTGCCGACGGGCGTCCGAACCGGTGCTTGGCTTGGAGCGCACGCCATCAGAGAGGAAGGAAGAGTCGCGATGACTGCTGCTGTCGACCCATCGGTGCCGCCCAGTGGTATCGGCTGTGCCGAGTGTGATGCCACCGGCGGTTGGTGGGTGCACCTGCGGCGGTGTGCGGCCTGCGGCCATATCGGTTGCTGCGACGATTCGTTGTCCCGGCACGCGACGGCGCACTGGCGAGAGACCGGGCACCCGATCATCCGATCGTTCGAGCCGGGCGAGGACTGGTTCTGGGACTACGACAACAAGGACTACTACGAAGGTCCCGAACTTGCCCCACCGAAGTGCCATCCCGCGGAGCAGATGGTCCCCGGTCCCCGCGGTCGAGTGCCGCGCAACTGGGCCGACCTGCTTGGTCAGCACGACGGCTGAGGCCCCAGAAGCCGGGATCCAGCGGTTCGGGGCCGCGCCAGCCTGGACCATGCCACGGCGATATGACGGACATCGTTGACCAGCAGTGACACGATACTGACGTGGATGACAGTAGTCGCGGTGCGTTGACAGTGGCGCGACTTCCGTGTGGGTCGTGTGGCACCGAACTGCCACCGAAGGCCAAGTTCTGTTACGAGTGCGGTGCACCGGTCGCACAGGTCGGCCGATCGGCGGAGTATAAGCAGGTCACGGTCCTCTTCGCCGACGTGGTCCACTCCATGGACATCGCCTCTGCCGTCGGAGCGGAGCGCCTGCGGGAAGTCATGGCTGATGTCGCCGACCGCTGCGCCGCGGTCGTCCAGCGGTACGGAGGCACCTTCGACAAGTTCACCGGCGACTGGAGCATGGCCGTGTTCGGCGCGCCGGTGGCGTTGGAGGACCACGCGATCCGCGCCTGTCTAGCGGCGTTAGGGGTTCAGGAGGAGGCCAAGCGGCTTGCCGTCGACGTCCACGATCGCGACGGTGTGGAGCTGCAGTTGCGCGTGGGACTGAACTCCGGTGAGGTGATTGTCGGTGAGATCGGTTCGGGGCCGTTCGGTTACACCGCCGTCGGTGAACAGGTCGGCATGGCCCAGCGGATGGAATCGGTGGCCCCGCCGGGTGGCGTGATGCTCAGCGCGTCGACAGCACGACTCGTTGATGGCACTGCGACTCTCGGCGACGCTGAGCTGGTCCAGATCAAGGGTGCTGACACGCCGGTTTCCGCCCGCCGGTTGTTGGGCATGGGCGACGAGCATCGCACTGCCTGGCGTGCTGAGTCCAACCTGGTCGGTCGGCGCTGGGAGATGTCCGCCGTCGAGGGCTTGTTGGACCGCGCAATCGACGGCCACGGCGCTGTAGTCGGCGTGGTGGGGCCACCTGGCATCGGTAAGAGCCGCCTGGCGCGTGAAGTCTCCGCCATGGCCGCGGCACGTGATGTCGAGGTGTTCACCGTCTTCTGCGAGTCTCACGCCAGCCAAGTCCCCTTCCAGGTCGTGGCGCGGCTGTTGCGTGCAGCCACCGGCGTGGGTGATCTTGTCGGGCAGACCGCCCGCGATCGAGTGCGCGCCCGGGTTCCTGGCGCAGACCCTGAGGATTTGTTGCTCTTCGATGACCTGTTGGGCATCGCCGATCCTGAGGTCGCTCTGCCGGCCATCGATCCGGATGCCGGGCGGCGGCGGTTGACCGCCCTGGTGAATGCCGCCTCGCTGGCCCGCGAGACTCCGGCGGTCTACGTCGTTGAGGACGCCCATTGGATTGATGAGGTCAGCGCGTCGATGCTGGCCGAGTTCTTCACGGTGATTCCGCAGACGCCGTCGCTGGTGCTGGTTACCTATCGCCCGGAGTATCGGGGCGCATTGGCTCAAGTGACCGGCGCGCAAACCATCGCCCTTGCGCCGCTGCGTGATCCGGAGACGGCCGCACTTCTGTCGGAGCTGCTCGGGCCGGACCCATCGGCCGGCGGGCTGGCCGACACGATCGCCGAGAGGGCCGCCGGTAATCCGTTTTTCGCTGAGGAGATGGTGCGCGACCTGGCCGAGCGCGGTGTGTTGAAAGGGAAGCCGGGCGCGTACACGTCGACGGCAGAGATGACTGAGGTGAGCGTGCCCGCCACGTTGCAGGCGACGATCGCCGCTCGCATCGATCGGCTCGACCCGAAAGCCAAACGTACTTTGAACGCGGCGGCAGTGGTCGGCTCGCGGTTTGGCCTGCACCTGCTGACCGCACTCGGCGTCGAACCCGTCGTTGTTGACTTGGTGGCGGCCCAGCTCATCGATGAGGTCAGATTTTCCTCGCAAGCCGAGTATGTGTTCCTCCACCCGCTGATTCGCACCGTGGCCTACGAATCGCAGCTGAAATCCGACCGTAAGCAAATGCATCGGTGCCTGGCTGAGGCGATTGAAGCGGGCGACCCCGCGTCGGCTGATGAGAATGCTGCCCTGATCGCCGAACATCTCGAAGCGGCGGGTGATCTTCTCGCGGCATCCTCTTGGCACATGCGGGCCGGCGCCTGGCTGACCCACCGCGATGTCACCGCAGCGCGGGCGAGTTGGCAACGTGCGCGACTTGTGGCGGACCGATTGGTGGACGCCGATCCCCAGCGTGCCGCGATGAGGACCGCGCCGCGCACCATGCTTTGCGCGACCGCGTTCTTAGCCGGCGGCAGCATGGCCGACACCGGATATGACGAATTGCGCCAACTTGCCGACTCCACCGGTGACAAGGTGTCGCTGGCGATGGGCATGGCCGGGTGGATCACCGCGCTGATCGTTCATGCGCGCTTCCGTGAAGCATCGCGGTTGGCCTCCGAACTAGCCGACCTACTGAAGTCGATCGGGGACCCGACTAGCGCGGGACGGGATGCCGCACGAACGTTCGCGCCTGGGTGAACGCCCGGATCCCCTCGACACCGAGCTCGCGGCCGATGCCGGACTGGCCGCAGCCGCCGAACGGCAGACGCGGATCCTGGGCGGCCAGGCCGTGGCAGTTGACGCTGACGGTGCCCGCAACCAGCTGCGCCGCGATCCGGTCGGCGAGTGCGTCGTCACCGGTCCAGATCGAGGCGGTGAGCCCGAAATCGGTTGCGTTGGCGGCCGTTACCGCGTCGTCTATGCGCTGGTAGCCGAAGATCGGCAGCACCGGGCCGAACTGCTCCTCGGTGGCAAGCGCCGAGTCCGGGGCCAGATCGGTGACGACGGTCGGCAGGGCGAAGAATCCGCCGGCATCGGCGTCGTCGTCGCGGATCCGTCCGGCGGTGCGGACCGTCGCACCCTGTGCTTTGGCGTCGCCGACGAGCGCGCTCACCCGGTTGCGCCCGGCGGCGGTGTGCAGCGGGCCGAGCGTGGTCTCCTCGGCGAGGCCGTCGCCGATCACCTCGCGCTCGCAACGTGCCAGCACCGCCTCGGCCAGCTCGCCGACCCGATCCGTCGGGGCGTAGAGCCGCTTGATCGCCATGCACACCTGACCGCCGGTGGTGTAGGTGGCCGTCACCAGCCGTTCAACGAGTTCGTCGCTGACCGTGATGTCGGGCGCGATGATGGCGGCGTCGTTGCCGCCGAGCTCCAGCAACACCGGGGTGAGGCGTGGCGCCGCAGCAGCCATGACGGCACGCCCGGTGGCGACGCCGCCGGTCAGCGAGATCAGATCGATGCCCGGGTGGGTGACCAGCGCCTGGGCCAGCTCGCTGCCCGGCCCGGCGAGCACGTTCACCACACCGGGCGGCAGCGCGGCCGCGAGTGCGCCGGCCAGCTGCAGCGCCGCCAGTGGACACGTCGGGGGAACCTTGACGACGGTGGTGTTGCCGGCGGTCAGCGCCGACGTCAGCTTCGTCATCGTCAGCGCCAGCGGCCAGTTGAACGGGAGCACCAGGGCGGCCACCCCGAACGGCTCCCGGTGCAGCCGCGGATAACTCGAGTGCGGGTCGACCTGCTCGGGCGCGAGCGCCGCCTCAGCCATCGACCCGATCAGCGCAGCCAGACCCGGCCCGGTGCCGATCTCGAAAGTGGCCTCGCTGAGCACCTTGCCGTGCTCACGGGTGTACAGCCGCGCGCCGTCGTTTCCGGTGAGCTGCTGGGCCGCCGTGGTGGCCGCCGCCGCGATGGCGGCGACCCGCTCGGCGACGGATAGCGCGCGCCAGCCGGGCGCCGCCCGTCGCGCGGCGGAGACCGCGGCGTCGAGTTGGGCGCTGTCGGCGGCGGGGGCGTGGCCGACGATCTCGGCCGGCCGGGCCGGATTGTGGATCGGGTAGCTGCCGGCGGCCCCTGGTTGTGGCTCACCACCGATGGTCAGTGTCGGCTGCGTCATCGTCGTTGATCCCGTCATCGCCTGTCTCCCTTGACCCGCTGCGGTTGTCCCGCCATCGTAAGTCGATAGGAGGGCGCCATGAGAGCCATAGTGCTGCGCGAAGTTGGGCAGCCCACAACGGTGGAAGAACTCGAGTTACGGGCGCTGGCCGGTCACGAGGTGCGGGTGCAACTTCGCGCCAGCGGCGTATGCCACAGCGACCTGTCGCTGCGCGACGGGTCGATACCGACCCTGCTGCCGTGCACGCTCGGTCACGAGGGCGCCGGAATCGTCACCGAGGTGGGCGACGGCGTCACCACCGTCAAGCCCGGTGAGCACGTGGTGCTGACGTGGAGCGTGCCGTGCCGGGCCTGCCCGCATTGCCTGCGCGGCGAGACCCAGCTGTGCCTGCACAGCTACGACCACGTCTACGGCGCTCCGTACGCCGAGGGCGCCGGCCCGGTGTGGCCGGGAATGGGTGTCGGGTCGCTGGCCGAAGAGACGCTGCTACCGGCCGGGGCGGTAGTGCCGGTCGACAAATCGCTGCCGCTGGATCAGGCCGCGCTGCTGGGCTGCGGTGTCACCACCGGAGTCGGTGCGGTGATGCACACGGCAGCTGTCCGCCCGGGTGAGAGTGTGCTGGTGATCGGTTGTGGCGGTGTGGGTTTGGCGGCGATCCAAGGGGCCCGGCTGGCCGGCGCGGCGCGGATCATCGCCGCCGACCGAATGGCCGCGCAGCTTCCGGCCGCGGTGGCCAACGGCGCCACCGACACCGTCGACGCGAGCGAGGTCGACCTCGCCACAGCCGTGCGTGATCTCACCGGCGGCACCGGGGTCGATCACGGAATCGAGGTGGTGGGCAAACCCGTCACGATCCGCGCCGCCTACGACGCCACCCGCCGCGGCGGCAAGGTCACGCTGGTCGGTGCCGCCGGCATCAAAGACCAGGCGACCTTTCCCGCGCTGTCGTTGATGTCCGACGGCAAGGTGATCCAGGGCAGTGTGTACGGCGCCAGCGACCCCGCCCGCGATATCCCGGTGCTCGCCGATCTGGTCCAACGCGGCCGGCTCGACCTCGAGGCGCTGGTGACCCGGCGGATCGGCATCGACGACGTCGAGGCGGCATTCACCGACATGTCCGCCGGGCGTGGGGCGCGCAGCGTGGTCTGCTTCGGCTAGAGCCCGCTTAACCCAACAGGTCGGCAAGGGCCGCATCGAGAGTCGGAAAGCTGAACTCAAAACCGCAGCCTTTCAACACCTTCGACGTCGCATGCCGTCCGGTCAACCCGAGCGCGGGATCGGTGCGCAACACCACCGCCCCGAGCTTCACCAGGGCGGCCGGAGTGGGTGGCGCCGGCGGACGGTGCAGTTGTCGACGCAGCGCAGCCATCAGTTCGCGATTGCGCACCGGATGATCCGACGATGCGACCAGCACGCCGGGTGGGATCGTCACGCCCGGCGTCAGATCCAGACACGCGCGGACGATCGCCAGCCAGTCGGACAGGTGAATCCAGGAGAACCATTGGCGCCCTGTTCCCACCCGTCCGCCCAAGCCGTACTTGGTGAGCCCGGCCAGCCGGGTCAGGGCGGGGGAGTCCGGGTCGAGCACCACCGAGGTGCGCAGGATCACGCCGTGGTGCGTGTTGCCGCCTTGGAAGTCTCGGAACGCCTGCTCCCAGGGTTCGGCCACCCCGGTCATCTGCGGAAGCCCGGTCGGCAGTGGCGTGGTCTCGTCGCAGTGGGTCTCGCCGGCGTCCGACCAGATCGCGGTGGTGCTGGCCTGGATCCAGTGCGCCAGTGGCGCTTTCAGTTGCCGACTGGCTTCGACGAGCGCCCTGGTGGGCAGTACCCGACTGTCTTTGAGCGCGGCGACGTTGCTGCGGGTGGGCCGGCAATCCACCAGCTTGCCGGCGAGGTTGATCAGCGCGGTATCGGCGCCGTCCAGCTCGGTGGCCCAGTCGCCGACAGTGCGTCCGTCCCAAGGCACTTGGCGTAGCGCAAGTGCCGGATCGACGCGGCGGGTCAGGATGACCACCTCGTGTCCACGTTCGCCGAGGTCGGCCGCGATCCGTCGGCCCAGCGAGCCGCTGCCACCCGCGAGAACTATCTTCATCACGCCGCGTCGTGAAAGATCAGGCCCATGGCGTAGCGTTCGCCGGACCGAACCGGCGAAAGACCGTGCCGCACCGGTGCCGCCGACCAGCCTCGCTTCGACCGCATCGGGCGTTCCCGAGTGGTGAACACATAGCCGCACCCCTGCGGCAATTGTGTTGCGGTTCCTCGGGATTGGGCTCGGGGCCGTTGCTCGACGAGCAGGAATTCACCGCCGGTGTAATCCTGGGCGGGATCGCTGAGGTTGATCACCACCTGGAGCGGAAAGACCAACTCGCCGTAGAGATCTCGATGCAGGGCGTTCCAGTCGTTGGTGCCGTACTTGAGCATCAGGGCGGTGGATTTGGTCTGGCCCGCGGCATGGCAGGTCGCCAACCACTCGTCGAGGCTGTCCGGCCAGGGCGCGTCGCGGCTCAGCTTGGCCCACCAGTCGCGGGCTATCGGTAGCAGCCGGGGATACAGCGCTTGCTTGAGCCGCTCGATCGGCTCGGGGTAGGGCGCGCGGAAGTAGCGATACTGCCCGGCGCCGTACCGCTTGGGCGCCATGTCGACGGTCGAGCGGAACAGGCTGTCGTCGGCGTAGAGCTTGCGCAGCCGCGTGGCCTCGCTCGGGGTGATCAACTTCGGTAGCAGCGCCCCGCCGTACTCGCTGACGTCGGCGGCGATGGCATCCCAGTCGCCGGAGTCGACGCGCTTTTGCCACTGGGCCATCTGCACTCCTGTCTGCAGGCCCGCAGTCACACGGGCCACTTCAGCACCGCCACAGATGGCACCCACCGGTTTCGAAAGCGCTAGCGCATGCGCTAGCGCTTTCGAAACTGAGGGGTGCCTCCGAGCGACCGCTTCGGCAATCTTCGCCTCAGGCACCGTAGCGCTCACCCGTCTATTGGCCGCAACATACCTCGGCGAGTACCGTATTCGACGCGGACGAGTTGGCTGGGCGGCCGCGGCTCGCGCGGGGCTTCTGTTAGTTCCAGAGGATCGGCGCCTGAGTCGAGGAAAGTCCGGACTTCACAGAGCAGGGTGATTGCTAACAGCAATCCGAGGTGACTCGCGGGAAAGTGCCACAGAAAACAGACCGCCACCTTCGTGGTGGTAAGGGTGAAACGGTGCGGTAAGAGCGCACCAGCATTCCGGGTGACCGGGATGGCTCGGCAAACCCCACCCGAAGCAAGGTCAAGAAGGCCGCACCGGGAGGTGCGGCCGCGCAGGCGCTCGAGGGTTGCTCGCCCGAGCCTGCGGGTAGACCGCTCGAGGCACCCGGCAACGGTGTGTCCAGATGGATGGTCGTCGCCGCGCCGCCGTTGCTTAAGCCGCGGCGGCGAGGAACAGAATCCGGCTTAGAGGCCAACTCGCCCGCCTCCCGCTGCTCGCGCTCAGTGAGCCTTGCGTACTGCCTTGTTGAGATCGCGCAGCTTGTCGTCCAGCTGCTGACGGCAAGCCTCGGCCAGGTCAATTTCCTGCTGGAAGAGCAGCCCATAAGTAAAGGTGTCCTCGCCGGCGGCGTGCGCGGCCTCGGCCTGGTGACTCAGATGCTCCCGGCTCACCACGCTGTCTTGGTGATCACCCAGCAGCGTCTGGATCACCTTCGCCCGCTCGGCCACTTGCTTTTCTCCGGTAGCCGAGGCGGTGTAACGAAGTCGCTTGGCGCGCTTGCGGATTCGGTGCACGGCATCGTCGCGAGTCTGCTCGTCCGCGTCGGCGGCGGCCTTAGCGGCTTTTGCCGCCTTGCGGACCCGCCGGTAGGCCGCGTCGATCGTTACCGACGCCGATTCCTCGCCCGACGAACCGGCCGGGATCTCGGCCACCATCGAATCCAGGGCGTCGAGCAGACGGAAGTAACGCCGTGAGCGCATCGCGATGAGCGACCGCCGCAGCCCGCTCTGATAACGGCGCCGGGCGCCCTCGACAAGGCGCTCGCGGATCGGTCCGCGCACCAGCTCCGGCGCCAACAGGTCCAGCTGACGCTGGTAACGCTCGGCGAGCACCTCTGCGTCGCGCGCCACGCCCAAAACACCGGCAAGCTCGCGCAGTTCGTTGAGGATCCACGCGCCCTCGGTCAACCCGAACGAATCCTGGGAGTCCCGCAGCAGGCTGCGGATCTTGCGGGTGGTCACCCGCATCTGGTGGACGGCGTCGTCGGCGTCGGCGCGTACCGCGCGGTCCCACACCAGCAGCTCGTCAACCTGCTCGGCCACGGCACGGTGCACCGGGTCGTCGGGCGGCTGCGTCTCGTCGGCCTGCAACGTGGCGCCCAGCACCCGCGCCAGCTTGGAGCCGTACCCGGCGGGAGCGGCGCCGGCGTCGAGCAGACGATTGCTCAGCCGGGTCAACAGCTCGCCGTCAGCGGCGCCGTTCGTTGCGACCAGCTCCACTTCCCACTCGCGCCAGTGCTGTTCGGCGGGCCCGGAGTCGGGACCATCGGAGCCACCAGCCGACCACGCGGTGACGTGGTCGTTGCTGAACTCCGCCAGCGCAGCACCGTCGGCGTCGTACAACATCTGGCTTTCGCGTTGGGTGGTGATTCGCGCCACCGGACGAACCGGGCGGTCGCGCACGATCGCCAGCACTACATCGAGCAATTCGTCTGGCGCGGTGTCGGCGTCGGGTCCGGCTTCCAGCGGTGCGCGGATCTCCGTGCGGGCGTCGGGCCCGGCCGGCAACTTCACGTGCCACCCCGCGTCGGAGCCACCGGTGCGGCGCCGCAGGGTGACTTTGTTGCGTGCCAGGTCCTGTGCCGGCGTGTCGAAGTAGATCGCATCCAGCGACTGGATCGGCGATTTCTCGACACGAGCCACCGCGGCGATGCCCTCGAACGAAGGTGAGATTGTCGACTCGACGACGTCGAACTTGCGTTCCACCTCCAGATGGCGCGCAGCCTTGCGCGCATTTCCAGGCATCTTCGGCTTTCCGTGGTCTTGATGGGTCTTGGTATGTCGGGTATCGAGCGTTCAGCCTGCCACACCAAAGTGACGAGGTTCCGAGCGGCTTTGCGGCCCGTTTTGTCGATGCGTGCCGCCTAAAGCGCTTATGGTTTGCGTGGGTACCCGATGAAGGAGTTAGCCATGGCGTTTTTCGGATGTGCCAAATCCCGCGTAATTGCCGGCGGAATAGCTGTCGGCGCGATCACCGGTGCAATGCTCTTCGGCGCCGCCCCGGCGATGGCCGACCCGCCGAACTGCACGGCGGCCGACATGGCCGGCATCGCTGCGGGCGTCGCGGCGGCGACCTCGGGGTATCTGTACCAACATCCGGACGTCAACGACTACTTCACCAGTTTGAAGGGCACGCCCCGCGACGAAATGCGTGCCAAGCTGCAGCAGTACATGGATGCCAACCCGCAGGTGCACGCTGATCTGCTGGGCATTCGCCAGCCGATGACCGATTTCCGTAGTCGGTGCGGAGTGGGCCCCGGAATAGGCGAAGGCGACGAACAGTAGGGATCAGAAGCTGTGCTCGTCGGCGGGAAACACCCCGCCGGCCACTTCTTCTGCGTATTGCATCGCGGCACGGCGTAATTCACCACCGATGTCGGCGTACCGCTTGACGAAGCGGGCGGCCTTGCCGCTGCTGAGCCCAGCCATGTCCTGCCACACCAGGACCTGGCCGTCGCAGTTCGGACCGGCTCCGATCCCGATTGTCGGAATGGTCAGCTTGCCGGTGATCTGCGTGGCCAATTCGGCCGGCACCATCTCCATCACGACGGAAAATGCGCCGGCCTCGGCGACCGCGATCGCGTCGGCGATGGTCTGTTCCGCGGCATCACCGCGGCCCTGCACCCGGAAGCCGCCGAGGGTGTTGACGCTTTGTGGCGTGAAGCCGATGTGGGCCATCACCGGGATGCCCGCAGCGGTCAGGAACGCGATTTGATCGGCTACCCGCTCGCCGCCCTCGAGTTTGACGGCGTGCGCGCCGCCCTCCTTCATGAAGCGGGTGGCGGAGGCCAGCGCGACGCTGGGCCCGGCCTCGTAGCTGCCGAATGGCAGGTCGGCGACGACCAGCGCGTGTTGCGCACCCCGCGCCACGCCCCGGACCAAGGGGAGCAGCTCATCGATCGACACCGGCACGGTGGTGTCGTAGCCGTAGACGACGTTTGCCGCGGAATCGCCGACGAGCAGAACCGGGATGCCTGCCTCGTCGAAGACCCGGGCGGTCGAATAGTCGTAGACCGTGAGCATGGCCCACTTGTGACCTTCGGCCTTCATTTTCTGCAGGTGGTGGGTGCGGATCTTGGTGCGCGGTGCAGAGGTGCCGGCGCCATAGACAGTCTGCTCAGACATCATTGTCCCTAGTGGTGTTGGTCTGGTCGATCCTCGTGGCCCTTCAGGGTCCCCGGGTTCGTCTGACCTCCCCAGTCTGCCATCTCTGCGCCGCAGTTGTCACCGTCGGGTTCCGGGCGGACGATGGCGCGTCCGTTCGCTGCGCCGCCAACCGTGTTCAACGCCGGCATCAGCGGCCGGCGCAACATCGCTTACGCCGAACTGGATCTCGAGGACATCAAGAGGGTGAAAAGCCGCTCCGGCATCAAGGTCAACGACGTGGTGATGGCCTTGTGGGAGATGGCCGACGAGTTTGCCGTCGTGATGGAAGAACTGCTCGCAATTACCGCTTGACCAGCCGCTGACCAGCATCGGATGCGTTCTCTGGCACCATAGGGTGCCATGTGCCTGAATCGCCGCGACAAGATCGCGCGCACGCTGCTGATCTCGACGGCGATCGCGGCCGTGGCGTTGCTTGTGGGGGGCTGCCTCCGCGTGGTCGACGGGCATGCTCGGATGGCCGGCCCGCGACTCGGCCAGCCGGTGGCATGGTCGCCTTGTCGGACTTCGAACTCGGCGAAAGTTCCCGGCGGCGCGATGTGCGGCAGGCTCGCCGTGCCGGTCGACTACGACCAGATCAACGGCGACGTGGCAACTTTGGCGATGATCAAGTTTCCCGCGACCGGCGACAGAATCGGTTCGCTGGTCATCAACCCGGGCGGTCCCGGCGAATCCGGCATCGAGGCCGCCCTGGGGGTGGTGCAGTCGTTGACGCCACGGGTCCGCGAACGGTTTGACCTGGTCGGGTTCGACCCCCGTGGGGTCGGCAATTCGCGGCCGGCGATTTGGTGCAACTCCGATGCGGACAATGACCGGTTGCGGACCGAGCCGCAGGTCGACTACAGCCCGGCGGGTGTGGCGCACATCGAGGACGAGACCAAGCAGTTCGTCGCCCGCTGCGTCAGCAAGATGGGCGACAGCTTCCTCGAGCATGTCGGGACCGTTGACGTCGCCAGGGACCTGGACGCCATCCGCGTGGCCTTGGGCGACGACAAGCTGACCTACCTCGGCTACTCCTACGGCACCCGAATCGGCTCCGCCTACGCCGAGGCCTACCCGCAAAACGTTCGGGCGATGATCCTCGACGGCGCCGTGGACCCCAATGCCGATCCCACCGAGGCCGATCTGCGTCAGGCCAAGGGATTCCAGGACGCGTTCAACGACTACGCCGCGGACTGCGCCAAGAAGCCGACGTGCCCGCTGGGCACCGACCCGACCAAGGCCGTCGACGTCTACCACAGTCTGGTCGATCCGCTGGTTGACCCGAACAACCCGATGATCGGCAGGCCGGCCAAAACGAACGACCCGCGCGGCTTGAGCTATTCGGACGCCATCGTGGGCACCTTCATGGCGTTGTACTCGCCGACGTTGTGGCACCACCTGACCGACGGCCTGGCCGAGCTGCACGACGGACGCGGAGACACTCTGCTTGCCCTGGCCGACATGTATATGCGGCGCGACTCGAAGGGCCATTACACCAACGCCACCGACGCACGGGTCGCGATCAATTGCGTTGATCAGCCACCGGTTACCGACCGGGCCAAGGTCATCGACGAAGACCGCCGCTCCCGGGAGCTGGCGCCGTTCATGAACTACGGGAAGTTCACCGGGGACGCGCCGCTGGGCACCTGCGCGTTCTGGCCGGTGCCACCGACGACGAAGCCGCATGCCGTCACGGCGCCGGGCCTGACGAAGACGGTGGTCGTGTCGACCACGCACGACCCGGCGACGCCGTACAAGGCGGGAGTCGACCTGGCCGGCCAGCTGCACGGCTCGCTGCTCACCTTCGACGGGACCCAGCACACGGTGGTCTTCCAGGGCGACAGCTGCGTCGACAACTACGTGACGGCGTATCTGATCGGCGGCACCACGCCGCCGAGTGGCGCCAAGTGCTAGCGCGAGCTCTCCAACCCTTTCGGGGACGCCGCGCAGGCGTGAAAATGGGGTTGGGTCGCCTGCCGACGCCGATGTCTGTTTGGACTTGAGCCCGTGCGCGAGCTTGGACGCCGGGGCCCGACCTGGAAGGGTCACGCATTGTTGCTTTGAGCACGCCGGTCAGATTTTCGGTTCCCTACCGAGGCCCCCAGGCGATCCACCTGTTGAATAGTGGAATCGCTTGGAGGGCAGTCGATGTGGGAACGAAGCGCAAACAGCAGCAGGCGCGTCATCCGGTGCCGGTGGAGATTCCTGACGCCGAGCACGAGTTGGTGATCGAGCGGGTCGCGGCGATTGATGTGGCCAAGGCGACGGGCAAGGTGTGTGTGCGGTTGCCCGGCCAGTCCGGCCGCCGGGTCAGTCGGGTGTGGGATATCTCGGCGACCACCGGCGCAGTTGCCGATCTGGGTGAGCAGTTGGTCGACCTCGGGGTAGAGCGGGTCAGTGTCGAGTCGACGTCGGATTACTGGCGGATCTTCTACTACCTGTTGGAGGCGGCCGGGGTGGAGGTGCAGCTGGTCAACGCCCGCGATGTGAAGAATGTGCCGGGCCGGCCCAAGACCGACCGGCTCGATGCGGTGTGGCTGGCCAAGCTGACCGAAAAGGGACTGCTGCGGCCGTCGTTCGTGCCACCCGCCCCGGTGCGCGAGCTGCGTGACTACACCCGGTTGCGTGAGGACCTCACCCGCGAACGCACCCGGTACTGGCAGCGGCTGGAGAAACTCCTTGAGGACGCGTTGATCAAGGTGTCGTCGGTGGCCTCGCGGTTGGACGGTCTGTCGGTGCGGGACATGCTCGAAGCCCTCATCGCCGGCGAACGTGACCCGCACCGGCTGGCCGATCTGGCCCGGGGCCGGCTCAAGGCCAAGCACTCGGCGCTGATCGCGGCGCTCGACGGCCGCTTCGACGCCCACCACGCCGAGTTGACCCGGCTGCTGCTCGACCAGATCGACGGCCTGAGCGCACAGATCACCCTGCTCACCAACCGCATCGACGCGCTCATCAACGCCATCGAGCCACCATCCGCTGGCCGCACCCCATCGCACCCCGATGCTGACGGTGGCCACCACCAACACCTGAGCACCATCGAACGCCTCGATGAAATCACCGGCATCGGCCCCAACGCCGCGCAGGTCATCCTCGCCGAGGTGGGATGGGACATGTCCCGCTTCCCCACCCCGGCGCATCTGGTGTCGTGGGCCAAACTATGCCCGCGCACCATCCAGTCCGGTCCGATCACCCGCGGCGGCAAGACCGGCAAGGGCAACCCGTATCTCAAAGGTGTGCTCGGCGAGGCCGCTGCGGTGGCCGCCCGAACAAACACCTTCCTCGGCGAACGCTACCGCCGCATCGTCAAACGCCGCGGCAAGCTCAAAGCACTAGTAGCCGTCGCCCGCTCCATCCTGGTCACCATCTGGCACCTGCTAGCCGACCCCAACGCCCGCTTCCACGACCTGGGAGCCGACTACTACACCAGCCGCATCATCACCGAACGAAAACTGCGCAACCACATCGCCCAACTCGCCGCACTTGGCTACCGAGTCACACTCGAACCCGCGGCCTAAATCCCACATCCACAACGCTGCAACATCCCCGGACTCCGCCCGGTCGCTTCCGCGCGCCCACTCACCTTGGGCATTTACCGGTCAGCAGACGCAAAAGCTCCGACACGCCCGGCGTGTCGGATGCTTTTGCGTCTGCTCGCCGTCGAAATCAAGGCGTGACCATTTCGCGTCACCACGGGTATTCGCGGCTGCAAATATGACAGCCATGTCGCGCCGCAGACCATTGAGCTCGGCGCTTCTTTCGTTGTTCGCCGGGCCGCTGTTGGTTGGGGGGCTGCTTGCGGGGCAATCGACACTGCCACTCGCCGACGCCGCTCCCGAACCCGATGCAGGCCAAACCCAGAGCCCGCAGCCGGCGAACGTAGCGACGCCGAACTGGGGCAGCTGCACGGAGTTCCTGGGCGGCGACGCCAAGGATGTCCCGACCGCGCGGTGCGCAACGGTGTCGGTACCGATCGACTACAACAATCCCGGTGGGGCGCAAGCCAAGTTGGCGGTGATCCGCGTTCCGGCCACCGGCCAGCGGATTGGGTCGCTGTTGGTCAATCCCGGTGGGCCTGGGGGGTCGGCGGTGGACATGGTCGCCGGTCTGGCGCCCGACCTGGCAGACACCGAGATCGCTCGCCACTTCGACCTGGTGGGTTTTGACCCGCGCGGGGTCGGCCACTCAACCCCGGCGCTGCGCTGCCGCACCGACTCCGAGTTCGACGCCTACCGGCAGGACCCGATGGTCGACTACAGCCCCGCCGGTGTGGCGCACATCGAGCAGGTCTACAAGCAGCTCGCCAAAGAGTGCGTCGACAAGATGGGCACCGAGTTCCTGGCCAACGCCGGCACCGCCTCCGTCGCGCGCGACATGGACATGGTCCGCCAGGCGCTGGGCGATCAGCAGATCAACTACCTCGGCTACAGCTACGGCACCGAGTTGGGCACCGCTTACCTCGAGCGGTTCGCCGACCATGTGCGGGCGATGGTGCTCGACGGCGCCATCGACCCGACCGTCGGCCCGGTCGAGGAAAACATCAGGCAAATGGCGGGATTCCAGACCGCCTTCAACGACTACGCCGCCGACTGTGCCCGCTCTCCGGCGTGCCCGCTGGGCACCGACCCGGCCCAATGGGTCAACAACTATCACGCGCTGGTCGACCCGCTGGCCATCAAACCGGGTCCGACGAAGGATCCGCGTGGCCTCGGTTACTCCGACGCGAC
The DNA here is from genome assembly GCA_963840045.1 of uncultured Actinomycetota bacterium. GTDB lineage: Bacteria > Actinomycetota > Actinomycetes > Mycobacteriales > Mycobacteriaceae > Mycobacterium. Next base: position 6,614 of record CAWIXL010000021.1, on the reverse strand, counting down.
CACCGGCACCCTCAACGCGCTCTACACCCCGGCGCACTGGAAGTACCTCACCAGCGGTCTGCTCGGGCTGCAACGGCACACCGACGCGGGCGACCTGCTGATGCTCGCCGACGACTACGACGGCCGCGACCGGCGCGGTCACTACACCAACGATCAGGATGCGTTTAACGGGATCCGTTGCGTGGATGCGCCGTCGCCGACGGATGCGGAAAGCTGGGTGTCCGCTGATCAGCAGATCCGCCAGGCCGCACCTTTCCTCAGCTACGGGCCGTTCACCGGCAACGCTCCCCGTGACGTGTGTGGGCTGTGGCCGGTGCCGGCGACGTCGGCGCCGCACGTCGCACCCCAGGTCGCGCTCGGCAAGGTTGTCGTCGTCTCCACCACCCACGATCCGGCGACCCCGTACCAGGCCGGGGTCAACCTGGCCCAGCAGCTGGGCGCGCCGCTGATCACTTACGACGGAACGCAGCACACCGCGGTATTCGGCGGTAACCAGTGCGTGGATGGCGCGGTGGAGCGCTATTTCGTCGACCTGACGTTGCCGCCGCCGTCTTTGCACTGCCAACCCTGAGCCAGCCCTGAGCCAACCCCGCAACGCTTCTGACCGGGCACCGGTAACACCGATTTAACAGAACTTGCCTACTGTTCGGGTTATGGATCGACAGAAGGAATTCGTCCTCCGCACGCTCGAGGAGCGAGACATCCGCTTCGTGCGGCTCTGGTTCACCGACGTGCTCGGTTTCCTCAAGTCGGTCGCGATCGCACCGGCCGAACTCGAAGGCGCCTTCGAGGAGGGCATCGGCTTCGACGGATCATCGATCGAGGGCTTCGCCCGGGTCTCCGAATCCGACACGGTCGCGCACCCCGACCCCTCGACCTTCCAGGTGCTGCCCTGGGCCACCAGCGCCGGCCACCACCACTCGGCGCGGATGTTCTGCGATATCACCATGCCGGACGGCTCGCCCTCGTGGGCGGACCCGCGGCACGTGCTGCGGCGCCAGCTGCAGAAGGCCAACGATCTCGGCTTCTCCTGCTATGTGCATCCCGAAATCGAATTCTTCCTGCTCAAGCCCGGTCCCGAGGACGGGACGGTGCCCATTCCGGTGGACAACGCCGGCTACTTCGACCAAGCGGTGCACGAATCCGCGTCGACATTTCGCCGGCACGCGATCGAAGCCCTGGAATTCATGGGCATCTCGGTGGAGTTCAGCCACCACGAAGGCGGGCCCGGCCAGCAGGAGATCGACCTACGTTTCGCCGACGCGCTGTCGATGGCCGACAACGTGATGACCTTCCGCTACGTCATCAAGGAAGTCGCCCTGGAAGAAGGTGCGCGGGCGTCGTTCATGCCCAAGCCTTTCGGGCAGCACCCCGGCTCGGCGATGCACACCCACATGAGCCTGTTCGAGGGCGACGTCAACGCCTTCCACAGCGACGACGATCCGCTGCAACTGTCGGATGTGGGCAAGTCGTTCATCGCCGGGATCCTGGAACACGCCTCCGAGATCAGCGCGGTCACCAACCAATGGGTCAACTCGTACAAGCGGCTGGTGGTCGGCGGCGAGGCGCCCACCGCCGCATCCTGGGGGGCGGCCAACCGCTCGGCCCTGGTGCGGGTGCCGATGTACACGCCGCACAAGACGTCGTCGCGGCGGGTCGAGGTGCGCAGCCCCGACTCGGCGTGCAACCCCTACCTGGCGTTCGCGGTGCTGCTGGCCGCCGGATTGCGTGGGGTGGAGAAGGGCTACGTGCTGGGGCCGCAGGCCGAGGACAACGTGTGGGACCTCACGCCCGAGGAACGGCGCACCATGGGTTACCGCGAGTTGCCGAGCAGTCTCGACGCCGCGCTGCGGTCGATGGAAGCCTCCGAGCTCGTCGCAGAAGCCCTGGGGGAGCACGTCTTTGACTTCTTCCTGCGCAACAAGCGCACCGAGTGGGCGAACTACCGCAGCCACGTCACGCCGTACGAGCTGAAGACTTACCTGTCCCTGTAGCCCGGTGCGATACCGTCGACGTCGTGACCAAGCCCGCGACGGAGCGCCCGAGGCTGCCCAGCGTCGGGCGCCTCGGATTGGTCGACCCCCGCGCCGGCGAGCGTCTGAAGCAGCTGGGCTGGCACGGCAAAGACGACACCACGCACGTGGAGCTGTTGTGGTCGCTGTCGCGCGCGCCCGACGCCGACGCCGCCCTGCGAACTTTGGTTCGGCTGTTCGAGAACCCCGACACCGGATGGGACGAGCTCAATGCGGCGCTGCTCACCGACCGCAGTCTGCGCGGGAGGCTGTTCGCGGTGCTGGGCTCGTCGCTGGCGCTGGGGGATCACCTGGTCGCCCATCCTCAGTCCTGGAAGCTGCTGCGCGGCAAGGGCCAACTGCCCTCGCGGGACCAGCTGGCCCGGTTCGTTCAACGAGTGTGTCGACGACCCGAAAAACGAGCCGACTGCTGCGGTGGTACCCCGGCTGGGCGCACTGTACCGCGACCAGTTGCTCGTGCTGGCCGCGCTCGACCTGGCCGCGACGGTCGAGGACGAACCGGTGCTGCCGTTTACCCTGGTCGCCGCCCAGCTGGCGGACACCGCGGATGCCGCGCTGGCGGCCGCGCTGCGGGTGGCCCAGGCAACGGTGTGCGGTGACCGCATCCCGCCGCGGCTGGCGGTCATGGCGATGGGCAAATGTGGTGCCCGCGAACTGAACTACGTGAGCGACGTCGACATCATCTTTGTCGCCGAGCACGCCGACGCGCTCAGCACCCGGGTGGCCAGCGAGATGATGCGGGTGGCCTCGGAGGCGTTTTTCCAGGTGGATGCCGGACTGCGGCCGGAGGGCCGCAGCGGCGAGCTGGTCCGCACGCTCGAGTCGCACATCGCCTACTACCAGCGCTGGGCGAAGACCTGGGAGTTCCAGGCGCTGTTGAAAGCCCGTGCGGCCGTTGGCGACCTGGAGCTGGGCAGCGCTACCTGGCCGCGTTGATGCCGATGGTCTGGGTGGCCTGTGAGCGAGAGGACTTCGTTGTCGAGGTGCAGGCCATGCGGCGACGAGTGGAGCAGCTCATCCCCGCCGATGTCCGCGGCCGCGAACTCAAACTCGGCAGCGGCGGACTGCGGGACGTGGAGTTCGCCGTGCAGCTGCTGCAGCTGGTGCACGGCCGCAGCGACGAATCGCTGCACGTCGCTTCGACGGTGGACGCGCTGGCGGCGCTGAGCCAAGGCGGTTACGTCGGTCGCGAGGACGGCGCGAACCTGACCGCGTCCTATGAGTTCCTCCGGCTGCTCGAGCACCGACTGCAGCTACAACGGCTCAAGCGCACCCATCTGCTGCCCGAGGTGAACGACGAGGAGGCGGTGCGCTGGCTGGCCCGCGCCGCCCACATCCGGCCCGACGGCCGTCACGATGCGGCCGGGGTGCTGCGCGAGGAGCTCAGGAACCAGAACGTGCGGGTCTCCCAGCTGCACACCAAGCTGTTCTATCAGCCGCTGCTGGAATCGATCGGCCCGGCCGGGCTGGAGATTGCCGGCGGCGGCATGACCCCGGAGGCCTCGGAGCGGCAGCTGGCCGCGCTGGGCTATGAAGGGCCGAAGACGGCGCTCAAGCACATGTCGGCGCTGGTCAACCAGAGCGGGCGGCGCGGACGAGTGCAGTCGGTGCTGCTGCCCAGGCTGCTGAACTGGATGTCGTACGCACCAGACCCCGACGGCGGACTGCTGTCCTACCGGCGACTCAGCGAGGCGTTGGCCGCCGAAACCTGGTACCTGGCCACGCTGCGCGACAAACCCGCGGTGGCTAAGCGGCTCATGCACGTGCTGGGGACTTCTGCCTATGTGCCGGACCTGCTGATGCGCGCGCCCAGGGTCATCGAGAGCTACGGCGACGGACCGGCCGGCCCGAAACTGCTTGAGACCGACCCTGCCGTGGTGGCCCGGGGTCTGGTCGCCTCGGCTGCCCGCCACCCGGACCCGGTTCGGGCCATTGCCGCCGCCCGCGCGCTGCGCCGTCGCGAGCTGGCCCGCATCGGATCCGCGGACCTGCTCGGCCTGCTCGAGGTCACCGACGTGTGCGGGGCCCTCACCTCCGTGTGGGTGGCGGTGCTGCAGGCCGCCCTGGACGCGATGATCCGGGTCAACATGCCGGACGACGGCAAGGCCCCGGCCGCCATTGCCGTGATCGGCATGGGCCGCTTGGGTGGCGCCGAGCTGGGCTACGGGTCCGATGCCGACGTGATGTTCGTCTGCGAACCGGCCCCGGGTGTCGACGATTCGAAGGCGATGCGCTGGTCGACGACGATCGCCGAGCAGACTCGCACGCTGCTGGGGACTCCCAGTGTCGACCCGCCGCTGGAGGTCGACGCGAATCTGCGGCCCGAGGGCCGTCAGGGCCCGCTGGTCCGCACCCTGGCCTCGTACGAGGCCTACTACGCGCAGTGGGCACAGGCTTGGGAGATCCAGGCGCTGCTGCGCGCCCACTCGGTCGCCGGCGATGCGGATCTCGGTCAGCGGTTCCTGCTGCTGGCCGACAAGACGCGCTATCCGCCCGACGGCGTGTCTGCCGAAGCGGTGCAGGAGATCCGCCGCATGAAGGCCCGCGTCGAAGCCGAGCGACTGCCGCGCGGTGCCGACCCCAACACGCACACCAAGCTGGGCCGCGGGGGACTGGCCGACATCGAGTGGACCGTGCAGCTGGTGCAGCTGCGGCACGCCCATGAGATCCCGGCGCTACACAACACCTCGACGCTGCAGTCGCTGGATGCGATCGCCGAGGCTGACCTGGTCCCCGCCGACGACGTAGACCTGCTGCGGCAGGCCTGGCTCACCGCGACCCGGGCGCGCAACGCACTGGTATTGGTCCGTGGCAAGCCCACCGACCAGCTGCCCGGACCCGGACGTCAGCTCAACGCCGTCGCGGTCGCGGCGGGCTGGCCGACCGACGATGGCAGCGAGTTCCTGGACAACTATCTTCGGGTGACGCGGCGGGCAAAAGCTGTGGTACGCAAGGTGTTCGGGAGTTGAGCCAGGAGACGGGCGCGTTTGACGCCATGTTTGAGGTGCTCAGCGCGACGGAGGCCGATCGAGTGACGTCGCTGTACGCGCCGTTGGCCGACGCGGTCCGGGAACTCATCGACGCCACCATCCGGACCGAGGCCGACGACGACGTCGTCGCCGAAGCGCGGGCGGCGATCGAGGCGGCCACCGAGGCCTTGCGGCATCGGACCCGGCCGGTCGGGGTGAGCTACCGCGTCGGCGACCGCCCGCTGCCGTTGGGTAACGCCGCGGTCGGCCTGTGCAACCCGATCGCCCCACCGGTCGTCGTCCACCACCACGGCGGCGGGCGCTGCTGGAGTGAGTTCGTGCTGGGGCCGGCATACGAGGGGCCGCCCGGTCGGGTACACGGCGGAGTCAGCGCGCTGGTGCTCGACCACATGCTCGGTGAGGCCGCCAGCGAGGGCCTGTCCAAGCCACGTTTCACCGGCACCATCACCGTGAAGTACCTGCGCGGGACTCCGCTGGGCCCGCTTCGTTCCGAAGCTTGGATCGACCGCGTCGAGGGTGTCAAAGTCTTTGCACGTGGCACTATTTCGGATGCCGCCGGTGTCACCGTGGAGGCCGATGGCGTCTTCATCCAGCCGGCGTGGGCAAGGGACGGCCAATGAAGTTCTACGTCAGCAGCGCCTTCCTGAATACCCGCGAGATCATCGAGATCGCCAAGGCCGCCGACGACCTCGGCTACGACGGCCTCGGAATCCCCGACCACGTCGTCAACCTGGAGACCCTGGAAACCCCGTACCCCTACACCAAAGACGGGCAACGTCGCTGGCAGCCCTTCACCGACTGGCCCGACCCCTGGGTTCTCGTCGGCGCGCTGGCCCAGGTCACCAAGCGACTGCGCTTCGTCACCACCGTCTACATACCGGCCATGCGCAATCCCTACTCCGCGGCGAAAGCCATTGGCACCGCAGCAGTTCTGGCGTCCGGGCGGGTGGAGCTCGGCATCGGTGTCGGTTGGTGCCAAGAGGAATTCGCGTTGATGGGTGAGCAGTTCGCCGCCCGCGGCAAACGCACCGACGAGATCATCGACCTGATGCGGGCGCTGTGGCAGCCGGGCTGGACGGAGTTCGACGGTGACTTTTACCGGACCCCGCGGCTGGAGATGCAACCGACCCCGCCGCCGATACCGGTCTATGTCGGTGGGCTCAGCGACGCCGCACTGCGCCGTGCTGCCCGCCACGACGGCTGGATCGGCGATTTGATCAAGACGGATCGCGCCATCGAGGCGGTGGGCCGGTTACGCGAGCTGCGGGCCGAAAATGGGCTGTCGATGGACGAGTTCACCATCCTGACGCCGCTCACCGACGCTTTCACCACCGCCCACTATCAGCGTGCCGCCGATGCGGGAATCACCGGCATCATCACCATGCCGTGGATGTTCTACGCGGGGCCGGAAGCTTCGTTGGCCGACAAGATCGACGGCATGCGGCGGTTCCGCAAGGACCTCGCGCTCGACGGTTAGATGGTTTCAGCGATACTGCAACGCATGGTCTTTACGGTGGTTTTCGGCAACGGCGAAGCGCGTGACTACGGCGCATCCGACAGCTTCGAGGTCACCGATGCGGGCGTGCTGATC
>CAWIXL010000020.1:0-32481 GCA_963840045.1 uncultured Actinomycetota bacterium | reverse complement strand
GCGAAATCCGCATGCCGCGAGTCGATTACGCGCCCGATCCCGCCGGCGCGCATGACCTCGCCGAGCTCGACCGGCGGCACGTAGGACCGGCCGGCGTTCATCCACGTCCGCATCGCCGGATCGACCGACAGGTACTCGACGCGTACGAGGAACTCACCGTCCCTCGGGCTCCCCGCGGGCTCGTCGGTGACCTCCCAATCCGAGGGCTTGGGCAGGCCGTCCGGACGAGCGGCCAGGCGGCACACGGTGTTGACAGGCGTCATAATTCACCCTCCTGAATAGAGTTGAGCGCGCTCAAGGTCGCCCGGCCTCCCGGGTCTTCGGCGGTGGAGGGCACGACGGCGACGCAGTCGGCGCCGGCTTCCCGGTAAGCGCCCAGCCGTTCCGCGACTCGATCGCGCGAGCCCAACGCGGACACCCGGTCGAGCAACTCGACGGGGATGGCGGCGGCCAGTTCGCGGCGAGTCGTGCCGGTACGGGCCTTCTGGACGAGGTCGTCGAAACCCAGCGCGCTGAACATTTCGCCGTAGCCGGGCGGGCCCGAGATACACGGCCAGCTGAGCAGCAAGTTGGCCGTGCGCCCCAGCACCGGGGTCCAGCGCGACCGGCACCCACACCGTTAGCCGCGGCGCGGTGCGGCCGGTCGCCGCGGCCGCGGCGTCGATTGCCGCACGCACCTCCGCGACACGGGCGGGCGAAGCAAGGTTGAGCACCAACTCGTCGGCATGCTGCGCTGCCACCCGAATCATGCCAGGGCCGAACGCTCCCAACGCAATTCGAGTTTCGGGCTGCGCGCTGCGCAGTCGGAAACCGTGGCTGCTGACGTGTTGGCCGACATACTCGCTACGTGCGCCGGTCAATATCGACCGCAGGCATTCGATGGTTTCGCGCATCACCGGCACGTGGTGCGCCCACGGACGGTCATGCCACCCGGTCACGATCGCCGGGCTGGAGGCTCCCAATGCGATGTCAACCCGGCTGCCGGTAGCGAGGCGACCGAACTTACACCCAGCGCCAAGCCGACCGGGCCGCGGACACCGACGGCCAACGGCCCGATCTTCAAGGTCATTTCGGGCGCGCGGAGCCCGATCGCGGTCGCGAGCGCGAACGCGTCGTAGGTAGCCATTTCGCCGATCCACACCGCATCGAAGCCCGCTCAGCTGCCGCCAGCGCGACATCCATTGCCTCGCCGTCGGGCCGGTCAAGCCAGAACGGCAGGACGACTTCGATACCGGTCACAGCATCGACACGTCGGCAGGCAGGTCGAGCAGGATGCGGCCGGACAGCTCGCGTGATGCCTCGTTGACCTGGAAGTGGGCGGTGGCTGTGAATGCGTCACGGAACCGGCGCTGCAGAGGTGCGCCGTCGTAGATGGCACTGCCCCCCGCCAGGTCATACATGTTGCGCACCACGTCGGCGGAGGTCCGTACCGCGTGCGTGGCCGCCAGGCGTAGCCGGTTGCGCATCGCCGTCGGCACTGGCTCGGCATCGTGGCTGGCCTGCCAGGCCGCATCGATCGACTCGTAGTACAGCGCGCGAGCGGCTTCCAGCGCCGCCTCGGCGGTTGCCACCGCCGCTTGGGTTGGCGAACGTTCGGCCAAGGTGCGTGTCGACCCGAGCCCTTTCTTTCCGCCGGCCAGCTCAACGAGGTCGTCGATCGCGGCGCGCGCATTGCCCAACGCGGCCGCGCCGATGCACAACGCGAAGAATCCGAACACCGGAAAGCGATACAGCGGCCGGTCCACGGCGGGTCCGTTGAACACCGACAGCACGCGATCGGCGGGCACGAAGACCTCGTCGGCAACACTGTCATGGCTGCCGGTTCCGCGCAGGCCCAACGTGTGCCAGGTATCGAGCACCTTCAGGTCGTCTTTGGGGAGCGCAACGACGGATGGCACGCGCTGCCCGTCGACGAAGCAGCCGGCGAACATCATGTCGGCGTGGGTAATCCCGCTGCAGAATGGCCAGCGCCCGGACACCACGACACCGCCATCAACTGACCTCGCCGTGCCGCGCGGCGCCCACACGCCGGCCGCGACACCCCGCCCGCCGCCGAACATCTCGTCGCGAGTGGACGCCGGCAGGTAGGCGACCAGCAGCGCGCTGGTGATCGCGATCGACACGCACCATCCCGCCGAGGCGTCGCCGCGCGCGATCGTTTCGGCGCACCGCAGTGCCGGTGCGGGCGCCAGCTCCAACGCTTGGACCTCCCGCGGCATGGTGGCGCGCAGGAACCCGGCCTCGCGTAGTAGAGCCACCAGCTCATCCGGAAGTCGGCGGTCGCGGTCGATCTCCGCCGACATCTGGCGGGCCGAAAGCGCGATCTTCTCCGCGAGTGCGGTCAGGTCCGGCTGATTCATCGGGGCTCCTGTTTACGAGTATCGGTTCAATTACGTTACCACCTATGGTTCAGTGATTGAACCAGGTACAGTTATTGAACTATGGCCGCTACCGAGCTGTCCCACCGCTTCACTGGCGAGTCGGTCGGCCGGGCACTCGAGCTGGTCGGCGAACGGTGGACGTTGCTCATCCTGCGCGAGTCGTTCTTCGGAGTACAGCGCTTCGGTCAGCTCGCGCGCAACCTCAACATTCCGCGACCCACGCTGTCGTCGCGGTTGCGCATGCTCGTCGACGCGGGGCTGCTCGATCGGGTGCCATATTCGCAGGATCCCGAGCGCCACGAGTATCGGCTCACCGACGCAGGCCGCGAACTCTTCGGAGCGATCGTCGTCCTCATGCAGTGGGGTGACCATCACCTGCCGACCCCGGACGGGCCACCAATTGTGCTGCGCCACAACATCTGTGGCGAAACCATCGATCCGCGGCTGATCTGCGCCCACTGTGGCGACGAGATCACCGCGCGAAATGTGACGCCCGAAGCCGGACCGGGCTTTCGTGCCGATCTGGCGTCGCCCACCTAGCCTTCTCTGCGGCGCCCCCGGTTACCGGGCCTACTGTTGCGAAGAGACCGTGAATGAGGGGGCGTCTGTGCAACAGCTGAGTTGGACCGATGACATGATGTTGCGCGCAGAAAGACCTGCGACGCCATTACAGATTCAGCTGCTTCTGATCTATGACCCGTCGACTGCCCCAGGCGGCAAGGTGACCTTCAAGGGGATTCTCGACGAGCTCGACGCCCGGCTGCATCTCGCGGATGTGTTCCGGCGGCGACTAACCGAGCTGCCGGGCGGCTTGCACAGGCCGTACTGGGTCGAGGACCCGAACTTCGATCTTGAGTATCACGTCCGTCATATCGGGCTACCCCAGCCTGGCGACTGGCGACAGCTCTGTATCCAGATCGCACGGCTACACGCTCGACAGATCGACCTGCGACGTCCGCCATGGGAGATCACTGTGATCGAGGGACTCAATTCGGTGCCGGGAGTGCCGAAGGGCTCGTTCGCGATGGCGTTGAAACTGCACCACTCTGCCGTCGACGGCATGGCCAGCGTTCAAATGATCGCGGCACTGCACGACCTGGCCGCCGACAGCCCCCGACCCGCCGGGCCGGATAGCCCCTGGCGTCCCGACCCACTTCCCACCAACGCCGACTTACTGTCGCGCACGGCAATCAACGCAGCGCTCTACCCGTTGCGCGCGGGCGCAGTGATCGCGTCGAGCGCCCCCAAGGTAATCCGCGGCCTGGCCGGCCTGCCGGGCAAGCTGGTCGCCGGTGTGGCGTCCCAGATCGCCGGCGGCGGCGTTCTTCCATCGTTTCCACCGAAAACCCGCTTCAACCAGACGGTGTCACCGCACCGTGTCTTCGAGGCGCGGTTCCACGATCTCGCCGATTTCAAGCGAATCAAGGCAACTGTGCCCGGCGCGACGGTCAATGATGTGGCGCTGGCATACGTCGGCGGTGCCCTTCGCGAGTACCTCGATGGCCACGGTGAGCTTCCCGATGAATCGCTCGTTGCGGCATGCCCAATGTCACTACGCGAGGCGGGCGACAAGACCAGCAAGGGCAACGCGGTATTCGGACGGTTGCAATCGCTCGGTACGGACATCGCTGATCCGCTCGAACGACTCGCCGCAATCGCTGCGGGAACCTCGGCAAGTCGTACGGGAGGGGATAAATCCACTGGCAGCCAGCTGCTGGAACTGATTGGAACCGTGCCGACCTCACTGCTCGGGATCACCGCAAAGGCCGCCAGTGTGCTGCCGTTCTCGGGCCCGACGGTCGCAAACACCACTGTCACTAATGTGCCCGGGCCAACCGAACCGATCTTCTTCAGCGGTGCCCGACTCGTGCGCGTCGCGGGTCTCGGGCCGCTGGTGGGAGGCTTGAACCTCATCCATGTGGTGGCGAGCTACAACGGAACTTTGTCGATCAGCGCCACTGCGGATCGCGACGCGCTGCCCGACCCCGCCAGGTACGCCGAATGCATGGAATTCGCGTTTCAGGCGTTGCTCGCAGGCGCCACCTGAGCTCAATCGGTCACCCCGGGATCACCCAGTCCGACCACCGGTTGGCGGGATTGACCCGGTACGAACCGGGAAACATTCGGGCCATTACGGCAGGCATCGGTTCGGTGCCCAAAACCGTTCCCTGCCTTTTCCATACGTCAGGGTTTTGGCACGACAGCTCGAATGTCAGTTGTATCGGCACCGATCCCGGAATGGCCTCCGAGCACGCCTGCTGAGCCGTGAGGGTCCTATCCGCGTGTGCGATTGGCGCAAGGAAAAGGGCCACGCCCAGCAAAGCAACACTCGCGAGCACTTTGACCATAGGAGTTCCTCACCCCGAGAAGTAAAGCCAAGCGTTCCGACGTCGCCAATCAATGTCAATCGCCGCCGCGATCGGCTGTGGGCGTGCACCGCGGAAGCCGCTGCAGGCCGTCGGGATCGTTACCCTCCACCTGCAGATAGCGCCGTCCATCGGTCGCGGTGGCAACACCGATCGCCAACTCGTCGCCGCCGCCGCTATCCGATTCCATGAGCAGCTGCAGTTCTTTGGAATCGACGAACAACACGGCGTCATCGTGCGAAAGCTTCCAGGGGTGTCTATCGGTGGGCCATCGGCCACCGACAAGCCGAATGTCCCCGATGTCCCCGATGTCCCCGATTCCCGGCGGTCGCCTTCGTGGTCGCCTTCCTCGTCTTTGCCCGCCTCGGCGGTGATGCAACCCACCCACAGTTTCGCCGGCAGCGGACGGAAGTACACTGCGAGGCGCTGGCGGTTGAGATCCACGGCGATCGGTATTCCGATCGGCGGCAGCGATGTCCCTTCGGGATGGTCGTTCAGCGATTTCTTGACCTGGCGCGACCCGATTCCGGCGCCGAACCAGTCGACCGTCAGCACGGTGGTGAGATATTGCGCGATCGCCAGGGTCAGCAAGCCGCCCGCCCCAGCTGCCCCAACTCCGGCAGCGCCCACTGCCCAGGTCACCGGCAGCGCCAGCAGACCGACGACAGCCGCGGCGCCCGCAGCCGCGGCGACCTTACCGGCCGCTGTCAGGCTGAAGTCCGGGTTCACCTCCGGCTCCGGGGGATTCTGTGCCGGCCGCACACCCACCGTCCGCGGAAGTGCATCGAACTGCTCGCTGACTCGCTTGACCATTGCCTCGTAGTCCTGGTCGCTCAGCTCGCCGGCGCGCTTCTTGTCGCTGGCCAGGCTCAGCAGCTGCTCGAGAGTCTCGATGGTTTCCGGGTCTGCCCACTGCGTCGCTCGTCTGGTCTCCGGCCCCTTCGGGTCGCGCGGTATGTCGTCGAGGCCCATCTCATAGATCACCTTGAAGGTGGCCTTGAAGTCGTAGAGCGTGGTTTCGGCACTCACGGTGCCGTCGACGACCAACCGGCCGTCCTCGGTTCGCGGCACAATGTCGGCGTCGAGAGCGTCGAGGCTGCGGTCCTGACCGCCGATGTTGATGGTCTTTGGGCCTCCGAGCAAGCACGGCGCGTCGGCGTCGAAGTCACTCTCCTGCAGGCCGAAGCTATTCATCACGGTGTCCCGGACCTGTCGCAGGATGCTCCACCCGGTGACGGCCAATCCCGTTTTCTCATGCTGGTTTTCGGCGAGGATCGACGCGGGCAGGTCCTCGCCGGACGGGAGTGCGCGCAGCGTCTGCAGCTGGACAACCATGGATTCGTGGGTGGCTGTGACCGATGAGGAGCCGACATCGAAACGCTGCACGATGGCGTCAAGGGCCTTGACCGTGCTGTCGTCCTGCGCTTCGGCGTCGACGTCCATCGGCGACGGCAGTAGGCTCACGATGCCCTTGGTGTCGCTGTCGCCCATCTCAATGAGCTGCGGACGGACCGCATCGGCGATCTGGGCGGCCAGCGAGTCGAGCACCCGGATTCTCGCCCCGTCGTCGGAAAGGCTGGGGTGCTGTAGCTTTTCCAGGCCCACCATCAGTTCCCCTGCGATGCTGTGGGTGACCCAATACGCCTCGGCGTAGTCGAGTTCCCAGCTGATTCGCGGGTCTTGGCCGGTGAAGGCGGTATCACCGCCGGAACGGCGCTCGATGTGCGGACCGAACAGCCGCCCGCCGTACTCGTCGCGCAGCGAAGTGGCCACCAACACGGGGGCATCCTGCGCGGTGAAGTTCAGCGCGATCGTCTGCTTACCCGGCTCTGTTTGGTGCGGCTCGAGCTGGTCGTGCACCGTCAACCGCCCAAACAGCGGAATCTCGTTGTACGGGATCTCGCGCGACTCCCCGGCGCGCGGACCCTCCGGGATGGTGATAGTCGCGGGTGGCAGCGACACCAGCGGAATGCAGGTAACCGAATCGATGACGATTTTCGAATCGAAGATCACCAGGTCGATCGCGAAATGCCGCAACGGGTCCCGGGATTCACCGTCGGTCTCCTCCTGCCATAGCCGCTGATGCGAATCGAGGATGAACCAGACGCGATCCAGCGTGAGATCAAGAGTGGCGGTCGCGGAGTAGCCAGTGCCGTCGACGGACTGCGTGTACTTGTCGCCGCTGAACATCTCGGCCGTCTGATCCTGGACGCGTTCGCGATGAATTTCGATGATCGTGTCGGGGCGCTGCATTCGCATTCTGTACCCAAAACGGCCGTTCCTGATCACGCTGGCCGTTCGAATCGCCGCGTTAAAAGCGGCTTGTCGCGCCGCTGGTGCCGCGATGATCGACGATGATGATGCCCGATGCGCGTATTGGCGATGCTCCTGGTGCTGGTGTTGCTGCTGGTGGCCGGCGGACAACCCGCCGGTTCGCCACGCACCGCCGGCACCCGCGTAGCGCTTGCCGATATCCCTGACCCGATCCCCGTCGCGGCTCCGGTGAGTCCCGACCCGCGGGTGGGCGCGATTTTTTTGGGCGGCGGTGACCTGCACACCTGCACGGGCTCCGTGGTGCACTCGACTTCGGGCGACCTGATACTGACCGCGGCGCACTGCTTCACCAAGTACTTCTCGGCAACCTTCGTTCCCGGTTTCGCCAATGCGGCCGACCCCTCCAATGTCTGGACGGTCGATGCCGTCTACCTCGATCCACTGTGGGTCTGGTTCAGACAACCGCGGTTCGACTACGCCTTCGCCAGGGTCAGCCGCCCCAGCGGCGGATCGATAGAGGCGCAGGTCGGCTCCGGACTGGTGCTCGGCATGGCGCCGCCGTCGGGTGCCTCAGTCAGCCTCGTCGGCTATCCGGCCGGCACCGGGGGCACGCCGATCGGCTGCCAGGGCAGCACGGGGACCACCCTGACGGGCTTCCCGTTGTTGTGGTGCAAGGGCCTGGTCGACGGCACCAGCGGCTCGCCGTGGATCGTGGGGTCGACGGTCACCGGGGTGACCGGCGGCCTCCGGCGCGGCGGCTGCACGCAATATTTGTCGTATTCGGCGCCGTTCGACGCACACACCGCGGCGCTACTGGCCCGTGCTGAAGCGGGTGGCCGGGGCGAGGCCGCGCCGCTCGCCTTCCTTGGCTGCTAGTCCTAGACAGCGTCGACCAAGTCCTCGACCACCGCGACCGGGTAGTGCCACGCCGCCGAGTTGACCTCGTGGATACCGTCTCCAATCGAGTTCAAGATCGTCGTCGCGTTGCCGGTATGGAGGGCCTGCCAGGTGTCCCATATCGCATATTGCGGCGCCTCGATCAGGTTACGGGTGGCGACGAACAGCTGGGTCGGCAACGACGCCGGTCCGACGGAGGCGCCGTTCCAGCTGACCAGCGTCCAGCCATCCTGCGGGTTGCCCGTCATCTGGACGATGCCCGTGTTGGGCAGCGACTGGGTGAGGAGGAAGAGGGGGTGGGGGTTGCTGACGTTCATCATCGCCCCGACCCCGATCGTGAATGCGCTCGAGTACGCAACGTCGGTGATGTTGCCGTCGGCGGCGACGACCGGGTTCGCCATGGCAGTGCCATACATCGTTTGCAACGCGCTGTTGAAGCCCTGGTTGAAAGTTATTCCGTTCAGGTGGGCGCCCGGGGCGAGCATCGGGAATAGCGGGAATCCGAGCGTCCATGCGATCGGGCTCACCAGGTAGAGCAGGCCCTGCGGGCTGATCTGAGGTAAGCCATCCCAATTGCCGGCACTGATCTCGTTGAGCCCGGCCAGTATCTGCGCGGCCGGCATCCCCGGCATCGAAGTCAAGTACCCGCCGGTCATCTGCGTTCTGAGCAACTGCGACTCGAAGATCCCGGCGAAGGGACCCTTCGGCGCGAGCACGCCGGCGACGGTCTGCGCCTGTTGCATGCCCGTCGTGTTTATTGGAGGTCCGGGCGGGTTGGTGTCGATCAAGCTTGACGCGTTGCTCGCCGTCTGCCCGTGCCGCACGAAGTCGATGAGGATCGACTTCGCTCCGCTGCCGCCGCCCAATAACGCCTGGCCGGCGGTGCCGGTTTGCCCGCCGGCACCGGTGCCGATCAGATCACGCCCCAACAGTAGTTCGGCCGGCGCATTCACCGCCCGTTGTATCGACGCGGCGATGGTCGCCTCGGTACCCGCATACGAAGCGGCCGCCGCGCCCAAGGTGCGCACAAACTCCTCATGCCAGGTCGCTGCCAGCGCCGCAGACGCCTGAAACTCCTGGGCGTGCACGCCGAAGAGCTTTGCAATGGCCGCCGACACCTCATCGGCCGCCGCCGCTGCCAACCCAGTCGTTGGGCTGACTGCGGCCAGATTGGCTTCCTTGAGCGCCGAACCGATCTGCGTTATATCGGCCGTCGCGGTCTCCAGCATGTCTGGTGCAAGAACAACAAATGACATCGCAGGCTCCAAAGGGTAAATAGGTCGTAAACATCATGGAGCCCAAGTCCGTCTGACGGGTGCAAAAATGCGAAAAATGGAGTGCCTAATTTCCGGATCTGCAGACCCGGTGCCGGGCGGGGCGGCCTATTTTCCGGTGAATCGGGGATCGCGTTTGGCGGCGAACGCGGCCAAACCTTCCTTCGCATCCTGTGAGGTCATCACCTCGACGACGAAGCGCTGTTCGATTTTCCGGGCGTCGGTGTCGTCGAGCCAACCGCTGGCCAGAATGGAAGCCTTCGCGTTTCGGACCGCCAGTGGGCCATTAGCGGCTACGCGGGCAGCAATTTCACGAGCCTTTGCCAACGAATGCCCTTTTGGCACGACGTGTCCGACCAGGCCGAAGTGGTACGCCTCGGCCGCGGTCAGCGGCTCGCCGGTCAAGATCATCTCCATCGCCTTGGTGTACGGGATCTGGCGCTTGAGCCGTACCGTGGAGCCCGCGCCGGCGATCAGCCCGAACTTCGCTTCGGGCAGTCCGAAGACCGCATGCTCTTCGGCAATCCGAATATCGGTCTGCTGCAACATTTCACAACCACCGCCCAGACACGGGCCGTTGACGGCGGCGATGAGCGGCTTGCTCAGGTTGCGAGTCAGAAGTAAGCCGTCGGTGATGACCGATCCGCGTGGCTTCGCCGGCGCCCGGGGTGCCCCCTCGGCACGCTTGACCATCCATCCGTCGGCGAGATCGCCACCCACGCAGTAGGAGTCGCCGTGACCCGTGAGGATGGCAACACGAATACCGTCGTCGGCGTCGATCTCATCCCACGCCTGGGCCATCAGAGTAAGCATCTCGGGGGTCAGGGCATTCTTGCGGCGCGGATTGGTCATCGTCAGGACAACGACGTCGCCGTCGCGTTCGAACGTGAGGTGCTGATCGTTCATCTGTTCCTCCGCGATGACGGACCGCTGAGCGTAGCGGTCACCAAATCAATTAACTGATCGACGATTTCATCGTGACTGATGCGTGCCCCGCCGGCCGCCAGGGCGGCCCGGACGCGGGGTTCGTCGCCCAAGACTGCGAAGGTGAGGTACATCGCCTGCGAGAGGCGGAAGAGCACGGTGGCGTCACTCCACTCGGGATGGAGTTTGCGCAGCAGGGCATTAAAACGCCGGGCCTGGTCGAAAAAGCCATGTGTGACAATGCTTAACGCCGGATGACCGCTGCTGACAAGGCCCGCGATAAACCGCACCCATGCCTCGCCGCCGGTGCCGCCCATCTCCGCCACCGGCAGCACGAACGCTTCCGCAAGCCTTCGCGCACTCACCCTCTTACCGGCTTCCAAACGAGCCAGCCGCTCCGCACGCCGTTGCGAAACTTCCTGGCTCCGCTCGCGGATCAGCGCCTCAAGAAGCGCCTCTTTCGAACCGAAGTGATAGTGCAGCGAAGCAACATTCGTGCCGGCCGCGACGTTGATCGCGCGCAGCGACACGGCGTCCACACCTCGTTCGGCGAACAGACGCTCGGCGGCCAAGATGAGTCGCCGTTCGGTAGGCAGCAGTAGTTCATCGCTGCTTAGGGTCACGGTCAGCCGCCTGCTGAACCATTCGTCAGGGACTCGAGCATGATCTGTTTGGCCAGTGGATAATTCGCCTTTCCCGACACATGGCGGGGAATCTCGTCGACGAATGCGATCGACCGCGGGACCTTGAAACCGGCTAAGTGGGTGCGGACATGCTGCTGAATCGACGCGACAGTCGGATGGGTCCCCGGACGCGGCTGGATCACCGCGCTGACCCGATTGCCCCACCGTTCGTCGGGGACACCCACCACCAGCGCGTCATAGACATCAGGATGCGCTTTCAGCGTCACCTCGACCTGCTCAGGAAATACCTTCTCGCCGCCGGTGTTGATGCAGCCCGAACCCCGGCCCAGCAGGGTTAACCGGCCGCCCCCTTCCAGACGGGCGTAGTCCCCGGTGATCGCATACCGGACACCATCGGCTTCGAAGAACGTCGCCCTGGACTTCTCTTCATCGCCGTAATAACCAAGCGGCACATGGCCCGCACGACCCGTGCGCACGATCCGTCCCACCTGGGTTTCGAGTGCATCTGGATCGATGATCTTGTTGTCGTCGTCGACAACGATCGTGCCGGGCGCCAAGGCGACCACCGGGCCTTCAGCGGTGATGGAGTCCTCGGTCAGCAGCCCAACGCCCGACGAACCGACCTCGGATGCACCGATTGAGTCCGTGAACACCGTATTGGGAAAAGTCGTCATCCATTTGCGTTTGATCGTCTCGCTGAACACCGCGGCGCTGCTGGCCACCGCCACCAACGAGGATCCATCAAAGCCACCGGCTTCGTAGGTCTCAATTAGTGGCCGCCCCATCGCATCTCCCGTCATAAACAGGATTTGCACCTGGTACCGATCGATCGTGTTCCAGGCCGCGACCGGGTCGAATTTGTTCAGCAGGATCGTGGCATGGCCGGCGAACAGGTGCATCAAAGTCGCCCACACCGCCGCGCCGTGACTGAGCGGGCTCAACGGCAGTGTCATCATCGGCGGCCCGGATCGTGCACGTTCGGCTTGGTCGAACTCGCCGAGCCGCTCGCCCGACACGAAGTCGATACCGCCACCCAAGACGCGCCAGATGTCCTGGTGGCGCCACATGACTCCCTTCGGATAACCGGTTGTCCCACCGGTGAAGAGAATGTAGAGGTCGTCGGCCGAACGCGGCCCGAAGTCGCGGTGCGAACTGCCCGCTGACAGTGCTTGGGTGTACTCCGTCGCTTCGAGTTGTCCCGACGCCGGCGTGCCATCCTCGGCTACCAAGAAGTGCCGGATCCGCGGCAGGCCGGCAACCGCGGCTGCCACCGTCGCCTCCAAACCGCGCTCGAAGAAGATTGCGTCGAGGTCGCCGCTGTCTGCCACATAAGCCAGTTCGGCTGCCGTGTAGCGATAGTTCAGATTGATCGGAGTCGCACGAATCTTGAAGACAGCCAACATCACAACGACATGTTCGATCGTGTTCCTGGAGAACAGGCCGACGTGCGCCCCCTGCCCAATCCCTTCGTCGATGAAGTAATGCGCGATCCGATTCGCCGCCTCTTCGAGCTCCCGATAGGTAAGCGACTTCTCGTTCACGATCAACGCCGTGTTGCCGGGAACTACGTCAACAGCGTGTTCGACCAAATCCGCGATGTTCAGCGCCACCGACGAAATCTATCAGACGTTTCTATCACGTGATAGATCGCGCAGGACGGGCCGTACCCCGCACCCGCACTCACGTCAGCCAAGGCAGCCTTACAGCAACGAGTCGATCATCGCTTGACCATCGCCGTCGGCGCGCGCGGGCGCGTCGCTGTTCTGCACGAAGACGATGAAGGCCGACTGATGGGTCGAGGTGTTCAGCAACTCGCTGAATGCGCCGACGACGGGAATTGCGCCCATCCGTGATGTCCCGTCAGCGGTGAAGCTGATGGTGGCTTGCTGCTGAAAGTTTCCGCTTTGCACCGGTCCCGCGCTGGGCGCGCCGAGGTCTCTGACGTTGCTCAGACCCGTTGTCGACACGCCGTTCAAGTTATTGATGTCGGCCTGCAGCACGGCGACGGGGTCCGTTCCCCTGGCGGGTTTGGCCTTGATTTCCAATTCGGCGGTGGAGAAGGCGTTGTTGAGGACTACCCAGCCGGGACCCTGGTCTTCGATGCTCCAGCCTGGTGCGGGGGTGACCGAGACGCCCGGCGCGATGGAGATCGCGTCGGCCGCAGTCAGCGTCACCGCCGGCCCGTTGGTGGGCCCGGTCAGACCGGTCACGGCCGTCACAGCGGCCGCGATGGCGATCGCCGGCAGTCCGTGCCCGAGCCGTGCCCAGCGCCGGTGGTGGTGCGTTGAAATGACGTGCATGGCCTAACTCCTCCT
Source organism: uncultured Actinomycetota bacterium (assembly GCA_963840045.1). Taxonomy (GTDB): domain Bacteria; phylum Actinomycetota; class Actinomycetes; order Mycobacteriales; family Mycobacteriaceae; genus Mycobacterium. The sequence goes on along the minus strand of CAWIXL010000020.1, from coordinate 19,406 downwards.
GGATTACCCGGTGGGGGGATTCGACGGTCCGGCTACTCATTTCACCCGGCGGCGCGAGGGCTGTCCAGGCCCGATTGCAGTGGCCTGATACAGCGCGGGCAGCCGCCGCTGTCGGCCGCTCAGCGGGCCGACAACATTGCGGTAGCGTTGGCCGCGGACTTGGCTCGCGAAACCGCTTATCGCGGCGGTCTTGTCGGGGTGGAAGCAAGCGGTGAGGACACATCCCAAGTGACGTCCTTCAACCGGCGCAGTGCCGTGCTGGCGGAAATGCTCGCAGCCAGCCTCGTGCTGGTGCAGTGCGGCTCCGCGCCACCACCTCCTGCGGCCACACCATCACCGGCTGTTACAGCCTCACCGTCGGCCGCGTCACCGTCGGCCGCATCGCCGTCGGCCGCGTCGCCGTCGGCCAGCGCGTCACCAGCACCTGCCGGCGGCACAGTGGAGCCGGTCACGGCTGCCGAACTCGGCGCGACCTGGCAGCCCGGTTGCCCCGTTGAGCCGGAGCGTTTGCGACGCGTCGCCGTCGACCACATCGGTTTCGACGGCCAGACCCACCGCGGCGAACTGATCGTGCATGAAGACCTGGCGCCGGAGGTCATCGCGATCTTCGAGCAGCTTTACCGACTGGGTTATCCCGTCGAGAAGATCCGCACCGTCGACCACTACGCGGACGCTGATGATGAGTTATCCATGGAGGACAACAACACTTCGGCGTTCAACTGCCGAAGGATCCCAGGAAGCGACGAATGGTCACCACACGCTTACGGTCGGGCCATCGATCTCAATCCGCTTATCAACCCGTGCCTCTACACCGGCGGGTATTTCGAACCGCACAACGCGGCGGCCTACCTGGACCGCAGCCGCACCGACCCGGGACTCTTGCATAACGACGACCCGGCCACGCATGTCTTCACAGACCGTGGCTGGCTGTGGGGTGGCTTCTGGAGGACTCCCGACTACCAACATTTCGAGCGGACCTAAAGATGCAGCGCCTGAGCTGCCGCCGTCGCTATTTCACCTCGCAGATCCGAGATCGGTGTACTGCCTCGCACATGGATGGCGTTCGTGAGCAGAACTAGGTAGGTATCTGAGGCCGGGTCTATCCACACCGAGGTTCCGGTGAAGCCGGTATGGCCAAAGCTACCGATCGGAAAGACCATGCCTCGCGCCATCGAGAGGGGCGTATCGATATCCCAGCCAAAGCCGCGCAGGTTTTGTCCGTTGATCGCCGGATAGTCGGGCGCGAGCAGCGGATGTGTTGTGTTCGGTCTCGTTGCGACGGCTTCTCGGGCCGCCTCGTTCGCCGCTTGGAGTTGTTGGGCCGTATGGCCCGGCTGCTGGGGAGTTGTCATCAACTCGCACGTCGCTTGCATCAGCGGGAATTGACTCGGACGTCCCGCCAGCCGATCAAGCAGGGCCTGCGCAAAGACGCTGACATCGTGCGCCGTCGAGAACACACCGGCGTGTCCGGCCACTCCACCCATGCGTCGCGCGGTCGTGTCCTGCACGGTGCCGCGAAGCAAGTGATCAAGATCGGGATTCTTGCCCGGATCGGCTCTGTTCTCTTCGTCACGGGCTGTCGGTGCGATGCGCGGCAACAGATTGGTGCTCCACGTACCTGCAGGACAGGCGGCCGGCGCCCGCCCCGGGGCCCACCCAATCGCAGCTCCGGTGACCGTGTGCGGACCACAGGCTTTGCCCGGGGGAAGGTAGCGGGTGTCGCCCATGCCGAGCGGGGCGAATACGTGTTCTTGGACGTAGACGTCCTCTGCCTCGCCTGTTACTCGCTCGATGAGCGCGCCGAGCAGGATGAAGTTGATGTCCGAGTAGCGGAAAACCTGGCCAGGACCCGACTCCAGCGGCGTCGTGAGCGCACGATGGATGCCTTCTGCTTTATCGGCTGTCTGCAGTCCCCACGGGTCTTTGAGTTCGACGTCTCCGGTCTCGCCTGAGGTGTGGGTAAGCAACATGCGAACCGTTACCTTCGCCCGCAGTGGATCGTTCGCCGTGTTGAAGTCGGGCAGATACGTCTGCACGGGATCGTCGAACGCAACCTTGCCTAGTTCGTAAAGCTGCATGACGGCAGTCGCGGTCGCGAGGATCTTGGTCAACGACGCCATGTCGAAGATCGTGTCCTCGGTCATCGGCTCTGCAGGTCCGGGCAATCCATCCAGCCCGGGTTCGTCCGCAAGCCTGCGCGAGCCATAAGCCCCGTGGAAGACGACCTCGCCACGGTGGCCTATCGCAACCACAGCACCTGGCATCCGATTCGCGGCAATCGCATCATTCAGCAGTTTGGAGACTGTTGCGAACTGCGCTGTGGTAGCCGCATCAGGCGGCTTGGCCATGGTGGGGATATCAGGTGTGGGAGCCACGGCCGGCGCCGGCGTTGCCTGCGCGCGGTTGCTCACTGCCGGGTGTGCCGCACAGCCGGCTGAGCAAACCGCAACGAGTGCAAGTAAGGCGGTTCCAACAGCGATGGCCTTTCCTATTGGCCTACCTGAGGCAAAGCCGCTAAGCGAGCTGTCGACGTTCACGTCATTCCCGGCCGCCGCGATCACGGAATTCCACAGGCGGTTCTCCCGCCATGATGCTGGATCCGGCGGAGCGGCTTGTCAACTCCCGAGCGGTCTCGTCGCCCAACCGAGGTCCTAGACGGACGTTGAGTCACGGTTTGTAGGCTTTCTGACATGCCGTTGAACAACGGCGAGGTCTTCGCTGGCTACATTATTGAGCGCAAGCTCGGCACTGGTGGTATGGGTGAGGTCTACCTCGCGCAACATCCTCGTCTGCCCCGTCACGACGCGCTGAAGATTTTGTCACTGGGCTCAACAGCCGGCGAGGAGTTTCGGGCGAGGTTCAATCGCGAAGCCGAACTGGCAGCGACGCTGTGGCACCCACATATCGTCGGGGTTCTCGACCGTGGTGAGTTCAACGGCCGGCTCTGGATCTCGATGGCCTACGTGGACGGCACCGACGCAGGTCGATTGGTTCAGGAGCGCTACCCAAGCGGCATGCCAGAACAAGACGTCGCGGAAATCGTGACAGCGGTCGCTGATGCGCTGGACTTCGGCCATGATCGCCGCCTGCTGCATCGTGACGTCAAGCCCGAGAACATCCTGGTGACCGCGGCCGATGGCCACCGGCGCAGGGTGTTGTTGACCGACTTCGGCATCGCTCGCAAAATCGATGACGCGAGCAACCTCACTGACGCCAACGTCGCCATCGGAACTATCAGTTACGTGGCCCCCGAGCAGCTCCTGGGCAAGCCGCTTGACGGCCGAGCGGATCAATATGCGCTGGCCGCCACGACCTTTTACCTACTAACAGGCGCCCCGCCTTTTCAAGACGCAAATCGCGCGGTCGTGGTCAGCCACCATCTCAGTTCGCCACCACCGCGGATATCGGAGCGCCGACCCGAGCTCGCGCACCTGGACGCCGTGCTGACAAGGGCGCTGGCTAAAAACCCCAACCAGCGATACCCGAATTGCGTGGACTTCGCCCGGGCCCTCACGCAGGGTTCCGGCGGCGATGCCGCTGCGCGGCGTCCGCAATCCGGCTCGCCGACGTCGGGGTCGGACCCCGCCGAGGAGCTCGGTTCAGGCGAACGTCCACCCACGCAGCGTCTCGAGCGGGTGGTCGTCAATGGGACGGTACGCGGCGTACGGCGAAGCGCGATCGGTGCTCAGGATCAGGTCGGGATCCTGTCGTTCCAGGTGACCCCATACGACCCACTCGGCGACTGGCCTGCTCATGTTCCGGTCGAAATGCCAACTGATCTCGTAACGAGTCAGCTCGCGGACGGGGATGAGGTCGAGGTCAGCGGCGCCTGGGACGGCGACACCCTCGATGCCGACAAGATCATCAACTTTTCAGTCGAACCTCCTCCGAAGCCCCGCCGGTCCCCGGTTCCCGCCAAACCGCCGCGGGATAAGGCACCGAAAAGCAAAAAGATCCGGATCGTCCTACTCGTCGCCGCCGTCGTCGGTGTGATCGCGTTGACCGCGGCTACGGTCCTGTACTTCACCGACGTATTCGGCAAGTGGACTCGCCCCGGACCGATCATCAAGCCGGTAAGCGCGATGGTGTTTTCGCCCGACGGGGCCCCCGACAATCCGCAGCAGGCCAACTTGGCGATCGACGGCAACCCAAACACCGGGTGGTCCACCGTCACCTACAAGGACGCCGACCCGTTCCCGAAATTCATCGTAGGAATGGGTCTGCTGCTGCACCTGTCCGAACCGACCGCGCTGAGCGCCGTGACGATCGACGTGCCCAGCACCGGAACCAAGGTGCAGATCCGCTCGTCGCCCACCGCAAACCCGGCCAAATTGTCCGATACCAGCGAGCTGACCCCGACCACGCCACTACAGCCGGGGCACAACCGCATAGCGGTGCATAACGGGACCAAGACCTCCAATGTGCTGGTGTGGATCTCCACCTTGGGCACCACCGATGGCGAGAGCCGGACGGAAATCTCCGAGATCACCCTGCAGGCGGCCGGGTAAGGCGAGGGACGAGCGGCAATGAACATCGACGACGATTCCGTCACAACGTTGGAGGACCTCAGGAGCGATCTGGCGCAACGGCACAAGTGGACACCAAGTAGCGGAAGCTCGGTCGACGACGCGATCGTCGAGGCCGACTTGGCGGCTCTCGACCGCGACGGCTACGTCATCTGGGAGAACCTGCTCAGCACCGAGCAATGCCGGCAAATCCGTGAGGTCGTGCGCCCCTGGCTGGGGCACACCGGACGCAATTCTTTCGAGGGCCGACGCACCCAACGCATCTACAGCGTGCTGAGCAGGACGCGCGTCTGCGACCGCCTTGTCGATAATCCGCGGGTGCTGGCGCTGCTCGATCGGTTGCTGATGCCCAACTACCTGCTTTCGGCGCTGCAGGCCATCAACATTCAGCCCGGAGAGACCGCGCAGCTGGCTCATCATGACGACGGGTTCTACCCAATTCCGCGTCCACGAGCACCGTTGGCGGCGGCGACGATCTGGGCGATCGACGACTTCACCGCGGACAATGGCGCCACCGTGGTGATACCCGGCAGCCACCGCTGGGGTCAGCGGCGGCCGGGCCCCGACGATCCCGCGCTACCTGTCGTCATGCCCGCCGGCTCGTGCGTCTTCTTCGTGGGCACCCTTTGGCATGGCGGAGGCGCCAACGCCACCACCCGCGAGCGTCTTGCCGTCACCGCCCAGTACTGCCAACCGTGGCTGCGACCGATGGAGGCCTTCACCTTGTCGGTATCACGCGATATCGCCCGAACGGTCTCCGAGGACATTCGGCGCATGCTCGGCTACAGCATCCACCCGCCGTTCGTCGGCGCGGTCGACGGTCTCCACCCGCTACGGCTGCTGAACCCGAGCAAGACTTGTAGGTCGTGAACCACTTCTGTCCGCACGTGGCGGTCGTTACTCTCGACCTCGACGTCGGCCACAGCGGGTAGGAGGTTGGGCGGGGCATGCCGGATCCCGAAACCGACAAGTCCTCGGCAGGCGAGGCACCAAGATTCGAACCCGACGCGGGCTGGGTCCCAGCCGATGAGCGCTTGTTCGGCGTGGATCGGCGCACCATCGCCCCAACGGTGGCGGCATTCGCGCTGGTCCTCCTGATGTCGGTGGTGTTGCCCGTGGTCAACGCACGAGTGCGGTACGACGACATCGTCAAAGCCGGCGATGTTGTGGAGCTCCAAGGCGACGTGAGATTCGTTCCGGAGGCCGGCTGGGGTATCACGTCCGGTGTCCGCGCTGGTGATGCGCCATTGTCCGGCACGTATCCGGCCACTGCGAGCGTCGAGCACAGGGCCGTGAAATTCACGATCCACACGGCGCCATTCGACGGCGACGCCAACAAACTGCTCGACCAGATCGAGACGACCTCCGAGGCCCTCAACCGCGGCCGGGGCGTCCACGTGGGTGGCACGCACACCACCATCGTCACCGATCAGGGCAAGCAGGGTGCGACAGCGCGGATCACCGGACCGCACACCGGCGGCGTGATCGCCGCCTTCGTATTCGATGGTCGCGGAGTTGAGGCCGTGGCGACCGCGCCGTCCGATAGCGGCCCGGAGCCCACCGCCGCGGTTTTCCGGATGATCCGCAGCATCAGCCATCCCGGAGAGGTAAAGCGGTGACAACGACGCTCGCCGACCTCGATCGTGCACGCAACAGCGCAATCGACCTCTCCGGCTGGGGCAGGCCTTTCACCTTCTACCAACCACGCAACTTCGCGTTCTGGGGATACCTGGTGCTGGTCGGAACGGGCATGTTCATCGCCGTGTCGATGGTCACCCGCGAGTACGACGCCTACGGCCAGGCGATCGCGCTGGCGGTGACGTCATTCGCCATCTACGCGGCGTTGTTCTGGTGGTTCACCCAGCGGATCGACCACTACGCCAAGCTCCCCGCCAAACTGATGGTGGTCGCCTTCCTATGGGGCGGCTTCGCCGCCACCTGGACGATGGCAGCCAACGCCAACAGCGCGATCCTCGCCCTGTACGCAAAATTCTTCGGGCAGGTATGGGCGCTGAACTGGGGTGCCGGGCTGTCGGCGCCGTTCACCGAAGAAACGGCGAAGGGTTCGGGGCTGCTGCTGCTCATCGCGCTGGCGCCACGGCAGGTGCGAACCGCGTTCGACGGTTTGATCCTGGGCGCATTCATCGGCCTGGGATTCCAGATCATCGAGGACATCGCCTACGCGATGACGTCGGCCGGCTCCCAGTTCGGCGCGAATCAAATTGGGGCGTCGATCGGGACCATCATCCTGCGAATGGTCAGCGGGGTCGCCGCGCACATCCTGTACAGCGCAATCTTCGGCGCCGGTCTGGTCTATCTGCTCGGCCGGCCCGCCGAACCCCGCCGCGTCGGGCGGGGTCTGCTACTTATCGCGATACCGATGCTGCTGCATGGCTTATGGGACTCGCTGGCGGCGATCGCCGGCCGGAACGCACTGACCCTGGTGGGCCTGCTCATCGGGGTGATCGTCTTGGCGCTGGTAATCGTTGTGCGGGTTTACAAGTTGACCGTAGGGCGAGAACGGGATTTCATGCGCGACGTCATGGCCCCTGAGCAGGCCCGCAACGTAATCACCGCGATGGAACTCGACGCGATGGCTGGTAACCGCAAGGCCCGCAAGGCGAACCGCAAGGCCAATCGCAGCCGTCGCGAACGCAAACGCAACCGCTACGTCCTCAATGCCGCATATGACCTCGCCGCTGAACTGGCTGCCGCACGCGGTGCCGACACCGACCGGGTGCGCTTCGCCCGCGCCGAGGTCGCCAGAATCCGCGCGGGCCTCCCGTCACCCTGGTGACGTTCCGTCAGCGCGGTCGCCGAGGTGTGCTCGCGGGCAGCTTCGGAGTCGTGGGCGGCGAGGCACTGCCGTACAGACCCAGGGCCTGGGCTGTCGCCGTAGCCACTTCGCCCCGCAGATTCGAGATTGGCGCGCTGCCTCGCGGATGGATTGAATTCGCGAGCAGCACTACGTAGGTATCCGAGCCTGGGTCGATCCACAGTGTGGTTCCGGTAAATCCGGTGTGGCCAAAGCTGCCGATCGGAAAGATCCTGCCTCGCGGCTGGGAAAGGAAAGTATCGATATCCCAGCCAAAACCGCGCAGACTTTGTCCCCTGATCGCCGGATAGCTGACAGCGAGCAGCGGGTCCCTTGGGTTTGGGCCGGCTTTGCGGGCGGCGTCGTTCGCTGCCTGGAGTTGTTGAGCCGTATGACCCGGCTGTTCAGGAGCCGTCATCAAGGCCAAAGTTGCTTGCTTCAGCGGAAACTCGCTCGCTCGGCCCGCGAGGCGATCAAGTAGGGCCTGCGCAAAGACGCTGACATCGTGCGCCGTCGAGAACACACCGGCATGTCCGGCTACTCCACCCATGCGGCGCGCCGTCGGGTCATGGACTGCGCCCCGAAGCAGCTGGTTGTAATTGGGGTTCTTGCTCGGATCGCCCCGGCTTTCGTCGTCATGTGCTGTCGGTGCCATGCGCGACAAATGACTGGTGCTCCAGGTACCGGCGGGGCAAGCATCCGGCGCGCGCCCCGATGGCGCGGGAGCCCACCCGATCGCTGCCCCCCTGATCGTGTGCGGACCACATGCTTTGGCCGGCGGAAGATAGCCGGTGTCGGCCAACCCAAGCGGCGCAAATACGTTCTGCTGAACGTAAACGTCCTCTGGCTCGCCAGTGATTTTCTCGATCAGTGCGCCCAGCAAGATGAAGTTGATATCGGAGTAGCGGAAAGCCACGCCGGGCACCCACTCCAGCGGCGTAGTGAGCGCACGATGAATGCCTTCAGTCTTATCGGCTCGGTCCAGTCCCCACGGATCTTTGAGCTCTACATCTCCCCTCGCGCCGGAAGTGTGCGTAAGCAACATGCGAACCGTTACCTTGGCCCGCACTGGATCGTTCCCCGTATTGAAGTCAGGCAGATACGTCTGCACCGGATCGTCGAACGCAACCTTGCCTTGTTCGTAAAGCTGCATAACGGCAGTCGCCGTCGCGAGGATCTTCGTCAACGACGCCATGTCGAAGATCGTGTCCTCGGTCATCGCCTCCGCGGGCGCAGGCGATCCGTCCAGCCCCGGTTCGTTTGCAAGCTTGCGTGATCCATACGCACGGTGGAAGACGACCTTGCCATCATGACCGATCACAACCACAGCACCGGGCAGCCGATTCGCCGCAATCGCCGCATTGATCAGCTTGGAGACCGTTGGAAAATCGGGCGTGGCGGCCGCAGCGGGCGTGGCAACCACACCGGGCGGCTTGGGGATGGCGCGGAAGTCAGGTGTGCGGGCCGCAACCAGCGCCTGCGTTGCCTGCGCGCTGTCGCCTGCTGCCGTGCTTGCCGCATCGCCACCCGAGCAAATCGCAACGAGTACGAGCGAAACAGTGCCAACAGCGATGGCTTTTCGCGTTGGCTTACCCAGGGCAACGCGGCTATGAGAGCTGTCGTCGTCCACATGACTCCCCGGCGCCGCGTTCACGGAATTCCACAAGTTGGACGATGGCGACCCGCTACGCCCGGCTTCGCCGCGCTTGCATCGCCATTGAGGTCGTCCCGCCATGATGCTGGGTCTGCCGGAGCGGCTTGTCAAGCCTTCGTCAGCTGCACGCCTGGGGGCGGGGCGCATGGTCACCGAATACCCGGGGTTCGAGGTTCGCTAGCAGCCCAAACACGGTGTAACGCTGGCGATCCGGTAACGGCTCCTAGGCAGCGTCCCGGGCGTGCGCCTCCACGTCCTTGATCCCTCGGCGCAGCTGGTCGGCCAGATGCCATTCCTCAGCGCTGTGGGAATCACGTAAGGCCTTCTCGACCGCCAGCTTGGCATTCGTAAGGTGCCCGCGGCGTTCTTCTCCACGGCTGGATATTGCATCCAGCACCGCTGATACGGCGTCCTGCATGGCGCCGGAAAAAGCAGTGAAATTCTTAACCGTCACCCCGGGCCCCTTCGTTCAAAATCCGGCGACCAATCTGCCCAGCAAACAGAGCACATTCTGACTCCGTATCCTGACAGCCTGTTAGACATCGGAGTTTCCCGATCCGAACGGTAATAAACACAGTTGGAGCGATGCTCAGACTGGGTGCGATCAGGCACCTAATTCTGGCGACCGACCAGCTCGGCGACAAAACGATCGATGAAGCCATCCAGTGGCGCTCTGCCGACTGGCCTGATGACGAATTTCGTCAATCCAGCATCCAGGTAGGCGTCGAGTTGACGGTGCAGCTGATCCCAGCCGGCAGCGATCAGCTCGCCGGGATCAAGATCTGGACGACGCCGGCGCACCGCCGCAACCACCTCCGCGGGCAACTCACCGTCGGTGACGGCCAACGAAATGCCGAAGTGATCGGACTCTATTCGCCGTCCTGCCTCCGCCGCGGCGCGTTCGATCGCCTCGCGCCCTTCCCGCGCTTCGGCCGCGGTGAGAAAACTACCCAGCCAGCCGTCGGCCAGCGTGCCGATGCGCCGAAACGCCGCGGGCGACGAGCCGCCCACCCAAATGTCGAGCGGAGGCGCCGGCCGCGGCGCGACTGCTGCCGCACTAACCGTGAAGAACCGTCCGTCATAGCTGGCCGAGTCGTCGACCAGCACCGAGCGCAGCACCTGCAGCGACTCGTCGAACACAGCCGCACGCTCACCGTCCGGGACCACGAAGACCTCACGCTCAGCCGGAATCGCCGAACGTAGACCGAAGACGGGCAGAACCCGCTTGGGCGCGAGCGCAGCGAGCGACGCCAACTGTTTGGCAACCAACACCGGATGACGCCCGGGCAACACCGCCACCGACGTGCCCACCTTCAACCGGGTCGTCCGCGCCAGCGCGTAGGCCATCCCGACCATGGGATCCACCGCCGGGGAATAGACCAGCTCGGAGAACCAGAGGGAGTCCACCCCGCTGGACTCCAGTCGGTCGACTATCCCGGCGAGCTGATCGGGAGCGGTGTCCGCACCCAGCCCGACCCCAAACCGAATCTTCACCCGCGTCTCCCTCCGTGTCGCATAGGTAACCAACGCGAGAGGGCCGCTATTTGTGTCCGCGTCCGCGCACATAGGCTTCGACAGATGGACTTCGAGTTGCGCCGCTCAGATTTGCACGAAACGCGGTTCCTATTCGGAGATGCGCCCTCACCAGCAGCCAACCAGGCGCTGCTGCGCGTCGAGTCCTTCGGGCTGACCTCGAACAACATCACCTACGCGGTGTTTGGCGAGGCGATGAAGTACTGGAATTTCTTTCCTGCCTCGGACCCGGACTGGGGAAAGCTGAATGTATGGGGTTACGCCCACGTCGAGGAATCGCGGCATCCCGATCTGGCGCAGGGCACCCGCGTCTACGGCTACTTGCCGTGCGCCAGCCACCTGCTTGTCGTCCCCGACCACATCAACGAGAAGGGGTTCAACGACGCCGCCGCACACCGGGTGGCGCTGCCATCGGCCTACCAGGGCTACCGCGACGTCCAGACCGATCCCGTCTATTCGGTCAGCCGCGAGGCAGAGCACATCCTCTTCTTTCCGCTTTTCTACACTTCATTCCTCATCGATGACTTCCTGGCCGACGAGGCCTTTTTCGGCACGAACACGATCGTGATCTCCAGCGCCTCGTCGAAAACGGCGATCATCGCGGCTTACCTTCTCGCCAAACGCGAGGGGATCGAGGTCGTGGGCCTGACCTCGGCGGGCAACAGTGACTTCGTCCGGGGGCTGGACGTCTACGATTCGGTTCACCTCTACGAAGACCTCGGGGACAACTCCAAGCTGCCAGGCGATCGTGCCGTCTACGTCGACATCTCCGGCGACAGTGCGGTACGCACCGAGGTCCACGCCCATTACGGCGACCGCCTGGCTCATAGCGCGGCGGTCGGTATGACCCATTGGACCCGGATGGCGCAAGGCAGCGGCCATCTCGACGGCCCAAAGCCTGTCTTCTTCTTCGCGCCCGACCGCATCAAGAAGCGCGGCGCCGACTGGGGCACCGCGCGACTCGACCGAAACGTCGCGGAGTCCTGGGCGCCCTTCGCGGAGTGGGCATCGAATTGGCTTCGCGTCGAACGGATCTCGAGCACGGACGACATCCAGCGGGCTTACCTCGAACTGCTCGACGGAAAAGTCGACCCGACGGTCGGCGCCATCGTGGATCTGTAAAGCATCGCCGCCCGCCAGTATGGTCACGTCGCTTGCCGCGCTCAGCGGACCGGAGCTGGAATCGCGGGATCAGGTTCGCGCATTCCTGGCCGGGAACGCACCGCGCTGGGGCGTGCCGCGTTGATGGCCGGCGCAGTGCGTGCGATCGCAGCGATGACGCTGCGCTACAGCCGCGAACGTCAGCAATTCGGGCGCCCCATCGGTCATTTCCAGGCCGTTCAAGCACATTTGGTTACTATCCACCAGCAGGCCAGTGTGGTCGCTTCAGCGATCGACGGTGCGGTCAACGCGGTTGAACTCGGGCTTGGCGGCTTCGAAATCGCCTGCGCCAAAATGCTTGCCGACCGGGCCGCACAGCTGGTGACAACGGCCGCCCATCAGACGCATGGCGCTATCGGTATGACGAAGGAGTATCCGTTGCATTATCTGACCCGTCGGCTTTGGGCCTGGCGAGACGAAGCCGGAGGGCATAATCGCTGGGCGGACGGGCTCGGCGCGGCCTTGGTCGCGTGCGGTCCCGACGCCCTGTATCCAGCCATCCAGTGCGGGTCGGAGGTAGTGCGGTGAACAGATTGCAGCGCGAAGACGGCGTCACGCTGGCTTTCCGGGTGCACAACCCGCAGGCGCCGGGTGTGCCGCTGCTGCTCACACACGGTTTCGGCGCCACCGCGGGCATGTGGGACCCGAATGTCGATGCCCTGAGCGTGAACCGACCGGTGATCGTCTGGGACCAACGCGGCCACGGTAGCAGCGACGCACCCGACGACATGGACTGCTACACCGAGCAGATCAGCGTTGCCGACATGGCGGCCATCCTCGACGCCGCGGGTGCCGACCGGGCGGTGATCGGCGGAATGTCCTTGGGCGGCTACCTATCCCTGGCCTTCCACCTCGTCCATCCGCAGCGGGTGGCCGCGCTGGTGCTGGTAGATACCGGTCCGGGATACCGCAAAGACGAACCCCGCGACAAGTGGAACGCATGGGTAGAACGACGCGCCCGACAACTCGAGCGGGGCGAAATGCGAGGCGACGGCTCTGCGGAACTCGCGCAGGCGGTGCATCAGCATCCCGAGGGGCTGCCGCGCGCCGCGCGCGGTGTCATGGCCCAAAAGGACGCGCGCGTGATCACATCGCTGGACAGCATCGCCGTGCCCACGTTGGTGGTCGTCGGCGCACAGGACACCGACTTCCTGGCCGGGGCCGACTACATGCACCGCAAAATCCCCAATTCCCGCAAGGTCGTCCTGGACGACGCGGGCCATGCGGCGAACATGGACCAGCCCGAGGCCTTCAATGCCGCCATGCGGGAGTTCCTGGAGCAGCTGTGAGTACTTCAGATGTCACCGTCGGGGTCACCGGCCACGTGGCCGTGGTGGAGATGCACCGGCCGCCGAACAACTACTTTGACACCGCGTTGGTCAAGGGCATCGCGGACGCCTACGAAGAACTGGACGACGACGTCGAATGCCGGGCGATCGTGTTATGTGCGGAGGGAAAGCACTTCTGCGCCGGCGCCGACTTCTCCCGAGCCGCCGAGGATCGTTTGTCGCCCGGCGAGCTTTACGTTCAGGCCATCCGGTTGTTCCGCACCGCCAAACCCGTTGTCGCCGCGGTGCAGGGCGCCGCGATCGGCGGCGGACTCGGGCTGGCCCTCAGCGCAGACTTCAGGGTGGCCGCACCGTCGTCGAAATTTGCGGCCAACTTCAGCCGGCTCGGGTTCCACCCCGGCTTCGGACTCACCGCCACCTTGCCACGCGTCGTCGGCCAGCAAAAAGCACTCGAGTGGATGCTCACCGGTGAGCGTTTCGGTGGCGAAATCGGTTATGCGGCAGGGTTGGTCGATGAATTGACCGCCGACGGTGACGTACGCCCGGCGGCGGTTCGGTTCGCCGAGCGCATCGCCGCCTCGGCTCCGCTGGCGTTGACCAGCATCCGTGCCACCCTGCGCGACGGACTCGCCGAGGCCGTCACCGCCGCCACCGCCCGCGAGCTCGAAGAACAAACCCGACTACAGGCGACCGCCGACTTCCGCGAGGGCGTGGCGGCAGCGGCCCAGCGCCGTCCGCCGATGTTCACCGGTAGCTGATCAGGCATGCTGAGCTAGTGTTCGACGCGCTCGACCACGTGATTCTTGCCGTACGCGACCTCGACGACGCGACCCGCCGCTACGCCACGCTGTTGTCCCGCAGCCCCTCGTGGCACGGCGATCATCCGGGCTGGGGTACCGCGAACGCACTGTTCCGGCTCGACAACACCTACCTCGAGCTGATCACGCCGCACGGCGACGGCCCGCTCGGACGCACGGTGTCGGCGCAGTTGGATCAACGAGGCGAAGGCCCGATCGGGCTGGCGTTCGCCACATCCGATCTCGACAGCGCGCACGCGCAACTCGCCGCTAACGGCCTCGAGCCGTCGCAGGTGTCACCCGGTCTCGGCCGCGACACCGACGCCGGGCTGACCCGGCGCTGGCGCAGCGTGCTGCTACCGGAAACGCGCACCCGTGGTGTGCTGATGATCGCGATCGAGCATGAGTCGCCGGATCGCCTTCCCGAGGCCGCGCCGCTGGGATCCGAGGATGCGCTCGTGACGGGGCTCGATCACGCGGTAGTGCAGACATCCGACGCGGATGCCGCCATCAGGCTCTACCGCGACGCGCTCGGCCTGCGCCTCGCCCTCGACCGTAGCTTTCCGGACTGGGGCATGCGGTTGGTGTTCCTGCGTGTCGGCGGCGTCACCGTGGAGCTGGCGCAGCCGCTGCATGAGACGCAGCGGGTCGCGGCCGGAACCGATCAGGTCTGGGGACTCTCGTGGCGCGTTCCGAACGCCGATGCCGCGCGGACGCGGCTCGCGCAAGCCGGACTCGACGTCTCCGAGGTGCGCCCGGGGCGCAAGCCCGGCACCCGGGTGATCAGCGTCAAGGACGGCACCTGCGGCGTACCGACGCTGTTGATCGAGCCGGCCCAAGGCAGAGCTACGTAAGACATATTGCATAGTTTGTTGCACCAGCCCTAGACTGCATTTGCATGGCGACTCTTGGACCGCTGGATGTCACCGGGGTCGACTTTGCATTCGACGATCAACCCGACCTGCACGCCACGCTTGCGCGCCTGCGCGCCCGCAGACCGTTCGCGATCGTGCCGTTCGCCGGGACCAGCGCCGTACTCCTGCTGACCGACGAACTGGTCCGCGCCGCGTTTCGCGACGAGGCGACGTTTCCGGCCGCACCGGTGTACGCGATGACGACCGAACCGGTGTTCGGCAAAACCGTCCTGAGTATGTCGGGCGGGCAACATCGCGCCAGTCGCACCCTCGTGTCCGCCCCGCTGCGACGCGGTCGGGTGCAGAGTTACGTCGACCCGGTTATCGCACCAGTGGTCCATGAACTCATCGACCGGTTCGTACACCGGGGGTCAGCCGAGTTGGTCACCGAGTTCACCCACGGGGTCTCACTGTTGACCATCAGCCGACTACTGGGCATCCCGATCGACGACGAGGCGCGAATCCAACTGTGGGCCAAGGCAATGATCGAGTACGTCTTCGACCCGAAGCCGGCAATCGACGCCGCCGCGGAGTTCACCGCCTATGTCACCCCGCTCGTAGCCGAACGCCGGCGCGCCCCAGGGGGCGACATCATTTCCATGCTCGTCACCGAGACCGCCGACGACGGCGAATACCTTGACGACGAAGCCATTTTCACGTTTCTGCGGATGCTCTTTCCGCTCGGCGCCGACACCACGACATACGCACTCGGCAACGTTCTGTCGGCTTTACTGAACCATCCCGACCAACTCGATCTCCTGCGCTCGGACCCCGAGCGGCACCTGCAGGCCGCCGTCTGGGAAGGGTTGCGATGGGAGCCCGCGGTCGGTCTGCTGCCGCGCGTCTGCCCGGCGGAGACCGCCTGGCACGGGATCGAAATCCCCGCGCTGACGCCAATGATCTTCGCTATCAACGCCGCTCATCGCGACCCGTCGGTTTACGCACAACCAGACGATTTCGACATCACGCGCAACGTCATGCCTCCGGTGTCGTTCGGCCAGGGCCCGCACAGCTGCATCGGCAACTGGCTCGCCAACACCGAAGTGCTCGTGGCCCTGCGCGCACTCCTCGACCGCCTGCCCGGCCTCGCTCTCGATCCAGACCACGCCGAAGCCGCCAAAATCACCAGCCAGGTCGGGACCACGCTTCGTGGACCGAACGCGCTGCACGTGACCTTCGATGCGAGCGGTGCACCGTGACGCAACGCAAGTTACGACTCACCGATCGGCCCGCCCGCCCCGCGCCCTGGGGGGATCGCCCTCCCGTCGACGACGATGAGGCGAGAGCACGCCTGCTCGACGCGGCCGAGAGCTGTTACGAGCGACGCGGTGTCGGACGCACAACGGTCGACGACATCGCGAAAGAGGCTGCCGTGCACCGCACCACGGTCTATCGCTACTTCGGTACCCGAGACGACGTGCTGGCCTTCGTGATGCTCCGTGAGGCCGAGGGCGTGATCGCGGTCGCCGAGTCGGCCCTCGAACGTGACGGACCATTCGGCGACCGACTGTTGGACGCACTCGACGGAGCACTGAGCATCGTCGAGGGTTCTCGCTGGCTGAGCCTTCTCTTCGCACCGGAGAGCCTGACCATGGCGGTCTCGGCAGCCGCCTCAGGCGCCTTTCGCGACCGCATCCGCGACGTCCTCCGGCCGCACGTCGAAGCCGCCACGACCGCCGGTGAAGTCCGCGCGGAACTCGACCCGGATGCGACGGCAGACTGGCTGGTGCGCGTCGCGCAGATGCTCCTGATGGAACGAGTCGCAGGAGTCCAGCAACCAACGACGGATCGGCGGGCGGTATTCCGCGATTTCGTCATTCCCGGTTTGCTCAACGCGAATCACGGGGTCGGAAGCCACTAATCAACCCCAAAGCCCCGCGATGAATCGTTGCACACTTCGGGCGAGTGACCCTGGGACATGGTCGGGGTCAACGAGGTCGTTCTCCGCCAACGGGCCGGCCTCATCGGCGATTGTTTGCTCGGTAACCGGCCGCAACGTCTTGCCCTGTCCCCGAAGTGCCTCGACGGCCTTCAGCAACGACCCGTACTGGACCATCGCCCCGCCAAATTCGCCTTCCGACACGCCGAGGTGTTCGGACACCAATTGATTTCGCACCCAAGTGATTTGGCGGCGGACCTGATCGCGTTCCGCGGTGTTTGATTCCCCCTCGATCGCGTCGATCGCCACGTCGCATTCGCTGTCGAACCCCATCGACCGGTTGTTGAGATTCGATGAGCCGATGCGTAGCAGCCGATCGTCCACCACCAGTACCTTCGAATGAACATAGATGGGGGTGCCGCCGTCGGTCACCGGCCAGTAGACGCCCAAACGGCGATGCTCGTCTGCTGCCCATAACGTTTGGATGAGCCGGTGGCGTGCGCTGTCCATCGTTTCCCGCTCGAGGGGATTATTGCCTCTGCGAGAAATGACGATGACAATCTCCGGACCGTCGTCTTCCTTTAATCGAGCGGCCAGCGCATCGACGAGGCGGCGGGCCGCCAGATATTGGTTCTCCAGATAGATGGTGTGGCGTGCCGCGGCTATGGCCGCAAGGTTGAGCGCCTCGACCTCCCGAACCTCATGGCGCTCCTTGAGTTCCGGCAGGGTGCGCGCGATTCCGACGTCGACGTTGCGAAGAATCGGTTCCAGTCTGCCGGGCCAGGTGTTGTGCCTTCCCTCAACCGGCGCCAACGATTTGCCGGTAGCGGTCTGCCACCGAGCCAACGCCTGCTCGCCGAGGGCGCGCGCAGCTGCGCCATCAACCGCCGCCGCGACCTCGTGTCGCGGTCCATAGCTATGCCCCAGCATCCGACGGCCGTGACTGTCATGCCGATGCGCACGGGTGTCCCATCGGTCGCCAGTGAGGTCGACGCCACCGCAGAACGCCACAGCATCGTCGATGACCGCGATTTTCTGGTGATGGACAGCGCCGGTCGGATGGGCACCGTCAATGGCGAAGTGCATTCGCTTGCTGCTGATCTGATTCAGCAGAGCTACGGGCGTGAGCCCGAACCAGATGGCATCGAAGGCTGGGAGCAGCCGCAGATTGGATTTCAGGAGGTAGATCTCGAGAGCTGGTCGCTTCCACAGCAGCCAATAGAGAAAGGTGCCCAGCTGGTTGGGGCCGGCCAGCGTCTTGACACCTCGCTCGAATGGCATTCTGGCGTCGAAATCCCATCCGACCAGCAGGATTCGGTGTTCGGCGCGCAGCATCGCCGTCTTGACGTGCTTGAAGTAATCGGCCGCATCGATGATGCAGGCGAACCGATCGGCACGTGCCACGCGCCAGCACGTCTCGCCGGGGGTCAGCAGGGAGCTTGGCGTGGACACAGTGCAGTGTCTACCCACGTTTGGGGTCGGGCTACTCCCCTGGGTCGAGACCGAAGACCTGCACCGGGGCGGACTTGCCCTTTAGCACGTGCGATCCGCGGTCGACGAGTTCGGGCGACTGACGAGCCAGGGCTCCGACGCACGAGTGGGTTAGCAGAATGGCGTCGTTCGTCGTCTTGGTGAGCTGCTCGACGCGGGCCGCGACATTGAGGCGGGCAACAGTGTCCTCGGCGGTGTTCGCCTCGGCGAACGGCGTGAAATCCCGGATGTCGATGAGGACCGGGTCGACGTAGGTGCCGAACGCCAGTCGAAGCCGTTGCCGCTCGGCCAGGCCGGCCTGCATCCGGTTGAACGACGCGGCCAGCGCGCCGAGGTCATCATCCTGAACCACCGGCAGTCGTTGACTGTAGTCGCCGGCCGCCACCCGTTCGGTGCCGTCGGCGAGGTCGCGAATGGGCCGCAGGGACAGCGCGAAGGCGGCACCAACGGTCAGCGGCACCTGCCCGCGACTGCGAACAAGAACGCGGACGAAATCATGGCCACGTTCGCCCATGTTGCGAAAGTGGGCCGGGTGGCGATCCCAAGCCCACTGCCAGATGCGGTCCATACGCGACACTAAACCTACGTACCGCACGTCCTGTCATACAACGGGCCCCGCCACTCCTGTGGTCAGTTTTCCTCGCATCCAATCGATCCCGCCGCTGATGTCATACGGCGAGTAGTGCGGGTTCGGGGTATCGCCGAGGAACGCGACGCCGCTGATGATGGCGATGACGATGCCGATGATCTCCTGCCACGGCGTTTGGAACAGGTCACCGATCTGCGCGGCAAGGGAGTACGGGTTGGAGAAGAAGTCATTCATCACGGCCTCGTAGACCGCGGCCTTGATATCACTTGCTTTGTCGTCGCCGTTTTCTGCGTAGATGTCGCCCTCGCGGTAAGCGTCCACCCAGTTGTCGGGCTTGGCGGGGAACCCGGGTAGGCCGAATCGCTTGTACGGGTCCAGGCCGTGGGTGTTGGGCGTCGAGACCCACGATGTGGCCCATGGCGCGATGCTGTTCGTTTGGCGGCACGGGTTGCCGTAGGTCAGCACACCTCTGAGGTCTGCCCGACGCCAGGCGAGCGGCTGACCGTCTTGCAGGAAGTTGAAATAGAAGTATGACCCGACGATGGCGCCTTGCGAGAAGATGCCGAGTGACCACGGCGTTCCCTGGGGAAACGGCACACCGTTGTCCATGACGTTCGAGCCGACGAGTCGCGCGAGCTCGTTGATTCCGCTGTTGTTGTCGAACGGAATTGCGACGTTGTTGTATCCGATCGGCTGGTGATGGCAGATGCCTTCGCTTTCGAGCTCGTTGGCCGTGTCGGCGACCGGCCCGGCGAACA
>CAWIXL010000019.1:0-145810 GCA_963840045.1 uncultured Actinomycetota bacterium | reverse complement strand
GCGGCGCCGGTCCCGCATCGTGACTTGGACGGCTGGGGTCGCCGCAGCCGCGGTGCTGGCGATCGGTGTGCTTGTCTGCGTTGCGGGCCACTACCCGACATCCGGGCCCACCCCGCCGCAGGCGAGCGTGGCGGTTCAGCCGATGGCGCAGGTCGGGACGAACAGGCTGGCCTCGACGTCTTCCTCAGCGGCGGGCAGCGGGTAACGTTCATCGAGATGAACGTTCCCCGCTGCCCGCCGCTGAGGGAGACCGTCGAGGCCAGCCTGTTCGTCCCGACCTGCGCCATCGGCTGAACCGCCACGCTCGCCTGCGGCGGGGTGGGCCCGGATGTCGGGTACTGCAAATAGCACACCGATCGCCAGCACCGCGCCTGCGGCGACCCCAGCCGTCCAAGTCACGATGCGGGACCGGCGCCGCCGCCAGCTCACCTCGTCCAGTAGCGACGGCAGCATGGGCGGCACGCTTTAAACCACTGCGGCTCGGCCTGGTCGATCTCTGAGTCGATGCCCGCCAACTCGTCGCGATCCATTACCACATGGGGGCGTTTTTTCCTTCAGCTTCAACGGCGTGCCGCACGACGGGCAGTCGGCCAGGTGCGCTTCGAAATCCTGCCGTTCGCGGGCGAGGAGACCCAGCACGTGTGTGCGGCATCCCACATCGTGTCCCGTCAAGCCCGAAAAGGTCGCCGCCGTCGGTTCCCGGGCCGCCATAGCGGCATTATCGGGTAACTCCCCATCTCTCGCGGGCATGTCGGATATTTCGTAGTCGGCCGCCGTTCGGAGGACCAGTAGAGTCGTCATCGGTTAACCCCCATTTCTTGCATTGTGAGTCGGATCACCAAGCCTCTTGATCGGCGGCACCGTCTGCTCAGTTTCCTTAACAGCGCACCTGAGCAGACGGTGCCGCCGATCACGACATCGCCGAAGGCACCTTGCCTTGCGGGCCAGCCGACTCACAATGCAGGAAATGGGGGTTCCACGATGATTGCTCTACTGGCCATCCGAACGTCCGCCGGCTACGAAATATCCGGTGCGCGAAGAGAGATGGGAGTTACCCGATAATGCCGCTATGGCGGCCCGGGATGCCGCACGGCGGCGACCTTTTCGGGCATGACGAGTACACGATGTGGGATGCCGCATACGTGCTGGGTTCACTGTCGCCCTCCGAACGGCAGGAATTCGAAGCACACATGGCCGACTGCCCGTCGTGCCGCAGCGCCGTTGACGAGCTCAGCGGCATGCCGGCCCTCCTGTCGTTGCTGGATCGCGACGAGTTGGCGGGCATCGACTTAGAGATCGACCATGCCGACCGCGGTGGCGTAAAGACGTTGCCGCCCAACGAGATGCTGCCGTCGCTGCTGGACAAGGTGAGCTGGCGGCGGCGCCGGTCCCGCATCGTGACGTGGACGGCTGGGGCCGCGGCAGCCGCGGTGCTGGCGATCGGTGTGCTTGTCGGCGTTGCGGGCCACTACCCGACATCCGGGCCCACGCCGCCGCAGGCAAGCGTGGCGGTTCAGCCGATGGCGCAGGTCGGGACCAACAGGCTGGCCTCGACGGTCTCCCTCAGCAGCGGGCAGCGGGGAACATTCATCTCGATGAACTGTGTCTGCCTGGCCCCGCTGGACGCCCCGCACGACAGGTTAGCGATGGTCGTGGTAGGCCGTGACGGTAGTCACACTCGGATGGCAACCTGGGTGGCGAATCCGGGCCATACGGCGACACCCGCTGGCAGCATTTCGACGCCTGTCGATCAAATCGCCTCTGTACAAGTGGTTTCCGCCGATAACGGCGAGGTGCTCCTGGAGCGTTCGCTGTAAATTTCGCCCCCCGCGTGAACCGAAGCCATCCGCAGATCGTGTTAGTGACATAGAAGTTAGGGGGGACAGATGCCCAGAACGCAAAGGGTGGTCGACCATATCGTCGAGCACCTCGCGAGAATCGACAGCCATTACATATTCGGCGTCGACGGCGCTAACATCGAAGATCTTTACGATGCAGCACATTTCAGTTCGGACATCACCGCGGTGTTGGCCAAGCACGAGTTTTCCGCGGCCACTATGGCCGACGGCTACAGCCGCAGCGGCGCCGGTTTGGGGATAGTTGCGGCGACCTCTGGCGGGGGCGCGCTCAATCTTGTTCCGGGCCTTGGGGAATCATTAGCCAGCCGGGTGCCGGTGTTGGCATTGGTGGGTCAGCCTGCGACCACGATGGACGGTCGGGGCAGCTTTCAAGACACCAGTGGCCGCAACGGTTCATTGAATGCCGAGGCGTTATTCTCTGCGGTGTCGGTCTTCTGCCGGCGGGTGTTGACGCCCGCCGACATCGTTACGGCGTTGCCCGACGCTATAGCGGCGGCGCGAACCGGTGGTCCAGCAGTATTGTTGCTGCCCAAGGATATTCAACAGGCACAAGTCGGCGTCAACGGCTACGGCGATAATGACCGGCGTGGCTTCGAGCGCCCGACAGCGCGCACCGGTGATCCACATGCGATCGTGCGCGCTCTGCGCCGAGCGACTGGACCTATCACAATCATCGCCGGCGAGCAGGTGGCTCGCGATGACGCCCGATCCGAACTCGAGGAACTGCGGGCCCTGCTGCGCGCACAGGTGGCATGTGTCCCCGACGCCAAAGATGTTGCCGGTACACCAGGTTTCGGTTCGTCGTCGGCGCTCGGTGTGACCGGTGTGATGGGCCATCCCGGTGTGGCCGACGCGGTGGCAGCCAGTGCCGTGTGCCTAGTCGTCGGCACCCGACTGTCGGTGACCGCCCGCACCGGCCTCGACGACGCGCTCGCGGCGGTGCGGACGCTCTCAATCGGCTCGGCACCCCCGTACCTGCCGTGCACACACGTGCACACCGAAGATCTGCGAGGATCGCTGACGATGCTGACCCGGGCGTTGTCCGGGCAGGGGCGGGCAAGGGGACTGCGCGTGCCCGATTTCGTGGCAGACGCCGAACTCAGTCCACCCTCCTTCGCCGGCACGGGTGTGCGCTACCGCGATGCCATGGTCGTGCTCGATCGCGTGTTGCCCGACGGAGCCGACATCGTCGTCGACGCCGGCAATACCGGCGCAGCCGCAATCCATCACCTCCCCGTTCGCCGGGACGGTCGGTTCGCGGTCGCACTCGGCATGGGCGGCATGGGCTACAGCTTCGGTGCCGGTATCGGGATGGCCTTCGGCCGTGCGATGAACAGCGGGCGCTGCGGCCTAGCCGGCGCACCGTGGTGATCGCCGGGGACGGTGCATTCTTCATGCACGGCATGGAGGTGCACACCGCGGTGCAGTACCGGCTTCCGGTGACTTTCGTACTGTTCAACAACAACGCCCACGCCATGTGCGTGACCCGCGAGCAGCTGTTCTACGACGACCTGTACAGCTACAACCGGTTCGCTCCCAGCCAGCTGGGGGCCGGTCTGGCGGGCATGTTCCCCGGGCTGTATTCGGTCGACGTGGCCGACATCGACGCACTACCCGCAGCACTGGAACGGGCAATGGCCGTCGACGGTCCGTCCGTGGTCACCGTCGAGTGCTCCGCCGACGAAATCCCGCCATTCGCGGCATTCCTGAACAAACAACCTGCCAATCAGGTTGTCGAACAACAGATCACAACTCTAGAGGGGGAACGATTCCATGTCCGTAGCAGCGCTTGACGATATCGCCGTCCACAGCGGCACCAGCGAGCCGATCGAGGGAGTGGTCCGTATCGAGACCTCGCCACTCGAGGAGACCGCCCCGATGTTCATGGAGAAGATGCGGTCGGTGTACCCGCACGAAGAGGTCTTCGGGAAGTACTGCACGGTCAACGACTACGTCGACTGCCCGCCCGACGAGCTGTTCGAATACCTGGCCCACACCCGCAGCCTCGAGGAGTGGACCTATACCCTGCGTGACTTCACCCCCGCTGAGGAGTCCGGGCTCTGGCTGGCCTACGACCGGTTGCTTCCGGACACCACGATCTACACCCGCACAGTGGCCAACGCCGAGGCCCGTACCGTCGACTACCACTGCGCCTGGGACCAGGGCGAGCACCTGTGGATGATCTACCTGATGCGGGTCCTCGACGCGCAGGTGGTGCTCGGCAAGCCGGGTTCCGTTGTGCTGTGGACCAATTGCCGTCACGCGTTCTACGACAACAACCCGCATCCCGAGGCCGCCCCGCCACAGCGCACGGGCTGGGTCGGCGACTTCTGGGACTTATTCGGTGCCGGTCATGGGCTGGAGCTGAACAACCTCAAGTCAATCGCCGAGTACCGCCACCGTAACGGACTGCCGGTCACACCGGCCTGGATGAGTGGATCATGAACCAACCCACCGTCAGCCTGATCGACGTTTCCAGCTACCTGCCCGGCGAACCTGTCGGCGCCGACTACTACGCGCAGTTCGCCGGCTCGGACGACCTGGCGGCCAACCTGATGTTCCGCGCGCCCAAGTTCCGCCATCACGTCGGGCCGGACGAAACCGCGATCGACATGGTCGAGCGCGCCGCACAGGGCCTGATCGAACGGCACGGCCACGACGTCATCGCTAACGTGGACGTGCTGATCACCCACACCCAGGTGCCCGACATGGCGTTCTACGGCGAGGGCGGCGGCATCGCGCACCGCCTGGGCATGCGCCCTCCTGGGTGCTCGACCTGCACAACGGCGGGTGCGCGGCGTTCGTGCTGGCGCTCAAAGTGGCCCGTCAACTGCTCGCGTCCGGACAGGGGCGCACCGCGCTGATCGCGATCGCGCAGAACGCCGCGGGCCAGGTTTTCGACCAGCCCGGGGTGCGCCGCAAGGCGCAGTCGTCAGTGCCCGGCGACGGCGCCGCGGTCGGACTGGTCACGGTGTCGCGACGAGTCGCCCATACTCGATATCGAGTGCCGCACCTACGGCGAATACGCCGGCGACATGACGCTCGCCATCGACCCGCCCCGCAAGTGGTGGGCAGCCGGGACCCGGTGAGGCCTCCATCGGGTTCACCGAAACCAATATCACCAAGGTGCTCGCTCGCGGCAATCGGCAGGTCCCCGAAGTGGCGCTTGCCGTCTGTGATCGAATCGGCCTGTCGTCCAAGGACATCGACCTGCTGGTCACCAATCAGCCAAACCGGGTGTTCATGCGCAACTGGCGCGAAGCGCTCGAGGTGCCCAAATCGAGACACCTCGATACCTTTGACGAGTGCGGCAACCTGTTCGGCGCCGGCATCCCGATCAACCTGGATCATGCGATATCCGACGGTCAGGTCAAGGCCGGCGACGTCGTGATGATGGCCGCTTTCGCGCACGCCGGCGACTTCGCGGGTGCAGCAGCGGTCCGCTGGGGCGGACGAGGCTGATGCAACCCCTAATGCAGGCGAGCCCTGTCACCGCGGAGATCCTCGACGCGCTGCCGAACGCGACCGATCCATTCGCATTGTCGCTCAACGAGAACCCGTTTCCGCCGCTTCCGGCGGTGCGGTCGGCACTGATCCGCTCGATCGATGTCGCCAACCGGTATCCGGAGTTCCTGCCCGAACGGCTGCGCCGCTTGATCGCCGGTCACATCGGGGTCTGCGACGAGCAGGTCGTGCTGGGAGCGGGTGCGAGCGGGGTGGTGATGCAGGTCCTGCATGCGGTGACACGGCCCGGTGATCGGATTGTGTTCAGCGAGCCGACTTTCGACGGGTATCCGATCTTCACCCGGATGGCCCGCCTGACATCGGTCACTGTTCCGCTCGACGAGCGCGGCCACCACGACCTAGAGGCAATGGCCGAAGCGGCGGCGGATGCCAGCGTCGTCGTCTTGTGTCGGCCCCACAATCCGACCGGCACCCTGGAACCTGTCGCGGATGTGGAGCGATTCCTGCGGCGGGTGCCTGACCGAGACGGTCGTGCTGCTCGACGAGGCCTACATCGAGTTTGTCGCCCCCCAGCACCGCATCGACGGACCGGACCTGATCCGGCGCTTTCCGAATGTCGTGGTGTTGCGGACGTTCTCGAAGGCCTATGGGTTGGCCGGACTTCGTATCGGGTACGGGTTCGCGTCGCCAGAACTGGCCACGATACTGTGGGGGATGCAATTGCCGTTCGGCATGGGCATCACCAGCTTGGCCGCGGTGTCGGCGTCCTACGACGCCGAAGACCAGTTGCGGCAACGCATTCTGCGTATCACCGGTGAGCGGATATACCTGTGCCGGCGCCTACGGGCAATGGGTGTATACACCACCGACGGGCACGCCAACTTTGTTTACCTGCCGGCCATCGGGCGACCCTGGCGAGAGGTATTCGCCGACACCGGGCTGAAGGCCCGCTACTACCCTGACGGCGCTGCTCGGATCACCGTGGGAAGCCGCGCGTCCACCCAAAAGGTGCTGGCCGCAGTGGCAAAGCGGCGGGCTGACCAAATCGCGTCCTGAACTGAAGCGTGCCGGGTTGGTTGACGCGTCGCGCATGATCGCAGGCATTGGCGTCGTCGACGAAATGGCGCGCCACACAGCGGAATCTTGCCGTCGCCGCTGTCCCGGCACTGGGCCGGGGCCGGATATTCAGCCGCCCGCCGACGAGCTCGGCGCGCTCGCTCATCGAGAGCACACCGTAGTCGCCAATTTTCGTGCCGCACATGTCGGCGGTAGCGCGCTGGGCATCCGCGAGGTCAGCTACGTGCAGAGCCAGCACTCCCCCGCATTGAAAGAGCTAACGCAGCAACGAGTTCGACGGCGACCGGGACGAGGATCGATATCGCTCCATCATTGGACGTCAGCGCGTCGCCAGGCCACATTGTCTTGCGCCGCGGTGAACTTCTCGTCGAACTCCTGCGTGGTAATAGTAGGAGGTTCGAGATGAATCCGTTTCTGATGGTCTACTTTTCAGCTGGCGCGACGTTCGCCGGACTTGGCCTGCTGAAGCTGCAAGCGCGGCTTGAGCAATGGGATTACCAACGGCATGCAGAGGACTGAAGTGACCCGTCAAGCAGTGCCGAATGCGCCGTCGACTAGGTCGCTTCGGATCCTCGTTGTCGGCGCCGGTGTGGGCGGCATTTCCATCGCCCGGGGACTATTGCGCGACGGACATGACGTCACCGTCTTCGAACGGCGGCCAGATGTGCAGGCAGGTGGCGGCGCCGTAACTATCTGGTCCAATGGCGCAACGGTTCTGGGCCAGCTGGGGGTCGATATGGATGGGGCCGGTCAGCTCCTGTCCACCCTGCGGGTCATGACATCCACGGGTCGCCCGGTCGCCACTTTGGACCTGGCCGCGATCGCGGACCGGATGGGCGCACCAATTCGGATGGTCCCACGTCGAGTCCTGCTTGAACGGCTGCTGGAAGGCTTTCCGACCGAACGCATCTGGTGCAACGCCCGCGCGGTCGGGGTCGTCACTACGCAAAACGGAGTTCGGCTCGAGTTCGAAGACGGCAGCTTCGCCGAAGGAGATCTGCTGATCGGTGCGGATGGGCTGCACTCAATGGTTCGAGACATCGTCGGCGCGCAATCCGCGGAGCCGACCGGCTGGTGCAGCTGGCAGGGACTGGTCACCCTTCCAAACATCACCGAAAAGCACGTCGCACAAATGATTATCGGCGAGCACGGAAGCGTTGGCCTGTGGCCGGCTGGAGGTTCGGATGTGCAGTGGTGGTTCGACTTGCCATGGTCGCCCGACTTCGTCAGACCGCGACGTCCGATCGACATGATCCGGTCCAATTTCAAAGGATGGTCCGACTCGGTCGATCGAGTACTCGCGACATTGACCGATGAGGACCTGGCCCGTTCGCCATTCCCACATTTTCGGCATCCGATCCCCCGCTCGGGCCAAGGCGCGGTTACGTTGCTCGGCGATGCCGCACACACGATGCCGCCCACCCTTGCGCAAGGGACCAATCAGGCGCTGCTCGACACGATGGTGTTGTGCAAGGCGCTTTCGGATTTCCGAAAGGGCGGCCAAGGGGTGCGTAGCAGCGACGGTGATCTCTCGAGCGCGCTGCGCTGGTACGAGAACAGCAGGCGGCGCAACGTCAAGGCCGTGTCCTGGGTGACCACGCAGCAAGTGTCCCGCAGTGAGAGCGCACTGAGACCGGCGGCGATGATCTCGGACCGGTTCATGACCTGGGCATTGACAACGTTTCTCCGTTCGACAAGTCACCGTCGGATGGCCGCGGAGATCAGCCGAGACCTCGAGGCCGCCACGACCACCCATCTCGTCCATGCCAATCAAAGCCGATGATCAATTTGAGCAAGTCACCCCGCACGAACCCTGAAGTGTCTTCAACCGCCAAGACCACCCAGACCACCAAGGTGCCACCCGCCAAGCTGGCCCGCGTTGTCGAGTGGATTCGCCACTACCTGTATCGGCTTCATCAACGGCTTACACCCGCGCCGGCAGCGATGATGGAGATGATCATTGCCACCTGGACGTCGCAGGCGATCACTGTGGCGGCCCAACTCGGTGTCGCTGACGCCCTCAGCAACGGCCCGCTGCCGATCGAGGAGCTGGCCGCTCGGGTGGGCGCGGACGCGGATGCGCTCCGCCGGCTGCTGCGGGCCTTGATCAGCAAGGGCATCTTCCGTCATCGCCGCGACGGACGCTATGAGCTGAATTCCCTTGCCGGCACCCTGCGTTCGGACGCACCGATCTCGATGACTTGGGCGGCGCAGTTCTACGGGTGCCGGGAGCAGCGCGAACGCTGGACGCTGATGGTGGATTCGATCCGGACGGGGAGTTCCGTCGTCCCGGCGCTGCGCGGCAAGGAGAGTTTCGACTACTTCGCCGGGCAGCCCGAGCTCGCCGAACTTTTCAACCAGACGATGACGAGTGTTTCCGAGCTGACGGATGGGCCGGTGGTCGCCGGTTACGATTTCAGCGCCTATCCCACGATCGTCGACGTGGGCGGTGGGCACGGCCCGCTGCTGGCCGCCATCCTGACTGGGGCACCGGCTTCGCGGGGCGTCCTCTACGACCTGTCGACGGTCGTTGCGAGCGCCCCAAGCCTGTTGCGCGAGCACAAAGTCGCCGATCGGGTGCGTATCGCGGAGGGGTCGTTTTTTGACAGTGTTCCGGCCGGCGGCGACGCCTACATCCTCAAGAACATCATCCACGACTGGCCCGACGAAAAGGCGGTGCAGATCCTGCGCAACGTTCGCGCGGCAGCCGGCCCCGGAACCACGGTGCTGCTGGTCGAATTGGTCATCCCCGATCACAACCGTGACTTCCCGGGAAAATGGGTGGATTTGGAGATGCTGCTGAATTTGGGGGCCCGCGAGCGCACTGCCGCCGAGTACCGAGACCTGCTCAGCCAAGCCGGATTTCAGATGACACGGGTGGTGCAAACCGCTTCACCCCTCAGCGTGGTCGAGGCCCGAGCGGCGTAACTACAACCACCGTGAGGCCGGCAAGCTCGTCGTCGGCGCGGGCGGGCCCGCTGGGAAGTTCAGACGGCCGCTTGACCCCCGGTAAGTAGCGGTAATGCATTTCCGCAAGTTGCCGGCAGTATGCGACAGACGTTTGGACCTGCGAGACGTGCACAGACGCGTTGATCGTTCATCAAATGCGCATAACGTGTGGTCCCCAAGAGGTGCCCAAGTGAGGGGTGAGCGATGAACGGCTTGTTGGTGAGTGCCTGTCATCCGGACATTCCAGACCCTCGCGGTTTTTGACCATCGGGTATGAGTTGGCGGCCCGGCGAGTGCCAGATTGTGCGCTGTCTCATTTGCGCCGGTGTCTCGGTTTTAGAGAAACGAGTCTGATCAGATCCTGTCTCAGATGTCGGGGGGAAAGTCGACCGGGTAGGACTCCGCGAAATCGGCCGACCGGCTGACTGCTGACCACTTGCGGTCTTCGGCGAGGCGCTCTTGGTCGAGCCTTATCGAGCCTTCGGTCGCGTTCACCCCAAGAGGCAGATTGCGGGGGACGTCGCGACGTTTCGCGACCTGGACGAGTATTTCGGCCGCTCGGTTCGGGTCGCCGGCCGCGAAGCCGCCGCCCTCTCGGCGCCAGGCGATTGTCTCGGCGTACTCCTCCGGGATGGGCCGGACGGTCATCGACGACCCTGCCCAGTCGGTGCGAAAACCGCTCGGCTCGACGACGATCACCTTGATGCCGAACGCCGCGGTCTCGGTCCGCAGCACGCGGCTGAACCCGTCGATCGCGAATTTGGCCGCTTGGTAGGAGGCGATGCCGGGAGAGCCGCCAACGCGGCCGCCCATCGACGAGAACTGCATGATCAATCCGCCTCCTTGTTCTCGTAGCACGGGGATGGCCGCCTTCGAGACGTTGTAGACACCCCAGAAGTTGGTCTCGAACTGGGCGCGGAAGTCCTCGTCATCTCCGGTCTCGATGGGTGAGAGGTTGGCGTAGCCCGCGTTGTTGACGATGACGTCCAGCCGGCCGAACCGCTGGCGCGCTTCGCTGATCGCCGCGCCGGTGGCCGCTATGTCCGTGACGTCCAGGGCCAGCGCCAGTAAGCGATCCGGATAGGCGGTGGCGAGATCATCGAGTTGCTCTGGCCGGCGTGCGGTGGCAGCGACTCGATCACCCGCCTCGAGCGCGGCGCGGGCCAGGGCACGCCCGAACCCGCGGGACGAACCGGTGATGAACCATGTCTGTGTCATGGATTTAGTAAAACACTGTTGCGTTAATAATGCAACAGTGTTGCGCTACGATCGGTGGATGGATGCTTCGAATTTTCAGAGGGCCCGCAGTCCAGAGGCCAAGCGACACCGCGAAGACACCATCCTGGCAGCGGCACGCTCGCTCGGCGCCAAGCGAGGTATCCGGCAGATCACCCTTACCGATATCGCCGACACGGTCGGCATGCACAAGTCGGCCCTGCTGCGCTACTTCGAGACGCGCGAGCAGATCTTCCTGCGCCTCACCGCCGAGGACTGGCGAGAATGGTCGGCGGCGCTGTGCGCGAAATTGAATGCGGTCGGCGGCTCCCCGACCGCGGAGACCGTCGCGTCCGCCTTCTCCACCACACTGGCCGACCGCGGCATGTTCTGCGACCTGCTCGCCCAGGCGCCGCTTAACCTGGAACGAAACGTGTCCCTGGAAGCCGTCCGCGCCTTCAAGCTCATCACCCACAACGAAGTCGACGCCATCGTCGAGGTCATGCGACGGCTCCTGCCCGGCCTGACCCAACGAGAGTGCATCGACGTCATCGCCACCGCGACCTCACTGTCCGGCGCATTCTGGCAAATGGCCAACCCACCTCCAGAGGTAGCGGCGCTCTACCGCAGCGACCCGCGCATGGCGCACGCAGTCTTCGAGATCGAACCGCGCGTACGCAGGGTACTCACAGCGATGCTCAACGGAATGCTGGGTGAGTGAGTGTTTAAGACCGCACCTCGAGAGGCGTGGCGGTCCGGCCGCCACCAAAGGAACTACTGGCACGGTCGATCTCGCCGAAGAAGACCATGACGTCGTTTGGTTCCGTTCCTGCCGCCTGTAGGCGAGTCACGATCGCGGAAAGAAGCGCGCGCTTCCTGTTTTGGTCAGTCCCTGACGAGAGCAGTGCCTCGATCATCAGGACATGCTCGCTGCGAGGTTTTCCCAGATCGGGATAGAAAGGGCTGATGCGAAGGTCAGCTTCTTCCAAAGAGATGAATCGCTGGAAGTGATCGTCCTCAGGATAACCAGCGCTGACGCTTGCTTCATGAATGGCGGCGGAAATTGCGTCCTTGTCTGTAACCGTTCTGCCGGAACGCATTGTGACGGTGAAAAGTGGCATAAATTCCCAGTTTTGGCGAGTAGGAGGTGGCCTGTTCGTGGGGGGTGATGATGGTCATGGTAGCCGAGAAGGTTGTGGACACGCGCCGTCGATGTGCCGCAGCTGAACCCGCGCCGCGAGCTGAGGGCGATCTGAGTAGGCGGGCGCACTCCACCCGCCGGCACAAATCCGGGACCTGCCCAGTCACATACGCAACACCGGCGCACCGGAGAAGCACACGTCGTCACGCAGCGGTGAGGTCACCCCAGTCGATGCCCACTTCTTATCTCGACCTCATGGGCGAACGGGTGTTCGGGTGTACGGGTGGCGACCGAGACACCAATTTCCGCCGAGAGAGAGCGGTCGCTAAGCCTCAAGAGCCGCACAGTGTTGCCAGGTTCGGGAACCCCCAGGGGACACCGGTTTGGGCGACGCTCGCACGTGAAAGTGAAAGTCTAGGGATTTCCCTGATTCAATCGGCCCCCGATCGTCCCTAACGTTTCCCCTACGGTCGCAACTCGCTTCACTGCCGCGGCATCCAAATCCAGATGCTCATGGCGGTACCCGAGGTGGCCGTCAACGGTTATGGATCAAAAGGGGCGACGATGTCTTTCCTGGTAGCAACGCCCGAGGTGTTGACGTCGGCGGCGGCGGGTTTGGAGAGCCTTGGCGCCACACTCAACGCCGCCCATGCGGCGGCCGCGGCCCCTACCACGGGCATCCTGGCCGCCGGAGCCGACGAGGTCTCGGGTGCGGTGTCGTCGCTGTTTGTCGAGTACGGGCAGGTCTATCAAGCGCTCAGCACCCAGGCGGCGTCGTTTCATCAGCAGTTCGTGCAGCTGCTCAATGGCGGGGCAGCACACTATGCCCTTACCGAGGCCGCCAACACCAATCCGCTGCAAATCATCGAGCAAGACCTGCTCGGCGCCATCAACACGCCCAGTCAACTGCTGACCGGGCGTCCGCTGATCGGTAACGGCGCCAACGGTGCTCCTAACACCGGGGCAAACGGCGTCAATGCCGGATGGTTGTTCGGCAACGGCGGGAACGGCGCGTCTGCCGCGGCCGGCCACAACGGCGGCAATGGCGGCGCCGGTGGGTTCTTTGGTGGAGCCGGTGGGGCCGGTGGGGCCGGCGGCCAAAACGCGACCGGAGGAAGCGGCGGGGCTGGCGGATTCCTCCGTGGCGTCGGTGGCGCGGGCGGCACGGGAGGCATCGGCAACGCCGCCACCACCGGCGGGGCGGGCGGCAATGGTGGCGCCGGCGGCCTGTTCGCCACTGGCGGTGTCGGCGGGAGCGGCGGGGCCAGTTCTGCCGGGACCGGAGGTGCGGGTGGGCAGGGCGGCGCCGGCGGACTCTTTGCCCAAGGAGCAGCCGGCGGCATCGGCGGCTTCAGTTTCGGTGGCGGCGGGCACGGCGGCAGCGGTGGGACGGGCGGATGGTTTGGTGCCGGCGGCGTCGGTGGTGCCGGCGGTGCAACGGTCTCCGCGTCGGGTGGAGTCGGCGGGACCGGCGGAAATGGCGGCCTGTGGGCGGCCGGCGGCGCTGGTGGCGCTGGCGGAAGTGGTTCCCTATCCGGAAGCGACGGTGGCGAGGGCGGCGGTGGCGGCAATGGCGGGATCCTGGGTGGAAACGGCGGGCCCGGTGGGGCTGGCGGCTCCGGCGAATTCTCCGGTAACGGTGGTGCCGGCGGCAACGCCAGCTTCCTCGTCGGAAACGGCGGTGCCGGCGGCGTTGGCGGACTGTCCGATTTAGAAGCCGGCAGCGGCGGTGCCGGCGGGAAGGCTGGCCTGATCGGCGACGGCGGCTTCGGTGGTGACGGGGGCCCGGGGCCGAATGACGGCGCTGGTGGCAAAGGCGGCGACGCCCAACTGGTCGGTATCGGCGGGAACGGCGGCAACGCCGCGACCTCGGGGGCAACCCCCGGCGCCGCTGGCATGGGCGGGTTGTTGTTGGGCGAGGATGGTCAGCCAGGTCAAGCGTAATCGGTTGCCGGAGGCGAAGTGTCGCGACCGGTCATCGCCAGCGAATCATGCCTGTGTACACCGGAACGCCCGCACGGAATCGGAGCCTTCGGTAACTCCGACATCGCTATCATCGCGTGCCGACCCACGGGGGCGAGCCACCGGCAGAATCTGCGGACGCGGCAGGCGGGCTTCGGCGTTTGGTCAGTGGCGCGATGTTATTGGTGGTGGCGCTATCTGCGACGAAATATGGACTGATCAGCATTCACTCAAAGGTTCGATCCTTCCCAAACCGAGCACGCGGTCTTAACGTCTGAGGGACAATTGGGCCCGTGACGTCGATCCAGTCGAGATCCCAGCGCACGCGGCGGTCTGGCCCCGACGCGCGCCGGTAACCGGAAGGTGCCAGCATATGGGTCTCGGGCGTGGACAACGGGAGCCGTTGTCGGTATCTAATTCTGCTCGCGCCGACTTATCCGTCTGACAGCCGCTGCACGAGGACTCATTATGGCAGAGCAGATCGTCGGCCGGCGATCTGAAGAACGCGCCGTCACTGACTTTCTCGACTTCGTGCCGCGTCAATCGTGCGCCCTCGTCATCGAAGGCGAACCGGGTATCGGCAAGACGACGCTGTGGCTCGACGCGCTAGACCGGGCTCGTGCGCGTGGGTTCCGCACGTTGAGCTGTCGCGCCGCCGCCACCGAGTCAGTGCTGGCCTACACCGTGCTAGCCGATCTGCTCAGCGACGTTGACGACCCAATTTGGTCGGACCTGCCGACACCGCAGCAACTGGCCTTGGATGGAGCGTTATTGCGCCACCCCGTCGGCGCCCTCGACATCGACCCCAGAGGGGTGGCGGCGGCATTTGTCGCCGTCATCGGCCGGCTCGCCGCCGAAACTCCGGTAGTCATTGCGATCGATGACTGGCAATGGGTGGATACGTCCAGTGCCAACCTGGTGTCATATGCCGCACGCAGGCTTCCGGCCGGGGCGGCTTTACTGTGCACGACCCGTACCGAGGAGGCGGCGTCGCGGCTGCAACTCCCCAACCCCGACGCCGCGCAACGAATCCGGATGCGGCCGTTGACCGTTGGCGAATTGCATCAGGTCTTGTTTTACCGGCTCGGTAAGTCGGTCGCGCGCCCAACATTGCTGCGTATCCACGAGATAGCTGGGGGGAACCCGTTTTTCGCACTCGAATTGGCCCGGGAACTCGGCGCTGAAGGCCGCACCTCCGGATTGAGCCTGCCGAGTAGCCTCAACGACCTGGTCCGTTCGAGGATCAGCCGGGTCGGCGCCGAAGACGTCCTGCTTGCCATGGCCAGCCTCCCCGATCCGACCGTGCCGGTGGTGGCCCGGGCCACCGACTCGACGCCAGATGAGGTGGTGCAATCGCTCGGTGCCGCCGAGATCCAAGCGGTGGTGGCGATCGACGGAAACCACCTCCGATTCACCCACCCGATTCTGGCGCACGGCGTCTACAGCGCAGCGCCGTCGCGCCGCCGCCGCGAAATGCACCGGCGCCTAGCCCAACTCGTCGCCGAGCCCGAACTGCGCGCCCGCCACCTGGCCCTATCCGACGCGACCGGAAAACGACAGACCGTAGAAGCGCTTGACGCGGCAGCGGAGATGGCGCGTGGAAGGGGAGCCCCCGCCGCCGCCGCCGAGCTGCTGGAGCTCGCGATGAATCTCGGCGGGGATTCCCCGGAGCGCCGGATTCAGTCGGCGGCTTACCACTTCAACGCTGGGGATGCCGGGCGTGCCCGGGCTGTTCTTGAGCAAACCGTCGAACGACCTGCGCCCGCAAGGCTGCGGGCGGCGGCATTGCGCCTGCTAGGGCTATGGAGCTTGCTCGATGGCAGTTCGCGTGACGCCGCCGATCTGCTGGACCGTGCGCTCGGCGATGTGGAGGACGACCTCGGGCTGCGCACACTGATCTTGGTCCCGCTGTCATTCGCGCTCCTCAATGTCCACCAACGCGATCGTGCGGCACAAAGCGTTGATGACGCCGTCGCCAGTGCAAAGGCGCACGGCCAACCCGACCTTCTCAGCCAGGCTCTGAGCATGTGGGTCTTGGTGCGCTTCCTGCTCGGCGAAGGCCTCGACGAATCTCGCCTGCAACGCGCACTTGAGCTAGAGGATTTCCAAGCCCCCGTCTCGGCGCTGCTGCGCCCGAGGGTGCACAGCGCGATACTGCTGGCCGGAACCGGTCGCCTTGAGCATGCCCGACTGGAATTGCAGGCCATCAGGCGCAGCTACCTCGAGCGCGGCGAGGAAAGCGAACTGATGATGTTTGCGTTCCACAGCGGTCTCAACGAGATTTGGCGGGGCGACTTCGCTGAGGCGAATCTGATTGCAGACGACGCCATGGAGCGTGCGCTACAGCTGGGCCGGGACTTGCCGCTATCGGTGGCCCTGATGCTGCGGGCGGCGGTCGCCGGGTACACCGGTCTTGAGCACGCGGCGCGACGCGACGCCGGCCAGGCCCTCGCTGTCGGCGAGCGGTGTGACTCCCCGGGCTTAGTGACGGTGTGGCCGGTCACCACGGTGGGTTTTCTCGATGTTTCCGCGGGTCGCTACGATGCCGCGCTGCGCACGCTCGAGC
Source organism: uncultured Actinomycetota bacterium (assembly GCA_963840045.1). Lineage (GTDB taxonomy): Bacteria > Actinomycetota > Actinomycetes > Mycobacteriales > Mycobacteriaceae > Mycobacterium. The sequence goes on along the minus strand of CAWIXL010000019.1, from coordinate 129,576 downwards.
CGCTGTTGAGCGCCTTCAACGAGGCGTCGGAGGGAACCGAGATCTACGTCGCGCCCTTTCTTCCCGATGCCGCTGAGGCGATGATCAATCTTGGCCGCTTCGATGACGCCGAGCCGTTGGTCGAAGCCCTCGAGCGCAACGGCCGGCGGCTTGATCGCCCCTGGATGTTGGCCACCGGCGGACGCTGCCGCGCAATGCTGCAGGCCGGACGGGGTGATCTCACGGCTGCCGTGTCAACCGCCGAGCTGGCCGTGGCCGAGCACCAACGCCTACCCATGCCGTTTGAACGTGCCCGCACCCAGCTGCTGCTCGGTCAGCTGCAACGTCGCAAACGCCGCCGCGACGCCGCCACCACGACCCTGCACGAGGCCCTGCAGACCTTCCAGACATTGGGCACCACCGTGTGGGCCGAGCGCGCCAAAGCCGAACTGGCACGCGGTGTCTCAGGCGGGCAGCGTCACCAAGGATTGACCGCGACCGAAGAACGCGTCGCCGAGTTGGCCGTCGCCGGCATGACTAACCGCGACATCGCCGCCGCCCTGTTTATCAGCGTCAAAACCGTCGAGGTCAACCTCAGCCACATCTACCGCAAACTCAACATCCGCTCCCGAACGCAGCTGCACCGAGTACTTCGCTCCTCGAAATTTGAATCCGATATGGACTAGGGAAAACCCTGATGTTCACGATCGCCGGCATCTATACCTTGGTGAGGATGGCGGCTACTGAGGACCAGACACAGCGGTTCCTCGTGGAATGGTACGAGCGCAGGTGCCCGCCCACTCGATCGGCGAAACCGCCGATCGACTCAACAAGCACGCCGCATCCATATCGAGTCGCGGAAAGCAGGTCCGACTGCTGACGGCGATGGCCGTGCCGGCAGACGATTACGCGTTCGGTGTCTTCGTCGCCGAGTCCGCCGAGATTGTCGCGCAGGTTTGCGGCGACGCCGGCGCTCCCCCACAACGGATCAGCTCTGCCGTCGGGTGGATGCAAGCCCCGGACCGCTGACGGGCCGCTCCCACCACACGGCGACCAGATCGCTCGAACATGACCCCCGGCACCGGGCGGGGTACGCGGGCAAGTCCAATCAGGCGGTGGCAACGGTGGGATCCGCAGTCCTAGACCGCGCGCATCAGCGCGCCAGTCTTCCGTGAGTTCGGCCTACGATTTGGATTCCGGTTTGGCTGGCCGGGTGGCTTTTGCGCGGCAGCGAGCTGTTGTGCGGTGGGCTCGCCGTCGACGACGACGAGGTCATTCTGTGCCCATTCGCGCAGACTCCTGGAGCGCTGCGATCACGCCTTGAGACACGCCTTGGTGACATCGGCGATCTCGGCCATCCCCGTAAACGGGTCCACCGGACTCCATTCCACTTCCAGCTCGGCGTACAGCTCGTGGCGCAGGGTGGCTTGATTAGACGATGCCGGCGGCTTTGGCTTCGTCAAAAAGCGATTTGGAGTCGATCGACACCAGCGTGTCGTCGGCGCGGGCTTGGCAGTTGGAGACGATGCCGTGGGTATGCAGATGCGGGTCACCGCAGCGCGATGTCTTATGCTCTAGGCGATCGCCACCAACCCCGGTAGCCCGCTGCAAGTCTTTCGCGCCGCGGTAGCCGCCCCCACACGGTAATGCGGGCACTTACGGGCGGAGAGGGGCTCCACGCCATGTGGCAGCTCCCCACTCGGCTAGTACGCAATCGACTGAGTGTACGAATCGCCAGCCAAGCTCGATTGGGCCGCGGTATGACGTTGACCTGCAATAACTTTGGTGGGCGCGGACGGTATCGAACCGCCGACCGCTGGTGTGTAAATCCGAGTCAGACCGTCTACCGCGTCTCACGCGGTGCCGTGGCGTCTTGAAATGCGCAGTTCAGAGGGTCGTTCCTGTCCACCCTGTCCCCGGTTTGTCGGGCTGTGTCAGCTCGTCTTGGCACACTGGCGGCACAACGGGGGTTTGGTCGTCAGGCGTTCGGTTGTACTTAGCGGCTCCGGCGCTGCGTCGCGTGACCACTGTGCCATTAGGCGATTTGGATGCGTTCGTCGCCGAGATCGACTTCGATGCGGAGCTGGCCGCCGAGGGCATCGATGTAGCGGCGCAGGGTGTCGACCTGAGTGTGTTCGACCTCACCGCGTTCCAGGGCACTGACGCGGTTTTGGCTAACGTGCAACAGGCCAGCCAGTTGAGTTTGGGTGAGTCCTTGGGCCTCCCGCAGTTCGCGTAGGGCGTAGGCACGTAGTTCGCCGCGCATGCGGGCTTTATGGGCGTCGACGGCGTCGCGGTTGACGGGGCGCTTTTTGAGCCAGTCGTCGAGTGTGGTCATCGGCGTTTGCGTCCTTTCTGCTGCTTGGTCTGTTTCAGTTTGTTGAGGTGTGTGTCGAACAGGTCGTCGGCGATGGGATGTTTTGGTCGTACCAGCGTTTCCACTGGCCTTGTTTGTCGCCGGCGACGAGCATGATCGCCGCTCGCTGCGGATCGAAGGCGAACAGTGCGCGTAGCTCGGTTCGGCCTGCGCTGCCGGGTCGTAGTTCTTTCATGTTGTTGTGTCGCGAACTGGTGACTGTGTCGACGACGGGCCGTCCGAACAGCGGTCCCCGCTCGGCCAACAGTTCAAGTGCAGCGATCACAAGCTCGTGGCTGCGATCGTCGAGGCTAGCCAGCCAGTCGGTGATCAGTTCCACATCGACCACCCAGCTCACTTTGACCATTCTACAACCCTGAAGTTGTACAACTCAAGGGTTTTAGGGCGTTCGCATGTCTGCGTCATCCTCATCTCCCCCAGCTCCCCGTTAGTGGCCTGCTTTTGCGCGGTGGTGTGGCTGTTGTCAAGGCTCGGCCGGCGGGCCGACCGCATAGCGGCGTGGCCTTGACGGCAGCCACACCACCGTTGAGCAGAATTTCGGCCCGGGGCGGTCTGGTCGTAGGCTCGTGCACACCGCCCGTCCCCTCTGGGGGCGGGTTTTCTGTTTCCTGGGCCGAAATAGATGCGCCAGTGCACACGATGTTTGATCGAGGGCACACCATTGTGACGCTGGGACATACCTCGACCGCCGTTGCAAACGAGGTCACACCGAGTTTCAGTGCGTCGACGACTAGCGCGTCATTTCTGGTCGGAGCGTATTTCGCTGAGCCGGACTGGCAGGAGCTGGACCTGAGACCACTTAACCCCCAGTAAATTGCGGCAAGACATTTCCGCCGGTCAGCGCCGATGGTTCGCTGTCTGGTGTTCGTGCATCACGTGCTTAGACGCGCAGTTCGTTCAGCAGCGCGCATGACGTGTGGTCCCAAAGTGGTCCCCAAAGATGCCGCCGTTATCCGCGGTCCACGGTCGAGCATCGGCTGAAGCATGCTCGCCCCCAGTTTCTGCTCGCGGACAAGGCCCTCGGCCTGTGCGTCGAGGTCGCCGCCCAATGGGACCGCGTCGCCGATACGTTGGCGGGCAGCTTCCCGAAAGTGGCCGACATGATGAGCCAGGCCAAAACCGATGTGCTGGCGTTCACCGCGTTCCCGAAGGCGCACTGGCAAAAGATCTGGTCGAACAATCCGTTGGTTATCTGGAGCGCCGTGCTCGATGAGCCCAGTGACCTGGCGGTTTGCGTCGTGGATGGTGTCGTCGATGCAGCGGTGGCCGATGCCAAGTCGCCGGTCAGCACGGTCCGATTGTTACCGGATCGTGATGTGCTTTGGGCTGGTCTGCGGTGCGGAGACGACCGTTGTCGCGGTTCTGGCCGAGTGCGCAGGCGAGTTGGTGGCGTAGCCGTTGGTTCTCGTCGGCGAGTTCGCGGTTGCGGCGGTTGGCGATTTCGAGACGCTGTCGCAGGGAGTCGTCGCTTGCTCGCTGCGAGGAGGGTGTTGGACTCGGTTGCCGTCTGCTCAGTTCGCGTAGTCGGCGGATCTCGTCCTTGCTGTCGGTTTGGGTGTAGATCCAGGAGTGGGAGACGCCGGCGTGGCGGGCGACGGATTCGAAGGTGAGTACTGCGCCGGCCCGGTCGAGTTCGTGCATTGCTGCGATCGCTTTGGCTCGGGTGTGTTCGTGGCGCTGCCGGGCGGCGGTGGTGAGATAGATGCTGTTGTCAGCGCGCATGTTTCGCCTTCCCTGGGTCTTGGGTCGAGGGCAGTGATGATGTTGTCGAGGTTGTGTAGGACTTGGCGGTTCATCTCGGCGAGTCGTTGTTGTCCGCGGGCTTCGGCGGCGGTGATCAGCTGCAGGGTTTGTTGTCGCTGCTGGTGGTGCTGGGCAGGAATTCGTCGGTGGTCAGGAACATGGGGCAGGTCAGACACGCGTTGGCGTGCGGGCAGCTCTGCTGCACGGGCAGTCCGCAGTAGCCGTTGGGCAGGGCTTGGGTGGCGCGGCCGAGTCGCTGTTTGGCCCAGGCTGCCTCGGCGAGTGGCCCGGTCGGCTCGAAAGTGACTGTGGCGCCATGGATGTCAACTTTTCGGGCGGCTTCCCACTGGCGGCGCACGGTGGTGTCGTGCAGCCGGGCGTAATGCGCGGTCATCTGGGCGGAGTCGTGATCGAGGATTCGGCGCACGACCTCTTGCGGGACGTCACGGTTGATCAGGCGGGTGCCCACATGTGGCGCCACTGGTGCGGTGTCAGGTGCACCGGCTGGCCGTGCTCGTCGCGCACGTCGCCGGCGGCCAGCCAGCGCAGCAGCGCCATGCGGTAGGTCGGGCTGGCGATCGGGTGGCTGCCGTCGATGTTCTTGGTGGGGCGCGGGAACAGGCCCGGTGTGCCTGCCGGCCAATTTTGTGCGATGCGCGTTGTGTGTTGTTCGGCGATCAGCTCGCGCAGCTGCTCGTCGATCGGCACCAACGCGTCGCGTTTCATCTTGTGGTTGAGGTAGCGCAGATACGGCGCGCCTTCGGCGTCGGTGACCACACAGTCGCTGCGCAGCCGCAGGGCGTCAGTGATCCGTAGCCCGCAGCGCATCAGGATGATCGTGATCAACCGGTGGGCGGGATCGCCGAAGCGGGCGAGGTTGTCGGGGTCCTCGAGCTGAGCCATGACGTGCTCGGCCAGCGCCCTGGGCAGCCGATCTTCGCGTTTCGGATAGTCCTCGGTGAAGAACGTCGCGTCCGCGGGAAGGGCTGTATCCCAACGGTGTTGGCGAACCGCGGTGAAGAAGCGGTTGAGCAGCCCGATGTGGATGCCGCGACGTTGCGCATGGATGGAGTCGCCACGTAGGTCGGCGAGGTGGCGTTCCAACACGGATCGGTCAATGCGTTCAATGTTCTCGATGCCGATGGCGGCGAGGAACTGCGCGAAGCGCGTGATCACGACGACCGGTCGGCCGCCGGCGGCTTCCAGGCCCAGCCCGGTCGACAGCCGCCACCGAACCCAGCGTTTGGTCAGTTCGCGCAGCCACGGCTGGCCGATCCCGGTGAACCGCAGTGTGCGGTCGCCGTCGAAGCCGAGCCGGCGCATCCACCAGACATCGCGCGGGTACTCGGCTTCCCAGCCGCCGGCCTCGGCCAGGTCTGCGATCACCCGGTAGGCGTAACCGAGGAACGCGCGGGAGCGAGTGTCGTTGATCATCGACCGACTTCGTCGCTGCCAGGCGTCCTCGTCGTGGTCGAGCAGGGAGCCCACTTCTGCGGCGCCGAGTGCCCGGACCACGCGCATGACCACATCGGGAGTCAGCTTGCCCGGCCGGTCATCGAGGCGGCGTTGCAACACGTACTGCATCTCGAGCTTCAGCTGACCGCTCAGCGGGTCGAGCCGGATCTGTTCGCTGGCCAGCGGAGTCTCGGAGGCGAAGTGGTCGGCGAACTCGTCGATGTCGGGTCTCCCGTTCACCTTCCAGGTGTTGGTGTGGGATTGGCAGAACGCAGACGTGCCCTGTGGCCAAAGCTCGCAATGCGGGATCCGGCAGGTCGTGCCGACCGCGGTTGCTTGAACGGCTGCGGTTCGGCCAGCCACCCGCCCAGTTCAGGGCGCCCGGCGCGTTGCCATCGTTGCGCGTGCAGACCGCACATGCCGCTACGGCGGATCCGTAACCGCAACCGGGCACCTGGCAGCGCTGGTTCGGTTGTCGCCGCCGCCACCGCGGATCGGTCGACACGACGAACCGCTCCAGGGCGGACGCCCCTCGTCATGCCACCGTTGCCGATGTCCTTCACACAGGCCGCGGCCACGCGCCGTTCGCCCGCATCCCTCAACCCGGCACACAGCTCCACCGAACACCGCGTCCTCGGCTCCGAATTCCAGTACATCGCTGCGGAATTCGCTGCGGACCTCGGCCATCAGCTTGCCCAGCAGCCCCGACCGACCGGCAGGCTTGAGCGACGGCGCGCTCACAGCCGCACCCGCCCATCGGTGAACCAGCCCGCCTGTTCCATGACCCGCCGAGCGTCCTCGACGGTGAGGTGCCCATACGTCATGGTCGTCGTCGCCACCTGAGCATGTCCGGGCAGGTGCGCGACCACCTCGATGCCGACCCCGTCGCGCAGCAGGCGGGTCGCGGCCGTGTGCCGCAGCCAGTGCGGGTCGAAATCGATCCCGGTCCTGCGGCGCAGCCGGCGCACCAGATCGTAGACCGCGGCATAAGTCAGCGGATGCCCATGCGGACGGCCCCACAGGTTGACGAACACGTAATCGCTGTCCAGGTCGCCGTATTCCGTGTGAAGGTAGTCGGCGAACAACCGGATCACTCGGTGCTGACCGGGATCGTGCGCCGGTCTGCGACTTGGCGCGCGCGCCATTGGCGTTGTCGCGTCGCCGAACCGTCACCTCATGCTCGGCGGCGGCGATGTCGTTGTGCCGCAGGCCCAGTGCCTCACCTATGCGCATCCCGGTGTCGTAGAGCACGGCGAACAGCAATCGGTCCCGCAGTCGGCCGCAGCCGTCCAGGATCGCCTGCACCTCGTCCGGAGTGAGTACCTGAGGCAGCTTCTTCGGTGTCTTCAACGCAATCACCCGCCGCGACCTCGGCGTCGCCCTTGCTGATGTGATGCAGAAACGGCTTCCAGCCGCCGCGCGCGCCGCCGACCTGCCACGAGCTCAGCAGAGCACCCACATCCACCCCATCGCGTGAGGCGTGAGTGTAAAACGCCCCGACCGCTGAAAGCTTGCGGTTCACAGTCGATTCCATGCAGTGATGCGGCACCGACGGCAACACCGCAACACCCCCGGCTCGGGCGTGCAGCGGCAACCGCAGCCAAGCCACGAACTCACCAACATCGTCGAGCCGCACCGTGCGCCAGTCCAGCCCACGCTCAGCGAGGAAACCGAACCAATCCTTAGATCGTGCGCGTAAGCCTTGACCGTGTTCGGTGATCGCTCGATGTCGGTCAGATACCCCAGATACCGGTCGACCGGCGCTATCGGAGCATCGTCGTCGCCGAGAACCGTCCACGACTCACGCAACGAGACCGGCGAAATAACTCGTGCAATCTGCATCGCTCCTCCGCAGGCTCTGCCTTCTGGACGAACTGCAGATAACCATGTCCAGCACGCAGAAACTGGGACCTCAACGCCTCGTGTCGGACATCAAAGACACCGCCGGAGGACTCCAGATAACGATCGAACGGCTCAACAAGGAGATCAAACGCCGCGCTGATGTCGTGGAAATGTTCCCCAACCCCGCGGCGTTTTTGCGCCTGGCCACCGCCGTGGTCATCGAATCTCACGACGAATGGCAAGTCACCCGCCGCTATCTCTCAGATGTCTCCATGGGTGAGCTGCGTGCCGTCATCGCCGCGAAACACGCCGCCGCAGCACTGGACAAACAACACCAAATCACCTAGCGTTCAACAAGACTCGTTGATCACAACGCGTGAACCACGCCAGATCCGAAGTCCACCAATTCACGGGACGCTATCGTTTGATTTGAAGCGTGCCGGGCTGTCATCGAGGTACTCCGGCTTCTCGGGCGGACAAAGTTCCCGGGTCGTTCATCGGCATTTCTGCGCCAGGTACAACCGTCACTCCACGGGGACAATCGATTGCGCTCAGCAGAGTCTGAACGCACCCGTCCGCGAAACGCTGCGCTGACGGGTCGGCCACCGCTCCGTGGATATAGCCAAAGTTCCAAAAGAGTTGGTCGTGGCTGGTGTTGATTATCGCCAAGAAGCCGCCGACCGATACGCTGGCGGCCAACTGAGCGCCGGACAGCCGCAGCTCACCGAGCCGCGCAAGGAAGGCGTTACGGCCTATGTTAGTGATGCAAACATTCAAGGGGCCGTGGCGCTCGACGATTCGAAACACTCTCGAACTCTTGGCGACCGACGCCGGACAAAGAAAACGCATTGGTATGGCGGCGCAAGGTGTTTAACCGAATCGCCTTCGCCGACGCACTGACCGATTGGCTTGTCGGGCCACCGACCACAGGTCATGATGACCCCCGAATCGCAATATCGTCTGCGTAATCGAGACATAAACGCCGACCTCGTCTGCCGACACCCGCGGACGGAGCTCTCCACGTATGTTGATCGCCGAGCCGATGCAAATTCGTCCCGAATCCCTCCGTGCCGCGGCGGGCCCCACCACCATCGCCATCGCGGCAGCGAGCGCGCCGTGCACGGTGACACCCTCCGCCCGACACCGTCGCGTCAGTGTGTCGAGCTCGACCGAGCTGAGTACGCGCCGAACGAGCTTGGTCCTACGTTGCGCGCCGGCGATGTACTCCAGTGCGAGCGGGTGCGGCCGAACCATTGTTCTAGCAAGCAGATCTGCCAATCCGGACGCCGCGAATGTGGCCATGCCCCGCAAGCCCGACGACGAGCGGGCAGCGGCTCGTCGGGCGAAGCAGCGGCGGGTCGCGACCTGACGACTTCGTCGATGCAATCCACTGCAGAAAGGCGATCGGCGTGCTCGAGCAGCCTGCGCGGCCGCGAAGCGCCGTCGTCCCGTCAGCGATGGTGTGCGACACCGTCAGCAGAAGGTCATTCTCCTCGTCGTCTGAGGAACCCAGCGCGACGTCAACTATTCGGATCAGCGGACCGCGCTGCGATCCAGCGGCGTATTCAGCTCGTGGTCATCGACTTGACGTTCCCATTCGAGGTCGTCGCCATTCACCCGCCGGATCGGACCGCACCGCCGACGGCACGAACGTCGGGTTTGTTCCATCGAATTCTATCCGGATCGACACTCGCAATAACGGATGCTCGGCGGCGAGGGCGGCCGCCGCCCGTTTGAGGAAGCCGGACCCGATGTGCCCGCGAAGATGCACCGCGCCACGACGTTTGTTCGCGAAACCTGATCGGCGATCCAGCAGCACTTTTCCGTTGGGCATCGCGCCCGACGCACTTGGGGCTCATCGTGGTCCGTGGCCAAATCGATCTGGTATGGCACTGATGCTCCGCTCGATACCTTTCGCCTTACTCATCGGCGTGCCTCCATGTCAGGTTGGACGGTGGACACCGTGTCGTGTCTAGTTCCGCAGTCGCAATCGTCGCTCGCGTTCGGCGCGGCGATCGCAGTAGTCGGTTACTGCAATTTCGCCCGGTTTCGGGCCGCTCTTAGCGATCGTGCGGCTTTTGCTGCGGCGTATCCCTCGGTCCAAGCACGGCGGCTGGAAATGGTCGAGGTGCTACGGAACAGTTAATCAGCCGTGAATATCACGGTGAAGTCGTGGAATGTCGTCGTCCGCGCGCCGCAACCTGTGCATGTGCTCACGAATCGCGACACTGCACATGGCCACGAAGTCTTCGGGCGGCAGTGTCATCTGAAAGACCAGCCCGCGGCCGTCGGCTCCTTCCACGAGCATTCCGACTCCCGCGGCGGGAAGTTTCATCATCGGCGCGCAGTTAGTGTCGGTGTCTTTAAATCGAAGGCGATCGACGCCGAAGCCGCTCCAGTTCGTGATAACCGGGTTCCATCGGGCGAGATCGAAGTCAGCGGCCGTGAGCGACCCCCCGCCATCGACCCGCGGCGTCGAGGAACCGTTGGTTTACGCGTAGGTCGCAGTGTTCGCCGGCAAAGTGATCCACGCTCTGGCGGATGCGTTCGGCGGTCGACCTCACACCCTCGCCGCGTTGCAGGTCGAATTCATTGTCGTGACCATCTTGCCTACCAGTATCGGATCGAGGCCGCACCGATTGCGCAGGTTCACCGCGATGGCGAGGGTGCGGTTTTCTGTCGCAGGATAAGCGCTCGTAAGCGCCTCGGAAACATGCGCACACACAACGTCGTTGGCCGACAAGCGCATCAACAATTCGTTCGACGGCCGATCGGTCGCGGGAAGTAACCTGCCCTTGCAAACCTGTGCGGCAAGATCGGCTGCGTGCGGGTGTTCAGGGAGTCCAAGCTTCGCCGCGGACGACGGCAGTCGCCCACGATCCGGGCGATCCGTGCCGACCGCTCCGAGCCAAGTGCCGGCAAGCAAGCCCACCCGTCGACCGGGCCGCCCAGAGCTTGCTTGGCAGCCGTGCTCCGACACCCCTGAGCATGACGCACGCACGCCGACCCGCCGCGGTCATGGCATGGCCTCGGCCCATGCGATGTGCCCTTCGAAGCCAAGCAAATTCGCCATGTCGCAGTAGCGATGCCGAAGGTCCGTGTTCGAAGTACTGAATCTAATGGACGCGCTGGTGCGCAAGTCCCTGCTCGTAGCAGATCGCTCGTCTGGGCATACCCGGTTTTCGATGCTGGCGACGATCCGCCAATTCGCCGAGGAACAACTCGTGGCCCGCGGCGAAGCGTCCGAGATTCGGGCGGCCCACTCGCGGTACTTCGCCGGACGCGAAGCCGACATCCTGGCCCTGTGGGACGGCCCCGACAGCGTGAGGCCTACGACTGGTTCGCTGCCAAGATGCCGAACTTGCGCACCGCCTTTCGGTGGGCCGCCGACTACCACGACCTCGACGCCGCCGCCACCATCGCGACATACTCGGCGTTCCTCGGCTATGTCCTCGAAAACTAGAACCCACAGTCAGGGCCGCGGGTCTCATCGAGCCTGCCCGCGCTGTCGACCATCCCGGCTGGCGGGCCCGTATGCGATGGCGGCGCTGTGCTGGATGGTGGGAAGGTTTGAGGCGGCTGTCGGCTACGAGGACGCTGTTGAGTTGGTGATCGGCTGTGGCGGGGGCGAGATGCCGTTCGGCATCGAGGGCTTGCTCGGCGGCGCGTATCTCGCCATGGGTCGAACCCGAACGGACGGTCGAGTGGTGCCGCGCCCAGCTCGCACAAGGTCGTGACAGCCATGGATCCACAAAGGCATATTCTGATCCTCGCATTGACGCTCGCCGGGTCCTATGACGAAGCGATGGCGGTCGCAAGGGGTCTGATCGACACCGCCGAAGCTACCCGTAACCCGTGGGCGCGCTCATCGGTGCTTTTCAGCTACGGGTTCCGCATTTCGGTGCCACCGATTCCGTCCGCGCACTGGACGCGATGCGCCGGGGCCTGGTGATCGCTCAGGAGAGCGGCAACCGCGCCAACGAGTCATTCCTGGCGATCACTCTGGCCGGAGTCGAGGCAGAACGCGGCGACCCCCGGGCCGCGCTCGATTACATCGCTCTCGCGATCCGTCGCCACCACAACTAGGGCGACGTTACCCTTATCCGAGTACCGCCCTGACAATTCTGGCCGCCTTACTCGACCCCTTAGCTCCACAAGGAAACCGCAGTTCAGAACCGCTTATTGAAGTTACATCGAGAATGACGTGACGGACAGAGGAAACATCAAGGGTTGTGGCATGCATCCACGCCTAGAAGAACCGCGCTGGAAATACGGATCGTGTGCTGTGGCGTGAGCCGTTTAGTGGCAGAGGTAGGTCGACAATACGGGGGCCGGTTAGCAACTCTCGATCAGTTGATTCCTGTTTACACTGTCCGCCATGTCAGTACGCGCGAAACCTGACGCTGACTAGCCAGCCGCAGCCCGAAACAAAAAGCCAATGCCCTTAACCGGCAGCAACGGCATATCCGCCCGATTTCCGGCGAATGCTACGGCGACCCGACACCTACACCAACCATTGTCGAGCCGGGCTGATCAAGCTGCTGTCGGTGCTGCAGTTCCAGAGCAACACCATGCGCCGGCCGATGCTCGACGCCATTGAGTTAGTCAGCAATCAGCCAGCACCGCTAGCCGGCGCAGTGCCTCGTCAACTGTGTTCTCACGCTTGCAAAACGCGAATCGCACGAGATGATTCCATGCCATGAACTGGTCGCCGTCGGGGATGCAAAACGCCGACACTGGAATCGCTGCTACACCGGTACGGTGCGGCAGTTCGGCGCAGAAAGACCTACAGTCGTTGAAGCCGAGCGGCGAGGGGTCTGCGCAGAGAAAGAAGGTGCCGCTGGTGTGATGCACGTCAAATCCTATGTCGGCAAGACCCGCAGCCAGTCGATCGCGGCGAGACTGCAGCGACCGTCGTGACTGCTCCACCCATGCCTGCTGGCTGTTCAAGGCAAGTGTCACTGCCGGCTGGAACGGCGCCCCGCTGGCAAAGCTCAAGAATTGTTTGGCTGAGCGCACACCCGCGATGAGTTTGGCGTTTCCGCACACCCAGCCAGTCCTCCAACCGGTGCAGTTGAACATCTTGGACGCGCTTGAGACCGTAAGGGTTCGATCGCGCATGCAGGGCATGGCTGCCAAAGGAATGTGCTGGGCCGCGTCGTACACCAGGTGCTCGTAGACCTCGTCGGTTATGACGAGAATGTCGTATTGGATAGCGAGCTCGGCGATCGCCTCCAGTTCATGGCGGCTTAGCACGGTGCCGGTCGGGTTGTGTGGCGAGTTCACGATGATCGCCGCAGTGTGTGGCGTCACCGCGAGGCGCAGTGTGTCGATGTCGAGTGCGAACCCTTGGCCATCAGGGACCAACGGAGTCGTCGTCAGGCGGGCGCCGGCCATTGCGGTCACCGCCTGATATGCGTCGTAACATGGCTCGATTGCCAGCACCTCCGAGCCCGGTTCTAACAAGCCGAGCACAATTGCGGCGATGGCTTCGGTGGCGCCCGCTGTGACCAGTACCTCCGACTCGGGGTCATAACTGGTGCCGTACTTGCGCTCACGATCGGTGGCGATCGCTTCTCGGAGCGCCGGAATCCCAAGCGGCGGCGGATATTGGTTGAATCCGTCGGCAATTGCATGCTGGGCGGCCTGCAGCATCGCCGGTGGCCCGTCCTCGTCAGGAAAACCTTGGCCCAGGTTGACTGCACCGATACGGTTTGCCAGCGCCGACATCTCGGCACAAACATGAGTGGCATATGGCCTTAGCCGCGAAACTGTCATTAGACTCTTCGCGGCCGCCGTCCCCGATCGCCAGCACCGGCGCCCGCATGCCGCGGCGTTTGCCCTCCCGCAGCAGATCCGCCCACGACTCGGCCGACTCCCGGTACCCGTCGACCAGCGCGACCACCTCCTTGCGGCCGTCCGCGCGCACCCCGATCAGCACCAACAGGCACAGCTTGGCCTCCTCGAGGCGGACGTTGACATGGATGCCGTCGGCGTCATCGCATCAGCGGTCTTATCACAGTGGGCGGAATCAGCGACTACGGTGAGCACCGGGACGTACCTTCCCGACCAGCGTTGCCGGGCCGGTCTAGCTTGGAACCTTCATCGGTCACCCGGGAAGGTATGGCCCCTTCCCGAGCCGATTCACAGATTTCAAGCATTGCTCGCGCCAACCCACGAACGGTGGTGATATCCCTGGGGTTGATGCGTATTCCTGTTTCTGCCTCGATGCGGTTGCACAGTTCGAGGTTGCCCAGCGAGTCGAGACCGTACTCCACCAGGGGACGATCTGGATCGACGGTGCGACGCAGAATCAGGCTGATCTGGTCGGCGACCAGACGCCGAAGCCGGCCGGGCCGCTCGTCGGGGGGCAGCGCGTTCAGCTCGGCGCGGAATTTGCTGGTGTTCGTGCGGCTTTTGCCCCACGGATTGGAACAATTCAGCGAACTTGCTGCGTTGCGCGAAGGTTGTCAACCACGGTGTTCCCGATATCGGCGCATACCCCGTGTATGCGCGGTCGTGGCGCAGCAGTGCCTCGAATGCATACGCGCCCTCGTCGGGAGTGATAGCGGCGTCCGCGCCTTCCGCCAGGTCCGTGGCGCGGCCGATCTCAGCCCACGCACCCCATGCGATCGCGGTGGCCACCTGGCCCTGGGCTCGGCGCCAATGGGCGAAGGCGTCCAGCCAGCTGTTGGCCGCGGCGTAGGCGCCCTGACCCGGCGAGCCCACCAGGGCCGCTGCCGAGGAGAACGGGCAGAACCAGTCCAGTGGCTGTCAGGCCGTGGCCTGGTGCAAGTTCCACGCGCCGTAGACCTTCGGCGCCCAGTCGTGCTCGATCAGCTCGTCGGTGATGTTAGCTAGCGTGGCGTCCTCGACCACGGCGGCCGCGTGCAGCACACCGCGCAGCGGAAGCCCGGTGGCGGTTGCCGCTGCCACCAGCCGTTCCGCTGTTTCGGCCTTGGCGATGTCACCGCACTCCGCCACGATGTCGCACCCGGTGGCGCGGATTTGCTCGATTGTCTGCAGTGCTTCCGGGTTGGGCTGGGAGCGGGAGGTGAGCACGATGCGGCCACAGCCCGCCGCGGCCATCTTCTGCGCGAGGAACAACCCGAGGCCACCTAGGCCACCGGTGATGATGTAGGCGCCGTCACGCCGGAAAACCCGAGCCTGCTCGGGTTGCACCACCACGCTGGAATGCCCGGTGTGCGGGATGTCGAGGACGAGTTTGCCGGTGTGCTCGGCGTCGCTCATCGCCCTGATCGCGGTGGCCGCCTCGGCCAGCGGGTAGTGGGTGCTTTGCGGCAGCGGCAGGACACCATCGGCGGTGAGTTGAGACACCCTGGACACCAAGTCCCGGACCTTTTCGGGTGGGTGTCAGTCATCAAGCCCAGGTCGACGGCGAAGAACGTGAGGTTGCGACGGAACGGGAAGAGCCCCAGCCAGGTGTCGGCGTAGATGTCGCGCTTGCCGATCTCGACGAATCGCCCACCGAAGGCCAGCAATTCCAGCCCGGCGCATTGCGCTGGCCCGGCAGCGAATTGAGCACGATGTCGACGCCATACCCGTTGGTGTCGCGACGGATCAGCTCGGCGAACTCGGTGCTGCGCGAGTCGTAAACATGCTCAATGCCAAGGTCGCGCAACAATGCTCGACGCTGAGGGCTGCCGGCGGTGGCGAAGATCTCGGCCCCCGCCCAGCGGGCGATCGCTATCGCCGCCTGTCCCATCCCGCCGGTCGCCGAGTGGATCAACACCTTGTCGGCGGAGGAGATCCGGGCTAGTTCGTGCAGCCCGTACCAGGCGGTAGCGTACGCGGTCAACACCGCGGCGCCTCGTCGTCGGTCAGACCGGGCGGAAGCTTCACGGCAAGCCGATCGTCGCAGATGACGAACGTGGCCCAACACCCGTTCCCGCACAGGCCGCCGACGTGGTCACCGACCCGATGAGCGGTGACGTCCGGCCCGACCGCGGTCACCACGCCGGCGAAGTCGGTGCCCAACTGCGGCAACCGACCGTCGAAGCTGGGGTATCGGCCGGAGAACGTGATCAAGACGTCGGCGAAGTTGATGCTGGATGCGCTGACCGCGACCTCGATCTGTCCCGGCCCGGGCGCAACCCGGTCGAACGCGGCGAGTTCCATGGTTTGCAGGTCACCGGGCATGCGGATGCGCAGGCGCATGCCGTCGCGCTGGTGGTCCACGACTGCGGTTCGCCGCTCTTCGGGGCGCAGCGCAGCCGGGCACAACCGCGCCGTGTACCACTCGCCGTTTCGCCAGGCGGTCTCGTCCTCGTCGGACCCGCCCAGTAGTTGGCGCGCCAGCAGCTCGGCGTCGGTGTCCTCGTCCACGTCGATCTGAGTGGCACGCAAACTCGGCCGTTCGGCGCCGATCACCCGCATCAGACCCCGCAGCCCCCCTGCTCCAGGTTGGCGACATCGCCGGGTCGCACGGTTTGGGCCTTTCGGTCACGACGCATAGGCGAGGCGGCTGGCCCGGGACGTCGGACAGTTCGCGGGCGATGCGCACCAACTGTTGCACCTGCTCTCGGCCCCGCAGCGCACACCGCTCATCCGAATCGCCGTTCTTCGATGCCGTAACGACGATCACACCGTGAAGTTCGTTGGCGCCCAAATGAGCGGCAGCGGTGCGGCGCCGACCGGATGATCGGCACCTGACGGCCAGAAGATGGTCGTGCACTTCGCATCGTGCGTTTTCAACGCATCGGTCAACGTGGTCGCCAGCAGATCCGCGGCATCGCAGGTGCTGATCAGCAGCCAAGCTACCGGCTCGGCGTGCCCCACCTCGGGCAGCGCCTGCTGCTGCCATTCGACGGTCAGCAGCCGCTTGTTCAGCACACGATCCGCCTGTTCGCTCTCCGAGACCCCGGTGCCCAGTTGCAGCCCCTGCACGGTCAGCAGGACTGTCCCGTGCTCGTCTAGGACATCGAGGTCGGCCTTGACCCCGGCAGCGTCCACCTTGGTCACCCGGGTGAGGCAGAAGCGCGCGTTACGGGTCGACTGGTGGGCCCGCAGTCGCCGCACGCCCCGCGGCAACAACAGACCGCCGCTGTCTGCGCGCCCGACGTCGGGATGAGCCACCAGCGACTGGAAACAGGCATCGAGCAGGGCAGGGTGAATCCCGTAGGCCGCCTGCTGCGAGCGGATGGGGCCAGGCAGCGCGACCTCGGCCAGCACGGTGCCGGCCGTCCCCTCGGCGGTGTGCACCGCGGTAAGGCCCGTGAAAGCAGCGCCATAGTGGATACCTATATTTGCCGACCCGCAGCCGCAACTGGGCACCATCGAGGCGACATGGGTGGGCCGCAAGCAGGGCGGGCATGTCGTGCGCGGGTGGTTGGTCCTCGTGCCCAGCTACATGCAGGACCGCACCGGCTCGGCGACTGGGTCAGCCATCCTGGTCGGTCTCCACCCCGAAGTGGAAGACGCCCGGCGACGTCACCTGACGCGACGGCGGACACCGGCGTCTCTTCATCCAGCAACAGCATCTGCTCGAAGCGAATATCGCGAACCTCGCACGCATCGCCGAGGACCTGGCGGGCCGCCGCCAGCGCCATCTCGCAGTACGCGGCACCGGGAAGGGTGGCCACGTTGTGGACTTGATGGTCGCCGAGCCACGGGTGCGCAGCGGTGCCGACCTCGGCCTGCCAAACGTGGCGCTCCGGCACCTTGGGCAGCCGCACATGCGCACCCAACAGCGGGTGCACGGCAACTGTCGAGGCACCCTGCGCCCGGCGACCCCGGCCGTCGTAGAGCAAGGGAACGTGGGTCCATGCCGGCAGCGGCGCGTCCACCAGGCGCCCACCGGGATAGAGCATCGAGAAGTCCACCGCGGCGCCCGCACTGTAAAGATCCGCCAGCAGGTCGCGTAGCCCGCGCGGCAGCGGCTGCTCGCGCCGCATACCGGCCAGCACGACCACCGGCATGTCGAGGCTGCCGGCGGTCTGTTCGACGGCGTAGGTCAGCAGCCGGTGCGGGGCCAGCTCGGCAAAGACCCGGTACCCGTCGTCCAGCGCCGCCCGCACCGCCGCGGAGAACCGCACCATGCCACGCAGATTGCGCACCCAGTAACCGGCGTCGTACGCCGGCCGCTCGCGCGGCTCGTACAGGGTCGCCGAATAGTGAGGAACCTCCGGTGTCATGGGGCGCAGCTCTGCCAAACCGTCGAACAGCTCGTCCAGGATCGGGTCGACCTGCGGAGAGTGCGACGCCACGTCGACGGCCACCTCGGAGGCCATTACCTCGCGCTGCCCCCACGCCGCGACCAGCTCGTGCACCGTCTCGGTGGCCCCGCCGATCACAGTGGACTGCGGGGAGGGCACCACGGCGACCACGGCGTCGTTCACGCCGCGGGCCTTCAGTTCCGAAAACACTTGCGGGGCGGGCAGTTCCACCGACGCCATGGCGCCGGCACCGGCGAGGCGCGACATCAGCCGGGAACGGCGACAGATGAGGCGCACCCCGTCGTCCAGCGACAGCGCTCCCGCGACGACAGCGGCGGCGGCCTCGCCGAAGGAGTGCCCAATGACCGCGCCCGGGCGCACTCCATAGGACCTCATCGCGGCGGCCAGCGCGACCTGCATGCTGAAGATCGTCGGCTGGACCCGGTCGATGCCGGTCACGGTCTGCGGGGCCGTCATCGCCTCGGTCACCGAGAAACCGGACTCGGCGGCAACCAACGGCTCCACCTCGGCAACGGTGGCGGCGAACACCGGTTCGCTGGCCAACAGGTCCGCGCCCATCGCCGCCCACTGCGAACCCTGCCCGGAGAACACCCACACCGGACCCCGGTCATCCTGACCCACCGCGGCCTGATACGGGGTGTCACCGTCGGCGATCCCACGCAGACCCTCGGTCAGCTCTTGCAGACTGCCGGCGACGACCGTCGCCCGCACCGGCCGGTGGGCGCGCCGGCGTGCCAGCGTGTAGGCCAGATCCGCAAGCACCACCGACTCCGCGCGCGCTTGCACCCACTCGGCAAGCCGTGCCGCCGTTTGCCGCAGTCCCTCCCGAGAAGTTGACGACAACGCAAACACCAGCGGGGCGGCCAGCCCGGATCCGGCCGCCCCGGCGCTCGCTGCAACGGTGTCCGGAGCTTGTTCAACAATGGCATGCGCGTTGGTTCCCGATATTCCATACGACGACACCGCCGCCCGCCGGGGTGCTTCGTGACCGTTGCTGGGCCACAGTGTTGTCACCTCCGGCACAAAGAGATTGGTGTCAATCCGGGCAAGGTCGTCGGGCAGACGGGTGAAGTGCAGATTGCGCGGAACCTCACCATGCTGCACGGCGAGGACCGCCTTCATCAGCCCCAGCGCCCCGGCGGCCGACTGGGTGTGTCCGAAATTGGTCTTCGACGAGCCGAGCGCGCAGGGACCGTCGATGCCATACACCTGGGCCAGGCTGGCGTATTCGATGGGGTCACCGACAGGCGTGCCGGTGCCGTGGGCCTCCACCATGCCCACGGTGCGCGCATCCACGCCTGCGGCGGCTAGGGCGGCCCGATAAGCCGCGACCTGTGCGGCCAACGACGGGGTCGCGATGTTCACCGTGCGGCCATCATGATTTGCGGCCGTGCCGCGCACCACCGCCAAGATCCGGTCACCGCCGCGCAGCGCATCCGGCAACCGCTTGAGCAACACCACGGCGCAACCCTCGCCGGCCACGAACCCGTCCGCCGCGACGTCGAACACATGACAGCGCCCGGTCGCAGACTGCACGCCCAGGGCCGACCCCGCGACGAGCTTCCGCGGGTCCAGCGACACCGAGGCGCCGCCCGCCAGCGCAAGATCGCTCTCGCCCTCGTGCAGGCTACGACAAGCCATATGCACCGCGATCAGGCCGGAGGAACAAGCGGTGTCCACCGTGACCGCGGGACCGTGGACCCCCAGGGCGTAGGCGACCCGCCCGGACCCCATGCTGAAATTGGTGCCGGCGAATCCGTACGGCTCCTCCAAAGCCTGGGCATCGGCCGCGCGCAGGGTGTAGTCATCATGCGTCAATCCGACGAACACACCGGTCAAGGACCCGGCCAACGACGCTGGATCCAGACCGGCATGCTCCACGGCCTCCCACGAGGTTTCCAGCAACAAGCGGTGCTGTGGATCTATCGCGGTCGCCTCCCGCTCGCCGATCCCGAAGAACTCAGCATCGAAACCCCCAACGTTGTCCAGGGACGCACCCCACTTCGACACCGCTCGACCGGGCACCCCAAGCTCAGGGTCGTAGTACTCGTCGGCGTCCCACCGGTCAGGCGGAATCTCGGTGACCAAATCATCGCCGCGCCGCAGCGACTCCCACAACAGGTCCGGGCAGTCGATGCCGCCGGGAAGCCGACAGGCCATACCGATCACCGCGATTGGCGTAACACGTGCTTCCATCGACGCTTAACCTCATCTCGGCTCAACGGTGTCAACCCGAGCCTCGCCCGAAACGACGGGGCTGGCCGCAGTAGTCGACTACTGCAATGTGTCGGGCTTAAGTGATCGACTACTTAATGGGAGCTGGTGGATTGCCAAGTTGTCGGCCAGGCGGCCGGATGGAGCGGATCAACCCCGCAGGGGCGGCCCGATCATTGAGCGGGAACTCATCAGTGTCGAGCGGTCTGCAGATCCCCCTAGTCACTTCTCCGAATTCATGGGCAGGAATCGGCCCGGCAGCAAGATGAAAATGTGCGGGGGACGGCGAGGGTAAACCATCACCATTTTGTACATGGTTAATCGACCGTTATTCCGCTGGGATGCGTGCAAAGCCATGAGCGCCGCCCAGCGCCGTGAAGCCTCATCGTTGAGGTCCGGCGGTGCATCCGGAAGTCTCGAACATGGTCCGGTTCAGTAGTCAACTATGTAGCCCGTCCCTTCCTTTAAGTAGTCGACTACTGCAGATCGCCCTGTCGATTCGTGTGATGCTGGATTGCGCAAATACCTGGTCACAACGTGACCGCCAGCGCGAGTGGGCCCCCAACGCGAGCCACCCACCAGGGCATGACTCTCATCGGTGCCGGCGGCGAGCCGGTCTCGTCCAGGTCGGCCCGATGAGCTAGTGGGTGGAACGACATGACGTATGTGATCGCGGCCCCGGAGATCATGACGGCAACCGCAGCGCATTTGGAAACCATTGGTTCGACGCTCGACGCGGCCCATCAGGCGGTGGCCCGCTCGACTCTCGCGTTGATGCCCGCGGCCGGTCGGTGCGGTTAGATGGAACTGGATGACCGGGCACTTCCGCTCACGCGCGGACAGCTAGACATCTGGCTTGCGCAGGAATCGGGTCACCGCGGTACGGAGTGGCAGCTTGGCCTATTCGCCAGAATCGAGGGCGCGGTTGAGCATGACCCGCTGGAATGGGCGATCCGGCGAGTGCTGCAAGAGGCCGAACCGGCCAGGGCCGTCCTCTTCGAGGCGGATGGCCGGGTTTTTCAGAGGGCGAGTGATTACCCGGATGTTGAGCTGGCCCTTTATGACCTAAGCTGCTCGCGCCATGCCGTGCAGGAGGCCTATCGGCTAGCATCATCGATCCAACGCACACCAATGCCATTCACCGGCCCGCTACTCAAATTTGCGCTGTTTCGGACCCGGGCCGATGAATTCTACTTGTTCGCGTGCTGCCACCACATAGTCCTCGACGCTTTCGGTATTGCACTTGTTACCCATCGGGTCGCATCTGTGTACTCTGCAATTGTCTCTGGTGCACCCATCCCGCCTGCCTTCTTCGGCTCACTGCGCGACCTGGTTGACTGCGAGTTAGCATATGAAGCGTCCACCGATTATCTGGACGATCAGACCTATTGGACCAGGAACCTGCCACCGGAAAGTGGACCGGGTTATCGGTTGTCGCAAGCCGCGAGTGAGCGTGATCCATGTTGGCCGTCGGCGCCGGTCCAATTGGACCCAGCGGTGGTCGGCCGAATCCAAGAATTATCTCAATTGTTGGGGGTGTCTCGATCGTCGGTCATCACCGCGGCGTGCGCACTTCTGGTGCGTGGATGGTGCGCTGACGGCAACGTGGTCATAATCGATTTCCCGGTCAGTAGGCGAGTGCGTCCAGAGTTAAAGACACTTCCGGGAATGGTTGCCGGGGTGGTGCCGCTGGTGTTGACGACGGCCCCGGGATCTGCGGTCGCCGGTTTTTGTCAGCATGTTGACACGCGAATACGGGAAGCGCTACAGCATCAAAGATATCCGGTGCACGTTCTTGAGCGCAAAGCTCAGCTGCGTGGCCCAGGACAGATGGCCGATAGGGTGAATATCAATTTCCTCCCGTCGACAATTAATTTAGACTTCGCTGGTGTCGCGGCATCGGGGGGATATACCGCTGCTGGCCCCGCTGGTCACTTTGGTTTGTTGTTCCTCAGC
The DNA here is from genome assembly GCA_963840045.1 of uncultured Actinomycetota bacterium. Classification (GTDB taxonomy): domain Bacteria; phylum Actinomycetota; class Actinomycetes; order Mycobacteriales; family Mycobacteriaceae; genus Mycobacterium. The sequence goes on along the minus strand of CAWIXL010000019.1, from coordinate 107,814 downwards.
GCCGGTGACCGGCTGTTTTTGAGCACGGCGGGCGCCGGGCAGCCGTTTTCGAATTTCGACGTCACCGATCTAGCGGGACGGTTGCAGCAGGTGTTGGTGGCGATGACGGCTAAGCCGGCAGTGCCATTGTCGTCGGTGGATCTGCTTGATGCCGGTGAGCGTGATTTGGTGCTGTACGGCTGGTCTGGTGTTCGGGTGGGGGCGCCGGTGGGGGTGGTGTCGGCGTTGTTGGCTGCCGCGGTGGCCGCCGACCCGGACGCGGTGGCGGTCATCGACGGTGCGCGGACGGTGTCGTATCGCGAGCTCGATGAGTGGTCGACGCGGTGGGCGCGCGTGCTGATCGAGGCGGGGGTGGGTCCTGAGCGCGCGGTGGGCGTGGCGATGGATCGGTGTGTGGAGTTAGTGGTGGCCTGGTGGGCGGTGGTCAAGGCCGGCGGGGCCTACGTGCCGCTGGATCAGACCCATCCGGTGCAGCGGGTCGCGGCGGTGCTCGACGCGGCCGGCGTGGTGTGTGTGTTGACCTGTGGTGTCGACACCGTGGCCGGGGCCGGGGCGCGCCCGGTGCTGCGCGTGGATGTTTCGCACGGCCTGGACGTGTCCGCGCGCTGCGCGCAGCCGATCACCGACGCCGACCGGCTAGCGCCGCTGGGAGTGGATGACACCGCGTATGTGATGTTCACCTCCGGCTCCACCGGTGCCCCCAAGGGGGTGGCGGTCAGCCACACCGGTCTGCTCGGGATGGCTGCGGCGCTACGGGCGGTGTTCGGGCTGGGCGCGGATGCGCGGGTGTTGATGGCGGCCGCGCCGACCTTTGATGTATCGATCTTGGAGTGGTTGGTGGCGGTCGGGTCGGGGGCGGCGTTGGTGGTGGCGCCGCCGGGAGTGTATGCCGGTCAGGCGTTGACCGCGTTGCTGGCCGAGCAGCGGGTCAACGCGGCATGGTTGACCCCGACGGTGCTGGCGACGCTGGATCGGGCCCGCCTGGCCGGGCCGGAGGGGTTAAGCACGCTGGTCGTTGTCGGCGAGGCCTGCCCGCCGGAGGTGGTGGACGCCTGGGCGCCGGGTCGGCGGATGTTCAACGGCTATGGCCCCACCGAGACCCATTGGGCCACCAGTGCACAACTGGTGGCCGGGCAGCCGGTCAGCATCGGCGCCCCGATTGCGGGGGTGGTTGCGCTGGTGCTCGATGCTGGCTGATCCGGTGCCGGTCGGGGCGGTGGGCGAGTTATATCTGGCCGGGCCGCTGGCGCACGGTTATGTGGGCCGGCCGGAGTTGACCGCGGAACGGTTTGTGGCCAATCCTTTCGGGGAGCCTTTGGCGAGACCGGAACACGGATGTATCGCACCGGGGACCTGGTGCGCTGGACCCCCCGAGGCGCCCTTGAGTACCTGGGTCGCGCTGATGCCCAGATCAAACTGCGTGGGCAGCGCATCGAGTTGGGCGAGATCGAAAACACCTGTTGGCTTGCCCGCAGGTCAGTCGGGCCGCGGTGACCGTGCATCACAGCGACGCGGGTTCTCAGCTGGTCGCCTATATCGCCGTGTCGCACGCCGAGAGCCCCGGGCGCGACGCCGAAATCGTCGAGCAGTGGCAACACCGCTATGACGAGCAGCACGGCGCTGAGGTCGTTGAGGTCCCGGGGTCGAGGCGTCGGGGTTCGGGATGGATTTTCGGGGCTGGAACAGCAGCTTTACCGGTGACCCGATTCCGCTGGAGCAGATGCTGGATTGGCGTTCGGCCACGGTGGATCGGATCATGGCCTTGGCGCGCGGCGGGTGTTGGAGATCGGCGTGGGCACCGGACTGCTGTTGTCGCAGATCGCCCCGCACTGTGAGCGCTATGTCGGCACCGATATGTCGGCGGTGGTCATCGACAACCTGGCCCGCTCGCTGGAGCGGCAGGGTGAATGGCGGGATCAAGTCGAGCTGCGCACCCAGCCCGCTCACCTGAGCGAGGCGTTGCCGCACGGCTATTTCGACACCATCATCCTCAACTCGGTCATCCGGTACTTCCCCCACGCGCGATACCTGGTCGAGGTCCTCGACACCGCCCTGGATCTGCTGGCCCCGGGTGGGGCCCTGTTTATCGGCGACGTGCGCAACCACAGCCTGCAGGGTGCGTTGCAAACCACGGTCGCGCTGGCCCGCGTCACCACCTCGGACACCTCGGAGGTCATCGACGCCGCCGAGATCCGCCACCGGGTTCAGCGCGCCCTGCTCGGCGAATCCGAGCTCTTGCTGGCGCCGGAGTTTTTTACCAGTTGGGCCGGCGAGCATGTGTTGGTGGCCGGCTGTGACATCGAAGTCAAACGAGGATCGGCCGACAACGAACTGACCCGGTATCGCTACGACGTCACCATCCACAAGGCCCCCACCGGGGTATGTTCAGTGGCCGGGGCACCCGTGTGGGCGTGGGCCGACTGCGCGGGCCTCGTCGGGCTGGGCGCCCGGTTGCAATCCGGGCATCGCGCCACGGTGCGCGTCACCGGCATCCCCGGCGCCGGGCTGTTCACCGACGTGCAGCGTGAAGCCGTCGTCGTCGCCGGGTTACCGCTCGCCGACGTGCTCGCCGGCAACGGCGCCGGCCCGACCCCGCAGACCGTCACCGCCGAACAACTGCATCGCCTCGGTGAAACCACCGGTTATCACGTCGCGGTCACGTGGGGCGCCCAGCCCGGCACCCTGGACGCCGTTTTCCTCACTCCCACCGATCCTGACGGTGAGCCCATCGCCGCGTTGACCGATGTCTACCTGGCCCCGGTGGGGGCCTCGCACCGCCGGCCCCACGCGAATGACCCGCAGATCACCCCCACAGTCAGCGCGGTGCGCCAGCGGTTAAGTCAGTGGTTGCCCGAGTACATGATGCCGGCGCACATTATGGTGCTCGAGGAGTTCCCGTTGACGTCCTCGGGCAAACTCGACCGCAAGGCCCTGCCGGCGCCGCTGTTTGCCGCTCAACCCCATCGCGCCCCGGCCGACGCGGTTGAGGAGATTCTGGCCGGCATCTACGCCCGGGTGCTTGGGGTGCAGCGGGTCGGGGTGGAGGACTCGTTTTTCGATTTGGGCGGGGATTCCCTGTTAGCGATCCGGGTAATCGCAGCGATCAGTACAGAACTTAATACCCACCTTGCGGTGCGCACTTTGTTCCACGCGCCCACCGTAAGAAGCTTGCGCCGTCAGTTGGACAGCCGTGCTAGCGAGGTGGAAGTAGTCCCTGTTGAGTTCCTCAGAGAGGGTACCGGTGTTCCGCTGTTCTGCATTCATCCTTCGAGTGGGGTGAGTTGGCCGTATCAGGCTCTTGGTAATTACTTGGACTGCCCGATCATTGGAATTCAACAAATATTGCAGAACGAAGAGGTTGAACCTCGGTCAATTCGTGGTATGGCGAAAAGCTATGCCGACAGAATCCAGGGGGTTTATCCTGGGACCCTACAACCTTCTCGGCTGGTCTATTGGAGGCGCCGTCGCCCATGAACTCGCCATCCAGCTTCAGCGACGTGGATGCGTAATCGCACGCCTTGTTCTTCTCGACGCTCAACCCAGTATCGACAGAAGCGTCAGTTTACCAAGCCCCGCTTTACTCGAGAAGCAAATGCAGGAAGAAATCGTGCGGTTTTATCGTTTGCATGGTCCAGAGCGGGATGAGTTGCTTACCTATGAGCAGATAGGACAACTGTTCCGCGAACGAGGGGCCGTAGGATGTTCTCGATATAGTCAGCTTCTCGATTCGATTATTCAGAACCTTAACAGCGCAATACCGTTGCTGCGAGCCCACGAACCCAGTGTTTTCGATGGTGATATAGTCGTATTTTCCGCTGTGCGGGATGAGGGTAATCGGAGTTCATATCTTCTCGAAAGTTGGCGACCGTACGTTGCTGGTGACATTACCGTGTACACGGTCGACTGTACGCATTACGAGATGCTGACTAGCGAATCGCTCAGTATGTATGGCAAACAACTCAAACATTTATTAGTGCGCAGTTCCGTGCGCCCAGCGCATTAGGCCGAAGTTCCGGAAATCGCCGGGATAAACCCGACTCTTCATGATCCAGAGGGGGTCAGAAGTTCGCGCGCTACCGAATCGTGGGCCGCATCTGTGAAGGTTACCCACGACCTATATCAGCGCGATTGACCCTGCCTCGCAGTATTCCCGCTGTAAGTAGAGATCTGCTGCTGGCTGACGGCCCTCGACGGCTATCCGCCGCGAGCACCCTTGGCTTGGCAATCGTTGTGGCGGGCCTGTATATGTCGTCAGCCCGTGCGCGGAGTTCCCTCTCGCGGTTTTGAAGTTGTGAAATATTTACTTGTTATTCAATTATCTTTCATTGATAGTCGTTAATGGCCTACCAGCGGTGCGGGTCCCTAAGGAGCGGCACGGGGTGGTTGGTGCTTAGACGCGGTATTAAAGTGGCCATTAAGCACTGTTAGGCTTTAGTCTTATGTGCGGGTTATCTTTATGTGGGTTAGGAAAGCGGCATTGGGATAAGCCGCGAAGGCTTCGCCTGTTAGGTGATCACACCTGAAGTCTGTTAGTTGGCGTCGAGTTGGCGGGCGCGTCCTCGCCGGCTCGGCTGCGGTGCGCTTAGGCGCTGGTCGAGCAGCCGGGGTCTATCAGCTACTAGATTAGTTTGATACCAAATAGCGCAAGTATTGCAACCAGGAGATCGAAAGGGAGGGCCAAAACGATCAGTGAGAGCGGTAGCACCACGAACGCCCCGACAAAAAAAGAAAACCATATTGCCACCAAAAGTAGGTTCGAAAGTGCATTCAGAAAGCCTGTCAACTGGCCCACGGCGGCGTTGACCATGTTGACCAGTTGGTCCCAGAGGCCGGCGAGAGCGCTTCCGATCGAGTCCGCAGTCGCGGCGAGGGGCTGCAACACCGCGGTGTTGGCGGCCTCAGCGCTGGCATAGGCGGCCGCGCTGGCTTTCAAGTTGTGCGCAAACTGATGTTGAGACGCCGCCGCCTTCCCGGCCAGCGCCTGATAGTCGCGGGCGTGCTGGGAGAACAGGTGCGCGATCCGCACCGACACCTCATCGGCGGCCGCGGGGATCACCGCCAGGGTAGAGGGGGCCGCCGCCGCGTGGGCTGCGCTGAGGTTCGACCCAATTGTTGCTAAGTCTGTTGCCGCTTCGGTGATCAGCTCTGGCACCGCAATCACAGCCGACATCTCTGTTCACCCTTCGTCCGTGTGCAAGTGAGCAGGTATTGCCCAACCCAGCCTCGCCCGAAATGGCGGGGCGGCCTTCAGTAGTCGACTGCTTAAAAATGTTGGTGGGTTACTGGAACACGGTTGGTGGATTGCTTGAGCAGAGTTGGTGGATTGCTTGAATAGGGTTGATGGACTGCCGGGTTGGCGGTCATCCGGCCGGATGGAGCGGACCAACCTCGGCGACTATTCCCAGCGGATAGATAGGGCTAGATGAACCGCGCTGTCATGGCATCGCCTCGGCCCACGCGATATGCCCTTCGTAGCCAAGCGTTTTCGCCATGTCGCGGTAGCGATCCCGGAAGTCCGCGTAAGCCGTGGTGGCATCGCCGTGAGCCTGCGCCAGCAGAGCCCGCAGCCGCAACAGCCAGATGTCGCGTATCACCAGACCCTCATCGGCCGGCGCGGCGGCCAACCGCTCGATCGCGGCCTCGGCTTCGGCTAAGTCAGCTTCTCGGTCACCCTCGGTCCCGCGATCCAGCAGTGTCTGCACCAGAACACCGGTCGTGGGAACGCCCAGGCTCAGCAGCTGTCCCTCGCGGAACAGATGGTCGACGGCGGCGCGCATGAGCGGGATGGCCTCGTCGTGATCTCCGCGCCGAGCCCTCTCCCGCTCCGAGTAGGCAGTGATGAGCGGTAACGCACCTAAGGCCTGTCCCGTGCGTAGGACCATCTCGCTGACCTCGGCCAGCAGCTGCTGTCCGCGACCACGCTCGGCGGCCGTGTGGCGGTGCACCAGCGCCATGCCCAGCGCTGCCCGGGCTTGGGCCAACGCGTAGTCATCACCGCATCGTTCGGCATTCTGTAGGGCAGCCGCGCTCCGCGCACCGCGCGATCGTCGGCCGCCACGACTCCAAACGGTATCCCCACGAGGTAGACCCAGGCGACGGCGTTGGCGTAGGACATGGGGTCGGCGCCGCGGGCCATGGCCAGGCCGTGCCGCAGGTCGTCGCGCCATCCGGGACGACCCAGGCAATACCGGGCAATAGCCCGCATCGTGAAGGCGGCCGCCAACGGGGACCCGATAATGAAGTTGCCTTTCGACGGGTCACCGTCGGCCAGGTCGATAGCCCGCTGTGACCAGCGCAGCACGTCACTCGCCTCGCCGCCTCCAAACCTGGCGTACATCAGTACGAAGGACAGCCCCACCAAGACGGTCGGATCGCCGACCGACTCGACGAGGGCCCAGGTTTCCGACGCCAGCTGCGACGCCTCGCCCACCCGGTCGTGATACGTGTGATCGACCACCAGGCCGGCCATCCCGATGGCCAGTGACGCCTTGTCCCCGGCGGCGGTGCACAACTCCCGCAATTCCTCAAACCGGTCCCCGGCAACGTTTTCGTGGACTCGAAAGGCGATCCCGCACAACATGGTGCGCGGGGCGATGCGCATGGCCGCTCGGTTGGGGTCCTCGGGGGGCAGGGCGTCGGCGATCTTTTGGGCACGCTCCCAGCTCAGCCACGCCGTCGCGATGTCGCGGTTGGTCGCCCAGGTTGCCGCGCGCATGTGCCAGCCGTAGGCGGTGTGCAGATCACCGCCGGCCTGCAGATGTTCGGCGATCAAGGCGGCGTTTTCCTCGGCCGCTGCCGGGTCACGTGATTCGATGGCGGCCGCGACGCGCCGGTGCAGCTCGGCGCGATCGGATTTCAGTTGTGATTCGTAGGCCACCGCGCGGATCAGCGGGTGGCAGAAGGCGTACTCGGCGGTCGGGGTGAACCGCACCTGATCGATCAGCTCCGCGCCCAGCGGCTCGTCGAGCACCGCATCGATGCCCAGCGCGGCCAGCAGCTGCGCCCCGAAGCGGGCGCCGATCACCGACGCCGCGTGCAGCGTCCGCTTGGCCGCGGTGTTCAGCCGGTCGATGCGCGCCTCGATGGCCGCCTGCACCGTGGCCGGCACGCTGAGCTCGGCGACATCGGCCCGGCGCACGTAGCCGCCACGCTCCCCGGCCAGCACCCCGCGCTGGGCCAACTCGCGCACCATCTCCTCGGCGAAAAACGGGTTCCCGGCGGCCCGTTCGGTGAGGATCACCGCCAGGTCGCCGACCGAGGGATCCGACCCCAGCAGCTCACCCAGCAGCGCCGCGATAGCCGAATCACCCAGTGGGGCAAGCGCTATCGACTGCGCGCCGCCACCCGCGTCAACACCCCCTCATACTCGGGACGAGACGTGATCAGCACCAGCGACGGGGTGCGCGAGATGACGGCCAGGAAATCGGCCAGCATCGACTCGCTGACCGCATCGATCCACTGGACATCGTCGATGATGAACAACGCCGGTTCGCTGCGCGCCAGCGACGCGGCGTTGATCAGTGCGGTCAACCGGCGCCGCCGCGCATCCGGGGTGATCGCCGGCAGCGCCACATCGGGATCGGCGATGCCCAGCAGATCATCGAGCAGCAGCAGATCCTGCGGGTCGGCATCCGGGATTTGTTCCCGCACCCGCGCGCGGGCGGCGTCGCCCTCGAGGTCGGCCAAGCCGGTGCTCGCGCGCAGCAGCTGGGCTACCACGCGGAAGGGAATGTCACCGGCGTGGGATTCGCAGAAGGCCCAAAACACCTCGACGCCGCGACCGGCCGCCAAGGCCGCGGTTTCCCGGGCCGTCCGGCTCTTGCCGATGCCCGGCGGTCCCACCACACTCGCCACACCACCGTGGCCACCGATCGCGCGCTCCACCGTGGCCTCCAGGGCGGCCATCTCCCAGCGGCGACCGACCAGCCGCGCCTCGGCGCGCCCGACCAGCCCTTCCCGCGGCCCGATCCCCGTCAGCCGGCGCGCACGCACCGGTGCGTCGGCCCCCTTGATGCGCACCCACTCCGGTTCAGACAGCACCACGGTGTGCTCGACCAGCCGCGCGGTCGACTCCGACACCAGCACCCCGCCTGGCGGGGCCACCGATTCCATCCGCTGGGCGAACCCGACCGACTCGCCGGTCGCGGCGTACCCCGAACCGATCTCCCCGGCGATCACCCGACCCGAATTCAGGCCCACCCGCAGCCGCAGCGCCACGCCATCGCGCTGCTGCACCTCCGCCGCCAGCCGGTTGGCTTCCTCCTGGATGGCCAGCGCGGCAAGGCATCCCCGAAAAGCGTGATCCTCCAACGCCACCGGGGCACCGAAGATCGCCATCACCCCGTCGCCGGTATGCTCCACCGTCCCGCCGCCGCACCGCTGCACCACCGCGGTGCAGCGGCCGACCAGCTCGGTCACGATCTCGCGCAACCGCTCCATATCCACGGCGGCCGCGATATCCATCGACCCCACCACGTCGGCGAACAACACCGTCACCTGCTTGTACTCGGCCGGCGTCTTCGCCGTCGCAACCGCCGCACCACACTCGTTACAGAACTTCGAATTCGACGGCAACTCGGTACCGCACGACCCGCACACCAAAGCTGCCGCCGTCATCTCACGCGCCCAGCCCACTGTCGTTCCACGTCACTATCGTGTCACCGCTGCCCAGCCAGCATGTGCCACATCGCCGCTGCGACCCCCCACCGGGTAGCGCACACCGCCGCGCCTCGCAGCGGGGGTCTCGGCCGGATTGCGTCGATGTGCGAGGTAAAAGCGCGTCGGTAAGGGTGAAACCCGCCAAGAGCCTGCAGGCTGCTGACAAGCTTTCAATGGGCGCGGCATACCAGTCCAGCGGCTACGTCGTGGTTGACGAGGCTGGCCGGCCGCTGAGTCCGCACGCGCTGACATCGCGGTGGGCGCGGATGCTCATCGCCTCAGGTGTTCCAGCGGTCAGGCTGCATGACGCTCGGCATACATGCGGCACCCTGATGCATCTCGAGGGTGTGCCGATTGCGGTGATCGCGGCCTGGCTTGATACCAGTAAAGAAACTCCTCACCACATGCTGTCGGTGAACTCTGCTGAACTGGTACGGCTCACACGACGAGTCTGCGGATTTGTGGCGGCGGACGGGAGCATCAGCGGACGGTAGCCGCCACGGCAGAGACTACGAAGTCGACGCTGGCCAGCAGCGGGAGAACAACCGTTGCGGGTCTTAAAGTTCAAGGCCGTAGCCCCGATCGCGGCTGTGGCTGCGTTGGCGCTGGGCGGCTTGCTGTGTGGTGGCGGTCAAGCGTTGGTAGGCCGCATCGCGGGCACGGTTTTGGGCGGTGTGCTGACGCCAGGCCTGCGCGCGGTCGGCGCGGCGTTGGTCGTTCCGGTCCAGTAGGGCCGCCACGGCGGCGGGCAGCAGTTCGCGGTCAGTACGCGCGGCGACGGTGTGCATGGTGGCCGCGCGGTCGTCGTTGGCGGTCAGGATGGTGTGGAAAGCCTGGGCGGCGGCGTGTTTGGTGCCGCGGTGCATCTGGTGAATGCCGGTGTCCGCGCCGTGGTGGTGTTGGTGGGCTTCGTTGGTGACAGCCGGGTAGATGGCGAGGTGGTTTTCATCGCGGCCGCGCGTCATCCCGACGTATGCCATCGCACGGCTGGCGCGATCGGACAGAATCGACCAGCAGACACCGTATTGGTTCGAGTTGCCGACGGTCATGCCTTGGGCAGAGTGCACGGTGCCGGCATAGCCCAGGGTGATGTGCTCGCGCAGGTAGTCGCCCTCGAAGATCACCCGGGCCCGATCGGCGAGCCGCTCGGCGGCAATTCGTGTGTTTTCGGCGTCGACGCTGACCACGCGCCAGCGGTTGCCATTACGGACCTGGTCGACCCGATCACCCCGGCGCCCGTGTGAGCCGGGTTCGACGGTCAGGGTGGCGTCGTTGTGCCGGGTCAAGATGAGATCCCCGGCGCGGACCTGCTGATCTCGCGCCACCTCCACGCTGGGAGCATCGGGGTTGGTGTACCAGTCGTGGAGGCGCTGGTTGATGGCGTCAGCGATGTCCCACCTGTCGCACAGGATCGCGACGTCTTTGCCCTCAGCGCGGGCGGCGATGTAGGCGGTGGTGGCATCAGCGGCTATCGCGATCGGGTCACCAGTGTGCAGGCGGTCGTGGTTGCGATACCAGCCGACCGCTTTGCGCAACCGGTTTCCGCGTGCAGACCGCAAGGCAAGGGAGGCATCGCGCTCCTCCGGGTCGCGCATCCGCCACACCTCAGAAAGCCGCTGCGACCACGGCAGGTCCTCACACAGGTGCTCGAACATGCCGCCGCGGGCTTTGACTGGCGAGAGCTGATAGGCATCGCCGACCAGGACCATCTTGGCGTGCGCGCCCGTGCTCGCCTCGAGCAGCCGGCGCAGCTCGGGGGTGCCCACCATGGCGGCCTCATCAACCACGATCACGGTCCGCGGGTCGATCCAGAGCGTGTTGTTGTCGATGAGCTGCAGCGCTTTGGCCACGGTTACGCCGCGGTCGCCAGCATGGCCGCGCATCGCCTCGTCAACCGCCTTTCCGGTGGGCGCGAGCACCAGAACCTCTTTGTTGGCGCGGTGCGCGGCGGCGCGCAGCGCGCCCAGCGAATGCGTTTTACCCGCGCCGGCCGGCGCTTGCAAAGGCTGCACCAAATACGGCGAGGCCGCGATGGCGCAGATGACGCGCGCCTGATCCGCCGACAGCCCATGCAGGTCCTCGGCGCGCACATCCAGGCGCGCGCGGTTATCCGCCTCATCGACCATGTCGAAGATGCGTTTCTCTTCGACGATCACCGCCTGCACCGTGTACCGCTCATGACCTTCGCGGTGATGCGCGTCGCGCGGCGCGCTGACGCGCACCGCGACCGTGTCAACGACCTGCTCGATCAGCGCGCGCGGATTGCCGCGTCCACGGGAGCAGCGCGCCGACCAGCTCGACGAGGTCCGCGCGGGTGAACGCGGTCTTGCCGATCCGCGCCGACCGCGCGCCAGCCGCGCCGCCCGCGTACCACGCTCTGCGGCGCAGCTTCGCGCGCCGCGCGCGCCTCCAGTGCGCGGCGCGGTCAATCTCCAACCCGCGCGCATCGGCGCGCCACTGCTCGGTGAGCTCGGCCCACGAGACCGATTCCGCCTTTTTCGGGCGGGTCGCTTTCTGCGCGGTCGCCAGCTGCCGCGCGCTCGCCTCCCCCTCAACAACAAGATTGTTGCGCGCCCAGTCGCGTAGCTGACTCGAGCGCTGCGACCACGCCCGCCTGCAACCCTTGGTGATACCGGCGATCTCACCCATCCCGAAGCGCCCATCCACCACTCCACTCCGCACCGATGTCAGCCCACAACTCATTACGCACCACCGCCTGATAGATCACCCCGGCGGCCTTGGCCTCGTGGAACAACGACTTCGAGTCGATCGACACCAACCTGCCGTCAGCGCGAGCCTCCGTTTGGGACCAGGACATGGGTGTGTAGGTGCGGGTCCCCACACCGCGACGTCTCATGCTGATACGCGATCCCCACCACCCCAGGCAGGCGCACCAGATCCTTCATCCCGGTCACCGGGTTGTGTACCCGGGTGTAGCCGGCATGCTCACACAAATAGGTCATCGCCGCCTCGATGCCCCGCTGATGCGCCGCCAGCACCGCCTTCTCGCTGACATCGCTGTCCAACGCCCGCAGCAGCGACACACTTTTCGGCGCAGCGAACGTCAAATCAAACCCGTGCACCGACCCTTTGACGAACGCCCGCCCGCCGCCCCGTTCGGGGCGATCCCATCATCGAGCCACCGCCCGCCACCTCCGTGTCAGCAAACCCGCCATCCAGCGCGGCACCGTCTAATCCGATCAGATCACCCACGGCGCAGCTATCGCCAGCCACCACCCAGGTCGGCACCCGCGTATCGCGTTCGGAGTAGTACTCACCCAAACCACCGCCGGCGGCCTGGCGATCCATCGCCGCGGCCTGGGCCTGATTGGCGGTGTCGTTGTAATAGTTGATGCTCCACCGCGATAACCGAGAAATCGTCAACACCGGGGACCACCTCACGACCCAGGGAGCGAAACCACCTGCAGTGGACGGGATTTGGGGCGCGATCACGCGCCCGAAATCAGTATTGCACCCTTGTGCCAATGTGCCGTGCAGAATTTTGGGGATGGCGATCGAAGGTGAGATGCGATGATAACGGTGGATGTAAGTGGAACGGAGACAGTGTTTTTGGGATGTTATGGGAAGGATTGAGATTGTGGATTGCAAGAGGTATGGGATAAGGCAGAGTGCAGTGTGCCGGGTCTGGGCCGGACCGGTTCGCGACCTCGGCTGCGTGCAGAGCCTCCGAGGGAAGTCATGAGGCGGAGCGCAAAAGTTCTGCATGAAGCGTCATCGCAGAGAATTACAGTTGTGTTGGGAGCTTTGATGAGACCGAAGCGGGCGCATTCGGCAATCCCTTATCCGACACGATCCCTCGGAGGGTGGTGAATAAAATTGGAAGACAACGTGTTCAACGACCTGCCCCTTCTGCTCGCGGTGCCACGGGCCGCGCAGCTGCTGGGAATCAGCCGGGCTGCGGCCTACCGACTGGCGGCCTCCGGAGACCTGCCAGTCCGCCGGCTCGGTGGCCGCGTCTACGTCGTCACCGCCGGCCTTCGTGAGCTAGCCTCGTGAAAGGCTCTGTGTAAAAGCGGGGGTCCCAAGTGTTTGCCACGTGACCTGCGCAACACAGCCGAGGAGACCGACCTATGAGCACCGAAACCGCCGCCGACCGAACGCCTGCCCATCGCGAATCGACAAAGCGCACCCGCCGGGCATTGCCGATCACCAAGCGCATCGCTCGCAACGGGAAAGTCAGCTACACATTCCAGATTGACGCAGGCACAAAGCCCGATGGCTCCCGCGACCGGCGGCGCTACACCTACACAACGCTGGCCGAGGCCAAACCTGAATACGCCCGTATTACGACAGAGGCGGCGACGGGCACGTTGGTCCGGCGCGACAAGGTGACCTTGGGCGACTTTTTGACCGAGTGGCTCGACAGCCGCCGAGTGCGACCCAACACGCTCGATGGCTACCGCGCAGCCCTCAAGCCGGTTATCGACCACCTCGGCACTGTGCCATTGCAGCACCTCGACACCCCGCACCTCGACGAGCTGGTGACGCTGCGTCTGACCGGCGAACCAATTGCCCAGCGCGACAAGCGTGGACACCGCTCCGCCGAGGTGCTGGCCTATCTGCGGACGCGCCCAGAAGGTGCCGGGTATTCCGAGCTGCTGGCCACGTTCGGCGAGCCCGGCATCAAAGCACTCAACCGTCTGGTGTCGTCCGGTGACGTGTTGCGCCCGCAGCGCGCACGATACGTCGCCGCACTGTCGACCGAACCCGAGCGTCCGAAAGTACCTGGCGGCGTGAGTAACCGGACCGTCTGTGCCATGCTGACGGTCCTGTCGACAGCACTCACCACCGCCATGAAACGCGGCCTCGTCGCCCGCAACGTCGCCCAACTTGTCGACCGCCCTGCCATCAAGCATCGTGAAATGTCCACGTGGACGCCGCAGCAGGTCGAACGGTTCCGCGAACATGTGCGCGGAGACCGCCTGTACGCGTGCTGGCTGCTAACGCTGGCCGGATGGCGACGCTCAGAAGTGCTCGGCCTAGCCTGGTCAGCGGTCGACTTCGACGCAGGAACGGTCAGCGTCGCCCAGGGCCGCGTCGTCGTTCGAGGAATGGGCACGGCCACCGGCGACCCCGAAATCCGGCACGTTCCCGGCGCACGCTGCCCATGCCCGCCGATGTCATGGCCGCGCTGCGGACGCTGAACGCACACGAAAGCCACCGAGCGGCTGGCGCTCGGCCCTGCGTGGATCGACAGGGGACTGATCGCAGTAAACAAAGACGGCTCACCAATTCAGACCCGAGACCTACTCCAAGGCTTTCACTCGCCATTGCAACGCGGCGGGGGTGCCTGTGATCCGGCTACATGACACGAGACACACGGCCGCGACGCGGATGCTCGACAGCGGCACCACTGTGTCTGCGACGGCGAAATGGTTGGGACATGACCCGGCGATGACGCTGCGAATCTACGGCCACGTCTACGATGACGCACTCGCTTCGGCGGGTGACATGCTGCTCGGCCCAGCCCGCGCAAATCGCGAGGAGTGATTCTGGAGTTGCAAATAATTGCGACAGCTACTCCCCTGCCGCCGCGACAGCTTCGCCAAACTTGCCAGCAGCGTAGCTCCACTTCTCAAAGACGACTTGGCGCTGATCCTCGCCGCTCATACCCAATTCGGCCAGGATTATCAGATGAAGAGCCGCACGTGTGATGTACTCAAGTCTGAACCGTGCCTCTTCAAGCGGAACTTTCCTCTCGAGTTCGCCAGTATTCAAGTGCCCGATCGCATTTCGTGCGTTCTTCAACCACCTTGCCCAAGTGTCGACATCGGTGACGAGACTGTGGACTGCCTCGTCATCCGCCTTTGTCACAAGCTCCACTAGGCGATCTTTCAAGCCGGGCCTGTTGTCCTTGATACGACTCAGGCCCCAGTTCCGATCCGCCTTGAGGAAGTAGAAAAGCGCGCGCTCCACCTGTCGCACCAACGAACCGTGTGTTTCCGGCGGAAGCCCCGTCGAGTCGGGAAAAAGGGCAGCGAGGAAGCCTTCGGCTGCGGATGCGGCGTTGAACAGTCGGTTTTCGTGATAGCCCCCGCGAAAGTAATCGAGGCCCAAAAGGGTGTCTAACGGCAACCCGATCTTGTCTCGAAGAACGAACCAATCATGCATAACGGTAGCGAAATTCGCGGCATCGACCGTAAAAAGTGCTTCTACAGGGTCGCCGTCATCGTCACGTTCGGCAGACGGCTCAATCCCTTGGAAATAGAGCCCGACCGGGTATGGCGTGGGGATCGGTCCTGCTTGGTCGATCAGTAGCACGTGTTCAAAAACGCGCGCGGGCTGTTGTGTCGCAACAGTAACCAGATCCCGCACAGCCTTCATGCGTTCGAGAAAACCATCCCACGCGCGCGGTACGGACGAGTGAACTTGTAGAACCACCCGTTCTGTTGCTTGGAAACGCCGTCCGGCGGGGGTCACCGTCGGAAAGCCTGACGAGAGTTCCCAATGCAGACCCAGCGTCTCCGGAGGTCCGTCGAGTCGAGTCTCCAGCGGATCGGTCCACCTCACGGTGAGTCGAAGCCGGTCGTCTGCGTCCGGTGCCGGAGTGAATGAGAAATCGAGACCACTACGGGAAGCCCACGTGGTCAGGCCGGTCATACCCGTCTTGAGGCCGTCAAAGACCTCTTCGCGAGGCTCGTTGAGCCGAATACCCACGAGTGCTACCCGTGGCTGAACAACCTGGGTGGTCGTCACAACCTGTGCCATCGTAGTGTGCCCACCATTGGCCGGGATGGATTCGAGCAATGTAATTTCGCGGCCGTTGGCGGCGCCATAAATCATGGGTGTTCGCACTGCCGACGGACCCTGCTCCAACAGCGTGTCGGTCAATTCCAGCCGCAGTCGAGATGATGCGGTATCGACTTCCAAAACTCCGCCGACGGGCCGGTCAGCGCCACCGGGTAACCACCAGTTGCCGACAAAGCGTTTTGGCTCCATGACCGCCAATAATGCCTCGGAACTAATCCGAGGAAACGTATGTTCGGCTGGTGTTGGCACACTCTTGGCACAACGGGGATTCGCCCGTCATGCTCAATTGGATCGCAGTATCGCACTGACCTGCAATAACATTGGTGGGCGCGGACGGTATCGAACCGCCGACCGCTGGTGTGTAAAACCAGAGCTCTACCACTGAGCTACGCGCCCTTGAAACCCGAGGGATCCGCCGGGCAGGCTACCCGCCCGAAGGCCAACCCCCCAAAAAACTCTCAGGCCCTCAGCGCCGCCAAAGCGTCGGTCCACAGCCCCTGGTCGCGGGCTTCACCGGGCTGCTTCATTTCCGCGAACTGAATGATTCCCGACCGATCGACCACGAACGTGCCGCGGTTGGAGATGCCTGCGTTGTCGTTGAACACCCCGTATGCCTGGCTTACCTCGCCATGCGGCCAGAAGTCCGACAACACCGGAAAGGTGAACCCGCTCTCGGTCGCCCAAATCTTGTGGGTGGGCGGCGGCCCCACCGAGATGGCCAGCACCGCGCTGTCGTCGTTTTCGAACTCCGGCAGGTGATCACGCAACGCGTCCAGCTCGCCCTGGCAGATGCCGGTGAAGGCCAGCGGGAAGAACACCAGCAACACATTCTTTTCGCCGCGGTAGCCGCTGAGCGTGATCGGCTGCTGGTTCTGGTCGCGCAGCGTGAAGTCCGGGGCTGCGCTCCCCACAGACAGCATCAGCGCTTCCCAGCCCGCGATTTGGGCTGGACCAACCGGCTGGCGCTCCAGTCGCCGAGGTTGACCGACGAGGTCGGCATCAGGCCGGCGGTGGGGGCCGCCTCGGCGATCTCGGCAGGCAGGACGTGGCCGGGCCTGCCGGTCTTGGGCGTGAGCACCCAGATCACGCCGTCTTCGGCCAGCGGGGTGATCGCGTCCATCAGGGTGTCCACCAAGTCGCCGTCGCCGTCTCGCCACCACATCAACACGACGTCGACGACCTCGTCAGTGTCTTCATCGACCATCTCGCCGCCGCACGCTTCCTCCACCGCAGCGCGGATATCGTCGTCGGTGTCTTCGTCCCAGCCCCACTCCTGGACAACCTGGTCTCGTTGGACGCCGAGTTTGCGAGCGTAGCTCGGGGCGTGATCCGCCGCGACCACCGTGGAACCTCCTCTAACTCTGCGCGCACCGTGCGATGGGCTTTATCGTTGCACAACCAGGGCACGGCCAACACGCCCGCCTCAAGAGGGAGCTTGGCACAGCCCGCGCAGGGCATCCCGGCGGCTCAGACAGAAGCGCGGCACACCCGTTTCGCATCGGTCACCCGGCCGTTGAATTGATCGATCGCCGCATTGAACTGCGACTGCGACGGGTTTGGGCCGACGAGCCGCGCAACGGCACGGGCCGCGTCCGCATAGGCATTCAGCGCGTCACGGAGCTGTTGCGACAACGGCTCGCTGATGCTGTCGGCGACCTGGGAAGCGCTCCCGTTGAGCGCATCTCTGGCCGGGCCTTCGACCGCACCGGTATTGCCGCCGTGATTGAGGGTGTGGGTGTAAGCGTTCATCTTGTCGATCGCGTCATTGGCGCTGGTTGCGAACGTGTCACACGCCTTGACCACCGCCTGCGTCGTCAACGACTGCTGCCGCGAGGACTCTCGGCTTCTCGATGTCACCGAGGAAGCCGACGCCGACACGGACACCGACGAGCGGTAGGCCGGGGCGACGTTGGTGTCGGGCGTGGCCGTCCCATCGGTCATGGTCGTGCAACCCACGACACCCATCAGCACCAGCGCGATACAGCCGAGCGCCACCGCGCCTCGCCTGGGGAACGCCGCTAAGTGCCTGCGGGAGAGGGCACGCCATCCGATGAGCACGGTTCCTGACGTTACCGGTTCGCGAATCCAAACGCCCCGGACGCACCGGGGTTCGCGTGGGTTCGCGCGCCCCGGAACCTGCAGAAACGATCCGACACTAGCTACCCGCCCGGGACACCGGTGCGGCACGATAGGGAGGCAGAGCACCCAGGCATCCCACTGAGCAGTCCCGGCAACTGAGGAGCGGAAGTTGACCACCGAGTTCGCGCGCACCGATCTGGCCAAAAACCCAAGCAGCGCAAGCGAACCCGACCGGGTTCGGGTGATCCGCGAGGGCGTGGCTTCCTATCTGCCCGACATTGACCCCGAGGAGACGTCGGAATGGCTGAAGTCGTTCGACGACCTGCTCGAGCGATCGGGGCCGGCGCGGGCGCGCTATCTGATGCTGCGCCTGCTGGAACGGGCCGGCGAGCAGCGGGTCGCCATCCCGTCGCTGACGTCGACCGACTACGTCAACACGATCCCGACCGAGCTGGAGCCGTGGTTCCCCGGCGACGAGGACGTCGAACGTCGCTACCGGGCCTGGATCCGCTGGAACGCGGCCATCATGGTGCACCGCGCGCAACGGCCGGGAGTGGGTGTGGGCGGTCATATCTCGACCTACGCCTCCTCCGCGGCGCTGTATGAGGTCGGCTTCAACCACTTCTTCCGCGGCAAGTCGCATCCCGGCGGCGGGGATCAGGTGTACATCCAGGGCCACGCCTCCCCCGGCATTTACGCGCGCGCGTTCCTGGAAGGCCGCCTCAGCGCCGATCAGCTCGATGGGTTCCGCCAGGAGCACAGTCATCCCGGCGGCGGGTTGCCGTCCTATCCGCACCCGCGGTTGATGTCCGACTTCTGGGAATTCCCCACCGTGTCGATGGGCCTGGGCCCGCTCAACGCCATCTACCAGGCACGGTTCAACCACTACCTGCACGACCGGGGCATCAAGGACACCTCCGATCAGCACGTCTGGTGCTTTTTGGGCGACGGTGAGATGGACGAGCCGGAAAGCCGGGGGCTGGCGCAGTCGGGGCCCTCGAGGGCCTGGACAACCTGACCTTCGTCATCAACTGCAACCTGCAGCGCCTCGACGGTCCGGTGCGCGGCAACGGCAAGATCATCCAGGAGCTGGAATCGTTCTTCCGCGGCGCCGGCTGGAACGTCATCAAGGTGGTGTGGGGCCGCGAATGGGACACCCTGCTGCACGCCGACAAGGACGGTGCGCTGGTGAACCTGATGAACACCACCCCTGACGGCGACTACCAGACCTACAAGGCCAACGACGGCGGCCTACGTGCGCGACCACTTCTTCGGGCGCGACCCGCGCACCAAGGCGCTGGTCGAGCAACATGAGCGACGACGAGATCTGGAACCTCAAGCGCGGCGGTCACGACTACCGCAAGGTCTACGCCGCCTACCGCGCCGCCGTCGACCACAAAGGACAGCCGACGGTGATCCTGGCCAAGACCATCAAGGGCTACTCGCTGGGCGCGCACTTCCAGGGCCGCAACGCCACCCACCAGATGAAAAAGCTTGCGCTGAAAGACCTTAAGGAATTCCGCGACGCCATCCGGATTCCGATCAGCGACGCACAGCTGGAAGAGGACCCCTACCTGCCGCCGTACTACCACCCCGGCTCGGACGCCCCGGAGATCCGGTACCTGCTGGACCGGCGCCGCACCCTCGGCGGTTTCGTCCCCGAGCGGCGGACGAAGTCCAAGGTGCTCGCCCTGCCCGGCCGCAATATCTACGCGCCGCTGAAGAAGGGGTCGGGACAACAGGAGGTCGCCACCACCATGGCGACGGTACGCACGTTCAAGGAACTGTTGCGGGACAAAGAGATCGGCAAGCGGATCGTCCCGATCATTCCCGACGAGGCACGCACCTTCGGGATGGACTCCTGGTTCCCCTCGCTCAAGATCTACAACCGAAACGGCCAGCTGTATACCGCCGTCGACGCCCAACTGATGCTGGCCTATAAGGAGAGCGAAATCGGCCAGATCCTGCACGAGGGCATCAACGAAGCCGGGTCGGTCGGCTGCTTCACCGCGGTCGGCACGTCATATTCCACGCACAACGAGCCGATGATCCCGATCTACATCTTCTATTCGATGTTCGGATTCCAGCGCACCGGCGACGGGTTCTGGGCGGCCGCCGACCAGATGGCACGGGGCTTCGTGCTCGGGGCCACCGCGGGCCGCACCACGCTGACCGGCGAAGGCCTGCAACACGCTGACGGCCACTCGTTACTGCTGGCGGCCACGAATCCTGCGGTGGTCTCCTACGACCCGGCGTATGCCTACGAAATCGCCTACATCATCGAAAGCGGGCTGTCGCGCATGTTCGGGGAGAACCCGGAGAACGTGTTCTTCTACATCACTATCTACAACGAGCCCTACCCGCAGCCGCCCGAGCCGAACAACTTCGACCCCGAAGGCGTGCTGCGCGGCATCTACCGGTACCGCACGGCCACCGAGCGACGCGCCAACAAGGCGCAGATCCTGGCCTCGGGGGTGTCGATGCCGGCGGCGCTGAAGGCAGCCGAGATGCTGGCCGCCGAGTGGGATGTTGCCGCCGACGTGTGGTCGGTGACCAGTTGGGGCGAGCTGAACCGCGACGGGGTCGCCGTCGAGCGGGCGAAGCTGCGCCACCCCGACCGGCCGCCCGGCGTTCCCTACGTCTCCAGGGCTCTGGCCGGGGCTGGCTCGGACAAGACGGGGCCGGTGATCGCCGTATCGGACTGGATGCGCGGGGTTCCCGAGCAGATCCGGCCCTGGGTGCCCGGCACCTACGTCACGCTGGGCACCGACGGGTTCGGCTTTTCCGACACCCGGCCCGCTGCTCGCCGTTACTTCAACACCGACGCCGAATCGCAACTGGTCGCGGTGCTGGAAGCGCTGGCCAGCGACGGGGACATCGACCCGTCGGTGCCGGTCGCGGCCGCCCGTCAGTACCGGATCGACGACGTGCTGGCCGCCCCGGAGCAGACCTCTGACCCCGGGGTTGCCTGAACCCGTCTGTCTGCCCAGCGTGAAGCCAGTCCCACGCTCGTCGGCGAACGCGAAGCCAGCTTCACGATCGCCCAGCATGTTGTCAGCATCTTGGGGAAAACTTCCAGAAATCTGGCGTAGCTTTTAGGCGTGAACGACAACCAGTTCGCCACCCTTGGTAAACCCAGGTCGCCGCTCGAACTCCTGGACACCGTCCCCGATTCCCTGCTGCGGCGGTTGAAGCAGTACTCGGGCCGACTGGCGACCGAGGCGGTCGCGGTCATGCAGGACAGGCTGCCGTTCTTCGCCGAACTGGAAGCGTCGCAACGCGCCAGCGTGGCGCTGGTGGTGCAAACGGCAGTGGTCAATTTCGTCGAGTGGATGCAAGACCCGCACAACAACGTGAGCTACACGGCGCAGGCATTCGAACTGGTGCCCCAGGACCTGGCCCGACGCATCGCGTTGCGTCACAGCGTGGACATGGTGCGGGTCACCATGGAGTTCTTCGAGGAAGTCGTGCCGCTGCTGGCCCGCACCGAAGAACAGTTGACGGCCCTGACGGTGGGCATCTTGAAGTACAGCCGCGACCTGGCATTCACCGCGGCCCAGTCCTACGCCGACGCGGCCGAAGCCCGCGGCACCTGGGACAGCCGGATGGAAGCCAGCGTCGTCGACGCCGTGGTACGCGGCGACACGGGCCCGGAGCTGCTGTCCCGCGCGGCAGCGTTGAACTGGGACACGACCGCGCCGGCCACGGTCGTGGTGGGAACCCCGGCCCCGGGCCCGGACGGCTCGAACGGCGAGGTCGGCAGCCAGCGGGCCAGCCAAAACCTCCGCGACGTCGCCGCGCGCCATGGCCGCGCGGCGCTCACCGACGTCCACGGCACCTGGCTGGTGGCTATTGTGTCCGGGCAGTTGTCGCCGACCGAGAAGTTCTTAGGTGACCTGCTGGGGGCGTTCTCGGACGGCCCAGTGGTGATCGGACCGACAGCGCCCATGCTGACCGCGGCCTACCACAGCGCAAGCGAAGCGATATCCGCGATAAACGCCGTTGCAGGCTGGCGGGGAGCGCCACGACCCGTGCTGGCCAGGGAGCTACTGCCCGAACGCGCGCTCATGGGGGACGCGTCGGCGATCGTGGCGTTGCACACCGACGTGATGCGCCCGCTGGCCGACGCCGGACCTACTCTTAGCGAGACTCTTGACGCTTTCTTAGATTGTGGCGGCGCGATTGAGGCGTGTGCGCGCAAGTTGTTCGTTCATCCAAACACGGTCCGATACCGGCTCAAGCGCATCACCGATTTCACGGGCCGCGATCCCACCCAGCCGCGCGACGCATACGTCCTGCGAGTCGCGGCGACGGTTGGGCAACTCAACTACCCAACGCATCAGTCCAGCCTTGTGAACAGCCCCATGACGCAGCTTCAAGTCCCGGTCAAAGGCGGTGTCTAGGGGTTTTGCGGGCGTGTCGGCGCGGGAGTGATTCAGGTAACAGATCGCGGGGCGGTATCAAACACGTAGCTTAAGAGGCTATTTTGTAGGGTGTCCACAAAAGACTAAGATAAGGTTCATAATCTGTTACACCCGCCAAAACCGTTTCCACAGTGTTCTCTTAGACACGTGATTGCTTTCCTTGCACCCGGACAGGGTTCCCAGACCGAGGGGATGCTGTCGCCGTGGTTGGAATTGCCCGGCGCAGCAGACCAGATCGCGTTGTGGTCGAAGGCCAGTGGCCTGGATCTAGCACGACTGGGCACCACCGCGTCGGCTGAGGAGATCACCGACACCGCGGTCGCCCAACCATTGATTGTTGCGACCACTCTGCTGGCTCACCAGGAGCTGACCAGCCGAGGCCTGCTAGCAGGCGAAGAGTTCGTCGTGGCCGGTCACTCCGTCGGCGAGATCGCGGCGTACGCGATAGCCGGTGTGATGGCCGCCGATGACGCCGTCGCGCTGGCCGCCACCCGCGGCACCGAAATGGCGAAGGCCTGCGCCGTCGAGCCGACCGGCATGTCCGCGCTGCTCGGCGGCGAGGAAGCCGACGTGCTGGCTCGTCTCGAGCAGCTCGACCTGGTCGCCGCCAATCGCAACGCCGCCGGGCAAATCGTCGCGGCCGGTCAGCTGACCGCGCTGGAGAAGCTCGCCGAAGACCCGCCGGCCAGGGCCCGGGTGCGCGCCTTGGGTGTCGCCGGAGCATTCCACACCAAGTTCATGGCTCCGGCCCTCGATGGCTACGCCGCAGCGGCGGCCGGCATCGCGACCGCAGAGCCCACCGCCACGCTGCTGTCCAACCGCGACGGAAAGCCGGTGACCTCCGCGGCCGCAGCGATAGACACGCTGGTCGCCCAGCTGACTCAGCCGGTGCGTTGGGACCTGTGTAGCGCGACGCTGCGTGAGCACAATGTCAGGGCGGTCGTGGAGTTCCCCCCCGCGGGCACTCTCTGCGGTATCGCCAAGCGAGAACTTCGGGGAGTGCCGGCGCGTGCCGTCAAGTCACCCGCAGACCTGGACGAATTGGCCAACCTCTAGCGCCACCATCGACCAGTACAACCACATCAGAAGAACGTTCGATTTACACAAAACACATTACGAAGGGAAGCAAGGCTGTGGCCGTAACTCAGGAAGAAATCATCGCCGGTATCGCCGAGATCATCGAAGAGGTGACCGGTATCGAGCCGAGCGAGATTACCCCGGAGAAGTCGTTCGTCGACGACCTGGACATCGACTCGCTTTCGATGGTCGAGATTGCCGTGCAGACCGAGGACAAGTACGGCGTGAAGATCCCCGACGAGGACCTCGCTGGTCTGCGTACCGTCGGTGACGTCGTCGCCTACATCCAGAAGCTCGAGGAAGAGAACCCCGAGGCCGCCGAGGCGCTGCGCGCCAAGATGTCCACGGAGCACCCCGAGGCTGCTGCCAACGTCCAGGCAAGGCTGGAAGCAGAAAGCAAGTGACCAAGCCTTCCACTGCTAATGGCGGTTTCCGCGGCGCTCCTTTCAAGTACGTCGTGGTGACCGCCGTCACAGCGACGACGTCGATCTCGCCGGATATCGAGAGCACGTGGAAGGGACTGTTGGCCGGCGAGAGCGGCATCCGCGTACTCGAAGACGAGTTCATCTACAAGTGGGACCTGCCAGTCAAGATCGGTGGTCACCTCAAGGAGTCGATCGACATCCACATGGGCCGGCTGGACTTGCGGCGCATGTCGTACGTCCAGCGACTGGGCAAACTGCTCAGTGGGCAACTGTGGGAATCCGCGGGCAGCCCGGAGGTCGATCCCGACCGGTTCGCGGTCGTGGTCGGCACCGGGCTGGGCGGCGCCGAGAGGATCGTCGAGAGTTACGACCTGATGAACGAGGGCGGCCCCCGCAAGGTGTCGCCACTGGCCGTTCAGATGATCATGCCCAACGGCGCCGCGGCGCCGTCGGTCTGCAGCTCGGCGCCCGCGCCGGGGTGATGACCCCGGTGTCGGCCTGTTCGTCGGGCTCGGAGGCCATCGCCCACGCGTGGCGTCAGATCGTCATGGGCGACGCAGACATCGCCGTATGTGGCGGTGTTGAAGGCCCCATCGAGGCGCTGCCCATCGCGGCATTCTCCATGATGCGGGCCATGTCGACCCGCAACGACGAGCCTGAGCGTGCATCGCGGCCGTTCGACAAAGACCGCGACGGCTTCGTGTTCGGCGAGGCCGGTGCGCTGATGGTGATCGAGACCGAGGAGCACGCCAAGGCCCGCGGCGCCACGCCGTTAGCCCGCCTGATGGGTGCCGGTATCACCTCGGACGCTTTCCACATGGTGGCGCCCGCGGCCGACGGCGTTCGTGCCGGTAGGGCCATGACGCGGTCGCTGGAGCTGGCGGGCTTGTCCCCCAAGGACATCGACCACGTCAACGCCCACGGGACCGCGACGCCTATCGGTGACGCCGCGGAGGCCAATGCGCTGCGGGTCGCCGGTTGCGAGCACGCCGCGGTGTATGCGCCGAAGTCGGCGCTGGGCCACTCCATCGGTGCGGTCGGCGCTCTCGAGTCGGTGCTCACGGTGCTTACCCTGCGCGACGGCGTCATCCCGCCCACACTGAACTATGAGACCCCGGATCCCGAGATCAACCTGGATGTCGTCGCGGGCGAACCTCGTTACGGCGACTATCGTTACGCGATCAACAACTCGTTCGGGTTCGGCGGCCACAATGTGGCGCTCGCGTTTGGACGTTACTAAGCACGAAAGGAACCTTCGCAGTCCCCATGACCAAATCGCCACTGTCCACGGGTAACGGCTTCCCGGATGTGGTCGTCACCGGCATTGCCATGACGACCGCACTGGCAACCGACGCCGAGAACACGTGGAAACTGTTGCTCGACGGCCAAAGTGGAATCCGCACGCTTGAGGACCCGTTCGTCGAGGAGTACGACCTGCCGGTTCGCATCGGCGGGCATCTGCTGGAGGATTTCGACAGCACCCTGACGCGCGTCGAACTACGTCGACTTTCCTACCTACAGAGAATGTCCACCGTGCTGGGCCGGCGAGTCTGGGAGAACGCCGGGTCACCCGACGTCGACACCAGACGCTTGATGGTGTCCATCGGCACCGGGATGGGCTCCGCCGAGGAACTCATCTGGGGCTACGAGGAACTCCGCGACCGCGGCATCAAGTCGGTCAACCCATTGGGCGTGCAGAAGTACATGCCTAACGGCCCGGCCGCGGCGGTCGGATTGGACCACCACGCCAAGGCCGGTGTCAGCGCCCCGGTGTCGGCGTGTGCGTCGGGCGCGGAAGGGATCGCCAATGCCTGGCGGAACATCGTGTTCGGCGAGGCCGACATCGCGATCTGCGGTGGTGTCGAGACCAGGATTGAAGCGGTGCCCATCGCAGCGTTCGCCGCGATGCGCATCGTGTTGTCCACCAACAACGAAGACCCCGCCGGCGCCTGTCGCCCGTTCGATAAGGACCGTACCGGCTTCGTGTTCGGTGAAGCGGCTGCGCTGATGGTGATCGAGACCGAGGAGCACGCAAAGGCGCGTGGGGCCAACATCCTGGCCCGGATCATGGGTGCCAGCGTCACCTCTGACGGCTTCCACATGGTGGCGCCCGACCCCAACGGGGAACGCGCCGGGCATGCGATCAAGCGTGCGGTCGAGCTCGCCGGCCTCACCGCCAAAGACATCGACCACGTCAACGCTCACGCCACCGGCACTCAGGTTGGTGACCTGGCCGAGAGCAAGGCCATCAACAACGCCCTCGGCAGCCAGAGGCCGGCGATATATGCCCCCAAATCCGCTCTTGGCCACTCGGTGGGCGCGGTGGGCGCGGTGGAATCAATTTTGACAGTGCTCGCGTTGCGGGATCAGGTGGTCCCGCCGACACTGAATCTGGTCAACCTCGATCCAGAGATCGACTTGGACGTGGTAGCGGGTAAGCCGCGGCCCGGTGATTACCGGTATGCGGTCAATAACTCGTTCGGATTCGGCGGGCACAACGTGGCAATCGCCTTCGGGCGGTACTAGAAAAACGCAAGAGAACCACAAGGACCGTCGGATAGAACCAGAGCAACACTGGAACAACAGGAGACCTGCGATGACTATCTTGGCCCCAGAGCCGGTTGGCGAGTCGCTCGACCCACGCGACCCGCTGTTACGTTTGTGCGCTTTTTTCGACGACGACAGCGTGGAGCTGCTGCACGAGCGTGACCGCTCCGGCGTGCTCGCCGCCGCCGGCACCGTCAACGGCGTGCGGACCATCGCGTTCTGCACGGACGGCACCGTGATGGGCGGTGCCATGGGCCTCGAAGGCTGCACGCACATCGTCAACGCCTACGACACCGCCATCGAGGAGCAGAGCCCGATCGTGGGCATCTGGCACTCGGGTGGGGCCCGCCTGGCCGAAGGCGTGCGCGCGCTGCATGCGGTCGGCTTGGTGTTCGAGGCCATGATCCGGGCGTCGGGCTATGTTCCGCAGATCTCGGTGGTCGTCGGCTTCGCCGCCGGCGGCGCCGCCTACGGACCGGCGCTGACCGACGTGGTCGTGATGGCGCCGGAAAGCCGGGTGTTCGTCACCGGGCCCGACGTGGTGCGCAGCGTCACCGGCGAGGACGTGGACATGGCCTCGCTCGGCGGCCCGGAGACCCACCACAAGAAGTCCGGGGTGTGCCACATCGTCGCCGACGACGAGCTCGACGCCTACGAGCGCGGCCGCCGGTTGGTTGGACTCTTCTGCCAGCAGGGGCATTTCGACCGCAGCAAAGCCGAGGCCGGGGACACCGACATCCACGCGCTGCTGCCCGCCTCTTCTCGGCGTGCCTACGACGTGCATCCGATCGTGACGGCGATCCTCGACTCCGACACGCCTTTCGACGAATTCCAGGGCAATTGGGCGCCATCCATGGTGGTCGGGCTGGGCCGGTTGTCGGGCCGCACGGTCGGCGTGCTGGCCAACAACCCGCTACGGCTGGGCGGCTGCCTGAACTCCGAAAGTGCGGAGAAGGCAGCGCGTTTCGTGCGGCTGTGCGACGCCTTCGGGATCCCGCTGGTGGTCGTTGTCGACGTCCCCGGCTACCTGCCGGGTGTCGACCAGGAGTGGGGCGGCGTAGTGCGCCGCGGCGCCAAACTGCTGCACGCATTCGGTGAGTGCACCGTTCCTCGCGTCACGCTGGTCACCCGAAAGACCTACGGCGGGGCCTACATCGCGATGAACTCCCGCTCGTTGAACGCAACCAAGGTGTTCGCCTGGCCGGATGCCGAAGTCGCGGTGATGGGCGCCAAGGCGGCCGTCGGCATCCTGCACAAGCGCAAGCTCGCCGCCGCCCCGGAGCATGAGCGCGAAGCGCTGCATGACGAGCTGGCCGCCGAGCACGAGCGCATCGCCGGCGGCGTCGACAGCGCCATCGAACTCGGCGTGGTCGACGAGAAGATCGACCCGGCGCATACCCGCAGCAAGCTCACCGAAGCGCTGGCCCAGGCGCCGGCGCGCCGCGGTCGCCACAAGAACATCCCGCTCTAGTCCCTACCGCGAGCAGACGCAAAAGCTCCCGAACGCACGGCGTGTCGGGAGCTTTTGCGTCTGCTCAGCGGGCGAGGATCGCCGAAAGTGCCTTGTGGAGCTCACTTTCTGGATCAGCGGGCAGATTCTCGGCCCGCCAGCCGACGAAGTCGTCGGGCCGGACCAGCAGCGCGCCCTCCGGTGCGAGTCCGGTCACCTGGAACCACGCTTCGCTTTTGAGGCATTGCGCCGTGATCGGGATGCCCAGCACCGCCTGAGCTGAAGCCGCTGCGGCGCACCATCGCTCGTCCCCAGTGCAGACGGTAAACCCGGGACCAAGCAGATCGAGCGTCGAGACCCGCTCGCCGCGATGCTCTACCCACACGTGCGGTACCCGGGTGCCGGGTTGTCCCCGCAACTCCTCCACCAGCGCTACGGCGTCGGGGTCCGGTGCAGGCGGCTCTGCATTAATCACCGCGGCCGACCGGTACCGATAGCCGATGAGCAGGGCGAACATCGAGCACTCTTCTTCGGCCGGCAATTGCGGTCGGTCGTCGCTCAACGGAAGCAACGCGACCGTCGGGCCGGTGAGCGACTGGCGCGCGGCAAATCGCCCCACCGGGTGACGCTCGGCTTGGTAGGTGCCAAGCAGTGCCGGCGCGGCCGCTCCCTGCAGCACAGCAGCCAGTTTCCAGGCCAGGTTGTGTGCGCTCTGGATGGCGGTGTTGGCTCCGCCAGCCTTGAACGGTGGCATGGTGTGCGCCGCATCGCCGACGAGAAAAGCTCGCCCACGCTGGAATTGGTCGGCGACCTGTTCGTACGGTTGCCAAGCCGCAACCTCGATGATCTCGACGTCGATCGGCTCGCCGAAGGCCTTGGTGAGCACCTCGCGGCAACGCTGGGGCGTGAACTGAGCCGCTGTCTCGCCTTTGCCCGGGAAGTAGGTGGTGATGAACATCCCCAGGTCCCCTTCGACCACCAGAAAGATGCCATCCACGTCAGCGTTTCTGACTTGCAGGCCATCGCCATCGCGCAGGTGCGCGACGAGTTTCCCCCAGGGCGCCCGGAAATAGATGAAGACGACATAGATCGGCAACGCGCCATAGCCCGATGTGGTGATGCCCAGCGAATTACGGACCGGGCTGTGCACACCGTCGGCGGCAACCAGATACTCGGCACGCACGGTCTCGGACTCCCCCGAGTCCCGGTCATGCAGCACCGCGACGACACCGGCCTCGTCCAGGTCGAGCGAGGAAAGTTCCGTCCCGTAACGCACTTCATTGCCACGTCGGCGAGTTTCGGCGAGCAACATCGGCTCGAGCCTGCTCTGCGGGCAGTACTGCGCCGCCGGCTCGGGACTGAGCTTGTCGAGGCCCGCGAAGATGGCGTCGACGTTGATAGCCAGCTCCTCGTCCGCGCTGTTCAGCGTCGGCTTGACCATCATGGCCGACACATGCTCGGCGACCGCGTGTACCTCGTCGCTGAGGCCCAGCCCGCGCAGGATCTCCAAACTGCGGAAGCTGAGATTGCGCGCTTTCGGATAGATGAAGACCTCACGGCGTTTTTCGACCAGCAATGAGCGAATTCCGTGCTTACCAAGCAACGCGGACAGCGCCAGCCCGCCCGCACCGGCACCGACGATCAGCACCGGGACGCCTGCCGCAGATCCCCCAGATGTGACAGTCACTATTCCCACGATAGGCCGAGCGCCACTGCTCAGCCCACTTCGGCGAGGAATTCCTCGGCTACGGCGACAACCCGCTCGCGGTCACGCGGCACCAGCCCGATCCGGGTCCGCCGGTCGAGAATGTCGCCAATGTCTAGCGCGCCCTCATGTGTCACCGCGTATTCGAACTCCGCCCGGGTCACGTCGATGCCCTCGGCAACCGGCTCGGTCGGCCGCTCGCAACTAGCGGTCGCAACGACGTTGGACGCCTCGGCCCCGTAACGCTCAACCAGCGAATCGGGCAACTTGGCACCCGAACCCCCAGCTAGCCCAGCGGGACCGGGGTTGGCCGGCGCTCCGATCAGCGGCAGATCGCGGGTCCGGCATGCGGCGGCGTGCAGCTGCCGAAGGCTGATGGCGCGATTCAGCACGTCCTCTGCCATGTAGCGGTATTCGGTGAGCTTGCCGCCGACCACGCTGATGACACCGGACGGCGACTCGACGACGGCATGGTCACGCGAGACATCGGCGGTACGCCCTTCGCCGGTGTCGATCAGCGGCCGCAGACCGGCGTAGGCACCGACCACGTCGGCCGTCTCAAGTGCGGTGCCCAACGCGGTGTTCACCGTGTCCAGCAGGAACATGATTTCTTGCGACGACGGTTCTGGCACATCGGGAATCGGCCCGGGAGCGTCTTCGTCGGTCAACCCGAGGTAGACCCGGCCCAACTGCTCGGGCATGGCGAACACGAAGCGGTTGAGTTCGCCCGGAATCGGAATAGTCAGCGCCGCAGTCGGATTCCCGAAAGCATTGGCGTCGAAGACAAGATGTGTGCCACGACTGGGCCGCAACTTCAGCGACGAATCTATTTCTCCCGCCCACACTCCCGCCGCGTTGATGACGGCACCGGCCGACACATCGAACGACTCTCCGGTGCGCTGATCCGTCAGCTGCACCGAGGTGCCGGTGGCCTTGGAAGCGGCCACATAGGTGAGGATCCGGGCGCCGTGCTGCGCCGCCGTGCGCGCCACCGCGGTGACCAGTCGGGCGTCGTCGATCAATTGCCCGTCGTAGGCAAGCAACCCGCCGGACAGGCCGTCACGCCGAACGGTCGGAGCCATCTCCACGACGCGCTGCGCTGAAATCCTGCGCGACCGCGGCAATATCGACGACGACGTGCCCGCCAGCAGGCGTAACGCATCGCCGGCCAGAAACCCGGTGCGCACCAGCGCGCGCTTGAAGTGATTCATCGACGGCAGCAACGGAACTAACTGCGGCATCGCATGAACAAGATGAGGGGCGTTGCGAGTCATCAAGATTCCGCGCTCGATGGCGCTGCGGCGGGCGATTCCAATGTTGCCGGTCGCCAAATAGCGCAGACCGCCATGGACCAGCTTGGAACTCCAGCGGCTGGTGCCGAACGCCAAATCGTGCTTTTCCACCAGAGCCACTCGCAACCCGCGCGACGCGGCGTCCAACGCGATTCCGACGCCAGTGATGCCACCGCCGATCACCACGACGTCGAGCGGCTCGCCCTCGGCGAGTGTCGTCAGGTCGGCGGTGCGGCGCTTGGCGTCAAGGGCGGTCGTGTCGGGCATCAGGACAGGTATCCGTTCAGTGAGTGGGTGAGTTCGGTGGCCAGCGCTTCGGCATTCAGGATCGGCCTGACGATGTCCGCGGATTGGATGGTCGATTGGGCGATCAATAACACCATGGTGGCGAGTTGACGGGGATCGCCGGCACGGACGCTGCCGGTTCGCTGCGCTATCTTCAACCGGGCCGCCAACTCCTCGATCAGAAACTGCTGGCTGGTGCCCAAGCGTTCGGTGATGTAGACCCTGGCGAGCTGCGAGTGCATCACCCTCATGATCAGCTCGTCGCGCCGCAACATGATCGGCCACCGCGACGGCCTGTTCGACCAGTGCTTCGCGGTCGTTCCCGTGGAGTGGCACCTCACGCACCGCCTCGATGAGATGGCCGGTCAACAGGGCCGACATGATTGATTGCGTGTCCGGCCAGCGA
This sequence comes from uncultured Actinomycetota bacterium, assembly GCA_963840045.1. Lineage (GTDB taxonomy): Bacteria > Actinomycetota > Actinomycetes > Mycobacteriales > Mycobacteriaceae > Mycobacterium. Next base: position 76,695 of record CAWIXL010000019.1, on the reverse strand, counting down.
CGGTATACGGTCGGGCGGCTAACACCTGCGCGCCGCGCGATCTCGGCCAACGTCACGCGGTCGACGCCGAAATCGAGGACGCAACTCGCCGCCGCCGCAAGTATGCGATCCCCAATATCCTTGGGCGCATTACTCATTGACAGCATATGTAATACTGTAACGCATGACGAACCTCGAGCAACTGCTTCCGCCGATGAAATGGAACGCGTGGGGGGATCCCGCCGCGGCCAAGCCGCTTTCCGATGGAGTCAGGGCTCTACTGAAGCAGGTTGTGGGCCTGGAGGATTCGACCGAAGCCGAACTGGAACCCGACCAGGTAAAGCTGCGCCCGTCCGCCTTGTCGCAGGCCGACCGGGACGCGCTGGCCGGCATCGTCGGCGCGGAGTACTTGCGCACTGCGGACCGCGACCGGTTGTTGCGCGCCGGCGGCAAGTCCACCCCGGACATGCTGCGGCGCAAGGACACCGGCATCCAGGATGCGCCCGACGCGGTATTGCTGCCGGGTGATGACGACACTGTCGCCGCGATTCTGAGCTACTGCTCGGACCATGGCATCGCCGTCATTCCGTTCGGTGGCGGCACCAATGTCACCGGTGGGCTCGACCCCGAGCGGGGCAGCTTCGGTGCGGTGATCTCGCTCGATTTGCGTCGCTTCGACCAGCTGCATTCTCTCGATGAGCTGTCCGGCATCGCAGAGTTGGGTGGTGGCCTCTCCGGTCCGGATGCCGAACGCCTGCTCGGCGAACACGGCTTTTCGCTCGGCCACTTCCCACAGAGCTTCGAGTTCGCCACCATCGGAGGTTTCGCGGCCACCCGCTCGTCCGGTCAAGACTCGGCCGGTTACGGCCGCTTCAACGACATGATTCTCGGGCTGCGCATGATCACTCCGGTCGGTGTGCTGGATACGGGCCGCGTCGCGGCATCGGCGGCAGGCCCCGACCTGCGCCAGCTGGCGATCGGCTCGGAAGGCGTCTTCGGCGTCATCACCAAGGTGCGCCTGCGGGTGCACCCGGTACCCGAGACGACCCGCTATGAGGCGTGGTCGTTCCCCGATTTCCAGACCGGGGCCGCGGCGCTGCGCGCCATCACCCAGACGGGCACCGGGCCGACCATCGTGCGACTTTCCGACGAGGTCGAGACCGGAGTCAACCTGGCCACGCATGAGGCAATCGGCGAAAACCAGGTCACCGGCGGATGTCTGGGACTGACCCTGTTCGAGGGCACCAAGGAACACACCGAAAGCAGGCACGCCGAGACCCGCGCGGTGCTGGAGGCCCATGGCGGCAAGTCGCTGGGTGAAGGCCCGGCCCAGACCTGGGAGCACGGCCGGTTCAGCGCGCCCTACCTGCGCGACTCGCTGCTGGCCGCGGGCGCGCTCTGCGAGACGCTCGAGACGGCCACCGACTGGTCCAACATTCCGGCGCTCAAGGCCGCCGTGACCGAGGCGCTCACCACCTCGCTGGGCGAATCGGGCACACCGGCGCTGGTGATGTGCCACGTGTCGCACGTCTACCCGACCGGCGCGTCGCTGTACTTCACCGTCGTGGCTGGGCAGCGCGGCAATCCGCTCGACCAGTGGTGGGCCGCCAAGAGGGCCGCGTGCGACGCGATCATGGCCACCGGCGGAACCATCACCCACCACCATGCCGTCGGCGCCGACCACCGGCCCTGGATGAACGCCGAGGTCGGCGAACTGGGCGTGAAATTGTTGCGTGCGGTCAAGGCGACATTGGACCCGGCCGGGATCCTGAATCCCGGCAAACTGATTCCGTGACCCAAGAAAACCCCGTGAACCCCTCCGCCGGGCAGCGGGGCCGGCGCGAAATCAGTAAGGTGACCGCGCTGACCAATCCCCTCTCGGGGCACGGCGCCGCGGTCGAGGCCTCGCAACACGCGATCGCCCGGTTGAAGCACCGGGGTGTGGACGTGGTCGAAATCGTCGGCGAAGACGCCGACGATGCGCGCTATCTCGTTGCCGCGGCAATCGAGAAGGGCACCGACGCGGTCGTCGTCACCGGCGGCGACGGCGTGATCACCAATGCGCTGCAAGTTTTGGCGGGTACCGATGTTCCGCTGGGGATCATCCCGGCCGGCACCGGTAACGACCACGCACGTGAATTCGGGATTCCCACAAAGGATCCCGATGCCGCTGCGGATATCGTCGTGGACGGCTGGACGGAAACCATTGACCTGGGCCGGATCCGGGACAACAACGGGGTCAACAAGTGGTTCGGCACGGTGGCGGCAACCGGATTCGATTCCCTGGTCACCGATCGCGCAAACCGGATGACGTGGCCACATGGGCGACTGCGGTACTACATCGCGATGGTCACCGAATTGTCGCAGCTGCGGCTTTTGCCGTTCCGATTGGTGCTCGACGGAACCAAGGAGATCGAGGCCGATCTCACGCTGGCGGCCTTCGGCAACACCCGCAGCTACGGCGGCGGGTTGCAGATCTGCCCCGGCGCCGATTACACCGACGGCCTGCTGGACATCACCATGGTGGCTTCGGGGTCCCGGACGAAGCTGATCCGCTTCTTCCCCACCGCGCTCAAGGGCACCCACGTGGAACTGGATGAGGTGACTACCGCGCGCGCCAAGACCGTCGAAGTCGAGTGCCCCGGTATCAACGTGTACGCCGACGGCGACTTCGCTTGCCTGCTGCCCGCCGAGATCTCCGCGGTGCCGGCCGCGCTGCAGATCCTGCGACCCAAACGATCCTGATCCTTCTGTAACGGCGAGGTCACGAGACCCGACATCTTTCCCATACCTGCTCGTTCAGGGAGGGATTGGGAAAGATGGCGCCCGGTTTTCGTGCGGCCGCGATTGCCGCCATGGCGGCCGCATCGCTGGGCACCTTGGCGCTGGCGCCCACGGCTCCACAAGCTGCAGCCGACCATATTGTGACCTGGAACGGGAAGTACGTCCTGACGGTTGCCGCCGACGCCAAGACCGGCACCAGCATGGCGGCCAAGCAACAAGAATCGGCTCACCGGGGCAACTACACAATTAGCACCAGCTGCTCGTCGATGGTCTGTATCGCCACGGTGAACGACCCTCCGCCGCCCAGAAACCAGTACATGCCGAAGTGGATGGAATTCGTCTGGAATGGGGGCGAGTGGGTGCGGGACATGAACTGGAAGTGGGACTGCCGCACTTCCTGACGGCGCGATCGAATACGACCCCGCGAAATCCATCACGGTCTATGAGCCCGGCCCGGACGGAATCCTGACCGGTGACTTTCATACCGATATCTTCAGCGGCGCATGCCAAGGCACGGTGGACATACCGGTGACCGCGGCCCCCGTGCCGCCGGTCATTTGAGGGGTGATGACCCGGGCTGCGTCTGACGTTCAGGGGCATCGGTCACATTTGCCACACCAGTCTCTGCATCGGGCGGTGCAAGATTTGTCCGCCTCTGCGCGACAAATTGTTGTCGCGCGTAGGCGGACACAGAATGCATCGCCTCCGCCGGAGACCCGTGTGGCCGGTGTGGTTAACCGACCCCGCGGTTGAGCCAGGTCAGTTCGCCGGCGTCGCCGCCGTCGCGATACACCTCGAGCGCCTCATCCCACGCCGTTCCCAGCACGGAATCCAGTTCGGCGGCAAGTGTGTCGGCGCCCTGCGCCATCATGACGCGCAGCCGCATCTCCCCAACCATGACGTCGCCGTTGGCGCTCATCGACCCGCTCCACAAGCCTAGCTGCGGAGTGTGGCTGAACCGATGGCCGTCGACTCCGGGGCTGGGGTCCTCGGTGACCTCGAACCGCAGCACCGACCAGGAGCGCAACGCGCTGGCCAACCGGGAACCCGTGCCCACCGGCCCGACCCAGTTAGTGACCGCGCGCAGCTGTCCGGGCATCGCCGGCTGCGGCGTCCACACCAGATTCGCCTTGGATTGCAGGGTCGACGACAACGCCCACTCGACATGCGGGCAAACCGCCGCGGGCGAGGCATGGACGTACACCACGCCAGTCGTCACATCGGCGAATTGATTCGACGCACGCATCTGCTGCTCCTTCGGTTCCACGAGGGACGTCTTCCCCAACGACCTGGTGAACCCGGCAGAGACAGATTTGCTTGTGTCGTGCGTGTCTATTGTGCCTTGTGATACCTATGTTGCGCTAGTGTCCGATATCTATCAGATGTATTGCGTTATGACCGCGTCCGAAAGCGCCGGCCAGATCGGCAGCGCCCACTCGCCGAAATCGCGGTCCGTGAGGACCACCAGCGCCAGATCCAACTCGGGATCTACCCAGATGAAGCCACCTGCCTGACCGAAATGACCGTATGTCCGCGCCGAGTTCCGCGTGCCGGTCCAGTGCGGAGACTTCGCGTCCCTGATCTCGAAGCCGAGCCCCCAGTCGTTGGGCCGCTGGACACCGTATCCGGGCAGCACGCCGTTCAGGCCCGGGAACTGCACCGTCGTCGCCTCGGCGTGCATCTTCGCCGAGACCGTCGACGGGCGCAGCAGATCAGCGGCGAACGCCGCCAGATCGGCGACCGTCGAGGTCGCCCCGAACCCGGCAGTCGACGCTCCGTCGTCCAGCCGGGTGGCGGCCATGCCCAGCGGCTCGAACACGGCCTCGGCGAGATAGCCGCTGAACTCGATCCCCGATTCCTGCGCACCGTTTCGGCCAGCACGGTGAAACCGTAGTTGGAATAGATCCGCCGGATGCCAGGCTTGGCCAGCACCTGGCCTTGGAATTCATCGCCAGACCCGAGGCATGCGCCAGCAGATGACGGACGGTCGCGCCGGGCGGGCCGGCCGGGGTGTCGAGGTCGACGACCCCTTCCTCGATGGCGATCTGCGCGGCGCGGGCGACCAGCGGCTTGGTGACCGACGCCAGCGTGAACACCCGCTCGGTGTCGCCGTGCGTGGCCAGCACTCCGGCTGGTGATATCACCGCCGCGGCAGCGGCCGCGACCGGCCAGTCGTCTAGCGCGTCGAGGGCGGCCATCGGGTCGGGCGGATCACTTCCTGGCGATGTAGTAGTTGTTGATCACGTCCGACTCGACCTCCGCCACCGCCACGTCGTCGAAGCCGGCGTCGCCCAGCATCGAAATGGCCAGCTGTCGTCCCCAAACTGCGCCCAACCCGGCGCCGTCCAGGGCCAGCGACACCGTCATGCAGTGCATCAGCGAGGTCGTGTAGAGATAGGTGCTCATCGGAACGTCGACGTTTTCCTCGAGTCTGCTCGACGCCTTGACGTCGGCCATCAATAGCACACCGCCGGGTCGCAGGGCGCGATAGATGTTTTCCAGCACCCGCGCCGGCTGCGCCTGGTCGTGAATGGCGTCGAACACGGTGATGACGTCGTAGCTGTCAACCTTTTCCAGGTCGGTCAGGTTATGGCTCTCGAAGCTCGCATTGCCCAGCCCAAGCTCAGCCGCCTCCTTGCGGCCCACCCCAATGGCCTCTTCGGAAAAGTCGAGCCCGGTGAACCGGCTGGCCGGGAACGCCCGCGCCATCACGTTGATCGCATGACCGCTGCCGCAACCAAAGTCGGCCACGTCGGCTCCGGACCGCAGGCGCTCGACAAGGCCGTCGACCAACGGCAGCACGACGTCGACGAGCGCCGCATCGAACCCCACACCGCTCATCTCGGCCATCAGCGAGTGGAAGCGCGGAAATTCGCTGTAGGGCAGTCCGCCGCCGGCACTGAAACAACCGATGACCTTCTGTTCGACCTCGCAGAGCAGCGGAATGAACTGGGCCACCAGGGCGAGGTTATTGGGCCCGGCCGCACGAGTCAGCACGCCGGCACGGTGTGCGGGCAACGAGTAAGTCCCGCTTTCGGCGTCGTAATCGACGATATGCCCAGTAGTCATGCCGCCCAGCCACTCTCGGACGTAGCGTTCGTTGAGGCCCGCGGCTTCGGCGATCTGGGCGCTGGTTGACGGCGGCAGCCCGGCCATCGTGTCCAGCAGCCCGGTCTGATGGCCCATGCTCATCAGCAGGGCCAGACTGGCGTTGTCCAGGGCCGCCGTTATCCGCTCGCTGAACGCTTCTGCAGTTTCGGGGGTGGTTTCGGGGGCGGTCCCGGGTGCCGTCATGGTCAGCGACGCTACACCGTAGGTTGGACAACATGAGTCAGACAGTGCGCGGAGTGATTTCACGCAAGAAGGGCGAACCCGTCGAATTGGTGGACATCGTCGTCCCGGACCCGGGGCCCGGTGAGGCCGTCGTCGACATCACCGCCTGCGGGGTGTGCCACACCGATCTGACCTACCGCGACGGCGGCATCAACGACGAATACCCGTTCCTGCTCGGGCACGAGGCCGCGGGCACGGTCGAAGCGGTCGGGCCGGGGGTGACCGCGGTCGAGCCGGGCGACTTCGTGATCCTCAACTGGCGCGCCGTCTGCGGCCAGTGCCGGGCGTGCAAACGCGGCAGGCCGCAGTACTGCTTCGACACCTTCAATGCCGAACAGAAGATGACGCTGACCGACGGCACCGAACTCACCCCGGCCCTGGGCATCGGGGCATTCGCCGACAAGACGCTGGTGCACTCCGGTCAATGCACCAAGGTCGACCCCGCTGCCGATCCGGCCGTCGCCGGCCTGCTGGGCTGCGGAGTGATCGCCGGCATGGGCGCCGCGATCAATACCGGAGCCGTTAGCCGTAACGACACCGTCGCGGTGATCGGTTGCGGCGGCGTGGGTGATGCCGCGATCGCGGGTGCCGCGCTGGTCGGAGCCAAAAAGATCATCGCCGTCGACACCGACAACAGCAAACTGGACTTGGCCCGCAAATTCGGCGCCACGCACACCGTCAACGCCCGGGAGTTCGACCCCGGAAAGGACCTAGTCAAGACCATCCAGGACCTCACCGACGGGTTCGGCGTCGACGTGGTGATCGACGCCGTCGGCAGGCCCGAAACCTGGAAGCAGGCCTTCTACGCCCGCGATCTCGCCGGAACCGTGGTGCTGGTAGGTGTGCCCACACCCGAGATGCGCCTGGACATGCCGCTGCTGGACTTCTTCTCCCACGGCGGAGCGCTGAAGTCGTCCTGGTACGGCGATTGCCTGCCCGAACGCGACTTCCCGACCCTGATCGACCTCTACCTGCAGGGCCGGCTTCCGCTGGACAAGTTTGTCTCCGAGCGAATCGGGCTAGACGGCATCGAGGAAGCTTTTCACAAGATGCATGACGGCAAGGTATTGCGTTCGGTGGTGGTGCTCTAATGGTGGACATCGATCGGGTAGTCACTCACGGCACATTCGAACTCGACGGCGGCAGTTGGGAAGTCGACAACAACATTTGGCTGGTGGGCGACAATTCGAATGTTGTGGTTTTCGACGCCGCTCACGACGCGGCACCGATCGTCGAGGCTGTGGGAGGCCGCCATGTGGTGGCGGTGGTGTGCACGCACGGCCACAACGACCACGTCACGGTAGCTCCCGAACTCGGCAAGACCCTCGATGCGCCAGTACTGCTGCATCCCGCCGACGAGGTGCTGTGGCGAATGACCCACCCGGACAAGGACTTTCGCGCTATCTCCGACGGCGAGACGCTGAAGCGTCGCCGGCACCGAGTTGCGGGCGCTGCACACGCCGGGCCATTCCCCCGGATCGGTATGTTGGTATGTGCATGACATGGGTGTCGTGTTCAGTGGCGACACGCTGTTCTCCGGCGGGCCGGGCGCAACCGGACGCTCGTACTCGGATTTCCCGACCATACTCGCGTCGATATCGGAGCGGCTGGGCGCATTGCCGGGCGACACCGTCGTGCATACCGGCCACGGTGACGACACCACGATCGGCGACGAGATCGTCCACTACGAGGAGTGGGTCGCCCGCGGGCACTGAGCCCCTTGCGCGGCGAGCGTGCACAAAATGCCAGCCGTAGACGCTCGCGGTCAGGAATCTAGGATGCGGCGCTTCTCGGTCTGAAATTCTTCCTCGGTCAAGGCCCCGGAAGCCCGCAGCCCCGCAAGGGTTTCCAGCCGTTTCAGTCGGTCGTCGGAGTCGTCGACCGGTTGAGCGGGCGCGGCGGGCGCGGCCGGCACGGATGGCTCGTACGGCTCGTACGGTGTCGGCGGCGGCGCGAAAGGTACTGATGCCGGGAAGCCGGGCGTCCCCGCCACCACCGCTGATGCCGCGGTGCGCCTGTTGCGGCCCAGCCACATCACCGACAACCCGAGATCGAGCAGACCCGCGACGAACAAGCCCACGAACACCCAGACCAGATAGCCGTAGGAACTTTCATGCCCGAAGGCCAGTCGCGGATTGATGTATCCGCTGACCTGGCCGTCGGTCCTGATGTTGTAGGTGCCCTCGGCGGGAATCTGAACCATCCACACCCGCACGTGCGCGTCATTGTTGACCGTCGTTGTGCTGCCAATACTTTCGGTCACCACCGGTTGCGCCCCACCGTCCGGCGGGATGATCGTCACGCCGAGCGGCGGCACCGGCACACCGCTCCCGTTGGAACCGCCGATCACCAGGGTGTGCAGGCTGGCGGTGACCTTACCGGCGGGCAGGTGCACGCTGCCCGAACCCGGGATCGGCACCTCGCCGTAGGCGTCGTACTTGTCCAGAAAGAAGGTGTTGAGGACCAACGTGGCAATGAAGCCGGCCACCGACACGATCAAGATCAGGACGGCACCGGAAAGCGAAATTTTCGCGAGCCGTCTGCTAGTCATCCACGCAGTGTGTCACCGCGAACCAGGCGGTGCCAACGAAACGTCGCAACGCCGACCGCACCGGCCAGGATCACAAATGCCGTCACCGGAACCCAGTTGCCCCACCGTTGGTAGAGCGTGGTGCTCGATCCCAGCGGAACGTTCACCACGGCCACGCCCCGGTAGTCCGACGGGAGCCACAGCAGCCGGCGGCCCCGGGCGTCGAAGGCCGAGCTGTCGCCGGACAATCCGACATGCACGGCGGGACGGCCGACCTCGGCTGCACGCACGGCAGGCTGGGCGGCCAGCTGCGGCTGCGCCCAACTGCCTTGGAAGGACGAGGTGGAACTCTGATACACCAGCAGCTCGGCCCCAAGTTGCGCCTCGCGGCGGGCAAGATCGGGGAACGTCGCCTCGTAGCTGACCAACGGCCCGATAGACAGGACGCCCGCGTGCAGCACCACCGGCCCGCTGCCCCGCTGCCGATCCTCGCCGGCGGCTTTGGTGTGGCGGGTGATCCAGCCGAAAAGCGGCCGCAGCGGCACGTATTCACCGAACGGAACCAGTCGGGTTTTCTGGTAGCTGCCCAATTCGCCGTGCTCTCCGACGAGGACCGCCGACTTGTAAATTCCCCCGCCGGGAGTGGGCGCGTCCACGTTGACCACCAGGTCCGCGCCGACCTGCCGCGACAGCTCCGCGAGCCGGGCCAAAACCTCGGGATGGCTGGTGAGGTCTTGGGCGACGCTGCTTTCCGCCCAGACCACCAAGTCCGGCCCCTGGCCCGCGACCGTCGCTGTGAGCCTTTCGGTGAGGTTCTCGCTGGCCGCCTGCCGGGGGCCGAAGTCGCCGATATCACCGGGTTGCACCAGCGCCACCCGCACCGTCGCACCGCCGGCCGGCGTCGGGCCCAGCAGGTAGTAGGTCGGGGCGAGTCCCGCACCTGCCGCGGCACAAGCGAGCGCGACGAGTCGCCCGGACAGATTCGGGTGCACGATCACGCCGACGATAGCCGTATTGACCACAACCACAAGGAAACTCGTCAGCCACACGCCGCCGAGGGCGGCCGACGCCAGCGTGACGGGCTGGTTCCACTGCGATGCGCCCAGCGGCGCCCACGGACCACCCAGCGGCGGCCAGGAGCGCACCGTTTCCGCCGCCACCCATGCGCTGGGCAACACGACCATGGCGGCAACCGTGCGCCCGATCGTGACCGGCGCCGACAACAGCCGATGCGCGAACCACCCCCACGGCAGCCACAGCGCACCGAATCCGATAGCCAACACCGCCAGCATCGGACCGATGTTGGTCACCAACCAGTACTGATTGGTGAGCACAAACCCGCCGACGCCCCACCAAGCCCGCACGGAGGCGTCGACGGGGGTCGGCGCCGCCCGCACCAGCAAAAGCAACGGCACCACGGCGAACCAAGCCAGCCACCACCACGACGGCGCGGGAAGCGCGAGCGCGGGTAGCGCGCCGGCGACCAGCGCCGCCGCCCGGCCACCGATGTTCCGTCGACAGGCCCCGTTCGCTGACGTCCACACAAAGAGCACACTAGGACGGGGCCCTTACCGAATTAAGGAGTGATACGCATGGCCAACGATCTCGTCGCCACGGTTCCCGATTTGTCCGGGAAGCTGGCAATCGTCACCGGAGCCAACAGCGGTCTCGGGTTCGGGCTGGCCCGACGACTGTCCGCGGCCGGAGCCGACGTGGTCATGGCGATTCGCAATCGCGCCAAGGGTGAGGCGGCGATCGAGGAAATTCGCACGACGGTGCCCGACGCCAAGCTGTCCATCAAATTGCTCGACCTGTCGTCGCTGGCGTCGGTCGCCGCGCTGGGCGAACAACTCAACGCCGAGGGTCGCCCCATCGACATCTTGATCAACAACGCCGGGGTCATGACGCCACCTGAGCGCGACACCACCGCCGACGGGTTCGAATTGCAGTTCGGCAGTAACCATCTCGGACACTTCGCGCTGACCGGTCACGTCCTGCCACTGCTGCGCGCGGCGCAGAACGCACGGGTGGTCTCGCTGAGCAGCCTCGCCGCCCGGCAAAGCGGCAAAATTCACTTCGATGACCCGCAATTCGAGAAGTCCTATGCCGCGATGTCGGCCTACGGCCAGTCGAAGCTGGCCGTGTTGATGTTCGCCCGCGAACTGGACAAGCGCAGCCGCGCGGGCAGTTGGGGCATCGTGTCCAATGCCGCGCACCCCGGCCTGACGAAGACGAACCTGCAAATCAGCGGACCCTCGCATGGCCGCGAGAAGCCGGCGCTCATGGAGCGCCTCTACAAATCGTCTTGGCGATTTGCTCCGTTCCTGTGGCAGGAGATCGACGACGGAATTTTGCCGGCGCTGTACGCGGCCGCCACGCCGCACGCCGAGGGTGGCGCGTTCTACGGACCGCGCGGCTTCTACGAGTTCGCCGGCGGCGGCGTGGCCCTGGCCAAGGTGCCCGCTGCTGCCCTCAAGGACGAGGACTCCGTGCGCCTGTGGGAGCTTTCCGAGCAGCTCACCGGCGTCAGCTACCCCAAGCCCGCCTGACATGATGCCGGAGTTACGGCTCCCCGAATCCAGCATCGTGGTCAGGCCGGAGCCGATGGAGAGCGCGACCTATACCCAGTCGTCGCGGCTGCAGGCCGCCGGTTTGGCGCCGGCCATCGCGTTGTTCGAGCGGGCCGCTGACCAGGTGCCGCTTCCTGAGCCCCCGCAGCCGATCGTGATCGCCGACTACGGCGCGGCCAACGGCCACAATTCGCTGAAGCCGATGTCGGCCGCGATCGAGGTGCTACGCAGGCGTACCAGCCCAGATCACGCAATCCTGTTGGCGCACAGCGATGTACCGGACAACAACTTCACGGCATTGTTCCGCACGCTGTCCGACGACCCGGACAGCTACCTGCACAAGGACTCCGCGTGTTTCGCCTCGGCCATCGGCCGCTCGTTTTACGGCCAGATCCTGCCGTCCAGGACCGTGCACCTGGGCTGGACGTCGTGGGCGATCCAGTGGCTGAGCCGGGCTCCCGCGCCGCTACCCGATCACGTGCAGGTCGCCTATAGCAAGGACGAGCAGGCCCGCGCGGCCTACGCCCAGCAGGCCGCCACTGATTGGCAGTCCTTCCTGGCGTTCCGCGGGCGAGAGTTGTGTCCTGACGGGCGGCTGGTGGTGTTGACGATGGCCCTCGACGAAGACGGTGAATTCGGCTACCGGGCAATGAATGACGCGCTCTATGCCGGACTCAACGATCAGGTCAGCGGCGGCCTGATACATCGAGATGAGTTGCGGCGCATGGCGATCCCTCTTGTCGCCCGGACCGAGCAGGACTTTCGCGCCCCGTTCTCGCCCAAGAACAGGTTCGAGGGCTTGACGATCGAGCATCTCGAAGTTTTCAACGCCGACGACCGGTTTTGGGCCCGGTTCCAATCCGACGGCGATGCAGAAGTTTTCGGAGCGCAATGGGCGGCGTTCGCGCGGGCCGCTCTCTTCCCGACCCTGGTGGCCGCGCTGGACGGCGGGGTCGCCGACCTGCGAGCGATCGAGTTCGTCGAGCAACTCGAGGCGGCAATGACGCAGCGGCTGGCGAGCGCGCCCGAGCCGATGCGGATCCCGCTCGCCTCGATTGTGCTGGCCAAGCGCGAATCGTAGTAGCCGGAGTTTTGGCATCGCGCCCGAGTGGGTAACCGAGCGTGAGGGCGGTCACAAACGCGATGGCGGTCACAAACGCAATCTATAAGGGGCAACAGGATGAGCGAGCAAGACGGCCAGCAAACGAAGGAAGCAGCCGACAAAGGCGAGGGCGACGACGCCGGTCAAGAACAGACTCAGAACGGCGACGGCCAAGAGCAGAACCAGCCCGAAAAGCCAAAACCCGACGACGAAGCGAAAGAAAAAGCCGCCGAAATGATGGCGGCCTACGAAGACCGGCCGACACTGGTACTGCCGGGTACCGGCGGGGCGGTTGCGGGTACCGCGGTTGCCGAGTGGCTGGACGACGACGGCAATCCGAAGGCCATGGGCGACGACGATGCGCCGGCGGCGAAACTCAAGTCAGGCGAAGGTAAGTCCTCCGATGAGGACAAGGCATCCGATGACGCAGAGTCGGCCGCCGAGGGCATCGGCAGCGACGAACAGATAGAAAAAGACAAGGAATTGAACAAGGCCATCATTGAGGCGAGAGAACGCGACCAAGGTCCATCCGAGGAGGAACAGGCCAAGGCCGAGCGTTCGGAGAAGTCCGTTACGAGGTAGGCCTAGGGCCGACCCGGCGTTGCCGGCCCGGATTGGGAGTTCCGCTGGCAGGCGGCTGTTGGGCAGACGAAGGGGAAGCGGGCGCCGAGGACGCCGGGCTGTGTTCACCCCCAATTGGCGTAGTGGCCGGCTTGTCGCTGGAGCTCATTCCGATCGCCACCGCGGTGGCCACCAGCAGGATTGCGACGGCCGTGGCGACGATCACCACCGCAGGTAGCCGATACCACGGGATGACCTTTGGTTCCTGCTCCGGACGGGGGCGCTGCTCGTGCTCGAAACTCAGCGCCGGGCGGGCCGCCGTGTAGCCCGTGCGGCCGGACCCGCCTTTTACCGCAGGCATAGCGCGAGAAGCTTCATCGGCCTCCGACCAGGCCAGCGCCGGCTGCAGCGCCGATGCCGGCTCCGCCGAGACCTGGACCGCCGGCGCCGCGGCTACCGAAGACATCGCGCTGCCGTTCAGCGCCGATGCCGGCGGCGCCATCGCCGCGGCCGTGGCCGGTGCGGCCGGCGTCAACGCCGTGTGCCCATGCTGGTATCGGCGGGACCGCGTGCCGCCCGCAACGCACCGCCGACGGCTGCCGTCAGTTGCGGGCGCGGCGTCGTGACCACCGGAACCCGCAGGCGTCCGGACAGCATGGTGGTCACCGCCGGGAGGTTCGCCCCACCGCCCACCGAAACCACCGCAACCAGATCAGCGCCGCGAATTCCATTGCGCACCAAAGTTTCTTCCAAGACCGCCAGGAAGCTGTTCAGTGAGTCCGCGGATCGCGTCGTCAAGTTCGTTCCTGGTGAGCCGGATATCGCCGCGTGAGCCGGCCACTTCGTCGGTCAGCGTGGTCACCGTGCTCAGCGAAAGCTGCTCCTTGGCGCTGCGGCACGCGGCACGCAGCCGGCTCAGCGACCCGATGGCCGATGTGCCGGTCGGATCAAACGGACCCGAGCTCGGCATATCGGCGATGACGGTGGTCAACAGCGCCTGATCGATCTGATCGCCGGAGAAGTCGGGGTAGCGCAGGGTCGGGGCCACCGGCCGATAGTCGCCGGCGGCGTCGACCAACGTGATGCTGGTGCCACTGCCGCCGAAATCGCACACGGCGACGATGCCGCGGGCCGGGATGCCGGGGTTGGCGCGCACCGCGGACAGCGTCGCTGCGGCATCCGGAAGCATCGTGAGCGGTTGGGCACGGTTCGACCATTCGGACACCCGACTCAGCGCGTAACCGAGCGCGTCCACCGCCTTGGGCCCCCAGTGGGCGGGATAGGCGACCGAGACGTTTGCCGGCAGGGGACGCCCGCCGGTCGCCGTGTAGGCCAGCGCACGCAACCCGTCGGCAAGCAGCGCCTCACTGCGGTGCACCGAGCCGTCGGTCGCCACGATTCCGACCGGGTCCCCCACTCGGTCCACGAAGTTGCTCATGACCAGGCCGGGCTCGTCCAGCCTGGGGTTCTCCGACGGCACCCCGACCTCGGGCGGACGTTGGCGATATAGCGTCAGCACGGGCTTGCGGGTGATGGCGTGATCGGCGGTTACCGCCGCCAGATTCGTGGCACCAATCGACAAGCCCAGCGCAGGCCTAGCTCGTTCGGCCATCTAGTCCAATCCCGTTTCAGCGTCATGATTCGCGTCCCGCGTACCCCAACATTCTGTCGCTAATACCTATTAGCCAATCTCGGCGCTGCCTATGCGCCAGCTGTATAGCAACATGGCAACAAATATGCCCTGGTCAGCGAATTGTTCCGGCACCGGGGATCAGCGGAAGGTCCAGCGGGGTGACCCAGCCGGGCGGTAAATCGTTGACCGCAGGGACCGCGTTGAGCGCCCGCAGCCCGGTCGCCAGGCAGCCGGCCGCGGCCGCGTCGCGGCCCGAGCCGTCGGTGAACCGGAACGCGGTCTCCTGGAAGATGCTGGGCGTCCCCTCGATATCGACCCGGTAGACGTCATTGTCGTGACCCGTTGGCCAGTCGGGAGCGGCGTCGAGCCCGATCCGGTTGACGTGTTCGAGCTGGATGCGGGTCTCGCCCTGGTAGACCCCGTTGATGGTGAACCGCACGGCCGCGACATGACCGGCCTTGATGACGCCCTTGGCGGTGGTGCGCTCTGTCGGAGTCACCCACTTGTCCCAGGTGGTGGTGATTTCGTCGAGCATGATGCCCGCGGCGTGGGCGATCATCGGGACGGTGGCGCCCCACGCGAAGATCAGCACATCGCGGTTTTCCAGCATCGGGCTGTATTCGGGCTCGCGGCCGATGCCCATCTCGACTTCGTAGTCGCCTTCGTAGTTGGTGTAGTCCAGCAATTCCGAGGCGCGCACTCGTCGTACCTCGGAGCACAGGCCCATCAGCGTCATGGGAAACAGGTCGTTGGCGAATCCCGGGTCGATGCCGGTGGTGAAACAGGACGACTCGCCCAGCTCGCAGGCTTCGGTGATGGGCTGGATCCACTGCGGCGGGTTCAGGTGCATCGTCGGCCAAACCCACGGTGTCATCGAGGTCGAGCACACGTCGATGCCGGCCCGCAGGAAGCGGGTGATCAGCGAGATATTTTCCTTGGCCTTCATCGCCGTCGGGCCGTAGTGCACCAACGCGTCGGGCTTGAGGGCAATCAGCGCGTCGACGTCGTCGGTGGCGGTAATGCCCACCGGTTCGGCCAGCCCACAGATGTCGCCGACGTCGCGGCCGACCTTGTCGGGGTTGCTGACACCGACACCCACCAACTCGAACATCGGGTGCTTGACGATCTCGGCAATCACCATCTTGCCCACGAAACCGGTCCCCCACACCACTACTCGCTTTGCGTCGCGCTCCGACATACCTGCTCAGCCACCTTCCGATCGTCAGCCCCCCCGATGCTAGGCGTGGGCGGCTGCCAGAAAAAGCTCGCGTGCCGTCTTGCGTGATGACAGCATGGGGAACCATGACGCATCTTCGTGGACCCTCGGCCCTGTTCGCTATCGGCATCGGATTCGCGGCCACGTGTGGTGTGGCCCATGCGGGCGATTTTCCGGAGGTCCGCTACGAAGTCAGCGGCAGCTCCGGCGTCGCCGAGTTGATCAACTTCCAGACCGACACCGGTCAGCAGCATGCGGTGAATGCGAAGCTGCCGTGGTCTGCGACCTTCACCGGTTTCGGCGGTCAGGTATACGTGCTCAGCGCCCAGGCGCAAGGCACCGTCACTTGCCGGATCATCGTCGACGGCACTGCGGTGAAGGAGGCGACCGCGTCGGGGGCGCCGGCCAGAACCGTCTGCACTAAGTAGGCCGAGCAGACGCAAAAGCTCCCGCACGCCCGGCGTGTCGGAAGCTTTTGCGTCTGCTCGCGCCACTCCCGCAAGTTAGGGCGGCTAAGCTCGCGGTTGTCACCTCTTCATCGGCGAAGGAGGAGCTGGATGGGCCTCAAGACCGGCATTGCGACTCGGACAAACGGAGCGGCGCCGCCTGAGATTCCGCTGGCCGATATCCGGCTCGGATCGCTCAACTTCTGGGAGTGCGACGACGATGTGCGCGACGCCGCCTTCGCCACCTTGCGCCGAGAGGCCCCGATCTCGTTCTGGCCCGCGATCGAATTGCCCGGATTCGCCTCGGGCACTGGGCACTGGGCGCTGACCAAGCTCGACGACGTCTTCTTCGCCAGCCGTCATCCGGACATTTTCAGCTCCGAACCCGGCATCACCATCAATGATCAAAACCCCGACGTAGCCGAGTACTTCGGCTCGATGATCGTGCTCGACGATCCGCGACATCAGCGGTTGAGGTCGATCGTCAGCCGGGCATTTACGCCGAAGGTCGTGGCGCGCATCGATGCGTCGGTCCACGAGCGGGCCCGCGCGCTGGTCGCGTCGATGATGGCCAAACATCCCGATCGAGAAGCGGATCTGGTCAGCGAGCTCGCAGGGCCGCTGCCGCTGCAGATCATCTGCGACATGATGGGGATTCCCGAGGAAGACGAGCAGCGGATATTCCACTGGAGCAACGTGATCTTGGGCGTCGGCGACCCTGATCTGACAACCGATCCCGAGGAGTTCATCAAGGTTTCGATGGAGATCGGCGCCTACGCCAGCGCGCTGGCTGAGGACCGTCGCGTCAATCACCACGACGATCTGACGACGAGCCTGGTGGAAGCCGAGGTCGACGGTGAGCGGTTGTCTTCGGCGGAGATCGCGTCGTTCTTCATCCTGTTGGTGGTGGCCGGCAACGAGACGACGCGCAATGCGATCAGCCACGGATTGCTGGCGCTGTCGCGTTATCCCGAGCAGCGGGAGAAGTGGTGGTCCGACTTCGACGCGCTGGCGCCCACGGCGGTCGAGGAAATCGTGCGCTGGGCCTCACCGGTGATCTACATGCGGCGCACCCTGACCCGGGACATCGAGCTGAGCGGCACCAAAATGGCGGCCGGCGACAAGGTCTCGCTGTGGTACAACTCGGCCAACCGCGACGAGTCAAAGTTCGCCGATCCGTGGACTTTCGACGTTGCGCGCAACCCCAATCCACATGTCGGTTACGGCGGCGGCGGCGCGCATTTCTGCCTCGGCGCGAACCTGGCTCGTCGTGAGATTCGGGTGTTGTTCGAAGAGCTGCACCGCGAGATACCCGACATCACCGCGACCGCTGAACCGGCAATGCTGTTGTCGCAATTCATCCACGGCATCAAAACCCTGCCGATTGCCTGGTAGCGCGAGCTGGGGCTCGGCGTTGACGGGTCCCCCGTTAGCGGGTAGGCCTTATCAGCATGACTGACGTCGATGTCTGTGTCGTGGGTGCTGGTTTCGCGGGTCTGACCGCGGCACTTCGCCTCAAGCAAGCCGGCCGGACGGTCGCTTTGCTGGAAGCACGCGACCGCGTCGGTGGCCGGACATTCACCGTGGATCGCACGACGACGGGACATGGATCGACAAGGGGGGCGCGTGGGTCGGGCCGACGCAGGACCGGATCTATGCGCTGATGGACGAATTCGGCGTCAAGACCTTCAAGCAGTACACCGACGGCGAAGCCATGATGGTTGTCGGCGGCAAGCAGTACCGGTACGGGGGCACGATCCCGTGGTCCATGAGTCCGTGGGCGTCGCTGAATCTGGGTGCGGCATTGCTCGAACTGGGCCAGATGTGCAAGTCGGTCCCGCTGGAGGCGCCCTGGGAGGCCAAGAATGCCCAGAAGTGGGATCGCATGACCTTGGCCCAATGGCTGGCGAAGAACGTCAAGTCCAAGGCGGCCCATGACCTGCTCGATACGGCGATCTCCGGCTGCTACACGTCGGCGGCCTCCGAGGTGTCGATGCTGTTCATGCTCTATCAAATGGGGTCGGCCGGCGGGCCCAGCTTCGTGCTGGGCGGCAAGGGCGCATCCCAGGACGCCCGGATCGTCGGCGGAATGGGTGCGATCTACCGCCGATGGCCGCCGAGCTGGGCGACGCGGTTCAGCTCTCGCAACCGGTGCGGTACATCACGCAGGACGCCGACGGAGTAACCGTGCGGTCCGAACGTGACAGCGTGCGGGCGCGGCGAGCGATCGTCGCGGTTCCGCTCGCGATCGCCAGCCAAATCGTCTATGAGCCAATGCTTCCCACCGATCGGTCGTTTCTGCACCAGCGGATGCCGAGCGGCGCGATCGTCAAGGTGTCGATCGTCTACGACGAGCCGTTCTGGCGGGCCGACGGCCTGTGCGGCCAGAGCGCCGCGCCGGGATCGTTAGCCACGGTCACGATCGACGCATGCACCGACACCGGCACGCCGGGCATCCTGTGCGTGATCATCGAGGGCCCTACCGCACGCGAATACGACCGCTTGGCGAAGCCGAGCGCCGTCAGGCGGTCCTCGACGCCCTGGTGGAAAGGTTCGGCGCCAGGGCAGGTAAGCCCGTCGAATACGTCGAGCAGAACTGGACCCGCGAAACTTACTCCGGCGGTGGGATGCTCAGCCACGCACCGCCCGGTGTGCTCACCGAGTTCGGCCGTGCACTGCGCGAACCGTGCGGCCGTATTCACTGGGCCGGCACCGAGAGTTCGTCGAAGATGTGCGGCTGGATCGACGGCGCGATCCGCTCCGGCGAACGAGCGGCCAGCGAAGTCATGGCCACCCAGGCGCGGACAGTGGCGTTATGACGGTGGCACTACGAAAGCCCAAGTGCACGTACGAAGATGGGAGAGCGGATCCGTGAAACCCTTTGCGTTATGCGTTGCGCTCAGCATGGCTGCGTTGACCCTTACCCCGGTTGCACACGCGGACATGCTCGTTGGCAACTACAGGTTGGACACAGACCGCGATCCCGGCCACCGCTGGCTTTGGTCGGTCAGGCCGTGTGTCACCAACGAGCCGGCATGTCGTCACATCCAAGCGATACCGCAACCCAACGGGCAAGCCGCGGCCTATTACGGAGATGCCCGGCTGGTCAACGGCCGCTACATCATGGCCGTCGACGTGCCCGACGGTGTGCGTTGCACGGTCCAATTCTTCCCATCACATGACGTCTACTCCTGGGACGCCAACACACTGCAGGGGTCAGTCGACTCCAGCTTTGACACCGGCTGCGGCGGCGCGCCGGGGGGCACCGACAGCTGGCCCTTCACACTGGCGCGGTGGTAAGAGCTGACGCAGATGCGGGTCCGACGTTTTCCTGCACTGTGCGGCCTGTCTGCGGCCGCATTGCTAGCGGCCGCCAACAGCATTCCTGCCGCCGCCGCGCCGGCGACGCCAGGCTCCCGCACCGAGTCGTGGATCAACCTCCAGGTGGGCGAATGCGTCGCTGACCTGCCGCCGGAGGATCTCAGCCGCGTTACGGTCACCGTTGTCGATTGCGGGACAGCGCATTTGGCCGAGGTGTACCTGCGCGCTCCGCTGGCCGTCGACAACGCGATCGCCAGCGTCGCCAATCGAACATGCGCAGCGGGGGTCGCTCCCTACACTGGGCGGTCCATCGACGGCAGCCCGTATTCCGTGACGTACCTGATCGATTCGAATCAGGATCGCACCGGCGCCGATCCCACTCCCAGCACGGTCATTTGCCTGCTACAGGGAGCCAACGGTCAACCGCTCACCGGATCTGTCCGCCGGTAACGGCAATGGCCACCCCGCTTCGACTAGGCATTTTGCCGCGCTGCCTCTTGAACGAGCTGGACGCGGGAGGCAACGGCGAGTTTGGTGTAAACGTGCGTCAGGTGGGCTTGCACGGTCCGGGGCGACACGAATAAGCGCGTCGCAATGTCCTTATTGGCCAGGCCTTCACACACGAGTCGGACGACGTCGTTCTCGGCGGGGGTCAGCGACGCCCAACCGCTGGCCGGCCGGTTGCGTTCGCCGCGGCCGCGCTGAGCGTAGGCGATCGCGTCCTCGGTGGCCAGCGCCAGGCCCTCTGCATGGGCCGCGTCAAACTCATTGTCACCCATCGCATCTCGCAACGCAGCAACACAAGCATGGTAATCGGCGTCGTAGATCTTGAACCGTACCGTGGTCATGCGGTTGCGCAGCGCGTGTGCCGCACCAAGAAGCCGTGCGGCCTGTTGATGGCCGCCGCCGTCGGCACGCAGATCGGCGATGACCTCGAAGATGTCGGGCAACGCCACGATTATTCCGCCGCTCGCCGCGGTCGCGAGCGCATCGTAGGCGTCGCGTTCCGCGTCTTCGCGCTGACCTTCCGCGATCGAGATCCGCGCACGCGTCGTCAGGGCCGCCACCAGGTGCCACCCCTTCGTCACTGCGATGGCCTCGTCGGCGTAGCGGCGGGCAACGTCTAAATCACCGCTCGCCAGTGCAACTTTGGTGACAATGTGGGCCGTATTTGATATTGCGGCATAGGGCTGGACGCTAAGGCACTGCCGGGCCGTCTCGCTCGCGTCGCACGCCGCTGCAACATCGCCCACGGCTAGCTCAACATTCGCCAATGCCGTATAGGCCATTCCCGCCTGGAACTCGCCGATCTCGGCGGCGGCCTCGAGGCCCGCTTCGGCCGCGGCCCGCGCCGCAATCACCTCACCCTGGTATCCGAGTGCAAGACTCAGGCCCTGGAAGGTTCCCGGCTTGAATACATCGGTGCGGTCCGCCTCGGCCAGAGCCAAATTCGCGTTGAATTGCAATACGGCTTCGGCCAATTCACCCAGGCTTATCAGCGCATACCCCAGGCCCTGGCGGCACTGCCGCGAGTTGATGCGGTCACCGATCGCGTCGGCGAGTTCGCGGCCTTCTTCGGCAGCCGCGCGCGCCGCCATCGGATCACCGGCGACGATAGCCACAAACGCCTGATACGAGAGGACTTGGCTCAACCTCCACGAATCGCCCAGCGCCCGGGTCAGGGCAATCGCCTCCGCGAAGTAGGGCTGCGCAACATCGGCGTCGTAGGCGTACCCGGCGGAAATGCCGACAGCGGTCAGCACCCGCGCCAACAGCGTCGGGTCGTCGACTTCGCGCGCGATGGCCAGGGCCCGTTCAGCCTGGTCCAAGCCCGCGCTGCCGCCGCCCCATACATCAAGTAACGCCTGGTCGGCCAGCGCTCGCGCGTGCACCGCGGCCGCGACTTTCTCCAGGTCGCCGCGGCCGCTGCCGAACGCGGTGTCGAACCAGGCCCGGCCCTCCCGAAGACGGCCCCGGTGGATCCACAGTGGCTGCAGCGACGATGCGATTGCGAACGCGTGCTCGACGTCGCAATTCTCCAGGCTCCACCCGAATGCACTGCGCAGATTGTCCATCTCGACATCGGCGTGCCCGAGGCGTTGCTCATAGTCGCTGCTGGCCGGAGCGTCGAGCAGGGCGGCCATCGAAGCGTAGTGGTCACGGTGACGGGACCGGACGGCGTCGGCTTCGCCGGATTCGCCGAGCTTTTCCTGCGCATACTGCCGCACCGTTTCAAGCAGCCGGTATCGCGTTGGGCCCCCGGTGTTTTCGGCGACCACCAGCGACTTGTCCACTAGCAGGGTGAGCTGATCCAAGACCTGGTGACGCTCCACCCCGTCGGCGCCCGCAACCGCCCGGGCGGCCTCGAGGTCGAATCCGCCGAGGAACACCGCCAGCCGGCGAAACAAGATTCGTTCGGTGTCCGTCAGCAGCGCATGGGACCAGTCCACCGAAGCGCGCAACGTCTGCTGTCGGCGAACCGCGGTGCGCGAACCACCGGTCAGCAAGCGGAAGCGGTCATGCAGACCGCCGACGATATCGTCCAGCGACAAGGCTCGCACCCGCGCCGCGGCGAGCTCGATGGCAAGCGGCATCCCGTCCAGACGTCGGCAGATTTCCGTTACGGCGGAAGTATTGTCGTCAGTGAGTTTGAAGTCGGCCTGGGCCAGCCGGGCGCGGTCGGTGAACAACTCGATCGCCTCGTCGACCAGTGATAACGATGGCACCTGCCACGTCGCCTCGCCGGTCACCAGGAGCGGTTCACGACTCGTCGCGAGCAACGTAAGGTTCGGCGCGCCACCAAGTAGCTCAACGACCACCGTGGCACAGGCGTCGAGCAGGTGCTCGCAGTTATCCAGCAGCACCAGCATCTGGCGGTCGCGAATAAATCGCAGCAGAGTGTCCATCGTCGAGCGACCGGGCTGCTCGGGCAGCCCCAGCGCGCGCGCCACCGCAAGTGGCACCACTTCGGGAACCGTGATCGGCGCCAGATCCACGTACCAAACGCCGTCGGCGAACTCCCCCGCCACCGCTGCGCCAACCTGCACGGCCAGCCGCGTCTTGCCCACCCCGCCGGCGCCGGTCAGGGTCACCAGCCGGTTGGCGGCCAGGGCATCCCGCAGGCTGCTCATTTCGGCTTGGCGCCCAACGAAACTCGTCAACTGCGCTGGAAGGTTATGAGAGGCAGTCGCAACGGATGTGCGCAGCGGTGGAAAGTCGTTGCGCAGGTCGGGGTGACACATTTGGACCACCCGTTCCGGACGTGGAAGATCGCGCAGCGGGTGAGACCCAAGTTCGATCAGTGACACCCCGGCGGGGAGCTGATCGACAACCAACGGTTCGGTGGCACCCGATAGCACCGTTTGGCCGCCATGCGCCAGATCGCGCAGCCGCGCAGTGCGATTGATGGTCGGGCCGATGTAGTTTCCCTCATCGCGCAACCGCACCTCGCCGGTGTGCACGCCGATCCGCAACCGGATCGGCGCCAGCGGCGCACGCTGCAACGCCAGCGCGCAGGCCAGTCCGTCGGAAGCGCGACCGAAGGCGATGACGAAGCTGTCGCCCTCGCCCTGCTCGACTGGGCGCACGCCATCGTGAGCGGCGACCGCTTCATCGATGGCCTCATCCAGGCGCGCGACGGCGGCAGTCATTTCGTCGGGCTGGGTTTCCCATAGCCGCGTGGATCCTTCGACGTCAGCCAACAGCAACGTCACGGTTCCGGTCGGTAGCTCGTTCACACCAACGGCGCTCCACTCAGTTGTGCTCATGTTAGCCAGCATGCGGCGACAGGCGGCGCAGAACATCAGCGAAATAGCTAATACTCGTGGGCGCCAGCGGGGCGTGACTACGCGCTAGCACCCAAGCTGGTCGGCGAGGTCGAGAAAGTCGGACGCATTGATGTCAAAATCCGCCGAATAGGCCACATCTGCGGTGCCGTCGGCCCCGAATTCCAGCGGGCGGGCGACGAACGCGGTGTGCAAGCCGAGTCCGCCCGCGGCGCGGATGTCGTACTTGTGGCTGGCCACCATCATCATCTCGGCGGGGTTCAGCCCGAGGTAGGTCGCGGCCATCCGATAGATAGCCGGATCGGGCTTGAACACTCCCGCCATCTCCGCCGCGAAAATGGCGTCCCAGGGCAAGCCTGCACGCTTGGAGATGTTCACTACCGCGGCGACATCGGCGTTCGACAGCGTGGCCAATGTGTATTTGGTTTTGAGCCGCGTCAGCCCGGGCACCACATCCGGCCATGGCTTCAAGCGTTGCCAGGCCAACGTGAGCTCCTCGCGCTCGGCATCCGAAAACCCGGTGATGCCTTGTTCGTCCAGCATGGTGTCCAGCGCGGCGCGATACACGGAGTGGACAGACACCCACCCGTCATGGCTCCGGGTGTCCAGGGCGGCGAAATAACTTGCGCGCCAGCGTCGCACCAATTCGGGCCAATCTCTGTCCGGGTACCGATCCGCGCTGATCCGCTGCGCTTCTTCGCAGATGGTCGAATGGAAATCCGTCGCCGTGCCTTGCACGTCGAACAACAACGCCTTAACCGCTTGCGTCCGAGTTGAATTCACTTGTGCCACTTTAGCTTCAGTGGTTTCAGGATGGCAATTCTTGTCGGTGGCCGCCGGCTAATATTGGGGGTATGGATCGAGATGCGATCACCGCGGCGTTTGAGGTGTTGGATGCCGCGGTTGAGGGTGTGCTCGGGTTGGATTTCGAGGACCTGACCACCCGTGAGCGTCTGGTCCTGGTGGAGCGGGTGGAGCGGGTGCGCCGGCGCTTACCCGCGGCCGAGCATCCGTTGATCAATCAGCTGGCCCGGCTGGCCACCGCCGGAGGAGTTGGGTGGCACGCTGTCCCACGCGATCGCCGAGTGGGCGTTGATCGACGCCAAGGAGGCCGGCCGGCGCGTCAAGGAGGCCGCCGAGCTGGGGCCACGGCGCGCGTTGACCGGTGAGCCGTTGGCGCCGCTGCTGGCGGCCACCGCGGCCGGGCAGCGGGCGGGGAAACTCGGTGCCGGGCAGGTCACGGTGATCCGCACGTTCTTGAAAGAGTTGCCGGGCTGGGTGGATGGGGGCACCCGTGCGCGCGCCGAAGCGGATCTGGCCCGGCTGGGCGGCCAGCATCGGCCCGAGAAGCTGCGCGGGCTGGCCGCCACCATGACCGACTGCCTCAACCCCGACGGCAACTACACCGACGACGACCGCGCCCGTCGGCGCGGCCTGGTGTTGGGCGCCCAGCACGAGGACGGCATGTCGGAGCTGCGTGGGTTGATCAGCCCCGAACTGCGCGCCACCCTCGAGGCGGTATGGGCCAAGCTGGCCGCCCCCGGCATGTGCAACCCGCTGGACGACACCGCGTGCGTGGACGGCGCCCCCGCTCAAGAGGCGATCGACGGTGATGCCCGCAGCGGCGCCCAACGTAACCATGACGGCCTGCTGGCCGGGCTGCGGGGCTTGTTGGCCAGCGGGGAGTTAGGGCAGCACAACGGGTTGCCGGCCACCATCATCGTGTCCACCACGTTGGCCGAGCTGGAATCGGCCGCGGGTAGCGCGCGCACCGGCGGGGGCACCCTGGTGCCGATGGCCGATGTGATCCGCCTGGGCCGCCACGCGCATCATTATTTGGCGATTTTCGATCAGGGTAACGCGGTCGGGCTGTATCACACGAAGCGGCTGGCGTCGCCGGGGCAGCGGATTGTGTTGTACGCCAAGGATCGTGGGTGTTCGGCGCCGGGCTGCACGGTGGGCGGCTACTACTGCGAGGTGCATCATTGCACCGACTACGCGACCTGTCGCACCACCGACGTCAACGACCTGACCTTCGGCTGCGGCCCGCATCACCGCATGCTCAAACCGGGTGGCTGGATGACCCGAAAACGCCACAACGGCGACACCGAATGGATCCCACCCCCACACCTCGACCGCGGCCAACCAAGAACCAACACCGTCCATCACCCCGAGAAACTCCTACGCGGCGACGACGACGAAGACGACGTGGCTGGCTAGACTCGGGACGCCTCATCCCTGATTCACCTTGCGAGGTGCCTGGTGGCCGACGACGAAGTCCCAGCCGAGACCGAGCCCGACTATCGGTTCACGCTGGCCAACGAGCGGACCTTCCTGGCCTGGCAGCGCACCTCACTGGGGCTACTCGCCGCGGCGGTCGCCCTGGTCCAACTGGTTCCGGAGCTGGCAGTCCCCTATGCGCGCCGGGTACTCGGCATCGGGCTCGCCTTCCTGGCGATCGTCACGAGCGCCACGGGGCTGATCCGCTGGCAGCAGGCGGAGCGCGCCATGCGACGAGGCGAGCCATTGCCCCGTCGCCCCTCACCCGGATTTCTCGCGGTGGGTCTCATCGTGCTCGGGGTCATTTCGCTCGGTTTGGTGATCGCGAAGGTGGTGATGGGGTGAGCCAGCCGCCGCCGGCACAGCGGTTTCGTGAGAGTCAGCCTGAACGGACGCGGCTCGCCTGGAACCGGACCTCGTTTGCTTTTCTGGTCAACGGTGCGTTGCTCGCGATCAAGCATGTGCATGGCGGCCGAGGTGTGTTCCCGCTGATCCCGACAGTCTTGGCTGTCACCGTCGCGCTGGGTACCTACCTGATCGCATTGCAGCGCGAGCGAACGTTGGCGACCCGCCCACTACCGCCACGAATCTCTCCTCGCCGCCAGGTGTACATCATCGGGATAAGCACCCTGGTGCTGATCGTGGTTACCGCGGGGGCCAATCTGCTGTAACGCTTTCCGTCACGCACGGTCGAACACGCCGCGGTCAGGCGGCGCCGGTTACCAGAGGTAGACAACCGCGTCTTTGCCGCCCGTGCATTTGATCCACGGGTTCGAGCCGTCTCCGGCGCATTGCATCAGGAAGTTGGCGGCATTGCGCGGATCGCAACTCGCGCCCTGGACGGTGTTGCAGGGAACGGCTCCCTGGGCGGATACGGCTCGCGACGTGGTGCTGGCGTTGCCGTAGGTGTTCCAATACGCGAGCAACACGGAATTCGCGAAAAAGCAAGATGTTTGGGGCGTGCCGCGCCCGGCGTGCGTACCGAATCCGCGTCCGTTCGCGACCGAATAACCCTGGTCGCAACTTGTGTGGCTGAGGCTTTGGTCCGGGCCGGTCACGATCGGCGCAGGGATGGCCCCGTTCGGGTGCGACTCGCTCGGCGACTGGCTTGCGGTGCCCCCTGGCGCGGCGGTTGGTGTGGAGTTCATCTTCGCCAACAGACCGATGACGACGCCGATCGCCCCGAGAACCAACGCCGCCGACACCGCAATAACGGTCGGCACCAGCCAACGCGATCCGCTTGGCCTTTCGCCCGACGTGACGGGCGCGGGTCCGGGGGGTGGGAAATACTGTGGAACGGCTTGCTTTTGCGGTATCCCCCACGGCGTGTACGGGGCCAGCGACCCGGTTTCCGACGTATTGACTTGCGTGCTGCCCATGCCGCGCAATGCCCGAGTGGCCGCCCGCGCCAATGCGCCTGCGCTGCCGTATCGGTCGTCGGGTTCTTTGGCCATGCCGCGCGCGATGACTTCGTCGAGGGCCGGCGGAATTCTCGGATTCGCGGCACTTGGCCGAGGCGGCGGCATCGTCAAAATGGCCGCCACGACCGCCTGCTGGCTGGCCGAGGGAAACGGCGTCGCACCCGTCAACGATTCGTACAGCACACACGCCAGCGAGTAGATGTCCGTCGCGGGGGTGATCTTCTCTTCGGAGAATCGTTCCGGCGCCATATAGGCAAAAGAGCCGATGTGGGCGCCGGCCGCGGTTATCCGGGTGTCGCCCATCACTTCGGCGATGCCGAAGTCGACTAGGTAGGCGAAATCGGCTGGTGTGACAAGGATGTTCTGCGGTTTGACGTCGCGATGAATCAGCCCTTCCGCGTGCGCCGCATCGAGCGCCGCGGCGATCTGGCTGATTATGGCGACGGCTCGCTCTGGACCGAGGGATTGCTCGTCGAGCATGGTCTGTAAGTCGGTCCCCCGCACCAAACGCATGTCGATGAACAGGCTGCCATCGATCTCTCCGAAGCCGTGAATCGGGACGACGTGCGGCTCTTGCAGCTTGGCGGCGGCGTGGGACTCCCGCTCGAATCGCAGACGATATTTTCGGTCGTCGGCATATTGGCTTTTCATGATCTTGAGGGCGACGGTCCTGCCGATCTCGTTGTCATGCGCTTCGTAGACTTCGCCCATTCCCCCCTTGCCGAGAAGGTCGATGATCTTGTATTTGCCGAATGTCGTGCCGACGCGCGCGTCCTCCGCAGTCACAGTCACCTCCTCTCGAACGGACAGTATGCGGTGTTCATCTCACCCACCACACTTTCCGGCGGGCAGTGCTCCGAGGTGATCGGTCAGCCAGGTGGCCACCTCTCCGAGATCCTTGGTGCCGTCAGCGAATTGCCCCGACGCGGGCTCCGCGGCGATCGCCACCGCGACCTTTCCCGTCGCAGTGGACAGGATGCCGATCTGTCGCACAAGGTAATTACCGGACGGCGACGGACCCCAACCACCTTTGAACTCGGTCGCGGGTATGGCCCCAATCCCCCAGCTCTGGCCGGGCACCACCTGTCCCATCAGAGCGAATATCGGGCCGTTCTTGCTATCGCAGAAGGCGCTGGCGATGAACCGGACTTGATTGGCCAGCGACCAGACGGTCTGCCCGAAAGCGGTGAACTCTGGCCGCAGCTTTCGTGACTCGACGACGGTCGGGTCGCCGGTTTCTTGCAGGACCTGCTGCACCCGTTGGGCGGCGGCGGCGGGATCACCGAGCTGAGCCCAGAGCGATTCGGCTGCCGCGTTGTCGGATTCGGTGATGGCGGCTTTCATCAAGTCGGTCACTTGTTGCGGGTCCCGTTGGCGGTAGGCCGCGATGACCAGCGGCACTTTGATCGTTGACCAGGCCGGCCCCCGTTCCCAGTTGCCCCAGTTCTTGGCGGTCTGCCCGGTGCCGACGGGGCTGACAACGACACCCAGCTTGGCGTCGAGCCTGCTCTGCAATTGGGTGAATTCGGCATCCAGGGTGTTCGGCGCCGCCTGCGGCAGGGACGCCGTGGCCGGCGGGCCAGCGGGCGTCGACGATCGCGGGGCATGGTCGTAGGCGAAAACGGCGGACAACGTCACGATCGCGGCCATCACCACCAGCGTCACCACGATCGCGATCACCCTTGCCGTCATCGGACGCCGAACTCTGCTAGCCAGTCCCGGCTTTGGCACTCAGATACGCCTTTATCCCATTGGTGACCGCCGAGGCATATTGCGCCTGGCCGCCCGGGCTTGCTATCCGGGCGGCGTCATCGGCGTTGCGCATGTTGCCGAGTTCGACCAGGACCGCCGGGTACTCGGCCAGATTCAAACCGGCGAGGTCGTCGCGGCCGAAGAGTCCATCGGACCCGATATAGGTGGCCGGCTGGAAACCGGCTGCGACCAGGGCATCGCGCATCGTATGGGCCAGCTGAATGGCCGGGCCCTCTTGGACGGGGAAAACCGGCGGGCTGGAGTAGTTGACGTGGAATCCGTGGCCGGACGGCGGCCCGCCGTCGGCGTGGATGCTCACGATCGCGTCCGGGTGCATCGCGTTGGCCCGCGCTGCGCGCTCATCGACACAGGGTCCGGCGGAGCCGTCGTCGCCCCGCGACAACTGGGTGTGAACGCCCAGCTGGTTGAGTTGATCAGCGATTAGCCCGACGACAGCCCAGGTGAACGCATGCTCCGGGTAGCCGTCGTTGGTTGCGGCGCCCGACGTGTTGCATTGTTTGGTGCCGCCCCGGCCGTTGGGGACTTGCCGGGTGGTTGAGGCGTCGTTCACGGCGTTGTGGCCCGGGTCGAGGAAGACGCCCATCCCGGCGATACCCGCTGATGCGCGTGGGGCGCCAACCAACCCGGCGGTCAAGATGGCCGGCGCGATGCCGGCGTACTTGAGGATGTCGCGCCTGGTCACACTCATCGCGCGATGGTAACAACCGGGCCCCCGGACATGTGAAAGCAACCTGATCTGTAACGCCGGCCCACGGTGAAGTGCTATGACCAATCGATGCAGATCACGAAGCTCGCGCTGATGACGGCTGCGACGGTCGGGGCAGCGATTGCCCTCCCAACCGCCGCGCACGCGGATAGCCAATACTTTCAATCCCCGTCGGGAAACATCGTTTGCACCCTGGACAGCGCCGGGGCGGCGTGCGACATCAAGGAATACACCTACCAACCACCGCCACCCCCGGAGTGCGCCCAGCACATCAAATGGGGCAACCGCTTCACCCTGACAAGCGGCAATCCGGGTGCCATGGCATGCCATGGGGACACGCTGCGCGTCGCGGGCGAACAGACCCTCAACTACGGTCAAACCATCTCCGCGGGAAGCATCACGTGCGCCAGCGACCTCTCGGGCATGAAGTGCACCGACAGCAGCAGTGGCCACTACTTCCAGGTCTCGAAGGACGCCTACAACCTTGGCTAGGGGATTCAAGGCGCCGGGCTGACGTACTAAAAAGTTTGGTACGGTGGGCATCATGTCGGTGCACGGCATTACCGACGAATTTGTCGAGCGATTAGCCGAGCGCGCCGAAGAGGCCGAGCGGCTGCGCCGGCTGCCGGCGGCAACGGTCAGCGAGTTCGAGAAAACGGACCTGCTTCGACTGTTGCTGCCAGCCCGCTTCGGCGGTATTCAGGCGTCCTTTCCCGAACTGCTGCAGCCGATTCGGCGGATGGCGCATGGCTGCGCGTCCAGCGCATGGACCTTGGGCTTCTATGCCCTGCACAACTGGATGCTGTCGTTGTTCGACCCGCGGCTGCAGGAGGAAGTGTTCGCCTCGGGACCGGTGCTGGCGCCCGCTCCGCTGGCCCCGACCGGCCGCGGCAGCCCGGTGGACGGTGGAGTGCGCCTGACCGGTCGGTGGTCGTGGGCGACGGGTGCGTTGGATGCGGATTGGATGATCGTCGGGGCGCTCATCGAACGGCAGGACGGGGTTTTTCCGGCTCTGGTGGTGGTGCCCGCCGACGAGGTCGAGGTCGACGATGTCTGGCACACCGCGGGTATGCGCGGCACCGGTTCCCATGATGTGATCGTCACCGACGTGTTCGTCCCCGAGCACCGCATCGTCGCGGTGGCCGACATCTACGGGGGCACGTCGCCGGGAGCGCTCGCTCATGGGGTGCCCACCTACCGATGGCCGATGGTTCCCGCTCTGGCGCTGGTGGCGTCGCAGCCGGTACTCGGGGCCGCCGAACGGGTGACCGAACTCTTCGCGGAACGGCTGGCCGGCCGCGTCCTGGCGTATAGCGGTGTCGCGCAAAAAGATCAGCCTGCCGCCCAGATCAGGTTGGCGAACGCCAGGGTGCGGCTGCGCGCATTGCAGGCACTGATCACCGAAACTGCCGACGGCATCGAACAACTCGTTACCAGCGGCACGCGGGTGCGCCGATCGGTACGAGCCGACGCCCGGCTGGCCGCGGCCCACACCGTGCGCGAAAGCCGGGCGATCATCGCCGATCTGCTGGAGGCATCCGGTGCCAGCGCTCAGTTCCTGTCAAACCCCATGCAGCGCTTCAAGCGTGATGTGGATATCGCCGCGGGGCATGTGGTGTTCGACTACGACGTCAGTTCCGAGTTGGCCGGGGCGTTGGCGATCGGTGCGCAAATCTCCCCGATCGCCATGATTTAGCCTGCGCGGGCTCTTAAAGCGCGGTACGCGGCGCGGCCGACGATGTCGGCGAGGGCATCCGGCGACCAGGTGTCTGACTGCTCGAGCATCATCCGCGATGCGGTTTCGCAGATGCCGACGAATATTTCGGTGAGTACGGGAGCGGTGCGGTCGATGTCGTCGACCTGCCATCGTTCGAACAGCGGGCGCATCACCGCGGCAACCTGTTTGCCGAGCCGTCGTCGACCCTGTGAGATCGCCTCGGCGAGAAGGGGATCGGGATCGTTGGCGAAAATGATCCGCCACGACGCGGGACGCCGTTTGACGTCGTCGAGCAGGGACCGATATCCGTCGACGAACATCTGCTCAACCGAGGTCGTCTTGAGCGGCGGCAGGATCGCCAGCAGGGCGCTGAGGGCGACGTCCTGCTCACGATCGAGCAGAGCGCGCAGCACCTCACCCCGTCCGCCGTAGCAGTCGTAAACGACCGGCCGGCTCACTCCCATGTTCGCCGAGATCGCTCCCATGGTGACCGCGGAAAGCCCGTCGGCGGCGGCGATCTCGAGCGCCGTATCGAGTACCTGAGGCCGGCGGCGCTCCGGGCCGAGGTGTTCGGCTCGTTGGCGGTCGCTCGCCGCGTTTCGGCTTGAAGCGTTTCGACGAGTCACACGACGGAACCGAGGATCGGCTGGGACTCGATGATGCCCTCTTCGCTGGGCGTCAGGCCCTCGTCGAACACCCGGGCCTTCTGCCGATCGCGGAACTGCTTGTGCGCCGACGCCGGAGCGTCGAAGCCGAACCGAGCCTGCGCCCGGCTCGGCGTGGTGGTCACCGGATTTCGCGCCGGAACGGAGCGCAGCACCGGGGCGGCTACCGCGACCGTGGTGGGTGACAGCAGCTGCAACAGCATCAGCTGGAATCGGGTGCTCATGCTGATCGTCTTGAATGCCATGCGCAGCACCGGGACCACCGCCGCGTCGAGCGCGGGATTGACCGGGAGCCCCGACATCCGTCGCATCCACTTCGGCATCGTGGCCAGCGTGCCCTGCCGCAGAAATGCGGTGATGACCAGGGCGCCGGGTCGCAGCGCCGGCGGCATCGGCGGCAGCATCACCTCCGCGCGCAGCAGGTGGTTCATCGCTTTTTTGGCGATGTCGGAACCCAGTAGTTGGGGCCGCATGTCGTCGAAGTACTGCCGGATTCCCTCGCGCGTGGTCGGTACGTCGGACGGATCGCAGGTTTGCAGTTCGGCGGCCAGCGCGCACTCGGCCCAGTACTGCTCTTCCTCCTCCGGCGAGAGCTTGCCCGGCCCGTACTTCTCGTAGGCGACGAGGATCGAATGCCACGCCGTGAGGTGGATCCACAACTGCGACGCGGGGTCGTTCGCGTCGTAGCGGATACCGGTCACCTCGTCTGTGCCGACGGCTTTCGAGTGGACCTTGACCAGCACGTCGGCCGCCTTGACCGTGGATGCGCTGTCGCCGAAAGCGACCATCGCGAAGTAGCGCAAGGTGCGGTCGTAGCGGGTGCGGGGGCGTTTGTAGATCTCGTGGGTCTTGTCGACGGCCGCGACCAGCGCGGGGTCGAGTTCTTCGATCACCACGGACCGCTGGAACCCGATGGTCAGCGAGGTCGGGTAGCTCCAGACCTTCCAGGTCACCGAATCGGGGCCGAAGAATCCGTAGTCTTCGGCCGCCTCGACCTGCGGTAATGACATCAATTCGCGGATCCCGATCATGCGGTCCCCCTGATTTCCGACACTGTGTAGGAATTTCCGACAATGTGTAGGATAGCCCGCAGTCGGGTTCGCCTGTCAAGCCGCGTCGGCTACTTCGGATCGGCCAGCATGATGTCGAGGAATCGTTCATGTTCAGAGGCCCGCTGCGCCTCCGCGGCCGAGGCGGCGAGGTGCAGTAGCCCGATTCCGGCGGCGAACGTCGACTCCGCGCGCAGCTTGGCGTCCTTCGGGCTGAAGCCGTAGTCGCCGTAAGCCTTGGCGACAGAGCGCACTAGGCGCTGGTCGGCGGTGCGGACGTTGGCGGCGGCCACCGGGTCGGTGCGTGCCCATTCGCGCATGGCGCGTTCGAGCATCCAGTGGCGTGGACTGGTCAGCGCAGTCATCATGGCGGACAACCGTTCCCGGGGCGGCAGCGCGTCGAGTTGGTCCAGAGGCGCCGGTCCTGCTCGAGAAAGCTATTCCAGGATTCGAGAAGCGCGGCCCGATAGCTCTCCATGTCCTCGAAGTGCCAATAGAAGCTGCCGCGGGTGACGCCGGTCTGCTGGCAGAGGTTTTCGACTTTTAGCGCGCGGACGCCTTGTTCGGCGAGCAGGGTGTAGCCCGCCTGCAGCCAGTCCTCAACCGACAGGCGGGAGTGGGACTTCTCGGGCTTCCGCTTCGCCACATCGTGAAGGTTACGGCTACTCGGCGTCGGCCACCGTCAAGGGCAATGCCAGCTCTTCCAGCGGGCGTTGCTCGGCCGCTATACCGAGCCAGAGTTCCACCGCGCCGGCGATTGCCATCACGGCGGCTCCGATCAGGAACGACCAGACCACCAGGTCGCGCTGTCCCGAATTGATCAACTCGCCGAACAGCAACGGCCCGGTGATGCCACCGATCGCCGTTCCCACCGCGTAGAAGAACGCGATCGCCAGCGCCCTGGTCTCCATCGGGAAGATCTCGCTGACGGTCAGGTACGCCGCGCTGGCACCCGCCGACGCCAGGAAAAACGTGACCGCGAGCACGACGATAAAGGTCCAGGGACCGCCGGTCTGGGTCACGAACAGCACCGCGAGGCCAACGGACACCACGGCGGAACCGACATAGGTCAGGGTGATCATCGGTTTGCGGCCGACGGTGTCGAACAGCCGCCCGAGCACCAGCGGGCCGGCGAAGTTGCTCAGCGCCCACAGAATGTAGAACAGCGGCACCTTTCCGGACGGGACCGCGTAGAACCCGCTCAACAGCGTGCCCAGGTTGAATGTCACGCCGTTGTAGAGGAACGCCTGACCGATGAACAGCGCCAGGCCCAGCACCGCCCGCCTTGGGTAGAGGGTAAATGCCACCTTGGCGATCTCACGGAACGGAATCGCCTTGCGCTGCCTGATTTTCAGCGGCTTCCCTTGGGGCTCGGGCAGCGGTTCGCCGGTTTGCTGCTCGACGTCCTTTTCTATCTCGCCGACGATTCGTTCGGCTTCCTCGTCGCGCCCGTGAATGAACAGCCACCGGGGACTTTCCGGAACGTTGCGCCGAACCAAGAGGACGAAAATGCCGAAGATGGCGCCGATGCCGAACGAGAGCCGCCATCCGATGTTGGCCGGGAAGTTCGACGTGTCGAGAAGGACCAGTGCGCCGGCCGCGCCGGCGGCCGAACCCACCCAGTAGGTCCCGTTGATTATCAGGT
The DNA here is from genome assembly GCA_963840045.1 of uncultured Actinomycetota bacterium. Lineage (GTDB taxonomy): Bacteria > Actinomycetota > Actinomycetes > Mycobacteriales > Mycobacteriaceae > Mycobacterium. The sequence goes on along the minus strand of CAWIXL010000019.1, from coordinate 42,179 downwards.
CCACGCGACCGCGAACGCGCGCGGGGATCAGCTCGTCGATCGCCGAGTTGATGGCGGCGTATTCACCGCCTATGCCGGAGCCCGTGAAGAAGCGGGCGATGAAGAAATACCAAGGCGCGAAGGCGAATGCGGTCGCCACTGTGGCGGTCAAATACACCACGAGCGTCAGGATGAACAGATTGCGGCGTCCGAAGCGGTCGGTGAGGTGGCCGAAGAACAAGGCGCCCAGGCAGGCCCCGAAGATGTAGAACGCCGCCGACAAGCCGATGTCGGCGGCGGTGAGGTCGATACCGCTGCCCCGCTCGGTGAGACGAGCCGACACGTTGCCGACCATCGTGACCTCGAGCCCGTCGAGAATCCACACGCCACCCAGACCGATGACGACGCGCCAGTGAAACCGCGACCAGGGCAACCGATCCAGCCGGGCCGGCACCTGGGTCGTGATCGTTCCGGTTTGCACGGTGTCATCCATCGTTACCCCCGTACCCATCGTGTGGTGATCGCAAGCCTCAACAGCATGGACTGCTAGGGTATCCAAACGTGCAACCGGGCCCGGCCGTCGCTCGGACAGCCGGCTTTCAGCTGCCGTGATTTCGCCGCCGCCAGCTTGGAGAACCTCCGTTTAGGAAGGCCCGCAGCAACTTTCGCGCGCCCGGGCGCGGCGTCGTGCGCCGTCGTCGAAGTCGGCGCCGAGGGCCTGGTAGGCATTGGCGTATTTGCGGGTCAGCCGGGCTTGGTCGGGCTCGCTCAATGTCGCCAGGCGGGCCGGGTCGGTGTTGTCGGCCAGGTCCGCGAGTTTGACTTCGCGAGCGACCGGGTGGTCACGGATGCGTTGGTAGTAGTCGGCGGAGGCTACCTCGGCGCGACGAGTGAGCAGTTCGACGGCGTCGATCGACACCGCGGGAATGCCCTGGTCGGCGAGTTCGGCGGTGGTGATGCCGGCATCTTCCATCACGTCGTGCAGCAGAGCAGCCACCCGGCTTCGGTGTCGGTGGGGTCGACATAGGACGCGACGCGGCGGACGTGTCCGACGTAGGGCTGGCCGGCTTTGTCGACCTGGCCGGCGTGCGCTTGGGCCGCGATGGCGTCAGCCCTGGCAATAGGGTCCACAAAAGGGTCCACAATCAGCCACCATAACGTCTACCGGCAGTCCCGGCGATTGTCTGCTCAGCAAACTCGGCATATGCTCCCGCACACAGGGTTGAACTTCGCCGTGAGGACCTGATCATGACGATTCGTGCACTGCTCATCGCTGTAGCAATCGCTGCCGCCGGTTGCGGAAGCGCCATTGGTGTTACGCCCGCCGCAAAGGCCGCGCCGATTGATGCGACGTGCGATGAGATGTCAAGCAGCTGCGTGTACAGCAACTGCACCGACGCGCATAACCACGGCAGATACAACATTCCCCAGAACGACCCGGCCTACTGCCCTTCACAGGACCGCGACGGAGATGGCTACGCCTGCGAGGCCAAACCGAATTGACGGCGCTGACCGTACATGCCGACGGCACATAACCACGAATCTTCCTGGAAATACTCCTGCACAGCCTGACCCAACGAGCGGATAATTGCCGAAGCGAAGAAGGCAGGGGGTTCCGTGAAGTCGCTGGTCGGCGAGACGTTCGGCAAGTACCAAATCAGCCGGCTGCTCGGCAAGGGCGGCATGGGTGAGGTGTACGAGGCCTATGACACCGACAAGGGCCGAACCGTCGCGCTGAAGGTGCTGGCCGGTGAGTACGCCCAAGACGACAGCTACCGTACCCGGTTCCTGCGCGAGTCACGCGCCGCAGCGGTTCTTCAAGAGCCGCACGTCATTCCGATCCACGACTGGGGCGAGATCGACAACACGCTCTATATCGACATGCGGCTCGTTCAGGGCCGGACGTTGCACGAGATGCTCAGAACGAGGGCCCTTGAACCGAAACGTGCTGTCGATATCATTCGCCAGGTCGCGGCGGCTTTGGACGCCGCCCACGCCCAGGGACTGATCCATCGCGACGTCAAACCGCAGAACATCATCGTGACACCAGACGATTTCGCGTATTTGGTGGACTTCGGTATCGCCGAAGCCAAAGGTGACACCCACCTGACGATGACGGGTTATAACATCGGCAGCTTTGACTACATGGCCCCGGAACGATTCACCGACAAGGCGACAACAACAGCCGTCGATATCTACTCGCTGGCCTGCGTGCTGTTTGAAGCGTTGACCGGACGCAAGCCGTTTCCCGGTCAAAGCCAGCAAGTCGTCACGGGCCACCTGACATCGCCACCTCCGCGGCCAAGTGTGGCGAATTCGCGCGTTCCAGAAGCGTTTGACGACGTCATCGCGCGCGGCATGGCAAAGCTTCCAGATGACCGTTACGGCAGTGCCGGGGCGTTGGGACGCGACGCCAAACGCGCGCTTAACGAAGTTGCGCCTGGCCCGCCCGACTCGCCTACGATGCCTGCCCCGCGGTATGTGCTTCCCCCCCGTATGTGGCTCCTACTCCCCCGAATGTCGCGGCACCTGTTGGCCCCGCTTACTTCAGCCCGCAATTCAGCACCCCACCAATGGGTCCCGCGGTTGTGGCCAGTCCTCAAGCTCCGCAGGAACCCTCGAGAAGCTATGTATTGCCGACTGTTATCGCGATCGCGGCAGTGGTGCTCCTGGCCGTTATCGGCGTGACGATCGGTGTGATGCTCAACCGAAAGAATGAGCCGGACAACACGTTGCCGACGATCGCCTACTCGCACGCCGACCTCGACCGCGTATGACACGGAGTCGCCCTCGACGACTCCCGTACCGAGCAGCACGGTGACGCCCACTCCCACGCAAGATCCGGCGCAGCAGCTGCGCCAAATCGCCGACGGCGATCACCCGTTCGTGTCCACCCAGCTGGCCGACAAGTGGGTCCCGCAGCTCAGTTCCAAGCGCCCTGGCGTCGTCGATGCAGGCAAAGTCTGGGACAACGCCATGACGCTTCAGGAACACCAGCAGCTACGGCAGCGGTTCCCCGCGGCACGGCTGCTGTGGTCAGGCGAATGGTCGACGTTCTCCGCGCCGGACTTCTGGGTGACCGTGGTGGGCTTTACCTATCCCAACCCCGCGGGTGCGCTGGCGTGGTGCCGTGGTCAAGGGTTCGATCGGGACCACTGCATCGCCAAAATCATCAGCACAACCCATCCTGTCGACGGGAGCACCGCTTACAACTGATGGGATAGAGCAGTTCTAGGGGCCGCCGCGCCAGTGTTCGATGCGGTGATGGTCCGGAGTGAAACCATGCTCCACACCCCATAAGACCGCCTGGGTCCGACTGCCGACGTCTATCTTTCGGTAGATCGTGCGGATGTAGGACTTGACGGTGTTTGGGCTGAGATACGTCAGCCGGGCGACGTCAGCATTGCTCATGCCCTGGGTGATGAGGGCCAGGATCTCCGCCTCTCGATCGCTGAGCCCTTCGCCGCGGCCGGGCCAGTCGAGCCCGACGACGGCGCTGCGCGCCCGTGGCGGTACGTCGCTGATGACCGTCTCGCCGGCATGCACCGCCTCCAACGCCGCGACCAACTCCCGTGCCGGCAACGTCTTCGATAAGTAGCCGTGCGCTCCGTGCTGCTGCGCGCTGACGATGAGGTCCGGATGAAAGTTCCACGTATAGACCACAACTCGGTGTGCGCGCGGATTCGCAACCAGAACGGCGATCTCATCGTGGTCGGATTCCGGTTGCGCGAACGAGTCGTACAAGACGATGTCGACATCGTCGTCGACGGGCATAGTCGAGTCGAGTTCGGCGATGATCACCCGGTCGCGGTACCGATCAAGCATCTTGGCCACGCCCATCACGACCACGTCGTAGTCGTCGACGAGCGCCACCGTGATCGGTCTGCTCGCGGGCGAGGGCATGCCCGAAACATTACCTACCTAGGGGTGTATTGGAACCCCCCTTAGGGGTGGTCGACTTAACCCACGTCGAGCAATCGCCCGACCCACCCGATCGCCAAGCGCGCAGTCCGCGCCAGATCAGAAAGGCTCACCATGATCATTCTCGGAATTCTCCTCATCGTCCTCGGGCTCGTGCTGCCCATGCTTATCCCCACCTTCGCCCTAGCCCATGTTCTGGTGGTAGTCGGCGTCATCCTGCTTGTCGTTGGCGTGGTTCTGGCGATCATGGGATCCGCGGGACGCGCTGTCGGCGGCCGGCGCCACTACTACTGATCCACAACCACTGATCCACAACGCACAGCAAAGGCGTCACCCCCGTGGCATCCTGACCGCCATGGGGGTGCGTTTGCCGTCCTATTTCGCGTCGTGCGCGAGTTTCAACAACTTGTCGAGTTCCTCGACGAGGTAGCCCGCCATGACATCGATGTCCGGAACCAACTCGCGGCAGCCGATCAACCCGAAGTGCATCTGCCCGCCGTTGCTGTTGACGGTGATGTTGAATCCCTGGCCGTCCGTGACCACCGAGACCGGGTAATTGGCCAACACTTTCGCGCCGCCCAGATAAAGGTCGACGTTGGGGCCCGGCACATTGGAAATCACCAGGTTGTACGGCGGGATCCGCCGTGGCAGGCCCAAGGCGAACGCGACCCGAGCCGCTCGCGCCACCAGCGCCGGCGGTGCGAAGTCGGTGACGTTCTCGACGAGTCCGGGCGGGATCGCTGCCTGTTGCGCCTTGGCGACCTTGGTCGCTTCGTGCACGGAGCCAAGGCGCGCAACGGGGTCGTCGAGGTGGGTCGGCAGCGAGGCGAACATCGCGGACACTTTGTTGCCGAGCTTGGACTTGCTGGCCTCGTCGCGCACCGAGACGGGAATCATCGCGACCAGCGGAGCCTCGGGCAGCGCATCGTGATCGATCAGCCAGTGCCGCACCGCGCCGGCCGACATTGCCATCACGACGTCATTGACCGACGCCCCGAAAGCGTTCTTGACGGTCTTCACGTCCTCGAGCTCGACGCTGCGCATCGCGAACCGCCGGTGCAGGGTGACCTCGTCGTTGAACGGCGTCCGCGGCGCCCTCCCGGGGGCTGCCGCGATGACGTCGCCGTCTCGTTCGCCGCGCCCGAGGAGCGCGCCGACATACGGTGAGAGAACACTGCCGACCAGCGGCAGCGCGCGGCCCATCCCCGCCGCGATTCGTGCGGCGCTCACCGGGCGCGTTGCGATCGAGGCGGCCGCACGGGCGAGCAGGGTCGCTGCGCCCGGGGCCGGTTCGGGCTTGAAATCGGCTGCGGGAGGGCGCTTCTCACCCTCGGGCGTCAGGTCAACCAGGACCGTCATCAGCTCGGCACCCGACACGCCATCGATGGCCGCGTGGTGGATCTTGGTGTACACCGCCAGCCGCCCGCCCGCGAGCCCGGAGATGAGGTACATCTCCCACAGCGGTCGCCGCCGATCGAGCGGACGCGCGTGCAGCCGGCTGACTTGTTCAGCAAGCTGCGCGTCCGAACCCGGTGCGGGCAGTGAGATTTCGCGGACGTGGAATTCGATGTCAAAGTTCTGGTCATCGATCCAATACGGTTGGTCGAGTCCGAGCGGCACGTACTTCAACCGTTGCCGCAGCAGCGGGATCTGCGGTAGGCGCTCGTTCATCAGTCTGGTCAACGCCGCCAGATCCAGGGGTGTCGGGGACTCGCTCGGATCGAGGATCAGTAAGCCGCCGACGTGTCCGGTCGAGTTGTGCGTCTCGAGCGTCAAGAACGCGGCGTCCAGGCCGGAGAGCTGTTTCATCGATTGTCCTCAATGGGTGCGGTCATGTTGTTGGCGCCGGTGGCGCCAAGTTCGTGGCGATCCAGCCAACGCTCTACGGCGCGGATCACCGCGTCGGGATTCTCGAGCTGTGGTGTGTGTCCGACGTCGTGGAGAAATTCGGTGTCCCACCGGGGGTTAGCGGCGGCCGCGATGCGTGCGGCGGTGATGGGCACCAGCCGATCCCGGTCGCCGTGGATCAGCAGCACCGGCTGCACCAGCGAGCGCATCGTGTGCTTGAACTGACGCGGCCGCAGACCCGCCCGCACTATTGACCGTGCGGCCTGCAGGAAGGCGGCGTTTTGCTTGGGCAGGTGGAGGCGGCGGTATGCGCCGAGTTCGGTGGCGGCGTCCATCAGTTCCCGGGGGGCTCGGCGCGGATCGGCGAAGCACAGGTTGATGACTCGTTCGACGAGCTCGCGGTCGGTTGTGGATCGTCGGCTGATGTCCATGAAGGCCTCGCCGACGCCGGGAACGGCGTACATCAGGAACTGTGCTGCGACCAATGGGTCGGGAACCTCCACGGGTCGTGGCAGTGCCGGATCGACCAGTACCACCGCGGTGACCGCGTGCGGGCTGGCGGCCGATTCCAGGATCGTGATGGCGCCGCCCATCGAGTTGCCCATCAAAATTACGGGGCCGCCGATGATTTCGTTGATGAAGCGGTCGAGTACCTTCGCGTTGGCTTCGATGGAGGTCGCCCGGCCGGCCGCGGGTGAGAAGCCGAATCCGGGCAGATCGAGGGCGACCACTCGGTTGCGTTCGGTCAGCGGTCGCGCGACCCTGACCCAGTTCAGGTGTGAGCCACCCAGTCCGTGCACCAGGACGATGGGCGGAGCCCCTGCCGGCCCGCCGAAGTCCACCCAGTGCACGGGTCCCCCGATGTCGGTGCTCTGGCTGGCGCCGCCCCAGGGTCGGGCGAGTTGCGGTTGCATCATGTAGTCGGTCCTATTCGGTGGTCGCGTTGACGAGGCGAAGCGCCAATTCGGAGTAGAGCTTGGCCACGGTTTCGGGGTCGGCGTAGCGCCCTGTTGGGAACCAGCGGCAGACGTCGACACACAGTGACACGATGGCGAGGGTGACGCCCTCGGCGTCCGGAACCGCGAAAGACCCGTCGGCGACGCCGGCTTCCACGATCTCCCGCACATGCCGCGTCAGTTTGCGGCGCAGCCTGACGATCACTTGGTAGTGCTCCGGCGAGAGTGCTGTCAACTCGTACTCGACGACCCTTGACCGGCCGTGATAAGCCGCCTGCGTCCGGGCGAACTCGGCAACAACCGCCCGTAAGCGATTGGCTGGCGATTCGCTGACCGGATCGGCGGCCTGGAGCCATTCGACAGTCTTTTGATGGCCCTCGTAGGCGATGACGAAGAGCAGTTCTTCTTTGGATTTGTAGTGCGGATACATCGCGGCCGCGCTCAAACCGAGGCGTGCCGCGATGTCACGGGTGGTCGTACCGCCATAACCGTGCTCGGCGAAAGCCTCGATCGCGGCGGCCCTGATCCGCGCGGCGGCCTTAGAACTACTGACGACGCTCGCCGTTGTCACGCTCACCCGAACCTCCGCATTTGCCGACTATAAGCGATCGCTTATTTATAAGCAAGCGCTTAGTAGTGCCAATGTGTGGTACGGGTAATCACATGAGCCACGTGAGTACCGCGAGCCGGCCATCAGGCGATTTCCATTTGCGCTATCACCGGCGATAGCGCAAATGAAACTCACCTATTGGTTGGTCGCGCAACGGCGGCAAGCAGGCGCGGTGGCTCAGGCTACGGCGTCCTCGTCCTCGCGGCTGTTCGCGCCACCCTTAGGCCCGGGGAATCCCCCGCGCCCACCCAGGGCGGTCTGCAGCTGGTGGATGCCCGCTCTGTCGAGCATTGGCCGCTCGAGTTCCTGGTTGACCAGGACGTTACGCAGCCGTCGCCCCAGACTTGGCAGTTGGGTGCGATCGACGACCTTCCAACGCGGACAATCCGGGAGTGCGAAGTCCTGCGGCACGTCGGTGTGGGGCAGGACGACGATGTGGTCCCACCGGAGTCGGCCTCGGGTCCAGCGCGGGTCTCGTTCGACGAAGTCGCGAAGCGCGTAGCAGGCTTCACGGGCCTGGCGGACGGGTGAGATCCTGACGTTCTTTTTGCGTCGCCTCTGCCACCAGCTGTTGCCGTCATGCCAGACCTCGCCACCCTTGACCTCGAGGCAGGCAATCCCGGCTCCCTCGATCGCGACAATGAAGTCGATCTCGTGGTCCTTCAGGTGGTCGGTGATGCGCTGGCCGACGATGACGAGGTCTTTGGGTTGAAGTTGGTCGGCAAGTGCTTCCCAGACTCTGCGCTCAGCGCCGTTGGCCTTGGTGTCCGGGCGAACAATCGTCAAGGGGCCCTCGATTGCGTGCCCCGATCGATGCTCGGCTCGTCGATCACTTTGTTGAGCCTCTGGGCCGCGCGCAGCCTCGCGACCTCGCTGCAGCAGTGTCACGTGCGGCGGTGGCCGGTTCGGCGGGTTGTCCAAAGCTGCGACGTGCGAACTTCTCTTCGGACGCGCCGCCCACAACTTGCCCGGCGCCCCCAGCGATGGGAAACAGCAGGCCGCCGGTGCCGAAGTTACCGGGCGACGGCCCGCCGGTACCGGCCAGTCGAGACAACATGCCGTCGGCGGGGTTGCCGATCAGCGGGCGGACCAGCGTCTGGATGGGCGCACTCACCGGATCTTGCATGGGCACGCGCAACGGTGCGGCGTTGGCCGCATCGGCGGACGCATATGAACTTCCCGCGTTCCTCAAGGCCTGCACGAACTTGTCATGAAACTCATCGGCCGTTGCGCTGAGCGCCTGAAAGTCCTGGGCGTGCTGAGAGAAATACGCCGCGATCGCCACCGATATCTCATCACCGGCGGCGGCCGCCACCGCGGTGGTCTGGGCGGCCGACGTCACATTTGCCGTGGTCAGCTGCGCGCCGATGTCCTCCAGACTCGACACTGCGGCCGCGATCAAGTCGGGGATCACCGTCAGAAGCGACACCGCGCTGTCCTCCTATCGGTGATCCACGGCCCCCCGCAATTACCAGCATAAATAGGCGAGACCGGGTCTCCCCCGTTATTCATGAAACTTTTAAGTGTTCAGCGCCCAGGCGGAGCTCAGTCGGTTACACTCAGCGGCCCGCTTAGCGGCTGAAACGGGCTAACCGGGCGGCGGCGGAACGACGCCCCGGACGTTAATGTCCCGCCAGATCGCGATGCCGCCGACCCACTCGGGTGCCCGGCCGAAGAGATCGGTGAAAAACGCGAGCATCGCCTGCCAGGCCTGCATCGGCCCAACGATCACGTGGCGCACGTCCCCGTACTGGAGGTTGGCGGCGACCTGTGCACGAACCTCGCCGCGCGCCATCGGCGAGGCGTTGCCGCCCTGGATCGTCCGCATGATCGAGGAAAGCCGCGTGGGCGGCGGCCCAGAAGCCGTCCCGCCGTCCGGCCAGGGCATATACGCGTAGGCCTCGGGCATCCGGAGTCCGTAGTCGGCCTGCGCCGCCCACAGCATCGGCGCGGTCAGGGCCCCGTCGATGGAATACGGCGCAACGAGGACGGTCTCGTCGGGCCCGATGTGGTGGCTCGCCCACTCGCGGAAGTAGGCGGGTGTGGATGCCGGCATCCGTTCCAGCGGAGCGGGGAGGATCACGACGAGCGCCGCGGCCACGGCGAGCAGCCACTGCGCCGCAGGTCGCGGGGCAAGGCGGGTCGCCCGCGCGATGACGATCGCGACGATCACCGCGACCGCCAACCAGACGAAGAGCGTAAAACGGCCCGGCAGTACATGTTTGAGGAGCGGCAGCTTCCCGAGGAGCAGCCACGGAAGCGGGACGTGGAGTGCATTGCTTGCCGACGTGCAGCCACGGCCCGAGCGAGAGCACGAGCAGTAGCGCCCCGGTAACGCTCGCGATGCGGATCCGCAGGTCGCCCCACTGGCGAATGGCCACCACGACGAGGAGGACCAGGAGCGGCAGGCCGAGGTAGCCCGTCGCCTCGTGATACATGCCGCTGAATTCGTGGGACACCCGCGTCGCCGCGTCGGGGGCGACCAGCTGGTAGGGCGTCGGAAGGACGAGGTTCAGCAGGTCGGTCGAGTAGGTCTTGGGATCCTGGACCCGGTCGCTGATCCGCTGCGCTCCGAAGAACTGGGCGGCCAGCGGCCCGGCCGCGAGCGCGAGGAACGTCAGCGTGGCGACCGCGAGCGCGGGCACGAGCCGGGCCGCTCCTTCGCGACACCGCGCCCCGACCCGCCCGTCGCGACGCGCGAAGGCCATGACGCAGACGAGTACTCCGGCTGCCACGACGCTCGTGGCGAGCATCTCCTCGGTGATCAGGAGCTGGGCGGTGCTCAGGACTCCCAACGCCACCCCCGCTTGCCACGGCGGTCGACGCCGGGTCACCAGGAGTTCGTCGAGGACGAGCAGGAACAGCGGCGGGACCCAGGCCGTGGCGAGGTTCAGGTGCAGCGCCGCATGGGAGGCGACGTAGGGCGAGAAGGCGTAGACCGCGCCGCCGACCATCGCGCCGACACCGTCGCCGGTCCAGCGGCGGATCGCGAGCCACGCGGTGAAGCCGCTGAGGGCGATGCCGACGATCATGAGGACGTTGAATCCGAAGATTGGGCCGCCGATCTTCGCCGGCAGCCAGCCGAGGAGCCCGAGCAGCGTCATCGGGGTGTTCCACATGAGGTTCACGCCGTCGGGCGCACCGATCTGGCTCGTGAAAAACGGATCGAGGCCATGGGCAAGCGCGTGCGGCGTCCAGCCGAGGTACCAGATTGTCTGATCCTGGTCGCAGCAGCTTCCGGCCCACCCGGATGTCGGGTCGCTCCAGGCGCCCATCGTGAGGACGACGGCCCCGAGTAGGTAGACGAGGAACGCCGTGAGCCCCCCGCGGCGCCCGCTGGTCCACCGCCGGAGCCTGGTCGGGCTTTCGTCCGCACGCTCGACCTCTACCGACCGTGCGGGCACTAACCTTCCTTCGGCGAGAGCCCCACGTGCCTATCGTGCCGCTGTTTCCCCTCGGAGGGGGAGGTTCGACAGTTCCTGATCTCTTAGGTTTTCAAGGTCGGGGTAAGCGCTGCGCGCAGAATGTCCGCATCGCTTGTTGCCAGGGTGAGGTTTCGCCGAGCGGCCTGGGCGACGAGCATCCGGTCGAAAGGGTCTTTGTGTTCCCAAGGCAGGCGGCCGGCCAGGATGGCATCGCCCGCGTCGATCGCCAAGTCGGTAGCGGTCATGTCGGCGATGATGTCCGACCACGCTGACAACAGCGGCTCTCCATCCAAGCGACCCAGCCGGGTCTTGATTGCGATCTCCCACGCCGACGCTGCCGAAACCATGATCTCGGTACTCGGATCGCGGAGCCGCTGACGCGCCGAGTCGGAAACCTTCTCCGGCGCACTGACCAGCCACAGCAGGGCGTTTGTGTCCAGGAGGACAGCCAGCGGCGTCGACGTGGACCGCTGGGCAGTCATGAATTGCCTTCCCACGCAGCGATTTCGGCTTCGGGAAGCGGTTCGTCGAAGTTGTCGGGCACGACGAGTGTCGGCAGCTGACCGAATTTCCGCGGCCGGGGATGTGCCGGCGCGAGCACAGCCACGGCACGTCCATGGTTGGTTATGGTCACCGACACCCCGGTCCGCTCGACCTCTGCCAGCAGCGCATTGAGCTTTGCCTTGGCCTCGGTGCTCGTGACCGTCTTCATGCGTCCAGGATAGTGCGGTCACACCATTCGCTCTAGTGGGACTAGTCGGACTAGATCGCATAGGCAGGTGATGCTGAGAAGGCTACTGCAGGCCGAGCGCGGCGCGCAGCCGGTCGGCGTCCATGCCGCCGCGGGCGGCCCCACCGGCGGGAAAGGTGTCCAGGAGTTTGATCAGGTCGCGGCGTCGGGTGGGATCATCGGCGGCCTGCCGCGGCGTGTGGCCGTCGAGCGCGGGGATGGGTTCGTCGAGCCACTTGGTCTCGTAGTCGCGGACGAACTCGTCAAGCACTGCGGCCAGCCCGGGGTCGTCGGGGTCGAGCGCCTCCTCGCCGGCCATTGGCAACTGCCCGGCCAGCTCGGCGGCATCGCGGACGTCGCGCAGCGGTCGGCGGGAGTCCTCGAGCACCTTCGTCGCGGGGTCGAGGCGTGCCAGTGTGGCCAGCACACGGTCCATCCGCTTCTCGCTGTTGGTCTCCACCCGCAGGGTGTCGCCGTGGAGCACCAGGGTGGCCCTGATCCGCGGCATGCCGTTGGTGGTGACGTGCTCGAACCACCGCGGCGGCTCCTCGCCATCGACCCGGTCATAGGTGTCGTCCAGCGCGGCCTCGATCCCGGCCGGGTCGCCGACCTGCACGGTGGCCTCACAGATCGCGAGCGGATCGCCCTCGGTGTTGGTCAGCACTGGGGGCGCGAACCGGCGGCTCAACTGCGCCACCAGCGTCACCGGGTCGGGTCCCGTGTCGAGCAGGTCGATCAGCGGGTCGCGCTCGTGCAGCGCAACCGGTTCCAGCCCGCCGAAGAACTGCATGGTGTCCCCGGCGGGGACCACGCGTGCACACACCAGCTGCCCTGGCTTCAACTGGCGGCTGGCCGCCCGCTCACGCACCTCGTGCGTGTCGCCGGTGCGCACGTCGCGCACGGTGACGCCCTGGCCGCGGTGCACCTGCTCGACCTCGAACACCGACCGCTCCACCAGCAGCCAATGCTCGGCCAGCAGCCGCTCGTCGTCGGGCAGCAGCGACCCGCGTATCTGGAGGAACTCCGCGAATGCGCCGCCCTCGAACAGCACCGCGTCCATTACCAGCGGATCGGCCAGCGCCTCGGCCAGCGCGTCGTCATCATCGTCGGCGTAGCGGCAGCGTTCGTATCCCGCCTCGGCCAGCAGGTCGTTCCATCCGGTCAGCAGCGCGTGCTGGCCGGCCTTCGCGTACAACCAGCCGGCCCGCTCGGACAGCGGCAGCTGCTCGTGCCCCAGATGGCATTTCTTGTACTTGCGGCCAGATCCACACCAGCACAGCTCGTTTCGGCCGATGTCGCGGCGCGGCTCGGCCCGGTGCTGCTCCAGCAGCTGCACCAGCGGGTGGTCCGGCGCGGCGTCGGCGCGGCGCAGCAACGCCAACCCGCGCTCCACGTCGCCGCGATCGGAGGCGATGCGGGCCAGATCGAACAACGGCAACGGCCAATCCGGATCCATCGACTCGGCCGCCAGCAACTCGCGTTCGGCCGCGTCGACGTCGCCGATGCGCTCCAGCGCCACCGCGCGCAGCCAGCGACACGCCACCCGCGCCGCGCGCGGCACTTTCGGCTCCAGCACCTCGGCGAACATGCCCAGCGCGGACGCACCGTCGCGGCCGGTGCCGATCGTCTCGGCCAACAGCAGCTCAGCCAGCAGCGGATCGGCAAGCGTGGCCCCGAGCTCAGCCACGAGATCGCCGAACTGGTCGGCCTCGGGCTCTGCCCCGTCGGGCCCTGTCGCGCCCTCCGCTGCTGTGGTCAACGCACCCTCAGGCGGCTCGTCCGCGTCGGCGGCCTCGATCAGCAGCGACATCCGGTCGAACACTTTGACCAGCGTGTACAGCACGAACGCGTCGTCGGGGTCGAGGTCATGTCGCTCGGCCAGCGCTGCGCACCCGCGCTCGAAACGCCAACAGTCGAAATCGAACCCGTCGGGTGCGAGCCACTCGCCGCGATGTGCCAGGCCGAAGTCGTCGACGATCTCGCACAGGGGCGGTAGCGGCTCGGTGAACACCGCCGGGTCCTCGACGCACGCCGTCCATACCGCCGCGTCGAAGTACACCGGCTCGTCGGCGTCGAGCTCGTCGTCGTCGAGCATTGCGGCCAGCCGGGCGCCCACCGCGGAATGCGCGAGCGCGGTGACCCGCTCGACCACAAGTCCCTGTTCGGTCAGCCGCACCCCGACCAGGTCGCCCTCGGCCGCACCCAACGTCTCCAGCGTGCCCGGCATCAGGAGCAGCGCCCCGGCCGGGTCGACCACCTCCGCCGGGATGCCTCGCTGCTCGAGCAGCTCATCGTCGAATTCGGCCAGCACGACCCGCGCCGCCGACCCGTCGGCGAACCGCCGATACTGCTCGTGCTCGCAGAGCGCGGTGATCGGGTCCAGGTCCGGGGTCACAGTGAGTATGTCGTGGGCCGCCTCGTCTGCGCCGAGCCGGTGCGTGAACACCCGCCCGGCTAGCAGCGCCGGCAGCCACACCCACCGATCGTCAACCAACTGCCTTGCCGGACACTCGGTTTCGTCGAGAAGCTGCTCCAGTACAGGTGTCCGGATCGGCCACGCCGCCGTCCCGCAGGCGTCGTGCGATGTCATCCTCGTCCAATGGGCCGTGTTCGGCCAGAATTCTGGCAAGGGTCCGCATCGGGTCGAACGCTTCCGCCACGGCGACCACCCTATGCCGCGGCTGCCGTGTCGCGAAAGCCGCCACCAGCCGACGAGTTGGCGTGGTCGCCCTTCAGCCGGAATACCGACCCGTGATGCGTGTGTCGACCTCCAGACCGCTGGCGTCGTCGGGGACCTGTGGCGGGTCCAGCTTCGACATCTCACGCTTCGAAGCGGCGGCCGAGGCGGAGGGCATCGCGGCTTCGTCGTCGCGGCTCGCGGATGCTTGCGGTGTTGCTCGTTCCAACGGTGTTGCTCGTTCCAAGAAGCGGAGCAGTTCGACGGGGAAGGGAAGCACCAGGGTGGAGTTCTTCTCCGCGGCGACCTCGACCACGGTTTCCAGTAGCCGCAACTGAAGCGCGGCCGGGTGCACGGCCATCGTCTCGGCCGCTTGGGCCAGCTTTGCGGACGCCTGCAGTTCACCGTCGGCGGTGATAACCCGGGCCCGCCGCTCACGCTCCGCCTCGGCTTGGCGCGCGATCGACCGCTTCATCGAATCCGGCAGCACGACATCCTTGATTTCCACGCGGTCGATGTGCACACCCCAGCCCAACGCGGGGCTGTCGATCATCAACTCCAGGCCCTGATTGAGACCCTCGCGGTTGCAGAGTAAGTCGTCCAGCTCGCTTTTGCCGATGATCGAACGCAGCGATGTCTGCGCGACCTGGCCAATAGCGGATACATAGTTCTGCACGTCGACAACCACGCGCACCGGGTCCGCAACCTTGAAATAGATGACAGCATCCACGCGCACGGTCACGTTGTCGCGGGTGATGCCATCCTGGGCGGGCACCGGCATCGTGATGATCTGCATGTTCACCTTCTTGAGGCGATCTGCGATTGGCATCAGCCAAGTCAGCCCCGGCCCACGGACACCGGTTTGCACGCGTCCGAAACGAAACACGACGCCTCGTTCGAATTGCTTGACGACCCGAACGTTGGTGCCCAGCAACAGCACGCCAAGGCCGACCGCTGCGGCCAGTGCATAAAGGATGATCACGATGTCCTCCACTTCCGCCCGCGCAAGACCTGTCGGTACGCCTCGGCGAGTGCGGGCGACTTACAGTCGATGAATTGTCGACACCCTTCCAGTATGGACCGATCACCGAGTCGTGTTCAGACCCCCGATCGAGGTCATGGCTGTGCCCTCGTTTTGCGCGTGGGCATCGGGTTAGTCCCCATGGGTGTAGCGTCGGAGGGGCTGAGAATCTCAGCTGGTTCGGGATGAGTTCAGCTGTCCGCTGCAGAACTTGAGGAGCGTTGGCTCCGAGGCCCCTACATGCCGGTGTCTGCCACCAGCCAGAAGCACGTGCACTTTGAACAGAGGTCGATTGCACAGAAGGCTCATCGCATGACCTACTGCATCGGCGTAATGCTCGACAAGGGCATGATTTTCGCCTCGGACTCTCGTACGAATGCCGGCGTGGATAACTTCTCCAAGTTCTGCAAGATGACGGTTTTCGAGCGTCGCGGCAACCGCGTTGTCGTTCTGCTGAGTTCGGGAAACCTGGCCGGAACCCAGGCCGTCATCAGCGTATTGACGCAGCGTTGTGCTGACGGCGACGCGCCCACCAATCTCTTGGGTGCCCGGACGATGTTCGACGTCGTGAGGCTGGTCTCCGACGCGACGCGCGATATCGAGAAACGCGACGCCGGGTACCTGGAAGAGAACAACATCCGCTTCAATGCCTCGTTCATCGTCGGCGGGCAGATCCTCGGCGAGCCGATACGGCTGTTCCGGACCTATGCCGAAGGCAATTTCATCGAAGCGGGGACCGACACGCCCTTCTTACAGACCGGTGAAACCAAGTACGGAAAGCCGATCATCGACCGCGTAATTACGCGACACACGCCCCTCGCAGACGCCACGAAGTGTGTTTTGGTGTCCTTCGATTCGACAATGCGCAGCAACTTGTCAGTGGGCATGCCGATCGACCTGATTTGCTACGAACGGGACAGCCTCGAAGTGCAGTGGCGGCGGCGATTCGATGAGGGGGACCCCTACTTCACCGCCCTCAGCGACGAATGGGGCGAAGGTGTGCGGAAGGTGTTTCGCCATTTGCCCGAGTTGACCTGGTGACGGGTTGTCACCGTGGATACCTTCATCGTCACCTGTGAACACGGCGGTAACCGCGTACCCGCGCCCTATCGGCGTCTGTTTCTTGGGCAAAGGGCGCTGCTGGATTCCCACCGTGGCTACGATCCCGGGTCGCTGGTCATGGCGAAGGCACTCGCCAGCGCCTTCGCCGCGCCCCTCGTGGCTTCGACTGTCAGCCGTCTGCTTATCGATCTCAACCGCTCGATCGGCCATCCCCAACTTTTTTCGGCGCTGACCCGCGCCGCGCCGGCCCAGACCCGGGCGCAGATCGTCGAACAGCATTACCGGCCCTATCGCATGCAGGTCGAGAGTCTCATCAGGCAAGCGGTAGCGAGCGGGCATCGCCTGATCCACATTTCGTCGCACACCTTTACCGCGGAGCTGGATGGCAGGGTGCGCAGCGCCGACGTGGGTTTGCTCTACCATCCCGGTCGGCGCGGGGAGGCCGAGGTGTGCGCCCGCTGGAAGGAATCGCTTGCGGCATCTGCTCCGGAATTTCGGGTACGCCGCAATTACCCCTATGCCGGCAAAGGAGACGGGTTGACCTCGCACTTGCGCCTGCGCTTCGCGCAGAGCGACTACGTCGGAATCGAACTGGAAGTCAACCAGGGCATCGTTTTCGCCGCCGGCCGACGCTGGACGGCGTTGCGGCGCATGCTGATCGATTCGTTACGCACGGCATGTGCGGCCTGAGCGCGCCATGATTGACGCCCTGCACCAAGGAGCACACGGAGAGAAATAATGCAGATTCACGTCGGCTTTGAAATGATCTACGACTGCCCGCAGCCCACCCCGATGATATTCAACCTCAACGTCCACTTCACCCGCGTGTCCGATCTGGTCGGCCGTGACGACCTGGTTTTCGACCCGCCGGTCCCGATGGCAGCCTATCGTGACGACTTCGGCAACTGGTGCACCCGCATTGTTGCGCCCGAGGGCCGCACGCGCGTCTCGGCCGATGTGCTCGTCAACGACACCGGAGTCCCCGACGTCATAGTTCCCCAGGCGCAACAGATTCCCGTACCGGACCTGCCCTCGGACACGCTTATCTTCCTGCTCGGGAGCCGGTACTGCGAAACCGATCGGCTGTCCGAGACGGCGTGGAACCTCTTTGAGGAGGCGCCACCGGGATGGGGCCGCGTTCAGGCAATCTGCGACTACGTATACCGACACATCACGTTCGGCTACGAGCACGCGCGCATGACACGCACGGCGCTAGAAGCTTTTTACGACCGGACCGGCGTCTGCCGTGATTTCACGCATCTTGCCGTTGCCTTCTGTCGCTGCATGAACATCCCGGCGCGCTACTGCACCGGGTACCTCGGCGACATCGGTATGCCACCGCCGTACGGTCCGATGGATTTCGCTGCCTGGTTCGAGGTGTTCCTCGGCGGCCAGTGGCATACCTTCGACGCGCGCAACAACACGCCGCGCATCGGCAGGGTGTTGATCGCGCGTGGCCGCGACGCCGCCGACGTCGCGCTCTCCAACACGTTCGGCCCCGCCACATTGACGAGCTTCAGGGTATGGGCCGACGAGGTGCCTGCCGGTTAAGCCCCCGCTCGCTACGCTCCCCTGGTCCATGACGGTTCACTCGGAAGGGTCGTACGACTTGACCACTGGCTTCGAGGATGCTGCGCTGGCGGTTCTGCGGCGCGCACTGGGACCTTCAGCGGAGTTCCGCGACGGCCAATTGGAAGCCATCGAGGCCATCGCAACAGCCCGGCTATAACGCCGCACAACTGCTCGACTTCCGCGGTCGAGGGCTGCTGCTCGTACCGCTCAGGCGCAGCGCCGGGCTTCTCGTGATCGACGAGGCACACTGCATCAGCGACTGGGGTCATGACTTCCGCCCAGCCTACCGGCGACTTGTCGGGCAGAAACGTCTGTACCGCATGACCCGGGTCGATCATCACTGTCGGGTACGCGATGGTCCGACCCGACACCACCGTGGTGAGCTTGCGAGCCCGAACGACGGGAGAAGGGGCAGACTTCGGGCAATTGGTAATGTGCTAGTCGGGGTCTGGGGAAGTTTGCTGGAGAGACCACTGGCAGGATGCTGTGCCCATCGTGCGGGGCGCCTGAACCGACTCCAAGTTCTAAGAATGCGGCGAGTCAGGGGGTAGCAATGCAACAACGAGGTTCTATCAAGCCGGTCACTATCGCGGTGCTTTTCGCCGTATCAATCGTCTTGATGGCGACGCAGACCAGCTGTTCGGCCGCACCGCAGCACAACGCGACTTCGACATCCTCAACACAATCTTCCGCGTCTTCCCCAACTTCCAGGAACAGCCCCGTGGCGGCCATGGCAACCAGCGCGCAGCTTCCGGCCGGCGACAGAGTGCTCGGGCCGGGCACGGTGTCCAGCAACTGCTCAAACCGTTTCAGCACCGGCGGTGACATGAAGTTCGACACCGGCGGTCAGATATTTAACCCGAAGACGGGCCGCAACGTGCCCCTTCCCAGTCCGACCATTCCCGCGGGTCAGCACCTCGTCCGACAGGCCTGTACGGTCGGTGGCGACCAGGACAACATCAGGGTGTACTACGTGATGACCCTGTCGACGCCGTCCACCGGATTACAGCCGGAATCAAAGACAACGTCCATCGTGGCGTTCGACCCGTTCGCTCAGGGCATCCCTCAGACCGTGCCCTGGCCCGCGGATGAGGACGTTTCTGCGTCTTACGAGATCGCGCCGACGTATTACGGTTTCATCGCCCGGCGCAACTTGGGTCAGGGTCTGGTCGGCTTCGACGGCAAGTCACTGCAGCCGAGTTTTCGGTCCAACGACCGGATCGACACCGTCAACTTCGCCGGATACGACGCCTTCGGTCCGGCGCCCGAAGGTAAGCAGACCGAGGTATTTCACAGCGCCAAAGATGGGACCGAAGTGGGGCGCAATACACACCACCTGCAGGCCAGCCAAGCAGCGGTCGCGCTTCGCGACGGGATCATTGTCACCATCGGCGACGCGTGGCCCAACATCTACGGCTATTTCGACTTCAAAACCAACCAACTCAAGCAGCCCATCGCCAGCGGGGGCGACATGTGGGGAGACATACTCACCAGCTGGAGTGGGAAAAACAACATCGGCGGCCACCAATCATTCATCGAAGTCCGCGATATGAGCGAAAACAACCTCCTCTTCAGCCGCTATGGCGCGGACTTCGACGGCCTGCACATCAAGCACCTTTATTTCGCGGGAAAGTACCTCTACATCGAGAACGACTCCGACAGCCCGGTCATCGACATCACCAATTCAACGAAGGTGGCGTCGGGATGGAATGTTCGTCCCACCGATGTCATCAACCACGACTGGATGTTTGTGTTGAAAGGCCATGTCACCGGTGACACATCGGCGTGCTTCGGCGTCGACGGACACTATGGCTGTTCCGAGGACGGCGGCACTCTCGTCTACGCCCCGGGCGGCAACTACAGCGGGCCCTGGTACTGAGGAGGATTGCAGTGGGTACGCGAGATACCCATGGGGCAATACCGAGAGGTCGACGCACGCCGCGGCCAATACGCGTCACAACTCGACGGGGACCGCCACCGCGTCGTCGCGGCCGCCCGGGGGATCTATCGTGGGCAACCTGCGGGCGTCGCAACATGGTCGGGATATAGGCAAAGCGAGCGGTTGGACATCAGCTTTCCGCCGTGGTGGGTGTGACGCCGTCAGGCGCCGGCGCCCGAAATGAGCTCAAGGAGCCATCTCCGTCGACGCAACCGTTGGCGTCAGCGTGGGCGATAGATATGGGCCCGATGCCTGATGCCGACGATGACCACAGCGTGCTCGTCCTCGTCGACGCGGAAGATGACCCGGTAGTCGCCTCGACGGGCGCTGCGATAACCGTCTAGCTGACCTCGCAGAGGTTTGCTGAGCCGTTGCGGGTTGTCAGCCAGCGGCCCGGTGATGAATTCGACGATCGCCGCGGCGATCTTGCCCGGCAGACGGCGCAAATCCCGGCGCGCGGGCCCCGCGGCCTCGACATGGAAAGGCCGGTCCGGTGTCGTCACCGAGGCGGCAGGCCGAACTCTTCACGCAGCGCGTCGCCACTGACCGTCGTCCCCTCGCTGTACTCCCGTTCCGCTGCTGCGATGTCGTCGCGGATGCCCGGCTGCGATAGCCAAAAGACAGTCTCCTGCAAGGACTCTAGGTCGTCCGCGGCCATCAGCACGGCGGCTGGCCGGCCATGCTTGGTGATCGCAACGATCTCGTGCGTGGATTGGGCATCGTCAACTAGAGCCGACAGTTTGTCTTTCGCCTCACCTAAAGGTACTAATCTCACCTGTCCAGACTAGCCACAATAATAGCCATGGACAAGCCATAGTTTTAGCCATAATTTATGTGGCCATAATCCACTCCGGAAGTTCCAGCGTTCCTTCGTGCGACGTCGACGGGTCAGCGCGTTGAACGCACCACCAAGCTCCCCGCAGCATCCATCGAGCTTGTCGCCCCCGCTCGCTACGCTCCCCTGGTCCATCACGGTTCACTCGGAAGGGTCGTACGACTTGACCACTGGCTTCGAGGATGCTGCGCTGGCGGTGCTGCGGCGCGCACTGGGACCTGCAGCGGAGTTCCGCGACGGCCAGTTGGAAGCCATCGAGGCCGTGGTGGAACAGCGCAGCCGCCTGCTGGTCGTGCAACGCACCGGCTGGGGCAAGAGCGCGGTCTACTTCGTCGCCACCCGCTTGCTGCGGGACCGGGGAGCGGGCACCACCATCATCGTGTCGCCGCTGTTGGCGCTCATGCGCGATCAGATCGAGGCGGCGTCGCGGCTGCAGCTGAGCGCGGTGACGATCAACAGCAGCAACACCGGAGATTGGGAGCTCATCGAGCAGGACCTGCTCAGCGGAGCGGTAGATCTCCTGCTGGTGTCCCCGGAACGATTCAACAACGCCGACTTCAGAGACCGGCTCCTGGTTCCGCTCAGCCGCAGCGCCGGCCTTCTGGTGATCGATGAGGCACACTGCATCAGCGACTGGGGTCACGACTTCCGCCCGGACTACCGGCGACTTGTCCGGGTGGTCGAGCTCATCCGATCCGGAGTGCCGGTGCTCTGCACGACGGCGACGGCCAATCAGCGCGTGGTCGAAGACATTCGGCGGCTCGGCTTCGGCGCCAACGTGATCCGCGGCACCCTCGACCGCGCGAGCTTGTCGCTGTCCTCCATCAGAATCCCGACCATCGTGCATCGACTGGCTTGGCTGGCACAGTGGATTCCGCGCTTCAATGGCTCCGGCATCGTCTACTGCCTCACCGTCGCCGACACCGTCCGAGTGGCGGAGTGGTTGAACTCCAACGGAATTCCCGCGGCGGCCTATTCCGGCGAGTCGGATACCGAACGACGATCTGAAATTGAGCAGCAACTCAAGGCGAACGAGCTCAAGGTGGTCGCCGCGACGTCGGCGCTGGGCATGGGCTTCGACAAGCCTGATCTGGCCTTTGTCATCCACTTTCAGTCGCCGGACTCCCCGGTGGCGTACTACCAGCAGGTGGGACGGGCGGGCCGAGCCGTTGAGCACGCCGACGTGGTTTTGCTGTGGAGCGAGCGCGACGAGGACATCTGGCAGTTCTTTCTCGAGCACAGCCTTCCCGTGCAATGGCACGCCGAGCAGGTCGTCGATTATCTTGCGGCTGAAGCGGATTGGGTCGGACAACGCGCGATCGAGGAGCACGTCAACATGCCCAGCGCGCGGATCGCCGGGCTGCTCAAGCTGCTCGATGTTGAAGGTGCGGTGGAAAAGGAGCGGTCGAAGTATCGCCGCACCTTGCGCCCATGGACGTTCGACAGCGCGCGGGTTGAGCGAGTCCGGGACGCTCGGCTCGCGGAACACCAAGCCATGCGGGATTACGCCACCACGTCCGGGTGCCGGATGGCATTCCTGCGAAATGCTCTGGACGACACCGACGTCACCCCATGCGGCCGGTGTGACAATTGCACGGGCAATCGGTACGACCGTCAGACGGATCCAAACCTGGTAGGACAGGCCCTCAGCTTTATCAGGCGCCGGCCGATCACGATCGAACCGCGCAAACAGTGGCTGGGACATCGGTCCGGCCGGATCAGTAACGTCGTCGAACCGGGTCGTGCCCTGTGCTACTCAAACCGACCCCGGCTGGGGTGATCAGCTGCTCGAGGCGAAGCGTAGCGGTGGGCTGCTGAGCGACGAGCTCGTCGAGGCCGCAGCCGTGTTGATTGGCGGCTGGCTGCCCGGGTTCGACGGCACCGTCGTGTATGTGCCCAGTCTCGATCCGACGCGCAGGCTGGTCGAGGACTTCGCGCACCGACTTGCCGAATTACTCGACGTCGGGCTGTCCGACTGCCTGGTCAAGCTGCAACAGAACGCTTCCCAGAGGTTGATGGAGAACAGTGCCCAACAACTCCGCAACGTCGACGGTGTGTTCGGGATCCGCGGGACGGCGCCGGCCGGTCCGATCTTGCTGGTCGACGACGTCGTGGACTCAAGGTGGACAATGACCGTGTTGGGTGACCTGCTGCTCGCGGCGGGTAGCGGCCCGGTTTATCCGTTCACCGTCGGCAAGACAAAGGGATGACGATGTTCGACGAACAGGACTTGGCGGCGCTGGCGCTGACCAGCCGCTTGGTCGACTCGGCGACGAAACCTCTGTCCGCGCGGGAGTTTTGGGCGCTGTGCGGACGCATTGAACCATCAGCGCTGCACGGAATGACCGCGAGCGAGATCGCCGCGCGAGCTGTCCGTCCCGAGCGAGGACGCCGAGCGGATTGCCAAGCTGTTCGACCGCGCCGGCGGCCTCGCGATCGCTCTGGAAAAGCTGGACCACGCGGGGATCTGGACGATCACGGGCGTCGGTGAGCGCTACCCCGAGCGGCTACGAACCCGACTTGGTGACTCGGCGCCTGTGGTGCTGCATGGCGTGGGCGACGCGTCCTTGCTCGACGCCGACGGTGTCGGAGTGGTCGGCTCCCGGGACATCTCGGACGAAGGATCACAGGTCGCGCGCGAAATCGCCCAGGGGGCGGTGAAGTTGGGGCTACCTGTCGTTTCCGGGGCCGCGCGCGGCGTCGACGGTGACGCGATGAACGCCGCATTCGAGGCGGGCGGCCAGGTCGTTGGTGTACTCGCCGATGCCCTGGAGCGCGCTGTCACCCGACGCAGCACGAGGCGCGGTGTGGCCGGCGGTCAGATCTGCCTGGTGACGCCGTACCCGCCCAGCGCTCCGTTCTCTGTCGGAAATGCGATGGGGCGCAACAAGATCATCTACGGTCTGTCGCGCTGCACGATTGTGGTTGCCAGCGACCACGAGACGGGCGGCACCTGGGCGGGTGCAACCGAAGCCCTCAAGAATGGGTACGGTCGCGTTGCCTCGTGGATTGGGCCGGGCGGCGGCGCGGGCAACAGCGCCCTCGTCCAACGCGGTGCCTCCGAACTGTCCGACGTCAACCGCCTCGGTGAACTACTCCACGAATCTGTTGATCCCCCTGCTGCGAAGGTTGAGCCGCTCGGAGACCAACTGACGTTTGGAATTTGATGCTAGTCGGGCGGCGGAACGACGACCCGCACGTTGATCACAGTCGCGCCATCTCGCGTGCCATTTGCGGGTCCTCCAGATACGCCATGCGGGGTGGGTACGGACGCCGCTTCGCGCGCAATGCCTTCCGTGCGGGCACGAAGATGCGGCTCAGTAGCACAACCCACCGACGGTCCTTCCGTCGCACACCCATGGCTGCCGCAGTGCTGAGGGCCACCGCTGCCTCGGTGATCAGAACCGTCGTATCGAAAGCCTGGTCCCGCGTCTGAACGCCGCCGTGCTGGAATACCTCGGGCGGGTCGCACGCGGGCGGCTCAGGCGCCCCCGTTATCTCAATCGTCATTTCTCAACCTAGTACTTCGATGTGTGCCGGCTGACCCGGCAATGGGAGGAGCAACGTCTTTTGACGTCGGGTCATTCCGGGTGCAGACGGTCCGCCGAACCGCGCGGTTTTGGGCCACACTCAATTTGGGCTACCCGCGGTATGACCTGTTCGCCCAGACGGCTCGCGAATGCCACCGGGTCGGTGGTGTCTTCCGGCGGCATGATGTCGATCAGATCGATGCCCAACGCGGCGTATTGCTCTGCGGTGCGTAGGAATCCGTCGAGGTCGGCCATCGGGTCGATGAGCATGAATGCGGTCTTTTGAATCTCGCCGGGATCGCGGCCGATCGCGTCGCAATGCCGGTAGAGCACGTCGACCTTGTGGGCTGCTTCTTCGACGGTTTGGAAGCCGCCGTTCCACGAGTCGGCGTACTGCGCGACGAGACGCAACGTTTTGCGCTCCCCGGTACCGCCGAGCAGGATCGGCGGGTTGGGCCGCTGAATCGGTTGCGGGGAGCACAACGTCTCAGCGAGCTGGTAGTACTTGCCGTCATAACGTCCGTTGTCCGAACTCCACATCTGGCGGCAGATTTGCAGGGTCTCTTCCAGCCGCTCGTAGCGTTCCGACAGCGGCGGAAAGGGCACACCCAGGCCGACGCATTCGCGCTCATACCAGGCTGCTCCGAGGCCGAACACCAGCCGTCCGGCCGATAACACGTCCAGAGTCGTCGCCGTCTTGGCCAACAGACCCGGGTAGTGGTAGGTGACGCCGTTGACCAGCACTACCAGCTTGATCCGCTGCGTCTGGCCGGCCAGGTATCCCAGGCAGGTGTAGATCTCAAGCATCGGCGCCTCGGCAGGCCAAAGGTTATCCATCTGAAAAAAGTGGTCGGCCATGGTGAACCAGGAGGCGCCGGCTTGTTCAGCGACCTTCGCCGCTGTGGCGAGCGTGTTCGGCAGTGCCTGCACTCCGCCTGGCACGTCGAAGTTGACGAAATGAAAACCTATTTCCACGGTTGACTCCCTAATGTGTTGTTGCCGAACCGGGTTCGGCGATTCGGTTGAGCAGCGCCATCGCATGCCGCACCGTTCGGCGTTCGTCTTCGGTAAGTCGGTCCTGCAGTGCCCGGGCCAGCCATTCCTCCCGCGCCGAGGTGGTGTGTCCGGCGTGCGCCACCCCCGCATCGGTCAGGGAGACGAGTTGTCGTCGACCGTCGGTGGGGTCGGGGCTGCGTTGGATGTAACCCCGTGTCTCAAGAACCGCCAGGATCGCGCCGATCGCTTGGTGGCTGACCGCCTCCGCGGAAGCCAGCGCGCTCGCCGATGACGGGCCCTCCTTGTGCAGCCGGGTCAGCACCGCGGCCTGGGAGCCGCTCAGATCGTCGCTAAGCGCCAGCCCTTGGACACGACGACGCAGACGGCTGAACACCACCTTTACCTCGCGAGCGGTGGCGGCGGCAGATCGGGACACTGCTCGGGCCATGCCACCAGGCTAAATATGCAATCTAGATTGCGCAAGTACGATTGCGTAACTGCCTGCGGACTGACCCTGGGAGCGCGCTGGTCGTCCGCGATGACAGCTACCTGAAGATCTGAGCTAATTCCGTTCGGCGACAACGAAGTTGGCCAGCGCGGCGAACGACTCCTCATCGGGCGGCAGCGGGCGTCTCCAATTCGGCGAGGTAGTCGGGGGCGGCCACCGATCGGGTCTGCCACCCGCGACGGCTGAACCAGACCACGGGCTCGGTCCGGCCATCATCGTCGTACCAGATATCGCCGGCGCTGAACGCGTCCGCTCCTCATCCCCCGCCTCAGCGCGCATACGTTGGTCCATCCGCTCGATCCACGCGACCAGTGATCCGTCGGCGCGGTAACACTCCACCGCGATGCGGCTGCCGGGTGCGCTGAGCCGCTCGACCTGGCCGAACAATGCGTCCTGGGATTGACCGGTGAGGAAAGGCAACAGGCCCTCGGCGCTCCACGCCGCCGGAAGGGCGGGGTTGAAACCGTTGTCGCACAGAGCCGTTGGCCAGTCATCGCGCAGATCGACCGGGACGCGTCGCCACGTGGTGGCGGTGGTCGCTGCGCCGACGGCAGCCAGGCGATTGGACTTGTACTCCAGCACTTCCGGTTGATCGATCTCGAATACCGTTGTCTGCTCCGGCCATGGCAGCCGGAAGGCCCTTGAGTCGAGTCCCGATGCCAGGATCACGGCTTGCCGCAGGCCCGCACCTGTGGCCGAGGTGAAAAACGCGTCGAAGTAGTGCTGGGTGCGCGCGGCGTGGTAGTCGACCATCTGCCGTTGGACGACGCCTACCCGGCACCGTCGCAGCCAGTTCCGACGACTTGGCCAGCATCTCCTTCAATTCGGGGCCGTCGATGATGATCGCGGCGAACTGGTCGCAGATCAACCGGTCCTCTCGCGCCGTTTCGGTGGCGCGGGCCGCTGCTACCCCGGCTGCCGTAGCCCCGACACTCGAGGCGATATCCCACGAGTCGCCGTCGGCGCGGGAGCCGCCACTGTTTCCTACGACCATCGCCACCACTGCCCCTGTGACTTTGACGATATGTCGACCGGGCTTGCCGTGCAACGACTCTGTTTACAGTCACGCCCGGTCGCGTGTGGTTCCGTCCATAAGCGGTAAACCTGTTTGTCGTGAGCACCAAAACCAATGTCCCTTCGTCGAGCCTATTGAGGCGCGCTTCGCGCAGGCCCCGAACCTTCACTCTCGTCGTCCTGGTTGTTCTGCTGATCGGTGGGCTCACTGAGGTGAGCCCGTCGTAGTGGTCCAGTCGTTATGCGACTCTGTTGCCCGGTGTTCGGGCAGGAAGAATCAGCAACGACATGGCATCGAACAAGCGCCGGCGGCATACGCCGGATCAGATCATCCGCAAGCTCGCCGAGGGCAACAAGCTCCTCGGGTCCGGCCAGGAACTCAACGAGGTGTGCCGACACCTGGAGATCGCTGAGTCGACGTGGCATCGCTGGCTTGCCCAGTACGGCGGCATGAAAGCCAACGACGCCAAACGGCTCAAAGAACTCGAAGCCGAGAACGCCCGGCTGAAGAAGCTGGTCGCCAACCAGGCTCTCGACATCGACATGCTCAAGGAGATTTCGGCGGGAAACTTCTGACCCCGAACCGCAAGCGCCGCGCAGCCAAGGTGCTGCGCGAGCGGTTCGGGGTGTCTGAACGCCGCGCCTGCACGGTCGTGGGCATCCACCGTTCCACGATGCGCCTGACGCCGCCGCCGATCACCGCTGAGGAGGCCGAGTTGCGTGCCTGGCTGCGCCGGTTCTCCACTGACCGGCCTCGCTGGGGATGGCGGCGGGCAGCCAAGATGGCCCGCCGAGCCGGCTGGCAGGTCAACAACAAGCGCATCCGCCGGCTGTGGCGTGAGGAGGGCCTGCGGGTCCCGCAGCGCCGCAAGAAGAAGCGGTTGACCGGTATTGGTGTCGCCGTTGGCGCGATGTCACCGATTCGTCCGAACGTGATCTGGGCGATGGACTTCCAGTTCGACACGACCGCCGATGGCCGCACCCTGAAGATGTTGAACGTGATCGACGAGTTCACCCGCGAAGCACTCGCGATCGACGTCGATCGCGGCATCGACGCCGACGGCGTCGTCGATGTCTTGGATCGCCTGGCCCTGCAAGCGAGGAGCGCCGCACTACGTGCGCTTCGACAACGGCCCCGAGTTCGTGGCGCACGCCGTCAGTGATTGGTGCCGATTCAACAGCGCCGGTTCACTTTTCATCGATCCCGGCTCGCCGTGGCAGAACGCCTGGATCGAATCGTTCAACGGCCGGCTACGCGATGAACTGCTCAACTCGTGGCGCTTCGACTCGCTGCTGGAAGCCCGCGTGATCATCGAAGACTGGCGCTGCGACTACAACGCCAACAGACCCCACTCCGCCCACGGCGAACTCACCCCAACCGAGTTCGCTCTACAGTGGACCACGACCCACCAACCCCAAGCCGCATAGCGACTGGACCACCAAACGGGTCCCCCTCGACATTGTCGAAGCAAGCAGCTGAACATCACAAGCAAGCAGCTGAACATCTCGAACAGGCCGCCAAGCAGCACTTGGAAGCTGCTAAGCAGCACATGGAGGGAGAGGTTGAGAAAGCCGCCCACCACGCCCAGCTGGCGCATGCCCACCACGTTGAGGCATTGGAGCACGCGCGGAATGCTGCCAAGGAGCACCTAAAGGCGCACGGCAAAAAGTAGAGCCTTGACGGCTCAGGCGGCGCCCTCGAATCGGCCGCCTTTTTCACATCCGGCCTTAGCGGCGTCATGGGACCGGCTGCGCAAACGGCTAGTCAGCCTTGCCCGCAATCCGTTGTGCGCCAGTGGCATTCGATACCCATTGCGCAGCACCATGAGCCCTGCAGATAACGCCTCAAGCTTGGATTCAGAAAAACTTAATCGGCAAGCGACTTATGAGAAGCAAGAGCAGCCAGCCCAACAACGACGGAAGTACGAGAAAGCAAGACGAGCGCGGCAAGCACGTCGCCCCAAGTTACGTTCACTGGTAGCAGTGACAGGATTGCGCCGCGGCGTTAGCGCTGGCATGCAATCCTGTACTCGCATCCAAGGACCGCAATGACGAGGTGTTGGCGGCCTCAGTGCTGGCATACGAGCGGGCACCCGCGTTCAAGTGTTGGATGAATTGCTGATGAAACGCGGCCGCCTGCCCGGCTACCGCCTGATAGCCCTCGGCGTGCTGGGAGAACAGGTGCGCGATACTCGCTGACACCTCATCGGCGGCCGCGGGCGCTAACGCAACGGTCTAGGTTGCCGCCGCCGTGTGGGCCGCGCTCAGTGACGAATCATAGTCGCCAAATCCCCTGCCGCCGCCGCCAACGTGTCTGGTGTTGCGATCGCATACGACATCGGTGCCTCCGCGCAGCCATCATCAGACCATCGGATACGAAAAGTAGCCAGCGCGCTACAGACTAATAGATCGCGAATATCCAGTCTAGTTTCATAGCAAACACAAAACATGGGGCGGCGAGATGCCACCCGTCGATAACGCCGCTCTGAGTTTGTGGAGCTTACGGGTGATGACAACCCATCCGGGGATCGGCCGCGATTATTAGATCCATTGTGCTGCAGTCGAAATCCGTGCCGCGCCAAGCTATCTCAGGGAGAGCCGCCGGGGAGGGGGTGGGTCGGGATGCCGCCGCGCCGCCCCTACGGGATCACAGCGGCGATGTCGTTGATGGCCGCGGTGATCCCCTGGGCCCAGAGCGCTAAATCGACGAGGCCCCCACGTGATCAGGCCGACGTCCGCGGCGATAGGCAGACCGATGGCATCGACGGGGTTGGAGAGGTTTGCCAAGAACAGACTGACGTCGTAGTTGGGAATGCTGGTCACCGCAGCATTGATGAGGTCAGCTGTCGCCAGCAGCGGGGAATACAGCGCGGAGCCGGCACTCGAGAACGCGTTGACGATGTCGGTGCGCGTCGCTGAGGGATTACTGGCGGCGGTTAACAAAGCCGTCGAGAGATGCGTCGGGCTCGGCAGCGAGGACAACGAGTGCGACAGGCTGGACAATGACAGGCCCGAGGCAGCTTCTGAATGGATGTCGCTCACGAAGGCGGCGACTCCCTGCTTTGCTCCGGTGACTAAGTCCTGAGCGATCAGGGCCTGGCTGACGTGGGGGAACAGCCCGAACGGGGTGGGTACATTCGCTGGCGAGGTCGAATAACCAAAGTTCGGGTCTCCGTAGCCCAAGTTCACGAGCACCGTCAAGTCCGGCTGGAGCAGGTCGGCCAGCGGTTTCCCGATGATGGGGGTATTGGCCAGCGGTTGCAAGAGCGGCAGATAGTCGTGTGGAGACGGCAGCGCGCTGAGCGGAATCATGTAGTAATTGGTGAGGGTGTCCGCACCGAGGAGCTCCGACCCCGGCAATAGAACAGCCTGGCTGAGCACCGTGGGCGAAATGATGCTGGGGGTCAGATAGAGGCCATGGATCGATACCAAACCCAGCGAGGCGTTGAGGTCCGCCAGGAAATTGATGGGGTACCTCGGCCAGTCGGCGAAGCCGTCGTATTCGATGGTGTAGATGTTGGTCGGGAAGGAATTGCTGGGGGTTGCGCCGTCGAACGAGAGACCTACGCTCGGCAAGGTCAGACCGTTGAAGCGCTCAAAGACCCCGCCGTTGGGAGCGTTGGGGTCACCGATCAGCACGAACTGCAGGCCATGGTTTGGCATCGGCACGCCGGTGGGGTCGAGCTGCTGCATCACCAGGCCGGATATCGAGGCGCTCTGCGACCAGCCGAACACGGTTGATGCGTGTCCGGCTGCCAGGTTGCTTGCGATCGCGTTTTCCAGAATGAGCATGCCTTGGCCCACCGAGGTGAACGGGGCCGGAAAGCCAGCGAGGGGACCAGTCGTGGCAGCGGGGTAGTTGAGGGAGAAGGGCACGCTGATGACCGGATACTCGGGCGTGAACAGGCCGTTCGCATAGGGATTGGGGTAGGTGGTGGCGGGGAAATTGGGGTGGATGTAGAGCTGGTCAGCGAGGGCCACATAGCCGGGCCCGGGGATCGGTATCCCGCTGCCGCCCATCACCAACCCGATGGTCGGAGCTGTGAACGCCGAACATTGGCGGCCTCCGCGCTGACATAGGATCGCGCACCCGCGGTCAACGCCTGCCAAACTGCTCCTGAAACGCCGCTCCTGGGCGCTGATCGCCTGAAACTGCTGGCCGTGGCTGGAAACAGCCACGCGATGCCGCCGACACTCATCACCAGCGGCGACGATCACTCTGGTGGTCGAGGCCGCTGCCGCCGCGTGGGCCCCGCTGAGCGACGAGCCGATGCCCGCCACATCTGCCGCCGATGCCGCCAACATGTCCGGCGCTGCGATCACATACGACATGTTGCCCTCCGACCCGGCCGTCGTTATCGACCGTCGCAGATATGCAGATATGAAATTGGCCATAAGTATGACGAAACCGACGCACCAGTGTTTGAGTTTTCGCTAACATTCGCCGCCCGCCCGCCCGCACCCACACCCGATACCAGCTGGGTGGCGTTGCCGCAACAGAAGCAGAAACCTGACTATTTCGGCCGACATCTGGCAACCTAACCATCTAGCCTCGATTTTTCGCGGAACTTCGCGTGACACGGTGTTGAGTTAGCGAAAGTGCCTGTCCTGCAAGGGATAATGGGACTTCTCTAGGGTCCATCATTCCGAGCGGGAAGGCACTTTCTAGGTGAAGAGTAGCGCAGCGGTTTCTCGGGTGAAAGTGTCGGCGGACGGTCATGGTGTGGTGTCGCATGCCGGGGTGGGCTTGTTGCGGGAGGTCGCCGACCTGACCGGGTTGTCGGCGCAGGTCACCGCGGCGTTGGCCGACACCTATAGGGGGCCGTGGATCCATGCGCCCGGGTGCGGTGTTCGCCGATCTGGCGGCGGCGGTGGCCGATGGCGCGGACTGTGTCGACGGGGTCGGGCAGCTGTGCGGGGATCGCGAGCACGTGTTCGGCCCGGTGGCGTCGACGACCACGATGTGGCGGCTGGTCGATGAGCGCATCGACGCCGCGCACCTGCCCGGGATCCGGGCGGCCCGCGCGCATGCCCGGGGCGGGCCTGGGCCGCCGGCGCGGCACCGGACGCGGCGGTGGCTGCATCTGGATGTGGACGCCACCATCACCATCGACCACTCCGACAACAAGGAAAACGCGGCCGCGACCTGGAAGAAGACGTTCGGGCTATCACCCGCTGCTGGTGTTTTTGGACCGCCCCGACATCGCCGCCGGCGAAGCGCTGGCCGGGCTGCTGCGAGCGGGCAATGCGGGCAGTAATACCGCCGCCGACCACATCACGGTGCTGGATCAGGCGTTGGAGTCGCTGCCGCCGTCCTACCGGCCCGGGCCCCGACAACCCACACGGCGCCGCGAGGATGTTGATCCGTTCCGATTCGGCCGGCGCCACCCACGGGTTCGCCGCCGCATGCCGCGACGCGGAGTGGGGTTCTCCTTGGGCGCGGTCGATCGACGCGCCGGTCCGCGACGCCGCCGAGGTGCTCAACAGCACCGAAGCTTGGTATCCGGCGATCGATTCCGACGGCGGCATCCGTGACGGGCGCCTGGGTCGCCGAGGCCACCGACCTGGTCGACCTGTCGGCATGGCCCGCCGGCACCCGGCTGATCCTGCGCAAGGAACGCCCACATCCCGGCGCGCAGTTGAGGTTCACCGACACCGACGGGCACCGGATCACCGGATTTCTCACCGACACCGCCGACGGCGTGATCCCGGTCAACTCGCCGGGCTCGAACTGCGCCACCGCCAACACGCCCGCGTCGAAGACCGCATCCGCGAGGCCAAAGCCACCGGCCTGCGCAACCTACCCTTCAACGCCTTCGACGCCAACGCGGCATGGCTCGAAATCATCATGGCCGCAACCGATCTGATCGCCTGGACCAAACTCATCGGCTTCACCGACCACCCCGACCTGGCGCGCTGCGAGATCCACGACGTTCCGCTACCGGGTCCTGCACGTCGCCGCCCGCATCACCCGCGGCGCCCGACAAATCCGGCTGCGCATCGACGCCACCTGGCGCTGGGCACACGCCATCGCCACCGCCTGGAGCCGCATCCGCGCCGCGTTCACCTAACACCGAGATCCCTGTCCCCACGAGACGAAAGACCCACCGGCCTTGGGAAAGCCCGCCCACCGGCGCGACAACCGGCGACTTGTCACACCCCCATGCCACAATCGAGACCACCAGCCGGGCCAGAACCCGGTTCACCCGCCCTCCATCAGGCCGCACGAAAAATCGAGGTTAGCTACACGTTGATATAGGTCCATGGGCTCGATCCACCGGTGTGTGAAATATTGCGGTTTGCCGCTTGCTCGGCACCGCAGGCGAAACACTGGACTTATTTCGCTTGGTTCGGCCGGCTGGTAGACGCGCAAATAATGATGTACTGAAGCACGATGT
Source organism: uncultured Actinomycetota bacterium (assembly GCA_963840045.1). Classification (GTDB taxonomy): domain Bacteria; phylum Actinomycetota; class Actinomycetes; order Mycobacteriales; family Mycobacteriaceae; genus Mycobacterium. Next base: position 9,158 of record CAWIXL010000019.1, on the reverse strand, counting down.
TACGTATGTCAGTACTTCGGCGATTGCTGCTTGAACAGCAGGTATAGCTGGTGACGCAGCTACTGATCGCAGGGTCACGATATACTGAGAGTCGTAAATAATAAAACGCGTAAATGCGGATAAACTGCGCACGGAAGTGTGCAGCCACCAGTCGGCCCTACTCAAATAATTCACAGCACGATTTAAAGCTCTTTCTAATGTTTTACTCCCGATTTATGGGTAATTTTGGTGTGTCAGTTCAAAGGTCTCGAAGGAACTCGCCAGCGTTGAGGGACCAAGACAAAAAGGAGGGCACTGGTGAAGCGTGCGATCTTGGTCGGCATCGCGGCCGCGAGCATGGTGGTCGCGGGTCTGGCTGGCTGCTCGAACAAATCCAATACGAGCTCATCGTCTACGGGCGCATCGTCGGGTAGCGCCCAGAAGGTCACTATCGATGGTCAGAATCAGCCCATCACGGGTCAGGTCGGTTGCACCCAGGCCGGCGGCAACCTCAACATCGGCATCGGCGATCCGACAAACGGGATCGGCGCGGTGATCAGTGCTGCCAATCCGCCAGCCGTCCAATCAGTCGGTCTGGGGAACGTCAACGGCGTGACGCTGGGTTACGCCGCGGGCGCGCCCAATCAAGGCAACGTCCAGGCCACAAAGGACGGTAGTTCCTACACGATCAAGGGCACCGCTACGGGCGTCAACATGGCTAGCCCGCAGCAGCCGGTGACCAAGTCGTTCGAGATGGATGTGACGTGCCCCTAGCGCAGACCATCTCACGCCACGGCGTCGTGGCCGACTGGCACCGCCTTTGCGGTTCCTGGCCACGGGGTAGCGAGACATTGTTGAAGTCGGGGCTCTGAAGGGACGATCGAGCATGTATGTGAAGCGTATGGCTGGCGTGGCAATTGCTGCGGGACTCGGCATGTCGGCGCTGACAGTAGGCGGAGAGCTGGCCAACGCCGCTCCGTTGAAGCCGCAGCCGCTATGTGAGAACTGCGGAACGACGATTCTTGGCGGACCGTGGCACGGGCCGGTCCCTGATGCGCCGGGACCTGGCGGACCCGGGCCAGGACCTGGCGGCCCCGGACCTGCGACTGAGGGATGGGGACCTGGGCCGGGGCCTGGCGGCCCCGGACCTGGCGGACCGGGAGCTGGGCCGCACGGACCGGGGGGACCTGGTGGAGCGGGACCTGGCGGCCCGGGGCCGCACGGACCGGCGGGACCGGGGGGACCTGGCGGAGCGGGGCCGGGTGGACCGGGACCTGGGCCGGCGCACGGACCGGCGGGACCTGGTGGAGCGGGACCGGGCGGACCGGGACCGGGCGGACCGGGACCTGGTGGAGCGGGACCGGGCGGACCGGGACCTGGCGGACCGGGACCTGGGCCGGGGCGTGGCGGACCGATGCCGGGGGCGCTTACGATCGGGGTAATGCCCAGGTGGGTGGCCCCACGGATGCGCCTCGCGGCTTCAGCACACGCGACCACGGCGCGCCACCTGCGCCGCAAGCGAGAGGATTCGGCTGGAACGATGGGCCTGCTCCCGGTGGGCCGCCGCCTAACTGGTTCGGCCCGCCACCTCCAGGTGGTTGGAACGGTCCGCCGCCTCCCGGTGGTTGGAACAACCCGTGGAACGGACCGGAGCGCGGCATAGTCCAGGCACAAGGCGACTTCGGGCCGTGCGATTACGGCGGCTACACCGCCATTCCGGTCTTCAATCCGGTTTTCGGTGGATGGGGCTTCTGGTACTTCGGTGTCTGGATTCCGCTGTACTGAGGCAACGTAAAAACTTCCGACGTCCGGACCGCGCTTCACAGCTCCGGACGCCGCAAGCCGTTTATGGGGACCGTGAATTGGCTAGTATCGCGGCATCCGGCTGACCGGGCTTCGGTTACGAACTGCTTGTTCTACCGCCGGACGCGGAGCTGGTTTGGTTGGCGTCATGTCGACGTCGCTGCCCTGCGCGGCTCTATCCCATCAGGGATGCGATAGAGCTTTCGGGGTCGCGGTCGTGAAGCGCACGTGGGCCAGCGTCTCCGAACGCAACACGTGTGGCGGTTGCCCGATGCCGGCCGGCCGCCACGGTCCCCGCCGGCCGCAGGTCCCGCTCCGGTTCCCGGGGGTCCGGCTCGGCGGGGTGGGCGACGACCATCCCACCTTCGTCGATCCCGAATCGTTCGTGCAGCCGGGCCAGCGGTTTGGGCGCCCACCAGTTCCACCTGCCCAACACTCGCATGAAGGCCGGTACCAGCACCAACCGCACCAGTGTGGCGTCGACCACCACCGCCAGCGTCATACCAACGCCGAACATCCGCATGAACTGCACATGAGCGGCGATCAGTCCCGCGAATGAAATCGACATGACCAGTGCGGCAGCGGTAATCACCCGCGCAGTGCGAGCCACACCCAGTGCGACACTCTCGTCATTGTTGGCACCCGTATCTGATGTCGACGGCGCGCGGCTCCGGAACGCACCCAGTACTCGCGGATCCGCGACATCAGGAAGACCTCGTAGTCCATCGACAGCCCAAAGGCGATGCAGAACAACAACACCGGCAAATTCGCCACTAGCGTCCCGGTCGACGTGGTTCCGAGCGCGCCAAGATGGCCATCCTGGAAGATCCACACCAGCGCGCCGAAAGCGGCGGTCAGTGACAACACGTTGAGCACCAACGCCTTCAGGGGCAGCACCACGCTGCCGGTGAGCAGGAACAGCAGCACGAAGGTGATGACGGCGATCAGACCAAGCACCGACGGCAGTCGCGACGTGATGGCCTCCACGCTGTCGCGGTTGATCTGCGCAATACCGGTCATTTCGACCGACCTGTCGGCCGGCCCGGGTACTGCATGCAGCCGATCGAGCTGAGTCGCCGAGCTATCGGAGAACAGCGGCGCGGTACTGCTGACGGTGAGAAACGCACTCCCCTGTGCGACCCCGGTGGCAGCCGAGGGCGGCCCCACCTGGTTCCCGCCGACGAACGTGGCGCTGGGGGCGGACACTGCCGACACGTCCGGTACCCGGGACAGATCGGCGGCATAGCGGTTCAGGTCATAGGGGGTCAGGCCGTGGGCATCGGGGACTACGACCGTCACAGCGTTCGCGGAGTTGTCGCCGAAGTCGTTGCGCAACTGGTCGCCGAGCTGATGCGCCGAGGCCGAGTGTGGCAACACACGGTCATCGGGCATGCCCCACTTGACGCCGAGGAACGGGGCGCCCAAGAGCACCAGCAGCGTAACGACGGCCAGTCCGATCGGAACCGCGCGGCGCATCACGAACTTGGCTGAGCGGTACCAAAACAGTTGCTCGACGGGGCGCGCGACGGGTTCGGGCCGACGCGACAGCCGGCGAACCAGCCGGCGCACGTCCAGCGAATCGAGCCGGGAGCCCAATAGGACGATGACCGCCGGCGTCACCACGACCGCGGCCACCGCTGCGAAGGCGACCGTGGCGATACCGCCATAGGCGAACGACTTGAGGAAGTACATCGGGAACAGGACCATCACGGCCATCGACAGCGCGACAGTGATCGCGGAGAACAACACTGTGCGTCCGGCGGTGGCCATGGTGCGGATCAACGCCTCGTCGCGGCCGGCGCCAGTGGCCAACTCGTCGCGGTAGCGACTGATGATCAATAGCGTGTAGTCGATCGCCAGTGCCAGGCCCATCGCAGTACTCAGGTTGAGCGCGAAAATCGACACGTCGGTGCTGAAGGTGATGGCGCGCAGCACCGCCATCGAGCCCGCGATCGCCAGGAGGCCCACGGCCATCGGCAGTGCAGCAGCCAGTAGCCCGCCGAACACCCAGACCAAAACAATGAGGCTGAGCGGGATGGCGATCGACTCCATCAGCAGCAGGTCGCGCTCATTTTGGTGGTTGATCTGCGCTAGACCATCGCCATCCCGCCCGCGCGGACAGTGACGCCTTGATGGTCATGGACAACTTCGTCAGACAACGTCTGGGCGTACTTCTGGGCGTTGTTCTCGCCGCCGGTGATTCCCGCGACGATCAAACCGGAGGTGCCGTCCTTGCTGATCAGCGCGGCCGCGGCCGCGGGCGGCGCGGTCCACGCCGACGTCACATTGGCGACATGGGGAGATCGGGCCAGGCGATCGACGATGCCGGTGGCCACCGCGCGGGCCGGCGCGCTGGTGGCACCAGCGGGCGCGCTCACGGTGATAAGCAGCTGCATGTCGCCCTGGCCGAACTTGTCGCCCAGCAGCTGTGTCGCCTTGGCCGATTGCGAGCCCGGGTCCTGGAAACCACCTGCCGACAGGCTTTTGGCGACCGGGATGCCGAAAATGGCGGCTCCGACCATCACCAGGATCGCTATCGCGACAATCCGCCGCGGTGCGGCAATGGCCAGTCGGGCGATTCGTTGCAGCACGTCGCTCCTTCGTTGTATCCGTCGTAACTTCGCACCAGGCCCCATTGCCGGCGCCAACCCCTGACATAGATACGACGAGGGCCGCCGAAACGTTCAGATATGACCGGCGGGCCCTAAGCCAGCGCCACCGCCGCCGCCGTGAGATCACCACCAGCCGTCGCGCCACCACGCAGACGATCGCTGCCGCTCGCAATGTAGGAATCTCCTGAAGTTCGCCCAGGAGTCGCGAGTGTGGTGAATAGTCCGCGACATGAGCGAAGAGACGTTTCCGGACGTGCTTGGTCATCGGCTCGAGGTTGGTGCATGGTGTATCCGCAAACTGACGCCGCTAGACCACAAGCTTCTGAGCCGAAGCAACGGGCGGCTCACGATTTTCGGCCCGCTCGGGGTGCCTCTGCTGTTGCTCGCTACGACGGGCAGGAAGAGCAGCCGGCCCCCGCCGCCAGATACCGTTGACGTACATGCGCGAAGGAGACCGACTGTTCTTGGTGGGAGCAACTTTGGGCAGGCGCACCATCCCGCATGGTCATCGAACTTGCTGGCCGATCCGAACGCGTGGGTGACGATGGGTGGACGGAAGATATCAGTCACCGCTACGCAGTTGACCGGGCCGAAAAGGCGAGCGCATCTTCAGAAAATTCGCCGACTACGCACGCAACTATGATGCCTACCGAGGCCGGACAGATCGCGATCTACGGGTTTTCGAGTTGACGAAGCGTTAGTGCCTCTGACAACTTGAGTTTCAGTTTCGCAAATGCTGGCGCCGAAATCGAGTCTCACGACATGCGCTCGCTTAACGGGCCAAGCGATCCCGCGATGAGGGGACTATAGTCACTCGTGCCTGGTGGCGACGGTAACAGCGTTGAGACTCGCGTTAGCCACCCGAGTAAAAACGGTTGGTCTCCGCGTTCGCGAACAACGACAACCACCTGGATGTTTGAGGAGTCCGACGATGGCCGTGCCCGCACAAGACCGGGCTGGCATGGGCCGAATTCTCTGATGACGTGCTTGAAGCAGTTGAGATCGTCCCCACCGGGGCAATCGGGGAACCGTGGCGCCCGACCTAAAGTTCGTCACCTCCGTTGCCGCCCAGCTGATGGAGGCTAATACTTTCACCGCTGCCGATGTGAGCGAACAGGTACTGGCGAGCCTCGTCCAGCGGTTCGACGCGGACATTGGCTTCCTGCGCCACAACGACCAAACCATCGGGACCTCGAAGTTGATCGTCGAATGGCCACCGCGACCCGGCCGTCCAAACCCGGATCCCATGCCGATTGTCCACTTCACTAGCGCCGACGACGTCTTCGCCCCTTGCGCGCATGGCAAGGAACCGCTTGTGATTCAGCCCACGGAACCCGTTGTGATTCGGCCGCCGGCCTCGACAAACTACGCTTACAAGGCGTTCCGACGCGAGATCACCGGAAGACGCCGCGTCGCGACGCCCTCGGTGGCCACCGCACCGCTCGTCTCAAAGGCGGAGACCACCGGCGTGCTTGGCTTCGTTAGCTTTCGTGGCAGGAAGTGGACGAAGCAAGAGGTCGGCACGCTCGGGGCGGTCGCCTCTTTGTTTGCACAGTTCCAGGCCCGCATCGCCGCCGAAGAAAAGCTTCGCTACCTGGCCGAGTATGACGATTTGACCGGCCTGCGCAATCGTCGATCGCTCATTGCTCGCCTTTCCGCCAGACTCGCGGAGGGATGCCCCGGACCCGTCGCGGTCCTATATCTCGACCTCGACCGACTGAAGTCGATCAACGATTACTTCGGTCACGCCGCCGGCGATTTTTACCTCCAGGTCTTCGCCGAACGGCTTCAGGAAAGCATGCAAGGGCTGGGCGCGATCGGTCGGATCGGCGGGGACGAGTTCCTCGTCATTCCGGACCGGGCCATGCTCGCCGAGACCGCCGAATCACTCGCGCACCGGCTTCAGACGACCTTGCGGGCGTCCCTGAAGATCGGCGACGATGTGATCACTCCCTCCGTCAGCATCGGGATGGCGGCGGGTAGGCCGGGACGCGACGACACCGCGGATCTAATGCGTCGCGCCGATGAGGCCGCCCTGACGGCCAAGCGCGCGGGGGGCAACCAGGTCGCGGTGTGCACCGACGATATCTCCCGCAACGTCGTCTTCCGCAACGATATCGAGACTCCATCTGCAAGCGGGCATCGACAGCGACGCTCTGCTCTGCATTACCTGCCCGAAGTCGACCTGCTGACCGGCGTGATCCTGGGGGCCGAAGCCCTGGTCCGTTGGCGGCACCCGACGCGCGGGTTGCTGCTCCCGGATTCGTTCATCGGTGTAGCCGAGTCGACCAACCTCGCCGGAGAGTTGGGCCGATGGGTAATGCGAAGCGCGTGCGCCGAATTCAACCGTTGGCGATCGAATGGCATGGGACGAGACGTCACACTGCGCATCAATGTTTCGCCTCGTCAATTGGTCATCCCCGGTTTCGTCCGCACCGTGGCGGACACCATCGACGAGTTCGGCCTCAACGCCAATTCGGTGTGCCTGGAGATCACCGAGCGTGCTTTGGTTGGCGACATCAAAACCACACGCAGAACCCTTGCGAAGTTGAAGGAGGTGGGGGTCCAGATCGCCATCGACGACTTCGGTACCGGCTACGCTGTCCTTTCGCACCTGAAATCGCTTCCGGTCGATACGCTCAAGATCGACGCCGGGTTCGTGCGCGACTTGGACACCAACACCAGCGACCTGGCGATCGTTCGCTCCATCCTGGTACTCGCCGAGGCCTTCGGCCTGGAACTGGTCGCTGAGGGTGTTGAGACGCCAGCTGCCGCAATGACTTTGATAGAGCTTGGGTGTCACCGGGCGCAGGGTTTCCTGTTCTCGCGCCCCGTGGCAGGCGAAGCCATGGCAGTCTCTGCTGTCCGGGCGCCGGTTGCGGATGAGCGGCTTGGCTAACGACGAGGCGCTGAGCATTAAGCGCAAACTAGGACAAGATCGCTGGGCCGTACAACAGATTCGCTGAAAGAAGCGACCTGCTTTTCATCCCTAGCTGCAATGCCCAAGTCGGTTAATTCGGTTCGGAGCTTCGTTCGCCGCCAGCACTTGCGCCATTTTTGCACAGTCAGTTTCTGCCAGCGAGTGCATGCAGCCGCTTTCCTTTAGTTCCCTTCGCCCAGCGCCGGACCCGTCAACGGGGACTGCGCCAGCGTGCCGCCGAGTTCGCCGCTATTTAGAGACGTTTGGAGTGGTGATAGCGACGGAGAATCGACTCATCAGTGCTGGAACATGAGAAACGCCTGGCTTGTCATTTGGCCTGATGCAAGTCGACCCCTCGACATCGGCGAAAAGCGAGTAGTCGACTACTCACGCCGCCGTGCGCGAACCTCGCCATACTGACGCAAGTCAAATCAGGCGCGGGAAGTTGCTAATGCCGAAGCTCGGTGAGCGTGCGGTGGTTCTGGGAGCCATTATGGCGGCCTGGTGGCTGCGGAGCACTGGCCGAGTCTTTGAAACGGTCACTGTGGTGGAGCGGGATGCGCTGAGCGACACCGCTGATCGCCGCCGCGGCGTGCCGCAGGGCCGGCAGATCCATGGGCTGCTACTTGCGAGGCGCGCAGGCGCTCGAAGAGCTCTTCCCGGGGATGTTCGACGAGCTCGTCGGGAGCTGGCGCACCCTCGTTTGATTATCGGGATGTATCGAAGCTCCGCTTCAATATGGGGGGGCATCTGGCCGTGCAGTCCGGTTCGGCCGAGGGGCTGAGCGCGTACTCCCCGAGCAGACCATTTCTGGAGTCCCACGTCCGGCGGCAGGTACGCGCGATTCCCGACATCGAGTTCCTCGATAATCACGGCGTCGTCGACGTCACCTCCAATACGAGCCGTGATCGCATCACCGGGGCGCGAATCGTAAGCCGCACGCCCCTCGGAATCAGAACTGTCCGCCAATATTGTCGTCGGTGCGACCGGCGTGGCGCGCGCCCCGGCGATGTTGGAAAGGCTGGGTTCCCCTCCGCCCCCGCCGAGCAGCGTCATCATCCATCTGATCTATGCGAGTCATTTACTGCAGTGCCACCCGAGGCGTTGCACGAGTTGGTTCATCGTGGCCCCGGTGCCCGGCCGACCCACCCGCATGGCGATCCTCCGATACGAGCACGACACCTGGATGTTCGCGGTCTTCGGGATGGCGGGCGATGATCCCCCCGCCGGATGTTCCGCGATGTGTGCTTCGCCGAACAATTTGCGCCCGCCCACGTCTTGGCGGCCGTTGAGGCCACCACCTCTTGGAGAGACAGCGCGGCATCGGTTCCGTCGAGCCGTTGGCGCCGGTACGACAAAGCGCGGCTGCTGCCCGAGGGCTTGCTGGTCGTCGGCGACGCGGTGTGCAGCTTGAACCCGATCTATGGGCGGGGTATGACGGTGGCCGCGCTGGAAGCTTTGGCGTTGCGAAATTGCCTGTCCGCGGCACAACGGATCTTCCGCGGCAGTTCTTCCGAGCTCCGCAAAGCCGATCGGCCAGGCTTGGCAGCTGGCCGCAGGCGGTAACATCCTGCTGCCCGAGATCGAGGGCACACCACCGGCTATCGACGAGGTTGCTCAACGGGTACATGGACCGATTGCTGACCGCTGCCGAATATGACACCGCCGCATTCGAGCAGTTCCTCAAGGTGGCCTGGCTTGTCGACGAACAGATTCGGCTGCTCACCCCTCGATGATGTGGCGTGCCGCCTCGGCCAATCAACGCCGGCGAGAAACGTCCGACACCGGTCAACGCGACCAAACAGTGATCGGCGGTAAGCCATCTCTAACGCGCGGCAACGCTT
>CAWIXL010000018.1:0-537517 GCA_963840045.1 uncultured Actinomycetota bacterium | reverse complement strand
TCCAGTGCTCCGCTGGGGTCGTAGTACAGCTCCTGGCGGGCGATCAGGCCGTCGCGATAGCGGTAGATCACCACGTATGTCGAGCGCAGGCGCTCCGCACCGTGGGTCCAGTCGAACTGCACGCGGACGAACGCCGCATCCGCGCCGGGGGTGATGGCGTACTCCACCGCCTCGTAGCGAATGTCCGGGCAGGCGTGGACGGTGAGCGCGATGAATTCGAGCGTGCGCTCGATGCCGTCGATCCGGGCCGGCCAACCGAAGAGCCGTACCGTCGGGCTCACGTACACCACGTCGGGCTGATACAGCTCGCGCGCGATCCCCGGATCGCCGGCCGCGAATGCCCGCGCGAAGCACGCCTCCTGCGCGAGCAGCGCCTCCGCCGTGATGCCGCGCGTGGTCATCGACCGAGTATCGCGCCGTAATGTGACCGCATGGCAGGCAGCCGCACGAATATCTCATCCGGATCCGACTACGAATCGGCCGTCGGTTACTCGCGCGCGGTGCGCGTCGGCGCGCACGTGGCGGTGGCCGGGACGACCGGAAGCGGGGACGATATTGCCGCACAAACCCGAGATGCATTGCGTCGCATCGAGGCTGCCCTTACCCAGGCCGGCGCGACACTCGCCGACGTGGTCCGCACCCGGATGTACGTGACCGATATTGCGCGCTGGCGCGAGGTCGCAGAGGTACACGCCGAGGTGTTCGGCGAGATTCGTCCCGTGGCAACCATGGTGGAGGTTTCGGCGCTGATCGCACCCGAGTTGCTGGTGGAGATCGAAGCCGACGCCTACCTGGTGTCCGGATAGCCGACCGCCGGCGGGAACGTGCCGTCAGGCGCCGGCAGGTAGGCGGTGACCTTGATCACGGCGTGCACCGGCAGCGTCCCGTACAGATGCGGGAACAGCATCGACTCAGGATCCGTTGCCACTCCCGGCTCCCACCGCACGGGTGAATCGAGACGCTTCGGGTCGATGTGCAACAGCAGCAGGTCGGCACGGCCGCGATAGAGCCGGTTGGCCGGCAGGTGCACCTGCTCCGGTGCCGACAGGTGAATGAACGGGGCAGCACCGGACGAGCCATTCGACTCCGGCCGAATCTCGCCCCGGCGGCGCGCCTGCGACCAGTCCTCCGCCCCGCACAGGTGCAGCAGTACGTCCGGAACTGGGGGCATGATAGCCAGCCTGCCCGATTAGCGGGCAAATATTCGTGAGAAACGACACACCTGATAACGGCCGGGGAACAAGGCGAAAACGCACAACGTCTGAGAAAGTTAGAGACACGCCAGAAATGGAGAAGCCATGAACGCAACTCTGACCAGTCGCGAACTGACTAGAGCCGATCGCTGCGACCGCTGCAGTGCCGCCGCCCGCGTGCGTGCGACGCTGCCATCCGGCCTCGAGCTTCTCTTCTGCCAGCATCACGCCAACCAGCACGAGGCGAAACTTACCGAACAAGCCGCCGTGCTTGAGGTGAGCGGGAGCTGAATTTCGCTCAACTCGCCCGTCGATATGTGGGTTGCAGTACCGGTCATCGGTAATGCTGGACGGGTATGAGCGCCCAGGCTGCGAAACCATCCCGCCACCACGTGTGGCGAATCAGTCTCAGGACCCTATCGAAAAGCTGGGATGACTCCATCTTCTCGGAGGCGGCCCAGGCGGGCTTTTGGTCGTGCCTGTCCCTGCCGCCGCTGCTGCTGGGAATACTGGGCAGCTTGGCCTATGTGGCGCCGCTATTCGGCGCGGACACATTGCCCGCGATCGAAAGAACCGTGATCTCGACGACCCACAAGTTTTTCTCTCCCAGCGTGGTTAACGAGATCATCGAGCCCACCATCCGCGACATCTCGAACGGCGCCCGCGGTGAGGTGGTGTCGCTGGGCTTCGTGATCTCGTTGTGGGCGGGATCGTCGGCGATCTCGTCATTCGTCGACTCTGTGGTCGAGGCGCATGACCAGACCCCGCTGCGCCATCCGGTGCGGCAGCGATTCTTCGCGCTGTTCCTCTACATCGTGATGCTGGTGTTCGTGGTGGTGACCCTGCCGATCGCGGTGGTGGGTCCGCGCAAGGTGAGCGAACACATCCCGGAGGGCTTGGCCAATCTGCTGCACTACGGCTACTACCCGGCGCTGATTCTGGGCTTGATGATCGGCATGGTGATCCTCTACCGGGTGGCGCTGCCGGTACCACTGCCTACGCATCGGCTGTTGTTCGGCGCGATCCTGGCGACCACGGTGTTCGTGGTCACGACGCTGGGTCTGCGGTTGTACCTGAAATGGATCACCAGCACCGGCTACACCTACGGTGCGCTGTCCACGCCGATCGCGTTCCTGTTGTTCGCGTTCTTCGGCGGTTTCGCGATCATGATCGGCGCCGAACTCAATGCCGCGGTCCAAGAGGAATTCCCGGCGCAGGCCACGCATGTCCATCGGCTGCGCACCTGGCTGGTGTCGCGGTTAGGTCGCGACAAGGAGTACCAGCCACCGCCCTCGCACGAGAGCGTTACCGCGACCGAGCCGCCGAGTTGATCAGCCCTTCTTGAGGTGCTCGTAGATCTGCTTGCAGTCAGGGCAAACAGGCGAGCCCGGTTTGGGCGACCGGGTGACGGGAAATACCTCACCGCACAACGCCACAACATGGCTGCCCATGACGGCGCTCTCGGCAATCCGGTCCTTCCGGACATAGTGGAAGTACTTAGGAGTATCGCTGCCCGTTCCGTCGTCGACGCGTTCGTCGGCATCGGTGCGTTCGATCGTCTGGGTCTCCATACCTGACATTGTGACACTTTATCGACCGGCTGCATCCGTACCGGCGGCTGAACCGGATAAGCCGGAATAGATCTGGTGTGGGACAGTGAACGTATGAAGCGCCGCTCCGAGCAGGGCTTCGACGACGACGGTAGGCCAGTGCTCATCACCGCCGCAGCGCCCTCATACGAGGAGGAGCACCGAGCGCGGGTACGCAAGTACCTGACCCTGATGTCGTTCCGGGTACCGGCGCTCATCCTGGCCGCCCTTGCCTACGGCGCCTGGCACAACGGTCTGATCTCGCTGCTGATCGTGGGGGTGTCGGTGCCGTTGCCGTGGATGGCGGTGCTGATCGCCAACGATCGACCCCCTCGCCGCGCCGACGAGCCACGTCGCTTCGACGCGACGCAGCGGCGCACCCCGTTGTTCCCGACGGCCGAGCGGCCAGCGCTCGAAGCCGGGCCACACCCGGCCGGGGAATCGGACTCGCCGGGCACGGATCCCCGGGGTTGGTCACAGGGCTAGTCACGGGAGCCGGAGTTCCGGCAAAAACCCCCCGCGCGTCACACTCTCAGGACATTCTCAGGTCATCGGCACATTCCTGCACGTCAAGGCGTGTGAGATGCCGTATCGGCGGGAACTCTGAGTACTGGTTTGTCGTTAAACCACATGAACAACACAAGCCGATCGGAGGGGCGCAATGGCCGAAGCCACCAAGAGGGCCAACACAAGCCGGATTGACGGCGATCTCGATGCTCAAAGCCCTGCGGCGGACCTCGTCCGCGTATACCTCAACGGCATCGGCAAGACGGCGCTGCTCAACGCCGCCGGCGAAGTCGAATTGGCCAAGCGCATCGAGGTTGGCCTTTATGCCGAGCACCTGCTGGAAACCCGCAAGCGCCTCGGCGAGAATCGCAAGCGCGACTTGCAGGCCGTAGTGCGCGACGGCGAGTCAGCGCGCCGGCATCTGCTCGAAGCGAACCTGCGCCTGGTGGTCTCGTTGGCCAAGCGCTACACGGGTCGGGGAATGCCGCTGCTGGACCTCATCCAAGAGGGCAACCTCGGGCTGATCCGCGCGATGGAAAAGTTCGACTACACAAAGGGATTCAAGTTCTCGACCTATGCCACCTGGTGGATCCGTCAGGCCATCACCCGCGGCATGGCCGATCAGAGCCGCACCATCCGGCTGCCGGTCCACCTGGTTGAGCAGGTCAACAAGCTGGCGCGGATCAAGCGGGAGATGCACCAGAACCTGGGACGCGAAGCTACCGACGAGGAGCTCGCCGCCGAATCCGGGATTCCGATCGACAAGATCAACGACCTGCTAGAGCACAGTCGTGACCCGGTAAGCCTGGACATGCCGGTCGGTTCCGAGGAAGAGGCCCCGCTGGGCGATTTCATCGAGGACGCCGAAGCGATGTCCGCGGAGAACGCGGTCATCGCCGAGCTGCTGCATACCGACATCCGCAGTGTGTTGGCCACGCTCGACGAGCGTGAGCACCAGGTGATCCGGCTGCGCTTCGGTCTCGACGACGGCCAGCCACGCACCTTGGATCAGATCGGCAAACTTTTCGGCTTGTCCCGCGAACGGGTCCGGCAGATCGAGCGCGACGTGATGTGCAAGCTCCGCCACGGTGAGCGCGCGGATCGACTTCGGTCGTATGCCAGTTAGCGCCGGCAACCAAAAGCTAGAAAGCAGACAGTATGCCCGCCGCTTTGCGGCGGGCATACTGCTTGCCTAGGAAGCGTTGAACCCATTCACGCAGCTGGCCAAGTAGACTCAGCGTCGATGGAGGGTGCTGAATGAACGAGCTGGTCGATACCACCGAGATGTACCTGCGGACTATCTACGACCTCGAAGAAGAAGGCGTGACGCCGCTGCGTGCCCGGATCGCCGAACGGCTCGACCAGAGCGGGCCGACCGTCAGCCAGACGGTATCTCGAATGGAGCGGGACGGATTACTCCACGTGGCTGGCGACCGCCATCTGGAGCTCACCGACAAGGGCCGGGCACTGGCCGTCGCGGTGATGCGCAAGCACCGCCTCGCCGAACGACTGCTCGTCGACGTCATCGGATTGCCGTGGGAAGAAGTTCACGCCGAGGCATGCCGGTGGGAGCACGTGATGAGCGAGGATGTCGAGCGCCGGCTGGTCAAGGTGCTCAACAACCCGACCACATCCCCGTTCGGCAACCCGATTCCGGGCCTGCTTGACCTCGGCGTGGGCTCGGGATTCGGCGCCGACGACGCCAACATGGTCCGGTTGACCGAGCTGCCCTCCGGGTCGCCGGTGGCGGTGGTCGTCCGCCAGCTCACCGAGCATGTTCAGGGCGACATCGATCTGATCACCCGACTCAAGGACGCGGGAGTCGTACCCAACGCACGAGTCATTGTCGAGACCAGCCCGGCCGGTGGCGTGACCATCCTGATACCGGGTCACGAAAACGTCACCCTGCCACACGAGATGGCGCACGCGGTCAAGGTCGAGAAGGTCTGACCCACCCCATCGCGTCTATCGCCTAGCCTGCGCGTCGGCCGAACGCCCGTCGCGGCGGCAGCCGCACACCGAGTTGCTTCGCCAGTCGATACCCGGTGAGAGCCAGTTCACGGATGTCCTCAGGCCTTATGCCGGACTGCAGCGCGGTATCCAACATCTCCGCCATCCGATGGCCTGGCTCGCAGCGCAACGCGGCCTCGAGTGACACTCCTGCCAGCGGCCCGTCGCCGCGCGCATAAGCGCTGAACGCGAGCAACACCAACGCCTCGGCCCGCCATGGTTGGGGCAGCGTGCGCGCCAGAACCGCCCACAACGCCTCGGCTTCACCGGCGTTCTCCCCCACCGCGAGGGCATACATCGTGTCGCGCACTTGGGCGTCGGTGAGTGCGCAGCCCAGCTCGGCCAGTTCCACCTCGGACAGCGACTGGCCGTTGGCGACGCGCGCGGCCGCAGCCATCGCGTTTTCAATGTCCCGGCGACACAACAGGGTGTGGCCCGCGGGGTCCACTCGATGAGCGGCCGCACGGGTGGCCGCCTGTTGTTCGACCGCTGCGGCCAATCCGGCGCTGCGCGCCGGGTCGTGGACCGCGATCACAGCCTGCAGATCGGCGCGGCGCGGGTAGAGCCGCCGACCATCCAGCACCGCCGCCGCGGCCAACGGCGACGCCGACGGGTCGTCGACCAGGCCGGCCGAACCGCAGCCGTCGACGCAATGCCAGCGCCCGCCGAGGGCGACCTGATCCACCACGTGCGCTGCCCACAGCACGATGCCGTGCTGCGACAACTCGTCGGCAAGCAACGAGCACAGCTCCCGGTGGTCCTCATTGCAGCTTGGGCACTGCGCGCCCTCGGCGTCGACGATCACTGCGATCGCAGCATCGGGATCAGCCGCCGCGGCGACCTCGGCGAGCTGCCCAACCCGGTCCACCAGTTCCTCGGAGAGGTCGACGCGCATCACCGACCCCAGCCCGCCGCCCTCCACCGACACCAGGACCAGTGAATTCTCCGGCACGAAGCCGAGAACGGCGGGTAACGCGGCGATCAGTGCTCCGGGGTAGTTCAGTGCGAAATCAGGTCGATGCGTCGTCATGGCGTCAACGCTGACGACCGCCACCGTCAGTCGGTGCCCGCGCAACCCAATTCGGCTGCCCGTCTGTGGAGAAAGTCTCGACTGTGGGCTTTATCGTCTATCTCATGACTTCGATGCGTGAGTACGACTTGGTCGTTATCGGTTCCGGGCCCGGCGGCCAGAAGGCCGCCATTGCCGCGGCCAAGCTGGGCAAGTCGGTCGCGCTTGTCGAACGCGGCCGGATGGTCGGCGGCGTCTGCGTGAATACGGGCACGATCCCGTCGAAGACATTGCGCGAGGCGGTGGTCTATCTCACCGGGATGAGCCAGCGCGAGCTCTATGGCGCGAGCTACCGCGTTAAGGACAAGATCACCCCGGCCGACCTGTTGGCGCGAACCCAGCACGTGATCGGCAAGCAAGTCGACGTCGTGCGTTCGCAATTGATGCGCAACCGGATCGACCTGGTCCTCGGCCACGGCCGCTTCATCGACCCGCACACCGTCTTGGTCGAGGAAGACGCCCAGGGCGAGCGAATCACTGTGAGCGGCGACTACGTCGTCATCGCCACCGGAACCAAGCCGGTGCGGCCGTCCGGGGTCGAGTTCGACGAGAAGCGGGTGCTGGACTCCGACGGCATTCTGGACCTCAAGTCGCTGCCGGCATCGATGGTCGTGGTCGGTGCCGGTGTGATCGGGATCGAGTACGCGTCCATGTTTGCCGCGTTAGGCACCAAGGTGACTGTGGTGGAGAAGCGGGACGACATGCTGGACTTCTGCGACCCGGAGATCATCGAGGCACTGAAATTCCACCTGCGCGACCTGGCGGTCACGTTCCGGTTCGGCGAGGAAGTGACCGCCGTGGACGTCGGCGCCTCCGGCACCGTCACCACCCTGGCCAGCGGAAAACAGATCCCCGCCGAGACGGTGATGTACTCCGCCGGCCGGTCGGGCCAGACCGATCGTCTGGACCTGGACAAGGCGGGTTTGGAGCCGGACAACCGCGGACGGATTTTCGTCGACGACAAATTCCGGACCAAGGTCGACCACATCTATGCCGTCGGTGACGTTATCGGTTTCCCGGCGCTGGCCGCGACCTCGATGGACCAGGGCCGGCTGGCGGCCTACCACGCGTTCGGCGAACAATGCGACGGCATGACCGCGCTGCAGCCGATCGGGATCTACTCGATTCCCGAGGTGTCGTATGTCGGCGCCACCGAGGTCGAACTGACCAAGAACTCGATCCCCTACGAGGTGGGGGTGGCCCGGTACCGCGAACTTGCCCGCGGCCAGATCGCCGGCGACTCGTACGGCATGCTCAAACTGCTGGTGTCCACCCGTGATCGCACGCTGCTCGGGGTGCACATCTTCGGCACCAGCGCCACCGAGATGGTGCACATCGGGCAGGCCGTGATGGGGTGCGGCGGCACGGTCGACTACCTGGTCGACGCGGTGTTCAACTATCCGACGTTCTCCGAGGCCTACAAGGTCGCCGCGCTGGACGTGACCAACAAGATGCGCGCGCTCAGCCAGTTTCGCCGCTGATCGGCCCGCCTGCTAACAACCATCGTCGTAGTCGTTGGGTGCGGTATCGCCAGGGCCGCCGGCCTCAGCGCGGGCCAATAGCTGCGCGGTGCGGTCGTCGAACGGCGCCGAGTAGGACATGTCCGCCTGGCATCCGCCACCTTCCAGGCCACCGATCACCCCGGTGACGGTGGAACCGTTGACCCACGGCGCGCCACTGGTGCCGCCCACCAACCCGTCACATGCCAGCGAGGGAAACCCGCTTTGGGTGATTCCGGTGCTGCCCTGACAGCCGATCGGTGAACCACCGGCGCCGGCCGGATACCCCGTGACGGTCACGCGGGTGCCCGGAGCGGGTGCGGCGCCGAGTGTGAACGCGGAACCGGCGTGTGCCTCCACCGATCCGCCGCGCTGGCTGCTGACCCGCGCGATCGCATAGTCGGCTCGTGGATCCTTTCGGTCGATCCAGCGCTTGTCGAGGTACACGTCGTCGACCCGCCACAGATCAGCGGGCTCGACATGGTCCAAGAAGCCGGGCGCGAAGCTTGCCTGGGTGCCGCTGGGCAGGCAGTGCGCGGCGGTCAAAACGAGGTTGCCACCTTGGGAGTGCAGCACCGAACCGGTACAAACGTGCTTCGTTCCCCCGTCAAGAAAGATCGCGCCCACGCGCGGGTCCGGATCCACCCGAGGCGCCGGCCATTGCCCGAACACGTTGCACGACGTCAGTAATATCGCCACGCTCACGAGCGGGCAAAGCAATGACGTCCCGATGCGCATCGAGTGCCATCATGCCCGACCCCGGGCTGGCAAGCGGCGATGAATGGGTCCCAATGCCTCGATAGGGTTGGCGGCAAAATTGGCACCGGCGCAAACATTCTGTGCCGAATACCATCGAGCGCTATCGCGTTGCATTCATCATGGCCGCGTGGATTCGGTGTTCAATTACTGTTGCCCGTTCGTTGTGGGGGACACTGGTTAGGACACCCTGGAGACGGCTGCGAGAGGAGGCAACACCGATGACCGATCACGATGCAGATGGCGAGCAGCGCTACCAGCCAGGGCAGTCCGGCATGTACGAGCTGGAATTCCCGGCGCCCCAGTTGTCGGCGTCCGACGGCCGCGGTCCGGTGTTGGTGCACGCGTTGGAGGGGTTTTCCGACGCCGGCCATGCGATCCGGCTGTCCGCTGCCCACCTCAAGGCGGCTTTGGACACCGAGCTGGTCGCGTCCTTTGCGATCGACGATTTGCTGGACTATCGCTCACGACGGCCGCTGATGACCTTCAAGACGGATCACTTCACCCAGTACGAGGATCCAGAGCTCAGCTTGTACGCATTGCGCGACAGCGCCGGCACGCCGTTTCTGCTGCTGGCCGGCATGGAACCGGATCTGAAGTGGGAGCGTTTCATCACCGCGGTGCGCCTGCTGGCCGAGCGCCTCGGCGTCCGGCAGACCATCGGCCTGGGCACCGTCCCGATGGCGGTTCCGCACACCCGGCCGATCACGCTGACCGCACACTCCAACAACGGGGACCTGATCGCCGATTTCCAGCCGTGGATCAGCGAGATCCAGGTCCCAGGTAGCGCGTCCAACCTGCTCGAATACCGAATGGCCCAACACGGTCATGAGGTTGTCGGTTTCACCGTCCACGTCCCGCATTACCTGACCCAGACCGACTACCCCGCCGCGGCCCAGGCACTGCTGGAGCAAGTGGCCAAGACCGGGTCGCTGCAGCTGCCCCTGACGGCGCTGTCCGACGCGGCGGCAGAAATCCGCGCCAAGATCGACGAGCAGGTTGAGTCCAGCGCGGAGGTTGCTCAAGTGGTGGCGGCGCTGGAGCGCCAGTACGATGCCTTCATCGATGCCCAGGAGAACAGGTCACTGCTGCGGCGCGACGAGGAGCTGCCCAGCGGCGACGAGCTTGGTGCGGAGTTCGAGCGGTTCCTGGCTCAGCAGGCAGAGAAGAAGTTTGACGACGACGATCAGTCCTAACACCCTCGTAACACGCCCAAGTCGGCCCGACAATTAGGTTGGCGAGGTGACCGAGCGGAAGCGCAATCTTCGCCCGGTGCGAGACGTGACTGCGCCTGTAGCGATGAACGACGCCCTCACCGCCTACCAAGCCAGCGATCAACGTATCTACAGCGCAGCTCGTGAAGTCGGTATCAGCGACGAGGAGTGGTTTGCGGTGAAGTGCGGCACCGTGACGATCCCCGCCACCGTCGTAGTCGCCTGATCTAAAGCACCACAACTGAATAACCCAGCAGAGGACCCCGGCCCGTAACAAGGCCGGGGCCTTCTGGCTTCGCTCAATTAGCCGCTAATGCCTGGTCTGGATCAGTTTCACAGGGTCCCGCTCTGGTGGGGTCTCCCTTTCGGGAATAGTCTGCACGCCTACTCCCCCAAATGAGGGGATCTGTCACCCCTGCGCCGAAAGGGGTCTTATCGTGCCGATCCGCCAAGAATCCTCCAAGACAACCGCTGCAACCTATCTGAGCCGAGGCTCTGTCCTCGATCCGTCAGACTGAAAATGAGGCCACGATGAGTGAGGGATCGCAGGGACCCGGATGGTGGCAAGCAGCGGACCTCAAGTGGTACCCACCGGAGCTTCACGCCGACTACGTGGCACCGCGACCGCCCGTCACGCCCACGCTGCCGCCCCCACCGACGCTGCCACCCCCACCTACTCCGCCCCCGCCCGCCCACGCGCCGACGGCCCGACAGTCCTCGTCGGGTCGCACAGCCAGGTTCGTTATCGCTGGGGTTGTCGTCTTTGTATGGGTGGTGGGAATGGCAGCGATGGTACTTTTCACGCACGGCCAGCTTCATCACGACATCTTTCACGACGGGCCCTCCCAGTCCCCTGGGTCCCCCTTGTCCCCTGGGTCCTCACCGTCCTCCCAGTCCCCGTCCTACCAAGCGGGCTATCAGTTCGGCTTGACGGTTGCACACCCCGACTTGGTAGTCGTAGACCAAGTCTGCGGAGCAGCTTCCATACTCGCCTCGGTTCCGAACCAAAACGACTACATGCGAGGCTGCGCCGACGGTATTCACGCACCCAGGCCAAATGGCGGCGGCTAGTTATGCGCCCAACTGACGATAAAACGAATCCCAGGCAGTCACTCGACGTGAACGGGTCGACTCTCACGGCTCGCTGCCGAATACAGGGTTTGCCGGGTCACTAGCGTCAGCCGTTCCCGGTCACCCGGTCGCAGAGGACGGCGGCAGTCGTCACAACGTATGAGCTACCGCCCCAGTCTGCCTGCCGCCAAATCGTTCGTCCGACACTGACGCGCTCGTAAACACCCTGTTACGCGTCAAAGCAGCTAAGCGCAGGTCAGCTACCTTAAGAACATGCCGGATACCAAGAGGCTGACGCTGTGTACTAACGGCGCCCTTGCGCCTACGCTGCAGTTCCGCACCATCCACGGTTATAAGCGGGCGTTCCGGATCGCCGGTGAGGGTCCGGCGATTCTGCTGATCCACGGCATCGGCGACAATTCCACGACCTGGGATACCGTGCAGGCCAAGCTCGCCCAGCGCTTCACCGTCATCGCGCCGGATCTGCTCGGCCACGGCAAATCGGACAAGCCACGCGCGGACTACTCGGCCGCGGCGTACGCCAACGGTATGCGCGACCTGCTCAGCGTGCTCGACATCGAGCGGGTGACCATCATCGGTCACTCCCTCGGTGGCGGGGTGGCGATGCAGTTCGCCTATCAATTCCCCCACCTGGTCGAGCGGCTGATCCTGGTCGGCGCCGGCGGCGTCACCAAGGATGTCAATCTCGTCTTGAGGTTGGCTTCGCTGCCGATGGGCAGCGAAGCGATGGCGCTGCTGCGGCTACCCCTGGTGGGGCCGGCGGTCAAGCTGGCGGGCCGGATACTGGGCCTGGCGATCGGATCGACCGATCTGGGCCGTGACCTGCCCGAGATGCTGCGAATCCTGGATGACCTACCCGAGCCGACGGCCTCGGCGGCGTTCAGCCGCACCTTGCGAGCGGTGGTGGACTGGCGCGGGCAGATCGTGACCATGCTGGACCGATGTTATTTGACGGAGGCCATCCCAGTGCAGATCATCTGGGGCAGCAAGGATGTGATCGTGCCCGTCCGCCACGCTGAGATGGCCCACGCCGCGATGCCCGGCTCCCGGCTGGAAGTCTTCGAGCGCTCCGGCCATTTTCCGTTCCACGACGACCCGGCCCGCTTCATCGACATCGTTCAGCGCTTCATCGACACCACAGCGCCCGCCGAATACGACCAGTCCGCGCTTCGCCAGTTGCTCCGCACCGGCAGCGGAGAAAAACATCACCGGATCGGCCGATACCCGGGTCGCCGTCCGGGAGGCCATGGAGGCCGACGAGCGCAGCGCTACCTGACCGCCTGCGCAGCCCAGCGCCGTACAGTCGGGCCATGGGCATCGACGTGACGGTGTTGCGGGTTTTCACCGACTCCGACGGAAATTTCGGGAACCCCCTCGGGGTGGTCGACGCCAGCCAGGTCGAACCCCGCGAGCGGCAGCGATTGGCGGCGCAATTGGGTTACAGCGAAACAATTTTCGTCGATCTTCCCAGTGCAGGATCGACGACCGCGCACGCGACCATCTACACGCCGGCAACCGAACTCCCGTTCGCCGGCCACCCGGCCGTCGGCGCTTCGTGGTGGCTGCGCGAGATCGGTAGGCCGATCAACACACTGCAGGTGCCGGCCGGGCTGGTGCAGGTGAGCCACAGTGCCGGCAGCCAAGGCGATCTCACGGCCGTGAGCGCACCCGCGCGCTGGGCACCCGAGTTCGCCATCCACGAGCTGGGTTCACTCGACGAACTCGCGAACGCCGACCCCGCCGATTTTTCCGACGACGTCGCGCACTACCTGTGGACCTGGATCGATCGGTCCGCCGGATCGCTGCGTGCCCGAATGTTTGCCGCCAACCTGGGTGTCCAGGAAGACGAAGCGACGGGTTCGGCGGCCGTGCGGATCACCGACTACCTCAGCCGCGACCTGAGCATCACCCAGGGCAAGGGATCGGTGATCGAAACCAGCTGGAGTGCCGAGGGGTGGGTTGTGGTGGCCGGCCGGGTCGTCAAAGACCGTGTGGTACAGGTGGATTGACCTTCGGTTCACTGCTTCCGGTGCAACGTGGCGGCGAGGTGATCCTGCAGGGGCTGCCCTACCGCGCCCATCCGCACCGTATAGGAAAGCTCGTCACCGTCGATCCGAATCGAACGGCCAAGCGCGGTAACCTCTTTGGCGGTCGGCGTCAATCCGATCGCCGAGGTGGACAAGTCGATTTCGATGACATCCCCGGACACCGTATATGTACCCACGTCGATTTCGGTGATGCCGCTGGGATGGGCCAAAACCAGCTCGACCCCGCCGGGTTGCGGGGCGCGAAGAAACCCCGACTCGGCGTGCAGCGGCTTTCCGTCGGCTACCGCCTTGGTCTTCTGCGAGTAGACCAGAAACGGTTTTCCCACATGGGAGAAGACGACTTCCTCGAGATACTCGAAGGACTGGATCGTCGAGTACTTCCCCACGCCGCGCCCCGCCCAGGTACCGAGCAGTGGTGCGAGCGCCTCAAGATCCGGGTGCAGGTCGGGCATGACTGGCATTAAAGGAGCCTAGCCCGGGTCAATTCGGCGTTGATACTTTGCGGTGTGCGCGAAGCACTTCGATCTCGCGCTCGAAGTCGTCGGCCGAAGAAAACGACCGGTATACCGATGCGAACCGCAGGTAGGCAACCTCGTCAAGTTCGCGCAACGGCCCAAGTATCGCCAGGCCGACATCATGGCTCGCGACCTCCGGCGACCCCGCCGCCCGCACGGTGTCCTCTACCTGCTGGGCCAGCAGGTTCAGCGCATCGTCATCCACCTGACGGCCCTGGCATGCCCGCCGGACGCCGCTGATGACCTTTTCCCGACTGAACGGCTCGGTAACACCGCTGCGCTTGACCACGGCCAGGACCGCGGTTTCCACCGTCGTGAACCGTCGCCCGCACTCGGGGCACGACCGGCGGCGCCGAATGGCTTGGCCTTCATCGGTTTCGCGCGAGTCAATCACCCGGGAATCGGGATGCCGGCAGAACGGACAGTGCATCGCCGCTCCTTCGCCGTGCTGACATCCAGGTATCGCAGACGACTCCGAGAGTACCTGTGCGCTCCCCTGCCGGGCCAATGCCGCCGACATCCACCCGCGCTCACCGCCACGATCACCGTTCGGCCGTGGCGTAAAGCGGTTTTCGCAGTACACCGGCTTGCCGTCAGCCGACTGGCGCGATCAGTGTTTGGCCGGCGACCAGCGCGGGCGACTTCAGGTCGTTGAGTTCGCGGATACGCTCGGCAACCTGGCGTACCGGCGCATCCGGTGCCACCCGCGCCGCCACATCCTGAAGGGACTCTCCGCCTTCGACCCGCACCACGGCGAGCCTGTCGGGCACGTGAGCAGCCGGACCCGCGGAGTCGCCGTTGACCATCTGCCCGAACTGGCCGACCAGGCCCAGCCATAGGGTGATGATCCCGGCACCAAGCGCCAGCCCCACCGTCGTCGCGAGCGGGACGGGACGCCGGCGATGCGGGGCAGCGGACATCCCGACGCCGTTGCCGAGGTAGCGCGGTGGCGCTCCGGCCGGCCTCGACGGGGCCGGCCTGGAAGACCGGCCGAGCCCCTCGCGCCCATAACGAGGTCCCCGAACCGGCTCGTTGCCTGGGCGTCGAACGCCGGTACGCGGCGAGCCGGTGCGCGGTGAGCCGGGCCGTGAGCCAATACGCGGTGAGACTGTGTGCATGAGAGTCATGTGCGTTTCCTCCGGTCAACTCATTCTCGCTCGTGTGTTCGGACTATAGTCGCTCGTGTGTTCGATAGCCGAACATTTGAGCGAAGCGTGTCGTACGAGCAAAACGCTAGACCACACCACCGACAGGTTTGGCGGTCGCAACCCGGGCATGGAACGGGAGTACCCGGTCTTTCCGAGAGTTACACAGTTGTAATTAGCCGATCGTTACGCCCGGTCGGGGTCCGTCCGCGCCCATTCAGGGTCGCGCCAGGGGCTCGCGACACGCTGGTCGAACACATGTTTGATTCTTGGCGGCGCTGCGGTTACATTCAGTGTCATGAGTGACAGCAACGAAACTTCGGACAGGCGCTCACATGCGCGGGACTCGGGGCTCACCGAGCGCCAGCGCACCATTCTGAACGTCATCCGCGCTTCGGTCACCAGCCGCGGGTACCCGCCGAGCATCCGGGAAATCGGCGACGCCGTCGGGCTGACGTCGACGTCGTCGGTGGCCCACCAGCTGCGCACTCTGGAGCGCAAGGGCTACCTGCGCCGCGATCCGAACCGTCCCCGGGCGGTCGATGTCCGCAGCGCCGAAGAGACTATCGCCGCCGCGACACCGCCTGTCACCGAAGTCGCCGGCTCGGACGCCCTGCCGGAGCCCACTTATGTCCCCGTCCTCGGGCGCATCGCGGCCGGTGGCCCGATCCTTGCCGAGGAGGCCGTCGAGGACGTCTTTCCGTTACCGCGCGAGCTGGTCGGCGAGGGCACGCTCTTCCTGCTCAAGGTCGTCGGCGACTCCATGGTCGAGGCCGCGATCTGCGACGGCGACTGGGTGGTGGTGCGCCAGCAGCACGTCGCCGACAACGGCGACATCGTCGCGGCCATGATCGACGGAGAAGCCACGGTCAAGACGTTCAAGCGCGCCGGCGGTCAGGTGTGGCTGATGCCGCACAACCCGGCGTTCGATCCGATACCCGGCAATGACGCGACCGTGCTGGGTAAGGTCGTCACGGTGATCCGCAAGATCTAGCCGCGCGACTCCCTAGTCGGCTTTGATGAAGCCGTTGGCTTCTGCGATTTGTTCGCTGGCAAGCCAGATTTCGGCGATCGTGTCGTCGTAGAGCGCACTGCTGGGCGTGTAATACAGGCCGAAGCGGGCGCTGGCCTTGATGGGATATCCGTCCGGCGCCTGGAATGGGTCCTCCAGCGGCAGGTGGATCGTGGGCCGCCCGGGCTGGCTCGGCCCCGGGGCCACCGCCGGCTCGCCGAACACCGCCGGGGCGGCCGGTGGGGGGACGTCCCGCGCCTCGGCCACTTCTTCCACGTCAATGGGCCCGGTAGTCGCGGAGTCCTGGGCTGCGTGTCGACCGAATTTGGGCGCACTCCGGAACCGAGGACCGCCTCAGGGAATTCAGTCTCCCCGTCCTTGGTAAAGACGTCATCGTGGTAATCAGCTTCCGCCGCAACGTCATTCGGAAAACCAACGTGATTCGGAAAACCCTCGTCGGCAAAGTCAGCGGCCGAAGCGCCGGCACCCGCAAAGTCGTCATGCGACAGGACGGGTATGGAAGTGGTGTCCACGTCGTCGGGATTTTCTTCTTCTTCGTCTTCGAACCCGAAGTCGTCATCGTGTCCGGACAGCGAATCGTGGTCGTACGCTTCGGCGCTCGCGGCATCGTCGGCCACCGCGGCGGCGGCCTCGGAGCCACGCGGCCAGCTGATCCTGGCCGGGGGTTCATCCTCTGACAGGTGTTCCGACGCAGGCATGTCGTCGCCAGAGCCGTGCAGCGAGGCGAATTCGGCGTCCTCGCGAGCCCACTGCTCGGCGGCTGCGGCATCGTAACCCGAGTCCACATCATGACCATGCTCGAAGCCCGCGGTCTCATACCCGTAGGCGTCGAAATCCTGGCCGCCGCGACGTCGGCGCCAACCGAACAGCACTAACAGCAACAACGCCAACAGGATTACCACCGGGATGACGCCCAGCAGATACCACCAGTGCCAATTGAACTTGTTGGCGTGCGCGGGCATCGCCGAACCGCTCGGCTGGTTCTGCCCCGAGACCTGTAGTCCCGACAACAGCGGCGCCAAGTTGGCCGGATCGGTGGTAAAGGTGTTTGTGGCGCGGTTCCACGAGATCTTTCCACCGGTGAACTTCTGCGAGACGTTGTCGCCCTCGGTGGCCTGGTCACTGACCGGGGTGCCGAGCTTGCCGGTGGGACCCTTGAGCTTGTCCCACGCGACCTTCATCGCACCGCGCACCACGAAGGCGCCGTGGTCCGGTGTCCAGAAGATCACGGGCTTGTCGGCTGCGGAGAACGTGACGATCTTGCTCGAGGGCGCGACACCACCGTCGGACTCGTTGGCGATCGGGAAGCCCAGATCGCTGTTGACCGGGCCGCCCAGCTGCTCGTATTTCGCCAGGATTTCACTTTCGACCGCATTGGCACCGGTTGCCTGGCTGAAGAACACCTTTCCGCCGACAAAGTCTTGAACCATCCCGTCGCCACCGATGGGATATTGACCGCCCTTTTTCGCGCCCAACGGACCGCTGGCGCCGCCCGCCGCCCGCCAGGCCATATTGATGGCCGCGGCGGGATCGGTCGCAATTTGCAAGTCTTTGAGCTGCTCGCCCAATGCCGCGGGCTCGGTGGTGAATTGCTTGGTCTTCCGGTTCCACGAAATTGTGCCGCCGTTGAACTTCTGCGAAGCGACGTCGCCGTTGTAGGTCTCATCGCCGACGGGAACGCCGAGCACGCCACCGGAACTGCCGAGCTTGTCCCACGCGGCGTTAAGGGCGCCGCGGACGACGAACGCACCGTGGTCTGGCGTCCAGTAAATGACCGGCTTGTCGCTGGCGGAGAAGGTGGCCACTCGGCT
Organism: uncultured Actinomycetota bacterium; assembly: GCA_963840045.1. Taxonomy (GTDB): domain Bacteria; phylum Actinomycetota; class Actinomycetes; order Mycobacteriales; family Mycobacteriaceae; genus Mycobacterium. Next base: position 520,036 of record CAWIXL010000018.1, on the reverse strand, counting down.
GTCCGGTCCGGCCAGGCCGGGAACTTCGTTGATGGTCGGGAATCCCAGATCGCTGGTCGCCGGACCGCCCAGCGCCTCGTATTTGTCCAGGATCGGCCCGTAGACGAACTTGGCACCGGTATCGGTGGTGAAGAACATCTTGCCGCCGGCGAAGTCCAGGGCGAACCCGTCCGCGATCGGATAGACATCGCCCTTCCGGGCGCCCAGCGGTGACGTGTCGCCACCGGCCTTCTCCCATGTGGACATCATGGCTTCCTCGGCGTCGCCGATCGGAGAAGCTACTGCTAGGGGCGCCAGCAATACCGCGGCCACCACCGTGGTCGCCAAACCGACGAGCGCCCGCCCGACCAACTTGCTCAATTGACCTCTCTGCCCGCTCACCAAGCCTCCCAGCCGACGGATATGCCTTATCTGTGGATATGCCGCCATACCCCATTGACAGTCATTTTGTCTCCGGGCTCGCATAACTTTTCTCTAGCGAAAGGCAATTGCGAAGTCAAATCCGGAATAGTGCGAAAACAGATACCTTGCCGATGTCGAAATGATGCCGTTTCACAGCCGTATCGCGACCCACCGCGCCCCGAACAAACACCGCCGACTTGGGTGTTTGCGGGGCTGAGCTGGGTTTTCACCACGGTGGCGATCACCGGTTTGGTACGCAAGGACACATGGGCCGACGTTACTTGACGCGGATATGCGCCGCGCGATGTGTATCGCGTTTCGCGAACGTTTCCGGCAGCTTTCGGGAACTATGTGAGGCGCTCTAAGCAATGGAAGCAGCGGATCTGTCCGGTAACCGGGTCTGCATCGTGGCGCGCTTAGCCGCCCTTACACGCCCAGGCTGCGGCCGATTATCTCCTTCATGATCTCGGTCGTGCCGCCGTAGATCGTCTGTACCCGCGCGTCGAGATAGGCACGGGCCACCGGATATTCGCGCATGTAGCCGTATCCACCGTGCAGCTGCAGGCAGCGGTCGACCAGGTGCACCTGCTTCTCGCTGGCGTACCACTTGGCCATCGCGGCCTGTTCGGCCGTCAGTTTGCCGTCCAGGTGCAACGCGATGAACTCGTCGACCATCATCCGTACCACGGTGGCCTCGGTCGCGAGCTCGGCAAGAACGAACCGGCTGTTCTGGAAGCTCCCGATCGGTTTGCCGAACGCTTTGCGCTCCTTGGTGTACCGCAGCGTCTCCTCCAAAACGGATTCCATGCCCGCGGCCGCCATGATGGCGATCGAGATCCGTTCCTGAGGCAGGTTCTGCATCAGGTAAATGAATCCCATGCCCTCCTCGCCGAGGAGGTTTTCGGCCGGAACCTTGACGTCGGTGAACGACAGCTCGGCGGTGTCCTGAGCATCCAGCCCGATCTTGTCCAGATGGCGGCCGCGTTCGAAGCCCTCCATGCCGCGTTCGACAACGAGGAGCGAAAAGCCCTGCGCACCTTTTTCGGGGTCGGTCTGGGCCACCACGATCACCAGGTCGGAGTTGATCCCGTTGGTGATGAACGTCTTCGCTCCGTTGAGAATGTAGTGATCGCCGTGTTTGACCGCACGAGTCTTGATGCCCTGCAGGTCGCTGCCGGTTCCCGGCTCGGTCATCGCGATCGCGGTGATCAGCTCCCCGGTGCAGAACTTGGGCAGCCAGCGCTGCTTCTGCTCCTCGGTGGCCAGGTTCAGTAGGTAGGGCGCCGCGATGTCGTTGTGCAGGCCGAAACCGAGCCCGCTGTAGCGCCCGATGCAGCTTTCCTCAGTGACGATCGTGTTGTACCGGAAGTCGGGGTCACCACCGCCGCCGTACTCCTCGGGCACGGCCATGCCGAGAAAGCCCTGCTTGCCGGCCTCGAGCCACACCCCGCGGTCGACGATCTTCGCCTTTGCCCATTCGTCGTGGTACGGCGCTACGTGGCGATCCAGGAAGCTTCGGTAGGACTCGCGAAACAATTCATGTTCGGGCTCGAAAAGGGTGCGCTGGTACTTGACGGCACTGCCCATGGATGACCTCCGCTGACCTCCGGCGACGGGAATTCTGCTGCCCAAGATATACCAACCAGGCGGTTGGTCGGGCTTCGGGCTGCCAGGGGGCTGCCAGGGGGCTGCTAGCGGGCGAACTCCCGCAGGCTGGCTGCCAGCGCCACCGGAACCCGGGCCCTGATCCGGGTGCCCTCCGGGTTGTGCTCGGCCTGCTGCACGCGGCCGTCGGCGTGCACGCGAGCCACCAGGTCACCACGGTGGTACGGAATGACCACGTCCACTGCGGCATCGGTGGCCGCGGCGAGCTCGACCATCCGCCGCCGCAGCGCGTCGATGCCGTCCCCGGTACGCGCGGAGATGAACACCGCGCCGGGCAACTCGTGACGCAGCTTGGCCAGCATCAAATCGCCGGCCGCATCGATCTTGTTGACCACCACCAGCTCCGGCGGCAAGTCGGCCCCCTGACCGGCCCCCTGACCGGCCCCGTAGTCGGCAAAGACTTCGGAGATCACCTGACGGACCGCGCTGATCTGGGCGAGCGGGTTGATGTCGGAGCCGTCCACCACGTGCACCAGCAGGTCGGCGTCGACGACCTCCTCGAGGGTGGAGCGGAACGCTTCGACCAACTGGGTGGGCAGGTGGCGGACAAAGCCGACGGTGTCGGTGAGCACGAACGGCCTGCCGTCATCCAACTCGGCGCGCCGGGTGGTGGGTTCCAGGGTCGCGAACAACGCGTCTTCAACCAGAACCCCGGCCCCGGTCAGGGCGTTGAGCAGGCTGGACTTGCCGGCGTTGGTGTAGCCGACGATGGCGACCGACGGCATGTCGCTCTCCAGCCGCCGGCTGCGCTGGGTGTCGCGGGCCTGTTTCATCGCCTTGATGTCGCGCCGCAGCTTGACCATCCGCTCGCGGATGCGACGCCGGTCGGTCTCGATCTTGGTCTCACCGGGACCGCGCAGGCCCACCCCGCCGCCGCTGCCACCGGCGCGGCCACCGGCCTGCCGCGACATCGACTCACCCCAGCCGCGCAGCCGCGGCAACATGTACTCCATCTGGGCCAGCGTCACCTGCGCTTTGCCCTCCCGGCTGGTGGCGTGCTGGGCGAAGATGTCCAAGATCAGCGCGGTGCGGTCGATGACCTTGACCTTCACCGCCTTCTCCAGCGCCGTGAGCTGCGCCGGGGACAGTTCACCGTCGCAGATGACGGTGTCGGCGCCGGTCGCCAGGACCACTTCACGCAGCTCCTGGGCCTTGCCCGAGCCGATATAGGTCGACGGGTCGGGCCGGTCGCGCCGCTGAATCAGCCCCTCGAGGACCTGCGAGCCGGCGGTTTCGGCCAGGGCTGCCAGCTCGGCCAGGCTCGCCTGGTTGTCGGCCGCGCTGCCCTCGGTCCACACGCCCACCAGCACCACGCGTTCCAGCCGCAGCTGCCGGTACTCGACCTCGGAAACGTCGGCCAGTTCGGTCGACAGGCCGGCGACCCGGCGCAGCGCCGATCGGTCTTCAAGGGCGAGTTCGCCGACGCTGGGTGTGGAGTCGCGCGGGTCAGAAAAATCTGGGGAGCCCGTATCGGGCGAATCTGGATATGTCATAGGCAATATCCGATGGTGGCACGAAGCGCCCCGCCGCGCATCCGAATAACGCGTCGTGCCGGGCTCACCGCAGCGCGTTCCACCAGTCGTCGCCGAGTTCCCCCCGGGCCACCAGTACGGACGGCCCACGCAAGTAGCTGGTGGCGTTGGTGACCGTCGACCGTGACGTCACCGCCCGGCACTCGCACGGTCAGCGTCCCGGTGTCCGCGCCGGCAAAATCCAGCGCCGCGACGGCGGCCGCGACCGTTCCCGTTCCGCACGATCGCGTTTCACCCACCCCGCGCTCGTGGACCCGCATCCGGACCACCCCGCCCTCGGGTGCGGTGAGGACCTCGATGTTGACCCCGTCCGGGAACTGATCGGTGTCGAAGCTGACCGGCGCCGCGACGTCCAGAGCCGCCAGCTCTTCCGCGGTCAGCCGCGGATCCACGCACGCCAGGTGCGGGTTGCCGACGTCGACGGCGACTCCGCTGAACCGCCTGCCACCGACCACCGCCTCGAAGGCCTCTCCCATCCCCCGCCGCCCACCCGGTTGGCCTTGCCCATATCGACGGTGACATCGGCGTTGGTCGCATCGACGTGGTGCAGGGTCACCAGTCGCGGGCCGGCCAGGGACCCGACGACGAATTCGTCGCGCGGCTCCATGCCAGTGGCACGCAGATAATGCGCGAACACCCGCACGCCGTTTCCGCACATCTGCGCGACCGACCCGTCGGCGTTGCGGTAGTCCATGTACCAGTCGTAGGCGCTGACGCCGTCGGGCAGGCGATCCAGCGCACCGGCCGCCACGGCCGCGCCCGCGGTCGTGACCCGCAGCACTCCGTCGGCGCCCAGACCGCGGCGCCGGTCGCACAGCGCGGCCACCCGGGCCGGGGTGAGCGTCAGCTCGGCCTCGACGTCGGGCAGCAGCACGAAGTCGTTCTGGGTGCCGTGGCCCTTGGCGAAGATCACCTTATTCAGGATACGTGCCGCCACGCGTGCACCGCCTGGTCGGCGACGCCGGCCGGCGCCCCCGCAGCGCCCGCGTCGAGCCAGTGGATCCGGTGATCTCGGCGAAACCACGATCGCTGACGTCGCACATAGCGCCGGGTGCCGAAGTAGGTCTGCTGCCGCGCGTCGGTGAGCATGGCAGCGTCGCCGCCGGCGTCCAACGCGGCGATCACCTGGGCATAGCCAAGTGCACGCGATGCGGTGACCCCGTCGCGCAGCCCCACGCGCAGCAGGGCGCGCACTTCCTCGACCAGGCCGCGGTCGAACATCTCGTCGGTGCGCCGGGCCAGTCTCTCGTCGAGAATCGTTGTCTCACAGTCCAACCCGATGATCGACGTGTCCCATCGCGGTGCGCCGATGCGGGGTGCCGAAGCGGCGAACGGCTGCCCGGTGAGCTCGACCACCTCAAGCGCCCGCACCGTGCGCCGGGCGTCGGTGGGCAGGATCGCCGCGGCTGCGGCTGGGTCGCGGCTGGCCAGTTCGGCGTGCAGTTGGCCCACCCCCACCTCGGCGAGCCGCTGCTCCCACCGCACCCGCACGGCGGGATCCGTCGCGGGAAACGACCAGTCGTCGAGCAGCGACTGCACGTAGAGCATCGAACCGCCGACCACGATGGGCACCGCTCCCCGGGCCGCGATCGCCTCGACGTCGTCGGCGGCCGCGCACTGGTAGCGGGCGACGGTCGCGGTTTCGGTGACGTCGAGGACGTCGAGCTGATGGTGCGGGATGCCGCGGCGGTCGGCGACCGACAGCTTTGCGGTGCCGATGTCCATGCCGCGATAGAGCTGCATCGCGTCGGCGTTCACAATCTCGGCCGATATCCCCGAGCTGCCCAGTCGCTCGGCGACGTCGAGCGCCAGCTGCGACTTGCCGGTGCCCGTCGGGCCGATGATCGCGAGCGGTCTCACGGCTGCCAGGCACCCGCGAAGTAGCCCACCCCGTAGGGCGCTCCACGGTAGAGCTCCTTGGCGGTACGTGGTCCGGGCTCGGCCAGGCCCGCCAGCACCTGAAACGCCACCCGCCCCAGGATCTGCCGGGGCAGCCGGGCCAAGGCGACGACATCGCCGCCGGCCAGCGCATCGTCGAGGGCCGATTGGGCGTCCGGCATCCTCGGGCTGGTAGCCGCCGGGGGCGTTCGGCGCCAGGGTGTTGGCCCCGTCGGCCACGACGAGCACACCGATCGGATCGGTTGACCGGTCGATTTCGGCACGCAGTTGCCTACCGAGCGCCAGCGCGGCGTCGGCTTCCTGATCGTTGCGGTAGACCCGGACTTGTGCGCTGGCCCCGGGCTGGGCCTGGCCCCGCACCCAGGCGGCCATCAGCGCGCATAGGGGCAATTCGCCCGACTGATCGGCCCGCGGCGAAAGCCGGACCCGCACATCGACGCCGAAGCCCGCGAAGGTGCCCACGGAGTTTGAGCCGTCGGGCCCCAGTACGTCGTCCGCGCGTCCGGTTCCGATGACGATCCAGCGCGGCGGCAACAACGCGGCCGCCTCGAGCACCGCCGCGGACAGGTCGGCTACCTCGGCGGCCGCCGCTCCGGCGAGTTCGGGAACAAGCACCGGTGCGGAGGGAACGATCGCGATGGCGCCCAGCACGTCACCAAACTAACGCCGGTGCCTCTCAAGCTACGACTGGATGCCCGGCGGGACCGGCGTCACCGGCCGGACTTTCCAGGGGCCCGTCTGCCGGCCCGTCTGGCAAGGCGTCTGCCTCCATCGTCGCGGCCTCGCCGCGAGCCAGCGCCACGGTCGCCCCGATCACGACTGCCACCGAAACGAGCAGCACAACCAACTCGGTGCCACGGGCGTGCAGCGTCTCGCCCAGCACGACGATCCCGAGCACGGCCGCCACGACCGGCTTCGCCACGGTCATCGTCGGCAACGAGGCGGTCAGCGCGCCAGCCCGGAAGGCCGACTGCTGGAAAATCATCCCGGTCAACGCCGCCGGTATTAGGGCATAGGCCTCCGGTGCCCGCAGCAGCGCGCCGAAGCCGTTCTCGGCCACCTCGACGGCGCCCTTGGTCAGCACGGCGAACAGCGCCAGCGAGGAGCCGGCCACCAACGCCAGCAACACCGCCGCGATTGGACGGTGCGCCCATCTCCGCGCCGCCAGCACGCACAACACCAACGCCGGGCCCAGCACCGCGGCGACAATGATCCAGGTGTGCAGCGACGCACGCTGCTGGCCGCTTACCGGCTCACGGATGAGTACCACCGCCAAGGCAGCGGCCAAGATGATCGCCCACATCCACTGCCGGCGGCTGATCCGGTGATGGGACTAAGCGCGCGTAAATGGGCAGGGCGAACAGCAGGGCGGTCACCTGCAAGGAGGTAACCAACATCACCGATGCCCAGGCCAGCGCCATCGCCTGCAGGCTGTAATTCAGCACGGCCATCCCGCCGCCCAGCCACCATCGGGCGTCGCGCAACGACATGCCGAACAGCCGCAGGTGGCCGACGTGCTGGTCCGTAATCTCCTGAGCGGAGCGCTGCCGGACCACATCGCCGACCGCGGATGCAAGCGCCGCGCACAAGGCGATTAACGCGGCGATCTCAGCATGAGACATCGGCGACCCTCAATTCCCATTCCCCCTGACAGCTCCCCGCCAGCGTTCCCCCGGGTAGCCCCGCGTACACCTGTTGTTCGCTAGAGGTTCGACGAACATTTTATCGCCGCGAGGTAGCGAGCCAACCATGACTTACCCCACCGACCCACACTGATGTGGCTGGAAAGCCCCCAAGTTCCACCGATGCTTTCATCACGGTACCGGGCCGCGCCGCAGGACCCTATGGTCTGACGACTGTGGAATCGATTTGTTATCCGCCATGCAAACTTGTAAAACCACCATGGCGGCATGTCCAAGGAGGCGGCAGACCGCCCACCAAGCTGTTATGAATATCGTGGGAACTAGTTGAGAAAGCCTGTTGGCAGGGTGCCGCTACGCGCGGCAGCGGCGCGGGATATGACCGCGCGAAAGGTTGCAAAGGGTAGGTGACGAGCGCATGACGACTGACGAGCCCCGCAGCAACGATTCCGCCAGTCCGGTTCCCCATTCGGATTCGAAGCCGACGCCGCGTCCGGGACCGCGACCCGGGCCACGTCCGGGTCCGGGGCTGGTGCCGCGACCTATGTCCCACCCGTTCGCGGTGCCCACGCACAGCGATCCACACCAGTTCGGACGCGTCGACGACGACGGCACCGTGTGGCTGCTCAGCCGGGCCGGCGAACGCAACATCGGGTCCTGGCAGGCCGGCGACCCCGAAGCCGCGTTCGCCCATTTCGGCCGGCGATTCGACGATCTGGCCACCGAGGTCACGCTGATGGAGGAGCGGCTGACTTCGGGGACCGGCGATGCGCGCAAGATCAAGGCCAATGCGGCTGCGCTGGTAGATACGTTGCCGACGGCCTGCGTGCTGGGCAACATCGACGCGCTCGAGGAACGATTGACGAACCTGCTGGCGCGCATCGACGTCATCGTCACCGCGGTTCGTTCCCGACACGACGAACACCGAGCCGCCCAGACCGCTCGCAAGGAAGCCCTGGCCGCTGAGGCCGAGGACCTGGCGACCAACTCGACCCATTGGAAGGTCGCCGGCGACCGGCTGCGCGCAATTCTCGACGAATGGAAGACGATCAGCGGCCTGGACCGCAAAGTCGACGACGCGTTGTGGAAGCGCTATTCGGCCGCCCGGGAGACCTTCAACCGGCGGCGCGGATCGCATTTCGCCGAACTGGACCGGGAGCGATCGGGTGTCCGGCAGTCGAAGGAACGGCTCTGCGAGCGGGCCGAAGAGCTTTCCGAGTCGACGGACTGGACGGCCACCAGCGCCGAATTCCGCAAGCTACTCACCGAATGGAAGGCCGCCGGGCGAGCGACCCGGGATATCGACGACACCCTGTGGCGCCGCTTCAAGGCAGCCCAGGACTCGTTCTTCACGGCCCGTAACGCCGCGACCGCGGAAAAGGACGCGGAACTGCGGGGCAACGCCGCCGCCAAAGAAGCGCTGCTCGCCGAAGCGGAAAAGTTGGACACCGGCAACGTTGACGCCGCCAGGGCGGCGCTGCGCTCGATCACCGACAAATGGGACGCGATAGGCAGAACGCCCCGGGAACGGTCCGCCGAGCTGGAGCGGCGACTGCGGGCCGTGGAGAAGAAGCTGCGCGACGCCGGCGAATCGGGTTGGGCCGACCCACAGGCGCAGGCGCGCGCCGAGCAGTTCCGAAACCGTGCCGAGCAGTTCGCCCAGCAGGCCGAGAAGGCGGCGGCGGCCGGCCGGACGAAGGAGGCCGACGAGGCGAGGGCCAATGCCGAACAGTGGCGGCAGTGGGCTGACGCCGCTGCTGACGCGCTGACCCGCCGGTCCTAGTCGCTGTCTTCTGACTCCGGAGGCGTCCCGGCGGGCGGCCCTTGCGGGCCGTCACCCTCGTCGCCTTCCCCGCTCTCCCGGCCCTCGAGGGTCTCTAGCAGCGTCCGGGACTGCTGCTGCGCGACGACCCGGCGTCGTTGCTCCTCGGCTGCGAGCTGCACGATGGTGCGCGACCACACCACGCGGGTCCAGTGAAACGTCAGCAGTATCACCGTGATCCACGCGACGATGAGCCCCACACCGGGGCCGGGATGACCCGCGGCCACGGTCTGGCGTGACCACACGGCCAACATCCCGGCGGCACAGGCCACCGCCGAGCCCGCCAGCGCAACCCAGGCCAGCGCCCAGCGCCGGGTCATCAGTGCCAGCATCGAGAAACCGACGCCGAATACCAGCGCCAACCAGGCGAACACCCGCGAGGGCAGGGCCACCGCGGCCGCGCCCGCGCCGTGCGTGCTGAACAGCACATCCCATCCCCGCACATTGCCGGTGTGCGACAGCGCGAACGATGCCAGCAGCACGAACACCAGAATCGCTACCACGAATCCTCTTGGACCAGGCTCGATCTCACGGGCAATGCGGCGTTCGGCCGCATCGATCTCGGACCGTAGGGCGTCGAAGTCGGCCCCGTTGCGGTCGGCGTTCATTGCTCGCATCCGAGCGGTTGTATCGACTCGGCGGGCCGCCCGATACCGGGCAGGCCGAGACCGACACCGCTTGGCCGCTGCCCCGCGGCCTGCGCGTCGCCGGCACGCGTGCGGCGATGGGTCAGGATGCCGCCGTCGGCGATGAGATGGTGCGGTGCGGCGCCGGTCACCACCGCGGTGACGATGTCGCCAGGGCGCACCTGCTGGTCCCCGGGTTTGTTCGAGGTGAAGTGCACCAGCCGGCCGTCGCGCGCGCGACCCGTCATCCGTGCCGTGCGGGCATCTTTCCGTCCTTCGCCGGTGGCGACCAGCAATTCGACGACCTGCCCGACGATGGCGGTGTTGCCCTCCAGGGAGATCCGCTCCTGCAACTCGACCAGCCGCTCATAGCGTTCCTGCACAACGGCTTTGGGCACCTGGGCGGGGAGTTCGGCGGCCGGGGTGCCGGGCCGCTTGGAGTACTGGAAGGTGAACGCCGCGCAGAACCGCGCCCGGCGAACCACGTCGAGGGTGGCCGTGAAATCCTCTTCGGTCTCACCGGGGAAGCCCACGATCAGATCGGTGGTGATGGCCGCGTGCGGCATGGCCGCCCGAACCCGGTCGATGATGCCGAGGTAGCGCTCGGCGCGGTAGGACCGCCGCATCGCGCGCAGCACCCGGTCGGATCCGGACTGCAGCGGCATGTGCAGGGCGGGGCAGACATTCGGCGTCTGCGCCATTGCCTCGATGACGTCGTCGGTGAACTCGGCGGGATGCGGGGAGGTGAACCGCACGCGTTCCAGCCCGTCGATCCGTCCGCAGGCCCGCAGCAGCTCGGCGAAGGCGCCCCGATTGCGCGGCAACGCGGGGTCGGCGAAAGAAACGCCGTAGGCGTTGACGTTCTGGCCCAACAGCGTGACTTCGAGCACTCCGTCGTCCACCAGCGACCGCACTTCGGCCAGGATGTCGGCCGGGCTGCGGTCAACCTCCTTGCCGCGCAGCGACGGGACGATACAGAACGTGCAGCTGTTGTTACATCCGACAGAAATGGAAACCCAAGCAGCATAAGCGGATTCACGCGCACTTGGCAGCGACGACGGGAACTGCTGCAGGGCCTCGGCGATCTCGACCTGGGCGGCCTTGTTGTGTCGGGCGCGGGCCAGCAGCGTGGGCAACGACCCGATGTTGTGCGTGCCGAAGACGACATCGACCCACGGCGCCTTGCGCAGCACCGTGTCTCGGTCCTTCTGGGCCAGACAGCCGCCGACCGCAATCTGCATGTCGGGATTGCTGCGCTTGCGCGGGGCCAGGTGGCTGAGGTTGCCGTACAGCTTGTTGTCGGCGTTTTCCCGGACGGCGCAGGTGTTGAAAACCACCACGTCGGCGTCTCCGATATCTGAGCCCGCGGCCGCCCGCTGGTAGCCGGCCGCCTCGAGCAGGCCCGCCAACCGCTCGGAATCGTGGACGTTCATCTGACAGCCGTAGGTGCGGACCTGATAGGTGCGCACCGGCGCGGCCGAAGCGTCTGGCGCCACCATCGAACTCACGGGGCCATGGTACGGCGGCCGTGCACCTAAGTGCGGCGGCGCTCGAGTTCCAGGTCCATTTGGACGCTGACCACGTCAAAAGCCATGGTCTGGTCGTAGCCGCGTCGCGCCAGCATGGCGACCAGCCGACGGGCCACTCGCATCTGGTCGCCGTCGAGATTCTCCCGTCGCAGCTTGTCCCTTACCAGCTGCTCGGCGCGTTGCTGCTCGGCGCCGGCGTCCATGCTGGCCAGCACCGTGGTGATGACGTCGTTGCCCACACCCTTGGTATGCAACTCGGCGGCCAGGGCGCGCCTGCCTTTACCAGCGCTGGAGCGTCGCACCTGCACCCATTGCTCGGCGAACGCGGCGTCGTCAACCAACCCGACGCTGGCCAGCCGGTCCAGCACCCGTTCGCTGACGTCGCAGGGGTAGCCGCGTTTCGCCAGCTGCCCGGATAACTCGGCCCGGGTTCGCGATCTCGCGGTGAGCAGGCGCAGACAGAATGCCCGCGCCTGCTCTTCGCGGGAGGGCTCAGAAATCGACGGGGGCGGGCAGGATGTCGTCATCGGTCACTACCGCGCCAATGCCAAGCTTTTCCTTGATCTTCTTCTCGATTTCGTTTGCCACGTCGGCGTTCTCCACCAAGAAGCTTCGCGCGTTCTCCTTGCCCTGGCCGAGCTGCTCGCCCTCGTAGGTGAACCAGGAACCGGACTTGCGAATGAAGCCCTGATCCACGCCCATATCGATCAGCGAGCCTTCCCGGCTGATGCCCCTGCCGTAGAGGATGTCGAATTCGGCCTGCTTGAAAGGCGGCGACACCTTGTTTTTGACGACCTTGACCCGGGTGCGGTTGCCGACCGCATTGGTGCCGTCCTTGAGCGTCTCGATCCGGCGCACGTCCAGGCGCACCGACGCGTAGAACTTCAAAGCCTTCCCACCCGTCGTCGTTTCGGGTGAGTTGTGCACCATCACTCCGTCGACGAAGTAGTTGTGATTGCCCTCGACCTCGATGTCGTACCGATTCATCGAGCGAGTGTGCGGCTTGACATGAACGTCCAGGATCCGAGCCGGCACCAGCCGCTGCGTCGGTTCGACAAATTGGGGGAACACCATGCTTTGACCACGGAACCTGGGCAGCAACTTGTACTCCATATACGGCGCCATGTAGGGCGCTACCAGCGCTTGGAACTTGGCTGATGCCGCCGTCGAGAACACCAGCACCGCCTTGCCGGCCGAGCCGGCGGAGCGCACGCGTACATCCAATCCGTGATTGTCGCGCAGGTAGTCGCGCAACCGCACCCGCGTACCTGCAGTCATGGCCTCGACGCAGATCTCAATACGCCCGCTGCCGCCAGCGGTGCGTTGCTGTGCTCCCTTCGAGCGCACACTGAATGAGCCGTCGTCCATGTACCAAATGGCCAGTGCCAGCGGGGTTAGTGCCTTGAGGTACTCCTCGGAGAAGAACTTCTTGCCGTCCCCTAGGTACACCGCGCGCTGCAACTCGGCGAGTTCTGCCAGTGGGGTGAAGTCGACGAAGCCTGCACCCTTGGAATTCTCACGCACCGTATGCCGGATGTTGCCCATCAATGCGGTCTTCCACCGCAGGTACTCCGCCTGCCTCGCACCGTGTCCCAACCGGAATCGGACACCGTTGCGGTCGCGCAGATTGGGCGAGAGATTCCCGTCACCCATCAACGAGCCCATCACCACCTGGAACTGCTGGTCGCTAAGCAGGTGGGGTTCGGTGGCCAGCACCCGATCCCCGGTGTTGAGGTCACCGGCTTCTGTCCAACCACCGGGTGTGCGGATGAGATGGTTGGGCGTGGCGGCGAACTGCGATTTGCCATTGCCACCGGACTTTTCGACGGTGAATTGCAGGAATTGTTCGGCGGGGCCGTTATTGAACCAGTTCACCACCTTGCGAGGCACGATTTGGTCGGTCGCCGGATCGTAGGACAGCACCTCGACTTCCATCTTGTTGTTGACGATCTTGCCGATCTTTTCGGTGGAACCATCAGCAAGAGTCACTCGGGTGGAGTAATTCATGCACCCGAACATCACGCCGATCTTCTCCCGCAGCTGGTTGATGAAGATCGCGGTGGTTCCCGAATTGCTCAGCGCGCCAGTCATTTTCCGCAGCGCCTGACTCATCAACCGGGCCTGCAGCCCGACATGGCTGTCGCCCATCTCGCCTTCGAGTTCCGCGCGCGGCACCAGTGCCGCCACCGAGTCGATGACCACAATGTCCAGCGCGCCGGAGCGGACCAGCATGTCGGCGATCTCGAGGGCCTGTTCGCCGGTGTCAGGCTGGCTGACCAGCAGGGAATCGGTGTCCACGCCGAGATTCTTGGCATACTCCGGGTCCAGGGCGTGCTCGGCGTCGATGAACGCCGCCACGCCGCCGGCGGCCTGGGCGTTGGCCACCGCGTGCAGTGCGACGGTGGTCTTACCCGAGGATTCCGGGCCGTAGATCTCCACGACCCGGCCGCGTGGCAGGCCGCCGATGCCCAGGGCCACGTCCAGGGCGATGGACCCGGTGGGAATGACAGAGATCGGTTGACGGATCTCGTCGCCGAGACGCATCACCGAGCCTTTGCCGTAACTCTTCTCGATCTGGGCCATCGCCAGTTCGAGAGCCTTCTCGCGGTCGGGGGCTTGCGACATGGTGCTCTCCTGTAGTCGGTGTTCGGTGACCGGTATCGGTCGGTTGGCCCAGACATTAGGTGCGGGGTCCGACAAGTCGGTTCCATCGAATGTCCACCACAGTAGCCGAACACCTGTTCGACTCAAATCAGACACGCCGCGTGCGGCGACATCGCCTTTCAGAAGAGCGCCGACGGGCCTATCGAGGGGAGGGTGTCGGTGCGCCGATCAGGTGGATTTCAGACCGTCCGCGCCGTTTGCGCCCCATAAGATCCCGCCCGAGCCGCCGGTGCCGGGCGGACCAAGCTCGAATTCTCCCCCGCCGTTGCCGCCGTTGCCGCCGTGGCCGATCAGTTGGGCGTCCCCGCCGTTGCCGCCGCCGCCATCCTGTTGCCCACCGAGCGCGGCGGCGCCACCGGCGCCACCATCGCCGATCAGCCCGGCCTTGCCGCCATTACCGCCGAAGCCGGGGAAGCCCAGATCGGAATAACCCCCGGCGCCACCGTCACCACCTTTGCCGAACAGGAAGCCGGCATTGCCGCCGGCGCCACCAGCGCCACCACTAGTGAACACATTCGAGGCGAGCGTCGTCCCACCGGTCCCGCCGGCGCCGCCGTCTCCGCCCAAGATGCCGCCACTACCACCGGCACCTCCCGCACCGGAGCTGGCGCTCGAAGAATCCCCGCCGGCCCCGCCGGCACCGCCGGGCGCCCAGAATCCACCGTCACCGCCGATCCCGCCGGCACCGCCATTTCTTATCCAGCGCCGCCCACACCGCCGACCCCGCCGGCGGCAAACAATCCACCTGCTCCGCCGGTGCCACCGTTCCCTCCGGCCTGCTGATGCCGAAGCCGCCGGCGCCCCCCGTCCCGGCGACACCGAATAGTCCGCCGGCACCACCGGTCCCGCCAACCCCACCGTTCTATCGGCGCTGCCGCCGGCACCTCCCGACACCGCCGTGGCCACCCAACATCCACCTTTTCCGCCCGTTTCCGCCGGTCGCCGCCGTGCTGCCAAGCCGCCGGCGCCGCCGGCCCCGCCGCCGCCGCCGAACAAACCGCCGGCGCCGCCGTTACCGCCGTTCTGGAAGGCGTCCCTGGACCCACCGGCGCCGCCGTTACCAAACAGCCACCCGGCATCGCCGCCGTTCAAGCCGGAACGTGGCGCCGCGTTGGCGCCGTTGCCGATCAGCGGGCGATTGGTCAGGAGCACGCTGGGCGCGTTGATCACCCCGATCAACTCCTGCTCGATGGTTTGCAGCGGGTTGGCATTGGCGGCCTCGGCGAGGGAGTACCGAGCCGCACCGGTATTCAACAGCTGCACGAACCGCTGGTGGAACTGTGCCACCTCGGCGCTCAGCGCCTGATAAGCCTCGGCATGTTGGCCGAAGAACGCCGCGAGAGCCGCCGAGACCTCGTCCGCACCCGCCGCCAGCACATTCGAAGCTGGTCCCAATGCTGCTGAGTTGGCCGAATTGATCGTCGAACCAATACTCGCCAGATCTGTTGCTGCTGCGGCCACGTAGTCCGGCGCTGCGATTACGTATGACATGGAAACTCCAACCAGCCGCATACGCTGCTCAACGCCCAATCACAAGCTACGCCGAACAAATCGTAGCCCCGCCGCAGGCTTTGCCGAGAGCATTCGCCCGGATTACAGCGGCCGCCGTACCATCGACTATGCGGATCTCTCCAGGGAGGACGTTCCCGCATGGACATCTCTGCTGAGCTGGCCGAAATATCTTCCTACCAAGGGTTTTTCGCGCTGACGGTGGGCGGCGACGCGGCGGGATGGCATCCGGTCGGCCAGTCCTACGACGACGGCTGCGCCGATTTGATCGCCACCACCGTCCAGCGCTACCACACCACGGACCTGCGGATCGGCGCCTCGCTGGTTCACCTCGGCCACGCCACCCGGCTGTGGTCACCCGTGCTCGCGTGCGCGCTGGGCCACGGCGTCGTTCCGGACCTCAAAGACCTGCAACGCGCCGACGACGGCGCGGCACTACGAATGCCCGAACCCGTCGGACAAGCCGTCCAGTCACCCTCGGCGGACTTGTTGTACCGCGTCGTCGTACAGGAGCACATGGAACCGCTGGAGGCCGGCCTGCGGGTCAAGCTGGCGCCCGCCCTGTTGTCGGGCAACATCGCGTCCGCGCTCGTCGGCGCATCCCGGGCCCTGCTTTCGGTGCGGCCCGATTTGCGCGGCCCGATCGTCGAGATCACCGACACCCTGCTGGACACGGAAAGATTGGCCGGATCGGGCGTCGTCACCAACCCGCATTTGAGTTTCCGGCGGCGCACCTGCTGCCTCTTCTACCGCATCCCGGGAGCATCCGTGTGCGGCGATTGCGTGTTCGACCGGACTCCACGCTCGTACCGGGGCTGACGCTATGGCATCCAACCTGCGATGAGGGTGCGGCCGCCGGCCTGCCCATAGCCTTGGGCGCAGGCTCGAATCACCACTGATCGCGCGGCACATCGAAGTCGGCGCACAGCGCGCGCCAGACGTCGCGGGGGTCGACGCCGTCTTCGATCGCCTGGGCGGCGCTACGGCCGTTGAAGCCGGTCAACACGTGATCGACCAGCACCGATGCGCCGTAAGCCGCGCCGAATCGCAGCACGACCCGCTCGTTAAACTCCGTCAACCGCACGCCAGCAACATACCCAGCGCGCTATCTCGCTAAAGCAAGCGCTTCGTGGCACACCTGCACCGGATCGGCGACTCCCGCGATGCTGGCCGCGGCCTGCTGCGCGGCCTCGCGGTACTTCGCCGACGACAACACGTCGCCGACAGCGGCCACCAGCGCGTCGGCGCTCAGCGGCCGGATCAGCCGGGCACTCCCCTGCCGGACCACTCGATTGGCCATCTCCCACTGATCCCCGCCGCCGGGAACCACCACCAAAGGCACCCCGGCCAGCAGCGTCTTGGCCACCATCCCGTGCCCGCCGCCGCAGATCACCAGGTCGGCATGCGTCAACAGCTCGGCCTGCCGTCCCAGCCCGACCACCGCCCAGGGCGGTACCGCCAGATCAGCTCCACCCAGCCTGGACACCGCCAGGCGCGATCCCGGCGGCAGCGTGTCTGACGGCGTCAGGCATTGCAGTGCGAGTTCGGCCAGTCCGGTGGTCCCGGTCATTGCGGTGGACGGCGCGATCACCACCACCGGTCCCGAGCCCGCAGGAATCGGCAGCACCTGATCGGTCGGCTCGAAGTGCAACGGCCCCACCACGATCGCCTCAGCCGGCCAGTCCGGGCGCGGCACCTCCAGCGCGGGCAACGTGGCGATCAGCCGTCGCAGCGGCCCGGGATCGCGGGCCGGCAAACCGATCTCGGCCCGCACCGTCGAGCGCTGCCGCAGGCCTGCACGCCAGGAGCGTGCCGTGAAGGCCCGCATGGTGGTATCTCGCAGCCGGCCGCGGACCCCGGTACCCGGCGCGAGCCCGCTGCCTATCGGCGGCAGACCCTTCGACGGCAGGTACAGGGGATGCGGGTTGAGCTCTACCCACGGGATCCCCAGCAGCTCGGCGGCCATCCCACCGCCGGCGGTGATGACGTCGGACACCACCAGATCGGGTGCCAGGTCGCGCAGCGCCGGGACGTTGAGCACCGCCATCCGCGCGGCACGCCGGTGGATCCTGGCCCCGGCATCCAGATCGTCGTCCAGCGCCACCAGCCCGTCCAGTTCGACGGAGTCGATGCCGGCAGCGCGGGCAGCTTCGAGCCATTCCACGCCGGTGAATAGCGTTGGCGTGTCGCCAGCCGCCAAAAACCGTTGGCACAGCGCAATCGCGGGAAACGAGTGCCCGGGGTCCGGCCCGGCGACCACTGCCACGCGCATCTGCCTACCCTGCCACAGCGCCCGGCGCCTACGCTGGCAACCATGACCGAGCTGACCGACACAACCACCGACAACATCCGCACGGTCGAGGGTTTCCTGAACGCACTGCAGGACGAAGACTTCGACACCGTGGAAGCGGCATTTGCCGACGATCTCGTCTACGAGAACGTCGGACTGTCCAGGATCCGAGGCGGCCGCCGAACGGCGAAGCTGCTGAGCAGGATGCAAGGCCGGGTCGGGTTCGAGGTGAAGATTCACCGCGTCGCCGCCGACGGCAGTGCGGTGCTCACCGAACGGACCGACGCGCTGATCTTCGGACCATTGCGGATTCAGTTCTGGGCCTGCGGGATTTTCGAGGTCCACAACGGACGAATCACCCTGTGGCGGGACTACGTAGACGTCTACGACATGCTCAAGGCGACCGTGCGCGGCCTGGTGGCGCTGGTGGTGCCGCCACTCAAAGCGACGCTGTAACCAATGAGCGGCGACGGTGTCCGCACGAAGCCCAGCGCGCTGGCAATACATCCGGTATTGCTACGGGGCGCGACTGCCCGATTCGATGCGGGATTGGGTTCGCAACGACCTAGCCGGCAAGGGGGCCGCCGGCCGGATGATGCTCCGCGTCGCGGTGCCAGCCGTGCTGGTGCTCGCGCCGTTCTGGTTGATCCCGACGACGCTGGAAGTCCACCTCGGCATGACGCTGCCGATTCTTCATTCCGTTCGTTTACTTTTCGCACGCGCTGAACAAGATATGGCGCCGTCACATGCTGCATGTGCACGACCTCGACCCCGATTTGTCGACGCGACGCGCCCGCAAGCGCGATGCCCATATCCATCAGGCGTACATCGAGCGCTACGGCCCGCGGCCCCAATCGGGTCGCCGCCTAAACGGAAACCGACGCTAACGCCGCTGCAATCCGCCGAGCTCGTCGAATGCCTGCGCCCACCCGACCAGACGATCGGTAGCACCGATCAGCTCTTCGCGGTAGCGCTGTTCGGAAACCTGCCCGGCTACCGCCCCGGGGGCAGACCTGCCGTTCACCGATGAGACCAATTGCGCTGCAGCGGTGACCATTTCGTTGTACTGACGAACGCCGGCGCCCAGCTGCGCGGTAAACGCATTGATGGTGGGCACCAGGTAGGACCGTGACGATTCCGCATAGTGCACGGCCCTTTCCATCGACACCACCTCGGCGGCGGTGGCCCCCATCGCCGCCGACGTCTGGTTAGCCGCGGCCGTCAGGTCGCGGATCTCGGCGGCCGGCAGCATGGATCCCCGCTCCAGCACGCCCAACAGTGAGAAGAAGCCGCGTTCGGAGGCGCCCAGCGCGGACATCGCGGGTCGTGCGGCCGAACCGGGCGGCGGCAGCCGGCGGATGTTGGCGGGTCGCGCCGCCGGAAGCGGCTCCTTTCGCAGCCAGCGGTAGCGGAGCAGCAACAACGTCGCGGGAATGGCCTCGCCCGCGGCGATGAGCAAAGTGATCAGCAACACCCAGAACGGCGTACTCCAGGATGCCAGCAGCGCCGTCACCAATCCCCAAAACAGAACGCCGGCAGTGAATACCAGGCCCCACCGCAGTGCCCGGCGGCGACGGCGCAGCCCCTTGTTGCGCGGATCGGTCGCGACACTGATCTTCTGTGCGAACAGGTCAGACCAATCACTGACGGTGTCGAGCCCTCGCGTGAGCAACGCGCGCCATTGGCCGCCCTGACTCGGTTTCACCGCCATCGCAGAACGCCCGTCCGACTACTGGCCAAAGGGCTTCTCGGCGATCTGGCCGCCGGACGCGGGAGTGGCGGGGGTGGCTCCCGGAGCCGCCGGTGTTCCGCCCGTCGGCAACGCTTCCCCGCGCATCGACGCACGGATCTGCTCCAACCGGGAATGACCGGCCAACTCCACGCCGGCCTGCTGGACCTCGAGCATGCGGCCCTGCACCGAGCTCTGCGCAAGTTCGGCCGAACCGAGCGCGTTGGCGTAACGGCGTTCGATCTTGTCGCGCACCTCGTCGAGGCTCGGGGTGTTACCCGGCGCGGCGATCTCGCTCATCGAGCGCAGCGAAGCGCTGACCTGCTCCTGCATCTTCGCCTGCTCGAGCTGGCTGAGCAGCTTGGTGCGCTCGGCGATCTTCTGCTGCAGCACCATCGCGTTGCGTTCGACGGCTTTCTTGGCCTGACCCGCCGCTTGCAGGGACTGGTCGTGCAACGTCTTGAGATCTTCGACGCCCTGCTCGGCGGTCACCAGCTGCGCCGCGAACGCCTCGGCGGCGTTGGTGTACTCGGTGGCCTTGGCCGCGTCCCCGTCGGCGGTGGCCTGGTCCACCAATGTCAGGGCCTGGCGCACGTTGACCTGGAGCTTTTCGATGTCGGCCAGCTGCCGGTTGAGCCGCATCTCCAGTTGCCGCTGGTTGCCGATCACCTGGGCAGCCTGTTGGGTCAGCGCCTGATGGGTGCGCTGTGCTTCCTCGATGGCCTGCTGAATCTGCACTTTGGGGTCGGCGCGCTCGTCGATCTTGGCGTTGAACAGCGCCATGAGGTACTTCCACGCTTTGACGAACGGATTGGCCATGAGTTAGGTCCGCCTTCGTTTCTTGGGTTCCTTGTGGGCCGCTTTACCCTTGCCGCTCAATTTAACGGGTCAGCGACGATCTCCCCACCTTTGGTGCACTTGTGCTTGTCCTGATGCTGTTTCGCCGATCGATCAGGCCACTGCCAACGACGCGACCGGCGGGATGACGACCTTTGTGGTGACGTCGATGTTGGCACCGCTGGACCGGCTGCTCGGCGCGGCACCAACCGCGCTTTCCTCGCGTGCCATCCGCTCGCCGGCATCGGTGAGCAGCGTCGACAACGGGACGTCCAAGGCGTCGCAAATGGCGTTGAGCAGCTCGCTGGAGGGCTCCTTGCGACCGCGCTCGACCTCCGACAGGTACCCGAGGCTGACTCGCGCGGAGTCGGACACCTCGCGCAGCGTCCGGCCCTGCGTAGTCCGGGCCTGGCGCAGCACGTCGCCGATGACCTCGCGCATCAAAGTCGCCATCGAGTTCTCCTTCGTCGGCCTGCGTCCAAAGCGATAGTCATCAGGTGAACGCGGGCAGGAGTGGTGTTGGTTCCCCGATCAGTTCCCGGATCCGGACCAGATCAGACCCCAGTCAATCCTGGGTCCGCCGAACTGCCCGGAACGTCGACGCCACGTAGTCGATGCCGGTGACGATGGTGAGCACGATCGCGATGCCCATGACCACCGCCGCCGCCGTGTGCAGGGCACCCGACAGCGGCAAGACGTACAACCCGATCGCCACCGCCTGGATCAGGGTTTTGAGCTTGCCGCCCCAACTGGCCGGGATGACACCGCGGCGAATTACCGACAACCGCAACACGGTCACCCCAACCTCGCGGGTCAGGATCACGATCGTCACCCACCAGGGCAAGTCGCCGAGCATGGACAGTCCGATCAGCGCGGAGCCGATCAAGGCCTTGTCGGCGATCGGATCGACAAACGCGCCGAATTCGGTTGCCATGCCGTAGTTGCGGGCCAGCTGGCCGTCCAATCGATCGGTAAGACACGCCACCGCAAATATCGCCCACGCCACAATCCGGGAACCGGTTTCGTGGCCGTTGCCATCGAACAAGGCAACCAAGAAAATCGGGACCAACACCAGCCGGATGAGGGTCAGGATGTTGGCCAGGTTGGCAATACGGGCAGAGCCGCCTACGGAACTCGTTTTCGGCTGCCCCGACACCGCAACAGGATAGCGGTTGACCTGCTTACCTGTCGCCGATGCAGATACTGTTAGCCGTGACCGAAAGCCCACGGGATAAGCAGCCGCTGGTTCGGCGCGCGCGAACGTCCGACGTTCCCGCGATCAAACAGCTCGTCGACACCTATGCGGGACGCATCCTGCTGGAAAAGAATCTGGTGACGCTGTACGAAGCCGTCCAGGAATTCTGGGTCGCCGAACACCCCGAAGAGAAGGGGAAAGTGGTCGGTTGCGGAGCACTTCACGTGTTGTGGGCTGATCTTGGTGAAATCCGCACCGTCGCGGTCGATCCCGCCATGACGGGCCACGGTATCGGCCACGCGATCGTCAGCCGGCTGCTCGAAGTCTCCCGCGAGCTGCAGCTGGAACGCCTGTTCGTGTTGACCTTCGAGACCGATTTCTTCGGCCGGCACGGCTTCACCGAGATCGAGGGCACCCCGGTCACCGCCGAGGTGTTCGAAGAGATGTGCCGCTCCTACGACATCGGCGTGGCCGAATTCCTGGATCTGAGCTACGTCAAGCCGAACATTCTGGGTAACTCGCGAATGTTGCTGGTGCTTTAGCTGGGCGAGCGCTAAAGCTCCGACACGCCGGGCTGCGGGAGCTTTTGCGCTCTCGACGCTACTCGGCACTTCATCGACCGACCATTGGTCGTCGGCGTGAACGCCGTATTTGCATGCGCGGATCGTGCCGTCCGGGCCGATCAAGAAATCGGCCGGTTTGCCCAGGTGGTTTTCCCTGGGGGCCAGGCCACCGATCAGCGATGTGGTGTGCCGCATGCCGCGGACCGCGGCACGCGCCGCATCGGTATAGAACAACGAGCGCAGCGACGACTCGACGCCGAACTCGCTGTACAGCGCGCGTTCCGGGTCAGCCACCACGGCGAATGGGAGGTCGGCCTGGTATTTGCGCAGCCGGTCGGCAGCTGAGTGGAAGACGACGACTTCGACAATCCCGGCATTCTCGATCTCGAGGTTGCGGCGGGCCACCTCTCGGACATGCTCTACGGCGCCGTGATGCGCCGAACGTGTTCTCAGGGCGAAAAATCGGCCGAAAAGTCGCCCTGAGTGCACGTTCGGCGCTACTCGTCCTCGAGGTCGCCCCCGTCGGCGCCGCTGCTGCCCCGGATCAGCGCCAGCGTCGCTGCCAGTTCGTCAGGCTTGATCAGCACCTCGCGGGCCTTGGATCCCTCGCTGGGCCCGACGATGCCACGGGTCTCCATCAAATCCATCAACCGGCCGGCTTTGGCGAAGCCCACCCGCAGCTTGCGCTGCAGCATCGAGGTCGAGCCGAACTGACTGGACACCACCAGCTCCACGGCCTGCAGTAAGACATCCATGTCGTCGCCGATGTCCGGGTCGACGTCGGTGCGCTCACCGGTGGGCTTGGCCGTGGTCACCCCGTCGGTGTATTCGGGTTCGGCCTGGTCCTTACATGCGCTGACGACGGCGTGGATCTCCTCGTCGGTGATGTAGGCGCCCTGCAGCCGCACGGTCTTGTTCGAGCCCATCGGCAGAAACAGGGCATCGCCCATGCCGATCAGCTTTTCCGCGCCGGCCTGGTCCAGGATCACCCGGCTGTCGGTGAGCGACGACGTCGCAAACGCCAGCCGGGACGGCACGTTGGTCTTGATGAGGCCGGTGACCACGTCGACCGACGGACGCTGCGTGGCCAGCACCAGGTGAATGCCGGCCGCCCGGGCCTTCTGGGTGATCCGCACGATGGCGTCTTCTACGTCGCGCGGCGCGGTCATCATCAGGTCGGCCAGCTCGTCGACGATCGCAACGACGTAGGGGTAGGGCCGGTACTCGCGCTGGCTGCCCAGCGGCGCGGTGATGGCACCGGAGCGCACCTTGTCGTTGAAGTCGTCGATATGGCGCACCCGGGACGCCTGCATGTCCTGGTAGCGCTGCTCCATCTCGTCGACCAGCCACGCCAGCGCGGCCGCCGCCTTCTTCGGCTGGGTGATGATCGGGGTGATCAGGTGCGGAATGCCTTCATACGGCGTCAGTTCCACCATCTTCGGGTCGATCAGGATCATCCTGACCTCTTCCGGAGTGGCCCGGGTCAGCAGCGACACCAGCATGGAGTTGACGAAGCTGGACTTGCCGGATCCGGTGGAGCCGGCGACCAGCAGGTGCGGCATTTTGGCCAGGTTGGCCGTGATGAAGTCGCCTTCGATGTCCTTGCCGAGCCCGATCACCAGCGGGTGGTCGTCGCGTCGGGTCGACGACGCGGTGAGCACGTCGGCCAGCCGCACCATCTCCCGGTCGGTGTTGGGCACCTCGATGCCGACGGCGGACTTGCCGGGAATAGGGGCCAGCATGCGCACGCTTTCGGTGGCCGCGGCGTAGGCGATGTTCTTCTGCAGCGCGGTGATCTTCTCGACCTTGACGCCGGGGCCCAGCGAGACCTCGTAGCGGGTGACGGTGGGTCCGCGGGTGCAGCCGGTGACCGCCGCGTCGACCTTGAACTGGGTCAGCACGTCGCCGATAGCGTTGGCCATGTGGTTGTTGGCGGCACTGCGTTTCTTGGGCGGATCGCCGGCCACCAGCAGATCTATCGACGGCAACGTGTAGGAACCCTCGGCGGTCACGGCCGGTTGGGTGTCCCGCTTCCGGCTGCGACGGCGGGTCGGCGCCGCCGGTTCAGGAATAGTGGGAGCGTCGTCCTCGACGTCGGGCATGTTGGCCGACGGCCAGGCCTGCGGCTCGTCCTCGAAAGATTGGTCGTAGTAGCCGTCGGAGAAGTCTTCGCGCGCGGCGTCCTCGACTTCCGGAGCGTCCAGCTCGTCGTACGAGTCGCACTCGTCGTCGGCGTAGTCGCGCTGGAACAGCCGGGTACCGAACAGGGCGCGCACCGCGTCGGGCACCTCGCGGATGGTGGTGCCGGTCAGTAGCAGGATCCCGAACAGCGCGCCAATGAACAGCAGCGGCGCCGCGATCCAGGCGGTCAACCCGTCCGACAGCGGCCCGCCGATGGCGAAGCCGATGAACCCGGCCGCTTGCTGGCGCGGCGCCGGAGCCTCCGGCGAACCCGCCCACAGGTGACACAGGCCGAGCAGCGCAAGCGCGATCAGGGTGGAGCCCAGGATCAGCCGGGGTCGCGCGTCGGGGTTGGGCTGGGTCCGCATCAGCACTATCGCGATGGCGACGCCGACAACCGGCAGCGCGACGACGGCTGAGCCGATGAAGGTCCGCAACACCGCGTCTACCCAGCCGCCGACCGGACGGGCGGCGTCGAACCACGAGCTCGCGGCGACGACGACGGCAAAGCCCAACAGCACCAGCGCGATTCCGTCACGGCGATGCCCCGGTTCGATATCGCGGGCCCGGCCTATCGACCGCGCCGCACTTCCGGTGCCCTTGGCCGCCATCAGCCAGGTCGCACGCATGGCCCGACCGCAGGTCAGCCCTGCTGAAACCAGTACGGACCGATTCCGCCGCTTGGCAGGCCTGCTCATCTTCTTACGAGGTGCCGCAGGTCGCCCAGGCCGGGACGCACCGCGCGACCCAGAACGAGCACCGGCCCTAGAGCTGGCCCCTGACCTGCTCGTTCGGGTGCCGGAGCGGGCGACGGTCTTACTAGCCATGACGGCAAGACTAGTCGCAAATACATCATCTGCACCACCCGCCACACTGGTAACGGTTGGGTCGCTGCGCCGCCCGGTGGCCCTTGGCAGGAGAGTCACGCGGCCTACCTTGGAGAGGGCATCAACTGCGGGCCAGGAAGCGGACGAGGTCGGATGACTGCAGCAACAACCATGCAACCAGGCCGTCTGATCGCCCTGGCCGCGACGGCCGCTCGCCAGACGCTGCGCGCCGTCGTTCTGCGACCCGGCCCTATGGCGCTGCGCGGCTTTTTGGCGCTCGCGGTGGCGGCGCTCGGTGTGGTGCTCGCGCCTCGCGCCATCGCGGACACGGGGTGCGGGCCGGGTGGGCCACCGCCGGGCGCCGCGAATAAGGACATCAGCGATGTGTACGGACAGCCCGCCACGCTGTGGCTCACGAACCTCATCGTCGGCATCACCACCAACCAGGGCTACGGCGAGGCAGCCATACCGAGCGCGAGCCCCATTGTGCGCACGGCCTTGTTGATCGACGCCCAACAGGACGGCAACCACCAAATCATCGTCGACGCCGGCCGGGAGGCCCACCTCTACACGGTGTCCGGCTGCACCATCAGCCCCCTCATCGACCAGGCCGGCGCATGCCTGTCCTGGGCTCATTGCCAGCCCGGCATGCCGTTCCTGTTCGACATGGGGCACCGCGCCGGCAACGGCGACGGCATCGGCTGCAGCGACCTCGGGGACGGCCGCCACCTCGTCGCGCTGCTGCCGAAGAACGACAACGGTCAATGGAATGTGCGCCGCACCGAGATCGACCTGAACGGCGCGACGGCCACGATCGGCCGCTCCGACACCGTCACCGCGACATCGGATAAAGACCCCACCTGGATAACGGCACACGCCATCAGTTGCGGCGACCTGACCATCGCCCGAGACGGACTTTCGGCAGGTGACTGACCGTGACGCCGATGCCGTGGTCCTTTAGGACAACTGCTGTAATGCTTCGATCACTGCTCAGCGCCCTTCCGGCTGTTAAGCGAGTGTTAGACGGGTGCTAGACGGAAAGGACTCGGATGCACATCTTCCGTACCGTCTGTGCGACTGCCGTCAGCATCGCCTTGCTGGCCGGCTGTTCCTCGGGCAGTTTCTCGAACGGCCCGTCGAAGCCTCCCAAGCCGACGGCCCCGAGCTTCGAGGGCACCTACCGGTTTGATTTCGACGGGACCCAGCAACTCGCGGGCGGTGAACCCAAGCCCACGAAATCGAGGTCGCGAAACTATGCGGTGCGCTCGTCATGCAGCGATTCGGGGTGCATCGCGACGGCGACGAAACTGGCGGACGGCAACCCCAAACAGAAGTCAGATCCCCCAGTCGATCTGCTGCTCGACTACGTCGATGGTCATTGGCAAACGGCGCTGCGCGAGGACGGCGCATGCAGCGACAACGAGATAAAGGGCCCGTCCCTCACCGCGTGGCTGCTGCAGCCTCAACCCGACGGCACCCTGAGCGGGACTTCCTACGTGGCTATGAACCCCAGTCCGGATTGCGCCGTGGCGACTCAAACGCCGGTGGCGGTGACGCGCCTGAGCGACATCGATGCGGGTATCTCGGTTGCGGATCCCGGCAAACAGGCTCCCCGTTCACCGTCTGCGCCCGAAGGCCTGGCCGGGCATTACAGCGAGACAAGCGTTCTTAACGGGTCCTCGAAACCGGGGGTACGACGCATTGCCATGCAGACGATGTGCGTGCGCAACACCGACCAGTGCACGACGTTCAAGTCCTATGAGACCTCCGGGACCACACTTGTGAATTCACTGCTGTTCAACGCCGGCAAATGGCTGCTCGACCAGCGCACCGAAGTCAACTGCCCTAACGGCACGACCGCCAAGACGGTAAAGCACGAGGCATACACGCTCCCCAAACCCGTTTCGCACCCGCTGTCGCAGGTCAGCGGATCCGTCCGGTTCGATGCTGCAGATCCTTGCCCCGCACAACAACTCGACATCTCTCTGGAACGAACGGGAGACTGACCGACCGACTGTCAGGTTGCGTGGGTAGGGTGACAAACGTCACCCCCGGAGTTCCCAGGAGGCCTCAGCATGCCCGTCGTCGTCGTCGCCACCTTGACCGTCAAACCCGAGTCGGTCGACACCGTCCGCGACATCCTCACCACCGCGGTCGAAGAGGTGCACCCCGAACCTGGCTGCGAGCTCTATTCCCTGCACCAAACCGGCGAGACCTTCGTCTTCGTCGAGCAGTGGGCCGACGAGGAGGCGCTGAAGACCCACAGCAGCGCGCCCGCGGTCGCCAAGATGTTCAGCGCCGCCGGCGAGCACCTGGCCGGCCAACCAGACATCAAGTTTTTGCAGCCGGTTCCGGCGGGCGATTCAAACAAGGGGCAACTTCGCCCCTGATGAGCCGGCCGCTCGAGGGCAAAACCGCCTTCATCACCGGGGCTGCTCGCGGGCAGGGCCGCGCATACGCGGTCCGGCTGGCGACCGACGGCGCGAACGTGATCGCCGTCGACCTGTGCGGGCAAATCGCCAGCGTGCCCTATCCCATGAGCACCCGGGATGATCTGGCGGCCACCGTCAAGCTCGTCGAGGACACCGGCGCCCGCATCGTGGCCACCCAGGGCGATGTGCGCGATCGCGAATCGCTGACCGCCGCATTGCAGGCAGGCCTGGACGAGTTCGGCCGGCTCGACATCGTCGTCGCCAACGCCGGAATCGCCCCCATGCAGTCCGCCGACGCCTGGCACGACGTCATCGACGTCAACCTCACCGGCGCCTACCACACCATCGACGTCGCGGTGCCCACGATGGTCAACCAAGGCACCGGCGGGTCGATCGTGCTGATCAGTTCGGCCGCGGGCTTGGCCGGTATCGGCAGCGCCGATGCCGGCTCCATCGGTTACACCGCGGCCAAGCACGGACTGGTCGGGTTGATGCGGTTGTACGCCAATCTGCTTGCCCGGCACAGTATCCGGGTCAACTCGGTACATCCGTCCGGGGTGCTGACACCGATGATCAACAACGAGTTCACCCGGCAGTGGCTCGCCGACCTGGTCGCGGAATCCGGTGCGGCGACCGGCATGGGTAACGCACTGCCGGTGCAAATCATGCAGCCCGACGACATCGCCGACGCCGTGGCATGGTTGGTGTCCGACCAGGCCCGCTACATCACCGGGGTGACCCTGCCGGTCGATGCGGGCTGCGTGAACAAGCGATAGGCAGCGATAGTCAATGCCCCGAAATCCCGTTGCACAGACCGCTTATGGCCCGATGGTGTTAACGGCCGTCGAACAAAACGAGCCGCCCGGCCGGCGGCTGGTGGACGACGACCTCGCGGAGCTGTTCTTGCCGCGCCCACTGCGAATGCTGGTCCGCGCGACCCAGTGGGGGCGGGTCCGGAACCTGATGGTGCGAGGCTCCGAGTTCACCGGCCCCGGCCTTTGGGTCAATATGGCCTGCCGCAAGCATTTCATCGACGACAAGCTCAAAGACGCGCTCGACGACATCGACGCGGTGGTGATCCTGGGCGCCGGATTCGACACCCGCGCCTACCGGTTGACCCGGCAGGTCCGTCTCCCGGTGTTCGAGGTAGACCTGCCGGTCAACATCGCCAGGAAGGCCGAGACGGTCCGGCGGGCGCTGGGCGGGCCGCCGCTGTCGGTGCGGTTGGTGGCCTTGAACTTCGAGCATGACGACCTGCTCACTGCGTTGGCCGAGCACGGCTACCACACCGACTACCGGGCTTTCTTCGTCTGCGAAGGCGTGACCCAATACCTCACCGAAGCAACTGTTCGGCGCACGCTGGAAGGACTACGCGCGACCGCGCCGGGCAGCCGGTTGGTATTCACCTATGTCCGCCGTGACTTCATCGACGGGACTAACCGGTACGGCACCCGGACGCTGTATCGCAACACCCGAGAGCGCCAGCAGCTCTGGCAATTCGGCCTCGAGCCCGACGAAGTCGCCGAGTTCATCGGCGAATACGGCTGGCGGCTGGTGGAACAAGCCGGGCCCGACGAGTTTGTGCAACGCTACGTCGAGCCCGCCGGCCGCAATCTCCCCGCCTCGCAGCTGGAATGGTCGGCTTACGCGGAGAAAACGTAAGAATCTAAACCTCGATAACCGTTGGCACGATCATCGGCTGCCGGCGATACGTCTCGCCCACCCACTTGCCGACGGTGCGCCGCACCCCCTGGGCAATCCGGATCGGATCGGTGACCTTGGCCGCGACCAGCGATTCCAGCTCCGCCTCGATCTTGCGCACTAGCGGGCTCGAGCGCCTTGGGATCTTCGGAGAATCCGCGCGAATACAGATGTGGCGGAGCTGCCGGACGCCCGGTGCCACGTTGGATCACGACGGTCACCGCGATAAAGCCCGACGACAAGATGAGCCGCTCACCCAGAGTGATGTCGCCGACATCGCCGGTGATCAGCCCGTCGACGAACATCTTGCCGACCGGCACCGCGCCGGAAATCGAAGCTTTACCGGCGACCAGGTCGACGCTGACACCGTTCTCGGCCAACAGAATCGACTCCTGCGGCACTCCGGTGCTGGCGGCCAGCTTGGCGTTGGCGCGCAGCATCCGCCAGGTCCCGTGCACCGGCATGACATGGCGCGGTCGCACGCCGTTGTACAGAAAGAGCAGCTCGCCGGCGTATGCGTGGCCCGAAACATGCACCCGCGCTTGGGCGTTGGTGACGACCCGGGCTCCGATCTTGGACAGCGAATCGATGACGCCGTAGACCGCCTCCTCGTTCCCGGGGATCAGCGACGACGACAGTATGATGAGGTCACCCGAGGTCAGCGTGATGCTGCGATGTTCGCCGCGCGACATCCGCGACAACGCCGCCATGGGCTCGCCCTGGGTTCCGGTGGTAATCAGCACCACCTGTTCGGGCGCCATCATCTCGGCGGCGGCGATGTCGATCAGGTCCGAATCGTCCACCCGCAAAAAGCCGAGATCCCGCGCGATGCCCATGTTGCGCACCATCGATCGCCCGACGAACGACACCCGCCGGCCCAATGCCACTGCGGCATCGATGATCTGCTGCACCCGGTCCACGTTGGAGGCGAAACACGCCACGATGACACGTCCGTCGGCGCCCCGGATCAGCCGGTGCAGCGTCGGGCCGATTTCGCTTTCCGACGGCCCCACGCCGGGGATCCTCGGAGTTGGTCGAGTCGCACAGGAACAGGTCCACACCGGCGTCGCCGAGCCGGGACATGCCGGGCAGGTCGGTGGGACGGCCGTCGAGCGGTAGTTGGTCGAGCTTGATGTCACCGGTGTGCAGGACGGTTCCCGCGCCCGTGTAGACGGCGATGGCCAGCGCGTCCGGGATGGAGTGGTTGACGGCGAAGTATTCGCACTCGAACACGCCGTGCCGGCTGCTCTGTCCCTCTGTGACCTCGACGAACTTCCGGCTTGATCCGGTGCTCGCGGCATTTGGCGGCGACCAGCGCCAACGTGAACTTCGACCCGACGACCGGGATGTCGCGCCGCAGCTTGAGCAGAAACGGGATCGCCCCGATGTGGTCCTCGTGCGCGTGGGTCAGCACCAGCGCCTCGATGTCGTCGAGGCGGTCTTCGATGTGGCGCAGGTCGGGCAGGATGAGGTCGACGCCGGGCTCGTCGTGGGTGGGGAACATCACCCCGCAGTCGATGATCAGCAACCGGCCCAGGTGCTCGAATACCGTCATATTGCGGCCGATTTCGCTGATGCCGCCCAGCGCGGTGACCCGCAAGCCACCCGAGGCCAAAGGACCTGGTGGGGCGAGTTCTACATCCACTTGTGAGCCAACCTGCGGGTTACCGGAGCACCGACGCTGCACGCATGTCGGCCGCCAACGCCTCGATCTGCTCGGGTGTTGCGGCCATTTGCGGCAACCGGGGATCACCGACGTCGATACCCTGCAGCCGCAGACCCGCCTTGGACAACGTCACCCCGCCCAGCCGGCTCATCGCGTTGCACAACGGGGCCACCGCGACATTGATCTTGCGTGCGGTGGCGATATCGCCGGAACCGAAGGCGGACAACAACTCTCGTAATTGACCCGCGGCCAGATGAGAAATCACGCTGATGCAGCCGACGGCGCCCATGGCCAGCCAGGGCAGGTTCAGCGCGTCGTCACCGGAGTAGTAGGCCAGTCCGGTGTCGGCCATGACCTGGCCGCCGCCGGGCAGGTCAGCCTTGGCGTCCTTGACCCCGACGATGTTGGGGTGCGACGCCAGCGCACGCAGGGTGTCGGGCTCGATCGGCACTCCCGACCGCCCGGGGATGTCGTAAAGCAGCACCGGCAGGTCGGTGGCGTCGGCGACGGCGGTGAAGTGCGCGTGCAGCCCGGTCTGCGGCGGCTTCGAGTAGTACGGCGTGACTACCAGTAGCCCGTGAGCGCCTTCGGCCGCGGCGGCTTTGGCCAGCCGGATGCTGTGTGCGGTGTCGTAGGTACCCACGCCGGCAATGACGCGGGCGCGGTCGCCCACCGCTTCCAGAGTGACGCGGACCAGGTCGCGCTTCTCGTCGTCGGTGGTGGTGGGTGACTCGCCGGTGGTGCCCGAAACCACCAGCCCGTCGCAGCCCTGGTCGATCAGGTGGTTCGCCAACCGTGCAATGGCGGTGGTGTCGACGGACCCGTCGGCGCCAAACGGTGTCACCATCGCGGTCAGCAAGGTTCCCAGGCGTGTGGGGGCGTCGAATCCGACGGTGCTCACGGTGTTCAGGTTACCTGGCCGCGGCAAGCTGTTTTGCACCAGCGCGAGGGTGCGTGTCTGCACAAGACACGCCGCGCGGGCGCGTACATCTGTGCACCCTCGCGGCTCAGGCTTCGGTGGCTAACGGGCTGGTGGCGACCTCGGTGCCGTCGGCCAGGGTGGATACCTCGAAGTCGGCGAACACAGCGGGTGCGACGTCGACGAGCTGACGCAGGCACTCAATTGCCAGCCGGCGGATTTCCACGTCGGCGTGCTCACTGGCCCGCATCGCGATGAAGTGCCGCCACGCCCGGTAGTTCCCGGTCACCACGATCCGGGTCTCGGTGGCGTTGGGCAGCACGGCGCGCGCGGCCTGCCGGGCCTGCTTGCGGCGCAACATCGCGCTGGGCTGATCGGCGAACTTGGCTTCTAGCTTGCCCAGCAGCTCGGCATAGGTGGCGCGGCTGGCGTCGGCGGCTTCGGTCAGGATCTGCTGCAGCTCGGGATCGTCTTCCATGCCCGGCGGGACGACGACCTGCGAATCCCCTTCCGGCACGTAGCGCTGCGAGAGCTGTGAGTAGGAGAAGTGCCGGTGCCGGATCAGTTCATGGGTGCAGGATCGCGAGACGCCGGTGATGTAGAACGACACGCCGGCGTGCTCGAGCACCGAAAAGTGTCCGACGTCGATGATG
The DNA here is from genome assembly GCA_963840045.1 of uncultured Actinomycetota bacterium. GTDB lineage: Bacteria > Actinomycetota > Actinomycetes > Mycobacteriales > Mycobacteriaceae > Mycobacterium. The sequence continues at coordinate 487,755 of CAWIXL010000018.1, read as the reverse complement.
TGCTTCAGGTAGCCCGCATTGGTCGCCGTCTTGGGATTGGGCTTGGACCAGCTCTGATAGCAGGCCCGGCCGGCGAACTCGACCAGGGCGGAGCCGCCGTCGGCGTCGGTCGTCCACGCCACGTCCGGCGGGGCCAGGAACTCGGTCTTGGCGATCAGTTGCACGCGTAGCGGCGCGGTCTGGGCCACGGCGCTCACCTTAACGCGGGCTCATCGCCAACGCGCCCACACGTAGGGCACCAGTGCTCGCAAGAAATCGAGGTCCGGGCCGGGTTTGGCGTCGGCAAAAGCGTGTTCGAAATACGCCTCGGCGACCAGGAGAATGCCCTCGGCGTATTCGCTGGCGAACTCGATGCTGCCGTAGCTGTCCATCAGCGCACGCACTCGATGAACCAGGTCGGCCGATCGCTCGGCCCGGCCGCGGCGCAGGTAGTCCCCCACTACTTCCCCATCCCGGCCCTGCGCGACGGACTGCAGGTGGATCAGCGGCAGCGTCCGCTTGCCCTCGTACAGGTCGCCAAGGATCTCCTTACCGTAAATCCGTTCGTCCCCAACAAGATTCAGCAGGTCATCGCGGATTTGGAACGCCGCGCCGAAGTGAAACCCGAAGCGCACCAGCGGGCCTAGCTCCGCCGTGCCGCGCGAGCCCACCATCGCCCCGACCCGCAGCGGGTGGATGGTGGTGTACCAGCAGGTCTTGTGCATGATCAGGTTCAGATAGTCGTCGGGCCCCAGATTCTCGACTTTGTCGAGCTGCCAGCCCACCTCCGTCGCCTGTCCTTCGAGCGTGCGCATCGCCATCGTGTCGAACTCGGCCCACACCAGTTCGGCAAGGTCGCGATCGAGCCGCCGCGTCGCCCGCCGCAACACCTGTCCCGCCATCACCGCCAACGCGTCGCCCGCGTTCAGCGCCGCGGCCATTCCGTGCGTTGCCGCTAAAGTCGGTCTCCCGCGGCGCATTTCGCTGCCGTCGACGATGTCGTCGTGCACCAGGAAAGCATTGTGCAGCATCTCGATCGCCACGGCGAGACCCAGTAGTTCATTCGACTCCGCACCGAACGCGCGACCGGCCGAAAGACATAGCGCGGGCCGCAAGGCCTTACCCGGCCGCGACGGGTATTCGCGCATCGGTGCGTAGAGCCACTGGCTGGGTTCGCCGTCGGGCATGGCGTCGAGCATTGACCGGCGGACCAGCCTGGCGACCTCCCGTAGCCGCTCATCGACCCCCGCTACCAGTTCGTCGCGCTCAGCGGTGCTGGTCATGTCTTCGGCAGTCGGACGGTGAGCGCCACGGGCAGCCACAGATCGGGGTGACCACTCGCCAGCAAGGTCCCGCGGTAGATGCCGGGCAACACCTCCGGTGCCACGTTGATGGTGATCGCCACACCGCGGCTGGACCGTCGGGGCATCGGTACGACGGCGGTGTCGATGAGCACCGCATCGGCACGGATCACGTTGCCGTCGTGGCTGAGCAGATCACTGCATTGCAGCCGGACGTCGGTGCGATCGTCGGGTCCGCGGTTGTGTAGCCACACCTCAACGCTGGCTGAACCCGCCACGGCCGCTTCGAGGTTCACGGCACCCTGGGAGCCCGCGTTGTTCGTGTCGAGGCTCACCGGGTGACCGCCCGGCTGCGCGCTGACCGGCATCGATCGAAGCAGGAGTCGCCCGACCGCCGACCACCACGCCCGGGTCAGCCGTTCCAATTCCTGCACGCCCGACGTGCCGGGATCGCTGCCGTTAGCCGTGCCATTGGTCTCGGCCGCGGCGTGTCCGTTGGTAGCTTGCGCACTGCCGCCTGCGCCGTCGGGCCCTACCGCGCGCACGAACCGATCGACGATGCGGCTGGCGGCGCGAAACCCTTCGGCCTGAATTGCACTGAGCGCCCGGGCATTCGCGGCCGGATCGAAAACTGACGCCCACGGCAGATCGTCGATGGTACCGTCGTCGCCGAACCCCCGACTTGTCATAGGGAACAATGCTAAAGCGCCGGCATCCACGCCCTTTCCGGCAGCTCCACTGTGAGTTTCCGGCCATTCCACTGTGAGGACGATGTGCATTAGTCGGCGCGACGGTAAGCTACCGGGGCGAACCGGTTAGTGGAGGTCCTGATGGCGACGCCCGATGCACCGACAGCCGCTCAGTCTCTTCTCGCGCTTTACGGGGCGCTCGATAGAGCGGCAAGCACGCATAATCCGGAAATCGAAGCCATCGTCGAGCGCTATCTGCCCGGCACCACCGGCGAAAACGCCGGCTGGTACGACGAGCTCCTCGATTTTCAGGCGAGGCTGCTCCCCGAATTCGCGGAGCCGGTCCGCGTCCCGAATCTGCTCGAGGCGTTGAACGCCCTGCAAGCGCCCGGCGAGACGGGGTCAGCAAGTGCGACCGCCGTTGGCTCCGGTCCTGCGTCGGAGCCGGAGCAGCCGCTGCTCTCCACGGTGCAGCAATCACGAATGGCGTACGCGATCGGGGCGCTTTGTCACCTGCCGGACTGGTACCAGCCGGATGACTTGACCGTGCGGTTCGCCAATTTGGATGAACCGTTTTGGCGAGCACTAAAGCTCGCCGGCGGCCCCGATGACGCCGGCCTGCTTGACCTGCAGCGGCTCAATTTCCACGAGCGCGCCGCATTTACCGGCGTGATGCAGACCGCCTGGCGGAGCGGGTTGATCAACCCAGCCGTGGCTGACGTGCCGATGTGCCAGCCCAAGATGATGACGGCACACGGTCGTCCCTGCATCGTGCTCACCACCGAATTCACCAGCCAGGACGTGTCGCTCGATCAGTTGAAGGACGTCATCGACCCGTTGAACTGGGGCAAATGCCTGTCCTCGTTCTTCTGCGAGATGGAATGGCACCAGGAGCGCGAGGACGGATGGAGCCGGGTGCTCGAACACGTCAGCACCACCTGCTGGAATGCGCAAACGCACCTGCAGACACCGCTGAAGTACTGGAAGAGTCAGGGCCAAGACGAGCAGTCGCAGCAGCCTACGGCATGCATCAACTACGCGCTGGACGATAACCCTTGCCACGACGCCAAGGGAGACGGCGTGTTCGTGGTCGACGAGGGCTTCATCCGGATGACATCAACGTCAACCCGCCAAAACTCGGCCGACTCCGGCGTGCACGTGCGCACCAGGAAAGTCGCCAGCATCCGCAATCTGAGCCTGACCCCGTTGGGGATCTTCGCGTGCTCGCAGGGATACGGAGACCAAGGTCTGGTCATGCTCGTCGACGGGGTGAAGAAGCGAGACCACGACCAAAGCGTGGACTGGACGAGTTGGGCGGCGTCGGTGCCGCCGTCAACGGGCGGTTCAACGCGGGCTCAGTTCACTGGCGGCGCGAGTGAGCCCGCGCGGGAAATCTCGACTGAACCGGGTCAGCCGGCGCAGCAACCTCCGACCGGCCCAGATACCAGTCGCCGCGCGGTGGAGTTGGCCGTCAAGATGCTCAACGAGTGCATCGACGACATGGCCGTAAAGAGCGCGGCCATCGCCGAAAAGTGGGCGACCGGCGTGGCGCCGATCGCCGACACGATGGCATACACCACCGACCTGGCGGTCAGGCTGGCGACTGACCCCTGGCGCTATCTGGAGCGGCTCCGCTACCCGGCTCAAGAAGGCGACAAGCAATGACTAGTCCTGGCTCGCTCCCGACCCAGTACCTGGAAACATCGCGTCGCCTCGTCAACCACGCGGGCAAGATCTGGCTGGACGCCAACGCCGAGATCACCAAAGGAACGTTCGACTTCCCGAAGTGGGCCAAGTCGGCGAATGAACTGGTCAATCTCGCCTTGACCGCGGGCCTGCAGCTGACCAAGCCGAGTGATCCCCTATCCCTGCATTCCGAACGCAACCGAAGAGTACGGCAAGTCCGAAGCCATCATCGTCAATCCCGACAACGGGTGCGAAAGAGTGCTCTCAATTGCCAAGTCCTTCGTTCTGGAAGGCGCGCCGTCGTGTGTGATCCCCGACGAGTACGTTGTCTTCGCGCCAGCCGTACTTCCCCGGGGCGCCAACAATTTTCGGGTGAAGGTGACCTGGCCTGACCTACAAAGCGGCACATATCGGGGCAAGATTTGGCTGACCCAAATCGGTACCGCCACCCCGGCTGCCGTCGACGTGGGCCGCACCATCGACCTGTGAGCATGTCCGGCCCGACGCGCACCATCGACGAGTTGCTTGACCGCGCTATTCAAGCCATCAACAGCGGTGACCGCGCGACCGCCAGTGCGCTGGCCGAACAGGTCCTGGCCGTCGACAGCGGCAACCAGGATGCCGAGGACCTGCTCGCCGCCCCGGCCGCCGGTAGTGGCGAATTACGGCGATTGACAATCCTTTTCGCCGACGTGGTGGACTCGACCGCGCTGTCTGGCCGCGTCGAGCCGGAGATCTATTACAAGGCGATCGGGCGCTACCGGCAGCAAGTCAATGAGATCATCGACCGTTACGAGGGCCACGTCTTCTCCACGAAGGGGGACGGACTGCTCGCCGTGTTCGGTCATCCCAGAGCCCACGAGAACGACGTGCGACGAGCGGTACAGGCGGGTCTCGACATCGCGCGTGACGTGGCCAAGCTCAGCGAGCGGGTCCGATCGCGATTCGGCTTCGGCATCTCGGTGCGCGTGGGAGTCCATCGGGGTCTGGTCTATCTCGACGTCGCACAAGACGATGTGTACGGATTGGGCGCCAACCTGGCTTCCCGGGTTTCCGGACTGGCACCTCCGGGTTCCGTCGTCGTCTCCGAGGCGATCGCGCCACTGGTGCGCGACCACTTCGACCTCGAGGTCCAGCCGGCCCAATCCGTCAAAGGTGTCGACGAACCCGTCGAGCATTACCAGGTCGTCGGTGAACGCGTCAGCCGGAAACGGATACCGATCGGCCCGCTGGTCGGCCGCGATCGTGAGGTGGACCACCTGCGGGCGAGCTGGGCCATGGCTGAAAACGACACATTGGCCAACTCCGGGGCCATGCCCGGCGTCGCCTTCATCGGTGAAGCCGGTGTGGGCAAGAGCCGGTTGGCCACCGCGGCGGCCGACCTGGCTGAAGAATCGGGCAATCCGGTGCTCGCGTTGATCGGGTCGCCGTTTCACACCGATGCCGGCCTCTACCCGATTCGCGCCCTGCTCGAGCAGCGGTGCGGGATCGAGCGGGCGACAGAGCACGATGCGCGGTTGACCCTGCTGGAGGATGAGGTGCGGGCGAGCGGACTGGATCCGGAATCCGCGATACCGCTGTTGGCGCCGGTGTTGGGCATCGCCTTCGAGCACAGCTACCAACCTGTGCGCGCCGAAGGCACCAAGCTGTACGAACAGATCCGTGAGGCCATCGTCGGCTATCTGCTCGCCTGTGTCGGCAGCCGTCCCGCGGTGGTGCTGGCCGAGGATCTGCAGTGGTTTGATTCATCAACGCTCGACGTCGTCGAGTCATTGCTCGGCGCGGACACCGGCAAGTTGCTCGTGGTGCTCACCGCTCGCGAGATCAGCGCACTTCGAAACGCCGGTCACGTCCAGGTTTTCGAACTCGCACCGTTGAACGCACTCGAAGCCGAAGAGCTGATCACCGCGCTCGACCCGACGTTGTCCGCGGACCAGCGGGCCGAAGTCGCTCGCCGCTGCGACGGTGTGCCGCTCTACCTCGAAGAGGTCGTCACCAAGATGGGCGACCAGCCCACCGACGCCGCGCGGTGGACGCGAGTGCCCGACGCGCTCTACGAGCCCTTGTTCGCGCGGCTTCGGGCTAGCGACACCACAATTCAGGTCGTCGAGGCCGCGGCCACCATCGGCCGGGATTTCGACGCGGACATGCTGCGGAGCACCCTCGACATGTCCGAATCCGACTTCGACGACGCCATTCGCGACCTCGAGGCCGCGCGTGCCTTCGAGCCGACGGGCATTGACAGTTGGCGATTCCGGCATGAGCTGCTCCGTGAGGTCGCCTACGAGCTGCCGCCGCCCAGTGTGGGCCGCACCCTGCACGGCCGGGTAGCCGATGCACTCGTCAGCGGCTCCGATTCCCCCGACTGGCCTCTGGTCGCCGTGCACTACCAACACGCGGAACGCTTCGAAGAGGCTGCGGCCGCTTACCGGCAAGCATCGCACGATGCCCGCCGGCGAGGTGCCCTCGACGAAGCACGCGCTTACCTCACCCGTGCCATCGCACAGATCGAACGCGCGGCGCCCGGCCCGGCGCGCGACCGGCGCGAGGTCCGCCTCCGCCTTCGGCGCGGGTTCCTCGCATCGGCGGCGGAAGGAACCGCCAGCTCACAGGCGGCGGTGGACTTCGAACTTTGTCTGCAACTTGCCAGGACGGACCTGAGCGAGGCCGAGCTGTTCGCGACCCTGACCGCACTGTGGGCGTATTACTTGCCGCGCGGCGACCTGCGGCGAACGCTGCAACTGTCGGAATCCATCCGGACTGGGAAGGTTTCGGACGCCCATCACTGGTTTCGCCCCGCGAACAATGTGGCCTTCGGCATCGTCGCCTGGTATCGCGGGGATTTCGCCGAAGCCCGCGGCATACTCGAAGAAGCCACAGCGGCGCTGGCAGCCGTGGATATCCCCATCGAATCGGCGTGGTTCGTTCCCAACGAGCCGGTTGCCTCGGCGCAGACGCACTTGGCGCTCGCGCGTTGTGTCCAGGGCGATTTCAACGGCGCCGTGGACCAGTTCGCCGACGCCGTATTTCGCGCGGCTTCCCTCGGCTTCCCGCAAGGGCCGTTCAGTCAAGCCTTCGTGCGCTGCTATGAAGTGTGGGTCCGCCTCGAGGCCGGCCAGCTTGACCGCGCCGCGGCTGTGGCCAAGGAGCTCAAAAAGGCGGCGCAGCGGCACGGCTTCGATTACTGGGTTGCGATGGGTGTCGCCCAGCAGGCCACCATCGCCGCGCTGGCGGCACTTTCGGCCGACGAAATCGACCCGAAGGGGCTACAGGCCCACATCGGGATGATGACCATGATCGTCCAGGCCTGGCGCGCCGCAGAGGCGACGCTGTTCGTGAGCTACTACGACGGGGTTCTCGCGCGGCTGCTGACCGCTGTCGGCAGAACCGATGAGGCACGCGAACGTGTCGATATCGCACTGCAATTGGGCCAGGAATCCGACGTGAACTTCTACCGGGCCGAGCTGTTGCGCCTGCGCGCCCATACCACCGACGACGCCGACGCACGTGACGCGGACCTACGCGCCGCCTTGGACATGGCCCGCGAGCAGGCAGCGCCGATCTTTGAATTACGCGCCGCGGTGGATGATTTCGAGCTGCACGGCGAATCCGCGAAAGAAGCGCTGATCGACGCGGTCGGCCGGTTTCCCGCCGAGGGCGGCTGGCCGGAACTCGATCGAGCGCGGGCGCTGCTCGGGTGAGCCGGCCCGGGGGCAAGGTCGCCATTCTCGGCGGCGGCATGGCCGGGTTGAGCGCCGCCTGGCGGCTCAGCGAGCCGGGCTGGCGCGAGCGTTTCGACTCCATCACCGTTTACCAGCGCGGCTGGCGACTCGGCGGGAAGGCCGCGTCCAGCCGCGGCAGGCACGGGCGCATCGAGGAACACGGGCTACACATCTGGCTGGGTTATTACGAGAATGCCTTCGGGATGCTTCGCGAGTGCTACGCCGAAATCGACAGGGCTACAACCGATCCGACAGCACCAATCAAGACCTGGGACCAAGCGATGATTCCGGGGGACAACCTCGGACTGGCGGATAAGTTCGGTAGCGACTGGCTGTTGTGGCTCGGTACGTTCACCCGAAACGACGGGCTGCCAGGCGAACCGGACTCCACCGGTCGGGAGATGACGGTCGTGGACTTCACCCGCCGCGCCCTGCGACTGTTGCGTGATTTCGCTGAATCCCAGCGTGGCACAACCGCTGCCGGACTTGCGCTGTCCACCTCGCCTGAACCGCCACCGGCGACGCGATGGATCGATGCGGTTGCCCGGGCGACGTTTGCAGCGCTGCTGTCGCTGGCCGATCCGCGCGCGTCCCGGCGCACCGCGACTGAACTGATCGACGACGCACTCGGCGCGGTGCGCGATGCACTCGATTACGAACGACGGCCCGACCACCGGCGGTCCTGGCTGCTGCTGTCGATGATGACCGCGGTGATCCGCGGGATCCTGGCCGACAACCTGGTCACCGATCCGCGGGGTTTCCGGGCGATCAACGACGAGGACTACAACGCGTGGCTGCTGCGCCACGGCGCACACCCGGATGTGCTGGACTTCGCGTTGGTGCGCGGCCTGTACGACCTCGTGTTCGCCTATGAGGATGCCGACCCCGCGCGGCCGGCATTCGGTGCGGGACAAGCGATCTACCTGACCGCCCTGGCAATGTTCGAATACAAGGGTGCGATCTTCTGGAAGATGACCGCCGGGATGGGCGACATCGTGGTCGCTCCGCTGTACCAGGCATTGCGGCGGCGCGGCGTCGAGTTCGAGTTCTTCCACCGACTCGACGCCCTGCATCTCGACGACCGGCGTCTGACGATCGATGCGATCACGATGGGCCGGCAGATCCGCCTCGCCGACAACGTCACCCACTACGAACCGCTGACCAAGGTGCGCGGGCTCCCGGTGTTCCCTGACACGCCATTGACCGACCAGCTGGCCGCACCCGTTCAGATCCCCTGCGGCGGTTGGCGTTCGCTGGAAACCTACTGGTCCGACCACCCCGTCGCGGAGACCCGGGTGTTGCGTCGCGGCGTCGACTTCGACCATGTGGTGCTCGCGGTATCCGTGGGCATCCTGCCGGTCGTCGCCGGTGAGCTGATCGAGGATTCCGTCGAGTGGAAGGAGATGACATCCCGGGTGCGCACCGTCGCCACCCAGGCGTTTCAGATCTGGCTTCGCCCGGACGAGCCGTCACTGGGCTGGCACGAGCCGGCGGTGACGATCAGCGCCTACCTTCGCCCGTTCGAGACCTGGGCGTCGATGCCGCAAACGCTGTGGAGCGAGGATTGGCCCGAAGACGACCGGCCCGGCACCGTCGCCTATTTCTGCGGCACGCTCAACGCGGCCTGGCCCACGGCGGAAGTCGGTGCCGATTACGCGCGCCGGTACGAGCAATGCGTGCGTGAAGACGCCGCTACCTACATCGACCGAAACCTCAAGCAGTACTTCCCCGCCGCGGTCACCGAGCACGGCTTCAGCTGGCACCTGCTCAGCGGTGTCAACGGCGAACAGGGCGCTGCCGCAGTCGGCACCCAGCACGTCAGCGTCAACGTCGATCCCTCGGATCGCTACGTTCAGTCGGTTCCCGGCACCGAGCGCTATCGCTTGCGGCCCGATGAAAGCGGTTACGACAACTTGGTGTTGGCCGGGGACTGGACCGACTCAGGCATGAACGCGGGATGCATTGAGGCTGCGGTGCTCTCGGGTCTGGAAGCCGCGAACGCCCTGCTCGGCCGGCACCGTTTCCACCGCATCCGCGGCTACTACATGCCCTGACCGCTTGATCGACTGGTTATTGCGTTATCTCGGCGGCCATTTTGTCAACGATCTGACTGGCTTCGTTCGCGATGCCATAGGCGCATGCATTGACATCGAGGACCACATTGGACACAGCGCTGAGGACGTGCTCGCAGGACCAGTTATCGGCAGCTTCCTGCGCCTGGCGCATGGCGATCCGTGGCGGGCCCCCGCCGAGCTTGCCGAACATCCACCGGTACGTCCCACCTTTGTTTTCCACGGTCAGGGTTCGGCCTGCGCAGAACTTCCACTTGTCCGCCGAATTCTTCACCAGCGCACGCGCTGCGTCGGCCGACAAGAACGCCACCGCAGTCTCGGCAAGCCAGTGTGGGAAATCGTCCCCGGGCTCCTGCAAAATCCGGTTGCTTACTGGGAGATATCCGACGGCATCAGCTTGAGGGCCACCGTCCACTTTTTGACGGTGTGCTCGGCTTCGTAGACCTCGCCCATCCCGCCGCGGCCCAATAGCCGTTTGAGGTAATACGGCCCGAACTGGGTCCCCACCCGTGAACTCGGCGGGGTGTCGCTCATCGCCTTCTCCTCACGCCACCGCGCCCAATTCGATTTGTCGCCTACGACGGTAGACCGCGTCCGGGGTGGCGCAACGCTCTTTTGCGTCACGCCGTTGATCGGCGGTCGAGGCTGCGGTGGTGGCGGCGAGACTGTGCGTGGGGCGAGGTCAGGCCCGGTCGGGCGCGCTCAGCGCAGGCTCGGCGCCCAGGTCTCGGTTCCCGAGGCCCTGTCCTGCAGCTGCCCCGACATCACCAGCGGCAGCAGCCCGTCGCGCCAGGTTGCCAGGCGCATTGATTCGATCCGTCGCGCGTGGCACAGGGTACCCAGGCTGGTGATCGTCCGTGCCACGCCGGCGGGCAGGCGCCGGACGTCGCGCACCGGAATTTCGAGCAGGTCACGCGGCCGGATCCGTTGGCGGCTCCCCGAAGTACCCGCGACCTTGCGCTGCAGCGTATCCGAGACCTCATGTTGCCGCAGCGCCGACCACAGCGCAGAGGTATCGACGCCGATCGGCCTCAGCACGACGAACTCCGAACTCGCCAAAGCCATTTCGGCAGGCGGCTCGATCACGTTCCAGATGCGCGGAATTCTGGGGTTCAGCTTGGCGAACAAGACGCACGGCTGCGACACCAAAAACTTGCCACTCTGCACGGATCCGGCCTTCACCAGCTGGGGTTTCGCGCCGTCGTCGAATGCCGGAAGGCTGAAGTGAGCGACCACGTCGTCGAACTCTTCCACGTCGACGAATGCGGTCGATCGACCCGCCAGCTCAGACAACGGTGCGTAATCGGCAACCGTCGCGGCGGTGGCGACCATCAAGCTCTCGGCAGCCCCGATCACCCGAACGTTGGCCGCAATCTTGTCGTCGATGGCGCCCAACAATTCGCCGATGCGCCGGCGATCGGGCGCCGCAACCGTCCAGACCGAAACATCGCGCAGAATCCTCTGATTGAGCAGCGGCTGTCCCGATCCGGCACGATGTTCGTTCAGCCTGCAGGTCTGCAGTGCGTAATACCAATACCGCGTTTCATCCGGCTCCCTGGCCCGGCATATCAGCGCGTTCTCGGTGACCCAGACATCGGAATCGCAGTAACGCACGCTGCCGCAATACGATCCAACGCGACCGACCACTATCAGCGGGCCGCTGGCGTTGTATTCGGCCGCGTAGCCGATCGCCCCGTTGGCGCCGTAGACGGGAAAGCGCCCAGCCGGCTCGCGCACCGGCGAGCCGCTGCCATTGCTGAAGTCGAGATGATCGCCCAGCCTGGCCATCACCACAGGCGCTCCACGTGTTCGCGCACCACCTGCTCCAGGCGCGCGGATTCGTCCAGCGCGGCGAGCAAGTCCTTGGTCAACCGCGCGATCTTGTCGTCGACGGGCTCCCCGTCGTCCTGGGCCGCGGGCGCACCTACATACCGGCCGGGCGTGAGCGCGTAGCCCGCCGCCCTGATGTCTTCCAGCGACACCGATTTGCAGAAACCTGGAACATCCTGGTAGCTAATGCCTTTCGCGGCCGCGGACGGTGACCCGCACCACGCGTGATAGGCGTCGCCGATGCGGGTGACTTCCTCGCTCGTCAGCGCGCGCTCGGTGCGATCCACCAGGTAGCCGAATTCGTCGGGCGTCGATGAACAGCACCTGGCCACAACGGTCGGCCTTGGCCCGCTTGTCCATAGCGAAGAACCACAGGCACACCGGAATTCCAGTGCTGCGAAACAGCTGTGCGGGCAGCGCGACCATGCACGACACCAGGTCGGCCTCGACGATTTGCGCGCGGATGTCGCCTTCGCCGCCAGTGTTCGACGACATCGAGCCGTTTGCCATGACCACGCCGGCCTTGCCGCCGGGTGCCAGCTTGGACAAGATGTGCTGAATCCAGGCGTAGTTCGCATTGGTGGCGGGCGGAATGCCGAAGCGCCAGCGCGGGTCATGCTGGTCGCGGGCCCAATCCTTGATGTTGAACGGCGGATTGGCCATCACGTAGTTCATCTGCACGCCGGCGTGCTGATCGATGACGAACGTGTCGCCCCGAACCAGACCCGTGGTGTCGATGCCGTGGACCGCAAGATTCATCTTCGCCATCCGCCAGGTTTCCTCGAGGCTCTCCTGCCCGTAGATCGAGAGGTCCCCGGGGTCCCCGGCTTCAGTGCCGCGGCGGGCGACAAACTGCTCGGTCTGTACGAACATGCCGCCCGAACCGCAACACGGGTCGTAGACCCGTCCGTTCGACGGTTCCAGCACCTCGACGATCACCCGTACGACGCTGGGCGGGGTAAAGAATTCGCCACCCCGCTTTCCTTCCGCGCGGGCGAAATTGCCGAGGAAGTACTCGTAGACCTCCCCCATCAGGTCACGCGCGCGGTGCGGGCCCTCGCGTTTGAATCGCGCGTTGTCCAGCAGCGCGACCAGCTCGCCGAGCCGGCGCTGGTCGACGCGGTGGTAGAGCCGGGGCAGCATTCCGGCCAGCGCCGGGTTGGCGACCATCACGGCCTGCATCGCCTCATCGGCGAGCTCACCGATGTTCGGAGCAGTCGAGTTGTCCGCCAAGAACTTCCAGTGCGCCTCGGAAATGTACTCGAGGAACACCAGCCCGAGGACGACGTCCTTGTACTGGCTGGCTGGAAGGGACCCACGCAGTTTGTCGGCGGCCTTCCAGAGTGTGTCCTTGAGCTCCTTCATCAGCTGACCCGCTTGGCGCGCTCGGCTGCGGCGCGCAGCTCCCCGGCCAGATCGCCCCGGTTGGACACCGAGACCCCGCCCAATCCCAGCCATGACGCCATCGACTCCAGTTCACCCAGCAGCGCCACGGTTACCCGGGCCGGTGGCATGTCGGGCTCCCCGAACGCGCCCACGACGCGCAGCGTGTTCGCGACGCGGTCGGCCTTGAGGTCGACCCGCGCGACCAACTGGCCGTCCAGCAGTAGCGGCCACACGTAATAGCCGTACTGGCGTTTGGCCGCCGGGGTGTAGATCTCGATGCGGTACTTGAAGTTGAACAGCCGCTCCACCCGGGGCCGAAAGAAGATCAACGGATCGAACGGACACAGCAGCGCCGTGCCGCGGTCAAGCCGCGGCACCGTCCGGCCGCTGCGCAGATACGCCGGCGCGGCCCAGCCGTCGACGCTGACCCGCTCGATCTCACCACCGGCCAGCAGATCGGCAATGGCCGGCTTGACCTGCTGGGCCGACAGCCGGAAGTAGTCCCGGATGTCGGCCTCGGCGGCCACACCCAGCGACGTGGCCGCGCGCAGCGTGAGCTCGCGAACGGCTTCGTCGTCGTCCACCTGGCGGGCCAGCACCGCGGCGGGCAACACCCGCTCCACCAGGTCGTAGTGCCGGGCGAAGCCCACCCGGGTGGCCGTGGTCAGCACGCCCGAGGCGAACAGCGCCTCGGCCACCCACTTGGTGTCGCTGCGCCCCCACCAGGGACCCTGACGCCCACGCGGCTCGGCCTTCAAATGCGCCTCGATCTGGCCGGCGGTACTGGGCCCGAGTTCGGTGACCGCGGCGACGATCTCGTCGGCGAGCTTGGGGTTGGCCTTGACGATATGGCTGCCCCAGCGTCCGTGCCGGTACTGGCGCATCCGCCAGCGCAGCAGCGGCCAGTCGTCGACGGCCATCAGCGCGGCCTCATGCGCCCAGTACTCGGCCAGCAGCCGCGCCGAGCGCGGGCCCCACGCTGCGCGGTCCAGCACGTCGCGGTCGTAAGGGCCGAGCCGGCTGAACACCGGAGCGTAGTGGGCGCGCACCGCCACGGACACCGAATCCAGTTGCAGCACTTGGATTTGCGAGATCAGGCGCCGCAGATGCGCGCGGGTGACCGCGGCGACCGGCTTGGACTCGCTAAATCCTTGAGCCGCAACGGCTATCCGCCGAGCCTGCGCGACGGATAGCCCGCGGTTCCGGATCGACACGGCGCCGAGAATACCGGTTCTGTTCGGCTGCGCTCGGCGGCGCGGCTAGCGCGGGTTTATCGGCGCAGTGTCGGTCGAATCCGAGCTCTCCTCGCCCGGATTCTTTAGTTCTTGGAGCGCCGACTGCAGACTGGCCGGAACCGCTTCCAGGTCGCGGTATATGCCCATCAGTCGCTCCAGAGTCTTGATTCGGTGCTGACTCGCCTCGTCCGCCGCCCGCATGGCCTTCTCGCGGTAGTGGTCAGCTTCCTGCTTTGCGTCGGCCAGGAGTTGCTCACGCTTCTCCTCGGCGTCCTGCAACGCGTCATCAATCGCCGATTGGGTTTCGGCGCGCATGCTCGTCAGTTTGGCGTCGAGCTCATTCTTGGCTTTTTCGTGATCGCTCTGCAGGGTTTCCAGCTGCGCGGCCATGTCCGCCAATGACTCTTCGTGCTTTTGCCGCACCGCCTCGGCCTCGGCCTCTGCCGACCTGATCAGCTCGTCTGCTTCGACCCGTGCCTCGCCGTGCATCTCGGAAATCTCGTCGACCGCCCGCCGCAGCATCTGCGCCAGCCGGTGCTGCATCGCGTGGGACGAGGGCGAAGTGTCCGAAAGGACGGCGACCTCCCTGCGCAGCTCGGCTACTTCTGCGCCGGACTCCCTCAGCCGGTTCATCAGGCTCTCGACGTCGTCGAGCAGCAACTGTTGCTTGGTGGTCAACACCTCAATGTGGGCATCAACCGCGGCCGCATTGTAGCCCCAGAACGTGCGAGCAAAAGTCTTTGCGGGTTCGGGTATCACTTGCCAATTCTCCTTATAAAAACGCCTGGTAGAGCTGGTCAGACAGACTCTGAGGTCGAGTATGTCAGGTCATGCCGTCGGCAGACGAGGGCGCACAGCCCGAGAGTAGCTGTGGAACCGGTACCGCAGCCCCGAACGACTGACCTGCCACTCCCCGGTATCACCCAGCCAGGTCTCGTCGAGCACCGGTGCCAGCGCGTCGTCGTCGTCGCGCGGCAGCGCGACGTCGACCTCGGTGACCTCGCACCGGCTGGCCCGCGGCAGCGCGAGCGTGTAGATCTCGGCGCCGCCGATCACCCACGCCTCGGGCTCGCCGGCCAAGGCGTCTTCCAGTGAACCGGCCACTTCTGCTCCATCAGCCACCAGGTCAGCCTGCCGGGAGAGTACGACATTTCTGCGGCCGGGCAGCGGCCTGTTTCTGGCCGGCAGCGACTCCCAGGTCCGGCGGCCCATCACCACGGTGTGGCCCATGGTCACTTGTTTGAAGCGGATCATGTCCTCGGGCACCCGCCACGGAATGTCGCCGCCGCGGCCGATGACGCCGGACGTCGACTGAGCCCAGATCAGGCTCACCAGCGTCATACAGCGACTGGGGCTTTGATCGCCGGGTGCGGGTCGTAGTTCTTCACGACGATGTCGTCGTACGTGTAGTCAAAGATCGAATCCCTATGGGCTAGAAAGAGTTCCGGATACGGCCGAGGTTCGCGGGTCAGCTGGAGCCGCACCTGCTCGACGTGGTTGTCGTAAATGTGGCAGTCGCCGCCGGTCCAGACGAACTCGCCGACGTCCAAGCCCGCCTGGGCGGCCATCATGTGAGTGAGCAGCGCGTAGCTGGCAATGTTGAACGGCACACCCAGAAACAGGTCGGCGCTGCGCTGGTAGAGCTGGCAACTCAACCGCCCGGCGGCGACGTAGAACTGAAAGAACGCGTGACACGGCGGCAGCGCCATCTGCGCGATTTCGCCGACATTCCAGGCCGACACGATGATGCGCCGGGAGTCCGGGTCGCTGCGCAGCAAATCCAGCGCGGCGCTGATCTGGTCGATGTGTGCACCCGACGGCGTCGGCCAGGAGCGCCACTGCACACCGTAGATTGGACCGAGATCTCCTGTGCTGCTTGCCCATTCATCCCAGATAGTGACTCCGTGCTCGTGCAGCCAAGCGACGTTGGAGTCACCGCGCAGGAACCAGAGCAACTCATAGACCACCGATTTGAGATGCACCTTCTTGGTGGTCAGCAACGGGAAGCCCACCGACAGGTCGTAACGCAACTGCTGGCCGAACAGGCTGCGGGTCCCGGTGCCGGTGCGGTCGGATTTGACGGTGCCCGTCTCGAGCACCAGACGCAGCAGGTCCTCGTACGGCGTCGCGATCGGCACGCGGCCCAGCCTAGCGCCGATCGCAAGCGCGGCGAAGCCGGGCGCGGCGGGTCGGCGCGAGCTATTTGCCGCGATCGCAAGCGCGGCGAAGCCGGGCGCGGCGGGTCGGCGCCAATGATTTCGCCGCCAGCCGGCAGGAGTACAACGGAGGCCATGCCGAAAATCACCGACAGCATCACCACTTCCGACGGCACCTGCCCAGTGCACCTGTTCACCCCGGAGGGCTCCGGCCCCTGGCCGGGCGTGGTCATGTACCCCGACGCCGGCGGCGTGCGCGACACCTTCTACCAGATGGCGGCCAAGCTGGCCGGGTTCGGCTACGCCGTGCTACTGCCCGACGTGTACTACCGTCACGGCAACTGGGAACCGATAAACATGGCCACCGCGTTCGGGGATCCTGCCGAGCGTAAACGGCTGATGTCGATGATCGGCAGCGTCACGCAGGACATGATGGCCAGTGATGCCGGCGCGTTTTTCGACTACCTGGCGGCTCGCCCCGAGGTATCCGGCGAGCGATTCGGCGTGTGCGGCTATTGCATGGGCGGCCGCATCTCGATGATCGTGACCGGCCGCCTTCCCGACCGGGTCGGGGCTGCGGCGTCCTTCCACGGCGGCGGCCTGGTGACCGACACCGCGGACAGCCCGCACCTGCTCGCCGACCGGATGAGCGCGACCGTCTACGTAGGCGGCGCCGAGAATGACGCATCGTTCACCGCCGATCACGCCGAACAACTCGACAAGGCGCTAACCGCCGCCGGCGTGCGGCACACCATCGAGTGGTATCAGGCGGCCCATGGTTTCGCCGTCCCGGATAACGCGCCGTACGACACCGCCGCCGACGAACGGCATTGGGCGGCGATGACGGAAACCTTCAGCGCGGCGCTCGGGTAGCCTGGCTGATCGCGTCGATCAGCAGCGTCGCCGCCACCATCGCCCCGTCGGTGCGGATCGTGCCGGCCACGGCGGTCGCCCGGGCCTGGGTCTCCGGGGTCAGCGCCGTGGCGAGTGCGGCTGATAGAGACTCGAACGTCGGGACCGGACCGGCGTGCGCACTGCCGATGCCCAGGTCGACTACCCGGTCTGCCCAGTACAGCTGGTCCTGGCCCTGGGGTATCACCACTTGAGGCGCCGCGGCCCGCGCGGCCGTCGTCGTGGTGCCCGCGCCGCCGTGGTGGACGACGGCGGCCACCCGGCCGAACAGCGTCTGCTGGTTGACCTCGCCGACCGCGAAGCAGTCGTCCCGGTCGTCGATCAGGGTCAGGTCGGCCCAGCCGTGCGCCAACAGGGCGCGGCGGCCCTGCGCACGGATCGCCTCGATGGCGACGCGCGCGGTGTTTTGCGAATCGACCACGGGCATGCTGCCGAAGCCCACGTAAACCGGTGGTGGGCCGGCGTCGAGAAACGCCAGCAACTCGGCCGGTAGTGGGCGTTCGTCCGGCAAGATCCACGCGCCGGTTCGCACGACGTCGAGCTCCGCGGGCTCCGGCCAGGGACCCAGCGTCGGATCCGCCGCCACCCACGGGCGATCGGTGAAGGCGTAGTCACGGACGTTGTCCAGCGGCGGCAGGCCGATCGACGCGCGGTGGCTGTTGAGCGTCGGACCGAACAATAGGTTTGTGTTCCGGGCGTTCAGGTTCCACAGCAACCGGTTGTCGATTTCGTTCCGCGGGAACGGCTTAGCCGCATGCTCCGGTGGCGGATGATGCGGCGACGGCAGGTGAGTCGGGTGGTAGCTCGCGTAGACGTAGTGGATGCCCAGTTTCTCGGTCACCGACCGCGCTCCGGCCGCGGTCCAAGGCAACCCGGTCGACACCAGCGCATCGCAATCCTCGGCGGCCGCGGCAACCGTGTCGAATTGCGCGGCGATCATCCCGTCCACTTGCCGGCGCAGGTCCGCCTCCGACGGCGGCCCTGACGCGGTCGCCATCGCGCGCACCGACTCGCCGAACGGCACCAGCGCTACGCCGTAACTGGCGGCCCGCACTGCGAACTCCTCGTCCGGCGGCGTGCACAGCCGCGCCTCGGCGCCCAGTGCCCGCAACTGCACCGCGAGCCCGACCAGCGGCTCTACGCCCCCGCGCGAATCGTAGGTCGACAACAACACGCGCATTCGGCCGCTCCCATGGCTCCCATTCTCACGTGGCGCGCCGAACGGCTACGAGGTGGGGGTGGTGCCTGCGCCGCTGTCGCCGCCGGCGCCGTTGTTGCCGTTGAGGCCACCGCCGGTGCCGTCGCCGCCGGTGCCGCCGCCGCCACCCGGGCCGCCGGACGTGAGCCGGCCGTGCCGGTGCCACCGTTGCCACCGTGGCCGCCGTTGCCGCCGTTACCGCCAATGGCGCTGGTGCTACCACCGCCGTTGCCGCCGTCACCGCCGCTGCCTCCGGCCCCGCCGGCGGCGTCGGCGCCGGTGCCGGTGGCGGTGCCGGCGATGCCGCCCAGGCCGCCGTTACCGCCGTTACCGCCGTTGCCGCCGTTGTTCGAAGAGCCTTGCCCGCCGCCGCCGCCCTTGCCCCCGGCCCCGGCCCCACCGCCGGCGCCGGCGTTGCCGTTGGTGCCGGTGCCGGCCGCGCCGTTGCCGCCGCCGCCGCCCAGACCGCCGCTGCCCCCGGCGGCGCCAAAGCCGTTGCCGGCGACGCCGGAGCCGCCCAGGCCGCCGCCACCACCGGTGCCGCCGAGGCCGCCGCCACCTCCGCTGCCTGCGGTGCCCGCGCCGGCGCCGGCTGTCCCGCCGCCCCCACCTTTGCCACCGATGCCGCCTGACCGCCCTTACCCGGCAGCGACGGACGAGCTGGTTGGGCTGCTGCCGTTGCCGCCGAGCACCGCCGTTACCGCCCTGGCCGCCGGTGCCGCCGTTGCCGTTGGTTGCGCCGGAGGCAGCCGCGCCACCGATGCCACCCAGACCGCCGACCCCGGCCTGCCCGCCTTGGCCGCCTTGTTGGGCTGTTGCCCCCGCGACGCCGTTGCCGCCGGTGCCGCCGTCGCCGCCACGACCGCCTTGGCCGGCGTTGCCCGCGGTCCCGCCGGTGCCGCCAGTGCCGGTCGCGCCGCCGGTGCCACCCTGGCCGCCACCGCCGCCCATACCGCCAGTGCCGGGAGCGACGCCGGCCGCGGTGCCGTCGCCTCCGGTGCCGCCTTGGCCGCCTCCGCCACCGAAGCCACCTGCACCGCCGGTGCCGTTGGTACCGCCGCTGATGTTCGCGCCGCCGATGCCGCCGGTGCCGCCGATGCCGCCGCCGCCGCCTTGTCCGCCGTTAAGGCCGGTGGCTCCTTGGCCGCCTGCGCCGCCCTGGCCGGCGGTGCCGCCGACGCCGCCGGTGCCCGCGGCGCCCGCGGTGCCGGTCCCGGTGCCCGCAGCGCCGCCTTGACCGCCTTGACCGCCGTTGCCTCCGACGCCGCCGTTGGCGCCGGCGCTGGAGGTACTGACGCCGCTAGCGCCGGCGCCGGCCTGGCCGCCGGTGCCGCCGACGCCGCCCTGGCCGCCGGCGCCGTTGGTTCCGCCGGTGCCGCCACTGTTGCCGCCGGCGCCGCCCTGACCGCCGATACCGCCGGTACCGCCGGTTTGGCCGACCGCGGTGGTGCCGCTGCCAGTGCCATCGTTACCCTTGCCGCCTTGGCCGCCTTGGCCACCTTGACCGCCGCCGCCGCCATTGCCGGCGGCACCGCTCCCGCCGCCGGCGTTACCACCGGCGCCGCCCTGCCCGCCGGCTGCCCCGGTGCCGCTCGCAGTGCCGCCGCTCGCGACGCCGCTGCCGCCGTCGCCGCCTTTGCCGCCGCCGCCGCCCGTGCCGCCGCTGCCGTTGGTGCCGCCGGTACCCGCGCTACCGCCGGTGCCGCCACCGCCGCCTTGACCGCCGGCAAAGCCAGTGGTGCCCGTGCCCGCCGCGGCCGCAGCGCCGACGCCGCCGTTACCGCCGGTGCCACCACCGCCGCCGGTGCCGGCATTGCCCGCGGTGCCACCCGAGCCACCGGTACCCGCGGCGCCGCCCGTGCCGGCCGCTCCGCCGCCACCGCCGCCCCCGCCGGTGCCGCCAACCGCGCTGGTACCCGTGCCGGAGCCGTCTGCCCCGTTACCGCCGGTGCCGCCGCCGCCGCCGTTGCCGCCTTGGCCGCCGTCGCCGTTGGCCGCGCCGCTGCCGGCGTTACCGCCGACGCCACCGCCACCGCCGGCCCCGCCGCCGCCGCCCGTGCCGCCGGTGCCGCCCGCGGTGGTGGCGTCGGCGGCTTGACCGCCTTGGCCACCGTTGCCGCCAGCGCCCGCCGCGCCGCCGCTGCCGCCCGTGCCGCCGGTGCCCGCGCTGCCGCCGTTACCGCCCGTGCCGCCGCCGCCCCCGGCTCCCGGCCGCGCCGGCCACCGGGGCGGCGCCGCCGGTGCCGCCGTTACCGCCGACGCCGCCCTGGCCGCCGGCGCCGTTGAAGCCGCTCGACGCGGTGCCACCACCGCCGCCGCCGCCTTGCCCCCCGTTCCCGCCCAAACCGCCGCCGAAGCCGGTGGCGCCGGCACCAGCGTTACCGCCGGCCCCGCCTTGACCGCCAGCGCCGCCCCGGCCGGCTACGCCGCCGCTGCCGCCGGAACCAGTCGCGCCGGCAGCACCACCGCCGCCGCCATTGCCGCCGTTGGCGCCGCCGCCGCCGGCGCTGCTCGTGCCGTCGGTGCCGCCGCCGCCCGTCCCGCCTTGGCCACCGCCGCCGCCATTGCCGCCCGAGCCGTTGGTACCCGCGGAGAAGGCCGCGTTGGCGCCGGCCCCACCTTGGCCCCCCTGTCCGCCTTGGCCGCCGCCAAAGCCGGTGGTCCCCGCGGTGGCCGCCACATCGCCGTTGCCGCCGGCGCCGCCGGTCCCGCCGTTGCCGCCGAGGCCCGGGGCGCCGCTACCGCCAAGACCGGTACCGGCCACGCCGCCGACGCCGCCGTTGCCGCCGCCGCCGCCATTGCCGCCGGCCCCGTTGGTAACCGTGCCGCCGGCGCCGCCTTGGCCGCCGTTGCCGCCCGTCCCGCCGGCGCCGTTAGTCCCGCCGGCGGCAGCGGTACCGCCGAGCCCGCCTTGACCCCCGTCACCGCCCTGACCGCCTCCGAAGGTGCTCCCGTCGCCCAAGCCACCGCTACCGCCGTTGCCGCCGGTCCCGCCGGCGCCGGCAGAGCCGCCGGTGCCGCCGGTGCCGCCGCCGCCCGCCGCGCCGGCCGCGCCGCCCTGGCCGCCGCCGCCGCCCTTGCCGCCGGTCCCGCCGGCGGTGCCGCTGCCGTTGCCGCCGCCGCCGCCAACTCCGCCTTGGCCACCCGCGCCACCGTTGCCGCCGTTGGCGTTGGTAGCCCCGCTGGCGGAGGTGCCGCCGTCCCCGGCGGCGCCGCCCATACCACCAGCTCCGCCGGCAAAGCCGGTGCCCCCGGCGGTGGTGACCGTATTGCCGGCGCCGCCTTGACCCCCGGCTCCGCCGGTGCTGCCGGTGGCCGCGGCGCCGGCCCCGTTGCCGGCCAGGCCGCCGTTGCCGCCGGTGCCGCCGTCGCCGCCGACGCCGCCGTTGTTCAGGACGCCGCTGCCGCCAGTGCCGCCGACCCCACCAGTGCCGCCGGTACCGTTGGTCCCGGTCGCCGCGGCCGCACCGCCTTGGCCACCGTCGCCGCCCTTACCGCCGTTGAAGGCGGTGCCCCCGGTGCTGGCCGCCCCAGTCTCCGGTACCGCCGGCG
This sequence comes from uncultured Actinomycetota bacterium, assembly GCA_963840045.1. GTDB lineage: Bacteria > Actinomycetota > Actinomycetes > Mycobacteriales > Mycobacteriaceae > Mycobacterium. The sequence goes on along the minus strand of CAWIXL010000018.1, from coordinate 466,037 downwards.
CCGCCTTGGCCCCCGGTACCGCCGGTGCCGACGTTGCCGTGGCTGCCCGCGGTGCCGGCGCCGGTGCCCTGCGCGCCGCCGGCACCGGCGGCGCCGCCCTGGCCGCCCATGCCGCCGTCTTGGCCGATGCCGGCAGTCGTGGCGCCGTCGCCGCCGGCACCGCCTTGGCCGCCGGTACCGCCGACGCCGCCGCTGCCGTTCGTGCCGCCCGCGGCCGCCCCGCCGCCGGTGCCCCCGACGCCGCCTTGCCCGCCACCAAAGCCGGTGGCTCCAGCGGCCCCGACGCCACCTTGACCGCCGGTACCCCCGGCGCCCCCAGCGCCCCCGGTGCCGACGGAGCCCGCGGCGCCTCCTACTCCGAATGTGCCTGTGGCGGTGCCCGCAGCGCCGCCCGTGCCGGCGGCACCACCCGTGCCGCCGTCGCCGCCGCCCCCGCCCATGTCGCCCACCCCGGCGCCACCGGTGCCGCCGACACCGCCGACGCCGCCGAGACCGCCATTCCCGCCATTACCGGCGATGCCTAACAGCGGCGAGTCAGAATCGCCACCGGCACCACCGGCGCCACCAATACCGCCCTGCCCGCCGCCAACGCCGGGGCCGCCGGCCCCGGTGCCCGAGGTGCCCGTCGCGCCGGTCACGCCGGCACCACCGGTCCCGCCGGCTCCACCGGCCCCGCCCTGGCCAAGTATCAGGCTCTGGCCGGCGCCACCGGTGCCGCCGATACCGCCGTTCCCACCGTTCGCCGTGGTCGTGCCCACGCCGCCGGCCCCGCCGGCGCCGCCGGCCCCGCCTTGGCCCCACAACAACCCGCCGGCGCCGCCGTTACCGCCGTTACCGCCGGTGCCGCCGGGACTGGTCGCGTCCCCGCCGGCCCCGCCGACCCCGCCGCGGCCGAACAGCCCGGCCGACCCGCCATTCCCGCCTGCCTGCCCGGCCCCGCCCGACCCACCATTGCCACCGTTGCCAAACAGGATCCCACCATCGCCGCCGGCGGCCCCGGTGCCCGCTGCCCCGTTCGTGCCGTTACCGATCAGCGGCCGATTGGCCAGCGGCAGCGGCGTTGAGGCCAGCGCCTTGACCCCGTTCTCCACGGCCTGCAGGGGAGAGGCGTTGGCCAGTTCGGTGGCCCCATAGGCGCCCGCACCCGAACTCAACGCCTGCACAAATTGGTCGTGAAACGCCTTTACCTGCGCGCTCAGCGCTTGATATTCCGTGGCGTGCGCGCCGAACAAATTCGCGATGGCCGCCGACACCTCGTCCTCGGCTGCGGCCACAATCCCGGTCGTCCAAGTCGCCGCTGCGGCGTTGGCCGCGCTGATCGCCTCTCCGATTCCGCTGATATCCGCCGACGCCGAAGCCAACGCCTCGGGCAGTGCAAACACGTACGACGACAAACTCGGCTCCGATCGCCTCGGGGCAAGACCCCATACCCCATTTAGGACAAAACTCGTCAGGAAAGACCCTTCAGGACAGCGCGGAACACGCTACGCGCGTCGGTTCGGATGTGCGGACAATTAGCCGCTTTTCATATGAGTTCGACGCCAGCGCAACCTCGGCGAGCGTCGATCACGAAACCGGTAGGTCGACCAACTCGGCCAGCCGGGCCCGGTGCCGGTAGGCGGTACCGAAGGCCAGCTGGTCGCTTTTGGCCCGCTTGAGATATAGGTGTGCGGGATACTCCCAGGTCATCCCGATGCCGCCATGTAGCTGCACGCATTCCTCGGCGGCGTGTACGGCGACGCCGCTGCAATAGGCCTGCGCGAGGGCCGCGGCCAGCGCCGCGTCGGCATCGCCCCTGGCGCACGTGTCGGCGGCGTAGCGGGCCGCCGCGGTCGCCGAATTGACTTCGATCCACAGGTCGGCCAGCCGATGCTTGATCGCCTGATATGAGCCGATAGTGCGGCCGAACTGCTTGCGGTCCTTGGCATACGCCAGCGTGGTGTCAAAACACCACTGCGCGACTCCGAGTTGCTCGGAGGCCAGCAGGGCAGCACCGGTATGCAGCGCTTCGGTCACCGCGGCCTGCGCCGCGCCATCATCGACACGCGATGACGCCGCCCCCGAAAACCGCACATCCGCCAGCGGTCTCGTCATATCCAGGGCCAACACGGGCGACACTTCGGCACCGGCCGCCGACCGGGCGACGGTGTGCAGCTCGAGGCCATCCGGGCCCGCGACCGGCACCACCAGCACGTCGGCTTCGGCGGCACCCGCGACGCTGCTGACCGCTCCGGTCAGACCACCGTCGCCGATACTCACGCCGGGAATCGGATCGCCCGGCGCGCTGGACAACGGCACCGCCAGCGCCGCGGTCACCGCGCCCTGGGCCAACGCCGACACGGTTTCGGTGTCGCCGGCACGCAGCAGCGCGACCGTGGCAAGCACCCCGCTGGACAGATACGGCACCGGCGCGACGGCCCGGCCGATCTCCTCCATGACGACCGCGGCCTCGCGCGCACTCGCACCGGCGCCCCCGAGCGACTCCGGCACCAGCAGACCAGCCACCCCCAGCTCGACGGCCAGCGTCCGCCAGACAGCTGAAAACTGTTGCGATGGCGACGTCTCCACGTCATAGGCCCGCGCAACGGATTCCGGCGGGCAACGGTCGGCGAACAATTGCCGAACGGTGTCCCGCAGCGCGTCCTCGGTGTCGGAATACAACAGATCCGCGGTGCTCATCGCGGCAAGTCCTTCCAGGCGGCGGTCTTGTCGACGCGGTGTTCGCCCGGCAGGCCAAGAATCCGCTCGGAGATGGTGTTGCGCAGGATCTCCGAGGTGCCGCCCTCGATCGAGTTGCCACGCGCCCGCAGATAGCGATAGCCAGGCTCGCGGCCAACCAGGTCGACCGTGTCGGGTCTGACAAAAGTCCAGTCGTCGTAGCGCAGCCCGGACTCGGCATGCAGCTCGATCTCGAAACCCGAGATCGCCTGCGCCAGACGGGCAAACGCCACCTTCATGCCGGCGCCTTCCGGTCCGGGCTGACCGGCGGCGGCCCGCTGACGGAGCTGCTTACTGCTGAGCCGCAGCACCTCCGCCTCGACCCACAGCCGCATCAGCTCGTCGTGCATCGCCGGGTTGCGCAACGCCGGCTCGTCGCGCCACGCCGCGGTGACCTTGCCGATGTGGCCGCCTTCCCGCGGAACGCCGGAACGAGAGCCGATGGCCACCCGCTCGTTGTTCAGCGTGGTGGTCGCCACCCGCCAGCCGCCGCCTTCGGGACCAAGTCGGTTCGCGTCCGGCACCCGGATATCGGTCAGGAAGACCTCGTTGAACTCCGCCTCGCCGGTGATCTGGCGCAGCGGGCGGATGTCGATACCCGGCTGCGTCATGTCGCACAAAAAGTACGTCAAACCAGCATGTTTGGGCACGGTCGGGTCGGTACGCGCGACCAGGATGGCCATCTGCGCGTGCTGGGCCATCGAGGTCCACACCTTCTGGCCGTTGACAACCCAGTCGTCACCGTCCCGGACCGCGCGCGTCGCCGCCGCGGCCAGATCCGATCCGGCGCCCGGCTCGCTGAACAGCTGGCAATAGAGGTGTTCCCCAGTAAACAACGGGCGCAGGAACTTTCGTTTCTGGTCGTCGGTGCCGAAGGCCATGATCGTGGGCGCCGCCATGCCGAGCCCGATGATGTTTCTGCCGCCGCCCGCCGGCGGCGCGCCCGCGGCGGCCAGCTGGCGATCCACCTGCGCCTGATAGGTGTGCGGCAAATCCAACCCGCCGATACCGACCGGAAAGTACACCCAGGCCAGGCCGGCATCGAAGCGCGCGCCGAGGAACTCTCGCGGGTCGCTGCTGGCCGGGTCGTGCTGTTCGAGGAGCGTCCTGACCCGTTCGTCGAGGTCGGCTTTCACGGCGTCCGGGGCGGCCGGGGTGCTCACTGCGCGTTTCCCGGGTGCATCCGGTAACCCTGCGCAGGACCGAGCAGCAGGCCGCCATCGATGACCATCGTCTCGCCGGTGATCCAGCTGGCCGCGTCCGAAACCAGAAAGGCGACCGCCTGCGCCACGTCGGCGGGCTCACCGATCCGGCCGAGGGCGATGGCCGACCCCAGCGGATCCTCGTGGTCCTTCCAAAGCGCTTCGGCGAGCCGGGTGCGTACCACGCCCGGGCAGATGGCGTTGACCCTGATCCGCGGTGACAGTTCCAGCGCCAGCTGCTTGGTGACATGGATCAGCGCGGCCTTGGTGGCGTTGTACATACCCATCTCCGGCGACTGGTGCATGCCGCCGATGGAGGCGGTGTTGACCACGGCGCCGCCATGCTCACCCATCCATGCCTTGACCACCAGCGAGGTCCATAGCAGCGGCGCCCACAGATTGACGTCGAAGATTTTGGTGAAGCGAGCGTGGTCCTGTTCGATCAGCGGGCCGTATGCCGGGTTGGTTCCGGCGTTGTTGATCAGGATGTCCACGCTGCCGAAGCGCTCGAGTGTGAGGTCCACACAGCGCCGGGCGGCATCCTCGTCGACCGCGTGGGCGCCGACGCCCACCGCCCGTTCACCGACCTGAGCCGCGGCCGCATCGGCGGCCTCCTGCTTGCGGGCGGTGAGGACGACGTCGGCGCCGGCGGCTGCCAGTGCTTGCGAGATCGCCAGGCCGATTCCCCGCGAAGCACCGGTGATAATTGCGGTGCGGCCGGTGAGATCCAGTGCGGTCATTGGGCATGCCTTCGGTCTAGGGGCATCGGTATACTCGGGCTCGGGGCCTCAAGAAAGGTTGTAGTAGCGGTGTACAGGTGGTATGCGACAAAAATGTTAGCGAAATCAAACCTCATCAAACCACTCGTGGTTGCTGGGGCTGTCGCTGCGGCGATTGCGGCCGCGCCTGCGGCAGCGGCTGATGTTTTGACAGCCAGCCCGGCGATGACCACCCAGGTGGGCACGCACATCGTGGTCAAGGACGACCCGGGCGGCGGTGGCTGCGACGTCAACGGCAACTGCGGCTCCGGCGGCTGGAGCCCGGGCGGCGGTTGGGGCGGCACTGGCTGCTTCCCCGGCGGCCCTTGCGGCTCCGGCGGACAGGTGTGGGGCCCCGGCGGCATCCCGGGCGGCAGTGGATGCCTGCCGGGCGTCGGCTGCGGTTCCGGTCACGGCTGACCGCTAGCGTTCACCGAAGCCGGGCGATCCAGGCCCGGGAGTCCGCGGGGTCGATCACGTCGTCAAGCTCGAACGTGGTGGCCGACCGCAGCGCCTTCCCGTGGTGATAAGCCGCGCCCACAAGACGATCGAAGAGATCCTGGCGCTCCACCGGGTCTGTCGCGGCGGCCAGTTCCTTGCTGAAACCAAGCCGCACCGCCCCTTCCAGACCCATACCGCCGATCTCCCCGGTCGGCCAGGCGACGGTGAACTGCGGCGCGTGGAAGGAACCGCCGGCCATGGCCATCGCGCCAAGCCCGTAACCCTTGCGCAAGATGATCATTCCGAGCGGTACCGTCAACCGCGCGCCGATCACGAACATGCGGCCGAATCGGCGGACGGCGGCCTCCTTTTCCGCGTCCGGCCCGACCATGAACCCGGGTGTGTCACACAGCGAGATCACCGGTAGCTGAAACGACTGGCACAACATGAGGAAGTCACCGACCTTGTCGGCCGCCTCGGCGTCGATCGCGCCGCCCAGATGGTGACTGCTGTTGGCTGCCAAGCCATACGCCACACCTTCGACACGAACGAGTGCCGTGACGATCCCAACCCCATAATCGGGGCGCAGCTCCAGGACGGAGCCGACATCGACGATCGATTCGATGGCCCGGTGCACGTCGTAGGCACGTAACCGATTCTGCGGCACCACATGTCGGGCCAGCCGCGGATCCGGCGCCGCCCAGTCGGCCAGCCTGCCCTGGAAGTACGACAGGTACTGCCTGGCCAGTGCCACCGCGTGCGCTTCGTCACGGGCGACCAGGTGTACGACGCCATTGTGCCGCTGCACCTCGATCGGCCCGATCGCCTCGGGCGGGTACACCCCGAGTCCGCCGCCTTCGATCATCGCCGGGCCGCCCATCCCGATATTGGCGTCCGGCGTCGCGATGATCACGTCACACACCCCGGCCAACGCGGCGTTGCCCGCGAAACAACGCCCGGAGACGATCGATATCAACGGCACCCGGCCGCTCAGGCCCGCGAGCACCCGGAAGGTCGGCACCTCCAGTCCCGCCCTGCCCCCGACGTCGGTGTCGCCCGGCCGACCACCGCCACCTTCGGCGAACAGCACCACCGGCAGCCCTTTTCGGACGGCCAGATCGAAGACGCGATCCGTCTTGGCATGGTTGCGCATGCCCTGAGTCCCGGCCAACACGGTGTAGTCGTAGGACACCACGACCGCCTCGGCGGCCGCCCGCCCGAAGCGCTCCGCGCCGATCGTCGCCAGGCCGGCGACCAAACCGTCGGCCGGGGTGTTGGCGATCAGGTCCTCTTCGGACCGCCGGCTGCGTTGCGCGGCAATGGCCAGCGCGCCGTACTCGACGAAGCTACCGTCGTCAACCAAGGCCGCGATGTTCTCCCGCGCGGTGCGGCGACCTTGCTTGTGCCGCTTGGTAACAGCGGCTTCCCGGCCCTCGTCGCGGGTCAGCAGGTGGCGCTGGCGGACCTCGTCGAGATCGGTGCGCGTCCGGTCCAGATCGACTGCGGCGAGCTGCGATTCGTCATCCGCACCGGCACCGGTGCCGGCGAACACCACCAGGGGATCACCGGTTCCGACGACCTGGCCGGGCGTCACCAGATTCCGCACGGTGCGCAGTGGAGCCGGCGCGACGAGCACATGCTGCATCTTCATCGCTTCGAGCACCACCACTTGCTCGCCGGCACCGAAATCGGCGCCCTCGGGAGCCACCTCGACGACGGTGCCGGCCAGCTGCGCACGCAGCACTTCCTCACCCGGATAGAGCTCGACGGCGGTGACCCGGACCTGGTTCTGCCGAGACAGCGCCGCGGCGGCCAACTCGGGAAGTTTCTCGTCGACGGCACTCGTTGTCACGGTGCCGGTCTGGAAATGACTGTCGGACAGCAGCTCTCGCAGAAATCCGATGTTTGTCGCGATACCTTCGATGCTGAACTCGGCCAGCGCGGTGCGCGCCTTGCGGACCGCCGCCGCGAAATCCGACCCGGTATGGGTGATGACTTTGGCCAGCAGCGAATCGTAGCGCGGGCTGGGTGTCAGCCCCGGGCGACCGTAGGTATCGACACGCACTCCCGGACCGCTCGGCGGGGTGAACACCGCAAGGGTGCCAGCCGATGGCAGGACGGAGCCGTCGGCGGCGAAAGTCTCCATATTGACCCGGGTCTGAATCGCGATACCCCGTCGGGCGGCGGGTTCACCGATGACTTCAAAACCGTCAGAAGCGATTCCGGCGGGCAACCGCAGCTGATAGTAGGACGCACCGCCGGCGATGGCCAGCTGGACAGCCACCAGGTCCACACCGGTGACCTCCTCGGTGACCGTGTGTTCCACCTGGATTCGCGGGTTGACCTCGAGGAAGACGAACTTCTGCTCGGCGACCAGGAATTCGACGGTGGCCAGCCCGCGCAGGCCCACACTGGCGCACAACCGGGCCGCGGCCTGGTGCAGGGCACGCCGCAGCGTATCCGAAAGGCCCTGGGCAGGAGCAATTTCCACGAGCTTCTGGTAGCGCCGTTGGATGCTGCAGTCGCGGTCACCCAGAGCAAGCGCGTGCGTTCGAGCACCGGCCGGTGCGGCCACGATCTGCACTTCGATGTGCCGCGCGGCGCCAAGATGCGCCTCGGCGAACAACGCCGGATCGCCGAAGCCGAGTTGAGCCTCGGCGGCGCACTGCCGATATGTGGTGTCGATCTGATCGACGCTGTCCACCTTGCGCATTCCCCTGCCGCCGCCACCGGCCAGCGCCTTGATCATGATCGTGCCGTCCTGTGCGGCGAAGAATGCGTGAACGTCCTCGAGACTGCTGGGCCCTTCGGTCGCGGCCAGCACCGGCAGCCCCGCCGCAATCGCGGCGGCGCGGGCCGCGGACTTATTGCCGACGATTTCGAGCGCATCAGCGTCCGGACCCACGAACGTGTAGCCCGGCCGCTGCGCAGGACCGCGCGAATTCCGCGTTCTCGCTGAGGAACCCATATCCCGGGTGGATCAATTCGGCGCCGGAATTCTTGGCCGCCGCCAGGATCGCGGTGTGGTCGAGATAGTCGGATACGCCGATCGCTTCGACGGCCGCGTGCACGTGTGGGCTGTCGGCGTCGTCCGCTGCGTACACCGCGACCGTCTGGAAACCGAGTTCCGTTGCGGTGCGGATTATTCGGAGCGCGATCTCCCCTCGATTGGCGATCAGCAGCGTCCCGCTCATCGCAGCGGATCGCCCCACTCCACCTGCTCACGAAGCCGGCCCTTGAGTAACTTGCCGCCGGCATTGCGCGGCAGCGCGCCGTCGACCACCGTGACGTACTGCGGAACCTTGAAGTCGGCAAGCTGCCCGCGGCAATGCTCGATAACCGCCGTCACGTCGATCTCGTCGGTGCCGCCGAACAGCACCGCGCCCACCTTCTCCCCCATCACCTCGTCGGGCACCGCCAGCACGCAGGCGTCCGCGACATTGGGCGCGGCCAACAGCGCCGCCTCGACCTCCACGCTGGAGACGTTCTCGCCACCCCGGATGATGATGTCCTTGAGCCGGTCGACGATGTGTACCCGGCCCGCCTCGTCGACGCGAACCACGTCGCCGGTGTGCAACCAGCCGTCGACGATCGCGGCCGAGGTGGCCTCGGCCCGGTTCCAATAGCCGGCAGTGATATTGGCGCCACGCGTCACCAATTCACCCATGAATTCACCAGGGGCCGCCTCGTCGCCCGCGAAGGCAACCACGCCCAGATCCACCGAGGGCACCGCATACCCGACCGAGTCGGCGTGCTCGACCGCCTCCTGGTCGGGCAGCACCGTCATCAGCGACGCGGTCTCGGTCATGCCGTACCCGTTGAACACGGTGGCTTGCGGAAACGCGCTCTTGACGGACCGCACCAACGAGGGGGCGATGGGCGCGCCGCCGTAGCCGACCCATCGAACACCGGTAACGTCTGCGCCGGCGAAGTCCTTGTGCCGCAACAATAACGAGTAGATCGCCGGAACGGTCACCATGAGCGAGATACGCTCGGCGGTCAGCGTGGCGATCAACTGGTCAAGGCTGAGTGCGGGCATGATCACCGCTGCTCCACCGACCCGAGCGGCAGCTAAAAGCTGTGAATTGCAACCGGTTACGTGGAATAGCGGCACCGAGATGAGGGTGCGCAGTCCCTCGCCGATGTCACGTGGCTGCTGCAGGCACCGGATGCCGTTCTCGGTGTTGGTCAGAAATGCCTCGTGGGTGGTCGGTACACCCTTGGGGTGCCCGGTGGTGCCCGAGGTATAGAACAGCGCCGCGATGTCTGCGGCGCCGAGTTGCTCGGTCACGTACGGCTGGCCGTCGGGCAGGGGTGTGTCCGCGGCCAGGTCAAGGTGAGCACCCGCGTCGGAGAGAACGAACTCGACCTCGGGTTGAGCAGACCGCGTATTGACCGCCACCGCAACGCCTCCGGCCATCACGGTGCCCCAAAACGCCAGCACCCAATTGATTCCCGCGGGATAACGGACGGCGACGCGCTCACCCGGTTTCAGGCCTTCCGCGCGCAGCCCGCCGGCCACTCGCGCCGCTCGGTCCCACAGCTGTCGATAGGTCAGACGCCCGGCGCCGAGTTCCACCACGGCCTCGCTGTTCGGGCGACTGTCGACGTGTTCGGCGAGCATGTCCAGCAGCGTGGCGGGGAGTTCGTCGTAGTGCGGGACGCCGTTGGCGTCGCGGGACACACCCGTGCGCGGAAATGGGTTGTGACTGCCTGAAATCTGTGTCACAGGAGCGTTTGAAGGCATACCCGCACCTCGCTGTCGAGTGTCCTATCGTGATAGCGGTGACGATCGAAGATTCCGCCATCATGCCCGAGGCATTCTTCACTGTCGACGGCGACTCCTATCTGCCCAGCGTGCTGACGCGAGGGCCGTGGGGCTTCGGACTGGGCGGGCAGAACATCGGCGGCCTGCTGGGTTGGGGAATAGAGCAATCCGTCGTGGACCCCGATTTGCAGCCCGCCCGCTTCACGGTCGACCTGTTGCGTCCAGTTCTGCTCGAGCCGGTACAGATTCAGATCTCGGTGCAGCGGGAAGGTCGGCGCATCAAGCTCGTCGACGGGGCGTTGGTGCAGAACGGTAGGACGGTTGCGCGGGCCAGCGCGCTGTTCCTGCGCCGGGGCGAGCATCCCGACGGCGAGGTGTGGTCCGCCCCGGTCGAAATGCCGCCCCTTCCGGGCGACTGCGACGGCTTCCCGGTGGACATGCCGTTTCTCATCTGGGGGTATGGGACCACCCGGAGCGGCAGTCCCGGTATCGCTGCGGGCGAATGGGAGCAATCGCACACGCAGAAGTTCGCGTGGACACGCTTGTTCCGCCCGATAGTGCACGGCCACCCGCTCACACCCTTTACCCGCCTGGCGTTCGTCGGCGATATCACCAGTTCGCTCACGCACTGGGGCACCGGCGGATTGCGCTACATCAACGCCGATTACACCGTCACCGCAAGCCGACTGCCGGATGGCGAATTTCTAGGCCTCGCGGCCCAGAGTCACTACGGCACGGCCGGTGTGGCCACCGGCAGCGCCACCCTGTTCGACCGGCACGGCCCACTCGGTACCAGCTCTGCACTGGCGCTGGCCCAACCGGCCGAGGCATTCCAGCCGGCGTATCAGTAAGTCCAACTCGGCCGCGATCGTCGTTGTCGCGCCAATCCGCGACGCCTAGGCTGGCAATGTGATTGAGCGGCTCAGTGATTGACGTCATCATCGCAGGGGCCGGCCCGAATGGGCTGATGCTGGCCTGCGAACTGGGATTGGCCGGGATCCGGCCGGTGGTGTTGGATCCGATGCCCGGCCCCAACCCGCAGCCGCGGGTCAACCGCATTGTGGGACAAGCGGCTCGGATTCTCGATCACCGAGGCCTGTACAGCGTGCTCACCGGAACAGCCGAGCCGCCGAAACCCGCTCCGTACTCGGTGTTCGGGGGCTTTCTACTGGATCTCACGTCGGTGCCGGGTACCCAACTGTTCACGGTCCCAATTCAACAGCGGGGGTTTGTTGAAGTGCTCGCCGAGCGGGCCGGCGAATACGAAGTGGACATTCGTTGGGGTCACGCGACTGACCGGTTTCGATCAGCACGACGACGGCGTCACCGTCCACGTCGCAGGGCCGGACGGTGCCTACGATCTGACGGCCGAATACCTCGTCGGCGCCGACGGTGGCACCAGCAAGACACGGCACCTCGCCGGCATCGACTTTCCCGGAATGTCGTCGTATGACCTGGTCATGCGGATGGCGTTCAATGTGGTGCCGCCGGACGAATGGATGGCCCCGGTCAGCGGGGCGCTCGGCGGCGTCGACGGGCACCCCGGGTATCAAGCCCTGCACGGCGCCCTCCCACCGCTGCGGTTCCATCGAACCGACCGAGGCGTTTTCTCCTGCGGTGCGATGGGGAGCCGGGTGGTGTCGATGACGTACGAACTGGACAGCACGGCTCGTGAACAACGCAGCGACGTCGCCAGGGATGAACCGCCCATGAGCCTGGCCGAGTTGGAGGCCAGCGCCAGCGGGTGCTCGGCACGGACGTGCCGCTGCGGCCCATATCGCCCGACGCGCCAATGGATCTACGCCGGATCTCCGGCATCAACTCAAGGATCGCGTCGCGGTACCGGCTCGGCCGGGTGATTCTGGTCGGCGATGCCGCGCACGTCCATTCGCCAATGGGTGGACCGGGTCTCAATCTCAGTCTGCAGGACGCGGTGAACCTTGGCTGGAAGCTGGCGGCCGTCCTCAACGGGCACGTGGAGCCCGCGTTGCTCGACACCTATCAGACCGAGCGCCGGCCAGCTGCCGAGCGGGTCATCATGCAAAGCCGGGCCCAGCTGGCTCTCCTGCGGCCGGGGCCCGAAGTCACCGCGCTGCGCCAACTGTTCTCCGAGCTGCTCACCGATCCCGGCACGGTCCGTCGCCTCAGCGACCTGCTCTCGGGAGCCGACAACCACTACGACCCGGGTGCCGAAACGCATCCGCTCGTTGGCCGCTGGGTGCCTGACGTCGCAGTGACGAGGGCCGGCGAAACGCACCGTATTGCGGAACTCGCCCGCGCGGGCGGCCGGTACTTGTCGATCTCACCGAGAGCGGCGCGGTCGCAGCCGCGCTGACCGATGTCGCAGACCAGCTCACCCTCGCCACCGGGCGGCCCGTCGGTGCGATAGCCGCCACCGCGGTGCTGGTGCGTCCCGATGGCTATGTGGCCTGGGCGTCGTCGCAAGCCACACCCGAACCAGACGCATTACGCGAACTGCGCAGCGAGCTCACGCGCTGGTTCGGGATTTAGGTCACTGCATCAACTGGGCGGCGACCGTCGCGCCGAGCTTCCAGCATGCAGTAGCAGACGTCGAACGCGTGCTCGCCTGTGCCGGTGATGTTCGCGGAGGCTCCTCCGCTCAAGCGTGGTGCGTAGTCAGACTGCCGTGGTGCCGCCGTCGACAATCAACTCCATGCCATTGACGTAGCTTGAGTCGTCCGAGGCAAGGAACAGTGCGACCGTCGCGATCTCCTCGGGACTGCCCATCTTTCCCCGTGGGATCAATGCCTCAAACTGCGCCTTCATCTCCTCGTCGAACAACTGCTCCTGTATGGGCGTGGCGACCTGGCCTGGAGTCAGGACGTTGACCCGGATCCTCCTGTCCTTCAACTCGGCCAACCACACTCGGGCGTAAGCATGCAGTACAGCCTTGCTCGCCGCATACACACTCCAGAAAGGAAAGCCCTTGACCGAAGCGATTGACCCGGTCATGAAGATCGAGCCGCCGTCGTTGAACAGTGGCAATGCCTTCTGCACCGTGAAGAGCGTGCCGCGCGCGTTCAGCCCGCAAGTGGCATCGAAGTGCTGCTCCGTGATCTCGCCGAGCTTGCGCTCCTCGCCCGTCCCGGCACTTGTCCACAACACGTCGACGGCGCCCTTTTCCCGCTTGACCGCGTCGAACAAACGGTCCAGATCGTCCAGGTTGGCCGAATCAGCCTGCACGCCGGTCACGTTCCGGCCGATCAGCTTCACGGCTTCATCCAGGGCTTCCTGCCGCCGACCCGAGATGAAAACGTGAGCGCCTTGTTCAACGAACAACTTGGCACCGGCCAGCGCCATACCGCTTGATCCACCCGTGATCACCGCTACCTTGCCGTCAAGCTTTCCCACGATTACTCCATCGATCGATCACCTGGCTGGCGAAGTCAAGCAGCTGGTCAAGGGTGGGGAACATTGCGAAGGCGTCCACGATCGCTTCGTCAGCACCGGACCCGGCGAGGCGCTCGAGCTTGCCGGCAACCGAGTCAACGGACGTGCCCGGTTCGAGGTTGATCCGCATGGCCGTCTTCAGCGCGTCAGGATCGCGGCCGGCGTCCTGCGCCGCACGGCGCGCAATGGACCAGAGGTGGTCGGTGACCTCGTCCTGCAGCCCCTCGACCCCGAGCCAGCCGGTGCCGCTGCGGCCGACCCGGCGCATCGCGGCCTCGCTGGCACCGCCGATCCAGATGGGCGGACCGCCAGCCTGGACCGGGCGCAGGTCGGCATGGACCGGCGGCAGGGAGAAGAACTCGCTGTCCCAGGACACCGGGGTGGTCGTCCACCACTCGTGCAGGAACGCCAGCAGGTCATCGAGCATCTGCCCGCGCCGGCGCCAGTCCGCGCCGCGGGCGATGTCATGTTCGTCCTTCATCCACCCGATTCCCACGCCAACGTCAAGGCGGCCGTCGCTGAGCACGTCGAGCGTGGTCAGCAGCCGGGCCAGGTGAACCGGCTCGTAGTAGAACGTGCTGAGCGTGCTGGCGTTCAGCCGCACCCGGCTCGTCGCCGTCGCGGCGACCGTCCACAGCAGGACCGGATCGAGGTAACGGGTCATCTGCGGCGGGTACGGCTGCTCTTTGCCGGGATAGGTGCTATGCATATCAACCGGCGTGACCAGTCGATCGCCGACCCACAGCGTGTCATAGCCAAGGTCCTCGAGTCCGCGGCAGAACGCGCTCAGACCAGCGGCGCTGCTGACAGCGGACCCGACTATGGGAATTGCGAAACCAAGCTTCATCGCGAGACTCCTCTCAAAATCGTTTCAGTGATCCATCAACCATTATTTGGGCGCACGGCGCCCCTGTTCGTTTACGGCTTGGACCGGCGGCGGTGCGGCTCAGCCGGGAACGGTGGCGCCGAGGGCGAAGTCGTAGTTCCCCACCCCGTGGCTGGCGAGACCCATCACTACCAGGCCCGTTCCTTCCAGCCAGTGCGCCATGTTCAAGCCGCCGACGTCCAGCGGGCGCAGCCCGAGGCTCTCGATGAACTCCGCCACGCCCGCCTTGGCGCGCGCATCGTCGCCGGCGATGAAGACGTCGAGCGGCCGGCCCTTGGCCAGGACGACACCGAAGATGGTGTTGAATGCCTTCACCACGCTGGCGCCGGCCGGGGCCGCCTTGGCGACTTCCTGCGCGATCGAGGTGTCATCGGGGATGGCCAGCCCGTCGGCCGCGGAATTGAAGGGGTTGCTGATGTCGACGATGACCTTGCCCGCGAGGGCGTCTCCGTACTGGGCGACGACCGGAACGACATTGGCGTACAACAGGGCCACGATGACGATGTCCCCGGCCGGGACGGCGCCGAACTCTCCCGTCGTGGTGCTGCCGCCGAGAGTCTTGGCCAGGTCAGCGGCCTTGGACTGATCTCGGCCGATGACCTCGACGGTGTTGCCGCCCGCTACCGCCCAGCGCGCCGATGGCGCGGGCCATGTTCCCGGTGCCGATGATGCTGATGTTGATGTTGCTCATGTTGTTTCCTGTCTTGAGTGATGATCGAAAAGGTTGACTCCTCCACCTTAATGAGCCCGCGTTGGTGACGTGTCAGCAAAGCGGGGAGGCATGGAGGCTGAGGGAAAGCGATCGAACTGGCTGAGCCCTCGTGAAGGAGGGCACGGCCTTCGTCGTTAGTCCCCGTTCGTGCGCAGTTCCCAGGGCTGCATGCCGAGGGCATCCGCGAGGTGCCGCTGCATCTGGACGCCGGACGGCAGCGGGCGCCACCATATGGTCACCTCGGCGATCTTGCCGTCCGCGTCGAGCAGGATGTAGTCCATCCCGTCGACCACGGTGTCTTCGATCTGCAGCCGGAAGTACGCGGCGTGGTGCGTCTCTCCGCTGAGGACTTCCTTGTAGGTGAGGTCGGCCGCCACCGCGCCGACCCCTCGCATGGCTTCCAGGACTGCCTCGCGGCCGGTGAGTGGCTCATCGCCGAGCGGGCCGTACATCACCACGTCCTCGGCGAGGATGCCGGAAAGAGCGTCTTTGTCTGCGCCGCCGTGCATGCAGTCGACGAAGACTTCCACGGTGTCGCGGTGCGGGGCGAAGGTGGTCATGGCTACTCCTTATGTCCTTTGTTGCTCGTGGTGTGTAGACCTGGTCGGTGCGCCCACCCGTTCGAGTCGGTGTCCCCAGGTCATCAAGGTGAGATGAACTCGCCGACTGAGAATCAATTTCATCGATTCCCGCTAGCGCCATATTGAGTTGTTGTGATGGACCTTGAGCTGAGTGGCCGCAGAGTCGCGGCAACCTCGCTGCGGAGCCGGACCCGCGAGGTCATCAGGCCCAGGGTGGTGGCCGAAACGGCGCGGCTATTCGATGACCCGAATAACCGGACGACCACAACGGATTACCGGAAATCGGAAGGCCGGTACTCTTCTGCGCTGGTGGCGCGGCCCGGTACGACGACGTCTTTGTCGGCATACATCCCGGTCTCGCTCACTCAGATCACTGTGGTGCCGCCGTCGACCACCAACTCCATGCCATTGACATAGCTCGAGTCGTCGGAGGCGAGGAACAACGCGGCCGACGCGATCTCCTCAGGGCGGCCCATCTCTCGCCGCGGGATCACGGACTCGAACTGCGCCTTCGCCTCCTCGTCCATCACCTCTGCCAACATCGGCGAGGCGACCTGGCCGGGGGTCAGCACGTTCACCCGGATCTTCCTGTCCCTCAACTCCGACACCCACACCCGTGCGTAGGCGGGCAGCACGGCCTTGCTTCCCGCGTACACACTCCAATTGGGGTAGCCCCGCAGCGATGCGTTTGACCCGGTCATGAAGATCGAGCCGCCATCGTTGAACAGCGGCAGCGCCTTCTGGACCGTGAACAGCGTGCCGCGCGCGTTCAGCCAGAAGGCGTCATGGAAGTCCTCCTCGGTGATCTCGCCGAGCCTGGCTCTGCTTGCCCACCCCGGCGCTTGCCCACAACACGTCGATCGCGCCCTTTTCCTGCTTGACCGTGTCGAACAAACGGTCCAGATCGTCGAGGTCGGCCGAATCGCCCTGCACGCCGGTCACGTTCCGGCCGATCAGTTCGACGGCTTCGTCCACCGCGTCCTTCCGCCGGCCCGTGATGAAGACGTGAGCTCCTTCGTCAACGAACAACTTGGCACCGGCCAGCGCCATACCACTTGTCGCGCCGGTGATCACCGCGACCTTGCCATCGAGTTTTCCCATGATCACTCCATTCATTCGATAGTGCCGATGTTATGTACACCGACTCTGTGTGCTTAACGTAGCGGAGGGTTGATATCGGATCGCAAGCTATGTACACCGATCCGTACCCAACTGGGCTACGCTGGGCGTATGACGGAGTTAGAGAAGGGGCCGCGAGGCCTGCGCCGCGGCAGGGGCGCACGAGAGCGCATCCTCGGCGCTTCACAACAACTGTTCCGCGATCAAGGCATCAACAGCACCGGCCTGGACCAGCTCTGCGCGGTGGCCCAGGTGTCCAAGCGCACGTTTTACCAGCACTTCACCGGCAAGGACGAGCTGATCGCCGAACACCTACGCCGATTCGATCCCGACATCCTGCCCGAGGTGTTCGACCGCACCGACCTCACACCCCGCGAACGGCTCCTCGCCGCCTTCGACATCCACGCGCCGCTGTGCCCGTTCATCGCGGCGGCCGTCGAAATCCACGACCCGGGCCACCCGGCACGCCTACACGCCCGCGACTACAAGAAGGCTTTTGCCGCGCGGCTCACCGAAACCGCGCGCGAGGCCGGCGCCACCAACCCCGAACAGCTCGGCGAACAACTGGCGCTGCTCTTGGATGGCGCCTCGGCCCGCAACCGAGTCCTTAACACCGAAACCTTCGCCACCGCCGCCGCCATCGCGGTCGTCCTCATCGACAACGCCATCCCCACGGCAGCGGTACCGCCCGCCGCAGGCGGTAACTAGTCAACGGGGCAGGGACGCATGCCCGATCCGGCGGCGAGCTCAGCCGAAGTTGACGATCGCCAGCCGGAACGCAAGCTACAGATGAATCAGTCTCCTCGTCTCCGGTTCCGCAGCTTGGCGAAGCACTCCGTGTGCGGTGGCTTCGCCACCTCATCCCGTCGGCGCGGAGGGTTCCTTGACCGCCTCTACGCACACGGTGATCTCGACGGTGTCCCCGACCAGCGGGCCGCCTCCGGATAGCACGGGAGTGTCGGTCAGGACGCCGAAATCACTACGCTTCAGCTTGATCACACCTTCGAACCCGGCCACCTCACCGCGACCCATGCCGGGGCTCACGCCGAGAAACGAGAACGCCAGTGGTATGCGTTTGGTGGTTCCGCGCAGGGTGAAATCAGCCACGAGCACCCAGTCGTCCTTCCCGGTGCCGTGCATGTCGACCGAGACGAGGGTGGCGGTGGGGAACTCGTCGGCCCCGAAGATGTCGGGTGCCCGTAGGTGCTCGTCGCGGTCCGGGTTGCCGGTATTCACCGACCCGACCGCTACCGTGACCGCAACGCTCGGAGTTCCGTTCTCGGGCACCGTGATCGCACCGGAGAAGTCGCCGAACCGCCCACGTACCCTACCGACCACCAGGTGGCGGACCGAGAACGTGATGGAAGAGTGGACGGGGTCGATCGTCCACGTGCCGGGGGTGAGATCCCGCCCAGCAGTCGAGTCCACCTGAGTGCTCTTTTCGAGCTCGGTCGGTAATTCGTAGAGATTGCGCAAGACCAGGGCGTTGCGGGCTTGGATGAGTACGCCACCCTCGTCGATACGTCCGAGTTCGATCGGGGCGAAGCCGAGATCGGTGCACAGCCCGGCTATTACCGCGCTCGCCGCGGAGTCGTTGCTGGACACGAAGACTACGCGTCTCCCGAACTCGAACGGGCGCTTCTCGGCGAGCTGCCTAGCAGCGGTTTGGTTGAACGACTTGACCACCGCGGCGCCGGGGAAGGCCTCGGCGTTGAAATCAGTCGACAGGTGGCCGCCCAGGATTTTCTCGGAGTTGGGCACCAGAAACGCGTTCGCCGTGTCGACGACGATCTTGCCGGACCAGTCTGCGCGGCGCCGACCCAACTCGCGGACCTGCAAGAACGGTATGGCCAGGATGATCACGTCCGCATCCAGGGCTGTGTCGAGGGTGACCGGCGTGATCGAGGCGGACAGTTCGGTGATGTCGATCGTCTCCGGACCTCGCGTGTTGGCGAAGAGTGCCGGGACGTGGTGGTCCGAGAACCGTTGCGCCAGAACCGCGCCGATGCTGCCGGTGCCCACGACGGCGTACTGCAGAGCGCTGGTCATCGCACGACCTCCGAGGTCCGAGCGGCCGCGATAAAGACCGCCAGCGCCAGGAACACGGCGTTCACGGGCCACTGCTTGTACTCCGCGCGTCGACCGTGGAACACCGCCGCGCCCACCTGCAGCAGCGCGAGGCCCACAGCTGCGGCGGGCGTCAGGATGGGCGCGATGCCGGTGAGCCACGGGACGATAAGACCGAGAGCGCCGGCCACCTCGACGCCGCCGATGAGTTTGAGCGACGTGGCGGACAACGCCTCGGCGGCGGCAGCCATGGAGGGGTTGTTCGCCAGGCGCTCCTTCGGCGTCAACAGTTTCGTGCCACCGGCAAAAAGATATGCGGCGGCGAGTAATCCGGACGCGATCCATACCGCGATGTTCACGTGCGCTCCTCGAAGACGTGTGTGTGCGAACAGGGGTGACGGCCCGACCGGTCGCACCTGCGAATCTCGCACTCACGCGGACGAGTCATTAGTTGACGCATCAATTATCCTACCGGTGGTTACGTGATGCGTCAACAAACCGGCTCCATCGGACTCATTCCCGCGGTGATGCAGACCGTGACGCCTCGACAACGACCGGACGCCGTCGCAGATGCCGCGCGGTTGCCACGACGGAGCCGTCGCCCATCGGCGGCTGACGTTTAACGGTTGACGGTTGAACTATTCTTCAGATGGAGGAGGTCCGGATGGCAGCTGGGCGATCGGAAACCATCGGGTCGTCGCGGTGACGCGGCGCGAGCGTGAGCGTCGTCAACCCGAAACGGTGTGGCTCGACGACGATCAGCAGCGTGCGTGGCGTCAGCTCCTTTCGATGATTATGGAGCTTCCGGCGGCCCTGGAAAGCGATCTGCAGCGCACCACCGGACTGACGACGTTCGAGTACCTCGTGCTGGCGAATCTCTCGGAAGCCGACGAGAGGACGCTGCGGATGTCGGAGCTCGCCTCCAGTGCCAACTCCTCGTTGTCGCGGTTGTCGCACGTGGTCCGCCGCCTCGCAGGCAACCGGCTGGTGGTGAAGCGCGTCTGTGCCGATGACGGCAGGGTGAGCGTGGTCGAGCTCACGAAGGCGGGATTGAGGCGGGTCTCCGCCGCGGCCCCCTTGCACGTCGCGAAGGTGCGCGAACTGGTGGTGGAGCCGTTGACGAAGGCCGACCTGATCAGGCTCGGCAAAGCGGCCGAGGCCATTACCGACCGGATCGCCGAGTCGGGTTAGCCCATCGGCTCCGCCCGTCGACCCTTCGCGCGCCGAGAGCCGGTCACAGTCGGACGAGGTCTTCGAACGACACCCCAGCCCGATAACGCGACGCCAACTCCTCGGGATCGAATTCGACGCCGATGGGATTGGCGGCGAACTCACCGGAATCGATGTAGCTCTGAACTTCTTCGGCCGTGGCGAAGTTGTCCATTTGCATCTCGACGTGGTTACCATCCGGGTCCTCGTAGTACATCGACGTCGTCACACCGTGGTTGATGCACCACAAGGGTTCCACGCCGACGGACTTCAGTCGAAAGTAGTTGCCCAACAGTCCGTCGAGGTCCTCATAGGCGAACGCCACATGATGCAGGCCAGTGTGCGCGGCGGTGGGACGCTCGTGAGCGCCGTTGGCGACAAAGGCCATTCGATGATGTTCGTCGTCATAACTGATGAAGCCCACCTTGTCGTTGGCGTAGACCACCTGCGCATCGAGTAGCTGGACGTACCAATTCATCAGCCTTACAGGCCTGTTGGTCTTTAGAACGACGTGGGCAAGCTTGGACGGCGACGCCATGGACGACTCCTTTGGAGCACTCGATCGGGGCGATAGCGGGCTACGGTTATTTGGGCGCACGGCACGCCTTTCCGTTCACTGCACGGGCCGGCTTCGACCCTGGAAAGTGCGGCTCAGCTGGGAACGGTGACACCGAGGGCGAAGTCGAAGTTCCCCACCCCGTGTTGGGCGAGGCCCATCATGACCAGGCCCGTTCCTTCCAGGTAGTGCGCCATCTTCAAGCCGCCGACGTCTAGCGGGCGCAGCTTGAGGCTGTCGATGAACTCCGCAACGCCCGCCTTGGCGCGCTCGTCGTCGCCGGCGATGAAGACATCCAGCGGCTGGCCCTTGGCCAGGACAGCACCGAAGGTGGTGTTGAATGCCTTCACCACGCTGGCGCTGGCCGGGGCCGCGTCGGCGACTTCCTGCGCGCTCGAGGTGCCGTCGGGGGTGGCGAGCCCGTCGGCCGCGGAATTGACGGGGTTGCTGATGTCGACGATGACCTTGCCCGTGAGGGCGTTTCCGTACTGGGTGACGACCGGTACGACATTGGCGTACCCGAGGGCCACGATGACGATGTCCCCGGTCGGGACGGCGCCGAACTCTCCCGTCGTGGTGCTGCCGCCGAGAGTCTTGGCCAGGTCAGCGGCCTTGGACTGGTCGCGGCCGATGACCTCGACGGTGTTGCCGCCTGCTACCGCCAACGTAGCGATGGTGCTGGCCATGTTCCCGGTGCCGATGATGCTGATGTTGCTCATGAGATGTCCTTTCTTGACTGATTATCGAAAAGGTTGATTCCTCCGCCCGAAGCCCGGGCTAGTGACGTATCAACAAAGCGGGGAGGCGTAGAGGCTGACGGAAAGCGACCGAAACTGGCTGAGCCGCCGTGGAGGAGGGCACGGCCTTGGTCGTCACTCCCCGTTGGTACGCAGTTCCCAGGGCGGCATGCCGATTACATCCGCAAGGTTGCGCTGCAGTGCGACGCCGGCCGGCAGCGTGCGGTAAAAGATGCTTACCTCGGCGATCTTGCCGTCCGCGTCGAGTAGGACGAAGAAGATCCCGTTGACCGCGGCGTCTCCGACTTGCAGCCGGAAGTGTGCGGCGTGGTGGGTGTCGCCGCTGAGGACCTCCATATAGGTGTCGTCGGACGACAGTCCGTTGACCGTCTTGATGGTTTGCACGGCGACCTCGCGGCCGGTGACTGGGTCATCCCCGAACGGGCCGTACAGCACCACGTCCTCGGCGAGCAAACGGGTGAGAGTGTCTTCGTCTGCGCCGCCGTTGATGCAGTCGACGAAGGACTCCAAGGTGTCGCGGTGCGGGGCGAACGTGGTCATGGTTACTCCTCGTAGTGGATGTGAGATTTGGTCGGTGCGCCCGGGCCGTCAGCCAGCCGGGAAGTAATGGCCGTTGTCCAGATCGGCGAACAGCTTGGGCTGAGTGGGCTCCCAGCCCAGGGCCTGGCGCGTGATGATGCTGGTCGCCGGAAGGTCCATTGTGACCAAATTCGTGAACATCCCGAAGTATCCCGGCAGCATCAGTACGTCGATGGGAACGCTCACGGCGGGCAGGCCCAGCCGGCTAGCGATGGCCTCGGCGATCTCACGGAACGGGATGCCCCCATCCTGAACCGCGTGCCAATATCTGCCGGCCGGACCCTTCTCCAACGCCAGGCGGAACACGGAGGCGACATCGCGGATGTGTACGGCGTTCCACACATTCATGCCGTCTCCGGGGTAGCCGGCGAAGCCTTTGTCCTGCGCGAGCGCGATGAGCCCTGGTAGAAAGCCGGCACTATCGGTCGTGCTGTGCGCGATGAGCGGAAGCCGCACGATCGAAGACCGCACTCCCCGCTCGGCGAGGCCGACTACAGTCCGTTCCACGACGTTACGAACACGCAGCGTGCCCTTGAACTCCTCCCCGCTGGGAAGGGCCGGGTCCTCCTCGGTGGCCGGTCGGCCCAGGTTCCCGGCCGAGCCGATGCTGCCCGCCGCGACCAGCGGCTTTCCGGTTCCCGCGAGTGCCTCGCCGTACGCGAGCATGATCGCGAGCTCCGCGGCGGCCACGGCGTCCATCCCGCCGGACGGAAGCAGGTCTTGCCTGTGCGCGACGTGGATGACGCCGTCGGAGTCCGCGGCCGCCTCCTTGAGCCCGTCGAGATCCTCGAGGTGCCGCGACGCACCGTCGCGCCGAGCGCGGACAGGGCCGCCGCGGACGTGTCCGACCGGGCCAGGCCGGTGACTTCGTGCCCGGCGGCGACGAGCTCGGGGATGATGTACGAACCGGCGTGGCCGGTCCCGCCAGTGACGAAAACGCGCATGTGACTGTCCTTCTGAGAGTAGGTGAAGTGGGTGTTCTTTCTCGTGCCGTAGAACGACTGGCGTCATGTAGCGCGAGAAGTAGTGGAGCGGGGGCGCTCAGCTGAGAATGCTGACGCCGAGGGCGAAGTTGGTGTGCTTGACGGAGTGGGCGACAAGGCCCAGATGCAGCAGGGTGGCGTTCTCCAGTGCCCGCGCCATTGGCAGCTGCCCGGCGTCCATCGGGCGCAGTCCCAGGCTCTCGATGAACACCGACACACGTGCCTTTGCCTGCGCGTCGTCGCCGGCGATGAACACGTCCAATGGGCGACCCTCGGCTGGGCCGGCCGCCAGAACATTGGAGAACAGGGTGTTGAACGCCTTCACGACATGCGCGCCGGCGGGGGCGGCCTTGGCGATCTCCTGCGCGCCGGAACTGCCCTCGGGGGTGACAAAGCCCTGGAAATCGGGGGTGATGGGGTTGGTGATGTCGATGACGACCTTGCCGTGCAGGGCGTCCCCGTACTCGCCAACCACCTCCGCCGCGCTGGCGTACGGCACGGCGACGACAACGATGTCCCCGGCCGGGGCGGTGCCGGCCGTCCCGACGGTGGCGCCGCCCAGCGCGGCGGCCAATTCCTTGGCTTTGGCCGGGTCGCGGCCGATGATCTCGACTGCGTTGCCGCCGGCGAGCGCCCGGCCGGCCAGGGCACTGGCCATGTTCCCCAGGCCGATGATGCTGATGCTGCTCATGAAGTGTCCCGTCTTGACTTACGATCGAAAAGGTTGACTAGTCCACCTTAAGACGCATTTGTTGATGAGTCAACCAATCGGGTAGCATGGAGGCTGATGGAACCGAACTGGCTGAACCCTCGTGAAGACCGCGCCTGGCGGGCCTTCCTGCACGCGCATCATCAGCTCGGCGTGCACCTGAACCGGGGCCTGCAGGAATCGGGCCTGTCCGGGGCCGACTACGAGGTCCTGGCGGTGCTCTCGGCTCTCGACGGGGACCGCATGCCCGCCCGCGACCTGGGCAACGCACTGGGCTGGGAGAAGAGCCGTCTCTCCCACCAGCTGCGGCGCATGCAGAAGGACGGGCTGATAGCCGCGAGCCCAACCCCGACGACGCCCGCAGCACCATGGTCTGCCTGCTGCCGGCCGGCCGCGCCGCCATCGAGAAGGCGGCGCCCGGGCACGTGGAGGACGTCCGCCGGAACTTCATCGACCTGCTCACCCCGGCTGAGCTCGACATGCTCGCCGCCCTCAACGAACGAGTCCTGCACCACCTGGCCAAAGACGACGACTCCCCCGCCGAAGACGAGCCCTCATAGCCTTCATCAGCCGTGAGGTCTTGACCTTCAGCTGGCGCGGTAGCGGCTTGCAAATCATGGCGGGCGCCGGACGCGCCTATGCGGCGGTGGAACCTGTTTCTTGTGGTCCTGGCTGGGATCGAACCAGCGACCTTCCGCGCGGTTGACTCATCCCATCAACTGAGCGGCTACGGTCGCGCCGAGGTTCCAGCACGCCTCGAGGTCGGCCTTGGTCGGTTTGCCCATCACCACCACGGTCTCTGCGGCTTTGACCCAGCCCAGCCCGGCGGTGATGCTGTCGACCGCTCGCTCGGCTCCCTCGGTGCCTTCATTGCCGTGGAGGTAGACGCCGAACGGCCGGCCCTGTGTGGAGTCGAGCAACTGGTAGTACGACTGGTCGAACGCCAGCTTGAGGGCACCGCTGATATAGCCGAGGTTGGCCGGGGTGCCCAGCACATAACCGTCGGCGCTCAGCATCTCGACCGGCGACACGGTGAGCGCCGGTCGCCGCACGACCTCGACGCCCTCGATTTCGGGATCGGTCGCGCCGGCCACCACTGCCTCGAACATCTCCTGGCAGTGCGGCGACGGAGTGTGGTGGATGATCAGCAGGCGGGGCACTAGCTGGCCCTTCGCTTAATAGGCGGGTATTCGCCTAAATAATGCTTCAGAGCACCCGACATGTAGCCGAGGTTGGCCGGTGTGCCGAGCACATAACCGTCGGCATCGAGCATCTCCACCGGCGAGACTGTCAGCGCCGCTCGACGCACCACCTCGACGCCCTCGATCTCGGGGTCGGTCGCCCCCGCCAGCACCGCCTCGAACATCTCCTGGCAGTGCGGCGATGGCGTGTGGTGGACGATAAGCAGTGTCTTGCTCATTGGCGGCCTTGCAACTCGAGGGCCGTCTTCATGGCTTCCCGCGCGCGTCGGCGATCCCCCGCATAGTCGTAGGCCCGGGCCAGCCGATACCAGCGCCGCCAGTCGCCGGGTTCACCTTCCACCTCGGTGCGCACGGTGGCGAAGAGAGAGTCGGCCGCGTCCCGCTCAACACGGCCCGACGGCCGTCGCGGCAGCGTGCTGGTGTCGAGTTCCATTCCGTCTTCGGCGATCAGACGGGCCAGCTTTTGGTGCGCGAATCCGGCTCGCAGCGTGGCGATCATCGCCCACAGCCCGATGAAGGGCATGGCCAGCACTGCAAGCCCCAAGCCGACGGCGGCGGGCCGCCCCGAGCCGATCAGCATGACGGCCATCCGGCCGAGCAGGGCGAGGTATACCAGCATTGCCACGCACAGAAAGGCGATGAGCAACTGAATGCGCAGGGTGCGTCCCGTCATTGCAGGTTCAGCAGGGGCTCAATGCCCACGGTGAGGCCAGGGCGCTCCTTGACGCGGCGCACCGCCAGCAGGACGCCCGGCACGAACGACGTGCGGTCCAGGCTGTCGTGGCGGATGGTCAGCGTCTCCCCTTCGGTACCGAACAGCACCTCCTGGTGGGCGACCAGTCCGGCCAGCCGCACCGAGTGCACCGGGATGCCGTCGACGTCGGCGCCGCGGGCACCGGGGAGGCTGGTGCTGGTGGCATCCGGGTTGGGCGGCAGGCCTTTTCGAGCTTCCGCGATCAGCTTCGCGGTACGCGCGGCAGTGCCCGACGGGGCGTCGGCCTTGTGCGGGTGATGCAGTTCGATGACTTCCGCGGAGTCGAAGAAGGGTGCGGCCTGCTTCGCGAAATGCATGGACAGCACCGCGCCGATCGCGAAATTCGGCGCGATCAGCACTGAGGTGTTTTTGTTGGCCAGCCAGGATTCCACCTGTTCGAATCGTTCGGCGGTGAAGCCAGTCGTGCCGACCACAGCGTGAATTCCGTTGTCTATCAAGAACTCCAGGTTGCCCATCACGACATCTGGGTGGGTGAAGTCGATGACGACCTCGGTGTTGGTGTCGGTCAGCAGGCTCAGCGAATCCCCGAGGTCCACCTCCGCGGACAGCGTCAGATCCTCGGCGGCCTGCACGGCCGATACCATCGTCGCCCCGACTTTGCCTTTGGCTCCCAACACTCCTACCCGCATTGTTGAAGCCTACTGCGCCTGTGTCTTCAGGGCTCGAGCGCGCGTGTTTGCGCATCGAAACGCCGCTCGGGCCGGCATTTTGCGCACGCTCGACGAGTCGGTGTTAGCCCTTGCACCTGCCCGCCGGTCGATAACCCTCTGCCGTGAGCCAGGCTCGCGCACGGCCGCGCTGCCGCTCCTCGGAAAACAGGAGATAGCGCTGCAGCTCTCCGGGCCACCGCGACAGCACGTCTTTAAACCGCCGGAAGGCGCCCCTGCCGTGTATGGCGATCGCAAGCCTGTCTGCGGCTTCGGGATCGTCGATCGTGGTGATGAACCGCGCCATATCCCAGTAGCGTGGCCGCGATCCCTCGCGCTCGACATGGAGCCATCGGCCGTCGTCCTATCCTCCTCACCAAGAGTGTCCTCGTCGTAATCCAATAATTCGGGCCAACATTCACCGGTCTTCGGTCGATCCGGCCGCCGCTGGACATGGAGTCGCCTTCCAGTAGATCCGACAGCTCGTCCACATCAACCGGCAACGGGCGAAGCAGCGGCGCCGGGCCCTGGTTGAGGACCGCCAGAAATTGGTCGGCCAATTCCTCGTCCCCCTCCCAATCGCGCTCCCGCAGCGCCGCCGCGCATTGCGCGGCCAGCTCAGACGCTCCCGGCACGCCCTGTCAACAGCAGCAATCAGGCCGTCGCCGGCCAGTTGAAGGGCTTCATCGGTCAGACGGCGGCGCACCACCTCCACGACGCCGGGCCCGTCACCCCTGAACACCGCTCCAACTAGCGTTTTCACGGTGTCGACATCCCATTGCCTCATGCTGAAACGGTATCGCGGCGACTCTATCCACAGTTCGGCGTTTATCCACAGACGCGACCATTTGCGCTGGTGAGCGATAGTGAGCAGCCATAGCATTCGAATATGCGTTCGATTCCGGTTCCAGCGGAGGTGACCACCAAGCTCGACGCCCTCAACACGGCGGTGGCAGCCATGCGCGGGCTGAACCCCGACAGCCTCGAGCCACTCGGTCCGGCTGCATGTACTCGAGCAAATGGAGACCTCGCGTCGAAAGCAGGCGGCATTCAGCCACGACGTCATCGGCGGCCTTGCCAAAGAAGACCCCGCCGATATCGGCGGCCCATCCACCAGGTGGTCGCTGACTGGCTGCGGATCAGCTACGCCGATGCGCGTCGGCGAGTTCGCGACGTCGCTCAGCTCTCGCCGCGCCTGACGCTGACCGGCCAGGAAATTCCTCCGGAATTGCCGGCCACCGCGCAGGTCTGGCGAGAAGGACTCCTCGACGCCCAGCACCTGCGGGTGATCCAGACTTTCGTGCGCGACCTACCCGGACGACACCGGTCGCCACCGTCGAGCACGCCGAGAATTTTCTGGCCGAGCAGGCCACCGTGCTACGCCCCGACCAGCTGGAAAAGGCCGCCCACCGTGCGGCCGTGCTGATCAACCCCGACGGTAAATTCTCCGACGCCGACCGCGCCCGCCAACGCGGCTTCACCTGGTGCTCCCAACGCGCCGACGGGATGAGCATCGGCAAGCTGGTCGCTTCTCCGGAGCTCCGCGCCAATATCGACGCCTGGCTGGCACGATTCGCCGCGCCTGGCATGTGCAACCCCGACGATGAAACCGCCTGCGTCGCCGGCGAACCCACCGACGAGGCCGTAACACCGACACCCGCACCCCCGCGCAACGGCAACACGACGCCCTCAACGCCTTAGTCCGCGGCCAGCTGGGCGATCCGAAGCTCGGCCAGCACAACGGGTTACCGGTAACCGTCATTGTCTCGACCACGCTGCAGGAGCTGACCGCGGGCGCCGGACGCGCGGCAACGGGGGGTGGCACCCTGCTGCCCATGCGCGAACTCATCCGGATGGCCGGCCACGCCTACCACTACCTCGCTGTGTTCGACGAACACTCCGACCGCCCCCTGTATTTGGGCCGAACCCGCCGCATTGCCTCACCAGATCAACGCGTGGTCCTGTACGCCAAAGATCGCGGCTGCACACATCCGGGCTGCGATGTGCCCGGATACTGGTCCGAGGTCCACCACGTCGAGGACTGGGCCGACGGCGGCCGCACCGACATCGACAAACTCACCTTCGCCTGCCCCGCCAACCACAAGTTAGTTGGAAAAGGCTGGCAGACAAGGAAACTTCCGTAACGGCCGCACCGAGTGGATCCCCCCACCGCGCCTTTGATCACGGCCAACCACGAACGAACAACTTCCACCACCCCGAACGCTTCTTCGAGGGCGGCGACGCTACTTCTTGAACCGCCCCGCGAAACCGCGTAGCGGCAAGTCGGCGCTGGTGATCAGGCCGGGGCGCGCTTGCACGACAGACCTGATCGAGTTGAGGGCCGGCATCCCGGTGATCGTCATGCCGATCGAGGCGAAATTGTCCGGATTGGACAGGTCGACGCCACGCTTTGGCAAGATCATGTGCTTGTTGTAGACACACGGGTCGCCCTTGATCCGAGTCATGTAGCAGCCCTTGATGTTCCAGCTCGGGTCGGTATGCGGGGTCATCTGCCACTCCAAGTGCGTCTCGACCCGCGGCACCCCGCCCACCATGCCCTGGTACTTGATGTAGTTACCGCCCAGCGAGCCTTTGGGCAGCGTGTACCAGCCCAGGTCGACGTCCTTGGTGCAGGCGCCCAGTTCGTAGCCGAACGTGACCTCATCGAGCGTCAAATCGAAGCAGTCGGCCATCATCAGCACGCTGTCGGCGAAGACGCGGGTGAACTTCTCCAGCTTCGACGGGATCTCCGGGTCGTCGACCGGCTGGCCGTAGCCGACCTCGATCCAGGTGTCCCGGGAGTGGTGGCACGACACGTCGACGGACTCGATGGTGGTGATGTTCTCGATCTCGGCGACACCAGCGGAGCACACCACGCCCAGGATCTGGTTCAGACCCGGATTCATCCCGGTGCCGTAGAAGGTCGCACCACCCTTGTCGCAGGCTTCCTGCAGGAGCTGGGTCACCGGCTTGCCCGACGGGTGCGGATGGTTCGTGTCCCGGTGCCACCCCGTGATCCAGTCCGCGGTGGTGACGATATTGATTCCCGCCTCAAGCACTTTGACGTAGAGATCCTCGTCGGGGAACACGCCGTGGAAGGTGAGCACGTCCGGTTTGGCCGCGATGATTTCCTCGATAGTGCCGGTCGCTTTCACCCCGTTAGCGGCCAGCCCGGCGAGCTCACCGGCATCCTTGCCGACCTTTTCCGCCGAATAGCAGTGCACGCCAATGAGTTCTAGGTCGGGCTGGGTGGCGATCCGCTTGATCATCTCCGAACCGACGTTCCCGGTGGCCACCTGGAACACGCGAATCGGTCGAGTGGGTGCATTCATACGGTTTCAGCCTTTCTGGGATGCCGCGTACACTTCGGCGGCGCTGCCACCGATGCCGTCGGGATAAAACTGCTTGGCCCACTTGCGAATTGCGGTGAAGCCCTGATATTCCGCGGTGGCCAGCGCGGGTGGATCGGAATAACGCTGGTGCTGCCAGATGTGGACGTCCTGCTCGAATTGCCGTATCACTTCGCGGCCGAATTCCTGCGCCTTGAGCTCGGCCCGGGCCGGATCCTTCGCGGGCGTCCGGCCGATGTAGACCATGAACCGGACATCGCAGGTGTACTCGTCGACCGGGGTGATAGCGGAGATGGTGCGGTTGTCGACCATGCCCCAGCTCTTGGTCACCGCGACTCCCAGACCGCCGTTGATGGCCTCCACCCCGCTGTTGACGTCTTCGATCTTCTGGCCGTCGTCACCTTCGAAAGTGATAGTGAAGTCGACGAAGGACACCGGTTCGTCGAAGTCGTGACGGGTGAAGACGGGCACGATGGGGGTGCTGTGCACGTATTTGAAGTGCGCAAAGTCCACACCGTTCTCCAGCACATACTGCGGGTGCAGTTCCAGGCGCTCCCGGTACAGCCGCTGCTGCGGGTAGTAACCCGCGGCACTGCTGCCGTCGTCGAAGCTGGCGAACACGTCCGGTGCGTCGAAGAACGGCTCGCGCCCCTTGGCGTCGTGCCAGAGGTAGACCGACTCGTTGCGCTCCACGACGGGGTGGGTGCGGATGCGCCGGCCGCGGTTGGGGTGGTCCTGGTAGGGAATGCAGACGTTGCGGCCCTGCTGATTCCACTGCCACCCATGGAACGGGCACTGCAGTATCTCGCCGACGACTTTGCCGCCGTAACCGAGGTGGGCACCCAGATGCTCGCAGTAGGCGTTCATCACCGTGAGCTGGCCGGACTCAGCCCGCCACGCAACCATCTCCTGGTCGAAGTACTTCATCTTGTGGACATCGCCGACGCCGATCTCATCAGACCAGGCGACCTGGAACCATCCGGTCGGTTTCATCGACAGCGGCGGCTTGGCCATGACAATCACAGTACCCTCTATGAAAAAGCTAGTCGAGATCATAGGATCGACAAGATGACGCGGCAAGTTGCGGGGGCCGGAGTCGAAGGCCGGCGCCCCAACCGTCGTGGCCACGCGACTCGGGAGAGCATGCTCGAGGCCGCGTTGCGATCGCTGGCCTCGGGCGAGCCGGGCTCGGTGTCGGCCAACCGCATCGCCAAGGAGATCGGCGCCACCTGGGGCGCGGTGCAGTACCAGTTCGGTGACACCGATGGTTTCTGGGCTGCGGTGCTGCACCGCACCGCGGAGCGACGCGCGGCGACGTTCTCGGCGCTGTCGACGCCGGTCCGCCCGGACGCGCCGCTGCACGTGCGGGTCGCCGCCATCATCGAAACCCTCTATCGCGGCTTGGCGTCAGCAGATTCACGCGCGATCGAAAACCTGCGGGCCGCGCTGCCCCGGGACCCCGCAGAGCTCGAACGCCTCTACCCGCGCACCGCCGCCGAGTTGTTCTCCTGGGGCAAAAGCTGGCTGGAGACCTGCCAGAACGCCTTCGCCGGTCTCGACGTCGACCCGGGCCGGGTGCGCGAGGTGGCCGCTCTCATCCCGGGCGCGATGCGCGGCCTGGTGTCGGAGCGCCAACTGGGTTCTTACGCCGATCTCGACATGGCGCGTCGAGGACTGACCAACGCTCTTGTCGCTTATCTGGAGGGATGAAGCCAATGGAGCCGCTCATTCTGGACGTGCCTGAGGCTCAACTCGACGACCTTCGCCAACGTCTCAGCAAGGCACGGTGGCCAGCGGAAATCGATGGAGCGGCTTGGGATTACGGCACCGAACAGGCGTTCCTCCGCACAGTGGTCGACCATTGGCTGCACCGCTACGACTGGCGCCGTGTCGAGACCGAGGTCAACGCAGCCGGTTCGTTCGTCACCGAGGCCGCCGGACAGCGGGTGCATTTCGTGCACGCGAGGTCCGATGACGAAGACGCGATACCCCTCGTCATCACGCACGGCTGGCCAGGCTCGGTCGTCGAGTTCCTGGACGCGCTGCCCCTGCTGCGGCAGCGCTTCCACGTCGTGCTGGTGTCGATGCCCGGCTATGGATTCTCCGGCCCCACTCGCGAACGAGGCGTTGATGTCGCATGTGTCGCGGCGGCGGTCGCCGACGTGATGGCACAGCTCGGCTATGAGCGCTACGTCGCGCAGGGCGGCGACTGGGGCGCCCTGGTTACGCGCTACCTCGGCCAGCACTACCCGCAGAACGTGGCCGCGATCCACACCAACATGTTGTTCGCGCCGCCCGATCTGAATGACGCCGACCTGCTGGCGAGCATCACCGAGTCGGAACTCGCCGCCATCGCGTCCAGTGCGGAACGCATCAAAGACGGCTTCGCGTACCTGGAACAGCAATCGACGCGCCCACATTCGCTGGGGTTCGGGCTGGACGACTCACCACTGGGCCTGGCCGGCTGGATACTCGAGAAGTTTCACGCCTGGTGCGACATCAGAGACGGCATGCCGATCAGCACCGATCGGCTCATCGACAACCTGATGTTCTACTGGCTGACCGGCACCGCGACATCCGCGGCACGCCTGTACTGCGAGTCAGCGCGCGCAGGCACCGGCGCGCGCAACGACTGGACCGGTCGCGTCGATGTTCCCACCGGATACGCGGTCTACCCTTACGAGCTGCTGCAAACACCGCGCGCCTGGGCTGCCGCCCGATACAACCTGGTCCACTACACGGTGCAGGACCGCGGTGGCCACTTCGCCGCGTTCGAGCAACCCGCCGCGTTCGCCTCGGATCTGGCGAGCTTCGCCGACGTACTCAAGCATCTATGACGACCCGGGCGCCGTTCGCCCGCGACACGCAGACCAGCATCTCGTCCTCGCCCACGGCGTTGCGACCGCGGTGATCGACCTGTCCGGCAACCACTTTCACTTTGCAGGTCCCGCAGAAACCCTGCTGGCACGAGTACGCGGTGGTCGGATCCGCATCGAGCATGACATCCAGCGCCGTTCGATTCGCCGGTACCCTGAGCACTCGCTTCGAGCGTGCCAGCTCCAGCTCGAAGGGAATCCCGTCGACAACGGGTGGCGGGCTGAACCGCTCGTAATGCAGTGGCGCATTTGCGTGTTCGTCACGGGCTAGCCGCACCGCTTCCAGCATGGCGCTCGGGCCGCACACGTAGACGGCCGTCGTCGGCCCCGCCCACGCGAGTAGATCGTCGACGGCGGCGACGCCGCCGTGCTCGTCGTCGGCCCACGTGGTGACCCGGTCGGGCGCCACCGACACCACCTCGTCCAGAAATGGCATGTACTCGCGGCTGCGGCCGGCATAGACTGCGCGCCAGTTGATTCCGCGTTGCTGGGCCACCCGGATCATCGGCAGGATCGGCGTCACCCCGATGCCGCCGATCACGAACAGCACGTCGTGCTCCGTCGAACCCAGATAAAACGCATTGCGGGGACCCTCGAACACCAGCGTGTCGCCCACCGCGAATGCGTCGTGCATCTCTATCGAACCGCCGCCACCATCGGGAATCCGGCGAACGGCGATGCGGTAGTCGGTGCGCCGCCCGGGCGGACCGCACAGCGAGTACTGGCGGCGCCGGCCCGAGGGCAGCTGGACGTCGATGTGTCCGCCGGGTGTCCAGGACGGCAGCAATCCGCCGTCGGGGTCGGCGAAGGTCAATGCGACCACGTCGGGTGCGACGAGTTCGCGTTTGGTGACCACGGCGGCCAGCGTTCGTCGCACCGGCGTAACCCGCGACGGCCTCCACCGCGAGGTTGCGGCGAAGCCCCCGAACAGCGCGCGCACCCCCCACAACACCGTGGCGAACCGGTCGCGCTCGCGACGACCATAGAGGTCAGCCGGCCTGCTCGCCCAAATGCTGTCCGGCACCGTCAAACCTCTTCCGAATCCCTACTTCTGCCGGATGTCGTAACGCGCCAGCAGCCGCAGCGCCGACGGGCTGATGCGACGCAGCGCGTAGCCGAGCCTGGCCTCCGCGGCGACCGGCACCACCGGCGTACCGGTCCTGACGGCCTTGACGATCGCCTTCGCGGTGGCTTCCGGGGTGAAGTTGCGCCGTCGGTAGGCCGCATCCGCCTTCTCCCGGACCCGCTCCTGCTCTTCGGCCGACATACCTGCGTAGACAGTGCTTTTCGCGATATTGGTGTTGACGAAACCCGGGCACACCGCCGTCACGGTGATGCCCTCGTCGGCGAGGTCGGCACGCAACGCTTCGCTGAAGCCGAGCACCGCCGCCTTCGTCGTGCCGTAGGCGATCATCGCTTTCGACGGCAGGAACGCCGCCGCCGACGCGATATTGATGATCGTTCCGCCTTCACCGCGTTCGACCATCTGGGCGCCGAACGCCCTGCTGCCCGAGATGACGCCACCGACATTGACGCCCATGATGGCGTCCCAGTGCGCCGAAGTCGTCTCCAGGAACCGGCCGGCCAACGCGATGCCGGCGTTGTTCACCAGGATGTCGACCACGCCATGCTCTTCAAGCACTTGTGCGGCAAGGTCATTCATAGCCGCTTCGTCGCTGACGTCGACCTGGTACACCGCCGCCTCGGCACCGGCCGCGTGCACGGCGTCCGCGCTGTCTTTGGCCGCGATCGGGTCGCGATCAACGATCACCACCTTGCGCGCGCCCTGGCGGGCCAGCTCCAGCGCGGTGGCCCGGCCGATGCCGGCGCCGCCCCCGGTGACCAGCGCGAGTTTGCCTCGCACCTCGCGCCGCCCGGCGCGCACCTCCGATGCGCTGGTCGCGCCGCTGGCAACCTTGTCCACCCACTCGGCGGTCAGCCTGGCCACCACGTCGGGACGCGACGTCACCACCCAATGCCCACCTTCGATCGGGATCACCCTGCTGCCCACCGGAATTGCGCCGGTGAACCGCTGCAGGGCGGGTGTCACAAACCTGTCTTTGCGGGGCACCAACACTTGCACCGGAACGTCGGTCTGCGGCAACTGCTCCCCGGGCGACAGCATTGGCGCCGGCATGTTCGCGCGGTAGAGCTTGAGCCCGTTGACGTAGTCGCCGATCGACCGGGGCACCGCGCAGCGTTGACTGCGGGTGCTCGACCGGCCGATACGTTCAAGACCCTGAAGAACTTTCACGCCTAACCCGGAGCGAAACGACAGCTCCGACACTCCGGGGCAGAGAAAGAAACCGATGTACCCCGACCCCACCAGCTGTTTGGCGACGTCGGCCACGGCCCGGGGAGTACGCGCGGACCGCAGGAACGCGCCCGCATACTGCAGGTGCGGGCCCGAGATCGACGTGAACGAAGCAACCTTGTTGATAGCTGGGCCCATCACCGATTCGTCGGTGACCGCCGCCCAGGTCGCAATCGAACCCCAGTCGTGGGCCAGCAAGTGCACCTTGTCGACGCCGAGGCTGTCGATCACCGCACCGGTGTCGGATACCAGTTGGGCGAATCGGTAATCGGAACGGCTTGCCGGACAGGACGACTCGCCTGCCCCGCGCACGTCGTAGGCCACGAAGTCATACCTGCCGGCGAGTTCTTGCGCGACGCCGTCCCACACATGGTGGTTGTCCGGCCAGCCGTGGATGGCCAGGATGGTCGGGCGCTGCGGGTCGATTTCGGTATACCGGTGTACGGCCAGCGTGACGCCGTCGGATGCGGTGATGAAAGAAGTGCCGCTCATGGATCAGTGTGACGCCCGGGCGGCAGGTGAGACCGCCAGGTAGTCGACCGCCACCTCGAGGCCGCCCAGCTGTGAGGGGTGGAAGCGCGGTTTGTAGTAGTCACCGACGACTCGCGCCAGTCGTACCGGCCCCGGCACCAAACCCCGGCGTGCCGCACTGAGGTAGTCGCGCAAACGCGGCCTGGTCCCCGGCGGCAGCACCGGATCCACCGAGTACATGAACCGCACTCCGCGAATCCACAGCAGCAACATCACCGGGGTGACGGCCAGCTGGGCGCGCACTTGCCGCCAGTAGCCGGCCCGCAGATGCTTCATGGTGTCGAAGGCGACGGCCTTGTGCTCGACTTCTTCTGCGCCATGCCAGCGCAGCATGTCCAGCATCACCGGGTCGGCGCCGACGACGTCGAGCTGGGGTGAGTTGAGAATCCACTCGCCCAGGACGGCGGTGTAGTGCTCGATTGCCGAAATAAACGAGACCTGCTCCAGCAGCCAGCGGTGCTGTCGTCGCGTGCTGCGGCGCGGCCTGTCCCCCAGCAACCTCTCGAACAGCCACTTGGTCTGGCCGGTGAACGGCGTCACGTCGACGCCCTGGGCGGCGAAGTGGGCAAGCACTCCGGAGTGCGCCTGGGAATGCATCGCCTCCTGGCCGATGAATCCCTGCACGTCCAGCCGCAGCTGATCGTCCTTGATCAGCGGCAACGCCCTCTTGAACACCTCGACGAAGAACTCTTCGCCCGCCGGCAGCAGCAGGTGCAGCACGTTGAGGACGTGGGTGGCCATGGGTTCGTCGGGCACATAGTGAAACGGCAGCCTGGCCCAATCGAACTCGACATCGCGCGCCTCGAGGACGAGATGCTCCTGGTCGGAGACCGTGACTTCGGTAGACATGGACGCCCCCTGCCCTCGGTGTTTTACACATGCCTAGAAGATGTCGCCCGGGTGGACATGACGGATGATTAAGTATAGATGCTCGTCGGCGACGCGCATGAGCCGGCATCTGCCGCGACATGCTAAGCCTCGCTGAAGCTGCGCAGGTCGTAATGCGCGGGATCGGGGTTTGCCAGCATCGCCCGATGCGCACCCGGCGTAAAGGGCCACACCTCGGGCAGCCCGTCCTTGCCCAGATACCAGCTGTTGCAGCCGGTTGTCCACACGGTGTTCGGCATCGCCGCGCGCAGCTGCGCGTTGTAAGTCTCGGTCGCTGACGGCGTCGGCTCCATCGTGTCGAATTCGCCACGGCGCCAACGCTCTATCCACCCCACGATGTGATCGGCGAGTGATTCGGCGACGGTGGTGAGCGCGAGGTTCCCCACCGGGCTGTGCGGGCCCAGCATCATGAAGAAGTTGGGAAAACCCGGCAACGAGACGGTTTGGTGCGCGTGCGGGCCGTCGCGCCACACGTCGTCGGCCGCGATCCCGTCCCGGCCGGTCAGCCGCATCGGCCGGAAGAACGCGTGGGTGTCGAACCCGGTGGCCAGCACGATGATGTCTACCTCGTGCAAGACGCCGTCGTCGGTGACGATGCCGCGGCGTTCCACATGGTCGATGCCGGCGGTGACCAACTCGACGTCGTCACGCTGGATGGCACGGTAGAAGCCACTCGACATCACCAGTCGTTTGCACATCGGCGTGTAGTCGGGAGTCAGCGCTCGACGCAATTCGGGGTCCCGCACCTTGCGCAGACTGGCGCGGCACAGTGCCGCACCCACCTTCCGGCGCAGGCCCGGCTTGGTCAGCCCGACCGCGAAGGTGTTGAAGCCGTAGCTGTATGCCCGGTAGGCCAACCGATCCAGCCACGGAATCCGCCGGCGCGCCATCCTGGCGAACTTGGTGTACCGGGGATTGGGCAGCAGCAGTACCCATTGCGCGGTGCGCTGGAAAAGCATGAGTTTGCCGGCCACGCCGGCCAGACCGGCCACCAACTGGACACCCGTGGACCCGTTGCCGACGATCGCGATGCGGCGCCCTGGCAACTCGACGTCGTGATCCCAACGCGCGGAGTGGAACACGTCCCCGCCGAAGTCATCCAGGCCGGCGATCGACGGCTGCCGCGGATGATGCAGCACCCCGGTGGCCGAGATCAGGAAGTCGACCTCGAAGACCTCGCCGGCTTCGTCGCCGGCGTCCGTGCGCAGCACCCAGCGGCCGCCCTCGAACCGGGCGCTGACGATCTCGGTGTTGAACCGGATCCGGTCGCGCAGCCCGAATCGGTCCGCGACGCCCCGGAAGTAGGCCTGGATTTCGCCGCCGGGCGAGAACATGCGCGTCCAGTTCGGGTTGGTGGCGAACGTGTACTGGTAGACGCGCGAGGGTATGTCGCAGTACAGCCCGGGGTAGGTGTTTTCCCGCCACGTCCCGCCGACCTCGCCAGCCTTCTCGTAGACGGTGACATCGGTAATTCCGCTGCGCAACAACGCAATTGCGACACACAAGCCGGACATGCCCGCTCCCACGATGGCAACCGCGGGATCACGTCCGGACACCAGGCTAGCCGGCTTCCGCGCGTTGCTTGAGGCGCTGCAAGGTGAGCTGGATGTGCTCGGCGTTGGCGGACGCCCGATCGGCGACGCCGGTGGCCATGCCGCCGACCTTGCGGAACCAGCCGGGCCGGCGATCCCAGGTGCTCTCGGTGACACGGCAGCCATCTTCGGTGGCGACGATGTCGTACTTCCAGCGCGAGACCGGAACCACCAGGTAGCGCACATCGAATGCGAAGACATGACTCGGTTCAGCGTCGGTGACGGTGCACTTGGTGACCCACCGCTTGTCGCCGTTTTCGTTGCGCCCGACGAACACCGCCCCCTCGCTGACGCAGTTGCCTTTGCGGAACTCCATCCCCACCGCCTCCTCGGCCAGCGAGGCCAGTGTCGGCAGGTCGGTGATGAGCCCGTACACGGTTTCCGGACTGGCCTTGATCTGCACGGTCGCCGAAGCGGAAGGGGCGGCTGACGGCACTGTCATGCGGTGATCATAAGGCCTAGATCAGGCCTCCTATAGGGGAGGCGCCGCGGAGATGTTCGAAGATCAGCGATGTCTGGGTGCCCGCGACGTCCGCGTCGGCGTTGAGGTTCTCGACCACGAATGAGCGCAGGTCCTCGGTGTCGCGGGCGGCGACGTGCAGGATGAAATCGTCGGCGCCGGCCAGGAAATAGACGTCCATGACCTGCCGCCTGCGACGGATCTGCTGGATGAAGCTGCGGATCTTGCCGCGTGCGTTGGACTGCAGGGTGACCGAGATCATCGCCTGCAGCGGCAATCCCACCGCGACCGGGTCGACGTCGGTGTAGAAGCCGCGGATGACTCCGATGTCCACCAACCGGCGGACACGGCCATGACAGGTCGACGGGGCGATGCCGACTGCCTCGGCGAGCGCATTGTTGGTGATCCTGGCGTCGCCGTGCAACAGGCTTAGGATCCTGCGGTCCACCGCATCCAGCTCGGCGGGCCGAACATCCTTCGGCGGGCCGTCCACCTGACCGGCATTTTCCGTGGAGTTATCAGCCATACCGCAACTCTACAGAATTTTCGTCAGCATCTTTGCCAGCTCACCGAACTTTCTTCACAATTGCAGGTATGCGCGTCGGTATTCCCACCGAGACCAAGAACAACGAATTCCGGGTTGCCATCACTCCGGCAGGCGTCGCCGAACTGACTCGCCGCGGGCACGAGGTGCTCATCCAGACCGGCGCCGGCGAAGGCTCGGCGATTCCCGACACGGACTTCAAGGCGGTTGGCGCCCAGCTGATCGGCACCGCCGAAGAGGTCTGGGCCGGCGCCGATCTGGTGCTCAAGGTCAAGGAACCGATGCCGGCCGAGTACGGCCACCTGCGCCGCGGCCAGATCCTGTTCACGTTCCTCCATCTGGCCGCTTCGCGCGCTTGCACAGATGCGCTGTTGAGCTCCGGCGCAACGTCGATCGCTTACGAGACGGTGCAGACCGCCGACGGCGCACTGCCCTTGCTGGCCCCGATGAGCGAGGTCGCCGGCCGACTGTCCGCTCAAGTCGGGGCCTATCACCTGATGCGGACCCACGGTGGCCCCCCTGCGCATAGAGGCCTGCTGATGGGCGGGGTGCCGGGCGTCGAGCCGGCCGACGTGGTAGTGATCGGCGGCGGCACCGCGGGCTACAACGCCGCCCGGGTGGCCAGCGGCATGGGTGCGTCCGTGACGGTCTTCGACGTCAACATCAACCGGCTTCGGGAGCTCGACGCGGAGTTCGGTGTCCGGGTGCGCACGCGCTATTCGTCGGCCTACGAGCTCGAGGATGCCGTCAAACGGGCCGACCTGGTGATCGGAGCCGTCCTGGTGCCGGGCGCCAAAGCGCCCACCTTGATCTCGAATGCGCTTGTCGCACATATGAGGCCGGGCGCGGTGCTGGTGGACATCGCGATCGACCAGGGCGGCTGCTTCGAAGACTCGCGGCCCACCACCCACGATGATCCGACGTTCGCCGTGCACGACACGTTGTTCTACTGCGTTGCGAACATGCCCAGCTCGGTGCCGCGGACGTCGACGTATGCGCTGACCAACGCGACGATGCCCTACGTGCTCAAGCTGGCCGACGACGGCTGGCAAGCGGCATGCCGGTCGGATCGGGCGCTGGCGAAAGGTCTTTCGACGCACGACGGCGCGCTGCTTTCCGAACGGGTGGCCATCGACCTGGGCTTGCCGTTCACCGGGACCAACCGGCGTGCGGTAGCTTCAGCGGAGTGATCACCGGAGCCTTCATCGCCGAATCGGCTTCGGTGGTGAATAACAAACTCGACGTGTCGGGCGGCGTGCTGTCCAAATTTATGGTCGGGTCTGACCGGTCGGCGGAGTTTGTGCTGGTCGTGCTGACGCAGGCGGAGACCGATAATCCGGACCGGCAGATTAAGGTGGAGATCCTGCCGCCGGACGGCAAGGAGGCGCGCCGGATGACCTTCGAGCTACCGGAAGCCGCCGCGGGCGGCGAAATCGGATTCGCGTACTACGGGATCGAGATCGGCCTGCCGGTCGATGGCCGTTGGGTGATCGTCGTGACCGGCGGCGCCGGAGCGATATCGCTTCCGCTACTGGTGACCGGCTAACCGGCCAGGCTCGCGACAATCTCCGACGCGGGCCCCGAGCGGGCCTGCCGGAACCCCGTGCCCGCCCACAGGTTGGTCCCGTTGGGGTCGTCGACCTCGACCGCGGCGTCCCGTATCGGCGCTGTCATCTGGTTGACCTCGGGATAACCCAGCGGCGCCACGCGGTCGAAAAATCGAGTGAACTGGTTCTCCAGTCCACGGGCGTATCGACCCGAAAATGCCCTAGTGACAAGCGTATTGCGAAATTCCGGATGCTTGAGGGCGGCGCGGTAGGTGGAGTTGGTGCCGGCTTCGTCGCTCAGCAGCAACGCGGTGCCAACCTGGGCGGCCACCGCTCCCCTGCGCAATACCCCCGCGACATCCTCGGCGGTGCTCAGGCCGCCGGCCGCCACCAGCGCAACATCGCGGTGGGCCCTGCCGATCTGATCGATCAGTCGGTGCAACGACTCGGTTCCGGGCTCCATGTCCGGCGCGAAGGTACCGCGGTGCCCGCCCGCGTTCGGGCCCTGGACGATCAGGCTGTCCGCACCTGCGGCCAGCGCCACCCCGGCCTCGTAGGCCGACGTCACCGTAACCATCACCAACAATCCCAGCGCGCCAAGCCGCCGGATGATATCCGGCGGCGGCACACCGAAGGTGAAGGACACCAGCTCCGGGCGTACGTCGGCCACCACTTCGAGCTTGCGTTCCCAGTCGTCGTCATCACCGAATTCGGGATGTCCGACCTCGACGCGGTAATGGTCGGCGATACCTTCGAGTTCCTCTGCGTAGTACTCCAGCTGCACAAAGTCGGCCACGCTGGGTTGAGGCACAAGCAGATTGACGCCGAGCGGACCGGTGGTGGCGGCCCGCGCCGTGGCGATATCGTCGGCGAATTGCTCAGCGGTCAGGTAGCCCGCGGGGACGAAGCCGAGCCCGCCGGCGTTCGACACCGCCGCCGCCAGCTTCGGGCTGCCGGGGCCACCGGCCATCGGGGCACCCACGATGGGCACCGCGATGTCCCAGAAGCCCAATACCATCGGGCTAATTTACCATCGCTCGAAGTTGTTGGGGCAGCGATCGTTTCGAGCCATACGGACCGAGCACCGCGGCACCGTAGCCCTTGCTCAGTAGCCGGCGGGCCACCGCATTGACCTGCTCGACGGTGACCTTGCCGATTTGGTGCAAGGTGTGCTCGATGCTGCGGTGCATGCCGTAGTTCAATTCACTGCGGCCGATGCGGCTCATCCGTGAGCTGGAATCCTCCAGTCCAAGCACCAGGCCGCCGCGCAGCGAACCTTTGGCGATCTGGCATTCCGCGTCGGTGATGCCATCGCGCGCCACCGATTCGAGCACATCGCTGGTCACCCGCATGACCTCGGCGAAACGTTCAGGCTGACATGCCGCGTATACCGACAGCGCGCCGGTGTCGGCGAACACATCCAGCGCGGAATACACCGAGTAGGCCAGTCCGCGGGACTCGCGAATCTCTTGGAACAGCCTGGAGCTCAGCCCGCCGCCCAGCGCGGTGTGCAGCACCGACAGCGCCCAGCGATGTTGCCAGCCCCGCCCGGGCGTGCGCACGCCCAACGACACGTGAGTCTGCTCGGCGTCCCGGTTGCCCAGCGTCAATTGGGGGCAGCCGTTCACCCGACCGGCGCCTTTGCGCGGCGCGACGGGATGGCGCCCGCGGACCAAGCGCGCCCCGAAGTGCT
The DNA here is from genome assembly GCA_963840045.1 of uncultured Actinomycetota bacterium. Lineage (GTDB taxonomy): Bacteria > Actinomycetota > Actinomycetes > Mycobacteriales > Mycobacteriaceae > Mycobacterium. The sequence continues at coordinate 424,161 of CAWIXL010000018.1, read as the reverse complement.
CCCGCACCAGCGCCACAACCTCGTTGTGGTCGACGTTGCCGGCCACCGCGACGACCATCCGCTCCGGTATGTAGCGCCGCACATGGAACGAATTCAGTTGGGCTCGGGTCATCGCCGACACGGATTGCGCACTGCCGATCACCGGACGGCCCACCGGATGATCACCGAAAAGCGCGGTCAGGAACATGTCCCCCAGCGCGTCCTCGGGGTCGTCATCGCGCATCGCGATTTCCTCCAGGACCACGGCGCGTTCCAGCTCGACATCGTCGGCGGCGCAACAACCGTTGAGTACCACATCGGCGACAAGATCGACCGCGAGCGCCAGATCGCTGTCGAGCACGTGCGCGTAGTAGCAGGTGTGCTCCTTGGCCGTGAACGCGTTCAGCTCCCCGCCGACGGCGTCCATCGCCCGGGCGATGTCCGCCGCCGAACGCGTCGGGGTCGACTTGAACAGCAGATGCTCGAGGAAATGCGCCGCCCCGGCAACGGTGGCACCCTCGTCGCGCGATCCCACTGCCACCCAGACGCCGACGGACGCGGAGCGCACCGCCGGCAGGTGTTCGGTGACCACGCGCAGGCCGCCGGGCAACGTGGTGCGGCGCAGCGCCCGCACCGTCGTGGATTTAGCGGAGGGCCCTGGATCAGCTCGCGGCATCGGCAGCCGCGGTGTTCGCTGCTGTGTCCGCTGTTTCTGCAGTCTCCTCTTCGGCCACCAGAACCAGGGAGATCTTGCCGCGCTTGTCGATATCGGCGATCTCCACTCGCAGCTTGTCGCCGACGTTGACGACGTCCTCGACCTTTGCGATGCGCTTGCCCTTGCCGAGCTTGGAGATGTGCACCAGACCGTCACGACCGGGCAGCAGCGACACAAACGCGCCGAAGTCGGTGGTCTTGACGACCGTGCCCAGGAACCGCTCCCCCACGGTCGGCAGCTGCGGGTTGGCGATGGCGTTGATCCGGTCGATCGCGGCCTGCGCCGATGGCCCGTCGGTAGCGCCGACGAACACGGTGCCGTCGTCCTCGATCGAGATCTGCGCGCCGGTCTCCTCGGTGATCGCGTTGATGACCTTGCCCTTGGGCCCGATGACCTCGCCGATCTTGTCGACCGGAACCTTGATCGTGGTGACTCGCGGCGCGTAGGGGCTCATCTCGTCAGGCTTGTCGATCGCCTCGGCCATGACCTCCAGAATGGTCAGCCGCGCGTCCTTGGCCTGCTCGAGCGCACCGGCAAGCACCTGAGACGGAATACCGTCGAGCTTGGTGTCCAGCTGCAGCGCGGTGACGATGTCCTTGGTGCCGGCGCACTTGAAGTCCATGTCACCGAACGCGTCTTCGGCGCCCAAAATGTCGGTCAGGGTGACAAAACGGCGTTCAGTGGCTTTTCCGCCTTCCGCTCTCGACGTCGTCGGAGACCAGACCCATCGCGATGCCGGCCACCGGCGCCTTCAGCGGCACACCGGCGTTGAGCAGTGCCAGCGTGGACGCGCACACCGACCCCATCGACGTCGACCCGTTGGAGCTCAGAGCTTCGGACACCTGACGGATCGCGTACGGGAATTCCTCGACACTGGGCAGCACCGGAATCAGCGCCCGCTCGGCCAGCGCGCCATGTCCGATTTCACGCCGCTTGGGCGAGCCGACCCGGCCGGTCTCGCCGGTGGAGAACGGCGGGAAGTTGTAGTGGTGCATGTACCGCTTGGACGTCTCCGGCCCCAGCGAGTCGATCTGCTGGGCCATCTTGACCATGTCGAGCGTGGTCACACCAAGGATCTGGGTTTCGCCGCGCTCGAACAGCGCGCTGCCGTGTGCCCGCGGAACCACGGCGACCTCGGCCGACAACGCACGGATGTCGGTGATGCCGCGGCCGTCGATGCGGAAATGGTCGGTGAGGATGCGCTGCCGGACCAGCTTCTTGGTCAGCGAGCGGAACGCCGCGCTGACCTCTTTCTCCCGGCCTTCGAAGGTATCGGCGAGCCGCGCCAGCACCTCGGCCTTGAGCTCGTCGGTGCGCTGATCGCGTTCGGCCTTGCCGCCGATGGTCAGGGCGGCGGCCAGCTCTTCGGTGGCCACCGAGGCCACCGAGTAGTACACGTCCTCGCCGTAAGCGGGGAATACCGGGAATTCGCCGGTCGGCTTGGCGGCCGCACCGGCAAGCTCCTGCTGTGCGGTGCACAGCGCGGCGATGAACGGCTTGGCGGCCTCCAGGCCCTCGGCGACTACGGTTTCCGTCGGCGCCTGGGCGCCGCCCTCGACCAATTCGATGACTTTGTCGGTGGCCTCGGCCTCGACCATCATGATGGCGACATCGGGCTTGCCGTCGGCCTCACCCACGATGCGGCCGGCCACCACCATGTCGAACACGGCCCGCTCGAGCTGCTCGACCGTCGGGAAAGCCACCCAGGTGCCGTCGATCAGTGCCACCCGCACGCCGCCGATGGGACCGGAGAACGGTAGCCCGGAAATCTGGGTCGACGCTGATGCGGCGTTGATCGCCAGCACGTCGTACAGATCGTTGGGGTCCAGGCTCAGGATCGTGACCACGACCTGGATTTCGTTGCGCAGGCCGTCAACGAATGACGGGCGCAGCGGCCGGTCGATGAGCCGGCAGGTCAGGACCGCGTCGGTGGACGGCCGGCCCTCGCGGCGGAAGAACGAGCCGGGGATGCGTCCGGCGGCATACATCCGCTCCTCGACGTCGATCGTCAGCGGGAAGAAGTCGAAATGCTCCTTGGGATTCTTGCTGGCGGTGGTCGCCGACAGCAGCATGTTCTCGTCGTCGAGGTAAGCGACTACCGCGCCGGCGGCCTGCTGGGCCAACCGGCCCGTCTCGAAGCGAATGGTGCGGGTGCCGAGGCTCCCGTTGTCGATCGTGGCGGTCGCCTCGAAGACGCCTTCGTCAATTTCAGCTACAGACATAGGTGTCCGTACGGCCTCTCTAGGTTATTCAGCTTTTTCGCGCGTCATAGCAACCCTGAGGGCAATGAGTCTGAATGCGGCTACGGCCGTCGATCGAAGCGGCCGACCTGCCCCAGATCCGGGGAGCCCGGCAGCCACTACCGAAGACCGCCCGATGCAGACTGGGCTGCTCCTTGTGACATGCACAGTGACATGCACTGACATGCGGTACAACGACACGCTGGAACGGCACACGCGGATCTGCGCGCACCGCACCGTTTGCTCGGACCTAACCGGCCCAGAACGCTCCCACTCTACACGGGCCAAATCACCCGTCGGTCAGCGGCGCAGACCCAGCCGCTCCCGAAGCGAGCGGTAGCGCTCGACATCGATCTGGGACATGTACTTCATCAGCCGCTTCCGGCGTCCGACCAGCAACAACAGCCCCCGCCGTGAGTGGTGGTCGTGCTTGTGGATCTTGAGGTGCTCGGTCAGGTCGGCGATCCGTCTGGTCAGCAGCGCAATCTGCGCTTCCGGGGACCCGGTGTCAGTGTCATGCAGGCCGTATTCGCCCAGGATTTCTTTCTTCTGCTCGGCAGTCAGCGCCACGAAAATATCTCCATCAATTGGTCCGCGATCAGTGATTTCAGGACGCGGCCACCGCGAACCGCAGCACGCGCCGATGTCGTCCGGCAGTTTAGCAGTCGGTCAGCAGGGCACGCGCCCGGTCGATGTCGTGACCCATCTCGGCGACCAGATCGGCCACCGTGTCGAACCTAACCTGCCCCCGGATGCGCACGGCGAAGTCCAGCGCCACATGCTGCCCGTACAGGTCGGCATCGGTGTCGAGGACGAAGGCCTCGACGGTGCGGGTCCGTCCCGAGAAGGTCGGGTTGGTGCCGACGGACACCGCGGCCCGGTAGCGCTCGCCGGGGATGACGGTGCCGGTCACCGGTCCGTGCCCGAGCACGGTGAACCAGGCCGCGTACACGCCGTCGGCCGGGATTGCCGAATACATCGGCGGCGCCACGTTTGCCGTGGGAAAGCCCAGTTGAACGCCGCGCCCGTGACCTCGGACCACGACGCCCTCGACGCGGTGCGGGCGACCGAGTGCCTCGGTGGCCGCCACCATGTCCCCGGCGTCCACGCAGGACCGGATGTAGGTGGAGGAGAACGTCACGGACTCGTTGCTGTGGTGTTCGGACAGCAGTGACATCGATTCCACGGCGAACCCGAACCGGGCCCCGGCCCGTCGCAACGTGGCGACGTTGCCGGCGGCCTTCTTGCCGAAGGTGAAGTTCTCTCCGACCACGACCTCGACCACGTGCAGGTTTTCCACCAGCAGCTCGTGCACGTAGCGGTCCGGCGTGAGCTTCATGAAATCGGTCGTGAACGGCATCACCAGGAACACGTCGATACCCAGCTCTTCGACGAGTTCGGCGCGATGCGTCAGCGTCGTCAGCTGCGCCGGATGACTGCCGGGATAGACCACTTCCATCGGGTGCGGGTCGAACGTCATCAACACCGTCGGCACGTTGCGCGCGCGACCGGCTTTCACCGCATGCGAGATCAATTCGGCGTGGCCACGATGGACGCCATCGAAGACGCCGATGGTGAGTACGCATCTGCCCCAGTCCGAGGGGATCTCGTCTTGGCCGCGCCACCGCTGCACGCCCGCTAGCCTACGGCGCGGTGCCCGTTGGCCCTAAACTCTGTGGTTGTGAGGGCTGACGAAGATTCGGGCGGTCTCACCCCGGTTGCCCAGGACTATCTGAAAGTCATCTGGACCGCGCAGGAGTGGTCGCGGGAGAAGGTCAGCACCAAAATGCTGGCGGAGAAGATCGGGGTGTCTGCCAGCACGGCTTCGGAGTCGATCCGCAAACTCGCCGAACAGGGCCTGGTCGACCATGCGAAGTACGGTGCAGTGGCCCTGACGGAGTCGGGGCGGCGGGCGGCGCTGGCGATGGTGCGCCGGCATCGGCTGCTGGAAACGTTCCTGGTCGACGAACTCGGCTACGGCTGGGACGAGGTGCACGACGAGGCCGAGGTGCTCGAACACGCGGTATCGGATCGCCTGGTGGCCCGCATCGACGCCAAGCTCGGCTTCCCCCGGCGCGACCCGCACGGCGACCCGATTCCGGCCTCCGACGGGCAAGTGCCGACACCGCCGGCGCGTCAGCTGTGGGGCTGCGGTGACGGAGACATCGGGACGGTGGCCCGAATCTCCGACGCCGACCCGGAGATGCTGCGCTATTTCGCCAGCGTCGGGATCAGCCTGGACTCGCGGCTGCGGGTGCTGACCCGCCGCGAATTCGCCGGGATGATCTCGGTGGCGATCGAATCAGACGGCGGCAACCAGAGCACGGTCGAGCTGGGCAGCCCCGCGGCTCGCGCGATCTGGGTGACGGCTTGACCCCTGTTGCACTAACCGATTGACAATGCCCGGGGCGGGTTCGCAGTGGCTTAAGTCTCGACGAGATGGCGCGCGCCCGCTCAGCCGCTGAGCAGGTCCCTTGGCGATGTGGGTCACCTGGACCTCGTTGCTGCCCGCGTAGATCATCAGCGACTTGGCGTCCCGGGCCAGCTGCTCCACCCGGTATTCGGCCATGTAGCCGTTGCCGCCGAACAGCTGCACGGCGTCCATCGCAACGTCGGTGGCTGCCTCGGACGAGTAGAGCTTGATCGCCGATGCCTCCGCCAGCGTCAGCGGCTTTTTCTTCCGCTGCCGTTCGATGGTCTGAAACACCATGTTCTGCACGTTCATCCGGGCGACTTCCATCTTGGCCAGCTTGAGCTGGATGAGCTGGAATTGCCCGATGTTCTTGCCCCACAGCGTGCGGGTTTTCGCGTAATCCACGCACAGCCGGTGGCATTCGTTGATGATGCCCAGCGCCATCATCGCGATCCCGATCCGTTCGGCGGCGAAATTCTCGCGGGCGCTGTCGCGGCCGTCCCCGCCGGAGCGCTCGTTCTCGCCGAGCAGGCGGTCCGGGGTCAGCCGCACGTTGTCGAAGAACAGCTCGCCGGTCGGCGAGGACATCATGCCCATCTTCTTGAACGGCTTGCCCTGCGTCAGCCCCGGCATGCCCGCGTCGAGCACGAAGATCTGCACCGGCCGGTTCCGCCGGTCCACGGCTGGGTCGCCGGTGTCGAGTTTGGCGTAGACGACGAGGACGTCGGCGTTGGGCCCGTTGGTGATGAACGTTTTCTGCCCGTTGAGGAGGTAATCTTCGCCGTCGCGTTTGACGTGGGTCTTCATGCCACCGAAGGCGTCCGAGCCGGAGTCCGGCTCGGTGATGGCCCACGCCGCGATCTTCTTCAGCGTCATCAGGTCGGGCAGCCAGCGTTCCTTCTGGGCCAGCGTGCCGCGGCTCATGATGGTCATCGCGCCCAGCCCCAGGCTGACCGACGCAGTGCTCAGCAATCCGATGCTGACCCGGGCGACTTCGGACACCAGCACCGCCACCATCGACCCCTGGTCACCGCCGAATCCCCCTGCGCCATCAGACTTTTCGTCGTCCGGCTCCGGAGCCTTGCCCTCCTGCTTGGCGCGTTCGCGATCCAGCATTTTCTTGACGGATTCGGCGGCCATCACATCGAGACCGAACTGGCTGTACAGCTTCCGCGCGATCGGATAGGGAGACATCGCGCCGGACTCCAGTTCATCGAGGTGCGGGCGGATCTCCTTGTCGACGAATTGGCGAACCGCGTCCCGAACCATCAGATCGGTGTCGGACCATTCGATCATGATTCAGCGTTCGGCCCGCTGGTAGGCGGTGACGACCGCGGCGCCACCCAGCCCGATGTTGTGCTGCAAAGCGGCAGTCACGTTGTCGACCTGGCGCTTGTCGGCGGTGCCGCGCAGTTGCCAGGTCAGCTCGGAACACTGCGCCAATCCGGTCGCGCCCAGCGGGTGGCCCTTCGAGATCAGCCCGCCCGACGGGTTCACCACCCAGCGGCCGCCGTAGGTCGTCTGGTTGTCGTCGATCAGCTTGGGCGCCTCGCCCTCGCCGCATAACCCCAGCGCCTCGTAGAGCAGCAACTCGTTGGCGGAGAAGCAGTCGTGCAGCTCGATCACCTGGAAGTCCTCCGGGCCGAGCCCGGATTGGTGGTAAACCCGTTGAGCTGCCTGAACATTCATGTCGTGGCCGATGATGTTGCGGGCACTGCCGTCGAAGGTGGACGCGAAGTCGGTGGTCATCGCCTGACCGACGATCTCCACGGCCTGCCCGGCAAGGTTGTGTGTGGCCACGTACTCCTCACTGGCCAGTACCACCGCTGCCGAGCCGTCGGAGGTGGGCGAGCACTGCAATTTGGTCAGCGGGTCGGAGATCATCTTCGCGGCCAGGATGTCGTCGAGGGTGTACTCGTCCTGGAACTGCGCGTACGGGTTGTTGACCGAGTGCTTGTGGTTCTTGAGTCCGATCTTCGCGAAGTGCTCCGCGGTGGTGCCGTACTTCTTCATGTGCTCGCGGCCGGCCGCCCCGAACATCCACGGCGCCACCGGAAACGCGAACTCGTCCATCTCGGCCAACGCCTTGACGTGCCTGCCCATCGGCGACTCCCGGTCGGAGGCGCCGCCGCTGAGCGCTCCGGGCTGCATCTTCTCGAAGCCCAGCGCCAGCACGCAGTCGGCCACTCCCCCGCGGATGGCCTGCGCGCCGAGGAACAGCGCCGTGGACCCGGTGGAGCAGTTGTTGTTGACGTTGACGATCGGGATGCCGGTCATGCCGAGTTCGTAGAGCGCGCGCTGCCCGCTGGTGGAGTCGCCCGCGACGTAGCCGACGTAGCCCTGTTCGATCTCGGTGTAGTCGACCCCGGCGTCCTGTAGCGCGTTGGTGCCGGACTCCTTGGCCATCTGCGGGTAGTCCCAGCCTTCCCGGCGGCCCGGCTTCTCGAACTTCGTCATGCCAACGCCGACGACGTAAACCTTGTTGGACCCCTTGGACATGAGCGCTCCCTCCGAACCGCTTGAGAATCGGCCTATCGGCGTACTCCGTAGACCGTCTAGAGACCTTGCCCAAGTGTGCAACTTAGCCGTGAGCGGCGATCGGCCGGGGTGGCTTACCGTGCGGCTTACAGTGCGCGAGGTACCGCGGTGATCTGCAAGATGGGTGCAAGAATCCAGCCCAATATTTGTTGGCGCCACTGGCAGCATGACTGCGACGATGTGTTGATGGCTGACGCCCGACGCGGACGCGAGCACTGATGGCCGCCACCGGTTCACCCGGCTCCGGCGGTAGCGATGAGCTGTTCGCCGAACCCGCCGTGGCACAGCCCCTGATCACCCAAGGCGCGGCGATCGGCTCCAAAGCCGCCACGGGCGGTGCCAGCCATGCCGCGTCCTCGTTGCCCCGCACCACCGCGACGACCCCCTTTGACGCCGCGGTCCAAGCCGCACTAATAGCGCTGGCCCAGCAAGATGCCGCCGCCTCGATGACCAGCGCGACCAGCTCGAGCACCCACGCCGCCGGCGCCGATGCCGCGGTGACCTCCGTTGTCACCGAAGAGGCGCAATCAGCAGAGACGCTGGCCCGGGTCAGGGAGAAGATCAGCAGCAGCGGGATGTACCACGGTTTCGCGGCTGCGATGCCGCCGGCGGCGTCAGTACCTTCCCCGGGTGGCAGTCCGTCGGCCGGCGCCGATGATGGTTCGTAGCCGGTGGCGGGTTCGATGCTGCGGCCGTCCCGTGGGTCACCGGCGCCCTCACCTGGGTCCGCACCATCGTCTGCGCCGTCGTCCGCGCCGACGCCGGCGGCTGTTCCCGCCACCCCCGGTGCCAGCGCACCCGTTGCCACAGCACCCGCTCCCGGAACCGGTGGCGGCGCTATCCAGATGCTCGGCGGCCCGCGCGGGCTAGGACCGGCACCCCAGGCGCCGCACTTGCCGATTCCACTCGACCCGCAATTCTCGCCGGTCGACCCGAGAAACATGACACCCGATGAAGCGGGCAGAGGTAAACGCCGCCATCCGCGATTGGAATCGCGACTGCAGCATCGAATACCACGACTCGCTCCCGCAGTCGCAATGGGACTACTGCTTCGCCCAGCTGAATTACCTAACACACAGACAGGCCGCGATCAGAGCCCGCTTAAATGACTTGGGCATACCGATAGAGGGTGAATTGCAGCCGCCGCCGGCTGCGCCACAACAACCGACGGCAGGGGGGCAACCACCGGGCCGCGGATTCAACCTCACCTCACCGCATGCCCATGACCTCGGCAGCGATGCCGCACATTCATGGCATTTTGATCCGAGCGAAGCCTTGACCGGGCTACGTGTAGAAGCCGAACGAGGGGTAGACCTTATCCGAAGCTCGAATCCGCAGCTCGAATGGGTCGACCCTGCCACTGGTATACATACGATGCGGTTGGGCCTTTTCCGTCGCAAGTTTTCGACTCTCAGTGGCCACACTTCCAGGCAAAGATAGAAGACTACTTGATTAAGGCAGATTACGTGCCTGTCGACGTATCGACATTCACTTCGGCGCAGCGTACGATTGTACGCGCTTTTATCGACGGACTCAAAAATCCTCGGATCTTCATCGTGGGAGATTACTGATATGGGCGGCACCATCTTCTTTGCACAACACGATTGGGGCGGCAGTGGGTGGGCCACCCGCTTTGTATTGGAGTATCTGGCTAGTCGCGTGGCTGACGCGTCGACTAAGAACATGTTGATCGAACTAGTCGAAAACCATATTCTGATGCTGGACGTCCGCGATCCCCAGCAAGCACCGCTGGTCGATATCATCGCCGATGAGTTGCCGTCTCATGTGGCAAGTCTGGAAGATGAGGAATTGCGTGGAATCCTCTTGAACTCAACGTTGTTTGACGAACTATATCGGTACGCGCGTGAACAACAGAACTACAATAAAGACCCGACACAGGATCGCTATTTTACAATCGGCCCCAACCCGGCGAACGCTTTTCGGCTGGAATCTCTCCAGCAGGTTGTTGCCTTCTATTTGGAAGAGGCCGACTACGTCCGTATTGACGTCTCGGATTACGCGCCGGAGCAACAAGCGATGGTCCGGAAGTACGTCGCCGAACTTGGGGATCCGCGGGTGCTCATCGTCGGCGACGACTGACGCCTCGCACTGCTACGCGTCGGTCAGCGTCGCCGGGCGAATCACCACCACCGATTTCGTCCGCGAGCCCTCGTCACGCAGCAGCGCGATCACCCGGCCGTCGGGGCCGCAGGCGGCATAGACGCCGTCGATACCGGCCGGCGACAGGGACCGGCCGTTGCCGGCGGCCTCGGCCTCCTCGGCGGTGAGGTCGCGGCGGGCGAACATCAGCAGGCAGGCGTCGTCGAGGCTCAGGCTCAGCCGCGGCCGCTCGGCCAAGTCGTCCAGCGAGCACGCCTGGTCCAGCGCGAACCGCCCGACCCGGGTGCGCCGCAGCGACGTCAGGTGCCCCCCGACCCCGAGCGCCGCGCCGAGGTCGCGGGCCAGCGCCCGGATGTAGGTTCCCGACGAGCAGTCGACTTCGACGTCAAGATCGACGACGCCGGCACCGCGCCGCAAACCCAGCGTCTCGAAGCGCCCGATGTGTACCGGCCGCGCCTGCAGCTCGACGACGTGGCCCTCGCGCACCAGCCGATAGGCGCGACGGCCGTCCACTTTGATCGCGCTGACCGCCGACGGCACCTGCATGATCTCGCCGCGCAGCCCGCCGATCGCGGCGTCGATCACCTCAGCGCTCAGGTGCTCAGCCGAAACAGATTGCAGCAGTTGGCCTTCGGCGTCCTCGGTGGACGTGGTCTGGCCGAGCCGGATGGTGGCTGCGTACGATTTCGCGGTCGCGGTCAACAGGCCGAGGATCTTGGTGGCCCGGTCGATCCCGATCACCAGCACGCCGGTGGCCATCGGGTCCAGCGTCCCCGCATGCCCCACCCTGCGGGTGGAGAAGATTCGGCGGCAGCGCCCCACCACGTCGTGGCTGGTCATGCCGGCCGGTTTGTCGACGATGACGAGGCCTGGACCAGTCACAGCACGATCGCGGTCAGCACCAGTCCGCGGTCGACCGACCACCGGCCCCGCAACGCGGTCAGCGGCGCACCCGACAGTGCGGCGCCGTCGATGAGGATCTTGGAGACGAACACGCCGGTGGCGCCGCCGCCGGACGGATCGACGTCGAACACGATGTGGGCGTCCTCGAAACCCAACCAGCGCTTGGTCAGCGGGAACCACGCCTTGTATGTTGCTTCCTTGGCGCAGAACAGGATTCGGTCCCAATGCAGGCCGTCGGGCAGCGCAGCGATTTCGCGGCGTTCCTCGTCGAGCGTGATCGAGTTCAGCACGCCATCGGGCAGCACGTCGTGCGGTTCCGCGTCGATGCCCACCGACCGCACCGCGGCACTGCGCCCCACCACCGCGCCGCGGTAGCCCGTGCAGTGGGTCAGGCTGCCCACCACTCCGTCGGGCCAGCAGGGTTCCCCCTTTTCGCCCTTGAGGATTGGTACCGGCGGCACGCCAAGCTCGGCGAGCGCGATCCGGGCGCAATGACGGACGGTGATGAACTCGTTGCGCCGCTTGGCAACCGACTTGGCGATCAACGGCTCCTCCTCGGGCAGCGGGGCCAGCCCGGGCGGGTCCGAGTACATCTCGTAAGACGCCAGATCCTCGACGACCGTGCCCGGCAGCACCGACGAGACCAGCATGCTTGCCGTCATCGAGACTGCCGCTGGCGGATTCGTTCCCGGAACTTCGCGGCCTGCGCCTTCATCTCGGGCGTGATCACGAAGTGACCGCCGAAGTCGTTGAGGTAGCCGGGCGCGTACTGGGGATCCGGCAGCACCTGGCGCAGCCAGCTGTACGGCTTGCGCCGCCGCCACTCCCGCGGGTAGCCCACCGACACCTCCTCGAAGCGCACGTCGTCGTACCAGGTGGTGCGCGGAATGTGCAGGTGGCCGTACACCGAACACACCGCGTTATAGCGGGTGTGCCAGTCCGCGGTCTTGGTGGTCCCGCACCACAGCGAGAACTCCGGGTAGAACAACGCGTCGCACGGCTCTCGCACCAGGGGAAAGTGGTTCACCAGCACGGTCGGTGTCATCCAGTCCAGCTCTTCGAGACGGACCCGGGTGCTGGCGAGCCGGTCGCGACACCAGGCGTCGCGCGTGGCGTAGGGCTCCGGCGACAGCAGGAATTCGTCGGTGGCCACCACGTTGGCCTCCCGCGCGATCGCCAGGCCCTCGACTTTGTTCGTCGCCCCGTCCGGCAGAAAGCTGTAGTCGTACAGCAGGAACATCGGCACGATCGTGGCCGGGCCGCCGCGTTCGGTCCACACCGGAAACGGGTGTTCGGGGGTGACCACACCCATCTCGTCGCACATGTTGACCAGGTAGTCGTAGCGGGCGCGACCGAAGATCTGCATCGGGTCCCGGCTGGTGGTCCACAGTTCGTGGTTGCCCGGCACCCAGATCACCTTGGCGAACCGCCGTCGCAGCAAATCCAGCGTCCAGCGAATCTCGTCGGTGCGTTCGGCGACGTCACCGGCGACGATCAACCAATCGTCCGGCGACGACGGGCGCAGCGTTTCGGCGACCGGCTTGTTGCCGAGGTGACCGGTGTGCAGGTCGGATACCGCCCACAGCGTCGGCTGTCCCCCGCTCGTGGGCTCCGGTCCCGGTGTTTGCACGGCCACGAGTAACCAGCCTAACGACCCGGCGGAGCAACCCTGTTAATGCACCTTTTCTGCGACGCCGTCGCCCCGGTTTGCAGGCCGAGTGAGAACAAGTTCAGTTTTCACTGTGACGGCGGCGAACTGACTTGTATAGTCCCGGCAAAAGGGACCGCCGAGTGCAGGGGGTGTCGTGTTAACCAAGGTACGGCTCATCGGAGCTCTCGGTGCGTTGATCACAGCGGTCATAGTTGGCGCCCAGGCCGCGCCTCCCGCGTCCTACCGGGGGCCAGAGCCTCCAGCTGCGGTCGACGGCTCAGCCGATGGAAACCACCATGAAGAGCCCCATCGTGGCGACTCAAAACCCGAGCCCGTTCGACCCGTGCAACGACATCCCCCTGGACGTGATCGCGCGGCTCGGCCTGGAGTTCACCCCGCCCGAAGCCGAGGACGGGCTGCGCTGCCATTACGACGCGGGCAACTATCAGATGGCGGTCGAGCCGATCATCTGGCGCAGCTACGCCCAGACGCTGCCCGCCGACGCCCTCGAGACCACGATCCAGGGCCACCGCGCCGCCCAGTACTGGGTGATGAAGCCGACGTATCACAACAGCTACTGGTGGTTCTCCTGCATGGTCACGTTCAAGACCAGCTACGGAGTGATCCAGCAGTCGCTGTTCTTCTCGGCGGTCTACTCCAACCCCGAGGTCGACTGCATGCAGACCAACTTGCAGCGGGCCAACGACCTCGCCCCGTACTACAAGTTCTAGCCGCCTCCTAGTACTGATGCGCTCGTCCTAACCTGGAGTTTGTGAGTACGACTATCCATCCGGTGGAACCCAGGTTGCGCGGCCTGACCAAACGCGTCGGCGTTGGCGCTGTCGGCGGACTGCTGGGCCTGCCCCGGGCTACCACCCGATACACCGTGCATCGCATTCAAATCCCGATGCGCGACGGCGTCCGGCTGCGGGCCGACCACTACAAACCCGACACGCTGCGGCCCGCAGGCACGCTGCTGGTCCGCGGACCCTACGGGCGAACGTTTCCGTTCTCGCTGGTGTTCGGTCAGTTGTATGCCGCTCGCGGCTATCACGTCGTGCTGCAGAGCGTGCGCGGCACGTTCGGGTCGGGTGGCGTCTTCGAGCCGATGGTCGACGAGGTCGACGACGGCGCCGACACGGTGACGTGGCTGCGCGAGCAGCCCTGGTTCACCGGCCGGTTCGGCACCGTCGGTAGGTCGTACCTGGGCTTCACCCAGTGGGCGCTGCTGCAGGATCCGCCCCCGGAGCTGGCCGCGGCCGTCATCACGGTGGGGCCGCACGACTTCCTGGAATCGGTGTGGGGCACCGGTTCGTTCGCGGTCAACGACTTCCTGGGCTGGAGCGAGCTGGTTTCCCGCCAGGAAGATCCCGGGCGGATCCGGGCCGGGATCCGGCAGCTGCGGGCCGCCCAGCGGGTGGAGCGGGCCGTCGCCGAGTTACCGATGGGTGAGTCAGCCCGCAACCTGCTGGGCTCCGGCGCCCCGTGGTTCGAGTCGTGGGTCGACACCGACCACGCCGATCCGTTCTGGGACCGGCTGCGGGTTCCCGCCGCTTTGGACCGGGTGCAGGTTCCCGTGCTGCTGCTCAGCGGCTGGCAAGACATCTTCCTGCGCCAGACTCTGCAGCAGTATCAGCATCTGCGCGGGCGGGGCGTGAACGTCGCGCTGACGGTCGGTCCCTGGACACACACCCAGATGCTCACCAAGGGTCTGGCCACCGGCGCGCGAGAATCACTGGACTGGCTGGACGCCCACCTGGGCGGCGGGCCGGCGCTACAGCGCCCGACCACCGTGCGTGTCTTCGTCACCGGTCAGGGCTGGCACAACCTGTCCGACTGGCCGCCCGCCACCACCGGGCATGCGCTGTATCTCCGGCCCGACGGCCACCTCGGCGAGACCGCGCCCCCGGCCGAGTCGCCCGCGGCAACCTTTCGCTATGACCCCGTCGACCCGACACCGACCATCGGTGGTCCGCTGCTGTCGCCCAACGGCGGCTACCGCGACGACAGCCGGCTCGCGCTGCGCAACGACGTGCTGGCCTTCACCGGCAACACCCTCACCCACGATCTGTGCGCCTATGGAAACCCGGTCGTCGAGTTGTCGCACAGCTCGGACAATCCGAATGTCGACCTGTTCATCCGGGTGAGCGAGGTCGACGCCAAGGGCAGGTCCCGAAACGTCAGCGACGGCTACCGGCGGCTGGTTCTCGCGCAGGAGACCGTCAGCGTCGAACTCGACGCGATTGCCCACCGCTTCAAGGCCGGCTCACGCATTCGGGTCCTGATCACCGGCAGCTGGTTCCCCCGCTATGCCCGCAACCTTGGCACCGAAGAACCCGCGCTGACCGGCCGCCAGCTGAAGCCGGCGACCCATTCCGTGCAGTTCGGACGTTCCCGGCTGGTACTTCCGGTAGGCCCGTCCGACCTCTCAGCCGATGGCGTCGCGGACCCGGGCCGCGACGTCGGTTAGCGCGTCCTCGTCGCGTACCGGCGCCGTCAACGTCGGCGTCACCGGGAGCTGCACCCAGCTGGTGCAGCCCGCGTAATCCGGGACGCGGGTGAGTCGTACCGGCTCGACCAGGGGTATCGCCTGAACGACCAGCACGGCAAGTTTGTGCTTGGGCCGGAAGTCGAGCCGATCGGCGCGCACCGACTCGGCGGTCCAGATATGCAGATCCTCGATGTCGTGCAGACCGTCCGGCCGGTTAACCGGCACTGCGGCAACAACTTTCGCTGCAGCCCGGATCAGCAGGTGCTCGTCGGTGCTGTCGCCGGCCGCGGCGGCCAGCAAGTCGCGATGCTCGGGTCGGACCCTTTCGGTGTGGCCGTGCGCGACCGTCGGGAACAGCAGGAACTCCCGCGCGGCGACCTCGAACCGCTTTTCCCCGATGCCTCCCTTGCGCAGCAAGATGGTCTGACGCCCATCCAGCAGCGCATGCACCGCCGCACTCCACTCCTTGAGCGCGGGCACCGTTGCGGCAAGTGTCATTTCGCGCGGGCGAGCCGGGCCTCGTACCTCGGGGCGGCGCAACGGCGGGACGGTCTTGGGTGGCTGGCGCCGCGGCGACAGCTCCTCCAGCAACCGGGTCGTCGTCGCGGTGACCTCGGCGACCGCGGCCTCGAACGCGTCGACATTGCCGGCCGTCGGGTGGGTCATGCCGCTGACCTTGCGCACATACTGGCGCGCCGCCGCCGCGATCTCCTCGGCCGTCGCCGCGGGCTGCAATCCGCGCAGTTCGGTGATATTGCGACACATGCCTTCAACGATAGGCGGGCGCGGTGACTACGGTTGCCCTATGACCACCGACGACATGCTGCTGATCGCCACCGACGAGCGGATACGCACCCTGACCCTGAACCGGCCGCAGTCCCGCAATGCGCTGTCGGGGGCACTGCGCGATCGGTTCTTCGGGGCCCTCGCCGACGCCGAAACCGACGACGACGTGGACGTTGTCATCCTCACCGGCACCGACCCGGTGTTCTGCGCGGGACTGGACCTCAAAGAACTGGGCGGGCAGACGGCGCTACCGGACATCTCGCCGCGCTGGCCAGCCATGTCCAAGCCGGTGATCGGCGCGATCAACGGCGCCGCGGTGACCGGCGGGCTGGAGCTGGTGCTGTACTGCGACATCGTGATCGCTTCGGAGCAGGCACGCTTCGCCGACACTCATGCCCGAGTCGGCCTGCTGCCGACTTGGGGGCTGAGCGTAAGGCTGCCACAGAAGGTGGGGGTGGGACTGGCCCGGCGGATGAGCATGACCGGGGACTACCTGTCCGCCGCCGACGCGCTGCGGGCCGGCTTGGTCACCGAAGTGGTTCCCCATGACCAGTTGCTGACCACGGCCCGGCAGGTGGCCGCGACCATCGTCGGCAACAACCAGAACGCGGTGCGGGCATTGCTGGCGTCCTACCACCGCATCGACGAATCGCACACCAGCGCGGGGCTGTGGCTGGAAGCGATGGCGGCCAGGCAATTTCGGACCAGCGGCGACGACATCGCCGCAAACCGCGAGGCCGTGCTGCAACGCGGGCGTTCCCAAGTGCGCTAGCCATGCAGACCGTCGACGGGTTCAAGCTGCTCAACTTCGCCTCACAGATCGACGAAGGCACGATCGAGCAGGCCAAGCAGACCGCCTCGATGCCCTTCGTTCATCCGCACGTGGTGTTGATGCCCGACGCGCATGTGGGTAAGGGTTCCGCGGTCGGCACCGTGATCCCGACGCTGGGTGCGGTGATCCCGGCTGCGGTGGGCGTGGATATCGGCTGCGGCATGATCGCGGCACGGACCAAGTACTCCCAGGACGACATCGCCGATCTGCCGCTCCCGAAATTGCGGTCCGCCATCGAGTCGGCCATTCCGATGAGCAAGGGCGGCTACAACGACCGGCCAGACCGGTATGAATTCACCGCGGAGCGCCTCGAAACTCTGGAGCACCAAGCGGAATCGGGTGGCGTCGACCTCAAGCATTCCCCCAATTGGCGGGTGCAGCTGGGCACCCTCGGTGGTGGCAACCACTTCGTCGAGTTGTGCCTGGACAACGACGATCGGGTCTGGATGTTTCTGCATTCCGGCAGTCGCGGCGTCGGCAACAAGATCGCCAACCGTCATATCAAGGTCGCCCAGAAACTGATGGAGCAGTTCTGGATCAAGCTCCCGAATCCGGATCTGGCGTACCTGCCCCAGGGAACCCGCGAATTCACAAGCTATATAACCGAATTGAAGTGGGCGCAGGCGTTCGCGCTGGCCAACCGCGCGGAGATGATGGATCGCTTCCGGCAGGTTCTCGCCGGGCAGATGAATGACGACCCCGCCCACATCGAAGTCGACCGGGTGAATTGTCACCATAACTACACGACGGTGGAACATCATGGCGGCAAGGATGTTTGGATTACCCGCAAGGGCGCGATCAACGCCAACGAAGGCGTGCGAGCGGTCATTCCGGGCAGCATGGGAACCCGCTCCTACATCGTGACCGGCCGCGGGAACAAGGCCGGCCTGTGCAGCGCACCGCACGGCGCCGGCCGGCGCTTTTCACGCTCGGAGGCCCGCAGACGGTTCACCACTGACGACCTGGCCCGGGCGATGCGGGGTATCGAATACCGCCACGGCGAGGCGTGGATCGACGAGATTCCCTCGGCTTATAAGGACATCGACATCGTGATGGAAGACGCGCGGGAACTGGTCAGCATCGACTTCGAGCTGCGCCAGATACTCAACGTCAAGGGCGAGTGACTCGCACGGCGCCTTCCACTCAGCGGATACGCTCCTCGGTTTCGACGTCGAAGAAGAGTACTTCACGCGCATGCGGCACGATCGACAACCATTCACCCATACTGACCGCGGTTCGACGGTCGGTGCGGAACACGATGCGTTGCGACCGCGCCGACCACCCATCCGGCTTGACCGGCGTTGCGTAGACAAAGGATTCGAAACCGAGCTCCTCCACCAATTCGACGTTCACGGCCAACGAGCCTGGAGTGTGCGCCGGCACCACATCCCAGGACTCCGGCCGGATGCCGACCAGCACGCGATGCAGGCGGCCCGGTGAGCGCGGTACCGGTATCGCCAGATCAGGCACTTTCACCACACCGTCGGCCACCCCGGCGTTGATGAGGTTCATCGCCGGCGCCCCCATGAACGTCGCGACGAACGTGTTGACCGGGTGGTCGTAGAGCGCCCGCGGAGTGTCAACCTGTTGCAGCACACCGTCTTTGAGCACCGCAACCCGATCGCCCATCGTCATCGCCTCCACTTGATCGTGGGTGACGTAGACGGTGGTGATGCCCAGCCGCCGCTGCAATGCCGAGATCTGCGATCGGGTGCTCACCCGCAGCTTGGCATCAAGATTCGACAGTGGCTCGTCCATGCAGAAAACCTGGGGCCGCCGCACGATCGCCCGTCCCATCGCCACCCGCTGGCGCTCTCCACCGGATAGCTTCGAAGGCTTACGATCAAGCAGCTCAGTCAGTTCCAGCATCTTGGCGACTTCGGCCACGCGTTGCCGGGTTTCCGCACGGGAGACGCCGGTGTTGCGCAACGCGAACCCCATGTTGCCGGCCACCGTCATATTCGGGTACAGCGCATAGTTCTGGAACACCATGGCCACATCGCGCTCGCGGGGCGGCACCCCTGTCACGTCCACGCCGTCGATGGTGATCTGGCCGCTGGCAACGGGTTCCAGCCCGGCCAGCATTCGCAGGGTGGTGGATTTGCCGCAACCAGAAGGGCCGACCAATACCAGGAACTCGCCGTCCTCGATGGCGAGGTCCAAGTTGTCGACGGCCGGCACCTCGGCACCGGGATAACGGTGGGTGACTGCGGAATACTGAACTCTGGCCATGACGCTAACTCGGCAGCTTCCGTTTGATCTGACGGTCGAGGATGTTCTGCAACTGTTTGTTGATGTCGGTGAAGGTTGTTGTCACGTCGGTTCCCCTCAGTCCGATGGTTTCCAATCCGGCGCCGATGATACGGTCGCCGCCGGGCAGGAAAACTCGCGCGTAGTCTTGCGGACGGGTATGCGGAAGCTGGTCGAGCGCCACCCGCGCACGCGGGTTGTCCGAGAGGTATAGCTGTTCGCTCGGATCGGCGGCAGCGGAGATTCGCACCGGTAGATAGCCGGTGCGCTGGCTGAAGTACGCGGTATTCGACGGGTCGGTGATGAACGCGATGAACTTGACCGCGTTGAGTTTCCGCTCGTCCGACAGGTTGGCGGGAATCGCCAGCCCCGCCCCGCCGGTCGGGCAGCAGGCAGCTCCGTTCGGCCCGGTGGGCAGCGCTGACGCACCGAAGTCGAATCTGGCCTGGGCGGTGATGCCGGCAAGGGCGCCGGTCGACGCCACCGTCGACGCCACGATCCCGGTGGCAAACTCGTTGATGACATCGTTGGCGACCGCGGCGTAACCCTTGCGATGGATGGAATCGGAAAAGAAATTGCCCGCCGCGATGGTGGCCGGGTCGGTGAACTTCAAGGTCCATTTGTCCGAGTAGGCGCCGCCGAAAGCCCAGTTCGGTCCTTGGAACGTCCAGGAGATCGTCTCGGCATTGGCCCAGCCGTGGGCCCAGTTCCGAGCGCCGACGACGCGCTGCAGCGGCGGACCCCACGCGTCGAGCTCTTGCCATGAGTTTGGTCCGCGGTCGGGCAGGCCGGCCTTCGCCCACATCGCTTTGTTGTAGTAGAACAGCGGCGTCGAACGGGCATAGGGCAGTGCGTAGTGGTGGCCTTTGAACTCGTAGTCGGCCAACAGGGAGTCGACATAATCCGACGTCTCCACCCCAAGCTGGCGCAGCATGTCGTCCAGTGGGGCGATAACGCCGGTGAGAGCGAAATGGAACCACCAAATGTCGTCCAGGACAACGACGTCAGGCACATCGGCGCCAACGAGCGCGGCGTTGAACTTCTGCGCCACCTCGTCGTAGTCCTTACCGGCGTCGATCAGCTTGACCTGCAGGTCGGGAGACTGCGCCTGAAAACGGGCTATGAGCTCCTTTTCCACCGCGATGGATTGCCCAGGGTGGTTGGACCAGAACGCGATCGGTCCAGATCCCGACTTCACCGATACGCTGGTGCCCACCCCTGCGCAGCCGGCCGTCACACCGGCCGCACCGGCCAGCGTCAGGAACTTTCGGCGGCTCAAAGTGTTCATGGCAGGTCAGCCCTTGACCGCGCCCGACGTGAGGCCCTTGATCATCTGTCGTTGCAGGGCGATGAAGATGAGCAGGATCGGCAGCATCGCCAGCAGCGTAACCGCCATCACCGGGCCCCAATTGGTCACGCCCTCGGATTGCTGCAGGAAGGTCAGGCCCACCGGCAGCGGTGCCACCGAGTCGTCGTCGGACATCAGGAACGGCCACAGGTACTCGTTCCATTCGTTGACCACCGTGATGATGCCGAAGGCC
Organism: uncultured Actinomycetota bacterium; assembly: GCA_963840045.1. Lineage (GTDB taxonomy): Bacteria > Actinomycetota > Actinomycetes > Mycobacteriales > Mycobacteriaceae > Mycobacterium. The sequence continues at coordinate 403,701 of CAWIXL010000018.1, read as the reverse complement.
ACCATGGTGGGGCCCGACATCGGCAACACCACCCGCAGCAGAAGTTGCCACCAGCGCGCGCCGTCCATCTCGGCAGCTTCGATGACCTCCGAAGGCAGCGAGAGAAAGTGGTTGCGCATCAGGAAGGTTCCGAACGCCACCCCCGCCAGCGGCAGGATGATGCCCGGAAACGTGTTGCGCAGACCGACTTGGGAGACCAACGCGTAGTTGGAAATCACGGTGATCTGGTTGGGCACCATCAGCGCGGCGATGATCAATAAGAACACCGCATTTTTTCCGGGGAACTCCAAAAACACCAAGCCGAACGCGCTGAGTACGCCGAGGATGAACTTCACCACGGCCAGCAGCGAGGTGATGATCACCGAGTTGCGCAGGTAGGTCCAGAACGGAATCTGCTCGGTGGCGGTTCGGTAATTCTGCGGATGCCAGTGCGGCGGCCACCAGCTGGTCGGCTGTGAATAGATGTCGGGCTGATCCTTGAACGACGTGAAGAAGACGAATATCAGCGGCCCGGCAATCAGCACCACAACCAAGAACATCGCCGCATAGCCGAGCCGCCGCGCGTACGTGCGAAGTCGAGGCCCAGATACCGGGGTCACTGCCGCTGCCCCCGATCCAGCACCCGCACCTGGTAGTACGTGATGGCCAGCAGAACCAGGAACATGATGGTGGCGACGGTGGCGCCGTAACCGGCCCGGAAGTTCCTGAAGGTCTCCAGATACACCTGGTAAACCATGGTTGTGGTGCCGGTGCCCATCGGGCCGCCCCGGGTCATGACGTTGATGATGTCGAACATCTGCAGCGAGTTGATCAGCACGGTGATGGACAGGAAGAGAGTGGTGGGACGCAGCTGGGGCAGCATCACTCTACGGAAGATGCCCCACCGGCTGGCCCGGTCGATTTCGGCCGCCTCCAACAGGTCTCGGCGTACACCTTGCAACGCGGCCAGGTAGATGACGAAGGTGTACCCGAGGTTCTTCCAGATGTAGGTGACCGTCACCATGAACAACGCCCAATGCGGCTCCTGGTAGAAGTCGGGCACGCCGACGCCAATGCGATGCAGCAGATCTTGCACCAAACCGAAGTGCGGGTCGAAGACGAACTGGGCTGCCAGGCCGACGGCGGCACCGGAGATCACGAACGGGGCAAAGACGGTAGAACGCACGAAGTTGCGTCCGCGCAGCGGCTGATCGAGCAGCACGGCCAGCATCAGGCCCAGCACCATCGAACCGACCACCGCGGCCACGGTGAACACCACCGTGTTGAGCACGATCTGGCGGGTATCAGAACGGGTGAACCACTCTGTGTAGTTGGACAACCCGACAAAGTGGGCTTTCGGGTCGGAGATATTCCAGTCGAAAAACGACAGCCGGATGTTGTCGGCCAACGGGCGGTAGATGAATAGCAGCAGCAGCGCCACGTTGGGGCCCACCAAGGCGACGAACAACCAGCGATTTTGGCGCGTATCGCCCCGCCTGCGAGCGCGCTGGGTCGTCGTCATCGGCGCAGTGTAACTGAGTTTTTCGGCGATAATGCGCCTTAATAGCAACGACAGAGCGTCAATTCCGGTGCATTACACGGCTCCCGGCACCACCCGGCGTCCGACCCAGCGTCCGTAAGAGGCTCGCCATCCGACGAACACCAGGCGCAGCACCATAAATGTGCTCAGCCCTGACCAGATACCAGCCAGTTCCCGCCGAACACCAGTGGCGACCACATCGCCACCAACCGCGCCCCCGGGCTACGGCGCGGACGCTTGCAAGTCGGCTAACCGTGCGAGTGCGCGGTCCTCGCGCCCGCCGCATGGCTCTCTAGCTTCTCGCGCAGGGCTTTGTTGAGGCGAACGACTTCAGTCGACTCCGTACTTGTTGGTTCTAAATATCCCGCCATTCACCTAATACGTCGATTATCGCGGCGAGCGAGCTATCGGCTTTGGGCACATATCCTGTATGTGGGCGGCGCATGGTCCGTTCGACGCGGCTGCGCAGCTTGCATGTCACGGTGGCACAGCGTTAGCCACATCCGCGTCGCTCAAAAGACGGCGACCAGGTCGGTCGGACTCACCAGGATCTCGACGAGAAAGACCGAGAAGTTCATGCGATCACAGTTACTTCCACCGACAAATAATCGCCAAGGGCGTGTGTCTTCGGCCAATCGCCGGCACGCACCGCTCGAGCCATATCCTCGACTAATGGGCTGGTAGCGCCGAGCTCAGCCAACCACCCGGACACCGTCGTCACGATTCCGTCCGCCGACACGTGCACTGCGGGCCCATCACGCAGACGATCGGTCAACTGGTAGACGGTCGCCGTCCGTTTCCTGTCGGTCTGCGACTTTCCTTGCGCATCAAGCTTTATCCGGCCGCCCGGCCTGATGATGTGCATTACAGAGACCGGCGTCAGACGGCTCGCCCAGCGCGCACCGCTCGTCGTCCTTCGGAACGATGACCTGAACCAGCTGTGGACTAACCGCGCAGCACCGAAGTTTTTAGGGTGCTCGCCGACTATATTGGGCGATGCATTGGCGGTGGTAGTCATAAAGACATCGTTCGACCAGATCCGTGCCGTCTCACGAGTATTCGCTACCTGACTTCGCCGGTCCGCAGCCGGCTCCAAACAGGTAACGATGTGACGGCAGCTTCGCGTAGCTTGTCCAGTAGACGTGCGACCGCAACTCGCCTCACGCCCTGGCATTTTCGATCCTCGTCGGCCGGCATTGCGCGACACGTTGGCTACTGAACTCCACGGAAGATCACCTGACGCAGAGAGGTCCGCAGATCTCGCAGTCGCCTTCATCTTTCACTCGTCCACCTGGGGTGCCGACCGAAAGTACGACGCTGACACAGATATTGATTAGATGCACCCGCACCACAGTTCGTTACTGGCCGCCGCAACCACTCCTCGTTCGATCGCGAATGGTTCGGCCCCAGCAAGGAGATTGCCGCATGTCGGCCCGACCTTGCTCGTAGTTGAGCTTCGTCACGAACCCGTCTATCTGACGGTGATCGGGTGATCCATTATTATGGCCGGCGGCAAGGCATCTGGGCCCACGCCCGTGGCGTTTTTCGATCCTCACTGGGAGCATTGGGCGACGCTGGGGCGGTGGTGGTCATAAAGACATCATTCGGCGAAACCCGCGCGTTCTCGCGCATAGTAGCGCTACTCGAGTACGTCACTGCACAGCTTGCTCCGGGTAGGTAATGACGGGGCGGTAGCTTTACGGAGCGTGTCCGCAGACGTGCGATCGCAGCCCGCGTTGCGGACGACATTAGCCGCAATTGATGAGACGTTCCTGCTGTGCGGCCTCTAACACATCAAACGCGTTGGCAACTGGCGCAAGATACTTGGTCGCGTCGTGGTTGGCGTTGAGGACGGGCCCGGGCGTGGCGGCGGCCTGCTATCTGTGGGGAGTTTCGGGCCGCCGGATGGGACTGCGGGTCGAATCGCCAGTATGGCAACGCTTTCCAAGTCGCAAATGTCCGTCATGGGCGTCCTGATCGGTCAAGCGGATGTCGATCATCCCGAAATGCAGTTGAGTCCGGGCGGAGGCGAACACCTCCACCCGGACTCATGATTTGCGATTTGGTTTGCCTTCGACGGCTCACCGCATCTATTGGATTGCCACCGGCGTGCCATTGACCGTCGGCGGAATCCCCGCGGCCGCTACCGACGCCGCTTCAGTTCGGGTCGTCGTTGGCACGTCACGTGGCTCCTCTTGAGGGGGCTGGGACGAGCCAGTCGGCGATTGCTGAACAGCTGGAGCCGATGCCGGCTGCGCCGGAGTGCTGCGCTCTTTTCTCCTGTGCCGCAGTACCAGCGGTACCATCAGCGCGGGCAGCAGGAGCGCTACGGCCGCCGCCGCGCTACCGACCCATATCCACGGGAGCGATTTCGCGGGTGCGGGCCGCTGCGCCAGGTGGACGCCGTTCTGCACCAGAAAAGCACGCAGCCCGGCGGCGTCGGTGATGAAATTGTTTCCCCGGGTTCCGTAGCCCTGGGAAACGAGGCCGACCACCTCGCCATCCGAGTTGATGGCTGGTCCGCCGCTCATTCCCGGCATGAAATTGGCGTTGACCTCGGTGACCGGAACGCCGGTGTCCGAAACCTGCTGACCCGATACGCTGCCTGAGGTAAAGCTGGGCTGCGGCAGCCGCGATTTGTCGGTTGCGCGACCCATCATGCCCGGAAAACCGACCGCGGTCAGCGACTCGCCGGAAGCGGGATCCTTGTCCGCCACCACCAACGGCTCGAGTGGCTTGGATTCCACCACCTTGAGCAAGGCGTTGTCACCGTTCTTGGCGGGCTGGAACTGCACCACCTGCACGGTCGTCCACTGCTCGATCACCCGGCCGGGGCCGTCCGGCTGCATAACTTCGATCTGACGCTCGGGCGGTGACCCGCGGTCATAGCCCACGACCGGCCATTGCTGGCCATTGGCCCTCTGGAGCAACGCGTCGGCAGCGGATTCGGCGAGTTTGCCCTTCTCAACTAGGTCGTAAACCCACGCTTGCCGGATCCCGGCTTTGGTGTCTTCAGAGTTGTTGTCGACGCAGTGGCCGGCGGTCGCGATGTAACCCGACGAGTCCACCACGAAGCCGGTGCACGTGAATTCGGCGACGGTCTTGAACCACTGGGGTTGTCCGTCGGCAAAGTAGTCACCGGGGACCTGCACCCAGCCTGTGTACGCAATCCAGACCTTAACCAGGGAGTGCTTGACCGTCTCGTTGATGGCGACCGTGCTCTCGGCGTGCCTACCGTCGGCGTGTGCGAGTGGCGCGCTAAGCAGGAAGCCCGCCAATCCCAACGCCAGCGCTACCGCCATCAAGACGCGGCGCATGGCCATGGCGACACCACGCGTCCCTCGGCTCCGGCGTTTGGATACAGGTTCGGCGACTTCGATGGTGTGGCGGGTGCCGCCATACCCCGTCATTAGTGTGGACATTTCAGTTTTCTCCTTGCCGTTCGGCTCGTTTCCGGTTGGACCGGTTTGGGTCCAGTAGGGATGTTTGGTCGGCCGCCACGGAAAAACCCGGGTAAGGGCTACCTGTTTGTGCCAGCTCAGCGACGCAGATCTACCTGTTCGTGACGTGCTTAGTTGCGAGCAGCGCAAGTAGGACATCTTCTGACTTGCGCTTTTAGATGAAGCTGGCAGGACCCGGCCCTCGGCGGCGTCGTCCGGCAAAGCCTCTGATTGGCGCCCATAAGTGCGCCTCTATGGCAGAGGGGTCTGCTGCACGAAACCGAGGCCTACCGGGCCAACGCGTTGTTCGACGCCCACCGCGAGGATCCGGAGTTCGGCTACCGCTACCTGGTCGAGGAGGCCTGCGCAGCCGGTGAGCCGATGGCCGAACGCACCGCGTGGCGGATCTGCTCGCAGAATCGGTTGTGGAGCGTGTTCGGCAAGAAGCGCGGCAAGAACGGCAAGGTCGGCCCACCGGTGCACGACCATCTGGTAGAGCGGGACTTTAGCGCTGAAGGCCCAAATCAGTTGTGGCTGAGCGATATTACCGAGCATCCGAGGCGGGAGGGCAAGTTGTATCTGTGTCCGATCAAGGATACGTTCTCCAACCGCATCGTCGGGTACTGCATGGACTCGCGGATGAAGTCACGGCTGGCGACCACTGCCCTGAGCAACGCGGCGGCCCGCCGCGGGGAGGCGGCCGGCTGCATTCTGCACACCGATAGTGAGATCCAGTTCGGGTCAAGGAGTTTCGTGCACACTCTGGGCCGCTACGAGATGGTCGGATCGATGGGGCGCGTCGGTGCTGCCGGCGACAATGCGGCCATGGAGAGCTTCTTTAGCCTGCTGCAGAAGAACGTTCTGGACCGCCGCCGGTGGAGCACCCGGGAGGAACTGCGGATCGCGATCATCAGCTGGATCGAACGCACCTACCTCCGTCGCCGACGCCAGGCTGCTCTCGGGCGGTTGACCCCGATCGGATTCGAAGCAATCATGACCACACCGGCCAGTCGGGCCGCGTGACCGAAACTGTCACCTATCGAAGCGGTACCACAACGAGGGGGTTGAAACCAGTGCGGTTAGCTGCCTCACTGCTACAACGATCCGAATACGTTCGGAAACAACGGTGTTCACAGAAATCACCTAGCCGCCAACGGCAAGTGCGGGTTGCCCTTCCCGTCGATAACCACACAAAGGAACCATTCTGATGCGAAAAGTGTCGGGGTTTTTGGCCTGGGCTGCCGAGCAGGCAGATCAGTCGATCGGATGGTGGCGGTTACCCAAGCCGTTGGCCATACTGGTCTTGATTGGACTTCGTAACCGGCTCCGCACACACAATCTGTACGACACCGGCCGCGGGCCTGCGGACAGGCCGCCCTATGAAGACCCGAATGTGGCTAATCACCTCACCGCCCGCATGATCAACGGCACCTATAACGACCTCCACAACCCGCTCATGGGGTCGCTGGGCAGCAGGTACGGGCGCAACATCCCGCTGGCGCACACACGCCAAGAGGAGCGTGACCGGCTGCTGGATCCCAGCCCGCGGGTGATAAGCGAGCGCCTGCTCAAGCGTGACGAGTTTCAGCCCGCCACCACGCTGAACCTGCTTGCCGCGGCGTGGATCCAGTCCGAAGTACACGATTGGTTAAGCCACCGCACCCCCGTCGCCCCCCACCCGTGGAGGATCAAACTCGACGACAACGATCCATGGCCCGAACACCCCATGCCGATCGATCGGACCTTGCCCGACCCGAGCGGCGACCCACACAGTCCACCCAGCTACGTGACACAAGACACCCACTGGTGGGACGGCTCCCAAATCTACGGTGGCAACCCCGATTACGCCGACGGGCTACGCTCCGGTAAGCAGAAAGGGAGACTGCGGCTCGATGAACTTGGGCTGCCGCCCAAAGACCTCGACCGATACCTCGACTTTCCCGGCGTCGCTGGAAATTACTGGCTCGGTCTGGCCATCCTGCAATCGCTGTTCATCCGCGAACACAATGCGATATGCGAGCGGCTCGCCGCGGAATATCCGGACCTGACCGACCAGGACCTGTATGACAAAGCACGACTTGTCAACGCCGCGCTGATGGCCAAGATTCACACCCTCGAGTGGACACCCGCCATCATCGCCCATCCCGCAACCGTCTACGGGATGCATGCCAACTGGTTTGGTGTTCTCGGGGAGCGATTCCGTAGGCGCTTTGGACGAATCACCGATAGTGAACTGCTGCAAGGCATACCGGGATCACCAACGGACCACTTCGGCATTCCTTACTCGCTTACCGAGGAATTCGTGGCGGTCTACCGTATGCACCAGCTGATCCCAGACCACTTCGTCTTCCGCTCCGCCACCGACAACCATTTCATCAACGAACATAAGCTACCGGAGTTGACCGTCGGTCACATCCGCGACCTGCTGCGCGAAACCGGCATGAACATGGAGAACATCTTCTACTCCTTCGGCCGGTCCTATCCCGGCGCCATCACGCTGCACAACTTCCCCACATTCCTGCAGAAATTCCAGCACCCGGACGGCCGACTCATGGACCTCGCAGCCATCGACATCCTGCGGGTGCGGGAACGCGGCGTGCCACGCTACAACGAGTTCCGACGGCTGTTGCGTCTCAAGCCGGCATCTTCGTTCGAGGAGCTCACCGATAACCCGGAGTGGGCCAAGCAGTTGCGGGAAATCTACGGTGACGTGGAGCGGGTGGACCTGCTGATCGGGTTGTACGCAGAACCCAAGCCGCAGGGATTCGGGTTCAGTGACACCGCTTTTCGCATCTTTATGTTGATGGCATCCCGACGGCTCAACAGCGACCGTTTCTTCACCTGCGATTTTCGTGCTGAGGTCTACACGCAGGCCGGCATGGACTGGATCGCCGAAAACACCATGCGCACCGTCCTGTTGCGACACTTCCCATCGCTCGAACCTGCACTGCGTGGCGTCAAGAACCCGTTCGCTCCCTGGGCGAGGGTCGCCGAGAAGACCACGCCGACCTACGTCACCTACAGCGACGACCTGGAACAACGACGGTGGGACGAGGGCCTGTGGATTGGCTGGATCGTCAAGGTGCTGGGCTGGAACAGCAGATTGGCGTTCCGGAAATACAAGCACGCGATCCGCGATGCGCATGCCAAGAGTCACGGCATTCTCGGCGGAAAGCTCATCGTGCATGACGATCTACCCGATGAACTGAAACAGGGCCTGTTCACGACGCCGCGACAGGAATTTGACGTCATTGCCCGGATCTCGAGTACCTCTGGGGCGCTCCGCACCGACCAGCTTCGCGGAGTCCGCGGCCTCGGCATCAAGGTGCTTGGCGTGAATGCGAAGGGTGAGCGGGAGCCCGCCACGGGCCTGGCCAACGAAGCGGAAGCCAACACCCAAGACTTCGTGCTGGTCACGCATCGCGAGTTCCCGTTCGCCGGCGTCCGGCCCTACGCCCTGGGCGGAATGGTTGTCGCGTCGCTGCTGGCGCGGCTACCAGACAGCTGGCTCGGGCTATTCAGCCATGTGCTCGACGCAGCCGTGAAGGTGGGGCTGCCGCTTTCGCGAACCCTTGCCCTGCTCGTCCTCCCGAACAATCACATTCTGGGCGAGACGTTCTATTCATCCGCTCCGTTGCGCTACGGCAAGCAGGTGGCGAAGATGTGCATCGCACCGTTGTCGCCCTCGGTCAAGGCGCTGGAGGGCGTGCCCGTCAGCGCCGGCTGTGACGCCCACCGCGATGAGGTCGTCCAGTTCTTCGAAAGCAACGAGGCCCAATTCGAGCTGCGTGTGCAACTGTGCACCGATACTGTGGCGATGCCAATTGAGGACGCCACGGTGGAGTGGCCGGAATCGCTATCTCCATACCGGGGCGTCGGCACGATAAAGTTTGCCACGCAGAATGCGGACAGTCCCGCGCGCCGCACTTTCGGCGACGAAGTGCTTTCCTTCAATTCGTGGCGCACCCTGGAAGATCACCGCCCACTCGGATCCATCAATCGCCTCAAGAACCGGGTATATGAGGCGTCGAGCAACTTCCGGCACGAAAAAAGCCATGTGCAGCGAAGCGAACCGGCGACTATCGCGGAGCTGCCCGACTAGAGGTCGTTATGCAGTCGGATAACGGTAAGGCGACTGAGGAGAGATGCGCTGACCGCTCGAAAATCGGTGTCGACTTCTATTCTGCCGAAGGCGCGGAGATAAAAGCGATCGTCCCCACACGTTCGGCCGCATTGTTTGCTTGATCGATGGTATTGCGTCGTTCCCGATTGCGACGGAAGCGTTGCCGAAGAAGACGAATGACGCTAACGGATCCGCGCCACGAGTTTCTTTCCGTATGTCCGTGTTTGAACGCCCCACAATGGTGCCGGGTGCCTTGTTATAGATGTGTCTAATATGACCGAACGCTGAGCTATGAGCTGCCGACAAAGGCCCGCAGCACAAGACTAACCGCTTGGTGCATCAGGTCGCGTTATCCAATACGGCCGTTTAACCGGAATAGCGCCTACACTCTGACTCCATGGCACGCCGTTGGCAGCTGCTCGATCGCCCCGTGGAGCAAGCGGCGATTCGATCGGCATTGGGTGGCGGTGAAAGCTGCGGTGCGATCTTGTTCGGCGTCGCCGGCGTTGGCAAGACAACCCTGGCCCGAACCGTCACCGCATCGCTGCGTTCCAAGGTGAACTGGGCAGCGTGTACCGAGTCTTCTCGCAGCATCCCGCTGGGGGCTTTCGCACAATGGGTGCGTCCGTGCGCGTCGCGCGACCCGGTAGCACTCATCGGCTCGGCGCGCGAATCTATTCTCGCCGAAGATAATACGGTCGTGGGCATCGACGATGCGCATTTGCTCGACGAGCTGTCCGCGACGTTACTGCACCAAATCGCGGTCGACGGTGCTGGACGTATTGTGGCCACAGTCCGCAGCGGTGCACCGGTTCCCGACGCCATCACCTCGTTGTGGAAGGACGGTTATTTACAGCGTCTGGAGCTTCAGCCGTTCACACAGCAGCAGAGCATTGCACTCATCGAATCGGTGCTCGGCGGGACGCTCGAGGGTCTGAGCGCTGACGTCATGTGGGAGTCATCGGGCGGAAATCCGCTCTTCCTCCGGCATATGGTTGAGGGGGCACTCGATGCTGGAGCATTAACCGAGGTCAACGGGGTGTGGCAACTGCGTGGGCCCACCGTGGTTCCGTCTGGTTTGGCTGCCCTGCTGGCAAACCGTCTCGATCACGTCGGTGCCGCTGTCATGAACGCGTTGAAGCTGCTGGCGCTCTGCGAACCGCTCGACATCGAGACGCTCTGCGAGCTGGGCGGTGAGGACGCCGTGGATGCCGCCGAAATGCACGGCTTGATCCGAATCGTCCGCGACAGCCCGCAATTCGTCAACGTGCGCTTCAGCCACCCCCTTTTTGGTGATGTGGTCCGGCGTCGCATCGGGACAGCGTCAGCCCGCAAACTCAGGGGCCGCCTGGTTCAGGTTCTGCGCGACGGCAACCTCGATTCAGCCGCCAGCCGGATCCGGCTGGCGCAGCTGTGCGTCGACAGTAACCAAGACGTCAATATCGAGCTGCTGATCGCCGCGTCCAAGGATGCGATGTCTCTTTCGAATCTTCCACTCGGTGAACGCATTGCGCGCGCGGCGTTCGAGCGCGGTGGAGGTGTGCGCGAAGCCGAGCTGCTGTCGCGCGCACTGCTGTGGCAAGGCTATCCCGCACAGGCCGACGAGATCCTTAATCAATTTGAACCTGACGACCTCAACGAGCTGCAGCTCGTCCAATGGGGCGTTCCTCGCATGTCGATCCTGTTCTGGTCCATGGGTGATGTCGGGCGCGCCAATCAGGTCTTGACATTGTTGCGCCAGCGTGTGCAACACCCGAGCCTCAAGCTCGCGGTGGAAGCGACTGGATCGGCAATGGCCGTGCACGAGAACAGGATTGCGGACGGGATTGCCGAAGCCGAGCGCGTGTTGGCGGACCCAAATGCCCCGAAACAGGTAGTCGATTGGGCCGCTTTCGCGGCGGGTCTCGCCATGCCGGTCGCTGGCCGCGGGGCCGATTTCGAACCGATCGCTGCCAAATGCCGTGCCGAGCAGAAGGCCACCGAGGGCATGATCCGGGTCATGGTGCGCTATTGCGACGTGCTCGCCCTCACTTCCCTCGGCAACTTAGATCTGGCCGATCGACGCGCAGCGGATTACGCCGGATTCTCCTCTGCGGGACAGCGTATGGCGTGGGCTATTGCGAAGATCACGGCCGGTCTTGTCGCCGTTTACCGTGGCAAGTTCCCCGACGCCATCTCGGCGCTAGAGCAAGCGGTTGCGGCGCAGGCCGCCGAAGTCACCATGCCGTGGCGATTGCCGGCAAGGGTGCTACTGGTGAAGGCTTACGCGGCGTTGGGCCGACCACAGGAGGCCGAGCGGGTGTTCGCCGACGCCAAGGAGCATCGGGGCCCGCACATGGCGATTCACTCGCCGCAAATGATGGTCGCCCAATCGTGGCATGCCGCGGCAAAAGGGCTGGAGCGACGCGCGGTTGAATTGGCCCGCGCAGCCGCGGATGTCGCACATAACGCTGGTCAGTACGCCGTCGAGGCTGAGGCGCTGCACCATGCCGCAAGGTTCGGTGATCGCACCGTGGCGCCGCGGTTGGCCGCACTCACCGAAAAGGTGCAGGGGCGAATGGTGACACTTCAGGCCCACCACGCCGCAGCCGTCGCTGTCGGCGACGGTGCCGGCCTCGACGCGCTGAGCACCGAATTTGAAGACGCCGGCTTGCTCCTTTCGGCCGCAGACTCCGCCGCGCAGGCCGCATCGCTGCATGATCGCGCCGGTCAGCGGCGGAAAAGCGCGGAGTCTTCGGCCCGTGCGCTACGACTGGCCGCCCAGTGCGGCGGAGCGACGACGCCGGCGATCAGATCCGCGGCACGACCTCTGCCGGTGACCTCCCGCGAGCGCGAGATCGCTGCGCTTGTCGCCGAAGGACTGACGAACCGGGAAATCGCGGAGCGACTGACGGTATCGGTTCGTACCGTTGAAGGTCACATTTACCGGGCGTGCATCAAACTCGATGTCGTCGATCGCGACGAACTCGGAAAGATCATTCGCCAGGATGTGAAAACGTAGCAAACGGCGTTCGACACCAGCCGCAGCACCATAGAAGGCGGTCAATCCCGACCAGATGCCCGCCAAACCCCACCGAACGCCAACCACAACGGCGGCCGCTTCCTGCTGCTCGTAGTTGTTGGCATCACGGCTCAGCCCGTGGCGCACCCCGTGCAGCATGGTCACGATGTTGCGGAACGCCTGGTTCATCTGACCCATGGTGTCGTAGGAGGCGAGCTGCGCGCTCCCGCTCCAGCCGGCGCCAGCGATGTTCTGCGAGGACGCCCACATCCGGCGCGCCTCATCCTCCACCGCGACCGCGTGGGCGTCGAATCGGGCCGCCACCGCCCTGCTTCTGATCCGGGATCGGTTATCAAACGTGTAACCATCCCACATACTCCCTTCTGAAAAAATCAGTGACATTGGTTGCTGCATTCCGAAACGAAATTCATTACGCCCCTCTGCTACCCAGCCGCCGGCGGGTGTGCCACCACGGTCAGGCGGAACCCGTACCGGGGGGCATCGCCGACCATGCCGCGCCCGAATCCGCCCATACCCATGGGACCTGAGGCCAGCGGCATGCCGGCGATGGCGTTGGTCGCCGGAATAGCGTCCGAGGCGCCGCCCGCGGTGCTGCCCGGCAACGCCACCGGGTGTTCGCTGCTCGCTGCCGCCGCGGGTGCTGCCCAACTCGGCGGCACCGACAACGCCCCGATCGAGCCCGCATGGCCCAAACCCGCTGCCGTGTCCCCGGCCAGGCCGCCTAGGCCTGCCGGGCCGCCAAGGCCTGCTAAGCCCGGAATGTTGAGTGGTATACCCGGCAACCCCGCCGCCGTCTCAGCGGCCCCCGGGGCGTCCTTAACCAGACCCTGGCCGAAGCTGTATAGCCCGGCGAACGTCGACTCGGCGCCCGAAACAAGACCTGAAAGCCCGGTGAACATCGACTCGGTGTACGAAATAGGACCAGAAAGTGTCGTAAACGCGCCCAGGGGCGACGCCAACGACAAGGTGGACGACCCAGTCAGCGCCAGTAGGAGGTCCCCGAACTGCGCAGACAGCCCAGAAGTGAACGACGTGGACGCGGCGGGTGAGGCGAGTGACTCCAGAGCCTGGGGGATCGCGGAGGTCACTTGCGTGCCGGCGGCCCGGGCGACCGCGGCGGCCTGACCGGCCAACCCGCCCAGGCTGGTGGTCTGCGGCGCCGCGGTGAACGGCGTAATGCGGGTGGCGGTCGCCGAGCTGGCGGCATAGCCGTACATCGCCGCGGCGTCCTGGGCCCAAATCTCGCCGTATTGGGCCTCGGTGGCCGCGATCGCCAGCGTGTTCTGACCGAAAAAATTCGTCGCGACCAGCACCATCAGCTGAGCGCGGTTCGCCGCGATCACCGTCGGTGGCACCGTCATCGCAAACGCCGTCTCATAGGCGGCCGCAGCCGCCTTGGCCTGGGTGGCGGTCTGCGCGGCCTGCGCGGCGGTGGCGTTCATCCACCCCACATAGGGGGCGGCCGCGGCCGCCATCGACAGCGACGCCGGACCCAGCCACGGCCCGCCGGTCAACCCCGAGACCACCCACCCGTAGGAGCTTGCCGCCGAACTCAACTCGGCGGCCAACCCATCCCAGGCCGTCGCGGCGGCCACCATCGGCCCCAACCCCGGACCGGCATACATCCGAGCCGAGTTGAACTCCGGCGGTAGCGCCCCGAAATCCATGCTGAAACCTCTGCCAGGTCAGCAGCCGACCGCTGCCGCGTTGGCGGCCTCGGTGGCCGCATACGAGCCTGCACTGGTCTCCAGAGCGGTCACAAACATCTCGTGGATCGCCGCCGCCTGGGCACTCACTGCCTGATACATCGCCGCGTGCGCTGCGAATTGCGCTGCCGTCAGCGCCGAGACCTCATCGGCGGCCGCGGGAACCACCCCCGTCGTCGGGGCGGCGGCCGCCGCAGTCCCGGCGGCCACCACCGCACCGATACCCTGCAGGTCGCCGGCCGCAGCCATCAGCATCTCCGGCTGCGCGGTTACAAACGACATGTCAATGCTCCGTTCACGATCTCTTGTTACTGGTTGGACCGGTTCGGCTCCACGAGCAACGTACGATGGACCGTCGAGGAGAATCGCGAGTAGTTGCTACCTGTCTAGCTGTCTGGTGCCAGGTGGGTGTGCAGGTAGTGCTCTTCGATTGCGCTGAGGTTGCGGGCCGGTGCAGGAAAGAAATCCCATGAGCTGTGGGTTTGGGAGTCGCCAGGGACTCAAACCCCAGGCGACGGTCCCGCACTGCGGGCCTCGCGGGTTGCCCGAAACCCGTCGTTCTTGGTGGCGGTGGGACCGGAACGACGCTGCCGACGAATAACCCGTTGGCGATTGTCAGCAAACTGTTGGGCGGAGGGTGCGCGGGCTTGTTGCGCAGTCGGCCTCTCAGTTCAGCCGTGTCTTGGGCACCCGGTTTGCGCACGATGAAGGCATCCAGCGGGGCGTGCAGCGCGGCTGCAACCTGCCACGCAACCGGTATTCCGCCCCCGCCAAACCCGGCACGATCACGTCCAGTCGGTCGCGGTAGGCATTGAGGGGATCCGCCAGAACCTGACCGGCCTCACGGCGGTTGCGGAACACCCGCCGTGGCGAGGGCCTCCTGAGGCCAGTCTCCCGGCGCATCGGGTGGCCGCCGCGGGCGCCGCGGCCAGTTCCTCCGCGTTCTCCTTCGCCGTATCGTCGTCCGGCTCAGACCCAACGCCAACCAGGTCGCCTGCACATCTTCGATGACCGCGCCGCCCGGTCGGCGGCTCCAAAGTGGCGCGCCGAGCGCGCTGTGGTGCCGTAGGACAGGAAGGTCAACTGAGAGCCGAGCAGGCCGAACACCAGGCTGCCGATGGCCAGACCCGCCAGGGACAGCGCGCCAAGGCGCCCGACCACGGCGGTATCGAACAACAGATATAACGGCTCGGCGGCCAGCACACCCAGGGCGGGCAGCGCCAACTGCGTGATCTGTCGGGTGCCGGCGGATGCGGCCGGAGAGTGGGCGCCGTCAGCCCAGCGCTGCGAGCAGCGACGCCACGACATCGTCGATGGAGCCACTGGTCGAATAGCCCGCGGCCAGCCGGTGACCGCCGCCACCGAACCCGGACGCGACCACCGCCAGGTCCACGCTCTTCTTGGCCCGCATCGACACCGACCAATTTTGCGGGTCGACCTCCTTGAACACCGCCGCCACCTCGGCCTGCTGCGTGGTGCGCACGATATCGACGATGCTCTCGACTTCTTCCGGACGCGCGTGGACCCACTCCTGGTTGTCAACCACCGCATAGACGAAACCCCGCCCAGCCACCGCCTCCGGCACCAGATGCGCGGATCCCAGCACGCGCGAGAGCATCGGCAACCACCCGAACGGATGGCTGTCCATCACCGTGCGGCTGATCGCGGCGTTGTCCACGCCGATGTCGACCAGCCGGGCGGCCAACCGAAGCGCGCGGGCGCTGGCCCACCGGAACGACCCGGTGTCCGTCGTCAATCCGGCGTAGATGCAGTGCGCAACGTCGAGTTCGATTGGCTTTTCCCACACGTCGAGCAGTTCGGCGATCATCATCGTGGTGGAATCCGCCGACAGGTCGACGAAGTTCGCGGTGCCGAACATGCCGTTGGAGGCATGGTGGTCGATGACCAGCAGCTGCCGGCCGGGACCGGCCAGTTCGCCCAACACCCCGAGCCGTTTGAGGCTCGGAACGTCAACGGTGACAACCAGATCCACATCGCGTCGCAGCTCATTCGGACCGACCAGCAACTCGCAGCCGGGCAACGAGCGCAACGACTCCGGCAGCGTCGCCGGCGCGGCGAAGCTGACCTGGACCGCCTTGCCGGATTTGTCCAGCACCAAGGCCAATGCCAGCCCGGCGCCGATGGTGTCGGCATCGGGATGGACGTGGCAGATCACCGCGATGCTCGCCGCGGCCGACAGCAGCTCGACGGCGCCGACGGCGTCGACACGTGTCCCCGCGACCGGGGCGGCGGCCGGCTTAGTCTTCGGATCGATCGCCGTCACCGGTGTCCTCAGGGTCAGCTGTCCGTTCCGCCCCGCCCTCACGACGCCGCAGGCCGATACGGATCGGCCTCCCCCGCCGGCTTTGCTCCCACCCGAACCCGGGCCAGATCGGCGTCGGCGGCGCGGGCGCGGGCCAGCAGCTCGTCCATCCGCTGCACGCTGTCCAGCGTCGTGTCCCGGGTGAAGGTCAGCGTGGGCGTGAAGCGCACCCCGGTGCCGGCCCCGACCTTGGTGCGCAGCGTGCCTTTGGCACGTTCCAGCGCGGCCGCGGCAGCGTCGAAATCCGGCTCGTCGTCCAGCGAGGGCCCCATCACCGTGTAGAACACCGTCGCGTCGTGCAGGTCGGCGGTCACTTTCGCGTCGACGATGGTCACCCCGTCCAGCCCCGGATCCTTGATCTCGAATTCGATCGCTGTCGCAACGATCGTGTTGATCCGTTTGGCCAGCCGACGCGCCCGAGCGGGGTCAGCCATTCCGATTCACCGCCTCCTCCTCATCGCTTCGTCCCCAGGTTCCCCCTCTGCATCGTCGGCGGTGGTCAGGTGCGTTCCTTCTCGACCAGCTCGAAGGACTCGATGACGTCGCCCTCCTTGATGTCGGAGTAGCCCAGCGTCATACCGCATTCGAAGCCCTCGCGAACCTCGGTCACGTCGTCCTTTTCCCGTCGCAGCGAGGCGATCGAAAGGTGGTCGGTGACGACGATGTTGTCACGCAACAGCCGAGCCTTCGCGTTGCGGCGCACCACGCCCGAGGTGATCAGGCAGCCGGCGATGACGCCGACTTTCGAGGACCGGAACAACGCCCGGATCTCGGCGCGGCCCAGCGTGTTCTCCTCGTAGATCGGCTTGAGCATGCCGCGCAGCGCTTTTTCGATCTCGTCGATCGCCTGGTAGATGACCGAGTAGTAGCGGATCTCGACGCCCTCGCGGTTGGCCAGTTCCGTCGCCTTGCCTTCGGCCCGCACGTTGAAGCCGATGATGATCGCGTCCGAGGCCGAGGCCAGGTTGACGTTGGTCTCGGTGATGCCACCGACGCCGCGGTCGATGACGCGCAACACCACTTCGTCGTCGACCTGGATCCCCATCAGGGCTTCTTCCAGCGCCTCGACGGTACCGGCGTTGTCGCCCTTGAGGATCAGGTTCAGCTGGCTGGTTTCCTTCAGCGCCGAGTCCAGGTCCTCCAGGCTGATCCGCTTGCGGGAGCGCGCGGCCAGGGCGTTGCGCTTTCGGGCGCTGCGCCGGTCGGCGATCTGGCGGGCGATGCGATCCTCGTCGACGACCAGGAAGTTGTCACCCGCGCCGGGCACCGACGTGAAGCCGATGACCTGCACCGGCCGCGACGGCAGCGCCGCCTCGATGTCCTCGCCGTGTTCGTCGACCATGCGGCGGACCCGACCATAGGCGTCGCCGGCGACCACCGAGTCGCCGACGTGCAGCGTGCCGCGTTGAATCAACACGGTGGCCACCGGGCCACGGCCACGGTCCAGGTGCGCTTCGATCGCCACACCCTGGGCCTCCATGTCGGGGTTGGCCCGCAGATCCAGCGCCGCGTCGGCGGTCAGCACGACCGCCTCGAGCAGCGCCTCGATATTGGTGCCCTGCTTGGCGGAGATGTCGACGAACATGGCGTCGCCACCGAATTCCTCGGCCACCAAACCGTATTCGGTGAGCTGCGACCGGATCTTGGTCGGATCCGCGCCCTCCTTGTCGATCTTGTTCACCGCCACCACGATCGGCACGTCGGCGGCCTGCGCGTGGTTGATGGCCTCCACCGTCTGCGGCATCACGCCGTCATCGGCCGCGACCACCAGGACGGCGATGTCGGTGGCCTTCGCGCCGCGGGCACGCATGGCGGTGAACGCCTCGTGACCCGGGGTGTCGATGAAGGTGATCAGCCGCTCGTCGCCGTCCAAGTCGACACCGACCTGGTAGGCACCGATGTGCTGGGTAATGCCGCCGGCCTCTTCCTCGCGGACGTTGGCCTTCCGGATGGTGTCCAGCAGCCGGGTCTTGCCGTGGTCGACGTGACCCATCACGGTCACCACCGGCGGGCGGGTCTGCAGATCGTCCTCGCCGCCCTCGTCCTCGCCGTAGGTGAGGTCGAACGACTCCAGCAGCTCGCGGTCCTCGTCCTCGGGGCTGACGACCTGGACGACGTAGTTCATCTCGCCGCCCAGTAGCTCGAGCGTCTCGTCGCCCACCGACTGAGTGGCGGTCACCATCTCGCCGAGGTTGAACAGCGCCTGGACCAGAGCCGCCGGGTTGGCGTTGATCTTGTCGGCGAAGTCGCTCAGCGATGCGCCGCGGGCCAGCCGAATGGTCTCGCCGTTGCCGTGCGGTAACCGCACGCCACCGACGACCGGCGCCTGCATGTTCTCGTACTCGGCGCGTTTTGCCCGCTTGGACTTGCGGCCACGCCGGGGCGCACCGCCCGGACGACCGAACGCGCCGGCGGCACCACCGCGCTGCCCGGGACGGCCGCCGCCGCCACCGCCGGGACCGCCGCCGGGACCGCCACCGCCGGGGCGGCCCCGAAAGCCTCCGCCACCGGCTCCGGGCGCAGCACCTACGCCGCCGCCGCCACCCCGGTAGTTACCGCCGCCGCCGCCGTCAGGGCGGCCGCCGCCGGGCCCACCGGGCCGGCCGCCGCCGGGCCGCGGCGCGCCGGCGCGTGCCGGCCGGGCTGGTCCGCCCGCGCCACCGGGGCGGGGCGGCATGCTGCCCGGCGAAGCGCCGGGACGTGGTGCGCCCGGCCTGGGCGCTCCGGGACGCGGAGCCTGCGGGTGGGGACGCGGGATGGGCCGGTCCACGGGTTGGGCCGACGAGAACGGGTTGTTGCCGACGCGCGGCGGGCGAGCCCCTGGCTTCGGCGCCGGAGCCGGGCGCACGCCGGGCGCCATGCCGGGATGCGGCGGTGTCTGGCTGGGGGGCTGGCTGGGCGGCTGTCCGGGGGCCGGCGCTGACGGCCGGGGCGACGGCGTCGAGGGCGCGGGCGCGTCGGCGGGCCCAATCGAGGGAGCCGGGGGGGCCGGGGGCGGCGCGGTTGCCACTCCGCCGGCGTCGGCGGCCTTCGCGGGTGCGCTGACGGCCTCGCCGTTGCCGACGGCCTTGTCTATCGCCTTGTCGAGAGCTTGATCGAGCGCCTTCTCGATGGGCTTGCCGGACCCCTTGAGGCCCGGAGCCAGGCCCGCAGCGGGGCTTTTGGCAGGGCCCGCGCCGGGGCCCTCGTCGGCAGCCGGCTTGCTGCCACCGAACGACTCGCGCAGCCGGCGAGCGACGGGTGCTTCCACCGTCGACGATGCGGACTTGACGAATTCGCCCTGTTCGTTCAGCCGGGCGAGAACTTCCTTGCTTGTGACACCGAGTTCCTTGGCTAACTCGTGTACGCGGGCCTTACCTGCCACTACATCTCCTGTCTATGAGGCGACAGTGGTGGGCCGCGCCTCGGGTTTAGCTATGATAGCATTGTCATCGGGACTTCACGGTGTGCTCATGTTCTTTGCTACCTGTTCTGTTGCCCGGTGGGTCGGGCGCACTTAGAACCTCTATGTGCTCGACCACCGCGGATGTGTCCGGTGAACCGGCGATTCGCAACGCTTTGCTGAAAGCCCGCCGTCTAACCGCTTGTTGCACGCACTGCGGTACGGGATGCAGCCACGCACCCCGCCCCGGCAGGCTACTCGCTGCATCAACGATCAGGGCGTATTTGCCGTTCCCTGTCGACGCAGCAACTACTCGAAGCAGTTCGACGGCCAACTCTCGCTTTCGGCACCCGACACACGTCCGCACCGGTCCACTGGTGTGTCTGTGCGCCCTACGGGTTTCGGGGGCCGAAGGCTCGCGCTGGATCACGGCTCAGTCTAGCGTCACCGAGCCGGTGCTCAGAACCACCCGCCCCCGCTAGCGCTCCCGGGCCATCCCGTGGCTGGCGCCCTGCTCGGATTGGTTTTCCGAATGTGCCGGTGAATCGCCACGGATATCGATACGCCACCCGGTCAGCCGGGCGGCGAGCCGCGCATTCTGGCCCTCCTTGCCGATGGCCAACGACAACTGGAAATCAGGCACCACCACCCGGGCGGCCCGGGCGTTCTGGTCGATGACCGAGACCGAGACCACCTTCGCCGGCGACAACGCGTTGGCGACGAAGCGGGCCGGGTCCTCGTCGTAGTCGATGATGTCGATCTTCTCCCCGGACAGCTCGCTCATCACGTTGCGCACCCGCTGCCCCATCGGACCGATGCAGGCGCCCTTGGCGTTCAGGCCCGGAACACGTGACACAACGGCGATCTTGGAGCGGTGACCGGCTTCTCGGGCCACCGCGACAATCTCGACCGATCCGTCGGCGATCTCCGGGACTTCCAGCGAGAACAGCTTGCGCACCAGATTGGGGTGGGTGCGCGACAACGTGATCAGCGGCTCGCGCGAGCCGCGGGTCACCCCCACCACGTAGCAGCGCACCCGGTTGCCATGCTCGTAGCTTTCGCCGGGAACCTGTTCGGCGGCCGGGATCACGCCTTCGGAGGCCTTGGTCTCACTGCCCATCCGGACGACGACCAGGCCGCGGGCGTTGGCCCGGCTGTCACGCTGGATCACCCCCGCGACGATCTCGCCCTCGCGGGTGGAGAACTCGCCGTAGGTGCGCTCGTTTTCGGCGTCGCGAAACCGCTGCAGCATCACCTGACGTGCGGTGGTAGCGGCGATCCGGCCGAAGCCCTCGGGAGTGTCATCCCATTCGCTGATGAGATTGCCGTCGGCATCCACCTCGCGCGCGATCACGCGAACGACACCGGTTTTGCGGTCAATCTCGATACGCGCGTCGATCTGGTGACCCTGGGTATGCCGGTAGGCGGTAAGCAACGCGGATTTGATGGTGTCGAGCAACTCATTGACCGAGATACCCCGGTCCACCTCGATCGCATGCAACGCGGCCATGTCGATATTCATCCGCTGCCCTCCTCACCACGACTGAGCAGTTCCATCTCATGTGGATCCGGCCGGGCGAACTCCACCTGAACCACCGCGCTCGCGATGTCATCAAGTGGAACCTGCCGCACCGCGGCCTTGGCGTCGCGGCCGCCACAGACCACCAGCCGAACCCGACCATCGCTGACGTCGCCGAGCCGAGCGGTCACCGCGGAGCCGTCGGCCAAGGTCACCTCGGCTTTACGCCCGCGGGCCCGGCGGAAGTGCTTTTCGGCGGTGAGGGGGCGGTCCACGCCTGGCGAGGTGACTTCGAGGATGTATTGACCGTCGACTCCGGAACCGTCATCGAGCAGCCCGGACGCCGAGCGCGACAACGCGGCGATGGTGTCCAGATCCAGCGGTGCGTCGCCGTCCGCGACCACAGTGATGCGCGGCGGACGTGCGGTTGGGTGAACGACCACGTCCTCGATTTCAAAGCCGGCGCGCGCGAATTCGCCATCGAGCAGCTCTGTCACCTGCTTCGGTGACGGCAACCCCGTCGCCACGGCGAGCTCCTCATCTTGAGTTGTCGGTGGTGCCCAGTTTCTCTGCGTTCTTTTGCGCGCTTCTGAGCCAACGATACGCCAGAAGCCAGCGCAACCAAGGTGATCTCATGGGCGTCCTCGCGCCGTCGGCGTCACCTCACCGTGCTTGATCGTGCCTAGTCGTGCCCTGCGGGGCCGCAATGGCAGGATATTGCTGTGCCCAGCGCAGTACCCGTGATCACCAGGCGGGGCGTGCTCGCCGGTGGCGCTGCGCTCGCTGTGCTCGGGGTCGCCGCGTCCGCCTGCGGCGAAGCCCCGCCCAAGCCCCCACCCGTCGAAGAGCTGCTGGGGCCGTTAGACCAGGCCAGGCGGGACACCGCGCTCGCCACCGCCGCATCGATGGCCGTCGGCAGCCCCCCGCAGGTCACTGCCGCGCTCACCGTGGTCGCCAACCAGCGCACCGCGCATGCCCGCGCGCTGGCCACCGAGATCGCCCGCGCCGCCGGCAAGCTGACATCCTCGACGAGCGAAACGGCCAGCCCCGGCACGACGGGTCCGTCCGAGCCGCCACCACCTCCGCCGCCGGTTTCCGACGTCATCAACTCGTTGCGCGCGTCAGCCGAGAGCGCCAGTCGCCTGGCGGCCACCTCGTCGGGCTACCGGGCCGGGCTGCTGGCCTCGATCGCCGCATCCTGCACGGCCTCCTACCTCGTGGCGCTGGTTCCCGGGGGCCCGTCGGTATGACCTCGTCCGAACCCACCCCGGGTGCCAGCCCGAAGGGGTCCCCCACTGGCCCCCCAAGCGGTAAGGACGCCGACATCACGGCATTGTCGGACGCGCTTGCCATCGAACATTCGACCATCTACGGCTACGGCATCGTGTCCGCGCTGACGCCGCCCAGTGTCAACGACTTGGTGTTGGAGGCGCTGCTTCAGCATCGCCAACGCCGCGACGAAGTCATCGCGATGCTCGCCGCCCGCAAGGTCACCCCTCCCGTGGCCGCGGCCGGCTACCAATTGCCGATGCTCGTGGGTAGCGGGGCCGACGCGGCCCGCCTGGCGGTGCGGATGGAAAGCGACGGCGCCACGGCCTGGCGCGCGGTCGTCGAGCACGCCGACACCGCCGACGACCGGGCGTTCGCCACGACGGCCCTGACCCAGAGTGCGGTCATGGCCGCCCGATGGAACCGAGCGCTGGGCGCCTGGCCCATCACCGCGACCTTCCCGGGCGGCAACGAATAACGCCCCGATCAGGCTCCGGATCAGCCCGGCACGCCGTCGGATCCGGCTCGACCGGATGCGCCCTTCGAAATATTCGGCGATGTGTCGGCAGTCGACGGATCGTACCGCCGCCGGCCGCCGAGTGCGGGGATCAGCGTGCGACCGCCGTGGCGATGTCGGTGGCCAGGGAGGCACCCACCGCCAGCTGGCGCGTCTCACCACCGAAGCGGTCGCGCAGCTCGACCACGCCGTCGGCCCAGCCGCGGCCCACCACGACGATCCACGGCACTCCCAGCAGTTCGGCGTCCTTGAACTTGACGCCGGGAGATGCCTGGCGGTCATCGAGGAGCACCTCAATTCCCAGCCGGTCCAGGTCGCCGGCCAGCTCGGTGGCTCCGGAGCGGGCCTCGGCGTCTTTGTTGGCGATCACCAGGTGAACACCGAACGGCGCGATCGACGACGGCCAGCGCAGGCCCAGTTCGTCGTGGTGCTGTTCGGCGACGACGGCGACCAGCCGCGACACCCCGACACCGTAGGAGCCCATGGTCAGCCGCACCGGTTTGCCGTCCTCACCGAGCACGTCGGCGGTGAAGGCATCGGTGTATTTGCGGCCGAGCTGGAAGATGTGCCCGATCTCGATACCGCGCGCCATGACCAGCGGACCGGCGCCGTCCGGAGAGGGATCGCCTTCGCGCACCTCGGCGGCCTCGATGGTGCCGTCGGCGGTGAAGTCGCGGCCGGCCACCAAGCCGACAACATGGCGGCCGGGTTCATCCGCACCGGTGATCCAGCTGGTGCCGTCGACGATGCGCGGGTCGACGAGGAAGCGAACCTCGTTGTCCTGCAACGCCTTCGGGCCGATATAGCCCTTGACCAGGAAGGAATACTTGGCGAAGTCTTCGTCGTCGAGCAATGCGTACTCGGCCGGTTCCAGCGCTGCGGCCAGCCTCTTGTCGTCGACCTCGCGGTCACCGGGCACGCCGATGGCCAGCAGCTCCCAATCGCCGCCCGGCTGGCGAACTTTGACCAGGACGTTCTTCAGGGTGTCCGCGGCGGTGACCGTACGACCCAGGTCTGCGGAGTTGGCCCACGCCACCAGGGTGGCGATGGTCGGGGTGTCACCGGTGTCGTGCACCATCGCCTCGGGCAGCCCGGCCACGATTTCCGCGGGCAACGGCTCTGGCCGCGCGGTGATGACCGCCTCGACGTTGGCCGCGTAGCCCGACTCCGGGCACCGCACGAAGGTGTCCTCACCAATGGGGCTTTCGGCGAGGAACTCCTCCGAGGCGCTGCCACCCATCGCGCCCGACACTGCGGACACGATGACGTAGCGGACCCGCATCCGATCGAAGATGCGCTGGTAGGCCTCCCGGTGCGCGTGGTAGGCCGCCTTGAGCCCGGCACCGTCGACGTCGAAGGAGTAGGAATCCTTCATCACGAACTCTCTGGCCCGCAGGATGCCGGCGCGCGGCCTGGCCTCGTCGCGGTATTTGCTCTGGATTTGGTAGAGCACCAGCGGGAAGTCCTTGTAGGAGCTGTACTCGCCCTTGACGGTCAGGGTGAACAGCTCCTCGTGGGTCGGGCCCAGCAGGTAGTCGTTGCCGCGACGGTCGCGCAGCCGAAACACGCTGTCGCCGTATTCGGTCCACCGATTCGTCGTCTCGTAGGGCGCGCGCGGCAGCAGGGCGGGGAACAGGATTTCCTGCCCGCCAATGGCATTCATCTCCTCGCGAACGACGCGTTCGATGTTGCGCAGCACCCGCAGCCCGAGCGGGAGCCAGCTGTACAGCCCGGGCCCGACCGGCCGGATGTAACCGGCTCGGATCAGCAGCTTGTGGCTGGCGACTTCGGCGTCGGCGGGATCGTCACGCAGGGTGCGCAGAAACAGCTCGGACATCCGGGTGATCACAGCGCGCAAGCCTAATGGTTGAGAAAAGCCGCGAGGACAGCGAAGGTGATGCCGGGACTACAGCTCGCCGGCGTCGATGGCTTCCTTGACTTCCTGCGCGTGGGCAACCTGTTGCGGCGTGTAGCCGATGAACAGCGCCATGCAGCCGACTATGACGCCCGCCCCGGCCACCCACAGCAAGCCATAGGTGTAGCCGTGGTCGAGTGCTTGCAACTGGATGTCGTTCATGAACTTCACCGGGCCGGTAGTACCGCCCAGGTACAGCGTGCGTGAGGTGATCACGGCCTGGATGACGGCCAGCACCAGCGGCCCGCCCAGGCTCTGCAGCATCAGCGTGATCGCCGAGACCGGGCCGATCTGGTCGAAACCGACACCGGCGATCGCCGACAGCGTCAGCGGGACGACGACCATGCCGATACCGATGCCGCCGATGACGATAGGCATGACCAGGTTGGGGAAGTAGGACACGCCACGATGCATGAACATCGAGCCGTACACCATGGCGCCCAGCAGCAGCCATCCGCCGCCGATCGTCAGAACCCGCGGCGAAAACCGTGCCACCAGCTGGGAGGACACACCCAGCCCGATTCCCATCGCGATGACGAAGGGGATGAAGCCGACGCCGGCGCGCAGCGCGCTGTAACCCAAGATGTCCTGCACGTAGAGGCCGATGGACACGGTGAGGCTGAACATGACACCGCCGGCCACGAAAATCGCACTGAAGGTGGCCAGCCGGTTACGGTCGCGGAACAACCGGAACGGCACGACCGGGTTTTCGGCGGTGCGCTCCACGATGACGAAGGCGATAGCGGCCGCCAAGGCCACCACACCCGAACCGATGGTGGTCACCGACATCCAGCCCTTTTCCGGCCCCATCGAGAAGGCGAACACGGCCGCGGTGCAGGTCAGCGTGGCCAGCATCGCCCCGGCGGCGTCCAGCTTCATCCGCTCTCGGTTGGTCTCCCGCAGGGCGGTGCGGGCCAGGTAGATCATCAGCAGCCCGATCGGCACGTTGACCATGAACGCCAGCCGCCAGGACACCTCGGTCAGCGCCCCGCCGACCACCAGGCCCATCACTGAACCGAGCGCGGTCATCGCGGCGAACACCGCGGTCGCGGCGTTACGCGCCGGCCCCTTCGAGAATGTGGTCGCGACCAGCGCCAGACCGGTCGGCGACGCGATGGCCGACCCGACACCCTGCGACAGCCGGGCGATCACCATCGTCGCCTCGTCCCAGGCGACCGCGCACAGCACCGAGGAAATGGTGAACAGCGCGACGCCGACGATGAAGGTCCGCTTGCGCCCGATCGTGTCGCCGAGACGGCCGCCGAGCAGCATCAGCCCGCCGAACGTCAGGACGTACGCCATGATCACCCAGCTACGGCCGGCGTCGGACAGGCTCAGCTCGTTCTGAATCTTAGGAAGCGCGACGATGGCGACCGTGCTGTCCATGGTCGCCAGCAGCTGCATGCCGCCGATCGCGATAACCGCGGCGATGAAGCGTCGAGAGGGCAGCCACGTGGGGTAATACCTGCTCACGCGTTCTGAGGCGGTCTCGGCAGGGCGCGTCGGTGCGCTCCGGGGCCGGACGATCCGGGCGCGCAGACGTCCATTTGTGGGCCGCGCGCTCTGTGTCGTTGAGAGCCGTCATAACGGGTTACCTTACAGTAATCTTAAGATTTGTTTAAAGGCCGAATGCCGCCACAGCCCCGATCACGATGATCGCGGGAGGTCGGACGCCCTCGGCGCGAACCTTTTCCGGCGTGTCGGCAAGCGTCGCCCGCAAAGTCTGCTGAGCGGCCGTCGTTCCGTGCTGAACCACCAATACCGGCGTATCCGCAGGTCGACCGCCTTTCAGCAGGGCATCGACGAAAAGTTCGATGCGTTCGACCGCCATCAGCAAAATAATGGTTCCCCGCATCGCCGCCAACGCATTCCAATTCACTAACGATTCGGGGTGATCGGGCGCCAGATGGCCGCTGACCACCACAAACTCGTGATTTGTGGCCCGATGAGTGACCGGAACGCCCGCCAAAGCGGGCACAGCTATGGCACTTGTCACACCTGGCACCACGGTCACCGGAATACCGGCGTCGGCGCATGCGAGTACCTCTTCATAACCGCGGGCGAATACGAAGGGATCTCCCCCTTTGAGGCGGACCACGAAGCTGCCGGCCCTGGCCCGTTCGATCATGACGGCGTTGATGGCGTCCTGGGCCATGGCCCGGCCGTACGGGATCTTGGCCGCGTCGATGACTTCCACCTGCGGCGGCAGCTCGGCCAGCAGTTCGGGCGGCGCGAGCCGGTCGGCGACCACGACGTCGGCCTGGGCCAGCAGGCGTCGGCCGCGGACGGTGATGAGCTCCGGATCGCCCGGGCCTCCCCCGACCAGTGCCACCCCACCGGGGACGACGCCTGCGCTTTCCCGGCTTTCCAGGCCCTCCAGCCTGATCAGGCCCGTTTGCAGCGCCTCGCGGATAGCGGACCTGATCGCCGCCGACCGCCGGTGCTCGCCACCGGCCAGGACGCCCACCGACAACCCCGCGTAACTGAAGGACGCCGGGGTCACCGCGGTCCCTTCGACGGCGATGTCGGCGCGGACGCAAAAGATCCGCCGGCGATCGGCCTCGGCGACGACGGCCGAGTTCACCTGCGCGTCGTCGGTGGCCGCGATCGCGTACCAGGCGCCGTCGAGGTCCCCGTCGCGGTATTCGCGCAACGACAAGGTGATTCCCTCCATCGCCTCGACGGCGGGGGTGGCGCTGCGCGAGATGACGTGCACGCCCGCACCGCTGGCGATGAGCAGGGGTAACCGGCGCTGGGCGACACTGCCCCCTCCGACCACGACTACCCTCTTACCGGCCAGCCGCAATCCGACGAGGTAGGGGCTTTCGGTCACCCGCCAAGCCTATGGTGATCGCCGGCCCGGCGGGACGCCGGCAGCCATAGATCCAGCCGCGGTCACGCGGGGCCGGAAGTCTTGGTATCGTCTCGACCGCTCTGCAGACCCCTGACCGCGTGCCTTCTCTCGATGTGAGAGGCGTAGAAATCGCATGATCTATGACCTGTGGCTTCGATGGGTCGTTACCGCGTTGTCGGTGCTCAGCGCGGCCGGATGGGCCTATTTCATCGTCGCCCGACGCCGCGGGTGGATCTTCGTCGTCAGCTACGCGCTGGACCTGGCGATGGCGATGGCGATGGCGGCGATGGCTTGGCCCTGGAGCGCAAGCTTGCCCACGAAGGGACCCGCGGTCTTCTTCCTGCTCGCGGCCGTGTGGTTCGCGGCCCTGACGTTCATGCGGGTGCGCGCGGTCTCACAGCGGGTGTTGCGCGCGTATCACGTCCCGATGATGCTGGGGATGGCCTGGATGTACGCCGTGTCGAACGGTCAAATTCTGCCCGGCCAATCGGCCGGCCGTCAGCACACCGGAGGCGCCGGGCATGTCGATGCCGGGCATGGATATGAGTGCGCCGGACATGAACATGCCGACAAACAGCTCGCCCGGATGGATCACGGCGGGCAACTGGTGCTGGTTGGTGGGCTTTGGGATCGCGGCCGTCGTGTTTGCCTACCTGGTGGTGGCAAAGCTGCGGAAGCCTACGAATAACCGCCGGCACGGTTTGCTGTATTACGCCAGTCAGGCGATGATGGCCACCGGGATGGCTATCATGTTCTGCGGCATGGTCTTTCACGTCTAGCCGAACGGCATCAGACCCCGCGCCCACCGCGGCGGACGGCGTGTGCGACAAAGCGCTTCACCGCGTCGGGCACCGCGGCCGGATGGGTGTGCAGGTATGACGCGTGCACGCCGGCGTGCACTGCGCCGTCGCGTACCGCCACGACGTCTCGGCCCCGGAACACCCACGCCGGCTGGTAGCTATCGGTGAAGGTGACCGCCGTTCGGTGGAATTCGTGTCCGACCACCCGCCGGCCCGCGCAATAGGGCGACGAATCGGTGACCGCGACGGCGTCGCGGTACCCCAGCTGCAGGTGCGGGGTGAACCGTGCCGATCCGGCCAGCACATCGCACATCGGGTAGCCGTCGAGCTCGGACACCAGGTACCCCAGGCCACCGCATTCGGCGTGCACCGGTGCACCGGCGCCGGCCAGCTCGCTGATCTGCCGGCGGGCGACATCGTTGGCGGACAGCTCCGCGGTGAACTGCTCGGGAAACCCGCCGGGCAGCAGCACCGCGTCCGTGCCGTCGGGCAAAGCGTCGCCTAGCGGGTCGAACTCGAGCACCTCAGCGCCGGCAGCGCGCAGCAGCTCGACATGTTCGGCGTAGCCGAAGCTGAACGCCTTTCCGGTCGCCATCGCGATATTGGCGCGCTGCCCTGCGGTGTCACCCACCGCCGCCACCGGGTCCCATGGCGGATCGTTGACCCGGCTTGCCGCGGCCGTCAAAACTGCCGTCAGATCGACATGCTCGGCGATCAGAGCCGTCATGGCATCGATCGCGCGCCGCGCGTGCTGGCCGTACTCGACGGCGGTGACCAGGCCTAAATACCTTGTCGGCACTTCCAATTCGGTGGTGCGCGGAATGGCACCCAACACCGGGACACCGGCCTGATCGCAGGCCTGCCGCAGCACTTGCTCATGTCTGGCCGACCCGACCCGATTGAGAATCACCCCGGCGATCCTGGTCGCGGTATCGAATGTGGAAAAGCCGTGCAACAGTGCGGCGATGCTGTGGCTCTGGCCGCGCGCGTCGACCACCAAAATCACCGGGGCACCGAGCAGAGCGGCGACGTGTGCGGTGGATCCCGCCGCCGGGCCGATGGCGGCCTCGGCGATGCGCCCGTCGAACAGGCCCATCACCCCTTCGACCACGGCGATGCTCGCACCAACGGCGCCGTGGGCATACAACGGGCCAATCAGCTGCTCCCCCACCAATACCGGGTCCAGGTTGCGGCCGGGCCGTCCCGCCGCCAGCGAATGGTAGCCGGGGTCGATGAAATCCGGACCCACCTTGAACGGCGCCACAGCATGGCCCGCCCGCCGCAGTGCGCCAATCAAACCCGTTGCGACAGTCGTCTTTCCGCTGCCGGACGCGGGGGCTGCGACGATGACCGCCGGGGTCATGTCGTGACCCGCGAGCGTGCGCAAAGTGCCACGCCACACGGCGTGTCGGTGTACAGACACGCACGCTCGCCGTCCGTGGCCGCCCAGCTCACCACTCGATGCCCTTCTGCCCCTTACGGCCGGCGTCCATCGGGTGCTTGACCTTGGTCATCTCGGTGACCAGATCGGCGGCCTCGACCAACCGCGCCGGGGCATCGCGTCCGGTGATCACCACATGCTGGTGGCCCGGCCGGGCCAACAAGACATCCACCACATCGTCGACCTCGACCCAGCCCCACTTCAGCGGATAGGTGAACTCGTCCAGCACATAGAAGTCGTGCCGCTGTGCGGCCAGCCGTCGCGCGATCTCGGCCCAGCCGTCCGCTGCCGCCGCAGCGTGATCCGGCTCGCTGCCGGCCCTGCGTGACTTACGCGACTTGCGTATCCAGGACCAGCCGGCACCCATCTTGTGCCATTCCACCGCCCCGCCGATCCCCTGCTGCTCGTGCAGCTCGCCGAGTTGGCGGAAGGCGGCCTCCTCGCCCACCTTCCACTTGGCGCTCTTGACGAACTGGAAGACGGCGACATCGAGGCCGACGTTCCAGGCCCGCAACGCCATTCCGAACGCTGCCGTCGACTTCCCCTTGCCGGCCCCGGTGTGAACCGCCAAGATCGGCGTGTTGCGCCGCGCCCGGGTGGTGAGCCCATCGTCGGGGATTTGGAGCGGACTACCCTGCGGCATAAGCGTTTACTCTCGCGAGGTCAGGCCACGCTGCGCATGGTCTGCATCAGATAGTCGGCATGCAGCTGCTCGAGCCGCACCGCCGGCGCACCGAGCTGGCGGGCCAGCCGTCCGGCCAGCCCCAACCGTACATACGACGTCTCGCAGTCCACCACCACCGCGGCCACGTCTTCGGCGACCAGCCGGGCCGCCGCTGTTCGGCTGCGGCCCAACGGGTCTGGCCCCGCGGTGGCCCTGCCGTCAGTGAGTACCACGACCAAGGGACGCCGAGCCCGGTCGCGCACCCGTTCGCGGACCACCAGCTCGCGCGCGGCCAGCAGGCCTTCCGCCAGCGGAGTCTTGCCGCCGGTATCGAACCGGGCCAGCCGCCGGCTCGCGATGTGGGCCGACGAGGTCGGCGGAAGCAACAGTCGAGCCTCGTGCCGGCGGAACGTGATCACTGCGACCTTGTCACGCCGCTGGTAGGCGTCGCGCAGCAGCGACAAAGTGGCGCCGCTGACCGCGGCCATGCGATCCCGCGCCGCCATCGAGCCGGAGGCGTCGACGACAAAGATGACCAGGTTGCCCTCGCGTCCCTCGCGCACCGCCCGCCGCACGTCGTCGGGTTCCGGCCGCAGCGGCCCCGCTCCGGCGGCACGCTCGGCCGCCGACAGCAGGGTGGCGAACAGATGCAGTCCGCCCGTGGCGACGCTGCTGTCGGTGGCCGCCGCGACGGCCACCACGGCGCCGAAACGGTTGCGCGCCCGCGACCGTCGTCCCGGTGCGCCCTCTCCGACCCCCGGCACGGTCAGCGCCCGGGTACGGAAGGTTTTCGACGGTGGCGCGCTGGGCCTGGTCGGTTGCGGCCCGTTCGAGTTCGAATTCTGCTGTTGCGGATCATTTTCCGTGCCGGCGGATTGACCATTTCCGGGCGGATCGGGCTCGGGCTCCGGATCGGCGCCCGCTTGCTGCAGCGCTTCGTCCAGCTGGTCGCGGTCGATGCCGTGATCGTCGAAGGGATCCCTGCGGCGTCGATGTGGCAACGCCAGTTCGGCCGCCACCCGGATGTCCTGCTCCTCGACGGTGCGCGCGCCGCGCCAGGCGGCATGCGCGACCGCGGTCCGGGCCACCACCAGATCGGCGCGCATCCCGTCCACGTCGAACGCCGCGCACAATCCCGCGATGCGGCGTAACTCGTTGTCCGGCAACACCACATCGTCGACGAGTGCTCGCGCGGCGGCGATCCGGCGGGCCAGCTCGGCGTCGGCGTCGGCGTACCGTTCGGCGAACGTGTCGGGGTCGGCTTCGTAGGCCATCCGCTGCCGGATGACCTCTACCCGCACGTCGACGTCGCGTGATGCGCGCACGTCGACGGTGAGACCGAACCGGTCCAGCAGTTGCGGACGCAGCTCACCCTCTTCCGGATTCATCGTGCCGATCAGCACGAACCGAGCCTCGTGCGAATGGGAGATGCCGTCTCTTTCGACGTGCACCCGTCCCATCGCGGCGGCATCCAGCAGCACGTCCACCAGATGATCGTGCAGCAGGTTGACCTCGTCGACATACAGCACGCGGCCGTGGGCACGGGCCAGCAGGCCGGGCGAAAACGCATGCTCGCCATCACGCAGCACCCGCTGCAGATCCAGCGAGCCGATCACCCGGTCCTCGGTGGCCCCCAGCGGCATCTCGACCAAGCCGCCGTCGCCGGCTGCCCGGTCGCTCCCCGTCGCGGCCGCCAGCAGCGCGGCCAGTCCGCGCACCGCCGTCGACTTGGCGGTGCCCTTCTCGCCGCGGATCAGCGCGCCACCGATTTCCGGACGCACCGCGCACAACAGCAGCGCGAGCCGCATCTGGTCATGCCCCACGATCGCGCTGAACGGATAGGGCCTCACGGCTTTTCCGCCAGACCGGACCCCCGCCGCAGCATGGGCACATGCGGGATGCCGTCATCCACGAAATCCGCACCGTCGCGGACGAACCCGTGCTGGGCGTACATGTCGGCGAGGTAGGTCTGCGCGTCGATCCGGCACGGGTAATCGCCCACCTCGGCCAGCGCGGCGCGCAGCAGCCGGGTGGTGTGGCCTTGTCCGCGGGCGCTGCGTTTGGTGCAGAGCCGGCCGATCCGGAACGCCTTCTCGCCTCCGGCGTGCTCCTCCATCAGCCGCAGCGTGCAGATCACCTCGCCGTCGAGCCGTTTCCAGCCAGAAATGCCGCGTTTCGGCGAGCAGATCGCGCCCGTCCAGCTCCGGGTACGGACAGGCCTGTTCGACAACGAAGACCTCGACTCGCAATTTGAGCAGCTCGTAAAGGATCCGGACGTCAAGGTCTTTGGCCCACACACGGCGCAACGCCTCAGTCATGGGAGCAGTCCAGCTGCAGCGCCTTGGTACTCCACGACCACACCTCGTCGTACAGGGCCGGCTCGTCAGAGAGCTTGGCCCCCAAGGACGGAATCATCTCCTTGAGCGTGGGCAGCCAGTGCTGATACCGGCCGGGAAAGCATCGTTGCAGCACATCCAGCATGATAGGCACCGCGGTTGAGGCACCCGGCGAGCCGCCAAGCAAGCCGGCGATGCTGCCGTCGGCGTCAGCGACCACGCTGGTGCTGAATTCGAGCACCCCGCCTTTGCGCTTGTCCGGCCGGATCACCTGCACCCGCTGGCCGGCCACCGTCAGCTCCCAATCCGAATCCGCTGCGCTGGGTGCGAATTCGCGGAGCACGCGGACCCGGTCGGGTTCGGACAGCCGCAACTGGCCGATCAGGTAATTAACCAGTGTCAGCTGGGCGACGCCCACGCCGAGCATGGACAGCAGGTTGTTCGGCTTGACCGACCGGGGCAGATCGGTGAAGTGGCCGTGTTTCAAGAACTTCGGCGACCAGCCGGCGTACGGGCCGAACACCAGCCAGGACTTGCCGTTGACGAATCGCAGGTCCAAATGCAGCGCCCCGAGCGGCGGGGCACCCGGCGACGGGACGCCGTACACCTTGGCCCGGTGCGCGGCGGTAAGTGCCGGGTTGTCGGTGCGCAGGAACCTGCCGCCGATCGGGAAACCGGCGAAGCCCTTGATTTCCCTGATGCCGGACTTCTGCAACAGCGGCAGGGTGTCACCGCCGGCCCCGACAAAGACGAATTTGGTATTCAGCTTGCGCTTTTCGCCGGTGCGCCGGTTGCTGACGGTCAAATTCCAGCTGCCGTCGGGCTGCCGGGAAAGATTGCGGACCTCGTGACCGAAAAGTGCGGTGGCGCCGTTGCGCACCGCGTAGCCGACAAGCTGCCGCGACAGTGCACCGAAGTCCACGTCCGTACCGTCCGGCGCCCAGTTGAGCGCAACAGGTTCGGAGAAGTCACGTTTGGCGGCCATGAACGGCAGCCGTCGGGCGAACTCGTCAGGGTCCTCGATCAACTCGGTGCGCGCGAACAACGGGTTGCCGGAGAGCGCTTCGCGCCGCCGCCGCAGGTAGTCAACGCGCGGTGCACCGCGGACGAAACTCGCATGCGGGACGACGTTGAGGAAGCGGCGATCGGTCAGGATGCCGTTTTCGGCGGCGTACGCCCAGAATTGGCGAGTGACCTGGAATTCTTCGTTGATGCGCACCGCTTTGGTGATGTCGATCGAGCCGTCGGGGTGCTGTGGGGTGTAGTTCATTTCGCACAGCGCGGAGTGCCCGGTGCCGGCGTTGTTCCACGGACTGCTGCTTTCGGCGCCGACGGCATCCAGCCGCTCGATCAGCGTGATCGACCAGTTCGGCTCCAGTCGGCGCAGCAACGCGCCCAGCGTGGCGCACATGATGCCCGCGCCCACCAGGACGGCATCAATTCTGGGGGTACTGATGGTTGGTCCTTCCGTCGTGCCGTCCCCAAGGCTATACGCCAGCAGGTTGCCTCAAGCCGCTCGATGCGGCGGGCGGGAGGCCAAACAATCCGCACCCTGGCGGCAGCAACGGAGGGTCTGGTGGCAGCGGCACTGCCGGCGGTGGCGGCAAACCCAGGCACGCCGGGCCGGCCCGGCTGACCAGCCCACGGGAAAAAGCGCTGGCCGCGCTCTAAGCTGGCTGCGTGACTGGCGGGGCGACTGGCTGGGTACCCGACGTCCTGCCCGGCTATTGGCAGTGCACGATTCCACTCGGACGCGATCCCCACGGGGAGGGCGACATCGTCGCAACCCTGATCCGCCGTGGGCCCGAGACAGCCCAAGGCGCACGGGTCGATCACGCGGTGCTGGCGATCCACGGCTACACCGACTACTTCTTTCACACCGAGCTGGCCGATCACTTCGCCAACCGTGGCTTTGCGTTCTATGCGCTGGACAAGCAGAAGTGCGGCCGGTCGCGACGGACGGGCCAGACCCCGCACTTCATCACCGACATGGCTCGCTATGACACCGAACTCGAGCGTGCACTGACGATCATCGGCGAGCAGACCGGTTCGGCTCGGGTGCTGATCTACGCCCACTCCACCGGCGCGCTGGTCGTCTCGCTCTGGCTGGACCGGCTGCGGCGCCACGGCGCGATCGCACGCAGCGGTGTCGGCGGCCTGGTGCTCAACAGCCCGTGGCTGGATTTGCAGGGCCCCGCGGTGCTGCGGATGGGCCTGACCTCGGCCACGATCGCGGCGCTGTCGCGACTGCGCACCAAGGGCGTGATCCGCGGGACCGGTCACGGCGGCTACGGATCCAGCCTGCACCGGGACCACTACGGGGAATTCGAGTACAACCTGGAATGGAAACCGTTGGGCGGCTTCCCGATCACCCTGGGTTGGCTGCACGCCATGCGCCGCGGCCAGACCCGGCTGCATCGCGGGCTCGACGTGGGTGTGCCCAACCTGATCCTGCGTTCGGATCACACCGTGCGCGAAGACGCCGGCCCGGCGGCCCTGCAATGCGGCGACGCGGTTCTCGACGTCACCCAGATCGCGCGGTGGGCCGGCTGTATCGGCAACCGCAGCACCATCGTTCCGGTGACAGACGCCAAACACGACGTGTTCTTATCTATGCCGCAGCCGCGGCAACTGGCCTACCACCACCTGGACCGTTGGCTGGACGACTACCTCAAGACGGACGAGAGCACCGACGCCTCGGCCTCGTCGGGGAAAGGGTAACGGCGCAGAAAAATGGAAACCTACGACATCGCGATAATTGGAACCGGTTCGGGCAATGGCGTTCTCGATGACCGCTATGCCGGAAACCGGGTCGCGATCTGCGAGCAGGGCACTTTCGGCGGCACCTGCCTCAACGTCGGGTGCATTCCGACGAAGATGTTCGTTTATGCCGCTGAGGTGGCCGAGACAATCCGAGGTGCGGCACGTTACGGCGTCGACGCGCACATCGACCGGGTGCGCTGGGGCGACATCGTCTCGCGCGTTTTCGGGCGGATCGATCCAATCGCGATGGGGGGCGAGGATTATCGGCGCTCGGCACCCAATATCGATGTCTATCGCCAGCACACCCGGTTCGGGCCGGTTCAGCCGGACGGGCGCTATCTATTGCGCACCGCCCCCGGTGCGGAATTCACCGCCGAACGGGTGGTGATCGCGGCGGGCTCAAGGGCGGTGATTCCTCCGGCCATTCTGGCGTCCGGGGTCCAGTATCAGACGAGCGACACCGTGATGCGCATCGCCGAACTACCCGAGCACCTGGTGATTGTCGGAAGTGGTTTTGTGGCAACCGAATTCGCCCACATCTTTTCCGCCCTCGGGGTACGTGTCACCCTGGTCGTCAGGGGCGCCACCCTGCTGCGTCATTGCGACGACACCATCTGCGAGCGGTTCACCCGTATCGCGTCGAGCAAGTGGGAATTGCGCACCCACCGCCACATCGTCGGCGCGGCCAACCGCGGCTCCGGCGTGACACTGGAACTCGATGATGGTTGCGCGCTCAAGGCCGACATGCTGCTGGTGGCAACCGGCCGGGTGTCCAATGCCGATCTGCTGGACGCCGACCAGGCCGGCGTCGATCTCGAGAACGGCCGGGTGGTGGTGGACGAATACCAACGCACCTCCGCGCGTGGAGTTTTCGCGCTCGGTGATGTCTCGTCACCGTATCAGCTCAAGCACGTCGCCAACCACGAGGCCCGCGTCGTGCAGCACAATCTGCTCCAAGACTGGGACGACACCGAATCAATGGTCGCCACCGACCATCGATTCGTACCAGCGGCGGTGTTCACCGATCCCCCGCTCGCTGCCGTCGGGCTTACCGAAAATCAAGCCATTGCACGAGGATTCGATATCTCGGTGAAGGTACAGGACTACGCTGACGTCGCGTACGGCTGGGCGATGGAGGACACCACCGGGATCGTCAAGCTCATCGCCGACCGGCGCAGCGGGTGCCTGCTGGGTGCCCACATCATGGGGTACCAGGCGTCGTCGATCATCCAGCCACTGATCCAGGCGATGAGCTTTGGCCTGACCGCTGCCGAAATGGCCCGCGGCCAGTACTGGATTCACCCGGCATTGCCCGAGGTGGTCGAAAACGCGCTACTCGGGCTGTGCTGAGTCAGGAACGCCCCGGCCCTGCTGGCACTTCGGGCACAGACCGTGCAGCGTCAGGCCGGCCCGCTCGGACAGCGCGAAGGAGCTGCCCGCCATCGCATGCTGCAACGCAGAGCTGAGCTGACGCGCGGGAACTTCGATGATTGCTTCGCATCGGGTGCACACCGCATGGTGATGCGGCGCCGTGGCCAGCCCGTAGGTCGTGGTGCCGCCGTCGAGGGTCAACGCGTGCAGCAAGCCCTGATCCACCAGGGTGGTCACCGTGCGGTAGATGGTCGCCAAGTCGGGCGGGTGGGCGCCCGCGGGCAGGCCCTCGCGCACCCGCTGGTGGATCTCTGCCACTGGTAAGTGCCCGTTGACCGGCTCCAGCACAGCCAACACCTGGATGCGCGATGCCATCCGTCGCAGCCCCCGCGCGCGCAGGAACTCACCGATCCGTTCGGTGACTGCCGGATCCAGTGCCGACGGCTTGGGCGCCACCTGTTCAGTGTCCCGCCCGACACCGGGGATTGCCAGCCTTTTGCCCGCAGCCATGCCGCCATTTTGCAAATCAGTTGCATCAAGCCCGACGACGAACTTAGAGTCAGGACTGTTGCGTGCTCGCCAATCCTTTCCAAGGACCGACGTGGCCACCGGTGTTCTTGACCCCGAGTCGTCACGGTGGTCGAGGCTGCGCAGCGCCCTATCCCACGCCGAGTGGGGGCGGCTGACGGTGATGCTGACGGTGATCGTCGCCCTGCATCTGATCGGTTGGACCACCCTGATGGGCTTCGTCCAACCGGCTCAATTGACCCTGGGCGGCAAGGCATTTGGTATCGGTATCGGGCTGACGGCCTACACCCTGGGTATGCGGCACGCATTCGACGCCGACCACATCGCCGCCATCGACAACACCACCCGCAAGTTGATGGGCGACGGGCAGCGGCCCCTGGCGGTCGGATTCTTCTTCTCGTTGGGCCACTCGACAGTGGTGTTCGGGCTGGCGTTGCTGCTGGCGGCCGGCGTCAAGGCCATCGCCGGACCGATCGAAAACGATTCCTCAAAGCTGCATCACTACACCCAATTGATCGGCACCAGCGTGTCGGGAGCTTTCCTGTATTTGATCGGCATCCTCAACGTCATCGTGCTGGTGGGCATCCTGCGGGTGTTCGCGCGGCTGCGCCGTGGGCAGTACAACGAGGCGGAACTCGAACGGCAATTGGACAACCGCGGACTGCTCAATCGGTTCCTGGGCCGCTTCACGAAATCGATCACCAGGTCGTGGCACATGTACCCGGTCGGGTTCTTGTTCGGGCTGGGCTTCGACACCGCCACCACCATCGCGCTGCTGGTGCTCGCCGGCAGCAGCGCCGCGGCGGGCCTGCCGTGGTATGCGATCCTGTGCCTGCCGGTGTTGTTCACCGCCGGCATGTGCCTGCTGGACACCATCGATGGCTCGTTCATGAATTTCGCCTACGGCTGGGCTTTCTCCAGCCCGATCCGCAAGATCTACTACAACATCACGATCACCGGGTTGTCGGTGGCCGTGGCCCTACTGATCGGCACCGTCGAATTGCTGGGGCTGTTCGCCGGCCAACT
Source organism: uncultured Actinomycetota bacterium (assembly GCA_963840045.1). Lineage (GTDB taxonomy): Bacteria > Actinomycetota > Actinomycetes > Mycobacteriales > Mycobacteriaceae > Mycobacterium. Next base: position 365,183 of record CAWIXL010000018.1, on the reverse strand, counting down.
GGGTTGGCGGGGCGGGATCTGGGACTGGCTCGGCGGCCTCGACCTCAACACCGTCGGCTTCGTCGTGGTCGGGATGTTCGTCGTCACCTGGGCCGTCGCCCTGCTGGTTTGGCGCTACGGCCGTATCGAAGAGAAGTGGACCGTGGCGGCCGAAAGCTGACGCGCGATCACCACTTTGGCGGCGCGGCCCCGCGGCCGAAACCCCACGTCGACTGACCCAGCCGCGGCTTTCGCTGATCCTCGGCGGGATGCCTGCGATAGTTTGCCGCCAGCATCGGTTCCGGGTCTGTCCCCGCGGTAAGGGCCAGGCACGGGACGCTGAACTCGCAGGTCTGACAGTGCGCGGCGAAGGTCGGATAGATAGCCGGCGCAGCGCTCATCTGGATTGCCTCGGTGCCGATCAGCGTTGCGACCGCGCCGATCTCGGCGCGGCTGCGCCGGATACGGGTTCGCCTCAGCAGTCCGGCGGTGGACTGCTCGACGCGGCCGGACTCCTCGCTTCGTGAGGTCCGCGCGGACAGCCGCCGGTGCTGCGGAATGGCGCGGCCGCCGCCGCTGGCCTCGCTTTGATCTACCCGAACACGTCGCCCCTCGCGATCGGCGGGCGGATCGAGCGGGCCGGAAAGTCGCACCTCGTTGTGAATGGTGCCCGAGATCTCCATACCCAGGTATTCCTGCTCCCAGGCCCAGCACGCCGCGACCGCCGACTCGTCACCGGTCAGCGCCTCCAACTCCTGCCATTCGTCGAGGACCTGGTGCCGGACCACCCAATACTCGTCGGCGGCGTCGACGGCCAGCAGGTCGATCCGGCAGGCATAGATGACCGCGGAGCCATCCGGGAGGGTCAACCCGCGTCCGGGTTCGCGCGGATCAGGCACCAGGCCCGCGACGTCGTGACCGATTCGCACCGGGGCGAAGTCGTCGACCGTGCCGGCCCACGCGTCGTAGGCGTCGATGAGCGCCAGTGCGGCGGGTAGCGCTTGCGTGGCTTCGGCGGGAGCGCCGCCTAACGATGCCGCGACCGCCTTGTGCACCAGCGATCGCCGCACCTCGGGTTGCCAGTCCCAGGTGCCCGGGTAGTAGTAGACGGCGAGTGCGTCCTGCAGCGCGGCCGGCAACATCGGATCCCGGTTCTGGACGGGTTCCAGGTCGCGGCGGTGCGGCGACGCGAAATCCCATTGCCGCCGGCATCGTTTGAACCTGGCGCGGTCGTCCTCGGTAATCCGGTAATTCACGGTCAATGGACGTGCGGCCAGGGTTCGCCAAGCGGCCAGCGACACCGATCGGCGCGGGTGGCCATCGACTCCAGCTCGGCGAGCAGGTCCCCGAAAAATGCCCGCAAGCCCTCGCGGTCGGCGGGCCAGGACGCGGAGAACGACATCCAGGTATCGGGCTCCGGCCCAGGATTGTTGCCGCCCGCCGGCCCCGAATCGCTGACCTCGGCGGTCGCGGCGTCTGGCCGCACGATCCACCAGTCGTAGTCGTCGCCGCGGCGCGCCAAATACATCAACGTCATCACGACCGGGGCGGTCCGCCTCGATCAACGCCTCGAACGAGGCAAATAACTCGTCAACATTCACAGTGCGCCCCGTGAGGTTCAGGGTAACCCCGATTCGGGTGTAGAAAAGTGCTCATGGGCCTCCCCGCGCGGGCGCCGGTGAACAGCGGTGCATGAATTGTCCCTGTGCGAGGCGATCGCCGACGTGGTCAAGGCGCATGCCGACGGCCGCCACGTCGACGTCGTCCGCGTCCGCATCGGTGCCCTGCGCCAGGTGGTACCGGAATCACTGTCGTTCTGCTGGACACTCGTCCGGGATTCCGAGGACATGCCCGACGCCGAGCTGGAACTCGAGTGCATCACCGCCGAGGTGAAATGCCGGTCCTGCGGCCGGCAGTCGGAGATCACCTCGGCCTGGTCCATCTGGTGTCCGCGGTGCGACAGTTGCCGACGTCGAGGTGCTCCGCGGCAACGAATTCCTGGTCACGTCGTTGGATGTCTCATGAAAGGTTTTCGGTATGGGTAGATTTCATCGGCATGATGACGGCACCGTGCACACCCACGAGCACGATCACCATCCGCACGAGCACGGGGATCACGGCGACTACGGCGACTTTCAGGGCTATGAGACCGGCAGACAGCGGATCGACGTGCTGGAAGCGATCTTCGCCGAGAACGACATTCTCGCCAATGCCAACCGGGCGGCGTTCGAGAGCAATGGGATCCGCACACTCAATCTGATGAGCTCGCCCGGCTCGGGGAAGACGACCGTGCTGCAGGCCACGCTCGACGCGCTGGCCGGCGAGTTCGCGATCGGGGTGATCGAAGGCGACATCGCTACCGACCTGGATGCGGCCAAGCTCAGCGGACGCGGCGCCCAGGTGTCATTGCTGAACACCAGCAACGGTTTTGGCGGCGAATGCCATCTTGACGCGCCCATGATCAACCGCGCACTGCCGGGGCTCGACCTCCCCGGACTTGACTTGGTCATTATCGAAAACGTGGGCAACCTGGTCTGCCCGGCTGAGTTCGACGTCGGCGAGCACGCCAAGGCGATGGTCTATTCCGTCACCGAGGGCGAGGACAAGCCGCTGAAGTACCCGGTGATGTTCAGATCGGTGGATGTGGTGTTGCTCAACAAGATTGACCTGGTGCCACATCTGGACGTCGACGTGGATGCGTACATCGCGCATATTCGTGAAGTCAATGCGGTAGCGACGATCCTGCCGATCAGCGCGCGCACCGGAGCCGGCATGGACGCCTGGTTCGGCTGGCTACGACGGTTCGTCGAAGTTTCCCCTGCGTAAATGCTATTTGCAAATTACTTGCAAGACAACAAAATTATCGAAAGCATAGACGATAGACATTAACTCAAGCGAAGCGCCGAAATCCCTAGCGGCGCAGCGACAATCGACTACCCATCCGAGGCTATCCAACACCAGTGTAGTTGCCCGGCACGCGACGGCCGTTGACAACGCCTGACGGCGGGGGTAGGCCTAAAAACAGCGCTGCGCAAGTGGGCCGACGGTCGACTCCGGCAGCGCAGGGGTCCCAGCCCGGCCCCGGAAAGCTGCAGCATGCCAACAGAAGCAGCAGTCAAAGCGGAAGAAACATTGATTCATGTTCTATGGATCAACGCGGGTCTTAGTTGTGACGGCGATTCGGTGGCGTTGACTGCCGCCACCCAGCCCAGCGTCGAGGAGATCGCACTAGGCGCGCTTCCCGGCCTCCCGCAGGTCGCCGTCCACTGGCCGCTGATTGACTTCGAGTGCGGACCGACCGGGGGGGCGGACGACTTCCTCGAGTGGTTCTTCAAAGCCGATCGCGGGGAATTGGAACCCTTCGTGCTCGTTGTCGAGGGCTCCATTCCCAACGAGAAGATCAAGGAAGAGGGGTACTGGTGCGGGTTCGGCAACGACCCCGCCACCGGCCAGCCGATGACCACCAGCGAGTGGCTCGACCGGCTGACGCCCAAGGCCACCGCGGTCGTCGCGGTCGGAACCTGCGCCACCTACGGCGGCATCCACGCGATGGCCGGCAATCCGACCGGGGCGATGGGTGTGCCCGACTATCTCGGCTGGGACTGGAAGAGCAAGGCCGGCATCCCCATCGTCTGCGTTCCCGGCTGCCCGATCCAGCCGGACAACCTGTCGGAGACGCTGACCTATCTGCTCTACATGGCGACCGGCCAGGCGCCGATGATCCCGCTCGACGAAGCGCTGCGCCCCAAGTGGTTGTTCGGTGCGACCGTGCACGAAGGCTGCGACCGCGCCGGCTACTACGAGCAGGGCGATTTCGCCACCGAGTACGGGTCGCCGAAATGCATTGTCAAGCTGGGCTGTTGGGGCCCGGTCGTCAAGTGCAACGTGCCCAAGCGCGGCTGGATCAACGGCATCGGCGGCTGCCCGAACGTCGGCGGCATCTGCATCGGATGCACGATGCCGGGGTTCCCGGACAAGTTCATGCCGTTCATGGACGAGCCGCCGGGCGGCAAGTTGTCCAGCACCGCGTCGGGCCTGTACGGGTCCGTGATTCGCAACCTGAGGGGTATCACGGCGCGCACTCTCGACAAGGAGCCGCGCTGGCGCCACACGGGCAGCCGAACTCACCACCGGAGCCCGCCGCACCTGGTAGGTCACGCGGCCAGTTCCGCCGCTTCATTCACACCTCAGACAGAGAGCCCTCGGGCGGAGAGCAGTAGTGCGATGACAACCATCATTCCCGAGCCGTCAACATCCAAGCGGGAACCCGGCCAGCTCGTCGAAATGGCCTGGGACCCGATCACCAGGATCGTCGGCAGCCTCGGCATCTACACCAAGATCGATTTCGAGAACAAAGAAGTCGTCGAGTGCCACAGCACGTCGTCGATCTTCCGCGGTTACTCGATCTTCATGAAGGGCAAGGATCCGCGCGACGCCCACTTCATCACCAGCCGCATCTGCGGCATCTGCGGCGACAACCACGCCACCTGTTCCTGCTACACGCAGAACATGGCCTACGGGGTCAAGCCGCCGCACCTCGGCGAATGGATCGTCAACCTGGGCGAGGCCGCGGAATACATGTTCGACCACAACATCTTCCAGGAGAACCTGGTCGGCGTTGACTTCTGCGAAAAGATGGTCTCCGAGACCAACCCGGGCGTGCTCGCCAAGGCGGAGAACACCGCGGCGCCGCACGCCGACGCGCACGGGTACAAGACCATCGCCGACATCATGCGGTCGCTCAACCCGTTCAGCGGCGAGTTCTACCGAGAAGCACTCCAGGTCAGCCGCTGGACGCGAGAGATGTTCTGTCTCATGGAGGGTCGCCACGTGCACCCGTCCACGCTGTACCCCGGCGGGGTCGGCACCGTCGCGACCATCCAATTGATGACCGACTACATGACGCGGCTGATGCGCTACGTGGAGTTCATGAAGAAGGTCGTGCCCATGCACGACGACCTGTTCGACTTCTTCTACGACGCGTTGCCCGGTTACGAGAAGGTCGGCCTGCGGCGCACGCTGCTCGGCTGCTGGGGCTCCTTCCAGGACCCCGACGTGTGCAACTTCGAGTACAAGGACATGGAGCAGTGGGGTAACGCGATGTTCGTCACCCCGGGCGTGGTGGTCGACGGCAAGCTGGTCACCCACTCGCTGGTGGACATCAACCTCGGCATCCGGATCCTGTTGGGCAGTTCGTATTACGACGACTGGTCCGAACAGGAGATGTTCGTCAAGACCGATCCGCTGGGCAACGCAGTGGACCGGCGCCACCCGTGGAACCAGCACACCAACCCGCATCCGCAGAAGCGGGACCTGGACGGCGGCAAGTACAGCTGGGTGATGTCGCCACGCTGGTTCGACGGCAAGGACCACCTGGCGCTGGACACCGGCGGCGGCCCGCTGGCCCGGCTGTGGGCGACGGCGCTGGCCGGGCTGGTCGACATCGGCTACGTCAAGGCGACCGGTAAGCAGCGTGAAGATCAACCTGCCCAAGACCGTCCTGAAGGGGCCGGTGGAATTCGAGTGGAAGATCCCCAAGCACGGCAGCAACACGATCGAACGTGACCGGGCCCGTACCTACTTCCAGGCCTACGCGGCCGCGTGCGCGCTGCACTTCGCCGAGAAGGCGCTGGCGGAAATCCGCGCCGGGCGTACCAAGACGTGGGAGAAGTTCGAGGTGCCCGACGAGGGCATCGGCTGCGGGTTCACCGAGGCGGTCCGCGGTGTGCTGAGTCACCACATGGTGATCCGGGACGGCAAGATCGCCAACTATCACCCGTACCCGCCCACCCCGTGGAACGCCAACCCGCGCGACAGCTACGGCACGCCGGGTCCGTACGAGGATGCGGTGCAGGGCCAGCCGATCTTCGAGGAGAACGACCGAGAGAACTTCAAGGGCATCGACATCATGCGCACGGTGCGCAGTTTCGATCCGTGTCTGCCCTGCGGCGTGCACATGTACCTCGGGAACGGCAAGACCCTGGAGAGAGTGCACACGCCAACCCAGTCACCCGCTGGGGAGTGAAGGATGGCGGATCGCCCGGGAGAACCCGCTCAGACTTCGAAAAGCGAAGCGCAATGGCGTACAGCGGGCGATCGAATCCAGACGCTTCTGGATTCCTGCGCGGCGGGAGGGGCAGCCGCGCATGAACGCGCCCAGCAGCTGGTCCGCGAGGTAGTCGGGCTCTATGGGGCCGGGCTGGAGCGGATCATGGGGTTGTCTGACGACCCCCGATTAGCCGAGCGGCTGGCCACCGACGACCTGGTGGCCAGCCTGCTCCTTGTCCACGGCCTGCACCCGCACGACATCCACCGGCGGGTATCCGACGCGCTGGACCGGGTGCGGCCTTACCTGGGCTCGCACGGTGGCGACGTCGATCTGATCGAGGTCACCGATGGACCCGAAGGTGCTGGCATACTCCTAGCTTTTCGAGGCAGCTGCAAGAGCTGCCCGTCGTCGGCGGTGACGCTGGAGCTGGCGGTGGAGGACGCGGTGCGCGCGGCGGCACCGGAGATCACCTCGATCGAAGTGGCCACCGCGGACCGCGCCAGCGTCATCCCCGCTGAATCGCTCATGGCACACGTGAAGTCGAATGGACACGGGCACGCCTGGCATCCGCTGCCCGAGGTGGCCGAACTGTCGCCTGGCGAGGTCGGAGGCTTTTTGGTTGCCGGGACCACGATGCTGGCGTGCCGGGTCGGCGACCAGGTGTTGGCCTACCGCGACCACTGTCCGATATGCGACGACTCGCTGGCTGGTGCGCGGCTGCACGACTCGCTGCTGCGTTGCCCGCGCTGTCAATCGGATTTCGACGTCGTGCATGCGGGTTCCGGCCCCGGTCGAGGCCCACCTCGAGCCGCTGCCGCTGCTCCCCCGCGACGGCGTGCTGTCGGTGGCGCTGCAGGGCGAAACGACTGGGGTGCCGGCATGACCAGTCCCTTTGACGTCCTGTCGCGCATCACCGCCAACCGCCGGGAGCCCGAACCGGCCGGCGAACGGTGTGAGATGTGCTCCGAGCAGATCGCCGACGAGCATCAGCACGTGGTGAATGTGGCTGTCCGGCAACTGATGTGCGTCTGCCGCGGCTGCTATCTGCTGTTCACCGACTCCCAAGCCGAGTTGCGCTACCGGGCGGTGCCCGACCGGTATCTGGCGTTCCCGGACTTCGCGCTGGACCGCCGCGCATGGGAGGCGCTGCAGATCCCGGTCGGCGTGGCCTTCTTTTTCACCAACTCTGCGCTGGGACGCACCGTCGCCTTTTATCCCGGTCCCGCCGGGGCATGCGAATCCGAGCTGGACCTGGACGCCTGGAATGCGCTGGGCGGCGCCGACTCCCGGGTCGGTCTGCTTGCCGACGATGTGGAGGCGCTGCTGGTCCGGGTCCCGGACACGGAAAGTGCCCAGCCGCAAAGCTATCTGGTTCCGATCGACGCCTGCTACGAGTTCGTCGGGCGGTTGCGCATGCTGTGGCGCGGCTTCGACGGCGGCCAGCAGGCGCGGGAGTACATCGACGGCTTCTTCACGCAGGTTGCCGCTCGCGCCCGACAAACGCCCCCGGAGACGCCGCCATGACCGGACAGCAGATGGACGTGAACTTTGCGGTTCTCGATGTGGCGCCCGAACCGTACACCGTCAGCCCAATCCTGACCGCCCGCGTCAGTGTCGCCGCCAGTGGGGACGACCCGGTGCACGCCATCGCGCTGCGCTGCCAGGTCCGCATCGAGCCACTGCGACGTTCGTACTCCGACGCGGAGGCGCCCGGGTTGATCGACTTGTTCGGGCCCCGCGAACGGTGGGCGACCACCCAACGCACCTTCCTCTGGCAGCACTGCAGCGCCATGGTGCCCGGCTTCGCCGGCAACACGACGGTGGCGCTTCCACTGGACTGCACCTACGACTTCGAGGTCGCTGCCGCCAAGTACCTGCACGCGCTGCGCGACGGCACGCTGCCTCTGCAGTTCCTCTTCAGCGGAACCATTTTCGTCAAGTCCGAACGCGGGTTCTCGGTTCAGCAAGTGCCATGGGACTGCGAGTATCGCTATAACATGCCGGTTGCGGTGTGGCGGGAATTGGTCGCCCAGCACTATCCGAACACCGGCTGGCTGCGGCTCAGCCATGAAACCATCGCAGCACTGGCCGCCTACAAGTCGGCACAAGGCCTGCTCGACCTCGACCACGCGATCACCTCCCTGCTGGACGTCGAACGGGAGGCGGCGCAATGAAATCCGAGACAGCGAGGACATCCAAGACCGCGAGCTGGGACCGCGCCAGCGCCGTCGCCGATGCGGTGCTGTACGAGGGCTACCTGCTCTACCCCTACCGCGGAACATCGAGCAAGAACCAAGCCCGCTGGCAGTTCGGTGTGCTGGGCCCGCCGGGTGCCGCCGAAGCCGGTTTGGGCGAAGAGGACACCCTGGCCGCCCAGTTCCTGGTCGACGGCGCTGACGCGATCACGCTGGCGGTACGCTTCCTGCATTTGCAGCACCGCCGCGCCGAACGCAAGTTGCCGGACGGCAGCTTTGTGCCGGTTGCCGAACTGACCGCCCCGTCCGGCTCCTGGCTGACCTGGGACGAGGCGGTCGAATGCGAACTGTCCTTCGGCCCATTGGCTTTCGACGAAGAACCTTGGACGCTGCCCCTGTTAGCGCCCGCGGCTTTGCAAATCGAGCTCGTCGACGGGGGTCGGCTGGTCCGTGAACGACAAGAAGTGTGCGGGGCGCTGACCGTGGGCAGCGAGCCGGATGGCGACCTGCGCCGGGTCTCGATACAGATCAGCAACGTCGGTGCCGCCGCGACCGACAAGAATGACACGATCGCCCGGTCCATGATCGGCTGCCATATCATCGGCGAAGTCGTGGGTGGCCAGTTCGTCTCGCTGCTCGAGCCACCGCCGGCCGCGGCCGACGCGGTGTCCCGGTGCAACCAGAGGCGCTGCTTCCCGGTGCTGGCCGGTTCGCCGGGCACCCAAGACGTGCTGCTGATCTCGCCGATCATCCTCTACGACCACCCCGAGATCGCCGAACAAAGCAGCACCGCACTGTATGACTGCACGGAGATCGACGAAATCCTGACCCTGCGGGTGATGACCATGACCGACGAGGAGAAGGCGCAGGCACGGGCCACCGATCCCCGGGCCGCACAGATCATCGACCAATGCGACGCCATGACGTCCGAGGACATGGCACGCCTGCACGGCGTGCTGCGGGACCCCCACTCGCTGAGCGCTCCCGCCGGCCTGATACCCGAGATCCCCGAAGGTATCGACTGGTGGGACCCGCTGGCGGACAACGCGGTTCGTCCGGGGATCGACGCGGTACTGGTGAACGGGATCCGGGTGGCCCGGGGCAGCCGGGTTCGGTTGTGGCCGAGACGCAATGGCGACGCGCAAGACATCTTCGTTGCCGGCAAGACGGCCCGGGTCACGTCCGTCCACGAGGACGTCGAGGGCAACAAACATGTCGGGGTTGTCGTCGACGACGACCCGGCCGCCGACCTGCACGAGTGGTACGGCCGCTACCTGTACTTCTCGCCCGACGAAATCGAGCCGCTGCCAGCACCCATCGGCCTTGAAGAAGACACGAAAACCCCGGAAAGGAATTCGATATGGAAGTCCTAGGTTGGATATTTATCGCTCTCATCGCGTTGGTCGTCCTGGCGGCGGTGGGGATGGGGTTGGTGTCCTTGCCCGATGCGCGCCGCTACCTCAAGCTGCGGCGCATGTAGCGTCCCGCAACAGCCCCATGGCAGCGCACATCCTGGTAGCCGGGATCGGCAACATGTTCCTGGGAGACGACGGATTCGGCTCGGAAGTGGTCCAGCGGACCGCGATCCCGCCGGATGAATCCGGTGTCCGCGTCATCGACTACGGCATCAGAGGCATGCACCTGGCCTATGACCTGCTCGAGGATTGGGACACCCTGGTGCTCGTCGACGCGGTACCCAGCCGCGGGCACCCGGGCAGGTTGCACGTCTTCCAGGCCGATCACCACACCGATCATGAATTCGATTCCAGCGCTCCGGGTCTGGACGCACACGGCATGGATCCCGCAACGGTGTTCGCCAGCCTGCGGGCACTCGGCGGCAGTCCGCCCTACACGGTCGTCATCGGGTGCGAGGCGGGCAGCGTCGAGGAGGGCATCGGCCTCACCGACCGCGTCGCAAAGGCCGTCCCCCGGGCGGTGCGAGCGGTCGAGGACATCGTCGCGGCGTTGCAAACTCCCACAGCGGCAACGTCTGTGCGAGAGGAGTGCTGAACCGTGTGTCTGGGTATCCCGGGTCAGGTGATCAAGATGCTTGACGGTTACGAAGGCCAACTCGCACTGGTCGACGTCACCGGCCGGCAACGCAAGGTCAACATCGGCATGCTGCCGGAGGAGACATTCGAACCGGGCGACTGGGTGATCATCCACATGGGGTTCGTCGTCGAGAAAACCGACCGGGCCGGGGCCGAGCAGGCGATGGCCGGCCTGGAGCTGATGGGCCGGGGTCCCAGCGATTCCCCGATAACGGATAACTCCGGGGGCCGGCTGACATGACGGACACCCCCTTGATGCTGCGCTCCGACGATGTTCGGCAGCACTTCACCGTGACCGGTGTCGTCCAGGGGGTTGGTTTCCGTCCGTTCGTGCACCGCATCGCCAGCGAGCTGGGTCTGGGCGGATTCGTCGGCAACGATTCTGGCGCGGTGTTCCTCGAGGTGCAGGGGCAACGTGCGCGCCTCGAGGAATTCGGTCGCCGGCTTCGTGCGCAGGCGCCGCCGCTGGCGCGGATCACCGCCGTCTCAGTTGTCGATGTCGCGCCGGACACGGCGCGCGACGGCGAATTCCGGATCGTGGCGAGCCGGCCGGCCACCGGCGCCGAGGCACCTAGTACACCGATTCCGCCCGACATCGCGGTGTGCGACGAGTGTGTGGCCGAGTTGTTCGACCCGAACGACCGGCGCTACCGGCACCCGTTCGTCACCTGCACCAACTGCGGGCCGCGGTTCACCATCATCCGATCATTGCCCTACGACCGTCCGGCCACCACCATGTCCGCATTCACCATGTGCGGGCGGTGCGCCGCCGAATACCACGATCCGGCCGACCGCCGATTCCACGCGCAACCGATCGCCTGCCCGGACTGCGGCCCCTCGCTGTGGTTTCAGCACGGGGCAGTCCGCATCGACGGCGCGGATGCCGCGCTGGCCGCCAGCCAACGGGCGCTGGCGGCGGGCTCGGGGGTGGCCATCAAAGGCGTCGGCGGCTACCACCTGGCCTGTGTCGTCGACGACGACGCGGTGGTGGGTGCACTGCGGGCACGAAAGGCGCGCGGCGCCAAGCCTTTCGCGATGCTCGTCCGTGACCTTGACGTCGCGCGGCGCTACGCGTTCATCGACGACGCCGAGGCCGCGGTGTTGTCCGGCCCGGCCCGTCCGATCGTGCTGCTGCGGCGGCGCCCGGGCGCGCGAGTCGCCGAGGCCGTTGCGCCCGGCAGCCCACTGCTCGGGCTGATGCTGCCCTACTCCCCGATCCATCATCTGCTGCTGGCACCCGTGCCCGGTGCCGGCGAGCAGGTCCCCGACGCGCTGGTACTGACCAGCGCCAACCGTTCCGACGAACCCATCTGCTTCACCGACGAGGATGCCGCACAGCGACTTCCGGGGCTGTGCGACGCCGTTCTCGACCATGACCGCCCGATCCATGTGCCCTGCGACGACTCGGTGGTGCGCGTCGTCGACGGCCGGGAGTTGCCGATCCGCCGGTCGCGGGGTTATGCGCCGCTCCCGATCGATGTACCTGCAGGCCCGGCCGTGCTGGCTGTGGGCGGGGAACTGAAGAACACCTTCTGTCTCACCGACGGCTCACGCGCCTACCTGTCTGGGCACATCGGCGACATGGCCACCTGGGAGACGCTGCGGGCGTTCGAGCGTGCGGTGGGACAACTCAGCGAAATACGGGGCACCCCGGGGCGATTGGCCGCCGATCTGCATCCGGGCTATCACACCCGCAGCTGGGCGGAGCGGCACGCCGGCGATCGACCGCTCGATCTGGTGCAGCACCATCACGCGCATGTGGTGTCACTGCTGGCCGAACACGGGCGCATCGGCGAACCCGTCGTCGGGGTGTCCTTCGACGGCACCGGCTTCGGCTGCGATCAGACGATCTGGGGTGGGGAGATTCTGCGGCTCGGACACGACAGTCACCGCTTCGTGCGGGCCGGCCACCTGCTGCCGGTGCCGCTGCCCGGCGGTGACGCCGCCGTGCGCAATCCGTGGCGGATGGCGCTGTCCCAGCTGTGGCTGGCCGGCATCGACTGGACCCCCGATCTGGCACCGGTAGCCGCCGCGACACCGGACGAATTGCGCTTGACCCGTTCACAATTGGAGAGCGGGGCGGGGTGTGTGCCGTGTTCGAGCATGGGCCGGTTGTTTGACGCCGTCGCCTCCCTGCTGGGGGTGCGGCACCGCATCGACTACGAGGGCCAGGCGGCCATCGAACTCGAGGCGCTGGCCGAGTCGGCGTCAGACACGACGCTTTCCCTGCCGCTGGCTTTAGCCGTGCGGGCCGACGGCGTGATCGATCCGGCCGGCATGGTGCAAACGCTGGTGTCGGCCCTACATGCCGGCGTGCCGCCGGCGACGCTGGCGGCCGCGTTCCATGAGGCGGTCGCGGACGCCGTCGCCGCCGTGGTCGCTCAGGTGGCGGGCGAGGTGCGGCTGGTAGGCCTCACCGGTGGGGTGTTCCAGAACGTGCTGCTGCTGCGTTCTTGTCGTAAGCGGTTGCAGGCGAATGGTTTCGAGGTCCTGACGCACCACACGGTTCCGCCTAACGACGGCGGCCTGGCGCTCGGTCAGGCCGCGATCTCCATACTGATCGCGCTGGAGGAGGCGCACTCGTGAAGACCACTACCGCAATCGACCGCGGGCTCGGCGCCGAGCTGGCCGAAGATTTGGCCGCCACCGCGTTCACCCTGGCCAAGCTATTCGCGGCGGGCGCCACCATGTGGTCCATCGCGCCGTCGTGGGAACCGCATGCTCTGCACATCGCGGTCGAGTTCGTGCATCCGGTGATCATGGGCAAGCGGGCCTTACCGGCGGTCGCGCTCACCGGGCCGGATCTGGTTGAGCTGGTACGGGTATCGGTGCAGCCCGGCGACATCGTGATCGCGGTCGCCGGCGCGGACGACGCCCAAGTGCGTTCGGTGATGCGCCGCAGCCCGGCATGGGGCGCCAGCACCATCTGGATCGGCAGCGGTGAGCGGCCCAAAGCCGGTATTGCCGACCACGTGCTGTGGCTGGACGACCCCGATCCGCGGGTACCGGCAACGGGCGGCTTCGTGCTCTTCTACCACCTGCTGTGGGAGCTCACGCACGTGTGCTTCGAGCACTCGGGATTGCTCAAGGAGGACTCGTCGTGCAGCGACGAAAACGGGGCCGTTTGCGTCACGTGCAGCGACGAGGGACGACTCGGTGAGGTGGTGACAGCGTCGGCCGGCGGAATGGCTTCGGTGCGCACCGCGCGGGGCGTCGAGGACGTCGCGACGGCGCTGATCGACCCGGTCACCGCCGGCGAGCTGGTGCTGGTGCACGCGGGGACCGCGATCACCCGCCTCGAGGAGGACGCCTGATGGCCGACGACGAACCCACCAACTTCCTCTACCCATTCATCGACGCCGAAGAAGACGATCCGAAGTCGCTGCTGGCCGACCTGGCCGCTTCTGCGCAGGCGAAAGCCGCCGAGAGCCTGGCGTTGCGGGGCTCGACACTGGAATCCAACGCGGAGCTGCTGGACGTGGCCGCCACCGAGATGGCGCGCCGATTCGCCGCGGGGGGACGCATGTTCACCTTCGGAAACGGGGGCAGCTGCACCGATTCCACCACGTTGGCCGCGCTGTTCGCCCGGCCGCCCATCGGCAAGCCCCTGCCGGCCTGGTCGTTGACCGCCGACCAGGCGATCATCACCGCGCTGGGCAACGACGTCGGATTCGAGCTGGTGTTCGCCCGCCAGCTGATCGCCCGCGCCAAGGCCGGCGACATCGCCGTCGCCATGTCGACCAGCGGCAATTCGCCCAACCTGCTGACCGCGCTGGCCGAGGCGCGGCAGCGCGGCCTGTATACCATCGGCTTCGCCGGGTACGACGGCGGCGCGTTCGCCAACAACCCAAATGTGGACGCCTGCTTCATTGTTCGTTCGCAAAGCGTGCACCGCATTCAGGAAGCGCAGGCGCTGCTGGGGTATCAGCTGTGGTTGAACGTCCATGAACGTTGCGGTGATCTCGCAACGAAACGAGGTCTGGGGGCCGCATGAGTAAGGCAGCAGGCGAATACCTTTCGTCCGGTCCGCGGTTCGCCGAGGGTGAGGTGATCGAGCGAATCGAGTCGTTCCGCAGGCGCCGTCCCCGGTTGCTCGACGACCACGTCACGCTGGCGCACGGCGCCGGCGGCAAGGCCTCAGCCGCGCTGGTGGACGCGGTGTTCCTGGAGGCGTTCCGCAATCCTGCGCTGGAGTCGCTCGGCGACGGCGCGGTCCTCCTCTTGCCCGGCGGCGAACGGCTGGCCATGTCCACCGACTCATTTGTGGTGCAGCCCCGGCGTTTTCCCGGCGGTTCCATCGGCGAGCTCGCCGTGCACGGCACCTGCAACGATCTGGCGATGACCGGAGCCGTGCCGTCCTGGATCTCGGCGGCATTCGTGCTCGAAGAAGGCTTCCCGATCGCCGAATTGAAGGAGATCGTGGCGGATATGGCGACCGCGGCCGCGCAGGCGGGTGTGCAGATCGTCACCGGCGACACCAAGGTGGTGCCCAAGGGCGCCGCCGACGGCCTGTTCGTCACCACCACCGGAGTCGGTGTCATTCCGGCGGGCCGCAAGCTGTCCGCGCAGTCGGTGCGTACCGGAGACAAAGTGCTGTTGTCCGGATCGATGGGCGATCACGGCATGGCGGTCATGCTCGCCCGCGGTGATCTGGCCATCGAGGCCGATATTCACTCCGACACCGCCTCGGTGAGCCCGTTGGTGGAATTGCTGATGGCGGCCGCGCCGTCCACCCGCTGGATGCGTGACGCGACTCGTGGCGGGGTGGGCACCGTCTGCAACGAGCTGGCTCAGGCGTGCGGACTCGGGGTGCTGCTCGAAGAGGAGCGACTTCCGGTGCAGCCCATGGTCAATGGCGCATGTGAACTGCTCGGCATCGATCCCCTCTACGTCGCCAACGAGGGCAAGTTCGTCGCCGTCGTCGCCTCGGAAGAGGCCGACGCCGGGCTGGCCGCATTGCGGTCGCATCCGCTGGGCGCCGATGCGGCCGAGGTTGGGGTAATCGTCGCCGAACCGGCGGAAAGCGTGGTGCTGCGCACCGGGTTCGGAGGTACGCGGATCGTCGACATGCTCGTCGGTGACCCGCTGCCGCGAATCTGTTAAGGAGGCAAGGATATGTGTCTGGGGATTCCGGGCCGGATCGTGGAAATCACCGATCCTGCGAATTATTTGGCGAAGGTCGACGTCAGCGGCGTGCGGCGCACCATCAGCGTGCGGCTGCTGGAAACCGACATGCCCGAACCCGACGACTGGGTGCTGGTGCACGTCGGCTTCGCGATGGCCAAGATCGACGAGACCGAAGCGTTGCTCACGCTGGCCGCCGTCCAGAAACTCGGCGAGGCCTACACCACCGAAATGGAAGCTTTCGACTCGTCCGCGATCGTCTGAGGAGCAAGCAATGAAATTCGTTGACGAATTCCGCGATCCGGCGGCGGCGCGCAAACTGCTGGGGGCGATCGAGCACCTGGCGGGAACCGGTCCGGACCACTTCAAGTTCATGGAGGTGTGCGGCGGGCACACGCACACCATCTACCGGCACGGCATCGAACACCTACTGCCGGACAATGTCGAGCTGGTGCACGGTCCGGGCTGTCCGGTCTGCGTGATCCCGATGGGCCGCATCGACGACGCGATGTGGCTGGCCGGCCAGCCCGACGTGATCTTCACCTGCTTCGGCGACATGATGCGGGTGCCAGGCTCCGCCGGCAGCCTGCTGGACGCCAAGGCCCGCGGCGCCGACGTCCGGTTCGTCTACTCGCCACTGGACGCGCTCAAGATCGCCATAGACCAGCCCGACAAGCGAGTGGTGTTCTTCGCGATCGGCTTCGAGACCACCGCGCCGTCGACCGCCGTGACGCTGGTGCGGGCCCGTGAGCTCGGATTGCCCAATTTCAGCGTGTTCTGCAATCACGTCACGATCGTGCCGCCGATCAAGGCCATCCTGGAATCACCGGACCTGCGGCTGTCGGGTTTCATCGGCCCCGGGCATGTTTCCACCGTCGTCGGCAACCGGCCGTACCGGTTCGTGCCGGAGGTGTACCGAAAGCCATTGGTAGTGGCCGGATTCGAACCACTGGACATCCTGGCCGCGGTCACCATGCTGCTGCGTCAGATCCGCGAGGGCCGCTGCGAAGTGGAGAACCAGTACAAGCGGGTGGTTCCCGAACACGGCAACCCGGCCGCACTGGCCCTGATGGGTAAGGTCTTCGCGTTGCGCCCGCACTTCGAGTGGCGCGGACTGGGCTTCATTTCACAGAGCGCGCTGCGGCTGCACGACGACTTCGCGGAGTTCGACGCCGAATTGCAATTCGCGATGCCTGGCGTGCGGGTGGCCGACCCGAAGGCCTGCCAGTGTGGCGAAGTGCTCAAGGGCGTGCTCAAGCCCTGGGAATGCAAGGTTTTCGGTACGGCGTGCACCCCGGAGACACCGATCGGGACCTGCATGGTGTCCCCCGAGGGCGCGTGCGCGGCGTACTACAACTTCGGCCGCATGCACCGGGATGCCGTCAAGCTGGTGGGGCGGACTTGACGGATACCCGCGGCGCCGAACTGTTCGCGCGCTACGCGTATGCGCCCAACGCGTTGGGCTATTGCGGTCCGCCCCTGGGCGCCACCTTGCGGGACGGCTCGGTCGACGAGGTGCGCAGGGCGGCAACGAAATTCTCCGGGGCCTGGCCGTATCTGCGGGTGCTGTCCGCGCTGACCGGTATCGCCGATCCTCTGGACCACCGGCTCGTCGAATCGTATTGGCTCGGTGGCGGTGTCGGCGCCGACCTCGACCCCGGCGCGTTCTTCGACGAGTTATTGGCCATCATCGGCCCACAGGCGGGCCGGTACTGGTCGCATCTCACCACCGACCTGGCAAGCGAGGCGGCCGGCAACCACTGTTTTCACGTGTTCGGCGTATATCCGTGGACGCGATTTCTGGGGCTTAAAAAGGACGGCAGCATGGACGAGCATCCGCTGAGCGTGCTGGACAATTGCCGGATCACCTGGGGCACAGCCATTTCCCGCACCGGCGATGACGTCGAGATAATGTGTCAGCGGCTGGTCTGGGATGGTGCGGCGCTCACGCTGTCCGAACCGTCGCCGCGGGTGCTGGACGTATGGGCCGACGGGTACAGCGCGGTGCCCGATGTGGCCGTCGGCGACGAGGTCGCCGTGCACTGGGGTCGGCTGTGCGGCCGGTTGCAGCCCGAGCAGGTGCTGACGCTCGCTGACAGCACGGATCACCAACTACGAGTAACGAGCCAACGGCTGGCACGGGTGCCACACTGACACTCGTGCCCGGTTCGATCTGCGACGTGCTGCCCGCCGCAGCGGCGCTGCTCGGCGTCCCGGGTGCGGTCGACAAGCTGGGGTTGGCGGACAGGATCGGCCACGACCAGATCGACCGCGTCTGCGTGGTGCTGGTCGACGGCATGGGTTGGCAGCTGCTGCCGGAAGTGGCCGGCCCTCGATTTCCAGCGCCGCTGCTCGCCTCCGTTCTCGCCGGCGGCGCCGGACGGCTGGACCAACTCGTCTGCACCTTCCCGTCGACCACCCCGACCAGCCTGGTGTCGCTGGGCACGGGCGCACAACCCGGCGAGCACGGCATCCTGGGCTTCACGCTCAACATCCCCGGCACCGACCGGGTGCTCACCCACGTCAGATGGCGCGACGACCCACCACACCACCAATGGCAGCCGCTCCCAACCTGGTTCGAGCGGCTGACATGCGCCGGGGTCAGCGCACGCGCCGTGCTGCCGGAGTGGTTTATCGGCAGCGGACTGACCAACGCGGCCTACCGGGGCGCACAGTTCCGCCCGACACATTCGAACGACGACTATGCCCAGCGGGTGGCCGACGAGCTGCGCGCGGCGCCCGGACTGGTCTACGGCTACACCGCCGACCTGGACACCGCGGCCCACGTCTTCGGTATCGGTTCGCCGCGATGGCACGAAGCGGCGGCCGTGTCGATGCGCTGCTGACCCGGCTCGTCGAGACCCTGCCCGCGAACGCGGCGCTGCTGGTGACCGCCGACCACGGCGGCCTCAACGTCCCCGCGGACGCTCGCATCGACCTCGACACCGACCCGACGGCTGGGCGCGGGCATCCGGGTGGTCGCCGGTGAGCCGCGGGTGCGCTACCTGCACACCGAACCCGGCGCCGCAGCCGATGTGCAGGCCACCTGGAGCGAGCGTGCTGGACGGCCGGGCCGCGGTGTACAGCCGTGACGAGGCGGTCGCCACCGGGATGTTCGGGCCGGTCAGCCCGCGACACCTGCCCCGAATCGGCGATGTCGTCGTCGTCTGCACCGGCGATGCGGCGGTTTTGGCGACCGGACATGAGCCGCCGGAGACGGCTCGCCTCATCGGCTTTCACGGCGCGGCAACCGCGGCCGAAATGGCGATCCCGCTGATGATTTTCAAAGGTTGAACAGTACGTCCAGGAACCTCAGCGAATCCTCTAACCGGATTCATAGCTGTTGTCCAGCGGCTGACCAAGTTTCTCGCTGTACAGTCGGGCCACTGTGAATGCGCGAGGGCCGGTGAAACCTCGGCGATGGCAGTCAGCCATCGCCGTCGTGGTTGCGCTGAGCCTGTTTACTGCCGTCTTCGGTAACTGGACATTGCAGTCCCGGCTTGCCGCGAGCGCTCTGATGCAGCCGGCGTCGTCACAGGGCGCTGCTGGTGTCGGCACGGACATGGGCCAGGTGCAACTCGGTCACGCGTCGGCACCAACGACTCATGCGGCGTTCAAAAGCCCGGGAATAAAGCGCGACCGGCCGCCCAGTTGGGCGCGCTTGACGCCGCAGTCGGTCTGGGCGGCGTTGCCGCTGCTGTGGTCGCTACGGCCGAAGATCGTGACCGCCTGGGAGTTTCAGCCTGGCGACACCAACCGTGGTGCGTCCGCGGCCGCTGTACTTGGCGGCCGAGATATCTTGACTCAGCTCTGCGTCGCCCGTCACTGAGGGATAAGCCCCCGGCCGTCGTGCACCGACTTGCGTCGGTTACCGCTACGGCGCGCGTGCGTAACCCGCGGGCATATGTCCTTGACAGAAATCCAACTTCTTGCTTGGCAACTCTTACCGCCGCAGTGAGGCAGAGATAGCAATGAATTTTGCGACGTTACCGCCGGAAATCAACTCTGGGCGAATGTATGCAGGTCCTGGCGCGGGATCGATCACGGAAGCCGTGGCGGCCTGGACCCGGCTGGCCACCCGGCTGCACACCGCGGTCGCGGAATATCGGGCAGTCACCTCACCGCTGCCAAGGGCCCGAGCCGCGGCACCATACATAAACTGGCTCAGCGCCACTGCCGCCCATGTTGAGCACGTTGCCGCCCAAGCCATGGCGGCGGCGAGCGCCCACGAGGCGGCGTTGGCGGCAATGGCGCCCCCACCGGTGATCGAGGCGAACCGCACGCGGCGACGAGCGCTGGCGAAGGCAAACTGCCTGGGCCACGCCGGCCCGGCAATCGCGGACACCGAAACCGTCTACGAGCAGATGTGGGCCCGGGACGTCGAGGCCATGCATGCCTATGCCCAGGCCTCGGCCGATGCCGTGACGATGACGCCGTTCACGTCGCCGCCGAGCGCCACGGCCGTCGCCCAAGTGTCCGGCACCTGGGCTGTGAGATCGGCGCCAGAGCTGATGTCCGCCGGTCACCAAGTAACCTCGAGGATCCCCGAAGCGCTGCAAGAACTTTCCGTGTCACCGCTGACAACGATCGACGAGCCCCTTTCGACGGTGTCACCGTCGCTGTCGAAACTGGCTTCACTGTCCGCATCGTCGGACACCGCGATAAACCACCTGAATCTCCTCAATAGGAATGCGTCGCTGGACAAGGCGACAGCGTTGCGGTCGCTCATCACGAAGCCCGGTGGCGCCGGCTGGACGACGGTTACCGCCCGCTTCGGCCGGGGGATGTCGATCGGGATGTTGTCGGTTCCGCGCGGCTGGGCCGAAGCCACGCCGACCCCGGCCGGCGCGGAGGTGCAGGAAGGCTGGGTCTACGAATCGCCGATGCGGCCCCTGCCCCGATAGCGAGTACTGCGCATCCCCTTATAGGGGGGTGACGTAGGCCGAGCTGATGCCGCCGTCGACCAAGAATGTCGAGGCGGTGATGAAGGATGCGTCGTCGCTGGCCAAAAATGCGACCGCAGCGGCGATTTCGTCCGGCTCGGCGAAGCGGCCCAGCGGCACGTGCACCAGCCGGCGGGCGGCGCGTTCGGGGTCTTTTGCGAAAAGCTCTTGCAGCAGACGGGGTATTGACCGGCCCGGGGCACAGTGCGTTGACCCGGATACCCTGGCGGGCGAATTGCACCCCCAGCTCCCGCGACATCGCCAGCACCCCGCCCTTGGAGGCGGTGTAGGAAATCTGCGAAGTCGCCGACCCCAGCACCGCGACGAACGACGCCGTGTTGATGATCGAACCCTTCCCGGCCGGCACCATGTGCCGCAACGCCGCCCGGCAACACAGGTAAACGGATTTGAGGTTGACGTCTTGAACGCGTTGCCACGCAGGCAGTTCGGTGTTTTCGATCAAGTCGTCATCGGGTGGCGAGATGCCGGCGTTGTTGAATGCGATGCCGACCGATCCGTAGGCCTTGGCTGCGGTGTCGAACAGCTTGTTGACCGCGGCTTCGTCCGAAACATCGGTCGCCACAAACAAACCGGAAAGCTCGTCTGCCGCGGCCGCGCCGGCGTCGCCGTCGATGTCGCCGACCACGATGGTCGCGCCTTCGGCATGCATCCGGCGACCGGCGGCCAACCCGATGCCGCTGCCGCCGCCGGTGATGACCGCCACCCGGCCCGCCAGCCGCCGGCTCAGATCGACCACCTAATCCTCCTTGATCTCGTTGATCGCGATGAAGACATTCTTGGTCTCGGTGAAATGCAGCGGCGCGTCCGGCCCGAGCTCACGGCCCAACCCCGACTGCTTGAAGCCGCCGAACGGGGTGTTGTAGCGCACCGACGAGTGCGAATTCACCGACAGATTGCCGGATTCGACCGCGCGTGACACCCGCAGTGCGCGAGACAGATCGTCGGTCCAGATCGATCCGGACAGCCCGTAGGCGGTGTCGTTGGCCAGCGTGACGGCGTCGTGCTCGTCGTCGAACGCGAGCACCGTGACCACCGGGCCGAAGATCTCGTCGGTGACGGTGCGGTCGGTGCGCGAGGGAGTCAGAACCGTTGGCGGAAACCAGAATCCGGGCCCAGATGGGGCCGTGCCGCGGAACGCGACCGGCGCGCCGTCGGGCACGTAGGAGGCCACCTTGTCGCGGTGTGCGCCGGACACCAGCGGACCCATTTCCGTTTCGCGGGATCCGGGATCCCCGACGACCACGTTTTTCACCGCCGGCTCGAGCAGCTCCATGAACCGGTCGTAGACGCTGCGCTGCACCAGGATCCGGCTGCGCGCACAGCAATCCTGCCCGGCGTTGTCGAACACCCCGGCCGGCGCGGTCGCCGCCGCGCGCTGCAGGTCGCAGTCTTCGAAGACGATGTTGGCGCTCTTGCCGCCCAGTTCCAGCGTCACCCGCTTGACCTGAGCCGCCGCCCCGGCCATCACCCGCTTGCCGACTTCGGTGGATCCGGTGAACACGATCTTGCGCACGCCGGGGTGACTGACCAAACGCTCCCCCACCACCGCGCCCTTACCCGGCAGTACCTGCAGCAGGTCTTCGTCCAGCCCGGCCTCGACCGCCAGCTCACCGAGCCGCATCGTGGTCAGCGGCGTCCACTCGGCGGGTTTGACCAGCACCGCGTTGCCCGCGGCCAGGGCCGGCGCGATGCCCCAGGACGCGATCATCATCGGGAAGTTCCACGGCGTGATCACCCCGACCACGCCCATCGGTTCGTTGAAGGTGACGTCGAGCCCACCCGCGACGGGAATCTGCTTGCCGGACAGGCGTTCCGGGCTGGCGGCATAGAACGCCAGCACGTCACGGACGTGCCCGGCCTCCCACTCGGCCGACGCGATCGGGTGCCCGGAATTGGCCACTTCGAGCGCGGCCAGCTCATCGACGTGGGCGTCGACGGCGGCCGCGAACGCTCGCAGGCCGGCCGCGCGGTCGGCCGGCGACAACCGTGCCCAGCGCCGCTGGGCGGCCCCGGCCCGCTGCACCGCGTCGTCGACCGCGGCGGCATCGGCCTGATCGATCGACCGCAGCACTTCCTCGGTCGCTGGGTTGATCAGCTGCGTCGCGCTCATCGGGTCCCGCGTACGATCGTGCCGCGTCCACGATCGCGGTGAACAGCCGCAGATCGTCCAGCGCCTGCTCGGGGTGCCACTGCACCGCAAGCACGAACGCATCCCCCGGCAGCTCCAGCGCCTCGACAACGCCTTCGTGGTCCCATGCGCTGACCACCAGGCCGTCACCCACTTTGTCGATGGCCTGGTGGTGATAGCACGGGCCCTGCGCGGACTCGCCGAGCAATGCGGCCAGCCGCGTTCCGGCAACCGTGCGGACCGGCAACGGAGTGAACACCCCACCGCCGGCCCGATGCCCGCTGTGGCCCAGAACATCTGGCAGGTGCTGGTGCAGGGTCCCGCCGAAGGCGACATTGAGTACCTGAATGCCGCGGCAAATGCCCAGCACCGGCAGTCCCCGCTGCAAAGCGCCCCGCAACAGCGCGAGTTCCAGCGCGTCGCGGGCGGTGCGCGGCTGGTCGGTCTTCGGATGCGGTTGCTGGCCGTAGCTGGCCGGGTCGAGGTCGTAACCCCCGGTGATCACCAGGCCGTCCAGGCGGTCGAGCACCCGGTTGGCGATGTGGTCGTCGGACGGCTGCGGCGGCAGCAGCATCGGGATGCCACCGGCAGCGATTACGCCCTGGAAGTAGTTGGCCGACAGATAACCCGCCTGGACGTCCCAGCCGTCGCTCTGCACCCGCTCCAAATAACTGGTCAGACCGATGACCGGGCCCGGTCTAGAGGCGTTCAAAGCCGCGCATCCTTTCCCAATCGGTCACGGCCGCGTTATAGGCCGCCAACTCCACCCGAGCATTGTTCAGGTAGTGCGCGACCACGTCGTCGCCGAATGCCTCACGCGCCAGCGCCGAGGCGCCGAACAGTGCGGCCGCCTCGGCCAGGGTGGCCGGCAGCCGCTGCACATCGGCGCGGCCTGGTAAGCATTCCCGGCATACGGCTCGGGCGGCTGCAGGCCCCGCTCGATACCGTACAGCCCGCCCGCGATCAGCGCCGCCACCGCCAGGTATTGGTTGACATCACCGCCGGGAACCCGGCATTCGACCCGGATGTTGTGTCCGTGGCCGACCACCCGCAGCGCGCAGGTGCGATTGTCCAGCCCCCACGCCACTGCGGTGGGCGCGAAGCTGCCGTCGGCAAACCGCTTGTAGGAGTTGATGTTCGGCGCATAGAACAACGTGAGTTCGCGCAACGTGGCCAGCAGGCCCGCGACGAAGCCGCGGAATGTCGGCGACATGCCGTGCGGGCCGCTGCTGTCGGCGAACGCCGGGACACCATCGGCAGCGCGCAGCGAAAGATGGATGTGGCAGCTATTGCCTTCGCGCTCATCGTATTTCGCCATGAAAGTCAGGCTTTTGCCGTGTTGGTCGGCGATTTCCTTGGCGCCGTTTTTGTAGATGGCGTGGTTATCGCAGGTGACCAGCGCCTCGTCGTAGCGGAACCCGATCTCCTGCTGGCCCCTGTTGCATTCGCCCTTGACGGCTTCGAACCGCAGGCCCGCACCCTGCATGCCCACCCGGATGTCGCGCAGCAGCGGCTCCATTCGCGACGACGCCAAGATCGCGTAGTCGATGTTGTAGTCGCTGGCCGGGGTGAGACCGTGGTAGCCGCTGGCCCATGCCTCGCGATAGGTCTGGTCGAAGACGATGAACTCCAGCTCGGTGGCTACGTCGGCGGCCAGTCCCCGCTCGCCGAGCCGGTCGAGCTGGCGGCGCAGGATGGCGCGGGGTGCGACGGCGACCGGGCTGCCGTCGGCCCAGCACAGATCGGCCATCACCAGCGCCGTGCCCGGAAACCAGGGCACCAGCCGAAGGGTGGCCAGATCCGGCGTCATCACCATGTCGCCATATCCGGTGTCCCAGCTCGACATCGCGTACCCGGACACCGTGTTCATGTCGACGTCGACGGCGAGCAGGTAACTGCAGCATTCGGCGCCGTGCGTGGCGATTTCGTCGACGAAGAGCCGGGCCGACACCCGCTTGCCGACGAGCCGGCCCTGCATGTCGGTGAACGCCACGATGACGGTGTCGACGTTGTCGGCACCGACCTCGCGTTCCAGGTCGGCCCACGACAACATCGCAGCACCCGGAGCCGTCACGCGCTTCCCTCCCGATCCTCGCGTCACCAGGTGCTGGTGCGCATCACGATCTCGGCGGCCAGCTGGGCGGTCGACTCATGCGCGTTTCGCCGTCCCAGCAGGTCCACCAGGCGGAAGTCGCCGTAGACGAATCGCTGGCTGTCGAGGGCCATCGTCCGCGCGGCCGGGGAGCTGACCAGGACGGTGGTGCTGATCTCCACCGGCGGGCAATCCGCGTCGCGAATCTCGCCGTTGAGATCGGCGACCCGCGGATGTCCGCGGTCGATAGCCACCAGACCAACGAATCGACCCAGCCTGGTGGCCGCCAGTTCCCAGGCCAGCTCGCCGCCGGCACGGTCGCCGACCACCACCGCCCACCCGATCCGTAGGGCGTCGAGGATGCCGACCACCGACTTGGCGGTCAGCCGCGGTTCAGGGCCGATGACGACGGTCCGGATCGACGCCGTATGCAGCCGCTCACACACCGCGTCGTAGGCCGCGGGCGCGCGCTGCTCGGCGCCCAATATGACGACGACGACGCCCTTCTCCGGGCCGGCTACGGCCACTGGAACCGGAAACCCGTCGAGCGTGGTCATCATCGAGGGCACTTCCGCACGTTACAGCCAATCGGTCAGCGAGCGCGACGTTTCCGGCGCTTCTCGCCAGGATGCTACAAACGCAGCTCGCTCGCGAGATGTGGCCGCGGTGGAGGCGGTCCGTCGAGCAGGCCGAGGACCGCGTCGACGTCTAGATGGGCTGCCAGCAACTCGGCCAGCAGGTCCAGCTGCGCGTCACGTCGCGCGGTGACGTTGACGTCGCCGGCAACGACGAATCCGCTGCGGCCCGCGGCATCGGCGACGCCGGCGAGCCAACCGCGACGGAAAACGTCGTTGTCCAGCAGGCCGTGCCAGTGGGTGCCGAACACTGCGCCCCGCACGATGCCGGGTGGCTGCTCCGTTGGCTGGGGCGACTCGGCTTCGACGCCGAACCAGCCCGCCTCGGCGCACCGGGCCAGCCGCCCGTAATGAATTTCGTAGCCGCTCAACGGTGATTGCCAGCGACGCAGCACCTTGGGCTCGGTGAAGACGATGTCAGCGTCCAACAGCCCCAGCCCGTCGACTTGTCCTCGCCCGGATTCCACGGCGTCCTCGATGCGCCGGCACAGCATCTGAAACCCCCCGCAAATGCCCAGTACCGGTTTTCCCGCCCGGGCGTGATCGGCGATGGCGCCGGCCAGCCCGCGCTCTTGCAGCCAGGACAGGTCGGCGACGGTGGCCTTCGTGCCCGGAAGCACGACCAGGTCGACGTCGGCCACATCGGCGGGGTCGACGGTCCAGCGCACCAGCACGCCCGGTTCGCAGGCCAGTGCCTCGACATCGGTGGAATTGGAAATCCGGGGCAGCCGGATCGCGGCCACCCGCAACCACTGGTCGCCCCGCGGCGGCGACGGGGTGCCGATAACACGGTGAGCAACCACCGACAGCGCATCCTCGGCGTCGAGCCAGAGCTGATCCGCGTATGGCAGCACCCCGTAGGTGGGACGGCCGGTCATGCTCAGCAGCTGCTGCAGCCCGGGTTCCAGCAGCGCCGGGTCGCCGCGGAATTTGTTCACGATGAAGCCGGCGATGAGCGCCTGATCGTCGGGGTCGAGTACCGCGACCGTCCCGAACAGATGCGCCAGCAGGCCGCCGCGGTCGATGTCTCCGACTACGACTACCGGCAGGTTCGCGGCTCTGGCCAATCCCATGTTGGCCAGATCTGTTGCCCTGAGGTTGATTTCGGCCGGCGAGCCGGCGCCCTCACAGATCACCGCGTCGAATTCGTCTCGCAGGCATGACAATTCGTCGAGGACAATGCGCGCGAGTCGTTCTCGATGCTGCGCATCCACATAGCTCGCCGCGGAGACCGAGCCGGCGACCTGCCCCCGGATCACCAGCTGCGAGGTGCGGTCGCTGCCAGGCTTGAGCAGGATCGGGTTGAAGCGGACGCTGGGTTCCAGACCCGCCGCCCGGGCCTGGATCGCCTGCGCCCGGCCGATTTCGCCGCCTTCGACGGTGACGACGGAGTTGTTGGACATGTTCTGCGCCTTGAACGGCGCGACCCGAACGCCGCGGCGCGCCAGCAGCCGGCACAGACCCGCGACCACAACGGATTTGCCGGCGTCGGAGCTGGTGCCCGCCACCAGCAGAGCGCCACTCACTTAGGTATGGCGAGCCACTTAGACAACCGTGAGGATCTCGACGCCGGTGTCGGTGACCAGCAGCGTGTGCTCGAACTGCGCGGTCCACTTGCGATCCTTGGTGACCACCGTCCAGCCGTCCTCCCAAATCTCATAGTCCAGCGCGCCGAGGTTGATCATCGGCTCAATGGTGAAGGTCATTCCGGGTTGCATCGTCGTCCCCACGGCGGGCTGGTCGTAATGCAGTACGACCAGCCCGTTGTGAAAAGTGGTGCCGATACCGTGACCGGTGAAATCACGAACGACGGTGTACCCGAACCGATTTGCATATGACTCGATCACGCGGCCGACGACCGAAAGCGCACGCCCGGGTTTGACGGCGTTGATCGCTCGCATCGTCGCCTCCCGGGTCCGCTCGACCAGCAGCCGGTGTTCTTCTGCGACATCGCCGGCCAGAAAGGTCGCGTTGGTGTCGCCGTGCACCCCGTCGATGTAAGCGGTGACATCGATATTCACGATGTCGCCGTCGGCGATCACCGTCGAATCAGGGATTCCGTGGCAGATGACTTCGTTCAGCGACGTGCAGCACGACTTCGGAAATCCCTTGTAGCCCAGCGTTGATGGATAAGCGCCATTACTGACCATGTAGTCGTGCGCGATCCGGTCCAGCTCGTCGGTGGTCACCCCGGGCGCGACCGCTTTGCCCGCCTCGGCCAGCGCGCCGGCCGCGATCCGGCTGGCGACGCGCATCTTCTCGATGACGTCCGGCGTCTGCACCCACGGCTCGCTGCCTTCCTTAGCCGTCGGCTTGCCGACGTATTCCGGGCGCTGGATCCACTTGGGCACCGGCAGCGTCGGAGATAACTCGCCGGGGGAAAGCGCGGTGCGACTAGGCATGACGCCAGCTTAGCCAAACTCGGCAATCAGACCTGCTGGCGGCGGCGGAACGAGCGGCGCGGTCCGCGGATGACCACCGAGCCGCCCACCACCCGACCGGTCAACACGACATGCGGCGTTCCTTCCGCCGGGGCGTCTTTGCGGCGGTCACTGGCGCTGCCCACATAGACCTCGACGTCGTCGATCGAAGCGCTGGCACCGTCCGGCAACCGAAGGTCCAGGGAGCCGAACTTCATGTCGAGCTCGATGACCACCACCGGCCCCGCGAATCGCGCCTTGGTCAAATCGAGATCGATCGACCCGACCCGGCGCACCAGCGCCAGCCGGGTGGGCACCATCCATTCGCCCTGGCGCTTCAGTGAACCCACCCAACCGCGCAGTTCCACCCGGTCAGCCGCGGACGTGACGATCGCGCCCGGCCCCGGCAGGTCGTCGACCAACCCGGCGAGCTCCGTTTGGGTACGCGCGTACGACACCCGTGACGAGCGCTGTTCGAACTCATCGATGTTGATCAGCCCGAGCGCCACGGCGTTGTGCAGTCGCCGCATAGTGCCGTTGCGGTCGGCGTCGGACACCCGCAGTGTCGTCGGAGCCACCATGTCCCCACCGATATCCGTCATGTCTCGCCTCGAAGCCCAAAATCCTGATCTCGCCTGGCGAATTTGCCTACCCCGCAAACTTACCGCTGTTGCAGCGTCAGGACCTTGTCAGGCCAGGTAGCCCGGCGGCAGCGATTCGAACATCACTTTGCTCATCCGGACCGCATATTCCGAGCTGCCGCCCCCGACGATCAGCGCGGCGAACGCCAGATCACCGCGGTATCCGGCGAACCAGGAATGCGAGCCGCCCGGGAACTCGGCCTCACCGGTCTTGCCGAACAGCTCCCCGCAGCAGTTCGCGATCTCCTTGGCGGTCCCGTTGGTGACCACCAGCCGCATCATCGGTCGCAGCGCGTCGATCATCTTCGGGCTGATCGGTGTGTTGTCGCCTTCGACCGTCGTCGGCCGGCCGGCGATCAGTTGCGGCACCGGGGTTTTGCCGGCCGCCACGGTGGCCGCCACCAGCGCCATGCCGAACGGACTGGCCAATACCTTGCCCTGGCCGAAGCCGTCCTCGGTGCGCTCGGACAGATCCACCGTCGGCGGCACCGACCCGGTCACCGTGGTGATGCCGTCCACCTGATAGTCCAGCCCGATCCCGTAACGGCTGGCGGCCTGCGTCAGACCGCGGGGCGGCAACCTGCTGCTCAGCTCCGCGAAGGTGGTGTTGCACGAACTGGCGAACGCGCGTGACATCGGGACCACGCCGAGGTCGAATCCGCCATAGTTGGGGATGGTCCGGTGTCCGATGTCGATGTGGCCGGGGCAGCCCAGCATCGTGTTGGGTGTGGCCATGTCGCGGTCGATGGCCGCGCCGGCCGTGACCATCTTGAACGTCGAACCGGGCGGGAACAGGCCGGTGGTGGCCAGTGGGCCGTCGGCGTTGGCGCCCGCGTTCTGGGCGATCGCGAGAATCTCCCCGGTCGACGGTTTGATCACGACGATCATCGCCTTGCCGCCCCGGGTGTCCACCGCGTGCTGAGCGGCGTTCTGCACGACCCGGTCCAGGGTGATCGAGACCGACGGCGCGGGCGCCCCCTCGACCTCCTGCAGCACCTCGACGTCGACGCCGTTCTGGTTGACGCTGACCACCCGCCAGCCGGCCTGGCCGTCGAGTTGGTCGACCACGGCCTTCTTCACTTCGGCGATTACCGCGGGCGCGAAATGCGGGTCGGTCGGCAGCATGTCGGCCTGCGGCGTGATCACCACGCCGGGCAGGTGGCCGATCGCCGGTGCGACCTTGTCGTTGTCGTCGGGGTGCAGCGTCACCCCCAGATCCAGCGGCTGGGTCGCCGAACTGGCTCGTTCGGCGAGTAGCTGCGGATCATTCAACGTGTCGTTAAATGGGTGCAGGGCCTCCACTACCGCATGAGCCGTGGCGATCAGAGCGGGCCCGGCCTGGGTGGCGTCCAGGCTGTAGTGGTACAGATACCCCGGCGCCAGCACATCGCTGCCACCGAGTTCGTTCACCGAGGCGCGCCGCGGCTGGTCGGCCCGCAGCGCAAACGTCTGGTGCTCCCCCAGCTTGGGATGTAGCCCGTTGGCAGTCCAGCGAACATGCCAGCGCCCCTCGTCGCGCGCCATCTTGAGCTGACCGTCGTAGCTGAACGTCCGGTTCTTGGGCAGGTGCCAGGTGAAGCGATAGTTGACGGTGCCGCTGTCCTCGGCGTACTTCGAGCTGAGCAGCTGGGTGTCCACGTGGCTGGCCTGCAGACCGGCCCACGCCGCGTTGAGCGCTTCTCGGGCTTCGTTGGGGTTGTCGCTGAGTTGCGCGGCCGTCGCGGTGTCACCGATGGACAGCGCGTGGAAAAACTTCTCGGCGGCCGGGCCCGGACCGTCGGGCCGCGGGGTGCACCCGGACAGGGCGATAACCGCGACAAACAGCACGGATGAAGCGCCTGAGGTCAGCGATGTCAGAGTTGTTCTAGTTACCATCGTTGCTGATGTTAAGAACTGTGGCCTGGACACCGGCGCAGACACACCGAGACCCAACCGTGATCTGACGCAGTTGGTCGCCCCACGCGCCGGGTGTGCGGCCAGCCGCACGTTCGACGACGGGTGTGCGGCCAGCCGCACGTTCGCCCGGGGCTCAAGGCCAGGGGCCCGGTTAGTCCAGCAGGACCGTCGCGAAGGTGCCGACTTCGGTGAAGCCGACGCGCGCGTACGCGGCGCGGGCCACCGTGTTGAAGTTGTTCACGTACAGGCTGGCGACGCGCCCGGTGCCGACGATCACGGCGGCCAGCGTCGCGGTGCCGCGGGTGCCCAGCCCCAGGCCGCGCCACTCCGGATGCACCCAGACCCCCTGGATCTGCCCCACTGCCGGAGACTGCGATCCCACTTCGGCCTTGAAGACGACCTGACCGCGCTCGAAGCGTGCCCAGGCGCGTCCCGGCGGCGATCAGGTTCGCCACCCGGCGCCGGTAGCCCCGCCCGCCGTCGCCGAGCCGCGGGTCGACGCCCACCTCGCCGATGAACATGTCCACGGCGGCCACCAGGTAGGCGTCCAGCTCGTCCGGCCGGACCTGGCGCACCTCGGTGTCGATCGCGCAGCTCGGGTGCGTGGTCAGCGCCATCAGCGGTTGGTCGTCGCGCACGTCACGTGCGGGCCCCCAGGCCGGCTCGAGCCGCCCCCACATCGGCAGCACCAGATCCGCCCTGCCGACCAGCGACGAACAGCGTCGTGTCCCGCTCATCGCCTCGTCGGCGAACGCATTCAGGTCGGCCAGTGCGCCGCGCAGCGGTATCAGGTTGGCGCCGGCGAAGCACAGCGACTCATCGGCGTTGCGCCGGGTCCACAGTTCGCCGCCGATCGAATTGGGGTCGACGCCGTAGTCTGCGACCCGCGCCGCGACCATGCACGACCCGACCGGGTCGTCGTTGAACACCCGCCACACCGCCGCGGCGTCACGCACCACGGACACCCGTCGATCGCCGACCAGGCGAAAGATGGGCGGAGCCGACATCTGGCAAACTCTCTGTGGGGCGAACTTCGGTATTAAAAGCAGGGGGCAGGCGAAAGGGCGCTGGGCCCCTATCAGCTTACGGTCACAATCGGCGAACCGCTTGTTGTCGTTCCAGGACCGTGATCTGAGGCGAGCCGCATGGCCTCCTCGATCAGCGTCTCGACGATCTTGGCCTCGGGCACGGTCTTGATCACTTCACCTCGAACAAAGATCTGACCCTTGCCGTTCCCGGACGCGACGCCCAAGTCGGCCTCGCGCGCCTCCCCCGGACCGTTGACGACGCACCCCATCACCGCCACCCGAAGCGGCACGTCGAGGCCTTCCAGACCCGCGGTCACCTCGTTGGCCAGCTTATAAACGTCGACCTGGGCGCGACCACACGACGGGCAGGACACGATCTCCAGCCCGCGCGGCCGCAGGTTCAGCGACTCGAGGATCTGGTTGCCGACCTTGACTTCCTCGACCGGCGGCGCCGACAACGACACCCGGATGGTGTCGCCGATGCCGCGGGACAGCAGGGCACCGAACGCGACCGCCGACTTGATGGTGCCCTGGAAGGCCGGGCCGGCCTCGGTGACACCCAGGTGCAGCGGGTAGTCGCACTGCGCGGCCAGCTGCTCGTAGGCGGCGACCATCACGACGGGGTCGTTGTGCTTGACGCTGATCTTGATGTCGCCGAAGCCGTGCTCCTCGAACAGAGACGCCTCCCACAGCGCCGACTCGACCAGCGCCTCGGGAGTGGCCTTGCCGTATTTCTCCATGAACCGCTTGTCCAGCGAGCCGGCGTTGACCCCGATGCGGATCGGGATGCCGGCCGCCCCGGCGGCCTTGGCGACCTCGCCGACCCGGCCGTCGAATTCCTTGATGTTTCCCGGGTTCACCCGCACCGCGGCGCACCCGGCGTCGATCGCGGCGAAGATGTACTTCGGCTGGAAGTGGATGTCGGCGATGACCGGAATCTGGCTGTGCCGGGCGATTTCGGCCAGCGCGTCGGCGTCTTCCTGACGCGGGCAGGCAACCCGGACGATGTCGCAGCCGGTCGCGGTCAGCTCGGCGATCTGCTGCAGCGTCGAGTTGACGTCATGGGTTTTGGTGGTGCACATCGACTGCACCGAGATCGGATGGTCGCTGCCGACCCCGACGTTGCGGACCATGAGTTGGCGCGTGCGGCGCCGGGGGGCAAGCGTGGGCGGCGGGGCCTCCGGCATGCCCAGGCCAATGCTCACAGTTGTCTTCCTTCTTCTCAGATTCGGGCTGCTACTGGAACAGCCGGATCGGGTTGACCACATCCGCGGTCACCGTCAACAGCATGTAGCCGACCACGAAAACCAGCACCACGTACGTCGCCGGCATGAGCTTGAGGTAGTTCACCGGCGCGGCCGCGACCTTGCCACGCGCGGAGCGGATCAGGTTGCGGATCTTCTCGAATACCGCGATGGCGATGTGGCCCCCGTCGAAGGGCAGCAGTGGAACCAGGTTGATGGCGCCCAAGATGAGGTTCAACTGGGCCAAGAAGAACCAGAACGCCACCCACAGCCCGTGGTCGACGGTGTCACCGCCGATGATGCTGGCTCCGACGACGCTCATCGGCGTGCCCGGGTCGCGTTGTCCACCGCCAATGGCGTGCACCAGCGCGCCGACCTTGGTCGGGATTGCGACCAGCGACTTGCCCACCTCACCGGTCAGGTCGGCGGTGAACGCCAAGGTACCGGGCACAGCGGAAAGCACGCCGTAATGCGTGGGTCCGATCTGCCCAGGCGCCGACACCGATGGCGCCGACGGTGGAAAGCTGCGGCTTGCTCCCTTGCCCGGTAGACATCCAGCGTTGGGTGGACTGGACATTGACGTAGTAGGTGATCGCTTTGCCGTCGCGCTGCACGACGACCGGAACGATGCCGTGCGACTGGCGTACCGCCGCGGCCATGTCGTCGAAGTTGGACACCGGCGTGTCGCCGACCTTGACGACGACGTCGCCCTTGCGGATGCCGGCGGCCTCCGCGGGACCCTGACCTTCGCAGTGACCTGGCTTGCCCGGGGCCGTATCCGCTGCGACACAAACGGTTTCGCCGATGGCCGCCTTCGGGTGCAGGTTCGGCAGCCCCCACATCAGTGCGATCACGTAGATGAGCACCAGGCAGATGACGAAGTTCATGCCGGGCCCGGCGAACAGCACCACGACGCGTTTCCAGGCCGCCTGCTTGTACATCGCGCGGTCCTGCTCGTCGGGTGCCAGCTCCTCGACCGACGTCATGCCGGCGATGTCGCAGAATCCGCCCGCGGGAATGGCCTTGACGCCGTATTCGGTTTCGCCGCGGCGAGTGGACCACAATGTGGGGCCGAAGCCGACGAAGTAGCGACGCACCTTCATGCCGGTGGCGCGCGCGGCCCACATGTGGCCGCACTCGTGCAGGGCCACCGAGATCAGGATGGCCAGCGCGAACAGCACAATGCCGATAACGAACATCATCTCCGCCGTCAGGACCTTTCTAAAACCATTCCGGAAGCCGGGGCCGAAGCCCGCACCGAACTCGCCGCGGCGATCACGCGCTGTGCTCGCTCCCGGGCCCAGCGCTGCGCATCGAGTACGTCATCCACGGTAGCCGGTTCGGCGGCCCACTGGTCGGCAACGTGCAACACGTCGGCGATAGTTCCAACGATGCCGGGAAAACTGATCCGGCCGGCAAGGAACGCCGCGGCGGCTTCTTCATTGGCGGCGTTGTAGACCGCGGTCGTGCAACCGCCGGTCTGGCCGGCGTGCCGGGCCAGCTCGACCGCGGGGAAGACCTTCGTGTCCAGCGGCTCGAACTCCCAGCTGGAAGCCGTCGTGAAATCGCAGGCAGGAGCGGCACCGCTGATCCGCCGCGGCCAGCTCAGTGCCAGCGCGATGGGCAGCTTCATATCCGGGGGGCTGGCCTGGGCGATCGTCGAACCGTCGATGAAGGTGACCATCGAATGCACGATCGACTGAGGGTGCACCACCACGTCGATGCGGTCGTAGGCGATGCCGAACAACAGGTGAGTTTCGATGAGCTCGAGTCCCTTGTTGACCAGCGACGCCGAGTTCAGCGTGTTCATCGGGCCCATCGACCAGGTGGGATGGGCACCGGCCTGCTCGGGGGTGACCTTCGCGAGGTCGGCTGCGGCCCAGCCGCGAAACGGCCCGCCGGAGGCGGTCAGCACCAGCTTGGCGACCTCGCGGGGGGTGCCGCCGCGCAAACACTGGGCCAGCGCGGAGTGCTCGGAGTCGACGGGCACGATCTGGCCGGGCTGCGCCGCCTGCAGCACCAGCGGCCCGCCCGCGATCAGCGACTCCTTGTTGGCCAGCGCCAGCCGGGCCCCGGTTTGCAGGGCGGCCAGCGTCGGACGCAGGCCCAGCGCCCCGACCAACGCATTGAGGACGACGTCGGCCTCGGTCTCCTCGATCAGCCGGGTCACCGCGTGCGGCCCACTGAATGGAATGTCGCCGGCCAGCCGGGCCGCGTGCTCGTCGGCGACGGCAATGTTGGTCACTCCGGTCTCGGCGCGCTGGCGCCGCAGCGTGTCCAGATGCGCGCCCCCGGCGGCCAGACCGACCACCTCGAACCGGTCCGGGTTGGCGGCGATGACCTCGAGCGCCTGGGTGCCGATCGAGCCGGTACTGCCCAGCACCAGCACACGCAGGCGGTCATCGGTCTGGTTGGTCACTCATTCATTGTGCCGCCTCGCTAGGTCAATCGCCGAAACGCAAGCCGTTGGTGTTCCGACCGGCGTGTGGCCGGCTTCGTCCGGGTGGTAACCGACCGCCGCATCGTCACCGGGCCGACGATCCCCGATGACGCGTGCGGCCCGGGTCGACTCTGCGACCCATCCACCACCGCCGTCGCTCCGAATGAATCGTGTCAAGCCGGGAGCCAGCGGGACCTTTAGGCCAACAACGCGGGTCTGGTCCGCGGCGGCGTGCACACCGCCAACGCGACGGTGTACATGATCGACACGGTGCTGATGCCACCAGGACAATGACGCTGTCGACGTCAACGCGGGGTAGCCCGGACCGGCGGGCTACCCTGCCATTCTTTGTGTCCACACCGCGAAACTCGTTGGTGCCCAGCTCAATCCGCAGAGGCAATGGCACCGAATAATAATCATGTTGACCCTCGCCTTAATCGGATTCCTCGGCGGCCTCATTACCGGAATCTCACCGTGCATCCTGCCGGTCCTGCCGGTGATCTTCTTCTCCGGTGCGCAGACCGGCATCGCACCGGCGCCTCCGCAATCCTCGAAATCCGAAGGCGCCGTGGCGGTCCAGGTTCAGCCGGCGCGGACGCTGTCGCTGGCGTTGCGACCCTTTCGGGTGATCGGCGGGTTGGTGCTCAGCTTCAGTGTGGTCACCCTGCTCGGCTCCGCACTGCTGTCGGCGCTGCATCTGCCCCAGGACGCAATCCGCTGGATCGCGTTGGTCGCCTTGGTGGCGATCGGTTTCGGCCTCATGTTCCCGCGGTTTGAACAGCTGCTGGAGCGGCCCTTCTCCCGCATCCCGCAGAAGCAGATCACCACCCACGGCAACGGCTTCGGACTGGGTCTGGCACTGGGCGTGCTGTACGTTCCCTGCGCGGGTCCGGTGCTCGCCGCGATTGTCGTGGCCGGCGCAACGGGAACCATCGGCGTGGGAACGGTCGTGCTCACCGGCGCCTTCGCGATCGGCGCCGCCTTGCCGCTGTTGTTCTTTGCCCTGGCCGGCCAACGGGTGGCCGAACGGGTAAGCGCATTTCGCCGTCGCCAGCGCGAGATCCGAATCGCCGCAGGGATAGTGACGATCCTGCTCGCGGTGGCCCTGGTGTTTGATCTGCCGGCGGTGCTGCAGCGGGCCATTCCTGACTACACCGCGTCACTGCAGCAGAAAGTCGGCGGCTCCGCCAGGATCCGCGAAAAGTTGAACCTCGGCGGCATCATCACCGACCAGAACGCCCAGCTGTCGAACTGCAGCGATGGAGATGACCGGCTCGAAAGCTGTGGCACTGCACCGGATCTCAGAAATATAGCCGCCTGGCTGAACACGCCCGACGGCAAACCGATCAGCCTGGATTCGTTGCGCGGCAAGGTCGTGCTCATCGACTTCTGGGCGTATTCCTGCATCAACTGCCAGCGTGCGATCCCGCACGTCGTCGGCTGGTACCGGGCCTACCATGACAGCGGTTTCGAGGTCATCGGCGTGCACACCCCCGAATACGCATTCGAAAGGGTTACCGGCAACGTGGCCAAAGGCGCGGCCGACCTCGGCATCACGTATCCGGTTGCGCTGGACAACGGCTACTCCACGTGGACGAATTACCGCAACCGCTACTGGCCGGCCGAATATCTGATCGACGCCGGCGGCACCGTGCGGCACATCAAGTTTGGCGAAGGCGATTACGACGGCACCGAAAAGCTGATCCGCCAATTGCTCACCGACGCCAAGGGCGGCGTCAAGCTCCCGCCACCGGTGGACGCGCCCGACACGACCCCGCAGAACGGCCTCACCCCCGAGACGTACCTCGCGGTAGGCAAAGTGGTGAATTACGGCGGCGCAGGCGTCTACGACGAAGGATCCGCGAAGTTTGACTACCCGCCTGCGCTGGCAGCCGACAAGTTCGCGTTGAGCGGCCCGTGGTCGCTGGATTACCAGGGCGCGACGGCCGACGGCGACACCTCGGCGATCAAACTCGACTACCACGCCAAAAACGTCTACCTCGTTGTCGGCGGGACGGGGACAGTCACGGTGGTGCGGAATGGAATGCCGGCAACGCTGCCGATCAGCGGGCCACCGACCGCTCACCAGATCGTCACGGGCGACCAGGTGGCGGCGGGAACACTCGAGGTCCGGCCCAGCAAGGGGCTACAGCTGTTCTCCTTCACCTACGGCTAAATCCGCGGGCAATGCGACCAATCCAAAAGCCAAGAAGCTCCGAAGAATAGACGACCGTATCGGCATTTTACAAAGGAGTACACGACGATGAAGATCCAAAGCACAATTACGGCAACCAGTTTCGCGGCGGCCAGCCTCGTGGGCCTGGCGGTGGCCTTCTCCCCGACCGCGGCGGCGTCCGATCTGGTCGGGCCGGGATGCGCGGATTACGCGGCAGCGCATCCCAACGGTCCGGCTTCGGTACAGGGGATGTCACAGGTTCCCGTCGCGGTGGCGGCCTCGAACAATCCCATGCTGACAACACTGACGGCGGCGCTGTCGGGCCAGCTCAACCCGCAGGTGAATCTGGTGGACACCCTCAACAATGGTCAGTACACGGTGTTCGCGCCTACCGACGCCGCATTCAACAAGCTGCCGCCGTCCACGATCGATGAGCTCAAGACCAACGCGGGCATGTTGAACAGCATCCTCACCTATCACGTCGTACAGGGCCAAGTGAGCCCGTCCAAGATCGTCGGCACCTGGAAGACCCTTCAGGGTGCCAACGTGACGGTGACCGGCCAAGGCAGCAACCTCAGGGTCAACAATGCGGGCGTGGTCTGCGGTGGTGTCCCCACTGCCAACGCGACGGTGTACATGATCGACACCGTGCTTATGCCTCCCGCGTAGCGCTCGGCGCGGCGGCGTGATTAATAAGGCCGTCGGACCCTCCGCTCGCGACCAGGCTTATGCCAGAATGTTGGGGCAGTGAGTCAGAATTCCAGTCCCGAGCGGAGGAATCGCCGTGGCCAGTACTGAGGTGGATCTTTACGACGGCGTCGACGTCGCCGAGGTGCCGTCCGCAGCGTGGGGATGGAGCAGAATCAATCACCGCACCTGGTACATCACCGGGTTTGTCATCTTCGGATTCCTGCTGGCGATGTTGCGCGGCAACCACGTCGGCCATATCGAGGACGTGTTTCTGATCGGGTTCGCCGTCTTGGCGCTCTTCGTGCTGATCCGCGACCTGTGGGGCCGCCGGCGCGGCTGGATCAGGTAGCCGGTTCCTGCGCCGGCGTGGCGGCCGGATCCCGATGGATCCGGATGTTTCCGGAGCCGCTGCGCACCTCTAGAACGAGGGTTTCGTCACCTTGCTCGGGGCCGTCCGCCGGCCGCAGCGTGTTGGTGACGACGCCGGATCCGGTGATGATGTCCAGCCGGGCGGCGGTGCCCTCGACGATCCCGACCTCGACCTCGCCGCTGCTGGTGTGTGCCGAGACGGCGCCCCGAACGGCCGCCACCACGGCCACGGAACCCGACGCGGTCTTCGACTTCAGGTGCCCGCGCAGTCGGTCCACGGTAAGCGAGCCGCTGGCGCCCTTGAACTTCAGATTTCCGTCGAGGTCGCCGATCGTCACCCTTCCCGACGCGGTGGTGACCGACGCGCTGCCTTCCGTGGCACGCACGGTGAATGATCCAGAAGAGTTGGCGGCCTTGATCTTTCCCGTGACGACGTCGACCTCGACGTCGCTGCTGGCGCCGGTGAACCGGAAGTCGGCGAATTCGCCTTCGGCACGCATGTCGGCCGACGCCAGCGAGGCGTTCAGCCGCGACCGGGCCGGCAGCGCGATCTCGATGTAGGTGGCCCCGCCGCGAAACAACGGTAGGCCGCGCTTGGCGCCGGTAACCATCAGCTTGCCGTCGCTGAAGTCCACCTGGGTGTGCTCGGCCGCCCAGACATCGGAACTTCGGGATTCGTCGCGGGGGCGTACCGCGACGACGGTGTCGGAGCGGTCGGTCGCGACGAGATGGATTGAGCCACTGCCGGCTTCGATCCGCACATCGATCGGCTCGGGGGTCGCAAATGTCGGCATGTTTGGTCTCCTAGTGGGTTCGGGGGTGGGTTTGGGAAGGTGCGAGATGGATCCCGTCAGCGCACCCAACCGGTTGCCCGGCGGCCCGTGGTACGTCGGGAGTGACTTGATGCGTACTGACTGGCACCCTGGCTGGCGAGCGTGGCGGCCCGGACCAGCCAGGCGTTGAGCGACGCGCCCTCGTTGCGGGCTGCCCCTTCAACGGACGCCCGCATCACCTCCGGTAGCCGCAGAGTGACCCGCCAGGTGCCGCCGTCGTCGTCACTCTGAGCGGTGAATAGCTGGTCGACGTGGTCGGCGTCGGCACTTGGTTCCTCCTCGAGCGGGGCGCTGACGATGAATTCAGGGTCACGGCCCCGCAGCCGGACCGCCACGGATGCAGGAGCCAGCTCACCTGAGATCTCCTCCGCGGCGGCCGACAAGGCTTCCAGCAATGCCAGCCGGATCGCCGACTCCAGCGGAGCGCTCAGCCGCTCGGCCAGTTCCTTCGCTTCGGTACCGCCGGCCGCCGCGGCCACACCCAACTCGCGACGGACGGCGTCGACATAAGGTTGCAAATCCATAGTGTCATGGTGACACCATTTTGATGTCACTTCAAGTGTCACTGTGGTGCGCGGTGGTGTTCAGCGGCTTTAGCGACGCGCCCGTCGTTGCCAGGCACCGGCCAGCCCGGCGGCCAGCAGCACGAGCAGTGCCACCGCCCATGGCCAGGCGCCGTGCTGATGCACCCAGCCGGCCAGCACACCTTGCACGCGCCCCGCCCCGGTGATCACCGCATCCTGCGGACTCTCATGCACACTCGTGGTCGCACTGAAGAGACGCACCTCGTAGAGGCCGTAGTAGCCCACATAGAGTCCGACCAGCACCAGCAGCACGCCACTGATCCGGTTGACGAACGGCAAGATTCGCCGCAGATGATCGGCCAGCGCCGAACTCGCCGTCGCGGCCGCGATGGCCAGCACGCCGACCACCAGGGTCAGACCCGCCACATAGGCCAGGTAAATCGCCACGCCCGCGACGACCGAACCGCCCCGAAGGCCAGCCGCCGTGACCGCCAGAAACGGCCCAACGGTGCACGACAGCGACGCGATCGCATAGCTGACGCCATAGCCGTACATGCTCGCCAGCCATGAGCCCCGCCGCACGTTCGGAGCCCATCCGGCCCTCAGCGGCCTGAGCGTCAGGGCCGTGAGCTCCCGACCCGACAGCAGCCACAGCCCGAGGGCCACCAGCACCACACCGATCACCACCGTGCCGTACGGCAGGTAGCGCTGCACCGTCGAGGCCGCCGATATCGTCAGGGCTCCGAACAATCCGAATACCGTCAAAAAGCCCAGCGCCATCCCCACGGTGGCCGCCAGCGCCCGGAGGACCGGGGCCAGCCCGCCCGGCGTGATCTGTTCGCCACGGCGCTCCCCTTGCACCACCAAGAAGAAGGTAGGCGGGCAGCATGGCAAACCCACACGGGTTCAGCGCCGCCACCAGTCCGGCGGCGAAGGCCAGACCGATCAGGCCCTGGTCCACGGCGGTCAGGACGCCAGCGCCGCCACCCGGCCGGCCAGCTCCTGCTGCGACATCGCCGAGGTGGGGTTGTTGACGAACGTCGAGCTGCCATCCGCCCGATAGAAGACCCAGGCCGGCTGCCAAGGAATGTTGTAGCGGGCCCAGATCGCGCCGTCGGCGTCGTTGAGGTTGGTGAAATTCAAGCCGTACTTGGAGACGAAGTTCTGCATCGCGCCGACATCTGAGTGCGCCGCGATACCGACGAAAGTGACGCCCGGATTGGCGGCGGCGACCTGGCTCAAGCCAGGGGCCTCGGAGTTGCAGAACGGGCACCACGGCGTCCAGAACCACAGCACCGCCGGCTTGCCCTGCAAGGCGGCGCCGTTGAACGGGGCACCGCTGAGCGTGGTGCCGCTGAACTGCAGACGATCATCGGCGGCCGACGCGCGCGGTGCATTGGTCAATCCCGAGGATGAGCGCGATCGACGAGCACGCCGACGGCAAACAATTTGATCGGCGACAACAAGCGAATAATCATGTGACCCCCATTTGCTGGTGCTATTGCCTTAGAAGACGTGATACCCGAGGTTCTGGTTCATCACGCGCCTTCGGCGGCCAGCTGTCCGCAGGCGGCGCTGATCTCCCGGCCGCGCGTATCGCGCACCGTGCACGAGATCCCGTGGGACCGGACCCGGCGGACGAACTCCCGCTCCGCCGCCTTGGGGCTGGCGTCCCAGTCACTGCCCGGGGTCGGATTGAGCGGGATCAGGTTCACATGCACCAGCTGTCCGAGAACACGATGCAGCCGCTTCCCCAGCAGATCGGCGCGCCACGGTTGGTCGTTGACGTCGCGGATCAGCGCGTACTCCACAGATACCCGCCGACCGGTTACGTCGGCGTAGTACCGGGCGGCGTCAAGAGCTTCGCCGATCTTCCACCGGTTGTTGACCGGAACCAGGGTGTCGCGCAGCTCGTCGTCGGGCGCGTGCAGCGACAACGCCAGGGTCACCCCGAGCCGTTCGTCGGCGAGCTTGCGGATTGCCGGGGCCAGACCCACCGTCGACACCGTCACCGAGCGGGCCGAAATTCCGAAACCCGCAGGCTCGGTGATGCG
The DNA here is from genome assembly GCA_963840045.1 of uncultured Actinomycetota bacterium. Classification (GTDB taxonomy): domain Bacteria; phylum Actinomycetota; class Actinomycetes; order Mycobacteriales; family Mycobacteriaceae; genus Mycobacterium. The sequence goes on along the minus strand of CAWIXL010000018.1, from coordinate 323,651 downwards.
CCGGACCGCGGCCACGCACCCTGGCGTAGTTGGCCAGCGGCTCCCCCATGCCCATGAAAACCACATTCGACAGCCGGTGGGGCGTCGCGCCGAAGTCGTCGCGCAGCGCCGCGGCGGCCGCACGCACCTGTTCGAGGATCTCGGCGGTCGACAGGTTGCGGCTCAATCCACCCTGGCCGGTGGCACAGAACGGGCACGCCATCCCACAGCCGGCCTGCGAGGAGATGCACACCGTGTTGCGCTGCGGGTAGCGCATCAGCACCGATTCGAAGGTGGTGCCATCGATTGCTCGCCACAACGTCTTTCGCGTCTGGCCGGCATCACAGGTGACTTCGGCGGCCGCGGCCAGCAGATCCGGGAACATCGTCTCGGCGAGCAAGTCACGAACGGCGGCCGGAAGGTCGGTCATCTGCCGCGGATCGGCATTCAATCGGCCGTAATAGTGGTGCGCGAGCTGCTTGGCCCGAAACGCCGGTAAGCCGAGTTCCGCGACTGCCGACGAGCGGCCCGCGGCGTCGAGGTCGGCCAAATGCCGCGGCGGCTTACCGCGGCGCGGCGCATCGAACACCAAATCCTGGACCATGACCTGTCCAGTATCGGTCAAATCACCGCCAGCTGGGAAAGCGCTAGGGAAGCAGCGTAAATACGATCCAGGCCGCCACCGCGGACGGCAGCAGCCCGTCGAGCCGGTCCATCAGGCCGCCGTGGCCGGGAAGCAGCCGGCCCATGTCCTTGATGCCCAGGTCACGCTTGATCTGAGACTCCACCAGATCGCCAAGTATGCAGGTCAGCACCAGCACGACACCCAGCAGAACCCCGTCCCACGGGGATCTGTGGGCCAGGAACGTCACGGTCAGGATCGATGCGGTGATCCCGCAAGTCATTGACCCGGCGAATCCCTCCCAGGACTTCTTCGGGCTGATCTTCGGAACCATCGGGTGCTTGCCGAACAGCACCCCCACGGCGTAGCCGCCCACGTCGGACGCGACCACGGCGATCATCAGACAGAACACCCGTGCCCAGCCGTCATGTGGGTAGACCAGCAACGCGGCGAACGACGCGAACAGCGGGACCCACGCGGCCAGGAATATGGTGGCCGACGCGTCCCGCAGATAGTTCGGCGGCGCCGGGGTCCGGTGGGTCCTCCCGCGGCTTGCGGATGTCCTGCATGAACAGCCGCCAGATCATGCAGACCACGACCATGCCACCGAACCCTGCCAATGCGCCGGCCGAACGGAACCACCACGTCAGCCAGACGGTGACCTGCCCGCCGACCAGCAGCGGGATGACCGGAATCAGATATCCGGCTTCGCGCAGTCGACGCACCACCTCGTGGCTGGCGACCAAGATGGCCCCGGCGCACAGGGCCACCCAGACCCGCGGAACGAACAGCAGGGTCGCGATGAGAACGCCGCCAATGCCCAGACCCACCGCGATGGCGGCGGGCAGATCACGGCCCGCCCGGGACGTCTTCTTGGCCGGCTGCTGCCCGGCCTGATCGGACGCATGCGCCGATTCGTCGGAGGGAGCGCCGGTACCGGCGTCGGTGGCTGCCACGGGTCTGAACGGACTTAGCTGCTGAGCGGCCGCTAGACCTCCAGCAGCTCGCCTTCTTTGTGTTTGACCAACTCGTCGATCTGGGTGACGTAGTTGTGGGTCGTCTTGTCCAGGTCCTTTTCCGCGCGGCCCACTTCGTCCTCGCCGGCCTCGCCGTCCTTCTTGATGCGGTGCAGTTCTTCCATCGCTTTGCGACGGATGTTGCGCACCGAGACCCGCGCCTCCTCGCCCTTGTGCTTGGCCTGCTTGACCATCTCGCGCCGCCGTTCCTCGGTGAGCTGCGGTACCGCCACCCGGATCAGCGTGCCGTCGTTGGTGGGGTTCACGCCCAGGTCGGAGTTGCGAATCGCGGTCTCGATGGCGTGCAGCTGATTGGCCTCGTAGGGCTTGATCACGACCAGCCGCGCCTCGGGCACATTGATGCTGGACAACTGGGTGATCGGGGTTGTCGAACCGTAATAGTCGATGGTGATTCGGGAGAACATGCCGGGGTTGGCGCGGCCGGTCCGGATCGTCGAAAGATCGTCCCGGGCCACTGACACGGCCTTTTCCATTTTCTCTTCGGCGTCGAAGAGAGCCTCGTCAATCATGTGCGCCGCTCCTCCTCAAGTGGTGACCAGCGTTCCGATCTTCTCACCAGCGACCGCACGGGCGATATTCCCATCAGTCAGCAGGTTGAACACCAGAATCGGCATGCCATTGTCCATACACAGGCTGAAAGCGGTGGCATCGGCCACTCGTAGCCCGCGGTCGATGACTTCACGGTGGCTGATCGCGGTGAGCAACTCGGCGTCAGGGTTATGCCGCGGATCCTCGGCGAACACTCCGTCGACGGCCTTGGCCATCAAGACCACGTCTGCGCCGATCTCCAGTGCCCGCTGTGCCGCGGTGGTGTCCGTCGAGAAGTACGGCAGCCCCATGCCGGCGCCGAAGATGACCACCCGCCCCTTCTCCAGGTGCCGGACTGCCCGCAACGGGAGGTAGGGCTCGGCCACCTGGCCCATGGTGATCGCCGTCTGAACTCGGGTGGCGATGCCTTCCTTCTCGAGAAAGTCCTGCAGCGCCAGGCTGTTCATGACGGTGCCGAGCATCCCCATGTAGTCCGAACGCGTGCGCTCCATGCCGCGCTGCTGAAGCTGCGCGCCGCGGAAGAAGTTGCCGCCGCCGATCACCACGGCGACCTGGACGCCGTCGCGGACTACCTCGGCGATCTGACGGGCCACCTGGGCGACGACATCGGGGTCCAGCCCAACCTGGCCGCCGCCGAACATCTCGCCGCCAAGCTTGAGCAGCACACGCGCATACTTGGAACGCTTGGAACGCATGCCGTTGGTACTCGTCGGCTCGGGCTCCGTCATCAAACTCCTCGTATGAGAGTGCCTCCCGGCAACCGTCAGGACGGCATCTGACATCCTGCCTTATCTTCGCCCTATTGCATGGCCCGGGTGCATTATCTGCGCAATCGGCGATCCCTGTCGCTTCTCGGGCATATCAGCCCTGGTAGCTCCCATGCCACGCTGCCCCGCGGGGCCTCGATCGGCAGATGTTTGATCGCTCCGCGGGACGGGAATTCGGACCAACGCGGCGACAAATCCACGGTCTTGAGAATAAGGATCCGTTGGCGCCGCATTACCGAGTCGATCGTCTGGTTGATCGGCGTTTGGGTGCCGAGGCACTCGAACCACGGCACTCCACCGGGGGAGGAATCCATGACGGACACCCGAGGGCGGCAAGGGATAGGTCAAGGCGACGCCAAGACAGCGGAGCAGCGCCAAAAGTCACACCAATAGCTTGTCAGAAGGATGGATCCGGCCCGATGACGGGCCGGATCCATCGACTTTCTCCAACGCCTCAGCAAACAGGCTCCCGGTTCGGGCCCGAACACGCAGAGCAAAGGCGGAATAGTTCTGCCGTTTACCGGGTATCCAGCCCTGCGCTGGCAGGCATTCGTTTTCGAAGGTGCCGACGCATGGGGGACGGCACACCGTCGTGAGGTCTGGAGATATCTCTTGGATGTTCTACTGGTAACCAATGCGGATGACTTCGAAGCAGCCTTGCCGAAGCTGCAGACGTTCGCCCAGACCACGGACCACGCCCCGCTCAGCGACCAACTCAACGGCCACCGCCAGGGCGCCGACGTCGCGATCATCGATGCGCGAACGGACCTGGCCGCGGCTCGCAGGGTGTGCCAACGGCTGACGGCGAACGCGCCGGCCCTCGCGGTGGTTGCCGTCGTTGCGCCGTCTGATTTCGCGGCGATTGAAGTCGAATGGCATTTCGACGATGTGCTGCTGCCGGCCGCCGGCCCGGTCGAGCTGCAAGCGCGGTTGCGTATGGCGATCACTCGCCGGCGCAGTGCTATGGCGGGCACCCTGAAATTCGGTGACGTCATCCTGCACCCGGCCAGTTTTGCCGGATCGCTGGCAGGCAAGGATCTGGGCCTGACGCTTACCGAGTTCAAATTGCTGAATTTCCTTGTGCAGAATGCGGGTCGGGCATTCACCCGGACCAGGCTGATGCATGAGGTGTGGGGCTATGACTACAACGGTCGGGTTCGGACCGTCGACGTTCATGTGCGACGACTGCGCGCCAAGCTTGGACCCGAATATGAATCGATAGTCGACACCGTCCGCGGTGTCGGCTATATGGCGGTGACGCCGCCGCTGCCGCAATGGATCCTCAGCGAACCGATGCTGAGTCCGGCCTGGACGGCAGCGCCCACCGCGGACTCGATCGCGCAGTAGTGGATTTCGCAGTTACGACGGGTTCGGACTGACTGCGGGTTTGTCACGCAAAGAGCGGAAGCGCACGCTTGCGCGCCAGCGCGTCCATACCTCGCTGAATACTGTCCTGCACCTCGCGGTATTTGCTGTCGACGTATTCGTCGTCCGCCGCACGTGCCGGGTCGTGATCCAGCTCGACGGCGGGCATGAACCGGGTCCTTATCTTGGCCGGCAGCGGCAGCTGCGGCAGCGCCGCCGGTGCGACGCCCCACGGCAGCGAGATCGCCACCGGGAACACCTTGAGTCGCAGCATGCGGTCAAGTCGCAACAACTGCGATAACCGGTCACCGCGGATCAGCACCGGCATCGCGTCGGCGCCGCCAACGGTCGCGATCGGCACTATCGGCACGCCGGCGCGAATTGCCATCTTCACGAATCCCTTTCGCCCGGCAAGGTTGGCGCGATCGCGTTCGGCCCACGGTCGCAGCGAATCCACCTCGCCGCCGGGCCACAGCGCCACATCACGCCCCTCGGCGAGCGCCGTGGCAATCGCATCGGTGGCGGCCGGAAGCACACCCATGGACCGGAAGTACCGCCCGATCAGCGGAATCGCCATCAGCGCGTCATGAGCCGTGCCGTGCAACGGGCGGTCCTGACCGAACCGTCGCCACCATTGCAGGCCGACCGTCCAGGCATCCCAGACAAATGGGGCGCCGGAGTGAATGCCGACCAGCAGCGCAGGCGGGACTCGGCACGTTCTCCCAGCCGTCGATCTCCATGCGAAACCAATAGTCGACCAGCACATTCCAGAAGAACTTCTGACGCTGCATAGTGGTCTCGTCCTGACCGCTGAGATCCCACTCGCCGGCCCGCTGGGCCACCCAACCGCTCAGCCCGCCATCTTGACCGCTGCGCCGCTCCTGCATCCTGGTGCGTGCGTCCTCAGCGTGCTGCTGGGCTTGTTCCCGTACTTCCGGCGGCCTGTGATCGGTGTGGGTCATTGGCGTGGGGTACCCGTTTTGGCGCGCACAATTCTCGCGCAAAGAGAATCTCCCCGCGCCATGGCCGTGGCGCGGGGAGATAAACCTCAACTGGCAGACGCGATTAGGTGTGCGCCGGCGAGTTCGGCGGAACCGGGCTAGGCAGCTGGCCAGGAGCCGTGTTGGGCGCCCCGGGTGCTGAGCCCGGCACATTCGACGTCCAGATCAGAATGTCTTGCATTCCATCGTTGTAGGCGACGCCATTCGGCGGTGCGCCCGTCACGTCGAAGTACAGAGTGCCGGTCGATTCTTGACCCTGCGCGATGGGCGCCGGGTTCAGGCTGTTCGGGGCCGGAACCTTGTCAATCACCCGGTAGTTCTGGCCGTTAGGCCCGCGGGCGATGAAATCGTTAACCATCGGGGTAACGGTTCCGGCGTCCGACTTGGCGGTGACGTCCGCCTGGTAGAGCGTTCCCTTAGGGGTGTAGCCCGGAATCGAAGCGGTGCTCGGCTGCAGGTTGCTCACCGTGTAAGCGGTGACCATTGGCCCGTCAACCAGGTTTTGGCTGACCCCGAATCCCTGGATCGCCGGCGCTGCAGACGCAGTTGCCGGGGTTAAGAGGCTTACCGCCGCTATTCCAGCGGCCCCAAGTGCCGTTTTCATAGTTGTCGAGCTGAACTTCACGCTGACTCCTTATCTCTCGTGTCGTTCCAGCGGTCGTGCCTCCGTGGAGGTAGCACGCCGCAACTAGTATTGGGTTGCCAAACGACGTCGGCCTCAAACACGTCTGCCCGCGAATTGTCAACTGCGGCCTAACTACCTGCGCAAACGTCCTGATTTTTTATTGCGCCACAGTATGATTCGATAACCACATCTTTCACATCAGCATCACTTGCCACCATATAACACAGCAATCAATGAATTGCTATGTGGCTATTGACTATCTTGCCCCGAGGGAGTAGGCCGAGCCGGGCGAGGCAAGGCCCCCACTGCCGGTTCGGTGAACAATTTGGCCGTCAAAACATTTGCCGGGCTTGATAATCAGATCAGAGTTGACAGCCTTGGAGATGAAACCACTTCAGGAATAGCGGTTTTCGCCCAAATCGTCGACACTCGGGCTTTGGTTGGCGTTGTCCTTTGCGGATTCGGCGCGACGCGGCTTGGTGTTTGCGTGCGCGGCGATGCTGACCGATGCCAAGACCTGGTCGAGGTTCGCGCCTGCTTGCTCCGGAGAATCAACGTCCCGCCCGCCGGTCAGCCAAACACCTGTTCAGACCGCAATGAGATACGTTACTGGTTCCCCGGCGGGCGCAACGATTGCCGGCAGCGGCGGGGTCGAATCCTTCAATCGGCGAGTTTCGGCTCGATATGTATGTCAAGATGGTTGACATGGGTCAGGTCGAAGACGCTCCGCTGGGCTACCTGCTGTACCGGGTGGGAGCCGCTCTGCGACCAGAGGTTTCCGCCGTGCTGGGCCCGCTAGGCCTTGCGCTGCCCCAATTCGTTTGCCTGCGTATCGTTTCGATGAACCCGGGACTGTCCAGCGCCGAATTGTCCCGACGCGCAGGCGTCACCCCGCAGGCGATGAACACGGTGTTGCGCGAGCTGGAAAGCATTGGCGCGGTGGCGCGTCCGGCGTCGGTGTCCTCCGGGCGGGCGCTACCGGCCACACTGACCAGTCAGGGCCGCTCCCTGCTGAAGCGCGCGGAAGCCGCTGTGCGAGTCGCCGATGCCCACATCCTGGCCAAGCTGACCGCGGCGCAGCAGCGCGAGTTCAAACGAATGCTCAACAAACTCGGATCCGACTGACCGCTTATCCGGGGTGTTGGATCCGGCCCCACGGTCGGGCTTCTTCGAGTTCGTAGGCCAATTCCAGCAGCCGCGCTTCGCGCCCTGTGTCGGCGGAAAGCATCATGCCCACCGGCAGGCCGTTGGCCGAGTGCGCCAGCGGCAGCGAAATCGCCGGTTCCCCCGTGACATTCTGCAGCGGAGTGAAGGCGCACCAACCAGTCAACCGGTCGAGGAGCTGCTGGTAGTCAGTGGGCGCCAGATACCCGATCGGCGTTGGCTCGTCACCGAGCGTGGGCGTGAGCAGCGCGTCGTAGGTGCCGAAAAACTGCGCGCTGCGCCGCCGGAGGTTGCGCAGCCGCATGATCGCCGCCGGGAGTCGCGTCATGTTGCGGCTGGTGTGGCGGCGCAGGCCCAGAGTGAAGCAGTCCAGCTTGGTGCGGTCGAAGGTGTTGCCGAACGTCAGCCGGCCGGTGCCCACCTGTGCCAATGCCAGGAATCCCCAGTACAGGACGAAATCGTCGACGAAGCTGGCCGGCACCCAGGGTTCCTCGAGGTATTCGACGCGGTGCCCCAGTTCCTCGAGCAGCCCCGCGGTCTTCAGCGTCAGCTCGTGCAGTTCGGGGCTGCAGTCGCGCTCGACTACCAAACGGGTCATCACGGCGATCCTCAACCGCTGCTTTCCGGGCCGCACGACGTCGCCGACAGGCGACAACTTGGGGCTAGGCCAGATCCGCTCGGCCTCCCGATAGAAGGCCGCGGTGTCACGAACCGAGCGGGTCAGCACGCCGTTGGCGATGAGACCCACCGGCATCCGGCGGTAGTTGGGGTCCAGCGGCAACCGGCCGCGCGACGGCTTAAGCCCGACAAGTCCGTTGCAGGAGGCCGGAATGCGGATCGAGCCGCCGCCGTCGTTGGCGTGCGCGATCGGCACCACACCGGCGGCGACGAACGCACCCGACCCCGCCGATGAGGCTCCGGCGGTGTAGTCGGTGTTCCACGGATTGCGGACCGGACCCAGCCTCAGGTGTTCGGCGGCCGGGCTGAAGCCGAATTCCGACATCTGCGTTTTGCCGAGGTACACCGGCCCGGTGGCCATAAACAGCTGGGTAAACACGCTGTCCTCGACCGCGTCGAAGGGCACCCACGCGTCGGTGCCGTACTTGGTGGGCAGCCCGGCGACGTCGACGTTGTCCTTGATGAACGTCGGGACGCCTTCGAAAAAGCGACCGGAAAAGCCGCTCCTGCTCACGCTCGACGCGGCGGCCCGGGCCCGCTCAAAGGCCTCGTGCGCCAGGCCGTTGAGGGCCGGGTTGACCGCCTCGGTGCGCGCGATGGCCGCCTCGATTACGTCATCCCGACTCACCCATTCGGCTCGGATGGCGTCGGCCAGGCCGACCGCGTCGAGATCACCGAGGGCGTCGTCACCGAAAGCGTGAACGCGTTGCATGACCGCTGCGCCGCCCCGCTAGGCCTGGCCCACCTCGAACCGGACAAACCGGGTCACCGTCACTCCGGCCTCGTCGAGCAGCGCCTTGACGGTCTTCTTGTTGTCCGACACCGACGGCTGCTCGAGCAGCACGGCGTCCTTGAAGAACCCGTTGAGCCGGCCCTCGACGATCTTGGGCAGCGCCTGCTCGGGCTTGCCCTCCGCCTTGGCCGTCTCCTCGGCGATGCGGCGTTCGCTGGCCACCACGTCTTCGGGCACGTCGTCGCGGGAAAGATAGCGAGCCTTGAGCGCGGCGATCTGCAGCGCCACCGCGTGCGCCGCCTCGGATCCGGAACCCGTGTACTCGACCAGCACGCCCACCGCCGGCGGCAGGTCGGCCGCGCGCTTGTGCAGGTAAGTCTCGACGGTGCCGGCGAAGATCGCGACCCGGCGCAGTTCCAGCTTTTCGCCGATCTTGGCCGACAGCTCGGCGATCGCCTGCTCGACGGTCTTATCGCCGGTGTTGGCGGCTTTCAGTGCGTCGACGTCAGCGGCCTTCGACGACGCGGCCGCAGCTACCACCTCGTTAGCCAGTTGTTGGAACTCCGCGTTCTTCGCCACGAAGTCGGTTTCGCAGTTGAGCTCGATGAGCGCGCCGTCCTTGGCCGCGACCAGACCCTCGGCGGTGGCCCGCTCGGCGCGCTTGCCGACATCTTTGGCGCCCTTGATCCGCAGCGCCTCGACCGCCTTGTCGAAGTCGCCGTCCGTTTCCACCAGTGCGTTCTTGCAGTCGAGCATTCCGGCACCGGTGAGTTCCCGTAGCCGCTTGACGTCGGCAGCGGTGTAGTTCGGCAATGGTCAGCCTTCCCTAGGATGCATCTGTGGTTGATTCGGTTGCAGTGCCCGCGCCTCCGGCTTCGGTCGAGGCGGCAGCACCGGCCAGCAGCTCCTGCTCCCATTCGGGCAACGGCTCGGCGGCTTCGGCCTCCGGCTTGCCGTCACCGCGGCCCAGGCCCGCGCGGGCCTGCAGGCCTTCGGCGACCGCCTTGGCGATCACCGTGGTCAGCAGCTCAGCCGAGCGGATCGCGTCGTCGTTGCCCGGGATCGGGTAGTCGACCTCGTCGGGGTCGCAGTTGGTATCCAGGATCGCGATCACCGGGATGCCCAGCTTGCGAGCCTCGCCGACGGCGATGTGCTCCTTGTTGGTGTCGACGACCCAGACCGCCGAGGGCACCTTGGCCATGTCGCGGATACCGCCGAGGCTGCGCTCGAGCTTGTTCTTCTCCCGGGTCAGCATCAAGATTTCCTTCTTGGTGCGGCCCTCGAAGCCGCCGGTCTGCTCCATCGCCTCGAGCTCCTTGAGGCGCTGCAGCCGCTTGTGCACGGTGGAGAAGTTGGTCAGCATGCCACCCAGCCAGCGCTGGTTCACATACGGCATGCCGACGCGGGTCGCTTCTCTCGCGACCGAATCCTGCGCCTGCTTTTTGGTGCCGACGAACAGCACCGACCCACCGTGGGCGACGGTTTCCTTGACGAACTCGTACGCCTGGTCGATGAAGGTCAGGGTCTGCTGCAGGTCGATGATGTAGATGCCGTTGCGGTCGGTGAAGATGAACCGCTTCATCTTGGGATTCCAGCGACGGGTCTGATGCCCGAAGTGAGCGCCGCTGTCAAGCAGCTGCTTCATGGTTACTACGGCCATGCGTGTGCCTTACTTGTGTCGGTTGTTGCCGGCATCGGGTGAAGCCGGCCCTGGCGTCTGCGGCCATGCCGAACCCGTCCTGGAAACCCAGATCGGGACCGCTCGGCATGCCGCTGCGACCTTAGAAAACGGGGTCGCCGTGCAGACGCGCGAAGTCAGCCCGCAAATTCGAGCTGCGACGAGGAGTTTACACCGATCCAGCTGGCGCTTTGTCCACAGCCACGGCGTTGTGCACAGAACCGGCCGAGCCGGGTGGTCGCGGCGTCGCTGCGGCACTGAACTGAACAGGTGCGATGGGTGGTGCTGCTGGTGGGCGCGGCGCTGATCAGCGCCGCGCCGGCGCGGGCGGACGAGGCTCGGCTGGCTTGGCCGTTGCGGCCGCCGCCGGCCGTGGTCCGCGGCTTCGACGCCCCGTCCCCCGATTGGCATCCCGGTCACCGGGGCGTGGATTTGGCCGGCACGCCCGGTCAGCGGGTATACGCCGCGGCCGGCGCGACCGTGGTGTTCGCCGGGCTGCTGGCGGGACGGCCCGTGGTGTCGCTGGCTCACCCGGGCGGTCTGCACACCAGTTACGAGCCGGTGCGGGCGGTGGTCCGGGCCGGTCAGCAGGTGACGGCGCAGACCGTGATCGGTGAGTTGGTCGCCGGGCACCCTGGCTGCCGGGCAGCGGCGTGCCTGCACTGGGGCGCGATGTGGGGCTCGGCGTCGGGCGCCAACTACGTCGATCCGCTGGGGTTACTGGCGTCCACACCGATACGGCTCAAGCCGAGCAGACGCAAAAGCGCACGCCCGCCCGGCGTGTCGGAGGCTTTTGCGTCTGCTCGCCGGTGCAACTAGGCCCGCGGATGGGCTTGGTCGTGCACCGCCCGCAACCGGGACACCGCGACGTGGGTGTACAGCTGGGTGGTCGCCAGACTGGAATGACCCAGCAACTCCTGCACCACCCGCAGGTCGGCCCCACCTTCGAGGAGATGGGTCGCCGCGCTGTGCCGCAGCCCGTGCGGTCCCATGTCGGGTGCGCCGCTTACCGCGGCGACCGTTTGGTGCACCACCGTGCGTGCCTGGCGCACATCGAGGCGCCGGCCCCGGGCGCCCAGCAACAGTGCCGGCCCGGACGCGCCGGTGACCAGCGCGGGACGCCCGTCGGCCAGCCAGGTACGCAGCGCCTCGGCGGCGGGCCGCCCGAAGGGCACGGTGCGTTGCTTGTTGCCTTTGCCGAGCACCCGCAGCAGCCGTTGCCCGGTGTCGATGTCGTCGACGTCCAAGCCGCACAGCTCGCTGACCCGGATCCCGGTGGCATACAACAGCTCGACGATCAACCGGTCCCGCAGAGCCAGCGGATCACCCTGCTCGGCGCCCGATTTCGCGGCCGTCATGGCCGCCAAAGCCTGATCCTGGCGCAGCACCGCCGGCAATGTGCGATGCGCTTTGGGCACTTGCAGCCGGGCGGCGGGATCGGTGGCCAGCAGCCCGCGCCGGGTCGCCCAGGCGGTAAATGCCTTGATCGCCGAGGTACGCCGGGCCAGTGTGGTGCGGGCGGCACCGGAGCCGGCCGCGGTCGCCAGCCATGATCGCAGCACTGGCAGGTTCAGCCCGTCCAGAGCGAGGCTGCGCCCGGCCAGAAACGCGAACAGGGACCGCACATCGCCCAGGTACGCGCGACGGGTGTGGGCGGAACGACCGCATTGCAGCGCCAGGTACTCGTCAAACTCGTCGAGGACGGCCACGCTCCGATCCGGCATTCCCCCACGGTCGCAGGCGCTGGGCGGCCAGCGTCAGCCGACGCGCCGCAATGTGTCCGGGGTGAGATCTTTAAGTCTCGGATAACCGTCGACGGCCATGATCAGGTCTGTTTCGGCAAGCAGCGTGCGCAGCACGTGCACGATGCCGTCGACGCCCCCCAGCGCCAGGCCGTAGGCGTAGGGACGGCCGACACCGACGGCGGTCGCGCCCAGTGCCAGCGCCTTCACCACATCGGCGCCGCTGCGGATCCCCGAGTCGAACAACACCGGCAGCCCGTCGGCGGCCTCGACCACGCCCGGCAGGCAGTCCAGCGCGGGCAGGCCACCGTTGGCCTGGCGGCCGCCGTGGTTGGAGCAGTAGATGCCGTCGACGCCGCCATCCTTTGCGCGCCGTGCATCGTCGGGATGGCAGATGCCCTTCACCAAGAGCGGCAGATCGGTGAGCGAGCGCAGCCAGCTCAGGTCATCCCAGGTCAGAGGCCCTCCGAAGACCTGCGCCCAGCGCAGCACCGCGCCTTGCGGGTCTTCCTCGGGTGAACGTTGCAGGCTCGCACGGAAGACCGGGTCGCTGGTGTAGTTGGTCAGGCAGTGGCCGCGCAACTGGGGAAAGTTCGACACGCGCAGGTCTCGTGGCCGCCAGCCCGTGACCCAGGTGTCGAGCGTGACGACGATGCCCTTGAAGCCGGCCGCCTTCGCGCGATCCACCAGGCTGGCGGCCAGCTCGCGGTCGGTGGGCGTGTACAGCTGAAAGAACCCGGGCGTATCGCCGAATTCGGCAGCGATGTCTTCCATCGGGTCGACCGTCAACGTCGAGGCGACCATCGGTACGCCGGTGCGGGCCGCCGCACGCGCGGCGGCCAAGTCGCCGTGACCGTCCTGGGCGCACAGCCCGATAACGCCGATCGGCACCATGAACAGCGGCGACGGCAAGGTCAGGCCGAATAGCTCAACGGACAGATCGCGGTCTTTGGATGCGGCGAACATGCGCGGGATCAGACCCCACTGCTCGAACACCGCACAGTTGACTCGCTGCGTGCGCTCGTCGCCGGCGCCGCCCGCGACGTAGGACCACACCGACGGCGGCAGCACCTTCTCGGCCCTGGCCTCCAACTCCGCGAAGACCATTGGCAGGGACGGTAGAACGCCAGCTAGACCCTGAAAGTAGATCTCGTTCTGAAAGTCGCCGAATGCCATGCAAATGAGAATGCCAGCCGGCGGTCATGCTGACGAGCCCGGTTGACTAAGTCCCGACCTCTGCCTCGGCCAATTCCTTTTTCCACTGGCGAAACAGCTCTTCGGTGCGTCCGCGCCGCCAGTAACCCGAGATCGACGACGCCCATTTGACTTCCACGTCGCGCTTGGTGCGGATGTAGGGCCGCAGGTTATGCATGACGGCCTGGGCCTCACCATGGATGAAGACGTGCACCTGTCCGGGCAGCCACTGGGCGTTCGCGACCGCCTCGATCAACGGCGCGAAATCGCCGGCCCGGTCCTCAGGAACCAGATCGGCCCGGCCACCCCGATACACCCAGCTCACCTCGACCGCCTCCGGTGCCGTCAATTCGATCTCGTCCTCGGGGCCCGCCACTTCGATGAAGGCCTTACCAACTGCGTTGGCGGGCAGCGCTTCCAGCGCGACGGCAATGGCGGGCAGCGCGGATTCGTCACCGGCCAGTAGGTGCCAGTCAGCGGCCGGGTCGGGGGTGTAGGCGCCACCGGGCCCCATCAGGTACATCGGCTGGCCCGGTTGGGCCGCTACCGCCCACGGTCCTGCTATCCCGTGCTCGCCGTGCACCGCGATGTCTACCGTGATTTGGCGGGCCGGGAGGTCGACGTGACGAACGGTCATGGTCCGCACCGAAGGCTGCTTCTCAGGTGGCAGACCGGCGAAGCTGTCCAGCGTCAACGGCTGGGGCAACGTGGGCACCTCGACGTCGTCAGCGACAAAAACCAGCTTGACGTAGGAGTCGGTGAACGCGCTGGGCACGAAGGTGTCGAAGTTACTGCTCCCCAACACCACGCGCACCATGTGCGGTGCCAGTTGCCGGGTACCGACGACTTCGAATTTTTGCAGAGGTCGACCTGCCACATGTCCTCCTGTCCAGTCCCGACCCTTCCCGACTATACGAGGCGCGCGGCGGTGCGCTTGGCCGCAGCGTTGCGGGGACCGCCGCGCACGATTCGCCAGCGGCTGTCGCGGCGCTCCGCCAACCCGGCCAGCTCAAGGATCGCCAACGGACCCAAAACCTGCTCGGGCACCAGTCCCGATGCCACCGCGATCTCGTCGATCGTGGCGGCGCCGCGGCCCGGCAATGCCTCGTACACCTGACACTCGACTTCACTGAGCCCGTCCAGCGGCGTGGCCGGTCGCGGCTCTTCGGGCGCCAGCTCACCGATACGACCGACAAACTCGACCACGTCGTCGGCCCGGGTGACCAGCTCCGCGCCGTTGCGCAGCAGCGCGTGACAGCCCGCCGACGCCGACGATGTCACGGGCCCTGGCACCGCGGCCACCACCCGGCCCAACGCCCGCGCCCAGGCGGCGGTATTGGCGGCACCGCTGCGCAGGCCCGCTTCCACCACCACCGCCGCCCCCGCGACCGCGGCGACCAGACGGTTGCGGGTCAGGAACCGGTGCCGGGCCGGTCGGACACCCGGCGGATATTCGGTGAAAAGCAGCCCGTGCTGGCCGATGCGGTGCAGCAGCGCCGAATGCCCAGCGGGATAAGGGATATCGAGGCCGCCGGCGAGTACCGCTACGGTGATGCCGTCGGCGGCCAGCGTCGCGCGGTGTGCCGCGCCGTCGATGCCGTACGCGCCACCGGAAACGACCGCGACGTCGCGTTCGGCCAGCCCGGCCGCCAGGTCCGCGGCCACCTGCTCGCCATATGTCGTCGCGGCCCGGGTTCCGACCACGGCGGCAGCACGTTGCGCGACCTGGTCGAGGCGTACCGGACCCAGTGCCCACAGCACCATCGGCGGCCCACCGCGCGACAGCAGGGCCCTACCCGTGAATGAGGCGAAGGCGAGCGCGGGCCACTCGTCGTCGTCGGGGGTGATCAATCGGCCCCCGCGACGCTGGAGCAGTTCGAGATCGCTTGCGGCGCAGTCCATTGCGCGCCGAGCATCGGTGTGGCGGGCCAGGTCGTCATCGACCAAGCCGCGCCGGACGCGGTCGGCTGCTTCCACCGGGCCAACGCCTCGCACCAGGGCGGCCAGTTCCGCACATGGCGGTTCGGCCACCCGGGACAGGTAGGCCCATGCCAGCAACGCGGGATCGGCTGCGTTCATCGCTGTGGCCCCAAGCATTCGCCAAGGATCCGGGCAGCGCCGGGCGCGATCGTATTCACGTCAACCCCATGCCGTCGCCGCGCGACGGCCCGTAACGAAAGGAGCAGGCAACCATGACCAACCAGCCGACCTTGCCCGCCATAGCGGCCCGCCAGACCAACTCGTGGGCAATTGCGGCCTTCGTCCTCAGCCTGTTCGCCTGGCAGGGCTTGTTCGCCGCGATCATCACCCTCGTTTTCGCGATCATCGCGTTGGATGAGATCAACCGGCGCAGGGAAGGTGGTCGTGCCATGGCACAATTCGCCAGGGCGTTCGCCATTCTCATGATCATTGGGCTGTGCACCGGGTGCCCCTTTTGGTCGACGCTCTTGTCAATCCTGGCCGCCGCCGGCTGAGTTCCCCGCTCATCGCCGCGCCCCCGGCTGCCGGAAACTGAGCGCCGTGGAAACCTCGTCCAGTCCGGGCGAGATCCGGCCGGCCAAGTCGCCCAGGCTCCACGCGACCCGCAGGGTGCGGTCCACCCCACGGACGCTCAGCAGCCCACGGTCCAGCGCCTTGCGCAGCGGGTCCATCGCCACATTGCTGGGCCGGAACTTCCGCCGCAACAACGACCCGCTGACTTCGGCGTTGGTGCGGAATCCGTGCGGTCGCCAACGCTGCTCGGCGGCTTCCCGGGCCAGCGCCACCCGATCACGAACCTGCGACGTCGACTCACCATCGGCGGCCGAAAATGCCCCGGCACGTACCGCATTCATCTGCACCCGCAGATCCACCCGATCCAGCAAAGGCCCGGACAGCTTGCCGAGGTAGCGCCGCTTGGCCGCCGCCGCGCAGATGCAATCCTGTGGATCCGCCGGCGCGCACGGGCACGGGTTGGCGGCCATCACCAGCTGGAATCGGGCGGGGTAACAGGCCACGCCGTCGCGCCGGGCAAGCCGGATTTCCCCGTCCTCCAATGGTGTTCGCAATGCTTCCAGCGCGCTGACGCTGATTTCCGCACATTCGTCGAGGAACAACACTCCGCGATGCGCCCGGCTGACGGCGCCCGGCCGGGCCATCCCCGAACCCCCGCCCACCAGCGCTGCGACGGTGGAACTGTGGTGCGGCGCCACGAACGGCGGCCTGGTGATCAGCGGCGTGTCCCCTGACAGCAGCCCGGCCACCGAGTGAATCGCCGTGACCTCAAGTGACTCGCTGTCCGACAGCGGCGGCAGTATTCCTGGAAGTCGTTGCGCCAGCATCGTTTTGCCGACTCCCGGGGGTCCGGTCAACATCAGGTGATGGGCCCCGGCCGCGGCCACCTCGACCGCGAATCGCGCTTGCGACTGCCCCATCACTTCGGCCAGATCCACCGCGGGATCCGAAGTGGTTGCCGCCGCGGTGATCCGGTCCTCGAGGCGGGCGGAGCCGTCGAGCCAGCTGCGCAGTTGCCCCAGGGTCCGCACCCCCCAGACGTCGATGCCGTCAACCAGGCTGGCCTCGGCCAGGTTGTCCACCGGCACAACGACTACCGGCCAGCCGTCGCGTTTAGCGGCCAGCACGGCGGGCAGCACTCCGCGTACCGGCCGGACCCGACCATCCAGCGACAACTCACCCAACAGCACCGTCTTCTCGAGACGGTGCCAAGGGTTCTTGCGCTGCGCCGAAAGGACAGCCGCGGCCAACGCGATGTCGTAGACCGATCCCATTTTCGGCAGCGTCGCCGGCGACAGCGCGAGCGTGAGCCGGGCCTGGGGCCAGCTGTTACCGCAATTCGTCACCGCTGCCCGGACCCGGTCGCGGGACTCCTGCAGGGCGGCGTCGGGCAGACCTACCAGGTGCACGCCCGGCAGTCCCGAAGTGATGTCGGCTTCGATCTCCACGATCTCGCCGTCCAATCCGCGCACCGCGACCGAGAACGCGCGCCCCAGCGCCATCAGCCGACGCCCTGCAGGTGGGTGATTTCCGGAGTGCGGCGCCGCCCGACCCGCACACCGATCACATCGATGCGGACCGCCGCCCAGCCCTCGTCTTGACCGGCCAGCCACAGCCCCGCCAGCCGGCGCAACCTGCGGACCTTCCGTGGCGTAACCGCGTGCGCCAAGCCCCCGTAGCCGTCGCCGGTACGCGTCTTGACTTCGACGAATATCACTGTGCGGCTGGCCGTATCGGCAGCGATCACATCGAGCTCGCCGTAGCGGCAACGCCAGTTGCGGTTCAGGATCCGCAACCCCATCTTCGTCAGGTAATCCACGGCGAGCGCCTCGCCCATCGCTCCGAGCTGCAGCCGGGTCATCGTTGTTTGGGTCGTCATGCCGCCAAACTGCACGGTGGCCCCGACAAGACCCGCCCGTGTCAGCTCGTGACTACCGCCGCAACCATCAGTTATCCCCAGTCGGACGTCTATCCACAGCGCGCGTGGCTCGCTCGGTCTACTTCCTCTTGCTGGGGATGACGATGACGATGATCAGCGTCAAGATGCTGAAGAAGAAGCCGAGGATGCCCCACCCGAGGGCGCTGCGCCCCTTCGTTGCGGCGATGACCCCGCAGATGATCGCAGCAATGAAGCCGCCGATCAGGACGAAGATGCCCTTTATCCCGCGCAGGATGAGGCCCGCCCTTGGGGATTGTCTTGCGCGGCTAGAACCAGTCCGTGCAGCATGGCCGCCTCCTCAGCTGGGTGAAGCAATACGGTCGGCTACCCGTGAGACGCCGATCCCAACCGCAAGTCTGATGGACTTTGGGCCGCGACGCTAGCGGATGCGGTCCGCCCTGGTGTAGACGTTCATCGAGTCCTCCCGCAGGAACGCGACGAGGGTGATCCCGGACTCCTCGGCGAGCGAAACCGCCAGCGACGACGGCGCGGACACCGCGGCCAGCACCGGGATGCCGGCCAGCAGGGCCTTCTGGGTCAACTCGAAGGATGCCCGGCCGCTGACCAGCAGCACCGAGGCGCCCAGTGGTATCCGGTGATGTTCCAGCGCCCAGCCGACGACCTTGTCCACGGCGTTGTGCCTGCCGATGTCCTCACGCACGGCAAGCATCGTGCCGTCTGCGTCGAACAACGCCGCAGCGTGCAGTCCCCCGGTACTGGCGAAAACCTTCTGCGCGCCACGGAGTTGACCGGGCATGGCTTTGAGGGTCGCGGCGGCGACCGTGCCGGGATCGTCGCCGGGTGAGAAGCGGCTGATCAGCCGTACCGCGTCCAGCGACGCCTTGCCACAGACCCCGCATGACGAGGTGGTGTAAAAGTTGCGGGTGACATCGAGATCGGGCGGACTTACACCGGGCGCCAGCGTCACGTCGAGAACGTTGTAGGAATTGACACCGTCCTCATCGCGGCCGTCGCAATAGCGGATCGTCAGCACGTCCGCGCGGCCCACGATAACGCCTTCGGTCAGCAGAAAGCCTTGCGCAAGTTCGAAATCCGAGCCCGGGGTGCGCATGGTCACGGTGATCGCGCGTGCCGTTGACGCGGATCTCCAGCGGCTCCTCGACGGCCAGCGTCTCCGCCCGGGTGATCGCCTCGTCGGCGGCGAGGTGCTTGACCTGCCGGCGCGCTGTTACGTGGCCCACTGGGCCCTTCCGGCGAGAATGTCGCGAAACGCGGCCGAACGCTGGAACCTCACGGCCTCAACGTACCCGCAAATCGCCCCTTACCCTCACCGCTTAACCTGACGAGGCAAGCGACGCCAACGCCTGCGCCGACGAGTGCGTCGGACGCCAGCAGAGCTCCGTCTTCGCCTTGGTGGTGTCCATCACTACCGAGGTCCGTGCGGCATGCAGCCACTCGAGCGCGGAAGGCACGAACGGCAACCGAGAAATCGCCGCCGACGCCGCCGAGGCGGCAGCCGCGGGTACTCGTACCGGCCGGCCACCCAGTGCCTTCGCCACGTCGGTGATCGTCACCACGCCATCACCGGCGATGTTGTACGCCCCGGGCTGCGCCGGGGTGGTGGCCGCGAGCGCGATCGCCGTCGCGACGTCGTCGTGGTGCACCAATTGCAATGGCAGACCGGGGTCCGGCACGACCGGCTTCAACATCGGCACCACCGTGGTGACCGCACGCAGCGGCGCGGGCAACTGATTCCAGGGCATCGCGTCGGCCAATGCGGGAGCCTCGGGCCCGGCGACGATACATGGCCGCAGCACGAACACTTGCAGCGATGAACCCTCGGTTATCTCCGCGAGCATGGCCTCGCATGCCGCCTTCTGCGACGAGTAGTAGTGCTCTTCGGACCCGCGTGCCGGCACGTCCTCGGTGAGCGGCACGGGGTTGTCGGAGTGGTAGCCGTAGGCCGCCACCGACGAGGTGTAGACCAGGCGCCGTGGCCGCTGCCGGGCAATGTTGGCCTGCGAGGTCGCCTCGAACACGTTGCGGGTGCCCTGCAGGTTGACCTGTGCGCTCTCGTCACGCGACCCCATGATGATGAATGCCAGGTGGATCACCACGTCAGCGGGTGCGACCAGTTCGTCCACGGCGTCCCGGTCGAGGATGTCGCCCTGCTGATAGGTGGTCTTCATCCACCCGCGCTGCAGCGGGTCAAACGGCCGGCGCGCCATTGCACGATCCTCTGCACTGCCGGTTCCCGCTCTAGCGCCGTCACCGCGGAGATACCGATCTCGCCGGTCGGTCCAGTCACGGCAACAGTCAGTCCCACCTGGGATGACCTTCCCTGCGGAACCGTCCCCCAAACAACGATTCCGGCTCCGAAGGTGTGTCAACCGCCCCGGGCATGGCTATCCAGTCTGTATACGTGTGCCCCTGGAAGCCCTCAGAAATCCCGGAAGAAGGACCATGAAGCTGATAGCACCGGCCGACTCCCTGTTCCTGGTCGGCGTCCAGCGAACATCCGATGCACATCGGCAGCCCGCAATTGTCCGGCCGCGCGGACGACGCTGGCCCGGAGTTCGTGAGCGAGCTAGAGGCGATGCTCCACCGGACCACCTACCGGCAGCCGGCACGCTCTCTTCGGCGCCATCCCACCCAACCCCGGGTGGTCGTTCGGCAATGACTAGATCTTGGACGTCGGGACACGTCGCTGAAGGAGCTGGAGGTGGCCTTCGAGGTACGAGGACGCTTGGCTACCGATAATCTACGGCCATCGGAAACGGCCAGACAACCGAAGTTTAAGGAAAGACATGGCGGACGAACCATCTAATCGGGGTTCTCGACCCGGCGGGACGACAGCGGACCCCGCGACGGTCTTCACCGCCCTCGCCGAGATCATCTACCAGGGCTCAGACCCCTCCGAGGTGTATGCCGCGATCTGCATCGCGGCGACGCTGATCGTTTCCGGCTGCGACCACGCCAGCCTGCTGGTGCGCCGCGATGGCCGCTACGTCACCGTCGGCGCCAGTGACCGGATCGCGCAGCGCATCGACGACCTGGAGCGCACCACCGGCGACGGCCCCTGCATCGACGCCATCGAGGACGAGACCCCGCAGATCGACACCGACCTGACCACACCGTCGCTGTGGCCCAAGTTGGCCGCCCGACTGGTCGCCGAGACCCCGGTGCGTGGTGCCATGGGCTTTCGGTTGCTGGTGGACCACCAGGCCACCGGTGCCCTCAACCTGTTCAGCGACACGCCCAAGGCGTTCGACCAGGAGTCCGCGGGTCAGGCGACCGTGCTGGCGTCGTTCGCGAGCGTGGCCATCAACGCCATCGGACAGGGCGAAGACGCCGCCACGCTGCGTAAGGGGCTGCTCAGCAACCGCGAGATCGGCAAGGCCGTCGGCATGTTGATGTTGCTCAACAACGTTGCCGAGGGCGAGGCGTTCGACGTACTGCGGCGCTATTCCCAGGACCTGAACATCAAGCTCGCCGACGTGGCGCGATCGGTCATCGACAACCGCGGCAAACTTGCTGTTCGGCGATGGCGATCAGCCTTCCCCGAGCACCTAGCGATCACCCGATACCGGCTATTCCGGCAGCCGCAGCTCGGGCTTCTCGACTTCTTCGATGTTGACGTCTTTAAAGGTCACCACGCGCACCTGCTTGACGAACCGCGCCGGCCGGTACATGTCCCACACCCAGGCATCGGTGAGTCGCAGCTCGAAGTACACCTCGCCGTCGGCGTTACGCGGCATCATCTCCACGCTGTTTGCCAGATAGAAGCGCCGCTCGGTTTCCACGACGTAGCTGAACTGACCGACGATGTCCTTGTATTCGCGGTACAGCGAGAGCTCCATCTCGGTTTCATACTTTTCGAGATCCTCAGCGCTCATCTGCCACTCATCTGCTCGGACGTCCTTCTGCCTGCCAATTTGCCCCGCGTCCGCACCGAGACCCGCTGAGGCCCCGGTGAAGCCTCAAGTCCACAAGCGGTCGCCGGGCGGGAACCCTGCGCCTATCTTTCCTCACCGGTGTTCGCCACGCTCGGCCGGAGGGTCCGGTTTGCATTCGGCCACCACCCGGGTTTTCGAGCCCACCGCCACCCGCCGAACGTTGATGAACGAATAGCGGTGTTCCGGGCAGGGGCCCAGCCGGTTCAGCGCCAGGCCGTGCGCGGGCGTGCTGTATCCCTTGTGATCGGCGAACCCGTAGCCCGGATGCTCGACGTCCATCGCGACCATCAACCGGTCCCGGCTGACCTTGGCCAGGACGCTGGCCGCGGCGATACAGGCGGCGGCCGCGTCTCCCCCGATCACCGGCAGTGACGGCACCGCCAGGCCCGGCACCCGGAAGCCGTCGCTGAGCACGTAACCGGGCCGCACCGACAGGCCGGCCACGGCCCGGCGCATGCCTTCGATGTTCGCGATGTGCACACCGCGCCGGTCGACCTCGACCGACGGAATGAACACCACGTGGTAGGCCAGGGCGTAACGGCAGATCAACGGGAACAGCCTCTCCCGGGTGGCCGCGCTGAGCTTCTTCGAATCATCAAGGGCCGCAAGGCTTTCCAAACGCCCCGGCCCGAGCACGCAGGCCGCTACCACCAGTGGGCCCGCGCAGGCGCCGCGACCCACCTCGTCCACCCCGGCCACCGGCCCCAAACCGCTGCGGTGCAGCGCAGACTCCAGGGTGCGCAACCCGCCGAAACCCGACGCCTTACGTATCACCGCGCGCGGCGGCCACGTCGTGGTCATGGCTACTGCCCCTGCTGGGGGTTCACCGAACCCACACCACCCCATCGAGACGGCGGCCACACAATGAACCTGACCTTGCCGATGACATTGGACACCGGCACGGTCCCGGCCGTCGGGTCGGCGCTGCACGGAAATCCGTTCGCCAAATCCGCCGGATTGCAGTGGGCTCGCGAGTCGGCCGAATGTGTCCGGTTGTCGCCCATCACCCACAGCCGTCCCGGCGGGACGGTGAGGGGCCCGAACTCGGCGTCCAGGCACGGGGAAATCGACGCATCCCGCCCCATCGTGGCGGGGCTCAGATACGGCTCCTTGAGCCGCTTGCCATTGACGGTCAAGCCCGTGTCGTTGCGGCACTCCACCGTCTGGCCGCCGACCGCGATGACCCGCTTGACCAGGTCGTTCTCGTCAGGAGGCACGAACCCGATGAAGGAAAGCACGTTCTGCATCCACCGCACCGGGGTGTTGGTAGAGCGGATCGACCGGTAGTTGGTGTTCCACGAAGGCGGACCCTTGAAGACGATGACGTCACCGGGTTGCGGTGAGCCGAAGCGGTAACTGAGCTTGTCCACCATGATCCGGTCGCCGACGCAGCCAGGACAGCCGTGCAGCGTGGGTTCCATGGATTCCGAAGGAATCAGGTACGGGCGCGCCACGAACGTCAACATGACGTAGTAGATCGTGACCGCGATCACGGCCAGAATCGCCGTTTCGCGCAGCGACGACCGCTTCCTGCGCTTGGGCTCTTCCTCGTCCGCCTCTGCGCCGACCTCGTCCGGGGTGGCGGTGGGAGCGTCGCTGGTGGGGACCTCCGGCTCCGACGGATCAGCTTCGGGCTTACGTTCTGCTGACGAGTCCGCGGTTTCGGTCACGAGATCAGCGTAGCCAGCACAGTTGGTGCACCTTTAAACCGCTGAGCAGCCTCAGCGCTTCTCCTTGATCTTGGCCTTCTTGCCGCGGAGTTCACGCAGGTAGTACAGCTTGGCGCGGCGGACATCGCCACGAGTCACCACCTCGATATGGTCGATATTCGGCGAATGCACTGGAAAGGTTCGTTCGACGCCGACGCCGTAGCTCTCCTTACGCACCGTGAACGTCTCCCGGATGCCCCCGCCCTGACGGCGGATTACCACGCCCTTGAACACCTGGATCCGCTCTTTGGCGCCCTCGATGACCTTGACGTGCACATTGATGGTGTCGCCCGGGCTGAAGGCCGGGATGTCGTCGCGCAGCGACGTCTGATCGACGAAGTCCAGCCTGTTCATTTGAGAAAGCACTTCCTTGCGGTCGCGGCTTGCGGCAACTGTCCACACGCGGGCGCGCAGCAGTCACCAAGCCGATGGATTCGGGCTTCTGAGCGTATCTCGCAGCAGGCGGGAAGCGACCCGGCCGGCCGACAACCGCTGGAGACAACTGGTCAATTGTGCCAGACGGTCCGATGCAGAGAAAATCTCATTAAATCGGCGTGGTTCACGACAGCGGAAGGCGCTGGTGGGTGGTACATATTACTGGGGCCAAACCGCGCCAGTCCCGCCACCCGTACCCAGCGTTGCGCCCGGGCAGATGACGACGCGGCCGCCGACAGGTACGTTTTCCGGAGCTCCGGAGGATGGCAGAGGAGAAGGATGCGAGCCCGGCCGCTGACACTACTCACCACCGCAGCCACGGCGCTGTTGGTGGTTGTGGCGGCGTGCGAGGCAAAGGTACAGGCGGCACAGGCAGCAAAAGCGGCCGGCACACCGGCCCACGGCGCTTCCGATCGCAGTTCGCTGCAGCCGCAGCTGGCTGACCTGCTGCTACAGGTCATCACGCCGCCCCAGCTCAACGCGCTGCCGGGTATCGGGCTGGGCGGACTGCAGGCACGCGTGCAGCAGGCAACCGACGAAGCTGCCGCTGCCGGCGCCAGCCTTTCGATAGCAATTCTCGATCGCGCCACCCACCAGCTGATCTCCAATGGCAACCCCCAGATCCCCGGCACCGCGTCGGTGGCCAAGCTCTTCATTGCCGATGAGGTGCTGCTGCAGGAATCCCGGGGCAAAACCCTGTCCCCGCAGGATCACCAGGCGCTGGATACCATGCTGCGGTCCTCGGACGACGACGCCGCCGAGAGATTCTGGGATCAGGACGGCGGAGACGCCATCATCACCGATGTCGCCAGCCGGTACGGGCTGAGCTCCACCACTCCCCCGAGCGACGGTCGCTGGTGGAACACGATCAGCACGCCGGCCGACCTGATCCACTACTACGACATGCTGCTCGACGGGTCCGGCGGCTTGTCACGGGAGCGGGCCGGGATCATCTTCAGCGACTTGGACCAGTCCACCCCCACCGGAATCGACGGCTACCCGCAGCGGTTCGGTATCCCCGACGGCCTGTTCGCCGAGCCGGTGGCGGTCAAGCAGGGCTGGATGTGCTGCATCGGCAGTGACTGGATGCATCTGTCGACCGGTGTGATCGGCACAGATCGGCGCTTCATCATGGTGATCGAGTCGCTGCAGCCCACCGATGACTCCACCGCGCGACAGACGATCACTCAGGCTGTCAAGACGATGTTCCCCAACGGCCGGATCTGACGACCCACTAGCCCGGCCCCTCCAGCTCCGGCCGGCGCTCCCGAGTGCGCTGCAGCGAGACCTCCCGGCGCCACGCGTCGATTCGCGCATGGTCACCGGACAACAGCACGTCCGGGACGTCAAGGCCACGCCAGCTGGGCGGCCGGGTATAGCTCGGCCCCTCTAAGAGCCGGCCCAGGTCCGGCGAGTGTGAATCATCACGGTACGACGCGGGATTGCCCAGAACTCCGGTCAGCAACCGCACCACCGCCTCGATCATCACCACGGCTGCCGACTCGCCACCCGGCAACACGTAATCGCCGATCGAGACCTCCTCGACCCGCATGCGCCGGGCGGCATCGTCGACGACCCGCTGGTCGATGCCCTCGTAGCGGCCACAGGCGAATACCAGGTGGGTCTCGGAGCTCCAGCGCTGGGCAGTGGCCTGCGTGAACAGCACACCGGCGGGACTGGGAACGATCAGCAGGGTCTCGGCGGAACATATGTCATCCAGCGCTTCGCCCCACACCGGTGCCCTCATCACCATCCCGGGGCCACCGCCGTAGGGCGCGTCGTCTACCGAGTGGTGCACGTCGTGAGTCCACCCCCGCAAGTCGTGCACTTGCAGGTCAACCAGGCCGGCTTGAATCGCCTTGCCCGGCAACGAGAGTCGCAGCGGGTCCAGGTAGGCCGGGAAAATCGTGACGGCATCAATCTTCATGATGACGCACCGCATGTCGACGCACCGCTACCCCAGATCCAGCAAGCCCTCGGGCGGGTCGATCTCGAGGGTGCCGTCGTCCAGCGACACCGACGTGACGATCGCGCCGACGAACGGCACCAACACCTCACCCGTCTGGCCGCCGATCTGGCCGCCGGCGGGACCCCGGACGGCCAGCAACTCACCGGCGGCCGTGTGCAGCACCTCGGCAACGACGCCGACATCCTGTCCCGTCGTCGTCCGGACGCGCAGGCCTTCCAGCTGATGGTCGTAGTAGGTGTCCGGCTCGTCGATCGGTGGCAGGTCCCCGGAGTCGATGACGAACACGCTGCCGCGCAGCGCGTCAGCGGCGCCGCGGTCGGAGACCCCGGCCAATCGCACCAGCAGTCGCGCACCGTGCTGGCGCATATCGTCAACGACGAAACTGCGCTGCGCGGTACCTTCACGATCACCGGACGCCCTGGCGCGCAGCGTGCTCCCGGGGGCGAACCGGGCAGCGGGATCGTCGGTGCGGACGTCGACGACCAATTCGCCGGTGACGCCGTGCGCTTTCACTACGCGCCCGACTACCAGCTCCATGAGAGCTCCACGGGCAGGGCTGTTTCTGTTTGGGGTTCTGTTTGGGGCTACTGGTCGGTGTCCACCACGTCGACGCGGATGCCACGGCCACCGATGCCGGCGACCAGCGTGCGCAACGCGGTGGCAGTACGTCCTCCGCGACCGATCACCTTGCCCAGGTCGTCAGGATGGACATGAACTTCGACTGTGCGGCCACGCCGGCTGGTGACCATGTCCACCCGGACCTCGTTGGGGTTGTCGACGATTCCCCGGACCAGGTGCTCAACAGCGTCGACGACGACGGTACTCATTGCGCCAGTCAGCTTTCGGTCGTCGGCTCAGCCGGCTCGGCCGATGCGTCGGCCTTCGCGGCGGTGGCGGCTGTCGCGTCCGGGACGGTGTCCTCTTTAGCGGACTCGGCAGCCTTCGCGGTCTTCTTGGCCGGGGCCTTCTTCTTCGGGCGCGCGGCCTCGCTGGTGGGACCGCCGTCAGCTTCAGCCAACGCGGCGTTGAACAACTCGAGCTTGCTCGGTTTGGCCGGCTTGACCTTCAACCGCCCCTCGGCGCCCGGCAGGCCCTTGAACTTCTGCCAGTCGCCGGTGATCTTCAGCAGCTTGAGGACGGGTTCGGTGGGCTGAGCACCCACGGAAAGCCAGTACTGGGCACGCTCGGAGTTGATCTCGATGAGGCTCGGCTCTTCCTTCGGGTGGTACCGACCGATGACCTCGATCGAGCGGCCGTCGCGGCGGTTGCGAGCGTCGGCGACGGCGATGCGGTACTGAGGATTGCGGATTTTGCCAAGCCGGGTGAGCTTGATCTTCACAGCCATGGTTAAGCGATTTCTCCTGTGTGTGTCACGCTGCAATTCAGCGACCCGGGCAGGACGCCCGGATCCGGTTTTGCCTCGCGTGTCACCGCCGAGCAGCCAGAACAGGACAGGTCGCTTGGCGGACAGCCGCCCATTGTGCCAGAGCCGGGTCGTGCGGGAGAAATTCGGCCGACGCACCGGTCAATCCCGTCCGCGGCCCGACAGGCAGCGGAGGTAAGTTGAACGCCTTGAGAACTGGCATCGATGTCATGTGGAGGCGGCTGAGATGAACGGCACGGAAGGCCTCGACACCATCGAGATTCAGCAACTGCTTGCTCGCTACTCCCGCTCCCTCGACACCAGGGACTGGGAGCTGTACCGCTCCGTGTTCACCGAGGACGCACAAATCGATTACGCGGCGTCTGGCGGGCTGACCGGCCGGCGCGACGATGTCGTCGAGTGGCTGATCAAGACGCTCGGCACCTTCGAGTGGAGCGGCATGCACTACATCACCAACATCGAGGCCGAGGTCCAGGGCGACAGCGCCCAGGTACGGGCGGCGGTGTTCAACCCGATGCAGTTCCCCGGCATGAAGGGGCTGACCTACTTCGGCGGCTACTACCACCACGACATGATCCGCACCCCGGACGGGTGGCGCAGCCGCAAGCTACGGGAGGAAGTGCTCTGGTCCCGCAACGCACCCCTAGAGCCCCGATGAGAGCCGTGGAGCGCAAACGCGGCCAGATCCTCGCCGACGAGATGTGAAAGCAAGATCCACGCCGGACTGACCGCCGGCACTGCTCGCCGAGTCGACACCGCCGACCTTGCGCGTATGTAGGCGTCGCGCAGTTCCGGAAGTTAAACTCTGCGCCCATGCGAATGCTCATGGCCGCAGCCGCTGCGCTGGTCACGCTCGCCACCGTCAGCGCGGCCACCGCCTCGATCTCGAGGGCCGACACGGCCGCACAGCCGGCGGGCACACTGCCGATTCCCGACGGCCCGGCGCAGACCTGGATCGTCGCCGATCTCGACACCGGTCAAGTACTGGCCGACCGCGACCAGAATGTGGCCCACCCGCCGGCCAGCACCATCAAGGTGCTGCTGGCGCTCGTGGTTCTCGACCAGCTGGACCTGAATTCGACGGTCGTCGCCGACGTCGCAGACACCGAGAATGAATGCAACTGCGTCGGCGTCAAACCGGGCCGCACCTACACGGCGCGCCAACTGCTCGACGGCCTGCTGCTGGTTTCGGGCAACGACGCCGCCGACACGCTGGCGCACATGCTGGGCGGCCAGGCCGCCGCCGTCGCCAAGATGAACGCCAAGGCCGCGGCCCTGGGGGCGGCGGGCACCCACGCTGCGACCCCGTCCGGCCTGGACGGGCCGGGGGGCCCGGGGTGGTCGACGGCGCACGACTTGGCCGTCATCTTCCGGGCCGCGATGGCCAATCCGGTGTTCGCACAGATCACCGCCGAGCCGTCGGCGATGTTCCCGAGCGATCACGGTGATCAGCCGATCCTCAACCAGGACGAGCTGCTACAGAGGTATCCCGGGGCGATCGGCGGCAAGACCGGGTTCACCGACGCCGCGCGCAAGACGTTCGTCGGCGCCGCCGCACGCGGTGGCCGCCGGCTGGTGATCGCCATGATGTACGGGCTGATCAAACAGGGCGGCCCGACATATTGGGATCAGGCCGCGACGCTTTTCGACTGGGGCTTCGGGCTCAACCCCGGGGCCAGCATCGGCTCCTTATAGAGCGCGAGCAGACGCAAAAGCCTCGCTTACGCACGGCGTGTCGGGAGCTTTTGCGTCTGCTCGCCTTAGAAGTCCACATTCGGCAGCGCGGCAGTCAGCAGCGCGATCAGCACCGGGATCCGTTGCCCCTTGAGTTGCGGCTGCGGCATCACCCCTTCAACCAGTGCGGCACCGTCGAACACATTGGTTATCAGCGACACCAAGACCGGAAATGTTTCCTCCGGGAAGCTCTCGGCGCCGGGCAGTGCCCGGGCGGCGTCGTAAATCTTCGCGGAGTACTGCGCAAGCTCCTTTTGCATTGTGACTCTGAGCTTCTCGTCGGTGCGGGCGGCGATCATCAGTTCGTAGAGCGCGGCGTTGGTCGGACCGCTGGTGATGTCGCGCACGATCCTCAGCGCGGCATCCAGCGCCAGCCGGTCGGGCGGTATCTCGGCGACCCGCTTGGTGAACGCTTCCAGCTGGCGGTGCAGCACCTCCGATGCCGTCGCCGCCATGAAATCGCCCATCGTGTCGAAGTGCCGGAACAGGGCGCCGACCGACACCCCGGCACGCTTGGTGATCACCGCGGCGGATGCCCGGGCGTAGCCGACCTCGATGATGGTGGCGATGCAAGCGTCGACGAGCCGTCCGACGGTCTCTTCGCGACGTTGCTGCTGGGTCCTGGCCATGTCAGGCCGACACGCTCAGGGTGCGCCGGTCCCGGCGGGCCGGCCGCTGGCCCGCCCGCAGGTACCGGCCCGACTTCACGGTCTGGCCGTAGCCGTCACGGAAATGTCCGTTACGGAAGACCACGGCGCCGCCCACGCCCGTCGCGACGACGGTGGCGTCGTTGCGGTTGACCATCCGGCGCAGGCCGCCGTAGAAGGGCACCGCGTCCTCGTGGTACCCGTTCACCGATTCGTCCAGGTAAGCCGGGTCGATCACCACGAAGTCCGCACGGTCGCCTTCGCGCAACGTGCCGGCGTTGATGCCGAACCACTCGCCCAGCTCGCCGGTGAGCCGATACACCGCACGCTGGATGGACAGGAACGGCTTCCCGGCCCGGTCCGCATCCCGCGTTCGCTTGAGCAGCCGCAGCGGGAAGTTGTAGAAGGCCATGTTGCGCAGGTGCGCGCCGGCGTCGGAGAAGCCCATGTGAATGCTCGGTTCCTTGGCAAGCTTGTTCAGCTGCTTGGGCCGGTGGTTGCCGACGGTGGTGGTCCACCGCACGTTGCGCTCACCGTGCAGCACAAGCACATCGAGGAACGCGTCGAGCGGGTGCAGCCCGTGTTCGTCGGCGATCGCGCCAAAGCTCTTGCCGATCAGCGACCGGTCGGGGCATTCGACGATCACAGCGTCGTGGAAGTCGCGGTGCCACAGCGACGGTCCCAACTTGACGCGGTCGAATTCACGCCGGAACCGGCGGCGATACGACTCGTCGGCCAGCAACTCGTTGCGCTGCAGCTGATCGCGCAGATGAAGGGCCGCCGTCCCGGCGCCGAACTCCTCAAAAACCGGCAGGTCGATTCCGTCGGAATACAACTCGAACGGGACCGGCAGGTGCTGGAATCGCACGCTGGAGCCCAGCAGCTTGTTCAGCACACGGGTCCCGATGCCGAAGGTGTGCACCGCAAGCGGCATCGCCTTGGCGTCGGCAGACACCAGCATGCTCATCCGAACACCCTTGCGGCGGTTGAGGATCCGGCTGCTGGTCAAGAAGAACATCAGCGCGGACATCGGCCTGTCGGGGTCGGGGGCGCTCTGCAGCATCCGGCCGCGCTTGCGCAGCACCGAGATCAGCCTGCGCCGTTCCCGCCAGGTGGCGAAGGTGGACGGCAGTGCCCGCGACCGGAAGCGGTCGCCGTCGAGCTTGTCGATGGCCGCGTCCATCCCGGACATGCCGAGCAGTCCGGCGTCGAGCGCCTCGTCGAGCAACTTCGCCATCTTCTCCAGTTCGGCGTCGGTGGGCCGGACGGTGTCGTCGGTGGCGCGTTCCAGCCCGAGCACCGCGGTCCGCAGGTCCGAATGACCGAGCAGCGAGCCCACGTTGGGCCCCAGCGGCAGTGCGTCGATCGCCTGGACGTATTCCGCCGCCGTAGACCAGGTCTTGTTGGCCTCCAGCGCGCCGAAGACGAACTTGCGCGGCACCGCTTCCACCCGGCTGAACAGGTCGGCGGCGTCCTCGGCGTCGGCGTAGACCGTCGACAGCGAGCAGTTGCCCAGCAGCACGGTGGTGACACCGTGGCGCACCGATTCCTGCAGGCCGGGATCCAGCAGGACCTCGGCGTCGTAGTGGGTGTGCACGTCGATGAACCCGGGCGTGATCCACTTGCCCGCCGCATCGATCACCTCGGGGCAACCGGTCTCGTCCAGCGGGTAGGCGGACACGGTGGCCACCACCCCGTCGCGAATACCGAGCGTGCGAGTTTGTGGCGCGTTGCCGGTGCCGTCGAACCACAATCCGTCGCGAATGATCACGTCGTAGGTCACTGAATTCCTCCAGGTCTTTGAGGGGCTTGCGAAGAACGTAGCATAGATAGCAAGTACTCGCAATCTTTTCGAAAAGCGGCGTGTCTGCCGATAAGCGCGCAGGTCGAGTAACGGTTCGCTGGATCAGCGACCGGGACCCGACGCGGCGGTGGTTGGTTCCGCCGGCGGGGAATTGGTGCTGGTCGCGGGGTCCGGCACGTCCACTCCCGGCGGCACCTGGCCGATGCGGGTAGCCACCGCGGGGATCCGGATCACGGCCCCTCGCTGGCCGCACTCATTGGTTCGCACGGTGATGGTCATTTCGCCGACGAGGTCGCCCTGCGGCTGCGCTCGCAGCGACAGCACCTGCGTCGTGGTGTGCTTCTGTGTCGCCCCGTTTGACCCGGTGCAGGGGAAAAGCACCGTTTCCGGCGTCGACTGCCACTGACCCTCGGCGAAGTTCATGACGAGACGATCTTCGTCCGTTGACTTCGCCTGCGTGTGGTCGTCGTCATCGAGCAGTATTCCGTTGGCGGTGCATTCCGTCGGTGCGCACGACGAGCGAAAGGCCCACCAGGTTTCCACGTTCGGCGGTTGCGGATCGGGGACGTAATTGACCGTCTGCTTTGCGCGTTGGATTTCGACGCGGTAGCTGCCTTGCAAAGGCACCGGTGGCACCGGCGCGGCGGGCGGGGCGGTCGTCGGCGCGGGCGCGCCAGCGGCTGCACTGGTCGACGGGCTCCCCGCCCGGTTGGCGGGTTCGGCCCCGTACCCGATCACGATGCCGACCGCGAGCAGCCCGGCGAGCAGCACCACCGCCACGGCGATCGGCAGGACAGTGCCCCACTTGCGTCGGTGTGGCGCAGCAGCCGCCGCCGGCAGTGCGGGCGGTGTCGCCGGCGCGGCGCTTCCCGTACCAAAGTCATCCAGTCGGGGCGCCAATGCCCCGGCAGCGGAATGCCGCGCCGTGCCGCGCCGCTCCGGGCGCCCGCCATTAGCCGGGTAATCGGGGCACGACTGGTTGTTGATCAATTCCTCGAGCTCGGGCCAGACGAAGGCGGGGTAATCGACTGCCTCACCGGCTAAGACGGCCTCCGGACTGCGATCACCGATCGAGATGCCGGCCGCTTCGTTGGCCGCAGCGGCGAACTCGCTGCAGCTCTCGAACCGGTCCGCGGGATTTCCGGCAAGCGCCTTGCCGAACACATCGTCGATGGCCATCAGCTCCGGACGCTGGTCGCTGAGCTTGGGCGGCGCATCGTCGAGCGGCTGCGTAACCGGGGGCGCACCGGTCAGCAGGTGAAATGCGGTGGCCGCCAGCGCGTACTGGTCGGCGCGCCCGTCGACGTCGGCGCCCGTCAACTGTTCGGGTGCGGTGTAGCCGATGTCGCCGGTTGGTCCGCTGAGTTGCCGGGCTATCCCGAAGTCGGCCAGCAGAACCCGTTGTTCTCCCCCGCCCCGGCTGGTCAGCAGGATGTTGGCGGGTTTGACATCGCGATGCAGCAGTCCGCGCTGATGGGCAAAGTCGAGAGCGTCAGCCACGGCGGTGATGATCGCGAGCACCTCACCGACCGGCGACACCGCCGGGAATCGCTGGGCGATGAGCTGTGCGGCGTTGATGCCGTCGACATAGTCCATCGCGACCCACAGCTGGCCGTCGAACTCGCCGCGGTCATTCACCTCCGCGATGTGCGGGTGATACAGATGTGTGGCGACGTAGGTCTCCGAGTGGAATCGCCGGCGGAATTCGCCGTCCGACGACATCGGCAGGCAGAAGGATTTTCAGCGCCCGCCAGCGCGCCGATCGCGCATCCTGGACAAGGTAGACCTCACCCGTAACACCCGTACCCAGCCTCCGCGCGACCGTGTAACCGGCAAAAGTCGCGCCGCTGGCTAACGCCATTTCGCGATCCTAACCGCCGTCACAACGCCACGCCCGTTCAACTCCCGGCCAGCCCCCGACTATCTAACAAGGCCGAAACGTCTTGCCGCGCAGAATCACCAAATCGGGACGGCTCAGCACCCCGGGCCCATCCCGCGGATCCTCGGAATAGCACACCAAATCGGCCGGTGCCCCATGCTCCAGGCCGGGCCGGCCCAGCCAGCGCCGGGCATCCCAGCACGCCGCGCCAACCGCCTCGGTGGGGCTCATCCCGACGCGCTTGAGCGCTTCGACCTCGTCGGCGATCCGCCCGTGCTGGATCATGCTGCCGGCATCGGTGCCGGCGTACACCGGCACACCGGCCTCCCGCGCCGCGGCGACCCGGTCGTAACCACGGTCATACAGGTCGCGCATGTGGGCGGCATAGGTCGGATAGCGTCCCGCGGAGTCGGCGATGCCCGGGAAGTTCTCGAGGTTGATCAGCGTGGGGACCAGCGCGGTCCCATGCTCGAGCATCAGCGCGATGGTGTCGTCGGTCAGCCCGGTGCCGTGTTCGATGCAGTCGATGCCGGCCCTGATCAGGCCGGGCAGCGCGTCCTCGCTGAAGACGTGTGCGGTGACCCGGGCCCCGTGCGCGTGCGCGGCGTCGATCGCGTCCTTGAGCACGTCGTCGGACCACAGCGGGGCCAGATCGCCGACCTGGCGGTCGATCCAGTCGCCGACCAGCTTGATCCAGCCGTCGCCGCGCCGCGCCTCGACGGCGACCGCCGCCGGCAGCTGCGATTCGTCTTCCAGCTCGACCGCGTAACCGGCGATGTAGCGCTTGGGTCTGGCCAGGTGTTTGCCGGCCCGGATGATGCGGGGCAGGTCGTCGTGGTCGTCGAGGCTGCGGGTGTCGTTCGGGACACCGCAGTCGCGCAGCAGCAGGGCACCCACATCGCGTTCGGTCTCGGCCTGGGTGATCGCCTCGTCGAGTTCGACGCCACCGTGCTCACCGAGCCCGACGTGGCAGTGCGCATCCACCAAACCGGGCAGGATCCAGCCTTGAGAAGACGCACCAAAGACGGTATCGGCGTCGGCAACCGGCTCGAGGCTGATGCGCCCGTCGACGATCCAGCACTCGATCGTCGTTTCGTCGGGTAGTCCCACACCGCGCACGTGCAGGCGCACGGCGCGGCTACTTGTTGCCCGGGTTACCCGGGTTGCCCGGGAACTTCAGCTTCGACAGGTCGAAGTCGGCCAGCCCCGGGGGTAGCTCGTTGAGGCCTTCGGGCATTTGCGACAGGTCGGGGAACCCCGCCGGCATGCCCGGCATGCCCGGCATGCCGGCACCGAACGGGCTCCTGACCTTCGGCGGCGTGGGGCCGCGCGCCCCCTTCTTACCTTTTTTGCCCTTCGCCGCCTTGCTTTTTCGCGTCGCGGACCTGCGGCCCATACCGGGTATGCCCATGCCCCCGAGCATGGACGACATCATCTTGCGGGCCTCGAAGAAGCGGTCGACCAGTTGGTTGACCTCGGACACCGTCACACCCGAACCGTTGGCGATACGCAGCCGCCGGGAAGCATTGATCATCTTCGGGTCGGCGCGCTCCTGAGGCGTCATCCCGCGGATGATGGCCTGCACCCGGTCGAGTTGCTTGTCGTCGACTTCGGCCAATACGTCCTTCATCTGGCCCGCGCCGGGCAGCATGCCCAACAGGTTGCCGATCGGGCCCATCTTGCGGACGGCGAGCATCTGCTCGAGGAAATCCTCCAGGGTCAGCTCCCCCGTGCCGATCTTGAGGGCGGCCTCCTCGGCCTGCTTGGCGTCGAAGACCTGCTCGGCCTGTTCGATCAGGCTCAGCACATCGCCCATACCCAGGATGCGGCTGGCCATCCGGTCCGGGTGGAAGACGTCGAAGTCCTCGAGCTTCTCGCCGGTAGAGGCGAAAAGGATTGGGACGCCCGTGACTTCGCGGACGGACAGGGCGGCCCCACCGCGGGCGTCGCCGTCCAGCTTGGTCAGCACCACCCCGGTGAAGCCGACGCCCTCACCGAATGCCCGAGCGGTGGCGACGGCGTCCTGGCCGATCATGGCGTCCAGGACGAACAGCACCTCGTCGGGGTCGACAGCATCCCGGATGGCCCCGGCCTGCGCCATCAACTCGTCGTCGATGCCCAACCGCCCGGCGGTGTCGACGATGACGAAGTCGAAGTGCTTGGCCCGGGCTTCGGCGATCCCCGCCGCAGCGACGGCGACCGGGTCACCAGGGCCTGACTGGGGTGACGCGCCCGGGTGTGGCGCGAATACCGGCACCCCGGCACGTTGACCGACGACTTGCAGCTGGTTGACCGCCGCCGGTCGCTGCAGGTCGCAGGCCACCAGCAGCGGCGTGTGTCCCTGCGTGCGCAGCCAGGAGGCCAACTTGCCGGCAAACGTCGTCTTACCCGAACCCTGCAGACCGGCGAGCATCACCACGGTCGGCGGCGTCTTGGCGAACGCCAGCTGGCGGGTCTGGCCGCCCAGGATGCCGATCAGCTCTTCGTTGACGATCTTGACGACCTGCTGCGCCGGGTTGAGGGCTCCAGACACCTCGGCGCCCCGCGCGCGCTCTTTGATCCGGTGGACGAACGCGCGGACCACCGGCAACGAAACGTCGGCTTCCAACAGCGCGAGCCGGATTTCGCGGGTAGTGGCTTCGATATCGGCGTCGGTCAGAC
Organism: uncultured Actinomycetota bacterium; assembly: GCA_963840045.1. GTDB lineage: Bacteria > Actinomycetota > Actinomycetes > Mycobacteriales > Mycobacteriaceae > Mycobacterium. Next base: position 287,946 of record CAWIXL010000018.1, on the reverse strand, counting down.
GACCCTTGCCGCGCAGGCCCTGAAGGGCACCGGTCAACCGGTCGGACAGCGATTCAAACACGCCCGCCAGCCTAGTGGCTCCGAAGTTCGGCGCCAGCGTGCGGCCAGCAGCACGTTCGACGCCGAGTGTGCGGCCAGCCGCACGTTCGAACCGGTTCTAGACTGCGGATTCATGCTCGAGGTGATCGACAAGGGGTGCTTACCGACGCGCACCCGGTGCCGCTGCTGTTCGTGCACGGCGGCTGGCACGGCGCGTGGTGCTGGGACGACCACTTCCTGGACTTCTTCGCGGATCGCGGGTACCGCGCGGTTGCGATGAGCCTGCGCGGGCACGGCACCAGCCCCACGGCGAAGCCTTTGCAGAAGGTTTCCATCGCCGACTACATCGACGACGTCCATTCGGTGGCCGACGACCTGGGTGGCGGGCTGCGCCACCCCGTCCTGATAGGCCATTCCCTGGGTGGCTACGTGATCCAGCGCTACCTCGAGGACCGAGCCGCCCCGGCCGCGGTGCTGGTGGGCTCCCTGCCGCCGCAAGGCGTGCTCGGGGCGGCGCTGCGCGTCTGGCGCCGCCGGCCGTGGATGACCGTGCACTCGTTCAACGACCCCACGCTGGTCAAATTCCTCCGCACGCAGGCGCTGGCCCGCGAATACCTCTTCTGCTCCGACACGCCCGAGGCCATCGTCGAATCCTGCTGGGAACGCGCCGGGGCCGAGAGTGTCCGCGCGGCCATGACCGATCCGATGTTCCGCCGGGTCGAAACCCGGCGGGTGACCACCCCGATGCTGGTGCTCGGGTGCCGTGCACGACGGCTTCGTCAGCGTGCGCGCGGTGCGCGCCACGGCACGGGCCTACCGGACCGAGCCGGAATTCTTCTCGATGGGACACAACATGATGCTCGAACCCGGCTGGGCCGACGTCGCCGAACGGATCCACGCGTGGCTGGACAGCCGGGACCTGTCCAGTCCCGCTTAGTTCAGCCCGGTTGTCGCTCGGAGGCGGGCACAAAGCATGCACCCGCTCTCCACGAGACACGTGTGACGGGTGTGACGTGATCACGCTATCCCGGACGCGCCACGCCGCTAACGCACCGAAAAGCGTTGTCGTGCTACATTTCACAGCCGCAGCCGAACTGGGCTGGCCGCGTCGGGAATGCGAACTACCGGGGGGACCGAAAAAGCTGGTGTCGATGCAACCGGTCAGCCCCGTGGAGTCGCGCGTCGAATCGGGCAGCGAGCCGTTGCGCGGCTGGCAGCGGCGCGCGCTGGTGAAGTACCTGGCGGCCCAGCCGCGCGATTTCCTCGCCGTGGCCACCCCGGGATCCGGGAAGACAACGTTCGCGCTGCGGGTGGCAGCCGAACTACTCAGGCAGCACGCCGTCGAACAGATCACCGTCGTCGTACCCACCGAGCACCTCAAGATCCAGTGGGCGCAAGCAGCCGGACGGATGGGTCTGGCGCTGGACCCGAGATTCTCCAACGCGAACGCCCAGACCTCACCGGAGTATCACGGCGTGATGGTCACCTACGCCCAGGTCGCGTCGCATCCGACGCGGCACCGGGTGCGCACCGAGCAGCGCAAGACCCTGGTCATTTTCGACGAGATCCACCACGGCGGGGACGCCAAGACCTGGGGCGACGCCATCCGCGAAGCCTTCAACGACGCCACCCGCCGACTCGCGCTGACGGGCACCCCATTTCGCAGCGACGACAGCCCGATCCCGTTCGTGTGCTACCAGCCCGGTAGCGACGGCGTGCTGCGTTCGCATGCCGACCACACCTATGGCTACGCCGAAGCCCTCGCCGACGGCGTGGTCCGGCCGGTGGTGTTCCTCGCCTACTCCGGCCAGGCGCGCTGGCGGGACAGCGCGGGCGACGAGCACACAGCGCGACTGGGCGAACCGCTGTCCGCCGAGCACACCGCACGGGCGTGGCGCACCGCGCTGGACCCGGCCGGCGAATGGATGCCCGCAGTGATCGCGGCGGCCAATCAACGGCTGAGCCAACTGCGTACCCACGTCCCCGATGCCGGCGGCATGATCATCGCCTCCGACCGCACCGCGGCCCGCGCTTACGCGCGCCTGCTGACGGAGTTGACCTCGGAACCGCCCACGGTGGTGCTGTCCGACGACCCCGGATCATCCTCTCGCATCAGCCAATTCGCCGAGGGCACCGGCCGCTGGCTGGTAGCGGTGCGGATGGTCTCGGAGGGCGTCGACGTGCCGCGGCTCTCGGTCGGGATTTACGCCACCAGCGCATCCACGCCGCTGTTCTTCGCACAGGCCATCGGCCGGTTCGTGCGGTCCCGCCGGCCGGGTGAAACCGCGAGCATCTTCGTGCCGTCAGTGCCTAATCTGCTGCAGCTGGCCAGTGAGCTGGAGGCTCAACGCAATCATGTGCTCGGCGAACCGCACCGCGCCGACGAGGATCCGCTCGACGATGATCCCGCCGTCAGGACCCAGACCGAGCAAGGCTTAAAAGATCCAGAAAACGGCTTCACCGCGCTGGGGGCCGACGCCGAACTGGACCAGGTCATCTTCGACGGATCCTCGTTCGGCACCGCCACACCGGCCGGCAGCGACGAGGAAGCCGACTACCTCGGTATCCCGGGGTTGCTCGATGCCGAGCAGATGCGCGCCCTACTGCACCGCCGCCAAGACGAGCAGCTGCAGAAACGGGCCCAGAGACAACAAGGGGCGAAGGGTGGCGCGCCGGTCGTGATCACCACACACGGCCAACTGCGCGAGCTGCGCCGCGAACTCAACGCGCTGGTGTCGGTCGCCCATCACCGCACGGGCAAACCCCATGGATGGATTCACAGCGAACTGCGCCGTCGCTGCGGCGGGCCGCCGATCGCCGCCGCGACCAGCGACCAGCTCAAGGCGCGGATCGACGCGGTGCGCCAGCTCAATTCCGAGCGAGTGAGCGTGCCCAAGACGGCCAGCAGGTGCTCGTCCACGCCGGCTCGCTCGGACTCGTCGGGCAGCACCACACAGAACACGTCGCCCGCGGTGGAACCGAAGGTATTGACCTTCGCCCACACGATGTCAGCTCCCGCGCGCTCCAGCGCGCGGGTCAGCAGGGCGAGTAGGCCGGGGCGGTCCCCGGCGCGGATCTCGACGATCGGTTGACCCGGCGTCGCGGTGTCGAACCACAGGATGCGGGGCGGGGCGGTGGACCGGGTCACGGGCACCCCCAGCCTGCACCTCCCCGAACCGGGCCGACGCCGCGCTGGTCGCCTCGGCATCACGCTTCTCCAACGTGCCCAGGACGTCGATGTCACCGGCGAGCGCACCAACGAACTGCTGACGCAGCAACTCGGCCGCGGCCGGCGAACCGAAGTGTGGCGACACCACGAATTCGGTGATCGCGACGCCCTCGTAAACGTTGACCGACGCCGAATGCACCCCCAGCGAGTTCAGCGCCAGCACGGCGGCGGCCTTGGACACCAGACCCCGCTGGTCCGGGGCGACCATCACCACGTGGTACATGCGTTCGGCCTCACCCGGCCTGATCTCCACATGCACGCCTTGGTCGCGAACGAGTGAAAGATAGTGTGGCGCAGTCGGATCGGCCTGCGGCAGCGACTCACCCGCCATCACCAGCCGACATCTACGCACCAGGTTCCCGATCAGGCCCGCCTTCCAGTCGCTCCACACCCCGGGGCCGGTGGCCTTCGAGTCCGCCTCCGCCAGCGCATGCAACAGTTCGAGCAGCACCGAATCCCCGCCCAGCGCCTCGGACACGTACTCAATGGTTTGCGGATCGTTCAGGTCACTTCGGGTTGCCACGACATGCAGCAGCAGGTGGTAGCGGACCATGTCGGAAAGCGTCTGGATGTCCGGCTGCGGCATTCCCAGCCGCTCGCCGATCTGGACGGCCAACTCGGCCCCCAGCACACTGTGATCGGCATTGCGGCCCTTGCCGATGTCGTGCAGCAGCGCGCCCAGCGCCAGCAGATCCGGTCGCGCCACTTGGGTAGCCAGCGGTGCGGCTTGGACGGCGGCCTCGACCAGGTGCCGGTCCACCGTCCACTTGTGGGCGACGTCGCGGGGTGGAAGGTCGCGGATCGCCCCCCATTCCGGCAGCAGCCGGCCCCACAGGCCGGTGCGGTCGAGCGTCTCGATCGTGTTGACGGCGGTGGGCCCGGCGCTGAGCACAACCAGAAAGTCGTCCAATGCCTGGCGCGGCCAGGGCGGCTCCAACTCGGGGGCGCTGGCGGCGAGGTGGCTCAGCGTGGCGGCCGCGATGGGCAATCCGGTCGAGGCCGACGCCGCAGCCACTCGGAGCACCAGCCCAGCGTCGCTTTCCGGTTTCGCGTCGCGGGCCAGCACGATTTCCCCGGCGTACTCGACGACGCCCTCGTCCAATGGCCGCCGCTTCGGCCGCCGTATCAGGGCTGACACGCCGCGCCGCGGCAACGCGTTGACCGCGGTCCGCAGTCCCGTTTCGGCCTCGTAGCTGATGGTGCGGGCCGCGTGCGACAGCATGCGCGACAGGTCGAATCTGTCACCGTAATGTAAGGCCGCGCTGATGTCGTCGCCGAATTGGGCCAGCAGTACATCGCCGCCGCGGCCGGACACGCGGTGTAACTCGGTTCGCACATTGAGCAGCGTCAGGTACGCGTCGTCCAGCGCACCCGCCGGTGTGTCCGGATTGCGCGCCGCATTCCGGTCGACCAGCTGAGCGACTGCCAGCGCGTCGAGCAGGTGGACGTCGCGTAGTCCGCCGCGACCCAATTTCAGGTCGGGCTCGGCGCGGTGCGCTATGCGGAAACAACGTGCCCAGCGGGCCTGGGTCGCCTCGACGAGTTCATCCATCCGGGAACGGATCCCGCTGCGCCACTGCCGTCGCACCCCGGCGATCAACTCGGTCGACAACCGCTCCTCGCCGGCAATGTGGCGGGCGTCCAGCATGCCCATCGCGGCGGTCAGGTCGGAATTGGCGGTGCCGAGCGCCTCGCTCATGGTTCGCACGCTGTGGTCCAGCCGAATATTGGCATCCCAGAGCGGATACCACAGCTTGTCGGCCACCTCTGCCAACACTTCGGCCGGCTTGCCGTCGTGCACCAGCATCAGGTCCAGGTCCGAATACGGCAGCAGTTCGCGGCGGCCCAGCCCACCGATTCCGACGATCGCGAAGCCACTGGTATCGGTGATCCCGATATCGGCCGCCTTTGCGGTCAGCCAGGACTCGTGTAGATCGAGCAACGCTTGCCGCAGCTCTGCCGAATCCAGTTCACGGTGTCCGTGTGAGAGCAGCTCTCGTCGCGCGGCAGCCAAATCGCTGGCCGCGCAAGCACTTTCTGTTACCCCGCCATTACCGTGCCCTCCAATCGGAATGCGCGGGCCGGAATTCCGGCCCGCGCTTGTCCACCCAAGGTCAGATCAGGGTGGCCGACCGCGGTCAGAGGGCGTCTGTTCCGCGTTCCCCGGTGCGTACCCGCACAATCGTCTCGACCGGGCTGACCCAGACCTTGCCGTCACCGATCTTGCCGGTGCGCGCCGCCCGCACGATGCTGTCGACAACCTTGTCGACGATGGAATCGTCGACGACGACCTCGATGCGAACCTTCGGCACGAAGTCGACCGAGTATTCAGCACCCCGGTAGACCTCAGTGTGGCCCTTTTGCCGCCCGTAGCCCTGGATCTCGCTGACCGTCATCCCCAAGACTCCGGCGTCTTCGAGGCTGGTCTTGACGTCGTCGAGGGTAAACGGCTTCACGATCGCGGTGATCAGCTTCATTAGCGCTCTGCCTCCACTTTCTCGGCGACCACGGTTTCCTCCAGGCCATTGGAGCTGTCCGGCAGGCTCGCCCGGGGAAGAACCGAACCGCTCGCGACTGCGAAGTCGTAGCCGCTCTCGGCGTGTTCTGCCTCGTCGATGCCTGTGGCCTCGTCCTCATCGCTAAGCCGCAGTCCCATTGTGTACTTCAGGATCAAAGCCAGGATAAGGGTGACCACGCCAGAATAGACGAGGACACTGCCCGCACCAATCGCCTGCCGCACCAGCTGGTCGAAGCCGCCGCCATAGAACAGGCCCTTCGACGTGCCCGTGCCTTGGGCGATGGCCGTGCTCTCCGGGGCGGCGACCAGGCCCACCAGCAGGGTGCCGGCGATACCACCGACCAGGTGGACGCCGACCACGTCGAGCGAGTCATCGAAGCCGAACCTGAATTTCAGCCCGACCGCCAGCGCGCACAGCACACCGGCCACCGCGCCGATTACCAAGGCGCCCAACACGTTGACCGACGAGCAGGACGGTGTGATGGCAACCAAACCGGCGACGATGCCCGACGCCGCTCCCAGCGTCGTGGCCTTGCCGTCGCGGATGCGCTCAGTGAGCAGCCAGGCGAGCATGGCCGCGGCCGTTGCGATGGTGGTGGCCATGAACGTCGATCCGGCGGCGCCGTTGGAGGTCAGCGCCGACCCGGCGTTGAAGCCGTACCAGCCGAACCACAGCAATGCGGCGCCGAGCATCACGAACGGCAGGTTGTGCGGGCGGAACAGCGTCGTGGGCCAACCCTTGCGCTTGCCGAGGACAATCGCCAGCATCAGGCCGGCCACACCGGCATTGATATGGACCGCCGTTCCCCCGGCGAAGTCGATCGCGTGCAGCTTGTTGTTGATCCAGCCGCCGTGCTCGGCCGAGTACCCGTTAGCCGCGAAGACCCAGTGCGCGATCGGGAAGTAGACCAGTGTCGCCCACAGACCGGAGAAGACCACCCAGGCGCTGAACTTCAGCCGGTCGGCCACCGCCCCCGAGATCAGCGCGACGGTGATGATCGCGAACATCAGCTGGAACGCCACGAACACGGTGGCCGGCAGTGCGTCCGGCGGAGTGCCCACCAGCGCGATGTCCGTCGCACCGGTCTGCGTGCTGGGATCCGCGGCAACGGCGTTGCCACCGATCAGGTGCTTGAGGCCAAAGAATTGCAACGGGTTGCCCGCGACGTTGCCGACATCGTTGCCGAATGCCATCGAGTAGCCGTAGAGCACCCAAATCACCGTGACGACGCCCATCGAGCTGACGCTCATCATGATCATGTTGAGCACGCTGCGGGCCCGCACCATGCCGCCGTAGAAGAACGCCAGCCCTGGCGTCATCAACAGCACCAGTGCGGAGCTCGCCAACATCCAGGCGGTATCGCCCGCATTAGGCTGGCCCATTAACGGGAAACTCACTCGCAATCACCTCCGGTCGGCCATGAAAACGGCCGTCAGACAGGTGCCTGATGACCTGATCCAGAACCTTGCGAGATGGTTGTTTCGGCAATAGAGCCGCCGTGTTTCGCCGGTATTAACGTCCCAATCGCTGGGTAATGTTTTTTCAGCCCAGCAAGGCGTCGACGAAAGCGGCTGGTTCGAACGGTGCCAAGTCGTCGGGACCCTCACCAAGCCCGACCAGCTTCACCGGCACTCCGAGTTCTTGTTGGACACGGAAAACGATGCCGCCCTTGGCAGTTCCGTCCAGTTTGGTCAGCACCGCACCGGTGATGTCCACGACATCGGCGAATACCCTGGCCTGCGCCAGCCCGTTCTGGCCGATGGTTGCGTCCAGCACCAGCAACACCTCGTCGACGGCAGCGCGCCGGGTCACCACACGCTTGACTTTGTCGAGCTCGTCCATCAGCCCCACCTTGGTGTGTAACCGCCCGGCGGTGTCGATGACCACGACGTCGGCACCTGAGGCCACACCCTTGTCGACGGCGTCGAATGCCACCGATGCCGGGTCAGCACCCTCGGCGCCGCGCACCACCTCGGCGCCCACCCGGGAAGCCCAGGTCTGCAGCTGATCGGCCGCGGCGGCCCGGAAGGTGTCGGCCGCGCCCAGCACCACCCGGCGCCCGTCGGCCACCAGCACTCGCGCCAGCTTGCCGACGGTGGTGGTCTTTCCGGTGCCGTTGACCCCGACGACGAGCAGCACAGCGGGATGGTCGTCATGCGGCAGCGCCCGAATCGAGCGGTCCATGCCGGGTTGCAGTTCTTTGATCAGCACGTCGCGCAGCACGGCGCGAGCGTCGGCTTCAGTACGCACGTTGCTGCTGGCCAGCCGGCTGCGCAGCTGCGACACCACGGATTCGGCGACCACCGGGCCCAGATCGGCGACCAGCAGGGTGTCCTCCACGTCCTGCCAAGAGTCCTCGTCCAGGTCGCCGCCGCCGATCAATCCCAGCATGCTGCGCCCGAGGGCGTTCTGCGATTTGGCGAGGCGGCCGCGCAGTCGTTCCAATCGGCCCTCGGGCGGGGCGATCGCCTCGATTTCGGCGGCCTCGGGGGTCTCGGGGGCCTCGGGGGTCTCGACCGGCTCTTCGACGACCGGCGGCTCTTCGACGACCGGCGGTATCTCGGGTCCGGCCTCGAAGTCGGGAAGAAGTACATCGGAGATCGTGCGTTTTGGCGCGTCGCGCGGGATGGTCGCGTCGTCGCCGACCGCTGGCAGTCCGGTGGTGTCGATCCGTTCGACCGGCTCGGCCGTCCCGGTCCGGCTGAAGGTGATGCCCGAGGACGCGGTGTAGCCGCCCGAGCGGTCGATGCCCTCAGGTTCCGGCCGCGCCGACAGCCTGATTCGCCGCCGACGGTACCGCACCAGGCCCAGGACCAGCGCGGTGATGATGACCAGGGCGGCGACGACCGCGATGGCGATCCACAGACCTTCCGACACGCTGACAATCCTTCCAGCCGCGGGTTACCCGGTGCCCAAGGGGTTGAGGGCCGGACGTCGCGCGGGCATCCATGGCCGTTGCGTGTGCAGCCACGGCGTCGCGCGTGCAGCCATGGCGTCGCGCGTGCATCGTGGGCGGAAAAACCGCCGAAAACCCGCCGCCAGTACACCTTCGAAAGCCGTCAGTACACACTCAACGCCGTCAACACACACCCAAAGCCGTCAGTACACGCCGAACGACCGGCGAGATCGTCGGCCGAGCATGCCGAGCATCAGGTGACGCTCGTCGCCAGCTGATCCACTTGCTGACCGCGAATCCGTTGCGAGATCACCGCGGTGATGCCGTCGCCCTGCATGGTCACGCCATACAGCGCGTCAGCGACTTCCATCGTGGGCTTTTGGTGCGTGATGATGATGAGCTGCGACTGCGCACGCAACTGTTCGAACAGGCCCAGCAAGCGACGCAGGTTGGTGTCGTCGAGGGCGGCTTCCACCTCGTCCATGATGTAGAAGGGCGACGGGCGGGCCCGGAAGATCGCCACCAGCATCGCCACCGCCGTCAGCGCCTTCTCACCACCGGACAGCAAAGACAGCCGGGTGACCTTTTTGCCAGGCGGACGCGCCTCCACCTCGATGCCAGTGGTGAGCAAGTCATCCGGCTCGGTCAGCCGCAGCCGGCCCTCCCCACCGGGAAACAGCGAGGCGAACACATCCCGGAACTCGCGCTCCACATCGGTGAACGCGTCGCTGAAGACCTGCAGGATGCGTGCGTCGACGTCGGCGACGACGTCGAGCAGATCTTTGCGGGCACCCTTGACATCCGCCAGTTGGGTGGACAGAAAGTTGTAGCGTTCCTCGAGCGCAGCAAACTCCTCCAGGGCGAGCGGGTTAACCCTGCCCAGTTCGGCCAGCTCGCGTTCGGCGCGTTTGGCCCGGCGCTCCTGGGTGGGTCGGTCGAACGGCATCGGAGCGGGCGCGACCACCTGCTCGCCACGTTCCCGGGCCTGCTCGAATTCAGCGAGCTCCAGTTCGGTCGGCGGCAGCGCAACCTGCGGACCGTACTCGGCGATCAAGTCGTCCGGCGTCATCCCGAACTGCTCCAGCACCATCTGCTCGAGCTGCTCGATGCGCAGTGCCGCCTGGGCGTTGGCCACCTCGTCGCGATGCAGCGAGTCCGTGAGTGCGGCGAGCCGGACGTTCAGGTTGCTCACCTCGGTGCGAACAGTCACCAACTCCGCGGACCGCTGGTGACGTTCCGCGGTCAGTTCGTCGCGGATGCGGGACGCCGCCTCGACCACCTGGTTCAGCCGCGACGCGAGCAGCCGCCCGGCGTCGGCCACCGCCTCGGCCACGGCGGCCGCGCGCAGTCGTGCGGCGTGCGCCAGCCGGGCGCGCAGCCGGGCCTCTCGTTCGGCGGCGGCCGCGCGGCGCAGCGAATCCGCACGTCCGCGTACCGCGTTGGCACGTTCTTCAGCGGTCCGCACCGCCAGCCGGGCCTCGACCTCGACGGTGCGGGCGCCGTCGACGGCGGCGGCGATTTGCTGCCGGGCCGCCGCCGAGCTGGGTTCGGCCGCGTGCACCTGCTGGGTTTCTTGGGCGTTACGCAGCCGCGTCTCGAGTTCGACGGCCTCGTCGAGAGTTTGAGTGCGCGCGGCTTCCAACTCCTCGCGCTGCCGCAGCAACCTGCCGAACTCCTCGTTGGCCGTGCGCGCTTCCTGTCCGAGCCGCCCTAGCTGCTCGTACATCGCCGAAATCGTGGTGTCGGATTCGTTGAGCGCGGCCAGGGCCTGCTCGGCGGAGTTCTGACGGGCGGCCTGCTCGGCCAGTGCACCCGACAGCGCCGCGCTCAGCTGGGCCGCCTGCGCCTCCGCCGCGGCCAGTTCGGTGCTGGCCTTGTCTATCTCGGAGGTGACCTCCAGGGTGGACAGCTTGCGGTCAGAACCGCCGCTCACCCAGCCGGCACCCACCAGATCACCGTCGGCCGTGACCGCACGCAGCCTCGGGCGCACCGCCACTAGATCCAGCGCCTCGGCCAGGTCACCGACCACCGCCACGCCGGACAGCATCGCGATCATCGCGCCGCGCAGCCGCGGCGGCGCCTCCACCAAATCCAGCGCCCACAAGGCTCCCCCGGGCAGCTCGGCGGCCGGGGGCTCATCGGGGGCGGGCCAGTCGCTCAAAACCAGAGCCGCGCGGCCCCCGTCGGCTTCCTTGAGCGCTGCGACCGCGAGCCGGGCCGCGCCCAAGCTGTCTGCGGCCAGCGCGTCGGCCGCGGAGCCGAGCACCGCGGCCAGCGCCGCCTCATAGCCTGAGCGCACTTTCACCAACTTGGCGATCGGCCCTAAAAGCCCTGCGCCACTTCGATTCCGGGTAAGCCACGCCGCCCCGTCCTTACGTTCGAGCCCCACCGACAGCGCATCGATTCGGGCGCGCAGCGAAGCCACCTGGCGTTCTGCGCCGCGCTCGCCGGACTGCAGCTCGGCGACGCGTTCGTCGGCCAACCGCAGCGCGGCCACGGTGCGCTCGTGGTGCTCGTCGAGACCGGCCTCACCCTGATCCAGTTCGCCGACGCGGCCCTGCACGGTTTCAAACTCCGCCCGGGTCTGCTGCGCGCGCGACGCGGCTTCCTCGATGCGTTCGGCCAGCTGCGCAACGCTGTCGTCGATCGATTCGACGCGCGCCCGCATGGTCTCCGCCTGGCCGGCCAGCCGTGCCAGACCCTCCCGACGATCCGCCTCAGCTCGGACCGCTGCCAGATGGGCCCGGTCGGCCTCGACGGCCTGCCGCTCACGGTCGGCCAATTCCGTGCGGGCGGCATCCAGCCGGGTGCGCGTCGCGGCCAGCTCCGCCAACAGCTCCTGCTCGGCGACCTCAACCTGCTGGGCCTCGGCTTCCAGCGCGTCCGGGTCGGTATCGCCGCTCATCACCGGCTCGACATCGAGATGCTGGGCTCGTTCGCTCGCGATGCGCACGGTGGTGCCGACCCGTTCGGCCAGCGCGGACAGCCCAAACCAGCTCTGCTGCACGGAATCGGCCCGTTGTGATAGCTCGGCGAGCGAGGTCTCATGATCGGCCAGCTGTCCGGACGCCGCGGCCAGCCGGGCGGTGGCCTCGTCATGGTCACGGCGCATTGTCGCCTCTGCCTCGAAGATCGCGTCCCGTTCGGTCTGCCGGCTGACCAGATCGTCGGCTGCCAGCCGTAATCGGGCGTCGCGCAGATCGGCCTGAATCGTCTGGGCGCGACGGGCCACTTCGGCCTGCCGACCCAACGGTTTGAGCTGGCGTCGCAGCTCAGTGGTCAGATCGGTGAGCCGGGCCAGGTTCGCCGACATCGCGTCGAGTTTGCGCAGCGCCTTTTCCTTGCGCTTGCGGTGCTTGAGCACGCCCGCGGCCTCTTCGATGAACGCCCGGCGATCCTCGGGCTTCGACTGCAGGATTTCCTCCAACTTGCCCTGCCCGACGATCACATGCATCTCGCGGCCGATGCCGGAGTCGCTCAGCAGCTCCTGGACATCCATCAAACGGCAACTGCTGCCGTTGATTTCGTATTCACTGGCACCGTCGCGGAACATCCGCCGGGTGATCGACACCTCGGAATACTCGATCGGCAGCGCGTTGTCGGAGTTGTCGATCGTCACGGTGACCTCGGCGCGGCCCAGTGGAGCGCGCGACGACGTGCCGGCGAAGATGACGTCTTCCATCTTTCCGCCACGCAGCGTCTTCGCTCCCTGCTCCCCCATCACCCAGGCCAGGGCATCGACCACGTTGGACTTGCCCGAGCCATTGGGGCCGACGACGGCGGTAATGCCCGGCTCAAAACGCAGAGTCGTCGGCGATGCGAAGGATTTGAAGCCCTTCACCGTCAGACTCTTGAGGTACACGACCCGCCAGATTACCGCTCGACGAATCCGGTGAACCGCTCCTGTGGCTGCGACCAGTCGGCGACGACCTTGTCGACGCGTCCCGGGGTGCGCCCCGCGTTGCAGCGCCTGCAGCAGTTTTTCGCCCGCCGCACGCGGTCCTTGGGCGACCACCAGCACCCGGCCGTCGTCATGGTTGGCCGCATAGCCGGTCAGGCCCAGCTCCAGTGCCCGGCAGCGCGTCCACCAGCGGAAGCCCACGCCCTGGACCCACCCGTGCACCCAGGCGGTGAGCCGCACGTCAGGATCCGACACTGCTGGCCTCGGAAGCGATCTCGAAGGTGACGGTGGTCCCCGATTTGAGCGTGCGTCCGACGGTGCAGACCAAATCGACGGCCCGATTGACGACCACCAGCAGGCGCTCCTTTTCGTCCGCCGACAACCCCGAGAGGTCGACTTCGAGGGTCTCCTTCAGCAGCGGGTAGACCTCCTTGTCGCGATCGGCCGCACCGGACACCTTCACCACCGCCTTGTAGTCCTCGCCAAGGCGATGGGCCAGCGGCTGGTCGCTGGACATCCCGCTGCATGCGGCGAGCGCGATCTTCAGCAGCTCGCCGGGCGTGAATACGCCGTCGACGTCCTCGGAGCCGACGAGTACCTGCGCGCCTCGTGAACTACGGCCCGTATAGCGGCGCGTTCCGGTGCGTTCGACCCACAGTTCCGTCATGGCCTCATTTCTACTGGTTCCACCGGTCAGTCCGTGCAACGAGATCGACGGCAGCGCGGAAAAGTTCGAGAGAGCGCCACGCCCACGTCGATCTCGGCGGCGGCGTCAGCGGGCATACTGCGTTGCATGGCTACCGTCGTGGCATTCCACGCCCATCCGGACGACGAGGTAATCCTCACCGGTGGCACACTCGCGCGGGCGGCTGCCGCCGGGCATCGCGTTGTCATCGTCACCGCGACCGACGGGCGCGTGCATGACACAGAAGATGATTCTCGGTTGGATGAATTGCGCTCCAGCGCGAGCATTCTCGGAGTCCACCGGGTCGAGTGCCTTGGCTACGCGGATAGTGGCTACGGTCCCGATTTCTACCCGGATCCACCGGGACGGGTCAGGTTTGGCCGAGCCGATCTCGATGACGCGGCGCGGCGACTCGCCGACATACTTCGGGAAGAAGACGCAGAATTGCTGCTCAGCTATGAGCGAAACGGCGGCTACGGACATCGCGACCATGTGCAGGTGCATCACGTCGGCAAGCGCGCCGCGGAACTTGCAGCGACCCCACGAACACTCGAGGCGACGATGCCGCGCGAATTACTCGTGTGGATTGGCCACCTCGCCCGTCTGCTGCGACTACCGGCACCCTACGAGCAAGAGGTCGCCCGCAATGCATACACGCCCCGGGCACGGATCACCCACCGGATTGACGTCTCCCGTTTCGCGCGGCAAAAGCGAGACGCGATCGCCGCCCACCTCTCACAGATAGGTAGCTCAGGCCTGACCGAGCGCATGTTCGGGGTCCTGCTTCGACTTCCACCCCAAGCGTTCGGCCTGCTTTTCCCGCACGAGTGGTTCGTCGATCCGGCCGTATCATCGGGCCAATCTGGAACCGTGCGCCGCGACATCTTCGACTGACCCACTTACCGCCCCACCTAACGCCGGGGCCTCGGCTGGCATCTCGGGCAGTAGAACGACGAGCGGTTCATGAACTTCTCCCGGCGCATCACCGCGCCGCAGCGCCGGCAGTTCTGGCCTTCACGGCCGTAGGCGTCCAGCGAGCGGTCGAAGTAACCCGACTCGCCGTTGACGTTGACGTACAGCGAGTCGAACGAGGTCCCGCCCTTCGCCAGCGCCTCACGCATCACCTCGGCGGCCGCATCCAGGACGGCGCCCAGCTGCCGGCGGGTCAGCGTGGCCGCGATCCGCGCACCGTGCACCTTGGCCCGCCACAGCGCCTCGTCGGCGTAGATGTTGCCGATCCCGGACACCACCTGCTGATCGAGCAGCTGGCGCTTGAGCTCAGAATGCTTGCCCCGCAACACTTTTATCACCGCGTCGGCATCGAACCGCGGATCCAGCGGATCACGCGCCAGGTGCGCGACGGGCACCGGCACCACGCTGCCGTCGACGGTCACCAGGTCGGCAAGCAGCCACCCGCCAAAGGTCCGCTGGTCGGCGAAGCTCAGCACCGTGCCGTCGTCGAGGAGCGCGGAGATCCGGACGTGATCGGCGCGCGGGACGGTGCCCAGCAACATCTGCCCACTCATGCCGAGGTGCACTACCAGCGCGGTGTCGGTGTCCTGGTCCCTGTCGAGCAGCAGCCACAGGTACTTGCCGCGCCGATCGGTTCCGATTATCCGGGTGCCGAGCAACCGCGCCGTCAGGTCGGCGGGCCCGGCTTCGTGGCGGCGCACCGCGCGGGGATGGTGCACCCGAACCGCCGTCATCGTCTTGCCGACCACGTGGGCCTGCAAACCGCGCCGCACCACCTCGACTTCAGGTAGTTCGGGCATCTAGTGATGATCGCAAGCGCGGCGAAGCCGGGCGCAGCGGGTCATCACCATCGACACACAACTCATTGATGATCGCAAGCGCGGCGAAGCCGGGCGCAGCGGGTCATCACCATCGACTCAGACGGAAGTTTTGCCGGCGGGGTCGGGCACGTCCAGCGCTTCCAGCGCGTTCCAAGCCGCCGACGCCGCCTTCTGCTCGGCCTCCTTCTTGGAGCGACCCACACCCGAGCCGTATTCGGTGTCCATCACGACGACCACCGCGGTGAACTCCTTGTCGTGGTCGGGGCCGGTGGAGGTGACCACGTATGACGGCGCGCCCAGGCTGCGAGCCGCGGTCAGCTCTTGCAAGCTGGTCTTCCAGTCCAGCCCCGCGCCGAGCGTCGGCGCGGCGTCCAGCAGCGGTCCGAACAGGCGCAGGATCACCTCGCGGGACACGTCGATACCGTGCTGCAGGTAGATCGCGCCCAGCAGCGATTCCATCCCGTCAGCCAGGATGCTGGATTTGTCGGCTCCGCCGGTGTTGGCCTCGCCGCGCCCCAACAGCAGGTGAAGACCGAGACCGTACTCGGACAGCTTCCGCGCGACGTCGGCCAGCGCCATGGGTGTTGACCACGCTGGCCCGCAGTTTGGCCAGGTCTCCTTCCGAGCGGTCAGGATGGCGGTGGAAGAGCTCGTCGGTGATGGTCAGGCCCAGAACGGCGTCGCCGAGGAACTCCAAGCGCTCGTTGGTCGGCAGCCCGCCGTGCTCGTAGGCGTAGCTGCGGTGCGTCAAGGCCAGCTCGAGCAGTTCGTCGGACAGCTCGACTCCGAGCGCCTCGAGCAGAACTTCCCGTGGCGGGGTCACCGCTCACCCCGGGTGCTCGTTGGGTTCTCCCGAGCCTCGGGGGTCAACATCCCCGCCAGCTTGGCCCACCGCGGGTCGCTGCGGTCATGGCGATGTCCAGGCTCAGCGGCGAGCGCGACACCGCATTCTGGGCACAATCCCGGACAGTCCGGCCGGCACATCGGCGAAAACGGGAGATCCAGTCCGACCGCGTCGATGACGGACTGCTCAAGGTCGATGGTTTCGTCGACCACGTGGCCGACCTCGTCTTCCTCGGTGGTCGCCTCGGTCGCGCTCTGGGGATAGGCGAACAGCTCGGTCAAGGCAACTTGCACGCGCCCTTGCACCGCGGTGAGGCATCGGGCGCACTCGCCGACGGTGGGCGCCGCGACCGTCCCGGTCACCAACACGCCTTCGGATACCGACTCCACTCGCAGATCCAGCTCCAGCGGAGCGCCCCGCTCGATCGCGATCAGATCCAATCCGATGCGCGACGGGCTGGGCACGGTGTCACGGACGGTGAACATCCCTCCCGGACGTCGACCCAGCCGCGCGATGTCGACCACCATCGGCGAGGTCGGGTGTCGTTGCGCTGTGGAACTGTGGTGCCGCGCCATAGGAGAAATCCTAATGCGCGCGTCGCGTAGCGCCAGGGTGCCGTGGGCCTTGCAGTGGCCTTCCACGGCCCAGCCGGCAGCGAGCAGCCAGATCAGGCGAAAAGAGCGCTTTAACGTGTCGCGTAGTCGTGGGTACCGGCCGCGGTGCGGAGCTGATGGCGGCCCGCGGCTGACGGAACGGATCGTGCCGTTGAGGAACTCTTCGAACTCGGCAAGCTTGTTGTCAACATAGATATCGCATTCACCGCGCAGCCTGTCGGCCTCGGCGTGGGCCGTGTCCACGAGGCGGGTGGATTCCGCGTTGGCCGCCTGCACCACCTCGTTCTGCGACACCAGTCGCTGCTGCTCCTTGATGCCCTCTTGCACGGCTTTCTCGTAGGAGATGTTGCCGTTTTCGATCAGCCGGTCGGCTTCCGATTTGGCGCGGCTGGCGCTGGCCTCGTACTCGCGCTTGGCCGCGGCCGCCAGGCGCATCGCTTCCTCCCGGGCCTCCCCGACCATCCGCTCGCTGTGCTGACGTGCCTCGGCCACCATCCGGTCGGCCTGCGATTTCGCGTCAGACAGGATCCGGTCGCCCTCCGCGCGGGCGTGGTTGAGCATCGACTCCGACTCGGTCGTCGCCGTGGACACCATGGAGTCGGCGTGCGCCTTGGCGTCGTGCAGCATCGAATCGCGCGCGTCGAGCACGTCCTGGGCGTCATCCAGCTCGGCGGGGATCGCGTCCTTGATGTCGTCGATCAGCTCCAGCACGTCGCCCCTGGGCACCACGCAGCCCGCCGTCATGGGCACGCCACGGGCTTCTTCGACAATGGCGCTCAATTCGTCCAGCGCTTCAAAGACTCGGTACACGGCGATCGCCTCCTGGCGTCTTGCAAGATTCCTGTTGTGACCAGTGTGCCTGGTGTTACGTCTGTGACAGCGCTGCCTGGCCCGGTGTGTCGGGCATTGAGCCGATGGAACCCATGCGACGCGATGATCGCCGCCCGCCCAAAAACTCGAGTACGCGCAGCCCTTTTGCCTGCTAGCGGAGTTTACGCCGCAGATCTTGAGCGCGGTGGGGGTAAGGCCCGCGCTTCCGCGCCGGCGCCGGTAGGCTGGCTCGTTGATGAAGCGGCACCCGGACGACTAATAGGAACGACATCAAATTGGCCGAAGCAACGCTATACATTTTCCCGCATGCGGGTGGAGCCGCGACAGACTACGTCCCATTTTCCAAAGAGTTTTCCGCCGGCGTAAAGCGGATCGCTGTCCAGTACCCCGGCCAGCGGGATGGGTATGGCCTCCCGCCGCTCGAGAGTATCCCCAACCTCGCCGACGAAATCTTCGCGATGATGAAGCCGTCGGCTCGTATCGGCGATCCGATCGCCATCTTTGGCCACAGCCTGGGCGGCATGCTGGCCTTCGAAGTAGCGTTGCGATTCCAATCGGAAGGGCATCGGCTCGTCGCCCTCTTCTTGTCGTCCTGTTCCGCCCCGGGTCATGCCAGGTACAAACAAGTTCAGGGTTTTTCCGATAACGACATGCTGGACTTGGTCGCTCGAATGACCGGCACGAATGCGGAATTTTTTGCGGACGAAGAATTCCGCGCCGGGGTGCTGCCCACATTGCGCGCTGCCCGCGCCATTGCGGGCTATGACTGCCCGCCAGAAACGACGCTGTCGTGCCCCATCTATGCCTACATCGGCGACAGGGATTGGATTGCGACCGAAGAAGATATGGAGCATTGGAGCGAACGAACGACCGAAGAGTTCGCGCTTCGCGTGTTTCCCGGCGATCACTTCTATCTCAATAACAACCTGTCAGAGTTGGTAAGAGACATAGAGGAAAAGACCCTCGATTGGTGTGCCCGGGCTTAGCTGGGCGGCAGCTCCTGCCGGCCGCCTCCGCGCCGGTCAACCAGTGGGTAGCGCGTTTGCCCGAAGCTCGCTGCGCGCACTTACCGGACGGTACCGGACCGCCCTTATGAACGAAGAGCCGGCGCTGCGGGCGCGGTCGGCCTGCTCGGCGGCTATACACCATGCCAGGTGCCGTCTCGGACAGCGGGGGGCCAGGCCGGCCGGCCGGTTCGCTGGCCAGGCGCGTCAGCAACCCTGTGCGGCGCGGCCCCCGGGGTGTGAAACTTGTCACAACGGGACGCTGGTCCCAAAACGGATGGCGTGCCAAGCCGGCAGATCGTCACAGGCCTCACTCCATCAACAATCGTCACTGATGCATCACAGATCACGGCGACCACAGCAGGTAGCACGGGTAGCAGATGGCCCGGGTAGGGGCCTTCAACCCCCTGAGTGCAAACAATGAGATTGGTGATCCCTCTGGGATGACTGTGGATTTTCCGAATACTGCCCGCGTGCTGGCTGGAGGTGCTTACCTTATTCGTGGATGAGTTGCATGGGGAGCGGGGATTTATTTTGGGGCCATCAGAAGCGACGCGGATGTGCTTCTATAGGGATGCAGCGTAGCTTCCACACTGGCGTGGTCAGCTCGGACCGACAGGTCTCAGAGCACTGGTGATGTCCCGCCGCCCGATCCGGCAGGCGGCTCACCCAGAACGCAACACATGTGAACGCAGTCAAGCCGAATGGGAGTGTAGTGCGATGCTGGTGACCAACCCTTCCGTCCCCGCTTTGCTGAAGCAGCGGGCGGATCAGCAGTCTGACAGCACCGCGTATACGTACATTGACTACACATTGGACCCGAAAGGCTTTGCTGAAAGCTTGACGTGGTCGGAGGTGTACGGACGCGCTTGCGTCATCGCTGAAGAACTCAAGCTGTGCGGAACGCCCGGTGATCGAGTCGCTATCTTGGCCCCTCAGGGACTGGAATACGTCATCGCTTTCCTCGGAGCGCTACAGGCTGGGTTTATCGCGGTTCCGCTTTCGGTGCCCCAATATGGTATTCACGACGACCGCGTTTCCGCGGTATTGCGGGATTCGCAGCCGGTCGCGATTCTGACGACTTCGGCTGTGGTAGGCGACGTGACGAAATACGCGTGCGCCCAAGACGGGCAGGCGACCCCATTTGTCATCGAGGTCGATCTGCTTGACTTCTACTCGCTGCGCGAGCTGCCCGACCCCCCTAAGCCTTCGAGCGGGGCGGCTTATCTCCAATACACGTCCGGATCGACACGCACACCGGCCGGTGTCGTTGTGTCGCACAACAACGTCATCGCCAACGTGACGCAAGCCATCCACGCATATTTCGGCGATATCGCAAAGATTCCGAACGGACACGTGGTGTCGTGGCTTCCGTTGTTTCACGACATGGGCTTGATTCTGGGAATCTGCGCGCCGATGATCGCGCAACGAGGCGCATTGTTGATGAGCCCGATGTCGTTTCTGCGCCGTCCCGCCTGCTGGATGCAACTGCTTGCCACTAGCGGGTCGTGCTTTTCCGCGGCACCGAATTTCGCTTTCGAGCTGGCGGTGCGCAGAACGTCCGACGAAGACATGGCCGGACTCGATCTCGGCGAAGTGCTCGGAATCGTCAGCGGCAGTGAACGGATCCACGTCGCGACGGTGAAGCGCTTCACCGAGCGTTTCGGTCGCTACAACCTCAGCCCCGCGGCGGTACGGCCCTCCTACGGGCTCGCCGAGGCAACCCTCTACGTCGCGGCGCCCGAACCCGAAACCACTCCCAAAACAGTCCGGTTCGACTACGAGCACCTGACCGGCGGCCAGGCCGAGCGCTGCGGAGCCGAACGGTCGGTCGGTACCGAACTGATCAGCTACGGCTCCCCCGACCCATCGGCTGTGCGAATCGTCGACCCGGAGACCATGGCAGAGAACCCACCCGGCAAGGTCGGTGAGATCTGGGTGCAGGGCGAGCACGTGACCCTGGGCTATTGGCGTAAGCCCCAGCAGACTGCGCAGACATTCGAGGCGAAGATCGCCGATCCCGCACCTGGAACGCCGGAGGGTCCGTGGCTGCGGACCGGGGACCTGGGTGTTATCTCCGACGGCGAGCTGTTCATCATGGGCCGCCTCAAGGACCTCCTCATCGTCGATGGCCGCAACCACTACCCAGACGACATCGAGGCCACGATCCAAGAGATCACCGGTGGACGGGTCGCGGCGATAGCTGTGCCCGACGACATCACCGAGCAGCTGGTGGCGATCATCGAGCTGAAGCGAAACGGGTCCGCGGAAGAGATCATGGGCAAGCTCCGCACGGTGCGACGCGAAGTCACTTCCGCGATATCAAAGTCGCACAGTCTGCGGGTGTCCGACCTGGTTCTGGTGTCACCCGGCTCGATACCAATAACCACCAGCGGCAAGATCCGGCGTTCGGCCTGCGTCGAGCGTTACCGCGGTGACGGCTTCAAGCGCCTGGATGTGACCGTATGACCGCGAGCATCGGCGGCGAGGCCGACCTTCGCCACTGGCTGGTCGACTATCTGGTGACGAACATCGGCTGCACGCCGGACGAGGTCGATCCCGACCTGTCGCTTGCCGACCTTGGCGTCAGCTCCCGGGACGCGGTGGTGTTGTCCGGGGAAATGACCGAGTTGCTGGGCAGGACCGTGTCCCCGATCGACTTCTGGGAGCACCCGACGATCAATGCCCTGGCCGCAGCGCTTACCGCACCCGAGCCGGCCGCCGAATCGGAAGCGGCGCTCAAGCGCACGCCTAGAAGCTCGCTCGAGGAGCCGATCGCCGTCATCGGCATGGGGTGCCGCTTCCCCGGTGGGATAACGGGGCCAGAAGCGTTGTGGGACTTCCTCGTTGACCGCGGATGCTCGATCGGACAGGTACCCGAGGAACGCTGGGGACTGTTCGACGACGGCTCGCCCGAGGTAAAGGCGCTACTCGCCCGCACCACGCGCTGGGGCTCCTTCCTGGAGGATGTCGCCGACTTCGACGCCGAGTTCTTCGAGATCTCCGGCACCGAAGCGGAAAAGATGGACCCGCAACAGCGCCTACTGCTGGAGGTGGCCTGGGAAGCGTTGGAGCATGCCGGAATTCCCCCTACCTCGCTGCGCCGTTCGCAGACGGGAGTGTTCGCCGGGTCGTGCCTGAGCGAATACGGCGCCATCGCTTCCACCGACCTCCCGAACGTAGACGTGTGGAGCAACACCGGCGGCGCGATGAGCATCATCGCGAACCGTCTGTCCTATTTCCTCGACCTGCGCGGGCCCTCCGTAGCGATCGACACCGCATGCTCGTCGTCGTTGGTGGCGATCCACCTGGCCTGCCAGAGCCTGCGGACCCAGGACTCCAGCCTGGCAATCGCGGCCGGCGTGAACTTGCTGTTGTCCCCGGCGGTATTTCTCGGCTTCGACCAAGTTGGTGCGTTGTCGCGGACCGGTCGTTGCCGCGCGTTCGATGCGGCCGCCGACGGGTTTGTGCGCGGCGAGGGCGCCGGCGTCGTCGTGCTCAAGCGACTGACTGACGCACAGCGCGACGGTGATCGGGTGCTTGCGGTCATCTGCGGCTCGGCGATCAACCAGGACGGCCGCTCCAACGGGCTGATGGCCCCCAACCCGGCCGCCCAAATGGCGGTGCTGCGCGCCGCATACAGCAACGCCGGCATGCAGCCGAATGAGGTCGACTACGTCGAAACCCACGGGACCGGAACCCTGTTGGGCGATCCGATCGAAGCGCGCGCCCTGGGCACGGTGCTGGGTCGCGGACGTGCCGAGGATTCCCCCTTGCTGCTCGGCGCCGTCAAGACCAACCTCGGTCACACCGAGGCAGCGGCCGGGATCGCCGGCTTCATCAAGGCAGTGCTGGCGCTGCAGCGTGGCGCAGATTCCGCCGAATCAGCGCTTCGTAAGCGGGAACCCGCACATTCCTTTTGACGAACTGCGGATGAAAGTTGTTGACGCACAAACTGATTGGCCCGACACGGGACGTCCGCGCCGAGCCGGTGTGTCATCGTTCGGATTCGGCGGCACGAACGCGCACGTCGTGCTGGAGCAGGGCCAGGAAGCGTTCCCGATGGTTGAGCCGAGCGCTGGATCCGGCGGTGTCGACGCTCGTGGTGGCGGGTAAGACGCCGGAGCGGGTGGCCGCGACGGCAGGGGTGCTGGCCGATTGGATGGAGGGGCCCGGCGCCGAGGTGGCGCTGGACGATGTAGCCCACACGGTGAATCATCACCGGTCCCGGCAAGCCAAGTTCGGCACCGTCGTCGCCCGTGACCGCGACCAGGCGATCGCCGGATTGCGCGCCCTGGCCGCCGGCCAGCGCGCCGCCGGCGTGGTCAACCCGCACGACGGCTCGCCCGGGCCGGGCACCGTGTTCGTCTACTCCGGACGCGGCTCCCAATGGGCCGGCATGGGTCGCCAATTGCTGGCCGACGAACCGGCTTTCGCGGACGCCGTGGCCGAACTGGAACCGGTGTTCGTCGAGCAGGCCGGCTTCTCGCTGCACGACGTGCTGGCCAACGGCAAAGAACTCGTCGGCATCGAGCAGATCCAGCTGGGCCTGATCGGCATGCAGCTGACGCTGACCCAGCTGTGGCGTTCCTACGGCGTCCAACCCGACGTGGTCATCGGCCACTCGATGGGTGAGGTGGCCGCCGCGGTGGTTGCCGGGGCGCTGACCCCGCCGAGGGGTTGCGGGTGACCGCGACCCGGTCGCGGCTGATGGCACCGCTGTCCGGACAGGGCGGCATGGCCCTGCTCGAGCTCGATGCGACCGAGACCCAGGCATTGATCGCCGACTACCCGCAGGTGACGTTGGGGATTTACAACTCACCGCGCCAGACGGTGATCGCCGGGCCCACCGAGCAGATCGACGAGCTGATCAACCGGCGTCCGCGCCCGGGACCGTTTCGCCAGTCGGGTCAATATCGAAGTGGCCCCGCACAATCCGGCCATGGATGCACTGCAGCCCGCGATGCGTTCGGAATTGGCCGATCTGACACCGCGGACCCCGAGCATTCCGATCATCTCCACCACCTACGAAGACCTCGGCGCTCACCTGGTTTCGGGGCTGTCCTTCGACGCCGAGCACTGGGCCACCAACATGCGCAACCCGGTGCATTTCCAGCAGGCCATCACCGCTGCGGCAACCGACCACCACAACTTCATCGAGATCAGCGCACACCCGCTGCTGACCCAAGCGATTCTCGAGACCCTGCACACCGTCCAGCACGGCAGCAAGTACGCGAGCGTGGGGACCCTGCAACGCGACAACGACGACACCATCGTCTTCCGCACCAACCTCAATACGGTGCGCACCACCCCGCCGCAGACCCCCCACCCCGCCGAACCGCATCCCCAAATCCCCGCCACACCGTGGCACCACACCCGGCACTGGATCAACACCCCGGGGGCCACACCTCGGTTGTCGTCAGCCCAGCACCACAATGGTGCTGCGCCTGGCGCGTCCGCGTCCGACGATTTGGCCGAAGCACTTGACTCCTGGCACTACCAGGTGGCCTGGCCGGCCAAGTCTTTGGAAGGTGCCGAGTCGGCTACCGAGCCGAGCGCCGGCCGGTGGCTGGTGTTCGCGGACTCGGATCTGGCCGAGGAGCTGGGCCAGATCGCCGGTCCGCAATCGCGCGTGGATGTTATCGAGTCAGCCGACGCGACGGACGAGAGCGCGCTGCTCGCGGCGCTCAGCGGTGTCGACCACGTGGTCTACGCACCACCAGCGGGGAAGTCCCTCGATGTCAGGGCGGCCTACCAGCTGTTCCACGAGGTGCGCCGCATTGTCGCGGCGATGTCGTCGATGACCGGGACGCCTAAGGCGGCGAAACTGGTGGTCGTCACCCGCAACGCCCAGCCGATCGCCGAAGGCGATCGAGCCAACCCCGCCCATGGCGTGCTGTGGGGCCTGGGCCGCACCCTCGCCCTGGAGCACCCCGAAATCTGGGACGGCATAATCGATTTGGATGACTCGGTGCCCGCCGAGCTGGCCGCGGAACAGATCCTGAGCGAAGTCACCGGCAGCGATGGAGAAGACCAAGTCGTCTACCGATGGGGTGTGCGCCACGTGCCCCGGCTGCAACAACGGACGATGGCCGCCCCGGCGCCGGTCACGCTGGCTGCCAACAGCAGCCAACTCGTCATCGGGGCCACCGGCAACATCGGGCCGCATCTGATCCGGCAACTGGCGCAGATGGGCGCCAAGACCGTTGTCGCGGTGTCACGCCGTCCCAGTGAGCGGCTGCAAGAACTGGCCGAAAGCCTTGCCGCAGACGGGATAAACCTGGTCACCGTGGGCGCTGACGCGACCGACAAGGCCGCAATGACCGCGCTGTTCGACCGGTTCGGTGCCGACTTGCCTCCGCTCGAGGGAATCTATTTGGCGGCGTTCGCCGGTGGGCCGGTCCTGCTCGACGAGATGACCGATGACGACGTGCGGGCCATGTTCGCGCCCAAACTCGATGCGGCGGCCCTGTTGCACCGGTTGTCGTTGAAGAAGCCGGTGCGCCACTTCGTCCTGTTCTCCTCCATCTCCGGACTGACCGGCTCACGCTGGCTGGCCCACTACACCGCCACCAGTGGCTACCTGGACGCGCTGGCCTACGCGCGGCGTGCTCTGGGACTGTCTGCCACCACCGTCAACTGGGGCCTGTGGAAGTCGCTGGCCGACGCCGAGCACGACGCCGGCCAGGTCAGCGTGGGGTCCGGGCTGCTGCCCATGGAGGACGAGGTCGCCATCGCCAAGCTGCCGCTGGTGCTGAGCCCCGCCGCCGGAGTGCACTCCGTTGTCGTGGATGCGGATTGGCCGCTGCTGGCGGACGCATACCGGATCCGCGGATCACTTCGCATCGTCGACGACCTACTGCGGGAGTCCTCTGACGCGTCGGTGATTCCGGCACGCGATTGGTCGCATCTGTCGCCTGCTGAGGTGCGCAACGAGTTTCAAACCGCTCTCCGCAGCATTGTCGCCCGCGAATTGCGAATTCCGGAGTCGGATCTGGAAGTCGACCGCCCGCTTGCCGAACTCGGACTGAATTCCCTCATGGCAATGGCGATTCGGCGTGAAGCCGAGATGTTCGTGGGTATTGAGTTTTCGGCCACCATGCTGTTCAACCACCCGACTGTTGCAGCACTGGCCAATTACCTTGCAACAGTTGTTGCGCCGGAAGCAGATTCAGGTATCGACCAGATCGCCGAGCTGTCCGCGTCGGCGGGAAGCACACTGGACAGTTTGTTTGACAGGATCGAATCTTCATAATGCAATCTGTTTTCAGCCGCATCTCCAGCATGACGGCGCAGCAGCGCACTGCGCTGTCCGAGGAGTTTTCCCGCGCATCCCGGACCACCATGGCAGAGCCGGTGGCCGTCGTGGGTATCGGCTGCCGCTTTCCCGGGGATGTGACGGGGCCCGATAGCTTCTGGCAGCTGATGGTCGAGGGCCGCAATGCGATCTCCGGGATTCCGGCGGATCGCTGGGACGCGGAAGAGTATTACAACCCCGACCCGTTGACGCCGGGGCACATGACCACCAAGTGGGGCGGATTCATCCACGACATCGCCGGATTCGACGCCGAGTTTTTCGGCATCACCCCGCGCGAAGCAGCGTCGATGGACCCGCAGCAGCGGATGCTGCTCGAGGTCGCCTGGGAAGCCCTCGAACATGCCGGCATCCCAACGGATTCCCTGGCCGGCAGCCGCACGGCCGTCATGATGGGGGTCTACTTCAACGAGTACCAGTCCATGTTGGCGTCCCGCCGGGAAAATGTGGACGCTTACACCGGAACCGGTAACTCGCACAGCATCACCGCGGGGCGAATCTCATACATGTTGGGGCTGCGAGGCCCGGCCGCGGCAATCGACACGGCGTGTTCGTCGTCATTGTCGGCGATACACCTGGCGTGCCAGAGCCTGCGAGTGCGGGAAACCGACCTGGCGCTGGCGGGCGGGGTCAGCGCGGTGCTGCGCCCCGAGACCCAAATCGCCATCTCGGCGTGGGGCCTGCTGTCGCCTGCAAGGCCGGTGCGCCACTTTCGACGCCGCAGCCGACGGGTTCGTGCGTGGTGAGGGTGCCGGGGTTGTGGTGCTCAAGCGCCTTACCGACGCGATACGTGACCGCGATCAGGTGTTGGCGGTGGTCCGCGGTTCGGCGGTCAACCAAGACGGGCGATCCAATGGAATCACCGCGCCAAATACGGCGGCCCAGTGCGATGTGATCGCCGACGCGTTGCGCTCGGCTGATGTCGCGCCGGAAAGCGTGCACTACGTGGAGTCCCACGGCACCGGAACACAGCTCGGTGACCCGATCGAGTTCGAGGCGCTGGCAGCCACCTACGGCCGCGGCGAGGACTCGTGCGCGCTGGGAGCCGTCAAGACCAACATCGGTCACCTCGAGGCCGCATCGGGTGTCGCCGGTTTCATCAAGGCGGTGCTCGCGGTGCGATGCGGCCAGATTCCGCCGAACCTGCACTTCTCGCAATGGAATCCGGCCATCGACGCGGCGGCGACGCGACTTTTCGTTCCCCTCGACAACATTGCCTGGCCGTCAGATTCGGGTCCACGGCGCGCGGCCGTCTCCTCCTTCGGCCTGGGCGGGACGAATGCGCATGCCATCGTCGAGCAGGGTCCAGAACTGGCGCCAGTCAACCAGTCCGCCCCCGACACCGAGGTGTCGACGCTGGTGGTGTCGGGTAAGACGCCGCGACGCGTGGCCGCGACGGCAGGGGTGCTGGCCGATTGGATGGAGGGGCCCGGCGCCGACGTGGCCCTGGCCGATGTGGCCCACACCGTGAATCATCACCGGGCCCGGCAAATCAAGTTCGGCAGCGTCGTCGCCCGCGACCGCGACCAGGCGATCGCCGGATTGCGCGCCCTGGCCGCCGGTGAACACGCTCCCGGCGTGGTCAACCCGCACGACGGCTCCCCCGGGCCGGGCACCGTGTTCGTCTACTCCGGACGCGGCTCGCAATGGGCCGGCATGGGTCGCCAATTGCTGGCCGACGAACCGGCTTTCGCCGACGCCGTCGCCGAACTGGAACCCGTCTTCGTCGAGCAGGCCGGCTTCTCGCTGCACGACGTGCTGGCCAACGGCAAAGAACTCGTCGGCATCGAGCAGATCCAGCTGGGCCTGATCGGCATGCAGCTGACGCTGACCCAGCTGTGGCGTTCCTACGGCATCCAGCCCGACCTGGTCATCGGCCACTCGATGGGCGAGGTGGCCGCCGCGGTGGTTGTCCGGGGCGCTGACCCCCGCCGAGGGGTTGCGGGTGACCGCGACCCGGTCGCGGCTGATGGCACCGCTGTCCGGACAGGGCGGCATGGCCCTGCTCGGACTCGAAGCGACCGAGACCCAGGCGTTGATCGCCGACTACCCGCAGGTGACGTTGGGGATCTACAACTCACCGCGCCAGACCGTCGTCGCCGGGCCCACCGAGCAGATCGACGAGTTGATCACCAGCGTCAAGGCCAAGAATCGTTTCGCCAGTCGGGTCAATATCGAAGTGGCCCCGCACAATCCGGCCATGGATGCGCTGCAGCCGGCGATGCGTTCGGAATTGGCCGATCTGGCACCGCGGACGCCGAGTATTCCGATCATCTCCACCACCTACGAAGACCTGGAAAGCCACCCCGCTTTCGACGCCGAGCACTGGGCGACCAACATGCGCAACCCGGTGCGTTTCCAGCAGGCCATCACTCACGCGGCAACCGACCACCACACCTTCATCGAGATCAGCGGACACCCGCTGTTGACCCAAGCGATTCTCGAGACCCTGCACACCGCCCAGCCGGAAGGCAAGTACGCGACGCGTCGGGACCCTGCAGCGCGACAACGACGACACCATCGTCTTCCGCACCAACCTCAACACCGTACAGCACCACCGCACCGCAGACCCCCCATCCGCCCGAGCCGCACCCCCAAATCCCCATCACACCCTGGCACCACACCCACCACTGGATGGACCTTTCGGCCGCAAGCTCACCGCTGCCTGGCGGGGCCGGAATCTCAGGACCGCAATGGGATTGCGCTCAACGGGCGCGGGTCGTCGGAAGGCAGCGGCCTCCTCGGTGAATGGTCCCATCAGGTGGTGTGGCCGGTGCGGCCGTTACAGAATGCGGAGCGACCGAGTGCGCAGACCCCGCTCAGCGGCCGGTGGCTGGTAGTGGGCAACTCCGATCTGGCCGGCGAGCTGAGCCGGGTCGCGGACGTGCTGGACGGCGACGCCGAGCCGACCGCGGTGGGCGACGCACTGAGCAACGTCGACTACGTGCTCTACGCGCCGCCGGCCCCCGCCGATCCGCTCGATGTCGGCGTGTCCTACCAGCTGTTCCACCAGGCGCGCCAGCTTGCCGCCGCGATGGCTACCAGCGATTCGCCGGCCAAGTTGTTCATCGTGACCCGCAACGCCCAGCCCATCGCCGAGGGCGATCGCGCCAACCCCAGCCACGGAGTGCTGTGGGGGCTGGGGCGCACGCTAACCCTGGAACACCCCGAAATCTGGGGCGCGATCCTGGATTTCGACGGCTCGGTGCCCGCCCAGGTGGTCGGCGCGCGAGGTGGTCCGCAGAAGCCGGCGCCGCCGACCCAGAGGACCAAATCGTCTACCGGTCGGGAGCGCGCCATGTGCCGCGGCTGC
This sequence comes from uncultured Actinomycetota bacterium, assembly GCA_963840045.1. Taxonomy (GTDB): domain Bacteria; phylum Actinomycetota; class Actinomycetes; order Mycobacteriales; family Mycobacteriaceae; genus Mycobacterium. Next base: position 258,963 of record CAWIXL010000018.1, on the reverse strand, counting down.
GCCGGCGCGCCCTACCTCCCGAGCCGGTCACGCTGGACGCCGATGCCAGCCAACTGGTCATCGGGGCCACCGGGTAACATCGGGCCGCATCTCGTCAGCCAACTCGCCCGGATGGGCGCCAAGACCATCGTTGCGGTGTCGCGCAATCCGGGTCAGCGGCTCCAAGATCTGGCCGAAAGCCTTGCCGCAGAGGGAATTGACCTCGTCGTCGTAGCCGCTGATGCCACCGACGAGGCCGCGATGAGCGCACTGTTCGATAGGTTCGGCTCCGACCTGCCGCCGCTGGAAGGCATCTATCTCGCCGCCCTGGCCGGCCAACCCGTCCTGCTCACCGAGATGACAAACGACGACGTGACGGCCATGTTCGCGCCCAAGCTCGACGCGGCGGCCCTGCTGCACCGGTTGTCGCTGAAAAAGCCGGTGCGCCACTTCCTGCTGTTCTCCTCCATCTCCGGGCTGACCGGATCCCGCTGGCTGGCCCACTACACCGCCACCAGTGGCTACCTGGACGCGTTGGCCTACGCGCGGCGCGTGATGGGGCTAGCGGCCACCACGGTCAACTGGGGCTTGTGGAAGTCGCTGGCCGACGCCGAGCAGGATGCCACCCAAGTCAGCAAGGGATCCGGACTGCTGCCCATGGAAGACGAAGTCGCCATCCGCGCGCTGTCGCTGGTGCTGAGCCCCGCCGCGGGAGTGCATTCCGTTGTGGTGGGTGCGGATTGGCCGCTGCTGGCCGCCGCATACCGGACTCGCGGGTCGCTGCGCATCGTCGAGGACCTGCTGCCGGTGGCGGGCCAGACGACGATGCCGGAAAGCGAATTCCGCATCGCCCTGCGCAACTGTGCGCCGGAGCGTCGGCACGACATGTTGCACGATCAGGTTGCCCTGCTTGCCGCCAAGGTGATGGGACTGCCACCCACGGAGTCGCTCGATCCCTCGACCGGCTTCTTCCAGCTTGGGATGGACTCTTTGATGAGCGTGACGCTGCAGCGCGCGCTGTCAGACAGCCTCGGTGAATTCCTGCCGCCGTCTGTGGTTTTCGACTACCCGACCGTTTACAGCCTTACGGACCATCTGGCGTCCGTCCTGCCAGAAGTGCTCGAGACGGAAGACCAGCCGACCGCTGATGTCTACGACGAACTTTCCGAATCCGAGTTGTTGGAACAACTTTCGCAAAGACTTCAAGGAACCTGATGACCACCGCGACACCGGACCGCAGGGCGGTCATCACGGAGGCGCTGCGCAAAATCGATGACCTCAGCGCGCGCCTGGAAATCGCCGAAAAGGCGGGCACTGAACCGATCGCCGTGGTTGGAATGGGTTGCCGGTTCCCCGGCGGAGTCGACAACCCGGAACAGTATTGGGAGCTGTTGCGCGAAGGCCGAAGCGGCATCGTCCGGGTCCCCCCGGAGCGGTGGGACGCCGACGCCCTGTTCACCGAAGACCACACCGTTCCGGGAACGATCTGCAATCGCGAAGGCGGCTTCCTTTCCAGCTGGCAGCCGGACGAGTTCGATGCGGAGTTCTTCGCCATCCCCCCGCGCGAGGCAGCGGCGATGGACCCGCAACAACGGTTGTTCCTCGAAGTTGCCTGGGAAGCGCTGGAGGATGCGGGAATCCCGCCGCATGCGATTCGCGGCACCCAAACCTCGGTTTTCGTCGGCGTAACCGCCTATGACTACATGCTCATGATGGCAGGCGGTGTGCGAGCCGAAGAACTCGACGCCTACCTGCTCACCGGAAACTCGGCGAACTTCGCCGCCGGGCGATTGGCCTACCTGCTCGGGGCGCGAGGTCCCGCGGTCGTCCTGGACACGGCATGCTCGTCGTCGCTGGTGACCATCCACCTGGCCTGTCAGAGCCTGCGCTTGCACGAAAGCGACACGGCGCTGGTCGGTGGGACCAACCTGCTGCTCAGTCCGGGAACCAGCGTCGCCTGCTCGCGGTGGGGCATGCTGTCGCCGGAGGGTCAGTGCAAGACGTTCGACGCCGGCGCCGACGGATATGTCCGCAGTGAAGGCGCCGGCGTGGTGGTGCTCAAGCGATTGTCCGACGCGCAGCGGGACGGCAATCGCATCCTCGCTGTGGTGCGCGGCTCGGCGGTCAACCAGGACGGCGCCAGCAGTGGCGTGACGGTTCCCAACGGCCCGGCGCAACAGGCGCTGCTCCGCCAGGCGCTGACGTCGGCCAAGTTGACGCCCGCCGACATTGACTACATCGAAGCGCACGGAACCGGCACTCCGCTCGGCGACCCGATCGAACTCGACTCACTGAGCAAGGTTTTCGCCGATCGCGAGGGCCGCGCGCCGCTGGTGCTCGGAGCGGTCAAGACCAATCTCGGTCACCTTGAGGCGGCGGCCGGGATCGCCGGATTCATGAAATCTGTGCTGGCCGTTGGGCACGGCCGCATTCCGCGCAACTTGAACTTCCACCAGCTCACTCCGCACGCCAGTGCAGCCGTTTCGCAGCTGACCCTCGCCACCGAGGACATGGAATGGCCGGCGACCGATCGACCGCGCCGGGCCGGTGTGTCGTCGTTCGGTGTCAGTGGGACGAATGCGCACGTGGTGATCGAGCAGGCGCCGGATCCAATACCGGCGCCGCAGCGGGACTCTGATCCGACGGTGTCGACGCTGGTGGTTTCGGGTAAGACGCCGCAGCGGGTGGCCGCGACGGCGGCGGTACTCGCCGATTGGATGGAAGGCCCCGGCAGCGAGGTACCGCTGGCTGATGTGGCTCACGCGCTCAACCATCACCGTCCCCGGCAAGCCAAGTTCGCCACGGTGGCGGCCGTCGACCGGGAACAGGCTGTCGCGGGATTGCGGGGACTGGCCGCCGGCGAGCCGGCCACCGGCGCTGTCGGCTGCTATGAAGGCGCGCTCGGGCCGGGCACCGTGTTCGTCTACTCCGGACGCGGTTCGCAATGGGCCGGAATGGGCCGCCAGCTGCTGGCCGACGAGCCCGCATTCGCGTCAGCGATAGCCGAACTGGAACCGGTATTCGTGGCCGAAGCCGGATTCTCACTGCACGACGTGATCGCCGGCGGCACGGAATTGGTCGGGATCGAGCAGATCCAGCTGGGTCTGATCGGGATGCAGCTGGCGCTCACCGCGCTATGGCGTTCCTACGGGGTGACCCCCGATCTCGTGATAGGCCATTCCATGGGGGAAGTGGCCGCCGCGGTAGTTTCCGGTGCGCTAACGCCGGCCGAGGGATTGCGGGTGACAGCGACCCGCTCGCGGCTGATGGCGCCGCTGTCGGGCCAGGGCACGATGGCGATGCTCGAACTCGACGCCGCTGCCACCGAGGAACTGATCGCCGACCATCCAGAGGTCACGTTGGGGATCTATGCCTCACCGCGCCAAACCGTCATCGCCGGACCGCCCGCCATCCTCGATGAACTCGTCAGCAAGGTCCGCGCGCAGAACCACTTCGCCAGCAAAGTGAATATCGAAGTGGCCCCGCACAATCCGGCCATGGATGCCCTGCAGCCTGCGATGCGGTCGGAACTCGCCGACCTCGCCCCGCAGCCCCCGACCATTCCGATAATTTCGACCACCTACGAAGACCTGGACTCTCGCCCGGTGTTCGACGCCGAGCACTGGGCCATCAACATGCGCAACCCGGTGCGCTTTCAGCAGGCCATCGCTCATGCCTTTCGGGGCAGTGAGCGCCCCAACCACACCTTCATCGAGATCAGCGCGCATCCGCTGTTGACCCACGCCATCAGCGAGACCCTGGCCGCGCGTCAGGACAGCGCCGAAGGCGAGAACGATTCCAGTGTCGACTATTTGAGCATCGGCACCCTGCAACGCGACGCGCACGACACGTTGACCTTCCACACCAACTTGAACACGACTCACACCACCCGCCCACCCCAAACCCCCCACCTGCCCGAACCACACCCTGCCCTGCCGACCACCCCCTGGCAGCACACCCGCCACTGGATTTCCACCTCGACCGGCTCCCGTTATGCGGAGGGCACCCACCCACTGCTTGGCATCGGCGTCACTGACCCCACCAACGGCACGCGGATCTGGGAATCCGAGCTCAGCCCGAATCTGCTGTGGCTGGGGGATCACGTCATCGACGACCTCTGCGTGCTCCCGGGGTCGGCGTACGCCGAGGTCGCGCTAGCGGCAGCGCAGGACGCATACGGGGACCCGTGGGCCGGCCGGGCAACAAGCCCAGAAAGCTCAGCGCATCGTCCCTGGATGATTCGCGAGCTGAATCTTCACCAGATGCTGCACGTCACCGACGGCACCGTTCTTGTCACGACCCTCACCGGGGACGAGGAGACGTGCCGGATCGAAATGCGCACCCACAGTGCGGCTATGGGATGGGTCAAACACGCCAGCGCGACAGTTGCGCGCGAGACTTCAGCTGATTTCGCGCGATCACGACCGGCGGAAGACGCTGGCGATCCAGTGGCCGAGATCGACCCCGACGACCTTTACCAGGGGCTGCGCGGCGCCGGGCAACAACACGGGCCCGCGTTCCGCGGCATCGCGGGGCTGACTGTCACGGAGTCTGGTGCGGCCCGCGCCGAGGTGCGGCTGCCCGCTTCGGCCAAGATGGGCTACCGCAATTTCCTGCTACACCCGGTGATCATGGATATCGCGGTGCAGGCGCTCGGCGCCACCCGCGTGGCCACCGACCTGGCCGGGCAGCAGAGCGCCCGCCAGACCCTGGTGCTGCCAATACGTTTCGCAGGCATCCACGTGTACGGCAACGTCATCGACGGGGTTTGCTCGATTGGCTCACTCGCCACCACCGACAGTCCGGATCGGCTCGTCGGCCAGGTGACATTGACCGATCCGGAGGGTCAACCGCTGCTGGTCATCGACGAAGTCGAGATGGCGGTGCTCGGGTCGGGCAGCGGGCAGGCGGAACTCACCAGCCGGCTGTTCACGCTGGAGTGGGAACCAGCACCCCTCGACAAATCCGCCGCCACACCGGGCAGTTTGTTGTTGATTGGTGATGGCGCCGACGACGAGCTGCTGTCGGGCCTGCAGGCGGCACTTTCCGACGTCACCGCCGAGCGCCCCGCCGAGATCCAGGCCGAGGTCGAGCTGGTATCCCCGAGCAACGCGGCGGCGCTGCACGCGGCGATCACTCGAACGGGATGGGAAAACATCGTCGTGGTCTGCCCGCCACGAGCCGTCGATGAGTCGCAGCAGGACCAGGCCCAACTGGACCTGGTGCAGGCACGAACGCTACTGGTCGCCGACATAGTGCAGACGGTGACGCGCATGGGGGCCAGGAACAGCCCGCGGCTTTGGATCGTCACCCGGGGCGCGCAACAGCTCGATCTTGGCGATCGGGTCACGTTGGCGCAGAGCGGTCTTCGTGGAGTTGCGCGGGTGCTCACTTTCGAGCATCCCGAACTCAAGACCACACTCGTCGACGTCGAAGCGGACGGCGTCGGCTCACTTGGCGCCCTGACCGAGGAGTTGCTCGCCGGTTCGGACCATGACGAAATCTCCCTCCGGGACGGACATCGGTATGTCAACCGGGTGGTTCCCGCGGCCACGGCGTCCACCGGTGAACTTGTCGGAGAATCTCGCCGCATGGTGGTGGATCTGGACGGCGGCGGAGCCGTGCGGCTGGAGATCGATCAACCCGGGCGACTGGACGAGCTCAACCTCCACCAGGTCAAGCGGGGCACGCCGAAAGGCGATCAGGTCGAGATTCGTGTCGTCGCCGCCGGCCTCAACTTCAGCGACGTGCTCAAGGCGATGGGCGTCTATCCGGGACTTAACGGTGCCGCGCCGGTGATCGGCGGCGAGTGCGTCGGCTACGTGACGGCCATCGGCGACGATGTTGACTCCGTCGAGATCGGGCAGCGCGTTATCGCCTTCGGCCCCGGCACATTCGGAACACACCTGGGCACGATTGCCGATCTCGTCGTCCCGATCCCCGACGCGCTGCCCGATAACGAGGCGGCCACGTTCGGCATCGCATACCTCACCGCCTGGCATTCACTGTGCGAGGTCGGGCGGCTGTCCCCCGGCGAGCGCGTGCTCATCCATTCCGCCACCGGCGGTGTCGGAATGGCGGCACTTTCGATCGCGCAGATGATGGGCGCCCGCATCTACACGACGGCCGGCTCGGACGCCAAACGCCAAATGCTGTCCCAGCTCGGTGTCGAGTACGTCGGCGACTCGAGAAGCGTGGACTTCGCCGACGAAATACTCGAGATCACAAACGGTTACGGTGTTGACATCGTTCTCAATTCGCTTGCAGGCGAAGCGATTCAGCGCGGCGTGCAGATACTCGCCCCCGGCGGCCGGTTCATCGAGCTGGGCAAGAAGGACGTCCATGCCGATGCCAACCTGGGGCTGGCGGCACTGGCGAAAAGCGCGTCGTTCGCCGTGGTGGACCTCGACCTGAATTTGAAGCTGCAGCCTGCGAAGTACCGCAAGCTGCTGCAGGAAATCCTGCAGCGCGTGGCAGACGGCGATTTGGAAGTGCTGCCCGTCACCGAATTCAGCCTGCAGGATGCGGCCGACGCATTCCGGCTCATGGCGTCCGGCAGGCACACCGGCAAGATCGTCATTTCGATACCGGCCCCGGACAGCATCGGGGGCAGCATCGAGGCGATCGCGTCCGCACCACCGCAACCACTGGTCAGCAGCGACGGCGGGTACCTGATCGTCGGCGGCATGGGCGGCCTGGGTTTCGTGGTCGCGCGGTGGCTGGCCGAGCAGGGCGCGGGACTGGTTGTCCTGAACGGACGTTCGGAACCCGGCGATGATGTTCGTGCGGCCATCGCGGACCTGAACGCCACCGGCACCCGGATCGAGGTCGTCACCGGCGACATCGCCGACGCTGACACTGCCGAACGGCTGGTGCAGGCGGTCGAGAACGCCGGTTTCCGGTTGGCCGGGGTCCTGCACAGCGCAATGGTTCTGGACGACGAGATCGTGATGAACATGTCGGAGTCGGCCGCACGGCGGGTGCTCACTCCGAAAGTCGCCGGCAGCTGGCGGCTGCACAAGGCCACGGAACACCTAGACGTCGATTGGTGGCTGACCTTCTCGTCGGTGGCCTCGCATGCTCGGAGCGCCCGGCCAGGGGTCCTACGCCGCCGCGAACTCATATGTCGACGGCCTTGTCGCTTATCGCCGCTCCCTGGGACTGCCCGCCGTCGGAATCAACTGGGGCCCATGGGCCGAGGTCGGCCGCGCTCAGTTCTTCGCCGATCTCGGCGTCTCGATGATCAGCGTCGAGCAGGGACTGGCGGCAATGCAGCTGGTGCTGTCGTCCGACCGGACGCGGACCGGTGTGTTCATTCTCGATGCCCGGCAGTGGTTCCAATCCTTCCCCGCCGCAGCGGGTTCGTCGCTGTTTGCGAAGTTGCAGGACTCGACGAAGCTGGAGCGGCGCGGCGGCGGCGCGATCCGCGCGGAATTGGATGCCTTGGAAGTCCGACGCCGCGGAGCGCCCGGCCCGCCTTGCCGCCGCGATCGCCGGCGAAATCCGCGCGGTGCTGCGCTCAACCGAGCCGATCGACCCGGATCGGCCCATGGAGTCGCTTGGCCTCGACTCGCTGATGGCCCTCGAGTTGCGGAACAGGCTTGAATCAAGCCTTGGCACAACGTTGCCGGCCGCCCTGGTCTGGGCATACCCGACAATCACCGATCTCGCCGGCGCGCTGTGTGAGCGTCTGGGTTATGCGTCACCGACCGATGCCGAGCAGCCGCCCGACGCGGAGTCCGCACTGTCGGATGAAGAAATGGAATTGCTGTCCGACCTTGTGACGGCTAGCGAGCTGGAAACTGCAACGGGGGGCAGTGATTAATGACGAGTCTTGCCGAACGCGCGGCACAGATGTCACCGAAGGCGCGCGAGGTACTCGCACGTGAACTTGTCCGTGCGGGAACGGCGTTCCCGACCGACATTGCCGAGCCCGTGGCAGTGGTCGGGATCGGTTGCCGACTGCCGGGCAATGTCTCTGGGCCGGACAGCTTCTGGCAGCTGTTAGTCGACGGCCGGGACGCCGTCGACGTGGTGCCGGCCGATCGATGGGACGCCGACGCGTACTACGACCCCGATCCGGCGGCACCGGGGCGGATGACGACGAAATGGGGAGGCTTTGTCGACGACGTCGCCGGGTTCGACGCCGACTTCTTCGGCATCACCCCGCGCGAAGCGGTCGCGATGGACCCTCAGCAGCGGATGCTGCTCGAGGTCGCCTGGGAAGCGCTCGAACATGCCGGTCTGCCACCGGATTCGCTGAACGGCACCAAAACCGCCGCGATGATGGGGGTGTCGGCGTGGGACTACACGATCGTCAACCTCGAGCGGCACGCCGAAATCGACGCCTACATGAGCACCGGCAACCCGCACAGCGCCGCGGTGGGACGGATTTCCTATCTGTTGGGGCTGCGTGGCCCGGCGGTGGCCGTGGACACCGCGTGTTCGTCGTCGCTGGTGGCCCTGCACCTCGCCTGCCAAAGCCTGCGGCTGCGGGAAAGCGATGTGGCACTGGCCGGCGGGGTGCACCTGTCCCTGTCGCCGTTCACCAGCATCGCGTTGTCCAAATGGTCCGCCCTGTCGCCGACGGGTCGATGCAAAACCTTCGACGCCATGGCCGATGGGTTCGTGCGCAGTGAGGGCTGCGGGGTCGTAGTGCTCAAGCGGTTGGCCGACGCCACCCGCGACGGCGACCGCGTGCTGGCGGTGGTGCGCGGTTCGGCGATCAACCAGGACGGCCGATCCAACGGCATGACCGCCCCGAACGCGGCGGCGCAGCGCGATGTGATCACCACCGCGCTGCGGCAGGCCGACGCGACGGCCGACAGCGTGAACTACGTCGAATGCCACGGCACCGGAACAATTCTGGGTGACCCGATCGAGTTTGAGGCACTGGCGGCCACCTATGGCCGTACGCGGCAAGGCGCCGTCGATGCGCGCTGGGGTCGGTGAAGACCAACCTCGGTCATCTCGAGGCTTCGGCCGGAATCACCGGTTTCATCAAGGCGACGCTGGCCGTGGCACACGGGTACATCCCGCCCAATTTGCACTTCACCCGGTGGAATCCGGCCATCGACCCGTCATCGACCCGCTTTTTCGTGCCGACCGAGGGCACCGAGTGGCCGGCCGGCGACACCCGTCGCGCTGCGGTGTCATCGTTCGGCCTGAGTGGGACGAACGCGCACGTGGTGCTGGAACAGGCGCCAAAGCCGGTGCAGGAGAGCGGATCTGATCCCGCGGTGTCGACCTCCTTGGTGTCGAGGTTGGTGGTGTCGGGCAAGACGCCGCAGCGGGTGGCCGCGATGGCCGTCGGCAGTTGGCCGACTGGATGGCAGGCCCCGGCGCCGAGACGCCGCTGGCCGATGTGGCGCACACGCTGAGCCATCACCGGGCCCGCCACGGCAAGTTCGGCGCCGTAGTCGCGCGCGACCACGGCGAGGCGGTGGCGGGGCTGCGGGCGCTGGCCGCCGGACAGCCCGGCGCCCGGCGTGCTCGGCTGCCAGGATGCCCCGACCCGGCCCGGCAAGGTGTTCGTCTACTCCGGGCAGGGCTCGCAATGGGCCGGCATGGGCCGGCAGTTGCTGGCCGACGAGCCGGCCTTCGCCGCGGCCGTCGCCGAGCTGGAGCCCGATTTCGTTGCCCAGACCGGATTTTCGCTGCAGCAAACCCTCGCCGACGGCCGCGAAGTTACTGGCATCGAGAACATTCAGCCGGTACTGGTGGGCATCCAGCTGGCGCTGACCGCGCTGTGGCGCCACTACGGGGTCGAGCCCGATGCGGTGATCGGGCACTCGATGGGCGAAGTGACCGCCGCCGTGGTGGCCGGCGCCCTCACCCCGGCCGAAGGATTGCGGGTGATCGCCACCCGCTCGCGGCTGATGGCCCAGCTGGCCGGGCAGGGCGCGATGGCGCTCATCGAACTGGATGCCCCGGCCGCCGAGGCGCTGATCGCCGACTATCCCCAGGTGACGCTGGCCGTCCATGCCTCACCGCGCCAATCGGTGATCGCGGGCCCGCCCGAGCAGGTGGACGCGGTGATCGCGGCGTTGACCGACCGCAACCTGCTGGCCCGGCGCATCGAGGTCGACGTGGCCTCCCATCATCCGATCATCGACCCGGTTCTGCCGCAATTGCGTTCGGCGCTGGCCGATTTGGCGCCCAAAGCACCGGCCATCACGATGATCACCACCACGACCGAGGGTCCCGCACCGCTGCTGGACGCCGACTACTGGGCGGCCAACCTGCGCAACCCGGTGCGCTTCCACCAGGCCATCAGCACCGCGGGCCCCCAAACCTTCATCGAAATCAGTCCCCACCCGCTGCTCACCCACGCCATCGCCGACACCCTCGGCGAGGCAGGCGCCCACACCATCGGCACCCTGCAACGCGACGCCGACGACACCGTCACCTTCCACACCCAACTCGCCGCCGTCGGGCAAACCCAGCCCCGCACCGCCAACGGTCGGCTGGCCGACATCCCGGTGACGCCGTGGCAGCACGTGCAATTCTGGGTCACGGATCGCTCGGCCATGTCCGGCTTGGTCGCCTCCCACCCGCTGCTCGGCATGCACGTCGAGGTTCCGTCAAGCCAAGACCATGTTTGGCAAGCCGATGTCGGAACCGAGGTGTGCCCCTGGCTCGGCGACCACAAGGTGTTCGGCCAAGCCATCATGCCCGCGGCAGGGTTCGCCGAGATTGCTTTGGCGGCGGCCAGCGAGGCGTTCGGCCTGCCGGTCGATGCCCTGTCGATCAGCCAGCTCGAGATCGAGCAGATGCTCGACCTCAGCGAGCACACCCAGGTCACAACGCAGTTGACGAGAAGGGCCGACAACAAGACCCGGATCGAGATCTACTCCCGCTCCGGCGGCACCTGGTCCCGACATGCTGTCGCCAAAGCCGAAGCGGCCGAAGCGTCAGCGCCGACGGTGCGCCCCGAACGCGACGGACGCACCGCGCAGCAGGGTGGGACGGACATCAATCCGGCCGACTTGTACGCCCTGCTGCGGCAGACCGGCCAACATCATGGTCCGGCATTCGCCGCCTTGACCCGCATCCACCGGCACTCAGACGGTTTTGTGGAAAGCGAGATCACCCTTTCCGAAGACGCACCCAGGCACCAGGGCTATCGCATCCACCCGGCCATGCTGGATGCGGCCCTGCAGAGTCTGGCAGCCGCCGCGTCGGACGACGAGATCGCCCGCTCGGCCGAATCCAGTTATCTTCCGGTGTCGTTCGAGACGGTCCGGGTATACGGCAACCCCGGACGGTACGCGCGGTGCCGGGCCCAGCTCACCAGCCTCGACGAGGGCGGCACCGGAAAGCTCGGCAAGGTCGTCCTGACCGACGACGCCGGCAATGTGACAGCCGAGATCAGCGACATCTACCTGCGGCGCGTCGAACGCCGCAGCGTGCCATTGCCGTTGACGCAGAAGATCTTCGATACCACCTGGGTGGAGAGCGCTATCCCCGCCAGCCCAGGTGGTGATCGCGAGCGCGGCGCAGCCGGGCGAAGCGGGTCACCACCAGCAAGCCCCGCGACGGACCAACCCGGCACTCCCGGCAGCTGGCTGGTGCTCACCGACTCGGCCGGGGCCGCAACCAGGACCGGCGAATTCGTCGCCCGGTGGCAGTCACCGGAGCGCCGGGTGATCACCGCGGATCTCGGCGATGAGGCCGCCATGCTCGCCGCTTTCGCCGAAACGGCAGGCGATCCCGAGCGCCCTCCCTTGGGCATCGTTATTTTCATCGAGGACGGCTCGAGCATCACCGACGGCGGGCTGATCAAGGCGCGGGATTCGGTCTGGGCTATCTCGACGGTCGTTCGTGCGATCGTCAGCAGCTGGCATGGCCGGTCACCGCGGCTGTGGCTGGTCACCCCGGGTGGCCTCGCAGTGCACGACGAGCCGGGCCAGCCCGCGATCGGCGCGTTGCAAGGTCTGGTGCGAGTACTGGCCTACGAACACCCCGATCTGCGCGCCACCCTGATCGACCTGGACGCCGGCGGCGATCCGGTGGCCACGTTGACAACCGAACTCGAATCGCTGGGTAGCGGCCTGAATTTCGACCCTAAATTTGATGATGTCATCGCCTGGCGAAATGAGCGCCGATACGTCGCGCAGCTTTGCCGTGCGACACCCGAGCCCGAGCCCGTGCCCGGTGCCGTCGTCGTGCGCACGGGTGCGTCGTACATCGTCACCGGTGGCCTCGGCGGCCTCGGCCTGGTTGTCGCCCGGTGGCTGGTGGACGGCGGGGCAGGCCGCGTCGTCCTCAACGGGCGCAGTGAACCCTCGGACGAGCAGCGAAAGATCCTCGCGGAACTGGAAAGCCGCTCCGAAATCGTGGTCGTCGGCGGCGACGTGGCGGCCGTGGGCGTGGCCGACAGGCTCGTCGCGGCGGCCGAGGACCAAAACCGTCGGTTGGCGGGCATCGTGCACGGCGCCGCGGTGATCGACGACAGCCTGCTGTTCACGATGACCAAGGAGAGCCTGGAGCGAGTGTGGGCCCCCAAGGCCATCGGGGCGCTGCGGATGCATCAGGCGACCGAAGGTCGTGAGCTCGACTGGTGGCTGGGATTCTCCTCCACCGCTTCGCTATTGGGCTCCCCCGGCCAGAGCGCGTACGCGTGCGCGAGCGCATGGCTGGATGGCCTGGTCGCATGGCGCCGGGCATCGGGTCTACCGGCGTCCGTGATCAACTGGGGGCCGTGGTCGGAGGTGGGCGTTGCCCAGGCGCTGGTCGGCAGCCCGCTCGACCCCATTTCTCCGGCTGAGGGCGTTGCGGCCCTGGATGCGTTGCTGGCCGCCAACCGGAGCCGCACCGGCGTTGCACGGCTGCGTCCCGACCGGGCGCTGATCGCCTTCCCCGAGATCGCCAACCTCGGCTACTTCACCACTGTGGTCGCGGAGCTGGAAGCCGCGGGAGGTGGCGGTGACTGGGCCGGACCCGACGCGCTTAAAGAGCTGGACCCAGCCGAGGCCCGCCAGGTCGTGACCGAGCGGTTGCACGCACGGATCGCGGCGGTGATGGGCTACGCTGACCGCACGGCTGTCGATGCCACCGCACCGCTAACCGAGCTGGGCCTGGATTCGCTGATGGCGGTGCGCATCCGCAACACAGCACGGGCAGACTTCGGCGTGGAGCCCCCGGTGACACTGATATTGCAAGGCGCGTCGCTGCAAGACCTGACGGCGGACGTAATTCAACAACTTGGCCTGGCCGACGACCAGGCGACGAACGAGCGCATAGACACGGTGCGCGACCGGGCGCAGCAGCGTGCGGCGGCGCGACAGGGAGCCGCTATGCGGCGGAAACGAGGACAGTAACTATGAACGCCCCCGACAACGCGATCGCGGTCGTCGGCATGGCCGGCAAATTCCCGGGCGCAAACAATCTTTCGGAGTTCTGGAGCAATCTCCGGCGCGGCAAGGAGTCCATCGTCACCCTGTCCGAACAGGAGCTGCGCGACAACGGGGTCAGCGAGAAGACGCTGGCTGACCCGTCGTATGTACGTCGCGCACCGCTGCTGGACGGGATCGACGAGTTCGACGCCGACTTCTTCGGGTACCCGCCGCTGGCCGCGCAGGTGCTGGATCCACAACACCGGTTGTTCCTGCAGTGCGCGTGGCACACGCTCGAGGATGCGGGCTGTGACCCCGCGAAGTACGACGGCTCGATCGGCGTGTACGGAACCAGCTCTCCCAGTGGCTATCTCCTGCACAACCTGCTATCGCACCGTGACTCGAACGCCCACTTGGCCGAAGGACTCAACTTCGACCAGTTCAGCCTGTTCCTGCAGAACGACAAGGACTTTCTGGCCACCCGGATCTCCCATGCGTTCAACCTCCGCGGCCCCAGCATCGCGATCCAAACCGCGTGCTCGTCATCGCTGGTTGCGGTTCACCTGGCCTGCCTGAGCCTGCTGTCCGGCGAGTGCGACATGGCGCTGGCCGGGGGGTCGTCACTCAACGTCCCCCACCGCGTCGGTTACTGGAACTCGCCGGGAGCGATGGTGTCGGCGGTCGGACATTGCCGGCCATTCGACGTCCGGGGCGACGGCACCGTGTTCGGCAGCGGTGTCGGCATGGTGGCCCTCAAGCCGTTGCAGGCTGCCATCGACGACGGGGACCGCATTCACGCCGTCATCCGCGGATCGGCGATCAACAACGACGGTTCGGCGAAAATGGGTTTCGCGGCACCCAATCCGGCCGCTCAAGCCGATGTCATCGCGGAAGCCCACGCGGTGTCCGGCATCGATTCGTCGACCGTGAGCTATGTCGAGTGCCACGGAACCGCCACCCCGCTCGGTGACCCCATCGAAATCCAGGGACTGCGGACGGCTTTCGAGGTGTCTGAGACACCCCGCACGGCTCCTTGTGCGCTCGGGTCGGTCAAGTCGAACATCGGCCACCTCGAGGTCGCTGCCGGAGTCGCGGGTCTGATCAAAACGATTCTGTGCCTGAAGAACAAAGCGCTTCCCGCGACCCTGCACTACACCAGCCCGAACCCGGAGCTGCGTCTGGAGCAAAGCCCGTTCGTCGTGCAAAGCAAGTACGGCGCCTGGGAGTCCGATGGGTTACGCCGAGCCGGGGTGAGCTCGTTCGGCGTGGGCGGGACCAATGCGCACGTCGTGGTGGAAGAAGCACCCGAGGTCCCGGCGCACGCCGAGGCGACCGGCCCCCAGGTGCTGCTGCTGTCGGCAAAAACCGCTGCGGCGCTCAAGGAATCTCGGACCGCCCTGGCCAACGCGTTGGGCAGCCCAGACGCACCGGACCTGTCCGACGTCGCATACACGCTCGCCGGGCGGCGCAAGCACAACGTCACGATGGCCGCCGTCGTTCACGACCGCGAGCATGCGGTCGCCGTCCTGAAGGCGGACGAAGACGACAATGCCTTCGTCGGCGAATCCGCCACCGACGGCGCTGACAAAGCCAAAGCAGACTCGGACCGGGTCGTATTCCTGTTCCCCGGCCAGGGCGCTCAGCACGTCGGAATGGCCAAGGGCCTGTACGACAACGAGCCCGTTTTCGCCGAACACTTCGACGCCTGCGCGGCGGGCTTCCGTGAGTCGATGGGTGTGGATTTGCACACCGAGATATTCAGTGGGAACGCAACGGATCTGGAGCGCATCGACAAGTCGCAACCCGCGCTTTTCACGGTGGAATATGCGCTCGCCAAGCTGGTCGACACCTACGGTGTGCGCGCCGGGGCGTACATCGGGTACAGCACCGGCGAATACATCGCGGCGACCCTGGCCGGGGTATTCGACCTCGACACGGCGATCAAGACGGTGTCGTTGCGTGCCCGCCTGATGCATGAGTCCCCGCCGGGCGCGATGGTCGCGGTGGCGGTCGGCGCCGATCAGGTCGCGCAGTACCTGGTGCCGGGTGTCGAACTGTCCGCGGTGAACGATCCCGGTAACTGCGTGGTCGCCGGAGCCGCGGACCAGATACGCGAATTCAGCGCACGCTTGGTCGAGGACGGAATACCCGTTCGGCGGGTCCGCGCGACCCACGCCTTTCATTCCAGCTCGATGGATCCGATGCTCCCGGAGTTCCAGGACTTCCTGTCCCGCCAACAGTTGCGGGCCCCGAGCACACCGCTGCTGAGCAACCTCACCGGAACCTGGCTGACCGAGGAGCAGGTGACCGATCCGGCCACCTGGACGCGTCAAATCAGTTCCACCATCAAGTTCGTCGACGAGCTCGACGTGGTCCTTTCCGATCCGGGCCGGATCCTGGTCGAGGTCGGTCCCGGCGGCAGCCTGACTGGTTCGGCGATCCGGCACCCGAAGTGGTCCATCGGGCACCGCTCGATTCGGCTGATGCGGCACCCGATTCAGAACTCCGACGACCGCGACACCTTCCTGCGGGCCCTCGGTGAACTGTGGTCCGCCGGAGTCGAGATCGACTGGACGCCGCGGCGTCCGGCCCAGCAGCACCTCGTTTCCCTGCCCGGCTATCCGTTTGCCCGCCAACGGCATTGGGTCGAACCCAAGGTCACCGCCTTCCAGAACGTTGCCGCCGCGACTAACGGGTCACCGATGGGCGCGGGGGTTGGCTCGGGAGCCGGCTCCGCAGCCGGCGACGCGCGCAACGGGGAGACGCAGACCGAGGCCACGTTGCAGCGCATCTGGTCGGGGTGCCTGGGCGTCAACTCGGTGGACCGAAACGCCAATTTCTTTGACATGGGCGGCGATTCCCTGATGGCGATCAGCATCGCGATGGCCGCGGCCAACGAAGGCCTGACCATCACGCCGCAGGATATGTACGAGCACCCGACCCTGGCCTCGCTGACGGCTGCCGTCGACGCCTCGTTCGCGTCCAGCGGGTTGGCGAAACCCCCTGAGGCTGGGGCTCATCCGGCGGTTCCGCCGAACATCGCGTACCTGCTCGACCGGGGTTTGCGCGACACTGGCCGCTGGCGTGTCCCGCTGATCCTGCGTCTCGACGCCAAAGTGGGCCTCGAGGACATCAAGGCGGTGCTGACCGCGGTGACCAATCATCACGACGCGTTGCGCCTGCACCTCGTCGAGAACGCCGGAATCTCGGAGCAGCACATCGCACGACGTGCAGAGTTCACCGCGCTCTCGACCAAGTCGCTTCCCGACGGCCTGGCCGCCGACAGCGCCGAGGAGCGGGCAGCGGTGTCCGGCATTCTCGCCGAACTGATTGCGCAGGCAGATTCGGGCACGCCGCTGGCCGCGGTGCATATCACTGGCGCTCAAGGCGGTCCGCACTACCTGGGGCTTGCCGTGCACCAGATGGTCGCCGACGACGCGTCGCGCGCGATCCTGGGGTCCGACCTGTTGAGAGCGTTCGGGCAACGGCTCGCCGAGCAGGACATCGCCCTGGAGCCGATCACCACCGGCTGGCGCGAATGGTCGCTGCGCACCGCGGCCCTTGCGACACACCCGGCCGCCCTTGACACCCGTTCCAGCTGGATCGAGAACGCCGACAAGGCGAACCTGTGGCTGGCCGAAGCTCCCAATGCAGAACCTGCGGGGCGTCCAAGTGCCGGCGATCTGACCCGGTTGTCGTGCACCCTCAACGCCGAGCAGACATCGGAGGTGGACGACGCTCGGCGCAGGTTCCGACGGCCGGTTCAGGCGATCCTGCTGGCCGGGTTGGGCCGAACGATAGCCAAGACGGTCGGTGACGGTGTGCTCACCGTGGAGCTCGAAGGTGACGGGCGCTCGGTGCTGCGACCGGATGTCGACGTGCGCAGGACCGTTGGCTGGTTCACGACGTACTACCCGGTTCCCTTGAGCTGCGCGAGCGGCGAGGGCGCGGCGGCGCTGCAGCACTTGGATGCCGTCCACAACACCCTTAAATCGGTTCCGCACTACGGAATTGGGTACGGGCTGCTGCGGTACCTGTACGCACCGACCGGACGCATTCTGGGTGCGCAGCGCACGCCCGACATCCACTTCCGCTATTCGGGCATGATTCCCGAGCTCCCGTCCGCGGACGCCCCGGTTCAGTTCGACTCCGATGTGACGATGCCGGTTCGAGAACCGGTCCCCGGGCTGGGCCACGCCATCGAACTTCGGGTGTACCGGACCACCGGCGCACTGCATCTGGATTGGTGGTACGACAGCCGACGGATCTCGCAGGAGACGGCGGAAACGTTGGCGCGAACCTTCCCGCTCGCCCTGAGCGAACTGATCCGGGAGGCCATCTCGGCCGAGCAGGACGAAAGCGAAATGGTCGGAGAACCCCAAGAGGGCGCTCTGGTGGACCTGTCGAGCCTGGATGCGGGCTAGGGAGAATCGGATGAGCAACAGTGACATGGCCGTAGTGGTTCGCGGCGTCCGCAAGTCGTTCGGCAAGGTTGTAGCCCTGGATGACGTGAGTTTCGAAGTCGGGCGCGGCGAAGTGATCGGCCTGCTCGGCCCGAACGGCGCGGGCAAGACGACCATGGTGGACATCTTGTCGACGCTGACCCGGCCTGATCGGGGCACGGCGACCGTCGCCGGCCACGACGTCGTCTCCGCGTCGGCCGGTGTGCGCCGCTCGATCATGGTCACCGGACAGGAGGTCGCTGTCGACGACGGGCTTACCGGTGAGCAGAACCTGGTGCTGTTCGGTCGTCTGTTCGGGCTGAAGAAGTCCGGGGCGCGCGACCGGGCGCAGGAGCTGCTCGAGCAATTTGGCCTCACGCATGCCGGGAAGCGGCCGGCCAGCACCTACTCCGGCGGGATGCGTCGACGGTTGGACATCGCGTGCGGGTTGGTGGTCCAGCCCCAGGTGGCCTTCCTGGACGAGCCGACCACCGGGCTGGATCCCCGTAGCCGGCAAGCCATTTGGGATCTGGTGGGCGGCTTCAAGAAGATGGGCGTGGCCACGCTGTTGACCACGCAGTATCTCGAGGAGGCGGACGCGCTCGCTGACCGCATCATCCTGATCGATCACGGCAAGATCATCGCGGACGGCACCGCGAACGAACTCAAGCACCGCGCCGGCGACACTTTCTGCGAGATAGTGCCGCGCGATCTGAAAGATCTGCCCGCTATCGTCACAGCACTGGGTTCGCTGCTACCCGAACAAAGCCGCGCCATTGTGACAGCCGAATCAGACCGGATCACGATGCCGGCCGAGGACGGGACGCGCACGCTCATCGAGGCCGCGCGGCGCCTCGACGAGGCGAACATCGAACTGGCCGACATAGCTCTGCGCCGGCCGTCACTCGATGACGTATTCCTCTCCATGACAGCCGATCCCAGCGAGGCGCACGCGCTGAGCCATCTGGCGTCGGGGGCCATGCGATGAGCGCACCGGCGGTCGAGGCCCCATCCCAGTCCGTGGAGAAGCCACACCCGTCGGCGGTCCAGCAGTGGTGGGTGCTGTTTGTCCGCTTCGTCGCACCGAGCCTGACCAACTACGCCGAACCATTGGTCACGCTCGGCTCGCCGATCGTTTTCACGGTGGGCTTCTACATTCCGTTCGCCATACCGTGGAATCACTACGTGGGTGGTCCCGGCTCAGGCGTCGCCAGCAGCCTCGGGCAATACATCACTCCCCTGATCGTGCTGCAGTCCGTCGCGTTCGCCGCCATCGGGTCGGCGTTCCGGGCGGCAACCGATTCGCTGCTGGGCATCAATCGGCGGTTCAAGTCGATGCCGATCGCCCCGTTGACACCGGTGCTTTCCCGCGTGACGTCGTCGGTGTACCGGTGCTGCGTTGGGCTGGTGGTAGCGCTGATCTGCGGCTACGTGATCGGGTTCCACTTCCATCGCGGACCCCTCTATATCGCCGCATTCTGCCTATTGGCAATCGTTATCGGGGCCGTGCTGTCCTTCGCCGCTGACCTGCTCGGTACCGCTACCAGGAACCCCGACGCGATGCTGCCGCTGCTGACCTTGCCGATTTTGATCTTCGGACTGCTGTCGGTCGGCCTCATGCCGCTGCGGTTGTTTCCCCATTGGATCCACGGGTTTGTCCGTAACCAACCGATCACCCAGTTCGTGCTGGCGCTGCGCGCACTGGCCGGGGATACCACCAAGACGGCGGTACCGGTGACGTGGCCTGTCATGGCACCAACGTTTGCGTGGCTGATCGGCTGCGTGGTGATTTTGGTGCCTGTCTCCATCTACGTTTTGTCCAGGCGGGCGTGATCCCCATGACGACTCTTACGGCAAGTCAGAATGTCGGCGCTGCGGCGGGGCGCTCGCAGCAGTCGGACAACTCCGTGCGCCAGCTGGTTTCGAACACCCTGGTGCAGACTCAGCGGATCCTCACTCGGTGGTCGCGCGACTACCTCACCCTGACCGAAGCGCTGGTGTTGCCGATTCTGTTCATGCTGGTGCTGAAAATCGTGCTCGGCAACCTGATTTACGCCGTCACCCACACCAACGCGATGTACAGCATCGTTCCGCTGATCGCGATCGGCGCCGCGATCACCGGATCAACGTTCGTCGCCATCGACCTGATGCGCGAGCGCTCCAGCGGGCTGCTTTCCCGATTGTGGGTGCTGCCGGTACACCGGGCATCGGGCCTGCTCGCTCGAATCATCGCGGACGTGATTCGGATTCTGTTCACCACCCTCGTAATGCTGGGCGTGGGAATACTTTTGGGCTTTCGGTTCCAGCAGGGGGTGATCGCCAGCCTGATGTGGATCACTGTTCCCATGACGCTCGGCCTGGCATTCGCCGTTACCGTCACGACGGTAGCGCTCTACTCGTCGCAAGTGGTCGTGGTCGAGGCGGTTGAACTGTCGCAGGCCGTCGCGGTCTTCTTCTCCACGGGTCTGATACCGCTGAACCAATATCCAGGCTGGATTCAGCCGATCGTCGCCCATCAGCCGGTGAGTTACGCTGTGTCGGCAATGCGCGGATTCGCGATGGGCGGCCCCGTCCTGGCTCCGATGATCGGGGTGTGGCTGTGGACCGTGGGTATTTGCGCCGCATGCGCCGCACCGCTGGCGATCGGCTATCGACGTGCCAGCACGCAGTGACGCATTCGCAGTGACGAACGGAGAGCGTTGAAGTGTTTCCCGGAGCCGTAATCCGGAAGCTGGCGTTCAGCGAGGAGATCTACGCGCGGTACCAGGCCTTCACCTCTTTCACAGCGCACGTGCAGGGTGAGGTCGATGTGCTGGCCATGTCGGAGGCATTCGACGCTCTCCTGCAGGCCCACCCGGTATTCGCGGCTCACCTCGAGGAGGGGCCCGATGGGAATCACTACATCGTGGCCAACGATCTGCTGCACTCCGGGCTGTCAGTCGTCAAGGGCGAACAGCCGGAATACACCGAAGTTCAGCTCGATCAGCGCGATTCGCTGTTCAATCTGCGGTTGACACGCGGCGAGGGCGAGAGCTGGGTGACCGCGTACGTCCATCACAGCCTGGCCGATGCTCACCATATCGGCAGCCTGCTTGACGAGCTGTTGTCCCGGTACACCGACGTGGTGGATACCGGCGACCCCGGTCCGATAGTTCCCCAGCCCGCGCCTGAGCCGGCCGAAGAGTTGCTCAAACAGCGGGGTGTTAAACAGTCAGCGCTGACCGGATTCGAACGTTTCTTGCCGCTGCTGTTCGCCTACGACCTCCCGGCGCCCACTCAGCAACCCCGGAAATTTGAATCGCCCCGGCCTGTTCCGGTCTCCAGATGCCGGCTCACCAAGCAGGAGACCGCCGACCTGGTGACGTTCAGCCGCGACAACAGCCTCAGCTTCAACTCCGTTGTATCGGCCGCTATCCTGCTGGCCGAGTGGCGGCTGCGCGATACGCCGCACATCCCAATTCCCTACGCCTATGCCGTCGATTTGCGTTTTCTGCTCAGCCCTCCCATCGGCGCGACCGAGAGCACCAATCCCGTGGGACTGGCCACCTATCTGGCTGAGATCGGGCCGGACACCGACATCATCGATTTGGCAACCGACATCATCGAAACATTCCGGGCTGACTTGTCCGACGGCCTGATTCACCAGTCGGCGCTTCGTTCCGGCAGGATCCTCGACGGAACCCCACCCGGGCTGCCGCCATTCGTCTTGGCCACGAACGTCAGTACGGTCCCACCCATACGCACACCCGCAGACACTGAGTTGGTGGACCTGTACAGCAGGGTCTACTGCGCGATGGACGTCCCCTTCGGCTTCTATGCCTGCTCGTTCGCCACAGACCGGCTCTCGATCGAACAGCATGGCGACATACCGGCGCCGGAAAAATCACTGGACGCGATACGCGAGATGCTGGTCTCTGTTCCCTCGGAGTATGGGTGGTCGATGGAGTGAGCCGAGAGTGAGCTGACGGGTCAACCCAGCGCGGTCGCCATGACCGTCAGCTGTTCGGAAAGGCCCGCGCTCCTCCGGATTTCGATCAACTCCGCGCTCATCGCCGCGGTCACCTCATGCGGGTCTTCGACGGTGGCGCCGTCGGTCAAAACCGAGATATTGAGCTGATCGACATAACTCCACACGGTGATGTTGAGCCCACTCCAAGGGACCAGCTGCCCCACCGAATGGAATTCGGTAACCAGTGCGCCGCCCACCCGGCCACGTCGTTGGAAGGGACCGGCAACGTTCGAGATGCTCAGGTTGGGCATTTTGCCCACCGCTTTGCGGCTGGATGCCAACCGGATGAAAGCCTGCAGAACCACGGGCGGGGCGCAGCTCAACCAGCGTCTGAGCAGCTCTGGTCCCCTGAGCCGCCGACTCTCCTTGCCGGAGATGACGTTCTCGTGGCAGCGTCGCAGTCGCTCCAGCGGGTCTTCGAGGTCAACGGGCAGCGTTACCGACATCGCGTCGCTGAAATTCCCGTGAGTCCGATCCGGGAACAAATCGGCGGGGCTCACCGGGATCATCGCCAGCAGCGGATCGGCCTTTCCGTCGTAGCGCAACAGCAGGGTGCGCAGCGCAGCGGTCGACATGGCCAGCACCAGGTCGTTGATGGTGACCCCGAGGTGCTTGGCCGTCTGTTTGACATCTGCCAACGCCAGTGTGCAGGAGGCGAATCTGCGCTCCGGGCCGGCTAAGAAGTGATTCATGAAGGTCGGTGGCACAGTGAACGGCCGCCGCGGCGTTGCAAGCTTGCGCGAGCTGCGGCGCACCCGGACCTCACCCCCCACGGTGTAGCCGATGGCCCGCGGGATCCGCCCGGCCTGGCGCAGGTTCTGTGCGAACGCCAAACGGATTCGCCGCAGCTTGGTGGGAACGGGGTCGGGCGGATAAGGGCCGCCGTCGGACACCGGTTGCAGGTCCATGCCGCGGGCAAACAGGTTACGGGCGGCGCCCCCGTCGATGAGCGCGTGGTGGATCTTGCCGACCACCGCGACCCGGTTGTCGGCCAGGCCCTCAACGAAGTACATCTCCCACAGCGGGCGACTGCGGTCAAGCGGGGTGCTGCCGATCTCTCCTATCGCGCCGTCCAGCTCGCGGCGACCACCTGGGCTGGGCAGCCGCCAAGGCCGGATGTGATAGGTGAGGTCGACTTCGCAGTGCTCGCGCCACATCGGGTGGTGGAACTTGAACGGGATGTCGACCAGCTGATAGCAAAAGGGCTCGAGCTTGTACAGCCGCTCATGGATGGCCCCGCGGAACGTCTCGATATCGAGGTTCCGACAGTCTTTGTCCAACTCGATGACCACCGCTGTGAGCGTGTGCATGTGGACGTTCGGCGTCTCGGTGTAGAGCATCCCGGCGTCCGCGCCGCTAAGCCATTTCATCGGAGGACCCGCTGAGAGACCGCGGTCGCTGTGTGGGCCGCATCGAGCATCGAACCAATGGTTGCCAAATCAGCTGCCGCTGCTGTCATCATCCCCGGGACCACGTCGCTGCCTCCTATATCGACCGATCTGCTGATCTGATCGACAGTCCGCGAGGCCGAGCAGCACCGGTTACACGTAACAGCTTCTCCCCGTAACTGGGCGCGCACTTAAGTAAGCCACTACCTAATTTCGGCCGGCGATCTGGTTGCGTTGACCGGTTGACGCTGATGGATATCGGCGGTTCCCACTGCAGAGTTACGTACCGCCGAAACAATCCGTAGCGGACATACGCTCGGCTCAACTCACTCTCGGCGAAACCACTTATGATGCCGCCGGTTCGGCCTCCTGCTCGGACAGCTCGTCGGCGAGGTGCTGGGCCAGGGCGCGCGCCGTGTTGTTGGTGGCGATGACCTTGGGAGACAGGCGAATCCCGGTTTCCGTTTCGACGTGGGTACGCATCTCGAGCATGCCCAACGAGTCCAGGCCGTACTCGACGAACGGACGGTCGGCGTCGACTGTGCGTCGCAGGATCACACTGGCCTGCTCGGCGATCATCCGCCGCAGCCGTCCGGACCATTCCTCCTGCGGCAGCGTATGTAGCTCCGCGAGGAATTTGCTTGGGCCCTTTGCGCTTTGGCCGCTGGCTTGGAACAGTTCCGCCCACGGACTACGCCGGACGAGGTCGGCCAGCCATGGCGCTCCGATGATCGGAACATAACCCGTGTATGCGCGGTTGTAGCGCAGCAGCGTCTCGAAGGCGTATAAGCCTTCTTCGGGATCGATCATGATTTCGCCGCCTTCGGCCCGGAACGTCGCGCGCCCGACCTCTCCCCACGCGCCCCACGCGATCGCAGTGGCCGGCAGGCCCTGAGCGCGGCGCCAGTGGGCGAAGGCGTCGACCCAGCTGTTGGCCGCCGCGTAGGCGCCCTGACCGGGCGAACCCAGCAGGGCGGCGCCCGAGGAGAACACACAGAACCAGTCCACCGGCTGTTCAATCGTGGCGGTGTGCAGGTTCCAGGATCCGAATGCCTTTGGCGACCAGTCCCGATCGATGAGCTCGTCGGTGATATTGGCCAGCGTGGCGTCCTCGACCACCGCCGCCGCGTGCAACACCCCGCGAACCGGAAGCCCGGTGGCGGTTGCCGCACTCACCAGGCGCTCGGCGGTCTCTGGTTCGGCGATGTTGCCGCATTCCACCACGATGTCGGCCCCGGCCTTGCGGAGGCGCTCGATAGCCTGCCGGGCCCTGGGGTTGGGCTGCGAGCGAGCCGTCAACACGATCCGCCCGCAACCCGCAGAAGCCATCTTCTCGGCGAAGAACAGGCCGAGGCCACCCAAGCCGCCGGTGATGATGTAGGCGCCGTCGGGGCGGAAGCTCTGCACCTGCGCCGGGGGCAGCACCACACTGCTGCGTCCCGCCTTGGGGATGTCAAGAATGAGCTTGCCGGTGTGCTGGGCCGCGCTCATCACCCGAATCGCGGTGGCCGCCTCGGCAAGTGGGTAATGCGTGCTCTCCGGCATCGGCAGCGAACCGTCGGCGGTCATCCGGTACACCGTCTTCAACAATTCTTGGACCTCACCGGGATGGCTGACTGACAGCAATCCCAGGTCGACCGCGTAGAACGTCAGGTTGCGGCGGAACGGCAGCAGCCCCAGTTTGGTGTCGCCGTAGATGTCGCGCTTGCCGATCTCGACGAACCGTCCGTTCAGCGCCAGCAGTTTCAGGCCGGCCAGTTGCGCGGCCCCGGTCACCGAGTTGAGCACGATGTCCACCCCATACCCGCCGGTGTCGCTGCGGATCTGGTCGGCGAATTCCGTGCTGCGCGAGTCGTAGACATGCTCAATTCCCATGTCGCGCAGCACTTGCCGACGCTCGTCGCTGCCGGCGGTGGCGAAGATTTCGGCCCCCACCGAGCGGGCGATCGCGATCGCCGCCTGGCCCACGCCCCCGGTTCCGGAGTGGATCAGCACCTTGTCCCCGGCCTTCATCCGGGCCAGCGTGCACAGGCTGTACCAGGCGGTGGCATGCGCAGTGGTCACTGCGGCGGCCTGGCCGTCGGTCAAGCCCTCTGGCAGCTTGGTGGCCAGGCGCGCGTCGCAGAGGACGAAGGTGCTCCAGCAACCGTTGGGGGACATGCCACCGACCCGGTCACCGACCTGATGATCGGTGACGTCGGGCCCGACCGCGGTCACCACGCCGGCGAAGTCGGTGCCGAACTCCGGCAGCACGCCCTCGAAGCTGGGATACCGGCCGAAGGCGATCAGGACGTCGGCGAAGTTGATGCTGGATGCGCTGACCGCAACCTCGATCTGTCCGGGCCCCGGCGGAACACGGTCGAACGCAACGAATTCCGTTGTTTGCAGGTCGCCCGGCGTGCGGATGTGCAAGCGCATCCCATCGCGCTCGTGGTCCACAGTGGTGGTTTTGCGCTCCTCGTGGCTCAGCGGGCTGGGGCTCAAACGCGCCACGTACCAGTCGCCATTGCGCCAGGCCGTCTCGTCCTCCTCGGATTCGCCCACCAATTGCTGGGCCACGTGTTCGGCTGCGGTGTGCTCGTCCACGTCGACCTGGGTGGTACGCAACAGCGGATGTTCGCTGCCGATCACCCGCAGCAGGCCACGCAGCCCGGCCTGCTCCAGGTTGAGCTCGTCGTCCGACCGAACCTGCTGGGCCTGTCTGGTCACGACGAACACCCGAGGCAGCTCCCCGTCCAGTTCGGACACCTCCCGGATGATCCGGACCAGATTCCGCACCTGCTCACGACCCCGTACCAAACTGTTCTCATCCGGCTTACCGGCGCTTGGCCCACAGACGATCACCACACCGGCGAAGGTGCGGCCACGGAGCTGACTGCCAAGTGCTTCGAGGCTCGCCGCGGGATCGGTCCCACTCTGCCAATGCAGGCTGGCGCATTCCGCACCTTGGGATTTCAGCGCATCCGTCAGCGACGATGGCAGCATATCCGCGACATCGGAGGCGTCGGAGACCTCGATCAGCAGCCATGATCCGGCCCCTGAACCAGCATTGGCCAGCTCGGGCAGCGCACGCTGCTGCCAATCGAGGGTCAGCAACCGCTCACCGAACACGCGAGTGCGCTCGCCGCTCTCCGACGTTCCCGTTCCCATGCGGAGCCCCCGCACGGTGAGCAGCACGGTCCCCTGCTCGTCCAACACGTCGAGGTCGGCCTCGCCCCCCGTCGCGTCAGCCTTGATCACCCGCGTGTAGCAGTAGCGGGCATTGCGGGTAGGCCCGTATGCACGCAGGCCGCGCACGCCCAACGGCAACAGCAGACCACCGCCTTCGGTGGCACCGAAGCCGGCGGCGACGGACGAGAAGCAGGCATCCAGCAGCGCCGGGTGTATCCGGTAGGCCGACTGCTGGAAGCGAATCGACGCAGGCAGCTCGACGTCGGCGAGCACGGTGCCCGCTTCGTTCTCCGGGGTGCGCGCGGTGATCAGACCGCTGAAGGCGGGACCATGGTGAATGCCACGCTCGATGAGCCCCTCGCGCAGTTCGGAGCCTTTGACGGAGCCGGGGTGCGCCGCCAGCAGGGCGGTGATGTCGTGGGCAGGTGGCCCGGAATCCTCAGCATCGTCCTCCGTCTCACGCAGCGCCGCGGTGGCATGCCGCGTGTCTTCACCCTCCACGTTGGTCTTCACGACGAAGTTGAAAGCACCCGGCGAATCCGCCGACGCGACGGCGTCGATCGGGGTCTGTTCGTCCAGCAAGAGCATCTGCTCAAAGACGATGTCGCGCACCTCGGCAGACTCGCCGAAGACCTCTTGAGCGGCGGCCAGCGCCATCTCACAGTAGGCGGCCCCGGGCAGGGCGGCGACGTTATGCACCTGGTGATCGCCCAGCCAGGCCAGCGTCGCGGTACCGACATCGGTCTGCCACACGTGGCGCACCGGCTCCTCGTTCAGCCGCACGTGGGCGCCCAGCATCGGATGCACGGCGATGGTGCTGGCGCCCTGCGCCTTTTGGGCTTGCCCTTCTTCGTCGATCCACAACTGCTGGTGGGTCCACGCCGGCAATGGCGCATCCACCAGCCGGCCGGCGGGATACAACACCGAAAAGTCCACCGCGGCGCCGGCGCTGTGCACGTCCGTCAGCAAGCCACTCAGCCCGTGCGGTAGCGGCTGCTCACGCCGCATGCCGGCAATAGCCGCCACCGACGTGTCGAGACTCCGGGCGTTCTGCTCAACCGCGTAGGTCAGCAGCGGGTGTGGCGACAGTTCGGCGAAGACCCGGAAGCCATCCTCCAGCGCGGCCTGCACCGCCGCGGCGAACTGCACGGTGTTCCGCAGGTTGTCCACCCAGTAACCGGCGTCGCACGCCGGCTGCTCGCGCGGGTCGAACTGGGTCGCCGAGTAGTACGGGACCTTGGGCGGCACTGGGGTGAGATCGGCCAGTGCCGCGGCCAATTCGTCGAGGATCGGCTCGACTTGCGGCGAATGCGAAGCCACGTCGACGGCCACCTCGCGGGCCATCACGTCACGCTGCTCCCACCGCGCGACGAGATCGCGCACCGTCTCGGTGGCGCCGCCGATCACCGTGGACTGCGGCGAGGCCACCACCGACACCGCGACATCGTCGATGCCCCGAGCCATGAGTTCCGAATTCACTTGCTTGGCAGGCAATTCCACCGATGCCATGGCACCCGAGCCAGAGATACGCAGCATCAGCTTCGAGCGGCGGCAGATGACGCGCGCCCCGTCTTCCAGCGACAGTGCCCCGGCGACGACGGCCGCGGCCGATTCGCCCAGCGAGTGTCCGATGACGGCGCCCGGTCGCACCCCGTAGGCCTTCTCCATGGTCGCAGCCAGCGCGACCTGCATAGCGAAGATGGTCGGCTGCACCTTGTCGATACCGGTCACGGTCTCTTGCGCCGTCATCGCCTCGGTCACCGAGAAGCCGGACTCCGCGGCGATCACCGGCTCCAGCGCGGCGATGGTGGCGGCGAACTCGGGTTCGCTCTTGAGCAGGTCAGCGCCCATGCCGGCCCACTGCGACCCCTGCCCGGAAAATACCCACACCGGTCCCCGATCGCCGAGTCCCACGGTGGCCGCAAACGGGATCTCACCGTCGGCCAGCTCCCGTAAGCCCTCGACCAGTTCCGGCAGGCCGGCGGCCACAACCGCGGTGCGCACCGTCCGGTGCGCGCGCCGCCGCGCCAGCGTGTAGCCCAGATCCGCAGGCGCCACGGAGTCTGCGTTGCTCTCAACCCACTCGGCGAGGCGCCGTGCGGTGTCCCGCAGTCCCTCGGAGGAGCTGGACGACACCGTGAATAGCTGCGTGCTCGCGTCGTCGCCGGCAGTCGCGGCAGACTGTGCCGGCGCCTCGGCAGCGGGAGCTTCTGCTGGTGCTTCTTCCAAGATGGCGTGCACGTTCGTTCCAGACAACCCGAACGAGGACACCCCGACCCGCTTCGGCGCCTGGGCACCGTCCTGGTCGGGGCTATCCGGCCACGACGTAACATCCTGCGGCACAAAGAGTCCCGTGTCGATCGCGGCAAGTTCATCGGGCAGCGCGGTGAAGTGCAGCAGCGGCGGCAGCACCCCGTGCTGCAGCGACAGAATCGCCTTGATCAGCGCGATTGCCCCGGCCGCGGACTCGCTGTGCCCCATGTTGGTCTTGATCGATCCGAGCGCGCAACGGCCGCCGTCGGTGCCATAAACCCGCGCGAGACTCCGGTACTCGATCGGGTCACCGACTGGCGTACCGGTGCCGTGGGTTTCCACCGCACCGACCGTTTCGGGCTCCACGCCCGCCGCCGCCAACGCCGCACGGTAGACGGCAACCTGCGCGTCCTCGGACGGCATCATGAGTGTCTCGGTGCGACCGTCCTGATTGGTGGCCGTGCCGCGCAGCACGGCGAGGATCCGGTTGCCGTCGGCCAGCGCGTCGGGCAGCCGCTTGAGCAGCACGACACCGCAACCCTCGGACCGCACAAACCCGTCCGCCGCGACGTCGAAGGCATGGCACTTTCCCGTTGGTGAAAGCATCGCCTGTGCGGAGAGCGCGATACTGCCGTCCGGCTCGAGGAGCAATGCGGCGCCGCCCGCGACCGCAAGGTCGCTCTCGCCCGAGTGCAGGCTGCGGCAGGCGAGGTGGATCGCCATCAGACCCGAAGAGCACGCGGTGTCAAGCGTGACCGCCGGGCCGTGCAGGCCGAGTTGGTGGGCGATGCGCCCGGACGCCACGCTGTTGACCAGGCCGGTAACCACGTATGGGCTGGCCAAACCGCCCGAGCCAACGGTGCGTACCAGATAGTCCTCGTGGGCCAGCCCGGTGAAGACCGCTGTCGCCGACCCGGCCAGCGATGCTGGATCCAGGCCGGCGTGCTCGATCGCCTCCCAGGCGGTCTCGAGTAACAGTCGGTGCTGCGGGTCGATCGGGGCCGCCTCGCGCTCGCTGATCCCAAAGAACTCGGCGTCGAAGCCGGCCACGTCGTCGAGGAAGCCACCCCACCGCGACACCGTACGCCCGGGAACGCCCGGCTCAGGGTCGTAGTAGTCGTCGACGTCCCAGCGGTCAGCCGGAATCTCGCTGACCAGATTGTCGCCGCGCACCAACGACTGCCACAGCTTGTCCGGCGAATCGATCCCCCCTGGAACCCGACATCCCATTCCGATGACTGCAATCGGAGTGACGCGTGCTTCCATTACTCTTCAACCTCGTCTCAGTTCAACCGGTGCTACCCCGACGACATCACCGAATTTTCATATGGGCAACGAAATGGCCACAGTGCGTATCTCACAGCCCCCAATCCGGGCTAACCCGGATCTCGACACCATTGGCAGGTCTCCGACCGAAGCTTAGACGCCCCGGCGGGAAGCCGCGGAAAAATAGCCCGAATTTGTTGTTTGTTTGGCTGGGTGCGGCCTGTTAAGCAGGACAAACGGCTCGGCAGTGCGGCCACGACCGCGGCAAAGTCACAGCTTCTTGAGTCCAAGCAGGACCTTGACGTGCGGCAGACTTGCCGCCACGGTCTTGCGCAGACTCGGGTTGACCAGGCTGCCGTTGATGACGACGAGGTATCGAAGACCGTGGTCGCGCCATTCCGCTACCTGATCGAGGACTTCGTCGGGTGTTCCGTTTAACACCATTTCTTTTACCAGCGATTGCGGGACTTTCGCGGTATGCGCCAGGACGGTCTCTTTGTCCATGGTTTGCGGTATCAGATCCTGTACGCCGATGAAGTCGGCTCCCATTGGATGCTCGACGCCGTGGCGCGCCCAGTCCGCTGCCGATACACCGAGCGCGGTCAGCTTGACGATGACAGAGTCGAGCGCCTGGTCCACATCGTCGCGGTTCCGGCCGGTGATCACGCCGAGGACGGCCGCCGGCGTGATCGCCATCGGGTCGCGGCCTGCGTCGGACGCGGCGGCGCGGATGACTTCAAGGGAGCGGCCGTAGTCGCTGGGCCGGGTCACGATGACGGGAACCCAGCCATCCGCATAACGCCCAGTGATCCGTAGCATCCGCGGCCCGTGGGCCGCGACCCACATTTCGGGCCATGTCCCACGGTAGGGCGGCAGGTCGAACAGGGCATTATGCAAGGGAAAGTAGGGCGATTCGCGCGAGACCAACTCGCCGTTGGAATCCCACAAGGCGCGAATTGTGGCGAGGGCTTCTTCGAACCTTGCCACTGGCTTGTTGGTCATATCCACGCCGTAGGGCTCGGTGCCTTCACGTTCGCCGACACCGATACCGAGGATGGATCGGCCGCGGGTGAGGTGGTGCAGGGTCGCGGCGGCCTGCGCCGTGATGGCCGGGGTGCGGCGACTGGTGTCGGTCACGCACACGCCAAGTCGCAGCCGGTTGACCCGGTTCCCGGCGGCGAGGTTGCCGAGCATCGTCCATGGTTCGTAGTGGGCGTCGATCTTGGGCACCAGTTTCGCCCCGACTCCGAGAAATTCGGGCGTGGCGATGGATCGCGGCACCAAAGCGTTGATGTGGTCACCGACCCAATACGAGTCGGCTCCCATTGAGGCGGCCCACAAGGAGCTCAACCGCGGCGCCATGCTCGGTGGCAGTCGCGTGCGGACCAGCGCATCGACAAAGCCGAAACGAATTCCGCCCATCCTCACAACACCCAAACTGCACTGGCGCGCAACGTCATGCGGGGGAGGCTACCGCAGAAGGCGTGGCGCGTTGCGCTCGATCGCAAAGGTCGGGGTTCACTCGTTGTTGCCCGGCTATGTTTCGTGTCTGCCATACTCCTTGCCCATGGCTTTGAGTCCCGTACACCGCATCGCGGCCCGCGTAGCACATACCCGGCCCTACAAGAAGATTTGGAAGTACTGGTACCCGCTGATGACGCGCGGGCTGGGCGATGACGCGGTTGTGTTCATCAACTGGGCTTACGAGGAAGATCCGCCAGTGGACCTGCCGTTGGATGCTTCCGACGAGCCCGACCGATTCCACATCAACCTGTACCACCGCACGGCGACCCAGGCGGATCTGACCGGCAAGCGCGTGCTGGAGGTCAGTTGCGGCCACGGCGGCGGAGCCTCATACCTCACGCGCACCCAGCACCCGGCTTCCTACACGGGGCTGGACTTGAACCCGGCCGGTATCAAATTTTGCCAAAAGACACACAATCTGCCCGGTTTGGATTTCGTGCAAGGCGACGCCGAGAACCTGCCGTTCGACGACGAATCCTTCGATGTGGTAGTCAATGTCGAAGCCTCGCACTGCTACCCGCGGTTTCCCCGTTTCCTCGCCGAGGCGCGGCGGGTGCTGCGGCCAGGAGGGTATTTGGCCTACTGCGATATCCGCCCCATCACCGAGATCGACGAGTGGGAGGCGCAGCTGGCCGACAGCGGGATGCGCGAAATTTCGCACCAGGAAATTACGCCGGAGGTGCTGCGCGGCATCGATCGGAATACGGCCAAGTCGAAAGCTCTGGTCAAGCGCCATATGCCGCCCGGATTGAGGTATGCGGGCAACAACTTCATCGGCACGACGGGCAGCCCGATGTACAAATTGATGGCAAGCGGAGACATCTCCTACCGGATGTACTGCTTCATCAAGGATTGAGGCCTCAAACTTCCGCGTCCCGCCTCGAGTCGCTCCCGTCGGTCCCAACTCATCCCGACCCACCCAGCAATAGCCGGTGCGAGCTGGGAGAACGCTACTTAACCGACGCTGCGGAGCCTTGAGCCACTTCGACGAAGGCTGAGACAACCGTCGAACGAGGCCGG
Source organism: uncultured Actinomycetota bacterium (assembly GCA_963840045.1). Classification (GTDB taxonomy): domain Bacteria; phylum Actinomycetota; class Actinomycetes; order Mycobacteriales; family Mycobacteriaceae; genus Mycobacterium. The sequence goes on along the minus strand of CAWIXL010000018.1, from coordinate 226,574 downwards.
TAACGTAATGCCCATGAATGTGCGTTCCCTTCCGGCCATGCTGCGCGCGAACGCCCGTCTGCAGCCCAATGACACGGCGTTAACGTTTATCGATTACGAGCAGGACTGGGACGGCGTTGCGCAAAACCTGACTTGGTCCCAGCTGTATCGGCAGACACTGAACGTGGCACGCGAGCTGAGTTCGTGCGGGTCGACGGGTGACCGTGTGGTGATATCGGCGCCACAGGGAATCCCCTACATCGTCGGGTTTCTCGGCGCATTGCAGGCCGGGCAAATCGCGGTTCCGCTCTCGGTTCCACTGGGCGGCGCCACCGATGACCGCTTCGATTCGGTACTGATCGATGCGGCACCGGTTGCCATTCTCACCACCTCCTCGGCGATCGACGATGTGGCCGAGCATGTTTCGCGGCATCCCGGAAAATCCGCTCCGTCGATCATCGAGCTTGATTCGCTAGATCTGGACTCTCCGAACGGATCTGGTGCCGGGGACGATAAATCATCCAGCCACCGCGTATTTGCAATACACGTCCGGATCGACCCGAACGCCGGCCGGCGTCATGCTGACCCATCAGAACCTTCGGGCCAACATCGAACAGCTGATGCCCGGCTTATTTGCCGATACGGACGGGATCGCCCCGCCGGATCTGACGCTGGTCTCGTGGCTGCCGTTCTATCACGACATGGGTTTGGTTCTGGGAGTTTGCGCGCCGATGCTGTTGGGATTCGGTCGGTGCTCACCAGCCCGATGTCGTTCCTGCAGCGCCCGGCCCGATGGATGCAGATGCTGGCCGGCAATTCACACCGCATTTAGCGCGGCACCGAACTTCGCCTTTGACCTGGCGACACGAAAAATAACGGACGACGACATGGCCGGGCTTGATCTCGGCGGTGTACACAGTCATCCTCAGCGGTAGCGAGCGGGTACAACCCGCGACCCTAAGCGCTTCGCCGAGCGCTTCGCGCGCTTCAATCTTCGCGACAAGGCGCTCCGGCCCGTCGTATGGGCTCGCAGAAGCAACGGTGTACGTAGCGAACAGCCGACCCGGGTCAACCACCAGAACTCGTTCGACTTCGAGTCTGAGGAATTGACCGACGGCCGCGCGAAGCGGTGCGCAAGCGGCGACGGTACACCGACTGGTCAGCTACCTGCTGCCGCGATCACCGATCGTGCGGATCGTCGATGCCGACACCTCTACCGATGCCCGGAGGGAACGGTCGGTGAGATCTGGGTGCATGGCGACAATGTCGCCATCGGCTATTGGCAAAAGCCTGAAGAGAGTGATCGCACGTTCGGCGCGAAGATCGTCGATCCTTCGGAGGGCACACCCGAAGGTCCCTGGCTGAGAACGGGCGACTCGGGGTTCGCTTGCGACGGCAAGATGTTCATCATCGGCCGGATCAAGGATCTCTTGATCGTCTACGGGCGCAACCACTCTCCCGACGACATCGAGGCGACGATCCACGAGATCACCCGAAGCCGTTGTGCGGCAATATCAGTTCCCGACGATCGCAGCAACGAGAAGCTGGTCGCGATCATCGAACTGAGAGGGCGCGGCGACTACCGACGAGGACGCGAGGGCCACGCTGGGCGAAATCAAGCGGGAAGTCACCTCGGCGCTGTCAATTCGCACGGGCTGAGCGTCGCGGATCTGGTTCTGGTGTCGCCCGGCTCGATCCCGATCACCACCAGCGGCAAGATCAGACGAAGGGCGTGTGTCGAGCAGTATCGGCAGGATCAGTTCGCCCGCTTAGACGCTTAGTCAAGCTGGCCGTCCTAGCAGAAATTGGTACATCCGTTTGAAAATGTCGTCTGCGGGCGGCCCTGTCAGTACGATCACGAACGTGTCAGCCGACGATAGCCATAGGTCATCCCGGCTCGCCAACCTCCTTATCGTGGCCGCGTGGGTTGCGGTGGCGCTGATAGCGAATGTGGCTTTCGCGCTCCTACCAGCGAAAGCGCCGGACGCCGGCTCGCAGCTGCTGCCGCAAGACGCCAAGACAGCCGCCGCCACCAGCCGGATCGCGCACGCGTTCCCGGGTACCGGCACCAACGCCATCGCCTACCTGGTGCTGGAAGGCGGTGGCCCGCTGGCGCCGGAGGACCAGCGCTATTACGACGCTGCCGTCGGCGCCCTGCGCGCCGACACCGCCCACGTGGGATCCGTCCTCGATTTGTGGTCGGATCCACTCACCGCCCCGCTGGGAACCAGCGCCGACGGCCGGTCCGGTATCGCGATGGTGTGGCTGGTGGGCGAGGCGGGCAGCGCCAAAGCGAAGGATTCGCTCGATGCTGCCCGATCGGACCTGCGGAAGGTGCCGCTCAATGCCGGACTTCGCGCCCGCATTGCGGTGTCTGAAACCACCAGCCACATCCCGCTGTACCTCAATGCATGGCAGGGCGCGACGATCCTGGGCGCCGCGGCGCTGATCGCCATGCTGCTGATGCTGCGAGCGCGGCTGCCCAGGATCGCCGCGGCGATCATGCTGCTGGCCGCCGGCCTGTCGCTCGCGGTGGCGTGGCCGCTCGCCGGGGCACTGCGCGGCCTCCCCGGGGCGAGCATGTCGGGGTTCACGGTGTTTTCTGCGACGCTGTCCGCAGTTTTGGCGATCGGCACGATCACCGCTTCCACCATCCTGGTGGCGCGGCGCAGGCCCGACTCAGGCGCTCCGGACGCAAGTGCCACGCAGACGCGTGGATACCGCGACATCCTGCCCGCGTTAGCCCTGCCCGGGGTGTGTACCGCGATGCTCACCGGCCCGCTGCTGCTGGCCCGGACCCCAGCACTGCACAGCGTCGGCACGGCGGTCCTGGGTGTCGTTGTGGCACTTGCGGCTTCGTTGACCCTATTGCCTGCCCTAACAGGGCTCGCCAGGGCCGCGCGGTCTTCCTCGCCGGCATCCGCGCCGGCATCGTCGCGAACCGCCGCATGGAGACCCCGTCGGGCCATCGTCACTGCCATCGTGCTGGCAATCTGCGCGCTACCGGTCATCGGGATGCGATCGGGTCTCACCGAAAACCCGGCAGGCCCCGCCGGCGCCGGCCGCAGCCAGGTCCTCCCGGGGAATCCGCTGCCCGATGTGGTGGTGCTGGAAGCCGCACAGGACCTTCGGGACCCGGCCGGGCTCATCGCCATCGACCAGGTCAGCCACCGTCTGATGGAGATTCCCGGGGTCCGCAAGGTGCAGTCCGCGGCATGGCCGGGCGGCATCCCCCCGAGCGACGCCTCGCTGACCTCCGCCTTGGGCAAGCTCAGCGATCAGCTGGATCGCGGGGCCGGAACGTTTGTGCCGCAAGTGAATGCGATAAAGACGCTGGGCACCATACTCGATCAGATGAACGGTGCGGTCGCCGAGCTGGAAAAGACCGTGAACGCCGGAATCGCCGCGGCGAACCAAATCGAGCCGTACATCGACCTGCTGCTATCAAACGCGCGGATGGCCAAAGAGCTGACCGTCGGGGCGGCGGGATACCTGGAACCGGTCCGCGGCTGGATGGGCGGCGTGCAGAACTGTCCCGCCGACGTCGTCTGCTCGGCTGTGCGCCAGGCCGTGGAAGGCATCGACAAGGCGGTCACCGACGTGGTGTCGCTGAGCAACGGCGCGGACCGCGTCGCCGCGGCCTCGAAGCGGGCAATAGGCTCCTTTGACTCCATACCGCGCGTGATGGCGCAAATGAAATCGTCTCTGGCGCAGCTGCAATCGTTTGTACCCAACCTGGAAACGACCATCCAGAACGCCCTCCCGCAGATCGTGCAGATGTCGGCGTTCCTCAGGAACGTCAGCACCGATTTCGCCAACACCGGCGAGGGCGGCTTCTACATGCCCAGGAAAGCGCTGTCGGATCCGTCCTACCAGCACGTGCGGCAATCGATGTTCTCGCCGGACGGAACGGTGACCCGGCTGTTTGTCTATTCCGACGGCGCCAACCTGGACTTGGACGCGGCGGCACGCACGCAGCAGCTCGAGACCGCGGCGGGCAAGGCGATGAAGTACGGAAGCCTCGTCGACGGCAAGATCACGGTGAGCGGGGCCGCGCAGGCGGCGGGGGCCGTCCGCGGCGCCGTCAGCCACGATGCCGTGCTACTGGCGGTCATGCTGCTCGCGGTAATCGGGCTGGTCGGCATCTGGCGCGGCGCCGTCAGTGCGGCCGCGGTCGGCCTCGCCATGCTCGCCTCTTACCTTGCCGCGCTGGGGATTTCGATCGTTGTGTGGCAACACCTGTTGGGCGGCGAGCTGCAGGCCGCGGTGCCGCTGGTGTCGTTCGCCATTCTCGCGGCGTGCGGCGTTCCGTTTCTTGTCGCGACGCTCTTTGCCAGTTTAGAAGCCACCAGTGCACCGGCCGCGTCCGTCCGGGGCGCAATCGCACCGCTCACGGCGCTCGGTGCCGTATTCGGCGGCGGACTGATGCTGGTGTCGGGAGGTTCCCCCAGCGCTTCCGCTCAGGTCGGTGCCGTTCTCGTGATCGGGCTGGGCGCGCTGACCGTAGCGGCACGCGCTTGGTTTCCGGCCACTCGAACCCACCCGCGCTAGGCCCCGCTTCAGGCCCGCTCTAGGCCCCCTCTTAATCCACGTTCACCGGTTCGTTCCATTTGGACAGCGTGACCTGGATTGAGCCGCCCCCGAGGTCCACCGTGGACCGGACGAGCCGGTTGGATCCGTCCTGGGCAATCCACACGGTCGCGGGCCGCGGGTTTTTGGCATTGGGGTCCAGGGTCTTAACACTGTCCGTGGGGAGGGTTCCGGAGATTTTGTGGGTGTTGATTCCGTCAATCACCTCGTTGCCTTGCGACTGCAGATTGGTGACACCCGAGAGCAGCTTCGTCACGCCGTTGATGGGGTCGATGAGACGTGCGGATGTCAGATCGGCGACGGAGCCGAGATTGGTCCAGTCGTCGAACAGTTTCACCGAGATGTTGTCGTCCTTGATCCGAAACGGGACGCCGCCCTGGCCCTGGTATGTGCAATCGCCCTTGGCGGCCAGCGGCTTGGCCCGAACATCGACGTCGGCACCGCTGATACCGAGCATGCTGTCGACTTGACCATTTGTCCGAAGGTTCAGGTGCGCGCTGGTCAAAGCCTGTGTCGCGTCAAGTGATTGCCTGATCTCTGCGACCAGTGCCGGGTCGCTCGACACGCTGGTAGAAGGAGGCGAGGCGGAATCCGGCTTGTTAGAGGAGCATCCGGACAACCACAGCGCCAGGCAGGCACCCAGCACCACCAGAACGGCGGATGTCACCGCCGATTTCCGATCGTTCATTGCTTACCACCTCGATGATCTTTGCCCATGCCGCTCGCACTTCGGACCGGCGTGGGAGTCGCAGCCCGGTAGCCTCCCACGCCATTGCCAACGTCAAATTTGAAGCGCTTCAATTCTTTTCGAGCAGCACTTCTGCTTCACGTATGGACGGGTACTTTCTCCTCGTCGGGTTCGGGAAGCGGCTGCTCTTCGCTCGCGGATTCGGCGGCCTGCTGGGTTTCCGGCATTTGCCTGGCCACATACCTGGCCACCGCGGCAGCGCTGGGATGATCGAAGATCAGCGTGGGTGGCAGCGTCAGCCCCGTGGCGGTCTTCAGGCGGTTGCGCAGTTCGACGGCAGTCAGCGAGTCGAAGCCGAGGTCTTGGAATTCGGCCTCGGGGTCGATGTCGTCGGGAGACGGCCGGCCCAGCACCGCCGCGGCCTGAATGCACACCAGCCCCACCAGCAGGTCGTGCTGTTCTTCCGGGGGCAGCCCCTGCAGCCGTTGGGCCAGCGCCGACTTCGACTGGGCGGCGTCGCCCGCGTCCTCGATCTGGCGTCGGCGTGGCTTGCGTGTGAGCCCACTGAACAGAGGCGGCAACACGCCGCTCGAAGCCAGGGCGTCTAGGGCGCCCCGGTCCACGAGGGTAGCCACCATCACGGGGTTATCGATCGCCAGCGAGGCGTCAAGCAGCTCCAGCGCCTGCTCGGGGTTCATCGGAGCCAATCCACTACGGCTCATCCGGGCCAGGTCGCGGTCGCTCAAATGGGCAGTCATGCCACCGGGCTGCTCCCACATGCCCCACGCCAGTGATATGCCGGCCAACTTCTCGGCCTGCCGATGAGCGGCCAGCCCGTCCAGGAAGGCATTCGCCGCCGAGTAGTTACCCTGCCCCGGTGAGCCCACCGTGGCCGCGATCGAGGAGCACAGCGCGAACATCGACAGATCCAGATCGCGGGTCGCCTCGTGCAGGTTCCACGCCGCGTCCACCTTGGCCCGCAACACCGTATCGATCCGCTCCGGCGTCAACGAGGTGATCACCGTGTCATCGAGCACCCCGGCGGCGTGAATCACCCCGCGCACCGGCGGAAACTCCCGCGACAGCTGGGCAAACAACCCCTGCACCGCGTCCCGGTCGGCCACGTCACAAGCCACCACCTGTACGTGGGCGCCGGCCTCGGTCAACTCGGCCGCCAGCTCAGCAGCGCCCTCGGCGCGATCACCCCGCCGACTGGCCAACACCAGATGCCGCACCCCGTAGCCGTCGACCATGTGGCGGGCCAGCACACCACCGACCGCCCCGGTGGCACCGGTGATCAACACCGTGCCGCCGGCAAGCCCCTCGGAAAGCGCCGAGGGCATGCGTCAAGATCACCTTGCCGATATGGCGGGCCTGACTCATGAACCGGAAGGCCGCCGGCGCGCAGCGCACATCCCACGTCGTGACCGGCAACCGATGCAGTATCCCGGCATCGAACAGCTCCCGCACCTCGCCCAGCATCTCCTGCATGCGCACCGGGCCGGACTCCGACAGGTCAAACGCCCGGTACCACACACCGTGGTAGTTGGCGGCGATCTCCTGCGCGTCGCGGATATCGGTCTTGCCCATCTCGAGGAAGCGGCCGCCGCGGACCAGCAGGCGCAGCGAAGCATCCACGAAATCACCGGCCAGCGAGTCGAGTACCACATCAACCCCGCGGCCCTCGGTGACCGACAGGAACTTCTCCTCGAACTCCAGCGTGCGGGAATCGCCGATGTGGTCGTCATCAAATCCCATGGCGCGCAACGTGTCCCACTTGCCGCGGCTCGCGGTGACGAAAACTTCGACGCCCCAGTGGCGACACAGCTGCACCGCCGCCATGCCCACGCCACCGGTCCCGGCATGGATCAGCACCGATTCGCCGGCGCGGATCTTCGCCAAGTCCGCCAACCCGAACAAGGCCGTCAAGAACACCACCGGCACCGCGGCGGCCTGGGCGAACGACCAGCCCTGCGGCATCTGGACAATCATTTGCTCGGGCACCACCGCCAGCGGACCCGCCCCGCCGAGAAATCCCATCACGGCGTCGCCGACGGCCACACCGGTGACCTCGGGACCGATCTCGGTCACCACCCCGGCGCCTTCCGCGCCGAGCGGTGGGGCCTCACCGGGATACATTCCCAACGCGGCCACCACATCGCGGAAGTTGACGCCGACGGCAGCCACCGCCACCCGCACCTCTCCCGCCTGCAGCGGCGCTTGCGCCTCCGGGCAGGGCTGGATCACCAGATCCTCCAGCGTTCCACCGCCACCGGCCGCCAAGCGCCACGCCGACTCCCCGGCCGGCAGCGCCAGCAGCGGCGGGGCCGGCGACAGCCGGGCGGCATGCACGCCGCCGGCGCGCACCACCAGTTGGGGTTCCCCGACGCCGGCCAGCACCGCCGCGTCCACGGGCTTGTTGGCGTCGATGAGCACGATCCGGCCGGGGTTTTCGGCCTGCGCCGAACGCACCAATCCCCACACCGCCGCGGCGGCCAGGTCGCTGACATCCTCACCGGGCAATGCCACCGCCCCGTGGGTCAGCACCACCAAGGTGCCCGCCGGATCCCCGCCGAGCCAGGTCTGCAGTACATCCAGCGCGGCGTGAGTGGCGGCATAAACCGAGCCCACCGTGTCTTCCGCGTCTTTGGCGGCAGCGGCGCACTCCCAGACCACCACACCGGCATCACCATCACCGGTGGCGCGGAATTCCGCCCAGGACACCACCGCGGGCAGATCCTCATCGTCAAGGTTGTTCTGGTGCAACGATATTGGCGACCACATCACTTCCAGCGGCCCCTGATCGGGGGTACCGCCGGCCGCTGCCACCGCGGCGCGCAGCTGCTCGGCGCTCATCGCCCGGGTGACCAGCGCGCCCACCGTCAGCACCGGCAATCCCGCGGCATCGGCCACCTCTACCGAGATCGCATCCGTCCCCGCCGAAGCAAGGCGGGCCCGCACCCGGCCGGCGCCCCCGGCATGCAGCGACACGCCGCGCCAGCAGAACGGCAACCTCGTCTCGCTGGTCTCCTCGATAGCCAGCCCCAGGGCATGCAGCACGGCATCCAGCACCGCCGGATGCATGCCCATCCCGTCGACCGTCACCCCGGCGGGGAGGGCGACTTCGGCGAACAGCTCAGACTCGCGCCGCCATATCCCCACCAACCCCTGAAACGCCGGGCCGTAGGCATAACCGCGTTCGGCCAACTGCGCATAACCCTCGGAGATATCCACGCTGACCGCGCCCTCGGGCGGCCACACCGACAAGGTCGCCGAGAAGGGCGCGGCCTCGACGCCCAGCGTGCCCTCGGCATTCAGCAACCAACCATCGGATTGATCGCCCCGGGAAAACACCGACACCGCGCGGCGCCCCGCGTCGTCAGCGTCGCCCACCACCACCTGCACCTGCGCCCCAGCACCCGGGTGCAGCACCAGCGGCGCCGCCAGGACCAGCTCCTCGACGACCGCGCAGCCCACCTCGTCACCGGCGCGGATGACCAACTCGACAAAACCAGCCCCGGGAAATAGCACCACCCCGCCGATCACGTGATCGGCCAGCCACGGCTGATCCGCCAGTGACAACCGGCCGGTCAACACCACACCGCCAGAGTCGGGCCGCTCGACCACCGCACCCAACAACGGATGCCCGGTCCCGCCCAGACCCAAGCCGGCCGCGTCGGCGGCGCCGTCCGACACCGCGTCCCAAAACCGCCGTCGCTGAAACGCATACGCGGGCAACACCACTCGCTGCCCACCTGAGCCGGCGAACACCGCCGGCCAATCCACGGGCAGACCCGTGGTGAACAACTGACCGGCCCCGGTGAGCACCGAGGCGACCTCCGGGCGGTCCTTGCCCAGCATCGACACCACCACGGCCTCAGCCGGTGCCAACGACTGCTCGATGGAGCTTGTCAAACCGCTGCCCGGGCCAACCTCGATGAAATGGGTCGCTCCAAGCGTCTCCAAATGACGCACACTGTCGGCAAAACGCACCGGCCGGCGAACATGATTGACCCAGTACTGCGCCGACCCGAAAATCCACGCCATCGGCGCCCGCCAATTCGCCCGTGACGTTCGACACCAGCCCGATCTGCGGCTCGCGCGCCTCAACCGCGGCCGCGATCACCGCGAACTCCTCGAGCATGGGCTCCATCAAGGGCGAATGAAACGCATGCGAGACCGCCAACCGGTGCACCCGCCGACCCTGCTCGGCGAACCGGTCGGCGATCGCGCTCACCGAAGCCTCCGCACCGGAGATCACCACGGATTTGGGTGCGTTGATCGCGGCGATCCCCACGCCCTCACACCAGCGACGGCGTCACCTCGTCTTCAGAGGCGGCTATCGCGCACATCGCCCCACCGGCCGGCAGCGCCTGCATCAGCCGGCCCCGCGCGACCACCAACATCGCCGCGTCCCCCAGCGTCAACACCCCGGCGACGTACGCCGCCGACAACTCCCCGACCGAGTGGCCCATCACAAAGTCCGGCTGCATGACCCCAGCGCCGCAACACCGCGAACAACGCCACCTCAATCGCGAATAGCGCCGGTTGGGCAAACTCGGTGTTGTCTAGCAGATCCTGATCAGCACCCCAAACAACCTGGCGCAGTGGCAACCGCAGATGCCGATCCAACTCATCGGCAACCTCATCGAATGCCTCAGCAAACACCGGCAATTTGTCGTACAGTTCGCGGCCCATCCCGATGCGCTGCGCGCCCTGCCCGGGGAACACCACGACCGTCTTCCCCACTGAACCCGCTTGACCGATCGCCACGCCCGCGCCCGGGTCATCGTCGGCCACCCCCGTCAAGCCCGTCATCAGCGCCTGCCGATCGGCGCCCACCACCACCGCGCGGTGCTCAAACAGGGACCGGCCTGCCAGCGAGTACCCGACATCGACCGGATCCAACTCCGGATCGGCCTGCACGTGGGCCAGCAATCGGCTCGCCTGTGCCGCCAGCGCCTCGGCGGTCCTCGCCGAAATCACCCACGGCACCACCGACATACCCGACCCGACCCCGGCAATTTCGCTCGCCTCAACCGCAGGCACGGGAGCTTCTTCCAGGATCACATGCGCATTCGTGCCGCTGATGCCGAACGAGGACACTCCGGCGCGGCGTGGATGCCCGGCATCCGGCCAGTCCCGGGCCTCGGTCAGCACCGATACGGCGCCGCTTTCCCAATCAACCCGAGGGGTAGGCGCGTCGACGTGCAGCGTCGCCGGCATCACCTCATGCCGCATCGCCTCGATCACCTTGATCACCCCGGCCACACCTGCCGCGGCCTGGGTATGCCCCATATTCGACTTGATCGAACCGACCCACAACGGCTGATCCGACGGACGGCCCTGCCCATAGGTAGCCAGCAGCGCCTGCGCTTCGATGGGATCACCCAACGTGGTGGCGGTCCCGTGTGCCTCGACCAGGTCGACGTCGGCCGCGGTCAATCCCGCGCTGGCCAACGCCGCGCGGATTACCCGCTGCTGGGCGAGCCCATTGGGCGCAGTCAATCCGTTAGACGACCCGTCCTGATTGATCGCGCTACCCCGTACCACCGCCAAAACCTGGTGCCCCAGCCGCCGCGCATCCGATAGCCGCTCGAGCACCAGCACCCCGGCACCCTCACCCCACCCGGTCCCATCGGCGGCCGCCGCGAACGCCTTGCAACGCCCATCGGCAGCCAGCCCTCGCTGCCGGCTGAACCCGACAAAAATCGACGGCAACCCCAGCACCGTCACCCCGCCGGCCAGCGCCAAATCACACTCGCCGGACCGCAGCGACGCCATGGCCCAGTGGATCGTCACCAGCGAAGACGAACACGCCGTATCCAGCGACGCCGCCGGGCCCTCCAGCCCCAACACATACGACACCCGCCCCGACGCCACACTCGACCGCCGAGCCGGTCAACCCATACCCCTGCAGGCCCCCGATCTCATGGCTGTTGCCATAACTCGGCGCGAAAATCCCGGTGAACACCCCGGTCGCGGACCCCCGCAACGACAACGGGTCAATTCCGGCGTGCTCCAAGGCCTCCCATGAAATCTCCAACATCAACCGCTGCTGAGGATCCATCGCCAACACCTCACCGGGGGCGATCCCAAAGAAGCCGGGGTCAAAACCCGCCGCGTCCTCCAAAAAGGCGCCCCACTTGCGTGTAGGTCTTGCCCTCCGCATCGGGATCTGGGTCATACAACCCGTCTACATCCCAACCGCGGTCCGTCGGAAAGTCCGACACCAGATCGCGGCCCTCCGCAACGACGTCCCACAGCTCCTCCGGAGTCTCGACCCCGCCCGGAAACCGGCACCCCATCCCCACCACCGCCACCGGCTCGGTGGCGCGTTGCTCGTATTCCCGCAGCCGTGCGCGTGCCTCTTCGAGCTCTCCGGCAACCTTCTTCAGGTAACGGAAGAGCTTTTCGCTCTGCTCGTCTGCGCTTTCAACACTCGCAGTCATTGTTAGTTGCTCCCCTTCATTACTTGCCAAACTCAGAATCGATGAGCTGGAAAATCTCGTCCGGAGTCGAGGCATCCTGGATCCGCTGACCCAAGCGATCCTCGCCGTCCGTAATGCTGCCCAGCAGGGCACGCAAACGATCGGCCACCCGTTGCTTGTCGCTATCGTCGATCGCCACTACCAGCTCTTCGACCTTCTTCAACCCCTCTTCGAGTGGCGCGAGGCCGTTGGCACCGATACTCCCCGGAAGGGGCGGCCCCGCCCGTCTGTTCCCTCCGGACAATTCAGCGTCCAAGTACTGGGTCAATGCCGATACCGAGTTGTAGTCCCACCCGACCGTTTCAGGCAGCCGCAGACCCGTAGCCACGGCCAATCGATTACACAGTTCGACCGTCATTGTCGAGTCAAAACCCAACTCCGAGAACGCAAGATCCCGGTTCACCGACCGCGGATCCGACTCACCCAGCATCTTCGCGGCCTCTGCGCTTACCGCCTCCAGCACCAGCCGGTGACGTTCTTGCTGCAAGGCGGCCAGCCGTTCCTTGAGTGTCACTTCGCCGGCGTTTGCGTTGCCGTTCTCTTTGTTCAGGGCCGGTCCGTTATCCGGCTGCGCCGCCACGTCCGACTGCGACACATCGGACGGGAGTTCCCAAATTGGTTTGGCCGGGCTCGCGGCGCGAAGCTCACTACGCAGCAATTTTCCATTTCCTGTTCGTGGGAGTCGGTCAACAATGGCAAATCTGTGCGGCACCTTGAAGGCCGACAGTTGGCTGAGCAATCGGCGGTGAATGTCTCGCATAACGGATTCATCGATGAATGCTCCGCTTGCCGGGACCAGAAAGGCCTGCAGTGTCGACGCACCGGTGGACTCCCGTACACCGACAACCGCGGCCTCCGCCACAGTTTCGTCTTCGACAATAAGTCGCTCGACCTCGCGCGGATTGACGTTGACGGCCCCGACGACCTCAGTATCGTCGGTGCGGCAACAGTATGTGACCCATCCGTCGCCGTCGATGCAGACCCTGTCTCGAGTGTCGAGCCATTCCCCATTCCCCCGGGGTGGATCGGGCCAATTCCAATAGCCCGTTGAGATCGATGGTCCGCGGACCCATAGGTCCCCCTCCACCCCTGGTTCGGCGGTGGCGCCGTCTGCCGCCACAACGCGAATCTCATAGGGCGGAACAACCTTTCCCAGAGTCCCGGGACGCCATTCGTCGACGCTATTGGACACGAATGTCTGCCCAACCTCGGTCGATCCAATTCCGTCAAGGATGGGCACGCCGCCGAAGAATTCGCTGAGTCGCTCGGCGAGCCCCGCCTCCAGAGCCTCTCCCGCGGATACCACACAGCGGAGCGACCGGAAGGAATCAGGAGAACATGTGTCGAGAACTCTGGCAAAGAAATTTGGCACACCGTAAAGGATCGACGGCTCAAATTTCGTACTCAGCCCGGCCGCCATTTCCGCATTTATCGGCAGCGGATTGATGACCGCCGAACTACCCGTCGCGAGTGGAAACCAGACCGAATTGCCCAGCCCATACGCAAAATACATGCGCGCATTACATAGCCCGATGTCCTGGGGAGTCAGCCGCAGCGCATTACGACACATAGCCTCAACAAACGCGAACACGTCGGCGTGCCGGTGAATAGCCGCTTTCGGCGGACCCGTGGTCCCCGAGGTGTAGGTCGCGTACGCAAAATCGTCGCCACTGACCTGCTCGTATTCTCCCGGCGCGACTTGGGCCGCCTCGGACAAGAGCTCGGCGGCGTCCACGACGGTCGACGACTGAAACCGATCGCACAGCGGACCAGACGTGACGACAAGTGCCGGGTTCGTGTCGCGCTCCTGAAATGCGTGGTCTTCGCGATGCAGCTCCGGATTCGTCAGAAACGCCAAAGTTCCACGAGCCAGGCACGCGAACAGTAGCTGGACCAGGTCCGGCGAATCCGGGAGGCACAACAGGACGCGATCTCCGCTGGACAGGCCGCGGCTTTTCAGCACCTGCCCAAGACGTGCCGCACCATCATGGATTTGGCCATGAGTGACGACTTCCGGCGCGTAGTAGGCCGGCTTGTCGTTCCACCCTGCTTCCGCTGCCTGTTGTGCCAATAGTGCTGCGAGGTTCCCATTGCCCATTACTGGATTACCGCTCCTGCACGCCACGGTGACGGATATGAGGCCTGCGACTTGTCAGTGCTGGAGACTTCTGGGGATCCGATCATGAAGCACAAATCGCTCTCCACTCCTTGCGTCGATGTCGTTTGAATATTGGCAGCGATCCGACTCTTCGCGCGGAGCATCTTGGAACACACTGCGGAGAAAGTACTCGGTGATAACCATAACCGGTTTGCCGGCGGCGAGAGTGCGATACCGGCGGGCGACTGTGCTCGTTCGCGAATTCTGGTATCCGTCCACCGCGAGCCAATCCGGCAGCTCGCCCATCCAGACCGTGGCGCACTCCTTGAAGGTCTCAACGAAACTGGCGGCCATGACCTCGCCGATTGGACGATCCGTCTCAGTCAAGCTCGCGGTGATTGCCGGGGGTAACAGATCGACGGCAATCATCGACTCCGCGGCTACCAGTGGGTTTCCGGTACTCCGGCCCTTGAGCAAGATATTCCGTTGCAGCACCCGCCCGACGGCCAAATGATCGAATTCGGGTACCCTCGGCGCGGCGTCGTGAATCTCCTGGCTGACAATGTCCACGACGATCTCGTCGTTTGCCAGAACGTTGAGAATCCGAGTCAGGGTGCCATTGGTTGCCACCAGTATCCGAAGGTCACGGTTGAGCTTTCGGATCCCCTCATCAGACAGCATGCAGTTGGTCATAACTCAACCCCCGTGTTGACTCGTCGAAAATTTTCGCGCAACCGAATTCGCCACCGGCTGGTTGCCCATCCGGTGAGCTGGTTCGGCTTGGTGATGGACGTCCTTGATCATGCTGGAGCGTCCAATCGAGTGAATTCGTGCTTCAAATAACGCTCGACGCAGGTCGAACGCCGCACCTTACCGCTGGTGGTCACCGGGATCGAGCCTGGTGCCACCATTACGACGTCGGCGACGCGCACCCGGTGCGACGTGGAGATCGCGGAGCTGACCTCACGTTTGACGGCGCGGAGGTTATTCAGTGTGTCCTCGTGCGTGGCACCGCGCTTCGCGAGTTCGATGATGGTGACAAGCTGCTCAGTGCGATCGTCGGGCACGGCTATCGCCACCACCCGGCCGTTGGTGATTTCCTGGATGGTCGCTTCGATGTCGTCCGGATAGTGATTGGACCCATCTACCACCAGCAGGTCCTTGATGCGGCCCGTGATGTACAGCTCGCCTTCGAAGATGACCCCGAGGTCTCCGGTCCGCAACCACGGACCCGCTGAGGTGCCGGGCGAGGGATTGACCAGCTTTCCGCCGAACGTCGCTTCGGTGTGTTCTGGGTTCTGCCAGTAGCCCAGCGCGACGTTGTCGCCCTGCACCCAGATTTCACCGACCTTCCCCGCCGGATTCTCCGTCCGGGTCTCGGGGTCGACGATGCGCAGTGTCGATGCCCGCGGCTCGCCGTAACTGACCAGCTTCGCGCCGTCGCTCGCGTCGTTCTCGCTGCGCTTTGCCTGACCGGCCGACAACTGCTGGTAGTCGAACGAAACACTCTTGGGTGGACGCCCTGGTCCGGCGGTCGCCACGTACACCGTCGCCTCCGCGAGCCCGTAGGACGGTCGGATTGCCGTCTCGCTGAGGTTGAAGCGCGCGAACCGTTCGGTAAAACGCTGGACCGTCGCGGCGTTGACCCGCTCGGCACCAGTGGCGATCGCCCGCACGTGCCCGAGATCAAGGCCGGCCATATCGTCATCCGATGTGCGCCGAATTGCCAGTTCGAAGCCGAAGTTGGGCGCGCTGGAAACCTGTCCGCGATGTTTGGCCAACAATTGCATCCAGCGGGCCGGCCGTTGCAAAAACGCCATCGGGCTCAGCAACACTCCGGTGTCTTGGTTGAACATCGGGAGGATGACGCCCAGCACCAACCCCATGTCGTGATAGAACGGCAGCCACGACACGGCGGTTGACGGAACTTTTTCATAATCCCCGATGTAGTCGGACATCAGTTGTGCGCAGTTGCTGATGACGTTCTTGTGCGAGATGACAACACCGGCCGGCGCGCGGGTAGACCCCGACGTGTACTGCAGATATGCGGTGCTCGGACGCGGGCCGGGAGTCTCCTCGATCTGTCGCGTTGAGTCCAGGTCCAGCGAGTCGACCGCCACAACCATGGGCTGAACCTGCCGGGGCCCGGCGCACGCGTGTGAGGCGTATTTTGCGACTTCGTCGATAGCCGACGTGGTCGTGAGGATGACGGACGGCGAGGAGTCCCCCAATGCCGAGGAAATTCGTTCGTCGTGAATGCCGAATTGAGGCACCGGAAGCGGAACAGCGATGAGACCGGCCTCTAGCACGCCCATGAACGCAACGATGTATTCGAGCCCCTGAGGAGCCAATACCGCGACCCGGTCGCCGGGCGACGTGCAAAGCCTGAGCTCCTCGGCCACGATCATCGCTCGGCGCCGTACTTGGAACCAGGTGAGGGTTTCAGTAAAGCCGGCCGGATCTGTCTCGTAGTCGACGAATTTGTACGCCGCGCGGTTCGGATACTCGCTGGCAGCCTTGTGTAAAAGATCGGTGAGTGACGACTCGCGCAGCGCGAATCGCGTCGCGATTCCGCCCGGTGACGCCGTCTGTCCGCCCGTTGCCGACCGCGGTGTCGTTACCAGGCCGGCAGCCTGAAACGACAAGGCGTTCGTGTTCATGTCTCGCTCTCCTTGCAGGGGTCTTGGCGGAAGACTACAAGGTGAAGGAGGGCCCGCGACGCGAAATCGGTGAGCCCCACAGCCAGTTCAGGGGTGAAGGGCGTCACTGCCCGGTCTCCGGCCATTGGGTTGGCCGGGTGCGCGGCTTTCTTAGCTCCAGACGTTCTTAGGCGATTACTGGTACGCCTGGGAAGCGCGGAGCTAACTTTACACGGCGAGCGGCCAAGTGCCAGGTCACAACTTCTCGAGTCCGAGCAGGACCTGGTGTGGCGAAGGAGTGCCGCCACGATCTTGCTCTGTCGGGCTGACCAGGCTGCCATTGATGACCAGCATGTATCGGCGTCCGTCATCGCGCCATTCCGCTCTTTGATCGATGACTTCGTCGGGTTTCCGCTGAACACGAGCTCGTTGCAGCAGCGCGGGCGGGACTTTGGCCGGGAACGATAAAACGTCATGCTCGGCCACGGTTTGCCGGGATCACATTCTGAACTCTGGCAAAGTCGGCTCCCGGTGCATGCGCAACGCCATCGCGCGCCGGGGTTCGCCCGGTGTTCCCAGTGCGGTCATCTTCACGACAACAAACTCAGGCGCCGGTCGCTGGGCTCGGTGCAGCCACGGGATCGTCGATGTTTCCGGTCTGCCATACTCCATGCCCATGGCCTTCAGTCCCGACCACGGCCTCCTTGCCTGCGTCGGCAGTGTTCCGACCTGCAATATTGAGGCGGCGTCCCGATGAGCTCAGCTGAGCGCGAGTTCGACATCGCCGTGTATGGCGCCAGCGGCTTCTCCGGCAAGTTGACCGCCGAACACCTGGCACGCAGCGGGTCAAAAGCGCGGATCGCACTGGCCGGCCGGTCCAGCGAACGGCTCCGCGCCGTGCGGGACGCACTGGGACCGACGGCACAGGACTGGGACCTGATCGTCGCCGACGCGTCGCAGCCGTCGACGCTGGACGCGATGGCCTCCCGGACCCAGGTGGTGCTGACCACCGTTGGCCCCTACACGCGCCACGGCCTGCCGTTGGTGGCGGCCTGCGCCAAGGCCGGAACGGACTATGCCGACCTGACCGGCGAGCTGATGTTCGTCCGAAACAGCATCGACCAGTACCACAAGCAGGCCGCGGACACCGGCGCCCGGCTGGTGTACTCGTGCGGATTCGATTCGATCCCTTCGGATTTGAGCGTCTATTCGCTGTACCGCCGGGCGGTCGAGGACGGCACCGGTGAACTCTGCGACACCGACCTCGTGTTACGCGCGTTCTCCCAGCTAGGGGTGTCCGGCGGCTCGCTGGGGACGTACCTCGAAGCCATGCGTGGCGCCTCCAGCGACCCGGAAGCCCACCGACTGGTCAAGGACCCGTACACGCTGTCCCCGGACCGAGGTTCGGAGCCCGAACTCGGTCCGCAGCCGGACTTTCCGCGGCGCCGCGGACGCGACCTGGCGCCCGAGCTGGCCGGCTTCTGGACCGGTGCGTTTGTACAGGGTCCGTACAATAGTCGAATTGTTCGGCGTAGCAACGCATTACAGGACTGGGCGTATGGCCGTCGGTTCCGCTATTCGGAGTCGATGAGTCTGGGTAAGTCGTTCGCTGCGCCGGTTGCCGCCGCGGTGGCCACCGGCGTCATCTCGGCCGGCATTCGCTTTGGCAACAGATATGCCAGTCGATTGCCCCAACGCCTGGCGGAACGCATTCCGCCGAAATCAGGCATCGGTCCGCGCGAGAAAACCCTGCAGCGTGGGCATTACAGGTTCGAGACGTACACCACTACGACAACCGGTGCCCGCTACGTGGCGACTTTCGCGCAGCACGTCGACGCTTACCAGGGCACAGCGGTGATGCTCGCCGAGAGCGGTCTGGCGTTAGCGCTCGATCGCGATCAACTCTCCGAGTTGCGCGGTGTGCTCACCCCCGCCGCGGCGATGGGCGATGCGCTGCTGGCGCGCCTACCGGGCGCCGGGGTGTCTTTGGGGACCGCGCGGCTGAACTGAGCCGCTCGCCCCGGGCGACGGCTAATTGCGGATCAGGAATCCGTTGGTCGCGTAGGTAAAGCCGAATTTGTTCTCCCGCGCTACGTCATGCGTGTAGTCATCGGGGAATTCACGCTCGTATGCCTGAATTGCTTCAAACGGACCATCGCCGAACCCGGGAAGGACGGGATGTCCGTTGATATTGGCGTCTTCCACCAGCAGGTAGTCACCGAATGAGAGTAAAGGCCGCAGCAGTTTCATCTCGGCGAGTACGTGATTCATCGAGTGGTCACTGTCCAGAATGGCGAAGATCTTGCCGGGATATTCGCTTTTGAGTTGTTGGATGTGCTCGGCAATGGCGGGGACCGTGGAGGACGATTCTACGAACAAGATATCCGGGTCGCGCCGGGCCGCGGGATCGAGGACGTCGAAAGAGATGTCCACGGTGAACACCTTGAATGGTTGGCCGACATGCCGCATGACGGAGGCGAAAAACACTGCCGAGCCGCCATAGCGGGTGCCGAACTCGATGACCAGGGACGGTTTCAAGTCGCTCAGGATCTCCTGGTAATTCCACATATCGCTGACGGACTTCCAGCATTTGATGCCCAGCCAAGTGGTTTTAGTCCACACCAAGCTGCCGTAGTACCACTTGTGGTATTCCTCGGCTGCTGCGGCAGTGGGTCGATACAATATTTGGGACACAAAACTTCCGCCCATCCTCAGCATTCCCACCAGTTGCTGGCTCGGCGTAGCCTTATCCCGTGCCAGCAGGCTTGTCCTATCCCGCCATCTTCGGGCCATCCGGCCGCCCCCTCACTGCCAATTTGAAAGTCTGTTCAAGAGAATCGATGGACTCCAATGCGGCCGTGACATTTCGTCAGAGCCGCGCTCCTTCCACATTCTCGGCTCCGGCGCTGACTACTTTTACCCCGCACTGCGAGTCACCGCATCGCGGGATGGTAGCAGCCGGCGTCCAGACGCGGGATCCCGTTGTAACGCACGGAACTCTAAGCATCTTCAGAAGAGGCCCGATCCAGCGTTCGCCCGCCGTGGAGCTGCAGCCATGCCTCAACTAATCAATAGGCGGCGTCCAGTCGTTGACATATACCCCATGGGGGTATATAGTAGGACATCGCCGCACCTCGGGAAGCTTGCGTAATAATCACTGGGACATGCAACCGAAGCGGAGGACCATGTGACTGGCAGAGTGCTGGGAGCGCTCGAGCACGCGTTGGCGTTGACCGGCTCGATGACCTGGGAAATCCTGTGGGCGCTGATTCTGGGCTTTGCCCTGTCGGCGGTGGTGCAGGCAGTCGTGCGCCGCTCGACGATCGTGAGCCTGATGGGCGACGACCGGCCGCGCACCCTGGCGGTCGCGGCCGGACTGGGAGCGGCATCGTCGTCGTGCTCGTATGCCGCAGTGGCGTTGGCCCGATCGCTGTTCCGCAAAGGAGCCAACTTCACCGCCGCGATGGCGTTCGAGATCGGTTCGACGAATCTCGTGGTGGAGTTGGGCATCATCCTGGCTCTGCTGATGGGCTGGCAATTCACCGCCGCGGAGTTCATTGGCGGCCCGCTGATGATCATCGTGTTGGCCCTGTTGTTCCGGCTGTTTGTGCGCGCCCGCCTCGTCGATGCCGCACGCGAGCAGGCCGACCGCGGTATCGCCGGCTCGATGGAAGGCCATGCCGCAATGGACATGACCATCCAAGGCGACGGGTCGTTTTGGCGGCGGCTCTTTTCACCGCAGGGCTTTACTTCGGTCTCACATGTATTCGTCATGGAGTGGTCGGCGATCCTGCGCGACCTTGTTATTGGCTTGTTTATCGCAGGCGCTATTGGGGCGTGGGTGCCCGAAACATTCTGGCAAGGCTTCTTTTTAGCCGATCACCCGGGTTGGTCGGCGCTCTGGGGACCGATCGTGGGACCCGTCGTGGCCATCGTCTCGTTCGTCTGCTCGATCGGCAACGTGCCGCTTGCCGCGGTGCTGTGGAACGGGGGCATCAGTTTCGGCGGCGTCATTTCGTTCATCTTCGCCGACCTACTGATCCTGCCGATCTTGAACATCTACCGAAAGTACTACGGCACAAAAATGATGCTGACGCTGCTCGGCACGTTTTACGCCGCGATGGTCGCCGCCGGATATCTCGTCGAACTCCTCTTCGGCGCAGCGCATCTCATTCCGGGCCAGCGCAACGCCACAGTTATGACCGCCGGGATTTCGTGGAACTACACCACCTGGCTCAACATCGCCTTTCTGGCCCTCGGTGCACTACTGGTTGTGCGGTTCTTCACTTCCGGAGGACTGCCGATGCTGCGCATGATGGGTGGCTCACCCGACGCGGAGCATGAGCATCACGATCACAGTCACGACCATCACTAGCGGCGGTATTGTGGCCTGCGGAGATTCGACCTTCGGCAAAGGGGGCCATGATCGCGCGTTCCGCGGTGCCAACGCCCACCGAACCCGATATCGGCAGACTGCTGCTTCGCTGCCGTGACCGGCCAGGCCTGATCGCTGCGGTCAGCACCTTCCTGGCTCAGGCCGGAGCCAACATCATTTCCCTGGACCAGCACTCCACCGCGCCGGAGGGCGGAACGTTTCTGCAGCGCGCCATCTTTCACCTGCCGGGCCTGACTGCCGCCATCGACAGTCTGGAACGCGAGTTCGCCAGCGCCGTGGCCCAGAAGTTCGATATCGATTACCGCTTTACCGAGGCCGCCAAGCCCAAGCGAGTCGCCATCATGGCGTCCAAAGAGGACCACTGCCTGTTAGATCTGTTGTGGCGCAACCGGCGTGGCGAGCTGGAGATGACCGTAGCCATGGTGGTCGCCAACCACCCACACCTGGCCGAGCACGTACGACCGTTCGGCGTACCGTTCATCCATATCCCCGCCACCCGCGATACCCGGGCCGAAGCCGAGCAGCGTCAGCTGCAATTGCTCAGCGGCAACGTGGATTTGGTGGTCCTGGCCCGCTACATGCAGATACTGAGCCCGGAGTTCCTCGACGCGGTCGGCTGCCCGCTGATCAACATTCATCATTCGTTCCTGCCGGCCTTTACCGGCGCTGCCCCTTACCAGCGGGCGCGAGAACGCGGGGTCAAGCTGGTGGGCGCGACGGCCCACTACGTCACCGAGGTGCTCGACGAGGGGCCGATCATCGAACAGGATGTCGTCCGCGTGGACCACAACCACACGGTGGCCGATCTGGTGCGCGTCGGCGCCGACGTTGAACGCGCGGTGCTTTCCCGCGCCGTGCACTGGCATTGCCAAGACCGCGTTATCGTGCACGACAACCAGACCATCGTTTTCTGACCGCATGGCTAACGCCCGGGCGACTGTCATGACCATCGGCTATCAAGGTCGAGGAGTCGACCGCCCGATGCACGACTTGTCGGCTGCAGGTGTCGAGTAGCCGAGGGCTTCGAGTTGGCTGACGGGCCGGGCTTTGGCTTTCGCCGGTCTACCCACGCGCCACGTTGAATTGTTCTATGATCGAACGGAATTCATTTTACGCTTGGCTATCGGGCACCGCATGACGTCCGCGCCGAGTACCTGAATTCACACCTCGCGGGTAAATGGATGTGAAATCCGCAGTCCGGGAAACGCGGGGCAGCCCATCTGTGAGCGAGGTGCAACGTT
The DNA here is from genome assembly GCA_963840045.1 of uncultured Actinomycetota bacterium. Lineage (GTDB taxonomy): Bacteria > Actinomycetota > Actinomycetes > Mycobacteriales > Mycobacteriaceae > Mycobacterium. The sequence goes on along the minus strand of CAWIXL010000018.1, from coordinate 204,452 downwards.
GAAATGGCTTAACGGTGCGGATGCCGTCACGCTCTACAGCGAGATGCCGAATGCCCACATGCACCTGGTGGCAGTCGGGGTCATCGAGTTAGCCGAGGATTGTCAAGACTTCGATATCGAAGCCTTCCGCAGGGTTATCCGCGGTCGGCTGTACAAGCTTGAACCTCTGTGCTATCAGCTGGTCGACATCCCGTTGAAGTTCCACCATCCGATGTGGCGCGAGCATTGCGATGTCGACCTCACCTATCACATCCGGCCTTGGCGGCTGTCCGCTCCAGGTGGTCATCGCGAGCTGGACGAGGTGGTCGGGGAGATCGCCAGCACCCAGCTTGACCGCAGCCGCCCACTGTGGGAGATGTACTTCGTCGAGGGCCTGGCCGACAACCGTATCGCGGTGATCATCAAGATGCACCACGCACTCGCCGACGGGGTCAGCTTCAATAACTTGCTGGCCCACGGCATGGAGCTGCAGCCCGGGCCGGAAATACGCACGTGGACACCAGAGCCCGTCCCTACCAAGCGGCAGCTGATGCGTTTGGCGTTCGCAGACCACCTACGCCAGGCCGGGCAGATCCCGCGGACAATCGGCTACACCGCGCAGGGCATGGCCCGGGTGCGCCGCAGCTCGCGCACGCCTGCCACGGTATTGCGCCGGTCATTCGTTCCGCCAAGGACTTTCATGAACCACGTCGCGACGAGTCCGGGGCGCAGATACGCCAGCACCAGCTTGGCGTTGGCTGATGTCAAACGGACCGGCAAGCACCTCGGGGTGACCATCAACGACTTGGTGCTGGCCATGTCGACCGGTGCGCTGCGCACGTTGCTCCTGCGCTACGACGGCAAGGCCGCTCCCTTGCTGGCGACCGTCCCGGTTGCCCTCGATTTGTTCCCGGATCGGATTTCCGGAAATTTCGTCGACACGATGTCGATAGTGCTGCCGGTTGACCTCGAAGACCCGCTGGAGCGAATACGACGCTGCCGCGAGAACGCCATCTCGGCCAAGGAGATTCAGCAGCTGAGGGGAACAGAGCTGGTCCACCGCTGGTTGACCTACACCACGCCCGTCGCTCTGAAAGCTTTTTTCCGGTTGGCATTTCGCCGCAAAGCGGATAGCAGAATTCCCCACCTGATGGTCTCGAACGTTGCTATCTCGAACGTTCCCGGTCTCGTCGAACAAGGCCGGGTCGGCGGCGCACTGCTCGCCGACTTTTACATGATAGGGCCGTTGGCCGCCTGGAGTCGGGCTCCTCATCACCGTGTGGAGTTATGCCGATCAGCTCAACATCTCGGTGCTGACAGACGACGCAACTGTTGAGGACCCACACGAGGTGACTGAGGCCATGAACGCCGAGTTCATCGAAATCCGCCGGAGCCAGGCCTTTCCGAACAGTTGACTGTCGTGGCGACCGCGATGGCACCAGCCTTTTCAGTTGCCGGCCCGTCAGGTGGAAAAATGCACCTGGTCTATGTGAGTGGCCACCCGCAAGGCGTTGGCCGCGATCGTCAGACTGGGATTCAAACCGGCGCTGGAAGGGAAAAACGAGCCGTCCACCACGTACAGGTTATCCACTTCGTGCGCTCGGTTTTGGGGGTCCAGCACGCTGGTTTTGGGATCGGTACCGAAGCGGCAGGTGCCGCAGACGTGGGCGATGGTCTGGTTGTTTTTGGCGCTCCGCAGGGTGAGTTTGCGAAACGGCTTCAACACCTCTTTCAGCTGCCGCAAAAGCACCGCGCGGCGCTCGATCTCACTGGCGTGTAAACGATACTGCATCCGCAGCCGCTGGCGGCCGTCCGAGCTGGGCCGATCGGATGGCAGCACGCGGTTGTCCAAGTAGGGCAGGTCCTCCATGATCGAGGCCAGCACCAGCCCGCCGGCCGAGAACCGCTCGTAGACCCGGCGCACCACCGGGCTCACCAGACGCAGCGCCGCCGGCTGCCAACCGGGTCCGCCGGTCACCATCTCCATCGGCGGTATCGCGCCGAATGACTGCACGGTGCCGTATTTCTGCCCTTCCCAGAAATAAAAATCGTTCAGCCCGATCTCTTTGTTTTCACCCGTGGTCTTGCGGCCGGGTTGCGGCCACATCGCGATCACGTCAATCAGATGGCGCATCAAGTTGCGCCCCACCCAGTCCGAGCTGTTGGCCAATCCACGCGGCCAATCGCTCGAACCGGAATTGAGCAACAGCACCGGGGTGACCAGCGCACCGGCGGCCAGCACCACCACCTTGGCCTTTAGCGCCAGCATCCCGGAGCGACTCTCGCAGATCACCCGGCGGACCTGGGTGCGGTCCGCGTCTAGGCGCACGGCCCGACATTCCGCCAACAGGTGGGCGCCGTGCTTGGCAATGGCGGGCAGCAGGCAATTGCGGGCCGCGTCGTTTTTGCACGACTGGTGACAGAGATAGCTCTGACAGGTGGCACAACCATCGGTGTAATCACAGGCCATCGGCAGTGGTAGGGATGCAACCCGCGACCTGCCAGATAGTCGACCAGCGGCTGGTTGTCCGCCGAAAACGGCGGCGCCGCAGGCAGATCGACCTCGGCCGCCTCCGGCCGCAGGGGATCGGGCTGGCCCCGAACCCCCAGCAGCTTTTCGGCATCCGCGTACCAGGGCCGCATCTGCTCGTACGTGATCGGCCAGGCATCCGGCACGGTGGAATCGCCGGGGTCGCGAAAGTTCTGCCGGGGAGTGAAATCGCGAACGAAAAATCGCTCGCAGACCATCCCATAAAGGGCCGACGACCCCCCCGTACCGCTGCCGAGGAACGGCACAAACCGCCGCGAGAAGGGCCCGCTGATGTCGTCGATCTCGTCGGTTGAGCGCCCGGCCCGCGCCAAAGCGTCGTAGTAGGCCGCAGCTGGAACGGCCCGCCTGCGGCTCGGCCACTTCCGGTATCGCAGCGCGAATCGTCTCCGGCACCCCGGGCAGGGTCGAGCGCCCCTTCTCGACGAACAGCACTCTGCGGCCCGACCGGGCCAGCCGGTGGCCTAGAACCCCGCCGCCCATGCCGGTGCCCACGACGATCACGTCCCACAAAACGTGTTCCGCCTCGCGCGGATTGAGCTCGCCGTCAGCCAAAGTCGAGCTCCTCAGCGGATGATGGTCCAAAGCTTTGCCCCGTTTGGACGAGTCATGGAACGTACCATTCACGGCCACGGACAAGTTTCCCGGCCCTGCCCACGGCAAAGCCCGGGTGTTCGATGCCGCCGGGAATCCGTTGTCAGAAGGTATTTGCGAGGTGTCCTCGATCCCGCCAACATCGCTGTTTGCGGACGTCCCGAGTGCCGAAGCGGGCGTCAGACGTCCAGCAGCGCCGCGACCGCTGACGGGTCCTTGTAGTACACGTCGAGCTCCACGATCAATCCGTTGCGGACCGTATAGATTTCGACCAAACTCATCTCGACGCTTTCCCCCGAATGCCGCGAGGCGAATTTCAGCCGGCTGCGCATCGCCACCGTGTGGCCCGCCAACAGAAACTGCACTGAGTCACCCAGGGTGAGCTCCAAGGCTTCGTTCATTTTCCCAAGGAGCTCGAAAAAGCCTGCCGGGCCGTGATATTCGCCGCTATACGGTAGCCCGCCCGCTTCGTAGACCACGAAGTCGTCATCCAGCAGGCCGCGGGCGTCGTCGAGTCGTTCTTCCACAATCGCTTTCGCGAAGTTGCCGACGACGACCTCGGCGTCGCCGGCATCACCGGCCACGGGAACGCCTTTCGCGCAATCGGCGGTTCACCGGCTCGGGCAGCAGCTCCGACACGTCGCCACCCAACATCGCGACCTCTTTCGCCAGCGACGACGACACGAACGAATAGCGCGGCGTGGTCGCCACAAAAAACGTGTCGACACCGGCGACGTGCCTGTTCATCTGGGCCATCTGCAGCTCGTATTCGAAATCGGTGCCGGTGCGCAGGCCCTTCACGATCGCGGTCATGCCGCGCGACCTGACGAAGTCCACCACCAGACCCTCTCCGGCCTCCACCCGCAAGTTGGGCAGATGCGTCGTCGACTCGTTGATCATCGCGATCCGCTCGTCGAGGTCGAACATGCCCTTTTTGGCGGGGTTGAACAGGATCGCCACCACCACCTCGTCGAACTGGGCCGCGGCACGTTCGAAGATATCGACATGACCCAACGTCACCGGGTCAAATGATCCCGGGCATACCGCGCCGCTCATGGCTCCTGACCGTAGCAGGGCCGGTGGCAGGGAGCGTCATGCCAGTTCGCCCAGCTCCAGCCGGGTGTCGCCATACGTCCGCTGCGGCCACGAAGACCAGCCGGCCGGCCAGGTCACCGACGGACTGGTAGCCGCGCGCTCCAGTACGGCGACGCTGCCCTCCCGCACCCAGCCATGAGCGCTCAATGCGGCCAGAACCAAGTCGACCTCGGCGGTGTCGATGTCATAAGGCGGATCGGCCAGCACGAGGTCCACCGGCGATCCAGTCCCGGCAGCGAGAACCGTGGCCACCGCGCCCCGGCGTAGCGTCGCACCGGTCAGACCGAGGGTCTCGATGTTGCGTGCGATGACGGCCGCGGTGCGCGGATCGGACTCGACGAACAGCACGGATGCGGCTCCGCGCGACAGCGTCTCCAGCCCGAGTGCGCCCGAGCCGGCGTAGAGGTCCAGCACCGCTACGCCGGCCAGATCCCGCCGTGCCGTCAGGATGTTGAACAGCGCCTCGCGCACCCTGTCGGTGGTCGGCCTGGTGCCCCGCGGGGGGACCGCGATGCGCCGGCCCCCGGCGACGCCACCAATGATCCGGGTCAGCTCAGCACCACCAACAGGTCACCGCCCTCCACCTGTGCGGTGCTCGACACGGCAACCCGTTCCACGACACCGTCTTTGGGGGCAGTGATAGGGGCTTCCATCTTCATCGCCTCGATGGTGGCGATGGTCTGGCCGGCAGTCACCTGGTCGCCGGCGGACACCGAAACGGTGACGACACCGGCGAACGGCGCGGCGACGTGGCCGGAATTGCCGCGGTCGGCCTTCTCCGCAGCCGGAATCTCGCTGGCAATGCTGCGGTCGCGCACGAGGACCGGCCGCAGCTGCCCGTTGATGATGCACATCACCGTTCGCATCGCGCGCTCGTCGGGTTCGGAGATGGCCTCCAGCCCGATCAACAGCTCGACCCCGCGCTCCAGCTTCACCCGGTGCTCTTCGCCTTGGCGCAGGCCGTAGAAGAACTGGTTGGCTGACAATTGTGAAGTGTCGCCGTAGTTTTCCCGGTGCTCCTCGTATTCCCTTGTCGGACCGGGGAATAGCAGCCGGTTCAGGGTGGCCTGACGTTTCGGTCCGGCCGCGGCCAGGGCGACCTCGTCGTCCGGCGTCAGCTGCTGGGTGGGCTTAGCGGGCGCGCGACCTGCCAGCGCGGACGTGCGCAGCGGTTCGGGCCATCCGCCAGGTGGGTCGCCCAGTTCGCCGCGCAGGAACCCCAGCACCGATTCCGGGATGTCGAATCGGCCCGGCTCGGAAGCGAATTCGTCGGCACTCACCCCAGCACCGACTAAGGCCAGCGCCAGGTCGCCGACCACCTTCGAGGACGGCGTGACTTTGATCAGCCTGCCCAGCACCCGGTCGGCACCGGCGTAGGCATCTTCGATCTCCTCGAACCGATCCCCCAACCCCAGCGCAATGGCCTGCTGCCGCAAATTCGACAATTGGCCGCCCGGAATTTCGTGGCGATAGACCCGACCCGTCGGCCCGGGCAGCCCAGATTCGAAGGGCCCATACACCTTTCGCAGCGCCTCCCAGTACGGCTCCAGGGCGCAGACCGCGGACAGCGACAGGCCGGTGTCGTAGTCGGTGTGCGCGGCGGCGGCGACAATCGAGCTCAGCGCGGGTTGGCTGGTGGTTCCCGCCATCGGCGCGGCAGCACCGTCGACCGCGCTGGCCCCGGCCTGCCAGGCGGCCACGTAGCTGGCCAGTTGGCCGCCCGGTGTGTCGTGGGTGTGCACGTGCACCGGTAGGTCGAATCGGCTGCGCAGCGCACCAACCAGCCGCTTTGCCGCCGGTGGCCGCAGCAGTCCGGCCATGTCCTTGATGGCCAGCACGTGCGCACCCGCGTCCACGATCTGCTCGGCCAGCTTCAGGTAGTAGTCGAGCGTGTAGAGCCGCTCTCCCGGGTCGGACAGGTCGCCGGTGTAGCACATCGCGACTTCTGCTATCGCAGAACCTGTTTCGCGCACTGCATCGATCGCCGGAAGCATCGCCTCGACGTTGTTGAGCGCATCGAAGATGCGGAAGATGTCGATGCCGGTGAGTGTCGCCTCTTCGACAAACGCCGACGTGACGAGCTCCGGGTACGGCGTGTAACCGACCGTATTGCGGCCTCGCAGCAGCATCTGCAGGCAGATGTTGGGCATGGCTGCACGCAGCGCTGCCAGCCGCTCCCACGGATCCTCCTTGAGGAAGCGCAGCGCCACGTCGTAAGTCGCTCCGCCCCAACACTCCACGGACAGCAACTGCGGCACGGTCCGGGCCAGATACGGTGCCACCATCATCAGTCCGCTGGTGCGCACGCGGGTTGCCAGCAGCGACTGGTGGGCGTCGCGAAACGTGGTATCGGTGACTCCCACGGCCGGCGACTCGCGCAGCCAGCGCGCAAAACCTTCCGGCCCCAGCTCGACCAGCCGTTGCTTGGAGCCGGCGGGCGGTGCGACCCCAAAATCGGCCGGATCTATATCGGGCAGTTTGTCGTGCGGGTACACCTTTGACGACCGCGAGCCGTGCGGCTTGTTGACGGTGACATCGGCGAGATAGTTGAGGATCTTCGTGCCGCGATCCGCCGAAGTGCGCGCGGTGAGTAGTTGCGGTCGTTCGTCGATGAACGACGTGGTGATGCGCCCTGCCTGGAAGTCGGGGTCGTCCAGGACCGCTTGCAGGAAGGGGATATTCGTCGACACCCCGCGGATCCGGAACTCCGCCATCGCCCGGCGCGCCCTGGCCACCGCGGTCGGAAAATCACGGCCCCGGCAAGTGAGTTTGACCAGCATGGAGTCGAAGTGCGCGCTGATCTCCGCGCCCAGGTTGGTGCTGCCGTCCAGCCGGATGCCCGCACCGCCGGGGGTACGCAACGCGCTGATCCGGCCCGTGTCAGGCCGAAAGCCGTTGGCCGGATCCTCGGTGGTGATCCGGCACTGCAGTGCGGCGCCGTGCGGTGCGATGTCCTGCTGCCGCAGCCGCAGGTCGTCGAGCGTCTCCCCGGAGGCAATGCGCAACTGGCTGGAAACCAGGTCGACGTCGGTGATCTCCTCGGTCACGGTGTGCTCGACCTGAATGCGCGGATTCATCTCGATGAAGACGTACCGGCCGTCTTCGTCGAGCAGAAACTCCACGGTACCGGCGCAGCTGTACCCGATCTGACGAGCGAAAGCGACTGCATCGGAACACATCCTGGTCCGCAGTTCGTCGCTCAGGTTCGGTGCCGGCGCCAGCTCGATGACCTTCTGGTGGCGACGCTGGACGCTGCAGTCACGCTCGTAGAGGTGGATGACGCTGCCGTGGGTGTCGGCCAGGATCTGTACCTCGATATGGCGTGGCTTGACCACCGCCTGTTCGAGGTAAACCGTCGGGTCCCCGAACGCCGATTCGGCTTCGCGGCTGGCGGCTTCGATCGCTTCGGCCAGCGCGGCGGGGTCGGTGACCCGGCGCATGCCGCGTCCGCCGCCGCCGGCAACCGCCTTGACGAACACCGGAAACCGCATTGCCGTCGCGGCCGACACCAGCTCGTCGACCGAGGCCGACGGTGCCGACGACCTGAGCACCGGCAGGCCGGCTTCGCGGGCCGCGGCGATGGCCCGGGACTTATTTCCGGTCAGCCTGAGCACATTGGCGCTGGGGCCGACGAAGGTGATGCCCGCGGCCGCGCACGCCGCGGCCAACTCCGGGTTCTCCGATAAGAACCCGTAGCCGGGGTAGACGGCGTCGGCGCCGGCGCGGCGGGCCGTTTCGACGATTTCGTCGACCGAGAGGTAGGCGCGTACCGGGTGACCGGTCTCGCCGATCTGGTAGGACTCGTCGGCCTTGAGTCGGTGCTGCGAGTTGCGGTCCTCGTAGGGATACACGGCCACGGTGCCGATACCCAGTTCGTAGGCGGCGCGGAAGGCGCGGATCGCGATCTCCCCGCGGTTGGCCACCAGCACTTTGGAGATCATCCGTGGCCCCTTGCCCTTGCGCCGCCAACTACAGAAGTGTCGACCAATAGTTCCAGAATTCCACCATGATCAACAGGAACACCGCGGTGAACCAGAGCGTTGCCAGCGACCATCGCCATTGGTAGATCACCCGCGCTACGGCGCGAGCCCGGCCATCCTGGCCACCCCCGCCTTCGAGCACGGGACGAAACACGATGGACGCGACCACCACCAACAACGAAATGGTGATCACCCAAACGACCATGCAATATGGGCACAGCGCCCCGATGCGGTACAGGCTCTGGAAAATCAGCCAGTGCACGAACCCGGCACCGATCACTGTCCCCACCAGCAGGGTGATCCAATACCATTGGGGCAGAGATACTTTCGCCACCGCCAGCACGCCGGTGACCAGCACTACGGTGAAGGCGATCATGCCGAGCAGCGGGTTGGGAAAGCCCATTACCGACGCCTGCGGTGTGATCATCACCGAACCGCACGAGAGGATCGGATTGAGGTTGCACGACGGCCGGTACGACGGGTTGATCAGGATGTCGATCTTTTCGACGGTCAGCGTCATCGAAGCGGCCAAGCCGATGACACCCGCGATCAGCACCCACCACGCGCTGGCCGCCGGTACTCGGCGCGCCGAAGCCGGCGCCTCGAGGGCCTTGGCGGCGTTGGTCTCAGCAGTTGGCTCGCCGGGTTCGGCTGACACCGCGACGGTCATCCCGCTGGAGGTGCGGCGGCCGTGTCGATGCCCGGCACGTCCCCCACGATTCCTTTGATCTTGGCGACCAGATCCTGCGGTGAGGACGGGGAGTAATCCTCGCCGTTGACCTTGATCGTCGGGGTGCTGTCTACGCCGGCAGTTTGTGCCTCGGCGGCGACCTTGTCGACGTACTTGCCGCTGTTGATGCAGGCCGGGACTTTGTCACTGGGACCGACGGGGACGCCGGCCTCCCGGGCACGTTCGATCAGCCACCCGTTGTCGGGGAAGGTGGTGGCGCGCTCTTTGGGCTGGATGCTCGGGTTGAACAGCTCGGAGTGGAAACGGCGGAACGCATCGAGCGACTCGTCAGCAACGCAGAGTGCGGCGCCGCCGGCCCGCGACGAATAGTTGTTGTGGGTCCGCGGGTTGTCGAGAATGGCCACCATGTTGTAGTCGCCCGCAACGGCGCCGATGTCGATCAGCTTGGACACCGTAGGCCCGAAAGTGGCTTCCCAGGCGGCGCAGTTAGGGCACAGAAAGTCTTCGTAGAAGGTCATCACGGCCTTGGGATCGGTGGTCCCCGGTTTGGTGACGAGCTTGCTGGAAGTCACCCGCACGGTGTCGCCCTGGCCGGTGACGGCGGCCGGAGTCTTCTTTTCGGGACGGGAATTCATGATGACGAAGACGAGGACGACCGCGAAGATCACGATGACCGCGGTGCCCGCAATCACGACGAGCCGGCTGGATTTGCCGGCTGGCGGATTTCAGGTCATATCGCGGGGGACGCTTGGTTTTGTCGGCCACAGGTTCGCTGATCCTCACGTGTATTGGGGCGACGGCGCCTCTAGAGTACCGGCGCTGGCGCTCACACCCGGGTCAGGTGCGCGCGCAGCGCCGAGATCAGCTCGTTTGTGCCGTCGGCGCTGCCTCCGCCCAGCCGAAACAGACTCGCGAAGCCGTGTGTCAGCGAACCCAGGCAGCGCAGGTCGACCGCGGTCCCCGCGGCCCGCAGCGCCGTCGCGTAGCTCTCACCTTCGTCGCGCAGCGGATCGAAACCCGCGACCGCGATCAGCGCCGGCGGCAGTCCCGACAACGACTCGGCCAGCAACGGCGACACCAGCGGATCCGACGGCTCGAGTTCCGAGGCCCGCAGGTATTGCGAGGAGAACCAGTCCATATCCCGCTTGGTCAGCACAAAGCCGGTGGCGAACAGGCTCATCGACCGCGTGTGGGCGGTGTGGTCGGTCCTCGGGTAGATCAGCCACTGGAACACCGGTACCGGGCCACCGTGTGCATCGTGTTCTAGGGCCGCATCGCGGGCCAGGTGACATACCACGGCCGCCAGGTTGCCGCCGGCGCTGTCGCCGCCGACCGCGACCCGCCCCGGAGCGGCGCCGAGCTCAGCAGCGTGCTGGTGGGCCCACCGGAATGCCGCGAAGGCATCGTCGACCGCGGCCGGGGCCGGATGCTCGGGGGCCAATCGGTAGTCGATCGACAGCACATGGATGCCCGCGTCGCGGCAGGTCAGCCGGCACAACGCGTCAGCGGTGTCCAGGTCGCCGATCGTGAAGCCGCCGCCGTGGTAGAAGACCAGCACCGGCGCCGGCGCGTCACCGGCCGGGCGGTAGTGCCGAGCCGCAATCTCGCCGGCGGGCCCGGGTATGGACAGCTCGCGCACGGTGACGTGGATTTGCGGACCGGGAAGTTCCACGAGGCTCTGGTGCATCTGGGCCCGGGATGCGGCCGGGTCGTCGTCGACGCACAAACCGTCGATGCCGGCGAGCCGGTAACCCGACAGCATGAACTGCAGCGTGGGATCAAGAGTGTTGCCGTCGATGATGACCGAACGGCCGCCTGACAGCACCCGCTTCGCTGCGTCCGGGATCCACGGAATGACCTTGGAGCCCAAGGTGGCGACCTTGCCCTGCATGCGACTCATCCACCGCATCGGTACGCCCCTTGCTTCCAGATTGAGGTCCGGCGCGCCAGACAGACTCTTTGTCATGGTTGATTCCCTATTCGGTCCCTTGGTCAAGCTGAACGACGGCAATTCGACACCTTCGAAACCTCCGTCGGGCTCGGAGTTTTCCAGGTCGCGCCGGAAGACACCGAAGGGGCGGCAAGCGCGGCGCTGCAGGCCGGCTACCGGCATATCGACACCGCGGCGACCTACCGTAACCAACGGAAGACCGGGCGAGCGGTTGCCAATGCCGACGTGCCCCGCGACCACTCTACGTGGTGACCAAGCTGGCATGATCCGGCTTGGGGCCGGAAGGGGTGAGCCTGCACGCCGGCTGCATTCCCCGATGTTCCGGGCGACGATTTCCGCCGCAGCCGAGAGTTCCGGCCGGACACCCGCCCAGGTGTTGGTTAGGTGGCATATTCAACTCGGTAATATCGTGATTCCCAAGTCGGTTCACACTGCACGGATTGCGAGCAACTTCGACGTGTTCGATTTCGAACTCAGTTCCGATGAAATGGCGTCGACCTCATCGCTCGATGACGGAACCCGGCTTGGGCCGAACCCTCGAACCTTCAATTCGACAGGCAGGTGAGATGACGTGACTGGCGAGTCGGGCGCCGCCGTACCATCAATAGCTCTCCACGACGAGAACACGATGCCGGTACTCGGCCTCGGTGTCGAGGGGATGGCCGACGACGAGGCCGAGCGCGCGGTGTCGGCGGCGCTGGAAATCGGCTGCCGGCTCATCGACACCGCCGCGGTCTACGGCAACGAGGCCGGCGTCGGCCGAGCGATTGCGGCCTCCGGCATTCCTCGTGCGGAGCTGTTCGTCACCACCAAGTTGGCCACCCCCGACCAAGGCTTCAGCAAGTCACCGATGGCCTGCACTGCCAGCCTGGAACGACTCGGCCTGGAGTATGTCGACCTCTACCTGATTCACTGGCCGGCCCCAGCGCAGGGCCAGTATGTGGATTCTTTTGGGGGCCTGATCCAATCCCAGGGCGAGGGGCATGCCCGCTCGATCGGCGTGGCCAACTTCACCGCGGAACATCTGTCGATGGTCATCGACCTCACCTTCGTCACTCCGGCGGTCAACCAGATCGAACTGCACCCATTGCTCAACCAAGACGAGTTGCGCAAATCGAACGCGGAGCACAACGTCGTCACGCAGTCATACACCCCGCTGGCTCTCGGCCGGTTGATCGAGAACCCGACCGTGAACTCGATCGCCGCCGAATATGGCAAAACACCGGCGCAGGTCCTGCTCCGGTGGAACGTGCAGCTGGGCAACGCGGTCGTCTTCCGCTCGGCCGAACCCGAGCACATTGCCAGCAACCTCGACATTTTCGATTTCGAATTGGCCGCCGATCACATGGACGCGATCAATGGGCTCAACGACGGCACCCGACTGCGCCCGGACCCGGAGACCTACGACGGCCCGCAATCGGTCGATAGCTAGCCGGTCGGGCAGGTAGCCGCGGCCCGGCGCAGTACGTCCGCCGAAGGCTGGTCCACCGGTAACTGGTAGCCGCGCAGCACGACGATGAACTGCATGGCGTACTGACACGCGAACGCGGCGTTCGGGGGCATCCACTGAGCGGGCGGCGAATCGCCCTTGTCCTGATTGGCCTGGCCCTCGACGGCCAGCAGGTTCGCCGGATCATTGGCGAAACGCAGTCGCTCGGCTTGCGGCCAGCCCCAGGCGCCCTGGTCCCAGGCGTAGGCGAGCGGGACGATGTGGTCGATCTGTACCGATTCGCCGACCCCGGCACCGCGGTGGAAGACGATGGTGGTGTTGGTGTACGGGTCGTGCAGGGTGCCGGTGGCCACCGCGTCCGGGCACCGCTTGATCGTCACATACGTCTTGTCGACCAGATCGCGATTGAGAATGTCGTCGCGGGTATCGCAGCCGTTGTGCCCACCCGGGGCGTCGTTGTTGTCGTCCCAGGCCTCGCCGTAAGCCGTCCTGCGGTAGTCATAACGGCGAATCCGCCGCGGTAGCATGGCAATCCCGGCGAGCACATCGGTGCCGGGTTGCACCGTCGGGACGTCGGCGCGCGCGGCGAACTCGTCCGCATGCCGTTCCGCCGACCAGTCGAGCGTCTGGTAGGCAACCACCAGCGCGAGCACCGCGACCACCGACAGCCACAGCAGCATTTTCCGGTTCACGATTTGCCTCATGACTTGTCCAGGTATTCGATGCGGTCGGTGTCGGTGAACCGGGCTGCCAGTAATTCCAATCCGGGGTAGCGATTCGCGTCTTCATAAGCCGCCAGGCAGAACTCCCGGGCGGCCTCGATGATGACTTGGTGGTCGGCCAGCGACAGCAGCCGCAGCGTGATTGCCCGGCCGGACTGGTGGCGGCCCAACACATCTCCCTCCCGCCGCTCCCGCAGATCCAGGTCGGCAAGGGCGAACCCGTCCGTCGTATCGGCGACCGCACAAAGTCGCCGAGCCGCCGGGGACCCCGGCGAGACCCAGCTGGCCAGCAGACACAGGCTCGGATGCGCGCCACGGCCGATGCGGCCACGCAGCTGATGCAACTGGCTGATCCCGAACCGGTCGGCGTCCATAACCACCATGACCGTCGCGTTGGGGACGTCGACACCCACCTCAATGACGGTGGTGCACACCAGCACATCGATCTCGCCGGCGCGGAACGCCGCCATCGCGGCGTCCTTGGCGTCAGCGGACAACCGACCGTGCATGAGCCCCAGCCGCAGGTTCGCCAGCTCTGCCGAACGCAACCGGTCGAACAGGCCCTGCGCGGTTGCCGAGGGGCGGCCGCCATTTTCAGGGTTCTCCGACCCGTCGGTCTCGTCGATCCGGGGCGCCACCACATAGGCCTGCCGGCCGGCGGCAACCTCCTCGACGATGCGCTGCCAGGCACGGTCGAGCCAGGCGGGCTTGTCCTTGACGAAGATCGTTCTGGTGGTGATCGGCTGACGTCCGCGCGGAAGTTCACGCAGCGTCGAGGTTTCCAGATCGCCGTAGACGGTGAGTGCGACGGTGCGCGGTATCGGAGTCGCCGTCATCACCAGCAGGTGCGGCGTGATGCCTTCACGGCGCCTTGGCGCGCAATTGGTCTCGCTGCTCCACACCGAACCGGTGCTGTTCGTCGACGACCACCATGCCCAGATTGTGGAATTCCACGGCGTCCTGTAACAGCGCGTGGGTGCCGATGACGATGTCGACCTGACCGCTGACGATCTCGGCGCGGAGGCGCTTCTTCTGCGCCGCCGTCATCGAGCCGCTCAGCAGCGCCACCCGGGTGGCGTTTTCCGGCCCGCCCAATTCGCCTGCCATGGCCAACGGGCCGAGAACATCGCGGATCGATACAAGATGTTGTGCAGCAAGAACTTCCGTCGGTGCCAGTAGTGCGCACTGGTAGGACGCATCGACCATCTGCAGCATCGCCAGCACCGCCACGATCGTCTTGCCGGAACCGACCTCGCCTTGCAGCAGGCGGTTCAGCGGGCGGGTCGCCGCCAGCCCGTCGGACAGCACGTCGAGCACCTCACGCTGTCCCGCGGTCAGCTCGAACGGCAGCCGCTGCAACATTTCGGCCACCAAACCATCTGAGCGCCGCGGTGCCATGGGCCCCGATTCGGACAGCTCGCCGTGCCGGCGGGCCACCAGCGCCCACTGCAGGCCGACGGCCTCGTCGAAGGTCAGCCGTTCCCTGGCGCGGTGGCGCTCGGACTCGTCTTCGGCCAGATGGATGGCGCGCAGTGCTTCATCTTCAGGCATCAGGTCGTGCTCAGCCAGCAGTTGCGCGGGCAGCGGGTCCTCCACCGGGTCGAGGACTTCGAGCACCTGCCGAACACAGGCGAAGATGTCCCAGCTCTGCACTTTGGTGCTGGCCGGGTAGATCGGGAAGAAGCTACGTTCGAAGTCCTCGATCGCCAGCTCGCCCCTGGTGGCCTGCGAGGCACGGGCGATGTTGCGCAGCGAGCTGCTGCCGTGGTGCTTCCCGTCTGGCGAGTCGAGGATGAGGTAGTCGGGGTGGGTCAGCTGCATGGCGCCCTGGTAGAACCCGACCTCGCCGGACAGCATCACCTTGGTGTGCTTGGTGAGCCCCTTCTTGATGAAGCGGGGATTGAAGAACGTCGCCGTCACCTTGTTGCGTCCGGAGCCGACGGTAACGCGCAGGAACTTTTTTTTCGGGTCCTTCCTCGCCCTCAGCTCAGCCACATCGGTGATGGTGTCGACGAGGGTGATGTGTTGGCCCGCTTCCGGCCGCTGCGCCCCACTGTCGTCGGCATCCCGCACCGCGGCGCCCTGGCTGTAGCTGCGCGGGTAGTGGCGCAACAGGTCGTCGACGGTGCGGATGCCGAACACCTCGTCGAGGGGGTCGGCCGACTTGGCGCCGATGACGTAGGTCAGCCCATCGCTGAGTGACACCACGGCTACTCGACCCCGATCAGCAGCGCATCACCCCGATGGCCGGTGCGGTAGGTCATCAGCTCGGTGCCGGGATGACGGTCGTGCACATGCTTTTGCAGACAGTCAGCGATATCGTCCGCCGCGTCGTCTGTGACGTCGGCACCGACCAGCACCGTCACCAGTTCTCCCCCGGAAGCCAGCAGCAGGTCGAGCAGGCCGACCGCCGCGGCCGCCACGTCGGCGGCCACGATCAGCACCTCGTCGCCGGCGATACCCAGGCCGTCGCCGGGCTGGCAGCTGCCGGCCCAGGTCAGCGCCGTCTCGGTCGCCATGCGCACCGATCCGTGCCGGGTGGCGCCGGCGGCGCGGGCCATGACGTAGCTGTCGTCGACCGCCTGCCGGCCCGGTTCGTGCACGGCGAGTGCGGCCAGCCCCTGCACCATCGACCCCGTCGGAATCGGCACCACGTCGACACCCCAGCCGTTGGCCGCGGTGCATCCGGCTACCAGCTCCTCCGCGGCCACATAGCCGTTGGGCAGCACCATGACCTTCGCGGCGCCGGTGTCCACCACGGCCCGGACCAGCTGATGGGCACTGATACCGGTGGCGAAATCGGCAGCGTCCGGTCGCAGCACGCAGGCGCCCTCGGCACCGAACAACTCGGCGGCGCCGTCGCCGTCGACGACGGCCAGCACCGCCCGTTCCCGGGTCCAGCTGCCCACCGGCAGTCGGCTGGCGCCGGAACTCAGCACCGAGACCACGATGCGGCTCAGCTGCCCGGCCGCCAGTCCGGCTTCGACGGCGGCACCCGCGTCGTCGGCGTGCACGTGCACCGAGTAGCCGCCCTGAGCCGACGCGGGCGCGGCGGCCGCGATGGCCACCGATTCACCCAATTCCTCGAGCCGATCCCGCAGCGCGTCGCAGGCCGCGGCATCGCACCCGTCCAGCAGGTACATCACCTCGAATTGCGGTGCCGGGCGTCCGGCGGTGTCGGCGAGCTGAATGGGCGGCGACGGTTCGTACACCTCGCGGTCCGGCGCCTGCCCGGTGATCGTCGAGCGCAGCGCGTCCAGCAGGACCACCAGGCCGCGCCCGCCGGCGTCCACCGCACCGGCGTCAGCCAGCACGTCCAGCTGCTCGGGAGTCTTTTCCAGCGCGACCACCGCCGCGTCGCCCGCGGCGGCGACCGCCCGGGCCAGCCCGTCCCCCTCGTTGGCACTGTTCTCCCAGGCGGCGGTCTCCACCGCGCCGGCGGCGGCCCGCAGCACCGACACGATGGTCCCGGGGACCTCCTCGCCGCCCATCGAGGTGATGACCAGCTCGACGCCGCGCCGCAACGCCGCCCCCAGCATGGCGGCGTCGATTTCGTGCAGTTCACCGCCGACGGCTGCGGCCGCGGTCGCGGTGACGTCGGCGATGCCGCGCAGGATCTGGGACAAAATCACGCCCGAGTTGCCGCGGGCGCCGTTCAGCGCGCCGGTCGACAGGGCGGCGGCGACCAGGTGGACGTCGCCGAGGCCGGCGTCGCCACTGGCGCCCGCGTTTGCCTCAGCCAGCGCGGATCGCATGGTGAACAGCATGTTGGCGCCAGTATCGGCGTCGGCGACCGGAAACACGTTGAGCCGGTTGATCTCGTCGATGTGGGTGATCAGGTCGCTGACGACGGTGTGCGCCCAGTCGCGCAGGGCGGCCGCATTTAGCGGACGATCTTGTTCGGCGCGAGTGCCCACTGCTGACCCCACCTCCTGCGCCCTTCCTCTTTAAGGCCCCGGTGCATTGAGCCTAGCCAGCGACGGCGACAGCACAGGTCAAGACGCATCCCGGGCGGTGGATCGTTTCCCCGCTTCGCGCCGGTTTTGGGCCGGTGACCCAAGTTGAGAGGATGGAGCCGAAATGCGCGAATCGCGGTCGGCAGGCAGTCCGCGCCGGGCTCTGGTGGTAGTCGGCGCAGTGTTCGGTGTCGCCATGCTGAGCGCCGGCGTAGCGCGTGCCGATGACTCGGTCCAGTTGAGAAGCCGATTAGGCGATTTTTGTCTGGACACCCCGAGCGGGAACTACATGACCCCGACGGTGATCAACCCGTGCAATGGGTCGGCTTCCGAGCGCTGGAATCCCACCCCAGCCGGCCAGCTCGAGAGCGTGGCCTTCCCCGGGCAATGCCTGTCAACACCGGGAGAGAGTTGGGCGGCGCACATGCAGCCCTGTGTGGATTGGATCACCCAGAAGTGGAACATCCAGCCCGACGGCCTGATCACGTCGCCGGGAACTCTTAATGGCTGCCACACCGTTCTCGGCGGACCTGGTCCTGGGACCATGGTGGCTACCCGCTTGTGCGACGCCGGCGCACCCGACCAGCAGTGGGATAGCGTTCCCTGACCGGCTCCTGCGCCGCCGACGACGAACCGCCGGCGTTTGGGCCAGCAGCTGGTTTTGGCGGTTGCCCGCGACACTCGCTATCCTGGGACGGCCCGGCCGGTCCGGGTTGTCCCGGCCCAGGTAGCTCGAGGTGGCTCGAGGTAAGCCGGAACCCAGACGATTTGAGGAGTCCAGAATGGCCGCTGTGTGCGATATCTGCGGGAAAGGCCCCGGCTTCGGTAAGTCGGTGTCGCACTCCCACCGCCGCACGAGCCGCCGGTGGGACCCCAACGTCCAGACCGTGCACGTCGTGACGCGTCCGGGCGGCAACAAGAAGCGAATCAACGTCTGCGCGTCCTGCATCAAGGCCGGCAAGGTCGTCCGCGGCTGACCGTCGCGCAGGTGAGCGACCGATCATCCCACAGCGGGCGTAATAATCCTGATCTACCTGCACATGGTGCTGCTCGACCAGATGGACACCGGCGCTGTCGCTAGGGCAGACCGCCAATCGATCGGCTCGGCGCCCATCCCCACCAGCAGCTCGTTGGCGCGGCTGAACGGGCGGGACCCGAAGAACCCGCGCGAAGCCGACAGCGGCGACGGGTGCGGCGACTCGATGGCCACACAATCGCCGGCGGCCAGCATCGGCTTCAGGGTCGACGCATCGCGGCCCCACAAGATCGCCACCATCGGCTGCGACCGCCCCACCAGCGCCCGGATCGCGCACTCGGTGACCGCTTCCCAGCCCTTGCCCCGATGCGACGCCGGATTGCTGGGGCGCACGGTGAGCACCCTGTTCAACAGCATCACGCCGCGCTGCGCCCAGGGCATCAGATCGCCGCACGCGGGGGCGGGATGGCCCAGATCGGCGATGTACTCGTCGAAAATGTTGGCCAGACTGCGCGGCAGTGGACGCACCTCGGGGGCCACCGAAAAGCTCAGGCCCACAGCATGTCCGGGTGTCGGGTACGGGATCTTGACCCACGATCAGCACCCGCACCTGCTCGAACGGGAAAGTGAACGCGCGCAACACATTCGGGCCCGCGGGCAGATATCTGCGGCCGGCCGCGATTTCGGCCCGCAGGAATTGCCCCATCTGCGCCACCTGGTCGGCCACCGGTTCCAGCGCGGCCGCCCACCCCTGCTCGACGAGTTCACTGAGCGGGCGCGCGGTCACTGCAGCCCCTGCGCCAACAACACGACGGTGTCGGCGCCCGCCCACCGATCCCGCGAAATCTCTTGGTATTCAGGAGATTGCGCCCAACCATAGAATGCGGCCTCGTCCGGAAAAGACATCAGCACCACCTTCTCGCGGTCCCACCGCCCCTCCACGACCTGCGGTGCACTCGTCGGCGGCCAGCAGCGTGCCCGGGTGCCGAAGGAACACGTCCATGAACCGCGCCTGGTACCGGTCATAAGCTGCCCGGTCGGTGAATCTGAGCTGGGCGATGGCGTAGACGGTCACCGCGCCACCCTAACCTCCGAACGATTCCCAGCCCGGGTACCCACGCCACTCCTCGCCGTCGACAAGCACCCCGCCCGGGCCGTCCAGCACCCGCCCGATCTCTCGCCACCCGGCCGGTGCCGCCCCCGCGAAACAGGCCACCAGGGCGTGGTCTTCGCCGCCGCCCAGCACCCACGACCACGGGTCGGCGCCCACGGCGGCGGCGGCGGCGGCCACCGCATCGCGGTCTGCCGCCAGCGCCGCGGTGGAAAGGTCGAGCGTCACCCCGGATGCTTCGGCGACGTGCCGCAGATCGGCGACCAGGCCGTCCGACACGTCGATCATCGCCTGGGCCCCGGCAACCGCCGCCGCGGCTCCCTCGCCATAGGGCGGCTGCGGCACCAGGTGCCGCCGTCGCAGGTCGGCGAATCCATCAACTTCGTGCCCATCGATATTGTTGTGCCACAGTGCATATCCGGCTGCGGAGCGACCCAGCTCACCGACCACGGCAATCACGGAGCCGGCTTCCGCCCCGGACCGCAACACTGGCGAAGCGTCGTCCAGGTTGCCGAGCACCGTCACCGATATCACCCACAGCGGGCAGCTGACCAGGTCGCCACCGACGATGCCGGCACCGAGCTCTTCCGCCTCGTCCCACATCCCGTCGACCAGCGCAGCCACCTGCGCCGCCGACGTATCGCCGGGCGCTCCGAAGCCCACCACGAACGCGGTGGCGCGCGCGCCCATCGCCTCCATGTCGGCCGCGTTCTGCGCGATCGCCTTACGGCCGACGTCATGCGGTGTCGACCAGTCCAGCCGAAAGTGCCGATCCTGCACCAGCATGTCGGTGGACACCACGGTGCGGCGATCGCCGGCCGCTACCACCGCCGCGTCGTCGCCGGGACCTAGAACGACCGTTGCCGGCTGTAGCCGGTCGGCCACCAACCGGTCGATTACCTCGAATTCACCGAGCTGCTCGAGCGTCGGGGACTCCCCCGATATGTCGTCGTGCACGCCACCTCCTCCGGCGCGTCCCGGCCGTGTGAGGGCCCCGTTACCGTCACCCCGACCCGCGGTAAGTTGGTTCCCTGCCCGCGCGGGCCGACCGGGCCAGTGTATGAGCAGTGCGACGGGAGGTTGCCGGGTGCCCGATCCCGACGGGCCGCCGCGCGCTCTCATTATTGCCGCGGTGGCGCTGGCCGTGACGGCGATCGGCGTCATCCTGGTCGTCGCGGCCAACCATCAGGCACCTCCTTTTCCACAGCAGCCGGTCGTGGTTGCCGCCGTCCCCGCCCCGCAGGCCGCCGCTCCCGCATGCAAGGCGCTGATGGCCGCGCTGCCGCAGCGGCTCGGGGACTACCAGCGCGCAGCGCTCGCGCAACCCGCCCCGGAAGGGGCTACCGCGTGGCGTACCGGCCCGGACCGCGAGCCGGTGGTGCTGCGCTGCGGGCTGGACCGCCCTGCCGACTTCGTGGTGGGGTCCCCGATCCAGGTCGTCGACCGGGTGCAGTGGTTCCAGGTGAGCACGCAAGCGTCCGGCCCCGAGTCGACGGACGCGGGCCGGTCCACCTGGTACACGGTGGACCGGCCGGTGTATGTCGCGTTGACGCTGCCCTCGGGATCCGGACCGACGCCGATCCAGCAGCTTTCAGATGTGATCGATGGCACCGTCGGTGCGGTGCCCATCGACCCGGCGCCCGCGCGCTAACGCAATCCCACGCCCCGCGCCAGCGCGGTCTCCACCATGGTCGCCAGCAGCGTCGGGTAGTCGATGCCGCTGGCCGCCCACATCCGCGGATACATCGAGATCGTGGTGAAACCGGGCATCGTGTTGATCTCGTTGATGATTGGTCCGTCGTCGGTGAGGAAGAAATCCACCCGGGCCAGCCCCTGGCAGTCGATCGCCCTGAATGCCCGGATCGCCAGCTGCCGCACCGCGTCAGCGACGTCGTCGTCGACCTTGGCGGGCACATCCAATTCCGCTGTGTCGTCCAGGTATTTGGTCGCGAAGTCATAGAACGAGTCCTCGCGTCCCCGCACCCCGGCCACCCGGATTTCCCCCAGCGTGCTGGCTTCCACTGTGCCGTCGGGCATTTCGAGCACGCCGCACTCGAGCTCCCGGCCGTTGATCGCCGCCTCGACGATCACTTTCGGATCATGCCGGCGAGCGGCGGCAACCGCCGCGGGCAGCTCGTCCCAACTCGAAACCCGATTGACACCGATCGACGAGCCGCCCCGAGCGGGCTTGACGAACACCGGCAAGCCCAGTCGCTCGCACTCCTCGGGATGCAGCTCGGGCTGCAAGGTGGACCTGGACGGACGAAGCACCGCGTAGCCGCCAATCGGAAGCCCCTCGGCGGCAAGCAGCTTCTTGGTGAACTCCTTGTCCATGCCCGCGGCGCTGGCCAGGACACCCGCGCCGACGTAGGGCACACCGGCCAGCTCGAGCAGCCCCTGGATGGTGCCGTCCTCGCCGTACGGCCCATGCAACACCGGGAACACCACGTCGACGGACGTCAAAATCTCTCCGGCTTTGGGACCGGTGCCGGCCGGCTCCGATATCAAGGACACCAGCTGACCGCTGCGACGCGGATCGGCCGGCAGCGCCAACTCGGTGCCCGATTCGGAGTTCACCCCGGGCAATTGCCGGTTGGCGATGGCCAGCGCATCGGGATCGCCGTCGGTGAGCACCCACGAACCTTCCGGCGTGATGCCCACCGCGACCACGTCGAACCGCTGCGGGTCCAGGTTGCGCAAGATGCTGCCCGCGGACACACAAGAAATGGCGTGCTCGTTGCTGCGTCCGCCGAATACGACGGCCACACGCACACGCTGTTCGGTCACAACCTAGAGAGGCTACCGGGTTGGCCGCGCGCAGGTCGGGTTCGGCGCCCCGAGCTGGGCTTTTAGCGTTGACACTGCGCCCAGGGTGAGCCCTACTCGAACTTTCCCGCGCTAGCCGCAGAATCGATCCGCGCCCACGCTCACTCGGGCTTGGTGCTGCGACCCAACAGCAGCGCCATCGCCTTTTCCACCGACAGTCCCTTATGGCAGACGCGGTGCACGGCGTCGGTGAGTGGCATCTCGACGTCGTAGCTGGACGCCAGCGCCAGCACCGACTCGCACGACGTCACCCCCTCGACGACATGCCCGTCCTTACCCGCTAAAGCCGACTGCACGTCCTCGCCGCGGCCCAGCCGCTCACCCAACGAGCGGTTGCGCGAATGCGGCGATGTGCAGGTGGCCACCAGGTCGCCGACCCCGGCCAGGCCGGCCAGGGTCGCGCCCTTGGCGCCGAGCGCTATCCCGAGCCGCATGATTTCGGCCAGGCCCCGGGTGATGATCGCCGCCGCGGTGTTCTCGCCGAGTCCGACGCCGGCCGCCATCCCAGCTGCGAGTGCGATGACGTTCTTACAAGCACCGCCGATCTCGGTGCCCACCACATCGGCGTTGGTATACGGGCGGAAGTACCCGCTGTTCAGCATGCGCTGCACCGCGACCGCCCGGCCGGAGTCGTTGCACGCGATGACGGTGGCCGCGGGCTGGCGTTCGGCGATCTCACTGGCCAGGTTCGGCCCGGAGATCACCGCCACTTGCGCGGGGTCCACACCGGTCACCGAAACGATGACCTGACTCATCCGCATCAGGGTGCCCAGCTCGATGCCCTTGGCCAGACTCGCCAGAGTCGCGCCGCGGGACACCAGCGGCGTCCACCGCTCGAGGTTGCTGCGCATTGTCTGCGCCGGCACTGCCAGCAGCACCGTCGTCGCGCCGCGCAGCGCTTCTTCCGCATCGGTGGTGGCGCGGATGCTCGGCGGCAGCACCGCGCCGGGTAGATAGGCGGGGTTGTATCGGGTGGTGTTGATCTCCTCGGCGACGTCAGATCGCCGGGCCCACAGGATGACTTCTCCGCCCGCGTCGGCGATCACCCTGGCCAGCGCGGTACCCCAGGCACCGGCGCCCATCACCGCAACGGAGCTCGTTGTGCCGGCCATCCATCACCCCCGTACGTAGTTCAGCGGGAATCTGCAGCCGCTACACCCTAGCGCGACACTCACGAGCAGTGCGGAGGTCCGCGCTGGCAGGATGACCTCATGAGCGGAACCCGGGGCGACGCTGCGGGTGATGTCGCCTTGATCATCGCCGTCAAACGGTTGGCCGCCGCCAAGACGAGGCTGGCACCGGTGTTCTCGGCACGTACTCGGGAAACCGTCGTGCTGGCAATGTTGATAGACACCCTGACCGCGGCGACGCAGGT
Source organism: uncultured Actinomycetota bacterium (assembly GCA_963840045.1). Lineage (GTDB taxonomy): Bacteria > Actinomycetota > Actinomycetes > Mycobacteriales > Mycobacteriaceae > Mycobacterium. Next base: position 181,198 of record CAWIXL010000018.1, on the reverse strand, counting down.
TCGGTCACTGCGCTCGATCACCGTAGTCACGCCCGACGAAGCCGCCGCGGCTGCGGCAGCCGACCTCGGAGCCGATGTCCTGGCCGACCCGACGCCGCAGGGCCATCCCGATCCACTCAACAATGCGATTGCCGCCGCAGCACGTGCGGTGGCCGGTACCGATACCTCAGGCGCCAATATCGCTGTCCTGCAAGGTGATTTACCGGCCATGCAGACACAGGAACTGGCCGATGCGATCACCGCCGCGCGCCAGCACCAGCGCAGCTTCGTCGCTGACCGGCTGGGCACCGGGACCGCGGCGCTCTGCGCGTTCGCAACCCCGCTCGATCCGCGGTTCGGGTCGGATTCGTCGGCGCGGCATCGCCGTTCGGGTGCCATCGAGCTGACGGGTGCGTGGCCCGGGCTGCGCTGCGATGTCGATACACCCGCCGACCTGGCGGCCGCCCGTCGCCTCGGAATAGGGGCCGCAACCGCGCGGGCCATCGCGCAGCACTGATCAACAGTGAGCAGCGAACCTGTCCGGAAAGTAAACGGCGCACCAACGACGGATGGATGTCCCTCGGGCGCTAGCAGCACCGACGGGTGATGAGCGATGATCGCAGGGTGACTGAAATCGAAGCTGAAGCCCGGCCTGGCGAGAACCTGTGGTCTGCTGGCGAATCGGCGGTGGCCGCACCACCGGCAGCCACTCCCGCTGCGATCACCGACCAGCTCCCCGAGGACCGCTACCTCAACCGGGAACTGAGCTGGCTGGACTTCAACGCCCGGGTGCTCGCACTCGCCGACGACAACTCGTTGCCTTTGCTGGAGCGGGCCAAGTTTCTGGCCATCTTCGCTTCCAACCTCGACGAGTTCTACATGGTGCGGGTGGCCGGTCTCAAGCGCCGCGACGAGATGGGTCTGTCGGTGCGCTCCGCCGACGGTCTGACGCCACGTGAGCAGTTGCACCGCATCGGCGAGCAGACCCAGCAGATCGCCAGCCGGCAAGGACGCGTCTTTATTGATTCGGTGCTGCCGGCGCTCGGCGAGGAGGGCATCTACATCGTCACGTGGGCGGATCTGGATCAGGCTGAGCGCGAGCAATTGTCGGACTACTTCCAGGAGCAGGTCTTCCCCGTCCTGACACCGCTTGCGGTCGATCCGGCCCACCCGTTCCCATTTGTGAGCGGGCTGAGTCTGAACCTGGCGATCACCGTCAAGCAACCCGAGGACGCTGGGCAACATTTCGCCCGGGTCAAGGTGCCCGACAACGTTGATCGCTTCGTGAAGCTGCAATCCCGCGCCAGCGGAGATGACCCCGAAGGTCCGGTCACGGTGCGATTCCTACCGATGGAAGAACTGATCGCCGCCTTCCTCCCGGCGCTGTTCCCGGGTATGGAGGTTGTCGAGCATCACGCGTTCCGCATTACCCGAAACGCCGACTTCGAAGTTGAAGAGGACCGCGACGAAGATCTGTTGCAGGCGCTGGAGCGGGAATTAGCGCGCCGGCGGTTCGGTTCTCCGGTGCGGCTCGAGGTCGCCGACGACATGACCGAGAGCATGCTGGAGCTGCTGCTGCGTGAACTCGACGTGCATCCCGGAGATGTCATCGAAGTGCCCGGGCTGCTGGACCTGTCGTCGCTGTGGCAGATCTACGGCCTGGACCGGCCGGCCCTCAAGGATCGGACATTCGTTCCCGCCACCAATCCCGCCTTCGCCGACCGCGAAACGCCCAGGAGTATTTTCGCAACGCTGCGCGAGGGCGATGTGCTGCTTCACCATCCATACGACTCGTTCTCCACGAGCGTGCAGCGATTCATCGAGCAGGCCGCCGCCGACCCCAATGTGCTTGCGATCAAACAGACGCTGTACCGCACTTCTGGAGATTCGCCGATAGTTCGGGCGCTCATCGATGCCGCCGAAGCCGGAAAGCAAGTGGTGGCAATGGTGGAAATCAAGGCACGCTTCGACGAGCAGGCCAATATCCGCTGGGCGCGCACGCTTGAGCAGGCGGGCGTGCACGTGGTCTACGGTTACGTCGGACTCAAGACGCACTGCAAGACCTGTCTGGTGGTACGCCGCGAGGGTTCGGTGATCCGGCGCTACTGCCACATCGGCACTGGCAACTACAACGGCAAGACCGCCCGGCTCTACGAGGACGTCGGCCTGCTCACGGCCGCACCCGACATCGGCGCCGACCTGACCGACTTGTTCAACTCGCTCACCGGCTACTCGCGTAAGGTGTCCTACCGCAATATTTTGGTGGCCCCGCACAGCATTCGGACGGGCATCATCGAGCGCGTAGAGCGCGAGGTTGCCGCCAACCGGGAAACCGGTAACGGGCGAATCCGGCTCAAGATGAACGCGCTTGTCGACGAACAGGTTATCGACGCGTTGTATCGCGCGTCGCAGGCGGGCGTGCGGGTTGAAATTGTGGTGCGCGGCATCTGCGCGCTGCGCCCGCGCACCGAGGGCTTCTCCGAGAACATTGCGGTCCGTTCGATTCTTGGCCGCTTCCTGGAACACTCGCGGATCATTCATTTCAATGCCATCGACGAGTTCTGGATCGGCAGCGCCGATATGATGCACCGCAATCTGGACCGGCGGGTCGAGGTGATGGCCCAAGTCAGAGACCCGCGGTTGACCGCACAGCTGGACGAGTTGTTCGAATCCGCGTTGGACCCCGCCACCCGCTGCTGGGAGCTCGGGTCCGACGGTCAATGGACCGCGTCGCCACAGGAAGGTCAGACCGTGCGCGACCACCAGGTATCTTTGATGGAGCGACACCGCAGTCCCTGATTCCGTAAGTATCGAGGCTGCACCCGGGGCTGCGAGCCGCCCTGCCCGAATTGAACTGCAGGAGTTAACGTGTCGCCCCAGAACTCGTCCGCCTCTCGGCGCTCGGGGAACCGCATAGTCTATGCCGCCGGGGCGGTGTTATGGCGACCCGTCGATTTCAAATCGGCCGAAGACGCAGTCGAGATCGCCGTGATCCACCGGCCCCGTTACAACGACTGGTCGCTACCCAAAGGCAAATTAGACCCCGGCGAAACCGCGCCGGTGGCCGCAGTGCGGGAGACTCTCGAAGAGACGGGCCACCACTGCATCCTTTCCAGGCGGCTCCTCACGGTGAGTTACCCGATCGAGCAAGGCATAAAGAAGGTCTACTACTGGGCGGCCCGCAGCACCGGCGGGGAGTTCACCCCGGGAAGCGAGGTCGACGAGCTGGTCTGGCTTCCGGTTGCCGACGCCATGCAGAAGCTCGAATACGCGCAAGATCGAAAGGTCTTGCGCCGATTCGCCAAAGAACAGCCCGACACGCACACCGTGCTGGTGGTCCGGCATGGGACAGCGGGCAGCAAGGCACGCTATTCCGGGGACGACACCAAACGTCCGCTCGACAAGAAGGGACGCGCGCAGGCCGAAGCACTGGTTGCACAACTGCTGGCCTTCGGCGCCACCCACGTGTACGCGGCCGATCGGGTGCGCTGCCACCAGACGGTGGAACCCCTTGCCGCAGAACTGGGTGTGCGCGTCCGTAACGAGCCCGCCCTGACCGAGGAGTCCTACGCGAAGAATCCCAAACGCAGCCAAAAACGGCTTCTTCAGATCGCTGCACGGGCGGGCATACCGGTGATCTGCTCGCAGGGCAAGGTGATTCCGGATCTGATCGCCTGGTGGTGTGAGCGCGACGGGATATGTCCCGACAGATCCCGCAACCACAAGGGCAGTACCTGGGTGCTGTCCCTAGTTGCGGGTCGGCTGGTGGCAGCCGACCACATCGGCGGCGCCCTGGCCGCCAACGTGCGCGCCTAACGCACAAATACCCTCCGGTGGCAGCTGCCACCCGAAGGGTATCTGCGTGTGAGACTTACTGCGTTACTTGCGACCCCGCCGTGCGGTTGCTTTCTTGGCAGGAGCCTTCTTGGCCGGAGCCTTGGTCGCGGCCTTCTTGGCCGGGGCCTTGGTCGCGGCCTTGCTGGCGACGGCCTTCTTGACGACAGCCTTCTTGACGGCCTTCTGAGCCACAGCCTTCTTGACAGCCGTCTTCGCGGCGGCCTGCTTAACGGCTTTCTTGGCCACAGCCTTCTTGACAGCCGTCTTCGCGGCGGCCTGCTTAACGGCTTTCTTGGCCACAGCCTTCTTGACAGCCGTCTTCGCGGCGGTCTGCCTCACGGCTTTCCTGGCCACCGCTTTCTTCACCGCTGTCCTCCTGGCTGCGCTCGTCGCTACACCACGCTTCACGGCAGGCCCTTCCGCTGGGAGCTTTTGTGCGCCAGACACAACCGCCTTGAATTGGGCACCCGGGCGGAACGCCGGGACGGACGTCGGCTTCACCTTCACCGTCTCGCCGGTACGCGGGTTGCGGGCTACGCGCGCTGCGCGGCGCCGTTGCTCGAACACACCGAACCCGGTAATGGTGACGCTGTCACCCTTGTGCACCGCACGCACAATGGTGTCGACAACATTCTCGACGGCGGCGGTCGCCTGCCGACGGTCCGAGCCCAATTTCTGTGTGAGCACATCTATGAGCTCTGCTTTGTTCATCCAATCCCTCCAAGCCAAGTGGTCCTCGATTTGAACCGACTAGCAGACACGGTAAATCATTACCCACTAAATTGCCAAGAGCCACGCGCAATTTCAGGACCCGGCAATCGGAGTTTTCGCAATCCGGTTGCCGCCCTTGACCGGTGGAGCGGCCTGGAAATCGGCCCGGCTTACCCCCGTCGGAGGAGTCGAAATTCGACCCGTTTGGACGCGTCAGGAGGTGGACAGCGTGCGCGGTTTCCAATCCGGGTAAGCCGCCTCGAAAGCTTCGATCTCGTCGAGTTTCCGCAGCGTAAGGCCTATATCGTCAAGTCCCTCGAGTAGTCGCCAGGCGGTGTAATCGTCAATCTTGAACGGCAACACCACCGTTCCCGCGGTGATATTTCGATCTTGAAGATTGACAGTAATTTCCAAACCCGGACTCTGCTCGATGAGCTTCCAAAGTAGTTCCACGCCATCTTGGGCAACTTCGGCCGCCAACAAGCCGGCCTTACCCGAGTTGCCCCGAAAAATGTCACCGAACCGAGATGAGATAACCACCCGGAATCCGTAGTCCATGAGTGCCCAGACCGCATGCTCACGCGACGACCCGGTGCCGAAATCGGGGCCGGCAACCAAGACCGAGCCTCGGTCAAAGGGGCTGAGATTCAGCACGAATGAGGGATCCGCCCGCCAGCTGGCGAACAAACCGTCCTCGAAACCGGTTCGGCTGACGCTCTTCAAGAAGGCGGCGGGAATGATCTGATCGGTATCGACATTGGATCGCCGCAGCGGCACGCCGATCCCGGTGTGGGTGTGAAAGGCTTCCATGTTCATCCTTCTTCGTCCTCTATTCGGTATTTCAATTCAAGTCGGCCGGCGCGGACAGCGTGCCGCGAACGGCGGTGGCGGCGGCCACCGCTGGAGACACCAGGTGGGTGCGGCCTCCCTTGCCCTGGCGCCCTTCAAAGTTGCGGTTGGACGTCGCGGCGCACCGCTCCCCCGGCGCGAGCTGATCGGAGTTCATACCAATGCACATCGAGCAGCCCGCCTGCCGCCACTCGGCGCCTGCGGCGGTGAAAATCTCACCGAGCCCTTCGGCTTCGGCCTGCGCACGCACCCGCGTCGAGCCCGGGACGACCAGCATCCGCACACCTTGAGCCACCTTGCGGCCACGCAGCAAATCGGCCACCACCCGCAGATCTTCGATGCGGCCGTTCGTGCACGAACCGACGAATACGGCGCCCACCGCGATATCGCGCATTGGCATTCCGGGCCGAAGGTCCATGTACGCCAAAGCTTTCTCAGCGGCCTGCCGCTCGGCGTCGTCGGTCATCAGCTCCGGGTCCGGTACTGCCGCGGCCAACGGCACACCCTGGCCGGGGTTTGTCCCCCAAGTGACGAAGGGACTCAACGACGCCGCATCGAGGTAGACCTCGGTGTCGAAAACGGCGCCGGCGTCGGTGCGCAACTGTTGCCAGTACGCGAGCGCGGCGTCCCATTGGGCACCGGTCGGCGCGTGTGCACGGCCGCGGAGGAACTCATAGGTGGTCTCGTCCGGAGCGACCATGCCGGCTCGGGCGCCGGCCTCGATGCTCATGTTGCAGATCGTCATCCGCCCTTCCATGGACAGCGATTCGATGGCGCTGCCCCGGTATTCGATGACATGGCCCTGGCCGCCGCCAGTGCCGATCTTGGCGATCATCGCGAGAATGAGGTCCTTGGCCGCCACCCCGTCGGGCAACGGACCGTCGACATTGACTGCCATGGTCTTGAATGGCCGCAGCGGCAATGTCTGAGTGGCCAGGACGTGCTCGACCTCCGAGGTGCCGATGCCCATCGCCAGCGCGCCGAACGCGCCATGAGTAGAGGTGTGACTGTCGCCGCACACCACCGTCATGCCCGGCTGGGTAAGGCCCAACTGCGGTCCCACGACGTGCACGATGCCCTGCTCGATATCACCAATCGGATAGAGGCGGACACCGAATTCGGCGCAGTTTCGCCGCAATGTCTCCACCTGGGTGCGTGACACCAGGTCCGCGATCGGCTTGTCGATGTCGATGGTGGGCACGTTGTGATCCTCGGTCGCGAGAGTCAAGTCGGGCCGGCGCAGCGGGCGGCCGGCAAGGCGCAGGCCGTCGAAGGCCTGCGGACTGGTGACCTCGTGCAAGAGATGCAAATCGATATAGATCAGGTCGGGCGCGCTATCTCCACCGCGGACCACAACGTGGTCGTCCCAAACCTTCTCGGCCAGCGTGCGCGGCGTGCCGGTACTGGATTCCATCTCCAAGTCGCCTCTGTTCACTGTTACGCGGCTCGCCGACCAGCTGGGCTGTGATCTCAGAATGCGAGACGCTAATATCTCTCTGTGAGACAGCATAGCGGTATCGGCGTACTCGACAAAGCCGTCGGCATACTTCAGGCGATCGCGGAATCTCCGTGCGGGCTGGCCGAATTGTGTGAGAGAACGGGATTGCCCAGGGCCACCGCGCACCGGCTGGCGGCCGCGTGTGAGTTTCATCGCTTGCTGGGTCGCGACGACGAGGGCCGCTGGCGCCTTGGTCCCGCGGTCACCGAACTCGCTGCCCATGTCCACGATCCGCTACTGGCCGCGAGTTCTGCGGTACTGCCACAGTTGCGCGAGTCCACCGGCGAAAGCGTGCAGTTGTACCGCCGCGAGGGCACGTCACGGATCTGTGTGGCCGCCGTGGAACCGCCTGCGGGCCTTCGCGATACAGTTCCGGTCGGCGCACGCTTGCCGATGACTGCGGGTTCGGGGGCCAAAGTGCTGCTGGCCCATAGCGACGCCGCCACCCAAGCGGCCGTCCTGCCGATGGCGAAATTCACCGGCCGGACGCTGGCCGAAGTGCGCCGGCGCGGCTGGGCGCAAAGCGTCGCCGAGCGTGAGCCCGGTGTCGCAAGCGTGTCGGCGCCGGTGCGCGACGGCCGCGGTGTGGTGATCGCCGCGATCTCGGTGTCCGGACCCATCGACCGGATTGGCCGGCGGCCCGGGGCGCGTTGGGCCGCCGATCTACTGGCCGCGTCCGACGCACTCACTCGTCGCCTCTGACTCGATGCGTCCGAGCTTGCGGTCACGGCGTGCGAATTGCCGAATCCTGCACCCTGCGCGCTGGCTCGACGCCACCACTGCAGAGTCGGCGTATAACGGCCTGAGAGACTGACGCGATGGGAACCAACCAGCGCGCGAGCATCGTCATGTCCGAGGCTGAGATCGCCGAATTCGTCGTCAAGAGCCGTACCGGCACACTGGCCACGGTGGGTCCCGACGGACAGCCGCATCTGACGGCGATGTGGTACGCGGTGGTCGACGACGAAATCTGGCTGGAGACCAAGGCCAAGTCCCAGAAAGCGGTCAATCTCAAGCGCGATCCGCGGGTGAGCTTCCTGATCGAGGGCGGCCACACCTATGACACCTTGCGCGGGGTGTCCTTCGAAGGCGTTGCGGAGATCGTCGACGATCCCGACGCCCTGCACCGGGTCGGCGTCAGCGTGTGGGAACGCTATACCGGCCCCTACACCGACGAGGTGAAGCCGATGGTCGACCAGATGATGAACAAGCGCGTCGGCGTGCGCATTGTGGCCCGACGCGCCCGCTCGTGGGACCACCGCAAGCTCGGGTTGCCGCAGATGCCGGTGGGCGGTTCGACCGCACCCGCCGTGTCGGGCAGCTGACGAGAAGACGCAAAATCCCCCATTTCGGCACGAAATTGGGAGATTTTCGTCTGCTCGGCACGTGTAGCCCCGATGGGATTCGAACCCACGCTACCGCCGTGAGAGGGCGGCGTCCTAGGCCGCTAGACGACGGGGCCAGAGCCGATACGAGCTGTCAGCATAGCTCACGTCGGTAGGGCGACCTAATCGCTCGGGCATGGTTCGGACGCTGCTCGCGGCCGACGGGACTTTGCTGGGGTACCAGGACTCGAACCTAGAATGGCTGAACCAGAATCAGCTGTGTTGCCAATTACACCATACCCCATTGGCTGCCTAAAACCGCTGGTCAGAGTGCATTCGCAGACCTTTCAAAGGTGCTGCGGCCGCCGCTGCCCGCCGTTGTGGGCCGACGTGCACACTACCAAACACTTGCCGTGCAATCTCACCTCAGCCCGCATCGCCGCGGGCCGCCCGTAGCCGCGCCAGACTGCGATCGCGGCCCAGTAGCTCAAGCGATTCGAACAGCGGCGGGCTGATCGTTGTCCCCGTGGCGGCAACCCGGATCGGCCCGAACGCCTTACGGGGCTTGAGCTCGAGACCATCGATGAGTGCGGCTTTGAGCGCCTCCTCGATATGCGCCGCGGTCCAGTCCGTCACTCCGATCCAGCGCGGTCAGCGCGGCCTCGAGCACCCGATCCCCGTCTGGGCCCAGCTCCTTGGCGGCCGCCTTGGGGTCGATCGCGTACTGGTCGTCGTTGAGGAATTTCAGCAGGTCCCACGCGTCGCCCAGCACCACGATGCGGGTCTGCACCAGCTCCGCCGCGACGGCGAATCGCGCGTCGGCATCGAGTCAATCCGAGGTTGCGGCCGTGCACGTGAAAATAGTCACGCAGCCTGGCGGTGAAGTCGTCGGCGTCGAGCATCCGGATGTGCTCGGCGTTGAGCGCGTCGGCCTTCTTCTGGTCGAACCGGGCCGGGTTGGAATTGACGTCGGCAACATCAAACGCGGCCACCATCTCGTCGAGGCTGAATACGTCGTGGTCGTCGGCGATCGACCAGCCGAGCAGCGCAAGGTAATTCAGCAGCCCTTCGGGGATGAAACCGCGCTCGCGGTGGGCGAACAGATTGGACTGCGGGTCGCGCTTCGAGAGTTTCTTGGTTCCCTCCCCCAACACCGTTGGCAGGTGCGCGAATTCCGGTATGCGCTCCGCGACCCCGATCCGGATCAGCGCCTGATACAGCGCCAGCTGGCGCGGAGTCGACGGCAGCAGGTCCTCGCCGCGCAGCACGTGCGTGATCTTCATCAGCGCGTCATCGCAGGGGTTGACCAAGGTGTACAACGGATCTCCGCTGGCCCGGGTCAACGCGAAATCGGGCACGGAGCCGGCCGCGAACGTGGTGGGTCCGCGGACCAGGTCGTCCCAGCTGAGATCGGCGTCGGGCATCCGCAACCGCACCACTGGCTTACGGCCCTGCGCCAGGAATGCCGCGCGCTGCGAATCGGTCAGCTGACGGTCGAAATTGTCGTAGCCCAGCTTGGGATTGCGGCCGGCGGCAACGTGGCGGGCCTCCACCTCTTCCGCCGTCGAGAACGCGTAGTAGGCCTCCCCCGCGACCAGCAGCTGAGCCACCACGTCGCGATAGAGCTCGCCGCGCTGCGATTGCCGATACGGCATATAGGGCCCACCGACCTCGGGACCCTCATCCCAGTTCAGGCCGAGCCAGCGCAGCGCGTCGAGCAGCGCCAGATAGCTTTCCTCGCTGTCGCGCTCGGCATCGGTGTCCTCGATGCGAAAGACGAAGGTACCCCCGGTGTGCCGGGCGTAGGCCCAGTTGAACAACGCGGTGCGGACCATCCCGACATGGGGGGTGCCGGTGGGCGACGGGCAGAATCGGACCCGGACCGGGGCTGGGGCAGTCACGACTTTCCTTTGCGGACTACAGGGTTGGAGAGGGTGCCGATTCCCTCGATGGTGACCGAGACGTTGTCGCCGTCCTCGATGGGACCGACTCCTGCCGGAGTTCCCGTGAGAATGAGATCGCCCGGAAGCAAAGTCATGACCCCCGAGATCCATTCGACGATGGCCCCGATGTCGTGGATCATCAGCGAGGTGCGGCTGTGTTGCTTGACGTCGCCGTTGACTTCGGTGCGCAGTTCGAGATCGGTTGGATCCAGCGGACTCAAGTCGGTGACGATCCACGGCCCGACCGGGCAGAAGGTGTCGTGCCCTTTGGCCCGAGTCCATTGGCCGTCGGACTTCTGCTGATCGCGGGCGGATACGTCGTTGCCGATGGTGTAACCGAGGATGTTCTCGGCGGCCTGAGCGGCCGAAACGTCTTTGCACGCGCGGCCTATCACTAGCGCCAGCTCACCCTCGAAGTGGACGGGTGACGCGTTGGCAGGCAACCGAATTGGCACGTTCGGTCCGACGATCGCAGTATTGGGCTTGAGGAATATCACCGGGTCTGCCGGCACTGGGCCGGTTTGGCCGCCCATTTCCGCGATGTGGTCGGCGTAGTTCTTGCCCACGCAGACCACTTTGCTGGCCAGTATCGGAGCCAGCAGCCGGACATCCGGCAGCGGCCACGATCGGCCGGTGAAGCTCGGCGTGCCGAACGGGTGCTCGGCGATCTCCCGGGCAATCATCCCGCTGGGATCGTCCAAGTCGCCGTCGATGCTGACGAAGGCGACGCCGTCCGGGCTGGCGATTCGACCAAGGCGCATTTGGATGAGCCTAGCGGGGCGCGGGGCCCGGCAGTCCGGGCGCTTCCCGGGCGCTGCGGGCCGTCACCGTCCAACCCTGTGACGGTCGCGAGCGCGGCGCAGCCGGGCGCTGCGGGCCGTCACCATCGAACCCTGTGACGGTCGCGAGCGCGGCGCAGCCGGGCGCTGCGGGCCGTCACCATCCAACCCTGTGACGGTCGCGAGCGCGGCGCAGCCGGGCGCTGCGGGCCGTCACCGATCCAACCCTGTGACGGTCGCGAGCGCGGCGCAGCCGGGCGCTGCGGGCCGTCACCATCAACCCTGTGACGGTCGCGAGCGCGGCGCAGCCGGGCGCTGCGGGCCGTCACCATCCAACCCTGTGACGGTCGCGAGCGCGGCGCAGCCGGGCGCTGCGGGCCGTCACCATCGAACCCTGTGCGAGCATGGGCGGATGCCGACGGACCCGACGGACACGGGCCCACTCAGCACGGGCGCACGCTGGTCAATCCTGGTCATCTCACTGGGAGTGACGGCAAGTTCGTTCCTCTTCATCAACGGCGTCGCATTCCTGATCCCCTCCCTGCAGGCAATGCGCGGCACCCCGCTGACCGAGGCCAGTCTGCTGTCGTCGATGCCCAGCTGGGGCATGGTGGTCACGCTGATCCTCTGGGGCTATGTGCTGGATCGCGTCGGCGAGCGGATCGTGCTCACCGTCGGCTCGGCGCTCACCGCGCTCGCGGTATACGCGGCCGCATCGGTGCATTCGCTGCTGTGGATGGGCGGGTATCTATTCCTCGGCGGCATGGCCGCCGCCAGCTGCAACGCCGCCGGCGGCCGGCTGGTGTCGGCGTGGTTTCCGCCGCACCAGCGCGGCCTCGCGATGGGTATCCGTCAGACCGCGCAGCCGCTGGGAATCGCGCTGGGCGCGTTGGTGATACCCGAGCTGGCCGAACGCGGCCCCGAACCGGGCTTGATGTTCCCCGCGGTCGCGTGCACGGTGGCGGCGGTGGCCAGCGCGATCGGCATCGTCGACCCGCCGCGGAAGTCCCGGAAAACGGCCACCGAGCAGGAACTGGCGAGCCCGTATCGCGGCTCGTCCGTCCTATGGCGCATCCACACGGTAGCGGGGCTGCTGATGATGCCCCAGACGGTGACCGTCACGTTCATGCTCGTCTGGCTGATGAATCACCACGGTTGGTCGATCGCGAAAGCCGGCGCTTTGGTGACCATCTCACAGCTGCTCGGCGCGCTGGGCCGGATCGCGGTCGGCCGCTGGTCGGACCGCATCGGCTCCCGAATGCGACCCGTCCGCTTCATCGCCGCTGCCACCGCGTCATGCCTGTTCGTGCTGGCGCTCGTCGACAGCCAGGGTTCGAAATACGACGTGCTGCTGATGATCGCCGTATCCGTGTTCGCGGTGCTCGACAACGGCTTGGAGGCAACCGCGATCACCGAGTTCGCCGGACCGTTCTGGAGCGGACGCGCGCTGGGCATGCAGAACACCACCCAGCGGCTGATGGCGGCGGCCGGACCCCCGCTGTTCGGTGCCCTGATCACCGCGGCCAAATATCCGCCGGCATGGGCCCTGTGCGGCTTGTTCCCGATGCTGGCGATCCCGTTGGTGCCGACGAAACTGCTTCCGCCCGGCTTGGAGGCTAGAGCGCAGCAGCAATCCGCTCGCCGACGGCGGCGGTGGCAAGCCGTTCGTTCCCGCGACTTGCCAGATACTTCGCGACGGCCCGGTCCACCCGGGCAGCAGCCTCGTCCTCCCCGAGATGGGCAAGCAGCAGCGCCACCGACATGATCGCCGCGGTCGGATCTGCGATGCCCTGACCGGCGATATCCGGCGCGCTGCCGTGCACCGGCTCGAACATCGACGGGTTGGTTCGGGTCGCGTCGATGTTTCCGCTGGCGGCCAAGCCAATGCCGCCGGATACCGCTGCGGCCAAATCGGTGATGATGTCGCCGAACAGGTTGTCGGTGACGATCACGTCGAAGCGACCGGGATCGGTGACCAGGAAGATGGTCGCGGCGTCGACGTGCTGATAGGCCACCTCGACGTCGGGATAGTCCTCGCCGACCTCGGCCACGATCCGCGACCAAAGCTTGCCGGCGAACGCCAGCACGTTGTTTTTGTGCACCAGCGTCAGGTGTTTGCGACGCAGCCGGGCTCGCTCGAATGCGTACTGCACCACACGGCGCACGCCGAACGCGGTGTTCAGGCTGACCTCGGTGGCCACCTCGTTGGGGGTGCCGGCGCGGATCGCGCCGCCGGTTCCGGTGTAGGGACCCTCAGTGCCCTCGCGCACCACCACGAAGTCGATCGTGGGATCGCCCGGCCCCAAATCTAGCGGGCTTTTCACGCCGGGATAGAGCCGGGACGGTCGCAGGTTGACGTGGTGATCCAGCTCGAAGCGCATGCGCAGCAACAGGCCTCGCTCCAGCACGCCACTGGGCACCGACGGGTCCCCGATGGCCCCCAGCAGGATCGCGTCGTGCTCGCGCAGTTCGGGCACCACCGAGTCCGGCAGCACCTCGCCGGTGGCGTGATAACGCCGGGCACCCAGGTCGTAGTTGGTCTTCTCCACACCCGGCAGGACGATGTCGAGGACTTTGAGCGCCTCGGCGATCACCTCTGGTCCGATGCCGTCGCCCGCGATGACTGCGAGTTTCACGACAGGTCAACCACCTCGAGCTTGTTGGCGCCCACCGCCGCGCCGATCGCCGACCGGACGTCGTCGGGCACGTCTTGGTCCAGCCGCAGCAGGATCGTCGCGCTGGGGCCCTCGGCGTCTTCGGAGAGCTGCGCCGCTTGGATGTTGACCCCGGCGGACCCGAGCAACGTGCCGATCTTGCCCAACGCTCCGGGCTGGTCGGCGTAGTTGATCACCAGGTTGGTGCCCTGGGCGCGCAGATCGAAGTTGCGGCCGTTGATCTGCACGATCTTCTGCACCTGTTGCGGCCCGGACAGCGTCCCGGCGACATTGACGACCGTCCCGTCGGCGCCGACCGCGCGCACGTCGACCACGCTGCGGTGATTCGGGCTTTCCGAGGCCTTGGTGAGCTCGGCGGAAACGCCACGCTCGGAAGCCAGCGCCGGCGCGTTGACGAATGTCACGGCATCCTCGATGACCGCCGAGAACAGGCCGCGCAAAGCCGAAAGCCGCAGCACCTCAACCTCTTCGGCGGCCAGCTCGCCGCGCACCTGCACCGACAGGGACACCGGCAGTTCGTCGGACAGTGCCGCGGCCAGCACCCCGAGCTTGCGCACCAGGTCCAGCCAGGGCGCCACCTCTTCGTTGACCACGCCGCCGCCGACGTTGACCGCATCGGGGACGAACTCCCCCGCCAGCGCCAGCCGCACGCTCTCGGCCACGTCGGTGCCGGCCCGGTCCTGGGCCTCGGCGGTGGAGGCCCCCAGATGCGGTGTGACCACCACCTGCGGCAGCTCGAACAGCGGGCTGTCGGTGCACGGTTCGGTGGCGAACACGTCGATACCGGCCCCGCGGACATGTCCGCTGGTCACCGCTTCGGCCAGGGCCGCCTCGTCCACCAGACCGCCCCGGGCGGCGTTGACGATGATCACGCCGGGCTTGGTCTTGGCGAGCGCCTCCTTGTCGATCAGCCCTGCCGTCTCGGACGTCTTGGGCAGATGCACGGAGATGAAGTCGGCCCGGGTCAGCAGTTCGTCTAGGGACAACAGCTCGATGCCGAGCTGCGCGGCCCGAGCCGGGGCAACGTACGGGTCGTAGGCGATGACATGTGCACCGAAGGCCGCGATCCGCTGGGCGACCAACTGCCCGATCCGGCCCAGGCCGACGACGCCGACGGTTTTGCCGAAGATCTCGGTGCCCGAGAACGCCGATCGCTTCCAGGCGTGCTCGCGCAGTGAGGCGTCGGCCGCCGCGATCTGGCGAGACGCCGCCAGCAGCAATGCGATTGCGTGCTCGGCGGCGCTGTGGATGTTCGAGGTCGGGGCATTGACCACCAGCACACCGCGCGCGGTGGCGGCGTCGACGTCGACGTTGTCCAGCCCTACCCCGGCGCGGGCGACGATCTTCAGCTTGGGCGCGGCTGCCAGCACCTCGGCGTCGACGTTGGTCGCCGACCGCACCAGCAGTGCGTCGGCCTCGGGCACCGCGGCCAGCAGTTTCGGCCGGTCAGGGCCGTCTACCCAGCGCACCTCAACCTGGTCTCCCAGGGCGGCGACGGTTGATTGAGCGAGCTTATCGGCGATTAACACAACAGGCAGGTTCACCCGCTCAGGCTATAGGCCAACTACTCCGCTCTAATGGACCGGTGGACGTCACCATCGTCGGCAGCGGACCAAACGGGCTTTCCGCGGCCGTAATCTGCGCCCGCGCGGGCCTTAAAGTCCAGGTCATCGAGGCGCAACCGACGTTTGGCGGCGGAGCCCGCACTGCGCCCGACTTAGATTTTCCCGGAGTTGTACACGACATTTGCTCGGCGGTGCACCCGCTGGCGCTGGCGTCACCGTTTTTCGCGGAGTTCGACCTGCCCGCACGCGGCGTGCAACTGGCGGTGCCGGAGATCTCGTATGCCAACCCGCTGCCGGACCGGCCCGCGGCGATCGCCTACCGCGATCTCGAGCGCACCTGTGCCGAATTGGCCGATGGCGCGTCCTGGCGACGACTCCTCGGCCCGTTGGCGAACAACTCCGATGGGGTGGTGAAGTTCCTCCTTGGCGACAAGCGGTCGGCGCCCGGTTCGCCGCTGACCGTCGTTCGGCTGGGACTCCGGATGCTGGCCCAGGGCACCCCGGCGTGGGGGTCGCTCAGGGGTGAGGATGCGCGTGCATTGTTCACCGGCGTTGCCGCCCACGCGGTTACGCCGTTGCCGTCACTTGCGTCGGCGGGCGCCGGACTGATGCTGGCGACGCTTGCGCACGCGGTTGGGTGGCCGGTTCCGGTGGGTGGCACGCAGCTGATCTCCGATGCGCTGATCGCCGACCTGCGCGCGCATGGTGGTGAACTGACGGCCGGTGTCGAGGTCACTTCGCCTCCCGGGCCACCTGGTCCGTCACGATCTTCGACACGGCGCCGACCGCGCTGCTGCGGGTATACGGTGACCGGCTCCCAGCTGGATACGCTAAAGCGTTGCGTCGCTACCAATTTGGATCGGGTGTGGCCAAGGTCGACTTTGTGCTCAGCGATGACATCCCGTGGTCGGACCCCCGGCTGAAGCAAGCACCGACCCTTCATCTCGGCGGCACCCGCGAGCAGATGGCGCGGGCCGAGGCAGACATCGCGGCCGGGCGCCATGCCGACTGGCCAATGGTGCTCGCCGCCGTTCCACACGTAGCCGATCCGTCGCGGACAGACAGCCAGGGGCGCCGTCCGTTCTGGACCTACGCTCATGTGCCCTCGGGATCGACCATCGATGCGACCGAAGTGGTGACCCGCGTCGTCGAACGGTTCGCGCCCGGGTTCCGCGACATCGTGGTGGCGGCCCGGGCGGTACCCGCCGCGCGGATGGCTGACCACAACGCCAACTACGTCGGTGGGGACATCAGCGTCGGTGGAAATTCGACGTTGCGCGCGATCGCCGGGCCCACCCCGCGACTAAACCCTTGGAGCACACCGATTCCCAAGGTGTACCTGTGTTCGGCGGCCACCCCGCCCGGCGCCGGCGTGCATGGCATGGCGGGTTACTACGCCGCCCGTACGCTGTTGCGCCGCGAATTCGGTATCACTCGGATCTGCCCAAGCTCGCCCTAGGCTGACTACCGTGACGAAACTTGCGATCATCTATTACTCCGCCACCGGTCATGGCACCTCGATGGCCAAGCGCGTCGCTGCGGCGGCCGAATCCGCGGGAGCCGAAGTCCGGGTGCGACACGTCGCCGAGACGCTGGACCCGGAATCGTTCGCCCACAACCCCGCCTGGACGGCGAACTATGAAGCCACCAAGGATCTGCCCGCGGCCACCGGCGACGACATCGTCTGGGCCGACGCGGTGATCTTCGGCTCACCGACTCGATTCGGCTCGCCCGCAGCGCAATTGCGCGCCTTCCTCGACTCGCTGGGCGGGCTGTGGGCCGAAGGCAAGCTCGCCGACAAGGTGTATGCCGGCTTCACATCTTCCAACACCGCCCACGGTGGTCAGGAGACCACGCTGGTGGCGCTGTACATCACCCTGATCCATTTCGGCGGCATCATCGTGCCGCCGGGATACACCGACCCCTGCAAGTTCGTCGACGGCAACCCGTACGGGGTGAGCCTGGTCTCCACCCACGACAACATCAACGAATTCGACGAACCCACCGAGACCGCCCTTGACCACCTGGCCCGCCGGGTGGTTCAGATGGCCGACCGGCTCCGTCGACACATAAATTACGCACGTCGACGCCGCCGGACAGCGGTCGCCGAACGTTCACGTTTCGGCGCCGAAGCCGCTCGACACTCAGGCCGTCTCGGTGATCGGGCGGTCCACCCAGCTCATCAGGTCACGCAACTTCTTGCCGGTGACCTCGATGGGATGCTCGGCGTTCTCCTTGCGCAGGTCCTCGAGTTGCTTGTTGCCGCCTTCGATGTTGGCGACCAGCTTCTTGACGAAGGTGCCGTCCTGGATCTCGCCCAGGATGTCGCGCATCCGCTGCTTGGTGGCGGCGTCGATGACGCGCGGACCGGACAGATAACCGCCGAACTCCGCGGTGTCGGACACCGAGTAGTTCATCCGGGCGATGCCGCCCTCGTACATCAGGTCGACGATCAGCTTGAGCTCGTGCAGCACCTCGAAGTAGGCCATCTCCGGCGGGTAGCCCGCCTCGACCATCACGTCGAAACCGGTTTTCACCAATTCCTCTGTGCCGCCGCACAACACGGCCTGCTCACCGAACAGGTCGGTTTCCGTCTCGTCCTTGAAGGTGGTCTTGATGACGCCGGCCCGGGTGCCGCCGATGGCCTTGGCGTAGGACAGCGCCAGCGCCTCACCCTCGCCGGTCGGGTCCTGGTCGACGGCGATCAGGCAGGGCACGCCCTTGCCGTCGACGAACTGGCGGCGCACCAGGTGGCCCGGCCCCTTCGGGGCGACCATACCGACGGTGACGTCGGCGGCCGGCTCGATCAGGTCGAAGTGAATGTTGAGTCCGTGACCGAAAAACAGAGCGTCGCCGGACTTGAGGTTGGGCTCGATGTCATTTTTGAAAATCGTGGCCTGAGCGGTATCGGGAGCCAAAAGCATAATGACGTCAGCCCATTTGGCGACCTCGGCGGGGGTGTCGACGTCCAGACCCTGCTCCTCGACCTTGGCCCGGGACTTCGACCCCTCCTTGAGCCCGACGCGCACCTGAACGCCGGAGTCGCGCAGGCTCAACGAGTGCGCGTGCCCTTGGCTGCCGTATCCGATCACACCGACCTTGCGGCCCTGGATGATGGACAGGTCTGCATCGTCGTCGTAGAACATCTCTAATGCCACAGTTGAATATCTCCTTGTCTGTTATTTGGCGGTAGCGATAGCGCGTGGGCCTCGGGACAACGACACCATTCCCGATTGGGCGATTTCACGAATACCGAATGGCTCCAGCAGGCGCAGCAGCGCTTGGATCTTGCCGCGGTTGCCGGTGGCCTCGACGGTCAGCGATTCCGGGGATACATCAATTATGTTGGCGCGGAACAGGTTCGCCGCCTCGACCACCTGGCTGCGGGTACCGGCGTCGGCACGCACCTTGATCATCGTCAACTCCCGGGAGACCGAGTTCTCGTCGTCCTGCTCGATGATCTTGATGACGTTGATCAGCTTGTTGAGCTGCTTGGTGATCTGCTCGAGCGGGGTCTCCTCGGCGGAGACCACAATGGTCATCCGCGACATGTTCTTCTGCTCGGTGGCACCAACGGCCAACGACTCGATGTTGAAACCGCGCCGCGAGAACAGCGCCGCAACCCGCGCGAGCACGCCGGGCTTGTCTTCGACCAGCACCGACAATGTGTGCGTCTTTGGCGAACCGGTGACCATCAGGCGTGCCCTTCACTTTCGTCGTCAAAGAGCGGGCGAATGCCGCGGGCTGCCTGGATTTCATCGTTGCTGGTTCCGGCGGCAACCATCGGCCACACCTGCGCGTCCGCGCCGACGATGAAGTCGATCACTACCGGGCGGTCATTGATCGCGCGCGCCTGATTGATGACGTCGACGACGTCCTCCTCACGCTCACAACGCAATCCGACGCAGCCCATCGCCTCGGCCAGCTTGACGAAGTCCGGGATGCGGTGGGAGTGGGTGCCCAGGTCGGTCTGCGAATAGCGCTCCTGGTAGAAGAGGCTCTGCCACTGGCGCACCATGCCCAGGCTGCCGTTGTTGATCAGTGCGACCTTGATCGGTGCGCCCTCGATCGCGCAGGTGGCCAGCTCCTGGTTGGTCATCTGGAAGCAGCCGTCGCCGTCGATCGCCCAGACCTCGGCCTCCGGGCGCGCGATCTTGGCGCCCATGGCGGCCGGGATGGCGAACCCCATGGTGCCCAGCCCGCCGGAGTTGAGCCAGGTGCGCGGCTTCTCGTATTTGATGAATTGGGCCGCCCACATCTGATGCTGGCCGACGCCGGCCACATAAACGGCGTCCGGGCCGGCGATCTCACCGAGTTTCTCGATCACGTATTCCGGGCCCAGGCTGCCGTCGCTCTGCGGCCCGTAGCTCAGCGGATAGGTGGACCGCACGCTTTCCAGATATGCCCACCAGTCCGTCATATCGATGTTGCCGGGCGTTTCGTAGTGGCGCAGCATCGCGATGAGGTCGGTGATGACGGCTTTGACGTCGCCGACGATCGGCACGTCGGCGTGCCGGTTCTTGCCGATCTCGGCCGGGTCGATGTCGGCGTGGATGATCTTGGCCTCCGGCGCGAACGAATCGAGCTTTCCGGTCACCCGGTCGTCGAAGCGGGTTCCCAGCGCGATCAGCAAATCGCTGCGCTGCAGCGCGGCCACCGCCGCGACCGTGCCGTGCATGCCCGGCATGCCCAGGTTCTGGCGGTGGCTGTCCGGAAACGCGCCGCGCGCCATCAACGTGGTGACCACCGGAATGCCGGTCAGCTCGGCCAAATCCAGGAGCTGCTCGGTCGCCTCGCCGCGGATGACGCCGCCGCCGACGTAGAGCACCGGCTTGCGCGCGGCCGCGATCAGCTTGGCGGCCTCACGGACCTGCCGGTTGTGCGGTTTGGTGTTGGGCTTGTAGCCGGGCAAGTCCATCTGCGGCGGCCAGCTGAATGTGCACTGACCCTGCAGCACATCCTTGGGGATGTCCACCAGCACCGCGCCCGGGCGACCCGAGGCCGCGATGTGGAACGCCTCGGCCAGCACCTGGGGAATGTCGTCGCCGGCGCGGACCAGGAAGTTGTGCTTGGTGATCGGCATGGTGATGCCCGAGATGTCGGCCTCTTGGAAGGCATCGGTCCCAATCAGCGCACGCCCGACCTGGCCGGTGATGGCAACCACCGGAATCGAGTCCATCTGCGCGTCGGCCAGCGGAGTCACCAGGTTGGTGGCACCGGGCCCGGATGTCGCCATGCACACCCCGACCCTGCCGGTGGCATGCGCGTAACCGCTGGCGGCGTGACCGGCGCCCTGTTCGTGGCGGACCAGCACGTGACGCAGCTTCTGCGAGTCGAACAGCGGGTCATACACCGGCAGTACGGCGCCGCCCGGAATCCCGAAGATGATCTCGACGCCGAGTTCTTCCAGCGACCGGATCACCGACTGTGCACCGGTAAGTTGTTCGGGCGCAATATGTTTCGGATGGGCCCCGGATTTTGCCGCTGGCTTCGCCGTATCCGGCGCGCCGTTGGCCCCCGGTGGATGGGAGGGCGGCTTGGTAGGTGCGCTCACTGTGTCCTCTTAGGTGTCTTCTCAGGTCCGGTTATCCGTGGGTCTCAGAGCAATAAAAAACCCTCGTCAGCTCGACTGCTGTACGAGGGCGGCGTTGGTGCTCGATTGAACTAGTCAGGCACCAACGCGCCGACTAATTACTACGAGCATTCCAGCGGTATCCACAGCGTCCGACGGTAGCCTTCGCACAGCTCAGCAGTCAAATCGCGAGGCATCGCGGGCCCAAGACACGGCGCCGGCGCAAAACTGGGCGGTGACATGATGCTCAAGTGGCTACTGAATCGCGGGTAGTGCTCAAGGTGTCGCCGATCGCGCACCTTGCCGTCGGATTCTTTACCCTCGGGCTGCTGATTCCGGTGCTGGCCTGGCCGCCTTCGGCGCCCTTGCTCGTCATCCCGGTGGTGTTGTCGGCGATGATCGCGCGGCTCCGCACGGTCGCCGACGACCAGGGCGTGACCGTGCGAAAGCTGTTCGGGAGTCAGACGGTGCGCTGGGACGAGATCGAAGGGCTGCGCTTCAACAGGGGTTCCTGGGCACGCGCCCGGCTCAAAAGCGACGCCGAACTGCGATTGCCCGCCGTCACTTTCGCCACCCTGCCGCAGCTGACCGCGGTCAGCGCGGGGCGGGTTCCCAACCCGTACGGCTGAGCCGGGCTTTCCGGCCCCCGGGCGACTAATGCAGCGGATTGGCGCCGTTGAGCAGCACCCACACCGCGACACCGGCCGCGACACCAGCCAGCAGCGCGACGAATGACCCGACGAAGGGCCGATACGCCCAGCCCCTGCCGGCGTCCAGGCCGTACCGACCGGGACCGCACAGGATGACGGCGACGGCGAGGACGACCAGGGTGATCTGATATTCATGCCCGTCCGGCAGGAAGTACTGGTAATTGTGCGTATGCGGCTTGGGCACGATCGCGGAGAGCAAACCGTTGATCAGAAACGCCAGCGCCCCCGCGGCGGCCAACGGCGTGAACAGTCCCAACACCAGCAGCGCGGCGGAGACGACCTCGCCGCCGGCGCTGACGTAGGCCAGGATGTCGGCGTGATGGTAGCCGGCATCGGACAGTGAGTTCTTGAATCCGGCTATTCCCTGGCCGCCCCACCAGCCGAACAGCTTTTGCAGCCCGTGGGCGCCCAGCACCGCGGCCAGGCCCAGGCGCAATATCAGCAAACCGAGATTTTGGGTGCCGCGGCGACCGCCGTCGCGCGGCCGCTCGTCCTCCTCCTCCAGATCGAGGTCGGTCCGCGCCATCGCTGCCCCCGGAGCGCCCGGCTGGAAGGAGTAAGGCAAGGGCTCCTGCGGGCCCCTCACGTTATGTCCCGCGCCGACCCCGACCGGCCTGCCGGGGCGGAACGGCGGGATGCCGGCGGTGGCTCCAAAATCGCCTGGATACCCAGCTGGCGTTAGGTCATCTTCCGGGTCGACCAGACTTGCTGAGGAGGGGCGCGCCGGGAAGGGCTCCGGGTGCTGACCCGGCCGCCGCCAATGCGAGTCATGCGATTGACTGGTCACGGTGACAGGGTAAGGGCATTTAGGGCTGAATTGGGGATTTGGGTGTGGCTTTTATCAGACAAATTGGCACTCCGTTTTCCGAATCGGTCCGGATTGGCCCCAAATGAGGCCCCCGGCCTTGCGGACGTGGAATCGTCGGTCGGCGCGCGGTGGCCGCGCGCCTGATGGGCGGGCGTGTGGCGGGAGTGCCCGCCCTGTCCGTAGCCTGTCGGTCATGCGGGTACGGCGGTCGGTGCGGTGCGGACTCAGCGCGCTGTGTGCAGCGATGCTGGTGCTGAGCGGCTGCGCGCGATTCAACGATGCCCAATCGCAGCCCTTCACTACCGCCCCGGAACTCAAGCCGCAGCCCAGCTCGACGCCTCCCCCGCCGCCACCGTTGCCTCCCACACCCTTCCCCAAGGAATGTCCGGCGCCTGGGGTGATGCAAGGCTGCCTGGAGAGCACCAGCGGGTTGATCATGGGCATCGACAGCAAAACCGCACTGGTCGCCGAGCGCGTCACCGGCGCGGTCAAGGCGATCTCGGTCAGCGCTGAGCCGAAGGTGAAGATGGTCATCCCGGTCGACCCGTCCGGGGATGGCGGCTTGATGGATATCGTGCTGTCGCCCACCTACAAACAAGACCGGTTGATGTACGCCTACATCAGCACGCCCACCGATAACCGGGTCATCCGGATAGCCGACGGCGACATCCCGAAGGACATCCTGACCGGGATTCCCAAGGGTGCCACCGGGAATACCGGAGCGTTGATCTTCACCAGCCCCACCACGCTGGTCGTGCTGACCGGCGATGCGGGCAACCCGGCGATGGCCGCCGATCCCAGATCGTTGGCCGGCAAGGTGCTGCGAATCGAGCAGCCGACCACCATCGGCCAGGCCCCGCCGACGACGGCGCTGTCCGGTGTCGGCTCGGGCGGCGGCCTGTGCACCGACCCGGTCGACGGCTCGCTGTACGTCCTCGATCGCACCCCCACCGCGGACCGGTTGCAGCGGATCACCAAAAAGTCGGAGGTCTCCACGGTGTGGACCTGGCCGGACAAGCCGGGCGTAGCCGGGTGCGCGGCCATGGACGGGGTAATACTGGTCAACCTGGTCAACACCAAACTGACCGTGGCGGTCCGGCTGGCACCGTCGACCGGCGCGGTAACCGGTGAACCCGACGTCGTCCGCAAGGAGACACACGGACACGCGTGGGCATTGAAGATGTCGCCAGACGGAAACATCTGGGGCGCAACCGTTAACAAGACCGCCGGTGACGCCGGAAAGTTCGATGACGTGGTGTTCCCGCTGTTCGCGTCGGGCGGCGGCTTCCCGCGCAACAACGATGACAAGACGTAGAACGAGGCGCTTAACGGGCTTAGATCCCGCCGATCGTGAACCTCACGCCGTATCGGTCCGCCACATGGCCCGGTGCCCCATCGAAGAGGCGGCCCGGCTGTTCGTAGCCGGGGTCGATGTCGTCGAGATCGGACAGGTAGAGGGGTTCCTCGTCGGACTCGGAGGCCCATGACGCGACGGGCACCAGCAGGAAGATCGTGTGATCGCCGATGTCGGCCCAATCCACCGTCCGCCCGACGAACCACCCGATCGAGTCGTCGAGAATCGGCACCCCCTGCGGACCGGCGCGCCACGAGCAGCGTTCGAACTTCTTGACCTTGTGGCCGGTTTCGCCACCGAACAGCACGGCCAGGGCGCGGTGGCGCTGCGCCAGCACGTGCACCGCCAGGTGTTGGGATTGGCTTGCCACCTGCAGGGTGTGACTGCCCTTGGCCAAACTCACCAGAAACTTTGGCGGCTGATCGGTGACTTGACTGCCGAAGCCGACCAGGCAACCCGCTGGGACACCTTCGGCCTGGGTTGTCACCACCAACGCCGGGCAGTCCAGCATCGACATAAAGTCGTCAAACGCTTTATCGACCACACCGACATGATGGATCCACGGGACGTTTTGTGCCAGTGCGTTTCGAGCGATCAGTCCGCGAGTTCTCTCGGGACCACGAACATGTCGACCAATGCGCCGTTGCGCCACACCGTCATCTCGATGCGGCGCGCGATGGCGTCCTCGACCATCAGCTGCTGAATCGCGGTGGCGGTGACGACGCGATGGCCGTCGACGCTGACCACGATGTCGCCGCGGCGCAGGCCCGCCGCGGCGGCCGGGCTGCCGGCCACCACGCTGGCGACCTGCAGGCCATGGGTGGTGCCGAGCTTGTCCGCAACCGCCGGCGGCACCGAAACGTGTGAACCGGCGATACCGAGCCAGGCGCGGCGCACCCGGCCGTTGTGCATCAGCGCGGCGATGATCCGGTGGGTCGACCGATTGATAGGCACCGCCAGCCCGAGGCCGACGCCGGCGACCGCGGTGCTCACACCGACCATCCGGCCGCGGCCGTCGGCCAGTACGCCGCCGCTGTTTCCCGGGTTCAGCGCCGCGTCGGTCTGGATCACCTCGTCGACGACGCGGCCCGCGCGAGTGGGCAGGGACCGCCCCAGACCGGAGACGATGCCGGCGGTGACGCTGCCGGCCAGCCCCAGCGGGTTGCCGACGGCCACTACCAGTTGCCCGACCCGCAGGTCCTCCGCCTGTCCCATGGTGACGGGCGGCGGCACGCTGTCGCGCGCCTTCAGCACGGCGAGGTCGGACAACTCGTCGCGGCCGGCGACGTCCGCGGCCACCGTGGTGCCGTCGGCGAACGTCGCCTGGGCGGAGCGTGCCCCGGCGACGACGTGGGCACTGGTCAGCAGGTAGCCGTCGGGCGTGATGACACTGGCGCTGCCGCCGCCGTCACCGCCGCGGCGGCGCACGGCCAGGCTGGCCACGCTGGGCAACACCGCGTCGGCCACCGCGGTGACCACGGTGGAGTACGCGTCCAGGGCTGCACGCTCGTCAGGCATAACCGCCTCAGCGTGGCAGCGGCTTTCGTTATGCCTGAGTTCGCCAGCGGCTGAACCCGTTAGGCCTGCCCGCAGGCCTTGAGCACCAATTCGCGCACCCGCGCCGCGTCGGCCTGCCCGCGGGTGGCCTTCATCACCGCTCCGACGATCGCGCCCGCCGCGGCCACCTTGCCGCCGCGAATCTTTTCCGCCACGTCGGGGTTGGCGGCCAGGGCCTCGTCGACCGCGGCCTGCGTCAGCGAGTCGTCGCGCACCAGCGCCAAACCGCGCGCGGTCATCACCTGCTCGGGCTCGCCCTCCCCGGCCAGCACACCCTCGACGACCTGGCGGGCCAGCTTGGTGGACAGCTTGCCCTCGTCGACCAGCGCCACCACCTGGGCGACCTGGGCGGGGGTGATGGCCAGCTCGTCCAACGCGACGTCGGCTTCGTTGGCCTTCTGCATCAAGAAGTTTCCCCACCAGGCACGCGCGGATTCGCTGGACGCGCCGTGCTTGACGGTCGCGGTGACCAACTCGATCGCGCCCGCGTTGACCAGATCGCGCATCACCTCGTCGGAAATGCCCCACTCCTGCTTGAATCCGCTTGCGGCTCAACCACGGTAGTTCGGGGATGGTCTGGCGCAGCTGCTCCACCAGCTCGCGGCTGGGGGCGACGGGTTCCAGGTCGGGTTCGGGGAAATACCGGTAGTCCTGCGCGGTCTCCTTGGCGCGGCCCGGGCTGGTGTACCCGGCCTCGTGAAAGTGCCTGGTCTCCTGGGTAATCTGGCCACCGGACGCCAGCAACGCGCCTTGGCGCTGCATTTCGTAGCGCACGGCGACCTCGACGCTTTTGAGCGAGTTGACGTTCTTGGTCTCGGTCCGGGTGCCGAATTCGGTTGTCCCGGTGGGCTTTAGTGACACGTTGGCGTCGCAACGCATCGAGCCCTGGTCCATCCTGACATCGGATACGTCCAACGCGCGCAACAGGTCCCGCAGTGCGGTCACATAGGACCGGGCGATCTGCGGTGCCCGGTCGCCGGCCCCCACAATGGGCTTGGTGACGATTTCGATCAGCGGGACACCGGCACGGTTGTAGTCGATCAGCGAAGCGGTGGCACCTTCGATGCGGCCCGTTTCGCTGCCGAGGTGGGTCAGCTTGCCGGTGTCTTCCTCCATGTGCGCCCGCTCGATCTCCACCCGCCAGGTGGTGCCGTCTTCCAGCGGCGCCTCGAGGTAGCCGTTGATGGCGATCGGCTCGTCGTACTGCGAAATCTGGTAGTTCTTCGGCATGTCCGGGTAGAAGTAGTTCTTCCGGGCGAAGCGGCACCATGGCACGATCTCGCAGTTCAGCGCCAGCCCGATGCGGATCGCAGACTCGACCGCGACCCGGTTGAGCACCGGCAACGAACCGGGCAAACCCAGACATACCGGGCATACCTGGGTGTTGGGTTCGGCGCCGAATGTTGTGGCGCAGCCGCAGAACATCTTGGTCACGGTGGACAGCTCAACGTGCACCTCAAGCCCGAGTACCGGATCGAAGCGCGCGATGACCTCGTCGTATTCCATCAGGTCAGCCCTGGTAACCGTCATGCGCTCGATCCTAATGGTGGTCGCGCAGGCGGCATCGCCGGCCGCGACAGGTCACCGAGGCGGCAAATGCACCGCGGCTCCCCGACCGGGGTCGTGCCCCGTCGCCCTGCCGGGGAACATGTCGGCCAGCGCGGCCGCCATCTCCAGGTAGCTGCGCCTACTTTCCCTGCTCAACTGATCAAGTCCGATCTCTTTGCCAGAATGCACATGCCGGTCGAACGGCAGCATCACCGTGGCCGCGACCTGCTTGGACAATCGCTCGAGTTCCTTGGCGGCGACGGCGTCCAGCTTGGCCGGTGCGATGTGGTTCACCGCGAGTACGGTCGCCGGCATCAGTCGCTGATATCCGTTGTGGCACAACCACTCCAACGTCGTCCTGGTCTTGCGTACCGCGTCGATGCCAGCGCTGCTGACCACCACCAGCGCCCGCGCTTCGGGTAGCACCGCCTCCATCACACTGGAATTGAGCGCCTTGACGCAGTCCACCAGAATCAGCGAATAGTGGCCCCGCAAAATCGAAAATGCCTTGACCGCGTCGCGGCGTTCGAGCCGCCAGTCGGTGCGCGCATAGTCGGGCAGGCCCAGTACTTCCAGCCCGAAGCTGTTCATGTAGGTGTGCGCCCGCACGTCTGAATACCGCGCGACCGACTTATCCGTGAGTAGGTCGGCCATGTTCAGCAGGCTTGGGCGGCCGTGCCGCTCGGCCAAGTCCCCGGCGTCGACGTCGAGGGCGATCGTCCGGTCGTGGCGCACGTCGGCAAAGGTCGAGCCGAGTGCCTCAACCACCGCGGTCTTGCCCACCCCGCCTTTGAGATTGAGTACGGCGATGGGAAATGCAGCTCCCACGGGCGCGCGGATCCGATCGCGCAGACCGAGTTCGTATGCCGCGTCTTTGCTTGGACCCAGATCGATCCCCGTGACGCGGTAGATCAGATCCCGCCAGCCCGCTCTGCCGGCCTCCTCCATGTGCTGCTGTTCCAGAGTGTCGAGCGCCATTCCCCCAGGTAGCCGATCGCCGCGAGGCGCCGGGACCAGCCGGGCAGGTGCCGGCGGGGCCGCTGGCTGTCGCGATCTGGGCGACCGACGTTTCGCGGGAGGCTGGGGAACTGTCGGGGCCGCCGAATCAGCGGCAAGCCGCCAACTGCGGGAGGCCGACTTGTCTTCTGGCGGGTTTGAAGGCCCCGCCGACGGAGCCGCAGGCTGAACGACTCCGCGATTAGAACCGCTCATAACGGACGGTATAGCCCATTTCGCTTAGGCGAAAACCGGCGGATGTGGCAAATTCGGTTAAACAATT
Source organism: uncultured Actinomycetota bacterium (assembly GCA_963840045.1). Taxonomy (GTDB): domain Bacteria; phylum Actinomycetota; class Actinomycetes; order Mycobacteriales; family Mycobacteriaceae; genus Mycobacterium. Next base: position 153,209 of record CAWIXL010000018.1, on the reverse strand, counting down.
GCGGCGAGCCGGTGAATTCGATGGCAACCGAAGCACACGCGAGCTTTAACCAAAGAAAGCGGCGGCGTCGTCGTAGCGGCTCTGCGGCACCAGCTTGAGTTGGCGCGTCGCATCGGCAAGCGGCACCCGGCCAATGTCCTGCCCGCGCAGCGACACCATCTGGCCGTATTCGCCGGCATGGGCGGCGTCGGCGGCGTTAACGCCGAACCGGGTGGCCAGCACCCGGTCGTAGGCCGTCGGCGTGCCGCCACGCTGGACGTGGCCCAGCACGGTCACCCGGACCTCTTTGTTGATCCGCTTCTCCACCTCAACGCCCAGCTGCGCCGCGACGCCGGTGAAGCGCTCATGGCCAAACTCGTCAATCCCGCCTTCGCGCAATGAGATTGATCCTTCGATCGGTTTGGCGCCCTCGGCGACCACGCAAATGAAGTGCGAGTCACCGCGCTGGAAACGCCGCTTTACGAGCCGGCATACCTCCTCGATGTCGAAAGGCTGTTCGGGGATCAGCGTCATGTGCGCGCCCGACGCCAACCCGGAGTTCAGCGCGATCCAGCCGGCGTGCCTGCCCATCACCTCCACCAGCATCACCCGCTGGTGGGATTCGGCGGTGCTGTGCAGCCGGTCGATGGCGTCGGTGGCGACCGTCAACGCGGTGTCGTGACCGAAAGTCACATCGGTGCAATCGATGTCGTTGTCGATCGTCTTGGGCACCCCGACCACTGGCACGTTCTCCTCCGACAGCCAGTGCGCTGCCGTCAGCGTGCCTTCACCACCGATCGGGATGAGCACGTCGATGCCGTTGTCGTCCAGGGTCTGCATGATCTGCGGCAATCCGGCGCGCAGCTTATCTGGGTGCACGCGGGCGGTGCCCAGCATGGTTCCGCCTTTGGCAAGCAACCGGTCATTGCGGTCGTCGTTGGCCAGCTGCATGCGCCGGTTCTCCAGCAATCCGCGCCATCCGTCCTGGAATCCGACGACCGACGAGCCATACCGGGAGCCGCAGGTGCGTACCACCGCCCGGATGACGGCGTTGAGCCCAGGGCAGTCGCCGCCCCCGGTGAGAATTCCGATCCGCATGTCCTCATCTTGCCCTGTGCCAGTCAGTGGCGCGAGCAGACGCAAAAGCACCCAAAACGGCCCGTTTTGAGGTGCTTTTGTGTCTGCTCGCCCTTAGATAGCCGACGGCAGCGGGCCGCGGGCGGCCTCGTAGGCCGCCCCCACCCGGTAGAGCCGGTCGTCGGCCAACGCGGGCGCCATGATCTGCAAGCCCACCGGCAGCCCGTCGTCCGGGGACAACCCCGATGGCACCGACATGCCGCACTGACCGGCCAGGTTCACCGGCAGCGTGCAAAGGTCGTTGAGGTACATCGCGAGCGGATCGTCGATCTTCTCTCCCAACCGGAACGCGGTGGTGGGCGTCGCCGGCGACACCAGCACGTCGACGGATCGGTAGGCCTCGTCGAGATCGCGCGCGATCAACGTGCGCACCTTCTGCGCCTGGTTGTAGTAGGCGTCGTAGTAACCCGCGGACAATGCGTAAGCACCAATCATGATGCGCCGCTTGACCTCCGGCCCAAAACCGGCGGCGCGGCTCAGCGCCATCACCTCTTCGGCGCTGTGCGTGCCGTCATCGCCGACCCGCAGCCCGTAGCGCATCGCGTCGAAGCGGGCCAGATTGCTGGACACCTCCGACGGCAGGATCAGGTAGTAGGCGGCCAGCCCGTAATCGAAGTGCGGGCAGTCGACTTCGCTGACCTCGGCGCCCAGTGCGGTCAACTGCTCGACGGCGGCCTCAAACGACGCCAGCACTCCGGGCTGATAGCCCTCGCCGCGCAGCTGCTTGACCACCCCGACCCGCACGCCCTTGAGGTCGCCCGCGGCACCCGCCCGCGCGGCACCGACCACGTCGGGCACTTCGGCGTCAATGGACGTCGAGTCGCGTGGGTCGTGGCCGGCGATCACCTGATGCAGCAACGCGGAGTCCAGAACGGTGCGCGCACACGGGCCGCCCTGATCCAGCGACGACGCGCACGCCACCAGCCCATAGCGCGACACCGTGCCGTAGGTGGGTTTGACGCCGACGGTCGCGGTCAGTGCGGCGGGCTGGCGGATGGAGCCGCCGGTGTCGGACCCGATGGCCAGCGGCGCCTGGAACGCGGCCAGCGCTGCCGCGCTGCCGCCCCCCGAGCCGCCGGGCACCCGGTCGACGTCCCACGGGTTGCGGGTGGGGCCGTAGGCGGAGTTCTCGGTCGACGAGCCCATCGCGAACTCGTCCATGTTGGTCTTGCCCAGGATCGGAATGCCGGCCGCGCGCAACCGCGCGGTCAGCGTGGCGTCGTAGGGCGACCGCCAGCCCTCGAGGATCTTGGACCCGCAGGTGGTCGGCATGTCGATAGTGGTGAACACGTCCTTGAGCGCCAGCGGAACCCCGGCGAGCGGTGACGGGAGCGTCTCGCCGGCGGCCACCATCTTGTCGACGGCCGCGGCCGCGGATAGCGCCTCGTCGGCCGCTACGTGCAGGAAGGCGTGATACCGGTCGTCGGTGGCCGCGATCTGGTCCAGGCAGGCCTGGGTGATCTCGACCGACGAGAGCTCCTTGGCGGCGATCTTGGCGGCCAGCGTCGCGGCGTCGGATCTGATGATGTCCGTCACTGGCTCTCCCCCAGGATCTGCGGGACGGCGAAGCGGCCGTCGACGGCTTCGGGCGCCTCGGCCAGCGCCTGCTGCTGCGTCAGGCATGGTGCCGTCTCGTCCGGGCGGGTCACGTTGACGTCCTTCAGCGGGTTGTCGGTCGCTTCGACACCGGTGACGTCGACGGCCTGGATCTGGCTGACATGGGTGAGGATGGCGTCGAGCTGGCCGGCGAAGCTGTCCAGCTCGGTATCGGTCAGCGCCAGCCGGGCCAGTCGGGCCAGGTGCGCCACCTCGTCGCGGGAGATCTGGGACACGAGCGAAAAGCCTAGCGGGCCGCCTGTGACGCGGCCGAAATGCCGTACGTGCGTCGCTGTGCGACAGTGTTGGCCGTGCCTTCGTATCTGCTGCGCATCGAGCTGGCTCGACCGCCCAGGCAGCCTGGGCTCGCTGGCGGTGGCGCTCGGTTCGGCTGGCGCCGACATCTTGTCGCTTGATGTGGTCGAGCGCAGCTCCGGGTACGCGATCGACGATCTGGTGGTCGAGCTGCCCCCAGGCGCGATGCCGGATACGTTGATCACCGCCGCCGAGTCGCTCCCCGGAGTCCGAGTGGATAGCGTGCGTCCGCACACCGGCCTGCTGGAAGCGCACCGCGAGCTGGAACTCCTTGACCACGTCGCCGCCGGCGGCGACAAGGCATCCAGGCTGCAGGTCCTGGTCAACGAAGCGCCCCGGGTGCTGCGGGTGGCCTGGTGCGCGGTGTTGCGCGCCACAGAGTCCGGCGTACAGCGCCTCGCCGGCAGCCCGGGTGCCCCCGAGACTCGCGCGGATTCGGCGCCGTGGCTGCCGATGGAACACGCCGCACCGCTGGACAGCAGCGCCGATTGGGTGCCGCAGGCGTGGCGCGATATGGACACCACTATGGTCGCGGCGCCGTTGGGCGACCCGCACACGGCGGTGGTGCTGGGCCGGCCGGGCCCGGAGTTCCGGCCGTCGGAGGTGGCCCGGCTGGGCTATCTGGCCGGGATCGTCGCGACAATGTTGCGCTGACAGGTTGCGCTGACAGGTTGCGCTGACAGGTTGCGCTGACAGCCACGCAAACGGCATTGCCCGCGCAGAGCGAAGAGGCTGATTAAAAGTCTCCGGTAGGCCGCGAAGAATTCCCCCGGCTAAGCTGCCAGGCAACGCGTGACCTGTGAGAAATACGGGGTGCTACCCGGTGACAGTCTTCAAGGCTCTCAGCACCGTCGTCGTCCTGCTGGCCGCGATGTCCATCGGAATCACCGGATGCGCGCGGACACAGTCATGCGAGTCGAAGTCTGGCTCGCCTTTCCCCGATGGCCCCCGGCAAACCGTGCTGCCGTTCACCGTCCACGAGGTCGGCGATATCGCGGTGGATACCGCGGGCAGCGTGTACGTCATCGACTGGGGCTGTTACGTCGGCGGGGGCACCGGCGCCTTCGCCGGCGTCCAGGTGGTGAAGTTGGCGCCGGGGTCGAGCACTCAGACCGTGCTGCCGTTCACCGGCCTCAATGGGGTCGGCGGTGTGGCGGTGGATACCGCCGGCGACGTCTATGTGACCAACCCCACCGACCACCGGGTCCGCAAATTGGCAGCCGGGTCGCGCAGCCAGACCGTTTTACCGTTCACCGGCCTTCACCACCCCGGCGGGTTGGCGGTGGATACCGCCGGCAACGTGTACGTGAGCGACGAGGTCAGCACCCAGGTCGTAACGTTGGCTCCGGGGTCGAGCACGCAGAGCGTGCTCCCGTTCACCGACCTGCACGACCCCCGCGGGGTGGCGGTGGATAGCGCCGGCAACGTGTATGTGTGCGACGAGACCGACGACCGGGTGGTGGCGTTGGCACCGGGGTCGAGCACTCAGATCGTGCTGCCATTTACCGGTCTTAGCCATCCCGAGGGGTTGGCGGTGGATACCGCCCGCAACATATACGTCGCCGACACGCGGAACAATCGGGTCCTTGAGTTGCCGGCCGGGTCAAGCACCCAAAACCTGCTGCAGTTCACCGGCCTCAACCAACCGCGAAGTGTCGCGGTGGACACCGCCGGCAACGTATACGCCGAAACCTTCGATGTCGACTTCGACAGCTATCACGTCCTGAAATTGGCGGCGGGGTAATGCGCTGCCGTGCAGCCGGCGCCCTCACGGTCCTGCTCGCCGCCATGTCCATCGGCGTGAGCCCATGCGGGAGGCCGGCGCACGCAGACCCTACGTCGCCGTCCCCGCCGCCCCCGTCGGCCTCCAGGCAGACCGTGCCGCCGTTCACCGGCCTCAGCGCCGCCCGCGGCGTAGCGGTGGATAGCGCAGGCAACGTATACGTCATCGACTACCAGGGCCACCCTGAGTACGACGGCCACCGGCCCGTCGTCGTCTTCGTCCGGCAGGTGTTGAAGTTGTCGGGGTCGGGCACCACGACCGTGCTGCCGTTCCCCCACCTCTACACCCCCCTCGGGGTGGCGGTGGATGGTGCCGGCAACGTGTACGTCACCGACCCGGACAGCAACCGCGTCCGGAAATTGGCGGCCGGATCGAGCGCTCCGACGGTGCTGCCGTTCGCCGGCGTCAGCAAGCCCGTCGGGGTGGCGGTAGATAGCGCAGGTGCCGTATACGTCACCGACGAAATCAATACCCAGGTGGTGAAGCTGGCGGCCGGATCGGGCACTCCGACCGTGCTGCCGTTCACCGGCCTCAGCAAGCCCGCCGGCGTGGCGGTGGACACCAGCGGCAACGTGTACGTCACCGACAACGCCGCTAAACAGGTGGTGAAGCTGGCGGCCGGGTCGAACACTACGACGGTGCTGCCGTTCACCGGCCTCAACAACCCCACCGGGGTGGCGGTGGATGGCGCAGGCAACGTGTACCTCGCCGACACCGATAATGATCGCGTCCTCAAGTCACCGGCCGGGACGAGCACCCAGACTGTGCTACCGTTCGCCGGCCTCCGCCGACCCAACTGGGTGGCGGTGGATAGCGGCGGCAGCGTGTACGTCACCGACAACGACGGGCGGGTCCTGAAATTGGCGGCGGGGTGACGCGAATCAGCTTGTCCGCGAGGACATTTTGGACGGCGCTGCCGGCGCCGCCGGGTCACCGTCCTCCCACAGCAGCAGCTGGCGAACGGCCGAACGCGGGCCGTAGGGCCGCAGCATCGTGCTTGCCGGTCGCGGGCGCACCCGTAGCGGCCACCAGAACCAGCGCCCCAAAAGCGTTGCGACCGAAGGCGTCATGAAGGACCGCACGATCAGCGTGTCGAACAACAGTCCAAGGCCGATGGTGGTCCCGATCTGACCGAGAACCTGAAAACCGCTGAACACGAACGCACACATGGTGACGGCGAAGACCAGGCCGGCGGAGGTGACTACCGAGCCGGAGCCGGCCATCGCGCGGATGATGCCGGTCTTCAGGCCGGCATGGATCTCTTCTTTGAATCGCGAGATCAACAACAGGTTGTAGTCGGACCCCACCGCCAGCAGCAGGATCACGGCCAGCGCGAGCACCACCCAGTACAGCTGAATGCCGAAGATGTACTCCCAGACCAGCACGGACAACCCGAAAGAGGCGCCCAGCGAAAGGGCTACGGTGCCCACGATGACGAGCGCGGCAATCAGACTTCGCGTGATGATCATCATGATCAGCAGGATGAGGCCGAGTGCGGCCATTCCCACGATCATCAGGTCGTACTTGGCGCCGTCTTGGATGTCCTTGTACGTCGCCGCGGTGCCGCCCACATAGATCTTCGCGTCGGCCATGGGGGTGCCCTTGAGGGCCTCGTGTGCGGCCTTGGCCATGGGGTCGATGTGTGAGATGCCTTCGGTGGTAGCGGGATCACCCTCATGGGTGACGATCATGCGAGCCGCCTTGCCGTCGGGCGAGAGGAACAGTTTCAGGCCGCGGTTGAAATCGGGGTTGCTGAAGACCTCGGGCGGGAGGTAGAAGCTGTCGTCGTTCTTCGCGAGGTCGAAGGCTCGCCCGAGCGCCGTCGCATTGTCGATCGCCGCCTGGGTCTGGGCGTAGATACCGGACTGGGTGGCAAAGCTGGCCAGCGTCAATTGGCGGTTGGTCTCTTGGCTCTCGATCTGCGGCGGGATCAGAGCCACCAGTTTCGGCTGCAGCGCGTCGAGTTTGTCCAGGGTGGCGGTGAGGTCTTCAAATCTTGAAGTCAGCTGGTCTATGCCGTCAAGCGCGTCGAGGACCGAGCGGATCGCCCAGCAGACGGGGACATCGAAACAATGCTTGTCCCAGTAGAAGTAGCTACGAATCGGTCTGAAGAAGTCGTCGAAATTCGCGATCTTGTCGCGCAGGTCTCTGATCGTGGCGATCGTGTCGTGGAAGCTTTGTGCCTCGCTGTGGGTGCTGGCGGCGAGCTGCTGCTGCAGCACGTACTGCTGCCGCAGAATGTTGATCGTCTTCGATAGCTCACCGGCCTGCGTCTGCAGGTCGTTGGCGCGGTCTCGCTGATACTGCAGGTTTTCCTGCTGGCCGGCGCTCTGATTGCTGACCACAAACGCGAGCGAGCTGTGGACCAGCGGCGTTCCCAACGGCCTGGTGATCGACTGCACCTGCGCGATGCCGGACACGTGGAACACCGCCTTGGCCACCCGGTCGAGGATCAGCATGTCGGCCGGATTGCGCAGGTCATGGTCCGTTTCGACCATCAGCAATTCGGGCTCCAGCCGGGAGCGCGAAAAATGCCGCTCGGCGGCCGTGTAACCGACATTGGCCGCCGCGCTTTGGGGCATGTAGGGGCGAGTGTCGTAACTCGTCTTGTATCCGGGCAGGGCGAGCAGACCTATCAGGGCCAGCGCGCACGCCGCGGTGAGAATGGGGCCTGGCCAGCGGACGATGGCCGTGCCGATCCGCCGCCATCCACGGGTTCTCATCGCGCGCTTGGGCTCGAAGACGCCCAAGGCAGCACCCAGGGTGAGCACAGCCGGACCCAGGGTCAGCGCGGCAAAAAGCGCGACGAGAATACCTATCGCGGCCGGAACACCAAGGCTGTGGAAATAGGGCAAGCGAGTAAAACTCAGGCAAGCGACCGCGCCCGCAACGGTCAGGCCGGAACCCAACACAATATGGGCGGTGCCGCGAAACATCGTGTAGAACGCGGCTTCCTTATCCTGGCCGGACCCGCGCGCTTCTTGGTAGCGGCCGACGACGAATATCGCATAGTCCGTTCCCGCGGCGATAACCAATAGCGTGAGCAGATTCGTCGCGTACGTCGACAGTCCGATTAATCCGGCATTCCCGAGAAAAGCGACGATCCCCCGGGCCGCGGCCATCTCGATCAGGACCGTGAAGAGCACGAGCAGCGTAGTGAAGACAGAGCGGTAGACGAAAAACAGCATCAACGCGATCACCCCGATGGTGATCGTGGTGACCTTCGCGGTGCCCTTGCTGCCTACTTCGAACTGATCCGCGATGAGCGGTGCTGCGCCGGTTACGTAGGCCTTGACGCCCGGCGGCTCTTGCGTGTGGTCGACGATGTCGCGAACGGCTTCAACGGACTCGTTGGCCAGCGCCGAGCCCAAATTGCCCGCGAGAAACACCTGAACATACGCGGCCTTGCCGTCCTGGCTCTGCGACCCGGCCGCGGTCAGCGTGTCCCCCCAGAAGTCCTGAACGTGCTCGACGTGCTTCTTGTCCTGTTGAAGCTTGCGGACCATCTCGTCGTAGAACGTGTGGGCGTCCGGGCCGAGCGGCTTATCGCCCTCCAGGACCACCATGGCCGAACTGTCGGTATCAAACTCATGGAACACCTGACCGATGCGCTTGGTGGCCTGTAGCGACGGCGCATCGGGCGAATTCATCGCCACATTGTGGGTTTTCCCGACGTCCTCCAATTGCGGCACCAGGCTGTTGGAGGTGGCGGCCAGCGCCACCCACAGCACCAGGATCGGCACCGCAAGCCGGCGGATGGTGTGCGGGATGCGAGGCGGCTTCTCTTGGTCGTTGCTCATCCAGACTTATCCAGGCAGTAGGTGTACGCGCGGACTTTGTTAACGGTTCGTTGGTCTTTGACTTCGCCGTTGACCGTGATCCGACAGCCGAGGGTGTCGCCGTCGCCCTGCGCCACGACGTTGGCGACTACCGCGGGTTCGGTTGTGGTGATCGTGAACGACCAGGGCAGCGGGGCGTCTTTGACTTGCTGGGGCTGAGCGTTGACATCAAGGTAGTTGATGGTTGCCACCGCGCCCGGCGCGCCGAAGACCTCGAGAACCACCTGCTTGGGATTGAACGGGACGATCTGGTTGGCGAGGCCGCTATTGGCCGAAGTGTTGTTGTGCGAGCCGAAGATTCCGTGCAGGCGGTAGATGCCGAATCCGGTGATCGCGACGACGAGTACCGCGACTATTACCATCCACCCTCGTTTGGCGAGGGAAGTAATCGAAATCCTCTTCACCCGTTGGCCTTTCGATGCTCGGGCGAGTCTGGCGCATTGAGTGTGATCGGTGGGTATGACAGTACGGTACTGATCCGTACTCCACAAGAGACGCTCGCGTACACTTTCTGGCTACCCCCTGGATCGGGTCAGGCCGGGGATGATGACGTCGTCGACCAGAGCTTGCACCGTGCGACGGGTGGGCGGTCGGCTGGGCATGATGGACCGGAAGATGAGGTATCCGGACAACAGGTCCCACAGTTCGTCGGTGATGGCGTCGTCGCCGATCTCACCCCGGTCGACGGCCTGCTGCAGGACGTGCTGGATCAAGGCTTTGCGCTTGTCGATGAATTGATGCTGCAGGGCGTCGTTGAGCGCGGGGTTGCGCGAAACCTCGACAAGCACCGCGCGGATGGTGCTGGCGTGCTGGCGGCCGTGCCGGCAGATGATCTCGCCCAGCCGCAGCAAATCGCCTCGCAGGGTGCCGGTGTTCGGCGGGACCGCGGTCGGACGGACTCCCTCGATGAAGGCGGCCAACACCAATTCGGCTTTCGAGGGCCAGCGCCGGTACACCGTGGCCTTGCTGGCGTGGGCGGCGCCGGCAACCGCATCGACCGTCAACCGGTCGTAGCCGTGTTCCTGCAGCAGCCGCAATGTCACCTCAAGCAACTCGGCCTCTCGGGGCGACCACGGCGATGACTCCGCGGACCGGTCGGCCGTCTGGGTCATAGCGCTCACCATAGAACCGCCGGCGCAGCCCGCTGCAGGCGCCTATTGGCTGGCGAGCAGCTCTCCGAGCACCTGTTGGTTGCGCTCTAGCCACTGCGCCTCCTCGCCGGGGGCGGGCATGATCAGGCCGGCCTCCATGATCGAGGTGGCGTCCATCTCGTTCAGGCCGATCAGCAGGTCACGGGCATCCTGGCCGGTGATCGACACCCACGCCTGTGACAGTTCGGTGAGCAACCGCGCCCGTGTCGCGCGGTCTCTGCCGGCGCGGATCGTGCCGTTGATCGCCGAACACGCGTGGGGTTTGCCGGCGGTGAAGTACGTGCCGGACTCGTACTCCAGGAACAAGACGTTGACGAATCCGCGCGGTGCGCCGGTGACGGCGCAATGAACATCGGTGATGGCTTCGGCCAGTGCGGAGCGGTTATCGGCGGACAGCGATCCGGCCGGGACGAGACATTGATAGAACGGCATCAATCACTATGGCACTTCCGCGGCTTCACTGTCAGGGGGTCCGTCTTCCAACAGCTTTCGGAACCCGTCCTCGTCCAGGACGGGCACGCCAAGCTCCACCGCTTTGTCGTATTTGGATCCCGGCGAGTCGCCGGCGACGACGTAGGAGGTCTTCTTCGACACCGAGCCCGCGGCCTTGCCACCGCGGGTCACGATCGCCTCCTTGGCATCGTCACGCGAGAACCCCGTCAACGATCCGGTGACCACCACGGTCAGACCGGCCAGGGTGCGCGGGACGCTCTCGTCGCGTTCGTCGGCCATCCGCACCCCGGCCGCTTTCCACTTGTCGACGATCTCGCGATGCCAGTCGACGGTGAACCACTCGGTGACCGCGGCGGCGATGGTCGCTCCCACCCCCTCGACCGCGGCGAGCTGTTCGGTGGACGCGTCGACGATGGCATCGAGGGTGCCGAACTCGGTGGCCAGGGCGCGGGCTGCCGTCGGCCCGACGTGGCGGATCGACAGCGCCACCAGCACTCGCCACAGCGGTGTTGCCTTGGCTTTGTCGAGGTTGGCCAGCAGCCGCTTGCCATTCGCCGACAACTCACCGGCCTTGGTCCGGAACAGCTCGGTGCGCAGCAGGTCGTCTTCGGTAAGGCCGAATAGGTCGCCCTCGCTGGTGATCACCTGTGCCTGCAACAGCGCGACGGCCGCCTCGTAGCCCAGCACCTCGATGTCCAAGGCATTGCGGCTGGCGACGTGAAAGACCCGCTCCCGCAGTTGCGCCGGGCAGCGCTGGGCGTTGGGGCAGCGGATGTCGGCGTCGCCTTCCTTCTCCGGCGCCAACGTGGTGCCGCACTCGGGACATGTTGTGGGCATGACGAATTCGCGTTCGGACCCGTCGCGCAGGTCGACCACCGGGCCCAGCACCTCAGGGATGACGTCGCCCGCCTTACGGATCACCACGGTGTCACCGATCAGCACGCCTTTGCGCTTCACCTCCGAGGCGTTGTGCAGCGTGGCCTGCCCCACCGTCGACCCCGCGACCTTCACCGGCGTCATGAAGGCGAACGGAGTGACCCGGCCGGTACGGCCGACGTTGACCCGGATTTCGAGCAGCTTGGTTTGGGCCTCCTCGGGCGGGTACTTGTAGGCGATCGCCCAGCGTGGTGCTCGCGAGGTGGAACCCAGCCGGCGCTGCAGCGCCACCTCGTCGACCTTGACGACGACGCCGTCGATTTCGTGGGCCACCTCGTGGCGATGCTCACCCCAGTAGTCGACGCGCTCCTGCACGCCGGCCATATCGTTCACCAGGGTGGTGTGCTCGGAAACCGGTAGCCCCCAGGCCTTTAACGCCAGGTATGCGCCGTGCTGGGTGACCGGACGAAAGCCTTCGGTGTGCCCCAGCCCGTGGCAGATCATCCGCAGTTTGCGTCGCGCGGTCACCGCCGGATCTTTCTGGCGCAGCGACCCCGCCGCGCTGTTGCGGGGATTGGCGAAGGGCGCCTTGCCCGCCTCGACCAGGCTCGCGTTGAGCGTCTGGAAGTCCTCCACCCGAAAGAACACCTCGCCGCGGACCTCGAGCACCTGGGGCAGCGGGTACTCGTCGCTGGCGGTGAGCCGTTCGGGCACGTCTTCGATGGTGCGGGCGTTCAACGTGACGTCTTCGCCGGTGCGGCCGTCGCCCCGAGTCGCCGCCCGGGTGAGGCGGCCGCCGCGGTAGACCAGTGACAGTGCGACACCGTCGATCTTGAGCTCGCACAAATAGTGCGCTGCATCGGCGACCTCGGCGTGAACTCGGGCGGCCCAGGCGCCGAGCTCTTCAGGGGTGAACGCATTGTCGAGGCTGAGCATCCGTTCGAGATGATCAGCCGGCTCGAAATCCGTCGCGAAGCCCGCACCGCCGACCAGCTGGGTGGGCGAGTCAGGTGTGCGCAGCTCCGGATGTTCCGCCTCGAGCGCTTCCAGCCGGCGCAGCAGCTTGTCGAATTCCGCATCGGTGATGGTCGGCGCGTCGCGCACGTAGTAGCGGAATTGGTGTCCGCGCACTTCCTCGGCCAAGTCCTGCCACTGCCGCAACACGTCAGGGGAAGTCACTCTCGCAGGCTAACGGAGCGGCCCGACGTCGTGGTGGCGGCAACTTCGTCAGTCACATCTGCCACACAGGCCTGTCGCGCAGGCGATGGTCCGTCGGTCCGGGGCGTTGCGCGTGAACTCAGGGCGTTGCGCGTGAACCCACGGCGTTGCGCGTGAACCCAGGGCGTTGCGCGTGAACCCAGGGCGGAAAAATCGACTAAAGCCCGCCCTACGTGCACACCGAAAGCCGTCACTTCACACCGAAAGCCGTCAGCGCACAACCAAAGCCGTCACTGCACAAGTGAACGCCGGGTGGCCAGCGCGGCCGGCGCCGACGGTCGCTCAGTCCTCCACTTCCTCTTCTAAAAAGACGCGCAGCCGGTCCAGCGCCGCGTCCCACCGCCGGGACAACTGGGTGAGGTAGTCGCTGGCCCGGGCCAGCGGTTCGGTCTGCACGGTCCACACCCGTTCGCGACCGCGTCGGCCACTGGTCACCAAACCCACCGACTCCAACAGCTGCAAATGCTTGCTGGCCGCCTGCCTGGTGACCGGAATCACCTCGGTGAGCTGCGACGTCGAGCTCGGGCCCCGATCGCAGAGCCGCACGATGATGCGCAGCCGATTGGGGTCCCCGAGCGCGTCGAACAGCGGCGCGCCGACCGCGCTGTGGGTACTCACCGGGTCAGGTACCTGCGCACGAGATCGGTTTGGATTTCCCAGCCTTCGGAATTGGCCTCGAACGAGGCGGACCGGCGTGCCTCGGGGATGGCGTCGAAACCGGATTCGACGATGGTGAGCAGCACGCCATCGGCGGTCTCGGACAAGGTGAACTCGACCAGCGTGGTCGGCTCCCCGTCGTAGTCGACTCCGGAGTCGATCGCGAACGGGTGCCAACGGTAGGCAAATCGCCGCCGCGGTTCGATCGCGACGATCTGCCAGGTGCTCTTGACGCCGGTATGGGGCTCCTGACGCTTGGCGACATCCTCGTCGACGGTGGTGGGAGTGATCGCTGCGGTGACTGAACTGCCGGCAACGAAGGGTCCATCGAAGTGGACGCCGAACCAGCGGCCGAACTCCTCGGCGTCGCTGATTGCGCGCCACACCCGGTCCAGCGACGCCCGCAACAAGACTTGCTTCTCGATGCGATCGGTACTCATATGCAACCCCCTGGTTGCCTTTCAGTTCACCACGCGAAGCCCGGAAAGCGCAACCCAGCGGTTGCGTATCAGATCGCTTCGGGGTCCTGCTGCCATGCTTCGGCGGCCTTGCGGGCAAGCCCGATCGCGATGCGCGCCCACTGTGGCGTGGCCCCCGCCAGGCCGCACGCCGGGGTGATCCCGATGCGGTCCCGTAGCGCCGTACGGCTGAAACCGAGCCGATCGGTCACCGCGACCACCGCGGCGGCCACTTCTTCGACCGACGGCCGGCTTTCCGGAGCGGTGGAGGCCACAACGCCCAGCATGATGGTGCGACCCGACTCGACGAATGCCGCGATACTGTCCAGATCCGCGGCGCGCAGCGTGCCGCCATCCACCGACACTGCACTAATATCGCTGCGCTGCAACAGGTCCCACGGTAGCTCCGGGGCGCAGCTGTGCAGCAGCACATCGGCGCCGGCGCCCGCGACGCAAGTGTCGAGCAGTGCGCCGGCGGCCGCTTCGTCGAGGGCGGCGACCGGGGTCAGCACAGTCACCCCGGTCAGCCGTCCGCCCAACGCCGCCGGCAGCGACGGTTCATCGAACTGCACCACGACCGGCGTATCGAGCCGACGGGCCAGCTCCGCGCGATGCGTGGCAACGCCTTCAGCCAGCGATGCCGCCAGGTCACGGCGGGCGCCGGAGTCGGTGATCGCGCGGTGGCCGTTGGCCAGTTCCAGCCGGGCGGCCAGCGTGATCGGCCCCGGTGCCTGCACCTTGACCACGCGCCCGCCGCCACGCAGGCCAGCCGTTTCCCAGGCCTCTTCCAACGCGTCCAGGTCTTCGTTGAGCATGCTCACGGCCCTGCGGGTCACCGCACCGGGCCGCGCGGCGACGCGATAGCCGCGCGGCGTCGTGTCGATGGCCACGTCGATCAACAGGGCACCCGCGCGCCCCAGCAAGTCGGCGCCCACTCCCCTGGCCGGCAACTCCACGATGTGCGCCAGCGCATCCGCCAACTCACCGACGACGACCTCGGCGGCCTGCCGCGGTGCGGTGCCGGGCCACGATCCGACGCCGCTGGCCGTCGCGAAGATGTTTGCGAAAACACTCACCCGGCAACCGTATCCGTCATCCTTGGAACTTAGCCCGCTTCCGCACGCGCCGCGCGCAGGTCTCGCCCCAGGCGAATGCGCGTCGGCGTAATCGCGCGGCGTTGTCCCGAAACGGCCGCGGAACTCCTTGATGAAATGCGATGCGCTCGTGTATCCGACCGCGCGCGACACGTCGACCACCCCCAGCCGCCCTTCAGGCAGCAACTCGCGCCAGACCGAGCGGTCAGCGCGGGAATGGTCACACTGCGATGCTCGAGCATGTCCGCCGAGACCTTACGGACCAACGCCGGTTCGATCCGCAGCACGAAGGACAAGAATGTCTCGTGGGGGGAGGCTTTCCATCGAGCCTGACAGCCTTGCGTCCCCGCGCCACGATGCCAAGCCTCAGGCGGTTCGGTCGGCTCCGCCTTCGAGGCGCTGACCGCACACGGACCCGTCGCCAATCACCTGCGGGTTGCCTCACCCGCCTAAACCGCGCCGGCCGCATTACCCTCGAACACAGGAGGGTGGCCAGATGGCGGGATTGACACGGCCGCTGCTGTTGTGCAGCGCGGTGTTACTGGCGACGGCGTGCACCCGGGTGGTCGGCGGCACGGCTGCGCCGGCTCCCGCCGCCGTCCCCAAAAGCCCGCTGGGTGTTGACGTCGACGCGATTCTGCTCGACCAGTCGAGGATGCGCGCGATCACCGGCACCGACGAGCACCTGACGATCATCCCCACGATGGACGGCAAGCGCCCGGTGGATATCGACGAATTCGCCCAAACCACCCCGCCACCATGCCGGTTCATCTTTGCCGAGACCGCGACGTTCGGACCCGATGTCGCGGATTTCCACAAGACGACGTTCCAGTACCCGCCCAAGGGCGCCCTGATCTCCGAAGGTGCCGCGGCCTATCCGGATGTCGACACCGCCCGGCGGGCCTTCGACGCCCTGGTCGGCACCGTCCGGAACTGCGCGGACACCTCGGACGGCAGTGGCTATATCGGCGACTGGAAAGGCGGCGCCGACTCGCTGCAGATGCGCCCCGGCGGTTGCGGCCGCGACTATCGGGTGCTGGCCGGGGCGTTACTCGAGGTCACTTCGTGCGGCTTTCCGCAATCGGTGTCCGACATCGTGCTGACCAACATCGCGGCCAACATACCCGGTTAGCCCGGGTCAGCTCCGGGTCGCGGCGATCGTGGCGCTGCCGAGCACCTCGTCGCCGTCCGGGTCGGTCCGGTACATCACCAGCGTCTGGCCACGCGCCACCCCGCGCAGCGGGGTACGCAACCGCACCACCAGCTCGTCGTCGATCAATTCGACCACAGCACCGGCGGTTTCGCCGTGCGCACGAACCTGAACCAGGCACTCGACGGGACCCGTCGGTGCGGTTCCCGCAGTGAAGACCGGCGCCCGCCCGGTCAGCGCGTGTATGTCCAGGTCGGCCGCGTCGCCGACGTGAACGGTCCCGGTGTCGGCATCGATCGCCGTGACGTAGCGCGGGCGGCCGTCCGGGCCCGGCCCGGCGATACCCAGGCCCTTGCGCTGGCCGATGGTGAAGCCGTGCACACCGTCATGCTCGGCGAGCACCGCGCCGTCGGCGCTGACCACCGTGCCGCGCCGGACCCCGATGCGCTCGCCCAGGAAGGCACGGGTGTCGCCGGACGGAATGAAGCAGATGTCATGACTGTCCGGCTTGTCGGCGACCGCCAGGCCGCGCCGGGCGGCCTCGGCCCGGATTTGCGGCTTGGGCGTGTCCCCGATCGGGAACGCGGCGTGCCGCAGCTGCCCGGCGGTCAGCACCGCCAGCACGTAGGACTGATCCTTGTCCCGGTCGACGGCGCGGCGCAGCCGGCCTTCCGACAGCCGGGCATAGTGGCCGGTGGCCACCGTGTCGAAGCCCAGCGCCAGTGCTTTTACCGACAATGCCGAGAACTTGATTCGCTGGTTGCACCGCACGCAGGGGTTGGGTGTTTCCCCCCCGGCATACGACGAAACGAAATCGTCGATCACGTCCGCTTGGAACTTCTCCGCGAAATCCCATACATAAAACGGGATTCCGAGTACATCTGCGACGCGGCGCGCGTCTGAGGCGTCTTCTTTCGAACAGCACCCCCGCGAGCCGGTGCGCAGTGTGCCGGGCGCGGTGGACAACGCCAAGTGCACACCCACCACGTCGTGCCCGGCGTCGACCATGCGGGCGGCGGCGACCGACGAGTCGACACCACCACTCATCGCGGCGAGAACCTTCACTGGGACGCCCCTGCGGCGGCCAGCGCCGCCCTCCGGGCTCGGTCCACCGCCCCAGGCAGCACCCGCAGGGCGGCATCAACGTCAGCGTCGACGCTGGTGTGTCCCAACGAAAGACGCAACGACCCGCGCGCGCCGGCCGGGTCGACGCCCATCGCGATCAACACGTGCGACGGCTGCGCGACGCCGGCGGTACATGCCGATCCGGTCGAACACTCGATTCCGTTGGCGTCCAGCAACATTAACAGCGCGTCGCCTTCGCAGCCACGGAAGGTGAAGTGCGCGTTGCCCGGAAGCCGCAGCGGGTCGCCGGCACCGTTGAGGCGGACGTCGTCAATTCCGGTGAGCACGCCCTCGATCAGCCGGTCTCGCAGTAGCTGCAGCCGTGCGCTGTTGACCTCGAGTCCGTCCACCGCGATCTGCGCCGCCGCCGCCATCCCGACAGCGCCGGCGACGTCGGGTGTGCCGGAGCGGACGTCGCGTTCCTGCCCACCACCGTGCGACAGCGGCACGCTGCTGACATCGCGGCGCAGCAGCAACGCGCCGACTCCCGGCGGACCGCCGAACTTGTGCGCGGCCACGCTCATCGCCGAGAGCCCACTGGCGGGAAAGTCGACGGGCAGCTGCCCCACCGCCTGAACGGCGTCGCTGTGCATCGGGACACCGAATTCGGCTGCGACGGAGGCAAGTTCGGCGACCGGCAGGACAGTACCGACCTCGTTGTTGGCCCACATCACCGATACCAACGCGACGTCGTCGTGGCTGTCCAGCGCCTCCCGCAGCGCAGCGGCGGAAACCGAGCCGTCCGAATCGGTGGGCAGCCAAGTCACTTGGGCGTCTTCGTGTTCGACGAGCCAATTCACCGAGTCCAGCACCGCGTGATGTTCCACCTCGGTGGTGATGATGCGGCGGCGGCGCGGCTCTGCGTCACGACGGGCCCAATAGATGCCTTTGACGGCCAGGTTGTCGCTTTCGGTGCCACCCGCGGTGAAGATCACCTCTGACGGGCGCGCGCCGAGTTTGCCTGCGATCAATTCCCGGGATTCCTCGATTCGGCGCCGCGCCGTCCGGCCGCTGGTGTGCAGCGAGGAGGCGTTGCCGACGGTGCCCAACACGGCCGTCATCGCCTCGACGGCGGCGGGGTGCATCGGGGTGGTGGCAGCGTGATCCAGGTAGACCATGACGCGCCCCAGAATACCGGCCGGCCCAAACCCGTGAACCAGTTGCGGGCCCCCGCACTGCCATTTTCCGGAGAGGCATTTGCTGACCAAGGACTCGGCCGAGATTTTGCACCGGCTGCCAAGGCATGCCAACCACTCGCTCACGCCACACCGTTTGCCATGGCCAGCGGGACAAACCCAGCCGAGACGCAGCCCCCGCCATGGCAGATGCCTGCTTACACAGAACCGGTTCGGTGGTCAAATTCGGTGACGTACCATTTGCCAGGTGATTCAAGCGCTGCATCTCACCAAAGCCGGCAGATTAATCGCGATTGCCACACTTGGCGGCGCGGCTGTTCTCGGCTCGGCGGTCAACGCCGCCGCACCGGCCGCAGCTGACGACAGCCAGCTGATGACTATGCTGCCGCCGGGCTTCTCCTCGAAAAATTGCCAAGAGGCGGAGCCAAGGCCGCCGGCGCTGGAAAAGGTGAGCTGCGACGCCAACACCGTGCAGGGCGGCCCCGTGGCGGGAGTGTTCGCCTTGTACGGAAGCGCGGCTGACTTGGCAACCGGGTTCCAGGCCCTGAAACTCACGGCCTCGGCCTGCCCGGACGGTCAGCCGTCGCCCAGCTCTTGGGGTTACGGCAACGATAGGAACGCTGGTCAGGTCGAGTGCGGAACCATCCTGGCCGACTCCGGTGCGACGTCTCCCGTGGTCGCATGGACGGACAACACCAAACTGAGGGCAGGCGCGGTTCAGGGGCCGGACATCTCCAGCCTCTATCAGTGGTGGAAAAGCAGAGGCTGATCGCCGGGCTCAAGCCACTTGCACCTGGCCGCGACCCCGGTGCGGCTCGACTCTCGGCCTTACATCGTGCACCGCAGATTGGCAGCGGCTGGCCAGTGCTCGCCGATCGGTCCCCGGTAGTTGCAGCGATTCCACCCGCACCCGCGCCACCGTGCGACGCACTGACAGCATCCGGCCGATGGATCGCAACAGGGTGTCCTCGCCGACGAAGGCCGGTGCGGTCGACACCGTTCCGTCGACGTGGTGATACGTCAGTCGTAGCGGTTGCACCGGACGGCCCGCGTCGATGGCGGCCTGGAACATCGCCGGATAGAAAAGCCCGCTTCCGCGGTGCGATTGGCGGGCCGCATCGCCGGTCTGACCGCACCAGGTGGTGCCCTCCGGGAAGACCACCACTGTCTGACCGGCCCGCAACCGGCGCGCGACGGCGTCCACCACCCCCGGCAGCCGCCGCAGGCTGGCCCGCTCGATCGGGATGATCTTCAGGATGCGAGCCACAATTCCGATCGCGGGCCCGCCGGTGAACATGTCGGCACGGGCGACGAACGACCCCGGCATCACCGCGCCGATGGCGAACCCGTCCAGCCAGGAGATGTGGTCACTGACCACCAACACTCCGCGTAGATTGCGAATCGGGCTGCCCGACACCGTGATCCGGATGCCGAAACAGCGCAGTACCATCCGGCAATAGGCGCGTTGCACGTGCGTCCGGACCGGCAGCGGCACGGCCAGCAGTGGCAAGCCCGGTGCCAGCAACAGCGCCAGCATGATGCGGCGCGCTACCCGCAGATACACCAGCGAACGACGCGATCCGACCGCGTCGTCCACGCGCACACAATTGGCGTCGCACACGGCGCGGGGCAACCAGGAGTGTCCGCTGACTGGGGGAACGCTCATCGCCCGCCGCCCGCGGTCGCGTTCGCACCCGCCATCGCCCCACCCATATCCGAGGCCGCCGACACCGAGCGCAGCCGCTTGAGATATCGGGTGTCGGCGTTCTGCTTGGCCAGCAGCACGCAGAAGTCGCCCACCCCGAACTCCGGGTCGTGCGCGGGCTCGCCGCAGGCCTGGGCGCCCAACCGCAGGTAGCCGCGCATCAGCGGCGGAATCGACGGCCGCGTCGGCGGGGGTATCTCGTCGATGGCTCTGCCGTTCACCCGCACCGGCCGGTAGGGGTGTACACGGCGCCCGGGTGGGGCGGCGTGACGGGCCAGCACGAAGTCGCGCACGCCGCGCAGCTGGCTGCCCGGAACCTCACCGTCGGAATCGTCGCCGATCGGTACCGACACGCAGCCGGTGACGTATTCGTAGTCGTAGCGGTCCAGGTAGGCCAGGATGCCCGCCCACATCAGCAGCACTACCCCGCCGTTGCGGTGTCCGTCGCGCACCACGGCGCGGCCCATCTCGACCAGCGACGGCCGCAGCGGATCGAACCCGCGAACGTCGAATTCCGTTGCGGTATAAAGTCCCCCGGCAGCAATGGCACCTGCCGGCGCCAGCATCCGATAGCACCCCACCAGCTCGCCGGTGTCGTCGTCGCGCACCAGCAGGTGGTCGCAGTACTCGTCGAACCGGTCGATATCGCGGCCGTCGCTGGCCGCGGGCAAGGCGAAACCGGGTGTGCTGGTGAACACGTCGTACCGGAGCCGCTGCGCCGCTTCGATGAGGCTGGGGTCGGTGGACAGCAGCAGGGAGTAGCGCGGGCCGCCCGAGGCGGCTTTTGCCGTGCCGTGCGGTTTCTCGGCGGGTATGAGGACAGAAGCGATGCTCATGGTCACCAACGTGTCGCAATCGATGTGCTAAACGGCATCGGTGCGCTGACATGTCGGTGCACGCCAGATGACGAATTGGGCGAGCAGACCTCGGGCATGCGTGCTGAGCTGGCCGAAAACCCGCAAATAATCGCAGCGAGCAAGGTGCGCGAGCAGACGCAAAAGCCTCCGCACGCCCGGCGTGTCGGAGGCTTTTGCGTCTGCTGACCGGTAAATGTCCAAGGTGAGTGGGCGCGCGAAGTGGCCGGGTGGCTGTTGCGGTGTTGTGGAGTGGGTTTAGGCCGCGGGTTCGAGCGTGACTCGGTAACCAAGGGCGGCGAGTTGGGCGATGTGGTTGCGCAGTTTTCGTTCGGTGATGATGCGGCCGGTGTAGTAGTCGGCTCCCAGGTCGTGGAAGCGGGCGCTGGGATCGGCCAGCAGGTGCCAGACGGTGACCAGGATGGAGCGGGCGACGGCCACCAGTGCCTTGAGCTTGCCGCGGCGTTTGACGATGCGGCGGTAGCGTTCGCCGAGGAAGGTGTTTGTTCGGGCGGCCACCGCAGCGGCCTCGCCGAGTACGCCTTTGAGATACGGGTTGCCCTTGCCGGTCTTGCCGCCGCGGGTGATCGGCCCGGACTGGATGGTGCGCGGACACAGCTTGGCCCACGACACCAGATGCGCCGGGGTGGGGAAGCGGGACATGTCCCATCCCACCTCGGCGAGGATGACCTGCGCGGCGTTGGGGCCGATGCCGGTGATTTCATCGAGGCGTTCGATGGTGCTCAGGTGTTGGTGGTGGCCACCGTCAGCATCGGGGTGCGATGGGGTGCGGCCAGCGGATGGTGGCTCGATGGCGTTGATGAGCGCGTCGATGCGGCTGGTGAGCCTGGCGATCTGGGCGCTCAGGCCGTCGATCTGGTCCAGCAGCAGCCGGGTCAACTCGGCGTGGTGGGCGTCGAAGCGGCCGTCGAGCGCCGCGATCAGTGCCGAGTGCTTGGCCTTGAGCCGGCCCCGGGCCAGATCGGCCAGCCGGTGCGGGTCACGTTCGCCGGCGATGAGGGCTTCGAGCATGTCCCGCACCGACAGACCGTCCAACCGCGAGGCCACCGACGACACCTTGATCAACGCGTCCTCAAGGAGTTTCTCCAGCCGCTGCCAGTACCGGGTGCGTTCGCGGGTGAGGTCCTCACGCAACCGGGTGTAGTCACGCAGCTCGCGCACCGGGGCGGGTGGCACGAACGACGGCCGCAGCAGTCCCTTTTCGGTCAGCTTGGCCAGCCACACCGCATCGAGCCGGTCGGTCTTGGGCCGGCCCGGCACATTCTTCACATCGCGGGCGTTGACCAGCTGCACATCTAGCCCGACCGCCTCCAACAGGTAGTAGAAGATCCGCCAGTAATCCGACGTCGACTCGACACTGACCCGCTCTACCCCGAGGTCGACCAACTGCTCACCCAGATCGGCAACTGCGCCGGTGGTCGCCGAGATATCCCACACCCGACTGACCCGGCGGCCGGACTGGCCGGGCAACCGCACACACACCTTGCCCGTCGCCTTGGCCACATCAATCGCCGCGACCCGCTCGATCACCAACTCGTGCTCGGCGTCGGGAATCTCCACCGGCACCAAGGCCCGCTGATGCGCTGGCTTCTGTTTCCGCTTGGCTCCCACTTCGCTTGTCCTCCAACCCACTCCATGCTGTTGATAAATGGATCGCCTGGGGGTCTCGGTGAAGGAAACCGAAATTCTGACCGGCGTGCTCAAAGCAACAATGCGTGACCCTTCCAGGTCGGACCCCGGCGTCCAAGCTCGCGCACGGGCTCAAGTCCAAACAGACATCGGCGTCGGCAGGCGACCCAACCCCATTTTCACGCCCGCGCGGCGTCCCCGAAAGGGTTGGAGAGCTCGCGCTACAAAGTCAGCCCTTGCGCGCCTTGACCGCGTCGGTCAGCTGCGGCGCCACCTTGAACAGGTCGCCGACTACGCCGTAGTCGGCGATCTCGAAGATCGGCGCTTCCTCGTCCTTATTGACCGCGACGATGGTCTTCGACGTCTGCATGCCGGCGCGGTGCTGGATGGCCCCGGAAATGCCCAGCGCGATGTAGAGCTGGGGCGACACCGTCTTACCGGTCTGGCCCACCTGGAACTGGCCCGGGTAGTAACCGGAGTCGACGGCGGCACGTGATGCGCCGACGGCGGCACCCAGCGCGTCCGCCAGCGCCTCGACCACGTTGAAGTTCTCCGCGCTGCCCACGCCGCGGCCGCCCGAGACCACGATCGTGGCCTCGGTCAGTTCCGGCCGGTCACCCGCGGCCGCGGGTTCGCGGTTAGTGATCTTGGTCGCGTTCTCGGCGGCGGCCGGCACCTCGACGTTGACCTGCTCGCCCGCGCCGTCGCTGGGCTCGGCGTCGACGGCCCCGGCCCGCACCGTGATCACCGGGGTGTCGCCGTTGGCCTGCGCTTCGACGGTGAACGCGCCACCGAAGATGCTGTGGACGCCCACTGCGCCCTCTTTGACCTCGACCACATCGACCAGCAGGCCGGACCCGATCCGGGCCGCGAGCCGACCGGCGATCTCCTTGCCGTCGGCGGTGGCGGCCAGCAACACCGCGGCCGGCGACGACGACTCGGCCAGCCCGGCCAGCACGTCGACCACCGGTGTGATCAGGTAGTCACTGGCGACGTCGGACTCGGCGACGTAGATCTTGGCGGCGCCCGCCGCCTTCAGGCCGTCTATCAGCGGCGCGGCCGTACCCGGCGGACCGACCACCACGGCGGCCGGCTCACCCAGCACGCGTGCTGCCGTGATCAATTCGGAGCTGACCTTTTTCAGTGCGCCTTCAGCGTGCTCGACGAGCACCAATACTTCAGCCATGGTTATCTCGCTCTTCTCGTCTCTGGGATCTGCGACTAGCTAGATGATCTTCTGGGCGACCAAGTACTTCGCGACGGCATTGCCGCCTTCACCCTCGTCGGTGACCTTCTCACCCGCGGTCTTGGGCGGCTTGGGCGTCGACGACTTCACGGTCGATCCGGCATTGGCCGCCCCGACCTCGTCGCCCTCGACCCCGATCTCGGCCAAGGTCAGCACCGTGACCTCTTTCTTCTTGGCGGCCATGATGCCTTTGAAAGACGGGAAGCGCGGCTCGTTGATCTTTTCGTTGACGCTGACCACGGCGGGCAGCGTCGCCTCGAGGGTAAACACCCCATCGTCGGTCTCGCGCTCGCCGGTGACCTTGCCGCCCTCGACCGACAGCTTGCGCAGGTGGGTCAGCTGCGGCAGGCCCAGGTACTCGGCGATGATGGCCGGCACCGCACCGCCGACCCCGTCGGTGGCTTCATTACCGGCAATGACCAGCTCGGTGCCCTCGATGGTGCCCAGCGCACGCGCCAGCGCCCACCCGGTCTGGATCACGTCCGAGCCGCGCATGCCTTCGTCCTTGAGGTGGACGGCCTTGTCGGCGCCCATCGACAGCGCCTTGCGGATCGCCTCGCTGGCGCGCTCGGGACCCGCGGTCAGCACGGTCACCGACCCCTCCACACCGTCGGCGGCCTCTTTCTCCCGGATCTGCAGCGCCTCTTCCACCGCGCGCTCATTGATCTCGTCCAGCACCGCGTCGGCGGCTTCGCGGTCCAGCGTGAAATCGCCGTCGGTCAGCTTGCGCTCCGACCAGGTGTCCGGGACCTGCTTGATCAGGACCACGATGTTCGTCATGAGAGTGGTTCGTCCTCCTCGAAGGCGTCCCGCAGCGGTCGACTGCAGGACCTCGGTCACGCATTACGCACACCGGACATCGAGGTTACTGGCGGGTAACTTCGCGCG
The DNA here is from genome assembly GCA_963840045.1 of uncultured Actinomycetota bacterium. Classification (GTDB taxonomy): domain Bacteria; phylum Actinomycetota; class Actinomycetes; order Mycobacteriales; family Mycobacteriaceae; genus Mycobacterium. Next base: position 128,899 of record CAWIXL010000018.1, on the reverse strand, counting down.
GTCTGCCCTCACACCATAGCGGGTCGTAGTGCGCGTTCCTTCTCCTGTGCCCCCTGCCCGGGTTCGCGAATCGGGCAGTTCGCGTTAGCCTGCCTATGCAATGAGCACATTCGTCCCGGACGTCCCCCAACACTCCCCCGACGGCACCCCGTCGGGGCCCGCTGAGGCAGCCTCCGAGGCCATTCCCGCGGTGTTGACGCTGACGGGTGAGCGCACCATCCCCGATCTGGACATCGAGAACTACTGGTTCCGCCGCCACGAAGTCGTGTACGAACGGCTGGCGCCACGCTGTGCCGGACGTGACGTGTTGGAGGCGGGCTGCGGCGAGGGCTATGGCGCCGACCTGATCGCCGGCGTCGCCCGCCGGGTCGTCGCGGTGGACTACGACGACGCCGCGGTCGCCCATGTCCGTAGCCGCTACCCCCGGGTGGAGGTCATGCAGGCCAACCTGGCCCAACTGCCGCTGCCCGACGAATCTGTGGACGTCGTGGTGAACTTCCAGGTCATCGAGCACCTGTGGGACCAGGGCCAGTTCGTCAGGGAGTGCCTGCGGGTGCTGCGCCCGTCCGGACTGCTGATGGTGTCCACCCCCAACCGGATCACCTTCTCGCCGGGCCGTGACACCCCGATCAATCCGTTTCACACCCGTGAGCTCAACGCCGACGAGCTGACCGAGCTGCTGGTCGACGCGGGATTTGCCGAGGTGGCCAGGTGCGGGTTGTTTCATGGCCCGCGGCTGCGGGAGATGGACGCCCGCCACGGCGGCTCCATCATCGATGCGCAGATCGCGCGTGCGGTCGCCGACGCGCCGTGGCCGCCCGAGCTCGTCGCCGATGTCGCGGCGGTGACGACGGCCGACTTCGACATCGTCGAAGCCGATGGCGGCCGTGACATCCGCGACATCCGCAACATAGATGACAGCCTGGATCTGATCGCGATCGCGGTGCGGCCGTGACCACATCAAGCGACCAGGTTCCCGGCATGTTCACCCTGGTGCTGCACACCCACCTGCCCTGGCTGGCCCACCATGGCCGATGGCCGGTCGGCGAGGAGTGGCTCTACCAGTCGTGGTCGGCGGCCTACCTGCCGCTGCTGCGCGTGCTGCGCACCCTGGCGGACGAGGATCGGCACCGGCTGGTCACGCTCGGGGTGACGCCGGTGGTGAACGCCCAGCTCGACGACCCGTATTGCCTTGACGGCATGCATCACTGGCTGGCCAATTGGCGGCTGCGCGCGACCGAAGCCGCCAGCGTACGGACCGCTCCCCGGTCGAAATCGGCCAGCTATGCGGCATGCACGCCGGAAGCGTTGCGGGCCTTCGGGATTCGTGAATGCGCGGAGGCCGATCAGGCGCTCGAAGACTTCGCCACCCGGTGGCGGCACGGCGGCAGCCCGGTGCTGCGCGGCCTGATCGACGCCGGCACGGTGGAGCTGCTCGGCGGCCCGCTGGCCCACCCGTTCCAGCCGCTGCTGGCCCCGCGGCTGCGCGAATTCGCCCTGCGCGAGGGTCTGGCCGACGCGGCGCTGCGGCTGGCTTATACCCCGACCGGGATCTGGGCGCCCGAATGCGCCTATGCCCCGGGAATGGAACATGACTACGCCGCCGCGGGGGTCACCCACTTCATGGTCGACGGCCCGTCGCTGCACGGCGACACCGCACTGGGCCGGCCGGTCGGAAGTACCAACGTCGTCGCGTTCGGGCGAGACCTGCAGGTCAGCTACCGGGTGTGGTCGCCGAAATCCGGCTACCCGGGCCACGCCGCGTACCGCGACTTCCACACCTACGACCACCTCACCGGGCTCAAACCGGCCAGGGTCACCGGCCGCAACGTGCCGTCGGACGCCAAGGCGCCCTACGACCCCGAGCGCGCCGACCGCGCGGTCGATGTCCACGTCGCCGATTTCGTCGACGTGGTGCGCAACCGGCTGCTCGCCGAATCCGAGCGCATCGGGCGGCCCGCTCACGTGATCGCCGCCTTCGACACCGAGTTGTTCGGCCATTGGTGGTACGAGGGGCCGACGTGGCTGCAGCGGGTGTTGCGGGCGCTGCCTGCCGCCGGCGTGCGGGTGGGCACGCTGAGCGACGCGATCGCCGCCGGATTCGTCGGCGATGCGGTCGAATTGCCGCCCAGCTCTTGGGGTTCGGGTAAGGACTGGCAAGTGTGGGCCGGCGACAAGGTCGCCGACCTGGTTCAGCTCAACACCGAAGTGGTCGAAACCGCGTTGGGCACCGTGGACAAGGCGCTGTCACAGACGGCGTCCCTGGACGGCCCTATCCCCCGCGATCACGTCGCCGACCAGATCCTGCGCGAGACGTTGCTGACGGTGTCCAGTGACTGGCCGTTCATGGTGAGCAAGGACTCCGCCGCCGACTACGCCCGTTACCGTGCCCACCTGCATGCGCACGCCACCCGTGAGATCGCCGGGGCGCTGGCGTCGGGCCGGCGCGACAGCGCACAGCGGCTGGCCGACGGCTGGAAACGCGCCGACGGTCTGTTCGGCGCCTTAGATGCCCGTAGACTGCCCCGGTGAGCCGCTGGGCCCTTCGCGAGCGCGCGTGTCTGTACAACGACACGCCATTGCAGACGGCATTCTGCGCACGCTCGCGGCAAGAAAGGCCTGGTCCATGAAGATCCTCATGGTGTCGTGGGAGTACCCGCCTGTGGTCATCGGCGGGCTGGGCCGGCACGTGCATCATCTGTCGACCGCGCTGTCCGCGGCCGGCCATGACGTCGTTGTCCTGTCCCGGCGTCCCTCAGGCACCGATCCGAGCACCCACCCGTCGTCCGACGAGGTAAGCGAGGGTGTCCGGGTGATCGCGGCCGCGCAGGATCCGCACGAGTTCACCTTCGGCAAAGACATGATGGCCTGGACCCTGGCGATGGGCCATGCGATGATCCGCGCGGGCCTGTCGCTCAAAAGGCACGGCAGCGACCGCACCTGGCGTCCCGACGTGGTACACGCGCACGACTGGCTGGTCGCGCATCCGGCCATCGCGCTCGCCCAATTCTACGACGTGCCAATGGTTTCCACGATTCACGCGACTGAGGCCGGCCGGCATTCCGGTTGGGTGTCCGGAGCGATCAGCCGTCAGGTGCACGCGGTCGAGTCGTGGCTGGTGCGTGAATCCGATTCGCTTATCACGTGTTCGGCGTCGATGAGCGACGAGATCACCGAGCTGTTCGGTCCCGGTCTGGCCGAAATCAGGGTGATCCGCAACGGTATTGACGCGGCGCGCTGGCAGTTCGCGGCCCGCCGCCCGCGCACCGGGCCGCCGGAACTGCTGTTCGTGGGCCGGCTGGAATACGAGAAGGGCGTGCACGACGCCGTCGCGGCGCTGCCCCGGATCAGGCGCCATCACCCGGGTACCACGCTGACGATCGCCGGGGAGGGCACCCAACAGGACTGGCTCGTCGAGCAGACCCGTAAACACCGGGTGCTCAAGGCAACTCGGTTCGTCGGGCACCTCGATCACGCCGAGCTACTGGCGACGCTGCATCGGGTCGACGCCGCGGTGCTGCCCAGCCACTACGAGCCGTTCGGGCTCGTCGCCCTGGAGGCGGCCGCGGCCGGCACCCCGCTGGTGACGTCGAACATCGGCGGGCTGGGCGAAGCGGTAATCAACGGGCAGACGGGGGTTTCGTGCGCGCCCCGCGATGTTGCCGGGCTGGCCGCGGCCGTGTGCACCGTGCTCGACGACCCGGCCGCCGCGCAGCGGCGCGCCCGGGCCGCCCGCCAACGACTCACCTCCGACTTCGATTGGCGAACGGTGGCGCGAGAGACCGCGCAGGTGTACCTGGCGGCCAAGCGCGGCGAACGCCAACCACAGCAGCGGCTACCCATCGCTGAGCACGCGCTGCCGGACCGCTAGTGGCGATCGCGAGCGCGGCGGAGCCGGGCGAAGCGGGTCGCCACCATCAGGACCAGGGCGATCGCGAGCGCGGCGGAGCCGGGCGAAGCGGGTCGCCACCATCAGGACCAGGGCGATCGCGAGCGCGGCGGAGCCGGGCGAAGCGGGTCGCCACCATCAGGACCAGTGGCGATCGCGAGCGCGGCGGAGCCGGGCGAAGCGGGTCGCCACCATTCAGGACCAGTGGCGATCGCGAGCGCGGCGGAGCCGGGCGAAGCGGGTCGCCACCATTCAGGACCAGTGGCGATCGCGAGCGCGGCGGAGCCGGGCGAAGCGGGTCGCCACCATCAGGACCAGTGGCGATCGCGAGCGCGGCGGAGCCGGGCGAAGCGGGTCGCCACCATCAGGACCAGTCCGCGATACCGACGGCGTCCGCGCAGAACTGCCACAGCCGCTCTCTGTCGTCATCGCCGTACCTGGTCAGCGGCAGATAGTGCTCCGGGCGGGGCCGCCGGTCATGCCAGAAGCCGCCGCTCGGCGGCGCCGGTCGGGTCGCGGCAAGCCAAACCGCGGTGTCGGCGCCCTCTTCGGGTGTGCGCAATAACGGGCCGGTGACCAACCGGAAACCGGGAAGCGACGTGGCCACCCCGGGAGTATCTGCCCATCCCGGGTGCATGGAGTACACCCGGATCTGCTGCTCGGCCCAGCGGCGGGCCAGGATCGGCGTGAGCGCCACCTGCATTCGTTTGGTGCGCGCGTAGGCGGTGGCGCCGCGATATCGGCCGTGGCGGTATTCGGGGTCCTCGGTCGGCAGGGACTGGGTGTACATCCCGCCCGAGGACATCAGGATCACCCGCGGATCGCTGGATGCGGCCAGGATCGGCAGCAGTCGCTCGGTCAATAAGATCGGTCCCAGGACATGAGTGGCCAGGGTGACCTCGTGGCCCTGGCCGGTTTCGGTGCGGGTCGCGGGCAGCACCCCGGCATTGTGGATGAGCACGTCCAGCGTCCGCACCCGGCTGGTCAGGTCCGCGGCGAAGGCACCGACAGCACCCAGGTCGGAAACATCGCACACCTCCACCCGCAGGTCGGCTGGATGGTCTGGGGAGGCAGCCGCCCTGATCTCCTCGCATGCCCGCTCGCCGCTCTCCCGGTCGCGGACGGTCAGCAGGACGCTGGCACCCAGCCGGGCCAGGCCGGCGGCGATCGCCTTGCCGATGCCGCGATTCGCACCGGTGACCAGCGCGGTCCGACCTCGCAGCGCGCCGGGCGGCGGATCGTCCGCCCAGCCCGATCGCCGCAGCTGATAGCCGACGCGGGTGTATCCGGGTAACACCGTTCGATCGAGCGCGGTGTCGAGCAACGACCGCAATCCTTCGTGAACAACCATGCACACCAGAGTGCCCTGCGACAGTTCACGGCACACCGACGGATTCGTCGGTACGGTCGAGACATGGGCCTGGTGTATTCCAGCGTGGTCGACGCGCCGCGTGACGAGGTGTTCGCCTGGCATACCAGGCCGGGTGCGTTCAACCGGCTCTCGCCGCCCTGGTCGCCGCTGCGGGTGGTCACCGAGTCCGACTCGCTCAAGGACGGACGCGCCACGCTGGCACTGCCCGGCGGGCTGCGCTGGGTGGCCGAGCATCAACCGGATTCTTACGATCCCCCAAGGCGTTTCGTCGACACCATAGGTAGCGACGGGTTGGCCTCGTGGCCGGCACGACTCGCGGTCCGATGGCGTCACACCCACGAATTCGAAGATGTCGACGCCTCGCGGACCCGAGTGATCGACCGGGTGGACACGCCGGTGCCCGCGTCGGCATTGCGCCCGATGTTCGTGTACCGGCACCGTCAGCTGGCCGATGATCTGGCCTCCCACCGCCTGGCTTCCGAGCACGGGCTGGCCCCGGTCACCGTGGCCATCACCGGGTCGTCGGGCCTGGTCGGTTCGGCATTGTCGGCGTTTCTGCGCACCGGCGGGCATCGGGTCATCCAGCTGGTCCGCAGCACCCCGTCGGGCGCCGACGAGCGGCAGTGGAATCCCGACGACCCCGACCCGCAGCTGCTCGAGGGCGTTGACGCGGTGATCCATCTGGCGGGCGCCTCGATCGCCGGACGGTTCACCAAGAGCCATCGAAACGCGGTGCACAACAGCCGGATTGGGCCGACCCGCCGACTGGCCGAACTCGTCGCGAACACCGCACCGGCCGTGCTGATCTCGGCTTCGGCGATCGGGTACTACGGATACGACCGTGGCGACGAGATCCTGACCGAGGACAGTGGCCGCGGCGACGGATTTCTCGCCGACGTCGTTGCCGAGTGGGAGGACGCGACCGCCCCGGCGGAGCAGGCCGGGGTCCGAGTGGTGCGGGTGCGCACCGGCATCGTGCAGTCCCCCCGCGGCGGCACTCTCAAGCTGATGCGTCCGCTGTTCAGCGCCGGACTGGGCGGCCGGCTCGGCGACGGCCGACAGTGGTTGTCCTGGATAGGAATCGACGACTTGGTCGACGTCTATCACCGCGCCCTGTGGGACATCGGGCTCGCTGGCGCGGTGAATGCCGTTGCGCCGCAACCGGTTCGTAACGCCGAATACACGCGCGCCCTGGCCCACGTGTTGCGGCGGCCCGCGGTGGTGCCGGTGCCGCGGCTGGGACCGCAGCTACTGCTCGGCGAGCAGGGTGCCCGCGAACTCGCCTGTGCCAGCCAGCGCGTAAGCCCGGATCGCCTCAGGCAAAATGGCCACCGGTTTCGCCAGCCCGCAATCGACCAGGCCTTGCGGCACCTACTCGGGCGAGAACCCTGAACTCCGCATCAAAGTCCGCGCAAACGCAAGCGCCGACTTAACATTTAAGATTTTCAATAGAATTCGGATTCACAGGGTTCGACTCCCCCCCAATGGGAATGCCTTGGCACTGAGGCCAGGTACAGCCGGGGGAGCAAAGCAATGACTAATACGGCAGACGACGGCGCCGTGCAGGCAGCGGGCAAAGTCTCTGAGGCGCTGGAAACGATAGAACGGGCCCGTGGCCACTTGTACTCGTTTCACCAGCTCACCGGTCATGCCGACCTTCAACTCGACGCCGCGGTGGCCCAGCTGTATGAGCTTGGACAAGTCGACTTGGCTGAGACCATCAACCACGAACTGATCGGTCGCAATGTCTTGCCTGGACGTTGGAGTTTTCAGCTCGTGGAGGATTACGACGACGGCTACTACCGGTGCTTCCAGGAGGTTGAACGACTGGTACGAGGCCGGCTCACCGGCGGCGTCCGGCACATCTACGAAGCCCGAATGAAGGAGTGCCGGCGCACCGACGGCCACCCGGCTCATACCGCCGTTCCGAACGACGAACCAACCAAGGAGTAAACGATGCGTTGCGTCGTGTTCGGCGCCACCGGAAATCTCGGCACCCGCCTCATTCCGCAGCTGCTGTCGGCCGGCCATCAGGTGCGGGTGCTGGCACGAAGTCCGGCAAAGCTCGACGACGTCACCTGGCGCGAACAGGATTTGTCCCGACGAAAGGTGAAGGGTATGGCCGACAAGAAGTTTCGCAAGGGCGGCGAGGTCGAGTGGAGGAGCCACGGTGTCACTGTTCACGGCACCGTAGCGGGCCAGATCACGTCCGATACCGAGGCGGCGGGACGCACGGTGCGGGCATCCAAAGATGAACCGCAATACAAGGTTCGCAGCAGCAAGACCGGCGCGGATGCTGTGCACAAGCCGGATGCGCTCCGCCACGCTGACTGACGAGCTTGGACCCCAAGGACTGGAGATGGCCGCAGACGACAAGAAAACCACCTGGGCGCAGTTCCGCGAGACGATCAATATGACTCCGCGCGAGCTCGAGAAATGGCTCGACACGGAGGAGTCCCGCAGCGTCGGACAAAAGCGAGACGGGAGAGAGGCGACCGGGCATAACAGCGGTCGTCGCATCGTCGCGATCCTGAGAACCAAACACGCCGAACTTACCTCCGACGACTACGCCCATATGCGCAAGGTCGTCAACTACGCGAAACGGCACCTCGCGCAGCGACCCAGCGGCGTCATCGAGGACACCGCATGGCGCTACTCACTGATGAACTGGGGTCACGACCCCGCCAAGGCCTGACCCCGACAGCCGATCGTCACGGGACGCGGCGGACCCTGATCGCGCCGATGAACGACCGCGGACGAGGACCGGGCTTTGCGTCCCCGAATCGTGCGGCAGGCCGTCGACAACATCGGCCAGGGCTTCCACTGAGCCCCGCAGCGGCGACCGCTGCAACACCGTGCGCGCCCGTTACGTGGCCAACAGCGGCAACGAAAACGCCATGTCGAGCCATCCGCCGTCGATGGGCTGGTAGCGCAGCGGCATGAGCGTGGTCATGGCGCAACGATGTTCGACGACGGGATCGGCAGCCCGTCGGCCGCCGGTGCGACACGTTCGACGACGCCTCGAGCGACTACGCCGACGGGATGGAAAACCGCTTGCCACGGAGCGCCGATCCCCACCGGAGCGGAGCGGCGACGAGATCGGAAACATTCACCGGCGCCGAGTTCCCGTTCTCCGCCCGGAGAAACCACCGGGATACTCCGGGAAGATTTCCTCGCCACTCGACTGGCCAACTCGACGATCATTCAGTAAATTAACGATTAAATAACTGAACAGCACTGGCGCGGCGAGTTGGCTACCCGAGTAACTGCTCAGCCGCACGGTGGTTTGCTCGCTCGTCGAAGGGGTAACAACGCGTGAATCCAAGCCGTTCGAGCCAGCGGCTGGCCAACCCCGGGAAGGAGGCTCCGGTGGGAGCTGTGCGCGAATTGCGCGAGATTCCAGGGGTATGCCTTGCCGAAGCCGCACGACCAGTTCCCACCTCCCTGCCCAGCCCCAACCAGTGGGAGAGCTGGCGAACAGGATTGCGGCACAAGGTGCTCGCCGAAGTCGCCGAGTTCGTTGCCGCGCGGTGTGCCGACGGGTTGGGCGCGTGCGGTGTCGACATTGCGGGCGACGTCTTGATGGAGTTCGTCGAAGGCGGCAAGTGTCTGCGGTCGACGTTCATGTACCTGGGCTGGCTGTGCGGCGCACCCGCCAGCGATGCGGCTCTGTCGGCCACCGCAAGTTTGGAGTTGCTGCATGCGTTCGCGCTGCTGCAGGACGATGTCATGGACGATTCGGCATTTCGCCGAGGGCGTCCGGCGGCGCACCTCCAATTCGCCAACTGGCATCGTCAGCAAGGGCTGTCCGGCTCTTCGCGCCGGTTCGGGGAATCGGCTGCCATCCTGCTCGGTGACTTATGCCTGATCTGGGCTGAGCAAATGCTGCGGGGCAGCGGCCTCGAGCGCCACCACCTGCAACGCGCGTGGCCGCGTTACGATGCCATGCGCACCGAGCTGGCTGTGGGCCAATTCGCCGATCTAGCAATGGATATTCGCAACCTACCCGCGATGGACGCGGTGCTGGAAGTGGCAAGGCTGAAGTCTGGCAACTACACCGTGCGGCGCCCCTTGGAGCTCGGCGCCGCGATGGCCGGGTGCGACGATCACACGCTGGCCCGGCTCGGCGAATACGGCTCCGCTGTCGGTGAGGCATTCCAACTTCGCGACGACCTCCTCGGCATCTTCGGATCGCCGGAGGCCACGGGGAAACCCAATGGCGGGGATCTCCTCGAGCAAAAAGCCACCAGCCTCGTCGTGGCCGCCCACCAATTGGCCGACGCCGAGACCCGCCGGCAATTCAGCGACCTGATGAACAGCGACCAACTCGACGAAGCCGCCCTCGATTACTGGCGGGGCCTGATCGTCGCCACCGGAGCGGTGCACTGGATCGAAGAACTGATCAGCGACCGGGTCACAACCGCGCAAAAAGCGCTGGACAGCAGCGGAATTGACCCCTCCATGGCGGCAGCGCTAGCCGATATGGCCGGCGTGTGCACGCAGCGCGCCGCATGAGCACGAAACGGTCGCGCTGATGCGTACGGTGAGGGGGCGAACCGATCATGTCGTCGTGGTCGGTGCGGGGTTCGCCGGTCTCTCCGCGGCGCTGCATCTGGCCGGCCGGGGCCGAAAAGTCACGGTGGTCGAGCGTGCGGCCTGGCCCGGTGGGCGCGCGGGTCGCCGCGATATCGACGGCTACCGAATCGACACCGGGCCGACGGTACTCACCATGCCCGACATCATTGACGAGGTTTTCGCAGCCGTCGGCGAAAGCCTTTCCCAGCGAATAGATTTACTACCGCTGGACCCGGCGTACCGGGCAATGTTCGCCGACGGCAGCAGCATCGACGTGCACAGCGACGCCGACCAGATGGCCACCGCGGTGCAGCAGTTCGCCGGCCCGCAACAAGCAGCCGGCTACCGCGCGCTGCGGGACTGGCTAAACCGCCTGTACCGCATCGAGTTCGACCGATTCATCGCCGCGAACTTCGACTCCCCGCTGTCCATGCTGAACCCTCAGCTGGCCCGGCTCGCGGCCATCGGCGGCTTTCGCCGATGGGACACCATGGTCAAGCGGTACCTCAGCGACCCGCGGTTGCGGCGGGTCTTCACGTTCCAATCCCTCTATGCCGGTGTTGCACCGCAACACGCTTTGGCGGTCTACGCGGTGATCGCCTACATGGACACGGTGGCGGGTGTCTTCTTCCCGCGCGGCGGCGTGCGCGCGCTGCCCGATGCACTCGCCGCGGCGGCCCAAGACGCCGGAGTCCGATTCTGCTACGGATCCACGGTCACGGCGTGCGAGCGCACCGCCGACCGGGCCACCGCGGTCATCACCGACCAGGGTCAGCGAATTCCTTGCGACGCCGTGGTGTTGACCACCGAGCTGCCCGAGACCTACCAACTGCTGGGGCGCCACCCACGGCGGCTACTCCCCCTGCGCGCCGCGCCGTCGGCGGTGGTGCTCACGTGGGTTGTCACCCTGTGGCGTCGCGAACCGCCCATCACACCATCGTTTTCGGCGATGCATGGGAGCGGACTTTCACCGACATCATCCGCGACGGCCAACTCATGCGAGACCCGTCGCTGCTGGTCACCCGCCCAACGGCCAGCGACGCGAGCCTGGCTCCAGCCGGCCGTGACCTGCTCTACGTGCTGGCCCCGGCGCCGAACCTGTCCCGCCGCGGCATCGACTGGTCGCCATCTCGGCACCGTACGCGGACGCGCTGCTCGAGACGGTGCAGGACAGGCTGCTGCCGGGCGTCAGCGACGATGCCCAACTGCTGCACGTCGACACCCCCGCCGACTGGGGCCGCCAAGGCATGGCCGCCGGGACACCGTTTGCGCTGGCGCATACCTTCGCTCAGACCGGGCCGTTTCGGCCGGCAAATCTGGTGCGCGGCATCGAGAATGTGGTACTGGCCGGGTCGTCGACGGTGCCCGGCGTGGGCGTGCCAACCACGCTGATCTCGGGGCGGCTGGCCGCCGACCGCATCACCGGCGTTGCCGACCGGTCAACGACAACCGTCGAGATGACAGCCCGATCGCCATGATCCACACCGAAATGGACGCCGCCGGAATCGACGATCCTCACCTGCGCGCCGCATATCGCCGCTGCCGGCAGATCGCCGCCCAGAACGGACGCACCTACTTCCTGGCCACCCGGCTGCTGGCTGCCGACCAGCGCCCGGCGGTCCATGCGCTGTACGCCTTCGCCCGGCACGCCGACGACATCCTCGACGAGTTCAATCCCGAGCTGGATGCCGTCGCGCGCGCCCAACGGCTGCAGCAACTGTCGGACCGCTTTTTCGCCGGCGGCGAGCATCGCGACGAGCCCGTCGTTGCGGCGGTCAATCACACCGTGCGCCGCTACGAGATCCCCGCGGACCTGTTCGCCGACTTTCTGGCCTCCATGCGCATGGACCTCACCGTCACCGACTATCCCGACCGCACGGCGCTCAACCGCTACATGCGCGGATCGGCGGAAGCCATCGGCCTGCAAATGCTTCCGGTGCTGGGAACCATCGCCGACCGAAGAGGCGGCCCCGTACGCTGCCGCGCTGGGGCGTGCGTTCCAACTCACCAACTTTCTGCGCGATGTCGACGAAGACTTGATGCGCAACAGGATCTATCTACCGGCCGACGAACTCGCCGTCCACGGCGTCGACCGCGATCTGATGATGTGGTGTCACCATCGCCGCCGCACCGATGAGCGGATGCGTGCCGCGCTGGCGGAGCAGCACGAGATCACCAGGGGAATTTATCGATTCGCCGCCGACGGGATCGCGATGCTGGCGCCACGCTCACGCCCCTGCGTGCAGACCGCGTTGACGCTGTACTCGGAGATCTTGGATTGCATTGAGGCAAGCAACTTCTCGGTGTTCAGCCAGCGCGCCAGCGTCGGTACGACGCGACGACTCCAGGTCGCCGGTGGTGCGTTGGTCCGATCGTGGCGAGTGCGCCGACAGGCCGGTGCGGCATGAGCGACCATTGGCAATACCTGATAGTGCTCGGCTTGTGCCTGGTAATCACGGCGCCCCTGGAGTTGTTCGGCGACGGCGTCTATCGCCAAGCCGGCCGCCTTGCGATTGCGGTGCTGCCGGTCGCGGCGCTGTTCCTGGTCTGGGACGCGGTGGCGATCGCCGCCGGGGTGTGGACGTATAACGGCGGATACATCACCGGCATCGAGCTGCCGCCTCGGATCCCCATCGAAGAGGTGCTGTTCTTCGTGGTAATTCCGTTGTGCGGGTTGCTGACCTACAACGCGGTGACCACCATCCTGGACCGGGGCAGCCGCAGATGACCGGGCTCGGCTACACCTTGCCGGCGGTGATCGCCGTGCTAGGAGTGTGCGCGCTGGAATTCGCGCTGTTGCACACTGGACTGTTCCGGCGCCCGGCCTACTGGTTGTCGATGGTGATCGTGCTCGGATTCCAGGTTCCGGTCGATGGCTGGTTGACCAAACGCAGCGCTCCCATCGTCGTCTACAGCGAACGGCAAACCAGCGGCCTGCGGATACCTTTCGACATCCCGATCGAGGACTTCCTGTTCGGCTTCGCGCTGGTCACCGCGGTGCTGCTGTTGTGGGAACGCCAACGTGCGCGACGGTAGCCATGGATGCCGCGGTCATGGATAAACGGGGACTTTCCCGCGACGACGTGCCGGATGCCTTTGACGCCGGCGCGGACGCATACGACGAGCTGGTCGGCGCCAACCCGGGCTATCACGCGAACCTGCGGCTTTCGGCGCGGCGGATGCGCCTGCCCGGGCGCGGCCAGGGCGCACGAATCCTCGATGCCGGCTGTGGCACCGGCGCGTCGACAGCCGCGTTGCTGGCGGTGGCGCCGGAAGCACAAATCATCGCCGTCGACGCATCGCGGGGCATGCTCAATGCGGCACAGGCGAAATCGTGGCCACCGTCGGTCCGGTTCGTGCACGCGCGCGTCGAAGATCTCGACGCCCACGGCATCACCGGGCCATTCGACGGCATCCTGGCCGCCTATCTGCTGCGCAACCTGGCCGATCCGGACAGCCAATTACGGACCTTTCGCACCCTGCTGCGGCCCGGCGGCACCCTGACGCTGCACGAGTACTCGGTGCGCGATTCCCGCACCGCCACCTGGATCTGGCATGCGGTGTGTTGGGGCATCATCATCCCCGCCGGTTGGCGGCGAACCCGCGACACGACACTGTATCGGCATCTGTGGCGCAGCGTTGTGAGCTTCGACGGGGTTACCCGGCTTCGGCAGCGGATGCGCGACGCCGGATTCACTTCAGTACGAAGCGAAACCATGCCGGGCTGGGAGCACAACATCGTGCACACCCTCGTCGGGAAGGCGCCGCTGTGACTAACCGGACTGACCGCCGCCGCCAAAGCCACCCGGCACCGACCGGGTTACCCGACGCCGGCGCGCTATCTTCGCGGCCCAGCGTCGTAGTCGTCGGCGGCGGAATTGCCGGCCTGACAGCCGCTACCGCGCTCGCCGAACGGGGTGTCGCCGTCAAGCTGGTGGAAAATCAGCACTACCTCGGCGGCCGGGTGGGAGGCTGGACCGAACATCACAACGGCGTCGACCTCGCGATGAACCGCGGATTCCACGCGTTTTTCCGCCAGTACTACAACTTGCGAGCCTTGCTGCGCCGCGTCGATCCGCAGCTGCGGATGCTCACACCTGTCAAGGACTATCCGTTGATCGACGGCGCCGGCCGGCGCGACAGCTTCCGGGGGTTGCCGCGCACGCCGCCCTGGAACGCACTCGCGTTCGCATTGCGCAGCCCGACGTTCCGGCCTTCGGATCTGGTGCGCATCGACGCCCGGGCGGCCGCGCCGCTGGCAGCGGTCTCGGTGCCGGACATTTACCACCGGCTGGACCACATCGATGCCGAAACGTTCTTGAAGAGCATTAATTTCCCGGCATCAGCGCGTCACCTCGCATTCGAGGTGTTCTCCCGCAGCTTTTTCGCCGAACCGGGACAGCTGTCGGCCGCCGAGCTGGCGACGATGTTCCACATCTACTTCCTGGGTTCCAGCGAGGGATTGCTCTTCGACGTCGCCACCGCCAACTTCGATGTGAGCCTGTGGAATCCGCTGCGGTGTTATCTGGGTGAGCGCGGTGTGCGGTTTCAGCTCGGTGCGCAGGCGTTGCGGGTCGACTCCGGTGGCACGAAAGCGTTGAGCGTCCACACCGATTCGGGTGATCGACTCGAGGCGGATGCCGTGGTGCTGGCCGTCGACGTCAACGGACTGCAACGGATAGTGGCCGAGTCGACCGGGATCGGCAGCGATCTCTGGCGCGCGCAGATACGGGAGTTGCGCACCGCGCCGTCCTTCCTGGTTCATCGGCTCTGGCTCGACCGTCCCGTCACTTCAAGCCGGCCTCCCTTTCTCGGCACCGCGGGTCATCCGCCGCTTGACAACATCAGCGTGCTGGAGCGCTACGAAAGCGAGGCCGCCGGATGGGCACGCCAACACGGGGGCTCTGTTGTCGAATTGCATTCCTACGCAATGGACTCCGCGGTGGCCGACGGAACCGCAATCAGACGGCTGCATCAGCTGTACCCCGAAACCGCCTCGGCACAGGTGGTCTACGAACGCGTGCTGCGCCGCGGCGATTGCCCGCTGTTCACGCCGGGAACCTACGCGCTGCGGCCGACGGTGGCGACGCCGCAGCCCGGGCTGGTGCTGGCCGGCGATGGTATCCGGGTCGATTTGCCGGTGGCGCTGATGGAACGCGCGGCCACTACCGGCTGGTCGGCTGCCAACCACTTACTGGCGCGGTGGGGACTTGCCGGCCACGAGCTGTGCACGGTTCCCATTCGCGGACGGTCGGCGCCGCTGCGGTGGCTGGCCACGCGGCAAGGACGGAACCGGCGATGAGCTTGCACCGACGGTGGCCGAAAGACTGGCCGCTGCAGATGGTTTCGCGTGGTTCGTGGACCGAGCAGCGGCCCACCTACGGCGCCGCACAGCCAAGTATCATCAGCGCCGCGCTGGATCGGTCTCAGCGCCGGCCGACCGGAAACTGGTATGTGTTCGCGGCCAGCCGTGATGTGCGCAGCGACCGTCCGTTAGCTGCATGCGTCGCCGGCATCGAGCTTGTCGCCTGGCGCGATCAGCAACGTCGATTGCGGGTTGGTCCCGCACGTTGCCCGCATCTGGGTGCGGACCTTTGCACCGGACTCGTGCGAGATGGCGTCTTGTTCTGCCGGTGGCATGGGCTGGCTCTCGACGGCAACCGGGCTAAAGCGGGTTGGGCGCCGCTGCCCAGCCACGACGACGGTGTGCTGGCGTGGGTGCGACTCGACTCCGTCGGTGGCGAAGCGCCGCTCGACGGGCCGGTGATTGCCGCCCGGCCGGCCGGCGAAACCCTCTCGACGGTCGCCCACTTGGCCGGCAGCTGCGAACCATGCGACATCATCGCCAACCGGCTCGACCCTTGGCATGGCGGGTGGCTACATCCCTATTCGTTCACCCGCCTGGAAGTGCTCGCGACCCCGACGGCGGAAGACGACCGCTTCATCGTCTCAGTCACCTTCCGGGTCGGGCGCTTCGGCGTCCCCGCAATCGCCGAGTTCACCAGCCCCGAAGCCCGCACCATCGTGATGCGCATCGTCGAAGGCGAAGGATCCGGCAGTGTCGTCGAAACTCACGCCACACCAATGGATCGTGCGCCGGACGGCCGCCCGCGTGTCGCCGTGATCGAAGCCGTCATCGCGCATTCGGATCGGCCGGGATTCAGAGCCACGCGACATGCGGCCCCAATGATCACACCGCTCGTGCGCTACGCCGCGAACCGACTGTGGCGCGACGATCTGGCCTACGCCGAACGGCGCTACCGACTTCGTTCGGCTGAGTAACCGTTTGGCGGCCCGCTGTGGGCAGTCAAGGCCCCGACCGCCGCCCGGACCGATCGGGGCGGCCAGACCCGTCGCGACAACCACCAACCACCAACCACCAACCACCTAAAAAGGACGATCACTTGCTGTCGGCACTGGCACAGATCTGCATCGCTGCGCCGCGACGAGTCATGGCGGCCGCACTGTTCGTCATGGTCGCCACGGCCGTGTTCGGCATCCCCGCCGTGAGCAGTCTGTCCGGCGGTGGGTTTCTGGACCCGGGTTCCGAATCCGCCCACGCCGGCGCGGTGCTGGCGAGAAGTTCATCGCCAGCGTGGTGGCGTAGCAGCTCGCGAGCACAAAACGGCGTCAGAGCGGTCCCGCGCGGGCAGTCGGGACGGACATCGTCAGACAACTCGCCGGGTCGCCGTTCGTCGCGCAAGTGGCATCTCCTTGGGAGACCGCGCAACCGGCCCCCGGCATGCTCAGTTCCGACGGGAAGTCCGCACTGATACTGGCCGCGCTCAACGGCGACGAAAACAGCGCACCCGGGCGTGCCCAGATGCTGGCAGACCGGCTCGCGCATAACCGCGACGGGGTCACGGTGCAAGCGGGCGGGTCTGCGATGCTCTATGCGCAGGTAAAACAACATACCGAAAAAGACCTGCTCCGAATGGAATTCATTGCCATACCGGTCAGCTTCATTGCGTTGGTCTGGGTGTTCGGGGGGTTGCTGGCCGCGGCACTGCCCATAGCCGTAGGCGGATTCGCGATCTTGGGTTCCCTGGCGGTTTTGCGTGGGATCGCAATGGTCACCGACGTGTCGATCTTCGCCCTCAATGTCACGGTCGCATTGGGATTGGCTCTGGCGATCGATTACACCCTGCTGATCATCAGCCGCTACCGCGACGAAGTGGCCGGCGGGACGCAGCGCGAGGAAGCGATGAGGCGGACGATGACGACGGCCGGCCGCACGGTCCTGTTTTCGGCGCTAACGGTCGCCTTGGCGTTGGTGGCGATGTTGGGGTTCCCGATGTACTTCCTGAAGTCCTTCGCCTACGCCGGCATCGCGGTGGTGGCCTTTGCCGCCGTGGCCGCGGTGGTGGTGGCACCGAGTGTGATTGTCTTACTGGGCGATCGGTTCGAAGCCCTTAACGTCTGGCAACTGGGCCGGCGATTGTTGCACCGCCCGGAACCCATGCAGCGGCCCACCGAACAAAGTTTCTGGTATCGGACCGCCAAAGCGGTCACGCGCAATGCGATCCCGGTGGCGTTGGCGATCATCGCCGTGTTGCTCGCGCTGGGGTCACCGTTCCTTGGCATCAAATGGGGCTATCCCGACGATCGGGTACTTCCCGAGTCAGCGTCGGCACGCCTGGTCAGCGATCGAATCCGCAGCGACTTCAACACCAATTCCGAGGCACGAGTGACGATCGTCATTCCCCAGGCAACCGGACTTACGACGTCTGACATCAACGCCTACGCCGCACAGCTATCCCAGGTGACCGATGTCTCAGCGGTATCCGCGCCGACCGGCACCTTCGTCGCCGGCGAGCCCACAGGGCCGCCCACGGCGCCGGCCGCGGCCGCGTCCGGCGCCGCTTACCTGAGCGTCGACAGCACAGCACCGCTGTACACGCCGGCGTCGGAAATGCAGCTGGCCCGCCTGCACGCGATCGCGCTGCCGGGCCACCGTGCGGTGCAGATCACCGGAATCGCGCAGATGAGCCGCGACAGCGTCACCGGGATCACCTCCAGGTTGCCCTGGGTCTTCGGTTTCATCGCGGTCGTGATGCTGGCACTGCTCTTCCTGCTGACCGGCAGTGTGATCCTGCCGATCAAGGCGGTGCTGCTGAATGTGCTTTCGCTGACCGCCACGTTCGGCGCACTGGTGTGGATCTTTCAGGACGGGCACCTGGGCGCTTTCGGCATTACGCCAACCGGCACACTCGCCGCATACATCCCGGTGCTCTTATTCTGCATCGCATTCGGACTGTCGATGGACTATGAAGTCTTCCTGTTGTCCCGTATCCGCGAATATTGGCTGGACTCACCACGGACACACGCCGACAACGACGAATGCATCGCGTTGGGTCTTGCACGCACGGGACGAGTTATCACCGCTGCGGCTCTGCTGATGTCGATCTCGTTCGCCGCTCTGATCTCCGCACAAGTGTCGTTCATGCGCATATTCGGAGTCGGGCTCACTATCGCCGTTCTAATCGACGCGACCTTGGTACGAGTGCTGCTGGTTCCTGCTTTCATGCACGTCTTAGGCGACCTGAACTGGTGGGCACCTGCACCGCTGGCCCAGATCCGGACGCGAACACGCCACGGAACAGCCCCGGTTCGCTGAGCGCGAACTCGATGTCGGCCACCCTCATGGGCAATAAAGGCGCCAAACCAGCGAGATCGCAATCGACACACGTCAAATGAACGCCCGCGCCGCCAGCGGAACCTGCGACAATGCCGCCGCGCGACCGGCCATCGCAGGGGATGCGCGATCGGATCTTGTTCGGCGAAGGCCGCTTCGATGCCTTACACCTACCGATGTTTCTCGACTCAGGTGCCGGCGGTCGGCGCAAGCGCCCCGGCGTTCGCCGTCGTCGCGGCGCCCTGTCTGCCGGATCGTCATGGCTGACGCGCGGGTGGTTCGTCTAGGACTCCCCGCAGCGCGCCGATACTCTGGGTGTCTGATGAAGGATGGGTATCGTGACCAAGCGGCGCGCTCATGAGCCACCGCCCGGTCGGGCTGAGCTGGAAAAGCTGCTGTCGGCTGACATGCGGGCGGTCACGGCGCAATCTGATCGCATAGGCCGCCACTTCGCGCGTCTGCAGGACGTAAGCAGCAACGACTTCCACGCCCTGCTGCACATCATGGTGGCCGAAACCGCCGGCACACCTTTGACGTTGGCGCAGCTACGGCAGCGCATGGATGTCTCGCCTGCCGCGATCACCTATCTCGTCGATCGAATGATCGCCGCGGGTCACATTAGGCGCGAGCCCGATCCTGAAGACCGGCGAAAGTGGCTGCTGCGCTATGAGAATCGCGGTATGACGTTGGCACATACTTTCTTCAGTCCCCTCGGTGCGCATCTCAGCGTGGCCCTTGACGGCCTGGCCGACAAGGACCTCAGTGCCGCTCACCAGGTTTTCACGGCGATGATCGCGGCGATGTCAACGTTTGAGGCTGAGCTTCATACCGATCAGCCGAAACCGTCAGCCAACGCCGGGCGCGCGGCGGCAACCGCGCGTCGGCGGCAGGCGTCGCCCCGGTAGACCCGGCCGGGCGCGCTGCACCATGCACTGTTCGATCAGGTCCGCACCGCGCGCCACACCGCCGGTCGCGGCGAAACCGGCAGCCACCCGCCGTGCCCCGTCGGCCATCGCCATCGCCCGGCGGATGGCCAGGCGTAGGCGTGCCGGGCTGAGCTTCTTTGCCGGCAGGCGGGTGCCGCAGGCGGCCACCTGGACGCGCCGCGCAACTTCGCCCTGATCGCGGGCAAACGGCACCACGCAGACCGGAACACCGCGGTCGAGGGCCTTGACGGTGCTGCCCATCCCACCGTGGGTGATGGCGCAGATCGCGCGATCGAGCACCAGACCGTGCGGGACGAACTGGCACACCGTTGCGTTGGCTGTGTTCGGGAGCCCCGACGGGATGCCGGCCGGGAACGTCGCGACGACGTGGACGGGCTCGTCAGCCAAAGCGCGCAAGGCGACCCGGCCCAATTTGGCGTCGGCCTGTGCCACCGAGGACGTGCTTACCAGCACGATGGGCCGGTCGATCGCGGCCAGCCAGTCCGGGGCCCGCGCGCTGGTCGGCTCGAATTCACACGCGCCGACCAGGTGCACGGCATCACCCCAGTCCGGATGCGGATATTCAAATGGCTCACCGCCGACCGCCAACAGCAGCGGCGCCCGGCGCATCAGTCCGTCCATGGAGTCAACCGCCGGCACCCCGAGGGCCGCGCGAATGGGGTTGATCCGGGGCAACATCGGCCGGTCGAAGAGGTACCTGACAAACGGGCGCATCGAGGCATCGCGAATACTGCCGATGACACCGGGCAGCGGCCGCAAACCGGGGCCGAACGGCGGCGCGGCCCGCGACCGCAGGTACGGCGTGAACGGCGAAAACACCACCCAGGGAAGGCCACTGGCCTCGGCCGTCGACATCGCACCCCAGCAGTTGGCGTCGACGATGACAATGTCGGGTTGCACCTGCGCGATCGCGCTCCGCAGATCGTCGACTTCGAGCACCGCGCGCCGGCATAGCACGTCGATCGAGATTTTCAGGACGCCTAACGCGTTGCGCGCCAGCCAGTCTTGCCCGACGATAGCCTCGATCCGCGGGTCGACCGCCTCGGCATGCAGACCATCCCCACGCATGGTGACGACTTGCGTGGTCATGGTCCGCAGGTGCACGTTGTGGCCGCGCCGAGCCAGCTCACTCAGCAGGGCGCCGAGCGGGTAAAGGTGGCCCAGCGCTGGTGAACCGTAAGCCAGAATTACCGCCATCGGCCCTACCTACATAACGGGTGTCGCGCCAAGCGCGTGCAAGGCACGCAGATCGGGCGTACCGCACCCGTGCAGGCAGATGCGAAGCTCGTCGATGAATTGCTGCAGCCAAGCCGTCGCGGCAGCTGAGGACTCGATGGCGGCCGGGAGCAGTGGCCGGGCGACCGCCACCACGTCGGCGCCCAAGGCGAGTGCTTTGGCGGCGTCCATACCGGTTCGGATTCCACCGGAGGCGACCAGCGGGATGGCCGGCAGCGCCGCACGCACCTCCAATAGTGCTTGCGCGGTGGGTATCCCCCAGTCGGCGAGGTCCGGATAGCGCAGTTCGCCGTAGCGGACGAACTGCTCGACCCGCGACCATGATGTGCCGCCGGCGCCGGCGACGTCGATGGCCGCCACCGGTGGCTCGGCCGACAACCGCAGTAATTCAGCGACGGCGGCGGCCCCGATCCCGTGGCCAACCTCCTTCAGCAGCACCGGATAATCCAGCATGCCGGTCAGATCGTGCAGCCGCTCCAACGAACCGCCGAACTCCGTGTCACCATTGTGCTGCATCGCCTCCTGCAACGGATTGGTATGCACCGCAAGCGCATTGGCGCCAACGCGGTCTAGGGCTTGGATGATGTCCGGCACCGCATCCTTGGTGAACTGGGACAGACCGATGTTCCCGAACAACAACACGTCGGGCGCGACATCACGCACAGTGAAGCTGGCGGCGGCCCGCTCCCCCAATGCGCTGTCGAGCATCACCCGCTGCGACCCGAGCATCATCCCGACGCCGAGCCGTTGAGCTGCGGAGGCGAGATTCCGGTTGATCGTGCGCGATAGCTCCGCGCCGCCAGTCATGGCGCCCACCAGAATCGGCGCCCGCAGCCGCATGCCGAGGAACTCGACGGAAAGCTCGATGTCGTCGAGGTTGGTCTGGGTCAATGCGTTGTAGGGCAGGCGATAACGTTCCAGCCCCGTCGTCACGCCGTGATAACCCACGTCGCCGTTGCGGCACACGTCGATGTGGCGGCGTTTGCGGATAGTCATCTCGCCCCGGTCAGCGGTCATGCGGCGACTACGGTCCCGGCTGCACCGGGACCGCGATTTCGTTGCGCCGCAGCATCGGGATGGTCCACGGCGGGTCGTAGAACCAGGCCGCCGGGGTACCGACCGCCTCGAATCCGGTCTCGTACAGCGTGGTGAGCAGCTCCGCCGCCTGCTTGGCAACGGCGCGGCGGCTGCGACTGCCGCTGAAGCGGCGCACCGCTATCGTCTCGGGCGGGATTTCGACCAACCTGACATCGGCGTCATCGGGATGGGGCAAAGACTCGAGCGTCTCGTCGGCCGGCATGAAAAACTGGATCACCCAATCGCCGCCGGCGCCGGCTCGTTGGGACACCGGAGCGGTCATGGCAATCTTCTGACCGCGCGCGTCGCCGGACTGCTGTGCGACCGGCGCCGTCATCGCGATCTTGGCGTGCGCGTCATTGCCGCCGAATATGTAGCGCGCAAGACGACGAAATCCCATGTTACGCGCGGATTCTTCGTCGGCAGTGACCGTCGTCTCGGCGGCAACCCGCTCACCATACCGCCGGATCTCCACATCGCCGGTCAACTTGTCGACGCTATGACTGGGTTCCTCGGTCCCGTGACGATAACCCACCACCGACGCTGCAGCTTGAACAAGCCGGCCGAGCCCGGCCACAATCCGTCCGAACATGGCCCTCCTCCGTGATCGACACGCACTAGGCGGTACCCAGCTTGCGCCGAGGCAAGCCGAATCATCGCTTGCCGCCCAGAAGCACATTGTACTTAACAAAATGAATAGTTCGAAAGTTAACTATTCTCATGAACAGCCCCGGCCATCGGGTAGCCGCGGGCGGGCCGCTAGCTGGCTCGAGCCACCACCTGCACTGGCGCAGGCTTCCAGGGCTCTGGGCGCGGCAGCAATAGCCCGTAGCCGTTGGCCCGCAGACTCAGTCGCAGCTCTGCCGTCGGGTTGTTGCGCTCCAGCCATTCGGTTAGTGCCGCGCGATGGTGGATGACGGAGGCATGCTCCATGCCCAACAGCCGCAGCAATACCGCCGCTGTGCTGGGTTGGGTGGCGGACTGGCCCAATTCCGCCGGTGTTAGCTTGGGCGCCGAATTAGGCATTGTTGTCCCCTTTCAGATGCCACCTGGTGTTGAGCTCGTATTCGTGTGCCCGCTCGCTAGGCGCACTGGCGGTGCCTGACCAATCGCGCGGCCGTCGAGGTAGAGCTGCCGCATCGCGGCTTGCCACGACTCCGCCATCGGCCCGGAACCCGATATACCCTCGAACAACCCCGCGATCACAGCACGGTTGTCGTCCGTCACGGTGTACACCGGGCCGCCGATGTCACGTTGGTCTGTGGCGACGCCGGTCACGGCAAACCGGCCGTTCAGCATCCCGCCGACGCGACCACAAGTCTGGCCAGTCGATACGCCAAAGTGGCACACCGAATCTGCTTGCTGCACGCCCAGCCCCGCCGCGGAAAGTAATTGGCGCCCCGTGGGCAGCACATTCGTGGCTTGCACATAGTCGGCCAACTTGATGACTTCGTACTCGCCGTCCGGCATGGACCCGTCCACGGCTGCGGCGTCGGTGGCGCTGCGGTGGGCGGTAACCACCGCTCCGATGACATTCCCGTGACTATCGGTCGCCAACGGGCCGCCATCGCATTGACCGGCGGCCACCGCGATCCGCAGCCCCGGTTCTACAAATCCTAAAGTGCATACCGTGCTGCCCTGGTGAATTTCCATACCGGGAAACACGGCGACACCGGTGTCGGCGTCAGCCCACGCCGGTGTGGCGATACCAAACATAGTCACGGCAAATGCGATCGCTAAACAGCTGGATCCCCGGCACTTCGCCTCCATTGAGCCGCACCGTCCCTCGCGTCCGTGAAGAATGAATTCAAACTGCAATTCGGCCCGTACATGCCATCCGGCTAAGCCCGAATACCCATTACCAATCCCGCCAAACGCGGCCAACGCCATTTTCCGGGCCGGCCGATCTTGATTTTTTCCGCGGTTGCTGCGGGCGCCCATCTCACAGGTGGGGCGCCGGCGTCGCCGGCCACCCGTTCAACCCTTTTCAAGGCAGGCACAGCCGTGTGAGGATGCGTACGGTGAGACCGCAGGACAAGCATGCCCGCCACTTCCCCTATCGCTACGACCCTCGGGTGGCCCCGATCTGGCTACCGTTTCGGTGGCCGGGCCGCCAAGGCGTAACCCTGACCGACCTGACCGACAAAGGCCGCTTCGTCGCTCGCTACGGGCCGTTTCGGGTCGACGCTCCGCTGTCAGCGGTGCAGGACTGCGCACGTCACCGGCCCGTATCGATGGTGGACTGCCGTCGGTCCCCGGCTGTCGTTCGCCGATGACGGACTCACGTTCGGCACCAATGCGATTGCCGGAGTCTGCATCCATTTCGAACCACGTATTCACCGCGTCATCGGTTTGCGCGACCACTCGGCGCTGACCGTCACGGTTGCCGATACCGAAGGACTCGTCGCCGCGCTCAAAAGCCTCAACTAGCCGGCCCGTCACGTCGTGGCGTACCCAATTCGGTCTGCCACCGGCGCATCCCGGAAATAACCGCGGCAAACACCCGATGCGCCGCGGCCAGGTCGGCGTCGGGCAGGTCATTGAGCGCGGCATTGGTGTACATCCCCAGCGGGTTGAAGAACGACCGGGCGGTGTCGAGACCGGGTTCGGAATAGCGCAGGATGACCTTGCGCCGGTCGGCGGGGTGCGAGTCACGCCGAATGTGGCCGGACTCGATGAGCCGATCCACCAGGTAGGTGATCGCGGCTCCGGACAGGCCCATCTGCTGACTGAGATCCCCCGAGGTCATCGGCCGCCCGGCGGTTTCGGCGACCATGATGTGCAGCAGGGCGCGAAAGTCGGTGGGCCGCACGTCGTGCGACACCGCGAACAGCCGGCCGATCTGGTCGGATTCGCTCGAAAGTTCGCGCAGATCGGCCGAGATCAGCGACTCCAGCGCGTCCCGGCTGAGGGGCTGCTCAACTGCGTCCATGACTACCAGGAGCATAGCCGCCCGCGGTCATTTCATTCAGTTGATTAATGTTTAATTCACTGAAATGCTTGCCAGGTGGGATGGGACGGTCTGGCCGCGGCGGTGACCGGCCGGCGCTCGTGGCTGGTCGGGTTGGGTGTCGTGCTGGCCGGCGTCGCCTTCATGGTGTTGATC
Source organism: uncultured Actinomycetota bacterium (assembly GCA_963840045.1). Taxonomy (GTDB): domain Bacteria; phylum Actinomycetota; class Actinomycetes; order Mycobacteriales; family Mycobacteriaceae; genus Mycobacterium. Next base: position 104,062 of record CAWIXL010000018.1, on the reverse strand, counting down.
GGCGGAAACGCCGCAGCGGGACGGGCACCGCAGTCGGTGCCCGTCGATTCGGATTCCGCCAAGGTAGAGGCGCTGGCCCACCAGTTTCCCGGTGGCGACCGGGTCGCGCTGATTGTGGTGGTCAACCGCACCGACGGCGCGGCCCTGGGCCCCTCCGGAGTCGGGGCGCTACAAGAGGCCTGCAACCGGATGCGAGCGGTTGCCCAACCCGGTGCGTCCGCCGCGGGCGCACCGCCTACGGTGTCGGCCGACGGCAAGGCGGCGATCGGAGTGGTTCCGATCAGCGCCGACTTGTCCGGTCTGGCACTAAACGATGCCGTCGCGGCACTGCGCACGGCCGCCGGCACCGGTTTGCCGGCGAACTTGGCGGTACACGTCACCGGCGGCCCGGCGTTCGGCGCCGACATCGCCAACGCGTTCACCGATGCCAACATCACCCTGTTGGCGGTCACGGCGTCGGTGGTCACGCTGTTGTTGATCGCCACCTACCGCTCCCCGGTGCTCTGGCTGGTGCCGCTGCTGGTGATTGGATTCGCCGATCGGGTGGCGACATCGGTGGGCACCTCGGTGGCATCGCTGACCGGGCTGAGCTTCGACGGCGCCACCTCCGGGATCACCAGCGTCCTGGTGTTCGGGGCCGGGACCAATTACGCGCTGCTATTGATTTCCCGTTACCGGCAAGAACTTTGGCGCCATGCCGATCACCGTGACGCCCTGTACCGGGCGGTGCGCATGGCCGGGCCGGCGATTGTTGCCAGCAACGCCACCGTGGTGCTCGCGCTGCTCACCCTGATCTTCGCCCGCACCCCGAGCACCCGCAGTCTGGGCGCCCTTGCGGCTTGCGGGCTGATCGTGGCCGCGGTCTCGGTTCTGCTCGTGCTTCCGCCACTGCTGGCGTTGTGCGGCCGGCGATTGTTCTGGCCGTTCATTCCGCGGCCGGATGAATCCGATGCTGGGACCGGGCTCGATGCCGGCCCGTGGCACCGTGTCGCCGAATGGGTGGCTCGCCGTCCCGCCCTGGTCGCCACCATCACGATCGCACTTCTGCTGGCGCTGGCCACCGGACTGCTGGGTACCCGAATCGGTTTGACGCAGACCGAGCAATTCCGGGTCAGGGCGGATTCGGTGTCAGGTTATGACGTTGTGGCCCAGCACTTTCCGGCTGGCCTGACCAACCCCACGCTGGTCGTCGCCCCTACTGACCGGGCCGCGCTGGTGCAACAAACCATCAGCAGCACCCGCGGCGTCAGCTCGGTGACCGAGGCCGGGCAGTCCAGCCGCGGGCTGACCAAGTGGTCGGTGGTGATCGACGCGCCACCATCGTCGAATGGTGCATTCAATACGATTGCGGCGCTACGGCATTCGACCAAAACCAGCACCCCCGACGCGCTGGTAGGCGGGCCGGACGCGCAGGCGCTGGATGTGCGCGACGCCGCGACGCACGATCGGCGGGTGCTGATCCCGGCGATCCTGGCCGTCATTCTGGTCGTGCTTTATGCGCTGCTGCGGTCCGCGCTGGCACCGCCGACCCTGCTGGCCGCGACGATTCTGGGCGCCCTGGCCGCACTGGGACTGGGCGGCTGGGCCAGCATGCACGTGTTCGGTTTCCCGGCCCTGGACAACAGCACTCCGTTGTTCGCGTTTCTGTTCCTGGCCGCCCTCGGCGTGGACTACACCATCTTCCTGGTCATCCGCGCCCGCGAGGAGGCGGCACACGGCGGCCGAAACGATTCCGGCATGGTCCGCGCGGTATCGGCCACCGGTGGCGTCATCACCAGCGCCGGAATCGTTTTGGCCGCCGTCTTCGGGGTATTGGGAGTACTGCCGCTGATCGTGCTGACCCAGCTGGGCATCATCGTGGGCCTGGGCATTCTGCTCGACACCTTCGTCGTGCGCACGCTAGTGATACCCGCGCTGTTCGCTTTGATCGGTGACCGCATCTGGTGGCCGGCAGCTCCCACCCGCGCCAAACCCGAACGGAGGCAACATGAATAAGTTCACCCTGGCCGCCACTACGCTGGCCGTCGGTGCGGCAGCGGGCGCCGGAAGCATCGCCAGCCCAGGCCGCACAGCGGGCTGGTACTCGCTGGTTCGCAAGCCGTCCTACCAGCCACCCGGCGCCGTTTTCCCGGTCGTCTGGACCAGCCTGTACACCGACATCGCGGCCACTTCCGCGGTGGCCATCGACCGGTTTCGCACGACCGGACAGCACGACGCGGCGCGCCGCTACGTCGGCGCGCTGAGCCTCAACCTGGTCCTCAATGCGGGATGGAGCTGGCTGTTTTTCCGCTACCACAAACTCGGCGCGTCCGCGCTTGGCGCCGCGGTACTGACGGCCAGCAGTGCCGACCTTGCGAGGCGGACGGCAGCGGCCGACAGCCGGGCCGGTTTGGCCCTCGCGCCCTACCCCCTGTGGTGCGCGTTCGCCACCGTCTTGTCCACCCACATCTGGCTAACTTAACCGCTGAAGGCTACTTAACCGCTGATGGCTACTTAACCGCTGAATCATGCCCGCACTGTTGTGGTTTCGTCGCGACCTGAGGTTGCGTGATCATCCGGCGCTGGCCGCCGCGGCCGACAGCGGCTCCGACGGAGTGCTCGGCTGTTTTGTCCTCGACCCGCGCCTGGAGGCCTCGTCCGGCCAGCGCCGCCTGCAGTTCCTGGGTGACTCGCTGCGGCAGCTGCGCGACGACCTGAATGGTCGGCTGTTGGTGACGCGCGGTCGTCCCGACGAACGGATCCCCCAGATCGCCAAGAAGATCGGAGCATCCTCGGTGCACATCTCCGAGGATTTCGCACCGTTCGGCCGGCGGCGCGACGACCGGGTACGCACCGCCCTGGGTTCGGTGCCGCTGGTGGCAACCGGATCGCCGTATCTGGTTTCGCCTGGCCGCGTCACCAAAGACGACGGCACCCCCTACCAGGTGTTCACGCCGTTTTTCCGGGCGTGGCGCCAGGTCGGGTGGCGAGCACCGGCACGGTCAGGGGCGGATTCGGCGCGCTGGCTCGACCCAGCGCAGTTGCGGGTCCAACAGTGTGAGATCCCCGACCCCGGCGTCAAACTTCACGCCGAAGCCGGTGAGGCAGAAGCACTTTCGCAATGGGCAGCGTTCGTCGACGACGGACTGGACCGCTACGCCGAGGACCGCGATCGCCCGGACCTGCCGGGCAGCAGCCGGATGTCGGTGCACCTGAAGTTCGGCACCATCCATCCCCGCACCCTGGTCGCCGACCTCGACCTGCGCCGTGCCGGATCGCAGGCTTACCTGCGCGAGTTAGCCTTCCGCGACTTCTACGCCGCAGTGCTGTATCACTGGCCACACAGCGCGTGGCGCAACTGGAACAGCGATTTCGACGACATCTCGACCGACACCGGAGCGGACGCCGAACGGCGTTTCGAATCCTGGAAAGCCGGCGAAACCGGGTTTCCCTTTGTCGATGCCGGAATGCGCCAACTGTGCGAGACGGGCTTCATGCACAACCGGGTGCGGATGATCGTCGCATCGTTTCTGGTCAAGGATCTTCATCTGCCGTGGCAGTGGGGCGCCGGCTGGTTCCTGGACCAGCTCACCGACGGCGACATGGCCAGCAACCAGCACGGATGGCAGTGGTGCGCGGGATGCGGCACCGACGCCGCGCCATACTTCCGGGTGTTCAACCCCGACAAGCAAGGCGAGAAGTTCGATCCATCCGGCGATTACGTCAAGCACTGGGTACCCGAGCTGCGCGACGTCGACGACGTCCGGCTGCCAAAAGGTGAACGACCGCAGGGGTATCCGGCGCCGCTCGTCGACCACGGTGCTGAGCGCGCCGAAGCACTGCGCCGCTATCGGGAGTTGGGCTGAATAGCAGACTTCGGCGCGGGGTATTGCCGAATTCGCCTACCCCAACGTTGACTGGCATGCGATTATCTCCCCGACTCGCAGTTGTCGACGCCAGGGAGGCGCAATGGCTCGCTCGATCGTTCGGACTTTGTTGGCTTCGGGCGCCGCCGCGGGGCTGATGGCCGGCGTCGGAGCGTGCTCGTGTTCGGTCAGTACAAGTTCGGCGCACGCGGTCAGCAAGAGCGATGTGGCACGCCAGATCACCTCCAAGATGACCGACGCCGCCGGCAACAAACCCGACACGGTGAGTTGCCCGACCGACCTGCCGGCCAAGGTCGGGGCGCAACTGAACTGCGAGATGAAGGTCAAAGACCAGACCTTCAACGTCAACGTGACCGTCACCAGTGTCGACGGCGACAACGTCAATTTCGACATGGTGGAAACGGTCGATAAGGACCAGGTCGCCAGCATCATCAGCGCCAAACTGACCCAGCAGGGAATTGCAACCGAATCGGTGACCTGCCCGGACAACTTGAAAGGCGTCGAGGGCGCCACACTGCGCTGCAAACTCTCAGAAGACGGCAAGACCTACGGCGTGAATGTGACCGTCACCAACGTCGACGCCGGCGACGTCAGCTTCGATATCAAGGTCGACGACCAACCGTCCTAGCCATCGCACCGGAAGCGGTTGCCCGCCTGGCTTTTTCGGCCTGTCTAGCGGTTCGCTTTCTTGCGTTCGATGTCGGCGAGGGCGGCAGCCAATTCCGCGCGCTGCGCGGCGGAGCTCTCCCAGGAGAGCTGCCGGTTCTTCACCACCTTGGCCGGTGCCCCGACCGCGATCGAATAGTCCGGGATGACACCGCGGACCACCGCGTGCGATCCGAGCACACAGCCCCGTCCGATGCTGGTGCCGCGCAGCACCGTCACCTTCGTCGCCAACCAGGTGTCGGGCCCGATCCGCACCGGGGACTTGACGATGCCCTGATCCTTGATCGGGACGTTGATGTCGTCCATCACGTGGTCGAAATCGCAGACATAAACCCAGTCGGCCATCAGCGCAGAATCCCCGAGTTCGACGTCGAGATAGCAGTTGATGACGTTGTCGCGGCCGAGCACCACCTTGTCGCCGAACCGCAACGAGCCCTCGTGCGCACGGATGGTGTTCTTGTCCCCGATGTGCACCCAGCGGCCGATGTCCAGCTGGGCCAGTTCCGGTGTGCAGTGGATCTCGACGCCCTTACCGAGAAACACCATTCCCCGGGTGATGATGTGCGGATTGGCCAGCTTGAACTTGAGCAGCCGCCAGTAGCGCACCAGGTACCACGGGGTGTACGCGCGGTTGCGCAGCACCCACTTCAGCGAGGCCATCGTGAGGAAGTTGGCCTGCCGCGGGTCCCGCAGCTGTTGTCCACGCCAACGGCGGTGCAGCGGAGCGCCCCACATGCTCGTCATGGCCCGAAAGCCTAGCCCGGCGACGATGCGCCGCGGAACGCCGGGCTGAGGAGCCGGGCAATCAGCCGTAGCCGAGCCGCCACGGGTTACCCTCACCTGTACTCGATCGCTGCAACCGCCCAATCCCTGATCGCGGAAGGACCTGCGAACCCTGCGAAAGAAAAAAATGCTTGGGCGACGTCTCCTGGCGGCCGTTTTCTCGGCCGTGCTGACGGCAGGGCTCGGCGGTTGCCGCAACAACGACTCATGGGTGGATCCGGTCCCCGCGCCGGGCTGGTCCGCGCAATACGGCGACGCCGCCAACAGCAGTTACACGGCGACGGACGGCGCAACCAAACTCATTCTGCGGTGGACACGTTCGGTCAAGGGCAGCCTGGCGGCCGGGCCGGCGGTGAGCTCGCACGGTTGGCTGGCTCTGAACGCGCAGACCCCGGCCGGATGTTCGCTGATGGAGTGGGAGAACAACGACAACGGCCGGCAACGCTGGTGTGTGCGGCTGATCCAGGGCGGTGGTCTCGGCGGTCCGTTGTTCGACCGTTTCGAGAACCTCTACGTCGGTCAGCCCGGAGCGATCAGCTCGTTTCCGCCGACCCAATGGACGCGCTGGCGCCAGCCGGTGATCGGACTGCCGAGCACCCCCCGCTTTCTGGCGAGCAGTCATCTGCTGGTCAGCACGCACCTGGGACAGGTGCAGATTTTCGACTCCCACCGCGGCGAGGTGGTCGGCAATTCGCTGGACCTGGTGGAGGGCATCGATCCCACCGACGCCACCCGCGGGCTTGCCGACTGCGCGCCGGCGAAGCAAGGCTGCCCGGTCGCGGCCGCACCCGGGTATTCGGCGGTCACCGGGATGGTGGTAATCGGCGTCTGGCAGCCACGCGCTGCGGCCGCGAGCCTGGTCGGGCTGAAGTATTACCCGGGAAAACCGCCGATCCTTCTCCGCGCGTGGACCAGCGACGCGGTCAGCGCCGGTGTACTGGCCAGCCCGGTGTTGTCCGCCGACGGATCAACCGTCTACGTCAATGGCCGCGACCAGCATCTGTGGGCCCTCGACGCCACTAACGGGAAAGTCAAGTGGTCGGTGCCGCTGCAATTCCTGGCGCAAACGCCGCCCGCCGTCACTCCGCAGGGCCTGATCGTGTCCGGCGGCGGCCCGGACACCCGGTTGGCGGCCTTCAAGGACGCCGGTGATCACGCCGAACCGGCCTGGCGCCGTGACGATGTCACCCCGCTGTCGACGTCGAGCCTGGCCGGCGGCGACGTCGGTTACACCGTCGTCGGTGGCCCACCGCGCGAGGGCGCACCCGGTATGTCGTTGCTGGTCTTCGATCCGTCCAACGGCCACACGATCAACAGCTATCCGCTGCCCGCGGCCACCGGCTTCCCGCTTGGGGTGTCGGTTGCCAACGATCGCCGGGTGGTGACCACCACCAGCGACGGTCAGGTCTACAGCTTCGGGCCGGGCTAACGCGGCGAGCCGGGGCTAGATCGCCAGCGGGGGGATGGAGCTGCGCGGCACTTGGGCCTGGGGGGCACCGGCGATCGACGGCAGCAGTTCACCCGGGGTGAAGTAGAAGATCAGCTGGTCGTCGGTGATGGCGAAGTTCTGGTAGTGCGAGGGGTCGAGCCCGGTCGACTGCGTGATGGCCGCAGCCAGCGCGCTTTGATGTTCCAGCTCACGCTGGACGATCGGGAAGATGGTGTCCAGCGGCGTGGTACCGGGCGCGAACAGCGTGTCGAAGGTGATGGGCTGCTTGGTCCCGAGGTTGTAGTTGAACGCCTTGTACCAGGTCGACGGATGCGCCCCACCGAGGTCCTGGAAGAACTTGAGCACCACGCTGCGGGTGTTGTGCGGTGGCTGACCGGAAGTGTGGTCTTCGCTGGTGGCATCCATCTGATAGGGCTGATCACGCGCGCCGGACCCCTGCGCGACGTTGACGAACCCGTCGCGGTTCTGCGTGATGTAGTCGGTCAGCGCCTGCTGGTCGGGATAGTCGACGGGGAACGTCATGTTCAGCGTGTAGGTCGGTCCCGAGGCGTGCACCTTGCAGGTCTGGGCGGCCACAATCGTTCCGCCCAGGCTGGCGCAAGACGGCGGATCGGCGGACGCCGGCCAGCCAACCAGGACCGCAGGAGCCAGCACCGCGGCCGCGATCAGATAACGCATCGTCGAGTTGTCCTCGCAGACTGTCAGAGGGGGCGCCTGAAGAGTGACCGCCGCCAGCTTACCGGTGCGAGCCTGAGGGGCGGCAGACAAAGACCTGCGCATGACTCGCCGACCCGGCACCGATGCGGGTGATGACCGCCGATAAGGGCAGGCTGCCGCGCAGCCGCAGCCGGCGCCGCAACGCGTCGGGGTCCACTTGAACCCCGCGGACCAGGATCTCCAGCGCCCCGCAGTCCAGCCTCGTGAGCGCCTGCCGTAGCCGGCGCTCGTCGAACGCCAGCTGCTCGAGCACCTCGAAGCCCCGCGCCCCGGGCGGTAGCCGGTCCCCGGACAGGTAGGCGATGTCGGGGTCGAGTTGCCACAGCCCGTGCCGGGTGCCGTAGTGGCGGACCAATCCGGCCCGGACGACCGCACCGTCGGGGTCGACGATCCAGCGCCCGGCGGGCCGCGCCGGGCAGTCATCCGGCTCGGCGTCGGTGATCTGCTCGCCGGTGTCGAGGACCCCGAGAATGCTGGCCCGACGACGCACCCCCGGCCCGGCCAACCCGGCCGACCACAGGCAGGCTTCCCGGACCGAACCCCGGTATGACGTCACCTCGATTTCGCCGTCGAAGCCCTGCCGCGTCAGATAGTCGAAATCTATTCCGGGAGCGCATTTTACGACGAGATCCCGGCCGCGGTAGCAGTCCATCAACTGACCGAGGCCCGGCTGGTAGTCGTCCGGACCGAAGCGGCGCCGACCGTCGTCGCGGCGCGCCGGGTCGACGACAACCACGGCGTCGCGGGTGACCGGCCGCAGCGCGTCGGCGCGACAGAGGCCGGCATCCGGACCCAGGTTGTGACGCGCCATCGCCAGCCGCACCGGGTCGAGGTCGCTGCCCACCACACCGGCGGCAAAGCCGCGCAGCGCGGCAAGTTCGGTGCCGATGGAGCAGGTTGCGTCATGGACCCGTACATCTGGCGAAACGGCGAGCCGCCGTGCCCGGTGCAGCGCCACCGGCGCCGGGGTGGCCTGCTGCAGCGCTTCGTCGGTGAAGAGCCAACTCGACACCCCGGAACCCGGGCACAGGTCGTCCAGTTTCGGCGCGGCCCGTCGGCGCAGCAGCGTCGTCTCCACCAGCACCGGCGCCCGGTCACCGAACCGCGCCCGCACCGCGGCGACATCGGCGATCCGGGCGGCGTCGGTCAGCTCGAATTCAGCGACCGCAGCCAGCGCCGCGGCACCCGATTCCGAGCGCAGGTACCTGACGTCGGCCGTGCTGAATTTGAAACCAGCCAAGCCGCGGCTCAGGACGGCTTGACCCCGGTGATCATCACGTTGTAAAACCAGCCCTTCGGCGCGATGTGCCGCCATACGTTGGCGTCCACCCAGCTCAGCGTCTTCCAGCTGGTGAAGGCGAACCTCGCCCAGCCCCAGCTCAGCTTGCCCGGCGGCACCGTCGCTTCGAAGGTGCGCAGCGGCCAGCCCAGCATCGCGGCGGTGAACTCCACGGTGGCGGTCTGTACCTGCCTCGCCCCGGCGTTGGTCGCCATCCGCTCCAGGTCACCCGGTGTGAAGGTGTGCAGGTCGACGATCCACTCCAGCGCCGCGGCGCGCGAGTTTTCGTCCAGCTCGGCCTGTGGACGGCGCCAGCTTCCGAGTCCGGGCAGCTTGACTGCGCGGACGGTGAGATTCCACGTCAGATCCGCCAGCGCACGGGCGTATCCGTTGCCGACGGTGGTCGGCTCGCCGGCGAACACGAACCGGCCGCCCGGTTTCAGAACCCGAATCACCTCGCGCAGCGACAGCTCGACGTCGGGAATGTGATGCAGCACGGCGTGCCCGACCACCAGGTCGAAGGTGTTGTCGTCATACGGGATGCCCTCGGCGTCGGCGACCCGGCCGTCGATGTCCAGCCCGAGCGATTGGCCGTTGCGGGTGGCGACCTTGACCATGCCGGGCGAGAGGTCGGTGACCGACCCGCGCCTGGCGACCCCGGCCTGGATCAGGTTCAGCAGGAAGAAGCCGGTCCCGCAGCCCAGTTCCAGAGCCCGGTCGTAGGGCAACTCGTGCAGGACCGCGTCGGGTACCACGCCGTCGAAGCAGTCCCGGGCGTAGTCGATGCATCGCTGGTCGTAGGAAATCGACCATTTTTCGTCGTAGCTCTCGGCTTCCCAATCGTGGTACAGCACCTGGGCGAGCTTGCTGTCGTGGCGTGCGGCTTCCACCTGTTCGGCGGTGGCATGCGGGTTGGGAATCGCGTCAGCGGGGATTTTCGAACTCCTCGTCATGAAGGGCAGCCTAACCGCCGGCCGGATCGCACATGTCAGCCACCGCCCTGACCAGCGGCGAACACCTCGATATAACGGCGCCGTTCAGCGGCCAGGCGGTCGGCGTCGGGCTCGACGACCTCGTCGTAAACGGCATTGATACCTGCCTTGGCGGCGGCCAGCGCGTGCTGCGGGCCGTCCAGGAAGCGGCGCGCCCACGCCGCGGCACCGTCGTACACGTCGTCGGGGGCCACCAGCTCGTCGACCAGGCCCAGCGCCAGCGCCTCCTTGGCATCGAAGAACCGGCCGCTGAACACCAATTCCTTGGCTCTGCTGGCCCCGGCAGCGCGCGTCAGGCGGGCCATTCCGCCGCCGCCGGGGATCAGGCCGGCCAGGATCTCGGTGGCGCCGAACTTCACATTGTCGCCGCTGACCCGCCAGTCGGCGGCCAGCGCCAGCGTGAGCCCGGCGCCCAGTGCGTACCCGGTGATCGCGGCGACGGTCGGTTTCGGGATCGCCGCCACGGCGTCGATGGCCTCGCGCCGTATCCAGGCCGCGGTGTCTGCCTCAGCCGGGCTCAGTGTCCGCAGTTCGGGCATGTCGTCGCCGGCGGAGAAGATCTCGTGGCCGCCGAACAGGATCACCGCCGCGACGTCGTCGCGCCGCCCCAGTTCGTCGGCTGCGGCCGCGATCTCCCGGTAGACCTGGCGGGTCATCGCGTTGGTGGGCGGTCTCGACAGGAGCAACATGGCCAGGCCGGCGTCCTGCGAGCCGTCACTGACGACGACGCTGACGAACTCGCTCACTGAGCCGGTCAAAAGGGCCACCCCAAAGCGCCGCCCGAAATCCGAGCCTGGTTGTAGCGGTCGGAATCGAAGAACTCGAACACCCAGTTGTCGCCCTGTTGCTCCAGGTGTGGCTGCACCGGGACGATCTTGCGCTCGACGGCCAGCACATCGGCGACGGTGCGGCCGGCCAGCGCGTCCAGCTGCGTCCAGGTCGGCGGCAGCAGGATGTTGCGACCGGCCGCGAAGTCGTCGATGGCGTCCTGCGGCATCGTCCAGTCGGCACGGTCGGATTCGGTGTTCTCGCCATCGGCGCGCTGCCCTTCCGGCAGCGCTCCCACAAAGAAATAGGTGTCGTAACGGCGGGTGAGCTCGGCCTCCGGGGTGACCCAGTTCGCCCACGGCCGCAACAGATCCGACCGCAACACCAGGTTCTCCCCGCACAGGAAGTCGGCGAACGACAGCGTCCGGTCGGCCAGCGCGCGGCGGGCGTCGCCGTATACCGAGGCGTCGCCGACGATCCCGTTGGGATCATCCGCCGGGCCGGCGAACAGCACCCCGGATTCCTCGAAGGTTTCGCGGGCGGCGGCGCAGACCAGCGCCCCGGCCAGGTCGGTTTCGATGCCGAACCGCTGCGCCCACCACTGCGGCGGCGGGCCCGCCCAGGCCCCCCGTCCCTCCATGTCGGTGTTGCGGTCGCGGTCGTCCACGCCGCCACCGGGGAACACCATCACTCCGGCAGCGAATTCCATCGCGGAGTGCCGGCGCATCAGGAATACGGAAAGGCCGCCCCCGGAACCGGCCCCAGCGTCGCGGACCAGCATCACGGTCGCCGCCGGTCTCGGTACCAGCGGCTCACGAGGGGAAGTCATAAGCGCCTCCGGTGTGCTGCACGAGTGCGGACCCGCCTGGCGAAATAGCGCCCGTCGACGACGTCCAGGGCGATCGACTGGCCGAACGCGGTGGACAGGTTTTCGGCGGTCAGCACGTCGGACAGCAAACCCGCGGCAACCACCTGGGCCTCAGACAGCAACAGGCAGTGGCTGAAGCCGGGCGGCACCTCCTCGACGTGGTGGGTGACCAGCACCAGTGCGGGCGCGTCGGGATCGGCGGCCAGGTCGGTCAGCCGCGCCACCAGCTCTTCGCGACCACCCAGGTCGAGGCCGGCGGCGGGTTCGTCGAGCAACAGCAGTTCCGGGTCGGTCATCAGGGCACGGGCGATCAGCACCCGTTTGCGCTCGCCCTCGGACAGCGTCCCGTAGGTACGGTCGGCCAGGTGCTCGGCGCCCAGGCTCTCCAGCATGTCGAGGGCCCGTTGGTAGTCGACGTCGTCATAACGCTCTCGCCACCGGCCCAGCACCGCATAGCCGGCCGAGACGACCAGGTCCCGCACCACTTCGTTGTCGGGCACCCGTTGCGCCAGGGCAGAGGAACTGAGCCCGATCCGCGCACGCAGCTCCGAGACGTCGACGCGGCCCAGCCGCTCGCCGAGCACGTAGGCGATGCCCGACGACGGGTGCTCGGTGGCCGCGGCGATGCGCAGCAGCGACGTCTTGCCCGCCCCGTTGGGGCCGATGATCACCCACCGTTCGTCGAGTTCGACGCTCCAGTCGATGGGCCCGACCAGGACGCGGCCGCCGCGCCGCAGCGAAACGCCTCTGAAGTCGATCAGCAGATCGGGGTCGGCCGCAGCTTCGAGCACCCGATCATCGTGCCGTACCGGCGCGAGCAGACGCAAAAGGCGTACATTTGCGGACTCTCGCGGACTGATCAGCACGCCAGATGCCCGCGAACGGCCCCATATGCACACCAAAACACCCCTTCAGGCGTACATTTGCGGTCCCTCGCGGCTGATGAGTGCGGCCAGCGGCCCGCGAGTGGACGCAAAGCTACCGAGGCGGGATGTCGACGCGGCGCACCATGCCGTCGACGGCGTCGGCGGCCTCGATCTCGCCGCGGGTCACGCCCAGCAGAAACAGCACGGTGTCCAGGTATGGATGGCTCAACGACGCGTCGGCGACCGCGCGCAACGCGGGCTTGGCGTTGAACGCCACTCCCAGCCCCGCCGCGGCCAGCATGTCGATGTCGTTGGCACCATCACCAACCGCGACGGTCTGCTCCATCGACACCCCGGCCAGCTGCGCGAAGTCCCGCAGCGCCTTGGCCTTGCCGGCCCGATCGACAATCGGGCCGACAACCCGGCCGGTCAGCACGCCGTCGACGATCTCCAGCTCGTTGGCGGCGACGAAGTCCAGCATCAGCTCGTGTGCGAGCGGGTCGATGATGCGCCGAAAGCCGCCGGACACCACGCCGCAGTGAAAACCCAACCGCCGCAACGTGCGTAACGTGGTCCGGGCGCCGGGCATCAGCTCCAGCTGGTCGGCGACCTCGTCGAGAACTTCAGCGGGCATGCCCGCCAAGGTGGCCACCCGCTGCTGCAGGGACTCCGCGAAATCCAGCTCGCCGCGCATCGCCGCCTCGGTGATCGCCGCGACCTGCCCCTGGGCGCCCATCCGGGCCGCCAGCATCTCGATGACCTCGCCCTGGACCAGCGTCGAATCGACGTCGAACACGATGAGCCGTTTGGCTCGCCGGGCCAAGCCGTAATCCTCGAGTGCCACGTCGACCTGCTCGTCGGCGGCCACTGTGGCCAGAGCGGTCTGCAGCTGGCGGTCCACTCCGGGCGGCACCGAGACGCGCAACTCCAACCCGGTGACCGGGTAGTCGGAGACCCCGCGGATCAGGTCGATGTTGACACCGAGGGCGGCCACCTCGCGGGCCACCGCGCTGAACGCGTGGGCGGTGATCGGCCGGCCCAACACCATGATGGTGTGAGTCGAGGGTTCGCGGATGATCGGCGAGTCGTCGCTGCGCTCGATGGTGGCGTCGAGGCCCAGCTGGTGGATCGCGGCCTTGACTTCGTCCCGCAACCCGCTGTCGTCGGCGACGTCAGGTGCCGCGGACACCAGCACACCCAGCGTCAGGCGGCCCCGGATCACCACCTGTTCGACGTTGAGCAGCTCGACTTCATGTCGCGAGAGGACCTCGAAGAGCGCGGACGTCACACCTGGCTGATCCGCACCGGTGACGGTGATCAACACCGACACCTTGGGTGTTGTGTTCACCCGCGATTGCCGCCGCAAAAACCCATTAGCTGCGAACGTTGATGTCGTCGGCTCGAGTCACGTCGTTGTCTTTGGGGCCGTGGGCGCGCCCGACGTGTGCTTCGGCGCGAAGCCGTTCCACCATGTGCGGGTAGTGCAATTCGAACGCCGGCCGCTCCGAGCGGATCCTGGGCAGTTCGGTGAAGTTGTGCCGCGGCGGCGGGCAGCTGGTCGCCCACTCCAGCGAATTTCCATACCCCCACGGGTCGTCGACGGTCACCACCTCGCCGTAGCGCCAGCTCTTGAAGACGTTCCAGGCAAACGGAAGCATCGACGCGCCCAGAATGTAGGCCCCGACGGTCGAGACGATGTTGTACGGCTGGAAGCCATCGCTGGCCAGGTAATCGGCGTAGCGGCGCGGCATGCCCAAGTCGCCGACCCAGTGCTGCACCAGGAACGTGGTGTGGAAACCGATGAACGTCAGCCAGAAGTGCAGCTTGCCCAGCCGCTCGTCGAGCAGCCGGCCGGTCATCTTCGGGAACCAGAAGTAGATACCGGCGAACGTGGCGAACACGATGGTGCCGAACAGCACGTAGTGGAAGTGCGCGACCACGAAATAGCTGTCGGTCACATGGAAGTCCAGCGGCGGGCTGGCCAGCAGCACGCCGGTCAGGCCACCCAGCAGGAAGGTGACCAGGAAGCCGATCGAGAACAGCATCGGCGTCTCAAAGGTCAACTGGCCCTTCCACATAGTGCCGATCCAGTTGAAGAACTTGATCCCGGTGGGCACCGCGATCAAGTACGTCATGAACGAAAAGAACGGCAGCAGAACGGCTCCCGTGGCGAACATGTGGTGTGCCCACACCGCGACCGACAACGCGGCGATCGACAGCGTCGCATAGACCAAGGTGGTGTAGCCGAAGATCGGCTTGCGCGAGAAAACCGGGAAGATTTCCGAGACGATGCCGAAGAACGGCAGCGCGATGATGTACACCTCGGGGTGGCCGAAGAACCAGAACAGATGCTGCCACAACAGGACTCCGCCGTTGGCGGGGTCGTAGATGTGGGCCCCGAGGTGACGGTCGGCGGCCAGCCCGAACAGCGCCGCGGTCAGCAGCGGGAACGCGATCAGCACCAGGATCGACGTCACCAGGATGTTCCAGGTGAAGATCGGCATCCGGAACATCGTCATCCCGGGGGCGCGCATGCACACCACGGTGGTGATCATGTTGACCGCGCCCAGGATGGTGCCCAGACCCGCGACGATCAGGCCCATGATCCACAGGTCGCCGCCGGCACCGGGAGAGTGGATCGCATCGGTCAATGGGGTGTACGCGGTCCAGCCGAAGTCCGCGGCCCCGCCCGGCGTGATGAACCCGGCCGCCCCGATCGTGGCGCCGAACAAGAACAACCAGAACGACAACGCGTTAAGTCGCGGGAACGCCACGTCGGGCGCACCGATCTGCAGCGGCAGCACCAGATTGGCGAAGCCGAACACGATCGGGGTGGCGTAGAACAGCAGCATGATCGTGCCGTGCATGGTGAACAGCTGGTTGAACTGTTCGTTCGACAAGAACTGCAGACCCGGCGCGGCCAACTCCGTCCGCATCAGCAGCGCCAGCAGGCCGCCGATGAAGAAGAAGATGATGCACGCGACGCAGTACATGATCCCGATCATCTTGTGATCGGTGGTGGTGATCAGCTTGTAGACCAGGTTCCCCTTGGGCCCCATCCGCGGCGGGTATGGGCGGACGGCTTCCAGTTCTCCCAACGGGGGCGCTTCGGCTGTCAACAGCTCCTCCAAACATCCAACCCGGACAGGGGGCCAAACCCAACACTGCACAGAATCTTAGCCCGCGATGAGGCTGGCGGAAGGTCTGGTCCTACAAACTGTCGTAATTGCTTCGCGGGACGCCGTCGACCGATTTCGCGGACGGGTCCGAGCTGGGCGAATGTTACGGTCGAACGCGTGCTTTTCGGCAGGACGCGACCCGTGGCCCCAGCCCTAATAGCCTTCCTGGCGGCCGGCGCGATGGTGACCTGCGGCGCCTGCGGATCCGATCAGCCCCCCGCGCGGTCGTCACTGGTCACCCCCACCACCCAGATCGCGGGGGCCGGGGTTCTAGGGACCGATCGCAAGCCCGACGACGCCTGCGCGCGGGATGCGACGGCGCCGGATCCGGGGCCGCCGACGCGGCCGGCCCGCAACGTCGCGGGAGTCGATCCAGACGTCGTCCAGGTGCCGGCCGACCCACAGCGCATCGTCGTGTTATCCGGTGACCAGCTCGACGACCTGTGTGCGCTGGGGCTGCAATCGCGGGTGGTCGGCGCCGCGTTACCGGACGGCTCGTCGAGTCAGCCGTCCTATCTGGGCAAAGCCTTGCACGGGGTGCCGGGTATGGGCACCCGCGGTGCTCCTGACCTGGCCGGCATCGCAGCCGCACATCCCGATCTGATCCTGGGCTCGGTCACGTTGACGCCCAAGTTGTATCCGCAGCTGGCGGCGATCGCCCCGACGGTGTTCACCGGGGCACCGGGCGCGGCCTGGCAGGACAACCTGCGTGCCACCGGGGCCGCGGTGGCCCGTAGCGCCGCGGTGGACGGATTGCTCAGTGGCTTCACCCAACGGGCCAACCAGATCGGGGCCAGCCATGACGCGGCCCACTTCCAGGCGTCGATCGTCGAGCTGACCGCCGACACCATGCGGGTTTACGGCGCTAACAACTTCCCGGCCAGCGTGCTTGCCGCGGTCGGGGTGGACCGGCCCGCGTCGCAGCGATTCACCGACAAGCCCTATATCGAGCTGGGCACCAGCGACGGCGATCTGGCGCGCGAACCCGACTTTTCCGCGGCCGACGCCGACATCATCTACGTGTCCTGTGCCTCCTCTGCGGTCGCGGAGCGGGCCGCCACCATTCTGGACAGCAATCCGTGGCGCAAGCTGTCCGCGAACCGGGACAACCGGGTGTTCGTCGTCAACGACGAGATATGGCAGACCGGACAGGGTTTGATCGCCGCCCGCGGCATCGTGGACGACCTGCGCTGGGTCAATGCCCCGATCAATTAGCGTGCGGGCGGGGCCTCAGCAACAATCAGCGGGCGTCCTAAGCTGGCATGCGTGGCTTGGAGAGCCCGGCCCATCCCGGATTGGAAAAATAATCTTAACCTAACTAAGCTTTTTTAAGGGATTCTCCAGCAAGAAGAAAACAAGAAGAGAAGAAGGCCGCCATGAGCACTGTTTCCGCGCGCACTGTTTCCGCATACGCCGCCACCTCGGCGACCGAGCCGCTGATCAAGACCACCATCACCCGCCGCGACCCGGGGCCGCGCGACGTGTCGATCGACATCAAGTTCGCCGGCATCTGCCACTCCGACATCCACACCGTCAAAGCCGAATGGGGCGTACCGAATTACCCGATAGTGCCCGGACACGAGATCGCCGGCGTGGTGACCGCGGTCGGTGCCGAAGTGACCAAGCACAAGGTGGGCGATCGCGTCGGCGTGGGCTGCATGGTGAACTCCTGCGGCGAATGCAGCAGCTGCCAGCGTGGGCTCGAGCAGTACTGCAAGCCCGGGGCGACCTTCACCTACAACTCCATCGATAAGGACGGCATGCCGACGCAGGGCGGCTACAGCCAGGCCGTCGTCGTCAACGAGAACTTCGTGCTACGCATTCCTGACGCGTTGCCGCTGGATGCCGCAGCACCGCTGTTGTGCGCCGGCATCACGCTCTTCTCACCGCTGCGGCACTGGAACGCCGGCGAGAGCACCCAGCTGGGGATCATCGGCCTGGGCGGCCTGGGCCACATGGGGGTCAAGCTGGGTGCGGCGCTGGGTGCTGAGGTGTCGGTGCTGTCGCAGTCGCTGAAGAAGATGGAAGACGGTTTGCGCCTCGGCGCGAGCCACTACTACGCGACCTCGGATCCGGGCACCTTCAAAAAGTTGCGCGGCAGCTTCGACCTGATCCTGAATACCGTCTCGGCGAACCTGAACCTCAACGACTACGTCAACCTGCTCGATGTCGACGGCACGCTCGTGGAGCTGGGCATTCCCGAGCACCCCATGGAGGTGGGCGCGTTCCCGCTGGCGCTGGCGCGGCGCAGCCTGTCCGGGTCGAACATCGGCGGAATCGCCGAAACCCAGGAGATGCTGAACTTCTGCGCCGAGCACGGGGTGACCCCCGAAATCGAGGTCATCGCACCGGATTACATCAACGAAGCCTACGAGCGCGTGCTGGCCAGCGACGTGCGCTACCGCTTCGTCATCGACATCTCAGGCTTGTGACGAAGCTCGTGGATGGGACGCAACCTCTTCGGCCGCCTCGCCGTCTTCGTCACCGGGAAGAACCTCGCTGACGTCGATGCCGGCCAGTGGCCAGCCGGCGGCGGCCAGCGTCGCGGCCACCCGGCGGACGTTCTCGGGGCCCGGGTCGTGGTGGGTCAATTCGGCGATGGACTCAGCGATCTCGTTGCCGTCGATCACACCGTCGGCCGCGGCGGGTGCGCCCTTGCCGGTGAGGTTGGCGACTACCTCTTTGAGCTGATCCGCGGTGAGCGGGGTGCTGCGCAGCAACGCCAGCAACGGGACACGATCGGGTCCGGGCACGCCTTCGGGATAGCCGGCCTGCAGCCAACGCACTACTGACCGCAGAAAGCTTGGGTGACTGTTCACCCCCACAGTGTCCCGGTCTTGATGTCAACCGCGCCAGCGCGGCGTCAGACCGTCCGCACAATTCATTTTCCGTTCACGGCTCGAACATCAAGCGGACGCCGCGCCCCGTCCGGCCCTGCCGATCACGCAGGACGGCCCGGAACACGAGATGAAGTAGTTGTCCAGCTCTCCCCCGCGTCGGACACGAGGCCCAACTCCGCCTCCACCTGCTGCGGGAATACAGCGAACTCGCTGCTGAAATCTGCAGCCAGCGCGCGGGCGGCCTGTCGATATTCGGGCCGACTGAGCATCTGCGTTACGGCGTGTGCCACATGGCGGCTTTTGAGCCGCTCGGTTCGCAGCAGCAGGCCCGCGCCGGTCCGTTCCATGGCCTCCATGTTCAGGTGTTGGTCCAGGTTGCTGGCGATCCCGATCACTGGCACTCCAGCCGCCGAGGCCTGCTGCGTCGCAGGGGCGCCGCCGTTGCAGATCGTCACAGCCGAGCGGGCCGCGGCGGCCTCGCCCGGCAGGTAGTCCGCCACGAAAGCGTTGGGCGGCACGTTCTGAAGGTCGTTGCGGCCGGCAGTGGCCGCTATGACCGTCACCGGCAAGTCAGCCAGCGCGTTCAACACCACCTGCAATAGATTCTTCCGGCCGGAACTGCCCAGGTTCGCGTAGACGATCGGGCGGTCCGTGGGCAGCGAGTCCCACCACTGCGGCGGCTCCCCGGCCGGCGACCACATCAGCGGGCCCACAAACCCATGGTTGGCCGGCAGGTTGTACATCGGCACCAGCGCGGGCACGTCGGGATAGAGGGTGAAGTCGCCGTCACTGAACATGCGGCGCAAGTCCCAGCCCAAACTCGGCAAGCCGTGCTTGCGGCGGACCCAGTTGAGGGGCAGGCACTGGATAGCGAAAATCACCGGGCGTGTCAGGCGGAACAGGAATTTGGTCAGCCGAACGCCGTAGATGTGCGTATACAGCACGTCCGGCACCGGAAAGCGTAGGCGGGCATATGGACTCCAGTAAGCGTTGATGATGGCGGCGTACGGGATGCCGGCCAATCGGGCGCTGACGGACATCGACATGCGAAGGTCACCGACGACCAGGTCCGGTGCGACCTCGGCCAGCACCTTCCTGTCCGCCTCGATGTACCGTCGCAACTTCCGCGTGCCGTAGAAGAACCAGCCGAGAGCCAAGTGCTTGAGAAATTGCTCGCTGGGGATGCTGTAAATCGGATAGTGCGGGAATGGGAACGGACCCAGAAGCTTGTTGAACCGCGGGTCACAGGCGAAGTGGACTTCGTAGCGGCTTGGGTCGAGCGACTGCGCCAAGACGAACGGACGCACGACGTGTGCGAGGGTCACTGCTTCCCCGACAAACAGGATCCGAAGCCTGCGGGCGGAAAGCTCAGGCACATCGGGTGCGGTGCTCATGCCGGCGTCCCTTCTCCCACATCGCTGCCGACCGGAAATCGATAGCCCGTGCCCCCGAAAGCCGGGCCCGTTCGGCGCGATCACGTTATCAACGAGTCGCCTCGGCGGTGGGATTTCGAGAATTCCGGCCATCCCGCCAGGCGCCGCCAGCAAAGCGGGCCGTACGGTTCGGCTTTAAAGCCCCAGTCACCCAATCTCCGCCCAGCTAACCCCGCCAAACGGTCGACTGGACCGGCCGAACCCTCTAAGGTCGAAGTCTCGAAAGATTTGCTAGCCGACCTGGGGGGCGGACCAGTGGATGCTGACGCGCAGGGTACGCCGTTCGGTCGCTACCGCCTGCTTGAGTTGCTCGGTCGTGGGGGCATGGGAGAGGTTTGGCGCGCCTTCGATACAGCCACCGAACGGGTAGTCGCGCTGAAAGTCCTGCCCGCAAACCTGGCCAACGATCCGGTGTTTCAGGAACGCTTCCGGCGAGAAGCGCGATCCGCCGCTGCACTCGACGAGCCGCACGTGGTGCCGATCCATGACTTCGGCGAGATTGACGGACGGCTGTTCGTCACCATGAGGCTGATCAAGGGCCGTGACCTGCACAGCATCCTGCGTAGTGGCCCGATAGCCGCCGAGCGCGCGGTGCGGATCATCGATCAGATCGCCTCGGCGCTGCACGCTGCACACCAAGTCAATCTGGTGCACCGCGACGTCAAGCCGTCGAACATCTTGGTCACGGACGATGACTTCGCCTACCTGATCGACTTCGGAATCGCTCGCGCCGCCGGGCAATCCGGCCTCACCAGCACCTCCGCCGTGATCGGTACCTGGGCCTACATGGCCCCTGAACGCATCTCCACCGGCCAGAGCGATGCGCGGGCTGACATCTACGCGCTGGCCTGTGTGTTTTACGAGTGCCTGACCGGCAGTCAGCCCTTCCCCGGTGACAGTCTGGAACAACAAATCGGCGGTCACCTCACGCAACCGCCGCCGCACGCGTCCGACCGGCACCCCCAGGTGCCCGCCGCACTGGACACCGTCATCGCCAAGGGGATGGCCAAGAACCCCGATCACCGCTACGCCACCACCCGCGAGCTGGCACGCGCCGCCAGTTCCGCCCTCACCGCCCCGGCGACCAGACAGCAGCCAGTGTTCCCAACCGCCCCAGCGCGTTTGAACAACCCCTACCCCAACCCGGTGCCCGATCGCCCATTGCAATTTGGCAGCGTCGCCAGCCCCTATCCGGTGCCGCCGCCGAGCGTTCCGTCACCCACCGATGCCGCCGTCGAGCGTTCCGTCACCCACCGATCCCACTCAGTACGGGGCGATGCCGCAGGGACCGATGCCGTACGGACCGAACGTGCCGATCCCCAGGGCATCCCGCAAAGGCCCGCTGATCGCCGTCTCGAGCGTCGGGGCCGTCGTGGTAATCGTGGCGGTCGTCGCAGCGATCGCTTTGGCCAATTCCCGCGACCATGGGTCCTCGCCCGCGCCCCCCACCGCTGCGACGTCGTCGGCACCTCCTGGTAACACCGGCCCCTTGACCGGAACCTTCAGCGCGGCGATGGGCGCCAAGATGAAAAGTGACGGAACGCCTGCGACTGGTGACGCTGACACGGCGGGATTCACCGAGGTGTGGAATCTACGGTCGGCCTGCACCGCCAGTGGGTGCGTGGCCACTGCTACAACCGGCGGCCGCAGCCTTGCGAAAGACTTGGTGTTCGACAACGTCGGCGGCCGCTGGCTCGCGGTCACCAATAGCCGACGGAAGTGCCGGGACCTTACGGACGAAAACGCGTGGTACGTCGTATCGCTGCAACCGCAGCCCAATGGGACCTTGTCGGGGGAATCGACTGCCGCCACGACTTTCGGGTGTTTCAGCAAATGGACCGTAGCCCTGACCCGAACGGGAGACACCGACGTCTCGCTACTGCGCGATCCGGCAACACTGCCGGCACGTGTGGTGTCTCCCGGGGAAGCACTTCACGGCACCTATAACGAGCAACTGAATTACTCCGCGACCGGCAGTAAGTTCAGCTATCGCGACGGTGTCAAAACTGACTGCCTCCGCACCGGCGACCGGTGCATGAGCGCCTTGGTCGACCTGGAAGGCCACGGCACCGAAACATTCGTCTTCGCAAACGGAACATGGACCCGCAACGAGAAGTTCGACGCGAGCTCCACCAAGTGCCACCTCAGCATCACCTCGACACTCGAGTTGCCGCAACCGCCCCAGGACCCAATCCAGACCCTTAGAGGGCACGGTTTCCAGGACGAAGCCGGGCCGAATTGCCATAGTTCGCCCTTCGACCAGACATTTACCCGCACCGGCGACTAGGCGCTAACCCGCAGCGTTAGAAATCCCAGTCCTCGTCTTCGGTGTTGACGGCCTTGCCGATGACGTACGACGAACCGGAGCCGGAGAAGAAGTCGTGGTTCTCGTCGGCGTTGGGCGACAACGCCGAAAGGATGGCGGGGTTGACGTCCGTTTCGTCGCGCGGGAACAGCGCCTCGTAACCGAGGTTCATCAGCGCCTTGTTGGCGTTGTAGCGCAGGAACTTCTTGACGTCTTCGGTCAGCCCGACCTCGTCGTAGAGGTCCTGGGTGTACTCGACCTCGTTGTCGTAGAGGTCGAAGAGCAACTCATAGGTGTAGTCCTTGAGCTCGGCGCGCTTGGCCTCGTCGACCAGCGCCAGGCCGCGCTGGAATTTGTAGCCGATGTAGTAGCCGTGGACGGCTTCGTCGCGGATGATCAGCCGGATCATGTCGGCGGTGTTGGTCAGCTTGGCCCGGCTCGACCAGTACATCGGCAGATAGAACCCGGAGTAGAAAAGGAAGCTCTCCAGCAGCGTGGAGGCCACCTTGCGCTTGAGGGGTTCGTCGCCTTTGTAGTACCGCATGACGATTTCGGCCTTGCGCTGCAGGTTGGGGTTCTCCTCCGACCAGCGGAACGCGTCGTCGATCTCGGCCGTCGAGCACAGCGTGGAGAAGATCGAGCTGTAGCTCTTGGCGTGCACCGACTCCATGAACGCGATGTTGGTGTAGACGGCTTCCTCGTGCGGGGTCAGCGCGTCGGGAATCAGGCTGACCGCACCGACCGTGCCCTGGATGGTGTCCAGCAGAGTCAGCCCGGTGAACACCCGCATCGTCAGCTGCTTCTCGCTGGCGGTCAGCGTTCCCCACGACGGCAGGTCGTTGGACACCGGCACCTTCTCCGGCAGCCAGAAATTCCCGGTCAGCCGGTCCCAGACCTCGGCGTCCTTTTCGTCGTGCAGCCGGTTCCAGTTGATCGCCGAGACCCGGTCGACCAGCTTCATGTTTTCGGACACCAGAACCCCACCTCACCAGACAGTTTGCCTGCGGAACTTCAGGCTCCAGACACTACCCCTGGTATCCGACAAGCCCGCGCAACACAACAAGTTGTGTTTGCGTGTCGCGCACATATTCTCTCTATCGAGGTTACGCGGCCGCCTTATAGTGCGGCCGCAGGATCAGGCGCACGGCGCGGTCGAGGAATCGATCGGAAGCCACCCGGGACATCCGTGCGAGGATCGCGGCGTCACGCCCGATGGTGTACCGCGTGCGCGGACGAGGTGCGGTCGCCGCGTTCGCGATCACTTTCGCGGCGCGGTCGGCGGGAACACCGTCGGTGTCGAACGATCGAGCCAGACTCGACATGGCCGCGATCAGATCGCCATAGCGTCGGAGTTGGTCGGCGGTCATGCCCTCCTTCAGCCGATCCGCGGTGGCGATTCCCCGTTCGGCCATCTCGGTCTTGACCGCGCCGGGTTCTACGACGACGACCTTGACCCCGAGATTTTTGACCTCGCGGCGCAGCGAGTCGCTGAGGGCCTCCATGGCAAACTTGGAACCCGCGTAGGCCGAGTACGTCGGCAACGCCACCTTCCCGCCGACCGAACTGATGTTGACCACGGTTCCCGAGCTGCGCAGCAGGGACGGAATCAGCGCCTGGATCATCGCGACGTGCCCGAACAGATTGACTTCGAACTGCCGGCGCCACTCGTCGATCGGCAGCGCTTCGACCGGCGCGTTGACCGCGATCCCGGCGTTGTTGACCAGCGCCCGCAGCGGCAGTCCCTGCGGGTCGTGAGCGACGCGGTCGGCGATCGCGGCCACATCTGATTCGACCGTGATGTCAAGGATGTGCGGCTCGATCCCCTCGCCCCGCAGGGCGTCGGCGTCGACGTCACGGCGGACACCGGCCAGCACGTGAAAGCCCCTGCGCGCCAACTCTCGTGCGGTCGCAGCGCCCATGCCGGTCGAGGCGCCGGTCACGACGATCAATTCGCGACGGTCGGGAGGATTCGTAGCTGTCATGGCCCATCTCCGATTTCAGTTGACTTCCATCGTTTCAGTTGACAATGTCATCTCAAACTAACCCGGTTGAGTTGACGTTGTCAACTGAACGGTCGGCCGCCTATGCTGCTGGCGGTGGCGACGCGAGCAGAGACTGCGGCGATGACCCGCCGGTCGTTGCTCGATGCCGCCGGGGCGCTACTCGACGCCGGGGGTCCGGATGCCGTGACGCTGCGCGAAGTGGGTGCCCGGGCCGGCGTGTCACGTTCGGCGCCCTACCGCCACTTCGCCGATAAGGAAAGCCTGCTGACGGCCCTCGCCACGAACGCAATGAACGAACTCGGCGACCGGCTGGAGCGCCTGGCGACGGCGGATGATCCTCCGGAGCAGTCCCTGCGCGCCGCGTTGCTTTCGCTGCTCGCCATCGGCCGCACCCGACCCCACCTGTACCGCCTCATGTTCACCACACCGGCGGGCGATCCGACCGAGGCGGCGCGGGCGGCGGAGCGCACCCAAGACCTGTTCCTCGAACTCGTCGGCCGTATCGTCGGCCCGCGGCGAGCGCGACACTACGGAGCACTACTGCTCACCACCGCCCACGGCGCAACAAGTTTCGAGTCGAGCGGCCATTTCGTTTGGGACAAGTGGCAGACCAACGCCGAGCAGCTCATCGACACGATGATCGCCCTGCTACCGAACGCACGTTAATCCAGTCCGGCTTCCCGCAGGGTGTGTGTCAGGCCCTCCTCGAGGGCGCGCAGCGCGATGTCGGTCAGTCGACTGAGTTCGTCAATGTCGTCCGGGTGCTCTCCGCCTCGGCTCATCCATGCCTCCAGCGACGCGAACACCGCGGTCGCCAGGCTGTGCGCCGCGATCTCGACGATCATGGCCCCGTCGGCAGTGGGTGCGGATCGCTCGTGGATGAAGCGCGCAATCTCGTCGGCGACCTGATCGCGCATCCGTCGAATGTGGATGGTGATGATGTCCTGGTCGAGGTCCCGCGACCGGATGGTCGCCGCTTCGCGGACCATCGCGAAATCAAATGGGAACGCGTCCACGGCTTTTCGCACCGACACGGTGATGGGTTCCCCGTGCGGACGCAGCGCCAACGCGCGCGCGAACCATTCGAAGCCGATGTCGTAGTCGGCGAAGATCACCGCATGTTTCGACGGGAAATGCCGATAGAACGTCCGCTCGGTCACCCCGACATCGGCGGCGATGTCGGCAACGCTGGTTTGGTGCACGCCGTCGGCGACGAAGCGTTTCATCGCCGCCTGCAGTAGCGCCTGCCGCGTGCGTTCGCTGCGATTCAGGACAGGCATGCATTCCTCCAAATGTCACTATTGACGCAAATATGTCAGGTGTGACATTGTGCGGTCAAGCGAGCGGGAGGTCAGGCATGTCGGACTACGACGCGATCATCATCGGTGCGGGCCACAACGGTCTGGTTGCCGCGAATGTACTGGCGAAGAGCGGCGCGAAAGTGCTTGTCCTGGAACGGGCGCACTTCCTCGGCGGGATGGCGGCGACCCGGGAGCTGTTCGACGGATACAAGCACAGCGTCGGCGCGTGGGCGGTGCTGATCTGGCGGCAGGAGATGACCGACCGCCTGGAGCTGACCAAGTGGGGCTTTGAACTCATGGATCAGTGGACGTCGACGTGCACGTTCGGCGACGCCGCCGACACCCCGTTCGTGATGTACAACGACCTGGAACGCATGGCCCGCCACCTGCTCGAGGATCACGGACCCGACGTCACGGCGGCGCTCGGCGGTTTGTTCGCTCACCTCGGCCGGTTCGCACCGTATTTCGTCGATTCGGCGTTCGGTCCCCCGCCCGACATCATCGAGGTGATCGCCGCGCAGCCCACGCCGGAGGAGCGCCACGATTTCGCGCAGATGTGGTACGGCAGCACCATGGACACGGTCCGCCGCTACTTGGCGCCCGACCAGGGCCGCTGCATCCAGGGCTCGCTGGCCGCGATGTCCATCGATGCTTTCGACGGCGGCCCGTGGACTCCGGGCTCGAACGTGTCGACGCTCTACCACTACTTGATCGGCGGCGGCAACGTCGAATACATCATGCCGCGGGGCGGCATCGGAACCTTGAGCACGGCCTTATGCGCGCGCGCCGAATCATTGGGCGCCGAGGTGCAAATGAAGCAGCACGTCAAGCAGATCCTGGTCAGCGACGGACGCGCCACCGGGGTCCAACTACGCGACGGCACAACGATTTCCGCGGACGCCGTGCTCTCGTCGCTGGATCCCTACACCACATTCGTGAATCTCGCCGGCGCGCAGAACTTTCCGCCCGACTACATCCGCAAGATCAAGGAGATCAACTTCAACCTGGGATACATCCAGGCCCACTTGACCATTGACCAAGCCCCGCAGTGGATCGACCGGCTGCAGCCCTACATGCAGGACCAAGGGCAGTGGTGTCCGACCGTCGCCTACGCGCCGTCGCCGGAATACATCAGCGACGCGTGGGAGCAGTACCGCAAGGGCCAGCTTCCCGACGCCCCACCGACCTATCTGTACATCCCCAGCATGGTCGACTCGTCCTTGGCGCCCGAAGGCAAACACAGCGCCACCATCTTCACGCCGTACTTCCCCACCGGACTCGACGCGGACGAAAACCGAAGCTGGAAAGAGCAATACGCCGATACATGCGTCAACATCTTCGACACGTATGCGCCGGGATTCGCCGACTCCGTCACCAACCGGGTGGTGTTCTCCAACCGCTATTTCGGTAGCACCTTCAGCGCACACGCCGGCGACTACTCCCACGGCCTGCTGCAACCCAACCAGCTCTGGACCGGCCGCGTCGTCGAGGGTGCCGACAAATTCGCCACTCCCCTCGACGGGCTGTACTTGTGCGGCCAGTGCACTCACCCCGGCCCGGGGGTGACCGGCATCCCGGGATGGAACGGTGCCGAGGCGGCGCTCAAGCATCTCGACGCGCGGGTCTCTTAGCCGCGAGTTCTAGCGGTCGCCCGCAGAAGCAGCTGCGGCGCCTTGGGCGGCGCCCGGCGCGGCGTATGCTTCGGGAGCAAATTGCTGCCGACTTGAACGAGGTCATGGCGTTCGAAGCCCAACCCCCGCGCCGGCGCCGTCGTACCCTGCTACTGGCCGCACTCGGTGTGGCCGTCGTCGCGGTCGTCGCCGCCGTCCTCGTCATCCAGCGCCCGCACCAACCGCCCGGTCCCCAGTCGGTGGTGCCGTTCATCGGTCTCGACGCACCCCAGGACGTCGCGGTCGATTCCGCCGGCGCGGTCTACGTCACCGACAAGGGGAACAATCGTGTCCTCAAAATGGCGACCGGATCCAGCAAGCAGACGGAGGTACCGTTCACTGCCCTGGAGTACTGCAACGGCATTGCCGTCGACGGTGCCGGCGCGGTCTATGTCAGCGAGGGCCGCGGGCTGGTGGTCAAGCTGGCCCCCGGTGGCGGCGAACAGACGCGGCTGCCGTTCAACGGCTTCAACAGCCCCGGGGGTGTCGCGGTCGACGGCACGGGAGCCGTCTACGTCAGCGACTACGGCAACAATCGAGTGCTCGAACTGGCCGCCAGAGCCAGCCAGCAGACGGTGGTGGCGTTCTCCGGCCTCAACCAGCCCGACGGTGTCGCTGTCGACGACGCCGGAGCCGTCTACGTCACCGACAGTGGGGGCAACCGGGTGTTCAAGCTGGCCGCAGGAACCCGCGAGCAGACGCTGCTGCCGTTCACCGGGCTCAAAGGGCCCAAGGATGTGGCGGTCGACGACGGCGGAGCCGTTTATGTCACCGACAACGGAAACAAGCGGGTGGTCAAACTGGCCGCCGGAGCCCGCAACCAGACCGTGCTGCCGTTCACCGGCCTCGGCTACTTGCGGGGTATCACGGTCGACCGCAGCGGGACCGTCTACGTCGTGGACCACAGCCGAGTCGTCAAGCTGGTGCAACCCTGAGCAGCAGCCCTAGGTCAGCTGGCGGCCAGCACCTCCGGCCGATCAGCCGGTGACTTCTTGCCGACGCCGAGGAACTGGTACTCCTCGCGCTTGACCGAGCGGGTGGCCAGCCAGTACTGCCAGGTGTAGCCGCCCCACAGCACCGTGTTCTTGCCGTGCTCGTCGAGGTACCAGCTGCTGCAGCCACCGCTGTTCCACACCGACTCGCGCAGCTTGGCTTGCATCTCGTCGTTGAACTGGTCCTGCGCGGCGCGCGTTGGCGCCAGGGCCTGGGCACCCATCTTGTCGCAGGTGGCGATCGCGTCGGCGACGTAGTGGATCTCGGATTCGATCATGAACACCACCGAGTTGTGCCCCAGTCCGGTGTTGGGCCCCAGCAGGAAGAACAGGTTGGGCATGCCGGCGACGGTGATGCCGCGATGCGCGCCCATGCCTTCGCGGTTCCAGCGGTCGACGAGGTCCTCGCCGTTCAGTCCCTTGATCTGGACGTGGGTGTAAGAGTCGGTGACGTGGAAGCCGGTGCCGTACACGATCACGTCCACCTTGTGTTCGGTTCCATCGGCGGTGACGATCCCGTCTGGCGTGATTCGGGCGATGCCCTCGGTGATCAGTTGGGTTTTGGGGTCCGCGACGGCGCCGTAATAGGTGGAGGAGTTCAGGATCCGCTTGCAACCGATCTGGTAATTCGGCGTCAGCTTGCGGCGCAGCTCGCGGTCCTTCACCGAGCGCCGGATGTTGTATTTGCAGTAGGCCTCGATGAATTTCAGCGCGTTCGACCGTTTGACCATGCCGAGGGCCAGTGCCTCCTGCGCCCAGTAGATGCCGAGGCGGACCAGCGCCCGCAGCCCGGGGACGTTCTCCAGGGCCCGCCGGAGCGGCAGCGGGATGTCGGGGTTGGAGCGCGGCACCACCCATGGCGGGGTGCGTTGATACAGCTGAAGTTCGGAGACTTGCCCGACGATCTCGGGCACGATCTGGATCGCGCTGGCGCCGGTCCCGATGACCGCCACCCGCTTGCCGGTCAGATCGACGCTGTGGTCCCACTCGGCGGAATGGAAAGCGGGACCGGCGAATTCGTCACGACCTTCGATCTCGGGGAACGACGGCACGTGCAGCGCGCCGGCCCCCAAGACCAGGAACTGCGCGACATATTCACGCCCGTCGTTGGTGAATACGTGCCAGCGGTACTCGTCCTCGTCCCAGTGCCCGCGGTCGACCAGGGAGTTGAACTCGATGTAGCGGCGCAGCCCGTACTTCTCGGTGACGCCCTTGAGGTAGTCCCAGATCTCGGGCTGGTAGGAGAACGGGTTCTTCCAGTCCGGCTTGGGCTCGAACGAGTACGAGTACAGATGCGACGGGATGTCGCACGCGCAGCCGGGGTAGCTGTTGTCCCGCCAGGTGCCGCCGATGTCGTCGGCTTTTTCCAGGATGACGAAGTCGACACCCTGTTGCTGCAGGGTGATGGCCATGCCAAGACCGGAGAATCCGGTCCCGATGATGATGGCGCGGGTGTGCACCGGCTTGTGGGCTTGGGTGGTCGACTCCGCTTCGGTAGTGGGGATCGCGGTATCGGTCATTGATTGGTCTTCCTATTGAGGGCCTGTGTCGGCTGGGGCGTTGGCTGGCGCGTCCATGGCTGAGGGCGCCTCGCCGTGCAAATACCCAGTACCGAGGGTATCGGATATGACGAGTGTTATCGATGGTCCGGACGATGTCAACGGGCCAAAAGTCCTTAGCTGACGGCGGGGTTGCGTGGCACCGCGTTGTGGATGGGTTCGTCGGGATTCATCGCGATGCCGAGCGTCTCGGCGGTACCGACGATGACTCCCATCATGATGGTCGTCAGATGGGCGATGAACTGGTCATTCACCATGCGCCGCGGGCTCTCGGGTTCGGGCCCCAACCACCACTCGGTGGCCGACGCCGCCGACCCGAAGGCGGCAAACGCGGCGAGCTCCAGCGCCTCGCGGCTCAGCTCCATCTCGCGCAGCTCGTTGCCGAACATCTCCGCCATGGTCAGCGTGATCTCCCGGCCTTCGTTGAGCGTGCGCATCGCCGCCTCGGACTGGGCCATAAACCGTCCCTGGATGAAGACCCGCATCACGTTGGGGTGCTTGTCGACGAGGTTGACGTACTCCTCGACGCTGCGCCGGATAACTTCGCGGGCCGAGTCGGTGGCCAGGTTGATCGACGGGAAAATCGCCGCCCACAACATGTCGCGCAGCCGTGTCCCGATCGCCTCGAACAGATCGGACTTGTCGTGAAAGTGCCGGTAGATCTTGGGCTTGGCGGTGCCGGCCTCCTCGGCGATTTCCCGCACACTCACTTCAGGGCCCAACCGCTCAATGGCGCGGAAAGCGGCCTCGACGATTTCGCCGCGCACCTTCTTGCGGTGTTCGCGCCAACGTTCACTGCGCGCGTCGACCTTCCGCCCCGGCTTTGCGGTGGGATGGGTTCGCGGAATTCTCACCACGTCAAGCACCTTACCGCGCGGCGGCCGCTGACCTGGGCAGACCGGCTACCCGGGGCTCGCGAGTGCGAATTCGGCGACGCGACACGCGGTGCGGCCGTCGTCAGCTGCACATTCGGCGAGGGCGTCACAGCATGCAGGACACGCAGCCTTCGACCTCGGTGCCCTCCAGCGCCATCTGGCGTAGCCGGATGTAGTACAGCGTCTTGATCCCCTTGCGCCACGCATAGATCTGCGCCTTGTTGACATCACGGGTGGTGGCGGTGTCCTTGAAGAACAGCGTCAGCGACAACCCTTGATCGACGTGCTGGGTGGCCGCGGCGTAGGTGTCGATGATCTTCTCGTAGCCGATCTCGTACGCGTCCTGGTAGTACTCCAGGTTGTCGTTGGTCATATACGGCGCCGGGTAGTAGACCCGGCCGATCTTGCCTTCCTTGCGAATCTCGACCTTCGACACGATCGGGTGGATCGACGACGTCGAATGGTTGATGTAGGAGATCGACCCGGTCGGCGGCACCGCCTGCAGGTTCTGGTTGTAGATGCCGTGCGCGGCCACCGACTCCTTGAGCCGGCGCCAGTCGTCCTGATTCGGGATCCGGATGTCGGCGTCGGCGAAAAGCTGACGCACCTTCTCGGTCTTGGGCTCCCACACCTGCTCGGTGTACTTGTCGAAGAATTCTCCGGACGCGTACTTGGACCGCTCGAAACCCTTGAAGTGTGAACCGCGTTCGATCGCGATACGGTTCGACGCCCGCAAGGCGTGATACAGCACCGTATAGAAGTAGATGTTGGTGAAGTCGATGCCTTCTTCGGAACCGTAGAAGACACCCGCACGGGCCAGGTAGCCGTGCAGGTTCATCTGCCCGAGCCCGATCGCGTGCGAATCGTTGTTGCCCTGCTCGATTGAGGGCACCGAGGTGATGTGCGTCTGGTCGCTGACCGCGGTCAGCGCGCGGATCGCCACCTCGATGGACTGGGCGAAGTCCGGCGAGTCCATCGTCTTGGCGATGTTCAATGACCCCAGGTTGCACGAAATGTCTTTGCCGACCTTGGCATACGACAAGTCGTCGTTGAAAACCGACGGCGTGGACACCTGCAGGATCTCGGAGCACAAGTTCGAGTGCGTGATCTTGCCGTCGATGGGATTGGCCCGGTTCACCGTGTCCTCGAACATGATGTACGGGTAGCCCGACTCGAACTGCAGCTCGGCCAGCGTCTGGAAGAACTCCCGCGCCTTGATCTTGGTCTTGCGGATGCGCGCGTCGTCCACCATCTCGTAGTACTTCTCGGTCACCGAGATGTCGGCGAACGGCAGGCCATAGACCCGTTCGACGTCGTACGGCGAGAACAGGTACATGTCGTCGTTGCGCTTGGCCAGCTCGAAGGTGATGTCCGGGATCACCACGCCCAGACTCAGCGTCTTGATCCGGATCTTCTCGTCGGCGTTCTCCCGCTTGGTGTCCAGGAAGCGGTAGATGTCGGGGTGATGGGCGTTCAGATACACCGCACCGGCGCCCTGACGCGCGCCCAGCTGATTGGCGTAGGAGAACGAATCTTCGAGCAACTTCATGATCGGAATGACGCCCGACGACTGGTTCTCGATGTTTTTGATGGGTGCCCCGTGCTCGCGAATGTTGCTCAGCAACAACGCCACTCCCCCACCACGCTTGGACAGCTGCAGCGCGGAGTTGATCGAGCGCCCGATCGACTCCATGTTGTCCTCGATGCGCAGCAAAAAGCAGTTGTGCACCACCGTGCCACGAATCGTGTATGTGTGCGTGTCCTCGACGTGGAGGTTGTAGACCTTCGGGGGAACGTCGTGCGTGCGCCTCAATTCGCGGATTCCATACACGTGCCGCCCATGCACTACCTGATAAGTCGTGCGCGACGAGCCCTTCTGGCCGACATAGTTGTGCAGATTCTTGCCGACGTCAAAGATGAACTCTTCGTTGGCGCCGGGCAGACCGGGCACGAACACCTGTCCCGTCACGTTGGCCGATCGGTTGACGTACTGGCGGACCCTGGACACGATCCCGATTCGGCGCAAAAGAAGCTGCACCTCATCAATCAGCTCCGGATTCACAAGGTCAAGCACCATGCCGCCGCTGGTACTGCACCCGTCCCCGCGGAACAACCCGGCCAGCAATCCCCGCTGAAACTCTTCGTCGGCCGTTAAGATGTTGTGGGACAACCGTTTCGAGTGATATCCGGTGCCCACCAAGGAGAGGAATAGCGACGCAACTACCTTGCTGTTGCAAATCATGCGCACCGACTGGTCCGACACACTCTGGTGTACGGCGAGGTCCGCTGCGAACACTCGCTTGAATGCCGCCGCCAATTCCTGCTGGTACTCGAGCTCGTGTGTGCCGATCGTGAAGTGGATGCCGTTGGCGGCACGGCCCGCGGACCCTGATCGCTTGGAGATATGGCCTTCGGCGACGTACCAGCCGAGGATGAGGCCAAGGTCGTACGACTCCTCAACGTAGCGATTCACTGATACGAAACGCATGTGGTGGCGCTGCTTGTTGCGGTGCTTCCGATCCGCGTTGACCTTGCATATGAGCCCGTCGACCTCTTCGTACTCGCCCACCCCGACGTACTCCATCAGGTCATAGACGCGCCGCTGGCGTCCCTCTAGCGGCGCTGCCGTCACGATGAAGTCGGTTGGACGAATGTCTTTGGCAGCCAACCAGACGAATCCGTTGAAGGGCTCGGCGCCGTCGCCATCGATAAGTGTCCGCACATCGCGCGTGGTCCACACCAGAATCGGATGCTCCGGAGTACACAGGATTGGCTCCTTGTGCCCGAAGTGTGAGATCGAGAGCAGTGCTTGGTCGTTGGGGTTCTCGACGACGGACTCGACGACGGAGAAGGACCCGTCGTGCGAAAGCACCCGGTCACCCGCCCGCAGAGTCTCGATCGCCTGCGGCCCCTCGGGGGTATCCACTGGAGTTCCGGCAGGAAAGCAGCTCACCGGTTCGCCGCGCTGCTTCTTACCCGAGTTCAAAAACGTCGGGGTTGCCGGCTGGAACCGGCCGTCGATGATCTCGTCGACCAGCTTCTCGGCCAGCGCGGTGTCGCCGGCCGCCAGCGTCAGCGAGACCATCACGACGCGGTCCTCGAAGCGCTCCAGGTAACGCTTCCCGTCGAAGGTCTTCAGCGTGTAGGAGGTGTAGTACTTGAACGCGCCGAGAAACGTCGGGAACCGGAACTTCTTGGCATAGGCGCGGTCCAGCAGCGTCTTGACGAAGTTGCGCGAGTACTGGTCGAGAACCTCACGTTCGTAATAGTTCTTCTGGATCAGGTAGTCGAGCTTCTCGTCCTGATTGTGGAAGAAGACCGTGTTCTGGTTGACGTGCTGCAGGAAGTACTGGTGGGCGGCTTCGTGGTCCTTTTCGAACTGGATCTTGCCGTCCGCGTCGTACAGATTCAGCATCGCGTTGAGCGCGTGGTAATCCGTCTCGTCGGGCAACCCGTGCGTGCCGGCGGTTATAGGCTCTGCAGTGACGGTTGGCGGCACGTCTGTTCCTTCCAGAATTCAGCGAGACCCGCGCGGACGGCGTCCACGTCGTCCGGGGTTCCCATAAGTTCGAAGCGATAAAGGTACGGAACGCCGCACTTGCGGGACACCACATTGCCCGCGTAGGCGAATTCGGCACCGAAGTTGTTGTTGCCCGCGGCGATGACACCGCGGATCAGCGACCTGTTGTGCTCGTTATTGAGGAAGGCGATGACCTGCTTGGGGACGTAGCCACCGCGATCGATGTCGGGTGTGGCGTGGCCGCCGCCGTACGTCGGCAACACCAGGACGTACGGCTCGTCGACCTCAATGCGGCCGTGTAGCGGTATCCGCGTGGCGGGAACACCCAGCTTCTGCACGAAGCGGTGGGTGTTCTCCGACACGGAGGAGAAATAGACCAGTGGCGATCGCAAGCGCGGCGCAGCCGGGCGCAGCGGGTCGCCACTCATCCAACCTAGGTTGCGCTGCGTGATGTCCATGCCACCGCAACCTCCTTACCTATCGTCCGTCCCGCTAAGCGCTCAGCGCGGCGCCGGCAAGCGCCTTGATCCGATCGGGCCGGAAACCCGACCAGTGCTCGTGTTCGGCCACCACTACCGGAGCCTGCAGATAACCGAGCGCCATGACGTAGTCCCGCGCCTCGGAATCCAGGGTGATGTCGACCTTGTCGTAGGCGATGCCCTGCTTGTCCAGCGCCTTGTAGGTGGCGCTGCACTGCACGCATGCGGGCTTGGTGTAGACGGTGATGCTCATCGCAGATACCGCTCCTTTGCGGAAGGGGGGCTTGATCACGGACTGGCAACTGTTCGGGTACTACGTCTGTGCTGTATTCAGCGATCCGTCAAGCCCCCAAATTCCCGTCCTGCGGCTGCCAGGTCGAACTCCCTGGCGGGCCGATTCCGGGAGGTCCACCAGGCCTGGCTGGCTTGATGATCCTGGGTTCTGCCGGCCTTGGGAACACTACACCTAGTGGGTGACAAGTCGAAGAGATACAAGATGTTCTGAATAACATTCCTGAAATTCCCTGGTCGTAAGGCATCAGCCGGGCATGCCTCGGCGTGTCGCAGATCACAACGCATGCTCGAGGTGCCCATGAGCTCAGGTATATCAGCGGCCACCGACAACCACGGGTGCCACCGTCGCCCGGGCCCGGCGCCAGCAAACCTCGTTACGGGTACGCGAGCAGCTCGAACCTGGGGCGCCCGCTAATCGCGATGCGCTCATACAGGTCAGCGCACCGGCGGCGTTGCCGGTGCGCTGACCCACGTGACGCCCGGTTACGGCCCGGTGCCGGAGAACATGAAGCCCGAGAGCGCGTTGCCGATGTTCCCGATGCCCGAGTCGAACGCCGCGATCGCCGAACCGAGCGGGTTCGAATTGCCGAAGCCTGAGATGGCCTGGCCCACGTTCAGTCCACCCGATGCCAGCTCGGCAAGGTTCTCGAAGCCCGAGCTTCCCAGGGTCGCCGCAGTATTCCAGAACCCCGAACTGTTGACGCCGGAGTTTCCGAAGCCCGACTGGCCGCCGGCACCGGTGTTGAAGAAGCCGGACGATGGGGCGGTGGTCGTGTTCCCGAAGCCCGTGATGGCCGGGATATTGAGGAGTGGGATCTCGAGCGGACCGACGGTGCCGCCGATCGGGAGGTTGAGTGGAATTGCCGGAATATCGATCTCCGGGGTGACGATCGGGCCGATGCCGCCGCCGAAACCCAGCGGTATCGACGGAATATGAATGGGACTGCTGGCGGGCGAGATGGTGAAGCCGCCGAGGTTGCCGGTGAAACTAGGAATAGTAATACTGAAGGAGTTGGTGTTAATAGGCCCGATGGCGTAGCCGTTGGCGAGGGTGCCCCCGAGGTTGAGATTAAACGGAAGATCTAGATCCAAACTGATGTTGAAAGCGGGGGTTGTGATGGGGCCAATGCCACCCGGCAAGTTGCCTCCAACGTTCCCCGTCCCGGCGACCAACGTGGTAAGGCCGAAGCCAAATTCTGGAATGGTAATAGAAGGAATATTAATGGACAGAATCGGGGTGTTGAAGTTGGGGTAGCCAATAAAGCCGCCCAAGCCAATCCCCAGCGGAATTCCAGGAATGCTGATGGACGGGATGGTGATAGTGCCGCCGAGGCTCAGCGGAATTTCGGGAATGTTGATGGGCGGAATGTCAAAGCCGTTGGGGCCGAATATCGAGCCGAGATTCAGCGGGATCTGGGGAATGGTGATGGACGGGATGTCGATGCCACCGATGCTGCCGCCGACGCCGCCGAGATTCAGCGGGATCGGGGGAATCGTGAAGTTCACGGCGGCGCCCAGGCCTTGGTAATCGCCGCTCCAAAAGGCGCCGTTACTGTAGCTGCCGGAGATGAAGGCACCGGTGTCGACGTTGCCCGAGTTTGCGATGCCGGTGTTCACATTGCCGACGTTCAAGTAGCCCGAGTTCGAGGCGCCCGGGTTGAAGCTGCCGGTGTTCAGGTTGCCGACGTTGAAGTTACCCGAGTTGTAGTTGCCTGCGTTCGCATAGCCCGTGCTGGCGATGCCGGTGTTGAACAACCCCGTGTTGGCTTGCCCCGCGTTGGCGAAACCCGTGTTGTAGTTGCCCGAGTTGCCGATGCCGAAGTTTCCGGTACCCGAGTTGAAGAAGCCGACATTGCCGGTGCCCGAATTGAACAAGCCGATATTGCCGGTGCCCGTGTTCAAACCGCCGATGCCCGTCTGGTTATTGCCGGTGAGCCCGATACCGATATCTCCATTGCCGGTGTTGCCGAAGCCAATGTTGTTGTTGCCGGTGTTCCCAATGCCGATGTTGCCGTTGCCCGCCGTGGACGAGGGCCCCGAGTTACCGAAACCGAAGTTGCCGGTGCCGATATTTCCGCTGCCAAAGTTGCCGCCGCCGTTATTTCCGCTGCCAACGTTGCCGCTGCCGATATTCGAGTTGCCGACGTTGGTGCTCCCGTTGTTTCCGAAGCCCAGGTTCAGGCTGCCCAGGTTTGCCATGCCGAAGTTGATCCGAAGCGTCTTGCTAGCTGCCGGGTCAGCAGCAGCTGAGCCGGCCCCGTTTGCGCCGGCCCCCAGGCCCAGCAGGCCCGACAGCTGCTGTAGCGGCCCGGCGAACGGCGTCAACGCGGAGACCGCCGCCGACGCCCCGGAATGGTACCCAAACATCGTGGCGACATCCTGGGCCCACATCTGCTCGTACTGGGCCTCTGTCGCGGCGATCGCGTGGGCATTCTGCCCGAACAGGTTCGACACCACCAACGAGACCAGCTGACTGCGGTTGGTCGCGACCACCGCCGGATGAACAATCGCCGCCCGCGCCGCCTCGAATACTCCCGCCACCGTCCGGGCCTGACCGGCCGTCTGCTCCGCCCCCGTCACCGCCGCCCTCAGCCAGCCCACATAGGGAGCGGCCGCGGCCGTCATCGCCGTCGACGCCGCACCCAGCCAGGACGAACTCACCAGGTCCGAGGTCGTTGCGCTGAAAGAGGCAGCTGCCGACGCCAGCTCGCTGGCCACTTCGTCCCAGGCCGACGCCGCCGCTAACATCGGGCCCGATCCCGCACCGGCGAAGATGCTGGCTGAATTGATCTCGGGTGGCATCATTGAATAGTTCATCGCGGTAACTTTCTCGGTTCGTTTTCGGCCGGGCTACGCAGTCCGAGCACAGGGGTGGACGGAGCATACGGCGGCTGCCGCGAAATATTTGTCACCTTTGAGAGAAATAACCGGCGCTGTTATCAAAGTGTGATATTCAGTAAGCTACATGTAAAATGCCTTTACAAACCCGATTAAGTCGCTAAATTGGACACAGACCGAACAAAAATTGGCACGGCCGTTCCAAACTCAAATGTTTTGACAGCGCCCAAGTGACAAAACTGGGCGCCACAGCGCCATCCGCCGTCCCGGCAGCTAGCCGTGGCCGCAGCAGCGACGGCGGTAACTGGAGGCTCTCGCCGCCAGGTCGTGAACCGACCAGGAAGCGAGGCACACCCGTAACAACGGGATTGCTCCGCGCAAACACCAGCGTTATTGATGACGACACGATCACATCAGTCGTTATGCGCCCGAACAAATATCATCGCAAAAATCTAAACAGCTACTAAGCGAAAGCAATTTGCAGCGACCAGAAATAGCGAGTCAGCCGACCTCGGCGACAAGCTTGCCGACCGCGTCACGCACATTTGCCGAAAGCTCGACGTGGTCCGCGGGGGCCTTGCCTGCCAGCGTTTGGAATGGCACTGAGAGTTTGATCGCATCGACCACGCGTGCGCCGGCGATTCCGAATGTCTTGCGGGTGTCGTCGTGCGCCCATACCCCGCCGTATCGACCCATAGAGCCACCGATGACCGCCAGCGGCTTGTCCTTCAACGCGCCGTTACCAAAGGGACGAGACAGCCAGTCGATCGCGTTCTTGACCACCGCGGGCATGCTGCCGTTGTACTCGGGCGTCACCACCAGCGCGGCATCCGCCTCGGCCGCCGCGGAGCGCAATGCCACTACCTGGGCAGGCGGTTGGACGTCGGGAGTGATCGCATCGTCGATCTCTTCGTTGTAAAACGGCAGATCCCCCAGCCCCTCGAACACCGTGACAGTGACACCGTCGGGGGCGACAGCTGCGGCCAGCTCGGCGATCTGGCGGTTGATCGATGCCGCACGCAGACTACCCACCAACGCCAATACTTTGATGTCGGAGTTCTCTGGCACTGTTCCATCCCCTTCGGTTGTTGATCTACATCTTTGCATTACCTAACCGGACTATAGTCCGCTTCATTCCCTCCGCGTTACAGTGCAGGGGTGAGCGAGTTGCCGGTCTCTGCGCCACCAGGGCTGTTACAAGAGCGAAGCGACGCGGCACGCAACCGGACGCTGTTGCTGGAGGCGGCCCGCCGCCTGGTCGCCAACCGCGGCGCCGACGCCGTCACGATGGATGACATCGCCGCAGCCGCCGGCGTCGGCAAGGGCACGCTGTTCCGCCGGTTCGGTAGCCGGGCCGGTCTGATGATGGTGCTGCTCGACGAGGATGAAAAGGCCAGCCAGCAGGCGTTTCTGTTCGGGCCGCCGCCGTTGGGCCCCGATGCGCCGCCGCTGGATCGGCTGGTGGCCTTCGGCCGGGAGCGGATCTGCTTCGCCCACGCACACCAGGAACTGCTGTCGGCGGCCAACCGCGATCCACAGACCCGGTATGGTGCCGCGGCTTCGGTGCACCGCACCCATGTGCGGGTGCTGCTGGCCTCGGCGCAGACCAGCGGTGACCTCGACGCCCAGACCGATGCGCTGTTGGCTTTGCTCGACGCCGACTATGTCGAGCACCGGCTCG
Source organism: uncultured Actinomycetota bacterium (assembly GCA_963840045.1). GTDB lineage: Bacteria > Actinomycetota > Actinomycetes > Mycobacteriales > Mycobacteriaceae > Mycobacterium. The sequence goes on along the minus strand of CAWIXL010000018.1, from coordinate 64,838 downwards.
ACCACGGCGGTCACACCCTGGGCACGTTGGGCGACGCGTGGGAGAGTCTGGCGCGCAAACTGTGCGGGCGGTGAAAGCCCTTGCGCTGGGTCCTGCACGTCGACCTCGACCAGTTTCTCGCGTCGGTCGAACTGCGCCGCCACCCCGAGCTGGCCGGGCTGCCGGTCATCGTCGGCGGCAACGGAGATCCGACCGAACCGCGCAAGGTGGTCACCTGCGCGTCGTATGAAGCCCGCGAGTTCGGGGTGCACGCCGGCATGCCACTACGCACCGCCGCCCGCCGCTGCCCCCCAGACTCGGGGGCCACGTTCTTGCCTTCCGATCCCGCCGCCTACGACGAGGCGTCCGATCAGGTGATGGGGTTGTTGCGCGACTTGGGACACCCGGTCGAAGTGTGGGGCTGGGACGAGGCCTACCTCGCGGTGACCGCGCCTGCCGATCCCGCCGGGGTCGCCGAGCAGATCCGTACCGTCGTCTTGTCGGAAGCCGGGTTGTCCTGCTCGGTCGGCATCAGCGACAACAAACAGCGCGCCAAGGTCGCCACCGGCTTCGCGAAACCGGCCGGGATCTTTGCGCTCACCGACGCGAACTGGATGACGCTGATGGCCGATCGTCCGGTCGACGCACTGTGGGGCGTGGGCCCCAAGACGGCGGAAAAGCTGGCGGCGCTGGGGATTGACACGGTCTGGCAGCTCGCGCACTGCGATGCCGAGCTGCTGACGTCCGCTTTCGGCCCGCGAACCGGGCTGTCGCTGTTGCTGCTCGCCAAGGGCGGCGGTGACACCGAGGTCAGCGCGCAGCCCTGGGTGCCGCGCTCGCGCAGTCACGTCGTCACCTTTCCGCGCGACCTCACCGAACGAGCCGAAATGGATTCGGCGGTAACGGAATTGACCAAGCGAGCACTCGATGAAGTTGTGGAATCGGGCGCGGATCGTCACCCGCGTGGCGGTGACCGTGCGCACCGCCACGTTCTACACCCGCACCAAGATCCGCAAGCTGCCGGCGCCCACCACCGATTGCGACGTCATCACCGCTGCCGCTCTGCGCGTCCTGGACCTGTTCGAGCTGGACCGGCCCATTCGGTTGCTCGGGGTGCGACTGGAACTCGAGATGCCCGAAGCAGCGGCGATCGCAAGCGCGGCGCAGCCGGGCGCAGCGGGTCGCCGCCATCAGCCTAGCCTCAGCGGGGCACCGTGCCGGGCCGAAGCGCGCGCGCGAACAACACGTTGACCCGGCGCATCGCCACGCTATACGGCCACCACGCCAGCCGTTTGAAGGCGTACAGGGCCCGGATGTCCGCCGAGGTATAGATCATGTATTTGTTCTTTTCGACCCCGGCCAAGATCTTCTCGGCCGCTTTTTCCGGCGAGACGGCGTGGCCGCTGAACCGCTCGACCCAGCGGCTGACGTGCGGGTGGTCGCGATCGACGCCGGCGATCTCAACTGTGCTGACCAGCGGTGTCTTCACTGCGCCCGGGACCACGACCGACACCCCGATGCGGTGCCGGGCCAAATCGAAGCGCAACACCTCGGACAGCCCGACCAAGCCGTACTTGCTGGCGCTGTAGGCGGCATGCCAGGGCAGCGCGACCAGGCCGGCCGCCGACGACACATTGACCAAATGTCCACGCTGACCGTCGGTCAGCATCGGCGGGAGGAACGTCTCGATGACGTGGATCGGGCCCATCAGGTTGATCGAGACCATGTCGTTCCAATGGTCGTGAGTGAGCCGGTCTACGGTCCCCCAGGCCGACACACCGGCGATGTTCATCACGATGTCCATGCTGGGATGGCTGGCGTGGATGTCCGCCGCGAACGCGGCCACCTGATCGTAGTCGGAAATATCCAGAGCGCGGTGTGCGGGCACCTGAGCACCCAGCGCGCGGGCGTCGGCAACAGTTTGCTCCAAACCATCGGAGTGGCGGTCCGTCAGATACAGCTCGGCGCCCTGCGCTGCGAGTCGCAACGCGGTGGCACGGCCGATTCCGCTGGCCGCGCCGGTGATAAAGCACCGCTTCCCTACGAAATACCGCCCGGATGCCCTCTGCCCCATGCCGGTGACGATACCGCCGGTAACGACTGGGCCGGCCCTCGGTTACCTCTGGCCGCCGCCCCAAAGCGCGTGGAGCCAGAGCAGCTCGAGTACCCGCACGTGGCGCTCCACGTCGCCATCGCGGCCGACAAGAATATGGTCGCCGGTCAGCACCAACGCCGTAGTGCCCGCCAGGGTACGGATCAGCGTCGGGAGGTCGTCACTGATCGGATGTGCCGTCCCGGCCTTCCGCTCGGCATCGACGATGGCGACGATCTGGCGGAGCACGCCTTCGAACTGCCGCTCGAGAATGTCGCGGATCTCGATGTCGCTGTGGCGGGCGGCATTACAGGCGGTCATCACCGGGTCGTTGTGTGAGTAGACAGCGGCGGCACTGCCGACCATGCGCTTGGCGAACTGCTCGGGTGACTCGCCCGGCTGACGCGGAGCGAAATACTGGGTGAGCTCTTCGAGTTCTTCGGCGGCCTCGGCCAGGATCTGGGCGAGCACCGAATATTTGGAGTCGAAGTAGAAGTAGAAGCCGGATCGGGCGACCCCGGCGCGAATGCTGATGGTGCTGACCGACAGCTCCGCGAACGGCCTCTCCTCCAGTAGCTCGCGCACCGCCTGCAGGATCGCTTGTCGCTGCTTGTCACCGCGTCGTCGCAGTGCCGGCGCGTGCTCTTCCTGGTTGGTGGCGTGACTATTCACTACCGCTATTCACCCCCTGACCTTGCACCACCGCGTCCGAAAAGCAAACTTGACAGCCGTCAATTTCCTCCGAATTATTGAGAATCAGTGACACCGCTCACCCTGCAGCGGGCCCGCAAAGGAGCGTCTATGGCCGCCACCATCAGCACCCCGCAATATCTGCTCGATCAGGCGAGGCGCCGGTTCACCCCGTCGGTCAACAACTTCCCCGGCATGGCCCAGCTGGAACGCAGGCTGCGGAACACCGAGTTCCCCGAGAAGAAGCTTGCCGACCCGCCGCCCGGCAGCGAACTCAAGCCGGTCATCGGCGACGCCGGGCTGCCGGTCATCGGGCACATCATCGAGATGCTGCGCGGCGGCCCGGAGTATCTGATGTTCCTCTACGAGACCAAGGGGCCCATCTTCTTCGGGGACTCGCCGGTCCTGCCGTTTGTCGTGGCGCTGGGCCCCGACGCCGCGCAGGTCATCTACTCCAACCGCAACAAGGACTACTCCCAGCAGGGCTGGACTCCGGTCATCGGGCCGTTCTTCCACCGCGGGCTGATGCTGCTCGACTTCGAAGAGCACCTGTTCCACCGGCGGATCATGCAGGAGGCATTCGTCCGCTCCCGGCTGGTCGGCTACGTCGAGCAGATGGACAAGGTGGTCTCGCAGGTCGTCGCCAACGACTGGGTGGTCAACGACGGACGCTTCCTTCTCTATCCGGCGATGAAGGAGCTCACCCTCGACATCGCTTCGATGGTGTTCATGGGCCACGAACCCGGCGCCGACCGCGAACTTGTCACCAAAGTGAACAGCGCCTTCACCATGACCGTGCGCGCCGGCAACGCGATGATCCGCACGAGCGTGCCGCCGTTCACCTGGTGGCGTGGCCTCAAGGCCCGCAAGCTGCTGGAGGACTACTTCGCGGAGCGCGTCGCGGAGCAACGCCGCAAGGAAGGCAACGACCTGCTGACCGTGCTGTGCCACAGCGCGGACGAGGACGGCAACCGGTTCTCCGACGAGGACATCGTCAATCACATGATTTTTCTGATGATGGCCGCCCACGACACGTCCACCACCACAGCGACGAACATGTCCTACCAGCTGGCCGCCAACCCACAGTGGCAAGAGCGGTGCCGCGACGAGTCCGATCGCCTGGGCGACGGACCGCTCGACATCGAGTCGCTGGAGAAACTCGAGTCGCTCGACCTGGTGATGAATGAGTCGATCCGGTTGACGTCGCCCGTCCAGTGGGCGATGCGGCGAACCGTGCGCGACACCGAGCTGCTCGGCTACTACCTACCCGAGGGCACGAACGTCACCGCGTTTCCCGGATTGAATCATCTTCTGCCGGAGATCTGGACGGACCCGCTGAAGTTCGACCCGGACCGGTTCACCGAGCCGCGCAACGAGCACAAGCGGCACCGCTACGCGTTCACCCCATTCGGCGGCGGGGCGCACAAATGCATCGGCATGACGTTCGGGCAGCTGGAAATCAAGACGATCATGCACCGATTGCTGCGTCGCTTCCGGCTGGAGTTGCCCCGGCCCGGGTATGAGACGAAGTGGGATCACCGCGCGATCCCGATTCCGATGGACGGCTTGCCGATCGTGCTGCGTCCCCTTTAGCGGCGCGAGCAGACGCAAAAGCTCCCGACACGCCGAGCGTGCGGGAGCTTTTGCGTCTGCTCGCCACCATTAGGCCAGCAGGCGGTTGGCGCAGGCGATCACCGCGCCCAGCCCGGACTGCGTCGGATCCTCCGACCAGCCCATCGCCCACTCCGCGCGGGTCCCATTCGTGCCGCAGATGAAGGTGGCGGTATACCCGTCCGATCGCAGCTGGTGGAACTTCAACGTCTCGACCTTGATCCCACGCTCGTGCAGCATCGCGGTGAGAGCCGCGATCGGCCCGCTGGCCGCCGCGGTTGAGGCGCTGATGCGATCGTCGACGGCGATCATGGCCTGGAAGTTGCGGGCCTGCGGTCCCAGCCGCCCGGCAGGACGCTCGGTGTCGGTGCAGGCCCAGTTCCCCAGCCGGAGCGGGCCGACGCTGTGACCGTAGGTCGCGACGAAGCTCTCCCAGGACATTGCCTCGGCCTGCTCCCGCAGACCGCGCGGCAATGCGGCACCGAAGTGGTCGCCGAACCATGCGTTGGCGACGCACTGGCGGGCCGCGCCATTCGAGTGGTGAGTGGGGGAGGGATTCCAAGAAAGAGATGTCTGAGATATCACGGTGCCGGTCTTCTCTGGTCAGAAGGAGTGACCGACGGTAGTAGCTTCCGACCCACAGCGGGGGGTCGGTCTGGATCAGACCCCGCTGCGGGTGCTGGCTACTACGGCATGCTTGAGAAGACGCACGAGGCCCGACGTTAGACGCGCTGCGCGGACGACGCAAGCTGATTGTCAGCGTTCAGGTCGTTTTGGGGCCGCGCAACGGCTGGCGCTAACATCAACGTCCGGCCGTGGGAATCGTAGGCCGCGATGATCATCGAAGCGAAAGGCGCGACTCATGAGCGCGAGGAAGACGAGCAGGATCGGCGCGCTGGCCGCGCTGCTGGCCGCGACATTTGCGCTGCTGGCGGTGGGCTGCTCCGAGCAGACCCCGACTCCGCAGCCGGCGCCGCAGCAGCACGTGGGGATGCCGGCCATGCAGCCTGCCCGCTAGGCGGCCGTCAGCCGACAGGACTCTGCGAGGGCTAAAGCCGAAGGTATGCCTGAATGGTTGTACCGGTCGTCGTGGTGTGCGTGCGCACCAGATCCGCCATAGCGTTGACCAGAAACAGTCCGCGGCTGGCGGTGCCGCTGGGGCCGGGAATCCGGCGTCCGACCAGCGGATCCTTGATGCATCCTTTGTCGCGCGCCTCGCAGACCAGATGATCGTTGTGCCGCCAGAAGGCCAGCTGGCACTCCCCGCCGGTGTACATCAAGCTGTTGGTTGCCAACTCGGTGGCGATCAGCTGCAGATCCTCGATGCCGTCCGGGGAGAGTCCAACCCACCCGGCGTAGTCCACCGCGAAGGACCGCGCAGTGCGCAGGTCCGTGGTCTCCCGGACCATGCAGGTGGCGGCCCCGGGATTGGGAGGTAGCGGCTTGTTGCAGCGTGCCAGGACGTCGTCGGGCGCATAGTCGGCACTGCGATGCAGTGATCCGCATCGCCACAGCAGGGGGTGGGTCGCGCGTGCGCTATCCACTACATCGGGATCCAGCCGGCTCGCGTCGTAGAGACACAACTCCGTGATCTTGTGGTTCAACAAAGCACCGTTGACCAGGGCCTCGTGCTGCTCGCAAGCCAGAAACTCATCCGCGGTGCGGCCGGGCCAGGCGAGTTGGTTGATAACTCGCACCCGTCGACCGGGATATTCCGCCGCGAAGGAGCCCTGCATCGCCATCAGCCGGCTGGGATTGAGGGCGACTTTGGTGATGTCGGTCATCCGCAGCGCGGGCGGCGATCCCACGCTCGCGCGGCGCAATCCGGCGCGCAGCACCTTCAACTCGTCGGCCGGGACCGCCACGAGCACCGGCTCGTCCGTCGTCAAGCCGTCCAGGATGAAGCGCACGACGAAGTCCACGTATTCACGCTGCGAGTGATAAAACAGCGCGGAGTGGACAAAGCCTCTTTGCTCGGTGCTCTCCATAGTCGCAATCATGTTAGCGTTCCCGCTTTCGGTCACTCCCCCGGCGCATTCCGGACCGATCCTTGCCGTGTCCACATACCCCGAGCGGGCGTTTGCTATGCCAAAAACGACACAAGAATCAGATTGATCCGATAGATCTCGGCCTCCAAGTCGACACGCCTACAACACCGGAAGACAAAAATGCGCGTGCGCGCAGGTCTCAGCAGGTGAGCAACATGCAGCCCGCGACGGGGCCGCCGCCCACCGAAACCACGCCGACCTCGGGACGCTGCGACACCTGCCGCTCCCCCGCCTCGCCACGCAACTGCAAGCAGCCCTCATGCAGCGCCCAATAGCCATGCATGCGTCCGGCCGACAGTTGGCCGCCGTAGGTATTCAGCGGCAGTTGACCGTCGCGGCCGATCCGCACGCCGCCCTCCACAAACGGGCCGGCCTCGCCGTCACCGCATATCCCAAGGGCTTCCAGCCACGCGAGGGTGAGAAAGGTGAATCCGTCGTACAACTCGGCGACGGCGAGGTCGGCGGGTTTGAGCTCCGTGCGCGACCACATCTGCGCCGCCGCATCTGACATGGACATCTTCGGGTAATCGTCGCGGTGGAACCAGCCACCGGCACCGTCGGATCCGCCGATCGCCTCCACCGCGACGGCGCGGTGCGGGCAGTCGGGCGCGTAGTCCGCGTTGGACACCACCACCGCGATGGAGCCGTCGATGGGGACATCGCAGTCCAGCAGCCCGAACGGCGTCGACACCAACCGCGCGCCCAGATAGTCGGCCATCGTCATCGGTTCGCGGTAGACGGCCAGGGGATTCAACGCGGCATTGCGCCTGCCGTTGAGGGCCAGCCAGCCCAGCTGCTCTTTGGTGGTCCCGTACAGCTCCATGTGGCGACGGCAGTTCAGCGCCAGCCAGTTCGCCGCCGAGTACGCCTGGGCCGCAACAAGGTCTTTGACGTCGTCCATCGCGCCGACGGCCGGGCGTGGAGCCCCCTCGGGTGTTTCGAACATGCGCGCAAGAGCCGGTGCCGGAGCATTCTTTTCCTCCTTCACCGGGACGGTGCCGCCCAGCATCTGGATCGTCCGGTAGACCACCACATGGTGAGCGCGGCGCTCGGCGACCGCGCGGCACGCCGACATCACCGGACTCAGCAGGCCACCGGTGCCGAATCCGCTTCCGCAATCCGCGGCTTCGATCTTCAGGGCGGCGTTGACCTCGCCGGACGGGGTGTCACCGAGGGTTGCGATGCCGTCGACGTCCGCGGCGACCAGGCCTGCGTCGTCGATGGCGGCCCGCACCGCTTCCATGGTCAACTCGAATCCCGGAATGCCGGTGCGACGGCCGATTCGCGAGATTCCGATGCCGGAGAGGATCGCGTCCTTTTCGAAGTAGCTCATCTGCACCGCCCCTGAGACCAAACCCGCCACACGACCCAAACAAATAGAGGCTACGGTATTGGTCGTGTCAGCCGAGCCGACGTCACAGCTGCTGATCGAACACTGCGACGCGTGCGCACGCTGGGTGGATCCTCCGGCCGGCACGTGTCGCGACTGCGGCGGCGAGCTGGTCGCGCGGCCGGTATCCGGACGTGGGGCGGTGTTCACCTACACCGTCAACTACCACCCCTATAACCCGGACATCCCGACTCCGTACGTGATCGCAATCGTGGAGCTCGACGAACAGGCCGGGCTCCGGGTCGCCGCCAATATCGTTGACTGCGATCCGGATTCAGTGCAGTGCGGGATGCGCGTGGACGCCCGATCCGAGCGGGGCGCCGGCGGCGCGCCGTTGTTCGCCCCGGGCTAGGTAGCGCGAGCTCTCCAACCCTTTCGGGGACGCCGCGCGGGCGTGAAAATGGGGTTGGGTCGCCTGCCGACGCCGATGTCTGTTTGGACTTGAGCCCGTGCGCGAGCTTGGACGCCGGGGTCCGACCTGGAAGGGTCACGCATTGTTGCTTTGAGCACGCCGGTCAGAATTTCGGTTTCCTTCACCGAGACCCCCAGGCGATCCATTTATCAACAGCATGGAGTGGGTTGGAGGACAAGCGAAGTGGGAGCCAAGCGGAAACAGAAGCCAGCGCATCAGCGGGCCTTGGTGCCGGTGGAGATTCCCGACGCCGAGCACGAGTTGGTGATCGAGCGGGTCGCGGCGATTGATGTGGCCAAGGCGACGGGCAAGGTGTGTGTGCGGTTGCCCGGCCAGTCCGGCCGCCGGGTCAGTCGGGTGTGGGATATCTCGGCGACCACCGGCGCAGTTGCCGATCTGGGTGAGCAGTTGGTCGACCTCGGGGTAGAGCGGGTCAGTGTCGAGTCGACGTCGGATTACTGGCGGATCTTCTACTACCTGTTGGAGGCGGCCGGGGTGGAGGTGCAGCTGGTCAACGCCCGCGATGTGAAGAATGTGCCGGGCCGGCCCAAGACCGACCGGCTCGATGCGGTGTGGCTGGCCAAGCTGACCGAAAAGGGACTGCTGCGGCCGTCGTTCGTGCCACCCGCCCCGGTGCGCGAGCTGCGTGACTACACCCGGTTGCGTGAGGACCTCACCCGCGAACGCACCCGGTACTGGCAGCGGCTGGAGAAACTCCTTGAGGACGCGTTGATCAAGGTGTCGTCGGTGGCCTCGCGGTTGGACGGTCTGTCGGTGCGGGACATGCTCGAAGCCCTCATCGCCGGCGAACGTGACCCGCACCGGCTGGCCGATCTGGCCCGGGGCCGGCTCAAGGCCAAGCACTCGGCGCTGATCGCGGCGCTCGACGGCCGCTTCGACGCCCACCACGCCGAGTTGACCCGGCTGCTGCTCGACCAGATCGACGGCCTGAGCGCCCAGATCGCCAGGCTCACCAGCCGCATCGACGCGCTCATCAACGCCATCGAGCCACCATCCGCTGGCCGCACCCCATCGCACCCCGATGCTGACGGTGGCCAACACCAACACCTGAGCACCATCGAACGCCTCGATGAAATCACCGGCATCGGCCCCAACGCCGCGCAGGTCATCCTCGCCGAGGTGGGATGGGACATGTCCCGCTTCCCCACCCCGGCGCATCTGGTGTCGTGGGCCAAGCTGTGTCCGCGCACCATCCAGTCCGGGCCGATCACCCGCGGCGGCAAGACCGGCAAGGGCAACCCGTATCTCAAAGGCGTACTCGGCGAGGCCGCTGCGGTGGCCGCCCGAACAAACACCTTCCTCGGCGAACGCTACCGCCGCATCGTCAAACGCCGCGGCAAGCTCAAGGCACTGGTGGCCGTCGCCCGCTCCATCCTGGTCACCGTCTGGCACCTGCTGGCCGATCCCAGCGCCCGCTTCCACGACCTGGGAGCCGACTACTACACCGGCCGCATCATCACCGAACGAAAACTGCGCAACCACATCGCCCAACTCGCCGCCCTTGGTTACCGAGTCACGCTCGAACCCGCGGCCTAAATCCCCATCCACAACGCTGCAACATCCCCGGACTCCGCCCGGTCGCTTCGCGCGCCCACTCACCTTGGGCATTTACCGGTCAGCAGACGCAAAAGCTCCCGACACGCCGCGCGTGCGGGAGCTTTTGCGTCTGCTCGGCGGGCCCTGCCCTAGCGCTTGCGAGCGGTGACCAGTAGGAACTCCCACTCCATCGTCGAAGTCCCGGCCAGGTATCGGTCACCGAGTGCGGCCAGCTGCGCGTCAAGCGCATCGACCCGGTCGGGCTGCTCCGCGATCCCGCGATAGGCGGCGATGGTCGGCCCGTAATTCGCTTTGAAGTAGTCGCGGAAGGCAGCCCCGTCGGCGAACCGGTCCACCCGCAGCGTGCGGCGCTGCGCGGCGAAGTCGGTGATCCGATCGCCCAGCAGATAACGCACATGATCTTCATCGCCCCACAGCGGCGCCGGCTGCGCACCGGGCGGCGGCGCGGCCACGAAGGGCTTCATGGTCGCGAACATCTGGCCGATGAAGCCTTCCGGTGTCCAGCTGGCCACCGCGATCGTCCCACCGGGCCGGCAGACTCGCACCAGTTCGTCCGCCGCGTCCTGGTGGTGCGGGGCGAACATCACGCCGACGCCGGAGAGCACCGCATCGAACCGATCACTTTCGAACGGCAGCGCTTCGGCGTTGGCCTCCCGCCAGCTCAGGCGGACGCCGCGGGCTTCCGCGATCGCCCGGCCCCGCTCGAGCAGGTCCGGACACAGGTCGCTGGCGATCACGTCGGCGCCGGCCAGCGCCGCGGGTATCGCCACGTTGCCAGACCCGGCCGCAACGTCGAGCACGCGATCCCCCGCGCCGATTCCGCTGGCCTGCACCAACACCGGGCCCAGCGGTGCCACTACTTCGGTCGCCACGCTGGTGTAGTCGCCCAGCGCCCACAGCGCGCGATGCTTGCTTTCGTATCCGCGATCGGCGGTGGCCGGATCGGTTCCTGTCACGGCGGTCATTGTGAATTCCCTTCGGAGTTTGGTGGCCACCATCGTCGGGCTCGCCAATGAATCAATTCCAGTGCCACATCTGAACCGGGGGTAGTTCAAGATCTGTACTAGTCAATCCCGCTGCCGCAGCGTGTACTGGATACAGTCCGAGCAAGGGGTGGTGACATGTCGACGTATGGCCAGTTTTGTCCGGTGGCCAAGGCGATGGAGTTGCTCGACGAGCGGTGGACGCTGCTCGTCGTGCGCGAGTTACTTAAGGGCAGTACGCATTTCAACGATCTGCGGCGCGGCTTGCCCAAGATGTCGCCGGCGTTGTTGTCCAAGCGACTGAAGTCGCTGAGCCGAGCCGGTGTGATCGAACGCCGCGAAATCGACGGCCGCACGTCGTATTCCCTGACACCCTCCGGTCAGGAACTCGCGCCTGTGGTGGAGGCGCTCGGCCAGTGGGGCGTCCGGTGGATCCCCGAGTTCGGTGACCAGGACCTGGATCCGCACCTGCTGATGTGGGATATCCGTCGCACCGTATCCGTCGATGACTGGCCGCGGGCGCGCACGGTGCTGGCATTCCGGTTGACCGAAGTTGCCCCCAAGGCCTCGGGCTGGTGGTTGATGGTGTCCGAAGGAGCGGTGGATGTCTGCGATTTCGACCCGGGCTACGAGGTGGCCGCCACGATCGAGACCAGCCTGCGCACGCTGACGCAGCTGTGGCGCGGCGACGTGTCGTGGTCACGCGCGATCCTCAACGGCACTGTGACGGTGCACGGATCCGCCGATGCCCGCCGCGCAGTGCCGCGCTGGCTCGGCCAATCAACCTTGGCGGCGGTCCCCCGCCCGGCCTGATGGCGAGCAGACGCAAAAGCTCCCGCACGCACGGCGTGTCGGGAGCTTTTGCGTCTGCTCGCCCTACTTGATCAGCGGGTCGCGCGGCATGCCGAGAATCCGCTCGGCGATCTGATTGCGGGTCACCTCTGAGGTGCCGCCGGCGATCGCCATGCTGCGGGCGCTCATGATCATCCGGCCGATCAGCGCGCCGGGCCCGTCGGTTAGCGCAATCTCGGGACCTACCAGCGCCGCCGAGATCGCGGCGCCTTCGATCATGTGGTCGGCCAGTTTGAGTTTGGTGACGTTGCCTTCCGGACCCGGGCCCGCTCCTTCGACGCTGCGCGCGACTCGGCGCAGGTTGAGCAACCGCAGTGCGTCTTCCTCGGCAAGGTAGTAGCCGACGCGGATCCGGGCCCCCGCCAAGTGATCTGCCCGCTGCTGAGCCAGTTGCACCAGGTGCGTGGCCAAACCCGCGTAGAACGAACCGCTGCCGCCGATGCTGACCCGTTCGTTGCCCAGGGTGGCCCGCGCCACCGTCCATCCGGAGTTGGGCGCTCCGACCACATCCTCGTCCGGGACGAACAGGTCGTTGAAGAACACCTCGTTGAATTCCGAGCTGCCGGTGATCTGCCGCAGTGGCCGCACGTCGACCTCCGGTGCCTTCATATCGACGATCACCGTGGTGATGCCGGCGTGCTTGGGGGCGTCAAGGTCGGTGCGCACGGTGGCCAGGCCGCGCGCGCAGTACTGCGCACCGCTGGTCCACACCTTTTGCCCGTTGATGATCCAGCCGCCGTCCACCCGGGTGGCACGAGTCTTGACCGAGGCGGCGTCCGAACCCGCATCGGGTTCGGAGAACAGCTGGCACCAGATCTCGTCTTTGCGTAACGCCTTCTCCACGAATCTTTCGATTTGCCAAGGAGTTCCGTGCTGGATCAGCGTCAGAATGACCCATGAGGTGATGCCGTAGTCGGGGCGCTTGATGCCCGCGGCACGAAACTCCTCCTCGGTCACCAACTGCTCCACCGCGTCCGCCGCGCGACCCCACGGCTTGGGCCAGTGCGGCATCACGTATCCGGTCTCGATCAGCTTGTCGCGCTGCGCCGCCTTGTCCAGTGCGGCGATCTCGGCGGCGTCGGCCCGGATCCGGGTGCGCAGTTCTTCGGCCTCGGGCGGCAGGTCCAGGCTGTTTTCCCGGGTGACGCCGGCCGCGGTCCGATCAAAGACATCGCCGGCCGGCGCGTCACCGCCGAACAGACCCGCCGTCACCAGCGCCCGGCGCAGATGCAGATGAGCGTCGTGCTCCCAGGTGAAGCCGATGCCGCCGTGCACCTGAATGTTCAGTTCCGCGTTGCGTGCATAGGCGGGGAACGCCAGCGCCGCCGCCACCGCGGCGACCAGCCGGAATTGCTGCTCGTCCTCGCTTGCCGCGCGTGCGGCGTCCCACACGGCGGCGATCGCCGATTCGGCGGACACCACCATGTTGGCGCAGTGATGCTTTATCGCCTGGAAAGTGGCGATGGTGCGGCCGAATTGCTGGCGCACCTTCGCATAGTCGACGGCGGCGCCGACGCAGTCGGCCGCTCCGCCGACGGCCTCGGCGGCCAGCAACGTCCGCGCGCGAGCCAGCGCCGATGCCCGCGCGCCCGGCAGGATGTCCTCGGCGGACACGCTCACGTTTTGCAGCCGGACCCGTCCCGAGCGCCGGGTCGGGTCGAAGTTGCCCGCCGCCCCTTCCGGCACGTCCACCGACACGCCCGCGCTGTCGCGCTGCAGCACCAGCACGTCGTCACCGGCGGCGATCAGCAACAGGTCGGCGAGCCCGGCACCCAGCACCACGCCGGCCTCGCCGTCCGCTTGACCATCCTTGACCTGCACCCCACCGTCCAGACCGAGGCCGGCAGTAACGCTCCCGTCGACCAGCCCCGGCAGCAGCCGCGCCTTCTGCTCCGCGCTGCCCTCGTTGGCGATCACCGCCGAGGCGATGACGGTCGGCAGGAACGGTCCCGGCGCCACCGCGCGACCGAGCTCGTCAATCACCACCACGAGTTCGGGCAGGCCGTAGCCCGAGCCGCCGTATTCCTCGTCGACGTGCAGGCCGAGCCAGCCGAGCTCCACCATGCCCTGCCAGAACGGCGGTCGGGCCTCGTCGGCAGAATCGAGCAGCGATCGCGCCGCCCAGCGCGCCTTTTGCGAGGTCAGGAACGCGCGCGCTACGTCGGCGAGTTCGCGATGGTCGTCGGTCAGTGCGATACCCATGAGGGCCTCCTCGCGGCGCTCCAAGGCCGGCATCCTTGCCGGGCTCGATTAAATCGACAGTAGTGAATACAGCAGGCTTGGACGGGCTTGGCCCCGCGGGCCGGCTACTTGGGCGCGAACCGTTGCCCCGCGTCCAGCCGCAGGCATTGCCCGTTGAGCATCGGGTTGTCGACAATCGCCGCCACCAGCTTCGCGTACTCGATGGGCTTGCCCATGCGCTTGGGGAACGCCGCGTCGCGGACCAGCATGGCCGCCATCTCGTCGGGCACCATCGCGGTCAACCCCGTCAGGAACAGGCTTGGCGCGATGGCCAGCACCCGAATCCCCAGCGACCCGAGGTCACGCGCCATCGTCAGGCACATGCCGGCGATCCCGGCCTTGGCGGCGGTATAGGCGACCTGCCCGATCTGGCCCTCGAATGCCGCGATCGAGGCGGTGTTGATGATGACGCCGCGCTCTCCGGTTTCTTCGTCCTCGGGTTCGTTCTTGCTCATGTGCGAGGCCGCGAGCCGGCTGATGTTGAAGGTAGCGATGAGGTTGAGGTCCACCACGGAGCGGAAGGATTCGAGGTCATGGGGTCCGGACTTGGTCATCGTCCGCTTGGCGATGCCGCCGCCGGCCGTGGTCACCACCACGTGCAGCCCGCCCAGGTCGTCGACCGCGGCCTGCAGCGTCTCCTCGGTGCCGGTGAAGTCGGTGACGTCGACCGGGTAGAACTTGCCGCCCAGTCCGTCGGCAACGGTCTTGCCGTCGGAACCCTCCCGGTCCAGCACCGCGACCTGGGCTCCACGCTCGGTCAGCAGTTCGGCGCTGGCCCGCCCCATCCCCGACGCGCCGCCGATGACGACGACCTTCTTCCCGCTGATCTCCATCCGGACCTCCTTGTGTGGCTTGTCAGAATCCTTGCAATCTGTAACGTTATGTAGCACGCTAGCGCGTCCGCTCCGAAGGGTTGTCGGCGAGCCGTGCCAAGCTGAAGAACTGTGCTCCTTCTCGACGTGGCCAGCGCGTCCGTTGACGTGGGCAGCACCTCGTCGCGGCTGGCCAAGGTCTCCCGTATCGCCGACCTGTTGCACAAAGCCGCTCCCGACACCGAGCTCGTCGCGATCATCGTGTCCTGGCTCTCCGGTGAGTTACGCCAGCGCCAGATCGGCGTCGGCTGGGCGTCGCTGCGGTCGTTACCGGCACCCGCCACGGATCCGACGCTGACCGTCGCCGGCGTCGATGCCACCTTCACCGAGATCGGCTCCGTATCGGGCCAGGGGTCCCAGGCGCGGCGCGCGGCACTGCTCGCGGGATTGTGCGGCGCCGCGACCGAAACCGAACAGGCCTTCCTGCTGCGGCTGCTGGGCGGGGAGCTGCGACAGGGTGCGCTGGCCGGGATCATGACCGACGCCGTCGCCAAAGCCGCCGCCCTTCCCGCCACCTCTATACAGCGTGCCGCGATGCTCGGCGGAAGCCTGCCGGCGGTGGCGGCCGCCGCACTGTCCGGCGGAGCGCCGGCGCTGGAAGCCTTCACCCTGCGGGTGGGCCGGCCGGTCGGCCCGATGCTGGCGCAGACCGCGACCAGCGTCGACGATGCGCTCGAACGCCATGGCGGCGCGACGATTTTCGAGGCCAAGCTGGATGGCGCACGCGTGCAGATCCACCGGGCCGGCGACGACGTCACGGTCTACACCCGAAGCCTCGACGACGTCACCGCCCGGCTGCCGGAGGTGGTAGAGGCGACGCTGGCGTTGCCGGTGAACCAGCTTGTCGCCGACGGTGAAGCGATCGCGCTGCGGCCGGACAATCGCCCGCACCGGTTCCAGGTGACCGCGTCACGCTTCGGCCGATCGGTGGATGTCGCCGCAGCCCTTGCAGCGCAACCACTTTCGGTGTTCTTCTTCGACATCCTGCACCACGACGGGGTCGACCTGCTGGACGCGCCGACCACCGACCGGCTGGCCGCCCTGGACGCTCTGGTGCCGGCGCGGCAACGGGTCGACCGGCTGGCCACCTCCGATCCCGCGCGGGCCGCCGAATTCCTGGACGCAACGCTGGCCGCCGGCCACGAGGGAGTGATGGCCAAGTCGCCGACAGCGCCCTACCAAGCCGGCCGTCGCGGAGCGGGCTGGTTGAAGGTCAAGCCGGTGCATACGCTCGACCTCGTGGTGCTCGCGGTGGAGTGGGGCTCGGGGCGCCGGCGCGGCAAACTCTCCAACATCCACCTGGGCGCGCGCGATCCCGCCACCGGTGAATTCGTCATGGTGGGAAAGACTTTCAAGGGCATGACCGACGCCATGTTGGACTGGCAGACGGAAAGGTTCACCGAGCTCGCCCGTGGCGGAACCGACGGCTCGCTGAATCAAAGGGTGGTCGAGCTGCGGCCCGAGCAGGTCGTCGAGGTGGCGTTGGACGGGGTGCAAGCGTCGTCGCGCTACCCGGGAGGAGTGGCGTTGCGGTTCGCCCGGGTGGTGCGCTACCGCGACGATAAGAGCCCCGCCGAAGCCGACACCATCGATGCAGTACGCGCGCTGTATTGATCAGCCCGCGAGAGTGAATCCCACGACGCGACACCGGGCTGTTGCGAAATTGAATGGTGGTGAGGCAGGCCCAGCGCGGTGGGTGCGGGCTTGTTGGCCTGGCCGGGTGCTGGCTAGGCGGTGGTGGGGGTGAGGGTTGCGGCTCCGATGGCCTTGAAGAGGTTGTGGACGAGGGCATGGAAGCTGAATTCTGCTGCTGCCCGGTCGATTCCGCGGCTGGTGAAGCGGCGGAATCCGAGGTTGTGTTTGGCGTGGGCGAACGGTGTCTCGGCGATGTGGCTGCGCTGTTTGTAGAGGGCGTGGCCTTCGGGGGTGCGTAGTCGGTGTGCCATCGCTTCGATTGGGGTGGCTTGGGGTGGGGGTCGCCCGGTGGTGGGGTCATCTTTTGCCGCTGAGGCCAGGTCATGGCTTTTGCCGACCGCGATGAGCCGGTCGGGTCCAGGGGCGGTGAGGTTGTCGGTGCTCAGGTAGCCAGCATCGAGAAGCACGATCCCGATCCCGATCGCGGCGTCGGTTTCGGTTTCGGTTTCGGTGTCGGTGCTGGTGGCGGTGGTGGCGGTGGCGGTGGGTTGGTGGGCGTCGATGAACTCGGCGGCGGCAACGGTCTTGTCCATGATGGTGGTGAATGCGGTGGCGTCGCTGGGGTTGTTTCCTACCGAGGTGGCGATGATCAGCCCGTCACTGCTGGTCGCGGCTTGGCAGTTGTAGCCCTGCAGCCAGCCTCCGCCCCGCAGGGGCATCATCCGCGACTGGGGATCGGTGATATTGCGCCGGGGTTTGCGTGGGGGTTCTGCGGTGGGGTTAGCGTCAGTGGCGGCGGCCACGGCCTGGGCGGCGGCCTGTTCAGCTTTGGCCTGCTCCTGGGCAATCGCCCGGTCCAGTGCGGCTTGAGCCCGCTTGACGTGGGCATTGACCGGACTGGGTATGTGACCGCCTCGGAACGGCCGGGCCCAGAAAGCGTCGACCTTGGCCTGCGCCTGAGATTTACGGACGGCCAGGGTGTGGGTGAGCGCTTCGATACACAGCTCGGCCGGCACCGCTCCTCGTGGCAGCGGGCCGCCGCGCTCACGGGCGCCGCGGTAGTCGGCCACCAGGGTCGCCCGCTTGGCCTGTTTCTGCTCGGTACGCTGCTGCTTGCGCGCCGCCGCGGCCTCGCGGTCGCGACCACCGGCAGCAGTATCGGCCTTTAACTGCGCGATCGCCTCAGCGATACGCCGCGCCCGTGAACTCGGATCCACCAGGTCCTCGGGCATCTCATCGCCGCTGCCGGAGCCGTACAGGTCGTCTTCAGCGGCATCGGTCGCCGCATGCTCAGCCGCGGCAGTCGCCGCTAACTGGCGTGCCTTGGCCCGGTCGATGTCGGACTGCTCGGCGGCGGCTCTACGCAGTCCGTCTTCGCAACGGTTGGCCGCCAACGACGCGTTCGAGGCGATCTTGACCGAATCGATCGCCACCACCCCCAACTGGCCCATCCCCAGCCGCGCGCAGAGCGCCAGCACCGAGGCGAACAAGTCCTCACACGCCTCGCCAGCCTGAGCGCGAAACCGCGAGATCGTCACATGATCCGGCGTATCACCAGCACAGATCACCCGATATGCCACATCGCGGGTACACAACCGCTCAATGACCCGCGACGAACGCACCCCCTGAGCCCACGCCCAGACCAGCAAGGTCAACAGCATGTCCGGGTCATAACCGGCCCGACCAGCCCCGCCGATGTTGCGCCCACGGTGCAACACGGAGGTATCCAAACTCTCTACCGCGCTGATCACCAGCCACACCGGATCCGAGGGAGCCAACCATTCCCGCATACTGGCCGGCATCAAGAACTCCTGGTCACGGTTCACTGGCCGATATCTCTTTGCCACCCAACCATTTTCGTCGACAATCCACCCCAGCCCAGCAACGACATGCCCAGACCCACCACCGAAATCCAATAGCCCCGCTAACTACCAATTTCGCAACAGCCCGACACGCCGATCAGGTGTCGGCAGATTCACTCTCGGCGCCATCCAAATAGCTAAAGCCTGGCAAATTGGGCTTTGTCCTCGGCAAATTCGGCCAGAATCGCCGTCGTCAGTGTCGGCCGGACATCACCGATCGCGGCCAGATAGTCCTCGGTGACCGCGGGCTCACCACGGCCGTGCGCCATCTCACGATCGAACGCGACCTGTGCACCCTTGCGAGCGGCGAACTCGATGTCGGCCGGAGTGAATAGGTCCGTCACAGCCACCAGCCGGTCCACGTCGATCCCCGAATCAGCTTCGCGCAGATAGCGTTTCCACACCGCCATGCGGGCGGGTGGGTCAGGCGGCCCGACCGGAATGACGTAGTCGAACCGCCCGGGCCGCAGGAACGCCGAGTCCAGCGCGTGGACCGAATTGGTGGCGCACACCAGCAGGCGCCCATCGTGCTCTCGAAACGACGGGATCAGTTTCAGCAGTTCGTTGGTGACACCGGTCTCGGCGGTGCTGGCCCCGGCGCGTGCCACCGCGATCTCTTCGACCTCGTCGATGAACAACACCAGCTCGTCGAGCTCGGCCAGTTCTCCGAACACTTCCCGCAGCGACGCCGCCAGACCACCCTGCGCCGTCGCCGCCAGTCGAGACGGAAACAGCTCCACGAAGGGCCAGCCCAGCCGCGACGAAATCGCTTTGGCGAAACTGGTTTTGCCGGTTCCCGGTGGCCCGAACAAGATGACCGCCTTGGGTGGGCGGACACCGTAGCGCTCGGCGACGTCGGGGTGGGTCAGCGGGGCGATGATGCGCTGTTCGATGATCTGCTTTTCCTGCTCCATCCCGGCCAGTTCCTGCCACAGCCCCGGTGGTAGCAGACGCCCGCCCAGCTCTGCCAGCACATTGGCCTGATCCGGTCGCAGGTGTTCGATCGTCTCGTAATAGATCAGCCCGTCGCGGCGGGTGTAGCCGGAATTCTCCAGCGCCTGCGAGCCCGTCGCGACCTCCGGCAGGATCGTGCAGATCTTGCGCACCCCGGCCGACCGCAGTCGTCGTTCCAGATCGGCCAGCAGTGCGCTGCCGATACCGCGATGGCGCCACCGTGCTGCCAGGGCGATCAACAGCACCCACGCACGCTCGCCGTCGGTCCGCGCGACGGCCATGCCGACCACCTCGTCGCCGACCTCGGCAACCACCGCCGGCTGGCCGGCCCGCGCGGCCGCCATCACCTCGGCGACGGTGAAGACCGGCTCGGCAGATCCCGGAGTACGACTTTGGTCCCAAACCTGGATCGCCTGATCCAAGTCGTCGTCGGCGTAGTCACGCAATCGCCATAACGGCATCACACAACGGTAATGCCCTCGTTCGAATCCGGACATCCCCGCCGTGCGAGGATCACCCGAACGAAACCATGCGTCGGCAAAGGAAGGCGCCGATGGCAGTGACCGAACCCCCCGCCATGGCGGTGACGTCAGCCTTGTCCGCACCGACGACGACCTGCCTCCTGTTGCGATCGTCGACCGCTCGCCGATCACCGTCCGGCACAGGATCGTCTTCGGCGTCATCGCCGTAGTCGGTGCCGTCGCCTGGGCCATCATCGCGTTCGCCCGGGGCGAGACGGTGAACGCGGTCTGGTTCGTCGTCGCGGCGATCTGCACCTACATCATTGGTTACCGCTGCTACGCCCGGCTGATCGAAACGAAGATCGTTCACCCGCGCGACGACCATGCCACGCCGGCGGAAGTACTCGACGACGGCACCGACTATGTGCCGACCGACCGGCGGGTGCTGTTCGGCCACCACTTCGCCGCGATCGCCGGAGCCGGGCCGCTCGTCGGACCGGTGCTGGCCACCCAGATGGGCTACTTGCCGGGCAGCATCTGGATCGTGATCGGCGCCGTGTTCGGCGGCTGCGTGCAGGACTACCTGGTGTTGTGGATCTCCACCCGGCGACGGGGCCGTTCCCTGGGCCAGATGGCCCGCGACGAACTCGGCGCCACCGGCGGGGCCGCCGCGCTGATCGGGGTCCTCGTCATCATGGTGATCCTGATCGCGGTGCTCGCACTGATCGTGGTGAAGGCGCTCGCCCAGAGCCCGTGGGGTGTGTTCTCCATCACGATGACCATCCCCATCGCCCTGTTCATGGGCTGCTACCTGCGATTCCTACGTCCCGGGCGGGTGGCTGAAGTGTCAATCATCGGCTTCGTGCTGCTACTGGCCGCCGTGGCGTCCGGCAACTGGGTCGCCGAAACCTCCTGGGGCGCCTCCTGGTTCACCCTGTCCCCGGTCACGCTGTGCTGGTGCCTCATCAGCTACGGCTTCGCCGCGTCGGTGCTGCCGGTCTGGTTGCTGCTTGCGCCGCGCGACTACCTCTCGACGTTCATGAAGGTCGGCGCGATCGCGCTGCTCGCGATCGGTATCTGCATCGCGCGACCGGCCATGCAGGCGCCCGCAATCTCGCAGTTCGCCACCAAGGGCAACGGCCCCGTGTTCGCCGGCTCACTGTTCCCGTTCCTCTTCATCACCATCGCGTGCGGCGCCCTGTCCGGTTTTCACGCGCTGATCTCGTCGGGGACGACGCCGAAGCTGCTGGAAAAGGAAGGCCAGATGCGGCTGATCGGCTACGGCGGCATGCTCACCGAGTCGTTCGTCGCCGTCATGGCGCTGATCACCGCGTCGATCATCAACCAGCACCTGTATTTCACGCTCAACGCGCCAGCCGCGCAGACCGGCGGCACCGCGGCCACCGCCGCGGAATACGTCAACAAACTCGGCCTGCCGGGTGCACCGGCGACCGCCGAGCAGATCAGTCAAGCCGCCCGCAGCGTCGGCGAGCAGTCGATCGTGTCGCGCACCGGCGGAGCACCGACGCTGGCCTGGGGCATGTCCGAGGTGCTGCACCGGGTATTCGGCGGCGAAGGTCTCAAGTCCTTCTGGTACCACTTCGCGATCATGTTCGAGGCGCTGTTCATCCTGACCACCCTCGATGCGGGCACCCGGGTGAACCGCTTCATGCTCTCCGACGCGCTGGGCAACCTGGGTGGCCCACTGGTCAAACTGCGAAACCCGAGCTGGCGCCCCGGCGTTTGGATCTGCAGCCTGGCCGTCGTCGGGGCGTGGGGCAGCATCCTGCTGATGGGCGTCACCGATCCGCTGGGCGGAATCAACACGCTCTTCCCCCTGTTCGGTATCGCCAACCAGCTGCTCGCGGGCATCGCGCTGACCGTCATCACCGTGGTGGTCATCAAAAAGGGTCGCCTGAGGTCGGACCTGAAATGGGCTCTGATACCGGGAGTTCCGCTGTTGTGGGACCTTGCGGTGACGCTGACGGCGTCGTGGCAGAAAATCTTCTCCGGCGATCCGGCCATCGGCTACTGGTCCCAGCATTTCCAATATTTGGCAGCAAAGAACGCCGGCAAGACGTCATTCGGTTCGGCCAAGACTGCCCATCAGCTCAATGAGGTCATCAGGAACACCTTCATCCAGGGCACCCTGTCGGTTATCTTCGCGCTGGTTGTCGTCATTGTGCTCATCGCCGGAATCATCGTGGCGCTCAGAGCAATTCGCGGTTCCGGCCGACCGGTGACCGAGGACGACACGGTGTCCTCGAAGCGGTTCGCGCCGTCCGGTTTGATCGCCACCGCCACCGAACGGCAGGTGCAGAAGGAATGGGACGCGCTGTCGGAGTCGTCCAGCAAATAGGCTGGCGTTCAGTAACTTTGCCGCCGAATGCAAGCGGTGACGGCGCGCCGGGTGCCGAAGCGGCGCCCGCCGTCCTAAGATTGTCCGCAATGAGAGTCGGTATCGACTTCGGCACCACCCACACCGTCGCTGCGGTCGTCGACCGGGGCAACTACCCGGTCGTCTCCTTCGACGGGGTGGATGCGTGGCCATCGATCATCGCGGCCAACGCCGCCGGGGAATTGCGCTTCGGTGCGGACGCCGCGGCCGTCCGACGCGAGCCGGGGTGGGCGGTACTGCGCTCGTTCAAGCGACTGCTCAATGACGCCGGACCGCAGACCGAGGTGAACCTGGCCGGCCGTAACTACCGGCTGGCCGAACTGCTCACCGGCTTTTTGGCGCAGCTCAAAAGCGATCTTCAGCATCGCTCGAATGCCTGCCTGGCGGCCTCCCAAACCAACGAGGCAACCATCGAGGCCGCCATCAGCGTGCCGGCCAACGCCTCCAGCGCCCAGCGTCTGCTCACGCTGGACGCCTTCGTAGCGGCGGGATTCCATGTCGTCGCCATGCTGAACGAGCCGTCGGCCGCGGGCATGGAATACGCCCATCGGTATCGCTCCACCATCACCGCCAAACGCGAGTACGTCCTCATCTACGACCTCGGCGGGGGAACGTTCGACGCTTCGCTGCTGAAAATGACCGGGCAAGTGAACGAAGTCGTGGTCAGCGAGGGCATCCAGCGCCTCGGCGGTGACGACTTCGACGAGGCCGTCGTACAGCTCGTGCTCGCCGGCTCGAAGCTGCCTGCCAAGCTGCCTGAGCTGGACGCACGCACCCGCGACCTGCTCAGAGAGGAATGCGCGGCGCGTAAGGAGGCCGTCGGGCCCCAGACACGCCGCTTCCTGGTGGATCTCACCATGGTCGAGGGCGCAGACCTGCCACCGTTCGCCTGCGGCATCGACGAGGTGTACTCGGCATGCGCGCCGCTGGTCGAGCAGACAACCGAGCTTCTCGACCGCGTCCTGCGTGACCCGACGCGAGACGACAGGGAAGTGGCGTGGTCCGAGGTGGCCGGCATCTACGTGGTGGGTGGCGCCGGGGGCTTTCCGCTGGTGTCGCGGATGCTGCGCACCACGTTCGGTGAGAAGCGGGTGAAACGCTCGCCGTACCCCTTCGCGGCGACGGCCATCGGGCTTGCGGTCTTCCTCGACAACGAGGCCGGTTTCGAGTTGTCGGAACGCTTTTCGCGCCATCTCGGGGTGTTCCGCGAAGCTCACGCCGGCGCCGACGTGGTATTCGACCCGATCGTGCCCAAGGACGCCTCGCTTCCGCCGGATGGGCGCACGCCGCTGGTCGTCAGGCGCCGCTACCGCGCGGCGCACAACATCGGACATTTCCGGTTCGTGGAGTGCAGCCGTCTGGTCAACGGCCGTCCGGATGGGGATGTGACACCGTACGATCCGGTCCTCTTCCCCTTCGACCCTGCCCTCTACGACCGGGACGATCTCGGGTGCCAGCCCGTCGGCCGATGGGGCGACGGACCCGACGTCGAGGAGCGCTACGTCGTCGCACCCAGCGGTGCCGTCGAAGTGACCCTTACGACGCAGCCCGCCGGCTTCGAACGCACCTTCCGGCTGGAACGGCGTGCTGCCGTGCGGTCGTGACGCATGCAGCTATACGACGTCATGCGGACGACATTCGCGGCGCGTGAATTCACCGACGACGACCTGCCCGACGATGTGTTGGGGCGGATTTTCGACAACGCCCGGTTCGCTCCGAGCGGGGGCAACCGCCAAGGGACCCACATCACCGTGGTGCGCGACGCCAACGTGCGGCGGCGGCTCGCCGAGCTGGGCACCGGCGCCGCCCGTCGCTACTTCGCCCAGCTGACGGCGGGCGAAAATCCCTGGAATTCGCTTCATCCCAGTAGCGTTCCGCAGGACGTCATCGACAGCACGGAAGTCCCCGAAACGTTCGTGACCCCGATCCTGCGGGCACCTGTCGTCCTGGTTGTTTCCGTGGACTTGGGCGTTGTCGCCGCTATCGATCAGGACCTGGACCGCGTCGGCCTGGCCGGGGGCGCATCGGTGTATCCACTGGTGTGGAACATTCTGCTGGCCGCCCGGAACGAGGGCTACGGCGGCACCTTCACGACGATGGCCATCGCCGCGGAGGGCCAAGTCCGCGAACTGCTGGGAATCCCCGACACACACGCTGTCGTCGCGATCGTGCCGCTCGGCAAACCGACGCGACAACTGACCAAGCTGCGCCGCCGGCCAGTCGCGGAGTTCATCACCCGCGAACGGTTCGACGGCGACGCATTCGACTTCTGAGCAAGGCCCCGGCGACCCCGAGCCGCTAGGCATTGCGTCTGCTTGTACCCGGCGGCCTGCGAAGCCCAGCGAATTAGCCAAAGCGGCATAGTCTTTCGCGTATCTGGCCGAGCCGGGCTCGTCGTGGCGGGCAGCGCGCCAGCAGCGCCCGCAGCCGCAGCAGCGGAAGTTCATGCAGCACAAAGCCCGGATCGGTCGGCACCGCGGCCAACCTTTCGATCGCGGCTCCGGCCTCCGCCAGGTCGTCGGCCTCGCCGCGGCGCAACAGCAGCTCTCCCAACGCCTCGACAGCCACGCCCAGATAAAGCATTCCCCCTGTGCTGTACACGCCGTCAACCACGTTGCGGGACAACTCGATCGCGGCATCGAGATTGCCGTCATGCGCCTTGGCGCGGGCGAGATAAGTGTCGATAGCCGGCAGCACGGTCAGGCTGAGCCGTTCGTCTGCAGCCGACTTCGCGGACGCCGGCCAACAGGGCGAACCCCGGGCCCATGTCGGTTCCGGCAGTTCCGGCTGATGGATCATCGCCAGTGCCGCGGGTGAAGCGGGCGAAGCCCAAGGTGAAGTCGTTACCCGACTGTTCGGCGATGCGCACGGCTTCGGCCGTATCGCGAAGCGCATCGTCGTCGATCGAGATGGCTCCGAACACCACCGGAACGTACTTGTACATCGTGACCGAGACAGCGGTGATGGCGTCCGATCCGCGCGCCAGAGCCGTCGCCTCGTCGGCTTGCTGCCGCCAACCCGGAATACCCAGGCAGCACTTGAGGAAACTGCACATCGCACTTGCCACCGCCAACGGCGAACCGGCGAGAGACTCTCCGCGGGTGGCATCACCGGCTGCCAGTTCGATCACCCGCTGGCTGAGCCGCAGTGCCTCAATCATTTCGCCGGCTTCGCATTTGGCGACGATTGCCGCGTGCGACATGCCGACCACCACCGTCGGATTACCGACTGATTCCAGCAGCTCGACGAAGTCGGTGGCCAGCCGTGACGCCTCGCGAATGTCATTGTGAAACGTTCGAGCCATCACCTGCCCGCCGATCCCCATGGCCAGTGACACCTTGTCTCCCGTTTGGGTACACAGGTCGCGCAGCTCGTCGAAGCCGGTGTCGGCGACATTGCCGTCGGCCAGCCAGGCGGAGCCGCAGAGATACGCCCGGGGTGCGATACGCATCGCCGTGACCCCGTCTTCGTCGGGCGGCAGCCGGTCGGCGACCTGGCGGGCCCGCTGCCAGCTCAGCCGCGCCGCGCCGATGTCGCGCCGGATCCACCAGGCCCCCGCCCGCATGTGCCAGGCATAGGCCTCGCGCAGGTCACCGGCGGCTTCCAGATGCTCGGCCACCTGCTCCGCGGCCGCGTCGGCCGCATCCGGATCGCGTGCTTGCATGAGCGCTGCCACCCGCCGATGCAGGTCGGCACGAGCGGACCTGAGCAGGGATTCGTAAGCCACAGCCCGGATGAGGCGCTGGCGAAACGCGTACTCCTGGGTCGGGGAAAGACCCAGCAGCGCCAGATGAGCGCTGCGGGTAATGACTTCATTGACGAAATCGGCGTCGATGAGGTCCTCGACCTCGGGCTCAACGCTCAGGCGCGTCAGCAAGTCGGTGTTGAACCGGTCACCGATGACCGCCGCGGCGCGCAGCGTCCGCTTCGCCGGCGCGGGCAACCGGTCGATGCGCGCGGCGATCGCGGCATGCACCGTGGCGGGCACGCTGATGTCGGTGATCGCAGCGGTGCACACATAGGCGCCGGGCTGCCCATGCAGCACGCCACGGTCGCGAAGGTCACGCACGATCTCCTCGGCGAAGAAGGGGTTGCCGGAGGCTCTGGCGGTGACCATCGTTGCCACCCCGGCCACCGACGGGTCGGTGCCGAGCAGTTCGGTCATCAATGCCGCCGAGTCGGAATCATCCAGTGGGCCAAGGACAATGGACTGGGCATCGGCGATCCTGCTCAGCGCACCGCGATCCTCCGAACGGTGGGTGATGAGCAGCACCGACCGGGTGCGCGGCAGCACCGTCGCGACATCGGCGAGCATGGACTGACTCACCGCGTCGCACCAGTGCGCATGCTCGAGGATGTACAGAGCCGGCCGCGACCGCTGGCGCACAAAGCGGGTAGTCAGCGCGGTCAGCCGGCGCCGACGCGCGTCCGGATCGAGCGCGGGCAGCACCACCTCGGGATCCCGGATTCCCAATAAGTCGTGCAATAGCAACAGATCCTGCTCGTCGGCGTCAACAGCCTGCGCCTGCAACGTCGCTCGGGCGGATTGAGGGTCCAGACCGCGAACGCCGGTAACCGAACGCAACAGCCGCGTCACCACCGTGAACGGTATCTCGCTGGCGTGCGACTCGACCTCCACCCGGAAGACGTCCATATCATGCCCGGCCGCCGTTGCCGCGACCTCGCGGGCGAGACGGCCCTTGCCGATGCCGGCCGGCCCGATCAGTCGCACCACACCGCCGCGTCCCTGAAGCGCGCGCTGCACCATGCTGTCCAGGGCCGCCATTTCCCACTGCCGGCCCACGAAACGCGCTTCGGCGCGATCGGTGCTGCGGGAGCCGATCTCCAGCAGCCGCCGCGCGGCGGCGCGGTCTTCGCGCCCTTTGATCCGAATCAGCTCGGGCTCGCCAAGAGTCGCGCAATGCTCGACCAGCCGGGCGGTGGACTCGCTGAGCATCACCCCTCCGGACGGCGCCGCCGACTCCATCCGCTGCGCCATCCCCACCTGCTCGCCCAAGGCGGTGTAGCTCCACGGTCCCGCACCGACCGCGCCGGCGATGACGCGGCCGGAATTCAGCCCGACCCGCAGCTGCAGCACGATGGCGTCGCGACGTTTGACCTCCTCGGCCAAGATGGCCGCCTGGCGCTGGACATCCAGGGCGGCCAGGCAGGCACGGACCGCGTGGTCCTCCAATGCGACTGGCGCACCGAACAGCGCCATCACCCCGTCACCGGTGAACTTGTCCACGGTTCCGCCGTACCGGCACACCACTTCGCTTGAGCGGCGCAGCAACTCGGACATGATGTCGCGCAGCCGCTCCGGGTCCACCGCGGCCGCGATGTCCATGGAACGCACGACGTCAGCGAACAGAACCGTCACCTGCTTGTACTCGGCGACCTCACCGACCGGACGTCGTGGGGGTGCCGCACTCGTCGCAGAACTTCGCGGTCTGCCGCAATTCCGTACCGCACGACCCGCACTTCATCAGCGCCACGGCCATTTCGCCGTGACGCCGCTAACCAGGCAGCAACCCTGGCCATGGCCATGGATTGCGAACTCTCGAGGCATAGTTGGCATCCCCCGTCGACGAGGCAGACCAAGCATAGTCAGGGCAGTCAATGCTGTGCCCTAGATTGCGGCGGAATATGACCGAGATAGATCTGGAGGAACTTTCCACTTTCGAACATGGGACACCGTCCACGAGTGGCGCGGCCACAAACTCGCCACCGGTCGGGCTCTGGCCGAGGGATTATTGCGCCGGTGCTTCAAGGAGCCGATATTGGAAGCGACGCACACCGACTTGACTCCGTGGATTGTGGTCAAAAGCAATGACAATATGCGTGCCCGGAGCAACGCGATGCGCCACCTGCTCG
The DNA here is from genome assembly GCA_963840045.1 of uncultured Actinomycetota bacterium. Classification (GTDB taxonomy): domain Bacteria; phylum Actinomycetota; class Actinomycetes; order Mycobacteriales; family Mycobacteriaceae; genus Mycobacterium. The sequence continues at coordinate 36,906 of CAWIXL010000018.1, read as the reverse complement.
CCAAATCCGACTACGACGACAAAGATCATGATGTTGTGGGCGAGCCCGATCCGTCGCTTATCGGCCGCGTGTTGGCCGACTGAAACTGAATACCCATGTAGTGCTTAATCATTCGTGAAGGAGACCGCTTCATGTCCGACGCAGAGTCCAGCCGAGGGTCCACCTGGCTCATTACCGGCTGCTCCACCGGGCTCGGCCGCGCACTCGCCGAAGCTGTGATCGGCGCCGGCCACAACGCCGTCGTCACCGCCCGCGATGCCGCCAGGGTCGCCGACCTGGGCGACGCCGCACCCGAGCGGGTGCTCGCGGTCGCGCTTGACGTCACCCAATCCGACCAGGTCACCTCGGCCATACAGCAGGCCGAAGAGCGGTTCGGTAGGGTCGACGTCTTGGTCAACAACGCCGGATACGGCTACCGCGCCGCGGTCGAAGAAGGCGATGACACCGAAGTCCGCACCCTCTTCGACACGCACTTCTTCGGCACCGTGGCGATGATCAAGGCTGTGCTGCCCGGCATGCGGGCCCGCCGCCGCGGCGCCATCGTCAACATCTCCTCGATCGGCGTTCAGCTGACCCCGGTGGGCTCCGGCTACTATTCCGCGGCCAAGGCGGCCATCGAAGGCCTCAGTGGCGCCCTGCGCGGCGAGCTCGCTCCCCTGGGCGTCTCGGTGATCGTCGTCGAGCCGGGCGCATTCCGCACCGATTTCGCGGGGCGCTCACTCGTCCAGTCGCCCAAGGTAATCGACGACTACGCAGCCACCGCCGGTCAGCGTCGTAAGGAGAACGACACGATGCACGGCAACCAGGCCGGCGACCCCGACAAAGCCGCCGCCGCGATCATCGCCGCTGTCGAAGCCAGCGATCCTCCGTCATTCCTGCTGCTGGGACCCGACGCGCTGGCCGCCTACCGCTACATCGCAAACGGGCGCGCGACCGAAATCGACACCTGGGAACGGCTCACCACCAGCACTAACTTCGACTCGTAGCACAAAGGAGCACCATGATCGTCGTCTATCTGGCCGACACCCACAGCGTCGCGGCCCTGGCCGGACGAATCGTGGGTTCGCTCGTGCTTCCGGTCGCGGGTCTGATTCTGCTGATCACCGGAATACGAAAGCGCTCGGCGGCGCGCAAACAGGCACCGGTCGGCTACCCACCCGGCTATGAAGCCGCCTATCAGCCGGGCTACCAGGCACCGCCAGGCTATCCGCCGATCGATCAGAGGCTGGGTCAACCGGTCCCTCCCGCATACCCGCCCGCAGGCGGTTACCCAATGCCGCCGCAGCCGGGACGGCCAAAACCGGCCGGGACCGGGTTCATCATCGCCGGCGTCGTGCTGCTCGTCCTGGGCACATTGGGCATCGTCGGCTCGACGCTCGTCGGCGGCCACCACGAGGCCTCTGGCCCGACGATCGGCGACTGCTTCACCAACGCGGTGGTCAGCGACCCACCTGACTGGAGCCCACACAGTTGCACCGACACCAACGCGGTGCTTCAATACGCCGCCGACGCCGACTCGAGCGGAAACTGTCCGGACGGCAAGCAAGCCAGCAGCGCTTACCTTTCGGTGCAACGTCAAGGTGTTCGGATATGTTTTGCGCCTAACATGCTCGAGGGCCAGTGTTACGCCTCGGAGCACGCCGACAAGTCGCTGCGCCACGCGGACTGCACCGAACCCCGCACCATCAAGGTCGTCAAAAGAGTCGACGGCAGCACCGACAAGTCCGCTTGCCCCAAGCACACTCGCGCCGTTATTTACACACAGCCCGGCAGGACCTACTGCACCGAGCGGTCGGGAACCTCACCCGGCTGACGACCCGCCGGAGAATGGCTTCGCTTTTCAGGAGAAGGTTGTTCTCCTAGACCGAGAGACGCATTACGATCGGTCTTGATCGACTGAGGAGCTCCCCGACCCATGACTGCGGCGAACACGCTGGAACTCGACCGCCCGCACGACGGCGTCGCCGTCGTGCGGCTGAACCGCCCCGAGCGGCTAAACGCCATCAACGAGGCGATGCAGATCGAATTGGGCCACATGCTGGGCGATTTAGCGGCCGATCACGCCCTGCATGCCGTCGTTATCACCGGCGCCGGGCGCGGCTTCTGCGCCGGGATCGACCTGCGTGACTTCGGCCCGAGCGTGCCGGAAGCCAGCGCACCCGCGCTGGACCGGATGCGCTTCCAGGAGAAGATGGCGGCCCTTACCAGCGCCGTCCGTGCGCTGCCGCAGCCGGTCATCGCCGCCGTCAACGGCCCTTGCGTCGGTGCGGGATTCGCGCTGTGCCTGGCATCCGACATCCGGATCTGTTCGGCCACTGCATCTTTCGGCAACGCCGCGATCGCCCTTGGCTTGTCGGGCGCCGAAATGGGCATGAGCTACCACCTGCCCCGCATCGTCGGCACCAGCGTGGCCGCCGACTGGATGCTGACCGGCCGCAAGGTATCGGCAGACGAAGCCGACCGCCGCGGTCTGGTCAGCGAGATCGTCGAACCCGATCGGTTGATCGATCGCGCTGTGGAGTTGGCGGCGTTGATCGCAGACCTCGCTCCGCTGGGTGTGCAATTGACAAAGCGTGCGCTGCAAGTCAACACCGACGCGGCGAGCCTGTCGTCTGCGCTGGAACTGGAGAACCGCAACCAGGTGATCGCGCACGCGAGCGACGACGCGGCCGAACGCCGGAAGAAGTGGTCGTCGTGAACGGTTTTCAGGCCGCAGTAACCCGCAACTCAGAGAGGACGACGGATGTCGTGGGACTTCTCCACCGACCCAGAGTGGGCGCAACAGCTCGAATGGGTGCAAAACTTCGTGCGGACCGAATGCGAACCGATCGACCTGATCGTCAAGGAGTCGCACGATCTCAATGATCCGGTGCGCCAAGCCCTGATCCCACCGCTGCAGGAAATCGTCAAACAGCGCGGCCTGTGGGCCACGCACCTGGGGCCGCATTTGGGCGGCCCGGGCTACGGTCAGGTGAAGCTGGCGCTGCTCAACGAGATCCTGGGCCGTTCGGAGTGCGCGCCGATCGTCTTCGGATCACAGGCGCCCGATTCGGGCAACAGTGAGATCCTGGCGCACTACGGCACACCTGAACTCAAGCAGCGTTACCTCGAACCGCTGTTGGACAACCGCATCGTGTCCTGTTTCTCGATGACCGAGCCGCAGGGCGGCGCGGACCCGAAAGTGTTCCGCACCACCGCCGTGGCAGACGGTGATCATTGGATCATCAACGGAGAGAAGTGGTTCTCGTCGTTCGCCTCGATGGCCTCGTTCATCATCGTGATGGCGATGACCGACCCCGATGCGCCGCCGTATCAGCGCTATTCGATGTTCGTCGTCCCGGGCGACACCCCGGGCATCAACGTGTTACGCGATGTCGGGCTGGGGTATCAGCCGCTGGGTGGCGGTGGACGCGAAGGTTACGTCCGCTACGAAAATGTGCGGGTCCGCGACGATCACATGCTCGGCCCGCGCGGCGGGGCCTTCGTCGTCGCGCAAACCCGCCTGGGCGGCGGGCGCATTCACCACGCGATGCGCACGGTTGGGTTGGTGCGCCGCATCTTCGACATGATCTGTGAGCGAGCGGTATCGCGATACACGCAGGGCGAGGTGCTGGCCAACAAGCAACTCGTCCAGGAGATGGTTGCCGAATCCTGGATGCAGATCGAGGCCTTCCGTCTGCTGACCCTTCAAACAGCTTGGAAGATAGACCAATTCAACGATTATAAGGCGGTGCGCGCCGACATCTCGGCAGTGAAAGCGATGATGCAGGCGGTACTGCACGACGTGTCGTCGCGGGCCCTGCAACTGCACGGATCACTGGGCACCACGCACGAAATGCCATTCGTGCAGTACCTGGTGGAGTCGTTCGTGCTCGGCCTGGCCGACGGTCCGACCGAAGTGCACAAGGTGACGCTGGCCCGCCAGTTGCTCAAAGACCGCGCCCCTTCGCCCGATCTGTTTCCCTCCGAACACCTGCTGCGGTTGCGTGCGGCCGCCGAAGCGAAGTTCGCCGACCAGCTGGCGGGTATCCCCCGCTAGCCGGTCAAACGGCTTTGGTGACGCCGACGTAGGACAGCACCACGTCGGATTCGTCGGTCGACCGGGTGAGCGTGGCATAGGAGCGGATGAATGATTGCCCCACGCATCCGTCGATTTTCATGTGGAAGTTGCTGATCATCACCCAGGGATTCGGACCATGGAACTGCTTCTGAGCCACTGGCACGATAATGACGAGTCCGGGTTTGAGACCCACGCTGAGCACGCCGTTGACCGGCGTGGAAATTATCGGCAGCAGACCCGCCGTCGTCGCACCCGGCAACAGTGCCGTCGTGCCGAGCGAGGGGGTGATGCCGCTCGCACCCGACATCGTGACGCCGTTGGAGGTGCTCATGTCGATTCCACAGCCGATCTCGTAACCCACCTCGAGCTCCCCTTGCGCCGGTCCCGGTCCGGCCAGCGACGCGACGTATATCCCGCTCGACAGATATTCCCGAGACGAGATCGCGGTGGTCAGCGGCGGCACGGGGACTTGCTTCTCGTCCTTCGCGCCGAGTGCCAGGGTCCAGCCGTCGGGCGTGGTAAGGGTTGCGGGCGGGCTCGAGGCCACATACCCCTCGGGCGGCGGGGGCGCATCGGGAGGCGCAGGCGCGTTGGGATCCCCGCCCGCGGCAGGCGCCATGGTCACTGCCATGACCAGGCAAACTGCGAGATGCGCAGCGCGGCGCACCAGCACGGCTATGGGCCTCACGGGCGTCACCGTACGCACGTCGGATTCGTGTTACTGCATTTGCTGGTAGACCGGGCAAAGTTGTTGCGCGTTCGTGACTGGTATGCGACACAGGCGCGCGAAGCTTGGGGTGGCCTGCCGCGCTTTGTGGGCGTGGCCGGCAAATGTGCTCGCGGGGGACTTGGCGGGGCGTAGAATGGTGGTTCACAGCCAGCCTTGGGGTAGTCACTGATTCGGGGCCAGACGACAGAGAGGGCGGCGATGAAACTTCATGCGTTCGCTCACGGAGTTACTGGCGGGGCGGTGGGTTTCATGGTCCTCGTGGCCAGCCTCGCCCATCGCCAATGCTGACCCAGAGCCGTTTGTGCCGGCGCCGCCATCGATCATCAATGAGATTACGGAGCAAACTCCGGCGTCGGTCACGGACCCACGCGATCGGGATGGTCCACAACGCGCCGTGGGTCGTAGGGGCATGCAGTGTCAAAATCTTTGGGCCCGCTGCCGGTAAGTCCGACTAGTTCCGAATCGACCGCGCGCGCTCCAGTAATCTCGGCAGCGATGCTGTCATGGCTTCCAATTCGGGTCGCGGAGAACGTCTTCGGCGATTGTGCTTGACGATCAACGCCCAGGTAGCCACTGACTTGAAACATGCCAACGCGACGAACCAGGCCAAATCACCGAACTCAGCACCCATGCTCTCCCGATAGATCTGGGTAAGTTCGGCCGTCGGTGGAGCTAACGCGGCAGCGTCGGGAACCCGTTGGTAGGTGTCCGGGTCGCAGTTGATCAGAAACCAGCCCGCGTCGATGCGTGGATCCCCGATCGACCATATCTCCCAATCGATTACCGCGTTGATGCCGGCTCCGACGGCCAGCAGGTTGCCTAGCCGGAAGTCGCCGTGCACAACGCTGGGACCGAGAGCCGTTGGCGCACAGCGCAGTAGCGCATCGCGCACACCCTGCCAGTCGGGCACCAGCGCAGCATCAACGGTCTGCAACGTGTCACACCAGCGATGGACTTCCGCGACCGGGTCGACTACCGGTTCACCGCCCAGACCGAGATCGCTCGGCGACAGACTGTGCAGGGCGGCCATGATCCGGCACGCGTTGCGGTAGCGCTCGGCCAGCTCGTTACTCGGCACGCAACCGTCGAACAGCGGCTCCACGCAGTCTCCTTCGACGTGGGACATCACGAACAGCGGCGGGACGTGCGGGGGTTGTCCGGGTCCTGCCAAAGCACCTCGGGAACTGGAACCCGGGTTCCGGCGAGTGCTTTGATGATGTGCGCCTGGCGCAGCACGTCGCGGTGCGCAACCGGTTCCACTCCCGGCGGAGCAACCTTGATCACGACTTTCCGGCCGTCCCGCGCGCCCCGGAAGGTGAGGCTGGACGCGCCGCCGGCAAGTGCGGTGACGTCGGTGACTGCGGCGCCGGCAAGCCGTCGCCGCAGCTCGTCGAGGTCGATTTCAACCATGTGAAACCGTTCAGCCGACGGGTTTCGACCAGCCGACTTCGGCGAGGAAGGGCTGGGTGTGCGCGATGCGCCCGGTCATCGTCTTCGGATCGCCGGTGCACAACCGTAACGCGGTCTCGGTGATCAGTTCGATGTCCTCGGTGTCGGTTTTGGCCAGGTCGAGCGTGCCCGCTCCGGGCGTCGCCACCGGATTGGACGGCGCGGCGGCGTTGACGGCGATGCCGTCGTCGTAGAGCTCGGCGGCAAGGCTTTTCGTCAGGCGGTTGAGCGCGGCCTTGGCGGTTCCGTAAACGCCGAAGCCCGCGGTCCGGTCGAAGTCGGAGAACGGCGGCCCGGGTGGCAGGTCGCCGCCGACCGAGGTCACGTTCAGAATCCAGCCCCGTCCCCGCTCGCGCATCGCGGGAATCGCCAACTGGCTCAGGTGCAATGGCGCGAAGACGTGCATCTCCATCATCAGCCGGACCCGCCGGTCCGGGAACCCGTCGAGGGGCCGCAGGAATGTGACCGCGGCGTTGTTGACCAGGATGTCGGGAGCACCTACGGCGTTCGCCACTTCGGCGAAAAGCCGTTCGCGCTCATCGGCTTTCGATAGATCCACCGGGATCGCGACGGCCCGGCCCCCGGCGGCGGTGATCTCGTCGAGGGTCTGGCTCAGTGACCCGTGATACTTGGGGTCGGGATCCATCGTGCGGGCGGTCAGCGCCACCGTGGCCCCGTTCGCCGCAAGCCGCACGGCGATCGCCTTACCCAGTCCGCGGCTGCTTCCGGTGACGAGAGCCACCATGCCGTCACACCGTTGGTCTGCGCTCATCGTCGACCTCCTGTGCTCTTTTCCTTACCACCTCAGAACTGGCCGCAGTTCGGCGCGGTGGGTTCGCCGTTGAAGCGGGCCGCGACCCACTGCATGGCGGGCTCACCATCCACCAACGACGTGAGCGCGTGATTGATGACCAGCTTGTTGAGGAAGGGCGGCTCCTCGTTGGTGCGGAATTCCACATCGGCGCCCTGCGCGCACCAGTCGCGACCGAGTTGGTTGGCGGCGGTCCACGGCACCGCCGGATCGTAGCGGTTGATGTCGATCATGACGGGCGCGTTGGGTTTATATCGTCCGATCCGCTGCGCTTCGAACAGGGTGCTGAACGGTTCCTCGCTTACCAATTGGTTGATGTCTTCGGTGAAGTAGGGCTGCAGATGGCGGAACATGAAATCGAGCACGGTCTGGCCGATGCACTGGCGCGACGCCGATTCGAGCATCGCCAGGCCGCGGGGCGTCATTTTGGAGCGGATGATGTCCGCGAATTCTGGGTAGGCTCCCATGACGCTGTTGAGCGCGTAACCCACGGCGCCGACCAGGGCGCTGCCGTCGGCATAGGGAAGCAATTCCTTGAGGTTGGCCGGCGGCGCCCCGGCGTAGGTACCCACGATATGTAGTTCGGGGGCATAGGCCGAGGCCAACTCGGCCGCCGAGGCAGTCGCGCCGCCGCCCTGCGAGTAACCCCAAAATGCCACCGGGCCCATGCGGATCCAACGATGTGCCGGGCAGACGCATGGCCGCACGGGCGGCATCGAGCACCGCCTGCCCCTCGGCCACGCGGCCCAGATAGGTGTGCATCGAGGGGGTGCCCAGGCCCTCGTAGTCGGTCATCACGATGGCGAAACCACGGGCGACCAGCGTGGCGACAAACAGTTCCTCGTAGTTGAACATGATGTCCCAGCCGCCCGAATAGTGAATGCCCTGGTTGAACATTCGCGACGGTGCGCACTGATTGCCCTGGCCTTGCGTGCCGGGCGCGAAGCTGATCAATGGCCGTGGTCCTTTTCCCGGCCACGGGTTGTCAGGTTCGAAATAGGTACCGGTGACGGCGATCGGGTTTCCGCGGGTGTCGGTGCTGCGGTACATGATTCGGGTGCCGGTGGCCACGATCGCGCCCAGCTGGCCCGATGGCTCCAGCACCAGCCGCGAGTGCTCGGTGCGGATCAGGTCACCGGGCTTACCGGGGGGCAGCGGATCCGGCGGGGTGTAGAACTCCGCGTACTGGGGCTCGTCGCCGCCGTCAGCACGCGAGTTTCCCGTGCCGGCCAACGCTGAAGCGATCACCATCACGATTGCGAACACGACCCCGAACCGGCGCATCACGAAAAACTAACAACGGGACACGCGTCAACGGCAGAGTTTCCGCTAATTCAACCCTCTTCGGGTGCGCCTCGCGTCGATCGAATAGATTCCCCCACCTATGAAGACCAGCAGGAAGAAGGCGAAGCAGAACTGTATCGCCTGAGCCCCGCCATTGCCCCCCGGCGGGTCCCCGATGGGCCATAGCGCGCGAGGTTGATGAATCCAAAAGTAGGTCACTGCCATTTCTCCCGACGCAAGAAACGCAGCAGCCCGGGTGAACAAGCCGACAAGGATCAGCAGCCCCGTGACCAATTCGATCAGCCCGGCGTACCACCCCGGCCAGGCGCCGACGTGGGCGGTAAACACGGATTTAACGGGCCAACCGAACAGGGATATGAGCCGTTTCCGGCAAAGAGCAGTCCGTAGACCACCCGGAACAGGCTCAGCACGGCCGGCGAATAGCGAGCGAGACGCGGGTTGAGATCGCTTAGCACAAGACCACGTTAAGGGAGGCGCACAACCCAGCCCAAGCGTGCGCAGCGAGTCAGTGCTTGCCGGCCACGGCTCCGACGGTGTCGTTCGTCAGCCGCAATACGGTCCGCATGGTCTCGACGTCGTCCGGCTCGCCATCAAAGCGAATGCGGCGCAGGGCGGCTTGACGTTGCGCCGCTGTGGTACCCAATCGGGCGGTCACCAGGTCGGACGCCGACGCACTCAAGGTCACGTCCGGTTCGCGCCGCGCCCCGGCCAGTCGTCCTTCGGTGACGGTGAAATCGAAAGTCCGGCCGTCGATCTGGGCCCGATACGTTGCCTCCACCCCGGCCGCCCCGACGGCGTCGAAACCAAGGAGCACGCCGACGAGAAACCCGTTCAGCGGTACTCGGGCCGCCTCGGCATTGAACGGCGTCGACTGCATGCCGAACCGGGCAACCGCACCGAGGACCGGAAGCCCGAGACGCCATCCGCTGTCGCTCAGCGTGTAGACGGTACGCGCGATCGGCGGGGGCAACTCGGTGCGCTCCACGACACCGGCCTGTTCGAGTTCGTCAAGGCGTTGGGCCAGAAGATTTGTCGCGATTCCGGGCAACTCGCCACGCAAGTCGCTGTAGCGGCGCGGACCTCCGACGAGTTCGCGCAAGATCAGCAGAGTCCAGCGCTCGCCGAGGATGTCCAGCCCGTTGGCTATTGGACAGTCCTGGTTATAGGTCCGACGCCCAGTCACACGACGATTCTAGCACCTGGATAGATTTCCATAGTTAGTGATTGACTTGTTTGTCTATAAAGTTTAGATTTACCCGCAACCAACCGGAGGGAGCAACTCGATGAGCACCGAATCGTCCACCGCAAGCACCTATGTGCTGGGTCACGCCGACATTGAAGTCAGGCGGCTGATGCTGCAAGCACGCCTGTACGACGCCGACACTGAACACGCGCTGCGCCAAGCCGGGCTGCGGCCGGGGATGCGGGTGCTGGATGTGGGGTGCGGCCCCGGCGACGTGTCGTTCGTGGCCGCTCGGCTGGTCGGTCCCAGCGGCAGCGTGCTGGGCGTCGACGCAGCCGCGGAGGTCATCGAACTCGCCCGGAGCCGGGCCGCCGAGCGCGGCCTCGCCAGTGTCCGTTTTGAGCAGTCGACCATCGGCGACATCAGCCTGGACGAGCCGGTCGACGCCGTGATCGGGCGGCTCATCCTGATGCATTTGCCCGACCCGGAAGCGGCGCTGCGCCAGTTCGCCCGGCTGGTGCGGCCCGGCGGTGTGATCGCGTTCTGCGAGAGCGATACCCGCGCGGTGAGCAGCGTCCCGGAGACACCCCAGTTTCGGGCCGTGGCCGACGGCATTCTGAGCTCTTTTCGCGCCCTCGGCCTAGACCCCGGGTTTGGCACGACGCTGCACAGCCTGTATCAACGGGCCGGTTTGCCCGCGCCGCGCCTGACCTTTGCGGCGCCCCTGGGCGGCGTCGACAACCCCGACATTTTTGCCTACGCGACGGAAGTGTGGCGGTTAGTGCTGCCCATCGCCGAACAGCTCGGCTTGGTCACCGACGACCTTGCCGACGTCGACACGTTGCTGGCCCAGTGGCTGGACGAAGCCGCCGCGGCCGGCGCGGTCGTCATGATGCCGCCGCTGATCACCGCGTGGTCACACGTCCCAGGTCCGCCAGCCTGAGTTGGTGACGCGGCCTATCGTGGCGTAATGGGAGCCGGCCGGCAGGACGCCAGCGCGTATGTCGACTTGCTGGCGGCGTTCAGCATCGACCCGCCTGGCGGGCTGGTGCTGCGCCACCACCGCGACGGCGACGAGATCTGGGCAACAGTTCGCCACGCCGATCCGCATGTCGAATTCACCCACTCGCTGCTGCTGGACGTGCTCTCCGGCTCCGCGCCGTTTCCCGAATTGCGCCTGCAGCCCCCCGACGATGCTCCCGAGTACAACTCGTCGACCCACTTCCAGGGCTGGCTCGTGCATGTCGACGCACGTGATCGTCACGTCGTCTACCAGATCGGCGACTATCACGCCGAGGGCGAGTCGTGGCACGCAACGTGGCCTGACTGACTTCGGTCGCCGGGCGTGATTCGTCAGCAATCAGGACTTCCTTGCTGATATCCAGCCCGGCTCGTACGCACTGTCACGGCGTCAGCGCCATCCCGCCTGGTGGGCGTCGCCGGGGCGCCTGGTGCACGGATCTTGGCAGGCGTGGTTCACTCCCGGCAGCACGTGGTGCGCAACGTCGGCGGCGGTACGGACAGTCACGAAGGCCGCGATTCCGCCCAGCATGCAGACGGCTGCCGTGATGAGCATCGCGACTGGGTAGCCGGGGCCGAGTGGTTGCCCCGGTCCAGCGCGGATGCCGGCCGCGACCGGCAATACGGCGACGGCTATCAGGCCGGCGACGCGCGCAACGGCGTTGTTGACACCGGATGCGGTGCCCGCATAGCTGCCGGGGACAGCAGCGAGGACGGCTGCGGTCAGCGGCGCCACGGTGATCGCCAGCCCGACGCCGAACGCGACCACGGCCGGCAACACCGCATCCACATAGGTCGCCCCGGGCACGATGCGCGCCATCAAAGCCACACCGCCCGCGGCGATGAGCGGGCCGAGCGTCATCGGTATCCGCGGGCCGGCCCGCTGCGCGACTGCGCCGGTCCATGGCGAGCCGACCAGCATGATGATCGTGGTAGGCAAGGTCGCCAGGCCCGCCGCGAGCGCCGAATAGTGCAGACTTTCTTGCAACTGCAGCACCAGCAAGAACAACGCTCCCCCGACCGCGGTGTACACGGCCAAGGTGGTCAGGTTCACGCCGATGAATTGCCTGGTGCGAAAGGGCTTCAGGGGCAACAGCGGTGAGCGCACCCGCTGCTCTATCAGCGGGAAGGCGATCAACGCCGCCGCGCCGACGACAGCGACGGTCACGACAATGAATGTCCAACCGCGAGAAGGGGCTTCGATCAGTGCGTAGATCACCCCGGCCAGGCCGACGGTGACAGCCGCAGTCCCCAGAACGTCTGGGCGGACCTGCGCGGCCGGATCGCGAGATTCGGCGAGGTGCCGCACCGCGATCCACGCCGCCACCGCCGCCAGCGGAACATTCAAGAAGAACACGAATCGCCACGAGACCGCATCGACAAGCCAGCCGCCGATGAACGGACCCAGCGCCGTTGCCACCCCGGACATCCCCGCCCAGATCCCCACCGCACGGCCCCGGTCGTCATCGACAATGCCGGCGTCGATCAAGGCAAGGCTGCCGGGGACCAGCGCCGCCGCACCGACTCCTTGCACCAGCCGGGCGCCGATGAGCCAACCAGTCGTCGGCGACAGCCCGCAAGCGAGCGAGGCGGCGGTGAAAATCACCAGCCCGGCAAGGAAGATCCGGCGGCGGCCATAGCGGTCTCCTGCCGCGCCCCCGGAAAGCAGCAACGCACTTTGCGTCAAGAGGTAGCTGTCAACGACCCACTGTTGACCGGTCAAACCCGCACCCAGATCTCGCCCGATGGCGGGTAGCGCGACGTTGACCACGGTGCCGTCCAGCAATGCCATCCCCGAGCCGAGGACGGTCGAGGCAATCAGCCAGCGCGCGCGGGGCGACGACAACGGTAGCCGGCCTGGCGCTCAGCTGCACCGCTCGTGGGCTGGTCCACGGCAACCCTCCACAGCACTGATGCGACGAACGCCATGCGAACCGCTGTGCGTCGCCTGCACCCTGCAACGGATTCTTCCCCATCGCTGCGGCGCGGTGGTGAACCCTGGTCTGACCGCACGATCTGCCTCAGACTGAATCCGCGACGGGAATCAACACCCAAAGGAGAGCACGCGATGACTTCCTTGGAGCTAACCAGCAGTGGAACAGCAGATTTCGACGAGGGCGACGTCTATTTCATCGGTAATGCGACCACATTGATCCGTTTCGGCGGGCTGACGATCCTGACCGACCCCGCGTTCCTGCACAAAGGCGAGCACGTCTATCTCGGTCATGGCATATGGGCCCGGCGCGAGGTCGAGCCGGCTTGCCAGATCGCTGATCTGCCGCCGATAGATCTGATCGTCTTGTCGCATTACCACGGCGATCATTTCGATGACGTCGCCGCGCAAGAGCTCGATAAGAAACTGCCCATCGTCTCGACGGCTGATGCGGTGGACAAACTCAGCGCTCTCGGCTTCGAACGGGGCTATTCACTCGACACCTGGGAATCCCTGGCGGTGCACAAAGGCGAGGCGACGCTGAATATCACCGCCATGCCGGGCAAGCACGCCACGGACGATGCGGTCAACGAGCTGCTGATGCCGGTCAACGGGCACCTGCTGGACTTCAGCCGCAACGCCGATCACCTCTACCGGCTCTACATAACGGGCGACACGATGCTCATCGATAGCCTCGAGGACATTCCGCGCCGCTACCCCGACATAGACCTCGGTCTGATTCACACGGGCGGCACCACCTTCCTGGTCACGGTCGTCACCATGACCGGCGAGCAAGGAGTCAAGGCCGTCGAGATCACGAAACCTCGCACCGCCATCCCGATCCACTACAACGACTTTTCGGTATTCCTGTCGGGACTCGACGACTTCAAAGAGGCGGCACAAGCCTCGACAACGACGACGAAGTTCGTCTACCTCACCCACGGTGAGACCTACACATTCAAGCCCGACGAATAGCTACCGCTCACCTTTCGTCACGAGCACGTGGGCCTGCGTTCACGAAGCGGACGCCAATTGCGCGCCTGATGTGCAAACATCACTGCCAGGCTGACGGCGTGGCGCCGCCGCGAAGAACGGCGCCCGAGCCGGCCGCTGCCACGCAATCTCTAGGGAGTGGGGAACTCAAACATGACCGATGTCGATCAGACGCCCTCCGACGGAATGTCCCCCACCGGTCCCGACGAGCCGACCTGGTCGAGCCCACTCGCACCGGGATGCAGGCGGCCGCGTTGCAGCGGGCGATCAACGATCACCTGCGCTACTCGATCGGCCGCCCGGCCGCGGCCCGGCGGCCCGAGCACTACTACCGAGCGCTCGCGCTGGCCGTGCGTGACCGCATGCAGGACCGCCGGATGGCGTCGACGCAGACCTCACTCGATCTCGGCCGCAAGGTGACCTGCTACCTGTCGGCCGAATTCCTGATGGGCCCGCAGCTGGGCAACAACCTGCTGAACCTCCGCATGGAGCGGACGGCACGCGAGGCGCTGGCGGCGATGGGCCAGAATCTCGACACGGTCCTGGCCTGCGAGGAGGAACCCGGACTGGGCAACGGCGGCCTCGGCAGGCTCGCCGCGTGCTACCTGGACTCGCTGGCCACCCTCGAGCGTCCGGCGATCGGCTACGGCATCCGCTACGAATTCGGCATCTTCGACCAGGAGATCCACGACGGCTGGCAGGTCGAGCAGACCGACAACTGGCTGGACAACGGAAACCCTTGGGAGATCGCGAAACCCGATGTCAACTACCTGGTCAAGTGGGGCGGCTACGCCGAGCACTACACCGACGATGTCCGGCCGGCCACGACCGCGTCCGGTGGGTGCCGGGGCGGCTGCTGAAAGGCGTCGCCTACGACACGCCCATCCAGGGTTACGGCGTCAACACCTGCAACGTGCTGACGCTGTGGAGCGCGCGGGCCGTCAAGTCGTTCGCGCTTGGACGCCTTCAACACCGGCGACTACTACAAGGCGGTCGAGGACGAGGTGACCTCGGAGACGGTCACCAAGGTGCTCTACCCCAACGACGAGCCGGAGGCGGGCAAGCGGCTGCGCCTGCTCCAGCAGTACTTCTTCGTGTCCTGCTCGCTGCAGCACGTGCTGCACATCATGGACGACCTGGCCGACGTGTCCGTCCGGGAACTCCCCCAGCGATTCGCCTTGCAGCTCAACGACACCCATCCGTCGATCGGGGTCGCCGAGCTGATGCGGTTGCTGGTCGACGAGCGCGACCTGGGCTGGGACGAGGCGTGGGAGATCACGGTCGCGACGTTCGGCTACACCAACCACACCCTGCTGCCCGAGGCGCTGGAGACCTGGCCGCTGGAGATGTTCGCCGAGTCGCTGCCCCGCCATCTCGAGATCATCTACGAGATCAACAGCCGGTTCCTCGACGAGGTGCGCGCCCGGTTCCCCGGCGACGAGGACCGGGTCCGCCGGATGTCGCTGATCGGCGAGGACGGCGGCAAGAACGTCCGGATGGCGCACCTTGCCACGGTCGGCAGCCACGCCATCAACGGTGTCGCCGCGCTGCACTCCGAACTGCTGAAAGCCAGTGTGCTCAAAGACTTCTACGAGATGTGGCCGGAGCGGTTCAGCAACAAGACCAACGGCGTGACGCCGCGCCGCTTCCTGGCGCTGGCCAACCCCGGGCTGCGGGAGCTGCTGGACCGCAAGATCGGTGACGGCTGGCTGAATGATCTGTTCCGGCTGCGCGGGCTGGAGCAGTTCCTCGACGAGCCCTCGTTCCGTCAGGAATGGCGCGACATCAAACGCAGCAACAAGGCGCGCCTGGCTAGGTACATCCACTCGGTGGCCGGTGTCGAGCTGAACCCGGACTGGATGTTCGACGTCCAGGTCAAGCGCATCCACGAGTACAAGCGCCAGCATCTCAACGTCCTGCACATCGTCGCGCTGTATCACCGGCTCAAGCAGAATCCCGAGCTGTCGATTCCGCAGCGGGCCTTCATCTTCGGCGGTAAGGCCGCGCCGGGCTACTTCATGGCGAAGCGAATCATCAAGCTGATCAACGCCGTTGGGGAGACGATCAACGCCGACCCGGAGGTCAACCGATTCCTGAAGGTGGCCTTCGTGCCGAACTTCAACGTGCAGAACGCGCACATGATCTACCCGGCCGCCGATTTGTCCGAGCAGATCTCCACCGCGGGCAAGGAAGCCTCGGGCACCGGGAACATGAAGTTCATGATCAACGGCGCCCTGACCATCGGCACGCTCGATGGAGCCAACGTCGAGATGCGCGAGGAGGTCGGGCCGGAAAACTTCTTCCTGTTCGGTCTGACGGTGGACGCGGTCGAGGAGCTCAAGGCGAAGGGATACCGTCCGGCCGAGTACATCGACGGCCCCCAAGCCGGGAACGACGAGCTGCGTGCGGTGCTGGATCTGATTGCCGACGGGACGTTCTCGCACGGCGACACCGAGGTGTTCCGCCCGCTGGTGGACAACCTGCGCTACGACGACCCGTTCCTGGTATGCGCCGACTACGCGTCCTACGTGAATCGCCAGGAGCAGGTGAGCGCCGCATGGCGGGACAAGGACACATGGACGCGGATGTCCATCCTGAACACCGCACGCAGCGGCAAGTTTTCGTCGGACCGCGCCATCGCCGAGTACTGCGAGGACATCTGGAGCGTCTGGCCGCTGACCGTAAAGATCTAGATCGGGCGGGGCCGCTTGCGGGACGCCGCCACTAGTGGTGGCGCCGACCGTGGGCCTTATGCACGAAATTGGTTCTTGGGTTCCGGGGATTAGCCCCACAGTCGGCGCGACTCAGCGGCGGATCTCACGCGATACGTCAACAGCATTCCCGCGTAGCTAACATTCGCCGTGCTTTCTATGTTTGGGTTTGCTCTACCGCGTCAATCTAGCAAAGGCGATCAGTAACACCCTCGTCAGCGGCTCGCGCCGCAGGAAAAGGAGTTGGCCATGAGTAACTCAGTTGCACACGTCGCCCGCGGCGCGGGTTCGCTGCCGGCACGGGCTCCGCGACCTCGCACGCTGGCTGGTTTGGTGGCAGCCGCGGCGATTGCCATGGCCGGCGCGCCACTGACTATGCTGCCCGCTGCGTCGGCCGACCCCCAAGGTCAGCACACCGTTACTTTTCAGGTGCTCGGCGCCGGTGACGCTTTCTCCATCATCCCCGACCCCGGAACCCCGGTGTATCCGGCGAACACCAACACCTGGGTTCCTCTTCCCTGGTCGCAAACGGTGACAGTGACCGGAAGCCCATACTTGGCGTTGAACTGGACCGACCACAGCGGCACCCACGACTGCGCGATCCAGGTGGACGGCAAGAACGTGCCGCTCACCGAGCACTCCCAGGGACGGTGCGCTTACCAGATCCCCGGCTGAGCGCGGTCAAGCGCCAAAAGCTAGATCGGGGCTACCCGGTCGGCCCATGGCATAGCCTGCTCGAGCTGTGCGGCCAGCGCGATGAGCAGCGATTCGCCCGCGAGCGGCGCGACGAACTGGACGCCGAGCGGCAGGCCGTCGGCGGTCCAGTGCAGGGGCAGTGAGATCGCCGGCCGGCCGGTGAGGTTTGCCAGCTGCGTGTACGGCACCCAGCCCAGGTTCTTGTCGACCATGTCGTCAACGATGTTGGTGTAGCGCAGCAAACGGGCCGTGCGGGTCTTGAGTAGCGCGTCGGACGCACGCTGCAGCGCGACCGGCAGGTCGAACTCACCGACCTTCGGCGGCGGAGTCGCCAACGTCGGCGTCAGCAGTAGGTCGTAGGACTCGAAGAAGGTGGTCAGGCGGCGCACATGATCGTGGCGCCGCTCGACGGCCTCCACGTAATCGACGCTGCTCGTCGCTCGACCGAGCGCGGCCATAATCAGCGTGTCGCGCTCGAATGACCCGTCGCCCGCGCCCGTCCGGCGCTTCGCGTCGGCGACCTCCCAGGCGATGTAGACGAACCAGCTGAGCAGGAATTCCCGGGCGAGCGCGGCGTCGTCGTAAGGCGCCTCCGCCAGCTCGTCGACCTGGTGGCCGAGCTCGGTCAGCGCGCGCACGGTCGCCTCGACGGCCGCGAACGCTTCGGGGTGCGGCTTCGGGTTGACCGCCGACGGCACCCGCACCCCGATCCGCAGTTTCCCGGGGTCGGATCCCACTATCGACGCAAACGACGAAGCCGGGATCGCCGGCACGTACGCCCCGACCGGCTCGCCGCCGCAGATGACATCGAGCATCGCGGCCGTGTCACGCACCGTCCGTGACACGACGCCCTGCGAGGCCGCGCCGTGCATGAACTCACCGGCCGCCGGACCGAATGGCGTCAACCCGCGGCCCGGCTTCAGCCCAACCAGTCCGCAGCACGCCGCCGGTATCCGAATCGAACCACCCCCGTCGTTGGCACCCGCACACGGCACGATTCCCGCCGCGACAGCGGACGCCGACCCGCCCGAGGACCCACCCGGTGTCCGGTTCAAATCCCACGGATTACGCGCCGGACCCCAGGCGACCGGCTCGCTGATCGCCTTCGCCCCGAACTCCGGCAGGTTGGTCTTGCCGAAGATGACCAGACCGGCGTCGATCCAGCGCTGCACGACTGTCGCGTGCTCGGCCACGGGCATCGACATCAGCGCGCGCGACCCCTGCGAGCTGGGCAGGCCGGCGTAGTCCTGCGCGATGTCCTTGATCAGGAACGGGACGCCGGCGAACGGGCCGGTGAGCCCGCTCAATTCGTCTGAAGCCGGGGTCGGCACGTCGCGCACGATCGCGTTGATCCGCGGGTTGACCGCGGCCGCCCGCTCGCGCGCCAGCGCCAGCAGCTCGGCGGCCGACACCTGCTTGTCGGCGACCAGCTTCGCCAGCCCGGTGGCGTCGTGTGACCGGTACTCGTCGAGGTTCATCATTCGACCGTACGTTCCGCGGCTCGCTGCGGACCGGACCTGGGCTTTCGGAATGCCGATCCTCGCCGACCTCGGAACGCAACTATCGTCGCCGCTCGCCCGACCAGGTCGACATCAAACGCATTGCGGATCCAACTCGCAACTCCCGACGGGACCGAATTGGCGCACGCCCGCCAAAAGGACGGTGTCGGTGTGTTGTTGGGATTCAAGAACGGGGGCTACCTCGGGTAAGACTCGGCACCTACGGCTGGCTTGTCGCGGATACGGCGCGCAGCAACTGCATCTGCGACGACAGCGCCGAACGCACCAAAAGCCTTGTGCTGGTTGTGGACCGATCAAACCCCTAGGCGACCGAGGCGATCGGATCGTCGCCGATCATGCCACCACCACCGCGACGGGCAAGAGGCCTACGTTGACCGTGCCGGTGATGGAATCGGTAGTGGGGTTGTAGATCGACAACTCGCCGGGCGTAACGCCGTTTCCGGCTTCGGTGATTTCGGTGCCGCCGAGGGCGAGGTTGCCGAACGGCAACGTCGCCGCACCTTCCGGGTCGGTACCGGGCAGGAAGAGGTAGGGCTCGCCGGTGATGGGGTCGTTGATGATGGTGTTGGTGGCGGTGCTGATCACCGACAGGCTGTCGTTTCCGTCGTTGGTGACGTAGACCTGGGTGCCAGCGGGGTTGACCGCCACCGCCCACGGGTTGATGTTGCCGATCGGGATGGTGGCGGTGACGGTGTTGGTCGCGGCGTTGATCACCGACACGCGTGCCGTCGATGTCGTTGGCGACATAGACGGCGCTGCCGTTGGGAGTTGACCGCCACCCCGAACGGGCCGTTGCCGACCGGGATGGTGGCGGTGACGGTGTTGGTGGCGGTGTTGATCACCGACACGATGCCTTCGCCTTCGTCGGTTGAGTTGCCGACGTAGACGGCGTTGCCGGTGGGGTTGACCGCCACCGCCGACGAGGAGTCGCCGATCGGGATGGTGGCGGTGACGGTGTTGGTGGCGGCGTTGATCACCGATACGTTGTCGCTGGTTTCGTTGG
The DNA here is from genome assembly GCA_963840045.1 of uncultured Actinomycetota bacterium. Taxonomy (GTDB): domain Bacteria; phylum Actinomycetota; class Actinomycetes; order Mycobacteriales; family Mycobacteriaceae; genus Mycobacterium. The sequence continues at coordinate 17,492 of CAWIXL010000018.1, read as the reverse complement.
TCACGTAGACGGTGTTGCCGTTGGGAGTGACCGCCACCCCTTTCGGGTCGAGGCCGACCGGGATGGTGGCGATGACCTTGTTGGTGAGGGCGTCGATCACCGACACGGTGTCGCTGCCGGGGCGTTCGGGTGGTTGAGGTCGTTACCATGTTGGTGACGTAGACGGTGTTGCCGGCGGAGTTGACCGCCATCGCTTCCGGTTGGCTGCCTACCGTGATGGTGGCTATGTCGACGTCGGTGTAGGTGTTGACCACCGACACCGTGCCGCTGCGCCACTGTTGGCGACGTAGGCGTAGCCCTGCTCGCCGGGGCCGCCCGTCCGCCGGCCCCGCCCGCACCGCCGATACGCCCGCTGGGCGCGCCGCCGGCGCCGCCGAGCGGCGCCGGGGCCGCCGCCGACGCCGATCTGCGTTGCCTGCCGCCGATCCCGCCCTGACCGCCGGCGCCGCCATGACCACCCGACCCGCTGATCAACCCGCCGGTGCCGCCGGCGCCGCCGGCAGCGCCGGCCCCGCCCGGCAAACCGGCAGCCCCGCCGGTGCGTTTGGACGGTCCCTGCGTCACCGCCTCGGCCGCCTGGCAGCCCGGCCGCGGCGGCCCCGCCGGCCGCGGCGGCCCCGCCGGCGGTCCCGCCGGCGCCGGCCGCTCCGTTGCTGCCGGCCCCGCCCGTCCCGCCGTTGCCCCGTTACCCCACAACAGCCCCGCGTCCCCGCTTGCCGCCGGCCTGCCCGGCCGCCCCGGAGCCGCCGTTGCCGCCGTTGCCGTACAGCCACCCGGCGTTACCACCGGCCTGCCCGCTGCCCGCCGTCCGCATCGGTGCCATTGCCGTACAGCGGGCGACCGGTCAGCAACTCCAGCGGCTGGAACGCACCCGAGCTCTGCAGGGCCACCACCAGCGACTGCAACGGCGCGGCATTAGCCGCCTCCGCGGCCGCATACGCAGCCCCGGCAGCGCTCATCGCCCGCACAAACTGTGCATGAAACGCCGCCGCCTGAGCACTCAGGGCTTGAAAGTCCTGCCCGTAGCCGCCGAACAGCGCGGCGATGGCCGCCGACACCTCATCACCGGCGGCGGCCACCAACTTCGTCGTGGCGGATGCGGCCGCGGTGTGCGCCGCAGTCAGGGCCGAACCGACATCGGCAACCTGGGCCGACGCCAGTGACAGCACGTCCGGAGCTGCGGTTACGAATCCCATAGCTGACCTCCCCACGGGCAGTCCCGGTTCACCTGACGCGCAAGTAAATATTAGCCGCCACCCCGCGCCGCATTGGTGTTTTCTTTGTAAAAAGTTTGAGGACCGTTTGCTAACGGGCCCCCACCGTCGAACGTGTACCGGCTGCTTAAAAAGCCCGGTGGTGAGATTGAGATCGAAAACCGCGCCGAGTCACTTCACCAGCGAACTCGTCGGTGTTAGTCACTGGTAGCCCGGCAAATCCGGCACTCCGCTGGCAGTCAGCCATCCACCGCCGTCGACAACCAGCGTTGCACCCGTTATGTAGGACGCTGCGTCACTGGCGAGGAATAGCACCGCTTCGGCGACCTCGGTGGTCGAACCGGGACGCCGCAACGGATTCCGGGCGGTGCGGTGTCCGTCATCGCCCGCGATCCGCTTCACTCCCTCGGTCCCCGACATCGCCCCGGGCGCAACGACATTCACCCGAACCCCGTCGGGACCCCATTCGATGGCACAGGTACGGCTGAACGCGTCGATGCCGGCCTTGGCCGAAACGACATGTGCCTGCAACGCCATGCCGCGGTACTGGATCGCCGCGCTGATGTTCACCACGGCGCCGCCGTGTTCACGCAGCCACAGCTCGTAGGCGACCTTGGACACGTTGAATGTCCCCAGCAGGTCGATATCGACCACCGCTTTGAATCCGTTGGGGCTGAGGTTGCTGACCGGGACGGGAAAGTTCCCGGCGGCATTGTTGACGACAACGTCGAGTTGGCCGAACTTTTGCAAGACGTCCTCGACGACCGCGGTCACCTGATCGTGCCGGCGCACGTCGCAGACGCCGTAGACGGCCTCGATCCCCGCTTGCTGTAACGCCGCAACGGACGCTTGCAGATTTGCTTCTTTTCGGCTGCAGATGGCGATGCGAGCACCGTGACCGCCCAGTATGCGGGCAACCTCCAAGCCGAGCCCGGTGGCGCCGCCGGTGACCAGTGCCACCCTCCCCTGCAGGAGGTCGGCCCGGAACGGACTGTTCCTCACCGCCCAACTAGAACACAGCGGTTCGGCACGACATAACCTCTACATGCGGCTAGATACGACAAAGACCACCCCCAATCGCGAACGAGACAGGCACGCATGGGCAGCAGCGAACCCAGGTATGACGCCATCGTCGTCGGCTCCGGAGCGTCGGGTTCTTGGGCCGTCAAAGAGCTGACCGAAGGCGGCCTGCAGGTCATCCTGCTCGAGGCCGGCAGGAGTCCTGACATCGAGCGCGACTTTCCTGCCGACGCGGGGAAGGGTGGGAGCGGGTTCCTGGGGCGCGTCAAATCGTCGATGCAGGGCCAGTACATTCAAGCGCGACACTCATCCTTTTCCGCTGCCACCAAGGCGTTTTACGTCAACGACAGGGACAACCCCTATACGACGCCGCGCGGAAAGCCGTTTCTCTGGTACCGGGGCCGACAACTGGGTGGCCGCCTGCACTTGTGGAATCGACACTCACCCCGCATGTCGGATTACGAGCTCAAAGCCGCGAGCGTCCGCGGAGACGGTGTCGACTGGCCGTTGTCGTACGAAGACCTGGCGCCGTACTACGACATCGTTGAGCGGACACTCGGCGTCACCGGGAAACCCGAAGGCATTCCCAACTGCCCGGACGGACAGTTCATCGGGCCGCCGAAAACAACGAAGCTCGAAGAAGCGTTCCTGACCAATGTCGAGAAACGAATGCCGAACGTCCGGGTTACCTACGGGCGCAACGTCAAATACGACAACCAAAGGGTTCCGCTGCCCATCCGACTCGCCCTGGCAACCGGCCGCCTCGACATACGGACAGACGCGGTCGCGAGCCGATTGCTGATCGATCCGAAGACGGGGAAAGCGACCGGCGTCGAATACGTCGACCGATTGACAAAGAAGACACAGACAGTTCGGGGCAGGGTCGTCGTCCTCTGCGCGTCGGCGATCGAAAGCGTGCGGATCCTGCTGAACTCGGAATGCGCGACGCATCCGTCAGGTGTCGGCGGATCGTCGGGCAATCTGGGTCGCTACCTTACTGACCACCTTCTGTACCTGGAGAACGGCAAGGTAGCTGAGCGGGATGTCGAACCCGCTCCCAACGAGGACGGCTTCGACTTTTCGGGATCGGGCCTTTACATTCCGAGCTTCTGCGAAAAGGAATCGAAGGACTTTCCTGGCGGCTACGGCATTCAGGTCGGGATTGGCCGCGGTACGCCAACGTATTTCATGGGCGCGCTTGGCGAGATGCAGCCCCGATACCAGAATCACGTGTCGCTCGACCCGGATGTCAAGGACGCGTGGGGGATCCCCGTAGCCAGAATCGACTGCAGCTGGTCTAAAGCCGAACTCAGTATGTTTGCCCACATGAAGCGGACACTTCCCGAAATCGCGGCCGCCGGCGGCCTGCGGGTCGCCAAGAACCGCGGTCGCCGGAATCACTTCTCGCGTCCCGGGCAAGCCATTCACGAGGCCGGCGGCGCATGCATGGGCGACAAGCCGGAGAACTCGGTGCTGAACTCGTACTGCCAGTGCTGGGATGCTGACAACGTGTTCGTGACCGACGGCGCATGTTTCCCCACCTCCGGATACCAAAATCCCACGCTTACGATGATGGCCCTCACGGCTCGGGCGTGTCAGTTCATCGCGCGCGAATATGCAAGGGCGTGAACTGAATCGACTACGGACAAGTCACCGGGATTGCAAAGCCAGTTTCCCGAATCGTCTTCGGCACCGATCGCTTGGAGAGCCGACGACGACTTACGCGACTGCCGGACCGACGACGAGAGTACGAAGCCTTCTCGCTTTTAGACCGGTCATTCGAGCTGGGGTGCAACTCTTTCGACACGGCGCGCGTATACGGGGACAGCGAACGGACATTGGGGGCCTGGATCAGGGAACGCCGGAACCGCGACGAGGTGGTGGTTATCAGTAAGGGATGTCATCCCAATCGCTCCTGGCATCCGCGGCTCTCGCCGGCTGATGTGTCGCACGATCTCCACACGTCGCTTAGGACGCTGGACACCGATTTCATTGATCTGTATTTGCTTCATCGCGACCACCCCGCTGCGCCAGTCGAACCGGTCATGGAGCGGCTCAACCGTCACATCGACGAAGGCAAGATCGGCGCGATAGGCGCCTCGAACTGGTCGCACGAGCGAATTGCCGCCGCCAACGCATTTGCCGCCAGCAGGGGTTTGAAACCTTTTGGCGCGTCGAGCGTTCAATTCAGCCTTGCCGACTGGACGCGACCTACCTGGCCGGGCACCCGCACACTTGGCGGCGAGGCCCAGCGCGCCGCAAGAGAATGGTATTCGACGCACGGGCTGTCGATATTCGCGTTCTCCCCGCTGGCCCGCGGATTCTTTTCCAATTACTACGATCCGGCGAATCCGGCTGACAACCCGGTGAGCCGTTGGTGCGCAACCTATTTCGGCACCGAAGAGAATATCCAAAGGCTGGAACGCACAAGGAATTTAGCGCGCGAGCACGGCGTCACAGTCGCGCAGGTTGCGCTCGCGTACGTGCTGCGCCACCCGCTTCATGCGTTTGCCGTGGTCGGTTGCCGGACGATTGAGAAGTTCGCGGATAACGTGGCCGCGCTGTCGCTGGACCTCGATGAGACGACGCTTCGCTGGCTTACTACGGGTGCGGCCTCGCCATGACTTCACGGCGCCCGGGACGAGGAGTTGCTCTTGTGCCCTTCATATGTGGACAATGCAGACAGCAGGCCAGATCAATCATCAAGATCTGGTTTGTCGATGTTGCGAGGGGGAAAGCACCGCGGGTGCCGAACCTCGAAACTGCGGTCAGTGTCCGCCCGGCTGAGCGGAACTCAACGATCGGTGACCAGCAGCGTCATGAGGGGGTGCCCGGCAATTAACGAACCAACGGTAACAGTTGCAAGCGACCAGCGAATGTCGCACCTGGTCTGCAATCTGTACAGTCTGCAGCTATCTCCCGAAGTGGCTCATTCTGGGCACGGCGAGGTCCTGGCAAAGCGTATTGTCACCGGCGCGGACTTGGCCGGGCCATGTAATTTCATCGATTACGTCGAAATCCCACCCGGAGTATCCATTGGCGAGCATCGCCACACGGAGCACGAAGAGGAGTTCTATCTTTTCCTTAGCGGAACGGGCCTCATGCGCTTGGAGGACCAGGTATTCGAAGTCGTCGCGGGGGATCTCGTGCGAAATAAGCCCAAAGGTCTGCACGGGTTGACAAATACCGGTTCTGAGGTCATTCGGCTATTCGTTTTCGAGCTGGCAGTCAGCGCAACACCCTAAACCATATTAGGTGGATTACATTAAGGCGGAATAGTGGATTCAAACCCAGTCGTAAGCCGCACGTCGAGTGCGGCAACAACGCTGAGTGAAAATGGCAACACGCTATCCATGCAGTCAAATCTGCAGCGCCACCATAACGTTACGTTCAGCCGGAAGATACTGAATCCGGACAACCCAATCATGCGTGATTGCATAGACGGCAGAGACGTTTTGGTCGTCTGCACGCCATCCGTCGATCGCCTTTATGGGCAGCAGATCCATTCCTATGTGTCGACGTTGTCCAGACGGGCTCATTCGAAGGTCGTGGTGATGCCCTGCACGGAATCGACGAAGTCGATCCAAGCGGCCGTGGAGGTGTGCGAACACGCCGAGACTGTGGGATTGCGGCGGATGTCGCCCATCGTCGCGATCGGTGGTGGTGTGTGCACCGATGTCGTTGGGCTCGCGGCCGCGTTGCACCACCGGGGCATACCGCACATCAAAGTGCCAACCACGCTGATCGGCATCGTCGACGCGGGCATCGGCACTAAAAACGCCGTCAATCACGGAGACCGAAAAAGCGCATTTGGGACATTCCACCCGCCAGAGCACTCGCTGCTCGATCCGGCTTTCCTGAGCACACTTCCGCGCCGGCATATACGTAACGGCGTCGCAGAAATAGCCAAAGTCGCCATCGTTGCCGATCGTGCACTGTTCGATCTCCTTGCCGGGCATGGCCGTGAGCTGGTGGACTCGCGCTTCTCTTTGTCGGATGACCCGGTAGCCGCAGAAGTGCTCCGGCTCTCCGTCGCTGGAATGCTGTCGGAGTTGTCGTCCAACCTCTTCGAAATAACCGACTATCGGCGGCGAATGGACTTCGGTCACACCTTCAGCCCGTATATGGAAGTCGCTTCGAATTTCACGGTCCTGCACGGCGAGGCCGTAGCCATGGACATTGCTCTCTCGACCCAGATCGCAAACAATATCGGCCTGGTATCCGACGTCACCAGCAATCGCATTCTGTTGCTACTCGAGGACCTCGGACTCGATTTGACCTGCTCGTCAACCTCACCCGAAACGCTCTGGGCGAGTCTGCAGTCCATCACCCAACACCGCAATGGAGACCTTCATCTGGTGGTTCCCACCGGAATCGGCACGTGTCAATACCTCGGCATCGATGCGATCAGCCCTTCGGTGGTTGCCGACGCACAGGAAAAGCTGTCCCGCCGCACCGTCGCCGCACAATTGAGCAGCCAAAGTGCTCAAGCTTGAGGAAAAGCACCCATACCGCACGCATCACTGTGGCGAGCTGACGACCGCGGGCCGCGGCAGTGCGGTCCGCCTCGCGGGACGGATAGCTGCTGTCCGGGACTTAGGAGGGTTGGTCTTCCTCCTGCTGCACGACGCCTCCGGCGAAGTGCAACTTGTCGCCCGTGGAGCACAGCTTCGCTCCCAATGCCATGGGCTGAAGGTGGGCTGGGCGGTAAGCGTGGACGGTCGACTGTGCGCCAGACGGCCGCATGAGGTCAACCCCAACCATCCGACCGGCGAAGTGGAGATCCAGCTGGCTTCCCTTCGATTGGTGGCAAGGACCCGGGAAACATCGGTTTCCCCCGCGCAGCTCGCCCGGATGCGGTTCGAATCAGCAATTCGGGACGTGCTGCACTCCCGCGATTTCACCGATCTCGGCGATCACGTGACCATCCCGGATGCTGTTCTCGCAGCTGGAACGCGTTTACCGGATACGCACGCTGCAGGTCGCGGAGCACACCGTGGCGGCAGGGTACCGGCAGGCAAGAATCGCGGAGCTCGAGTGTTCGTTCGCCAGTCTGGCTGACCTGACCTGTTTGGTCGGGGATCTGGCTGTCGCTAGCGGGCAGTCGCCGTCAGTTCACCACTGCGGAGCTAACGGTCTGCTTGGCGCGGGCGACAACCTTCCCGCCGAAGGCTTGGCGATGTGGGTTGGGTTGCCCTTTGCCGGACACCCGCTGTTTGGCGGTCAGGACGTCAGGCTCACGGCCTTGGCGGAGGCGTCGGAGGGTCTCGGGGATAGTGGCGGGGATGGTGTCGGCGACTACGGCCTGGCCCAGTGTGTGGTTCTCCTGGCCGGCGGTCGGGTCGTAGGAGCGGGCGCGATCCGGACCACAATCGACGCTGCGGTTCGCGCGAATGTTGTTGACTCGCTGGTGCGTAACGAGATCATGGACCGAAAGACAGCGTCGGACCGGGCGGGTTCGCCGGCGGGCGCCTGGTTCAGCCTGGACCTGGATCGGATGGTCGAGGGCTCGCAGCCGGCCTCGGAGATGATAAAGCCGCCGAGTACTGCCCAGGCCGGTCAGGACTTGGCCTCGCTCTTGCGGGTATCCGGACCTGGATCGGATCCAATCGGAATCGAGGATCTGGAGTTTTCCGCGCGGCGAATCGAGCGCTGGGAGCTCGAGGCGTCCGCCGCGATGGCGGCGTCCAGGAGTGCTTGCGCTGAGACGGGTGTGCGAGGTTTTGACGAGCTCCTCCATGATTTCGCGATGGATGACGACGTCTGCCAGCCGATGCTCGATCTTGTCCCCGGCGTTGCCGATCGAATCAAACGGTTGCCGGAAGGCGAACGTTTCGAGTGGATCTGGTCGATTCTCGGCAGCGAGTCGGTGCGCGCGGCGCTGCGCGATGCGCGCGCCCTGAACATGATGCGAAAGGCGGTCGAACTCCGGATCATCACAGAGCCGCGCCAGATCACCTACCTGGACATCGACTCGCTGGAAAGCTTGTCCCGCGTCCTTGACCGGTATTCCACGGACGAAGACGCCTCGGTCGTGCCGCTTTTGCGGCAGGCACTGGCCAGCTCACCGGCATCCTTCACGAGTCTGGTGGAAGCGCTCGCCGTCGGGGATGCGGGCACCGAAGAAAATGTCGCTCGATTGCTGGCGCAGGACTGCTTGCCGGTAATGCTCGCGGCGGCCGATCAATGGTTATCCGGGCCGGCTCTGTTGCCTATCGTGTTGCGGGCGGTAGACACCCGCATCCCACAACGCGCGGTGGCCGAGACAATCCGTGGGCTCGGGCCACGAATCTTCCCCAACCAACCGATCGAATCCGACGAATTGCGAACGGCGTTCATCACCGAAAGCGCCCAGCGGATTCCTGAACTCCTCGATGTCATCAGCGAATCCGAACCCGATGAGCTGTATATCGGCGTCTTGCAGCACCTCTTCCGCCCGGTGAGCCTGACTTACGCCCAAACCCGAAACACACTGCGGCTCACTGGAGATTGCAGTCATCATGTGTCAGCGAGCGGCCTGAAACCCGGTGGGGAGCATTGGTCGGCGCAGCATCGTTGCTACACGTTCGGGGTGCCCGGAAGCGCGGCTGGGGCCATCAGGTTGTACCTGTCCAAAAACCGGGCGTCTGTGTTGGCGAAGGCATCCGTCGGCATCTGCACGGCCAGTGACCTTTCGCTGTACCAGCGTTCCGATCATCATCACCTCAACCTGATCGACTCCGACCACGGTGTGGTCATCGGCAATGCGCAGTTGCATGTGCTGACCATCGACGGTCGACGGGTGTTGTTGATACGAGCGGTGAACATCTCCAGCGCCTGTCTGGTGACCGCCGCCGCCCGTTGGCTGGTCGAAGCAACATTGCGGGCGTGCGTGGAACTGGCAGCGCACAGCGGCCTGAAGGAAGTGCATCTTGTTGAGGGACTGTGCTTTTGGCACCTGGATTCCAGTCGACCGCAAATACGGGCGGTGCTGGATTCACTTCGCCAACAACTGCCATGCCATTACCTTGACCGCCCCTATTTTCTGTTTCGTTTCGGGCAGGTAGACATCGACATCACCAAGACCTACCGCCTGTGGAGCGAGCAGCAGAGCGATGGTCAACCGAAATTGCACCAGCTGTTGAAAGTAGTGACATGACCCAGTCGAACACGAACCTGGCATCCAGCACCCCCTACGGAAGATTCGCTGCTGCGTACGCGTCGGGGGCAGAACGACGTTTCAGCGAAAAGATGGCAGCGTTCGCGCTGGAGGCAACAAACCATGGATCGGTCCCGCGCACCTCGGTGCTCGATGTCGCATGCGGGATCGGCGCGGCTTGTGAACATTTCGCGGCGGCCGGCCTGCGGACGGTGGGCGCGGACGCTTCGCAGGAGATGCTGGAGTTGGCGCGCAGATCCGCTCGGGACAGCGGCCATCAGGTCGACTACGTCCACCAAGACATGCGCGAAGTGTGCGTCGACGAACCCGTCGACCTGGTCACCTGCATGTACGACAGCCTCAACTTCATGCTGGTTCCCGAGGATCTCCAGCAGGCGTTTACCTGCGCGCGCAGCGCGCTTCGCGATGGCGGTCACTACGTCTTCGACATGTACACGTTGCGCGGACTGGCTGAATTCTGGGGATCCGTCGATGAAGTTCACACGGTGCATCCGGAGCATTTTGTGGCTACCCGCACCGCGTGGGACCCAGCCAAGTCAACCAACACGAAGACCTTCTGGGGGTTCGACCTCGTTGACGGCCACTGGGTAGCGTGGGGGGAACAGCACACCGTTCGCGGCTACCCGGTCGAAGAGATCGAGGCGGCACTGCAGGTCTCGGGCTTCAAGCTGCTCCGCTCCCTCGACTGGAGCCCATCAGAGGTCAAGCCTGTGTCGGATACCACGACCCGAATTGCATTCGTAGCCACGGCCGTCTGATGAGTGAACAACTGGCGATCCTCGGCGGGCAACCGGTCCGAGAGCACCAATGGCCGAAGTGGCCCCGCTCTGATCAAGGCACACTGCTGGCGGTACAGGAAGTGCTGGAGTCGAGTCGTTGGGCCATCAGCGGGGCCTCCGACGGCCGAGTGTGCTTCGAGCGCCAATTTGCGCGTGCCTTTGCCGAGTTCAACGAGATTCCGTACTGCACGCCCACGGCCTCCGGTACGGCGGCGTTGACGATCGCATTGCAGGCGCTTGACGTCGGCCGCGGTGATGAAGTAATCGTCCCGGGACTGACCTGGGTGGCATGCGCATCCGCAGTCGCGAACATCGGTGCGGTACCCGTGCTGGCCGATATCGATCCCGCCACACTCGCCGTCAGCCCAGAATGTGCCGCCGAGTCGATCACCAGCAGAACCGCAGCCATCCTGGTTGTCCACCCTTTCAACAGCATTGCCGATCTGGACGCGTTCACCTCCCTGTCGCGCCGCGCCGGCGTTCCGCTGATCGAGGACTGCGCCCAAGCGCACGGCGCGCGCTGGCGCGAAAGCGGGGTCGGCACATTTGGCGATGTCGGGTGCTTCAGCATGCAGCAGTCAAAGCTGCTCACCGCCGGAGAAGGAGGCGCGGCGATAACGGCAGATCCGTTGCTGCACAGCCGCTTAGAACAGCTGCGATGCGATGGCCGGCTGTTCGCCGCCGACGTCGGACCGGGCCAGCTCGAACTATCCGAAGTCGCAGACGTGCAGGGCCGCAACGCTTGTCTATCGGAGCTGCAAGCTGCTGTCCTGTCAGACAGATTGGCGCATCTGCAAACCGAGAATGACATCCGCGCACAACAGGCCGACTATCTTTCCGACCAACTCGCCAAGATCGACGGAGTAAACGCGATCGAACCGGATCCGCGGGTGACCTACCGGACTCACTACAACTATGTGATGCGCATCGACGGAGAGGCTTTCGCGGGAAACACCGTCGACGCCATTGCACGTGCGTTATCCGCCGAACTCAATACCCCGGTGAATCCGGTGTACGTGCCGTTGAACCGGCATCGACTGCTTTGCCTCACGAAGATGGCCCGCGGCGACATGTCCGACAGCGAGTTTGCCCGATTGGACCTCACCAAATACCCGTTGCCCGAGGCGGACCGTGCTCGCGAAACCTGCATAACGCTGACACAGCCGGTCTTCCTGGACAGCAAGGAGGGGATGAACGACATCGTCGCCGCAATCGAAAAGGTGAAAGCCGAAGCCGCACAGCTGCTCAGGACTTCCCAGGCGAGCTCGACCCAGGCTTTCTGAAACGCGCCCAGTTCGGCCTCAATTGGTCACTGCGGCCGATCGTCGCGACACCGACAATCACCACCAGACCGCCCAGGATTTCTTCGGGCACTGGCACCTCGCCGAGCCAAATGAACGAGATCAGCACGGCAACGGCGGGCACCAGATAGAGCAGCGACGTCGAGATCGTCAGCGGGAGACGGGCAACGGCATAGCCCCACAACACGGTGCTCAGGGCCATTGGCAGCAACCCCAGATAAACGGCCGCCAACCAGGTCGGCAAAGTAGCGCTAGCCAGTTTCGGCCACGCGCCGGGCAGAAACGGCAATGTCATGATCGTGGCGGCGACCATGGCGTAGGTCGCCAACTCCAAGCCGGTATACCGCGTCAGCAACCGCTTGGACAGCGGGTGGTAGATCCCTTGGGAGACCGCTGCGGCGATGACGATCCACACGGCCGGGGTGGCGCTGAGCCCGGAGCGGGATAAGCAGACGAGGGCGACGCCCAGGATCGCCAGCGTGATGCCGGCCGCCTTCAGATACGTAAGCCGCTCGTGGAACACGCAAATGGCGATGCCGGCGCTGACCAGGGGCGCAGCGGCGACGATCATGCTGGTGGGGCCCGCCGGGACGAAAAGCTCGCCCCAGGCGAGCAGCAGTTGATAGGCCGCCATCCCGAAGAACCCGCATGCCGCCACGAGCGGCAGATCCCGGGCGCGCGGCAACCGGACCTTCATGATCGTCGCGATGGCCAGCAGCGCTACCGAGGCGATGGCCAACCTGGCGATCGACAGCCCGATGGCGCCGAGATCGGGTGCTGCCACCCGGATTGCCGGAAACCCGCTGGCCCCCAGCACCACGACGGTCAATCCGGCCAGCCATGTTGCGACACCGGCGTGATGTGCGGAAGCCTGCTCGCGGTCTAGTGGGGCAACACGCGCTGTGTCCACCACTTGACCAGGCAAAACAGTCCCTCCGTGTTCCTCTCTAGTCCACCGGCACTTTGTCCTTGCCGGATATCGGACCGAGTTTCCCAACGTTACTGTTCGCAGCTGGGAGTGCTCGGCGCGGGGGAAGGACCTGAGACAGTCAAGTGGGCCGGGGGATGAAGCCAGGCACGCCGCTCTTTACCACTGCGTTGAATCTGACGTTCGCGGTGATGCGATACCGGATGTCGGCCATGGCGTCGTCGGGCAGGGTCGAAACCTCAAAGTTCTCTCTGATGCGCTGCGGTTTGGTCGAGGTGGTCAGGAAAGCAGTGCCACGCTGTGCCGCCCAGGAGAGAACCACTTGAGCCGGCGACATGTGCACACGCTCTGCGATTGCGGTAATCACAGGGTCATCAACAATTTTCGGTTCCATGGAATGCCCCAGCGGTGCGAACACCAGCAGCACTATCCCATGCTCTCGACAGAAGTCGAGCAGTTCCCATTCGGGTAGATACGGATGGGATTCGACCTGTACAACGGCGGGCTTGATCCGCGCAACCGCGACTATCTCGCGCACCTTCTCCAGAGAAATGTCCGATAGCCCGATCGACCTGCAGGAACCGTCGTCGACGAGGCGCTCCAACGCCCGCCACGTGTCCGCCAACGTGACCTCCGGGTCATAGATCACCTGACCTTGGTCGTCTCGCGGGTCTTGGTCATCGCCGGGCTGAAAGGCAAAGGGAGTGTGGATCAAATAGCAATCGACATAGTCGACTTGCAGTCGCCGGCGGCTCGCGTCGAATGCCGGCCCGACCCGATCTGGGCGATGATTGGTATTCCACAGCTTCGTGGTGACGAACAAGTCTTCCCGCTTGAGCGTCCCCGCATCGAATGCCTCGCGTATCGCGTCGCCCACCGCTTCTTCGTTGCGGTAGCGTTCTGCGCAATCGAGGTGCCGAAAGCCCACTTCCAGAGCAGTTTTCGTGGCTTGCTTGGTCGCGACGAGATCCGGAATCAGCGTGCCAAATCCGACCACTGGGATCGCACCAGATCCGTGGGTGAGTTCAATCCTTGAATAGCGAAGCGCATCGGATGTTGTCATGCCCGTACTCCTTGGTTGGGTCGACTGTGGCCCCACTAATCGGCCAACGCTACGCCCGCCACCCATGAAGTTGGTAGCCGTGGGCGCGGTTGGACCAACTGTTGGAGGTAGCGTTCGTGAGGAGTCTTCGATAGTTTGGCAGCGGAGCGGAGGACTGGGATATTGAATACGATTTCATTCGGGTATCTGACCATAGTCGCCCTGGCGCTGATGTTGGTGTTGGCCGCCTTTGCCTCTGTATTGGTAAGACGGATGCAGAGCCGGGCGCCGACCGCGAAAAGCGAAGAAATCGGGAGCGCCACCGCGGTTATTAGGAAATTGCGCAAACGCGAACCAATGTCGAAAGATGAATTGGACTATGCGAGGCAAATTGTTGCTGATCGTAGTTCCATTTTGGCGTACTGCATCCCCGGCACTGTGTTCATGCTGGGATGCTTTTATGTGTTCGGCAGCCTTTACCACTTGCATGGAGCCACGCCCTCCGAGCGGACATTTCTCGGGGTGATCCCCATGTTGACCTCTACGAATCTCACCATTCGGATGCTCAGCAGCGCCAGGTTGAAAGGGCGTCTGCGCAAAGCTTCTTGAATCGCCACCGAGCTTGTCCGCGCTGCCAACCGCACCAGCAGGTGATAACGTCCGCTCAACCTGGTGTTCGTGTTGCACCCCGGTGCTGATATTGTCTGCACGTCCATATGTCAACCTAGTTGATATATAACCCGGGTCTTGTCGCCCTGATATAAACGTTCGGGGCGAGGCGAGAACAAGGGGTCCGGGAGGGGATTCCGAAAGGTGATCGAGTGAGCCCTCGTTCAGTCGGCAGGACTGTCTTGGAGCGGGCCTGGATGCCGTTGGTCGCCCTCTTCGTGGTCAGTGTCGGTGTGGTGTGCATGTGGAAGGTGCACCAGTTCTCCGCTCCCCCGCCGGTCATCACCGTCAATGGCCCGCAAGCGCCTGAGGAGTCCACTATCAAGCGGCTCACCTATGAGTTGTTCGGCTCCGTCGGGGAAGGGGGGATGCTCGTCTACGTGGACGTCGACGGGCATCCGCATCGGGTTGATCTGACGACGTTGCCGTGGTCGCACACGGAGACGACCACGCTCACCGTGGTGTCCGGCAGCCTCTCGGCCCAGGTTCACGGTGGTCAGATCGGTTGCCGGATACGGGTCAATGACGTTATCCGTGATGAACATTCCACCAACCATCAGGATGCGGACGTCACCTGCCGGGTGAAGTCGGCATGAGCGAGCATCGGGAAAAACGACCCTTCATCCCCAGGATGGTTCGTGTCTTCGCGGTACCCATCATCGGCTTCTGGGCCCTTCTCGCCGTGACGACGAACACCTTCATGCCCCAAGTGGAGAGGGTCGCCGAAGAACTCGCCGGGCCCATGGTTCCGCACTATGCGCCGTCGCAGCGGGCGATGCTGCGCATTGGTGAGAAATTTCATGAGTCAACGTCGACCAGTCTGACCATGGTCGTGCTGGAAGCCAACCGCCCGTTAGGCGACGTCGACCATCAGTATTACGACGACTTGATGCGCCGGCTGAAGCAAGACACCAAGCATGTGCAGTTCGTCATGGATCTGTGGGGCAAGCCGATCACCGCGGCGGGAGCGCAGAGCGTCGATGGCAAGGCCGCATTTGTCTTATTGCGTCTCGCGGGCGATATCGGCCAGATGCAAGCGAATCAGTCGGTTGAGGCCGTTCGAAATACCGTCGCGAAGGACACGCCACCGCCCGGGCTCAAGGTCTACGTCAGCGGCGCGGCTCCGCTGGCCTCAGACACGTTGGCCATTGCGAACGCGAGCCTGAACAACGTCACGATCGTGACGATTTTCCTCATCATCGGGATGCTCCTGCTGGTGTACCGCTCCGTTTCCACCGTGCTGGTGCCGTTGTTCGGAGTCCTGATCGAGATGCTGGTGGCGAAGGGGGTTATCTCGACGCTCGGGCATCTCGGGTACATCGAGCTCTCGTCATTCGCGGTGAACATCGTGATCGCGCTAACCCTCGGAGCGGGAACGGATTACGGCATCTTCCTGCTGGGTCGCTATCACGAGGCACGACAGGACGGTGAAACCAGGGAAGACGCGTTCTACACCGCTTACCGGGGTGTCACGCCCATCATCATCGGCTCGGGACTGACGATCGCGGGCGCGTGTTACTGCCTGACTTTCGCGCGACTCAACTACTTCCACACCATGGGGCCGGCCGTTGCCATCAGCATGCTGTTCACCATCGCGGCAGCGATGTCACTCGGCCCCGCCGCATCTGACCATAGGCAGCCTTTTCGGGCTCTTCGACCCCAAGCAGAAGGCCAAGGCGCATCTGTATCGGCGGATCGGGACGAGCGTGGTGCGCTGGCCGGTGCCGATCCTCGCCGCCAGTGCCGCCGATCGTCATGATCGGGGCGGTCTTCGTGCCGTCGTACCGGGTCAACTATGACGACCGTGCCTACCAGCCGCCCAATGCGCCCGCCAGGCAAGGATTTGCGGCGGCGGATCGGCACTTCTCGCCGAGCAAACTGTTCTCCGAGATGCTGATGGTCGAGACGGATCATGACATGCGGAACTCGGCCGATTTCATCTCGCTGGACCGGGTCGCCAAGAGCCTCATCCGCCTTCCCGGCGTCGCGATGGTGCAGAGCATCACCAGGCCCATGGGCCGACCATTGGAACATGCCACCATCCCCTACTTGTTCACCACGCAAGGCAGCGGCAACGGTCAACAGCTCCCGTTCAACCAGCAGCAAAACGCAAACACCAACAAGCAGGCGGAGATCCAGGAGCACACCGTCGCGGTCTTGCGGAAAGAGATCGGCTTTTTCCAAAAAATGTCGGACGAGCTGCACAACACCGTTATCACCGTAGAGGATCTGCAAAGAGTTACCGAAGAGATGAATTCGGAAATCTCAAATCTCGACGATTTCTTCCGGCCGATCAAGAGCTATTTCTATTGGGAGCGCCACTGTTTCGACATTCCCCTTTGCTGGGCATTCAGATCGGTGTTCGATACGCTCGACCACATAGACAAGTTGGCCAGTGATATCACGGACGCCAAAACGTCCCTCGAGGCCATAGACAGGGTCTTGCCGCAAATAATAGTGCAGCTGAAACTCACGGCCGACGACACCGAGGCTTTACAGGCTCTTTTGGTCAACACTTATGGCCAGGGCGATCTGCAGTCCACCCAGACCGACCAGACGTTCGACGACTTGATCAATGTGGGACTCGACTTCGACCGGGCCCGCAGCGATGACTTCTTCTACATCCCCAGAGAAGGTTTCGACAACGAAGACGTCAAGACCGGTATGACACTCATGATGTCGCCGGACGGCAAGGCTGCGCGGTTTATCGTCACCCACGAGGGCAACGCCATGGGCCCGGAAGGCGTGCAGCATGTCGAACAGTTCCCTTCAGCTATCACCATTGCGCTGAAAGAGACCTCGTTGGCCGGTGCGAGAGTTTATATCGGCGGTTCGGGATCGAACGATAAGGACATCAAGGAATACGCCGCGTCCGATCTGCTGATCGTGGCGATCGCCGCCTTCGTGCTGATCTTTTTGATCATGTTGTTCCTGACGCGAAGTCTGGTGGCCGCCTTGGTCATTCCCGGCACGGTGGCCTTCTCGTACGCCGGCGCGTTCGGGCTCTCCGTGCTGGTCTGGCAGCATCTGATCGGCCTGCACCTGCATTGGTTGGTACTGCCGCTTACGTTCATCATCCTGGTGGCGGTGGGTTCGGACTACAACCTGCTCTTGGTCGTCCGCGTCAAAGAGGAGATTGACGCCGGGTTGAACACCGGCCTGATCCGCGCGCTCGGAAGCACGGGTGGCGTGGTGACGTCCGCGGGTTTGGTGTTCGCCTTCACCATGATGGCGATGCTCACCAGCGATCTCAGAACGATCGGTCAGGTGGGTTCGACCGTATGCATCGGCCTGCTGCTCGACACGCTGATCGTGCGGTCGTTCGTCGTGCCGTGCATCCTCAGACTCCTCGGGCCGTGGTTCTGGTGGCCGACACTGGT
>CAWIXL010000017.1:0-19786 GCA_963840045.1 uncultured Actinomycetota bacterium | reverse complement strand
GCCCGGGGTAATACTGGTGCCTCGCCGCCGACGAAGCCGTAGAAATACTCGAACCCCGACCCGGTCGGCCACTGGTGGAACGGCCCGACCGGCGACACCTCCCAGGCCGGGACCTCGTGACACTTACCAAACTGTGCTGTCGAATAGCCGTTGAGCCGCAGCGTCTCTGGGAAGGGCGCCTTGTTCTTCGGCCGAACGCTGCTATTGCCCGGCGCGGAGGTGGCCATCTCGGTGATCGCACCCATACCCACTGAGTGGTGATTGCGCCCGGTCAGGAGCGCTTGACGGGTCGGCGAACACAACGCCGTGGTGTGGAACCGATTCAGCTTCAGCCCACCGGCGGCGAGCCGCTCGGCCACCGGGGTGTTGCAGGGGCCTCCGAATGCCGATGAGGCGCCGAAACCGACGTCGTCGATCATGACGATGAGCACGTTCGGCGCGCCCGCCGGCGGACGCAGCATCGTGATCGGCGGGTATTTCGTATTCGGATCTTTGGCGTCGTAGGTCGTCAGGCCTACGTGCTGAGAATCGGGGATCGGCAACGTCTCCCGCAGGACTGGCGGAGCCGCCTGAGGCGACGGCGCCGCTCCGGCAGGTGCTTCGCCGGTGCCGCGACCAGGTGACGGTGAATCTGCCATGATCATCCCCTTCTTGAATGATTGCGAGGTGACCGACGCTACGCCCGTGGGGTGCCAAACAGGCGCAGTTCTCCTGAACTCTCAACGGCCCAGCAAATGGCCCAGGAGTTCGCCGACGCGGGTGGCATTACGACGTGGGAGTCTGGTCGCAGTGGATTTTCGGGACACAGCGCCTGCCTTGCCCGCAAGGCATGTTCGGTAAGTGGGATGCTCGGGCCGGGCGTATGACGTCATTCGCGAGGGACGGGGTTCCGCATGACCAAAGTTGAGTCCAAGCGCCGGTCGAGCTCTGACACGACGGTCGTCGCCGGCGATGGTGACCGATGAAGTGTCGCGGGGCGGTGCTGCGCGGCGCGGGCAAGAGCTGGGAGGTCTGCCAGATCGACCTCGACCCGCCGCGCGCCGGTGAGGTGCTGGTGCGGATGGCGGTTGCGGGGATCTGCCACTCCGACGACCACTACGCAACGGGCGACGGGGTTGCCGGGCAACGCTTGACGGCGATCATGGCGGCAAACGGGATTCCGGTGCCGGACTTGTACCCGATGCTGGGCGGACACGAGGGCGCTGGCGTCGTCACCGAGGTCGGGCCCGGCGTGCGGTCAGTCCAACCCGGTGACCGGGTGGCGACGTCGTTCATCCCCGCCTGCGGGTCCTGCCGGTGGTGCTCGTCGGGCCTGAGTTACCTCTGCGATCTGGGAGCCGGCACCGTATCGAAGGAGATGACGACCGACGGCACGCGGCGGCGTCATCTGGGCGACGAAGCCCTGACCGCGATGACCCAGCTGGGCACCTTCGCCGAGTACGTGGTGGCCGCCGAATCGTCGGTGATCAAGATCGACGACGACATTCCGTTCCACGCGGGATCGCTGGTGTCCTGTGGGGTCACCACCGGCTGGGGTTCGGCCACGGTCGGGGCGGGTACCGAGGTCGGCGACACCGTGGTGGTGATCGGCGTCGGCGGCGTCGGGATGAACGCGTTGCAAGGCGCCCGCAGTGTGGGGGCCAAATACGTGGTCGCCGTGGATCCCGTTGCGTTCAAACGTGATTCGGCGACATTGTTTGGCGCCACCCATACCGCGGCGTCCGTCGAGGAGGCGGCGCCGCTGGTGCGAGATCTGACCCGCGGGGTGATGGCAGACCGGGTGGTGCTGACCCCTGGTGTCGTGCCTACCGACCTGCTGTCGCCGGCGATGATGTTGACCCGCAAGGGTGGCACGTGCGTGCTCACCGGGCTCAGCAAGTACGACGAGTTGCCGGTGCCGCTGGTGCTCAACGACATGGTGTTATCGGCCAAGCAACTCAAGGGCCTTCTCGGTGGTGGAATGAATCCGCGCGCCAGCACGCCGATGCTGCTGTCAATGTATCGGGAGGGCAGGCTGAAACTCGATGAGCTGGTCACCCGCCGTTATCGGCTCGAGCAGATCAACGAGGCATTCGATGACATGCGGGAAGGCCGAAATATCCGCGGGCTGATCGACTTTCGGTAATCACGCGCCGGGGTGATGTTACGGGGAGTGGTGACTGCAGGCCGGAGCCGCACTACCGCGAGATGACACCTCGAAGCCATTATCTGGTGGTGGTCGGGGTTGGTGGAGACGCCAGTGATAGCCCGGCGTAAATCTCATCGAGAACTGTTGGCAGGAGGGCTTGCGCCGTCGTCTTGCCGTCGGGCGACAGGGTCAAGTTCGTCCATATCACGAGCGTTACGTCGTTATCCGGGTCGTGTCCCATGAACGAGTTGAAGCCCGGAAGTTCCCCGCCGTGGTAGTACATCGCTGCATTCGGGCCAAAACGCTGGTAGGAGATCCCGTACCCGTACTTCTGTCCGTCGGGTTGGTCCGGGTTCTCGGCCTGCACGCTGGTGAGCCACTGTTGTTGATAGTTGGCATTGAAGACCTTGCCCGACACCAGCGCTCGCATCCATGTGGCCAGGTTGTCGGCCGTGGCTACGGCGCCCCCGGCGGCGGTTGCGTAAGAAGGGTTTTGGTTGGTGTAGTCGATGGGTCGCAGAGTTCCGGATTGTGCGCCGGCTTGCATATCGGCGGGATATGGCTGGTCGACGAGCGCGTAGGAGGTTCCGCCGTACATGTAGCCGTGCGAGTACGGCGCAGGGATGGAGATGTCATTGGTGGCGGGCAGCGATGACCGTTGGAGCCCGAGGGGGCCGAACAGTCTGTCCTGGAATTGCGCAGCCAGGGGGCGCCCGCCGACCTTCTCGGCTACCAGACCCAGCAGTGCGTAGTTGGTATTGCAGTACTCGTAGGAGGCGTCGGGCGGGAACTGCGGGGGGCGCTGGAAGGCGATAGCCAATACCTCCTGCGGTGTCCAGACTCTCGTCGGGTCGGCATCCATTGCCGCCGCGAGGTCGGGCGCACCCGTGTAGTTGTAAAGGCCGCTGCGCATCTTCAACAACTCCGCAATGGTGATGTTGTTGCCGTTGGGCACATCTGGAACGTAGCTGGCCACTGGATCGCTGAACCGGAGCTTGCCGTCCTGAGCAAGCAGCACGATCAGAGCCGCCGTCATGGTCTTTGTGTTCGAGGCGATCC
This sequence comes from uncultured Actinomycetota bacterium, assembly GCA_963840045.1. GTDB lineage: Bacteria > Actinomycetota > Actinomycetes > Mycobacteriales > Mycobacteriaceae > Mycobacterium. The sequence goes on along the minus strand of CAWIXL010000017.1, from coordinate 16,599 downwards.
GGAAATGAGTGTTCGGATCCGGCGGTGTCTGCGCGCCCAGCGCGGTAGTGCCTACCACCGCGTCAAAGTTTCCCTGCGGGGTGCGTACGACGACCACCGCCCCGGGGACCATGAGCTTCTTCGCGGCGCCGTCGATGACGGCCTGGAAGGCGGACGCATCGATGGGCTTTAGCGCGGACTGCTTTGGTGCGGAGCTGATTGCGGTCGTCGTTCGGCTGCTCGAGGGAGCTCTCGAGGAAGCCGTTGTCGTCGGCCCGGAAGTGAATGAGCAGCTTGCGATCAAGAGGGCAACGCAAGCCGCGAGCGCAGCGATGCGGGGAATGCTGATCGTCGACCTCACCGCGTCATTCTGGTGCATCAGCCTCCGAGGGCCGCAGAGATGCGCAAAGTCAGCGGGTGGTGACCCAGACCCGGAAGCGGTGCAGGGCTTCAGCGAGGTTGGTCGGCCCGCAGGCCGCATGGAAGGTGCCTTCCTCTGTCCAGGTCACGCACCAGTCATCTTCGCTGCGATGTGTTTCCTCGCGCTCATAGCCGGCCTTCGCGGGGCTGGACTGTGGAAGGTCGATCTTCACTTGCCATCCTGGGTTGTCCAGCGTGGAGACGGTGATGCCGTAGTGGTGCTCCCAGTTGCCGTCGCACTGGCTGACATACCACGCCTGCAGCCAAGTCCACACGTCTGGCCGATCGGGGTCGTACAAGAAGTTGGGTCCCACGGACGTGAAGGATAGTGAGCCGATCGTCGTTGCTCCCAGTGCGCACAGCTAAGCTGCCCTTTGGCTCGGCGACTGGAGGTCTGCGGTGCGCGTATTCGTTCGTACGGTGGCGGTGTCGCTGGCGACCGGCTTGGTGCTCGTCGGATGTGACCATCCGGCACAGCAGGCTGCCAAGCCGAAAGTCGGCACCTGGGGCGTCAACCTGGCCGACATGGATACCTCCGTCCGGCCCGGCAACGACTTTTTCGACTACGTCGTCGGCGCGTGGGTGAAGAACGCGAAGATCCCGCCAGACAGAACGTGCGCGGGCGTCAATCTGGACATTCAGCTCCAGCTGGACGCGGACCTCAAGGCGCTCGTCGAGGGTGCCGTCGCCAAACACGCGTCCGCCGGCGATATCTCGCAGCAGATCGGCGACCTCTACGCGTCGTACATGGACGAGGCGCTGCTGAACAACAAAGGCGTCGAGCCAGTGCGCCCGCTGCTGGGGTCAGTCGACGCTGTCAACGACAGGCCGGCCCTCAATGGGGTCCTGGTGTCGTTCAACGGGAAGACTCGGGTGGACGACCCCTTCCCAGTTTCGGTGGATATCGACCCGAATAGCCCGACCCGCTACATACCCAACATCTGGCAGGGGGGCCTGTCGCTCGGTGACCGCGGCTACTACGTGAACACCGACCCCGACTCGGTCGAGCTGCGCAGCAAATTCGTCGCGCATGCGGCCAAGCTGCTCGGCCTCGCCGGTTACGCCGATTCGCAGCAGCAGGCCGAACAACTGCTTGCCCTGGAAACCAAGCTGGCAGAGGTGCAGGTGCCGCGGGAGGACGAACGCAACGTCGAGAAGACGAACAACATGATGCCGCGCGCTGAAGTCGAGCAGCTCGGGCAGGGCGCGCCGTTGCACGAGATGTTCGACACGCTGAAGCTGCCGGCGGCGTCCGACTTCCAGGTCGGCATGCCCGATGTATTGCACAAGACCGCAGGGCTTTTCGCCACTGAGCCGTTGGACGCGTGGAAGGCCTACATGCGCTACCACGTGCTCCACGCGTACGGCGGCGAGCTTTCGACGCCGTTCTCCGACGAGCTGTTCGACTTCTACGGCCGAACGATGGCGGGTGCCCAGGAGCGCGCACCGCGGGACAAGCGCGGTGTCACTCGAGCGAGCAACGAACTCGGCGACCCGGTCGGAGAGCTCTATGTCGGCGCACACTTCAGTCAGCAGACGCGCGACAGGGCGCGAGCGCTGGTCGAGAATCTTCGCACGGCGTACAGCAAGCGCATCGACGGTGCCTCCTGGATGGCACCCGAAACGAAGAAAGAAGCTCAGGCCAAGCTCGCGGCACTGGTCGCCAAGATCGGCTACCCGGACAAGTGGAAGTCGTATGCGACGGTCAAGATCGACGCGAGCGACCTCATCGGCAACGAGAACAATCTGGCGGTGTGGTCGTGGAACGACGAAGTCAGCAAGTTGGGTAAGCCCATTGACCGCGCCGAATGGAGCATGACTCCGCAGACCAACAACGCCTACTACTCGGCGCGGCTCAACGACATCGTGTTTCCCGCGGCGATCCTGCAGCCGCCGAACTTCGATCCGGCCGCCGATGCCGCGGCGAACTACGGCGCGATCGGGGCCACCATCGGCCACGAGATGAGCCACGCGTTCGACGACCAAGGCCGCAAGAGCGACGGCACCGGTTTGCAGCGCGATTGGTGGACACCGGCCGACACCGAGCGTTATGTGCGCGAGTCGGACAAGCTCGTCGAGCAGTTCAACAGCTATGAGCCGCTGGCGGGCAATCGCATCAACGGGAAGCTGACACTCGGCGAGAACATCGCCGATCTCGCGGGACTGCGGATCGCTTACGACGCCTACAAGCTGTCCCTGGGCGGAAAACAGGCGCCTGTCATCGACGGCCTCAGCGGCGACCAGCGGTTCTTCATCGCCTTCGCGGCGAGCTGGAAGGAGATCTGCCGGCCCCAAACGGAGCGCAACCGATTGCTGTCGGACGTGCACAGCCCCGCCAAGTTCCGGGTCAACGGGATCGTCCGCAACTTGGACGAGTGGTATGCCGCGTTCAACGTCCAGCCGGGAGACTCGTTGTTTCTCAAGCCCGAGGACCGCGTCCGAGTCTGGTGAACCAATTCGAGCGTCGTTGACGCGCTCGCACGGCTCAAGCAATGTGACCTGCAGATAAACCTGCGACGCCGTAAGGAGATTCACCGATGCCACTTCCGTACCAGCTGGGGTCAAATGGCCCGGAGATCTTCTAGCAGGTTCGCCGGTGCCGTGTATCCGGCCAGGCGTGCAGTGTTCGCGTCGAACACGCCCGTTTGCGCGATCCCGAGGCGCCGCTGCATTTCCTTGACGGCATCGCACCGGCTCACCGCCTCGGCCGACCAGCGTGGATGAACTCGGCTGGTGCGGTACGTAGGTCTAGTCTCGCGGCATGGATCGCATTTGGCAGTGGGCCGTGGGATCGGTATGGGGCGAGGTACTCGTGGGTGGGCTGCGCCATCACGTTCGCCCTATTGCTGCCGTGCTACCTGGCCTTGTCGTTTACCATCGTCGCCTCTGAGAGGTCCGGTCATTACCCCGAGGCGGCCGCGGTCACCGTTGCCGTAGTGCTGGTGCTGCTCTACGTGATGTTTCTGCCCGGCCTCGGCCGGGTCCGTCTCGTCGAGCAGTGGGCGGCCGGTCACGACATAGATCGGGCGAGCGCATTGGCTGCCACCTACACCTGGGTCCGGGCGGCGATTGCCCGAGTGGTCTTGGGCAATGCAGTGTGCGCCGCACTGCTATCGGTTGTTGTCGGTGCGATCGGCGGGGCGACGGTGTCGCGGCTGGTCCAGTACGGGATTTTGGGTGCAGTCCTCGGAATCGCCATACAGCTGAACACGTTTCACAGCGTCGCGGAAGCTGCGATGCGGCCTGCCAGGGTCGACATCGCCGGTGACACGGGTATTGGCGACTCCCTGCCCCGCACCCGGCCCACTTTCGCAGCGTGGGCGAACGTGGCCATGATTTCGTCCGCGTTCTTGTTCGCAGTCGCGGGCATCTGGCTGGGTTCCCTATTTGTTCGGATCAGGGAGTTCCCCGTGCTCGTCCTCGTGATCGCGTATGCGTTGACCGTTGGCGTTGGGGTGCCGCTGACCGTTGGTGCCGCCTTCGCGCTGTCCCTGCGGCCCATTCGCGACCTCGCCGACGGCACCGAACGGGTGGCGGCCGGCGACTACAGCCAACGCCTGCCGGTGACTCAGGATGACGACCTCGGCGCGCTGGCCGCGTCGTTCAACCGGATGCAGGCTGGCCTGGCCGAGCGGCAACGGCTTCGACTGGCGTTCGGGACCTACGTCGACCCGGTCCTCGCCGCGCGACTGCTTGAGCAAGGTGACGACGTCTTCACCGGCGAGCGCCGACAGGTGACCGTGATGTTCATCGACATCCGGGATTTCACGCCCTTCGCCGAGGCGAACACCGCCGAGGACACTGTTGCCCGCCTCAACGCATTGTTCAAGATTGTCGTGCCCGCCGTCGTCGACGCAGGTGGGCACGTGAACAAGTTCCTCGGCGACGGCGCACTCGCCGTCTTCGGCGCACCGAACGATCTTGCGGATCATGCGGACGCGGCGGTCACGGCTGCCCTGCTGATTCACCGCCTGGTCGCCGAGCGATTCGGCGGCGCGCTCCGGATCGGCATCGGGATCAACACCGGCCTGGTGATCGCCGGCACCATCGGTGGCGGGGGCAAGCTTGAGTTCACGCTGATCGGTGACACCGTCAATGTCGCGGCCCGCGTCGAGCAGCTCACCAAGACGACGAACGACGCAATTCTGCTAACCCACTCGTGCGTCGGAGCCCTGGCTCGTCAGTCGCCCGAACTCGTCGACCGCGGATCGCACGTGCTAAAGGGCAAGTCCGCCCCGGTGCAGGTCTTCGGTCTCGACCCAGGGGAGTAGCCCGACCCCAAACGTGGGTAGACATTGCACTGTGTCCACGCCAAGCTCCCTGCTGACGCCCGGCGAGACGTGCTGGCGCGTGGCACGTGCCGATCAGTTCGCCTGCATCATCGATGCGGCCGATTACTTCAAGCACGTCAAGGCGGCGATGCTGCGCGCCGAACACCGAATCCTGCTGGTCGGATGGGATTTCGACGCCAGAATGCCATTCGAGCGAGGTGCCAAGACACTGGCCGGCCCCAACCAGCTGGGCACCTTTCTCTATTGGCTGCTGTGGAAACGACCAGCTCTCGAGATCTACCTCCTGAAATCCAATCTGCGGCTGCTCCCAGCCTTCGATGCCATCTGGTTCGGGCTCACGCCCGTAGCTCTGCTGAATCAGATCAGCAGCAAGCGGATGCACTTCGCCATTGACGGTGCCCGTCCGACCGGCGCTGTCCATCACCAGAAAATCGCGGTCATCGACGATGCTGTGGCGTTCTGCGGTGGCGTCGACCTCACCGGCGACCGATGGGACACCCGTGCGCATCGGCATGACAGTCACGGCCGCCGGATGCTGGGGCACAGCTATGGACCGCGACACGAGGTCGCGGCGGCAGTTGACGGCGCAGCGGCGCGCGCCCTCGGCGAGCAGGCGTTGGCCCGGTGGCAGACCGCTACCGGCAAATCGTTGGCGCCGGTTGAGGCAAGGCACACCACCTGGCCCGGCAGACTGGAACCGATTCTTCGCAACGTCGACGTCGGAATCGCGCGCACCCTGCCGGAACTCAAGGAGCGCCATGAGGTTCGGGAGGTGGAGGCGCTCAACCTTGCGGCCATAGCGGCGGCACGCCACACCATCTATCTGGAGAACCAATATCTCGCGGCCCGCCGGCTCGTCGCTGCGCTGGCCGCTCGATTAAAGGAAGACGACGGTCCGGAGATCGTCATCGTCATTTCTCGCAGAGGCAATAATCCCCTCGAGCGGGAAACGATGGACAGCGCACGCCACCGGCTCATTCAAACGTTATGGGCAGCAGACGAGCATCGCCGTTTGGGCGTCTACTGGCCCGTGACCGACGGCGGAACCCCCATCTATGTTCATTCGAAGGTACTGGTGGTGGACGATCGGCTGCTACGCATCGGCTCATCGAATCTCAACAACCGGTCGATGGGGTTCGACAGCGAATGCGACGTGGCGATCGACGCGATCGAGGCGGAATCAAACACCGCGGAACGCGATGAAGTCCGCCGCCAAATCACTTGGGTGCGAAATCAATTGGTGTCCGAACACCTCGGCGTGTCGGACGGCGAATTTGACAGGGCGATGGTCCAGTACGGGTCGTTGCTGAAGGCCGTCGAAGCACTTCGGGGACAAGGCAAGACGTTGCGGCCGGTTACCGAGCAAACAATCGCCGATGAGGCCGGCCCGTTGGCGGAGAACGACCTCGTTGACCCCGACCATGTCCCAGGGTCACTCGCCCGAAGTGTGCAACGGTTCATCGCGGGGCTTTGGAGTTGATTAGTGGCTTCCGACCCCGTGATTCGCGTTGAGCAAACCGGGAATGACGAAATCGCGGAATACCGCCCGCCGATCCGTCGTTTGTTGCTGGACTCCTGCGACTCGTTCCATCAGGAGCATCTGCGCGACGCGCACCAGCCAGTCTGCCGTCGCATCCGGGTCGAGTTCCGCGCGGACTTCACCGGCGGTCGTGGCGGCTTCGACGTGCGGCCGGAGGACGTCGCGGATGCGGTCGCGAAAGGCGCCTGAGGCGGATGCCGAGACCGCCATGGTCAGGCTCTCCGGTGCGAAGAGAAGGCTCAGCCAGCGAGAACCCTCGACGATGCGCAGTGCCCCGTCGAGTGCGTCCAACAGTCGGTCGCCGAATGGTCCGTCACGTTCGAGGGCCGACTCGGCGACCGCGATCACGCCCTCGGCCTCACGGAGCATCACGAAGGCCAGCACGTCGTCTCGGGTACCGAAGTAGCGATAGACCGTGGTGCGGTGCACGGCAGCCTCTTTCGCGATGTCGTCGACCGTTGTGCGTCCGACACCGCGACGCCCGTAACAGCTCTCGGCCGCGTCGAGCAGGCGTGCTCTCGCCTCATCGTCGTCGACGGGAGGGCGATCCCCCCAGGGCGCGGGGCGGGCGGGCCGATCGGTGAGTCGTAACTTGCGTTGCGTCACGGTGCACCGCTCGCATCGAAGGTCACGTGCAGCGCGTTGGGTCCACGAAGCGCGGTGCCGACCTGGCTGGTGATTTTGGCGGCTTCGGCGTGGTCTGGATCGAGAGCGAGGCCTCGCAGTCGGTCGAGGAGTGCGCGCAGGGCCACGAGCACTTCGGTGTTGGCGAGCCAGTTGCCGATGCAGCTGTGCGGACCCTGGCCGAACGACACCGGAGGCATGACGTTGCGCGTGATATCGAAATCGTCTGGCCGTGGGTAAACCGACGGGTCGCGATGAGCGGCGTTGATAGCAAAGATCATTGGCGTCAGCGCGGGGATTTCGATCCCGTGCCAGGCGGTCTCCGCCGGGCAGACGCGCGGCAGCAGACCGACCGCGGGCTCCCACCGCAACCCTTCCCAGACGGCGGCCTGCAGGTGCCGCTCAGGGGCCGAGCGCAGGAGTTCGAGTTGGTCGGGATGGTTCAGTAAAGCCGACAGAACGTTGCCGAGTGCGTATGTCGTGGTGTCGGCGCCGAGCGGAAAGAGCATCCGCAGAAACGTGAGAATGGCTTCGTCGTCGAGGTATTCGCCGTCGTCGGTGGTCTCGGTGACGAGCATGGAAATGATGTCGCCCCCTGGGGCGCGCCGGCGTTCGGCCAGGAGCGGGGTGACATACGCGGTGAACTCCGCGGCGGCGTCGATCGCCGGCTCCGGGTCGAAGACGTACTCGATCATTGCCTTGGCCCACAGTTGGATTCGCGCCTCGTCGTCGATCGGGATGCCCAGTAGTCGGCTGATGGTCAACAGTGAGACCCGGTGGGTGAATTCGGTGACCAACTCGGCTGACCCGCGGTGTACGAACCGGTCGATGAGTTCATGGACCACTGGTGCGATAACCGGGTCGACGTAACTCTGCACCCGACCGCGTCGCAGCGGGGCGGACACGAGGGTGCGACTGGCGCGATGTTGCGCGCCCGACATGCTCAGGACGGTTTTGCCGAACACCGGTTCGGTCGTCATCGCGTACACCGGTGCGGCCGGAAACGTCGCCTCGTCGCGAAACGCGGCGCGGACCAGTTCGTCGGTCAGCAGGAGTACGGCGCTGGTCCCGGCGAACGGCACGATCGCGAACGGTCTGCGCGCGCGCAGGCGCGCAAGCGTGGCGTGCAGGTCGGGTTGATCGTCGAATGCAAAATCGACCCCGGTGACATCCAGCGGTCCAAGAGTCGCCATGCAAATGCAGTCTAGGGCCGGTGCAACAAACTACGCAATATGTCTTACGCATCTCCGCCTCGGGCCGGCTCGATCAACAGCGTCGGTACGCCGCAGGTGCCGTCCTTGACGCTGATCACGCGGGTGCCGGGCTTGCGCCCCGGGCGCACCTCGGAGACGTCGAGTCCGGCTTGCGCGAGCCGCGTCCGCGCGGCATCGGCGTTCGGAACGCGCCACGAGAGTCCCCAGACCTGATCGGTTCCGGCCGCGACCCGCTGCGTCTCATGCAGCGGCTGCGCCAGCTCCACGGTGACGCCGCCGACACGCAGGAACACCAACCGCATGCCCCAGTCCGGAAAGCTTCGGTCGAGCGCGAGGCGCAGGCCGAGCGCGTCGCGGTAGAGCCTGATGGCGGCATCCGCGTCGGAGGTCTGCACTACGGCGTGATCGATCCCCGTGACGAGCGCATCCTCGGATCCCACCGGCGCGGCCTCGGGAAGGCGACCCGGCGACTCATGCTCGATCGCGATCATCAGCACACCACGGGTGCGCGTTTCCGGTAGCAGCACGCTGCGCCAGCGCCGGGTCAGCCCGGCGTCGGTGTCGCGGCCGAGACCGGGTGACACCGGCGACGGCTCGAGGCCGTTAGCGGCGAGTTGCGCGTGCGCGCTGTCGAGATCGGATGTGGCGAACGCCAGCCCGATCGGGCCTTCGCCTCGTTGATCCAACCGCGCCGACACCGTGCGTCCGAGGGGGCCATCGCCGTGCGGCGTGATCAGCTCGAGGTAGGTGTTGTCGAGCCGGAACAGTGCGTTCGCGGTACCCCAGCCCGGATGATCGCCGTGCCACGACGGGCTGCGGGAGAACAGCGTGGCGTAGCGGCGGGTCGCGTCGTCGAGGTCGCGTACGGCAAGAATCACGTGGTCGAGGGCGTCGAACACTAGCTCAGCATGCCCGATCAGCTACCGGTGAACATCGGCGGACGGCGCTGGGCCGCCGCCGCCACGCCCTCGCGGAAGTCGGCGGTCGCCTGTAGCCGGGTCTGTTCTTCGAGCTCGCGGGCGGTGGCGGCGGCGACGGCTTCGGCGAGTCCGTCGCGCATGGTGGCACGGATTCTGGTCAGCGCCAGGGGAGCCGAGGCGGCGATGCGCTCGGCGAACCGAACCGCCGCCGGGCGTACCTCACCGTCGGCGGTCAATTCGTCGACCAACCCTGCCGCATAACCGATTTCGCCACCGAAACGCTCACCGATGAGCATCCATTCGAGTGCTTTTTGCTGGCCGACGACGCGTGGCAAGGTGGCGGTGAGTCCGAAGCCGGGGTGGAACCCGAGCCGGCTGAAGTTGGCCGCAAATTTCGAGGACGGTGCGGCCACCCTGAAGTCCGCGCTGAGGGCCAGCCCGAGTCCGCCGCCGATCGCGGCGCCCTGCACCGCGGCGACAACGGGTTTGGCGGTGCGGAACAACCGGATGGCCTGAACGTAAAGCTCGCCGGCCGACAAACGATCCTCGGCGGCTCGGGAGAAGTCGGCGCCGGCGCAGAAGTGCTTTCCCTCCGCACATAACACGATCGCCCGGCATTCGACGTCGTCGTCCAGTTCCTCGTAGGCGTCCGCGATGCCCTTGATCAACGCGGTGTCAAAGTAGTTGTTCGGCGGCCGGTGCATTTCCACCACGGCCACGTGGCCGGTGACCCCGACGGTGACATCTGAAGTGGTCACAGCTGCTCCAGGAACTCCCGCATGGCGGCGTTGAAGGCCTCGGGCTGGTCCATGTTCGCCGCATGGCCCGCGTCGTCCAGGACGACCTTGCGGGAATTGGGGATTTTGCGGTGCATGTAGTCGGCCCCGGCCAGGAAGTCGGTGTCCTGTGCGCCGACGACCACCAACGTGGGCACGGCGATGCTGTCCAGCGATGTGATCACGCGCGCGTCCTTTTGGGCCATGACACCGCGCGCCGCGCGCGGCAGCCCCTCGGGATGCCGATGCACCGCCTGCGCGAGTTCCGCAGAGCTGTCGCCTCGCGTTTCACCCCGCTCGAGTTGTTGGGCGCGTCGTTCTACCCATGCGTTCCACTTGTCGCGGGGTTCGTCTTTGCGGTATCCCGGCCCGGTATCTACCAGCACCAGCGCGGCCACCCGCTGTGGATGGACGAGGTGGAAGGCCAGGGATAGGTAGCCGCCCAAGGACATTCCGCCGATCACCGCCCGGTCGGCACCCGCGGCGTCGAGAATGGCCGCCATGTCGGCCACGCTGATCTGCTCGGTGTAGCAGTCCATGTCGTCGGGTGCGTCGCTGCTACCGTGGCCGCGTTGGTCCCAGACGATCACCGGTCGGTTCACGCTCAGGGCATCGACATTCGCGTCCCACATGCCCGCGGTGGCGCCGAAACCGTGTGTGAGCAGCAGCGGCACACCCGGCGCCTGCGGGTTGTGCACCCGGAAAGCCAGCGTGACGCCGTCTTCGCGCTGCAATCTGTTCACTGCACTACCTCCGACCCGCACTGGATGGCTGGATACAGGGCATCGGGACCGCACGCGACCAGGGCCGCACCGAGCCCGTCCGCCCAGCGATTATGCCCTCCGGCTTCGTCTCGCCAGGCCCAGAGTCGACGGGTCAGATAATGCAACGGATACTCCTTCGTCATACCGATCGCGCCATGCGTCTGATGGGCGGCCGTTGTCACCAGCTGTGCGGCCCGGTCGGCAAGCATTTTGGCGCAAGCGATTTCGAAGCCGCCAAGCCCGAGTTCAACCGCGTTGACCGCACCGTCGATCGCTGCAGCGACCACAGCTGGCCTGCTGGTGGATAGTAACCAAATGTGCTTGAACGGCCTGGAAATGACCGATGGGGCGCCCGAACTGCTGACGTTCGCGGCTGTAGCGCAGCGTCATCGCTGCGATCGCACTCACTGCGCCGGCCATCAACGCGGCACGCCCCAGCGCGGTGCGTTCCCAGAACTTTTGTTCGGTGACCTCGTCCGGTGCGTCGGCACCTGCGGTGACCCGCTGACCATCGAAAACCACTGTGTCACGGGGCTCATCGGCGACGTTTACTCCGCGGCTGACCGCGGGGCCACCGGCGGGTGCCGCCGGTCCGGGTGCCAGGACGACGACGCCGTCGACCAGTCCGAGTACATGCTCGGCGCGGTGACCCCACGGCACGGCAGGCGCGGTACCGAACAGCCGATCACCGTCCAGACGGAGCGGGGCGGCGGGCGGCAGTACCGTGCGAATCCCCGTGGGCGGCGGGATACCGGCAGACGTCAGGAGCCACCCACCGACCAGTCCGGCCTCGGCCAGGGGCACCGGCGCCGCGTGCGCGCCTGCGGCACGGAGCAGCTGGACTGCATCGGCGACGCCGCCCCCGGCTCCGCCCAGCTCCTCCGCAATGGGAACGTCACTGAATCCGGCCTGCTGCAACGCTTTCCAGAGCTGCGGAGCCCAACCGGTGGCTGCGGCTTCGCCGACGTCCTGCCACCGGCTGTGGGTGGCAAACAGCTTGGCGGCCGCGCGGTACAGTTCGCTGTCGCTCATGGCAGACCTTTGACGGCGACCGAGCGCAGCACCTCATTGGTTCCGCCTCGGATGGTGAACGACGGCGAGTCGAGCACTGCGCGATGTAACAACCGCTCGAACAACGACGGCTGTTGCGTCGGCTCCAGCCCGCACACCAGCTCACGGTCCAACAACTCCCGCAGCGCGGTCACAACATCCTGTTCGAAGCGGGTGCCCATCTCCTTGATGAGTGCGGCCTCGGCCGCGGGCGTCCCGCCGGCGTCGATCGCCCTGGCCACGGCCAGCGAAAGCCGCCGTAACACCCAGTACTGCGCCGCGAGTTCCCCGATCAGCCGACTTCCGGCGGGGCTGGCGGCCAGTTCTGGGCACTCCCGGATGAATTCCTGGAGGACCAGGAATGTCGAGATCCACCGGTCTGGGCCGCTGCGCTCAAAGGCCAACTCGCTGACGTTCTGCGCCCAACCGTGCCCGATTTCGCCGATGACCATCTCGTCGGACACCGGCACGCCGTCGAGGACCACCTCGGCGAAGTGGTCGGTGCTGCCGTTCAGGTAGGGGATCGGCTTGACCGTCACGCCGGGGCTGCGCATATCGATCAGGAATCGGCTCAGTCCCGCGTGGCGGACGCCCTCCCCGGTTCGGCACAGCGCAATCATGAGGTCGGCACGCATCGCGTTGCTCGTCCATACCTTGACGCCCGATACCCGCCAGCCGTCGGCGTCGCGCACAGCCCGCGTCCGCACCGACGCAAGGTCGCTTCCGGCGTCGGGCTCGCTCATGCCGATGCAAAAACACAACTCCGCCCGGCAGATTCGAGGCAACAGCCACCGCTTCTGGTCCTCGGTGCCGTAACGCAAGAGCACCGGGGCGATCTGCCGGTCGGCCACCCAGTGATGCCCGACCGGGGCACCCCAGCGCAGCAGTTCTTCGACGACGACAAAACGGTCGACCGCGGTGGCATCGCGACCGCCGTAGCGCGCCGGGACCGCCATGCCAATCCATCCACGCTCAGCCAGCGCGGTGGAGAACGCCCGATCGACGCCGCCGGCCATCCCGAGGCCGGGCTCGAATGTCCCCCAGGGCAGCGTCTCGGCCAGGAATGCGCGAACCTGATCCCGCAATTCCAGCTCCGGGCCGCTCAGCGCGGCAAGCGACGTGACCATACTGGCGGGCGGCGATGCTTTACAGATCCACGATGGCGCCGACCGTCGGGTCGACTTTTCCGTCGAGCAGTTCGAGGTAAGCCCGCTGGATGTCGTCCGTGCTCGAGATCCGTTCGACGCGAAGCCAATTCGATGCCCACTCCGCGAAGGGCGCCCAGGACTCCGCGACATTTCGGTCGAGTCGCGCGGTGCCCCAGTCGGCGCCGCGCTTCTTGATGCGGTCGGGCGCGAAGAAGAAGACAGGCTTTGGACCGTCGAGATGGCCGCTGCCTTGCGCCATCCGGGTCCAATGGGTCATACCGACCGCCGCGCTATGAGCCAGGCGGTCGCCGTAATGGGCGTGGACCTCGGTGCGTACCGCACTGTCGCCGGAGATGTCGACGTAGACGGCACGATCGCCCGGCAGCTTGGAGATGTCCCCGAGGTCTTCGTAGAGGTGAACCGAATCGTAGACGTCCAGCCCCTGGACGAACTCACTGTTGCCCGCCGAGGTGAGGCCCACGACCTCGATGTCCTCGCGTTTGGCGAGAAGGTAGGCCGCGATGATCGCCGTTTTGGACGAGGCGCTGGAGATCACGATCGTGTTCGTGCCGAAAAAGGCCTCGTCGGCGAGGAAGTCATCGATGAGGAATGAAGTGTAGAAAAGCGGAAAGAAGAGGATGTGCTCTGCCTCGCGGTCGACCGAGTAGACGGGATCGGTCTCGACGTCGCGGTAGCCCTGGTAGGCCGATGGCAGCGCCGCCCGGTGTGCGGCGGCGTCGGTGAACCCCTTCTCGTTGATGTGGTCGGGGACGACAACCAGGTGGCTGGCGCACGGCAAATAGCCGTAGACGCGCGTGCCCTGCGCCAGATCGGGATGCCGCGATTCCTCGACGTGCGCGTAACCCCATACATTCAGCTTTCCCCACTCCGCGTCCGAGGCGGGGAAGAAATTCCAGTACTTCATCGCCTCGCCAAACACCGCGTAGGTGATGTTGTTCGAGGTCAGCCCGAAGGACTCGACGCGCAGCAGCGCCTGGTCGTCTGCCGGCGAGGGCGCATCTCCGAACAGGAACCGCGTTTCGTGCAAATCTGAGCGGCGCAACTCGAAGTCCATCTGTCGAAGCCTATGTGCGCGGACGCGGACACAAATAGCGGCCCTCTCGCGTTGGTTACCTAAGCGACACGGAGGGAGACACGGGTGAAGATTCGGTTTGGGGTCGGGCTGGGTGCGGACACCGCTCCCGATCAGCTCGCCGGGATAGTCGACCGACTGGAGTCCAGCGGGGTGGACTCCCTCTGGTTCTCCGAGCTGGTCTATTCCCCGGCGGTGGATCCCATGGTCGGCATGGCCTACGCGCTGGCGCGGACGACCCGGTTGAAGGTGGGCACGTCGGTGGCGGTGTTGCCGGGGCGTCATCCGGTGTTGGTTGCCAAACAGTTGGCGTCGCTCGCTGCGCTCGCGCCCAAGCGGGTTCTGCCCGTCTTCGGTCTACGTTCGGCGATTCCGGCTGAGCGTGAGGTCTTCGTGGTCCCTGACGGTGAGCGTGCGGCTGTGTTCGACGAGTCGCTGCAGGTGCTGCGCTCGGTGCTGGTCGACGACTCGGCCAGCTATGACGGACGGTTCTTCACGGTTAGTGCGGCAGCAGTCGCGCCGCGGCCGGCGCCTCCGCTCGACATTTGGGTGGGCGGCTCGTCGCCCGCGGCGTTTCGGCGCATCGGCACGCTGGCCGACGGCTGGCTGGGTAGTTTTCTCACCCCGGCCGAAGCGCGGGAAGGGCGAGAGGCGATCGAACGCGCCGCGGCGGAGGCAGGACGGCGAATAGAGTCCGATCACTTCGGCATTTCGTTGGCCGTCACCGACGGTGAGTTGCCCGCGGAGGTGGTTGCGGCGGTGCGCCGGCGTCGTCCAGATCTTGATCCCGGCGAGTTGGTCGCTGCCGGCTGGGATCAGCTGCACCGTCAACTCGACGCCTACCTGGATGCTGGATTGACGAAATTCGTCATCAGGCCAGTCGGCAGAGCGCCACTGGATGGCTTCATCGATCGTTTTGTCGCCGAGCTGGTCGGCCGCCAGAACTGAGTGCCTGATCGCACCCAGCCTGAGAATCGCTCCACCTGTGTTTATTGCCGTTCGGATCGGGAATCTCCGTGTCCTACCGGCTCTCAGGATACGGAGTCAGAAGGTGCTCTGTTTGCTGGGCGGATTGGTCGCCGGACTTGTGAACGAAAGGGGCCCAGCGTGAAGGTCAAGAATTTCACCGCTTTTTTCGCCGCCATGCAGGAGGCCGTATTCGAGGTGCTGGATGCAATCGCCGCCCGTGCAGAAGAACGCCGCGGGCACCTTACGAATGCCAAGCTGGCGGTCGAGAGGGCCTTACATGATTCCCACAGCGCCGAGGAATGGCATCTGGCCGACCAGCTACGCCGAGGGATCAAGGACGTGGAGGTGCATGGCTGGATGCTGGCGGGCAAGGCGAACAAGCCTTCGTGGAGGCGTCGGGACCGTGAACCGTTTTGGGACGAAACAGGCTTCGTGCAGGCGAAGGACGCGCCGCGGCCGGCCGAACCGCCCCAGGACCTCGCTAAACTCAAGGCGACGGCGGCGGCCATCCTGGAGGCGGCCGTGCCGCAAGGCGTGGACGCCCTGACTTCGGCCTGGAAGACGTTGACGCGGCAGATGCAACTCCAGTTCGGCCAGGAGGAGAAGGACGATTTCCGGGCGTTGGGCGGCCGCATTAGAGCATGAGAAAATGGATGCTGCCGAAGCCGCCGACGAGGCCGCTCCGGAGGAAAGCGGATCGGCCGTCTGCATTTCCGACGCGGAGGCTGGCGAACTGGCCCGGCTGATCGAACTCGCCGGCCCGGCACGTGGAAGGGAAGTTCTTCAAGGTCTACTCGCTCAAGAGCATCTATGACTTGCCAGCGGACAAGTTTTCCGAGGCGGTCATGCGCCTCGACAAGTTCATCGCCGCGAAGGGAAGGCGGCCGGCGACCGGCCGCGAAAGGAGGATAGAATGAACACGGAGACTTCCAGGGCGTTCAATCGAGGATCGGACGCTCGGCTCATGGGCCTGTCGCGGGCGTGCAACCCGCACCACGGCTGGCGGGAGGCGTCGCTTCACGCCTCGTGGAACAGCGGATGGAGCGACGCCGATCAGTGGTGGGGGAAGTGGGTGTGTGGTGCTGGCCTGTCAAGCGATTGCCCCAGGTGGTGAGATGCGAGCCTACTACAACGAACATGATCCCGAAAGCGTCGCGCGGGCGTGGAACTCATGGCGGCGAGTCTGATTACTGGAGGACTTCGTTGCCTGACAGGCCGACGTAGCGAACGTCGAACGGCGAAGTCAAATCGGAGGAGGTCGTCATTACACGTTGAGACACTGCTTCAACAGGAATCTGAGGGCCGGGCGTACGCTCTTCGACTTGCCGGCTGGCCCGCCGACCGACCTGCTTGCGATACGGTTCCGCACCCTGTCAGCCGTTCATACGGCCGGCAAAGAGGAAAGGCGGCGAAGACGAAAAGCATCTCTGGCCCGCCTTCTTTCGGCTCATCCATGAGCGCAGCCCTGAGTGCGTCTTTGGCGAACAGGTTGGAGGCGCCGCTGGATACGACTGGCTCGCCAGAGTATCGGCTGACTTGGAGTCGGCGGGTTATCGCGTCGGGGCTGCGGATTTGTGTGCTGCGGGCGGTGCGCTGCATCCGACGGCGGTTGTACTGGGTGGCCGACGCCGAAGGCACGAGGACCGAGAGACGTGCGAATGGTGGAGAGGGGGGAAGCGGAGGGATGCTTGGACCGAATGGCTGACTGTGTTTGGCCGGCTGGCAGATCCCGACCGTGGCGGACGGAATGGGAGGGCATCTGAGCCGGGGTGGGGATCGGTCGGGGGAGATGCTGCTGCCGGGGCAGGCG
>CAWIXL010000016.1:0-254404 GCA_963840045.1 uncultured Actinomycetota bacterium | reverse complement strand
GAGCTTGAGCGCGGTACCAATCTCAGTCAGGTGGCGGTCCGGGTCGGTCCGGTCGTAATCGAGGGGGACGGTTGCGTTGAGCACCCAGTCCCGGGCGCCGATGCCGCCGCCGAGCGGGCCCGACGAGATGCACAGTCGAGGCTCGGCGAATTGCCAGAGAAGGACCGGGATCGGCTACACCGTCCAGTCCGCTGCCTCTAACCCACCTTGACCAGTTGAAACACATTGGTGTAGGCCAAAACTCCGCGCTGAAAAGCGGAAGGTCGGCGGTTCGATCCCGCTCCTGGCCACCACTCTTGAGCTGCACGGATGCGGTGACATCAGGCACCGGTTGGTAGGTCCTGTCCGGTTCCAGTCTGCTCCGCTGGCAGAAGCTCTTGGAGAGGTCGCTATCGCGGTGGCGGTGGTGGTCGGGAGTTGCCATGCCGATGTCCTCAGTTCTCTGCGGTGTCTTTGGCTCGCGAGGCCGTATTCTTCTGCTAACGAACGGATTAACGAATCGGGCCAGTAGTCTATTTGGGTTGATGCGGTGCGCCGGGGGCGGCGTCGGCGAGGCCAGCTCCTCCATCTTCGTCAGCACTCTGGCCGCCTCGGCCCCGGTTGTCGCAATCTTGCTGAATAGGGCGGAGCCGACTGACACTTCGATCCCGTACCTGAGGTCGACGGCGAGCAGCCGGACGGCGCCTGACTTTACTGCTGCCCTGAGCGCGAAAAGCAGTGTGCAGACAAAGACCGCTCGTGCGACAACACGACCGACATCCTGCTCGATGACGACACGCCAGGGCGCGGACGCTGCTTGACGGACTGCCCCCGACGTGCACGATCCTGATCGATTGGCGCGGTCCAAGCGGCCGACCAACTGTAGGTGTCGAAAAGGGTTTAAATCGTTGAACAGTAGGAGGATGCTGTGATGCGGTATGCCGTCCTAGCCGCCCGTTGATGGGAGCCGTAGATGTCACCCTTCCTGATCGCAGCACCTGAGCTTTTGGCCGCGGCGTCGGCGGATTTGAGTGGGATCGGGGAGGCGATCAAGCAGGCGAGTGTGTCGGCGGCGCCGTCGACCACGGGGATTGTGGCTGCGGCCGCTGATGAAGTGTCGGCGGCGATTGCGCGGTTGTTCGGCGGCTATGCGCAGACTTATCAGGCGTTAGGCGCCCAGGCGGCGGTGTTTCACCAGCAGTTTACGCAGGCGTTGAGCGCGGGCGCGGTCTCGTTCGCGGCCGCTGAGGCCGCGAACTTGTCGTCGCTGCAGGCTGCGGAGCAGACGATGTTGGGCGCGGTGAATACGGAGAGTGTGTTGTTCACCGGGCGCATGCTGATCGGCAACGGCACCAACGGGGCGCCGGGGACCGGGGCCAACGGGGGTGCTGGGGGTTGGTTGATCGGTGATGGTGGGGCGGGCGGGTCGGGTGTGGCGGGTCCGCCGTTCGGTAACGGCGGCGGCGCGGGTGGGGCGGCGGGGTTGATCGGCACGGGTGGGGCCGGTGGGGCCGGCGGCACCGGCGGGGCTGGGGGTCCGGGCGGGCACGGCGGGGTGTTGTTGGGCGGCGGCGGGGCCGGCGGGGCCGGCGGGTCCGCGTCGTTCGCGACCGGGACCGGCGGGGTCGGTGGGGCTGGCGGGGCGGGCGGGTTGTTGGGCGCGGGCGGGGCCGGTGGGGTCGGCGGGTTCGCGTCGGCGGGGACCGGCGGGGTCGGTGGGGCGGGCGGGGCCGCCGGGCTACTCGGTGGGCTGGTTGGTGCGGGTGGCGGCGCCGGCGGGGCCGGCGGAGTCGGGTTCGGCGGGGGTACGGGCGGGGCCGGCGGGGCCGGCGGTGCGTTGTTTGGTGCCGGCGGTGACGGCGGCACCGGCGGGTTGGGCGGCTCTGGGGGCGGCGGTACGGGCGGGGCCGGCGGCTCGGCGGGGCCGCTGTGGGGTAACGGGGGCGCCGGCGGTACCGGCGGCACTAGCTATTTCGGGCACGGCGGGGTTGGCGGGGCCGGCGGCAACGCCGGCTGGCTGGGCTCTGGCGGCTCGGGCGGGGCCGGCGGCAATCTGTTTGGCACCGGTAGCGGCGGCCACGGCGGGGCCGGGGGAGACGCCGGGCTGTTCGGTTTCGGCGGGATCGGTGGGGCTGGTGGGTTCGCGTCGACCGGGGTCGGCGGGGACGGCGGCGCCGGCGGCGCTGGGGGCATGGTGTTCGGCGACGGCGGTGCGGGCGGGGCGGGCGCGCAGAGCGCCGCGGCGGTCGCCGGTGGGGCCGGCGGGGCCGGCGGCAAGGCGGTGCTGTTCGGTATCGGCGGGAACGGCGGGATCGGCGGGCTCGGGACGTCGGCGGGCGGCAACGGCGCCGACGGCGGCAACGGGGTGTTGTTGCCGTCGGTGGTGCTCAACGTGATCAATGCGCCCAGTCTGGCGTTGACCGGGCGCGCGCTGATCGCCAACGGCACCCCGGGTGGCGCGGGCAGCGGGGCCGCCGGGACATCGGGCGGCTGGTTGCTCGGCGACGGTGGGGCCGGCGGGTCCGGCGCGGACGGCGTGCCCGGCGGGGCAGGCGGTGCGGCAGGGCTGTTGGGTAGCGGCGGGTCCGGTGGGGCCGGCGGGTTGGGGGCGTTGGGCCCGGGCCGGGCCGGCGGCCAGGGCGGGGCTGGCGGGGGGCTGTTCGGTAATGGCGGTCCCGGTGGTGGCGGCGGGGTCGGCGGCGCGGGCGTCGGCAGCGACCCGGACGGCGGGTCCGGCGGGGCCGGCGGGGCCGGCGGCATCTTGGGTTCGGGCGGGGTCGGCGGGGCCGGTGGGTTACCCGGTGAGCTCGGCAGTACCTTGCGGCCCGGCGCCGGTGGGGCCGGCGGGGCCGGTGGGTCGCTTAGTGGGCTGGTCGGTGCTGGCGGCGGGTCCGGCGGGGTCGGCGGAGCGTCGATCGATTCCGGCGGCGGGGCCGGCGGGGCTGGTGGCAGCGGCGGTTCGCTGTTCGGTGGCGGCGGGGCCGGCGGTGACGGCGGCGCGAGCAATCACGGCGCCGGCGGGACCGGTGGGGCCGGCGGGGCCGGTGGCTCGCTGTTGGGTACCGGCGGGTCGGGTGGGGACGGCGGATCGGTGCTGCGGACCGGGGCGTCTGGTAGCGGTGGTGGGGGTGTCGGCGGGGCCGGCGGCACCGCGGGCTGGCTGGGCTCCGGTGGGGCCGGTGGCGCGGGCGGCGCTGCGGGAGCAAGCACTGGGTCAGTCCCCGGCGGGACGGGCGGGGCCGGCGGCAACGCGACCATGCTCGGGGTCGGTGGGGCCGGCGGGCCCGGCGGATTCGCCGCATCCGGGACCGGCGGGGCGGGCGGCGCGGGCGGAGATGCCGGGTCGCTGGTGGGTAATGGCGGTCCTGGCGGGGCCGGCGCGGATGCCGCCGTTGCCTCGGGCTTCAGCGGTGGGGCCGGCGGGACTGGCGGCAATGCCATCCTGATCGGCAACAGCGGCAACGGCGGCAACGGCGGCAACGCCGCGACCGTCGCGCTGCTGGGCACCCCCGGAACGGTGGGGGCCGGCGGGCTGCTGCTTGGCCTAACCGGGGTCCCCGGCTTGCCGATGAGTCAGAACTTGCTGGTCAACCCCGGCTTCGAAGTGGCCGACCCGTCCGGGTCGGGCTACAGCTCGGTGACCATTCCGGGCTGGACGGTCAGTGGCACCCCGACCGTGATCGCCTACGGCACCCCGCGCGGTTATCCGTTCGCGGCATCGTTCCCGCTCCCGAATCTGCCGAGTTTCCTCGGCTTCCCCAGCAACCCGCTCGCCGGGCGCCGGCAACAATTTCGCCGGCGGTGGACCGGTGGCCACGTCCACCATCAGTCAAACCGTCAACCTGTCCGCCTCGGCCGGCAAAATCAACACCGGCACCACGCCGTACACGCTCAGTGCCATGCTCGGCGGCCAGGGCTTGGACCCGTCGCAGGCCTCCGTCAAGGTCACCTTCCTCAACGCCAGCGGGGTCGTGCTGGGCACCGGCTCGATCGCGCCGGTCACCACGCTGGATCGCCTGGGAGTCACCGGGCTTCAGCAAGAACACGTCTCCGGGACGATCCCGGCGGGCACCACCTCCGCGGTGGTGACCACCACCTTCGCCGACCACAACCCGGTCCTGGGCAACTACAACGGCTCCTACGCCGACAACCTGTCGTTCACCGTCGGCGATCCCACCCTGAACCCCGCGGTGCTCACCATACCGACGTCCACCGTCAGCCACTGGATCACGTGTTCGTGATCTACATGGAGAACAAGGGCGTCGGCGACATCGTCGGCAGCCCCAACGCGCCCTACATCAACAGCCTGATCAACACCTACGGATATGCGGACAACTACTACGCACTCGGCCACCCCAGCGATCCCAACTACATTCGGATCATGGGCGGATCGGACTTCGGCCTCGACTACAACCCCACCGGGAACGTCATCAACGCACCCAGCCTCATGCAGGAAATGGATGCGCTGCAAACGAATCCGCAGGTCCCATTGTGGGCCGGCTACGGGCAGGGCATGCCCGCTCCGGGCACCATCGAGTCGTCGGGCAACTACGCCGTCGACCAAATGCCCTTCGCCCAATGGAAATACGTCTTCAACAACACCACCGCCTACCTGCAGAACACCTGCTGCCGCAGTCGCAGTTGGCCACCGATCTGCAGAACCCGAGCACCTTCCCGAAATTCGCGTGGGTCGAACCCAACGGGGACTCCAACATGGAAGGCCCGGTCAGTACTCCTACTGACCTTTTCCACTGGTTTGTCGGCCAGCTCACGAACCACCAGTACAACGTCTCCGCCGGCGACCAGTACCTCCAGCAAACGATATCCACCATTCAAAGCTCGAACACGTGGAACTCGGGTCAGAGTGATGCCATCTTCATCACGTGGGACGAGGACAATAACAATCTGTCACTGGGCATCGGTAACCAAGGCAACAACGTTCCGATGATCGTCATCCCCAACCAGGGCGCCGTGGCGGCGGGCATGCAATCCGGCCACTTCGTCACCAACAGCTACTACAACGAGTACAGCCTGATGTCCACGATCGAAGACTCCTTGGGCCTGGCCCCGCTCACCGCGAACGACATGTACGCCCAACCCATGAACGCTTTCTGGAGCTGACGGCCAACTCGCACGATGGCTTGAGCCACCATGACGAGGATTACGTGGTCGATCGACTCCAGTCCAGCCATCGGTGCCGCCCTTCATCCCGACGGTTCTCAGTTTCTCGCAGCCCGCGTCGGAAGGACAAGCGGAGCGCCTCAGTTCTGCACGAGGTCGGGCAAGGGCTCCGCATCCGTCAGCCAGTGGCGTCCGGTCCGGCGAGCCGCCTCCCACTTGGGGATGCTCACCGCATCATCCTGGCCCAGGTCCGCAGGGGTCGGGCCGATGCGGCCGGCCAGGGCAGCCAGCGCGCTCAGATCGAAGTTGTACACCTCGGCCGCCGCCAGGCCCAGCATCTGCCGGGTCTCCTCGACGGGGATGTCCCAGAACGAGCGGCGCAGCCATTCGCGGGTGTGCGGCCAGGTCCCCTCCGGATGAGGAAAGTCGTTGCCCCACAGCATGTTAGACACACCGATTTCGTAGCGGCGCGCGAGCTCCCGGCGCTCCGTGGTGGTCGCCCCGATAAAGCAATTCCGGTCGAAGTAGGCCGAGGGCGGCATCGTCAGATCGCCCTCCATCTGACGGCTCATCTTTTTGGCCGAGTGCTCACGCAGGTACCGCGTATCCATCAGCCAGAGAAGATCATTGGCCCAAAACGCACCGCACTCTGTGACGCCCCAGCGCAGCCGGGGGAAGCGCTCGAACACCCCTGACCACAATGCGAACCACAGGGGCCGGGCACCCCACCAGCGCACCTCCGTTATGTAGATGCCCAGGTGTTCTCCGTACTCCTCCCGCGGGGCGGGGCCGGAGTGGGTGTGTACCGGCATCTGCAGGTCCTGGCACGCGGCCCAGACCTTGTCGTAACGGCGGTCGTGGTAGGGCGGGTAGCCGACCCAGCGCGCCGGGATCATGATCCCGCCCCGCAGCCCGGACTCTGCCGCCCGGGTGATCTCGTCCACCGCCGCGTCGATGTCTGCCAGGATCGGCACGACCGCGACCCCGGCCCGCCGCTCGGGGCTGTGGCTGCACAGCTCGGCCAGCCAGCGATTATGGGCGCGCGCGCCCGCCATGGCCCGCCCCGGGTCGAGATCGCCGGACTGGCCCAGCCCGGCACCGAACGGAGCACCGGCGACCCCGGTTACGGCGTCGGCGTCGGGGAAGATGACCTCGGCGACCACCCCGTCGCCGTCGAGTTCTTCGTCCCGCCGCACCACATCCCATCCGCCGGCGATACCGTCTCCGTGCTCGGAGAACCACTCCTCGGCGAACTGCTCGTCGATGAACCCGCCCACCTGCGACGCGGCAGCCTTCTCAGCCAGGTAGGTCTCGAATTCCTCCCGGTATTCAGGGTCGACGTACTCGCGGTACCGCTCGGTCGGCAGCTCGGCGTGGCAGTCTGCGGAGATGATGACGTAAGGGTCCAAGGGGTTCATGAGAGTCCTTTCGCCTACCAGGCACGGATGGGGTCGGCCTCGAAAACGGTGCTGCTCGCGTCGGCGGGCACGGCCGCCAGCGGCTCGGCGACCTCGGCCACGGTCGGGCCGATTCGGTCGGCGAGGGGTGCGAGGGTCTTCAGGTCGAAGCCGTAGACGGTCGCCGCATTCCCGCCCACCATGGCCGCCACCTCGTCGGACGCGACACCGCTGAAGGTGTGGCGCAACGCCTCCCGAGTGTAGGGAGCGGTCCCCTCCAGGTGCGGGTAATCGCTTCCCCACATGATCCGGTCGACGCCGATTCGGTGGCGCTCGGCACATTCGACCGGGCGAAGGAAGCTGGCACCGACGTAACACTGGCGGGTCCAGTACTCGCTGGGGCTCAGGGTCAGCGAGCCGGCGGTGGGCCCGGCGAAGCGGGCGATCGCCGAGTTCGGTCGCCGGTAACGGGCCGCCGCCACGTCGAGCGAGTCGAGGGTCGCCGGTATCCACCCGGTGCCCTGCTCGGTGAAAACCAAGGTGAGGTCCGGATGGCGATCGAGTGCGCCGCTGAAGATCAGGTGCCACAACGCCCGGTGCGCCCACCAGTGCGTCTCGTACACCCACACCGCCAAGGAGCTACCCCACCCGTCGATCGGGCTCGGTCCGGCGTTGCCGCCGTGGTGGTTGACCACCAAGCCCGCCTCCGCACACGCCGCCCAGAGCGGCTCCCAGTGCTCGGCGTAGAGCGGGGCGATGCCGGTGCCGGGGGCGACCCCGGGCAGCAGCACACCGCCGCGCAGTCCCAGCTTGGCGATCTGCGCCACCTCGGCGACGGCCTCATCGAGATCCCCGAGCAGGATCTGGCCCACCCCGGCGCGTCGCTCCGGCGACAACGAGCAGAAGTCGGCCAGCCAGCGATTGTGCGCACGCACGCCGGCCCAGCGCAGCTCGAGCTCCCCGGCGGTCTGCGGTGGGGGCGCGGCCAGGCTCGCCTGAGGAAAGAACGGCGGCACGGTATTGGGGAAAAGAACCTCCCCGGCGATGCCTTCCCGATCCAGATCCGAGTTGCGGCGATCGCTGTTCCAGTTGCGCTCGGCTGCGGGCTCGGTGAGGTCGCCGAACGGGTTCACGAATGTTTCCGCCCAGCCGTCAAACTCGTCCCGGTACTGCGGATCGAGGTACTCGCGGTAGGCGAGCAGGTCGGCGCCGGCGTGGCAGTCAGCCGAAATGACCGTGTACCGGTCCATGCCGCTATACCCGCGCCGGCTCGGGACCGGTGGCGGCTAGCAGCGCCAGGTCGTCGTAGCGCTGGTGCACGTACGGCAGCAACCACTCCTGCGGCACCCGCGCCGCGATCCGCCCGGTTTGAATGGTGCGCCGCCGGCACCATGTGATCGACGTGATCTGGCGAATCACGATGTCGGACACCGGGTCTAGGGGCGACTCTCCCAACTCGAGGGTGCCGTCGATGTTCTCCAGCACCTCGTAGTGTCGGTGGTACTCGCCGTAGACCAGGTGGGGGTCGGTGATGCCGTTGCCGTCGGGGGCGCGCAGGAACTTGAAGTAGAACTCGGTGTTCACCTGATCGGGCGGCAACTCCGCCGGACCGGCGACCCGGCCCTTCATTTTTATGAGCTGACAGCCCAGCCGGTCAACGGTGGCGGTGACGCGGTCGTGGTCGCGCACCACCTCGATGTGGGCCAGCTTCTTGGGCTCACCGAACGTTTCGCGCCCACCGGTGACCGACTGTTCGGTGGACTGGGGCATGAAGAGGGGATAGTCGCCCTGGACTTCGCCGTGCCGGGCGGTCACCGAGAACACCGCCGACCCGAACGGCGGTCGGCCGGCTATCCGGACCCGCTGAAGCTGGACCCGGACCAGTGGTTCGGCCGCCGGCTCCAGCGGCTTGGGCAGCACGGCCGCGACAATCTCTGGATCGGTGAGGTAAGTGACGGTCACCGCCTCGGTGGCGATGGGCGCCTTGGTGGCGTCGATCTCATGGTCGACTTGCGCCTCGGGTGGGCGGGGACCATAGCGGACTGCGTTGGTACTCAAGGCTTTCCTCCTTCGGCTTCCGGCTCCTTGCCGGCCTGCTGGCCGAGGACGTCGACCAGGTAGTCGGGGTCGCCACGACCGAGGATCGATGCCGCCTTGCGGCTCACCACCTCCTCGGCGGGCGTGGGGGGACCCATCATCCAGAATCTGTCCGCCCGGATTCCCTCCACCACCTGCTCAGCGACCGTCTCGAGCGGGCTGAACTGAACGCGGCCGCCGGCGGACTCGAAGCGAGCCAGGACCGCCGTCAGAGTCTGCTCCGGCGTCCGGCGTTCCTGGGTCGCCGCGTAGCGCTCCGGCCGGTGCCGCCACGACTCCCAGATGCCGGTGTTCAAGAAGCCGCTGGGAAATAGGACATGCGCCCTTACCCGAGTCCCTGCCATCTCCAGGTGGGTATAGAGGCTCTCGGTCAGGCAGAGCACCGCGGCCTTGGTCATCGGGTAGACCGCCGTCGCCGGCCCGCCCATGGCACCCCGGGCAATCGGCGCGAACCCGCCGTTGCCCGAGCAGGTGTTGACCACATGTCCGTCGCCCTGTTCGAGCAGCATGGGCACGAAGGCCTTGATGCCGTGGATGACGCCCAGCACGTTGACGTCGATCCCCCAGCGCCAGTCGGCCAGGTCGTGTTCCCACATGTAACCCTCTGAGACCCCGCCCGTGCCGGCGTTGTTGCACACCACGTGCACCGCCCCGAAGCGATGGAGCGCCTCTTTGGCCAGCGACTCGACCGAGGAATAGTCGGTAACGTCAGTCACCACCGCGGCCACATCGATGCCCTCGTCCGCGAGCGCTCGCGTCGCCTCGTCCAGCGGTCCGGCGAGGACGTCGGCGAGCACCACCTTCATGCCCTCCTGGCCGAAGCGCCTGCCCATGGCCTGGCCGATACCTCCGGCTCCCCCGGTTACGACCGCCACTTTCCCCCGAAGGTCCGTAATTGAGGCATTCATCGAGGAAATCGTCACATGGCTGCGCCTACCGCCTCAAGAGGTCGGGTCAACCTGCGGGGATGGTTTCTGCGGCGGTCTGCTTATCGGTCAGAGGGTCCCGTACGGCATCCCGGTCACGATCGAATAACCCGCCTCGGCAATGACCGCGAGTTCCAAGCCGCCCAAGAAGGGGAGCAGGCCGACGTCGGCGGCGATCGGCAGGCCGATCGCGTTGACAAGCCCCGCCAAGGGCTGACCGCTGACCATCTGGCCCACCCCGTTCAGGAACTGGTTGAAGTCATACGACGGCAAGGAGACCAGGACGGCAGTCGTGATGTCGGCCGTCGGAAGCAGCGTCGAGTACGCCGTTGAAAACGCAGTTGTCACCCTGTCGACGATCTGCGTGTTCGCCGTCTGCAGGTCCGAAATAATCTCCGGGATCGAGGGCAGGGTAGGCAGCGACAGGGTGCCGGGCGACGACAGATATGACTTGACCGCATCCGAAATGCCTTGCAGCGATGGCAATTGCGGGGGCCCCGCGGCGTTGAAGTCGTTGATCGCCGCGGTGATTCCCTGATGGACTCCATGGACCAACGCGGGTCCCAGAGCGGCGGTGTCGCTGTGCGGCGGCAAGAAGCCGAACGGGGTGGTCACATCGGCATAACCGGTCGACCAGCCCATGCTTGGGTCGCCGTAGCCCCAATTCACCAGGGGTGTCAAAACCGGTTGGACCAGGTCGGCAATCGGGTTCCCGATGTAGGGGATCAACCGCACCGGATCCAGCAACGGCAGGTTCTGCGTCGGAATCATGTAGTAGGTGGTCATGGTGGGTCCCTGCGTCGGCAAGGTGATCGCCGAAGCAAGCTGCGCGGCCGTGAGACCTTCGTAGCCCGTGTGCACGGTCACCATCCCGGCAACGGCGTTGAGGTCGGAGAATATGTCGATCGGATATTTCGGGAAGTCGGCCCAGCCGTCGTATTCGAGGGTGTAACTGAAGGTCCGAAAGTCATTGGTGGGGGCCGGGCCCAGCGTCGAAAACCCCAAAGTCGGCAGACTAAGACCGGGGAACCGCGCGTCCCAGCCCCCGTTCGGGTTCATCGAATTGCCAAGCAGCACAAAGTTGATCGGTAATGAACTCGGCGTGCCACTGGGATCCAGCTGTTGCATTTCCAGCGCGGCGATATTGGCGCCCTGCGAGTAGCCGACAACGTTAATGATTTTTCCAGCGGCGAGTTGCTGTTGAATCGCGTTGTCCAGGATCGTGACGCCCCGGGATATTGAAATGTCCTGGGGCAAGTCCTTGATACCGCTATCCGGATATTCCCCCGCCGGCATGGCCAGACCCACGCGAAGGCCGGCAGGGAAGTGGGGCAAGACGTATTTGTTGACGATGTGGTTCACGAAACTTGTCGGAGGTATCGGCGTTCCACTGCCGTCCATGACCAAGGTGACGTATTTGCCCGTCGCCAGGGCGCTCAGTAGGCCGGCGCCGCCCGGCGAGCTGGTCGTTGAGCCGCCGAGTGCGGCGAGCGAGCTCGCGCCGGCCGCCTCGACGTTGGCGTAGGCGTTGCCGGCCGCGGCGAGCGCCTGGGCGAACTCGGTGTGAAACGCCGTTGCCGCGTCGATGACCGCGTGGTATTCGCGGGCGTAACCGCTGAACAGGTTCGCGACGGCCTCGGATACTTCATCGGCGGCCGCTCGCGCCACCGCGGTTGACGTGCGCGCCGCGGCCGCCTTGGCCTCGTCGATTGCCGTGCCAATTTCCGCCACATCCGCGGCCGCAATTGTCATTACCTGCGGCTGCGCGTGCACGTATGCCATGGGGCCATCCTTACGACGACGAGGACCCTGTCATGTCGAACCGGCAACGGTCACACCGATAAGCCCCCCCGAAATGGGCCCCCGAAATGGCCTCGTCCAGCCGGTACCCCGACAGCATAAAGCGATCCGCTAGGACTGGGCTGTGAAGTTGGCTGGCGAGCCGCCGGTAGGCGGAGTCGTCTACTGTGCCGCGCGCCGCGGGCCTAAAAAACCAACGGGGTTTGCTTGAGGTCGATCAAGGCTCCCGGTCCATCCGAGCTTTGGCTCACCACACCGGTTGCCAGCTGGTCCATTTCGGTGCACGCCTGCTGGTAGCCCTCGGTGACCCGGGCGACGGCGTAGTTGATGTCCCTGTCGGTGTGGTTTGACATCACCTGCAGCCGGAAACGCGCCTGCCCCTTGGCCACTGCCGGGAACTCGACGAGGTTGGCGACCAGCCCGGTGAGCTGCAGTTGCCGGCTCACCAGCCGGGCCATGGCCTCGGTGCCCATCTTGACGCAAACGATCGGTGAGGGCGCTCCGTAGGTCTCGAAGCCGTTGGCTGCGAGTTGGCTCCGCAGGTGCAGGACATTGCGCATCGTCTTGGACCTCAGTGCTTTGCCTTCGGGGCTGTCGACGATGTCGAAAGCCTTGAGCACCACCGCGGCTTGGATCGGCGAGAGCGCGTTGGAGAAGGTGTTCGGTGAGGAATAGAAGCGTAGGTATTCGGTCACCCTGCGATGTTTGGTGGCCACGAAGCCGCCGTTGGAGGCAAACGTCTTCGAGAACGAACCCATCACCAGGTCGACCTTGCCGATCATGGATTGAAGCCCGAGGTGGCCGTGGCCGTCGGGACCGATCGAGCCGAGGTCGTGGGCGACGTCGACAACCAAGGTCGCCTCGAACTCGTCGGCAAGTTCCTGCAAGGCGACCAGGTCGGGGGTATCGGAGTTCATCGAGAACAGCGCCTCGGTGACGATCATGATGCCGTGGATGCTGTCGTGGGCGCGGATGGCTTGCAGCTTGGCGCGCGCGTCGCCGATGTCGTTGTGCCTGAACAGGTGGATGTTGCGCGTCGCGGCCTGGGCGCCCTCCTGCAGGCAGGCGTGGGCGAGCCGGTCCATCACGATGTGATCGTCGGGTCGCACCAGGCCTTTGACGACGCCGAAGCCGGCGCCCCAGCCGGTGGGGTACAGGCTGACGTGTTCAACCTCGAGAAACTCCGCGATCCTGCGTTCCAGGGCCAGGGACACCGAGGTGTTGCCGACCAGAGCCGGCGATCCCGCGCTGTGCACGCCGTACTCCTCGATCGCGTGTTGGGCCGCGGCCTTGATCTCGGGGTGACCAGAAAGCGACAGATAGTCCTGGGAGGCGAAGTTGACGCCTGCCATCCTGCGGCCGATGTCGTCGTGCACGGTGGCGTGGCGCCTGGGGCCGGCTTCGGTCGAACGTCCGAACTGCCATAGTTGACCGTCTCGTCGCCGTTCTTGCCATTGGTAAAAGCCGTCAATTCGGTCGAGCATCCTGGTACCGGTCACCTGCTTGAAATCCTGCATGCTCCCGTCCAGCGCGGCAGGGTCAAATTCCAATGGTGCAGCATCCGTTGCAGTTTCGTTCACCGTGAGGGTCACGTGCGTACCTCTCCTAAAGGGGTTTGGAAGGATTCGCAACGATTTGGATCGGCCTTGTGGGCCGGTGGGTTATCGTCGCCTGGCCACCGCTGGCCACCGGCCTAATCGCCGGTGGTTTTGGCGCCGCCCCCCAAGTCCGTCGCATCGGACGCCACGTGCACACGCGACAACGACCCCATTCCCCCACAAATACGAGGCCGGAGCTCTGTGCTCTCGACCCGCGGAGTCGCCGTCGCCGGTGACAAGAGCACGCAGGTTGCCCGGAAGAACCGTGCCAACATGTGTGATCTTGTTCACACCGCGACGCTAGGCATCCCCCCTTAGCAGGGTCTAGCAGAAAATTGCGAACAGTCCCTTGCGTTCAACGCAAGCAATTGGCGCGGCCGTTAATTTGACGGCCGTCAGAACTTCGCTGGGTCATTTCACCCATAGGGGACTCTGCAGGCTGGCTGCGGAGAATGGCAATTTGCAGGGTTGCGGTCAGCCAGTCCTGGAATCGCCGGATTGTGTAGTCGCCCTGGCACACCATCAACTCGTATGTGGCCGGACTGGCGAGGGCCCACGCGGTATCGATGGCTTCTTGTCGCGCGATCCGCATGGCTTCGTCGGGGACTGACGCAAGCAGCGCAGTGAACGTGGCGTGGCGGAGGGTATGGACTTGCCGCCGTCCTTCGGCGATGACCGGTGGTCGGCGCGCCTAATTTGATCGTGTTACAGTTACCCTCCAAGTGTAACTGAGTGCCACTAAAATGCGTTGTGAGCAGGAGATATAGTGCCGGGTCAAGTTAAATTCATTGTCGGTCCCTGGACCGGCGCTGGGTTTGCCCGCCCGCGCGGATTCCTGCCGCCAGCTATACAACCGTTGACAATGCCGCAGGATGATGGAATAACTTCCGCTGAGACGCGGCCGGCCAACGAATCGCTCGGTGCGCTGCGGCGCCGTGCGTCCCTTCCCGGTCCTCCCGCTTCACGCCGAAGATCACCGCCTACACCCTGAGTTGGCCATCGTGGGCCAAACTCGCGATCGTGATCCTCAGCTAGCCCTACGTAGGCATTGATCGAAACTCAGAAATCTTCCCTTACTGCCGAAGTTTGGTGATCTTGATGGAGCTCTATCAACTGCGCTACTTCCAAGCCGTCGCTGAAGTGGGCACACTGCGCGATGCCGCCGAGCGGCTGGCGGTGTCTCAGTCGGCGGTAAGCCGTGCCATCTCGATGCTGGAGGCCGAGATCGGGGTTGAGCTTTTCACCCGACGGGGTCGGGCCAATCGGCTCAATCGGTTCGGGCAAGCGTTTTTGGGCGCCAGCCTGGTAGCCCAGCGGAGCCTGGAGGCGGCTGTCGCCGGTGTGCGTCAACTCGCCGACGCCGACGCCGGCACGGTGGCGGTCGGCTTCTTGGCTGAGCTGGGCGTGGCAGCGGTTCCCCGCTTGATCCGCTGCCATCGTGATCGGTATCCATGGTCGCGATTCGAGCTGCGTCAAGCCACCGGGACCGCGCTGGTCAACGATCTGGTCAACGGTGTGATCGACGTTTGTTTGAGCGATCCCGTGAGCGATGCGGAGTCGCTCGGGGTGAAGTGGCACAACCTGCATACTCAACAGCTGTGCGCCGTGGTTGACCTGGGCCACCGACTGGCTCATCGGGAAGTGATTGGCTTCGAGGAGCTTGCCGACGAATCCTTTGTTGCCTTCGACCGCGGTCACACCCTGCGGGGGATTTTCGATGACGCCTGTGCGCGTTATGACGTGACGCCGATGGTCGCTTTCGAGGATTCCGACGTGAATACCTTGCGCGGCCTGATCGGGGCGCGTTTGGGGGTCGGTCTGCTGCCCCGGACCGCAATACCTCGCCCCGATATTGTCGAAATCGCCATCGACGATAAGCAATTGGTCCGAAACATCGCTGCCGGCTGGATGACCGATAGCTACCTAGCGCCCTCCGCTGTTGCATTCCGCGACACGGCGATAGGGGTGAGCGTGCTGCCCGAAAGCGAGTCAGGGGAGCCGCCCGCGGATTTCCACGTGACTGGGCGGGCTGTCGGGGGATAAGCGCCCCGGTTAGCGGTGGCCCGAGCAGGTCAGCAGCCGAGCTCGGTTGCCAGGTCGGTGAAGTTGTCGACAACGATGTCGTGTGACGGATCCGGATCGGAGCCGAGGGGAGATACTTCCGCGCCCCATTCTTCGGGCCGGCGCACGAAGGCACTCTTGAAACCGACCGCGCGTGCCGCCAACAGGTCGACGTCATGGGCGGCGACCATCAGGATCTCGTCCGGCTGATAGCCAAGCCAGCGGGCGCACGTCGTGTAGGCCTCGGGATTGGTTTTGTAGCTGCCGATCATCTCGCAGGAGATGACGCAGTCCCAGTTGAGCCCGTTGTGGCGCGCGGTGTCGACGATCAGCGACGTGGGCAGAATCGTGAATGACGCCACGACGTATCGCCGACGGAGGCGTTCGCTCGCGGCCGGAAAGTCAGGCCAGCAATCCAGCGTGTGCCAGGCTCGATAGACCTCGATCCGGTCCTGCTCGGTGAAGGCCGACCATCCTCGCTCGTTGGCAAGCTCGTCGATGAGCCGTCGATGGACGTCGTCCATGTTGAAGTCGGGGTTTACCTGCAGCCCCATACCCATCAGGGCGCGGCGGCGGTACTCGTTGGCCGCGGCCGGCCAGTCATCGTCGACGCCGCATCGCTCGCCGACTTTGGCCAAGGCGGCTGAGATTCCGCGATGCCAGTCGAGAATCGTCCCACCGGTATCGAAGGCCAGTGCTTTGACCGACGGGGCCATGGGTTCTCCTTTGCGACGATTCCAGCCAAGGCGTCTGCCATAAGCTTTTTCGATTGAGAGCGGAGGGCTTGTGTTCGATATTGGCAGTCGGCGGCTGGAGCGGAGACTACGCCAGCGCGGAAAGTCGGCAATGGCGACCGTGTTGCCGGATCGTCGCAAGGTCGCATTCGATCACTCGGTTGAGGCGCGAAACGCCGCCAACCAGGCCACCGCTGTCATGCGCGAGCGATGGCTCGAAGAGCACACCGCGAACCCCTGGACCGGCTCACCCGCCTCATGGACTTGCGCGATCGCGGCGAGCTCGTCGACGCCGAATATCAGGCCCAGAAACGAAAGCTGCTGGGACAGTAGGACAATACCCGGATGAGCCTTTTGCCACGGGTCCTGTTTGCGGTCGGGATCGCACTGGTCGCGCTGCCGGTTTTGCCGATCGCCACTAGCGACCCGGCCGGCCCCGGCGTGCCGCCGGTGAGCGAGGCGGCGCGCGCGGACGGGCTCGTCGACGTCCGCACCGTGGTTTCCGACGCCATCATCGACCTGCGTTACGCCACGACCAACAATTTCACCCACACGCAGTTGTATCCCGCTGACGCCCGATGCCTCGTGCACGAGTCGATGGCTCCCGGTCTCGCGGCTGCCGCGACGGCCCTGCGCCCGCAGGGGCAGTTGCTGGTGTTCTGGGACTGCTACCGGCCGCACGACGTCCAGGTCAGGATGTTCAACGTGGTCCCCAACCCGGCGTGGGTGGCGCGCCCGGGGCCGTATGCGCGCAGCCACACAGCGGGACGTTCGGTGGACGTGACATTCACCAGCCCGCAGCCACAGTGCCCGCCCGACCGCGTTGATGCCGGGTCCTGCCTGGCCGACATGGGCACCGGCTTCGACGACTTCTCTCCGCGGGCAACCGCATTCGCGACCCAGGACGTCAGTGTCGAAGCTCAGGCGAACCGCAAGCGGCTACGGGATGCGATGGGCTACGGCGGATTGACCGTGTACTCCGGAGAGTGGTGGCATTTCGACGGTCCCGGCGCCGGGGTCGACCGTCCGATTCTCAACGCGCCCGTCGACTAGTAGCGCGAGCAGACGCAAAAGCTCCCGACACGCCGGGCGTGCACGGGCTTTTGCGTCTGCTCGCGCTGCATTGGCCGCGTCATGTCTCATATAATGAGATAGATATCTCATTATCTGGCACACGGCGGTAAGCTTCAGGCTGTGAACGATCAAGCGCAGGCTAGCTACACGCACGGGCACCACGAGTCGGTGCTGCGCGGCCACCAGCGGCGCACCGCGGAGGACTCCGCGGGCTACCTGTTGGCCCATTTGCAGCCGGGGTTGTCGGTGCTGGACATCGGATGCGGCCCCGGGACGATCACGGCGGATCTCGCCGTCCGGGTCGCGCCCGGGTCGGTGACCGCCGTCGACCAAGTCGACGACGTCCTCACCGTGGCCCGCGCTGAGGCGCAGAGCCGCAATCTGTCCAACGTCTCATTCGCGACCGCGGACGTGCACAAGCTCGACTTTGCCGACGACGCATTCGATGTCGTCCATGCGCACCAGGTCCTCCAGCATGTCGCCGATCCGGTAGGCGCCCTGCGGGAGATGCGTCGGGTGTGCGTGCCCGGCGGAGTCGTGGCGGCTCGAGACGCCGATTACGCGGGCTTCATCTGGTTTCCCCGGCTTCCGGCGTTAGACCTTTGGCGGGACCTGTATGAACAGGCGGCCCGCGCCAACGGCGGCGAACCGGACGCCGGCCGGCGGTTGCTCTCATGGGCCCAACAGGCGGGATTCGACGACATCACGCCTAGCGGGAGCCTTTGGTGCTACGCGACGGCCGCGACCCGCGAGTGGTGGGGCGGCATGTGGGCCGACCGGATTCTGCATTCGGACCTCGGTCGCGACCTGCTGGCCCGAGGGATGGCCACGCCCGCGCAGCTCGAGGAGATTTCGGCGGCGTGGCGGGCCTGGGCCGCGGCGCCGGACGGTTGGCTGGCCATCCCGCACGGCGAAATCCTTTGCCGGGTATAGCGCACTCTAGCCGTGCGCTCCTCCGCGCTGTGATGACGAGGCGGCGGCGTCAGCGAGTTCCTCGAACGCCTCACCGGTGTACACCGCCAGCCGCTGCAGATGCTGCAGCTTGTCACGGCAGCCGAGGAACCCGAGCGCGACCTTGTCGGTGTAGCCGACCAGCGTCACGTTGAAACCGTAGCCGTCATACAAGAACGACAGGGGGATGATCACGTCCAGCTTGGCGCCGGACAAGTACAACGGCTGCTTGGAGAGCACGACGTTGGAAACGGTGAAGTTGAACAGCGGCGGGAACATCCCGAGCGTTCCGATCTTCTGCCCCAGCGCGATCGGGAGCAGGCCCAACAACGAGTAGTGCTGCAAGGTGTTCGCTGACATCGCCAGCAGCTCGGCTTTACCGCGGGAGGTCGACGCCGAGATCTTGCGCAGCCGTTCAACGGGGTCTTTGGTCGAGGTGCCGAGCGGCGCCACGAAGCCCGTCGCGGCGTTGACCGTGTCGGCATCGCGCTCGATCCCGACCGGCACCGACGCGGTCAAGCTCCTCCCGGGCAGCGCGTGCTGCTCCGCCAGGTAGCGCCGGCAAGCGCCGCCGACCGACGCCAGGACCACATCATTGACGGTTGCGCCGGTGGCGCCGGACACCGCCTTGAGACGCGGCAGTTCCAACACCTTCACCGCGAGCCGGCGATGCCGGGTGATTCGCGAGTTGAACGGAGAACCCGGCGTCGCCAAGGCGGCCCGCACCGAGCTGTTGGCGCCGCGGATCATGCTGCCCAGATTGCCGGTCAGCTCACCCAACGCCAGGACGCCCCCGACTGCCCGCTTCGCGGTTTCGCGTGCGACTGCGCCGGCCACGTCGTGGTCCTCGACCGCCTCGGGCCGGCCTGAGCCGGGGGGCGCGTCGGGATCGGTGGTCAGCCAGTGCTTGATGTAGTTCATCGCACCCATGCCGTCGACCGCGGAGTGGTGCGCCTTGAAGTAGAAGGCGAACTGGTTGCCCGCCAGACCCTCGATCAGGTGCGCTTCCCACAGCGGCTTGGTCATGTCGAGCGGCGTCGAGTGCAGCCGCTCGACCAGGGCACCGAGATCGCGGGCGGTCCCGGGATGGGGTAGGGCGGAGAGGCGGACGTGGTAGCTGGGGTCGAGCTGCACCTGCTTCCAGTACGCCATCGAGGGGCCGCCCGCGATCACGCTGTCGAACGGGAACGGCAGGTATGCCAGCTGCGAGAACGCCTCGTACAGGTCGCGGGTGAAGCTTCGCTGTGCCCCCTTGGGCAGGTCGAAGACCGCAAGTGCACCGATGTGCATGGGCGTGCGCGGCGATTCCATCCGGGCAAACATCTGGTCCAGCGGGCTGAGCAGCTTCACGAGGTCACCCTAGCCACTTCCTGCTTCGACCTGAATAATTTTTTGGTTGCCCGCTTTGGGATCACTGCCGAGGTCGCCGGCTCAGGCCTGGGATCGCGCGGCACCTAGATGGCGAGCAGACGCAAAAGCACCCGCACGCCCGGCGTGTCGGGTGCTTTTGCGTCTGCTCGCCCTAGGGAGTGGGAAACCCGCCGCAGAGCGATTCGAAGGCGTCGGCGACCCTCAGCACGGTGGCATCGTCGAACCGCTTGCCCACGATCATCATTCCGGCCGGCAAGCCGTCGACCAGACCGGCGGGCACCGAGATCGCGGGATGGCCGGTGATGTCCAGTGGCGCGGTGTTATCCGCCTTACCGAGCGCGCGCTTGCAGCAGCGCGGCATCTTGCGGGCTGCCCGTCGGCAACACCTTGGCCGTGCTCGGCACGGTGGGCAGCACCAGTACGTCGTACTCGGTGAGCGCCGCATCGTAGGCGGCGCGTATCTGCGGGAGCAGATTACGCGCCTTGGCGTACGATGCGCCGCCGAGCTTTGTCAGGCCGTAGTGCCCGCACAGCGCCGTCATCTTGATCGTGCTGGAGAATCGATCCGCCTCGGCGACTCGCTGTCTTGCGAAGTGCGCCATGAGTTCTGGGTCGTAGAGTCCGTCGGCGCCCAGCCCGTATCCGTTGCCGTCCAGCATCTGATAGGTGGCGCCGTCGGTGATGATGACGTTGAAGACATGCATGGCGTCAAGATGCCAGGGCACACTGATTTCGCCTACGCTACAGCCGATCTCGGTAAAGCGCCGCGCTGCGGACCGGACCACCTCGTCGACCTCCGGCACCGAGAAGCGTTGCCCGAAACCCTCTGTCAGAATGCCGATCCGCAGTCCGGCCACGTCGCCGGTGAGTGCGGCGAGGTAGTCCACCGGGGCGATCTCCTTGGGCTGGCGCGGGTCCAGGCCGTCGGGTCCGGCGAGCACCGTGAGGACAAGTGCGGCGTCGGCGACGGTGCGCGTCATCGGACCGAGGTGATCGATCGTTCGCTCGATCGGGAACGCCCCCGTATAGGGCACCAGCCCGTGCGTCGGCTTATGCCCGACGATTCCGCACAGCGACGCCGGGATCCGCACCGAGCCACCCTGGTCGCCGCCGAGGGCCAGGTCAACCTCGCCGGCGGCGACGAGTGCGCCACTGCCGCTGGATGATCCGCCCGTCTCGCGCGTGGTGTCCCACGGGTTGCGCACCGGGCCGGAGGCCGAGGTGAAGCTGGAGCCCGAGCAGCACAGGTCCTCGCAGACGCTCTTGCCGGCAATGGTCGCGCCGGCGTCGAGCAACCGCTGCACGACGGTCGCATCGCGGCTGGGGACGAAACCCTCGACCGCCCGTGACCCGTTCATCATGGGCAGCCCCGCGACGGCGATATTGTCCTTGATTGCCACCGTTCGGCCCGACAGCGGCCCCTCGGCCGCAGCGGCGATCTGCGTGGTGACATACCAGGCGCCCAACGGGTTGTCGCCGGGGTCCGGAAACCGGTAGGCCCGCTTGGGGGCGACCGGGCGCGCGAACCGGTCGTATAGCTCGTCGACCGCCTCGTAAGACCGCAACGCGAATCCGACGGCCGCCAGGTAGTCCCGTTGGTCATCGGCGTCGAGGTGGAAACCGAAGTGCTCGGCCGCGGCGTCAATGTCCGCTTGTGTATGGCCTGAACCCCCAAGGAACCGTCATGTCGACCTCCGTGATTGGCTGCGATCAGCAGCTTAAAGCATCTGTTTGGCCAGGTCAGCCATGCGGTATTGGCATTCTCTTTTTTTGCAAGTACGTTATTCACTGATGGATAACGCGGCCCAGACCCCATCGGGCATACCACTCGCGCCGGTGTACGGCCCGGCGGATCGGAGCGCGGAACCCCCGCCGCCGGGGCAGTTCCCCTTCACCCGGGGTAACTTCGCGTCCGGGTATCGCGGCAAGCTGTGGACGTTCCGGCAATACTCGGGCTTCGGCACCGCCGAGGAGTCCAATCGCCGCTATCGCTACCTGCTGGAGCAAGGTGGGACCGGGCTGTCCGTTGCGCTCGACCTGCCGACCCAGTGCGGATATGACTCCGACGATCCCGAGTTCGGTGAGGAGGTCGGCCGCGTCGGCGTCGCACGTGGACACGCTTGCCGACGCCGAGATCCTGTTCGACGGCATCCCGCTGGACAAGATCAGCACCAGCATGACGATCAACGGCACCGCGGCGATCCTGCTGGCGTTTTACGTCGCCGCCGCCGAGCGAAAAGGGATACCGCGGGCCAAGCTCACCGGCACCATCCAGAACGACATCCTCAAGGAGTACGCCTCGCGCGGGACCTGGATCTGGCCGCCGG
Organism: uncultured Actinomycetota bacterium; assembly: GCA_963840045.1. GTDB lineage: Bacteria > Actinomycetota > Actinomycetes > Mycobacteriales > Mycobacteriaceae > Mycobacterium. The sequence goes on along the minus strand of CAWIXL010000016.1, from coordinate 232,968 downwards.
AGCCGTCGCTGCGGCTGATCGCCGACACCATCGAGTTCTGCGCGGCCGAGGTTCCCAAGTTCAACGCCATCTCGGTCGCCGGGGCGCACTTCCGCGACGCCGGGGCCACCGCGGTGCAGGAGATGGCGTTCACCTTGGCCGACGGCGTCACCTATTGCGACACCGTGGTGCAGCGCGGCCGGATGACCATCGACGAGTTCGCGCCACAGATCTCGTTTTTCTTCTATACGCATGGCGACTTCTTCGAAGAGATCGCCAAATACCGTGCGGGGCGCCGACGTTGGGCGACGATCGTGCGGGAACGGTACGGGGCGAAGACGGACAAGGCGTCGATGTTCCGGTTCGGCTGCGTGTGCGGCGGTGCGTCGTTGTATGCGCCGCAGGCGCAGAACAATCTGGTGCGGGTGGCGTACGAGGCGATGGCGGCGGTGTTGGGCGGTGTCCAGTCGATGTTCACCGCGGCCTGGGACGAGCCCTTCGCTTTGCCCACCGAGGAGTCCACCACGCTGGCGCTGCGCACCCAGCAGATCCTGGCCCACGAAACCGGTGTCGCAAGCGTCGCCGACCCGCTCGGCGGCTCCTACTTCGTCGAGGCGCTCACCGACGCCACCGAAGCCCGCATCGTCGAGATCATGGACGACCTCGAGCGCCACGGCGGAATGGTGAGCGCGATCGAAGACGGCTATCTGCAGGGCCTGATCGCCGACGAGGCCTTCCGGGTGCATCAGGAGATCGAAGCGGGCACCCGCCCGGTGGTCGGAGTCAACCGGTTCGTCTCCGAAGAACCCGAGCCCGATATCGTCACCTACGAACTCGACGCGGAGGGGCGCGATCTGCAGCTCAAGCGGCTGTCCAAGGTAAAGGCCGAAAGAGACAGCGACGCGGTGCAATCCAGCCTTGCCGCGCTGTCGCGCGCAGCCGAGGGAACCGACAATCTGATGCACAAGCTGATCGACTGCGCCAATGCCTATTGCACGGTCGGCGAGATGGTCAGCGCGCTCAAAGCGGTCTGGGGCGAATTCCAACAGCCGGTGGTGTTCTAAGTGGCAGTAAGGATTCTGGTCGCCAAGCCCGGTCTGGACGGGCACGACCGCGGCGCCAAAATCGTCGCCCGCACATTGCGCGACGCCGGTTTCGAGGTCATCTACACCGGCATCCGGCAGCGCATCGAAGACATCGCGTCGATCGCCGTCCAGGAAGACGTGGCCGTCGTGGGCCTGAGCATCTTGTCCGGTTCGCACCTGGCGCTGACCACGCGCACCATCGCGGCCCTGCATGCCGCTGACGCCGCGGACATCGCGGTCGTCGTTGGTGGCACGATCCCGCACGCCGACGTACCCAAGTTGCTGTCCGCGGGCGCCGCCGCGGTATTTCCCACCGGGACACCGCTGGACCAACTCGTGCGCGAGATCCGCGCCTTGACCGGCACGGCGGAGTCAAAACCGAAGCAACCAGCCTCCCAACCAGCCCTGGAGGAACCGTGCGCATCGGAGTAATGGTCGGACCCGAGCGCGGCGATTCGGCGCGCAAGGTCAGCCGGATGCTGGCCGACATCGACTGGGCCGAAAGCGCCGGCCTGGACAGTGCCTGGATCCCGCAGATTCCCAACGACTTCGACGCGCTGGTGGCGGTGGCCCTGATGGGCATGCGGACCCACCGGATCGAACTGGGCACCGCCGTCGTGCCGCTGCAGGCCCAGCACCCAATTGCGTTGGCCCGCCAGGCCTTATCGGTGCAGGCTGCCACCGGCGGCCGGTTGGTGCTCGGCGTCGGGCCGTCGCACCACTGGATCGTCGACGACATGCTCGGGATTCCCTACGAACGGCCCGCCGCATATACCCGGGACTACCTCGAGACGCTGGCCGCCGCGTTCGCCAACCCCGGCCCAGTGGACGTCGAGAACGACACCTTCCGGGTGCACAACCCGCTCGACCTGAATCCGGTGGCGCCGCTGCCGGTGTTGGTCGCCGCGCTCGGGCCGGTGATGCTGACCATCGCCGGCGAGCGTGCCGACGGCACCGTGCTGTGGATGGCCGATGAACGCGCCGTGGCCGAGCACGTCGTCCCGCGGATCACCAAGGCCGCCGACAACGCCGGGCGGCCGGCTCCGCGCATCGTTGCGGGCATTCCCGTGTGCCTTTGCGGTGCAGGCGAAGTCGACGCCGCGCGGGAGCGTGCCAACCGGATCCTGGGGGAGGCCGAGGTTTCGCCGAACTACCAGCGGCTGCTCGGCTACGGCGATGCCAAGGACGTCGGTGACATCTGCGCCGCCGGCGACTCGGAACAGATTCTGTCGCGATTCCGCTCTTTCGCCGACGCCGGCGTGACCGACCTGTCGGTGCGATTGCTGCCGATCGGCGACAATCGCGACGAGCTGGTGGCCTCCAAACGCCGCACCCGCGAGATGATCGCCGCGCTGGCAACGGAGTTGCGGTGACGCCAGACCCCGCGCCGTTAGCGGGAATACGGATCCTCGAGGTCGGCACCATGCTGGCCGGTCCGTACGCCACCATGCTGCTCGCCGATCTCGGTGCCGAGGTCACCAAGATCGAGCCGGCGGGCGGTGAGATCTCCCGTGGGGTGGGGGCCAATTACTTCGCCAGCCTCAACCGCAACAAGTCCAGCATCTGCCTGGACCTGAATTCCGATGCGGGACAACAATGTCTGGGCGAACTCGTGGCGGAATCGCAGGCGCTGCTGGTCAACCTCAAGCCGTCGGCCATTCGCCGGCTGGGCCTCACGTATGAGGCGCTGCGACGATGGAACGAGAAGATAGTCTGCGTGGCGATCACCGGTTTCGGGCTGAACGGCGGCGATGATCCGGCTTTCGACTACGTGGTTCAGGCGGGTTTCGGTATTGCCGCACTGACCGGCGATCCAGACGGCCCGCCGACGCTGCCCGGCTATTCCTCGGCCGACAACTCCACCGGAATGTGTGCGGCACTGGGACTGCTGGCCAAGATCATCTCCGGCCGCGGCGGGCAAGTCGACGTGTCGCTGCGCGACGTCATGTTGTCCCAGCTCAACTACCACGCCGCCGCCTACCTCAACGACGGCATCGAGCCGCAGCGCCGGCCGAACGGTGCGCACTCGTATTACGTTCCGGCGCAGCTCTTCCCAACCGCCGACGGCTACCTGGCGTTGTTCGTCACCCACGACGGCTTCTGGAAATCCTTTGCGGCAGAAGCGGGTATCGGCGGTTTCGAAACGATGGCCGAGCGAGTTGCCCGTCGCGACGAGGTACTCGGCGTCGTCACGTCGATGCTGGCGACCGATACCGCCGTCGGCTGGGAGCGGCGACTGCGTCCACTCGGGGTGCCGGCCGCGGCCGTTCGGACGCTGCCCGAGGCGCTCAAAGCGACACCGGAAGTGGTTGTGTCGGCCGGTGATTACCGACTTGTCGGCAACCCGATCCACATCGCCGGCTATCGGCCCGACTACCGGCCGCCGCCAAAACTGGGTGAGCGTGAGTGGGGCGACACCGCGCGAGCGTGAAGCTGGTCGCACGTTCGAGCCCCAGCGTGAAGCTGGCCGCACGCTCGTCGCGTTGTCTTTCGCCGCCGTTTGAGCGGACGAGCGCCGTCGTGGACCAGTGGGTCATCACCGGCTGAACGCTGGGCTGGTGCGCCCCTGCATGAAGGTCGTCGAAATATCCCAGGCGCCGTTCGCTCAACGGGCGTTCCAAGAATTTCCCGAGACACTCGGCCAACCATGTTGGGGGTCCGGCCCGCCGATTATCCACTGGAGGACTGACATGGCAGTGCCCGAAAACAAACATGGCACCAAGGCTTTCAGCGACGCCGCCGTCCTGGCCGGCTTCAGGGAAGACACCATCACCAGCTATCGCCGCACGGAGTGCGCGACGTTCCGTAAGACCAACGAACGGTTCGGCGGCTTGTCCAACATGGCCTCCGGATACCCGGTGGTGGTCAACGGACTGGTGATCCCCAGCAGCGAGGCCCTGTACCAGGCGTGCCGGTTTCCGCACCTGCCCGACGTGCAGCGGGTCATCCTCGCCCAGACCAATCCCATGGTGGCGAAGATGAAGTCCAAGCCACACCGCGTCAACGCCCGCCCGGACTTCGTCGCGCTACGGGTGCCGATCATGTGGTGGTGCCTGCGGGTCAAACTGGCGTGCCAACCCGCCACATTCGGTGCGCAGCTGCGGCTCTCCGGTGACCTGCCGATCGTCGAAGACAGTCACAACGACACCTACTGGGGTGCCAAGCCGGTCAAAGACGACATCCTCGCCCTGCGCGGAGCCAACGTGCTCGGCCGCCTGCTCGTCCTGCTGCGCGGGTTGTACACGGCAGCCGACCCGCCGGATCTGACGGTGGTTGCCCCGCCGGAGATCGACGACTTTTTGCTCGACGGTGAACCGGTCGCCCCCGTGATCGGCTCCGATGTGAAAGTGGTCAGCACATTGCGCGGCGGCGCGGGGGCGGAAAAACATCGTCCCACTGCGCAACGGGTCGAGCCTGGCGACCGGCGGGCAACGCCGCCCGGCGAGGACCGGATGGTTGTCTGCAGCCGATGCTTCTTACAGGTCCACCGCAGCCAGCTGGTGCCGAGCAGTTCCGGCGAACCAGTATGCCGGGATTGCGCGAGCTGACAACTTTTCGACGGCTGATCTGCGTCAAGGTGTAAGCGCGCTCAGCTCTTCTGTGTTCGACCCACCCTGATCCGGACCGGTGAGGTGGGCCTCGGCGAGTTTACGGAAGGCCGCCACCAGACGGCTGCGATCCCCTGCGCGGCTTGCCAATACGACATGGCTGGGCTCGACGCCTTCCAGCGGCACCGTGGTGATATCGGGGCGCAGGCTGTTGCCGTGAAAGCCGGCCGTGATGGCAACTGCTTGCCCGGCGGCGATGACTTCGAACTTGTCCTCGAGCGCCTCAATGAACGGACCGTCGGGCGCCCGGCGCCCATCGGGGCGGGGATCAATGCGCCAGAAGGCACTCCAGGCCGGATCGGAGTCCCGCACCCGCGGCATGGGTTCGTCGGCGATGTCGTCGAGGGTGACGGATTCTTTACCCGCCAGCCGATGGTCGGCGGGAACCACCAACACCCGGGGCTCGTCATACAGGATTGTCACGTGCAACTGGTCGGTCGGAAACGGCAGCCGGGTCACCACCGCGTCCACCCGATGGTCAAGTAACGCATCACGCGGTTGGTTCCAGTCCAAGTGCAGGGCGTGCACGTCGGCGTCGGGGTGCTCGCGGCGTAACTCGCGTACCGCCGGGGTGACGATCAGACCCGTCGTGTAGCCGATGTTGATGCGGCTGGGCTGGGCGGCCGCCCGGGCCTGCGCCGCGGCCTGGGCGGCCGAGCGCAACAGCGCCTTCGCCCTGGGCAGGAACACCTCGCCGGCCTCGGTCAGTCGGGTGCCCTGCGGCGTGCGGTCCAACAAACGGACGCCCAACTGCTGCTCGAGTCGGCGGATCTGTCGACTCAACGACGGTTGGGCGACGCGTAGGGCGGTGGCCGCGCGGCCGAAGTGGCGTTGCTCGGCCACCACGACGAAATACCCCACCAGTCTGAGGTCGAGGTCCAGCACCGGCAATGCCGATTCGGTCATGCGCAGAGTCTAACTATGCCTTGCGTCGGTGCCTGGCTATATAGCCATGGTGAGCTGCTGTGATGCCTGATTTGCATGGCGGTATGTGAAACAGGTCTTGGACGTGCGGCGGGGTGCGGTCATTGAATTGATGGCAGCAACGCGAAGCAATCAGAAGGGATCAAGTCACTCATGCATGTCTTTGTCACCGGCGCGACCGGACATATCGGTTCCGCCGTCGTCAACGAACTCCTCGAAGCCGGCCACCAGGTCACCGGACTGGCTCGCTCAGCCAACGCCGCCGCCGACCTGACGGCCGCCGGCGTGGGGGTGCACCGCGGCGACCTTGATGACCTCGACAGCCTCCGTGCCGCCGCGGCGGCGGCCGACGGCGTCATCCACCTGGCCTTCCGGCACGACTTCGACGACTATGCGGGCGCCGCTCAGACGGATCTACGGGCCGTTGAAACCATGGGCGAGGCGCTCGTCGGCTCGGATCGGCCGTTCGTCATCACCTCCGGAACGCTCTTGCTCGCGTTTCGAGGGCAGGACGGCTTCGCCACCGAAAACGACACCTTGCCCGCCGGACCGCGGATCGACTCGGAGAACGCGACCATCGCTCTGGCCGAGCGCGGGGTGCGATCGTCGGTCATTCGCCTGTCGCCACTGGTGCACAGCACCCTCGATCACCACGGCTTCGCCCATCACCTGATCGACATTGCCCGCGAAAGAGGCGTCTCGGCCTACCTCGGCGACGGGTCCAACCGCTGGCCCGCCGTCCACACCCTCGACGCGGCACACCTGTACCGGCTGGCCCTCGAACAGGCCCCCGCGGGGACGCGATTGCACGGGGTCGCCGACGAGGGCGTCCCGTTCCGCGACATCGCCGGCGTCATCGGCCGCCACTTGAATGTGCCGGTAGTCAGCATTCCCAACGAAGAAGCCAGCCACTTCGGCTTCCTGTCGTTGTTCGCGTCACTGGACAACCCGACCTCCAACGCCCTGACGCGTAAAGTGCTGGATTGGCGTCCCGAAGGGCCCGGACTGGTCGAGGACCTCGACGCGGGGCACTACTTCGTCGCCGAAGAACTCGCTCGGTGAGCGCAGGTTTGGTCGACGCGGCGCGGGAGGCTTTGGGACCTGTTGGTGTGTGCCTGCCGGTCTCATTCACCGATTCGCCGGACGCCGACCTGCAACGCGAGGCCGTCGTTCGGCTCGAACATGCTGGTTACCAAGCTGTTTGGACCAATGAGGTAATCGGCAAGGACGCCCTCGTGCAGCTGGGTATGCTGCTGGCCGCGACAGAGCGGATGGTGTTCGGCACGTCGATCGCCAACATCTGGGCCCGGCCGCCGCAAACCGCGCATGGCGCGTCCGCGCTACTGGCCCAGGCCTATCCCGGCAGGTTCGTCCTCGGCCTGGGCGTTGGCTACCCGGAGCAGGCGGCGAGCGTCGGTCGAGAATTCGGCAGCCCGCTGGCCACCATGCGGGACTATCTGGACGGAATGGGTGGCCCGACGTGGCCGCCCGCGCCCGACGTGGACTATCCCCGGATCATCGCCGCCAACGGCCCGAAAATGCTTGCCCTGGCCGGCCAGATCGCTGACGGGGCAATGCCGGCCATGCTGCCACCGGAACTGACCAGACAGGCCCGGCGGTTGCTCGGTCCGGACAAACTGCTGATCGTCGGGCTGTCCGTGGTCGCGGACTCCGATTTCGCTCGGGCGAAAGCCGCAGCGCGGGAGATGCTTTCGACGTCGCTGGCCCGTGAGTCGTACGCGGGCACGATGGCGCGGCTGGGCTACTCCGCCCGCGAGATCGCGGAGGTGACTGACCGGCTGGTGGATGACGTTGTCGCCCACGGTGGTCCGGGAGCCATCGCCGACAAGGTGAACGAGCATGTGGCTGCCGGCGCGGATCACGTAACGCTGCTGCTGCCCGTCGGCGGCGACTTCGCCACCGGCGTCGATCAACTCGAACAACTCGCCGAGGCGCCTTTGGTTGTGCCGGCCGGTTAGGCCTTCAGCTCCACGAATTGTTCGTTCTTGCTGTCCGCGAGGTAGATGTTGCCGTGTGTGTCGACCGCGATTCCCGAAAGTTCAGGGTCGCCGCCGGGCCCAGGGCTGACCGACAGTTGCGTGGTCTGTTGCGAACCCTTCGCCAGCATGGTGACGCCCTGGGCGCCGGCCAGATACACGGTGCCGGAGCTGTCAGCGGCTATCGCCCCCTGCTTCGGCGCGGTGATCGGAAGAACGGTCTGTGTCGTCGAGCCCGCGGCCAGCATCAGCACGCGCAGCTTGTTACCCGCGTTCTCGTAGTCAGTCTCCGACACGTAGACATTGCCGGCTGCGTCCACCGCCACATAACCCGGACTCTTGAGGCCGGTGAAGGGCAGCTCGGATGGCGTCGTCGACCCGGGTGCAAGCTTCACTACGCGGTTGTGACTGTGGTCGGCCACATATACCGTCCCGTCGGCGGCCACCGCCAGCCGGTCGTCTTGGCCGAGTCCGCTGAACGGGAGCTCGGTTTGGGCGCCGGCCGGGGTGCGCTTCTGCACTCGCCCCGGGGACCCGGATGTGCTGCCGTCGTCGGCGACATAGACGTTGCCGGCCGCATCCACGCCGCCGGAGACGGCAAATTCCAAACCGGTAAATCCGACGGATACGGCCTTCTGCGCTCCCGGCGGCAGCTTGAGGACGCCCTCATTGATCGCGGTGGCGTATACGGTGCCTTTCGCATCCACCGCGATGTCATGCGGATAGAAGTGCTGGCCGCCCGTGATCGGCAGTGTCACCTGTTGGCGCGCGGGTGCCGGAGCGGCCGTGCCCGTGCTGGGCCCCCCTGAACTGCTCGTGGGACCGGCCGAACTGCTGCTAGGACTGCCCGCCGGCTTGGTGTTGTGGCCTCCGCAGGCGCTGACCGTCGTTCGCGGTCGCGGCGGCCACGACAATTGATGCGATCAAAGCCTTATGGAATTTCGGCATTACGTGAGATTACGCCCGCGGGTCGCGTGCGGTTTAGGCCGTCGGCTGGTAGTCGGTTGTCACTTCGAGGAGGCGCATCACCGGCGGCGGATTCAACTGCAGGGCATCGGACATGTGCAGCTGCCGGGAGTTGGCCCGCATGTTGTCCAAGATCGCCTGCAAGTTGTCTCCCTCGAGCTCATAGAGAGCGACGTAGGGGCCGTCGCCGTCGACGGGACGCAGCCGGCGCGCCGAGACGATCCCGTCCAGCGCCACAAGTTCGGGGATATGGACTTCGTCGTACCAGGTGTTGTACTCCTGGTCGCGATCGGGCGAACTGGGTCGAGTCTCGACGTAGATGATGCCCTTGGCCATTTCGCCGCCCCTCCTGTGATTACTCGTAGCGCACCGTGATGGACGTCGTATCGGGAACGCCCTGGCACGTCAGAATGTAACCCTCGGCCACCTCGTCGTCTTCGAGCGCGTCGTTGACCCGCATGGTCGCGTGGCCCTCGGTGAGTCTGGCCATGCAGGTGCCGCAGTTGCCGGCCTCGCAATTGAACGGCGGATCCAGGCCGGCGCGCCGCGCGCTTTGCAGCAGCGTCTCACCGGGAACCAGTTGCACCGTCACCTTCTTGCGGTCGAGGTGGATGGTTACCGTGCCGCCGTTCGACGGATCTGTCACCCGTGGCGTCTCCTCGATGAACCGGGTGACCGTCACCGTGACCACCCCTTCCTGCACTTGCATTCTTCAGTATAGAGAATACTATTCTCCATAACCGATAGGATCTTCTCAAGATCGCGTAAATTGTCCGGGACAGCCAGCCCTGCCAGGGAAGGACGGGACGTGACCGAGCCCGCCGCGCTCGTGTTCGAGGAGCGGCAGTTCAGCCTGCCTCAGCTCGACGCGTTGGCCGAGGGGCTGGCCGTGGCCCTGGTCAAAAAGGGTGCTACCGCAGGTGAGCGGGTCGCGGTGATGGCGTCCAACCGTCCGGAGTTTGTCGCCGTCTTGCTGGCGATCTGGCGGCTGGGTGCGACGGCGGTGCTGATCAGCCCCGCTTGGAAGCACGACGAGGTGGACCACGCGCTGGCGCTGACCAACCCGGCCCACGCGATCGGCGATCATCCGGTGCTGGCCGGGCTGATGCCGATGCTGCACCTGGACGAACCGATCACTTCGGGGCAATCGGTGCCTACCACCCGGCCGCCTGACGGCGACGCGCTGCTGGTGTTCAGTTCCGGCACCACCGGTCTGCCCAAGGCCGTTCGGCACACCCATGCGTCGTTGGAGGCGGCGGTGGGGCACTGGCGCCAAGCGCTGCAGTTGACGAGCCGCGACCGCATCCAGGTCGCCACACCGCCGTCACACATCCTGGGCCTGCTCAACATCCTCACCGCGCTGCGAACCGGCGCCTGGATGCGGTTGCATCCGCGGTTCGACATCGATCGGATGCTGCGGCACATCGAAAAGGACCGCATCACAATCGAAATGGCGGTCGCGCCGATCGCGCTGGCCATCGCGTCACACCCCGGTCTCGAGTCCTTCGACCTGTCGTCACTGCGGTTCATCATGTGGGGTGCGACGCCGGTCAGCGCCGACGTCGCCGAGACCGTCACCCGGCGCACCGGCATCGGTTGGGTCCCCGCGTACGGCACCACCGAACTCCCCGTCATCGCGTGCAATCCGGTGGCCGGGGCACGGCTGGACGCGGTCGGGCGACCGGTGCCGGGTGTGGACCTGCGGGTGGTGTCGGTGGAGACCGGTGAGCCGGTGTGCCCGGGCGAGGTCGGTGAGATCCAGGCGCGGTCGAATTCGGTGATGGCAGGCTACCTGCCGGCCGGGGCGACGGCGTCGGCGTTCTGTGACGGCTGGTACCGGACCGGGGACGTCGGCTGGCTCGACGCCGACGGTTGGCTACGGATCACCGATCGGCTCAAAGAGATGATCAAGGTGCGCGGATTCCAGGTCGCGCCGGCCGAAATCGAGACCGTGCTGCACGGTCATCCGGCCGTCAAAGACTGTGCGGTATTTGGCGTTCCGGACGACGTGAACGGGGAAGCGGTGGTCGCCGCGGTGGCGACGTGCGCTCCCTTGAAAACCACCGAGGTAACCACCGAGGTGGCCGCCGACCTGGCTGCCCGGGTGGACCAGAAGCTGGCGTCGTACAAGCGCCTGAGCCGAGTGGTCTTCGTGACAGACATTCCGCGCCTGCCCTCGGGCAAGGTGCTGCGCCGAGTCCTCAAGGAGCGCTATGGATGTACGTCTGACGCCTGAACAACAGCAACTGCGGGACGCCGCCGCCAAGCTGGGCGACGACCTTGGTCCGGCGGCGGTCCAGGATATTGCCGACGCGACTCGAATTGCACGCCTGGACAAGCAGATTGACATGACGGGCTGGCGGTCGCTGCGTTCCGACGGTGCCTCTGGAGTCGAAGTAGCGATTGTCGCAGAGGAATTCGGGCGCCGACTGGTGGATGCGCCATTCCTCGGACCGGTGCTGGCCGACGATCTGGCAAGGCACCTCGATTCCGGTGCGCAGGGAGCGACCATCGCGATCGGCGATCGGGCCATCGATGCGCGCGGATACCAACGCGCACTGCTGCTTTCCGGCACCACGGTGATGACGGCTGATCTGGCGGCCGGCCAGGCCGGCGCGGATTTGACCAGAGCCGACGCCGCCGTTGTGGGAACACCGGCCGCGGTTGGCGACGTGCCCGCCGAAGTCGCCGGACGATGGCAGGCGCTCGCGCTGGTCGCCACGGCTGCGGACCTGGTCGGAGACGCGCGCGGCGCGCACGCCGTCGCCTGCGACTACGCGAAAATCCGGGAACAGTACGGCAAACAGATCGGTTCCTATCAAGCCGTCGCGCACCTGTTGGCCGAAAGTCTGGCGCTGATCGAAGGTTCGGTGAGCGTGCTGCGGCATGCCGCGTGGGCTGTCGACGAACTCACCGCGGACGAAGCCATCCGGGCCGCCCGGGTCGCCAAGATCTACTGCGCGCGCGCCACCCGGACCGTCTGTGAGACCGCCGTGCAGGTGCATGGCGGCATCGGCAACACCTGGGACTGCCTGGCGCACGTCTATTTGCGCCGCGCGCTGACGTCGACCGAGCTGTGGCCGGTAACTCTGAAGGAGATCGATCTTGGACTTTCGTGACTCGGCCGAAGAGGCCGCCTTCCGAGAGCGGCTACGAACCTGGCTTTCGTTGCACGCCAAGGAGTTTTCCGGCTCCGGCGACGAGTATTGGTTGCGCATGGCCGACTGGCACCGGGCCCTGTACGACAATGGCTTCTTCGGGTTGTCCTGGCCCCGCGAATACGGCGGTCAGGAGCTGGCGCCGGTATACGACGTCATCGTCGACGAAGAGTTGGTGCGCGCCGGTGCTCCGCCGCGGCCCAGCGTGGGCTATCTGGTGTATGGCATCGGCCGGCACGGCAGCGACGAGCTGCGACAACGCTTCCTGCCCGGCATCATCAACGGCGGCGAGCGGTGGTGTCAGGGATTCAGCGAGCCCGGCGCGGGCTCGGATCTGGCGTCGCTGACCACCACCGCCACCCGAGACGGCGACAACTATGTGGTCAACGGGCACAAGATCTGGACCAGCTATTCCGATGTCGCCGATTGGTGTCTGCTGCTGGCCCGCACCGACCCCGGGGCCAAGCGGCACCGCGGTCTGTCTGCGTTCGTGATCGCGATGAAACAGCCTGGTATCCAACAACGTCCGCTGCGCATGATGAACGGGGTCACCAACGAGTTCGGCCAGGTATTTTTTGACGGCGCAACGGTGCCCGCGGACCGGATGGTCGGTGCTCCCGGCGATGGCTGGGCGGTGGCGATGACCGTGGTCGGACACGAACGCGAACCGTCCACCTTGGGTTATGCGGCCCGATACGGCAAGCTCGTCCGAGACCTGTTGGGGCGCTGGGATGATCGCGAAGGTCCGGTGCCCGAAGAGCTCGCCTGGGCGGCGGTCCAGTCGGAGATGCTGACCCACCACGTGCGGCGGCGGCTGTCCGAACAGCTCGACGGCGTCTCGCACGGGCCGGAAGGATCGCTCGACAAGCTGCTGATGACCTGGGTCGAGCAATCGGTCGGGCACGCCGCATTGGCAGTCACCGGGACCCGCGACCCGGACCTGCTCAGCGCCTATCTGTACAGCCGGGCGCAGAGCGTGATGGGTGGGACATCGCAGATACAAAAGAACATCATCGCTTCGCGAATCTTAGGATTGGGAGTCTGACATGTACGACATGCCAAGCGAAATCGACGTTCGCGCCGACGGTGCGCTGCGGATCATCACGCTGAACCGCCCGGATGACCTCAACGCGGTCAACGACAATCTGCACGTCGGACTCGCGCGGCTGTGGCAGCGACTCACCGACGACCCCACGGCCCGGGCCGCGGTGCTGACCGGCAGCGGCAGGGCGTTTTCCGCGGGTGGTGATTTCGCGTATCTCGCCGAATTGGCGCAGGACGCCGATCTGCGGGCCAAGACCATCCGAGACGGGCGCGAGATCGTGCTGGGCATGGCGCGGTGCCGAATTCCCGTGGTAGCCGCGGTCAATGGCCCGGCCGTAGGGCTTGGCTGCAGCCTGGTCGCGTTGAGCGACATCGTCTACATCGCCGAAGACGCCTTTCTCGCCGACCCGCACGTGCAGGTCGGTTTGGTGGCCGCCGACGGCGGACCGCTGACCTGGCCGCTGCACATCAGCCTGCTGCTGGCCAAGGAATATGCATTGACCGGCACCAAGATTCGCGCCCAGCGCGCCGTCGAACTCGGACTGGCCAACCACGTGGCCGCCGACCCCCTCGCGGAGGCGATCGACTGCGCGAAACGCATCATGGAGCTGCCTCAACAAGCCGTCGAGAGCACCAAGCGCGTACTCAACATCCACCTGGAGCGTGCCGTGCTGGCCAGCCTGGACTACGCCCTGTCGGCTGAGAGCCAGTCGTTCCTGACCGAGGACTTCCGGTCGATCGTCGCGAAGCTGAACGCGGGTAAGAACTGACGTTGCGTTAGTAGCGCGAGCAGACGCAAAAGCATCAAAAACTGGCCGTTTTTGGGTGCTTTTGCGTCTGCTCGCGCGGGCGCAGCTAGCGGGCACGGTCCCCTTCTGGGGGAGTGCCCCCTGCTCGCAGAGTTGTCGGTAGTGCTGGTCGCCCGCATTCGCGACACCTAAACGACGCGCACGACACGCCGGGCACGGTCGCAGTGGTTTAAGTGTCGCAATCGGGGACTGCCCTGTGGGGTCAAGGCCAGCCAACCCGTATAACGCACTGATCGTGGGGCCGCCGAGTAGGCGACCCCACGATAAGTGCTGTGGGCTTACTTGCTGGACCTCGCCTTTTGCCGGGCCTCTGCAGCACTGGCGGCAACTCGCGCCGACTCGGCCTCTGCTTCCTTCTTGGCCACGTCACGCTTTGCCGATGCCTTGTCCTGCTGGGCACGACCCTCGTTGCGCAGACTGTCGTTGTTGATGACAATGCCGAGGATTTCCTTGGCCTTCCCGATTACGTCCTCAACAACGCCTTTGACGGCCGCCACTGGGCCACTGTCGCGATCACTCATGGTTACGCTCCTTCCTAATGTGCGGTCTGGTAGCGCGTACCCACGCGATAGCTGTGCACTAACACAACTATGGCGTCGGTCACACCAACCTTCTGGCTGACCCGGCAATATGGTCGTCAAGCGGCGTCGTGTAGCCGCAGGAAGTCCCGCATCACCCGATCAAACCGGTCCGGTTCCTCGATGAAGGGCATATGCGCGCTGTTCTCGAAGAACTCAAACCGTGAGCCCGCAATGCGATGGTGCATCTCGCGCATGTGTTCGGGTGAGCATTCGTCGAACCGGCCCGCGAGCAGCAGGGTCGGCACCGTGATCTCCGGCAACCGGTCGCACACGTCCCAGTTCCGGATGGTTCCGACGATGTGAAAGTCGCTGGGCCCGAACATCGTTTCGAAGATCTCAGTGCCCATGTTCCGGAACGCTTCGTAGAGATAGTTCGGCCAGGGCAGGGAACGGCACAGGTAGGTCTCGTTCCAGGTGGTGATCGCGGCCTGGTATTCGGCGGAGTGGGTGGTGCCCGCGGCCTCGTGACGGTCGATGGCGTCCTGGGTTGCCGCGTCCAGCTCGGACTTGAGCCGAATCACGTTGTCCGCAAACACGGGTATCGACGCGGTGCTGTTCGAGATGGTGAGGCTGGCCGCATCGGGTGCCGCGTCCAGCAGATACTGCTGCGCCAGCATCCCGCCCCAGGAGTTGCCGAAGATGTGGAAGTGGTTCAGGCGGAGTGCCTGCACTACGGCGTCCATTTCGGCCACCGAGCGTTCCATCTTCCAAAGCTCGACGTCCGACGGGCATTCGGATTTCCCGCAGCCCAGCTGATCCCAGAAAATGACTTCCCGCTCGTCGGCCAGACGCGCCAGCGAACTCAGGTAGTTGTGCGGTAGCCCCGGCCCGCCGTGAACCGCAAGCAGCGGCAGGCCCGTCCCACCGCCAACCCGCTTGAACCAGACATTTCCACCGGGGACCGCGATCGTCCCTTCCCGCCCAGACATAGCAGTCCAGTATGACGAGCAGACGCAAAAGCTTCCGCACGCGCGGCGTGTCGGAAGCTTTTGCGTCTGCTCGCGCCCTAACCGAGCTTGCAACTGGCGCTCTCAACCTGAGAGAATGGTGTTCTCGTGTACTGCTGAACTGGAGAAGACCTGTGCCTGAAGCTGTCATCGTGTCCGCCCTGCGAACCCCGATCGGAACCGCCCGGAAAGGAACGCTGCGCGACACCAGCGCATTCGACCTGGCGCACCATGTGGTCAGCGAAGCCGCGGTGGATCTGGATCCCGCGCAGGTCGACGACGTGATCCTGGGGGAGGGCCTGTACGGCGGCGGCGTTATCGCCCGGCACGCGGCCATCACCGCAGGGCTGCCGTCGGTGCCCGGTTTGGCCAACAATCGGCACTGCGCGGCCGGTCAGGCGGCCGTGCAGAGCGCGGCGGCGAGCGTGCGCGCCGGCATGGACCAGCTCGTCATCGCCGGTGGGGTGAACTCGGCCTCCACGTCGCCGCGGTCAAAGTTGCAGGTGAACGGCGAATGGGTCGACTGGTTCCCGCCCACCCATCCAGACCGTCCCGACGCACCCAACATGGACATGTCGATCACGGTGGGCTGGAACGCGGCCGTTGCTGCCAACGTGAGCCGCGAGGAAATGGACGCGTGGGCGCTGCGGTCCCACCGCAATGCGATCGCCGCGATCGACGAAGGCCGTTTCAAAGAAGAGATCGTTCCGATCCAGACGCCACATGGGTTGTTCGCGGTCGACGAGCATCCGCGCCGTGACACCACCATGGAGAAGCTGGCCGCCCTCAAGCCGCTCCATCCGGAAATCGAGGGCTTTTCGATCACCGCCGGAAACGCCTGCGGCGCCAACGACGGTGCCGCGGTGTTGACCATCGCCAGTGACGAGCTGGGGCTGCCGGCGCTGGCTCGGGTGGTGTCGTGGGCTTCCGTCGGCGTCGATCCCGCCTCCACCGGCTTGGCTCCAGTCGATGCGATCCCGAAAGCCCTTGCCCGCGGTAAACTTTCGATTTCGGACGTAGACCTGATCGAGATCAACGAGGCGTTCGCGGCGATGTGCGTGGCCACCATCAAGCTGCTCGACCTTGACCCGGACAAGGTCAACGTCAACGGCAGCGGCTGCTCGCTGGGCCATCCGGTGGCGGCAACCGGCGCCCGGATGCTGGTCACCTTGGTGCACGAACTGCGCCGCCGCGGCGGCGGCGTGGGGGTCGCGGCCATGTGCGCGGGCGGCGGCATGGGTTCCGCGACGGTCATTGAGGTCGCAGCGCCCTAAGGTAGGCGAATAGACCACAAGATGGACCCCGATGGACCCCGATGGACGTAGCCGATCTGATTGCGGGCGCACGCAACGGATCTCCGCGCGCCGCGGGTCGGCTGCTCAGCCTCGTCGAGGGCGACCGCCGCGACGAGGTGCTGGCGAGCATCGGGCCGCCTTCGGCGCCTGCGGCCCGCGTCGTAGGAATAACCGGGCCCCCCGGCGCGGGCAAGTCGACGACGGTCGCGGCCATGGTCGGTGTCTACCGGGAGCGTGGCTGCCGGGTGGCCGTGCTGGCTGTCGACCCGTCCTCGCCGTTCAGCGGTGGCGCGCTGCTGGGTGACCGGATTCGAATGGCCGCGCATATCAACGACTCCGACGTGTTGATCCGTTCGGTGGCCACCCGCGGTCATCTCGGCGGTCTGGCTGCGGCGGTGCCGGCGGCCATCCGCCTGCTGGGCGCCATCGGTTACGACGTGATCCTGTTGGAGACGGTGGGAGTGGGGCAATCCGAAATCGAGATCGCCGCCGTCGCAGACCCGACCGTCGTCATCCTCAATCCCGGGGCGGGCGACGCCGTCCAAGCCGCCAAGGCCGGTGTGCTCGAAGTCGCCGACATCGTGGCGGTCAATAAGGCCGACCGGGAGGGCGCCGAACAGACGGTGCGAGATCTGCGGGCCGAAACCAAGTCTCCGATCGTGAGTTTGATCGCCGCCCGCGGAGAGGGCGTCGCCGACCTGATGGCCGCGATCGACGACCACCACCGCACCGACAGCCGCGAGCGTCGGTTGGCGCGGGCGCGGGCGCAGATCCTGTCGTTGGCGCAAACACGATTGCGAACCCGCCCCGATCTCGACCGGCTGGCCGAGGCGGTGGTTGACGGCCACGACGATCCCTACACGGCCGCCGAACGGCTGCTGTCACCCGGCGTTCACCCGAAGGACCTCTAACTCGTTAGCCATATTTTCGGGCTGCAAAGGATCTGTAGAGGATCCTTCAAGCCCGTCGGTGGACCCTGTGGTTACGGATGGCTGATAACGCCAGCCCAAACACGTACCACCACAAGGGGCACCACCATGTCTGTACAGACGCTGGCCTCCTCGCCGGGTGCTCTCGTCGGCAACCGGAGCGTCGGCACAACCGGTTATCCGGCGGTGATCTGGCTGCTGCTGGGTGGGAACTTGATAGTGCGTTCCGCCGGATTCGCTTACCCCTTCCTGGCCTACCACGTCGCGGGACGCGGCCACGCGGCCCAAGCCGTCGGTGCGGTTCTGGCGGCCTTCGGAGTGGGTTGGCTGGTGGGACAGTTGTTGTGCGGGTGGCTGATTGACCGACTAGGGCGGCGATCCACGCTGGTGGCCACGGGTCTGGTGGCGGGTGTCGCGTTGGTGCTGATGGCCGGGGCGCACAGTGTGCCGGCGTTGCTGGCCGGAGCCGCGGCGGTCGGCCTGGTCTATGAAGCGCCGCGCACGGTGTTGGGCGCTGCGATCGCCGAGTTGGTCGAGGATCCGCAGCGGCGCGCGAAAATCGATGCGTTGCGGTTTAGTTGGTTGACCATCGGCGCCGGGATCGCCGGAGGGGTCGGTGGTCTGCTCGCCGGCTGGATGGGGGTGCCGACGCTGTACTGGATCAACGGCATCGCCTGCGCGGCGTTCGCCATCGTGGCAGCATGCTGGATGCCGGCTTCGACACGCCGCGGCGGCTCGGCCGAGAAAAGCATTTATCGCAAGGCTTTTTCGGACACTCGGCTGGTGTTGCTGTTCGTGTCCAGCGTGGCGGTCCTGACCGCGTTCATGGGCTTCTACGCGGCGATGCCCATGTTGATGGCCCGCTGCGGCTTGGGTCCCGGCGCGTATGGGTGGACGCAGCTGGCCAATGCCACAGCGGTCGTGGCGCTCACCCCGGTGATCGCGCCGTGGGTGAGTAGCCGAGTCGTAACATGGTCCGCGTGTCGACATTCTGGCCGCCGCGGTGGTGTGGACGACGATGTGCGTCGCGGGCATCGCGCTCGCGCACAACGCCGTCGGCTTCACTGTGGCCGCGACCGCGTGCGCGCCCGGCGAGATCGCCTGGTTCGTGGTCGGCGCCGGTATCGTGCACCGGATCGCCCCGCCCGCGCACCGTGGGCGCTACCACGGAATATGGGGCCTGGCGGGCGCGATTGCGGCGGTGCTCGCTCCAATCTTGGCCTCCTGCAGCCTGATACACGGCGGGCGACCACTGGTGGCGGCGACGATCGTGGCGGCTGGTTTGCTCGGCGCCGCGCTGTGCATACCGCTGGCCCGCGCCCTGGCTCGTCGCACGTAGATTCCCGGCAATGCGGCCCGAGGCGAACTGGTCCTGCTCATCGAGGATGGCCGGCTGATGAGCAAGAGCCGGCCAGGTCGTATCCGTACGTGGACGCGACCATCTGGAGATCTTCGTCGTCAACGATTGCTCGCAGCGATGCCGGGAGGTCCGACCATTCGCGAAGCTGCCGATCGGCGCGGCCACGCGGCCCCGCGGTATGTACCCACTGGTCGAAGACCGACTCGTCGAGGAGATCTGCCTCCAGATCGCAGTGCTCAGCGATGGCCTTGGTCCACGCGTGGCTGAACTGGACCAGGTCCTCGTATCGGATCGGAAGGATGAAGCTACGCAGGTGCGGGTCGGTGGCGGTGCCGACGAAGCTGCGCGCTACGTCAAGCCAATGACGAAGGGCCATATCGGTGTTGACGCGGCTCCAGCCGCCACTGCGTTCCCATTCGTCGAGGCTGCGCAAGACGTCGCGCGGATCACGCACCAGCTGGACCACCCGCAGTTGGGGGAAGAACTCCCTCAGTAACAGCACGTCGGAAAGCCCGTAGCGGATCTCTTTGAAGCCCCAAATAGGCCGGCCGGCTTCGCGTGCCGGCTTGGCGAACAGTGTCTCGATGAATGTGAGAAATGCGTTGTCGATAACGCTACGCTCCGGGGTCAGGTTGGCGATGAAACCCTGGTAACCGTTGGCCGCCAACTCGTTTCGCCCCGCCATGCCGTTGGTCTCGGTCCACAGCCGAAGCCGCTGGCTGGCGATCAGCACGTGTCGGAGCTGGCCGACATGCTCACCCCAGATCAGCACCCGCGGATGCGAACACAGCAGTCGCTGAATCAGCGTACTGCCGCAGCGCTGCCCGGCCGCGAGGACGAGCAGTGGTGCGGTGTCATCTTTCATCGGCAACAGAGCCTCGCTGATCCCATTCCGGCTTGCCGAGATGCTACCTTCGCGTGACCTTCCACTGCTCGGTATGGGAAGAAATACGTCGAAAACCGACGCACGTGTGGTCATGAGCACGACCGAGAGGTGCTGCGGATGCGGGTACTGCTGTCCACGATTGGATCGCGTGGAGACGTGCAGCCGCTGGTGGCGCTCGCTTTGCACTTGCGCGAACTCGGCCACGACGCCAGCGTGTGCGCTCCGCCAGGTTACGACGAACTGCTCGACGGCTTCGGGCTGGCGTACTTCCCGGTCGGACACGACCTTCGGCTGGGTCCCCGGAAGGTACCGGGCGGCGCGGCGGCTACGGCCGCCGCGCAGTTCGGTGTACTGCGAACGGCGGCCGCCGACTGCGACGCTATCGTCGGGGCCGCCGCGATGCAGATCGCGAGCCGCTCGATTGCCCAAATGTTCGACATCCCTTATGTTTACGTGGCCTACGCGCCGATCGCGCTGCCGTCGACACGGCACTCGCCGCCGCCGGTGCATGGACCACCCAGACCGGAGGGCGTCGACAACCGCACCATGTGGGACGTAGACGCCCAGTGGTGGAACGACACCTGGCGTGCAGGGCTCAACGCCGAGCGTGCCGCGATCGGCCTGGACCCGGTGAACGATGTGCGTAGCTACGTGATCACCGACCGGCCGTTATTGGCGGCCGATCCGACACTGGCGCCCTGGCCATCGGAATTGGGGCCATCGGAATTGGGGCCACCGGCGTTGGAGGTCGTGCAAACCGGCGCCTGGCTAATGCCCGACCGCCGACCGCTCTCGGCCGAATTGGAGGCCTTTCTCGACGCCGGAGTACCGCCGATCCTGTTTGGTTTCGGCAGCATGAGGGCGCCCCGGGCATCCGCGTCCACCTTGATCGCAGCGGCCCGCGCGCTCGGGTACCGGGCAGTCGTCCTGCGCGGGTGGGCCGGCCTGGGACAATCCGACGATTCCGCGGACTGGCTAGCTGTCGGGGAGACCAACTTGCAGGCACTGCTTCCCCGGGTGGCCGCGATTGTGCATCACGGCGGCTCGGGTACGACGACCCAGTCGATGCGGGCGGGCATACCCCAGGTCGTTGTTCCACACGAATTCGACCAGCCCTACTATGCGGAACGCGTTGCCGCTCTCGGCATCGGCATCCGGCACGCCGCGTCAGAACCCACCGCAGATTCGCTGGCAGAAGCGCTGGACCAAGCCCTGACGCCGTCGGTGACAGCACGCGCCCAAACGCTGGCCACCGCCGTGCGTACGGACGGAACCTCCGCCGCGGCGCGCGAGATCCTCGGTCGCTAAGTCCCCGACGCAGCGCTCCCAACGAATGCCGGGTCGATGTTGCGGGCGTCGTACAGCTTTCGGTACGTGCCGCCGAGAGCTAACAGCGCCTCGTGGGTGCCCTCCTCCGCCGCGTGCCCACCGTCGAGCACGATGACGCGGTCGGCAACGGCGGCGATGAAGTCCATATCGTGGCTGACCACGATGCACGTTCGCGCCCGGGCGTAATCGCGGACGACCCGCGTCAGCCGGGCGCGCTGATCGGTGTCCAGATTCTCCGTCGGTTCGTCGAGCAGCAGCACATCCGGCTTGCGCAGCAAGCAGCGCGCAAGCGCGATCAGCCGTTTCTGTCCTCCGGACGGCACCTGCACGTCCACGACGGTTTCGTAGCCGCGGTGAATCTTGGCCGGGTCGACGATCACGGTGTGCACCTGCGCCAGCCGGCAGGCTTCTTCGACCGCGGCGTCGCTCGCGTCTCGCCGCGCCATCCGGACGTTCTCGCGGATCGTGTCTTTCGTGAAGAACGGGAACTGGGCGAGCTTGGATACCCGCTCACGCAGTGACGAGATCGTGACGTCGCTGATGTCGTGGCCGTCGATGGTGATTCGTCCCTCCTGCGGATCGAGGAAGCGGAGCAATAAGTTGAAGACGGTCGACTTGCCGCACCCGATCGGGCCGACCAACGCCACCGTTTCGCCTTCCTGCACATAGAAGGAGAGCCCATCGAGAATCTTGTGCTCCGGCGAATAGCTGAACACCACGTCCTCAAACACGATGTTGCCGCGCACCTCGCCCAGCGGCGGGGAATCGGGACGCTCTCGCACGGTGGGCTCGGTGTCGAGCAGCTCGTACGTCGCGAGAACGTTCGGAAGGATGGACTTGTATGCCGTATAGGCCCCGACGATTCGTTGTACGGCAGCGAACATCGTCGGAACAAAGCCGATGAACACCACCAGCCCGGCGAACGTCAGGCCGAGGCTTGCACTGAACGCGACGCCGACGATCAACACCAATACAGTGCTCAATGCGATCAAGACCTGAGCGCTAGTCGTGCCCGCGTTCGTCCAAAACGTCATCATCGCAACGCTTTTAGCGGCAAGCTCGGAAGCTTGGTGAAACCGTTCGCTGCGTTGCCGCTGGGCGTTGAACACCTGAACCTCGGAAATGCCGCTTACCGTCTCTTCCAGTTCGCCACCCATCGCACGATGTGCGGTGATCATCCGCTGCGTCGCGGCCTGAACGCTGTGGCCGGTGAACCGAAGTGCCACAAAGGCCAACGGCGAGAGGACCAGCGCGACGATGGTCATCTGCCACGACAGCGCAGTAAGGTATGCCAGCGCGACCACCAACACCACGGCATCGACCGACGGCGGGATCACGCACACGGTCAGCAACCGCTGAACTCCGGCCGCCTCCAGCTGCACCCGCTGCATAAGCGCACCGGTGCGGGTTCCGGTGAAGAAGTCCAGCGATAGCGACTGGATGTGATCGTGGGCGCGCAGGCGGATGGCCGTCAACAGCTTCCACTCGACCTCTGCGTCGATCCAGGACTTGACGAGGCCCAAGACCTGCGCCGCGACCAATGCCACCGCCCAGATGGTGAGCAGCGCCACGAACGGCAACGGGGTCGCCAGCCAACCCAACAGGCCCGACGTCGAGCCGTTGCCGCGGCTCAGCAGGGATCCGCCCGAATCCCAAGCACTGGAGAGGTTTCCACCCATTCCCGCGTGGGCGATCGCCTGCATCAGGGGCCCAAAGGCCGCGTATGACACGAACGGTAAGGCCGTCACCGCGAGGCCGAGCACGATCGACAACACCACCGCTCCGCGGACCATGCCGAACATGGCCAAGCTGCGCCGGATGTGGGACCGTACGCCCGTCGGCTTCTGGTTCATCGCTCACTCCCAGATCAACACGTTGGGCAGCGACGGGTCGATGGCCCGCAACAGCGTGTAGCCGATGCCCGCGACGCCACGGAAGAGGCCGAGGTTGAATCGACTGGTCCCGCTGCTCCAGCGGTAATCACCGGTAGTACGGGCGTTTTGGACGACGGTCAATAGCTGCTGTGTGGCCAGGTCTCGCAGGTCGCGACGACCCAGCAAGTCGCCGGCTTCCCAAAGGAACTCAACGCTGCCGAGCGTTCCGCAGCACAGCGTGTCGGTTGCCGCGGGCCATCCTTGCTCGACGCCGACGAGGGCACGCCCGATGTCGATGGCATATGACGCGGCCGGTGCCCCGGCGTGCTTTGCCATTGCGATCCGCGCCAATCCGATGCCCGGTGCTCCGTAGCACCATTTGCATGGCCAGGCCGAGCCGGCCACGCCACGCAGGTCGGCCCATCCAGCGTGCTCGACTTCGAAGGTGGAGTCCTCGAACATGATGCATTCGGTTGCCGCGCTTCCGAATTCATCATTGCCGGTCGCATTGGATAGCGCTGCCAAGCTGTATGCGTAACCTGCCGCTCCGTGCGACAGTCCGTTGAGCGGGCGGCCAAAGGCGTGGCTGGCCCAGGTCCGCTGTCCGGGTGTGCCGACCCGGTCGTGGGCAAGGAGCCGTCGTCCGCACTTCTCGGCGAGCGACAAGACATCGTCGGAACCCGTCTGCCGATACAGTCGAAGCAGACCGAGGATAGCGCCTGCGCAACCGCCAAGAACGTCCAGCTGACGGTCAGCCGCGACGACTTCGTCGGTGATCAATTCCGCCGCGGCACGAGCGTCGGCGAGGATCGCGGTGTCGTCGACGAGCGCAGCGATCACCGCCAAGCTGTAGATGATCGATCCCAGGCCGAGACCTCCGCCGACGCCAACCGTCCGAGCCAGCCGCGCCGGGTTGCGGGCCCGGAGAAGTCGCCGCACCCCGGCAATTGCCGCACGCGCCAGCGCCTCCGACGATGCGTCGCCGGTAACGCTGGCATGCGCGGCGAGGAACAGGGCAATGCCGCAGACGCCGTTGTAGACATCCGGACCAAGCACGACGAGCTGTGCCACTTCGGAATCGCCCAGCCAGTCGAGACCGACCCACGCCGCGCTCCGCCCTCTGCGCACGGCGTGCGTCGACAGCGTCGCGGCCAGGGCATCAGCCTCCACGGTGAACACCTGCTCCAGCGGCTCGCGCGTCGTGGCCGGCGACCCCATGTTGCGAACGGTTTTCGGCTGGGGTCGTAGCAGGTCGGTGCTCTGCCGAATGACCTCTAGTTGCCAGGCGATCTCGTCATCACTGAGGCCGTGCAAGCGGGCTTCCGCGCGACCGAGGCCCGATGCCCCCTGCGTGCGGATGGCGGTACCTGCCGCATCGCGGACATCGTGGCCGTCGCTGACACTGGTGAAGTGCGGCACGTTGAGATCGACGATGGCCGTGCGCTCGGAGCGCTGCAACGGCCAGATGGGATCCGAATCGCTTTCCCAGTCCGCCAGCCTCGCGGCGAAGTCCGCCTGCGCAGACCAGACCACGCCGTCGTCCATCGTGCGGTGCTCCCGCATGCGCTCTAGCAGGAAGGAATAGAACCTGGTCGGCCGGACGACGGTGCGGACCACCAAACCGGTGAAGCCATCCAACAGGTCTCGCGGTTGGTGTTGCTGCAGAAACCTTGCGTAATCGCCAAAGCCCGATATGAACTCATCGAGGTTCTCGCGGAGGCTGCCGCGACGGCCATCGATGTATGGCAGGTTGGAGATCGTCGCGGTAGTGCTTACCACCTTCACGGGCTGCATCGCATCGGTGTTCACGTCGGTCCAGCGCACCGCCACGCTCGGCGATGAGTTCGACGTCACGCCACCGATCACGAATATCCCACTGCTGGCGTGCTTTCCGTACGACGGAAGTAATCCGATCGCGACGACGGAGTCGATCACAATCTGCATGGCCGCCTTGAAAGCCTGGTCGGTGTCGTCCGTGTCATCGAGGTGAAATCGGGTGTCGCTCGCCTGAAGGACCATCTCCAGGTCGATGGGAACCGGGTGCGATCCGCTCGCCATGATGTTCTCTTGGTGCATGTCGACGCCGACGAACACGTGGAAGAGCGCCAACCATGCTCCGGCTCGGCGGAAGAACAGCTGAAAGTCTTGTGGGTCAGCGCAACTCGTGTGCGCGATGAATTCTGTCCAGCCGTAGTCGGGTCGAGCGATGACACGCATGGCGCGCAGGTCCACGGGGGGCGCGCCGTTGTTCAGTCTGTCGACCAGTGCCGCCCACGCCGCGTCGACGCCAAGGTCCTTGGGTTTGTAGACCACTCGTGACCCGTCCTCGAAGCCGATGATGTGGACCGTGCGACCTGAAGTTGTGCGGATCGGAGAGGCGTCCTTCGATTCCCGTCACCCGACACGGCGTATCCGAATTCAACAGGTCGAGCCGGATCGACGGCAGATCGACAGTCAATCGGGTGATCAATTCGCGCGACGTGTCGATCCATTGTCGGGTGACGGAAGCCATCAGCCGCAGCAGAATCGGCTTTTCCTCGAAGAGGCGACGAAATCCCGTCGCCCTCATGTCGGCGACGAACTCGTCATAGCCGACACCGCGCGTGCGCCCTTCGGCGAAGCGTTGGTAGAGCGCCGGTGCGCAAAGGCCCGACAACTCTTTCAACAGTGCATTGCGCATGTCGGCGTGTGCACTGTCGGTCAAGGTGGCACGCACTTGCGGGTCGACGCCTGCCCAGAGGTGGGTCTGGGCGTCGCGGACCGCCGGCGCGAGCAGCTGCTCGAAAGCCACGTCCGCACTTGCGTGCGCGGGTCCCGGTTCGTCGGGTAGCTGTACGGCCGTGGCAACCCACCCGGCGTCGTCCATCCACGCGGGTGCGGGGAAGTTAGGGTCGCGGCGGACGGTGGCGAACCTGGCGAGCACATCCGGGATCGACAGCCCGTCCCGGTGCAGCCGCCTGGCGAACAACGACCAGTCGCCGCTGGCCGCCGCTCGGCACCAGGCGGCGAGACGGCGTCCGGCCAGGTCAGCGTCGCCTTTTTGCCCGGGTAGCGGTTGATAGGCGTCGGATAACAGCTCGTCGATCGTTACCGCGCGTGCCAGCACGCGCGCGTAATCAGCCTCCATCCGACCTCCCGAGTTGACCCGGACAGGCATGCTTTCCCTTAGCTGCACGCGCCGGGCCAGCAAATTCATAAAGAATCCACAGCATATTTAATCACCATTGGGCAGCGGGCCTGTGGATACTGATAGACGATTAGCCGGTTTCGCTACTGGTGGTCAGCGGCGCTCCGGCAACGGGGAGTGAAAGGAATTTGCTATGAGCACCACGGTCGCAACTTTCGATGACGTGTTTACCACTGACATTTCCGATGAGGCGCTCGAGAATGCCGGCGGTATGTCAGCAACAGCGCAGGCGGGGTCTTCCCTCTACAGCACGCATCAAGCGTGTGGCTGTACCTGCTGACCCACCTCAACTGCCACGGGTGATCTCGGCTCAGTAGTCCCAGGACGGGATGAGGCCGAGGCTGCGCATCAGATCACCCTCGGCTCCGGTTATCCGCGATAAAGCCGTCACGCTGTACTGGCCGATCGGGAAGTTAAGGTGCGGGTCCGGGGTGGGCACGAACGGGTAGATGTTCGGCATCATCGACTTCGGCAGCCAACCCATGTCCACAGCGAAGGCCGTTGGACCCTGGATTGCACCCGTTACCAGATCGGGGATGATCGTGAACGGATCCGGCAGTTCAAAGAACTGACCTGGCGTGGGAATGTTGGCATAGTTCCCGCTGGCGTAACCCATGTCCGCCAAGACCCTTAAGTCTGGCTGTAGCAAGTCCGCTATCGCGTTGCCAAACGTACCGCCGAGTAAGCGCAACGGAGTAACCAACGGCAGGTTCTGTGTGCGGTATCAGGTAATACGTGGTGAGGCCGGGTAATCGGGCGATGTCGGCAGCTGGATCGCGGCAGACAAGTCGATCGTGATGTAGTTGTGCGCGCCGAACGCGAATCCCATGATCGAATTGATGTCCGCCACCGGGTTGAGAACGTACTGCGGGAAGTCGGCGGCCAGGTCGTATTGGTTGGTGTAGATCGTGGTCGGATACGGCGAGTCCAGCCGGCGTTGCGCCATTGAGGTACCCGTCTAGCACCGGCAGATACCAACCGACAAGTCGCTCGAAAAATCCACCGTCCGGATTGTTGGGATTGCCGGTCACGATGAACTTGAGCTGATTTTGGAACGGTGAGCCGATGCTCATCAGGTGTCGTATCTCATCGGTGGCCACGATCGAACTTTGCGAGGTAGCTCCACACGGTGATGACGCTGTTACTCGCCTCGGCTCGGATCGCCTGGTCGAGATATTGCACACCTTGGCTGATCGACTGGCCCAAAGTCAGGTTGCCCAGATGAGGCGTGGATGGAAAGAACTGGCTCGGTTGCCACACCGCTCCGAAACCACCCGGCAGGTGGTACGCGTGCACGATGTCGGCGAGCAGAGAACTGTGGCGCCATATTCGTTCCCGTGCCGCTAAGGATCAGTGAAACCGCCCCATTGATCGAGTTGGGCAAGGCCACCGGTGGCATGACGGGCGGGAGCAAATGCCTGCTCGAGATAGGGCGCCAATGGCTGTTCCAGCTGGCCCACCAGATTGGTGAAGTCGATCAGCAGTTTCTCGTTGGCCTGTTCCAGTGCCTGGTAAATCGGGCCTGCGTTCCCGAGCAGCCGCGCGAAGTGAGTGTGGAATGCGTGCGCCTGCGCGGCCATCTGTTGATAGAGGTGAGCATGGTCGTTGAACAGCGAAGTGATCGCCGCCGATACCTCGTCAGCGCCAGCAGTCAATAGCCCGGTGGTCGGAACGGCAGCCGCCATATGCGCCGCCTGCAATACCGAACCGATGCCTTGCACATCCGCCGCCGCCGACGTCAACAACTCGGGGGTCACAACCAGAACTGTCATGCCGCCCTGCTTCGTGTCGATCGCCGATCTCGGTGGGCCTAAAGCGTATCCGGGTCCGGTCTCGGCATGCCGGTTTTGCCGAGATCGGTCCTCGCCCGCATTGACGAGGGCCCCTATTGCAGCTCGACGGACTTGCCGGTGGCGGCGGCGTGACCCGCGCGGTAGCCGAAAACCATTGCCGGGCCGATGGTTCCGCCAGCGCCGCCGTAGGCGCGGCCGGTCGCACCGGCCATTGCGTTGCCCGCGGCGAACAGACCCGGTATCGGCTCACCACTGACATGGAGCACCCGACCGTCGGGGTCGGTGCGCGGTCCGCCCTTGGTGCCCATCGCGCCTATGCGCACCGGCACCGCGTAGTAGGGAGCGGTGTCGATCGGGCCGAGCGTCTTACCGGCCAGCGTGCTGGCGCTGTCGTCGCCCCAGTAGCCGTCGTATGCGCTTGAGCCGCGGCCGAAATCAGCATCGGCGCCGGCTGCGACCTGGCGGTTCCACTCCTCGACTGTGCGGATCAGGCCCTCGGCGTCGATGCCGGTCTTGGCCGCCCAATTCGGCAAAGTCCGCCGATTCGCAGAACCAGTCCGGAACCGGTTCCCCCGGAGCGATGCCGAGAAATCCGTAGCGTTGCAAGTGAACTGAATCGAAGACGATCCACCCGCGATCGTTGACGTACCCGCCCCGTGGGTCCAGGTAGTGGAACGCACCGGCCATCGAGTTGTAATCACACGCCTCGTTGACGAACCGCCGCCCGGCCCGGTTGACCATGATGCTGCGCGGACGTGTTCGCTCCAGCCGCACGCTGCGGCTGCGCTGCTGGTCCGCGATGGTGTCGCCCGGGATCTGCACGATCGGCACCCACCACGCTTCGCCCATGTTGGCCAGATCCGCGCCGTGCGCCATCGCCATGCGCAGCCCGTCGCCGGTGTTGTTCGGCGGGGATACCGGACCATGCATGGGGCCGCGCAGAAAGGCTTGCACCAGAACGGGATCCCATTCGAAGCCGCCGGTGCCCAGGACGACGCCGCGCCGGGCGCGCACCCGGATGTGCTGTCCCGGTCGGGTGATCCGTACACCGGTGACTTCTGCGCCGTCGACGATGAGTTCCTCGGCCCGCGCGTCGGTGCACGGCGTCACGCCGACGTCCAGCAAACCCTTGAGCAGTCCGGCGATCAGCGCGGTGCCGGCCACGCACAGGTCGCCGGACTGTTCGTCAACGTCGGCATGCAAACGGGCCCGGGTCTCGGCGTCGAAACCGACATTGGACCAATCCGCCGGAAACGACGTGATGCGATTACCCCATTCGCCAAGTTGCTTGAGATCGAACGGAACCGCGCTCAGCGACCGGCCCCCGCTCGGTTGACCCCCGGGCAACTCCGGTTGGTAATCGGGGAAGCCGGGCGCGATTTCGAAGCGCAGACCGCTATGCGCCTCCACGAAGTCGAGCATCGCCGGCCCGGTCTGCACGAACGTCTCGACCAACTCGTCGTCCATCGAGCCGAACGACTGCGCTTGCAGGTATTGCAGCGCGTCGGCCACCGTCAATTCCCGGTCGGGACAACGGTGATGGGCCGGGATCCAGACGATGCCACCCGACACCGCGGTGGTTCCGCCGACGGTCGGGGCCTTCTCGAACACCGCTACCGAGGCGCCGGCAACCGCCGCTGTCAGTGCGGCGGTGAGTCCGGCGCCGCCGGTGCCGAGCACGACGACATCGACTTCATGGTCCCAAGGCATGGCTCGCGATCCCTTCAACTCAGCAGGGCGGACAACCGCTTCGCGGCTTTGACAACCGCGTCCTTTCCGCGCATCACGACGTCTTCACGGTGGGAGATGAGATTGATGCAGGTCGGTGGGGACGGTGCCGGACGGTGGACTGGCACGGCCAGGCCGTAGGTGTTCGGTTCGATCTCGCCGTACGTCATCACCCAGCCGCGCTGGCGCGCCCGGGAGACCAGCTCCCGTTCGCCCGGACGTGGGGGCATGGCGGCCAGCAGGGCGATCCCGGCGGCGCCGCGGTCCAACGGGTATCGACTGCCTTCGTGGAAGGCGAGCTGATAGGCGACCTGGCTCGGCACAATCACCGCCACCGCCACCTGCTGGTCGCCCTCGGCGACAAGCAACGACACGGTGGTGCCGAGTTCGTCGGCCAGTGCGCGCAGCGTCGGCAGCGTCAGTTGACGCACGTTGCGGTCGAATGACGCACCGAGGACGGCGAGGCCGGCCGCCGGACGGTACCGCCCGTCTTCGCCCTTGGCCACCAGCCGGAACTCGGCCAGCGTCGTAAGCAAGCGATACGCGATGGTGCGGTGCACCCCGACCTGATCGGCGAGCTGTTGCACGGTGAGCCCGCTGGCAGATGCGGCAACCATGTGCAGCGCGGTGAGGCCTCTGGCCAGCGTCTGAGAACCGGTCGCCGCACCCGTCCCGGAACCCGTCACAGCCTTGACAGACCCCCGCCGGAGAGCGAAGCTCTATATATAACGCACATCAGTGTGCGATATTAGCACAAGCTACCGAGTACTGCCAGAGAGGAACCGTGGAGTTCGAGAGCGTATGGAGCGATCTCCAGGGCGTTGCGTTTGAGCAGGGCTACCTCATGGCCGGCGGAGTCCGGACCCGCTACCTGCGCGCCGGAGACCCGGGCAAGCCGGTGCTGATGCTGTTGCACGGGTCCGGCGGCCACGCCGAGGCCTACGTCCGCAACTTGGCTGCGCACGCGGAGCATTTCTGGACCTGGTCGATCGACATGCTGGGCCACGGCTACACCGAAAAGCCGGGCCATCCGCTGGAAGTCAGTCACTACGTCGAGCACCTGATGGCGGTGCTGCGCACCATCGGCGCCCAGCGCGCGCACCTAAGCGGTGAGTCGCTCGGTGGCTGGGTGGCCGCCCGCGCCGCCGTCGACCATCCCGACGTGGTTGACCGCCTCGTCCTCAACACGGCGGGCGGTTCCCAGGCCGACCCCGTGGTGATGCAACGGATCATCACGCTGTCCATGGCCGCCGCCGAGAACCCGACGTGGGAAACGGTCAAGGCGCGCATCAAATGGTTGATGGCCGACAAATCCAAGGATTACGACGATCTGGTGGCCAGCCGCCAACGGATCTATCGCCAACCGGGATTCGTCGCGGCCATGAGCGACATCATGGCGTTGCAGGATCCAGAGATCCGGGCGCGCAACATCCTGGGGCCGGCCGAGTACGGGGCGATCACCGCACCCACGCTGGTGCTGTGGACGAGTGACGACCCCACCGCCGACGTGACCGAGGGCCGCCGCATCGCGTCGATGATTCCGGGTGCGCGCTTCGAAGTGATGCCCGGATGTGGTCACTGGCCGCAGTATGAGGACGCCAAGACCTTCAATCGCCTGCATCTCGATTTCCTGCTGGGGCGTTGATGGACCAAGACGAACAGGGCCTGGAAGTCGCCGTCGTCGATGTTCTGGTGGTCGGCGCGGGGCCGGTAGGGCTTACCCTGGCCAATATCCTTGGCCTGCAGGGCGTCCGGACGCTGGTGGTGGATGAGCGTTCGACGCTGATCGACTACCCGCGCGGTGTAGGGCTGGACGACGAGGCGTTGCGCACCTTCCAGTCGATCGGTCTCGTGGACCGGGTGCTGCCGCACACCGTGCCTAATCAGATCCTGCGCTTCTTCGACGCCAAGCGCCGCATCCTTGCCGAAATGGCTCCGCCGGATGCGCGTTTCGGCTGGCCCAAGCGCAACGGCTTCGTACAGCCGCTGGTCGACGCCGAATTGCTGCGCGGCTTGGACAGATTCGAACACGTCGAGGTGCGGTGGGACCGTCCGATGACGTCATGCCGGCAGACCGCCGATGCGGTGACCGTCGAGCTCGGCGGCGGGACCGACGGTGACACCTACAGTGTGCGTGCGCGTTACGTCGTCGGCTGCGACGGCGGCCGCAGCATGACCCGCCGGATGATGGGCGTTTCGTTCGACGGGACGACGTCGCCGACCCGATGGCTGGTCGTCGACATCGCGAACGATCCATTGGGTCACCCGAACAGCGAAGTCGGTGCCGACCCCGAACGCCCGTATGCGTCAATCTCCATCGCACACGGAATTCGCCGGTTCGAGTTCATGATTCACCCCGACGAAACCGACGAGCAGGCCGAGGATCCGGCGTTTCTGCGCCAGATGCTGGCGCGCATGGTGCCGCACCCCGACCGGGTCGAGGTGATCCGGCGCCGGGTCTACACCCATCACTCACGGATCGCCGGAGCGTTCCGTAGCGGCCGGCTGCTGGTGGCCGGCGATGCCGCGCACCTGATGCCGGTGTGGCAGGGACAGGGCTACAACAGCGGCATTCGGGATGCCGCCAATCTGGGATGGAAACTTGCGGCGGTCGTGAGCGGCCGCGCCGACGCGAAGCTGCTGGACACCTACGACATGGAGCGGCGCAAGCACGCCCGGGCGATGATCGACCTGTCCACCATGGTGGGCCGGGTGATCTCACCGACCAATCGCCGGCTCGCCGCGGCGCGCGACGTCGTCGTGCGGTCCGCGTCAATTGTGCCGTCGCTCAAGCGGTATGTGCTGGAAATGCGTTTCAAGCCGATGCCGCGTTACGAGCAGGGGGCAGTCGTGCACGACCGGCCGGGCTCGCCGGTGGGCACGTTGTTCGTGCAGCCCCGGGTCGACACCAGGACGCAGCGCGATGTCCTGTTGGACGACGTGCTCGGCGACTGGTTTGCCGTGCTGTGCTGGAACAACAACCCGCGCAAGATCCTGGGCGCCGAGGCGTTCGCGAACTGGAAAGCCGTTGGCGCACGCTTCGTTGCGGCCCGCCCACTGGTCCAGCTGGACTGGACCGCAGACGACGATCCCGATGTCGTGATCGTCGGAGACCGCACCGGCGGCCTGAAGGCCTGGTTCGACACCCAGCAGGAATCGGTGCTGTTTCTGCGCCCCGATCGGTGCATCGCGGGTGCGTGTATTGCGCAGCTCGCCCCTGACCTGAGCGCGTCGCTGTTCGCCGCCCTCACCCTCACGCCGGAAGGGGGTGATTTGCCAAGTGCCACTGGCTCTTTGCTGTATGTCGCACAGCCCGCTGCTGAATCTACCGGGGCCGTCGCCGGACCTGCTTGACGACGTCGACACCGCGATCGCCAGAGCGCGAGAATTCGTGTGCGACTACGACCCCGAACTCGTCGTCATCTTTTCTCCGGACCACTACAACGGGTTCTTCTACAAGGCGATGCCGCCATTCTGTATCGGGATGCGCGCCAGGGGCGTTGGCGACTACGGTACCCACCTCGGTCCGCTGGATGTTCCCGAAGGCATCGCGGCCGACTGCGCGGAAGCCATACTCGGTTCCGACGTCGACATCGCAGTCTCGGCGAGCATGGACGTGGACCACGGCACGGTGCAACCGCTGGAGAAGCTCTTCGGGGACGCCAGGTCACGCCCGGTGGTACCGATCTTCATCAACGCGATCGCGACGCCACTGGGCCCGATGCGCCGCTGCCGGGCTTTGGGTTCCGCGGTGGGCAACTATCTGGCGACGCTGAACAAGCGGGTCCTGGTGATCGGATCCGGTGGCCTGTCCCACAGTCCCCCGGTGCCGACGCTGGCCACGGCCGGTCCCGCGGTTCTGCAGCGGATCGTGCACGGCGAACCGATGACGACCGAGCAACGGCAAGCTCGCCAGGCCGCGGTGATCGAGGCGGCGCAGAACTTTGCCGGAGGCGGCAGCGACCTGCAACCCCTGAACCCGGCGTGGGATCAGCACTTCCTGCAGATCGTTGACGACGGCCGGCTCGACGAACTCGATCAATGGTCGAACTCGTTCGTACTGGACGAGGGCGGCGGCTCCGCGCATGAAATCAGAACGTGGGTGGCGGCTTTCGCGGCGTTGGCGACGGCAGGGCCATACCGCACCACGGTGCGTTACTACCGGCCGGTCGCCGAGCTGATCGCCGGGTTCGCCATCAGAACGGCGGCGCCGAAATGACCCACCCCAGTTCTGGACCCGGCTTCGACCACGTTGTTGACGTGCTGGTCGTCGGTTCCGGCGGCGGCGGTATGACGGCTGCGCTGACGGCCAACGCATCCGGCCTCGATGCGTTGGTAGTGGAAAAGTCGCCCTACTTCGGCGGTTCCACCGCTCTCTCGGGAGGTGGAATCTGGGTGCCGGGTGCACCCGCACAGCGCCGAGAGGGCTACGCCCCCGATCCGGAGGGCGTCGTCGAGTACCTGCGCCAGATCACCGAGGGGTTGGTCAGCGAGGCGCGAATCCGGCAGTACGTCGAGTCGTCGCCGCAGATGCTGGAGTTCCTGGAAGGGCTCTCCGGGTGGTTTGAGTTCGTCTGGAAACCCGGCTACGCCGACTACTACCCGGAGTTGCCGGGCGGCTCCGAACTCGGCAGCACCATCAATGTGCCACCGATCGATCTGCGGCGGCTCGGCGATGACGAGGAGAAGCTACTCAAGCCGTTGGCGCTTGCGCCCAAGGGAATCTGGCTGGGCCCGAAGGAACTTCGATCCTTCTACCGCGTCAGGCAGTCGTGGGCCGGGAAAGGCGTGCTGCTGAAGCTGGTTTCGCGCATGGTCCGGGCGCGGGTATTCGGCGAGCGGATCGCGGCCGATCGGACAGTCACTGGCGGCCCGGCTGCGACTGGCGATGAGGGACCGCGGTGTCCCGCTGTGGCTCGATTCGCCAATGGTGGAGCTGCTCACCGACGCCGACGGATCGGTGACCGGTGCGCTGATCGGGGACCAGCGGATCGGCGCGCGCCACGGGGTGATCCTGGCTTCCGGGGGCTTCGACCACGACCTCGCCTGGCGCAAAGAGCAGCTCCCGGTGGTGCGGCCGACCAGGACTGGAGCTTCGGCAATCCCGCCGCGCTGGGCGACGGCATCCGCGCGGGCGAAAAAGTGGGTGCTGCAACGGAACTGCTCGACGAGGCCTGGTGGTTCCCGGCGATCCAATGGCCGGATGGGCGAATGCAATTCATGCTCAACGAACGCATGATGCCGGCGCAGTTCATCGTCAACGGCGAAGGCAAGCGCTTCATCAACGAGGCCGCACCCTACATGGACTTCGGGCACGCCATGATCGACGGCCAGAAGTCCGGTGTCACCCACATCCCGTGCTGGCTCATCACCGATCACCGGTCCTTCAATCGCTACGTCGTCGGCGGCCATCTGCCGATACCCAGAATTCCCGGAGCGCCGGTGCCCACCGGGCGCAAGGTGCCGCCGGCGTGGCTGGAATCGGGTGTGGTCAAAGCGGCGACGACGTGGGACGAAATGGCAGCCAAGATCGGTGTTCCGGCCGGCCAGCTCTCGCAAACCGCCAGCCGTTTCAACGAACTGGCCCGCAACGGGCACGACGACGATTTCAACCGCGGTGACAGCGTTTACGACAACTACTACGGTGACCCGACCCTGCCCAACCCCAACCTGTACCCACTGGGAGATCCGCCGTTCTACGCGTTTCGGATCGTGCTGGGCGACCTCGGGACATCGGGTGGCCTGCGCACCGACGAATACGCCCGCGTGCTGCGCCCGGATGACACCGTCGTGTGCGGTTTGTATGCGGTGGGCAACACCGCGGCGCCGGTGATGGGCCGCAGCTATGCCGGTGCCGGCGCGACCATCGGGCCGGCTATGACCTTCGGCTTTGTCGCAGCGAAACACGCTGCCGCTCAGACGGCCAGACCCTTGATTCCTATGGGAGGTAAGCAATGAAAATTTCACTTTTCTACGAATTCGCCCTGCCGCGTCCCTGGGCACCGGATGACGAACACGTCATGCTGCAGGAGTGCCTGGACGAGGTGGAGGCCGCCGATAAGGCCGGCTTCTCCACTGTCTGGCTCACCGAACATCACTTCCTCGAGGAGTACTGCCATTCCACCGCACCGGAGATGTTCTTGGCCGCGGCCAGTCAGCGGACCAAGAACATCCGGCTGGGATTCGGCATCATGCACCTTCCCCCCGCGGTGAATCACCCCGCCCGGGTGGCCGAACGCATCGCGACGCTGGACCTGATCTCCAACGGCCGCGTCGAGTTCGGCACCGGAGAATCCTCGTCGGTGGGTGAACTCGGGGGATTCAACATCGACCCCGCCGACAAGCGCGCGCAATGGGAGGAGGCCCTTGAGGTCGCGATCCGGTGCATGATCGAGGAGCCGTTCACCGGTTTCAAGGGTGAGCACATCGAGATGCCGGCCCGCAACGTGATTCCCAAGCCGATGCAAAAGCCGCATCCACCGGTGTGGGTCGCCTGTACCCGGCCGGCCAGCGTGCAGATGGCCGCTCAAAAGGCGATTGGCGCTTTGAGTTTCGCCTACACAGGTCCGGGGCCGCTGACCGAGCGGGTCAACGGCTACTACAAGGAATTCGAGGAGAACGGCGTCCCGGTCACCCCGGCGATCAACCCCAACATCCTGGCCATCGGCGGGGACCTGTCGATGATGGTCGCCAAGACCGACGAGCAGGCGCTCGAACGCCTCGGGCAGGGCGGCGGCTTCTTCTCGTTCGGCATCATGCACTACTACATGACCGGTGTGCACACGCCGGGGCGGACCGGAGTGTGGAACCGCTATCTGGAAGAGGTGGAGAAGGATCCGACGCTGGCCTACGGCCCGGGCCGCGGCGCCATCGGCTCCCCGGCAACCGTGCGGGAGTTCTTGCGCGGCTACGAGGAAAGCGGCGTCGACGAAATCATCCTGCTGCTCAACCCGCGCAGTCACGAGGGCACCATGGAATCGATCGAGCTGATGGGCAAGGAAGTGCTGCCCGAGTTCATCGAACGCGACGAAAAGGCGGCGGCCGACAAGGCTGTCAGGCTGGCACCGGTCATCGAGAAGGTAGAGGCGCGGCGGCCGGCAACACGACCTTTTGACGCACCGCAATTCGACGAAAACTACTCGTTCGGCGGCCTGCCCACCGGCCGCGGCGGTAAGTTCACCGCCAGCGAGATCCCTGAAGCCATGGCCGAGATCAACGAGGGCCGCGTGCAGGCGGCGCAGCGCTTAAAGGAGCAGGAGCGCGAAAAGGAGCAACGCAAGTGATACCGGAAGCCGGTTGAGCGTTGGGGCAAATCGACGACCTGTGGCGCTACGACGGCCGTCGTGCGGTAGTGACCGGATGCGCGTCGGGCATCGGCGCGTTCGTGGTGCAACAGCTCAGCGAACTCGGCGCTCACGTCGTCGGGCTGGACAGACGTCGGCCGGCGGTCGAAATCAACGACTTTCACGAGGTTGACCTCGCCGATCCGGTGTCGATCGACCAGGCCGTCGCATCCATCGGCGGGCAGGTCGATGCGCTGTTCAACGTCGCCGGCGTCTCCTCCGGGATCGGCGACCCGCGGCTGGTCGTCACGATCAACTTTCTGGGCTTACGGCATCTCACCGAGGCGCTGATCCCGCGCATGCCTCCGGGATCGACCATCGTCAGTGTGTCGTCGCTCGCGGCGTCGGCCTACCGGGAACATGTGCGCACCGTGGCGCCGCTGCTCAACACCACGACGATGCGGCAGGGCATCGACTGGTGTCGCAATCACCCCGATGAGCTGGGCAACGGCTACCAGCTGTCCAAGGAAGCGCTCATCTTTTACACCATGCGAAGCGCGACCCCATTGGGCGCGCAGGGAATCCGGATCAACTGCACTGGCCCCGGCGTCACCGAAACGCCGATCCTGGACCAGCTGCGCACCGCCTACGGGCCGGAATTCCTCGACGACATACCCAAGCCGTTGGGCCGGGTCTCGGACCCAGCCGAGCAGGCCGCGGTCCTGCTGTTCTTGAATAGCCGCGCCGCAAGCTATATTTCGGGCCAAGTCGTGTGGGTCGACGGTGGAAACGTGGGCGCCGCGATCGCCCGTGAACTCGAGGAAGGAGCGCCATGGCCAGCTTGACCGACTTTCGACAGGTCGCTCGCGAGGTCTCCAACTGGGGACGGTGGGGAGATGACGACGAGCTCGGCACGTTGAATTTCATCACCGCCGAGAAGGTCCGGGAAGCCGCAAGCCTGGTGCGGCACGGGAAGGTTTTTCCGCTCGGTGTGGACTTCGGCGCGTCGGGCCCGCAGGGCGCCTTCGAATTCCGGCATAACCCGGTGCACGTCATGACTGTGGATGGCGGCGATGTGACCACGCTGGCCAAGTACGGGGCCGGGTGGGAGCGTAACCCGTTGGCGCATCAGCTAAGTGGATATATGACCGCTGACAATCCGTTCCGCTTCAACGACGATATGATCATCATGCCGTTGCAGGCGGCCAGCCAGTGGGACGCACTGTCGCACGTGTACTACGACGACCAGCTTTACAACGGATTTCCGGCTGATTCGGTGACAAGCTTGGGGGCCTACCACTGCGGCATCGACAAGGTTGATGGCAAGGGCATCACGTCACGCGGTGTGCTGCTGGACCTCGTTCGCCATCGGGGCGCGGAGGTCTTCCTCGAAGCCGGCAATCCGATCACGCCGGAAGAACTGGACGACGTGGTGCGCGCCCAGGGCGTGACCATCGGCAGGGGCGACATCCTGCTGATCCGAACCGGCTGGTGGACAATGTTTCTCATGACCGGCAATAAGACAGAAGGCTACTCCGGGTTGGACTGGCGATGCGCTCAGTGGCTACACGACCACGAGATCGCAGCCGTCGCTGCCGACAACCTTCAGGTTGAAGACCTGGTATCCGGGGTCGAGGGGATAACTTTCCCGCTGCATCTGCTTTGTCTGCGGGACATGGGGCTGATGTTCGGCGAGTACTGGGACCTCACCGCGCTGGCGGAAGACTGCGCCGCCGACAGCGTGTACGAGTTTCAGCTTGTCGCACCGCCCCTGCGGGTTGTTGGCGCCGTGGGCTCTCCGGTGAATCCGATCGCCATCAAGTGATGCAGCTACACCGCCGAACCACGGTCGTCGACGGCCTGGCCACCAGCTATCTGGAAGCCGGCGAGGGCGACCCGGTGGTGCTGCTGCACGGCGGCGAGTTCGGCGCCAGCGCCGAACTCGGCTGGGAACGCACCATTCCCGCCCTCGCGGCGCATTACCGAGTGCTGGCACCGGATCAGCTCGGGTTCGGTCAATCGGCGAAGGTCATCGACTTCGTCGATAGCCGGGCGATGCGGATCCGGCATGTGGCGCGATTCTGTGAGGTGCTCGGCATCGCCTCGGCGCACTTCGCCGGCAACTCGATGGGCGCCATCAACCTGCTCACCGACGCCACGTCGGATGCGCCGCTGCTGCCGATCCGAAGCCTGGTGATCATCTGCGGCGGCGGAGAGATCCTGCAGAATCAGCACTTTCAGGCGCTCCAAGAATACGACGCAACCCTGCCGGCCATGCGGCGCATCGTCGAGGCGCTGTTCCACGACGCCCGCTACCCGGCCGACGACGACTATGTGCGGCGCCGCCATGAGTCGAGCATCGCTCCCGGGGCCTGGGAGGCCGTCGCCGCGGCTCGCTTTCGTCGTCCCGACGCGGCCGCGCCGTCGACTCCGACAACTGCGCGGCCCTACGAGCGCATCCTGCGTGCCGACCCTCGTCGTCGAAGGGGGAGATGACAAACTCCTTCCCTCGGGTTGGGCAGAGCAGATCGCAAAGCAGATCGAAGGCGGGCGCTCGGCGGTGGTCGACGGCGCCGGGCACTGTCCGCAGATCGAGCAGGCCTCGACCGTCAACGAGTTACTGCTGACTTTCCTACGCGAGCTGGGGGCACCTCCCGCTTGCGGGGGAACGCAAAAGCTCCCTATTTCATGACGAAATAGGAGCTTTTGCGTCTGCTCGACCTGCAACAGAGCGGTCCGCCGACGCCGACCAGCGACTGTCTCATCCATCGGGAGAACGTCGGTTAACCGCCCACAGCTGTGCGTACGTTCGCACCACCGCGAATCAACTGCGAAAAAATTGGAGTACCTGTGGTGAAGCGACTATCCGGCATGGATGCATTGTTCCTTTCAATGGAAGGCGCTACCGCATGGCCCCAGCACACCCTGGGGCTGATGATCTTGGACCCCAGCTCGGTGCCCGGCTTTGGTTTTGACATCTTGCGCAATCACGTGGAAAGCAGGCTGGAGCATCTTCCGCAGCTGCGGCGCCGCATCCAGGAGGTGCCGTTGCGGCTGGACCGCGCCGTGTGGGTCGACGATCCCGACTTCAGGATCGATGCACACCTGCATCGAGCGGCGCTTCCGTCGCCCGGCGGTCCCACCGAACTCGCCGAGGTGATCGGCGTAATACTCGCGCGGCCGCTGGATCGGCGTCTGCCACTCTGGGAAGCCTGGTACCTGGAAGGCCTCGAGGGCGGCCGCGTCGCATTCATTGCCAAGACACATCACGCGATGGTCGACGGAGTTTCCGGAGCCGGCCTGGCCTCCGTGCTGTGCGACGTGACACCCGAACCGGCGCAGCTGCCGGCGAAAAACGATGACGGCCAGGTGGAACCGCGCCGGTCCAGCGTCGAGCTGCTCGCCCGGGGAGTTGCATCCGTGGCGGTGTCGCCGCCCAAACTTGTGCAGTACCTGGGCCAGTCGGTGAGCGGCGCCATCACGACGATCAGTCATCTGCGCCGGCCCGAACCTCCGCCGCGGCCACTGAGCGCGCCACGCGTCTTGTTCAACGGGGCCATCGGGCCACGCCGCGAATTCGCTTATTGTTCTCTGGCATTGGACGACGTGAAGCATGTGAAGAACCACTTTGGCGTCAAAGTCAACGACGTGGTCCTCACCATTGTCGCCGGGGCGATCCGTGACTATTTGGTCAAGCGCGACGCACTCCCGCAGCGCCCGCTGCTCGCCACCGTGCCGTTGTCCACCCGCCTGCCGGAGGATGTGGAGCTCGGCAACCTGGTGCATCCCATGGTTGCGTCACTGGCCACCGATGTCGACGATCCCGTTGCCAGGTTGGCGGCGATCCACCGCGGCATGAACAGCGCGAAGGCCCTGGCCGAAGACTTGACCAAGAAACAAACCGTCGGACTGACCGACATTGCGCCGCCGATGCTGTTCGGCGTCCTGTTACGCGCTTACCAGGCTGCCAACCTCGAGCAACGATTGCCGTTGAACACGAACTTGATCATCTCCAATGTGCCCGGTCCACCATCGCAACTGTTCCTGGCCGGTGCTCGGATCGAGCACATGATCCCGGTTGGCCCGCTGGCAGTCGGGATGGGGATGAATGTGACGGTGCTCAGCTACGGCGATTGTGTCGACGTCGGCATTCAGGTCGACCCCGAGTTGGTCGACGACGCATGGGAACTCGTGTCCCATGCCACCGAGGAACTAGATCGGCTCGTGGTCGCGACCGCCGACGAATGAATCACAACAGAAGGAGCAGGGTGAAGACTCCTACAATCCGGGTGTGGTCAGCATGACGAAATTGTCCCGCGAAGATCTGCCCCAGCAGTACTTCGACCTTGTGTACCCGCCGACCTGACATGCGTGACGACATCGCGACCATGTTGCTCGATCGTCTCGGCGACGAGTACCTCGGGCTGCGCACCCGAAACCGGGATTGGACCTGGGACAGGGTGGTACGCGAATCGGCCGCGGGCGTAGGAGCAGGACGATGATCCGATGGGACGAAGAGTGTGACGTGTTGGTGGCCGGTTCCGGCGCCGGCGGGGTCACCGGTGCCTACACCGCGGCCCGGGAGGGACTCGAAGTACTGCTGGTGGAGGCGACCGACAA
The DNA here is from genome assembly GCA_963840045.1 of uncultured Actinomycetota bacterium. Classification (GTDB taxonomy): domain Bacteria; phylum Actinomycetota; class Actinomycetes; order Mycobacteriales; family Mycobacteriaceae; genus Mycobacterium. Next base: position 191,586 of record CAWIXL010000016.1, on the reverse strand, counting down.
GTTCGGCGGAACCACCGCGTACTCCGGTGGCGGCGGAGTGTGGTTCCCGTGCAACCCGGTGCTGCTGCGCGCCGGTACCGACGACACCATCGAGGACGCGCTGGAGTACTACCATGCGGTGGTCGGTGACCGCACGCCCTACGAACTGCAGGAAGCCTTCGTCCGCGGCGGCGCTCCGCTGATCGAGTACCTCGAGGCCGACGAGTTCCTCAAGTTCGAAATGCTGCCCTGGCCAGACTATTTCGGCAAGGCGCCGAAAGCGCGCTTGGACGGCCGGCGGCACATTGCGGTGCGCCCGCTTCGGGTTTCGAAAGCCCCCGAGCTGCGTGACGTGATACGCGGTCCGTTGGATACCGATCGGCTGGGCGCGCCGGTACCTGACCAGTACTTCATCGGTGGCCGTGCGCTCATCGCCCGGCTACTCACGGCAACAGCCCGGTATCCGAGGGCGGCGATGCGATTGGATACCGCGCTGGTCGAGTTGGTCCTCGAGGACAATTCGATCGTTGGAGCGATCGTCGAGACCGACGGGCAGCGCCGAGCGATACGCACCCGTCGGGGTGTGCTGCTCGCCGCCGGTGGATTCGAGGGCAACGACGAGCTCCGTCGAAAATACGGCGTGCCTGGTCAGGCGCGGGACACGATGGGGCCGTGGGGAAATCGTGGGCAGGCCCATCAGGCTGCCATCGCGGTCGGTGCGGACATCGATCTGATGGACCAGGCGTGGTGGTCGCCGGGTATGACGCATCCCGACGGCCGCTCCGCGTTCGCGCTCTGGTTCACCGGAGGGATCTTTGTCAACCAGGACGGCCGGCGGTTCGTCAATGAGTCCGCTGCCTACGACCGGATCGGCCGCGTCATCGTCGACCAACTGGCGGATGGGTCAATCACGTTGCCGTACTGGATGATCTACGACGACAAGGAAGGCCAGGTGCCCCCGGTCAAGGCCACCAACGTGTCGATGGTGGAGCCCGAGAGTTATGTGGCCGCCGGGCTCTGGCACACCGCCGACACCCTCGAGGAGCTCGCCCACAAGATCGGGGTATCGCCAATGAACCTGGTCGCGACGGTGGCCCGGTTCAATAAGTTCGTCGCTAACGGTGTCGACGACGACTTCGGGCGCGGTGACGAGGCGTTTGATCGCGCGTTCTCGGCCGGGCAGTCGCCACTCGTCGGGATCGACAAGGGACCCTTCCACGCCGCGGTGTTCGGTATTTCCGACCTCGGGACCAAGGGCGGCCTGCGGACCGACACCGCGGCCCGCGTCCTGGACACGTCCGGCAACTGCATCCCGGGCCTGTATGCGGCCGGCAACACCATGGCCGCGCCAAGCGGGACCGCTTACCCGGCTGGTGGCACCCCGATCGGCACCAGCATGCTGTTCAGCCATCTCGCGGTAAAGGACATGGTCGCCAAGTAGTGGCGAGCAGACGCAAAAGCACCTAATTTCGTTCCGAAATGGGTGCTTTTGCGTCTGCTCGCCGAAGTAGCTGCGCCCGCGTGGCGAGTTCGTCGAGGGAGTGGGCGATGCCGTCGGCGAGTTCCCAGATGTCGGGCACGTGGTCACTGCACGCCTGCATACCGATGGTCATGTCGCTGCCATAGCTCCAGCCGGTGAAGTTCAGGCCGTACGGATAGACGATCGGACCGACCGAGATCAGCTTCTCGATTGGCGCCCCGGCGAAATACAAACGTGCCTTCGGGCCAGGCACGTTGGACGCGATCAGGCTGTAGGTCGGACGCTTCTTGGTCGCCGCCCCGACGATTGGCAGTGCGCGTCCGTAGAACCAGAACAGCGGCCAGTACTCCATCCAATCACCGAAGAGCCACAGGTCGCGCTCGTCGTGCACTGTCCTGGCGGCCTTTGTATTGGCCGAAATCTGTTGCAGCCGTTCGACGGGATCGGCCATATCGGTGGCCAGCGAGGCAAACCAGGTGGTCACCTGATTACCCCAGTCCACCTCGGCGCCGGGCGGCCGGATCGCCACCGGGACGACGGCGGACAGTGGTTCCGCGGTCAGCTCGCCATGCCGATCGAGATATGACCGGACGGCGCCGCCGCACGCCGCGAGATACACGTCGTTGACCGTTACCCCGAACGCGCTCTTGATCTCCTTGATCATGTTGAGATCACAAGTGAGGTAAGCGAATTCACGCCGGGCGGTGAATGGAGCGTTGAACCGGGCGGATGGCGCGGCGAACGCCTCGGCGAAACCGGGCCGGCCGGCCTTGCGACGGGCGCGAACCGTCTCGATCGTATGCGCGGAACGCGCCAGCACACCGGGAAACCTTGCCGCAGAGGCACCTTGATACTTCAAGGCCGTCCGGTACCACGAAGCGATGTTCGGTCGCGGCTCGTCGACCAGTGAGCGCGCGGCTTTGGGCAGCGGTTCGGAAGGATCGGAGCTGAAGATGCCTTCCAGCAGCCGCAACGAGGCCATGCCGTCGGCAAGAGCGTGATGAAGCTTGAACACCAACGCAATTCGCCCGCCGGCAAGCCCATCGACGTACCACAGCTGCCAGGAAGGATGCCCGCGGTCGAGCGCGCCCAAATTGATCTTGCTGATCTGCGCCGACAGTTCTCGATCGCCACCGGGCGCCGCCGCAGAGGCGTGCCTGACGTGGTAGTCGAGGTCGATCCGGGGACGCTCGATCCACCAGGGCCGGCCCAGCCGTGTCTGCAACAGCTGCCAGCGCAACGGCTCGATCCGCTCAACCAGGGCCGGGACGACCGCGCGGACCTCGTCGAAGGTGAGCGGCTGGCGCGCCGCGGCCGGGTCCAGCACGACAGCCTTGATGGTGTGCTGGGGTTGGGTGCTTTTCTCCTGTTTGAGAAACAAGTTGTCGACACCGGTAAGACGGCGCATCCGGCTACCTCCAATTCGCTCAGTGATAGACAACCGGCTCGGGCATGTTCTGTTGGGATGATTTCCCGATGACTGGGACGGCGCACCATTCTGATCTGCCTGCGCTCTTACGGTATCGACCGTGAAGAGATGGACCAAGCAATTGGAACCGGGCCGCATCCGCCAGCAAGCTGGACAACCTCGCGGTGACGAGGCAAAGTCTTCGGGTGCTGCGCGAGTCCGGCCTGTCCGGCGGCCCGCGGGAGGGGATGCGATCCTTCCTGTCCGCCAAGAAGTACGGGCCGTTCGCCGCAGTTATTGAAAGCGCCGCGCGCCGCCATCCCTCCGCCGTGGCGATTACCGACGACGCCGGCGACGTGACATTCGCACAGCTGAACCGGCGAGTGAACGCACTGGCGCGGGCATGGTCACGGGCGGGAGTGGGCTCCGGCACCTCGGTTGCGGCGCTGTGCCGCGACCACCGCAACCTGATCACCGTCATCGCCGCGGCAAGCAAGGCCGGGGCACGTCTGGTACTGATGAACACCGGTTTTGCGAAGCCGCAACTGGCTGATGTCGTTCGCCGCGAGGGTATTTCGGTGCTCGTGTACGACCACGAGTTCAGCGGCCTGCTCGACGCCTTGGAAGGCGCGGACGCATCGGTGCGCAGAATGCTGTCCGATCCGTGGCCGAACCCGGATACGGCTGCCGACACCCTGGAACGGCTTATCTCCTCGACGTCTGACGCACCGGTGCGGGCGCCCGCAAAGCCCGGCGGGCTGACCCTGCTGACCAGCGGGACCTCCGGTACCCCCAAGGGCGCGCCGCGCGAGAAGTCGTCCCCGTTGTTCTCTGCGCAGCTCCTGGACCGGGTACCGCGGCGGCGCGGCGAGACCTGCTATGTGGCCGCGCCGGTCTTTCACGGCACCGGGCTCGGCCAGGCGGTGTTGTCGTTGGCGTTGGGCAACCGGTTGGTGCTGCGGCGCAGGTTCGATCCGGAAGCAACGTTGCGCGCCGTCCAGGACTATCGGTGCGACGTGCTGGTGGTTGTTCCCACCATGCTGCAACGAATCCTGGCGTTACCGGATGACATCCTGGACGAGTACGACACCTCGTCGTTGCGGATCATTTTCGCTTCCGGTTCGGCGATGGCACCAGATCTGGTTATCCGCGCTCTTGCCCGGTTCGGTCCAGTGCTCTACAACCTTTACGGCTCGACCGAGCTGGCGGTGATGACGGTCGCGACGCCGGAGGATCTCGCCCACAACCCGGCGACCGCGGGCCGGCCTCCGGTCGGGTGCCGCGTCGCACTGTACGACGATGCGGGCCACCCGGTGACGACGCCCGGGGCGATCGGTCGCATCTTCGCAGGCAACATGCTGAGTTTCAGCGGCTACACCGACGGCCGGACAAAGGAAGTCATCGACGGTCTGCTCAGCAGCGGAGATGTCGGCCATTTCGATGGCACCGGACGGCTCTACGTCGACGGCCGTGACGATGACATGATCATCAGCGGCGGCGAGAACGTCTATCCGCTGGAGGTGGAAAACCTGATCGCCGGCTATCCAGACGTGGACGAGGTCGCGGTGGTCGGGGTGCCCGATCCGGATTTCGGGCAGCGGCTCAAAGCCTATGTCGTGCTCTCCGAAGGTGCTTCGGTCGATGCCGAGGACATCAAGAGCTACGTGCGCGCCAATCTCGCCCGGTACAAGGTGCCCCGCGAGGTGGAGTTCCGGGACGAACTGCCCCGCAACGCCACCGGCAAACTGTTGCGCGGCCGGCTCGAGCGTCAGGCGGTAAAGTGACCCAACTAGCAGTTGAAGCCGCCAAACATGAAGTCGCACAGCGTATGTTAGCGGCGTTCGCGTCGATGCGCGACGGCAGCGCCGACGCGCAGGAGGTACGGGAAAGCCTGCGAGCGAGCCGCAAGCCGCGCAGGCACATTCCGGTTGCGCGGGTGCAGAACCGCACCGTCCGCGGGTTGGACGGCCACGGCGAGATACCGGTGCGCATCTACCACCCGCTCGAACCGGACGTGTCGGCTTCCGGGGCTGCGCTGCTGGTGTACCTGCACGGCGGCGGCTTTGTGTTGTGCGACCTCGACTCGCACGATGCGTGCTGCCGACGGCTTGCGAACGGGGTTGGCGCAATTGTCGTCTCGGTCGACTATCGCCTTGCCCCCGAGAATCGCTTTCCCGCAGCGCTCGATGACGCCTGGGCGGCGACTCAATGGGTGGCGACCCACGGGAGTGAACTCGGCGGGGACCCAGGGCGTCTCGTGTTGGCCGGAGACAGCGCCGGCGGGAATTTGGCGACGGTCGTGTGCATGATGGCCCGCGATCGCGGTGGGCCGTCGATCGCATTTCAGGTGCTGGTCTACCCCGTGGTGGACCAGCGGCGCAAACCTACCGCCTCACACTCCCGATCGGCGCCCGGGGTGCTCACGATCGAGCACATGCGCTGGTTCACCGAGCAGTATCTAGGCCCCGAAGGTGACCGGCTCAATGTGCTTGTGTCACCGATACTTGCCGACCTCGCCGGTTTGCCCCCGGCGCACATCGTCGCCGGCGAGATCGATCCGCACTGCGATGACAATGAGGAGTATGCGCGGCGGCTGCAGGCCTCGGATGTGGCCACTACTATCCGGCGTTACGCCGGCATGTTTCATGGCTTTTTCAACCTGCCCGACGATATCCCCACCGCCGAACAGGCCAACGCCGACGTGTGCGCGGTAGTGCGTGCGGCCCTCAACAACCCGAATTATCAGAAGGAAAAGCCATGAGGTTGAACAACACTCGCGCATTGATCACCGGAGCCAGCCGGGGGCTGGGCCGCAGCATCGCTGAGGTGCTCGCCCGACGCGGCGCCCAAGTCGCACTCGTCGCCCGTAACGGCGAGGCCCTCGAACTCCTGGCCAAGGAACTCGGCGGCAAGGCATACCCGACCGATCTCGCCGATCCGGCGGCCGTCGGCGCGCTGGTCGACAGGGTGGAGGCCGACGGTCCGGTCGATGTGCTGATCAACAATGCGGGCCTGGATTGCGTTCGCCTGCTGCCGGACGTCTCCGCACAGGAGATGCGGGATCTTTTGCAGGTCAACCTGTTAGCGCCGATGGAGCTCTGCCGCCAGCTCATGCCCCGGATGGTTGCGCGGGGCCGCGGGCACATCGTCAACGTATCGTCGATGGGGGCGGTGAGCGTTAGCCCCGGGGTCACCGTCTACGCCACCTCGAAGGCCGGGCTGAGCCATTTCACGGCCGGCATCCGTGCCGAACTGCGGGGCAATCCAGTCGGTACGACTCTGGTGCAGATCGGTGCGGTCAAGACCGACATGATCGACGGCATCCGAAGCTTCGGGCCGGCCCGGCGCGCGATCGAGCGCTCGCAACGGTTGCACATGCTGCCACCCGAGGACTTGGAACCCGAAGTCGTCGCCAAGGCGATCGCCGATGCGATCGAGCGTGGGCGGCGATATGTCACGCTGCCGCGCCGCATCGCGGCATCGGCGATTCTGACCGAGCTACCGCGGAAAATGAGCGCGGCCATGCTTATCGGCATCGACATGACCGCCGACTGATGACCGTGAACCCGTTGGTAGACCTGTCGGGACGGGTCGCGATCATCACCGGGGCGGCGCGCGGCCAGGGTGCCGCGGAAGCCAGGCTGTTTGCGACGCTGGGCGCTCGGGTCGTCCTTACCGACATCCTTGAGGCTGAGGGTCAGCAGGTCGCGGCGTCGATCGGTGCCGCGGCGCGCTTCGTTCGCCACGATGTCGGCGACCCCGAGAACTGGCGATCCGTAGTGGAGGTTGCCAAGCAGGAGTTCGGTCGCATCGACGCGCTGGTGAACAATGCGGCCGCGTGCGTCACCAAGCCGATCGTGGATCAACCCGTCGACGAGTTCGAACGGCTGCTGCGGATCAACCTGGTCGGTCCGTTCCTTGGTGTACAGGCTGTTGTCGAACCCATGAAGGCGGCTGGCGGAGGCTCGATCGTCAATATTTCTTCTCAGGCGGCGTTGCATGGACTTGCCGGCTACGGCGCATACGGTTCGTCGAAGTGGGGCCTTCGCGGGTTGACAAAGGTGGCGTCAATCGAGCTGGGCCCGTTCGGGATTCGTGTCAACACGGTGTACCCGGGAATGATCGACACGCCGATGATCGGTCATCTCGACGTGCAGCGCGGACCCGGTGGGCATCCGGGCGCGCCGCTGCACCGCGTTGGTGTGCCGGAGGAAGTCGCAACGGTGGTGGCGTTTCTCGCATCGGATGCGGCCTCCTACATCACTGGAGCCGACTTCGCGGTCGACGGCGGCGCCAGCGCGGGAAGGATCCCGACGCCGATACCTGTGGCAGGTTGACCAACGACACCGCTCGAAAAGGGGAAGTTGTTAAATGAATTCGAATTCGGCTCAGTTAGCGGGCAAGGTTGTCATCGTCACGGGCGGCGCGCGAGGGCTTGGCGCCGCATTCGGCAGCTGCATCGTCGGGAGGGGCGGCAAGGTGGTGATCGCCGACCTCCTCGACGACGACGGCGAGCGGCTTGCCGACCAAATCGGCGAGTCCGCCCGTTACGTGCATCTGGACGTCAGCGATCCCGCGCAATGGACGCAGGCGGTGGAATTCGCCATTGGCGAGTTCGGACGCCTCGACGGACTGGTCAACAACGCCGGGGTGTCGACCGGACAGTTCATCGAGCATGAACCTGTCGACCACTTCCGGTCGGTCCTCGAGGTGAATCTGGTCGGGGTGTTCAACGGCATCCAAGCAGTGATTCCGCCGATGCGCGCGGCAGGTGGCGGCTCGATCGTCAATATCTCCTCTGCCGCAGGGCTTTTCGGCCTCGCGCTGACCGCGGGCTACGGCGCCTCGAAGTGGGGTGTCCGCGGGCTGACCAAGGTCGCCGCGATCGAGCTGGCCGGTGACCGCATTCGGGTTAATTCGGTGCATCCGGGGATGACCTACACACCGATGACGGAGCGGGTGGGAATCCAGGTGGGGGAGGGCAACTACCCGAACACTCCGATGGGCCGGGTCGGCCTGCCCGAGGAGATCGCCGGCGCCGTGGGCTATCTGCTGTCCGATGATGCCGCCTACACCACGGGAGCCGAGATAGCGGTCGATGGGGGCTGGACGGCCGGTCCCACCGTCAGATACGTGATGGGGCAATAGCGCACGTCTCCCCGCGCAGCCGTCAGAACACGTAGTCCAGGCGCGTCTGCATTCCAGCTTCCTGGTGATAAGTGTTGTGGCAGTGCAGCATCCACGTGCCGGGGTTGTCGGCGACCAGGACAGCGCTCACCTTCTGCTTGGGCAGCACGATGACGGTATCCTTGCGGGCGCCGGGATCGCCGTCGGCCTTGATCAGCTGGAAGGTGTGGCCGTGCAGGTGCATGGGGTGCCACATCATCGTGGTGTTGTCGAATGTGATGGTGGGTCGCTCACCCTGTCGAATGTGCAGCGGATCGGTCTTGCTGTAGGGCTCGCCGTTGATCGTCCAGTCGTATTTCATCATGGTGCCGCCCAGCACCACCGAGAGGTTGAGGTTGGGTTCGGGCCGGCCGAGGTTGACCGGCGTTGTGGCGGTGAATATTTCGATGGTCCCGACACGTTTGGTGAGTTCGGCCGGTCGGAATTGCGCGTCGGGTGGGTTACCGGACCCGGTGGAAAGCAGCGCGCGCGCCACCGCGTTCTTTCCTTCCGCAGCCGCGACCAGCGGGAAGACGCCGTCGGCGGCGGTCACGATGACGTCGTAGCGTTCGGCCATGCCGATCAGGAGTGCGTCGACCTTGATGGGTACCACGGGGTAGCCGTCGGTGTGGGTGACCGTCATCGAATGCCCGGCCAGCGCGACGCGAAACGCGGTGTCGGAGCCGGTGTTTATGAAACGGATCCTGATCCGCTGGCCGGGCTGCGCATTGAACGTAGTGGGGGCGGCGGGAATTCGCCCGTTGATCAGATAGTACGGGTAGGCGATGTCTCCGGCGTCACCGCCGAGCAGGTCGCTCTTACCGACTGCGTTGGCGGGCATCTCGGGCGGTGGGGGCGGGGAGCTCGGCGAGGTCGGGGAGGTTGTCGAGGTGGTCCCCGTCGCGGACGTTGTCCGGCTCGGCGAGTTTCGCCCGGTCGTCGTCGTCGTTGTCGTGTCGTCGTCGTCGTCGTAGTCGTCGTAGTGGTGGTGCTGCTCGGCTCAGACATCCCGGGCATGTTGCGCTTGTTGGGGTCGGTCAGTTCGCTGTAGAGCTGTTGCGGGCTTTTCCCGACGCCGTCGGTCCAATCGTCAATGACGACAATCCATTCGGCATCGTAGTTGCCCGACTCGGTGGGGTCGTCGACGATAACCGGCAGATAGAGACCCATGTCTGCGTCGAGGCCAGTGTGCGGGTGCGCCCAATAGGTGCCCGCATTCGGGACGGAAAACCGGTAGGTGAAGTCTTCGCCGGCGGCGATGTTCGGGGTGGCGGGCTCAGCGCCGTCCATGTCGTTGCGCAGCGCGATGCCGTGCCAATGCACGGAAGTCGGATGATCGAGCCGGTTTGAGACCGTGACCGCAAGCTCGTCGCCCACCCTGGCCCGGATCAGCGGTCCCGGGAGGTTGTTGCCGTAGGCCAGCGTGCGCGCGGTCAACCCACCCAGGTCGATCTCGGTCTGTTGGGCTGTCAGGGAGGCGGTGACGGTGCGCCCGCTGTGAGGTCGGGCCGCTTCGGCAGCGTCGATGGCGGCGGCCATTTTGGCGGCACTGTCCGACAGCGGAGGTTTGGAGTTGCAAGCCGCCAGCGCGAATCCGCCGGCGATGCCGGCAGCCATGAAGCCGCGCCTGGTGAGTCGTGCCCTGTCGAAGGGCACCCCGCTGATGGGCAGCAAAGGCATTGACCACTCCTCGTCTGGTGTCGATTGGTCCCCAGGCTTTATACCGTGCTCGGGTAGTAGGCGGATCGCAACCATTGGGAAGGGCCGTTTTGTAGCGTACCCCTACGAGGTATGTAGTCGGCGGCGTGACGCCGCGCGACTTGTGGTGTGGACGCGATGCGGGGGTTGCCGCGGTAATTCTGACCTGCATGTTCGTCGTCGTCCGCCCGATGCTGACGGTCACGGGCATTGCCGGGTGACTCGTTCCCGCCCGCGCTCACCCGGCCACGCTGAGGTGGCGACAAACCCGGGAACCGGCCCGTCCCGTCTCCGCGTGATTTCAGCCCGCCTGGTGCGCGCCGGCGCTTAACCGATGCATTGGTAGATCAGCCGGGCGTACTTCTGGCTTCGGTCTGATCCGGCGGCCGTGACTTGTCCCATCTTGTTCATGACGTAGGAAAACGTCATCCGGCGGTCGAGATCCATGACCACCATCGAGCCGCCCCAGCCGCCCCAAAAGCAGATCCTCCCTAACGGAATGTCCGGCACCGCTTCCGGTTTCGGCAATGCGTAGCCGATACCCCAACGGGCGGGCATGCCCAGTACCAGATCCATGCCGTCCGCCTGCTCCTGGAAGATCAGGTCGGTGGTTTCCGGGCGTAGGAACCGCACGCCGTTGACGTTGCCGCCCAACGAGATTGGTGACAGCGACCGCACCAGCGAGCGCGCGTTACCGTGTCCGTTGCCCGACCCGATGTCCGCGCGTCGCCACGCCGTCGTCTGAGCCGTCAACGCAGCCTCGGAATTCGGCGCCATGATGGCGAACGTCTTGCGCATCGGATGATCCTCCGGCACCGCGTCCCACGGTATGTCCAGCGGCGGGGGCGGGATCAGCTCGGCGATGCGGCTGTCGTCTTCGGGCCGCGCGCCGATCCGAATGTCGGCGCCCAGTGGCTCCGCGATCTCGTTGCGCACAAATTCTTTGAGTGTCATGCCGGTGATCCGGCGGAGCGTTCGAGGCGTGCCGTAGCGAACTGGGGGAGAACGACTTTCAGGCGGCTTGGGCCGAAGGCGCCGCGCTGTCGGCCGATGATGTCATCACCTATGCGTTGCGTGGGCGCGGCGAACGTAAACGGCCGGCCAGCGGCTGGGCGTCATTGACCCCGACCGAACTCGACGTGGCGCGGCTGGTGAGCGAGGGACTGGCGACCAAGGACATCGCGGAACGATTGTTTGTCTCCCCGCGCACTGTCCAGGCACACCTGACGCATATCTACACCAAACTGGGCTACACGTCCCGAGTGCAACTCGCGCAAGAAGCGGTACGTCAGGAGCGACTGCCGTAACCGCTAGGAGATAGCCGCTGACGACCCAATTCCTGAAACATCCGATGCCGCAATTGCGAGCAGGTCCGGTGTTGCGAGTACGTACGACATCTCGACCTCCAAAATGGTCGGCCGAAGACCAATCGGCAGTATGAAAACGGCCACAATCAACACACCAAGCTCACATAAAGTACGGCGTTTCGTTACACTCCGCTACCCCGACGGCGGCAATGCGCATACCTGAGCGGAGTTCACCTCAGGCGCCAATTTGAGCCGTGATGTGTGAGGTCAGCTAGGCCGGCGTGCCAGATGCGCGCTGCGCCAGCTGCGCTAGCCGCCGGCGCCGTTGGAGCCGTTGTTTGCGGGGCTCGGATTGCCGGTTCCGCCGGTCCCGCCGGCACCCTGTTTGGCAGTGCCCCCATTAACGGTGGCGTGGCCGCCGTGGCCGCCCCCGCCGCCATGTGTGTTCGTGCCCGTGCTATTGCCGCCTTTGCCGCCGCCACCGCCGACGGCGCCACTACCAGTGGCGCTGCCGCTGTTGCTCGCGGCGCCGCCGGCCCCGCCGGCCCCGCCGTTGCCGGTCGAACCATTAGCGTTACCGCCGACGCCGCCGGCGCCGGCGGTGGCGGATTTCGTAGCACCACTATTACTAATTGTCGCCGACCCGCCGTCGCCTCCGCCGCCGCCGTCGCCGTTGCTGCCGATGCCACCGGCTCCGCCACCGCCGCCGACAGCGCTTCCTGTTCCGGTGCTGCTCACCGCGCCGCCGCCGCCGCCGTGCGCCGCCGCTGGTGCCAGTGCCGCCGGCACCGCCCACCCCGGCCGTGGCGGTAGCCGAAGACCCGCTGTTTGAGATGGTTGCGTTGCCGCCGCCGCCGCCGCCCCCGCCGGCCCCCCTAGTGCCGGTGGGGTCATTGCCGCCGGCACCGCCGTCCCCGCCGGTGGCGGCACCGGTTCCGGTCGTGCTCGCCGCTCCGCCCTGGCCGCCGCCGCCGCCGCTGGCGCCGTTCCCGCCGGCCCCGCCCGCCCCGGCCGTGGCGACATGCGAATTGCCGTTGTTGCTGATGGTCGCGCCGCCGCCCAGTCCGCCGTCCCCGCCGGCCCCGCGGTTGGCGGAGCCGCCATCTCCGCCAGCGCCGCCGGTGGCGGCACCGGTTCCGTTGTTGGTCGCTGCACCGCCGATGCCGCCGGTCCCGCCGTTGTCGGCAGTGATGGCAGTGGATTGGGAGCCGTTCCCGCCGTTCCCGCCGTTCCCGCCGATGGCATTTCCGGTTCCGGTGCTGGTCACAGTCGCGGTGCCGCCGTTGCCGCCGGTGCCACCGTTCAAGGCGAGGTTGCTGCCGTCCGCGCCGGCCCCGCCGTTGGCGTTTCCGGACCCGGCGTTGGACGCCGACCCGCCAGCGCCGCCGGCGCCGCCGGTGCCGGCGGCAGCGGTGGTGGCGGTCAGGCTGCCGCCGCCCGCCCCGCCGGCGCCGCCGGTGGCGTCAGCCTTAGAACCGCTGTTCGCGACCGTCGCACTGCCGCCCTGGCCACCGGCACCGCCGGTGCCGCCGGAATTGCTGCCGCCGCCGGAGCCGCCCGCGCCGCCGGTCGGGGAGAAGATGGAGGACGCGTTGTCGATTACCACGTTGCCGCCTTGGCCGCCAGCTCCGCCATCGCCGTTGCCGCCGTTGCCGCCGCTGCCGCCGTTGCCGCCCAAGCCGCCGCCGATGTTTCCGGTTCCCGTGGTGGAGGCTGTGCCGGCGTTCCCGCCGGTACCGCCGTTGGCGCCGCCGGCGCCGCCGGTCCCGCCGCCTCCGGAGTTCGCCGTCGCCATTGAGGCGCTGTTGGTGATGGTCGCATCGCCGCCTTGGCCGCCACCTCCGCCATTGCCGGTGGCGCCGACGCCGCCGTTACCGCCGTTGCCGCCGACTGCGTTTCCGGCTCCCGTGGTGGAGGCCGCGCCGGCGTCCCCGCCGGTGCCGCCGTTGCCGCCGTTCGAGCTGCGGCCGCCGGCCCCGCCGCCTCCGGAGGTCGCCGTCGCCGTAGAGCCGCTGTTGTCGATGGTCGCACTGCCGCCGTGGCCGCCATTTCCGCCATTGCCGGTGGTGCCGTTGCCGCCGTTGCCGCCGTTGGCGCCGACTACGTTTCCGGTTCCCATGGTGGAGGCCGCGCCGGCGTCCCCGCCGGTACCGCCGTTCAGGCCGCCCCCGGCGGCCCCGCCGGCCCCCGAGGTCGCGGTCGCCGCGGAGGCGCTGTTGGTGATGATCGCGGAACCGCCGGTGCCGCCGTCCCCGCCGGGGCCGATGGTGCCGTCGGTGGCTGCGATTGAGGTCCCGCCGCCGCCGCCGGCGCCGCCGGTGGCGCCTCCGGTTCCGCTGTTAGTCGCATCACCGCCGGCGCCACCGTTACCAGCGGTGCCGGCAGCTGAGTTCCCGCCGGCGCCGCCACCACCACCGGTGACGGTCCCGGCACTCGTGAGATTCACGTCGGCGCCGGCACCGCCGTTACCGCCGGTACCGCCATTAAAGCCCGACCCGCCGTGGCCGCCGGCTCCGCCGGCGCCGAAGTCCCCGTCCGCGCCGGTTGCGCCGGTGGCGCCCTGACTTGCACCGGTACCACCGCCCTGCCCGCCGGCACCACCGGTACCCGGAGTACCCGGCGCGCCGCCGCCGCCGCCGTTGCTGCCGTCGCTGCCAGTGGATATTAGCGTCGCCGTCGGCACCGATCCCGCCCGTACCGCCGGCGCCGCTAGTGCCACCCTGACCGCCGGTACCGCCGGTGCCGTTGGCGCCCGCATGGGAGAACAAGCCCGACCCCTGGCCACCGAGTCCGCCCGTGCCGCCGGTGCCGCCTGGCCCGCCACCACCGCCAGTGAGGCCGTCAGTTCCGGCTTCGCCCGCCATCGACCCGTCGGTGCCGGCAATCCCTTGACCACCGGTACCCCCGGTGCCGCCGGTGCCACCCTGCCCGCCGTTGCCGCCGTTGCCGATCGCCAGTCCGCCGTTGCCGCCGTTGCCGCCGGTGGCGCCGGTGGCGCCCGGTGCTGCCCGGTGCTGCCCACCCGTCGCGGCCCAGGTCGCCCTGCGCGCCCTGGCCACCTTGCCCGCCGTTGCCACCGTTGCCGATCAGAAAGGCGTCGCCGCCTTTGCCGCCGGGCAGCCCGGCCGCACCCGAGCCGCCGTTGCCGCCCCTGCCGAACAGCCAGCCGCCGCCGCCGCCGTCAAGGCCGCTGCCGGCGGCCTGGTCGGTCCCGGCGCCGAACAGCGGGCGGCCCGTGAAGGTCCGCCAGGGCGACAGGATGTCGGCAATGCCTTGCATAGGCGCGGCGCTGGCGGCCTCGGTGGCCGCATAGGCGAGCCCGCCGGATTTCAGCGTCTGCACGAACTGGTCATGGAACTGTGTGATCTCCGCGCTGAGCGCCTGATACTGCTCGGCGTGGCCGGAAAACAGCGAGGCGATGGCCGCTGACACTTCATCGGCAGCAGCAGCGAGCACCGAGGAGGTCGGTGCCGCGGCCGCAGCGTTAGCCGCGCTCAGCGACGAGCCAATTCCTGAGACATCGTTTGCCGCTATTGCGAGCAGCTCCGGTACTGCGGATACGTACGACGACATCTCGACCTCCAAATGGTCGCCAAAATACCAATCGGCAGCTATGAAACCGGCCACAAATATCGACGCCAAGCCCCGATGAGCTGCGGCGCGTCGTTACCATGCGCTACCCCCACGACTTAGCGGAGACCCTACCTCAGCCGGCAATTCGATGTGTGTGTATTGGTCACTGGACCGTCGGTGCGGCCGTTTTCGCCACACGCAATCAAAACTCGCATGCTCGAACGCGCGATGCGGCGGAAAACTACATTGCGATTCACGCCGCTTGCGCGGTGTGTGCGCGTGATCGCAAGTCGTGGTGGTGCGCCACGTCTATCTCACCCGCGTCACCGAGTGGCCCAGGTCGTCTGGAGAAACGTCGGTGCGGAAGGGGCGATCGACCGCGGCCGGCCTGCCGAGCGGCTCGCTCAAGTCAACCATGCCGGCAGTGCCGTCGGCACCATTGTTTGCGGTTACACTGCCCATCCCGCCGGTCCCCCAGGCCCCGGCTGTGGCGGTGCCCGAATGTGCGTGGGCGTTGCCGCCGTTGCCGCCGTGGCCGCCCTTGCCGCCCGGTGTCCCCGTTGTCGTGTCGCTTCCGCCGTTTGCGCCCGCGGTGGCAGTGGCGTTTCCGGTGCCGGCGTTGCTGGCACTACCGCCATTCCCACCGGTCCCGCCCATCCCCGATGACCGAGCTGGCGTTGCCACCTGCTGTCGCAGTGCCCGCGGTGATGCCGCCGTTGAAGCCGGAATTTGTGGTGGTCACCGAGCCACCGCTGCCGCCATTTCCGCCTAGCGTGACACCGCTACCGGCGGCGCCGCCGTTGCCGGCGAAGGCACTTCCCGTCGTCCCGCCGTTGGTCGCACTACCGCCGTTCCCGCCATTCCCGCCGCTACCAGTGCTGCCGGTGCCGCCATTCGCGCCATTGGTTGCGAAGGCCGATCCTCCTGCGTTGTTCGCAGTACCGCCGTTCCCGCCGCTCCCGCCGGAGGTACCGCTGCTGCCGGCGGGCGCTGTGCCGGCGCTAGCTAAGGCCGGTAGAGGTGGAGTTGTTGACAGTTGCGTTGCCGCCGCTGCCGCCGTTGCCGCCGGTGCCACCGCTGGCGGTGCCGGCGGCTCCCCCGTTGCCTCCAGTGGCGGTCTTTGTTCCCCAGGTGGTCCCAGCGCCGCCGCTCCCGCCGCTCCCGGCGTTGGTGACCGTTGCCGCCGGCAGCGCCGTTTCCGCCGGTGGCGATACCGGTAGAGGTGGTGTGTGTGGAGTCGCCGACGGTGCCGCTCCCGCCGCTCCCGCCGTTCCCGCCGTTCCCGCCGCTCCCGTTTTGGCCGGCTGCGCCGGCTCCGCCGGAGGCAAATCCTCCGACTCCCGTATTGGTCGCGCCACCGCCGTTCCCGCCGGCGCCACCGTTAAAGCCGGTGCCGCCAGACCCGCCGGCGCCGCCGTTAGCGGCTACATTCGCGGCGGCGTTATTCGCGGTCCCGCCAGTGCCGCCGGTGCCGCCGGTGCCGGCGGTGCCCAACGTGGAGGCGCCGCCGGTGCCGCCTTGGCCGCCGGTGGCGATTGAGACGGAAGTGCTATCCACCGTCACGTTGCCGCCGGCGCCGCCGGCCCCGCCGTTCCCGCCGTTGCGTGGCGGCCCCGCCAGCCGCGCCAATGGCGCCCTTGATATTGCCCAGCGTGCTGCCGGTGAGGCTTACGCTTCCGCCGTTCCCGCCGGCCCCGCCGGTTCCGGTGGTGGCGGTGCCGCCCTGTCCGCCGCTGGCCGCGGTGAAGTTAGCGCTACCGGCGGCGTTCACCGTACCGGCGTTGCCGCCCTTCCCGCCGTTGACGCCGTTGCCGCCGGCACCGCCGTTGCCAGCCGTAACCGTGGCCGAGGAACTTGTGTTTGAGATAGTCGCGTTGCCGCCGTTGCCGCCGGCCCCGCCGTTGCCGCCAAGGGTGGTGTTGCCGTTTTGGCCGGCTGCGCCGTTCCCGGCGGTCGCGGCACCGAGTCCGGTGGTGGACGCCGCGCCGCCGCTGCCGCCGGCCCCGCCGTTGAAGCCGGTGCCGCCGGACGCGCCGGAGCCGCCCGTGGCGGTAGCCGTCGACCCGATGTTGGTGATGGTCGCACTGCCGCCGGTGCCGCCGGCGCCACCGGTGCCGCTGGCGGCGTCGCCGACGATGCCGGCAGCACCGTTACCTCCGGTGGCGCTCCCGCCTCCGATTGTGCTCGCCGCGCCGCCGTTACCGCCGGCCCCGCCCGTGGTGCCGGTGCCGCCGGACGCACCAATGGCGCCGGTAGCGGAGGCCGTATTGGCGCTGTTGATGATGCTCGCCGCGCCGCCGGTGCCGCCGGTGCCACCGGTGCCGCCCGAGGTGGTGGCGTTGCCGCCGACCGCGGCGGTACCGCCAGTGGCGGCGCCGAGCCCGAAGTTGGTCGCACTGCCGCCGTTTCCGCCGGCACCGCCAGCGCTGCCGCCCACTCCGCCCACTCCGCCGGTGCCGCCGGTGGCATTAGCCGTGGAGTTGGGGTTGCTGATTGTTACGGGCCGCCGGCCCCGCCGGCCCCGGCGGTTCCGGTGTCGGACGTGCCGCCCGCTCCACCGGTGCCGCCGACGACATTTCCGGTGCCGGAGTTGCTAGCCGACCCGCCGGCGCCGCCCGCCCCACCGATGCCGCCGCCGGTGACATTGAAACCACCCCCGCCGGCACCGCCCGTGGCGGTAGCCGAAGAGGCGCTGTTGTTGATAGTCGCACTGCCACCGGCGCCGCCCGCCTGCTGTCCGACACCGCCGGTACCGCTGCCGCCAGACCCGCCGGCACCGCCGGTGGCTGCTCCGGTTCCGTTGTTGGCGGCATTACCGCCGGCGCCACCGTTACCGCCGCCAAGCGTCCCGTCGTCGCCGCCGGCGCCGCCGTGCGCCGCCAATGGCGCTGAAGGCACTATTGAGGTCACACTGCCGCCTTGACCGCCGGTACCGCCGAAACCGCCGATCCGCGCCGGCGCCGCCCTGACCGCCGACCCCGCCCGCGCCGAGATCCCCGCCCGCGCCGGTCATGCCGGTGGCGCCCTGACTTGTACCGGAACCACCGCCCTGCCCGCCGGCACCACCGGTACCCGGGGTGAGACCCGGTTGTCCGCCGGTGCCGCCGGTGCCGCCACTCCCGTTGCTAATAGCGTCGCCGCCCGCTGCCGCCCGTACCACCGGCACCGGTCGTGCCGCCGGTACCGCCGGTACCGCCGGCGCCGTTGTCGCCCGCGGTCGAGAACAGCAACCCCGGGGCTTTGCCGCCGAGCCCGCCCGTACCGCCGTTACCGCCCTTACCGCCGTCACCGCCCTGGCCGCCGGTGCCGAGGATGGCGGTAGCGTCGCCTCCTCCGCCTACCGCGGTCGCCCCGTTCTGCCCGGTGCTTCCCGTGCCCCCGGCGCCGCCTTGGCCGCCTTGGCCGCCTTGGCCGCCGGTACCGCCGTTGCCTATTGCCAATCCGCCGGAACCGCCGTTTCCGCCGGTCCCGCCGGTGAATCCAGTGCCGCCGATGGCCGGCGGTGCCGGCAGCCGCCCGCGGTGCCCTGCGCGCCCTGGCCGCCCTGCCCGCCGGCGCCGCCATTGCCGAACAGGAAGGCGTCGCCGCCGTTGCCGCCCGTACCGCCGCCGGCCGCACCCGAGCCGCCCGCGCCGCCGTTACCGAACAGCCAGCCGCCGCCGCCGCCGGCAGTCCCGCTGCCGGCGGCCCCGTCGAGCCCGTTGCCGAACAGCGGGCGGCCCGTAAAGGTCCGCCACGGCGAAAGCAAGTCAGAGATGCTTTGCAATGGCGTGGCGTTGGCGGCCTCGGCGGCCGCATACGCGAACCCACCGGATTTCAGCCCCTGCACAAACTGGTCATGGAACTTCGCGACCGTGGCGCTTAGCTCCTGATACTGCGCGGCGTGGCCGGAAAACAGCGAGGCGATAGCCGCTGACACCTCGTCTTCAGCCGCAGCGATCACCGAGGCGGTCGGTCCCGCAGCCGCGGCATTGGCCGCACTTAGCGACGATCCAATTCCGGAGACATCCGATGCCGCCTCAGCGAGCAGGTCCGGTATCGCGGTTAGGTAGGACATTATCGACCTCCAAACGGTCGTACGAAGACATCAGCGGCTACGAAGACGCGCATCATTATCACAGCAGCCCAACCAAAAGGTCGGAGTTTCCGCAAAATCCGCGTCATATTCGGCGGTCACCTGGCATAAGTCGGCCGGGCAGCCTCGGCCGCCAATTCGGCCGCATCGGCGCCAAGGCTCCACGCAGCTGACCTGACCCGCCTACGCCGCCGTCATCATGCGAGCCTCACAGGATTGCCGGACAACTAAATTCACAGATCGATACCGGCTGTTGCGCCGGCGACACGGCGGCGTGTTCGATCAGCCGCGCGAGGCCGCCCAGTCGCTGAAGCGGGTGGGGTAGATGGTCGGGTCTTCGCCGTCGGTGGGAACGATGGTGCGTTCATCGAGCAGCGTACCGAAATAGCGGGCGGTGGGGTCGCCCACTACCTGGCGTGGATCGCCCGTTGCGGCAAGCCGGTTCCGGATAAATTCATCCATGCCAAGCTTTTCCGGGCCGGCGATATTGACGATCCCGTTTATTGGTTCGCCGGCTGCCGCGCGGGTGACGGCGGTCGCGACGTCCGCGGCGGCAATGGGCTGGAAGGCGCCTTGCGGCAATCGAACCGTGTCGCCCTCAGTCGCCGAATCGGCAATGCCGTCGACGAATTCGAAGAACTGCGTCGCCCGCACAATCGAATACGGATTTCCCGATTCCGTGATCAGCTTCTCCTGGGCGATTTTGGCCCGCATGTAGCCACTTTCCGCGGCCCGGTCGCACCCCACGATCGACAGCGCCACGTGATGCTGCACACCGGCTTCCCGCTCCGCTGCGAGCAGGTTCTTAGTAGAGGCGCTGAAGAACTGCAGCACGTCGTCGTCGGCCCAGGACGGCGAGTTGGCTACGTCCACCACCGTGTGGGCACCGGCTAGGGCATCGGCGAGGCCCTCGCCGGTGACGGCATTGACTCCTGAGCGCGGCGAGGCGGGAACGGCCTCGTGTCCCAACTCGGTGAGCTGGGCGACCACCTGCGAGCCGATGAGTCCGGTGCCGCCGATGACTACAACCTTCATGACCAAACCTTTCCGGGATCCGCGATCAACTGGTTAGTCCAGCATCTCTCGCGCGCCGGCCGGTTGAATATTTCGGGCCGTCGACTTAAATCAACTGCTTGACTTAACCGGGCCGCCGCCGATTAACTCGTGGTTGTGGTCGACGAACTTGCCGGCAAAGTAGCGATCGTTACCGGTGGCGCGTCCGATATTGGTCGTGGCACGGTGCAACGGTTTGTGGCCGAGGGCGCGCGGGTCGTCATCGCCGACGTCGACGCCGATAACGCCGAGGCACTGGCCGCCGCGCTGGGCGCCGACGCCTTCTTCCAGCCGACGGATGTCTCCGACCCCGAACAGGTTGGCGCGCTGATCGCAGCTGCCGTCCATAAATTCGGCGGTCTGCACGTCATGGTGAACAATGCCGGAGTTTCGAGCACCGTGCACCGCCGGCTCCTCGATGACGACCTGGCCGATTTTCACCGGATCATGGCCGTCAACCTGCTGAGCGTGATGGCAGGCACCCGAGAAGCCGCTCGGCACATGGCCGCCCACGGCGGTGGATCCATCATTAACGTGACCTCGAGCGGCGGAATCCGGGCCGGCGTCGGCGCGACGATGTACCACGCATCGAAGTCAGCGGTCATCCAGTTCACCAAATGTGCGGCAATTGAGTTGGCGCACGACGATATTCGGGTCAATGCGATCGTGCCCGGCGATCTGGCGGAGGGGTCGCCAAACGACGTCGCGGAGGCGGCGCTGTACTTCGCCGGCGAGGGGTCGCGTTATGTCACCGGTACCGTGCTTCCGGTGGACGGAGCCGTCGTGGCCAAGTCACGCCGAACGTGAACTCACGGCTAAGTTTTCGCGATTTATTCGCCATGTGTGCACGCTCGGCGAAGCCCATGCAGGCTTGCCGCACGGGCCGGATGATGGTGTGGTGGGAGCCGTGGACGGGTTCGACGGAAAGGTAGCCGCGATCACCGGCGCCGGTTCGGGTATCGGCCGGGCGTTGGCCGTTGAACTGGCTCGATCCGGTGCGCGGCTGGCGATCAGCGACTTCGACCTCGATGGGCTCGCGCTCACCGAGAAACTGGTGCACAAGGTCGGCGCCGACGTGCGGTCCGACCGGCTCGACGTCACCGAGCGCGCGGCGTTCCTCGCCTACGCCGACACCGTCAAAGAGCACTTCGGCACGGTCAACCAGATCTACAACATCGCCGGCATTGCCTTCCTTGGCGACGTCGAAGTCAGCGAGTTCAAGGACATCGAGCGGGTGATGGACGTCGACTACTGGGGCGTGGTCAACGGAACAAAAGCGTTCCTGCCGCACCTCATCGAGTCCGGTGACGGCCACGTGATCAACATGTCGAGCATGTTCGGTCTGTTCGGTGTGCCGGGTCAGGCCGCGTACAACTCGGCCAAGTTCGCGGTGCGCGGCTTCACCGAGGCGCTGCGCCTGGAGATGGCCATCGCCGGCCACCCGGTCGGGGTGACGGTGGTGCACCCCGGCTACGTCAAGACGGCGATCGCGCGCAACGCCGGACATGCGGAAGGTGTTGACAAGGAAGCCGGAATCCGCACCTTCAACAGGGTCGCCATTACCAGTGCCCACCGCGCGGCCCGGACCATCTTGAAGGCGGTCCGCAACAACAAAGCCCGCGTGGTGGTGGGGCTGGACGCCAGAGCGTTCGACTTGCTGGTGCGCGTCTTCCCGGCGGGCTATCAGCGCATCCTCGGCCCGATGACAGCACGTTTTCAACCCCGGTCACGCTGACCGGTTACTACCGCGAAAAGACGCAAAAGCACCCTAATTCGGCTCGAATTAGGGGCTTTTGCGTCTGCTCACCGTCTGTGGCGCGTGGCCCCCGGCGCCAACACTTGGCGGCGAAGGTACTTCAGCAAATGACCTTCGGGAGGTAAGCCCTGTCGGTCATGACACGGCGCATGCCCCAGGCCCGCCGCACCCGTCCGGCCTGCCTCGGTGCGAATCTCGCCAGACTCGAGCTCGCCGACCCGTGGAAGCCGCTGTCCGCCCTGAGCGGACCTGTCACTCTGTCCATTGAGTTCGAACGAGACTTTAAATCAGTCGCTTGACTTAATAGGGGTCCGCGCGGTTGACTGGCGGGTATGACCACAGCGGCCAGGACCGTGCGCACCGAGCGCGCCACCTCCACGCAGGAAGCGATCCTCGCCGCCGCCGAGCGGCTGTATGCCGAGCACGGCATGTTCGCGGTGTCCAACCGGCAGGTCAGCGAGGCCGCGGGGCAGGGCAACAACGCTGCGGTGGGATATCACTTCGGCACCAAGGCCGACCTGGTGCGCGCGATCGAGCAGAAGCACCGCGGGCCGGTCGAGCAGCTGCGCGAGCAGCTGGTTTCCGAAGTATCCGAAGGATCCGAAGTAAATGAGACGGCCGAAATGCGGGACTGGGTGGCCTGCCTGGTGCGCCCGCTTACCGACCACCTGGAGACCCTGGGTAATCCCACCTGGTACGCGCGCTTCGCCGCGCAAGCGATGACCGATCCCGCGTACTACAACATCATTGTCAAGGGTGCGCTCAGTTCGCCGTCGCTGGTTCAGGTGGTCGACGGCATCAACCGCTGCTTGCCCGACCTGCCGGCCGAGGTTCGTTTTGAACGCAACATCATGGCCCGCAACCTCTTGATGCACACCTGCGCCGATCGGGAACGCGCGCTGGCGGCGGGCTCGATGATGCACCAAACGTCCTGGCGGGCCGCAGCATCCGGTCTTATCGACGCGATAGTCGGCCTGTGGCTGGCGCCGGTGACCCCGAGCGAGTGAAGAGTCTTTAGATGAAAGTGACTGTCGATCAAGACATCTGTGCATCGTCGGGCAATTGCGTGATGAATGCGCCGGAGCTATTCGACCAGCGGGATGAGGACGGCGTCGTCGTGCTGCTCAACGCGAATCCCTCGGCCGAGCAGTCCGAGAGCGCACGCCGGGCGGCGGCGCAGTGTCCCGCGCTGGCGATTCACATCGAGGAATGAGAAAGATGTCAGACACCTTGGCAAGTAGCGCGGCTGCCGGGACCGGGCCGGCCCTGGAAATCCCGGTAATCCCGGTAATCCCGGAATACCCGATGACCAGGCAGGCCGGCTGCCCGTTCGCCCCGCCTCCGGACGTCATGGCACTGGCTGAAGAACGGCCGCTGTCGCGGGTTCGGATCTGGGACGGCAGCACGCCGTGGCTCATCACCGGCTACGAGCAGTGCCGGGAACTGTTCTCCGATTCCCGGGTCAGTGTCGACGATCGAGTTCCCGGCTTTCCGCACTGGAACGCGGGCATGTTGTCCACGGTGCACAAGCGACCCCGGTCGGTGTTCACCTCCGACGGCGAAGAGCACACCCGCTTCCGGCGGATGTTGTCAAAGCCGTTCACATTCAAGCGAGTTGAGGGCTTGCGGCCGACCATCCAGCAGATCACCGACGACCACATCGACGCGATGCTGGCCGGGCCGCAGCCCGCCGATATCGTCGCCGCGCTGGCGCTGCCGGTGCCGTCCCTGGTGATCAGCCAGTTGCTCGGGGTGCCGTACGAGGACGCCGAGATGTTCCAGCACCACGCCAATGTCGGGTTGGCGCGCTATGCGACCGGCGAGGACACCGTCAAAGGTGCGATGAGCCTGCACAAATACCTCTGCAATCTGGTCGAGGCAAAGATGGAGACCCCCCCAGAAGAATCAGAGGACGCGGTTTCCGATCTGGCCGAACGGGTCAAAGCCGGTGAGCTCAGCGTGAAAGAGGCCGCGCAGCTAGGTACCGGATTGCTGATCGCCGGACACGAGACCACCGCGAACATGATCGGGATAGGCGTGCTCGCCCTGCTGGAAAATCCCGACCAGTTGGCGATCATGCGCGACGCCGAAGATCCCAAGGTCATCGCCAGCGCGGTCGAGGAGCTGCTGCGTTATCTGAGCATCATCCAGAATGGCCAGCGCCGCGTGGCGGTGGAAGACATCCACATCGCCGGCGAGGTCATCCGGGCCGGCGACGGCATCATCATCGACCTGGCCCCGGCGAACTGGGATGCGGATGCGTTCTCCGAGCCGGATCGGCTGTATCTGCACCGCTCGAATGCCGATCGCAACGTCGCGTTCGGTTATGGCCGGCATCAGTGTGTCGGCCAGCAGCTGGCCCGCGCCGAACTGCAAATCGTCTTCCACACGCTGTTTCGCCGCGTCCCCACCCTGTCGCTGGCCGTGCCGGTCGCCGACATCCCGTTCAAGCATGACCGGCTCGCCTACGGCGTCTACGAACTGCCGGTCACCTGGTGACTACTCTGGAAAACGCCGATCCGATAAAGGGGCCCGCCATGTCAACTCAGACCAGTGCCGCTTCGCTTTATCCGCCCGAAGGCTTTGGCGCACCGAAGAATCGCCGTGGCCACGCCGCGACGAGCGATGTGGGCCTGCCGGAAGGGACCGTGGTGTTCTCCGCGGACAACCACATCTCCCTGGCCGACGACATCTTCTACGAACGCTTCCCCGACGACCTCAAGGACAAGGCGCCGCGGATCTGGTACGAGGACGGTGCCTATCAGGTCGGGCGCAAGGGGCAATCGTTCCTGCCAGGCGATTTCAGTGCGGTGCTGATGCAGTACGACGATCTCCCCGGCGCAGCGAGCACCAACATCGAGGCCCGGATCCAGGAGTTGCGCGAGGACGGCGTCGACAAGGAACTCGCGTTCCCGAACGCGATCCTGGCCCTTTTCCACTACCCGGACAAGAAACTTCGCGAACTCGCCTTCCGCATCTACAACGAGTACATCGCGGAGCTGCAAGAACGCTCGAATGGCCACTTCTACGGTGCCGGGCTGATCAATTGGTGGGATCCGCAAGGCACTCGGCGGACGCTGGATGAGCTGAAATCGTTGGGGCTCAAGACGTTTCTGATGCCGCTGAACCCCGGCAAGGACGACGACGGCAACCCGATCGACTACGCGAGCACGTCCATGAGCGCGGTCTGGGACGAGATCGAAGCCTCCGGTGTCCCGGTGACGCACCACATCGGAGAAACCCCGCCGAAAAGTCCCTGCGAGTTCAACAGCGTCGTCGTCGGGATGATGATCAACATCGACGGATTCCGGGAGACGTTCTCCAAGTACATCTTCGGCGGCATCCTCGACCAGCACCCCGGGCTGCGGATCGGCTGGTTCGAGGGCGGTATCTCCTGGGTGCCCTGGGCTCTGCAAGACGCCGAACACCTGGTGGCGTCCTATCGGCATATGTTCAACCGGCCGCTGCTGAACGACGTGCGGTACTACTGGGACAACCACATGAGCGCGTCGTTCATGGTCGACCCGCTGGGTCTGCAGCTGATCGACAAGATCGGCGTGGACAAGGTGATGTGGTCGTCGGATTATCCGCACAACGAAAGCACCTATGGCTACTCCGAGAAGTCGCTGGCCGCGGTCGTCGACGCCGTCGGGCCGGCGGATGCCGTCCGGATCGTCAGCGGCAACATCACCGAATTCCTCGGATTGTGACAACGTTCGCGATTCCGGAGGCGCCTGATCTGGCGCGCATGCGCCGCGAGACCGGGGTTCGATTGCGGTCGGCGATGGCCGACCGTGGTGTCGACGCAATGATTCTGCTGGGCAACAACGCCGTCGTCTACGCCACCGGAACCAGTTGGCCGCTGGGCGACGCCGGGTTGTCGTATGTCGAGCGGCCGGTGGCCGTGGTGGTCGCCGACGACGAGTGGCCGCACCTATTCCTGCCATTCCGCGAGGGCGCCTCGCAGGAATCGGACCTGCCCGACGACCACCTGCACGGCCCGGTTTATCTCGAATTCGACGAGGGCGTAGAGAATTTCGCGCGGGTGCTGGCCGACCTGGTCCCGGCTGGGGCGGTGATCGCGGTTGACGAGTGCACGGGTGCCATGTCGCGGGGGGCAAAGCTGTTGTTTCGCAACGGCGCTCCCGTCGATGCGTCCTCCGTCGTCAGCGCGGCGAAGGTGGTCAAGACCGCCGACGAATTGGCCTGCATGCGCACCGCCATCCGGATTACCGACGAGGCGATGGTCGACGTCCACAAGGCGCTGGCCCCCGGGATACGCCAGATCGACCTGTCGGCAGCTTTTTTGCGCCGAGCCTTCGAGTTGGGTGCCACGGCCAGCATGCTGGAACCGATCTGGCAGGTGATGCCGCAGAGCAGGGCCGACGGTGTGTGGACAACCCACGGCGACCTGGCGCTTCCGTTGCTGAGCACCGAGCGCGAACTGATCGAAGGCGACGTGCTGTGGACCGATGTCAGCATCACCTACCGCGGCTACTGCTCGGACTTCGGACGGACCTGGATCGTCGGCCGCGATCCGACCCCGCGGCAGCGGGCCCAGTTCCAGCGGTGGTCAGGAGATCATGACCGCCGTTCTGGACGTCGCCCGGGCCGGGGTGACCGCCGCCGATTTGGGCAGGGCCGCAACTGCCAGCCAACGGCGGTAGCCGGCCGTGGCTGCCGCATTTCTACCTGGGCCACGGCATCGGGGTCAACGCCGCCGAAATGCCAATGATTGGAACCGATCTCGGCGACCAGTTTGACGAGAACTTCGTTCTGCAGCCGAATATGGTGCTGGTTCTGGAGCCAGTCGTGTGGGAGGACGGGACCGGCGGCTACCGCAGTGAAGAGGTGCTGGTCATCACCGAGGAAGGCTGGACGAAATTGACCGACTACCCGTATGACCCCTATGGCAACTGAAGTCCTGCCCGACGATCGGGCGCTGCGATCGGGGCGTCGCCAACGAGCGCTGGACGAGATGGCGGCGCACGATCTCGATGTACTGGTTCTCGGTCGGCAAGCCAACGTCCGATACGTGTCTGGGGCGCCACAACTATGGGTCGCCGGGACCCGGCCGTTTGGCCCGACCTGCGTGCTGGTACGGGCGACCGGCGCGGTTCACCTCCTGAGCACCTGGGACGAAGGCGTTCCCGACGACATCCCGCACGAGAACCTTTACGGCATCTCGTGGAATCCGGTCAACACCATCGCGGCGCTGGGGCGCATTGACGGTGCCGCCACCGCGCGACGGGTCGGAACCGACGCGCTGTCACCGGTTTTCGCGCAGCTGCTGCCGACGGCGTTCCCCAACGCCGAGCTGGTCGACGGCGAGCTCGCCATGCGCGCCGCCCGGCGCATCAAGACCGACGAGGAAGTCGGCGCGCTGCGGGAGTCGATCAGGGTGGCCGAGTCGGGCCTGGCCGCCGCGGTATCCGAGCTGCGGCCCGGGGTGCGCGAACAGACGTTGGCCGGTGTCTTGCTGGAAGCCCTGGCGGCCGGTGGCGTGAGCACTCCGTCGAATCAGGATGTCGCGTGGGTGACTTCGCGCGATCACCCGTGGCGACGGGTCAAGTCAGACGGCCGTGTGCAGGCCGGGGACCTGGTGGCGTTTTCCGCCGGGGTGTTGGCGGGTGGCTACATCGGTGAGGTGGGGCGGACCTGGCCGGCCGGTCCCAACGACGATGCTGCGGCGCTGTACAAGCGCTGGGATGCCTTGTGGTCCGAGTCTGATAGCGGCGTGCCGGCCGGGCGCCGGCGCCGCTGAGCTGCTTGCCGCCTACCAGGCCGCGGGGGAGCCACCGCCACCGATGCCCGTTGCCCGCGGTCTGGGCATGGGCTTCGACCCGCCGGTCATCTCGTCGCAGCTGCCCGCGACCGCGGCCGACGAGCGGTTGGAGCCCGGAATGGTGCTCGCCGTGACGGGCTACGTCTGGGAACAGGGAGTCGGTGCGGTGTTCGGGCGTGAAGCGGTGCTGATCACCCCTGACGGCTCCGAAGTGCTGACCTCGAGCCCGCACTGGCAGGCGTAAGTGGCGAGCCTTCGGCCCGCGCAGCACCGCCGCTTGCCGGCTATACGGTAATCGACCTGTCCACCGGAATCGCGGGTGCGTACTGTACAAAGCTGCTCGCCGACGGCGGCGCCAAGATCATCAAAGTCGAGCCGCCAGAGGGTGATCCGCTGCGCCGATGGTCGTCCTCCGGCGCTGCCATCGAATCCCGCCGGGACGGCGCCTTGTTCGGCTTTCTGGCGGGCGGCAAGGCCAGCGTGATCGCCGATCCCGAAGTCGCCCGAGACATCGATATGGTCACCCGCCTGCTGGCGGGCGCAGACGCTGTGGTGTGGTCTGCTGGCTCGAAAGTCGCTGAACATCCGCGCTTCACACCTGCCGCGATGCATGTCGCGCATCCTCAGCTGACCGTCACGTCGATCACCCCCTTCGGCCTGCAGGGTCCCTGGCGGGACCGCGCGGCAACCGAATTCACCCTGCAGGCATGGTCCGGGGGAATAGTCGGGCTGGGTCGCGGGTTGCCCGACCGAGCGCCAGTCTTCGTCGGTGGCCAGGTCGGCGAATACCTGGCCGGAGCGTACGCCAGTGCCGCGACCCTGGCGTCGCGGTTCGGCCGAATCGACGGCGGTGCCGGGCGAACTCGTCGATCTGTCCATGCTGGAGACGCAAATCCTTTGCCTCACCTACTACCCGGTCACCTATTTCGAAATGCTCGGACGGCCGTGGCGAGATGCCCGGCGACTCACCGTGCCTGGTGTCGCCCAGGCGAAAGACGGTCTGGTGGACCTCGGCTGTGGGACCGCGCAGCAGTGGTTCGACCTGTGCGCGATGGTCGGCCACCCGGAGTGGATCGACGAGAAATCGCCGTTGTCGATCACCGAGCAGGCCAACATCCATGCCGACGAGATCTATGCCTGGGTGGAAAGCAATCTGGTCGACGAGATCCGGGACCTGGCCACGGCATTCCGGATCCCCAACGCGCCGGTCGCCAACGGCGCCAACATCGCGTCGCTAGACCACTTTCGAGCGCGCCGTTCGTTTCTGCGCAACCCGCGCGACCGATTCCAGCAGCCGGGCCACCCCTATCGCATGCAACCCGCGCAACTTCGGCAGCCGCGTGCGGCGCCACGGCTGGGTGAGCACACCGAGCACTACCGGGCCGGCAGTATGGTTCCGCGCGGTGCCCCGACCAAACCCGCAAATCGTTTGCCGTTCAGCGGACTCCGGGTCTTGGACATGACGACTTTCTGGGCGGGCCCCTGCTGTACGCATTTTCTGGCCATGCTCGGCGCCGAGGTCGTCCACCTGGAATCCATGCGCCGCCCCGACGGCACCCGGCTGATCGCCGGGATTCCGGTCAGCGAAGAGCAGTGGTGGGAGAAGTCGCCGATTTTCGCCGCGCTGAACACCAACAAAAAGGGCCTGACCCTGGACCTGCAGCGCCCACGCGGCCGAGAGCTCTTGCTCCGGCTCATCGCGACCTGCGATGTGATCGTGGAGAACTTCACCCCTCGGGTGCTGGACCAGGTCGGCCTGGATTTCGCTGCCGTTCAAGCGGTTCGGCCCGACGCGGTCATGCTGCGGATGCCCGGATTCGGCCTCGACGGGCCATGGCGCGACAACCCCGCTTTCGCGTACGCCATCGAGTCGGCAGCCGGCTTGAGTTGGTTGACCGGCTATCCCGACCGTCCGCCCTACGAGCCGTATTCGATCGGCGATCCCAATGCGGGTGTGCATGCGCTCAACGGCCTGCTGCTGGCGCTCGAGCATCGTCGCCGGACCGGCCAAGGCGTACTCGTCGAAGCGGCCATGGTGGATGCCGCGCTGAGCATCTCGGCTGAACAGCTCATCGAGTACTCGGCGTACGGCGCCGTGCTGGAACGCGCCGGAAACCGCGGCCCGACGGCGGCGCCGCAGAACCTTTACCGCACCGCGGACGTGGACGAGTTCGGCCGGCTCGACAGCTGGGTGGCCATCGCGGTGGCAACCGACGACCACTGGCGGCGTTTGTGCGATGCGCTCGGATCGCCCTCGTGGGCAACGGATCCGACACTGTCCGCGGTGGCCGGCCGGCGGGCACACCACGATCTGATTGACGAGCGGCTGGCCGCATGGTGTCAGGACCGCAGCGGCGACGACGTGGTCGCGACCCTGTGGAATGCGGGCGTGCCGGTGGGCAAGGTGATGCAGCCCCATCGCCAAGCGGAGCTGGATCAATTGTCGTTCCGCGGCTTCTTCGAGGAAGTCGACCACCCGGTCAACGGCCGGGCGCGGCTGAGCACCGTGCCAGTGCGGTTCTCCGGCGGCCCCGACCGATTCCATACTCAGCCCGCCCCGTTGCTGGGCCAACACAATCATGAGTTGCTGGCCGAGCTGGGCTTGACCGCGGCAGAGATCGCCGACCTGGAAGCCGCCGGTGTCATCGGCCGCTCGCCAAAATGACGAGCAGACGCAAAAGCTCCCGCACGCGCGGCGTGTCGGGAGCTTTTGCGTCTGCTCGCGGTCCTAGTGGCGCCAGCCCTCGGCGGCCTGGTCGTCGAACGTGCGGTCAATGCGTTCGAATCTGCGCTTGACCGAGGCGCGGGCAGCCTCGTGCGGCAGGATGTAGAGCCGGTTGGCCTGAATCGCGTCGGCGGTCAGCCGGGCCACGTCCTCGACGCCCAGGCTGTCGTCCTGGGCCGGCAGCGGCCCGAGCGACCCTGTCACGTCCGGCGTTGCCGCCAGACCGTAGTCCGCGCCGCGGATGCGCTCGGAGTTGGAGATCAGCTTGGTTTCGACGACCATCGGGCACAGCACCGAAACCCCGATACCGTTGTCCTTGACCTCCCGCGCCAGCGTCTCCGCCAGCCCGACAACGCCATATTTAGCAACGCAGTACGTGCCGAGGCCGGCATTGGGTACCAGGCCGGCGAAGGAGGCGGTGAAGGCGATATGCCCGCCGGTGCCCTGCTCCAGCAACCTGGGCAAGAACGCCTCGACGGCGTGGATCGAGCCCCACAGGTCGATGTCGATGGTCCAGCGCCAGTCCTCGTGCGTCATCTGCGCGAGCGGACCCGCGACGACAATGCCCGCGTTGCTGAATACGACGTCTACCTGGCCGAGCAGGCGGAAAGCCTCATCCGCGAGATGAACCACTTCCTCGAGATGACGGACGTCGCACAACACGCCGTGCGCCTCAACGCCCTCGCCGACCAGCCGCGTCACCGCCAATTCCAGCGCCGGTTTGTCGACGTCGGCGAGCACCACTTTGGCTCCGCGGCGGGCGAACTCGGTTGCGGTGGCCAAACCGATGCCACTCGCGCCACCGGTGATGACCGTTCCGCGTCCCTGAAATCCGGCAATTCCGTTCACGGACCGGATGCTACTTAAGGCAGCTACCCGCGTCGACGGGCAGGGTGACACCCGTGATGTATCGCGACTCGTCGGAGGCCAAGAACAGCACCGCATTGCTGATGTCCACCGGCTCCACCCAAGGAATCGGAAGCACGTGGAACATCTGGCAGATCGGGGCCATGTCGTCGGGACCCGGACTCTCCAGATCCGGCCGGAACAGCTTCCAGGTGCCCTCGTTCATGATGATCGGGGTGTTGACATGTGTGGGATGCACGGAGTTGACACGAATCATGTGGTGCCCCAACTCCACTGCGAACGATCGCATGATGCCCACCACACCGTGTTTTGCCGCGACGTAGCTGCCGCAGTGCGGGTAGGCCTTGAACCCGCCAACGGAGCTGGTCAAGACGATCGAACCGCCGTTGCCGCCCGAGATCAGATGCGGTACACCGACTTTCACCGATTTCCAGACACCCGAGAGGTTGACGTCGATCATTTCCTGCCAGTCGTATTCGCTGGTCTTGTCCAGCGTGTCACCGCCATTGCCGATGCCCGCGTTGGCCACGATGATGTCCAGCCGGCCCAACTGCTCCACGCCGGCATCCACCGCGGCCTTCAGTGCGTCGTAATCGCGCACGTCGACTTCGGCGGTGAAGATTCTGCGGTTAAGGCCCTTGACCAGGTCGGCGGTCTCGGCCAGATCCTCGGGCGTCGACGCCGGGATGGTGGTGTTCTTCACGATCGGCTTGCAGACGTCGACCGCGATGATGTCGGCGCCCTCTTCCGCCAATCGCACCGCGTGGCTGCGGCCCTGACCGCGCGCCGCCCCGGTGATGAAAGCGACTTTGCCCGCCACCCGTCCCTGACGGTCTTCAGTCATCTCTTACCCCATTTCTTCAGTGGCTCAGCCGATAATGGCCGGCATCGTCTCCCAGCCCCGCACGGTGGACGTCGGGGACAGCTTGGCGTCGTTAAGGTCGATGTCCCACTCGGGGAAGCGCTTCAAGATCTCCTCGAGCGCGATCCGGCCCTCGAGGCGGGCCAGCGCCGAGCCGAGGCAGTAGTGGGTGCCGACACTGAACGACAGGTGTTGGTGTGCCTCGCGTCGGATGTCGAAAACGTCGCCGTCCGGCGGAAATTGGCGATGGTCGCGGTTGGCCGCCCCGATAAGCATCATCATGACGCTGCCCTCGGGCACCCGTTGCCCGTAGTAATCGAGATCACGGGTGACGTAGCGCGACACGTGCGGAGCCGGTGGCTCGTAACGTAGCAACTCCTCGATGGCCGCCGGAATCAACGACCGGTCCTCGGCCAGCGCCCGCCGCTGATCCGGGTGCTCGGCCAACACCTTGCCGGCCCATCCGATCAGCCGCGTGGTGGTCTCGTTGCCGGCGCCGGATACCACGCTGACATAGGTGAGGAGCTCGTCGCGGGTGAGCCTTCGAACGGTCCCGGTTTCGTCCTCGAACTCGGCGTTGAGCAATTCGGTCATGATGTCGTTGGACGGATGTTCAGCGCGCCAGTCGATGTAGCGGCCGAAGAAGTCCGGACTGATCATGTTTTCGGCCGTGGTCTGCATCGGCTTGCCGGCCTCGGTACGCATCTGTGCATTCGCGAAATCGCGTGCGGCTTCTTGATCTTCTAGATTCTCCAAGGGAATTCCCAACATCATGCCGATTACCCGCATCGGCATCTGCGCTCCCAGATCCGCGACGAAGTCGAACCGGTCGGTGCCGACCAGCGGATCCAAACTGCGTGCGCAGAATTCGCGGATCTTGGGTTCCAGCTCGTTGATCTTGCGCGGGGTGAACATTCGGGACAGCAGCTTGCGGTGGATGTCGTGGATCGGTGGGTCCTCGAAAATGACCGTCCCGGGCGGGATGTCGATATTCGCCTTGATGATTTCGAGGATCGCGCCCCTGGCCGAGCTGAAGGTCTGGTAATCGATGATCGCGCGGTCGACGTCGGCGAACCGGCTCAGCGCGTAGAAGTCGTGCTGCTCGTTGTAGTACAGCGGCGCCTCTTCGCGCAGCCGCCGAAACATCGGGTAGGGATTGGCGTTCAGCGTCACGTCGTAGGGATCGAAGTTGACGTCGCTGGCCGCGCTGACTGTCACGGATAATTGCCTCTCGCCGGAACTTGCGCCCCCCTGCGGTCTCTCCCGTTCCTAAGGAGAGCGCGAATCGTCGCCGCATCTGAACTCTGTCATCACCCACCAACAAGAGTCAACGCCGGATCCGTTTCAGCTACTTGCAATTCTGAATATTAGAGAACCTGATTCTCATATGGCAAACGGCGTGCGATATCTGCTCAGCAAGAGGGGTGGACAGGCCTAGCGGCGCGCGAATCCGCGTGAGCAGAAGTCCCACACCTCGTCGGCGGTGATGGGATGGATAGTCGCGTCATCGGACCCACCGCTGTACTGGGCGAGGAACATGACGGTCTGCATCGTCATGGCGGCCATCCGCTTGGGGTTGATCTCGGCGCGCAACTCGCCGACCCCGCCGGCCGCTTCCATGAGTTCTGTGAGCAACGCAATCAGTGGCGCGTTGGCCAGCTTGACCTCGGCCGGATGGGTGACCAGCAATCGTGGCGCAAAGTCGGTAAACAACGGACGCTTGGCGGTCGGGTCGGGACGCGAGGCCTCATACAGCAGTTCGACGGCTACCTTCAGCCGCTCTAGCGGGTCGGAATAACTTTCCGTCGCGGCGCGGATCTGGTCGGCTGACCGACTCAGAGCGTCTTCGAACAGTGCGAGCAACAACTCGTGCTTGCCGTCGAACTGCAGGTAGAAGCTCCGCAACGACTGGCGGGACCGGTCCACGACCTCTTGCACAGTGAAGTCTGTACTGCCCTTTTCGATGATGATGGCCTGCGCCGCGTCCAGGAAACGCTGCACGCGCTGCGCCGCACGCAGTTTCGCGGTCTTGATGGATCGCTCGACCGCGCGCTGCTTCCAGGCCGGCTCTTCGCCTGGATTGGTCACCGACGGCTCGGGTGATTGCCGCGAGGGGAGAACATGGTTGGACTCTACCGGAGAACGCCGTGACATCGGTGCGCTCGACCCCCTCACGGAAGACGTGTTGGAGATTGTAACTTTCTAACGACGAGAATACTATTCTCTTACACGTGTGTATGGAAGCGTAATCGAAAAGAGCGGAACTCGCCGATTCGGAAAATTCGAGGAAGCCCCTGTGCAGCTGACTTTTGACGCGGATGTGGAGGCGTTCCGCACCGAGTTCGTGGCGTTCCTCGACTCGCATCTGCCCGAGGTAATGGGCTCGGCCGACGAGCCGTCACGGTCGAGTTCGCACATCCCGGACTGGGCCCGCCGGTGGCAGCGGCTGCTGTTCGACAACGGATGGTTGCTGCCCGGCAACCCGCCTGAGTTCGGTGGTCGCAACGCGACGCTGCTGCAGCAATACGTGCACGCCGAGGAGTTGTCGCGACGGCGGATCCACCAGAGCTTCAATCCGCAAGGCATCGGCATCATCGCGGCGTCGTTGTTGACCTTCGGCACACCAGCGCAAAAGCAACGATGGGCGGTGCCGATGCTGCGCGCTGAGATCACCGCGTCGCTGGGCATGAGCGAACCCGGAGCGGGTTCGGATCTGGCGTCGCTGAGAACGCGTGCGGTGCTCGACGGTGACCACTTCGTGGTCAACGGGCAGAAGGTGTGGACATCGGGCGCCCACGACGCTGATGTGTTGTTGACATTCGTGCGCACCGATCCAGACCTGCCAAAACACAAGGGCATCAGTGTGTTGCTGATCCCGACCGATACTCCCGGTGTGGTGCGTCGCCCGTTCGCCTCCTTGTGTGACAGCGACGAGGTCGACTTCAACGAAGTGTTTTTCACCGACGTGCACGTACCGGCCGAGAATTTGGTGGGTGAGCTGCATGGTGGCTGGGGGGTGGCAACCGGTTCGCTGGGCCACGAGCGAGCGATGCTGTGGATGGGGTATGTCGACCTATTGCATGCGCTGACAGCCGATTTCGATCCATCGGGAGTGTTGCAGCGAGATCACTACGCCACCCTGGTGATGGATTCCCAAGCGTTACGGCTGTTAGGGTCGGCGGCGTTGGCGCGGGCAGCGCGCGGGGAGGAGGACGTCCCCGCTCAGTCGGTGCTCAAACTCCTTGGCTCGGAAGCGTTGCAACGCGCGGCCGAAGACGCGTTGAACGCCGCGGGCGTCGACGGACTGGTGCAGCGCGCGGTGACCGCCCCGTTCGCTCCCCTCGACTTGGACAGCCACTACCGCAGCCGGTTCGACCGATACGTGCGCAGCTTCGCCGCGACCATCGCCGGCGGCACTTCCGAAATCCAGCGGAACATCATCGCACAACGAATACTCGACCTTCCGCGCAATTAGCCGGCGCGAGTGCGCGTCTGACGACGGCACATCGGCGTGTCGCGTCGCGATATTCACACTCGGCGGCTCAGTGTGTGCCGAGCCAGTAATAGCCGACGGCGGCTAGCCCCGCCACGATGGACACCACCCCTAACACGATGCCGACGGTTGCCGATCCGGCATTGCCGGCTTCGCCGCGCTGCACAGATGCCCGAGCCTTGAAGCCGGTGACGACCGCCGCGACGCCAAAGCCAATCCCGATCACCAGCACGCTCGTGACGAGTGCGACAACACCCAGCAGCACCGAAGCGACGCCAAATTTGTCGGGAGAGGTCAGGCTGACTCATGCGCACCGATTTTAGGCGTTACAGGTACGCAAGTCGTGGCGCAGACCCTGTGGCGCGCAGTGTCGCGCCGGCCTCCCGCGTCAATTCGCGCGCACTGCCGAGCAATCCGTCCAAGACCAACGACCTTTTGACGTGGCGGTGCAGCTGGTGCTCGGCGGTGAAGCCGATCCCGCCGAGCACTTGTTGGCAGTGACGTGCGGCGGTCAGCGCTGCCTGGCCGGCGGCCGCCTTGGCCAGCAAGCTGGCGAGCTCGTCGGGTTGCGCGCCGGCGGTGTGCAAAGTTGCCTCGGCGCCTTCGATCGCGACGAGTGTCTCGGCCAGCCGGTGCCTGACCGCCTGAAATGACGCGATGGGTCGCCCGAATTGGGTGCGATCCAAAGCGTGCTGCCGCGCCAATGAGAGCATTGCCCGGCCGGCCCCGACCAGCCACCAGCCCAGTGCCTGCCGCCCCACCGCGAGCGGGACTGGGTCCCCTTGCGGTACCGGATGTATCGGTAGTTCGTCCAGCGTCGAACCGGTATCGTCGGTGCGCTTCCAGACCACCCAGGAACCACCGGCGAACGGCAGCGGAACGGTACCGCCGGGCTCGCGTCCGGCCGCGCGCAACACCACGTCGTTGAGTACAGCTGCGTGTGCACCCGTCTCGCCGAGCAACCGGAAAACCAAAGGTATTGCGATATCTGGGATTTCGTCGAGCATGTCCTGCCAGCCGAGGTCGGCCAGTGCGGCGTCGAGCTTGGCGCCCGAGGATGCCGTCATCGTGGTGCGCAGCGAGTCGGCCAGCATGTGCAGTGCGTCGGAGTCCACGGCTCACTCCTTCCCGAGGTCGAGCAGCCGGCGGGCGATGATATTGCGCTGGATCTCGGCGGTACCGCCATAGATGGTCGCCGCTCGTGAGTACAGGTACTCCGAACGCCACGGTGTGTCTTCGAGTTCCAGAACCCCGGGCAGTAGGTCGCGAACGGTGTCGTAGAGCCGCTGCTCGGCGGTGGCCAGCAGCACCTTGTCAATGGAGGTATCCGGCCCAAGGCGCGCGCCGTCGCGCAACCGGTGTTGGGTTGCACGCGATCGGCAGCGCAGCGTATGCAATGCGAGATAGGCTGCGCCTAAAGCAGCTTCATCGGACTCGGCCGACGCTGAAGTTTCGGCGATGAGTGCGTCGAATCGTGCGTAGAGGTAGGCGATCCGCTGCCAGAAGCAGGTGGAGCGCTCATACGGCAGCAGATCCATCGCAAGCCGCCAGCCGTCTCCGGGCTGGCCGAGCATCCGGCTGGATGGAATCGCCACGTCGTCGTAGTACACCTCGCAGAACTCGTCCACCCCGTGCATGGTGCGCAGCGGCCGAATGGTGATGCCCGGTGTGTCCAGGTCGACGAAGAACGCGGTAATACCGTCATGGCCGGGTGCGGTGCGGGTGAGCAACACGCAGCGAGTGGAGAATTGCGCGAAGCTGGTCCAGACCTTCTGCCCGTTGACAATCCAGTGATCGCCATGGGGCGTAGCGCGGGTGGTAAGCGACGCCAGGTCGCTGCCGGATCCCGGCTCGGAGAAGCCCTGACACCACTGTTCGCGGCCGCTGAGCAGCCGCGGCACCATCTCGGCGGCGAGTTCCGCTGGCGCGTAATCGATCATCGTGGGTGCCAGCACCTCGACCATGGAGTAGGGGCCGGGCTCGGCGAGGCGGCGACCGACCACCTCCTCGCCGACGATCGCGCGCAGCAACGCAGGTCCGCCCAATCCGCCGACCTCGACGGGCCAGCCGTACCGCATCCAATCCGCGTCATAAAGAGCCCGGTGCACGCGCGCCAGTTGCTGCATCTGGCCCTGCAGCGAGTGGTCGGGTCCCGGGGTCAGGTCCGTATCGTCAAGCCACGCCCGCAGATCCGCCCGGAACTGCTCGACGTTCCCTGGATTGGTCACGGGGCCGGACGGCCGACGGCGTGCGGACGCCCGGAGTCGTGCACACCGCTGCGGCGGATGAACGTCATTGCCCGGGTCTTCAGCCGCCAACCGTCGGCGGTGCGGACATAGGTATCGCGGTAGTAGCCGATCCGCATGTCATGAGTGGCGTGGTCGATGAAGCACAGTGGCTGGGTGCCGCTGCCCGTGTCGCCGTCGATGTCGACCAGCGCGGTCCCGGTGAGAAACAGGCCTTTTGGCGCGGCGGCCACCAGCTCCGGGAACCTGTCCAGCCGGTAGGTGTCGCCGAAGGCGCTGTAGGTCCCGTCAGGGGTGAAGACGCCGATAAGCCCCTCGATGTCTTCCTGAGTGATGGTGACCGCGTAGCGGGCGAGCAGCTGTTGGATCTCGACCAGGTCGTCAGTTCTGGTTGTTGACATAGACCTTGCCGCCTTTCATGACGAAGCCGACGTTGCGGGTAACGGTGATGTCTTCCAACGGGTTTCCCGGCACCGCGATGATATCGGCGAGCTGGCCTGTCGCCAGCCGTCCCCGATCCGTGGAATTGATGAGCTCGGCCGCCGTCACCGTGGCCGCCCGCAGCACCGCCAGTGGCGGCAGGCCCCAATCGACAAGCGTGACAAGTTCGTCGGCGTTCTTGCCGTGCGGTATCGCGGGCGCGTCGGTGCCGATCGCGATCTTCACGCCGGCTCTATACGCGGCCAATATCGAGGTGCGCGACTTGGGGAACATCTCCGCGGCCTTGGCCTGCAGCTCGGGTGGTGCGTGCGAGACGTCCATCCCTTCGGCCAGCCGCCGAGTGCTCACCAGGAAGGTGCCATGCTCGACCATCGTCGCGATCGCGTCGTCGTCGATCAGGAAGCCGTGCTCGATGCAGTCGATGCCGGCGGCGACGGCATGCTTGACCGCGTCGGCGCCGTGCGTATGCGCCGCGACCCGCAACCCGCGGCGATGAGCCTCGTCGACGATCGCGCACAGTTCCTCGTCCGAATAATGTTGTGCGCCAGGGGGACCAGTCAGCGACATCACCCCACCAGAGCAGCAGACCTTAATCAGTTCGGCACCGTGCTTGATCTGGTAGCGCACCGCTTTGCGAATCTCGTCGACCCCGTTGGCGATGCCTTCCTCGACAGTCAGGTCCAGTACGTGGGGTGCGAACGCCGCGAACATGGTCGGGTCCAGATGCCCGCCGGTGGGCGTGATGGCGTGCCCGGCGGGCACCACTCGCGGCCCGTCGATCCAGCCGGCGTCAATAGCCTTGCCCAGCGCCACATCTAGCAGATAGCCGCCGGTCTTGACGAACAGGCCGAGGTTGCGCACCGTGGTGAACCCGGCGCGCAGCGTGCGGCGCGCGTTGCCGACCGCGCGCAACATCCGCGTCGGCGGGTCGTCCTGCACCTGCGAGAGGCCGGGCTTCTCGCCGCGCCCGCCCATCAGCAGGTTGACTTCCATGTCCATCAGCCCGGGCAGCAGGATCTGGTCGCCTAGATCGATCAGGTCGCCTTGAATCGAGGGCGAGCTACCACCACCGACATCGACGATCCGGTCGCCCTCGATGCGCAGGATGCCCGGCCGCAGGATCTCACCGGCGTCGACGTCGAGCAGCCCGGCGGCCTTGAGCGTCAGCAAACCTCTCAGATCACCGGCTCCCGGATCAGCTCCACCCAGGCGGCGCCGCTGTCGGGGACGCGCGGCTGCTTCCACGCCTCTATCGGGAACGACACCATGACCAGTGACTGCATGATGTGCATGAGGGTCCGCGCGTCCTCGGGCAGATCGTCCAGCGGGAACTTGTCGCAGTACTCGATGACGTCGTTCAGGCGTGGGAATGCGACGTCATAGAACGCCTGCATTTGGGCCATCGTCGAGGCCAGCCGCTTGGCGTAACGCTCGGGCTCGGTGGCCAGGTCCCACTCCAAATAGGGCTCCAGGTCGGCGAATTCAGACGGGAGCGCCATTGCTGGCGCACCTCCTTTTCCCAGCCAGCCACGTAGTCTCCAGTCACCTTGTGCAGATGGCGCAGCATGATTTCCTGATCGCACAGCGGAAAGTCCCGGACGACCTGGGTACCGATCATGGTCTGGGTTGCTTCCAGGGTGTTGGCATCCTGCAGCGCGTACTCCTTGAACGTCACCGCCGCCAGCTCGTGAGCCAAACGCTCCCGGGCATTGCGCGGCGGAACGAAATACAGCGTGCATTCGAAGATGTGCTTGTCGACGGCGGTCGGCCAGTAGTGATAGGTCAAAAACCAGCCGGGCTCCCAGATCAGCAGCATGAAGTTCGGGTAGAAGTGCCACGCGTCAATGCCCCACTGCTTCACCTTCTTCGGGTTGACGCCGGGCGGCAGCTGACGAGCTTTTGGATGACCTCCGGCTTGTCCCAGGGCCCGAACAGCCCGCTGCGCAGCACCTGGTCCATGGGCTTGACCATGCTCATGTCCACGGGCGGTGCCTGACCGCCCCAGGTCGAGATCATCGCGTGCGGGCTGGCCATCTCGTAGTACAGCGCCTCGAAGCCGTACTTCATGATCTTGGCGGCTTCTTCCTTGGTGTACTGGCCCTGGTGCAACACCGGCGCGTGGTAGAACTCGGCGAAGGCGTCCATGAACAGTTTCCAGTTGCTGCCGACCTCGGCCCGGTAGGAGTAGGACTCGGTCATCTCGTGGAAGGGGTAGCCCTCGATGCCCTTAGCCAGTGGCCCGAGGTAGTCGACGAGCGGCTTGGCGTGGTTGTCGAAGTTGATGAAGATGAACCCTTCCCACACCTCGCAACGGACGGGCACCAGACCGTATTGGCTCTTGTCGACGTCGAAGAACTCCTCCTCCTGCTGGATGAAGGTCAGGTCGCCGTCGAGGCTGTAGCGCCACGCGTGGTACTTGCAGGTGAACTGGCGGCAGGTGCCGGAGGTCTCCTCGTGCGGAAAGTCGTTCCACACGAGCTTGTTTCCGCGGTGACGGCAGACGTTGTGATACGCCTTGACCGCGCCTTCCTTGGTCTTGACGACGATCACCGACATGCCCTTGCCGGCCGACGGCAGCTCCTTGGTGAAATAGCTGCCGGTGCGCGGCAGCCGCTCGACTCGGCCGACGTTGAGCCAGGTGCGCTTGAAAATCGCGTTGCGTTCGGCTTCGAAGAACGCTGGATCGATCGAGTCGGTGTAATCGACTGGTGCGGTACCCAATTCGGGATAGTTTTCCGTCCAGCTTCCCGCGGCTGGTTTAGGGAAGTGGGGCAAGGCTCTTACCTTTCTTGCTCTTGTTCAAGTTCAATGCCAAAAGTGTTGAAGGCCATGGCTACCGTGGCGTAGCAGCCCACAGTAAAGACGTAGTCCATGCGCTGGCGGTCGTCGAGGCGCTCACCGAGCGCCGCCCAGGTCTCGTCGGACAACCTCGGATTTCTCCTCGAGTTCGTCGACCCCGGTGATGGCCGCGCGCTCGAACGCTTCGAAGTTGTCCGCGGTTCCATCACCGCATCGCCGGACGGCGGCGATCTCGTCGTCGGTGATTCCCTCTCGTTTGGCCAGCGCTACGTGCTGAGTCCACTCGTATTCGCAGTCGCGGCGATGCGCGACCCGCAGGATGGCGAGCTCACGGATGCGCGGCGGCAGCGTGGACGAAAACAGCAGGTGGACGTTGAACTTGAGAAACGCCTTGGTCAGCGCGGGGTGATTGGCGAACGTCGCGAGTGCGTTGGACGCGTCCCGCGGGTTGCGACGCTCCTTGGGCAGCATGACGGCAAGCGCCTGGTCGACAGCCTCGTCCCACCTGTCGGCGGGCAACGGCGGCACGCGCATCGTGCGGCTTCCTCTCAGCACGGGAGAATCAGATTCTCATTTATAACTAATAGACTTGCATGATTCGTTCACCTGGTCAATGCTGGCGCAGGAGGGTGTGGCGACGGTGTACGCGCGGAGCCGGATCGACGGGACGGGTTTGGATGGGCGCTACCGGCCGGTGTATCACCTGTGTCGCTGAAGCGGGCTTCGCGGGTGCTCCGCAACAAATATTAGGCTGCGCCTGCCGGCCTGCGGATGTTGATTCTCACTTCACGAGAAGATAGTTTTCAACAGTAGAGCTTGGCGGTAGGTGGCGGCTGGCTGGGCCCGCTCCGGGGCCCGCTCGGAAGCCGCCTTCCGCTGGATCAGCTCGATCAGATTGGGAAGGGACCGGCTATGAACAAAGAGGACATGATCCTGATCAGCGTTGACGACCACATCGTCGAGCCGCCGAACATGTTCAAGGACCACTTGGCGAAAAAGTACCTGGACGACGCGCCGCGGCTGGTGCACAACCCCGACGGTTCGGACATGTGGAAGTTCCGCGACACCGTCATCCCGAACGTGGCGCTCAACGCGGTCGCCGGCCGCCCCAAGGAGGAGTACGGGATCGAGCCCACGGGTCTGGATGAGATCCGGCCGGGCTGCTACGACGTCGACGAGCGAGTCAAGGACATGAACGCCGGCGGCATCCTGGGCTCGATCTGCTTCCCGTCCTTCCCGGGCTTTGCCGGACGCCTGTTCGCGACCGAAGACCCGGAGTTCTCGTTGGCCTTGGTTCAGGCCTACAACGACTGGCACATCGAGGAGTGGTGCGGGGCGTACCCGGCGCGGTTCATCCCGATGGCGATCCCGGTGATCTGGGATGCGGAGTTGTGCGCCCAGGAGGTGCGCCGGGTCTCGAAGAAGGGCGTGCACGCGCTGACCTTCACCGAGAACCCCGCCGCGATGGGCTACCCCAGCTTCCACAGCGAGTACTGGAACCCGCTGTTTGAAGCCTTGTGCGACACCGGCACCGTGATGAACATCCACATCGGATCCTCGGGGCGGCTCGCCATCACGGCGCCGGACGCGCCGATGGACGTGATGATCACGCTGCAGCCGATGAACATCGTGCAGGCCGCCGCGGACCTGCTGTGGTCGCGGCCGATCAAGGAGTATCCGGACCTGAAGATCGGCCTTTCCGAGGGTGGCACCGGCTGGATCCCTTACTTCCTGGAGCGCGCGGACCGGACGTACGAAATGCACTCGACGTGGACGCACCAGAACTTCGGCGACAAGCTGCCGTCCGACGTTTTCCGCGACCACTTCCTGACGTGCTTCATCAGCGACAAGGTGGGCGTCCAGCTGCGCAACATGATCGGTATCGACAACATCTGCTGGGAGGCCGACTACCCGCACAGCGACTCGATGTGGCCGGGCGCACCAGAGGAACTGTGGGACGTGCTGTCGATCAATAACGTGCCAGACGACGAGATCAAGAAGATGACCCACGAGAACGCGATGCGCTGGTACTCCTTCGATCCGTTCACCCACATCACTCCGGAGCAGGCGACGGTCGGTGCGCTGCGCAAGGCCGCCGAGGGGCACGACGTGTCCATCCGGGCGCTCAGCCACCACAAGGAGGAGAGGTCGGGTTCCTCGTTCGCGGACTTTGCGGCCAGCGCGAAAGAGCTGACCGGCAATAAGGACTGAGGCGCCCCTGGTGCGCGCCTGCTCGCGAGGGGGGTACCCCAGCCCGCGCTGAAAGGAAATCGATGGCCGGCGGTGGAATGAACTTCGAGCTGACCGACGACCAGGAACTGATCCGCAAGTCGGTGGCCGAGTTGGCGCGCAAGTTCGACGACCACTACTGGATGGAAAAAGACCAGGCGCACGAGTTTCCGACGGAGTTCTACAAGGCGATCGCCGACGGCGGCTGGCTGGGCATGACGATTCCCACCGAGTACGGGGGCCACGGCCTGGGCATCACCGAAGCCACGCTGTTGCTCGAGGAGGTCGCCAGATCCGGCGGCGCGATGAACGCCGCCAGCGCAATCCACCTGTCGATCTTCGGGATGCAACCGGTGGTGGTGCACGGCTCCGAGGAACTCAAGGCGCGCACCCTGCCGTCCGTCGCCACCGGCGAGGTGCACGTGTGCTTCGGGGTGACCGAACCCGGTGCCGGCCTCGACACCTCACGCATCACCACGTTCGCCAAGCGCGACGGGGACCGGTACGTCATCAACGGTCGCAAGGTATGGATCTCAAAAGCGTTGGAGTCGTCCAAGATTCTGCTACTCACCCGCACCCAGAGTTACGACGAGGTGACCAAGAAGACCGACGGGATGACGCTGTTCCTCACCGACCTCGACCGCAGCCGGGTCGACGTCCGCCCGATCCGCAAGATGGGCCGTAACGCCGTCAGCTCCAACGAGTTGTTCATCGACAACCTGGAGGTGCCGGTCGAGGATCGAATTGGTGAGGAAGGCAAGGGTTTTCGATACATCCTGGACGGCCTGAACCCCGAGCGCATGCTGATCGCCGCCGAGGCGCTCGGTATCGGCCGGGTGGCGCTCGACAAGGCGGTCAAATA
Organism: uncultured Actinomycetota bacterium; assembly: GCA_963840045.1. Classification (GTDB taxonomy): domain Bacteria; phylum Actinomycetota; class Actinomycetes; order Mycobacteriales; family Mycobacteriaceae; genus Mycobacterium. Next base: position 147,782 of record CAWIXL010000016.1, on the reverse strand, counting down.
CGCCAACGAGCGGCACGTTTTCGACCGGCCGATCGGCATGAACCAGGGCATCCAATTTCCGCTCGCCGACTCGCTGACCCGGCTGGACGCCGCGGAGCTCATGTTGCGCAAGGCGACCTGGCTCTACGACAACGGCAAACCCTGTGGGCGCGAAGCCAATACGGCGAAGTACCTGTGCGCCGATGCCGGCTTTACCGCCGCGGACCGGGCGCTGCAAACCCACGGCGGCATGGGCTACGCGGAGGAGTACCACGTCGCGCGCTACTTCCGTGAGGCCCGGCTGATGAAGATCGCACCGATCAGCCAGGAGATGATCCTGAACTTCCTCGGCTCGCACACCCTTAAGCTGCCGAGGAGTTACTGAGAACAGATGCCGGAGTAGATATGCGCGAAACAGTCCGCGAAACAGTCATTGTGGGGGCGGTCCGCACGGCGGTTGGGAAGCGCAACGGCGGTCTATCCGGTACGCATCCCGTTGACCTGTCCGCGGTGGTGCTCAATGAACTACTGGAACGCACCGGCGTGGGTCCGGAGATCGTCGACGACGTGGTGTGGGGATGTGTGTCCCAGGTCGGCGACCAGTCCGCCAACATTGGTCGCTACTCGGTCCTGGCGGCGGGCTGGCCCGAGACCATCCCCGGGACCACCGTCAACCGGGCCTGCGGCTCCAGCCAACAGGCCCTCGACTTCGCCGTGCAGGCGGTGATGTCAGGCCAGCAGGATGTCGTCGTGGCCGGCGGGGTCGAGGTGATGAGCCGCGTACCGCTCGGTGCGGCCAGGGCGACCGGGATGCCCTACGGGCCGAAAGTCCTTGCGCGCTATGACGATTTCTCCTTCAATCAGGGCTTGTCGGCGGAGATGATCGCCAAGAAGTGGGGGTTCACCCGCGGCCAGCTCGACGAATACTCCGTCGAGTCCCACGAGCGAGCGGCTGCGGCCCAGGATGCCAATGCCTTCATTGACCAGATCGTCCCGGTGTTCACCGACGATGGCGGCATCGTCACGTCTGACGAGGGTGTGCGGCGCGGGACCAGCGTCGAGAAACTGGCCGCGCTGAAGCCCGCGTTCGACGAGGACGGCGTCATCCATGCGGGCAATTCCTCGCAAATCTCCGACGGCGCGGCCGCGCTGCTGGTGACCACCGCCGAGATGGCGCTTGGTCTCGGGCTGACGCCGATCGTGCGCTACCGCGCGGGGGCGGTTACCGGTGCCGATCCGGTACTCATGCTCACCGGCCCGATACCGGCGACCGAGAAGGTGTTGAACAAGGCCGGCGTCGCGCTGGACGAGGTCGGCGTCTTCGAGGTGAACGAAGCCTTTGCGCCGGTCCCGATGGCGTGGCTGGCAGAGACGGGTGCGGACCGGCGTCGTCTGAACCCGCTAGGTGGCGCCATCGCGCTCGGCCACCCGCTGGGGGCTTCCGGCGCGGTGCTGATGACCCGCATGGTTTATCACATGCGCGACAACGGGATTCGTTATGGCCTGCAGACCATGTGCGAAGGCGGCGGCACGGCCAACGCCACCTTGGTCGAGCTCGTGGATTAGCGCGGCCCAGCGCGGCCTCGCTGCTCGATCCGGAAATGCTGGACTAATCCGCGAATACATTTGTGAGCTGCAAACACGTCGAAAACGCACGAAGGGCTGGGTTTGGGAGGGTGAATCGTGAACAATGCCCGTGCAAACAACTTCCGTGTCAGGGCGCAGTTCGTCGGGACCCTGTCCTGCGGGAACGTCAAACTGGTCGAACGTCCCGACGAGCAGCCTGAAACTGCAGCCGCATAAGGATGTTCAGGACCGATGGGCGTGCATTCCATCGGCCGCTGGCGTTCAGCGTGGCCGGGCTCATGCTTGCCGGCGTCGGGTTGGCCGTCACCGCGCTCGTCCTCGCCGTGGCGCACCATGAGGCAGGTCAAGCAACGGCTTATATCCCCGTCGCGATCGCCTTGACCGGTGCCGCAGTGATGGTGCTGCGTGACACGCGTTGGGTGATCCGGGTGATCATCGTCCTGCTCGCCGGTCAGATCGCCGCGATCGCGGGAACCGCATGGGAACTCAGCCACGGTATCGATGCCCGCAAAGCCAGCCAGTTGCGCCGGCTCGGGTTCGATCCAACGGCGGGCGTGGTCATCAACTTGATCTATTCCGGTATCGGGTTCGCGTTGTTCTGCTGGTTCGCCACCCGCTGGCTCGCAGCGCGGCGACAGCGGCGTGCGTCCTCACGTGCCGTGATGATCACCGCTGAGGCGGCCGACGGCAGTAGTGTGCGGGCGTTCGATGAAGGGCACGGGCCGGCCGTGCTCATTCTGCACGGCGGCATCGATGATGGCAGCTCGTGGCGGCGGGTGGCGGCCCGGCTCGCGCCGCGGTTCCGGGTGCTTCGGCTGCACCGACGGCAGTATCGACCCGATCTGAAGGGCGGATCGGCCTGCACCATGGCCGAGGAGGTCGAGCACGTGGCCGCGCTGGTGCGCGCGATCGGCCCGCCAATGGTGATCGTCGGTCACTCGTCGGGGGCGGTGGTGGCGCTGGAGGCGTTGGTAGCTACCCCGGCGGCGTTCGCCGGTGCGGTGCTCTACGAGCCGCCGTGTGTGATCGGACCACCGCTCGGCGGTGCGGCTCTCTCGCGCGCGCAGGCCGCGATCGCCGCTGGAAAACCCGGGACGGCGTTGGCGATCTTCCTACGCGACATCGTGCGTGCGCCATTCTGGACGGCCCGACTCAGCAAGCTAGTGGTGGCGCTCTCCCCACGGATCCAGCGGATGGCTCGCCACCAAATCGATGACTGCGCGGCGATCGACCAGCTGGGTAACCGGCTCGACACCTATGCGAAGCTCACCGTTCCGATCGTGCTGCTGGGCGGCGCTCGCAGCCCCGCGCACCTCGGCGAACGGCTGGACGCGCTGGAACGGGTGCTACCAAACACCGAACGCGTGGTCCTGCACGGGCAGGGCCACGCGGCGAACGCGCTCGCCCCCGGCAGAGTTGCCGGCGTGATCGCCGAATTTGCCGACAGGGTACTGGCCCAATAGCAAGGATTCGACCGCGGCTTTGACGGCAGACCAGCGATGACATCGCCCCGGCGGCCGACGCAGAGGCCGGCGGGCACGCAGTATTGTCCGGAAGCCGAAGAAAGTCGCCCGACAGACCTTGTTAACGCCGGCCAAACCAACCTACTGTGTGTTCAGGAGGTTGGTTTACCGCGGATCGAGGTGAAGGAGTCCGGTGCCCGCCGTACGCCCATACGAGACGCTGCTCGCCAAGGGGGAGGACCGTAAGCAGCGGATCCTCGCGGTCGCGCAACGGCTCCTGACGCGCAACGGCTGGCGCAACACGTCACTCGCCCAGATCGCCGGCGAATCCGGGGTCACCCCCGCCGGGCTGCTGCACCATTTCGAATCCAAGGAGCAGCTCCTGCACGCGGTGCTCGACGCGAGGGACCTCGACGACGACGCCCACGCCGACCGGGGCGGCGACCTCCTCGGCCAGATCGCTCAGGTCGCCGATCGTTTCAACCGGGCGCCCGAACTGGTGGGCACATTCACGGTGCTGCTGGTCGAAAACATCCTGCCGGAAGCTCCGTTGCACGATCGCCTGCTGGCCAGACAGCGCGACGCGATCGGCATCGTCGCCGAGCTCATCCGCCGCGGTCAGGCGGCCGGCCGGTATCGCACCGACATAGACCCCACCGTCAAGGCAGTGGAAATTCTCGCCTTCATCCACGGAATGGAAACCGCATGGCTGCTCGATCCATCGATACCACTGGCCGAGGTGTTCAAGGAGTACGCGGAGACGCTGGCGCGCGACTTCGCGCCGCCCAAGACGACCTAGAGCCCGACATGAGGTACCGGCTCGACGTCGTCGCGTCGAGCGTCGTCGACGTGGTCAGATTCGCCGGCGGTTGGCTTTTCGACCGGTCGATGGCGGGATGGGACGTCACCGTTCTGATCGCCGACCACCCCGACGATCGGCCACTGCAGATCCTTGGCGCTCAGACACTCGACCTCGAATGCGCGCTGGAATCGGCCGGAACTCGTCCTCGTCCCCAAGCCCTGGCGGCTGCGGCGGATCTTTTCGGGTGTGATTCGCGGGTCCGGCAAGGCGTGTTGCAAGCCCTCGACCACGGCGTCACCGAGGTCACGCTGTGGGGGGACACCTGGCCGGCCGAACTCGACGACAGCGTCGGCCTGGTGGAACATCGCCTGAGCGCGGCCGCCCAGATTTTCAAGGCTCAGGCGCTGACCGCCGCCGCCGCGCCGGCGAGTTCGATCGGTCTCACCGAAATCTTCCGCAGCGGGCTGTTGGCGTGCCCGTCGGTCGCTGCCGATCTGGTCCCTGCCGGCTAAAACCCCGAGCTCACCACGGCTCTGCGTTGACGATGCACACGGTACTGTGGAAATGTAATACTCATCTCTGAGAGGCACGTTCTCACTAGATGAGATTCGAACGGAGCAAGTGATGGTGAACGACTTCACCGAGATGGATTTCTTCCGCGACAAGGAACTCGTCGCGGATCCGTACCCCTACTACGAGGCTCTCCGACAGCAGTGCCCGGTCACCCGTGAAGACCACCACGGGGTCACCATGGTGACCGGCTGGGACGAGGCCTGCGCAGTGCTGAACGACGCCGAGACATGGTCCTCGTGCATCTCGGTGACCGGCCCGTTTCCGGGCTTTCCGGTACCGCTCGAGGGTGACGATGTCACCGAATTGATCGAAAAGCACCGCGACAAGCTGCCGTTCAGCGACCAGCTGCCCACGCTTGATCCGCCGACACACACCAACCACCGCTCCTTGCTGATGCGGCTGATCACCCCAAAGCGCCTCAAAGAGAACGAGGACGCCATGTGGGAGCTCGCCGACCAGGCGCTGGAGCCGTTCCTGGCGCCCGGCGAGGGCGAGTTCATCAAGGGCTTCGCGAGCCCCTTCACGCTGCTGGTCATCGCCGACCTGCTCGGCGTGCCCATGGAAGATCGCGACAAGTTCGTCAAAGGCATCCGCCAGCACTCGGGTGGCGGCATCGGCGGCACCGGCAAGGAAGCGCTGGCGCACAGCCCACTGGAATTCCTCTATGGTCTCTTCTCCGACTACGTTCGGGACCGCCGCCGCGAGCCGCGCGACGACGTGCTGACCGGCCTCGCGACCGCGACCTACCCGGACGGCTCGATTCCCGAGGTCGAAGACGTGGCCCGCGTCGCGAGCAACGTCTTTTCGGCGGGCCAGGAAACCACCGTGCGGCTGTTAGGTGCTGCCTTGCAGACCATCGGGGAGCGCCCGGACATTCAGGCGCAGCTGCGCAAGGACCGCAGCCTGATCCCGAACTTCGTCGAAGAGGCGCTGCGGATCGAGAGCCCGGTCAAGGGAGACTTCCGGATGAACCGGGTGCCGGTCACCGTCGGTGGCGTCGACCTTGCGGCGGGCACCACCGTGATGGTTGTGCAGGCCGCCGCCAACCGTGATCCGCGCCGCTTCGAAGACCCAACCACCTTCGACCCGGCTCGCAAGAACGCCCGGCAGCACATTTCGTTCGGGCGCGGGATCCACAGCTGCCCGGGCGCACCGCTGGCGCGAACCGAAACCCGGGTGGCAATCGAACGGCTGCTGGACCGGACGTCTGAGATCAGAGTCAACGAGCGTGTCCATGGCCCTGCGAATGACCGTCGCTACCAATATGTTCCGACCTATATTCTGCGCGGCCTGATGGAGCTACACCTGGAGTTCTCGCCGGCATGAAAGTCTCAGTCGACGACCAGTGCTGTCGCGGTCACGGTGTGTGCGTGACGCTGTGCCCGGAAGTGTTCAGCCTGACTGACGACGGCTACTCGGTGGCGATAACCTCCGATATCCCAACGGAATTGGAGGCAGCCACTCGGGAAGCCATCGAATGCTGCCCGGAGCAGGCCATTAGCGAGAGCTAACCACGGCCAAAGGCTTCTGCTGAAAACGCTGCGGCGTTACGCTGTCATCTGCCGGGGGCTCGATGATGAGCGGAGGACAGCGATGTCTTATGTGGTGGCGGCTCCCGAGTTCCTGGCCTCGGCGGCGTCGGATTTGGAGGCTATCCGTTCGGCCCTCCGCGCGGCGAACGGCGCGGCCGCGAGCCCGACCAGCGGGGCGCTGGCCGCCGCTGCTGATGACGTGTCGGCGGCCGTGGCGTCGCTGTTTTCCGGGCATGCGCAGGCCTATCAGAAGCTAAGTGCTCAGGTGTCGGCGTTTCATGCCCAGTTCGTGGGAGCCCTGACCAGCGCCGGCGCCGGGTACGCGGGCGCCGAAGCGGCCAATGCCTCGCCGCTGCAGGCCGCGGAGCAGCGAGCCCTCAGTGCGATCAATGCCCCGGTCCAGGCGCTCTTTGATCGTCCGTTGATCGGTGACGGCACCGCCGGCACAGCGGGCACCCCGAACGGCGGCCCGGGCGGGTTGCTGTTCGGCAACGGTGGCAACGGCTTCAGCACCACCAGCGGCCTTAGCAGCGCGGCCGGCGGTGATGGTGGCGCCGCGGGGTTGATCGGCAACGGCGGGACCGGTGGGACCGGCTACCTGGGTGCCGGCGGCGGTGCCGGCGGCACCGGCGGGTGGCTGTTGGGGACTGGTGGCGCCGGAGGCGCCGGCGGGGCCAACCCGTCGGGTGGCAGCGGCGGCGTCGGCGGTGCCGGCGGCAGCGCCGGGCTGTTCGGGGCCGGCGGTATCGGCGGGGCCGGCGGGGACGCGTCCGGTAGCCCCGGCGCGGCCGGGGGAAAGGCGGGGCCGGCGGCACTGGCGGTTGGTTGCATGGCGACGGCGGCGCCGGAGGGGCCGGTGGCCAGGGCGGGTCAAGTGTCACCGGCGGGGCCGGTGGTGACGGCGGTGACGGCGGTGACGCCGTGCTGGTCGGCAACGGCGGCCACGGCGGGGCCGGCGGTACGGGCGGTGGTGCCAGCGGGCCCACCGCCGGCGGGGATGGCGGCCACGGCGGGTCCGGCGGCAACGCCGGAATAGTCGGCGCCGGCGGGTCCGGCGGGACCGGAGGGGACGGCTACGGCGTCATTGACGGTTCTGCTGGCGGCAACGGCGGCGGCGGGGGAGTCGGCGGAAGCGGCGGAACCCTGATCGGACCCGGCGGGGCCGGTGGGGCCGGTGGGCACGGCGGGCTCGCCGGGAGTAGTCCCGCCGGCGGCGCCGGTGGTGCCGGCGGGGACGGTGGCAGTGCCGGGCTGCTGAACGGCAATGGCGGGTCCGGTGGTGCCGGTGGATTTGGTGGCGTTGGCGGTGGCATTGGCGGGCCTGCCGGTGGTGCCGGCGGCGACGGTGGCAACGGCGGCGCCGCAGCCAAGCTGATCGGTACCGGCGGGGCCGGTGGCACCGGTGGCAACGCTGGCGACGGCGGCTTCGCCGGCGCCGGTGCGTCCGGCGGTAAGGGGGGTGACGGCGGTGCCGACGGAGTGGTGTTCGGCAACGGAGGGTCCGGTGGGGACGGTGGGAAGGGTGGCGCCAACGCCTCGACCAGCTCACTCGCCACCGGCGGGGTCGGTGGTAACGGCGGCAACGGGGCCACCGCCAGTTTCATCGGTAACGGCGGCAACGGCGGGATCGGTGGCGCCGGCGGGGCCGGCGCCACGCCACCGCAGGGCGGCTCCGGCGGTCACGGTGGTCACCCAGGATTCGCCGGGCCGTTTGGCACCAGCGGGAAGCAGGGAGCCGACGGTCCAACGGGCTAATACGCTCGACAGCATCAGTAATCACATCAGCCACGTGAGTACCGTGAGCCGACCATGAGGCGATTCCCGATTGTGATAGCGCCGGCGCTAGCGCCAATGAAGTCCGCTACTCCTTGATCGAGATCGCCTGGCGTGGGCATTGACGCACCGCGTCGCGCACTTGAGATTCGTTCTCCGGTGTGACTTCGGGTTGCAGCACGGTCAGCATGTCGTCGTCCCCGAGCTGGAAGACCTCCGGGATGATGCCCATGCACACCCCGTTACTTTCGCAGAGATCCCAATCGACATCGATTCTCATCGCAACACTTTCACCGGTACGTTCTTCCAGCCCATCACGTTTTGCATGTGGACACGTTGGCAGCCCTCCCAGTCCACCTCAAAGCGGGGCATGAAGTCCAGCAGCTTCTCCAGCGCGATCGCGCTCTCCATGCGGGCCAGTGCCGCGCCAAGGCAGCTGTGAATCCCATAGCCGAATCCCATGTTTTGCGCCTCGGACCGGTCGCGATCAATCTCGAACTTGTCGGGATCCGTCCAGGCCCCGGGATCGCGGTTGGCCGCGCCGTTGATAAGGAACACCGGCTTCCCGGCTGGAATCGTGACACCGTGCAGTTCAATGTCTTTCATCGAGCGGCGGACCTGGTATTGCGACGGCGCCTCGTAGCGAAGTAGTTCCTCGACCGCGGCGGGAATCTTGCTGCGGTCGTCGAGCAGCTTCTGCCACTGCTCGGGGTTGCGGCCGAAGACCACCGGCGCATTGCCGACCAGCTTGGTGACTGTCTCGGCTCCGGCGCCACCCAACAACGTTGCGAAACCGGCGATTTCGATGTCGTCCAGCTTCGCCTTTTCGCCGTCTTCGCGTTCGATCTCGGCCTCGATCAGCTTGCTGAACAGGTCGTTTCGCGGCTCCTCACGCCGTTGTTTGACCAGTTCGTAGTACAGCATCGCGGTGTTGATGTTGGCTTGCATGCCCTCCTCGGCGACCTCGACCTGTCCCGGCTCGCGGGTCAGCGACTCGTCGATCCAGTGGCGTATCTGTTGCGCGTGCTCGTCCGGTACCCCAAGCATCGTGGTGATCACCTCGACCGGGAACGGGCCGGAAAGTTGTTGCACCACATCGAAGTGATCAGGATCGGCTCTGGTGAGGTACTTGTCGATCTTCTCGATGACCATCTGCCGCTGGGACTGGATGGCACGCGGGGTGAAGACCTTGTTGAGCAGGCTGCGCATGTGACGGTGGTCGGGCGGGTCCATGAAGATGATCGACTGCGGCGGTCGTTGCCCGGACCGCACCATCGACAGGTCAATGCCGTAGGCCGACGAATACGTTTCGAAGTCCTTGAGCCCCGCGGCCACGTCAGCGTGCCGGGTCAACGCGTAGAAGTCGTACTGCTCGTTGTAGTAGACCGGCGCCTCCTCCTGCATTCGCCGGTACGTGTCCCAGGCACCGTTCCAGAATTCTTCGGAGAACGGATCGAAGACGATCTTGGACTTGGTCATTGCAAACTCCTCGCTGACGAGTAGCGGGCCGGGGCTGTTCCAGCGGAATGCCTGACTGTAACGCTAACGGTAGTGCTTTCGTGGCGAACCGAAAAGGCTCCGATGTGGGCCAGGTCGCGACGCTTGGTCCGCCCCGCTCCGATGAATCCGACTTTCATCGCGGGTGATCCATCAGCGCCAGCGCGGCGTCGGCCGCCTCGAGCACGGCACCGCCGGGGGCCGCCGCCCGGTCGGCCAGGTTGACAAGCAAACGGACGTCTTTGCGCAGCAGTCCCCCCGCATGTCCCGCAACCCGGTCCAGGCCACCGGTGCCACGAATAGCATTGAGCGCGAAGCTGTTTCCGCTGCTAAGGGAGACAACCTCGGTGAGGCGGTCCGGGGGCACACCCAGGCTCCGCGCCAGCGACAGGGCGGCGGCCGCGGTTCCCAGGTTGGCAGTGAACAGCAGGTTGTTGAGCAGCTTGGTGATTTGTCCTGAGCCCAGGTCGCCGACATGCAGGACCGGATCGGCATAGGTTTCGAGGACAGGGCGGCAGCGTTCGACGACGTCGGCGTCACCGCCCACCATTGCGAGCAGACGACCGTTCGACGCGGCCTGGCCGCCGCCGCTGACTGGCGCGTCGATGACCGAAACCCCCCGGGCAACAGCCTCTTTCGCGAGTTTCCGGCAAGTGTCGGGATGCACGGTGCTGTGCACCGCGAGCACACCGCCTGGTTGCAGCCCCGCGAGGACCCCGCGCTCACCGCCGGTGACCTCGTCGACGTCGGCGTCACCGACCACGCAGAGGCAGACCAGGTCGCTGGCCGCGGCGAGTGCTACTGGCGACTCGGCGATCCGGGCCGGGGTGTCCGCGAACGGCTCGAGGGTTGCGGGCCTGCGCGCCCACAGCGTCGTCGGATAGCCGGCTTCGATGATCCGCCGCGCCATGGGGCCGCCCTGGCTGCCCAACCCGATGAATCCGACCCGCATCAACCGGCCTCTTCTCCATTCGCCGCGGCGGCACAGATCGGCCGCGAACGCAAACACTTTCGCGTGGTAGTCGGGCGCGGTGTAACCGAGGCTGATGTTGTGTCCGGCCCCGGGTTGTCGATGGACGCTGAACCGCGGCGAGCCGGCGAACAGCTCGGTGATCTCGGCCACCCCTGAATCATCTGTCTGCCAAACCTTTTCGTACTCGGCGATGCTGAATTGCACAGGGACGCGCACGGTGGGCGCGAGCGAAGGGAAGGTTTCGCGGGCCCAGTCCGACACCATCTGGTCCTCGTAGGCCGGGGCCGACGGAGAAATGGTTGCCCCGTTAAGCACCTCGGGCGGGTAGAGGCTCTCGGGGTGCCATAACAGCTCGCGAAAGCCCGGCGGGCGGTGCTCCCGTGTTGCCGTCCTCATCAGCTCGCGGGCCGCGGGGTGATAGCGCCGGCCTGTGCCGGCTAATTCGATTCCGAGCAGAACGGCGCCGCGATCGTCGGCGGCCATCCGCATCACCAGCTCGCACCCGCCCGAATGGCCCATCAAGAACAGGCCGGCGCCCCGGCGGTCGCTGCCCGAGGATGCGGTCCACTGCGCCGTAGGCGAGGTCGACCCGTTGCTCGGGTCGGGTCATCGCCTCCGGATAGGGGGCGGAGCTGCCATAGCCGGGCCGGTCGAGTGCCACGACGGTGAATCCGAGCGCCGCGCCCGTCCGCAGTAAGGAATGGGACGGGTGGCCAGGGCAGTCGAAATACATTGCGGTGGTGCCGCCGCCATGGATGGCCACGATCACGGCCCTCGGATCAGAAACCTCGGCGACCATTGCCGACATCGGCACGCCGTCGACGATCACCACCCGGGGGCGCGGAGCTGCCCGGTTCATGCGTCGGCTCGCAGCAGTAACACGCCGCTGGGGGTGAGCCCGCCGCTGCTGACCACGCCGACCCGCGCGTCGGCGACCTGACGTTCGCCCGCTTCGCCACGCAGCTGGGTTATCGCCTCGTGCAGCAGACCCATCCCGTGGGTGCGGCCGTGCGAAAGCTGACCACCATGGGTATTCAGCGGCAGCACGCCGTCGCGCGCGATGTTCTTGCCGCCGTCCAGGAATTCCCTGGCCTCCCCGATCCCGCAGAATCCCAGCGCCTCGATCCAGGACAGGCAGTTCATGGTGAACCCGTCGTAGAGCTCGGCGACGTCGACATCGGCCGGCCGCAGCGAGGTGCGCGTCCAGACGTGCGCCGCTTGGCCGAGCACCTGCGGTTCATGGGTCAGCGTGCTCTGGTCCCAGTCGATCCGCTCGATGATCTGGGTTCCGACCGCCTCCACCAGGACGGGCGGCTTGGCCAGGTCACGCGCGGCATCGACGGCGGAAACGACGACGGCGATGGCGCCGTCGCAGGGCACGTCGCAGTCGTAGAGACCGAAGGGTGTGGTGATCGGCCGAGCGCCCAGGTAGTCGTCCATCGTCATCGGGGATCGGTAGACGGCGGTCGGATTGAGTTCGGCGTTCGCGCGCTGGTTCAGGGCAATCCAGCCCAGCGTCTCCTTGGTGGTGCCGTAACGATGGAAGTGCCGCTGCGCGTTGAGCGCCAAGGTGTGCGCTGCCGAGGTGGCGCCGAACGGGAACTGCCAGCTGGTGGTGCGGCCCGCCGACGGGGTGATCTTGCCCTGCTTCATCAACTCGTTGAAGGTGGCTTCCCACAGCGTCCGGAAGCACAGAACGTGTCGGGCCAGGCCGCCGGCGATCGCGAGCATCGCGGCGATCACCGATCCGCCCGGGCCGAATGTCTCGATGCCGCCGTTGTGCCAGGTCGGCCGGATACCCAGCGCGGCTTCCAGCGCGGTCACCCCGCCCTCGCCGAAGCCGCCGAGATTGCCGCCGCCGGGGTAGGTGGACAGGCCGTCGATGTCGGCGAACGTCAGCCCCGCGTCGGCGACCGCCGCCTCACAGGCCTGCACCGTCAGCGACAGCGGCGGCACCATCAGCCGCCGGCCCAGCTCCGACATTCCGATCCCGGTGAGTGCGACCTTGTCCTCGAACTTCTCCGCGGTCAGCATGGGCCGGACATGTTCGCCGAAGCGCTCCGGCTCGATCTCGTCGACCGGGAGGGGTCCGGTTTCCGCATTCGCAATCGGCCGGAACAGCGGCAGCCAAACGTCCTCGATCTGCTCGAAGACGACCTCCACCTGCTGACCGAGCTCGAGCTGTTCGGGGTCGGAATCGACGATGTTGGTGGTCAGCCGGACCCGGGGATCCTCAGCGATCGCGACCTGGGCGACGACGTAGGGCGCCGGCAGGCCGGGCAGGCTGAATCGGTGGTTCACGGTGAACCCGGCCAGTGTCGCCTTGCCCGAGACGGCCCGCACTCCCATGTTGCGCGAGCGGCAGTAGCGACAGACCGGCGCGGGCGGATGGATCAGTGCTTGGCAGTCGCCGCATTCTTGTATCCGCAGCGTGCCGTCGGCCCCCGCTGTCCAAAAGAACTCGTTTTCGTCCGTGACCAGGGGCAGCGGTCGTCCCGGTGCTGCTGACACGTCACCTCCGGGCGTGAGTTGTTGACGGTAGGCCCATTATACTAAACGGAGAATTACGTTATCACCGCCGAGCGGGCACTAGCCAGGCCTTGCGGGCCCTGCGTACCGCAGAGCCATCGACAGTGCTGTCGCACAGGTGATTTGGATCGTTTCAGTCGCGGGGCTTGTTAGTCGAATGCGTCGGCGTCGACCCCTTCCCGCCAGTCACACCCCAGCCGCAGGAAAACATCATTTGCATGAGGATGCTCGAGCCCGATGGCACGTCGATCCCCGGATAGCTGACCGACGCCGTGATCGAGCCGTTCGCCAGGACGCGCCCGTGTGCGAAGACAAGACGGGACCCTGGGCAGCTATTCTCCGCGAACCGCTCGTGCAGATCAGTTGCGGCAAAGATCGCTCAGCGCGTGAATCCCCATTGGGCTTCGTTCGATTCGGTGTTGACGTGTGCGGCCGGATCGTCGTCGTCGCTTAGCGCTGGGTGGGAAACGCTGGGTCGGTGATCACCGATCTCAGTGATGGCGTGCACCGGGCAGTCCAACAGTGCCCGCTTGACCGCGTCGCGATCTTGCTCGGCCACGGCGCCGTCGCCGATCAGAGACGCGTATCCCCAGTCGTCCAGCGAGAAGTAACCGGGTGCATGCTTGGCGCAAACGCCGAAGCCGTCGCACACCGTGCGGTCCAAACGGATTTTCATGCCTGCCTCACAGCCTCCGCCTGGTAGGGACGGTCTGCGCGGAATATGTGGTCGCGGCAGTCTGGGCAGGCGCCGTCGAGATGCCGCGCGACCTCGTCCGGAAACTGGTCCAGCAGGCTCGCCGCAATGTTGCAGGCGGCGTCCAGCGTTGCGCAGGAACCCCGTCCACGCAGCACCACCGACCAGCGCCGCAGCCGGTCGACGTCCTCGTTCGTTGCGACGCCGTCGCGCAGCGCGCCGGCCGCCGCGGCCATGGCCGCCGTCCCGTTGAAACACGACCCGCACTGCCCGGCATTTTCGCGGTCGAAGTAGGCCAGCACCGAGGCCGCGACGGCGACGGGGCAGTCGTCGGTGATGATCGAGATCGCGCCGCAACCCAGACCGCTGCCCAGTGCGCGCATCGTCTCGTGGTCCAAGGTGGTCTCCAGCACTCCGCGATTGAGCAGGCCGGCGAAGTATCCGCCCATCAGGGCGCCCCGCACCTGGTCGGGTGAAATGCCATGTAGCGCAGCCAGTTCAGTGAACGGCAGGCCGTGCGGGAGTTCATAGAGCACCGCTGACCGGCCCGCTCCGGTAATGGTCGCCAGGAACGTGCCGGGAGACAGCGGCGTGCCCTGCGAACGGAATGCCGCCGCGCCGTGGCGTTGCAGGTAGGGCAGATTGGCCAGGGTTTCGACATTGCTCACCAGGGTGGGCCGGCCGTCGACACCTTCTTCGTAGGGACGCGGCGGCTTGTCGGTCGGCTTCACCGGGCCGCCGTTGATCGCGCGGACCGTGGCGGTCTCCTCACCGGCCACGTATCCGGGCGGCACCGACCAGATGCCGACCGTGACGCCGCCGAGGGCGTCGGCGTCGAGTTCGCTCAGCGCGGCTTCGACGCTGCGCGCCGATTCCGGGTCCGACACATAGACATAGGCATGGTCGGCGGCCACGATCGATGCGGCCAACCGCAGTCCGTCCAGAACCAGGTGCGGCCGGTTGCGTAGCAGCCAGCGGTCCTTGATCGAAGCCGGTTCTCCCTCTTCGCCATTCGCGACGACGACGGTCCCGACTCCGATCGCGCGGCCATTGTCGCGCACCGCACGCAATTTGACCGCAAGCGGAAACGCGGCGCCGCCGCGACCGACCAGTCCGCCCGCTTCGACTTCGGCCAGCAGTTCGTCGGTGCTCGAAAGCGGCTGGTAACCACCCTGTTCCCGGTATGCCGCGTACTGCTCGACATCGGAAACCAGCAGCCGCGGCGCGCACCCGGGCCAGGCGGCGGCGGTGACGAATGCTGTGTCAGTCGTGTTCATCAGCTGCCCCGGCTAGGCTTGCGCACATGCGGACTGCGGTGGTGCGCGTCAACGTCGACCCGGAAAGTGTGCTCACGCCGCAGCAGTTACACGAGGGCATGGCACGGCTCCTCGGACTGGTAGGCGAGATCGGCGCCGGCGTGGTCGAAAACAATCTGGCGGCTATGCCCGCGAATCGCCGCGAGGCGGAGCTGCTGATTGAAGGCGACGATGCCGATGCGGGAATGCAACTCGCAATTAAATTGTGCGGCAAGGCATTCAGCACTTCTCCGGTGGCCGGGGTGGTCACCTTCGTCAGCAGGGGAACCGACGAAGACGCCCGCGGTGTGCTGTCCGCGTTCGGTCTCACCGGCGAGATCGACCGCCGGCCTGGGGATGACGGCTTCGACATCGTTTACGTCACGTTGCGCGAAGTCGACCTCGAGCGGGTGCCGGAAAGCCGCATCCACACCGCCCTGGAGGCATCGCTCAACTGCGAGGTCCACATTCGCACCACGTAACTGCATTAGCTTCCCAAGAATTCGAGGATCGCCGGTGCTGCCTGCACCCAGGTGTCGAACATATTGAAGTGCTTCACCCTGCCGGCCGCGCGGTCTTCGGAAGCACGCTCCCACGCATCCTCCGGCCACGGCGGATCGATCAGCTTCGATCCCTTGATCAGGCAGCTGACTTCCAGCGACGTCCGTTTGGGGTGATCCAAGTCGTCCTCGCCGCCACGAATAATCAACGTGGGAATCTTGATGCGGTCGAACATTTCGTCCTCGACGCCGGGTATGGTCTGCCCCGGCTTGGACACAAAGGCGTTGAGCCAGCGCAGCATAACTTTGAGGAACTCGTCCTTATCGAAGTCGAGAAACCGTTGCTTGTTGGCCGGGTTCTGCTCGATGCGGTCGCGCCATTCCTGCACCTTGACCACGCCGTCCATTCCGGTACCGCGCACCGCGAGAATGCTTGGCACGATATAGAAGGAGCCAAGCACAAAGGTGCCGTAGATGCCGCCGACGATGTTCCACACCACGAGTTGGGTGACCATCTCGGGGTAGAGCATCGTCGTGAGCATGGAATCCCTTGCCCCGCCGGAGCCTCCGGCGAGGATGCATCGCTCGAAGCCGAGCCCCGTCACCAGCTTGTGCAGGGTCTCGGCGCGCATATGCGACTCGCTCTGCCCGTAGAACTGCACATCGGAGGCGCCGCAGTTGGGCCGGTCCCACAGCAGCACCCGGTAGCCGCCGGCGACCAGCGCCTCAGCGAGCGGGCGCAGGCCCTCAATGTCCTTGCTGAACCGGCCACCCGGCGTCAGGGCGATGAGATCGCCGGCATCACCAAGGATTTCGTAGACAACGTTGCCGCCATTTACCTCGATAGCAGACACGCGGTTCTCCTGTTGGGTTACGCCATCACCAAAACGTCGTTGCCGACGATTCGGACCGGGTAGGTGCGGATACTCCACTCTGGCTTGACCGCGGTGGTGCCGGTCGCGAGCTCGAAACCCCATTGATGCCAAGGGCAGTAGATGTACTCCAGGTCCCGCACCATGACCGCGTCACCGGCGGCGGTCTCGTCGACTATGGTGCGGCCGCGGGCGCGCCCCGAGCACAGCGGGCCGCCCTGGTGCGGGCAGTAGTTCGCGATCGCGTAGAAGGTGCCGTTGACGTTGTAGACGCCCACCCCGTGCCGCCCGATCGGTACCAGCTTGTGAGTGCCCGGCGGGATCTCGTCGACCGTTGCGACAATATGCTCGCGGCCCTGCGCGAGGCGGGGTTGGGGCCGCTCGGTGGTTGCCCCTTCCTCTTTCGACGTCAATTCAGAGCACCCGGGTCTGACCCTCGAGCACCGGAACCGTCTCCGGGAGGTGATAAGTCGCGATGCCGTTCTTGTACATCACCGCGTCCCGGGCCGCCTTGGGCAGGTGCTTGACCAACCAACGCGGGTCGTCGAATGTCCAGTGCGGGTAGTCCGAGGAGTACAGCAGGATCTTGTCGCACTCCATCCACTCCAGCGCGCGGGTCAACTCCGTCTTGTCCTCGGGGTAGTCCAACGGCTGCGTCGTGAACTTGATGTGTTCCTTGACGTACTCCGACGGCTTGCGCTTGATGTCCACCCAGGACTTACGCGCTTCGTAGATCGAGTCCATTCGCCACATCAGCGGCAGAATCCAGCTGAACGCGTGCTCCACGAACACGATCCGCAGTGTCGGGAACCGGTCGAAGACTCCGTCGAACACCAGGCTCATCACCTGGTTGGCCGCCAGCAGTGAGTAGGTCACCATGAAATCGTGGTTGTAGCTGGGGAAACCCACCGGCGGCGTAGGCAGTTCGTCGAACTGACTGCGGGACAGGTGACAGCTCACCACGATGTCGTGCTTGGTGGCGGCGGCCCAGATCGGGTCGTATTTCGGGTTGCCCCAAGACGGCCGGGGCTCGGCCTTGATCAGAATCTGCGCCATGTAGGGGTGCCCGGCCCAGCGCTCGATCTCGCGCGCGGTCGCTTCCGGATCCTCGATGGCGCCACAAATTGAGCCGCGCCAGCGCTCGTGCCAGTTGTTGTGGCTGTCCAGCCAATGGTTGGCCTGCCAGTCGTTCAACGCGGACGCCATCGCGTGCTGCGCTTCGGGTATGCGAGCCGGGTAGGCGCCCGGTTCCAGGATCGCGATGTCGGAACCCGCCTCCATGATCAGCTGGCGGAACGCCATATCCGGGTCGCTGCCGGGGAACTCGCCGTTCGGCGGGAAGGTGTCCGTGCGCATCGCGAAGCTGTGCGCGTAGTCGGGGGCGTCGTAGTAGATCTGCTCACCCACGTTGCGAGTGAGGAAGTACTTGCTGCGCCACGGCTCCGGGATGTACTGGACGATCTCGCCGCGCTTGGGCACCGGGTGGACATCCGAGTCGACGCACCGGACGGCTATGCGCTCGGCGGCGGGCACCCGTTCCTGAGTGTGTGTCATCGTCATTTCGATCTCCTCAGTCTTCCCATCTACTTCAATTGTGCGACTGGCCCGCTGCCAGGTCGACCGAAACGTCGATGCCATACAGGTTGGCCGCGTTGCGCCAGCACAGCTTCTCGCGCTGTTCGGCGGACAGTGCCCTGGGCAGCTTGCCGACGTCACCGCATTGCCAATGCGGGTAGCTAGAGCCGAACATCACCATGTCCTCTTTGCCGGTGAAGCCGAACCACTCGCCGGCGAACTCGGCGTCGCCGGGGCCGTCGAGGCTGCCTTGCACGAAGTACACATGTCCGGGCAAGTAGTCACTGGGAATGCGCGGTGCCCAGGGCGTCTGCTCGAGGTGGGGCCGGCCGAACGTGTCCATCCGCCAAATGAACGGGGTCACGAAGTCCGCGGCGCCGTCGGCAAAGACGAACTTCAATGTGGGAAAGCGTTCGAATACGCCCTCGGCGATCATGTTCATCAGGTGATAGAGGTAGTTCAGCGCCATGAAGCTGACGTACTGCTCGTAGGTGCGGGTGTTTCCCGACGGCGTGGGCGGAAAGGCGATTCCCGACCCGACCTCGATGTGCACGGCAACCGGGAGGTTCGCGTCGGCGGCCGCTTCCCACAACGGCCAGAACTGCGGTTTGCCGTAGACCTCGCGGGACTGCAGCGGGACACCGATCTGGACGACGCGCGGATGCCCACGCCACTTTTCGACCTCGCGCAGGGCGCCGGCGATGTCGTCGGGGTTGACCCGGATGGTGCCGCGGAAGCGGTCTCCGAACTCGTCGGAATCCAGCCAGCGCGACACCATCATCTCGTTGTGCGCGGCATGCAGTGCGCTGCCGAGGTGCCGGTCCGGCATGATCCCGCGCCCCATCGGATGCAGGATGGCCACATCGACGCCACGCTTCGAAAATAGTTCGCTGGCAACGAATTCCGGACTCGAACCCGGGTATTCGCGATTGGGTCCCGTGGTGTTGGGCGCGTACTCGCCGCCGGGCGCTCCATACCAGTCCATCTCGTAGTCGGGGAAACCACGGCTCTTGAACGGCTCGTGCAAGACGTCACGCAGGTCTTGGTTGGACGGAAAGAAGATATGCACGCTCGCGTCGATGACTGGCATGCGTGTTCCGTCAGCATGTTCGATCACGAAAGCCATCCTCCGGCTTCGATCGCCAAAATGAGCCCGTCGCGGGCATATGATAGACAATCTAACATTCTTGTCGGCCGCCGATCAATGGATTTCCGGTAAGCGTCTCGGTTAATCATCAGCCCTGGTAGGCGCTGGTATTTGGGTCATGTAGGTAAGTGACGTTCTTCAAACGGTATAATACCATTCTCCAACTGTTCGGCGGCGTCGACAGCGTTGGACAGCGTTGGACAGCGTTGGAGATGAGGGCTAGATAGCGGGCTGCGCGAGGGGTCGGTCCGCCTGGCCTACGGTCACGCCGGCGGCCTTCTCCAGCGGTTTGATCACCGTCGTGAAATCGGAATCGGAGCCTTGGTCTTGCGCGGCAACTTCCCATAGCCGGCCAATCGCCTCGGCGACATCGATGGGCACGCCGAGTGCCCTGGCTTCATCGAGATAGAGCCGCACATCTTTGAGCATCAGCCCGGTGGCAAAGCCGTAATCGAAAGAGCGCGGCAGGATCGCGCGGGGGAACTTATCCCGGCTGGCGCTCGTCGCGCCCGAGCCCGCGTTGAGCACCTCGATCATCACGCCGGGGTCGAGGCCGGCCTTCACGCCCATCACGATGACTTCTGCCGTCGCGACCAAGACGTTGGCCGCCAGCATGTTGTTGGCGAGCTTCATCGTCTGCGCCGAGCCGGGTTTCTCGCCGACATAGAACGGCTGGCCAATGGTCTCGAATACGCTTCGTATGACCTCGAATTCGCTCCGCGGGCCGGACACCATGACGGCCAGTGCCCCCTTTTCGGCACCGCCCACGCCGCCACTGACCGGGCTGTCGATCGCGACGATGTTCCGCCTGCCCAGCAGGTCATGGATCTGGGTTGCCGTTTGGCATCCGACGGTTGACAGGTCGACGTAGCGCTTGACCCGCGAGCCCTCGATGACGCCTTCGGCACCGGTTGCCACCTGCAGCGACACCGCCGGCGACGGCAGGCTGGCCATGACTGTTTCGGCGCGGTCGGCGACCTCTTTCGGCGACGAGGCGGCGTGGGCTCCCAGGGAGGCGAGGCGTTCGAGCGCCATGCTGCGGGTGTCGAAGGCAATTACATCGTGATTGGCCTGGATGAGCCGACGCGCCATGGGAAAACCCATGTTTCCCAGGCCGATGAACCCGATCTCCATCGCGGCGTCAGCCCTCGTCCAGTTCGGCGAATGCTTGTTGCGCGATGCGGAAGCTGTCGACCGCTGCCGGCACGCCGGCGTAGATGGCGACCTGTAGGAAGATCTCGCGGATTTCGTCGCGAGTGACTCCGTTGGTCAGCGCGGCCTTGATGTGGGTTCGCAATTCGTTCGGCCGGTTGAGGATCGGAATCATGGCCAAATTGAGCATGCTGCGAGTCTTTGGTGGCAGTCCGTCGCGTCCCCACACCGCTCCCCAGCAGTACTCGGTAATCAGGTTCTGCAGGGGCTGGGTGAAGTCGTCCGCGTCGGCCAGCGCCTTGTTGACGTATGCCTCGCCCAACACGGCGGAGCGGATTTCAAGTCCCCGTTGGTATGTTTCGCGATCCAATGGTCTTCTCCTTTGTGGACGGGCTTAGGCGTGCTCGTAGGTTTACAGTCAACACCCAATGGAACTTCCAGATCTTGTCCTTATTCACGGCGGCGCCCACGCTGCCGACTGCTGGGATTGGACCATCGCCGAATTAGCCTGCCAGGAACCGAAATTACGGGTGCTTGCCGTCGACCTGCCTGGCCGCCGCGGCAACCCGGCAGACCTGTCAACGGTAACCATCACCGACTGGGTGGACTCGGTGGTTGCCCAAGTGCAAGACGCCTCACTAGGTGATGTTGTGGTCGTGGGCCATTCGATGGGCGGGCTGACCGTGCCCGGTGTGGTCACCAGGCTCGGGGCTGACAGAGTGCGCGAGATGATCCTGGCGGCGGCGTTCATTCCGCCCCAGGGGTCGTCTGTGGTGGACACCCTGGGCGGGCCGCTGGCCCCGCTGGCCCGGGTGGGAGCCCGCATGCGGAACATCGGTGTAATGCCCAGTGCCGCAGCGAGGTTTGCGTTTTGGAATGGCATGTCGCGCGAGCAGCAAAGGTATGCGGTGTCGCGCCTGTGTCCGGAGTCCGCTCGAGTGATCACCGAGCGCGTCGACCGCAGTGAGCTGCCCGCTGCGGTGCCCAGGACGTGGATCATGACCCTGCGGGATCGGGCGCTGTCGCAGCGACAGCAACATCAATGCATCAGGGCCCTCGGCGGCGTCGACGGCCTCTTCTGCATCGACACCTGTCACGACTTGATGTACAGCGAACCCGGGAAGCTGGCGGCAATCCTGCTCGAACGCTGCATGTTCCGGGCTCGATCGACGACGACTGGCTGATGGCGCGAGCCGGGGAGGGAGCAAACATGACGTGCGCAAGTGGTGACGTCTGGGAGGTGATGTCGACCGCCCGGACGATCCGGCGCTTCACCGACGAGCCGGTCGACGACGTCACCCTGGCGCGGTGCCTGCAGGCGGCCACGTGGGCGCCGTCGGGTGCCAACGCGCAAGGCTGGCGTTTCATCGTGCTGCGCTCGCCGGAGCAGCGGGCCGTCGTGGCCGAGGCCGCGGCCCGCGCCTTGCAAGTGATCGAGCCCGTCTACGGGATGAGCAGACCCGCCGACGACGACAACAGCCGCCGCGCGCGCACCTACCGCGCGACCTACGAATTGCACGATCGCGCAGGCGAGTTCACGTCGGTCCTGTTCGCGCAGAAGCACTTCCCGACGGCGTCCGAACTGCTGCTGGGCGGATCCATCTTTCCCGCGATGCAGAACTTTCTGCTGGCTGCCCGCGCCCAGGGTCTGGGTGCGTGCCTGACCAGCTGGGCTTCCTACGGCGGTGAGCAGCTGCTGCGCGACGCCGTCGGCGTACCCGAGGACTGGATGGTTGCCGGGCATGTCGTGGTCGGGTGGCCCAAGGGCAGGCACGGCCGGGTTCGCCGTCGCCCGCTTGCCGAGGCCGTGAACCTCGACCACTGGGACCATCCGGCCGGCGACCTGTCGGCCGACCCGCCGCCTACCCCATAACCGCTTTTCGAGATTATTACTTCCGCAACCGAGAATGCTATTCTCGCTTGAGCGGTTACGCGGTGTGACGGTAGGAGGCGGCCCCAGATGCTGTTGGAGTTCGACGCTGACCAGCGGCTGTGGCAGCACACCGTGCGTGACGTCCTGGCCAAGCAATGTCCGCCCTCGCTGGTGCGTGGCGTGGCCGAGGCCGGCGTCGACCCCGGCCCGCTATGGAAGGTCTACGTCGACCTTGGCTGGACCGAGCTGAATGATCCGGCCAGTGCGGTCGAGTTGGCCATCGTGCTCGAACAGCTTGGTCACGCAACCGATCCCACTCCGTTCCTGGCGACGATGAGCCAGTTCGCGCCGTTGGCATTGGATCGGTTCGACCCGCACGAGTCGGGCACCGCGGTATACAACGGTGTGTCGGCGCATCGGGAGGCCGAAGGCTGGGTGTTGGACGGCACGGCGCGGCATGTTCTCGACGGCGATCGCGCCGACCGGCTGGCGGTGGTGACCGACGCCGGGGTGTTCATCATCGCCTCCGATCAGGTGTCGGCCCGGCGGGTCGCGGTGTTCGACCCGGTGCTGCATGTCGCGGACCTGTCGTTCTGCGAGGTGCGAGTGCCGGACAGTGCCCGGGTCACCGTCGACCGTGAGCGTGCGAATCATGTTGCGCTGACCGGGATGGCGATCACCATGGTCGGGGCCTGCCAGCGCATCCTCGATCTGGTCCTCGAGCACGTCCGCAGCCGCCACCAATTCGGTGTGCCGATCGGCTCGTTCCAAGCGGTGCAGCACAAGGCCGCCGACATGCACGTCGCCGTGGAACGGGCTCGGGCGTTGGCCTACTTCGCCGCATTGACGATCGCCGCCGACGATCCCCGCCGCCGGCTGGCTGCTGCGATGGCCAAGGCGGCCGCGGGGGAGTGCCAGTCGCTGGTGTTTCAGCACGGCTTACAGCTGCACGGCGCGATGGGCTTCACCTGGGAGAACGACCTGCAGTTCGCGCTGAAGCGAGCCAAGGCGGGTGAGCTCATGCTCGGCGGCGCGGCGGAGCATCGGGCGCGGATCGCGGAGGAGTACCGTGCAGCTGACTTTTGATTCCGATGTCGAAGCGTTCCGGGCGCAATTCGCCGCATTCCTCGACGAGAATGTGCCTCCCGCAAGCGAAACCCTGGAGCGACCCCGGTCGGTCTCCCATATGCCGGCCTGGGCGCGTCGTTGGCAGCGGCTGCTGTTCGACAACGGCTGGCTATTACCCAGTCAGCCACCCGAATTCGGCGGCCGCAATGCGACCGTGCTGCAGCAGTTCGTCTATCTGGAGGAACTGTGCCGCCGGCGGATCTATCACAGCCTCAACCCGCAGGGAGTGAATATCGTTGCGGCGTCGCTCTTGTCGTTTGGCAGCGACGAACAGAAGCACCGCTGGGCGGTGCCGATCCTGCGGGCCGAGATGACCGCGTCGCTGGGGATGAGCGAGCCGAGTGCCGGCTCCGATCTGGCGTCGCTGCGGACCACGGCGGTACGGGAGGGCGATCACTTCGTCGTCAACGGCCAGAAGGTGTGGACCTCCGGCGCCCACGACGCCGATGTGTTGTTGACCTTCGTGCGAACCGATCCGGATGCGCCAAAACACAAGGGTATCAGTGCATTAGTGATCCCGACCGATACCGAGGGCATCGTGCGCCGGCCGTTCCCGTCGATCTGCTCGGTCGATGACCTGGATTTCAACGAGGTGTTTTTCACCGACGTGAAGGTTTCCGCGGAGAACCTGGTCGGCGAGCTCAACCAGGGATGGCGGGTGGCCAACGGATCCCTCGGGCACGAGCGCACCATGATGTGGCTGGGTTTCGCCGATCGGCTGGACAATATGATCGCCGACTTCCATCCGGCCACGGCGCTGGACCGCGACCACTACGCCACCGCGATCATGGACAAACACGCTCTGCGGCTTTTAGGTTCGGTGGCGCTGGCTCGCGCTGACCGAGGCGAAGACGACGTGGCCCAATTGTCGATACTCAAGCTGCTCGGCTCTGAAGCAGAGCGATGCGCATATGAACATGCGCTGGCGGCCGCCGGGCCCGACGGGCTGGTGCACCCCGCGCTGAGCGGACCTTACGCACCGATGAACCTGGACCACTATTTCGCCAGCTGGTTCGAGCGCTACGCCCGCAGCTTTTCCGGGACGATCGCCGGCGGGACCTCCGAAATCCAGCGCAACATCATCGCCCAGCGCGTCCTGGGCCTCCCGCGCGGTTAGCGCGAGCAGACGCAAAAGCTCCCGCACGCTCGGCGTGTCGGGAGCTTTTGCGTCTGCTCACCCAATCACCGCAGCCTCTTTGCGTTCGGTGACGGGCCTGGCGAGTTCCTGCTCGTTGCAGATGCGCTGCAGCTTGTCCAGGGTCTCGTCGAGGCCGGCGCCGATGCGGCCCCCGGGCGTGAAGGTGGCCGGCAGCTTCCGCATGCCCTGAATGACGCCGATGCTCTCGTAGTGGACAGCCCCGTCGGGATCGCAGCGATAGTCGGGCATCCGGTCGAGGACGGCTGTCAGCATGGACTTGAACACCGTGCGTGCCACGTTCGATCCGACGCACCGGTGCACGCCGATGCCGAAGCTGAAGTGCCGGTTCCCCTTGCGGTCCAAGACGATCGTGTCCGGGTCGCTGAACACCGACGGGTCGCGGTTGGCCATTGCCCACGAAATCCACAGCCGCTCACCCTCTTTGAAGTGATTGCCGTCGATTTCGACGTCGTCGGAGAATGTCCTGCCGTCGCCGGGTGCCGGGGTGAAGTAACGCAGGAACTCTTCGGTCGCGGGGTCGAGAAGGGTGTCGCGGTTTTTGGACAGCCGCTCGCGCTCGGCGGGGTTCTCCGAGAGCCATTCCAGCGAGTGTGCGGTCAGCGCCGTGGTGGTGTCGAAGCCGCCGCCAATGACCAGGCCCAGGTTGCCCAGTATTTCCAGATCGGGCGCGGGCTCGCCGTCGATGCGCATCTGGAGCAGGCCGTTCACGATTCCGGGGCGCGGATTCTCGCGAATCTCAAGCATGTTGGTGACCATGTCGAGGCCCATCGCCTTGTGCATCGCGGTGACGCGCTCGATGTCGGGGGAGTGTTCTGGGGTGTAGACCGCCGCATGAACCGGCTCGCTGTACAAGTTCCACTTCTTCAGCGGGATGCCGAGCATCGCCAGTGTCAGGACGGCGGGAACGATGTTCGCGAGATCGTCGACGAAGTCGATGGCGCCCTCTTCGATCTTCTCGTTGAGGCAGGCGCGGGTCACGTCATCGATGAACGGCTCCCAGCGCTTTACAGCCGCCGGCGACAGGTAGGGATTGAGCACGTTTCGGTAGGTGCGATGTTCTGGGTCGTCCATCTCCAGGATGCCGCCGCGTACGGCGCTGATGCGGCTGGCCGTCGGAATGGAGATTCCCTTGTAACCGCGGCGCTCGTTGTGCAGGTCATGGTCGTTGGAAACCGCCGGGCAGCGGGCGAGCTCGAAGACCTCGGTACTGCCGGCCGCGACCCAGTGTCCACCGTAGGTGTCGGTCCACGCCATCGGGCATTGGGCGTGCATCTCCCCGGTGATCGTCTTGAACTGCGACCGGTGGTCCGCCGAGTGCCGGTCGTAGTGATACCGGTTCCTCTTGCGATCGCTTTCGCTCACCACGTCATCAACACTCAACGTGCTGTCTCCCTTTACGTTTCATCCGTGACGAGGATGGCCTGCTCCGGACACGATTGCGCGGCATCCCGTACCCGGGCCTGCTGATCGGGCGGCACCTCTTCGTTGACCGCCGACGAGCTGCCGTCGATGTCGCTGAGCTGGAAAGAATCCGGCGCGATCATCGAGCACAGGGTGTGGCCCTGGCAGCGTTCTGGATCAACCCAGACCTTCACGGTGTCTCCTCAACAAGTGATGCTCAGGTGTTTCGGCCGCCGTTGACGCCCAATATCTGGCCGGTGATGTATCCGGCTTCTTCGGACACCAGAAAGGCGACCGCCGCGGCGATGTCTTCGGGCTTGCCCATCCGGCGCACCGGGGTGCGGGCGATGCTCTGCTCGACGTCGCCGAGGAACCCTTGCGCTTCGGCGTTGCGCAGCATCGGGGTGTCGATGAACCCCGGGGGCACGGCGTTGACGGTGATGCCGCTCGGCCCGTATTCGAGCGCCAGCGATTTGGTGAGCCCGTTGACCGCGGATTTGGCCGCCACATAGTGCGCCATGTAGGTCGCGCCGGAGTGCGTGCTCGACGACGAGATGTTGACGATCCGCCCCCACCCGGCCCCAACCATGTCGGGCAGCACCGCCTGGATCATGTGGAAAACGCCGTTGAGGTTGACGTCGATCACCCGCTGCCACTCCTCGAACGTGATGTTGCCGAACCGCTTGAATCCGTCCAGACCGGCCGCGTTGACGAGCACGGTGACCGGTCCCAGCCGGTCACGGATCGCCGACAGCGCGGCGTCTACCTGCGCGCGGTCCGTCACGTCGGCGGTGAAGGCGAGATCGGTGTCGGACGGTTTGAGGTCGATGGTGGCCACGTCGAGGCCGTCGGCACGCAGGCGACGTGCGACGGCCAGACCGATGCCCGATCCGCCGCCGGTGACCAGTGCTGTCTTCACGTCGTTAACTTCCAGGCCTCTGCTAAGCGGGAACCATCTCCGTATTAAAGAATCTCCCTTACAATTATGAGAACCTTACTCTCACATTGGAGCCGCGTGCAACACGACGGCGAAACCGCGCGCGGCCTGCGCCGAGGCCCCCGGCAGGTAGACGTTTCCGTGGTCGCGTCGCAGGTCAACAGGGCGAACACAGTTCTGAGAATTTCTTGAATTCTCGAGAGTCGAATGTAAGATTCGCCCAGGAAGAGAATCAAATTATCGTACCCGTTAGCAAGGGGCCGCAATGGCATGGCAGGACACGGCGGAGACCTTCGAGGCCTGCGTGGCTGGCCAGGGGGCCTCGGCATGAAGCCACTGCAGGGCATCCGGGTCTTGGAAGTCGCCATGTATGGGTTCGTCCCGTCGGCCGGCGCCGTGCTGGTCGAATGGGGCGCCGATGTCGTCAAGGTCGAGCATGCGGTGACCGGTGACCCCCAGCGTGGACTGCGGCAAACGGGCATGCTTCGGGTCGAAGGCGACCCCAACCCCAACATCGAGCACGCCAACCGGGGCAAGCGCAGCATCGGGCTGGACATGTCGGTGCCCGAGGGCAAGGAGGTGCTCTACGAACTGGCCCGCCGATCCGATGTGTTCCTGACCAGCTTCCTGCCCGGAGCGCGCCAGAAGTTCGGCATCGACGTCGACGACATTCGGGCGGTTAACCCGTCGATCATTTACGCCCGCGGCAGCGCGCTCGGTCCCCGCGGCGCGGAGTCCGTGAAGGGCGGCTACGACATGACCGCGTTCTGGTGCCGGGCCGGAACCGCCGCCACCATCACACCGACGGGGATGCCGGGCATGATCGCTCCGCCCGGGCCGGCCTACGGCGACACCATCTCCGGCACCAACCTCGCCGGGGGCATCGCGGCGGCATTGCTCAAGCGTGAGCGCTCCGGCGAAGCGTCCATTGTGGACGTGTCTTTGCTGGGCAGCGGGCTCTGGTCGTTAGGACACACGGTGGCGCTAACCAGGCATCTGGGTCAGCGGCTGGAGGCGCCGCCGCCCGGCATCCACGGCTCGCCCGTCAACCCCCTGGTCGGGGTATACGCGACGTCCGACGGCCGCTACATCTCCCTGGTGATGATGCAGCCCACCAAGTTCTGGGCCGACGTATGCCGGCATATCGACCGTCCGGAACTGGTCGATGATCCACGCTTTGCCACGGTTGAGAAGATCGCCGCCAATACGGCAGATGCGGTAGAGATCTTGACCAAAGTCATCGCGACCCGCACGCTTGCCGAGTGGAGCGAACGCTTTGCGACGCTCGCGGGACCGTGGGCGCCGGTGCAGGACACACTGCAAGCGGCCGACGACGCGCAGATCCGGGCCAACGAATATGTGGTGCGCGCAGGGGAACTCGACCTGGTCGCGAACCCGGTCCAATTCGATGTCACCGCTCCGCAGACCGGGCCCGCCCCCGGATTCGCCGAGCAGACCGACGAGATATCTGATGGAACTCGGACTCGAGTGGGATCGCATCATCGAACTCAAGACGGCCGGCGCCGTCACCTAGGAGTTGCTTGAAATGTTGGAGCCGAACGCCATAACTGGCGAACCCAGCCGGCGCGGCCTGGGCCTGCAGATAACGGTTGCGCGGTTTCGGTTCCACCTGGACGCGCCATGAGTCATAATCGCCGAACGCTGCAAGATGTGGGGGTATGGCCGGCCTGCATTGCTTGGGAGCGCCAACTCACGCGACAGATCGGAGGACTGGCGTGAGGGCGGTAGCGGTGGTCACGCCGGGGTGTTCGCCTGAATGCGGCTGTCCGCATAGCATTTCAGCGTTAGTGGCTTTCCGCCCGGGTGCCGATGAAAAGTGGTCTCGGCATGCTGGAAGGATCTGAGCCCGATGGCTAACAAGCAAGACGACAGCCGCTGGTCGCCCGGACTGCCCTCGCTGAGGCTGAAGTGGGACCTGTCCGGGCCCATGCAGGCGATCGGGGGCCTGTTCGCGATGTCGGCGGACGCGGTCAAGTTCGCGTTTCGGCGGCCTTTCCAGTTGCGCGAATTCTTAGAGCAGTCCTGGTTCGTCGCTCGCGTCTCGCTGGCCCCGACGGTGCTAGTGGCCATCCCGTTTACCGTGCTGGTCAGCTTTACGCTCAACATCCTGTTGCGGGAGTTGGGCGCCGCGGACCTGTCGGGCGCGGGTGCGGCGTTCGGTGCGGTCACCCAGGTCGGCCCGTTGGTCACGGTGTTGATCGTGGCGGGCGCGGGTGCCACCGCGATGTGCGCCGACCTCGGGTCGCGAACGATTCGCGAAGAGATCGACGCGATGGAGGTACTGGGTATCAACCCGGTGCAACGATTGGTCACACCGCGGATGCTGGCGTCCGGGCTGGTCGCGTTTCTGCTGAACGGCCTGGTCTGCATCATCGGTATTCTGGGCGGCTACGTCTTTTCGGTGTTTGTGCAGGACGTAAACCCCGGGGCGTTCGCCGCGGGGATCACCTTGTTGACCGGGGTGCCCGAGGTGATCATCTCGTGTGTCAAGGCGTTGCTTTTCGGCCTGATAGCCGGGTTGGTCGCCTGCTATCGCGGCCTGACGATATCCGGTGGTGGCGCCAAGGCCGTCGGTAACGCGGTGAACGAAACCGTCGTGTATGCCTTTATGGCGTTGTTCGTCGTCAATGTGGTGGTCACTGCCATCGGCATCAAGATGACGGCTAAGTAGGGGGCGGGCCGGTGTCGTTGACGACAACGTTGCGAGCTGCCTATCCCCGGATGGCAAAGCAACTGGACAGGCCGGCCGCCGCGCTGGGCCGCATCGGGGACCACACCATTTTTTACGGCCGGGCGATTGCCGGGATGCCGTTCGCCGCTACCCATTACCGGCGCGAAGTGATCCGTTTGATCGCCGAAATCAGCATGGGTGCTGGGACTTTGGCGATGATCGGCGGAACCGTGGTGATCGTGGGGTTCCTGACCCTGGCCGCCGGCGGGACGCTGGCCGTGCAGGGTTACAGCTCGTTGGGCAACATCGGCATCGAGGCGCTGACCGGCTTCTTGGCCGCGTTCATCAATGTACGTATCGCGGCACCGGTGGTCGCCGGGATCGGGCTGGCGGCCACGTTCGGTGCGGGCGTGACCGCGCAGCTGGGCGCCATGCGGATCAACGAAGAGATCGACGCGCTGGAAAGCATGGCGATTCGCCCGATCTCATACTTGGTGAGCACCCGGATCCTGGCCGGCATGCTGGCGATCACGCCGTTGTACAGCATTGCCGTCATCCTGTCGTTCGTCGCCAGCCAATTCACCACGGTGTTCTTGTTCGGGCAGTCGGGCGGCCTGTACCAGCACTACTTCAGCACCTTCTTGAATCCGATCGACTTGTTGTGGTCGTTTTTGCAGGCCGTCCTGATGGCGTTGACCATCCTGCTGATACATACGTACTTCGGCTATTTCGCCTCCGGCGGACCATCCGGAGTCGGCGTCGCGACGGGCAACGCGGTGCGGACCTCGCTGATCGTGGTGGTGTCGGTAACGCTGCTGGTCTCGCTGTCGATCTACGGTTCCAACGGCAACTTCAACTTGTCCGGATGAGGGAGGAGGTTAGACAACGACGTGACGCAACCTAACCCTCCGGGTAGCCGCCCACCCGTTGCCCACGCTCGGCCCGCCAGCCGGAAAGGGCCGCGCAGCTTCGTACCACCGCTGGCCGGACTGGGCACCATCGTCGTCATCGGTGCGATTTTCGCCTTGGCGATAGCGCTCTTTCAGGGCAGCCTGACAAAAACCGTGCCGGTGACCGTGATTTCGCAGCGTGCCGGGTTGGTGATGAACCCGGAAGCCAAGGTCAAGATGCGCGGCGTGCAGGTGGGCAAGGTTTCCTCGATCGACTTGCTGCCCAACGGGCAAGCCGCTCTTCATTTGGCGATGGATCCGTCACAGATGGCCCTCATCCCGTCCAACGTGCAAGTGAACATCGCGTCGTCAACGGTATTCGGCGCCAAGTATGTCGAGCTGGTAGCCCCGGAAGAGCAGACGCCTCCGGTTAAGCCGTCGGCGACGCACCTGACACCTCGATCGGAGCTCAAAGGGCAAACTGTCACAGTCGAAATCAATACCGTGTTCCAGCAACTCACGTCGGTTTTGTCGAAGATCGAGCCCGAGAAGCTCAACCAAACCCTCGGTGCCTTGGCGCGCGCGTTCAGCGGAAGGGGCGGGAAGCTCGGTCAGGCGCTCAGGATCTGGATTCGTTTCTGGCGACGATCGATCCCAGCCTTCCCGCGCTGAGCCATGACTTCGAGGTCTTTCCCGCGGTCGCAAACGCATACGGTGACGCAGGGCCCGATCTGGTCAGGACCGTCCGCAACGCATCGAAGATCAGTCAGTCGATCGTTGACGAACAGCACAACCTGGACGCCTTACTGATCAGCGCCATCGGTTTGGCCGACATCGGCAACGACGTGTTGGGGACCAACCGCAAACCGCTGGCGAATGTTCTGCATCTGCTGGTGCCGACCACCGATTTGCTTAACAAGTACAACAAGGGAATTACGTGCGGCATCGCCGGCATTGTTCCCCTAGCGACGGCTTTGCCGTTCCCGGAACCGGGTATCTGGCTATCCGCCAGCCTGACATGGGGAGCCGAACGTTACCGGTACCCGACGCATCTGCCCAAGGTCGCGATGACTGCGCCCGGCGGCTCGATATGTCTGGACCTGCCTCATATCCCGTTCAACAAGGCCGAGCCGTTTGTGGTCGGCGACGTCGGTGCTAACCCCTGGGAGTACGGCAACCAGCAGATGCTGCTCAACTTCGATGGCCTCAAGCAACTTCTGTACGGGCCGATCGCCGGCCCGCC
Organism: uncultured Actinomycetota bacterium; assembly: GCA_963840045.1. Classification (GTDB taxonomy): domain Bacteria; phylum Actinomycetota; class Actinomycetes; order Mycobacteriales; family Mycobacteriaceae; genus Mycobacterium. The sequence goes on along the minus strand of CAWIXL010000016.1, from coordinate 116,516 downwards.
ACGCAACCCGGCTCAAATCGGACAACCCGGATGAACCGCTCAGGAACTGCGACCTTCATCAAGTTCGCGACCTTCGCCGTCGTGATGGTCGTGCTGATGGCATGCCTGTTCTTCGTTTTCGGTCAGTACACGACCGGTTCGACAAACGGGTATTCGGCGGTCTTCAACGATGTGTCACGCCTTAAGCCGGGACAGACGGTGCGAGTCGCCGGTATTCGTGTCGGCACGGTCAGCGGCGTCTCGTTACTGGCCGACAAGAAAGTGTTGGTGAAGTTCGACGCTGACCGAACCATCCCGCTGACCGAAGGTACCCGCGCCGCGGTGCGCTACCTCAACCTGGTGGGCGATCGCTATCTCGAGCTTTCCCAGGGGCCCGGATCGACCAAGTTCCTGCCCGCCGGGTCGCAGATACCGGTCGAGCGAACGGAACCCGCGCTCGACCTCGATTTGTTGCTCGGTGGCCTCAAACCCGTTATCCAGACCCTTAATCCGCAGGACGTCAACGCACTGACCTCAACGCTCATCGAGATATTTCGGGGCGAGGGCCCCACGCTTGGACAACCTGTTCGCCAAGGCGTCGTCGTTTTCGAATGCCTTGGCCGACAACGACCAAACCGTGCAACATCTGATCGAGAAATTGAACACGGTAGTCACCACACTGTCCAAGGATGGCGACAAATTCTCTGCCGCAATCGACCGCCTCGAGCGGCTTGTCACCGGCTTGTCGGGCGACCGCGACCCAATCGGAACCGCCATCGACCAGTTGAGTAAGGGAACCGTGTCATTGGCGGATCTGTTGAACCAGGCGCGGCCACCACTTTCCGGCACCGTGGCGCAGCTGGCTCGGTTGGCCCCGCTGCTGGATCAAGACAAGGACCGTATCGACGCGGCCATCCAGAAGGCGCCGCAGAACTACCGCAAGTTGACCCGACTTGGCGTATTCGGCAGCACCATCCCCTATTACGTCTGCGGTTTGTGGCTTCGGGGTACCGATCTTCAGGGCCGCACGGTGGTAGCGCCATGGTTCAGGTCAGATGCCGGGAGGTGCGGCGAGCCCTAATGCTTAAGTACCGCGGAAGAGGACTGGTCAAGGCCGGATTAATCGGTGTTGTCCTGATAATGCTGGTGATCGCCGTGGGCCTGGCGCCTGATCGGCTGCTCTCCTGGGCGACGGCGGTCAGATACCAGGCACTGTTCACCGAAGCCGGCGGTCTGACCGCCGGCAACCCTGTCACGGTGTCGGGGATGAAAGTCGGCTCGGTGTCCGACATTTCCCTACGCAACGGCGATGCGCTGGTGACCTTCTCTATCAAGTCGACCGTGCAACTCGGGTCGGACACCACCGCGCACATCCGGACCGGCTCGCTGCTGGGCGAGCGGGTGCTGACTTTGGAATCGGGTGGCCGCGGAACGATGCATCCGATGGACCTCATACCGGACACGCGGACCTCCTCGCCGTATTCGTTGACGGAAGCGGTCGGCGACTTGACGTCGTACGCCGAGGGCACGAAAACCGAGCAAGTGAACCAGTCGCTGGACACCCTGTCGGAAACCCTCAAAGAAATCGCGCCACGATTGGGGCCGACGTTTGACGCGCTGACCCGGGTATCGCGAACCATCAACGGCCGCAACCAGTCACTGAGCGAACTGCTCAAAAGCGCCGCCAATGTCAGCGGGATCCTGTCCGAACGCAGTCAACAAGTCAACAGGCTCATCCTCAATGCCAACGATCTTCTTCAGGTATTGGCAGCGCGGCGTCAGGAGATAGTCGAGTTGCTGGCCGCTACGTCGACGGTGGCCAAGCAGCTCACCGGATTGGTGCACGACAACGAAAAGGACTTGGCGCCAACGCTGGAGCGGCTGAATTCGGTGACCGCGATGCTGGAGAAGAACCGCGACAACATCGGCAAAGCGTTGCCGGCTCTCGCGAAATATCAGATCACGCTGGGTGAGGCGATCTCCAGTGGGTTCTACTACCAAGCGTTCGTCCCGAACCTCACTACCCAGCAAATCCTGCAACCATTCCTCGACCGGTTCTTTGGGTTCCGCTTCGGAGCCCCAGGGGAACCACCCGATAACACCGGACCGCGGCAGCTGGTGCCCTTCCCGTACAACGGCATTCCAGAGTGCCCGGGCTGTACGGCGGGAGGCCGGACGCCATGACGCCACGCGGAAGGTTTACGGCGCTGCTCGGGGTGGTTTTGCTGGTGATCATCTTGGCGGGCGGCGCGTTCATTTTCTACGACAAGTTCTTCGGACCCAAGACGATCACCGCCTACTTCGACACCGCCACCGCGATCTACCCTGGCGATGAGGTGCGGGTCGCCGGTGTCAAGGTCGGCAACATCGACTCCATCCACCCGGAGGGAACCCAGGCGCGGATGGTCATGAAGGTCGACCGCGATGTGCCGATCCCCGAGAATGCCAAAGCGGTGATCGTTGCGCAGAACCTGGTCGCCGCGCGTTACGTGCAGCTCACTCCGGCGTACCGGTCGAGCGGTCCGGTGATGCATGACGGCGCGGTGATACCTCGGGATCGGACGGTGATGCCCGTCGAGTGGGATGAGGTCAAAGCCCAATTGATGCGCCTGTCACATGATTTCGGCCCCAACAGCCAGGTTTCCGAACCGTCGATCGCGCGGTTCATCGACACCGCCGCCGACGCGCTCCAAGGCAACGGTGACAAGCTGCGGCAGACGCTGGCCGAACTGTCCGCGGTGGGCCGAATCCTGGCCAACGGCAGTGGCAACATCGCCAGCACCATCAAGAACCTGCAGATCTTGGTCACCATACTGCGTGCCAGCGACACCCAGCTCGCGCAGTTCAACGACCGACTGGCCGCGCTGACCGGCGTGGTCAACGACAGCCGGTCCGACCTGGATGCGGCGCTGACCAATCTGTCGACGGCGGTGGGCGAGGTAAGCCGATTCATCTCGGAGACCCGCAACCAAACCAGCGAGCAGGTTCAGCGGCTGGCCAACGTGACGCAGGTCCTCGTCGACAAAAACATGGCTCTGCAAAACGTTTTGCACGTCGCGCCGAATGCGCTCGCGAACTTCTACAACGACTACAACCCTGACACCGGGACCGTCGTGGGCGGGTTCGGGATACCCAACTTCCAAAATCCCACGCAGTTGTTCTGCTCGAATATCGGTGCCGTAGAAAACGTCACGTCCACCGAAACAAACAAGCTGTGTTCCCTGTATTTTGGTCCCGGGCTACGGCTGCTCACCTTCAACAGTTCGCCGATCCCCCTGGACCCCTTCCTGCAGCCGTCGGCCCGGCCCGAGAACATCATTTACACCGAGCCTCGGCTGGCACCGGGTGGCGAGGGACCCAAGCCAGGACCACCCGAAATCCCGCCCGCCGTATCCGCGTACACGGGACTGCCGGGTGATACACCGCCGCAGCCCCCGCCCCCGCCTCCCCCGGGGCGGATACCTGGAGCGGCGATGCCTCAGCCGCCGCCACCGACTACTGCGCAACCGCCGCCGCCGAGCCTGCAGGGCATGTTGCTGCCGCCCGAAGGGTCACAACCATGACGCGCGGTGTGCAGCTTCGGCGGACGCTCGCCATCGGTTCCTGCGTGATGCTGGCCGCGACGGGATGTGCGTTCCACGGGGTCAATTCGCTGCCGTTGCCCGGTACGGTCGGACGCGGCCCGGGTGCCACGATCTATCATGTCGAGGTCGCGAATGTCGGTACGATGGAATCGAATTCGCCAGTCATGATCGACGATGTCATCGTCGGCAGCATCGCCAACATGAGGGTGAAGGGCTGGCACGCCGACGTCGAAATCTCGGTGCAACCCGGCGTGGTGATACCCGAAAACGCGGTAGCCACCGTCGGTCAGACCAGCCTGCTGGGATCGATGCACCTGGAGCTCGGTCCGCCGCCGGGCGAGGCTCCCACCGGACGACTGCAACCGGGCAAACCTATTCCTCTGGACCGGTCATCGACCTACCCGTCCACAGAGCGAACCCTGTCGTCGCTGTCGGCCGTGGTCAATGGCGGGGGGCTGGGGCAGATCGGCGAGGTCGTGCACAATTTCAATGTCGCTTTTTCCGGGCGCGCGAGCACACTGCGCGATCTGCTTAATCGTCTGGATAAGTTCGTCGGCACGCTGGATGACCAGCGCGACAACATCGTTGCGTCGATCCAGGGATTGGACCGGCTCGCCAGCCAGTTCGCCGATCAGCACGATGCCCTCACCGAGGCGCTGCGTAAGGTACCGCCTGCGCTGGACGTGCTGATCAGAGAACGGCCGCGTTTCACAGCCGCGTTGGAGAAGCTTGGCACGTTCAGCGACACGGCGAACAAGCTCATCAATGACGCACAGGCCGACCTCGTCACGAACCTTAAAAACCTGGAGCCCTCAATCCGCGCGCTGGCCGACGTCGGGCCGTCCCTGGACACCGCACTGGCGGGCACCTTCACCTTCCCGTTCCCGCAAAACCTGATCGACCGTGGCGCTCGAGGCGACTACTTCAACCTCTTTGCCCAATTGGATTTGTCGATTCCCCGGCTCAAGAGGGGACTGTTCCTGGGGACCCACTGGGGATCACTGCACGAGGATGAGCCCCCCGCACCGGGCGAGCCGTACTACTTGAATTACACCTTCGATCCCCTCCGTGCCGGTGTAGCGGGCGCGCCATTGCCCGTTACCGGTCCGCCACCGGGACCACCGTTGCCCGGTCCTCCGCCGTCGCGTGCGGTGGTAGCACCTGGGCTTGCGCCCACCGGCTGCCCCCACCGAAGCGCCTGGGCCACCGGCACAACCGGAAGGCGGTGGGTAGATGCTGACCCGTTTCGTCCGCATCCAGCTGACGATTTTCACCATCGCCTCGGTCATCGGTGTGGCGGTGATGGTCTTCAACTACATGCAGGCTCCCACCCTGTTGGGCATCGGGCGCATGACGGTGACCTTGGAACTACCCGAAGCCGGTGGTCTGTACCGGTTTTCCAACGTCACCTATCGTGGGGTGGAGGTCGGCAAGGTCACCGAGGTCGCGATGACCGCCAGCGGTGTGAAAGCGACGATGTCCCTTGCTAGTTCGTCCAAGATTCCGGCCGACCTGGAGGCCGAGGTGCGGAGCGTGTCCGCAGTCGGCGAACAGTACGTCGACCTGCTGCCACGCACCGACTCACCGCCCTATCTGCACGACGGGTCGGTTATCGCCAAGGGCGACACCAAGGTCCCACAAGCCGTCGGGCCCATGCTCGATCAGGTCAGCGCGTTGCTGGGGAGCATTAACAAGACGAAACTCAACCAATTGCTCGACGAGACGTACCACGGATTCAACGGAGCCGGATACGATCTGGGATCGCTTTTCGACTCAGGGGCACAAATTTCCGGTGACCTCAACGGCGTCGCCGACCAAACCCGAAAGCTGACCGAGGACGCCGCGCCGCTGCTGGACTCGCAGGCCCGGACAGCGGGTTCCATCCGGCGATGGGCGCATAGCCTGGCGGGGATTTCGGACGTATTGGTTACGGACGACTCAAACTTCCGTACGGTTCTCCGCAATGGGCCCGAGGCGGCAAACGAAGCGTCCCGGCTTCTCGATCAGCTCAAACCCACGCTGCCGGTGTTGCTCGCCAACCTCACCACCGATCGGCCAGATCACCGTGACATACCACCCCGGACTCGAGCAGTTATTCGTGCTGCTGCCGCCGCTCGTTGCCGCGCTGCAGGGCGCCGGGCCCAATAACCGGCCGGACGGTCTGCCTCTGGGCGACTTCGCACTCACCGTCGACGACCCACCCATCTGCACGGTCGGCTTCCTGCCGCCCAGCCAATGGCGATCTCCGGCCGACACCAGCGTGATCGACACGCCGGACGGGTTGTACTGCAAATTGCCTCAGGATTCGCCGCTTTCGGTTCGCGGTGCCCGCAACTACCCCTGCATGGACAAACCCGGGAAGCGGGCGCCCACTGTCGAAATCTGCCAAAGCGACAAACCTTACGAGCCGCTGGCGATGAGGCAGCATGTCCTCGGCCCTGCGCCGCTGGATCCGAACCTGCTGTCGCAGGGCATCCCGCCTGATGACCGTATTGACTTCGGCAACAGGATCTACGCGCCGATCGGAGGCACCCCGCTACCGCCCGGAGCGGTGCCGCGCGGGACGCCTCCGACCCCGCCGGGCGCGCCGCCGCCGCCGCCGTTGCAGGCCCCAATGTCGACGCAAGCGCAGGACTATCCATCCATAGCACCGCTCGACGTCTCCGAGCCATCCGGCGTCGCAGCGCCGGCCGGCGCTACGCCGCCGGTGGTTGGTCCGGGTAACGGACCCGCACCTGCCGAGGCCCCTGTTCCGCCCAGCGGTCCGCAGCCGAGCGACGCGCCCACGCCGCCAAACGGGCCCAGCGGTGGACAACCGCAGGCGTCCGGTGCCTCGTTCGGGGCCCGGCTGTCCGCACCCAGACCGTCGATCGCGGTCGCCCAATACGACCCGCACACCGGTCGTTATGTCGGTCCGGACGGCCACCTGTACCAACAGTCAGACTTGGTCGCCGCAGGGGAGCCCAAGAAATGGCAAGACATGATCCTCAGGACAAACTGAGCGCGGGACTGCCGGCTAGCCGCGTCGTGGGTTAAGGCGAATCAGGAGATTTTGTCCAGCCTGAACGGCATCTCGATGTGCAGCCACTTATTGACTCCGCACGCGCCGCTTGGGCCGATTGTCTTTTCCCGACCGGCCAATACCGGTGACCCGAGCTCCGGCAGACCGCTTGAGTTCACCGGATAGAAGTAGTGCTCCTGCTGGCCTGCGACGTTGGTGCCGTCGGTGCAGTGCTCCCAGTTCGGCACCTCGTGTTTGACGACCCAGGTCGTCCCGTCGTGCATGACCATTGGCGCACTCCAGCCCTGGTCGCTGTGCACGGTGCCGGTGCACTCCTGGAATGTCTCGCATGAGGAGCTGACCGTCCAGGTGGCGACGACCGTCGCTTCGTTGCGATACTGGTCGTTCGTCTGGGCCATGTCGCCGATGGACGTAGCGCGGTACGTCCCGTTGATGGCGACGTCCTCCTTGGTGGTGGCGTGACCCGGCGGCGCTGTGGTCAATGCGCCGAATGCGCTGGCAGCCAACAGCGTTGCAGTGGCGATCGCTCCATGTAAACGCATCGCGTCCTCCTCGACGCGTCAAGCCGAATGCTTTAGGCACCGGAAGCGGCGTTCTCGTTTGATGAGAATAACACCGCCTCCACTGCTCGGGAAACGGTTGGAATGAAAGAACGGACCGGCCATCACAGACGATCGAATTTCGTTATCAGCCAGGAATTTCTGACTTTCGTCAGAGTTATCAGGACGCCGCTCGTACTCTCCTCCGGTTTCGGCTTGTCCTTGCTCGCGATGATCTGGTGGACATAGACCAGTACGACCGCCGAATCTGGATGCTGCTCCGACACCGCCGCACTAACGACGGTGGCCGTTGCCGTGATTTGCTTCTGCTTTGCCGTCGGCCCGACGGCGTCCTGGGTGTATTTGCTGTAGTACGTCAGTAGGTCGCCGGTGAGGTGCGACTTGGCCTTGGCAAAATCAGCATCCAGGCTGTTGGGGGCGTACGAGAGCAGGTCCACGGCACCGTCGGATGCCGCCCGGAGCACCTGCTGGGCAGTCGCAGCGGTCTGCCGATCTGGGCGGTACTGAAAGTAAAACAGGCCTCCGGCAACTCCCAGCGCGCCAACGGTCAACAGCGTCACAAGAATCAGACGCCACCGCGCGGCGCCCGCACGCGCCCAGCGCCTTATCGTGGCCGTTCTGCTAGAACGAGCCGGATCGCTTCGGCCGGCCGTGGTTTCCGCGTCGTCTATCGGATCTTCCGCGTCGTCGATCGCTGTTCCGGAGTCGTCGGGTTGGTCGACCGTCACTGTACGAACTCGACTTTCGACATTTTGAGCTGGCCGCCGTCACGGCTGAGAGTGAGGATGATCCGCCACGACGTCATTGGCGACTTCTTGTTGTCGGGATAGATCATGTCGGATTTCGCCGCGACGAGGACCACCGCCGAGTTGTCGGTCATGGATTGAACAGCAACCGCATCCACGGTGGCCTTGGTGCTGATCTTTGTCTGCTCAACCCCTTTGGCCATGGCCTGTCCGGTGAGCTCCAGCTGGTCTTTGAACTCGCCAGTCGAGTCGTCGACAACGCGCTGCAAGTCTTCCTTGGCGTGGTTGGCGTCGATCGACAGCATCGTGATGATTCCATGGCGGGCGGCCGCGGCGAACTCCGCGGACCGTTGGCGTTGCTGCGCGATGATGCGGTCTTGCCACACCATCCACCCGCTTGCTGCCAGCGAGACGCAAATGATCACGATCTCGGCGGCCACCACACACGCCTTCCACCCGGGCCGAGGGAGCCGGACCCGAGGCCGGGAAAGGCGCCAGCGAGCTCGCCGTTCGGGTTGCGGCTCGGCGGCCTCGTCGTCGGCGTCGTCGCTGTCGGCGCCCTCAGCGTCCGGGCTTTCAGTCGCCTGGGGCTGATCGCCAAGAGTGCCTTCGGCGAGCTGACGCAGTCGTACGGCGCGGAGACGGGCCGCGGCGGCGACGGCCTCGGCGCGGGCGACTTCCTCATCCGCGTCGCCTTCCGAAAAGGGCGCTTCCACACGGGCATCGGTCACCTCCGCCACGTCTTCGGAAGAGCCGTCAGGAAGGTCGGCGTCAAGCGCCTCCGTTGGACGCCGCCGCGACGGCAAGATGACCTCCTGGACACTCCAAATCGTGCACGGAGAACCACATTATCACTCCCTTTGCAGCGCTCCTTTTGTCCCGAAGACCGCCATAACCTGCTCTAAGCGACTATTCCGGCGATATTTTCGGCCGCACATGGACCCGATCCACTCGCGACCGCGGGGTCGATGGGGGCAATCTTCTCCAAGTAGGAGAATTTTCCTTTCATTACCTTTTCAACACCTTTTCCGCTGTGCCAAAGTAATTGAATGCGCATCACGGTGGCTGCGGTCGCGGCGCTGACGGGTGTCGGTGTGGTTATGGCTCCGACCGCGTCGGCCGAGCCGACCGTCTGCGACTTCCCCGCCTGCACCCCCGGCATTCAGGGGGGCGTCGTCCTTGGGGCGAATTGTGATAACACCACTTACTACGTGTTCGGTGTTACCGACTGGGGGCGGTTGGTGTTCTGTGGCTCCCCGCGGCGATACGAACCCAGGTGGTTCCGGTCGCCGGAGATGGCGGGGATCAAGGAAGAGAACTCCGTCTGCACTCAGTATCAGAACTACGTTGCCCAGGCGCCTGACGGGCTATTCCTGACCTGTATCGCGGCAAGAGGTCAATCGCTCTGGATCCGCGGCGACACCTAGACATGGCGGTCAGCCTTTGGGGCGGGCTTGCTGCTGCAGACCCAGCAGGCGCCGGCTTAGATCAGTGAGCCGGGTCTGCAGTGTGTCGTCATCTATATCGGCCACCAGCGGGTGCATCACGGCACTGCTGACGGCGCCGGAGAACATGGCCCCCGCGATCCGGGTGTCCTCGTCGGTGTCGTCCAGCAACACCTCATATAGGCGGTCCATAAACCGTTGGAACGGTTCATGTTCGGCCAGTAATCGAACAACCACGGGATCGAACTGCAGCGTGCGCACCAACCGTCGGTCGCGCACCGCCATCTCGATCACGCTCACCAGCAACGCGTCGCGTGCCTGCGACTCGTCGCCGCGTGCCTCGGCTTCTTCGAGCGCCGGTATCAGCCGGCTCAGTTCGCGCTCGGTGACCGCGATCACGATGTGCTCCTTGGTCCGAAACTGATGGTAGACAGCAGCTTTGGTGATCCCGACGGCATCGGCGATCATTTGCAACGAGGTGCCGCTGACGCCGTGCTCGGCGAACAGATCCAGCGCGGCATCGAGTACCCGCGTCCGGGCAGGGCTGTACTCGACTACCTTCAGCCCACCCTCGCTATCGGACGGTCGCGGTGATCCCACACGACGAGACTAGACGAACGGCTTGACCCATGGCTAGCCGATCGGCTAGTTTCGCTGTCGGGTGCGTGTGGTGCCCAAGCCGTCGCTGCGAAGGAGCCACGATGTCCGACGTCCGCGGAAGCGATGCCGAAGATGTCAGGGTGCCGCGGAGCGGGCGGCGAACAGACGGTGAGCTGATCCTGTTTTGGACGCTGCCGGTGACGGCGGTCATTTGGATCTCCGCCTTCGTCCTGTTCCCCGGGTTTACGCCGCCGATGTCGCCAACCATGTCGGCCGAGCAGGTGGCCGCGTTCTATCGGGATCCGGAGCACCTCTCGCGCATCCGCGCCAGCATGATCTTGTTCAACTGGTTTGGCGTGTGCCTCATCCCGCTTCTCATCCTGCTGGTGATGCAGATCCGCCGGATGGCTCATCGCACGCCGATCTTCTCTTACTGCATGCTCGGCTGTGTGGCCGGCGGACCGACGCTTTTTCTTATCGCCAACGTCTGCTGGCTGCTGGCTGCGTTTCGCCCGGAACGCAGCCCGGAACTAACCCAGTTGTTCAACGATTTCGCGTGGATCACGTTCACCACTCTGGTGCCATTTCTCATCGGGCAGAGTGTGATTGTCGCGCTGGCGATCTACTTCGACGATCCGTCGCGCCCGGTATTCGCGCGCTGGGTGGCCCATTTCAATCTCCTGGTGGCGGCCGCGCTGGTGCCGGCGGCGTTCGTCGGGCTGGCCTTGCACGGGCCCCTGGCTTGGGACGGAGTGTTGTCGTTCTGGCTCAAGAACATTGCTATCGGGGTGTGGATAGTCGTGATGGGAATCGTGCTGGGCCAGGCCATTTACCGAGAGCGCGCCGAAAGCGCTCCCGCCGTCGAACAACGGGTCACGGCATGAGTGCCCTCGCGACGCAGACCACGGTCCCGCTCGAGCCGCCTGGGGGGTCACCGCTTCATCGGATCGGTTGGCATGTGCGACATAACCCGAAGCGCGAGTTGTGGCTGGCCTGGTGGACTCTCGTGGTCTTCTACAATTTCTTCGGTTTGGTGTTCTTCGTCGTGACGCGCACCCAGCCCCCGCCGAACCCCGCCTGGGACACGCCGAGGGTCGTGCAGTGGTTCCACGACAACCACATTGGGATACTCGCCGGGTTCGCGATCATGTTTCTCATCACCGGCTGGACGACGATGAGCAATGCGCTCATCGCCTATTCTATGCGGCGCATGTCGGTCAGCCCCGTATTCGGGTATACGTACCTCATCCTGTATTCGCTCAGTGCGATTCCCGGAATGCTGCTGATGTGTATCGCGCTGACCGTCGGGTGCCTTCGACCACACCGCAACCCGGAGCTGATCCATTGGATTTACGACTTCGCCTTCTTGTCGTTCGTCGGGACCATGGGGGTGTTCCTGATCGGCTCGTTGGTGTGGATGCTCGCGATCCTCATCGATAAGAATCGGGTTTTCCCAAAGTGGTTCGGCTACCTCAACCTCTGTAACGGTCTCACCGAGATCGTGGTGTCACCCGCATGGATTTTCAAGCGCGGCGTGCTGGCGTGGAACGGTCAGATCGCATGGTGGCTCGATATGGTTGTATTCGGGTTCTACACGGTTGTTTTCATCTTCTTGCTGAGGCGGATGATCCAGCGCGAGGACTTCGGAACCGGGCCGCTTCCTGACCTCGCGCCAAAAACGGAGCCGGCGCTATGACCGACACGGCGGCCCAGCGGTCCGCGGCACGGGACGAGAACAAGCCGGCCAAGTTCGTACCCGGGCAGCCGGACATGTGGGCCTTCGTCTTGTTCGAAACACTGGTTTTTACTGCGTATTTCGGCTTCTATCTGTTCTACCGCACCCGCAACCCTGAGCTCTTCTTGCACTCGCAGGCCCAGTTGGACCTGCGCATCGGGGTCTTCAACACGCTTGTCTTACTGCTGAGTTCGTGGTCGGTGGCACGCTGCGTCCAGGCGGCTCGCGCCGGTGCGTACCGCGCGGCGCTCAAAGACGCGTTCATCACCGCCTTCTTCGGTCTGGTGTTCCTGGTTTCCAAGGTGTTCGAGTGGGCCCGGCTGGTCCAGTCGGGCAACGGCTTTACCAGCGGCGACTTCTTTACTTATTACTTCGGTCTCACCGGAATCCACTTTGTCCACCTGCTGATCGGTTTTGTCGTCCTCGGTGTTGTGGTCTATCAACTCCGAGGTCCGGCCAGGCGATCCCGGGAGCTTGTTGAAACGTGCGCCACGTATTGGCACACCGTCGACTTTCTCTGGGTGCTGATCTTTGCGCTGCTGTACGTGGTGAGGTGAGGCGTGGTCAAGTTCAATAAGCGGTTGCTGGTGGTGTGGGTGGTGCTGGCGTCGTTCACGTTGGCTTACTTGTGGATAGACCACGCGGCCGGTGCGGCGCCGCGGCCCAGCGTGATTGTCACGTCGAGCGTCATTGTGATCGCACTCGTCAAGGTGCGCATCATCTTTCGGGAATTCATGGAAGTCAGGCAGGCCCCGGCGCTGCTGTGCCGCTTGACGGACGTCTGGGTGCTCCTTATCGGTGTGGGCCTGTTCGGCAGCTACTTCGTCGGCCTCGCGCTGCGGTAGCTCCGCACGGCACACCAGGACGGCGTCGGACGCCGTCCGTAACGGTCTGTTAGGCAATCATCGCGAGCGCTCGCTAACGAAATGCCCAGGTCAAAACACTGGACATGGTTGAACACGTGATGTACAAAGATAACGTTTTAATAACGGTTAGATCGCGTTTGTATAGCGCCAGGCCGGGCGCTCTACGCACGCTCCACTGCACGCGCCAGATCTCCTAAATATTCGAATATCGGATGACAAGCAGGTGGACGCCATGACGTTTGTGATCGCAGCACCGGAGTTGGTGACCTCGGCGGCCTCAGAGCTGGACCTCATCGGTTCCAAACTCGGCGCGGCCAATGCGGTGGCGGTGGCGCCGACCACCGGCCTACTTCCCGCCGCTGCTGATGAGGTGTCGGCGGCGATCGCGTCGGTATTTACCAGTCACGCCCAGGACTTTCAGTCGCTCAGTGAGCGAGCGACGACGCTCTACCAGCAGTTCGTGCACGCGATAAACGGCGCCGGGAATGCGTATTCGGTCGCCGAGGTGGCCAATGTCTCGCAGTTGCAGACCCTCGAGCAGGACGTGCTGGGCCTGATCAATGCGCCGACCAATTTTTTGTTACATCGACCGCTTATTGGCAATGGCACCGACGGGGCGTCGGGGACCGGGGAGAACGGCGGGGCGGGCGGGCTGTTGGTCGGTAACGGCGGCAACGGCGGGTCCGGCGGCACCGGGCAGGCTGGCGGAAAAGGCGGTGACGCCGGTCTTTTCGGCAACGGCGGCCGGGGCGGTGACGGCGGGAACGGCGTGAACGGTGTCGCGGGCGCCTCGGGCGCCGGCGTCAATGGCAGCATCGGGGGCGCCGGCGGAGCCGGCGGCCGCGGCGGTCTGTTGTACGGCGATGGGGGGGCCGGCGGTAATGGCGGCACCGGGGGTGCCGGCGCCACCGGTGGGATAGGCGGCGGCGGCGGCGCGGGCGGGCTCGGCGGCCAAGCCTCACCATTCGGTCAAGCGGGCGCCAACGGCGCCACCGGCGCCAAAGGCGCCGACGATGGCACCGGTGGTGGTGGCGGCGGCGCTGGCACCGGGGTGTACTCGCCCTATGTCGACATAACGCTTTACCCCGGAGCTAACGGATACGACTTTGCGTCGGCGGCACAGGCGGGAGTCAAGAACTCCACGCTGGCTTTCATCACCGCGGACTCGAATGGTCAACCGGCCTGGGGCGGCTATACGGCGTATGACATCAAGACGGCGAGCAACCCCACCGGCGGCGCCCAGATTTCGTACATCGACAACCAGGTCGGCGCCATGAAAGCCGCCGGCATCAACGGAACCATCTCATTTGGCGGCGCGGCGGGCACGGATCTGTCTGCTGTCCCCGGTCAGACGCCCAAGGCATTGGAGCAGGACTACTTGGCGGTGATAAACGAGTACAAGATCTACAATCTCGACTTCGATGTCGAAGGTGCGTTGCAGGGCAACACTCAAGCCCTGACGACGCAGGCGGAGGCGATCGCCATGCTTCAGGCGCAGGAGTTGACCGCGGGCACGCCGGTGACGGTCTCCTACACGCTGCCGGTGCTGCCGACCGGGTTGGTTCCGGGCCAGGGCGGTGGCTTGAATGTTCTGACGATCGCCAACACCAATCACGTGGACATCTCACGGGTGAACGTCATGGCGATGGACTACTACGACCCGTCGGTTACCAACATGGGCACCGCCGCGATCGATGCGGCGACGGCCACCCATGGTCAGTTGATGCAGATGTATCCGTCGCTGACCAGTCAGCAGGCCTGGAACATGCTTGGCGTGACGCCGCTGATCGGCATCAACGACGATCCGAGTGAGATCTTCAGCCTGGCCAACGCCCAGCAGCTGACCGCGTTCGCTCAGCAGAACGGTATCGGTGAACTGTCGATGTGGGAGCTGCCCCGCGACCTCACCGGGACGTTGGGCTCAGTAGACGCCGTGGACGGCAGCGGAATTGCCCAAACGCCGTTCCAGTTCTCGCAGATCTTCGAACAGATCGAAAGCAACCAAACCTGACCTCCGCCCGACGCGTACTTGCGCGAGCAGACGCAAAAGCACGCGACACGCCGGGCGAGTGGAGGCTTTTGCGTCTGCTCGGCAGTCAGGCCGGCGTGAAGGTGATGTGCAGTTCGCTGAGCCCGCGCAGGATGTATGTCGGCTCAAAGTTGTAGCGGCGGTCCTCGGCGGGCCCGTGCTTGACCTCGTTGATGGAGATGTCGGCCATCCGGTCCAGCATGCGTTCGATGGAGACCCGGCCCTCCACCCGAGCCAGCGGTCCACCGGGGCAGGAGTGCACACCGCGCGCGAACGCCATGTGTTCGCGGACGTTGAGGCGGTCGAGGCGGAACTCGTGCGGGTCCTCAAACCGGCGCGGATCGCGGTTGGCCGCACCCGGGAACACCACCACCACGGTGCCCGCCGGTACCTCGAGATCGCCCACCACGGTCGTCCTGCGGGCCAGTCGTGAGTCGGTCTTGACCGGGCTCTCCATGCGCAGTGACTCTTCGATGAAGTTCGGAATCAGGCTGCGATCCTCACGCAGCCGCTGCTGGATGTCCGGCCGGTCTCCGAGGACCTGGAGGGCTGCCGAGAGCAGCCTGGCGGTGGTTTCCTGGCCGGCCGCGAACAGGAATGTCGCCGAGCGAACCACGTCGATGACCTCGGGCGTCGACCCGTCCGGGTACTTCGCCGTCGCGAGGGAGGTCAGTACATCGCTGCGCGGCTCGCGTCGCCGGTCCTCGATGTAGGCGCAAAACTTGTCGTCGAGCCACTGCAGCGGGTTGACGCCCACGGACTCGTGGTCCAGCGCTCCGACGCGCCCCAGACGATCGGCGCCCAGGACGACGCGAAAATCCTTGCGGTCGTCGTCGGGAACGCCGAGCAGGTCGGCGATCACCAAAGTGGCGAAGGGTTTGGCGTATTCGCCGATGAACTCGCACTCGCCGTTCACGAAGAACTCGTCGAGCTGGCGGTCGGCGAGGTGCCACATGAACTCCTCGTTCTGCTTGAGCCGGCTCGGCGTCAGCAGCCGGCTCAGAATCGAACGCGCGCGACTGTGATCCGGAGGATCCATGGTGACCATGTGCTCGAACATCGGGAACTGGGCACGGTGCTCGTCGATCTGGGCGTTGATGTCGTCCCCGTCGGGCTGGAACGGCAGCGGCGGGAACGGCCCGCCGAGCGCGACGCAGTTCGAGAAGCTGTCCGGGTCCTTATAGATCGCGGTGGCCTCTTCGTAGCCGGTGACGGCAACGACTCCGTAGTGCGGCAGCCGCAGCACCGGGCTTTGGTTGCGCAGGTAGTCGAAATAGGGGTGCGGATCGGGCACGAGGGACGGGTCGGTGAAGAAGTCGATCGACTCGAAAGTGCTCATGTAATGCGTGCCTCCGGAAGCTGGATTTGCCGATTGGTGCACGTAACGGCGAGACCCCGCGCCGCCCGCGTCCGATAACAATGCGGTGCTGAGCACCTGCTTAGCATGGCGGTAATGTCATGGTCAAGGTGACGAGCCTGTCCCTGGTTACGATCGGCAGCACCAGGAAACAAAACACAATGCAAAAGACGCGATAACGGAGTGAGGGCATGACATCAGCGCGCAGGGTCGGGGCACCGGACGCGAAGAATCGCGGCCTGCTGCTCGATGCGGCCGAGCAGCTGATGATCGAAGAGGGCTACGCCGCGGTGACGTCGCGCCGTCTGGCGAACAAGGCGGGGCTGAAGCCTCAGCTGGTGCACTATTACTTCCGCACCATGGAGGAGCTGTTCGTCGAGGTCTTCCGCCGCCGCGCCGAAGAAGGTCTTCAGGTGCAGGCGCAGGCGCTGGCATCACCGCAGCCGTTGTGGGCGCTGTGGAGATTCGGCACCGATCCCGCGTTCACCCGGATTTCGATGGAATTCATGGCGCTGGCGAATCACCGCAAGGAGATGCGGGCCGAAATCGCTTATTACGCCGAGCGTTTCCGCGAGGAACAACGGCAAGCGGTGACGGCTGCGCTGCAGCACTACGAAGTCGAAAACCAGGATGTGCCGCCGGTGGTGTGGACGGTACTCATGACCAGCTTGTCGCGGTTTCTGGTGCTCGAGCAGGCGATTGGGATGTCCGGCGGTCACGCCGAAACCCTGGCGTTCGTCGAAAGCTACCTGCGCCGCCTGGAAGGCGAGCCGCAGCCGATGGCGGATATGCCGTCGAACTGGGTTGTTCACCACACCCGCAGCGAGCAGAGCGCGCCCCGAGGTCCGTCCTTGGATACGACGACCGACCCGTCCACCCTTACGTCGCAATGAAGGTTCGGTGCGCTTGGTTCGCCGCCGACGCTGACTGAGACCATCGCCCACTGGCTGGGGTTCGCCATGTCGAGCTCATATACCCACGGCCTGCCCGGGGCGATATCGGCCTGGACGTTGGGGGCGAACCGGTACGGGTTGTGGCTGTAGTCGGAAAAGACAGCCGGTTCCTGATCGATGTAGTAGATGTCGGCGTAGATCGGCTTCGACGCGGTGATCGTGTACTTGACGTGATGCATCACCGGGTCGTCGGCACGTGACGGCACTGCGCCGGTCGTCACCACCAGCAACGTCGCGAACAGCGCCGTCAGCACCACCGCGTGCAAAGCCTTTGTCGTGGTTTTCACTTCGTTCCTCCGGCTGTTTGGGAACTGGCGCTATTCCGGTTCATCACCTGGTCTGCTGCCTGCCAATGCGCGTCGTCCACCCACAGGCGTGCGAACCGCGCGACCGCCTCCTCGGTGGACGTTCCGCCGATCACGTGTTTGATGTCGCTGGCCGCCGGCGTCGCGAGGGCCTGTGCGATCTGTCTCCAGGCCTCGTCGAAGGACGACCGGGGCAACACCCGGTCGATCAGCCCGATGCGTTCGGCGTCGGCCGCGTCGAGCACGGTGCCGGTACCGGCCAGCAGCAGCGCCCGGCTCTTGCCGACCAGTGCGGCCAACCGTTCGGCACCGCCCCAGGCCGGCATGATCTTGAGCGCCACCTGATTGAAGCCGATCTTGATGTCGTCGGCGGCCAACCGGATGTCGGCGGCAACCGCGACTTCGGCGCCCCCACCCAGCGCGTGACCATTGAGCACGGCAATGACCGGTGCGGGTAACCCGGCCAGCCGATCGCAGACGGCGCGCATGCGAAACGCCATGGCCGCGGCGTCTTCCTTGGTCCGGATGGCACTGAGTTCTTTAAGGTCGCCGCCCGATATGAAGGCTCGGTCACCGGCGCCCTTGATGACAAGGGCTTGCGCTCCCTCGGCGGCGTCCAGCGCGCTGTCGAGCTGCTCCATCGTGTCCAGCGATATGGCATTGCGAGCGTGTGGCCGGTCGATGGTGAGCACTGCCAGACCCTGGTCGAACTCCAAGTCCACCATGCGCGGCTCCTGCGGTATTCGCATTCTCGTACAGGGAGAATAACACCGGCCGTGTGAGCTGGGTCCGGGTTCATATCAATGCCCGCCAGTGCGGCTGCCCAGCTTCATTTATTGGCGGAGAGGGCTCAACGTCGCTGTTCGGATGCCCTGGGCTCGGTTCGGCCACCCCGAGCATTGCGGTACGCTGGCAGCGAGAATATGATTCTCGTCAATCGCGAAGGAGGATTTCATGGGGCAGTTGTCGCATCGAGAGGACGTTCCGTTCCCGCTCTTTGACGCAGATAATCATCTTTACGAGCCGCCGGAGGCGCTGACCAAGTTCCTGCCCAAGGCGTACAAGGACTTCGTCCAGTACGTGCAGATCAATGGGCGCACCAAGATCGCGATCCGCGGGCATATCAGCAACTACATCCCCAACCCGACCTTCGAGGTCGTCGCCCGGCCGGGCGCTTGGGAGGAGTACTTCAAGTACGGCAACCCGGACGGCAAAACCAAGCGCGAGCTGTTCGGTGAGCCGATGCGCGCGATCCCGGCGTTCTTCGAGCCCGGCCCGCGCCTGGAGAAGATGAACGAGCTGGGCCTGGACCGCACCCTGATGTTCCCGACGTTGGCCAGCCTGCTCGAGGAGCGGCTGCGCGACGACCCGGTCGCCATCCACGTGCTGATCCATGCGCTGAACGAGTGGCTCGATGAGGTCTGGGGCTTCAACTACCAGAACCGCATCTTCACCACCCCGGTCATCACCCTGCCGATCGTCGAGAAGGCGATCGAGGAGCTGGAGTGGGTGGTCAAGCGCGGCGCCCGCTGCATCCTGGTCCGCCCGGCTCCGGTACCCGGATTTCGCGGCCCGCGGTCGTTCGCGCTGCCCGAGTTCGACCCGTTCTGGGAGCGGGTCGTCGAGCACGACCTGCTGGTCGGCATGCACTCCAGCGACAGCGGCTACTCCCGGTACACCTCCGAGTGGGACGGTGCCGAACAGGAGATGCTGCCTTTCCAAACCAATGCGATGGGCATCCTCAACGAGTGGCGGCCGATCCAGGACGCGGTGGGCTCATGGGTCATTCACGGCGCGCTCTACCGCCACCCGAAGTTGAAGGTGGCCATCGTCGAGGCCGGTTCGAAGTGGATGGTCCCGCTCCTCGACGGCTTGGCCGAGGTCTACCGGAAGGCCCCGGAGGCATTCCCGAGTGACCCCGTCGAGATCGTCAAGAGCCGCATCCACGTGAGCCCGTTCTTCGAGGATGGCATCGACGATCTCGTCAACCTCGTCGGCGTGGACCAGGTGCTGTACGGTTCGGATTGGCCCCATCCGGAAGGGCTGGCGGAGCCGACCTTCTACATCAACGCGCTGGCGCACCTGCCCGTCGAGGATCAGGCAAAGATCATGGGCGGAAACCTGTCTCGTCTCGTCACGGTGTGACGACGGGCCAAGAATGGCAGACCATCCCCGCGATGGTTTTGAGTACGGCGGACCGCTTCGGCGATGCCGAAGCGGTCGTCGACGGCCCGTCTGCGTCTGAGCTTCACCCAGCTTGTCGACCGGATCCGTTGCGCTGCGGGTGCTTTCGCCTCCGCCGGTATCGACAAGGGCGATCGGGTCGCCATCTGGGCGCCCAACTCCGCCGAATGGCTGATCGCGGCGTTCGGACTGCTGACCGCCGGCGGGGTCCTCGTCCCGGTTAATACCCGCTTCAAGGCGACCGAGGCCGCCGACATCATCGGCCGCAGCGGAGCCAAGGCCGTGATGATCGACGCGGACTTTTTAAGTCGGTTCGCGGGGCCGGATTTCGGCGTTCCCGCCGATGTACCGGCGATTGATCTGAAGTCTGACTTTCTGGCCGGCGGATCGCCGTTCGAACGCCCCGTCGAAGGCACCGACATCTCCGACGTCATCTACACCTCGGGCACGACCGGGCGGCCCAAGGGAGTGATGATGAACCACCTGCAGAACCTGCGGTCCTATGGCGACTGGTGTGACCTCGCCGACCTCCGCGAAGGCGACCGCTACCTGATCGTCAATCCGTTCTTCCACACCTTCGGCTACAAGGCCGGCTGCATTGCATCCATGCTGCGCGGTGCCACGGTGATCCCGGTCGCTGTCTTCGAGATCGATCGGGTGCTGGAACTCATTGAGCGCGAACGGGTTACCATGCTTCCCGGACCGCCAACGCTGTATCATTCGCTGCTGTTGGCTCGGGGCAAGAGCGACTTGTCGTCGTTGCGCGCGGCGGTCACCGGCTCGGCCGACATTCCGGTGGAGCTCATTCGCCGGATACGCAACGAGTTGCCGTTCCAGTCGATCATGACGGGCTACGGCCTGACCGAGGCGGGAACGGCGACGGCGTCGCGGCGCGGAGATTCCTTCGAGGACGTCGCACGGACCGCGGGTACGCCGTGCGACGGCGTAGAGGTGCGCATCGCCGACGACGACGAGGTCTTGATCCGTGGGTACAGTGTCATGCAGGGTTATCTCGACGACCCTGTGGCCACCGCGGAGGCGATCGATGACGAGGGTTGGTTGCACACCGGCGATCTGGGCAGCCTGGACGCGGCGGGCCGGCTCAGGATTGACGGCCGTAAGAAGGACATGTTCATCGTGGGTGGGTTCAACGCCTACCCCGCGGAGATCGAGGGGTTCCTGCTCGAGCACCCTGCGGTTGCGCAAGCCGCTGTGATCGGAGTTCCCGACGAGCGCCTCGGTCAGGTGGGAAAGGCCTTTGTGGTGGCGAAAACACCGGTTTCCGAACAGAACCTGATTGCCTGGTGCCGGCAGCGAATGGCGGGCTTCAAAGCGCCGAGATCCATCGAGTTCGTCGAAGCGCTACCGCTGAGCGCCACCGGAAAAGTGATGAAGGACCAACTCCGTTGAGCACCGGCATCATTCAGTCGATGGTGATCGCATCCGACTATCGGGTTCAGGATCCGACTCGGGTGTGGCCGCTGCTCGAGCGCAACAAATCGGCTCTCGCCGACATCGGCGCACACTATGTACTGGTCTACACGTCGACGCATGACTACGGCCGCGTGCTGGTGATGATCGGAGTGCATACCCCTGAGCCGATCGTGGAGTTGCTGCGGTCGCGGATCTTCTTCGACTGGTTCGATGCCGTCGGCGTCGATGACATCCCCGCGGTCTTCGCCGGCGCGATCGTCGACAAGATCGTGGCGGGGCCGCCGGCCAACCCTTCAAAGCCTTCGGTCCCGGCGGCGCCTGGAGTGGTGGTGGCCGCGATGGCGTCCGTCGACAACGTCGGGACGCTGATCACGGGCGTCCACGTGGCGATGGACAGGTTCATCGCGGCCGGGATCCGAAAGACCTGGATATTCCAGGCTTTTGACGATCACAACGAGGTGTTGATCCTGCAGGAGTTTCCTGACGAGGGGAGCGCGCGGGAGTGGATCGAGCACCCCGACGCCGCGGCCCAATGGATGACCGGGGCGGGAGTGGGTGCCTACCCGCCGCTTTTCGTCGGTCGGTTTACCGACATGATGCGCATCGAGCCGGACTGAACGGATCGCTCGATGTGGGTGTGCCTGTGCTACGGAATCACCAGTCAGATGGTGACCGACGCCGTCGCGGCGGGGGCATCGACGTCCAAGGACGTTGCCCAAGCCTGTGGAGCCGGCGCCGATTGCGGGCGCTGCCGTCGTACCGTCCGGGCGATCATCGCGTCAGCAAGCACGGAACGGAATCACCAGTCAGATGGTGACCGACGCCGTCGCGGCCGGCGCATCGACGTCCAAGGACGTTGCCCAAGCCTGTGGAGCCGGCGCCGATTGCGGGCGCTGCCGTCGTACCGTCCGGGCGATCATCGCGTCAGCAAGCACGGATCGACCGGCGCACTCGGTGTAGGGCCACAGCGCTCGCGATCAGGCGACCCGCTGCGCCCGACTTCGCCGCGCTTGCGATCGCTGGCGTCGATCAGTGCCGGGCGCTTCCACCGAAACAGCGTGGCCTGACAGACGCCGGTCTCGGCCGCGACCGCAGCGACCGCAGCGACCGCTTCGCCCGATCGCAGCCGGGAAACGATTTGCCGGCGCACCGTTGCCGGATACATACGGGGCATGTGACCTCCTGATGATCACTCTGCCCTCAACTCTCACAACCGCGGACCTACAACACGGGTACAGATCTGCTGGACTCATCCATTGGGGACATGCCACCAGCAGCGGACTAATCGCCGATGGCAGTGGTGACATCGCTCTTGATGCCGTCAAGCCCCGAGAACGAATCCGCAGGTAATGAGCGGGACTGAACCGGAACGAAATGGAACGAACCGGCAGTTCAAACGACAAAGCGCCTGGTAGAGCGGCGGGTTCGATTCCCGGCAGCTCCACCAAGAACTAGCTGGTCAGAGCCACAAGTCCTGGCCAGTTTTCTTTTTCATCAACATTTTGTCGATTACGCTGCCGTGGCATCGCTTCGCAGCGGCACACGCAGGGAAGGCAGTACCTACGTGCAGGTGCTGTATCGGCGGAACGGCAAGCAGTCTTCGACTTCGTTCGAGGACCTGGCTACGGCCACGAACTTCCAGAGGCTGGTGGACAAGTTCGGGCCTGCCAAGGCGGAGACACCCTAGAAGGTCCACCGTTACCCGGTTATCGAGCGCACAGAACCGCGCCTCTTTGCTTCTTTGGTGCTGTTAGGTCACGCGCCAGTGAGAGCTTGCCTGGATAATCCACATTTCTCAGTTGCCCTCCTCTTGCATCCGCGCGTGCTCGGCCGTAAACAGTGCGGATCGCCGTTGCACTTCGGCGAGCGCCCTAGTGAGGCGCTGCTCCAAGTCCGTGAGCTCGCTGAGCTTTTCGGTGTGGCTTTTGGCCGTGCCATTATGGGTTAGGCTCGTGCACCCGCTGCACGTGCAAAAGCACGTCGTTGAGGTTGTCCAGCATGGCTCTCTGGAGCCCGCGGGAACGAACTCGCCTTCGCCCTGTCCCATCGGTGGTTCCGGAAGTGTCTCAATGCTTAGATCCGTGATCACGAACTTCATTGTCTTGTACTCCTTTTCATTGTGTTGCACTCCTTACTCTGGTTGCGGGTGGTCGGTTTCTGATGGCCTGGCGATCTCGAGGCATGGGAAGCCGATTGGGTCCTTCGCCAGCACGTCGAGCGCCAGACAAAGCAGCCCTGTTGCGCCTTTGAATAGCGCGTGGGGCCAGTACTCGAACTGCTCTGCTCGCACTGCATCGCTCGCCAGGCGAAGCGCCCTGTCACGCCAGACGCGGGCTTGCTGGCGATCGACGCGCGCGAGGGCCAGGCATGCGTACGCTCGCCCGCCGATGCCACAACAAAGGTGGGACGGCCCGCTGCGGTCGAGCGACTGGTTTCCGCAGGCACGCGCGAGCTCTAGGTACCTAACGTCTGTAGTGGTCTCGTACGCAAGTGTCCAGAGCAAGGCGAGTCCGGGTGCTCCGTTGCACCAGCTACACATGTAGGAGGAGGGTTGCGCTCCGTGCCGAGTCGGCCAGGCCACCCTTCCATCGACGGTAGACCCGCGCGCGGCGAATCCGTCCAAGCGGGTCCAAAAGCTCTTGGGCAAAGGATTTTCTGACGTCCGAGCCCAGCTCATTAGGGCGAAGAACGCGCCCGCTGCGCCATGCGCCAGGCCGTTGAGAGAGGTACGGCCAGCGGATCGCATTAACTTGCTTGCGGTCTCTGCTCCAAGCGTGTCCATCGAGGGTCCGGCTCCGGCGGCATCAAGTTGCAAGCAGCCCAACAAGCGTCCGGCAGCACCCGCAAGGAGCTCTGATCGTCGTAGTGGAGCACGCGAGTAGTGCAGCCATTGACGCCCGGAGCGTTGTTCGGCGACGACATCGCCAGATGCGGAGGCGATCAATGTTGCGACAAAGTGCACACCGGCCATACCGTGATAGAGAGATCCTTCCGGCGCCAGAGAGCGATTCAGTCCGAACGGTTTCGCGAGGAATGCATCGGGTTGATTTCGCGCGGCGTGTGCGAAACCGATCCATTGCCGAGACTTCGCCAGCAAATGCGGGTCTTCAAGCTGCATGCTTGCGCGCAGGAATGCGTAGGCGATGCCGGCTCCACCAAACGCGACGCTTGCGTGCGGAGCGGCGGACGTTCTGATGAACTCCGGCCACGAAAGATCATCGAGGGTCGTAAGGCTGCGCGTGACGTAGGCGTGAAGCTCCGCACGCAAACCGGCTATGTCATGCGACGAGCCTGATGCGAAGCGGACCGACTTCTTGAGTGCAGTTGAGAGTTCGTCCGCTGAGCCGACCCGCCTCGCTGGATCCTTTTTAAGGGCCGCCGCCAAGGCTCGCTCCACCGCAGGCCACCGCCGGATCCCCACAGACCGAAACGATCTCGTCGGTGCGCTCGAGATTGCCTCAAGTGCCCCCGAGCGGCCAACCGGCAGCTCGATGGGCGGCTCTCCGGTGAATACGAAGAACAGAACAGCGGCCAGCGAATAGATGTCGGCGGCCAGCGAATAAATGTCGGTCAAGGTCGAAGATGCAACCTTCGGCGACGACTCGGCGACAAGGACTGCCCGCGCATGCTCAGGTGCCATGAACGCGAGAACTCCGCCTGCGGGCATGGCTTTCGGTCTTCTCTTCGCGCGACAGGCAAGGCCGAAGTCAACCAATCGCACCCTTCCAGCCTGGTCGATGAGAAAGTTACCCGGGTGGAGGTCACCATGCACGAAGCCTCGGGCGTGAACCGACGCCACGGCTCCCACGCAATTGATGGCGAGGTCGAGAGTTGCACGCCGCGGCGCGCCATTCTCCTGCATCCGGCCAACGGCATGCGCGAGAGGAGCGCCGCCGATCCATTCGAGCACGAGCGCCTCCCCTTGCTCTCGCACCACTTGATGCAGTCGGCACGCTGCGGTCCCCTGGAGGTCTTCCAGTGCTCGACGTTCCCGGGCGAGCATCTCCTGGAGCTCGGGCGAGGGATTCTTGACGCGCTTGAGCGCATAATGTTTGCCCGACACCAGCTCGCGCACCTCATAGACTTCTGCATCCCCGACGTAATGGACGCATCGCAACACCTCGTAACCCCCGAAGCGGTCGCCCGCACGAAGTGAGGGTGCAATCGTGGCGAGCCAGTTCGTTGCGTCAGCTCGAACGAGAAGGCCCGCCGCAATGAGTTTTTTGAGGGCCGACAGCAACGCGGCCGCGTCGGGCAGTGGTTCAAGCGGACGTGATGCGCCGAACGCTTCCACTGCGGCAAGAACCGTGCTCGGCGTCTCAAACTGGCGAAGCAGCCCGATGGTCGGCTCGTTGAGAAGGACGGGCGGCGAGCGCGTCCCTAGCGCGTGTGCTACGAAGAGATCGCCGTCATCATCCGGGGCGTACTTCTGGAGCTGACTTATCTCCTTCTGTTTTAGAACGGCGAGGGGCCGGATCTGCGCCGACGGCGGGAGTGCCCAGAGGATGTCCGAAGTCATGGCGTCCAAACCGGAGACGCGGGTGTCCAGGAGTCCGGATCAATCCCATCCGAGCGGACTTTTTCGAGCACGTCCTCGACGCTAGGTTCCATGCCGCGCCGTCTAGCTGCACGACGAGTATCAAGAATCGCGCGGGCGACGCGACCGGTCACGAACATACGCCAGCTGGGTGGGAGTCTGTTCGCCCCGCTGGGCGCTTCGGGAGGATCGAAGCCCAACGACACGAGACCGTCAACGTCGATCGGCTTCGTGAAGGGAGTCGCCTGCGGTTGAACACCGACCACTGCATGCGCAATCTTGCGAGCGAACCGATTGGCGGCGTCGACACGGGAGAAATACACCATGAATTTGTCCGGGCGCAACAGATTCGCCGCGTCCGCCGCGATCTTTAATCCGACCGCTCTCGAGCCGTCGAGTTCCCTCGTGACATTGGGCAGCACCAGCGGTAGCTGGTCGGGGTGCGGGCTGATGTAGACCTTGAGGCGCGACTCTTCAATGCTGTGCCTGGGGCGCCAAATCCACCAAGGCGAACTCTCCTGCGCGCTAGTTGCGATGGACGTCGGACCCCAGATGGCCGAATCCACACCGGGAAGCTGACCTCCATCGCCGAGGCCGAGAAACCGAGCGACCGCGGTTGCGTCATGTAGTCGATGCCCCCAGCCTGGAGGCGGGGGCAGTCGGTTGTAAAGGTAGAGTGTGCTGACCAGTTCGCGGACTGTGGAGTCGGCCGACGCCAGTGCCACACCGACCGCCCTGTGGGACACACTCAAGCCTGTTGCGGCCCTGTTTCTCCGCAGACCGAGGTTCATGAGAGCTGCTCTGCCATGCGACCCTCTTGCTGATATTTGATTTATTTAGCCGATTGCCGGAAACCGACTACTTCCAACGTGGGCTCACGCAGCGGCGACGAATAGAGCCGAAAGTCCCAGACATTCGTTAACTATCGGCGCTTCTTCCAATCCCCACGATTCGTCGTGCTCTACCCAGGAGGCCGGCGAACTTGGCATCGAACTACGCAGGGTCGGCTCGGGCGGTACTCGCCGCCGTCGAGCGTCTACAACCAATACCCACTGCATGCCGCCCTGCACAATTGGGTGCTCGACCTCGAATGCCTGGGTGAACTTCGTCGCGATCGTGATCGGGTGGCATCCGGATCGCGCCGTCCAACTAAATGACTTCACCGTTGAGCATCGGGATCTCCACGATGTGCACGACCAGCGGACCGTACTCGTCCGGGTCGCCCAGCCGCGGGATGCGGCGCCCCCTATCAGCAGCACCTTGCCGCACAGTGTGGCGTTAGCTACTCCACCGGCGACGTGACTGAGTGGAAGCACCCTTCCGAATGTTGATGCCATCAACACTTTCGACGTATCCGCAGGTCATTTCCCGTCATTTGGCGTCGTTTCGGGGAGTCAGAATCTGCGTTTCCGCAGTGCACGACGATTTTGCGGCCGGTTCGACTCCCGGCAGCTCCAGGATTAATCGGGTTGGCTGTTGCGGTAGCCCTTCGTTACCCCTGGTGCCTTGGGGTCGTGCCCCCGCCCCAGGCGTAGCTGATGCCGACAAAATCGACTCGTTTGCAGTCGCCGGCCGCAACGGGATCCGCTTCGAGCACTGCGCCCCCGCCGTGCCGCCGGCTCCCGATGGTGCCGAGTATCGCTTCTGCTACCACTACGCGCTCGCGCCGCGGACGGGCGCGCCTTCACCGACTGGCGGCAGGGGTGAACGCTGGCGTCGTTCGACTGGACCTGGCGAGTCCCCGTTACTGAGTCCACTGATCTGGCCCCAGCGTTTTGAGCCGTCGTCATGCGAGCTGCGGGACTGAATAGGCGGACGTCCAGAGCGTTTCAAATTCTGTGGGGCTGATGTTATCGAGGTAGCTGTGACGGCGTTCGACGTTGTAGAAGTTATCGATGTAATCAGGCATTGCCACGGCAAGCTCCAGGGCGGTCGCCCATTTGCGGGTGTTGAGCAACTCGACCTGGAGCCGGGCCCAGAACGACTCCATGTCGGCGTTGTCGTAACAGTCGCCGACGGTGCCGAACGAGGCCAACAGGCCCCAGCGTCGCATGTTCTCGCCGAAACTCCACGACGTGAACTGTGTGCCGTGATGGCCTGCAGAATCGTTGCGCCCCTGCGATTTCTGTTGGCGACGGCCATATTGACCGCGTTGTTGACCAGCGCGGTATCAGCGGTCGTGGAAAACGTCCGGGCCACGATCAGCCGAGAGAAGCAATCCAGGATCGCGCAAACCCTAGCGCCACCACAACATCCCGAATGACCCAGAACCGAAATCCCAACTATCACCATCGCTTCCAACGCGAGCTCTCACTCACCTTCTTGCGACGATAGGCGCGGCGCATACAAGCACCAACCCGCTGCGCCCGGCTTCGCCGCGCTTGCGATCGCCACTGGGTTTATCGGTGGCGACCCGCTGCGCCCGGCTTCGCCGCGCTTGCGATCGCCACTAGTCGGCCGCCGACATGGGGCCGACGAGTTGGGCTAGCAGGGGCGGGATATCTAACCGCGGCAAGACCACCTCGACGAACACCATGCGATCCTGATGCTTGGCACCCTCGGTGAACGCGTCGTCGAGTTCGCCATAGGTACTCGCCCGGAACGCCAGATGATTGGCCACTCCCAGCGCTTTGGGGATATCAGTCCAACTCCAGCCGACAATGTCGTTGTAAGGGGCCGTCTTTCCGTGGATCGCCCGCTCGACGGTGTACCCGTCGTTGTTGACGACCACGATGACGGGGCACAGCCCTTCACGGGAGAAGGTGCCCAGCTCCTGCACGGTCAGTTGCGCGGCCCCATCGCCGATCAGCAACACCGCCCGGCGCTCCGGGTGCGCCACCGCAGCCCCGAGGGCTGCGGGCAGCGTGTAACCGATTGAGCCCCAAAGTGGTTGACCGATGAAGGTGACTCCCTGCGGCAGCCGGTGGTCGGCCATGCCGTAGAACGAAGTGCCCTGGTCGGCCAGCACCACGTTTCCCGGCGTGAGCGCGACACACAGCCGGTCCCACACCATCTGTTGGGTAAGCGCCTCGTCGCGCGCCGGTGTTGGCACCGGCGGGCTGTCCGGTGGCGGGGCGACGGGCGGTGAAGCTATCCCTCGTCGAGTCAGGATCGTGGTCAGTGCCCGAAGCGCCGCATCCATTTCCAGCGGCGCGAAAACTTGGTCGGCAATGCTGCTTTGGTACTGCCCGATGTCGATGGTGCGGGTCGGATCAATCCGCTGGCTGAAGAAGCCGCTGACCATGTCGGTGAATACCACCCCGGCCGTCACCAGCACCGGCGCGTCCTCGATCGCGGTGCGTACCCGTTCTGCGCTCGCGGCTCCGGCGTAGATGCCCAGGAAGTTGGGCGAGCTCTCGTCGAGCAGACTCTTTCCCCACACCAACGTGGCGTGCGGCACCACATCGGCCGCCAGCAACGCCTCGAGTTCGTCCACCGCCTGCAGGCGATGAACCAGCAAGTCGGCGAGCACAGTCAACTGATGGTCGCCGATGAGTTTGGCGGCGGCCTCGGTGAAGAGCGACAGTGCGCGCTGGGTGGTGCCGCCGGTGTAGCGGGGCAGCGGGTCGCGGGGTGGTTCGGTGGCGAAGCGTGCCACGTCGCTGGACAGCAATATGTACCCGGGGCGCTTTTGCTCGCGCACCTCGGACAGTACCCGGTCTATTTCTCTGGAAGAGGTCGCCGGCATGAGAT
The DNA here is from genome assembly GCA_963840045.1 of uncultured Actinomycetota bacterium. Lineage (GTDB taxonomy): Bacteria > Actinomycetota > Actinomycetes > Mycobacteriales > Mycobacteriaceae > Mycobacterium. The sequence continues at coordinate 87,487 of CAWIXL010000016.1, read as the reverse complement.
TTGCTTGGGCGCAGGTGATTTCGCGGCTGATCCGAATAAAGTGCTCGAAGTCGCCGTCACCGAGCGAGTGGTGCAGCGCCCGGCGGGTCGCCTGAGCGTCTTTGGTCGGGCCGCCGACGATGTGCACCACCGGCACGTGCTCGGCGTAGCTTCCCGCGATCGCATTGGCCAGCGAGAGCTCGCCCACACCGAATGTCGTTACCACAGCTGACAATCCGCGCAGCCGTCCGTACCCGTCGGCGGCGTACCCGGCGTTGAGCTCGTTGGCGTTGCCTACCCAGCGGATGGTCGGATGGGCGACGATGTGGTCGAGGAACTCCAGGTTGTAGTCGCCCGGGACGCCGAAAATCTCGGTCACGCCGAGTTCGGCGAGGCGGTCCAAGAGGTAGTCACCGACGGTGTAAGAGGCAGCGCTGGCGGAGTCAGTCACGAAGACGACGGTACCTGCCGAAACCACGCCCCGACGGGGCGCCATTTCGCTATGGTGCGGGCATGGCAATCAAAGAATCCCGCGACATCGTCATCGAAGCCAGCCCCGAGGAGATCTTGGATGTCATCGCCGATTTCGAAGCGATGCCCGAGTGGTCGGAGCCCCACCAGAGCGCCGAGATCCTCGAGACCGGAGCCGACGGGCGGCCCAGCCAAGTCAAGATGAAGGTCAGGACGGCGGGCATCACCGACGACCAGGTGGTGGCCTACACCTGGAGCGGCAACACGGTGAGCTGGTCGCTGGTCAGCTCCACCCAGCAGAAGTCGCAGGACGGCAAGTACACCCTGGTCCCCAAAGGTGACGACACTCTGGTCAAGATGGAGGTAAGCGTCGACCCGAACGTGCCGCTGCCCGGCTTCGTGCTCAAGCGGGCTGTCAAGGGGTCGATCGATTCCGCGACCAAAGGGCTGCGCGACCGCGTGCTGAAGGTCAAGAGGGGCAACTAGTCCTGGTGGCTGGCGGGGGGCCCCTGGCCGGGGTGAAGGTCATCGAACTCGGCGGCATCGGACCCGGGCCGCATGCGGGGATGGTGCTTGCCGATTTGGGGGCCGACGTGGTGCGGGTGCGTCGGCCCGGCGGGCTGCAGATGCCGTCCGAGGATCGCGATCTGCTGCATCGCGGGAAGCGGATCGTCGACCTGGACGTCAAGACGCAGCCGGGGACGCTGCTGGAGCTGGCCGCCAAGGCCGACGTGCTGCTGGACTGCTTCCGCCCCGGCACCTGCGAGCGACTCGGCATCGGACCCGATGACTGCGCGGCGGTCAACCCACGACTGATCTACGCGCGCATCACCGGCTGGGGACAGGATGGGCCGCTGGCCTCGACCGCGGGCCACGACATCAATTACCTGTCGCAGACCGGCGCGCTGTCGGCACTGGGCTACCGCGACCGGCCGCCGATGCCGCCGCTGAACCTGGTCGCCGACTTCGGTGGCGGTTCGATGCTGGTGTTGCTGGGCATCGTCGCCGCGCTCTACGAGCGGGAACGCTCGGGCCGGGGTCAGGTCGTCGACGCCGCGATGGTCGACGGCGTCAGTGTGCTCGCCCAGATGATGTGGACCATGAAGTCGACCGGGGCGATGCGCGACCAACGCGAATCGTTCCTACTCGACGGCGGCGCGCCTTTCTATCGTTGCTATGAGACTTCCGACGGCAAATACATGGCCGTCGGCGCCATCGAGCCGCAATTCTTCGCGGCGTTGCTGGCCGGACTGGGCCTGCCGGCCGACGAAGTGCCCAACCAGCTCGACATGGGCAACTTTCCGCGAATGCGCGATATCTTCGCCGAACGGTTCGCCAGCCGGACCCGGGACGAGTGGACTCAGGTTTTCGCCGGCAGCGACGCGTGCGTGACCCCGGTGCTGACGTGGAGCGAAGCCGCCACCAACGAGCATTTGAACGCGCGGTCCACGGTGATCACGGCCCACGGCGTCGAGCAGGCCGCGCCCGCGCCCCGGTTCTCCCGAACACCGGCCGGGCCGGTGGGGCCACCGCCGGCCGCTACCACACCGATCGGCGAAATCGGCTGGTAACCAAGTAATCGGGTCAAATAGGTCCGCGAACGCGGCCGCATTGCTAGCTTGGCACCAGTGGCTGTACAAGCATCGCGGGAAATTGTGATCGACGCGCCGCCGGAAATAATCATGGAGGCGCTGAGCGATGTTGGTGTCTTGTCGGAGTGGTCTCCGTTGCACAAACGAATGGAAGTGCTCGACCGCTACCCCGACGGCAAGCCCCACCATGTAAGGGCGACCGTCAAAATCATGGGTCTGGTCGACAACGAGATCCTGGAATACCACTGGGGCCCCGACTGGATGTGCTGGGACGCCAAGGAGACCTTCCAGCAGCATGGCCAGCACATCGAGTACCGGGTCCAGCCCGAGGGCGTCGATAAGAGTCGGGTGCGTTTCGACGTCACCGTCGAACCGTCGGGCCCAGTTCCGAGTTTCATCGTCAAACGGGCGACCAAGGCCGTGTTGGACGCCGCGACCGAGGGGCTGCGCAACTGGGTCGCGAAAAACCACGTCGTCCAGGACGGCGAGCACTGAACCTGGCGCCTTTGTGGTGCCTTACTTGGCAGCGAGTACTTGTTCGCAACGGCAAACGAATTGCTAAGATTTTGTATTAGTGGCCGTACAAGCAACACGAGACATCATCATTGATGCGCCGCCGGAAGTGATCCTCGACGCGCTCGCGGATATTGAATCGGTGTCGTTGTGGTCGTCGGTGCACAAGCGGGCAGAAGTGCTCGACACCTATCCCGACGGCCGACCGCATCATGCCAAAGTCACGGTCAAGGTCGTTGGCATCATCGATCACCAAGTGCTCGAATTCCACTGGGGACCCGACTGGATGGTGTACGACGTCAAAAAGACCTTGCAACAGCATGGCCAGCACGTCGAGTACACCCTGCACCGCGAGGGCGAGAACAGGACGCGGGTGCGTTTCGGCATCACCGTGGAGCCGTCTGCGCCGCTGCCGGAGTTTTTGGTAAACCGAGCGCGCAAGAAAGTGTTGTTCTCCGCCACTGAGGGGCTGCGCGACTTCGTCATGAGCCGGGCGTCGAAGTAGCCGGCCGGTCGCGCAGTGCAGCAAGCCGCCCGATCGCCTCGTCGAGAGTGTCATCGGTTTTACAGAAGGTGAAGCGCACCAAGTGATTCCACACTTGGGCCTGCTGTGCGGCATGGGCCGCCGTCGGGTCGCAGAACGCCGACATCGGGATGGCGGCCACCCCCACCTTTTCCGGTAGTGCCGCGCAGAACGCGGTGCTGTCGTCGTAACCCAGCGGGCGCGGGTCGGCGCACAGGAAGTAGGTGCCGTAGCTGTCGTGCACCGCGAAACCGATGTCAGTCAGGCCCGCCGCCAGTCGGTCGCGTCTGGCTTGCAGGCGTGTCCGCAGGGCGGCCACCCAGGCGTCCTGGGTATCCAACGCCAGAGCCACCGCGGGCTGAAACGGCGCGCCGCCGACGTAGCTCAGATACTGTTTTGCCGCGCGCACTCCGGCGATGAGTCTCGCTGGGCCACAAGCCCATCCGATTTTCCAGCCGGTGCAGTTGAACATCTTGGCCGCGCTCGAGATGGTGATGGTGCGTTCTGCCATGCCGTCGAACCCGGCCAGCGGCAGGTGTTGATGACCGGCAAACACCAGGTGTTCGTATACCTCGTCGGTGATCACCAAAAGGTCTGCGGCTACCGCGATCTCCGCGATTGCCGCCAGCTCGGTGGCGCTGTACACCGCGCCGGTCGGGTTGTGCGGCGAGTTGACGATCAGGGCCCGGGTCCGCGGTGTCAGCGCCCGCCGTAGGGCGTCGGGATCCAGGGCGAATCCGCTTCCGTCGGGAACCAGCGGTACGGCCACCCGCTGTGCGCCGGCCATCGCCACCACCGGCGAGTAGGAGTCGTAGAAGGGCTCGATCAGCAGTACCTCCGAGCCCGGTTCGACCAGGCCGAGTACCGCCGACGCGATCGCTTCGGTGGCGCCGACCGTGACGAGCACCTCGGTGTCGGGGTTGTACTCGATACCAAAATGCCGGTGGCGTTGCGCGGCAATGGCCCGCCGCAGCGGCGCGATGCCGATCCCCGGCGGGTACTGGTTGACGCCGCCGGCGATGGCGTCTTGGGCTGCCTGCAGCATCGCCGGCGGCCCGTCCTCGTCGGGAAAGCCCTGCCCGAGGTTCACCGCGCCGAGGCGTGCGGACAGCGCCGACATCTCGGCGAAGACCGTCGTTGCGTACGGCCGGAGCCGCGACACCGTCATGGTCTTCGAGCCTAGGGCGGCGTCGAGGCGTTGTGCGATGCCGCGGCCAGCCAGCACCTTTCGTCACATCTGCCACATTGGCCGCGGTCGGGAAGCGGTGTTCGTTTTGTCCGCCTCACAGCGACCAATTCGGTATTCCTGGCCGCCGTCGTGCCGGTATCTGAAGTTGTCGCTCACTGGTGCACTATCGGTGTGTCGGTGACCTTGAATGGGTCATTGGTCCGTGAGTATCGGTGTGTCGGTGGTCTCAGATAGGTCGCCGATGCACCCGAGGTGCCGTCGAGTTATCGCCCTTTGTCGCTTGACACGTCGATGTCCACTCTTAGTTCTGCGGAACTCGGCGGTTCTCGGGGTGTGGAGACCGTCGACAGGGCTGAGCGCAGCGGATGGTCACGGTAGAGGTCGATCCCGAGCGCGTCGAGTCCCGGTTGGCCGCGGGTGAGTTGTCGTGCCCGTCGTGCCCGGATGGAGTGTTGGCGGGGTGGGGTTTCGCCCGTGCTCGACCGGTGGCGCGTGTGGCGGAGCCGGTGCGGCCGCGCCGGTCGCGGTGCCGTGGATGCGGGGTGACGCATGTGTTGCTGCCGGTGACGTTGTTGCTGCGCAGGGCGTATTTGGCGGATCTGATCTGGGCGGCGTTGGTGGCCAAGTCCGCCGGTGCCGGACATCGTCTGATCGGTGTGCGATTCGGCGTCCCGGTGTCGACGGTCCGCGGTTGGCTGCGGGTGATCGAGGGCCGCGCCGAGGTGGTGCGCGACTCGTTTGTGTCGATCGCGGTCACCGCGGGTGTAGACGTGTCGATACCGAAGGCGACCGGGTCGCAGTGCGGTGATGTCATCACCGCGGTCGGCGCGGCCACCGAGGCAGTCACGGCGCGGTTCGGTGATGTACCCGTGATCGGTTCGGTGACGGCGGCCCGGATCGCTGTCGCAGGTAGCGGCGCCCGGCTGCTGTCACCGGGGTGGCCACCGGCACCGGGGGTGGGATTGCGCAACACGAACCGACCCTGACGTAGGCGGTGTTGATGGTTCATCGTCGCGGGGGCGACTGCCCGGCAATGGGTTTGTGCGGCACCGCGTGATGATGGGAGCCATCGATTTGTCCAGTGATGACGAGAAGCGACGGGAGCGAGGCCACGCGGTCGGGTTGTTCCGGTATCAGTTGATCTGCCCGGCGCTGGACCGCGGGCTCTCGACCAAGGCCCGTGGCCGGTTGGTCCGCGAGATCGCCGCCAAGGAGCACACCGATCCGTTCGGGACGTCGGTGCGCTATTCGCGCGACACCCTGGACCGTTGGATCCGCCGTTACCGGGCCGGCGGGTTCGAGGAGTTGATTCCCTCGCCGCGGGCATTGTCCCCACGCACCGATGCCGCGACGTTGGAACTGGCGGCTGCGCTCAAGCGGGAGAACCCGGCGCGGACCGCCGCGCAGGTGGCCCGGATCCTGCGGGCGTCGGCGGGGTGGGCGCCGTCGGAGTCGACGCTGCTGCGCCTGTTTCTACCGCCTGGAGTTGATCGGCCCGGCCGCCGGGGACGCCCCGGTGGTGTTCGGGCGCTTCGAAGCCGAAAACCCCAATGACCGCTGGACCGGGGATGCGTTGCACGGCCCGAAGATCGGTGGCCGTAAGACCTATCTGTTCGCGTTCCTCGATGATCATTCTCGGCTGATCTGCTGGCTACCGGTTCGGATTCGCCGAGGACACCGTGCGCCTCGGAGTCGCGTTGGAACCGGCGCTGGCTGTGTCGCGGGGTTCCGGCCAGTGTGTATGTCGACAACGGGTCGGCGTTTCGTGGATGCCTGGCTGTTGCGGGCGTGCGCGAAACTGGGAATCCGTCTGGTGCACTCGACCCCGCACCGGCCTCAGGCCGCGGCAAGATCGAACGATTCTTCCGCACCGTGCGCGAGCAGTTCCTCGTCGAACTCACCGACACCACCGCCCAGGAGTTGGCCGCAGCCGTACCGATCACCGCTACCGCATTGTTAGAACTCAACCGGCTGCTGACCGGTGGATCGAAACCGAGTACCACCGCCGGATCCACACCGACACCGGGCAGCCTCCACTGTATCGGTTGTGACGCGAGCTGGATCCGGTTTGGGCCGGACCCCGGCGATGCCGACCGCACCCGATCTGACCGAGGCGTTCCTGTGGTCGGAGTACCGCACAGTCACCAAGACCGCGACGGTGTCGTTGCACAGCAACACCTACCAAGTCGACGCCGGACTCATCGGGCGCAAGGTCGAATTGGTGTTCTCCCCCTTCGACATGGAGACCGTCGACATCCGCTACCGCGATGCTTCATACGGGAAGGCGCTGCCGCACAACATCACCCGCCACGTTCATCCGAAAGCCAGAGCCGAGACACCTGAGCCGTCCGGTGCCCGCGACGTGGATCGACTACTTGATGTTGACCGCCTCAGGCCCACCACGAACACCTCCGCCATGATCCGCGGATCGGCTACGACGCCCTCTTCGGCGACAGCCACGGCAGCAACGGTGACGAGAGCCAGATTCCCGGACAGCTCAGCATCGACGACGTCGAGGACAGCACCGACCGAAACGGAATCACCTGCATGAGTATTGAACGGCTGCAATCGTATTACAGCTTCACCCGGATGCCGTTCGGACGTGGGTTGGCCCCGGCGATGCTGCACCGCCACCCCGTACACGCCGAAGCGGTCGCCCGGATCACCTGGTGCGTGGATCAACATGCCATCGGGGTCATCACCGGGGAGGTCGGCGCCGGTAAGACCGTCGCCGATCCGGGCCGCGATCTTCGGCCCTGGATCCGGCGCGGCACGTGATCATCTACCTGCCCAATCCCTCGGTGTGGGTGCGGGGCATGTTGCATCACATCGTGGGTGCGCTGTGGCAGGTGCCCAGCTTCTACACCGCGACGCTGGCACCGCAGGCCGCCGACGCACTGGCCGCCGAGCACGCCGAACGCGGCCGCACCCCGGTCGTGGTAGATCGACGAAGCCCACCTGCTCGACAATCCGCAGATGGAGGCAATCCGGATGCTCACCAACCACGACATGTACTCCGTATCACCATTCGCCGCGCTGCTGGTCGGACAGCCCACCCTGCGGCACCGACTACGTCTCTGTGTCCTCGCCGCACTCTATCAACGGATCGCAGTCCGGTATTCGCTTGCCCGAGATGGTCACCAGCCGATACCGCCGACTACATCGCACATCACTGCCAAGATCGCCGGCCGAGCCGATCCGTTGTTCTCCGATGACGCGATCACGTTGATCCACAACGCCGCCCGCTGATACTCGCGGGCCGTGAACAACCTCGCCGTGCACGCATTGACCGCAGCGTTCGCCGCCAAGACTAAGCGATCGTCTACGAGAAATCCGCCCGTATCGCCGTCACCGAAAGTGGCCACGACTGAATCATCTAACCACGCTACCGTCATCATACAGATAACCCCCACCCGTCTGGGCAACTGGCTGAAATCGGTGCGCTACACCGGCCGCGCCCACGCGGTGACCCTGCACACCCTACTGACCGCTGCCCCACGCGGCGCCACCGGCGTTCACCGCTGCCAGCTACACTCCCGTATCACCCACGCGTTCCTTAGCCTCTGCTGACCACGCTTAGTCCAGCCAAATCAAAATCCTGTACAAATCAGATCGCCAACCAGCTCGTCGAGCACGCCGATGCACAGCGACAACTGCGGGGGTGCCACCGGGCTGCTGATTTGATGCCAGGAGGCGGACAAATCTTGTGTCGTACCGGCGCAGACGCGGATGTGGCACTTGGGACCAATGCGACACAACCGGCCGGCAGTGTGTTTGGCCGTCCGCCGCCGACGGGCACCTGCACCGCGGCTCTCCTCCCTCAACCGCGCACTGCTCACCCGCGCGGCGCGCCTTCGGCTTCTGACCAGCAAAGTCCCGCCCAACCAACAGGTTGGCCGGGACCCCTGTTAGTGTGCGGGTACTGGACCTAGTCTTTAATACGGATCCGAACCCCCACTTTTGGCGAACAGGAAGTCGACATGTCCGAAGAAGCCTTCATCTATGAGGCCATCCGTACGCCCCGCGGCAAGCAACGCAACGGAGCGTTGAACGAGGTAAAGCCACTGAGCCTGGTCGTCGGCCTGATCGAGGAACTGCGCAAGCGCAATCCCGACCTCGACGAAAACCTGATCAGCGACGTCATCTTGGGGTGCGTCTCGCCCGTCGGCGACCAGGGCGGCGACATCGCCCGCGCCGCGGTGCTGGCCTCCGGCATGCCCGTCACCGCCGGCGGTGTGCAGCTCAACCGGTTCTGCGCGTCTGGCCTGGAGGCGGTGAACACGGCCGCGCAGAAGGTGCGCTCCGGCTGGGACGACATGGTGCTGGCCGGCGGTGTGGAGTCGATGAGCCGGGTGCCGATGGGCTCCGACGGTGGCGCGATGGGTCTGGACCCGGCCACCAACTACGAGGTCATGTTCGTCCCGCAGGGCATCGGCGCTGACCTGATCGCCACCATCGAAGGCTTCTCCCGCGACGACGTCGACAACTACGCACTGCGCAGCCAGGAGAAGGCGGCCGAAGCGTGGTCGGGCGGGTACTTCGCCAAGTCGGTGGTCCCGGTCCGCGACCAGAACGATCTGCTGATCCTCGACCACGACGAGCACATGCGACCCGACACCACCAAGGAAGGACTGGCCAAGCTGAAGCCGGCCTTCGAGGGCCTGGCGGCAATGGGCGGGTTCGATGACGTCGCCCTGCAGAAGTACCACTGGGTGGAAAAGATCAACCACGTCCACACCGGCGGCAACAGCTCCGGCATCGTGGACGGCGCCGCGCTGGTGATGATCGGCTCCGAGGCCGCCGGCAAGTCGCAGGGCCTTACCCCGCGCGCCCGCATCGTGGCCACCGCCACCAGCGGAGCCGACCCCGTGATCATGCTGACCGGGCCGACGCCCGCCACCCGCAAGGTGCTGGACCGTGCCGGCCTGACCGTTGACGACATCGACCTGTTCGAGCTCAACGAGGCGTTCGCCTCGGTGGTGCTGAAGTTCCAGAAGGACCTCAACATTCCCGACGAGAAGCTCAACGTCAACGGCGGCGCCATCGCGATGGGCCACCCGCTGGGCGCCACCGGCGCCATGATCCTGGGCACTATGGTCGACGAGCTGGAGCGCCGTAACGCCCAGCGCGCGTTGGTCACGCTCTGTATTGGCGGCGGCATGGGTGTCGCGACGATCATCGAGAGGGTTTAAGCACATGGCAGACAACACCATTCAGTGGGACAAGGATGCCGACGGCATCGTCACGCTGACCATGGACGACCCCTCCGGCTCGGCCAACGTGATGAACGAGGCCTACATCGAGTCGATGGGCAAGGCCGTGGATCGCATTGTCGCGGAGAAGGATTCGATCACTGGCGTGGTGATCACCAGCGCCAAGAAGACGTTCTTCGCCGGCGGTGACCTCACCGCCATGATCAATGCCGGACCCGAAGACGCCGGGCAGTCTTTCGACACCGTCGAGACGGTGAAGAAGCAGTTGCGCACCCTGGAGACGCTGGGCAAGCCCGTCGTCGCCGCCATCAACGGCGCCGCCCTGGGCGGCGGCCTGGAGATCGCGCTGGCGTGCCATCACCGCATCGCCGCCGACGTGAAGGGCAGCCAGCTCGGCCTGCCCGAAGTGACGCTGGGCCTGCTGCCCGGTGGCGGCGGCGTGACCCGCACGGTGCGGATGCTCGGCATCCAGAACGCGTTCGTCACGGTGCTGTCGCAGGGCACCCGGTTCAAGCCGGCCAAGGCCAAGGAGATCGGGCTGGTCGACGAGGTGCTGCCGACGGTCGAGGAGCTGGTGCCCGCCGCCAAGGCCGATGGAACTCAAGGCCAACCCGGACGGTCGCCGATTGCAGCCGTGGGACAAGAAGGGCTACAAGATGCCCGGCGGCACGCCTTCGTCACCCGGGCTGGCGGCCATCCTGCCGTCGTTCCCGTCGCTGCTGCGCAAGCAGCTCAAGGGCGCGCCGATGCCGGCTCCGAAGGCCATCCTGTCCGCCGCGGTCGAGGGCGCCCAGGTCGACTTCGACACCGCCAGCCGCATCGAGAGCCGCTACTTCGCGTCGCTGGTCACCGGCCAGGTCGCCAAGAACATGATCCAGGCGTTCTTCTTCGACCTGCAGGCCATCAACGCGGGCAAATCACGGCCGGACGGCATCGAGCCGGTCAAGATCAACAAGATCGGTGTGCTCGGTGCCGGCATGATGGGCGCCGGCATCGCCTACGTCTCGGCCAAGGCCGGCTACGACGTGGTGCTCAAGGACGTCAGCATCGAGGCCGCCGAGAAGGGCAAGGGCTACTCCGAGAAGCTGGAAGCCAAGGCGCTCGAAACGAGGCCGCACCACCGAAGAGAAGTCCAAGGCGCTGCTGGCCAAGATCACGCCGACTGCCGACCCCGCCGACTTCAAGGGTGTCGACTTCATCATCGAGGCCGTGTTCGAGAGCCAGGACCTCAAGCACAAGGTGTTCCAGGAGATCGAGGACATCGTCGAGCCCAACGCGCTGCTCGGGTCCAACACCTCCACGCTGCCGATCACCGGTCTGGCGACCGGCGTCAAGCGGCAGGAGGACTTCATCGGAATCCACTTCTTCTCGCCCGTCGACAAGATGCCGCTGGTCGAAATCATCAAGGGCGAGAAGACTTCTGACGAGGCGCTGGCCCGGGTGTTCGACTACACCCTGGCCATCGGCAAGACCCCGATCGTGGTGAACGACAGCCGCGGCTTCTTCACCTCGCGGGTCATCGGCACCTTCGTCAACGAGGCGCTGGCGATGCTCGGCGAGGGCGTGGCGCCGTCCAGCATCGAGCAGGCCGGCTCGCAGGCCGGCTACCCGGCGCCGCCGCTGCAGCTGTCCGACGAGCTCAACCTGGAGCTGATGCACAAGATCGCCGTCGCCAGCCGCAAGGGCATCGAGGATGACGGCGGCACGTACCAGCCGCACCCGGCGGAGGCCGTCGTCGAGAAGATGATCGAGGTTGGCCGGTCTGGCCGGCTGAAGGGCGCTGGCTTCTACGAATACGCCGACGGCAAGCGCACCGGCCTGTGGCCGGGCCTGCGGGAGACGTTCAAGTCCGGCTCGACGGAGCTGCCGCTGCAGGACATGATCGACCGCATGTTGTTCGCCGAGGCGCTGGAAACCCAGAAATGCCTCGACGAGAACGTGCTCATGACGACCGCCGACGCGAACATCGGCTCGATCATGGGGATCGGGTTCCCGCCGTGGACCGGTGGTAGCGCGCAGTACATCGTCGGTTACGAGGGTCCTGGCGGTGTCGGCAAGGAAGCCTTCGTGGCCCGGGCTCGTGAGCTGGCGGCCAAGTACGGCGACCGCTTCCTACCTCCGGACTCGCTGACGTAGCTTCGCCTGGCGAGCAGACGCAAAAGCTCCCGCACGCGCGGCGTGTCGGGAGCTTTTGCGTCTGCTCGCGCCACTCGGCGGACCGCTGACGTCGGTGAGCTGCACCTCGCACTATTTGGCGTGGCGCCGAAAAAGGTAGTAGCGCGTGGGGGTCTGCTCGGCGTCCAGCTCCCGCTCGTCGCCCGCGGACACCAGCGTCCAGCCGCGGGCGAACCGCCGTTCCATCTCGGCGTGATCGATGCCCCGCACCCCGATCCTCCCCTTGGGAAGGAACGCAACGATCAAGAGCCGCGCGTCGGCGGCGGCCACGGTGCTGACTTCGCGGACGTAAGCGTCCCGATCGCCGTCGCTCATGTTGTGCAGGCAGCCGTTGTCGACGATCAGCTGGAAGTCCGAACCGATGCCCGCCCGACTCAGTTGCGTGACGTCGGCGCGGATGAAGTTGATCTGCACATCCGCGGCGGCGGCTTTGGCGCGGGCCTTGGCGAGCGCCTTCGGCACGAAGTCAACCGCGGTGACTTGCCAGCGGTGTTGAGCGAGGTAGATCGAGCAATCGCCGGTGCCGCAACCGAGTTCGAGCGCCGATCCCGCGGGCAGCGCCGACGCATCGCTGGTGCCCTCGATCAGATCGTGGAGACTCTGTGCGAGCGGATGGCCGTCCCATGGGGTGAACCCGATTCGGTAGAAGATTCGGAAAAGGGTGTATCGAGAAGCCATGGCGCACCTCACCTAGCGGCGGCGAGTCGCCGCCATTGCTCACGGGGGAAGGCCAAAGGTGTTTCGGCCGTTAGCACTTGGATGCACACATGGTCGGCGCCCGCCGAACGGTGCTCGGCGACCCTGCTCATGATGGCTTCCTCGTCGCCCCACGCGATGATCCCGTCGAAGAGGCGATCGCTCATCTGTGTCAGATCGTCTTCGGTGAACCCGCTGCGCAGCAGATTGTTGGTGTAGTTCGGCAGCGCCAAATACGTGCGTAGCCAGTCTGTTCCGATGCGGCGCGCGTCGTCGGCGGTGTCGCACAGGATTGCTGCCTGCGCAGGCGCCAGCAATGGGCCCTGGCCCAAAGTCGAACGGGCAGAAGCGGTGTGCTCAGGCGTGACAAGGAAGGAGTGAGCTCCGCGGGCCCGGCTCGCGGACAATGCCAGCATCTTCGGACCCAGTGCGGCAAGAACGCGTTGCTCGGCGGGCACCGGCGGTTGCGCGGCATCCAGCCCGTCCAGAAATGCGGCCGTCGCCGCCAGCGGTTTGCGGTATCGCCCAGGCTCGCCGGCGTCGATCAGCATCGCGTGGCTGACTCCGATCCCCAGCAGGAATCGGTCCCCATGTTCGGCGGTCAGCGCGGCATAGGACTCAGCCGTCTCGTCGGCCGAGTGCATCCACAGATTCAGGATCCCCGTGGCGATCACGGTCCGCTTGGTTGCGGCGAGCAGGCGACCCAGCGCGTCGAATACCGGCCCGCCGACGTCTGGAATCCACAGCGCGGAAAAGCCGAGCTCATCCAATTCCGCTGCTGCCTCGGCCGATTCGGATGGGTCGCCGTATCGGAGTTGATTGCTCCACAGCCCGAGACCGGTAAGCTCCACATGTTTGACGCTATCTCGTGCGTCAAGCCTGGTGTCCGATGAGCGCTTCGCGCTGGGTCGCGGTTGCCGAACCCGTCCGGTCGCCGAGGTAGAGCAGTTCCCAGAGGGCTTTGCCCGACGCGGTCGACACGAACCGCTGTTACGTTCCCCCGCCAGCGGGAGGCGCCCCCAACTCGCGCTCAAACTTGTACTCCTTGTACGGCATCGAGTCGTGCAGGCGTGCACCTTTGGTGTTCAACTTCGCGACCGCCTTGCTGACGCCGGAGGGTAGCGCCGAGATCAGCTGAGCGCCGCGGGTCAGCGCCCACAGTCCGGCTCGTGAATTCGGAACGAGGGTCTTGGCGACCCCGCGCGCGAAGGTACGGCTCCGGCGCACCGAATCGAGCATTTCGCGCTCGTAGGCCGCGAATGCCCGCGGGTAGTCTCCGCCCGCTTGCGCCAGCTCGCCGGCGAGCACGTACGCGCCGATCACCGACAGGCTGGTGCTGCCGCCGACCGCAGGGCCCGGGCAGTACCCGGCGTCACCGACCAGCGTGACCCGCCCGCGGGACCAGGTGTCCAGCTGCAATTGGGTGATCGAGTCGAAGTAGAACGTCGGTGTCCGGTCGAGTTCGCCGAGCCAGCCGTCCACCTCTGGATGCATTCCGGCAAACGCTGCGCGCAGTAATTCCTTCTGCCGCACCGCATCTCGGTAGTGGTATTCGAGTTCGTCCTTGCTTCTGAACATGAACAGTGAGCGCGCATCGTCCAGCGGCTGCGCCGTGTAGATCCCCGCGAGCCGGCCGACACCCAGGTGAACGACCATCTCCGATTCGTGCGCAAGTGTTTTCGGCACCGACTGCACCGCCAGGTATCCACCGAGGAAATTGGTGCGCCCGGCGTCCTCGCCGAAGACCAGGCGGCGAACGTTGGAGTGCAGACCGTCGGCGCCGACGACGACGTCGAACCTGCGTGGCGTGGTGTGTTCGAAGGTCACCTCGCCGTCGGGGGAGATGGCCGTGATCGAGTCGCCGAAGATGTATTCGACATCGTCGCGGCCCGCGTCGTAGTAGGCCTCGCTGAGATCGTCGCGCATGATCTCCACGTGGCGGTCGGAGCCGGCGGCGACGACTTTGGTGAGGTCGATGCGAGTCGGTCGTTGCACTCCTTCGCGATACATCGTTAGCCGGTCCGTGCCGGTGGCGAGCGCCTCGATTCGCGGCAGCACGCCCATCTTTTCCGAGATCTCCATGGCCGGCCGGAACAAGTCAACGGCGTGACCACCCGTCTTCCGCAAGGCCGGCGCGCGCTCCACGACGGTGACGTCGAGCCCGTACCGGGTGAGCCAGTACGCAAGAACCGGACCGGAGATGCTGGCGCCGGAGATCAGAATCCGCATGACGAGCCTCCTCGACTCACTTAACGTTCGGTAAGCGTATCACGAGCTTACCTATCGGTAAGTCAGTTAAGCTCGTGGGGTGACCAAGCCCCGCTCAGACACCAGACAGCGCATCCAGGAGGTCGCTCGCCAACTTGTTTCAGCAACAGGGCGTGCAGCGCACCAGTCTGCAGGACATCGCCGACAAGCTGGGGATCACCAAACCCGCGCTTGTATTACCACTTCGAGTCGCGAGACGACCTGGTGCGCAGCATTCTGGTGCCGCTGATCGAGGAAGGTGAGCAGATTCGTCGCCGATCAGGAGAGCCGCGGGGACGCCGATGCCCGCGAGGTGCTGGAAGGCTACTTCGATTTCCACTACCGGCATCGTCAGGACATGGTGCTGGTGCTGGCCGAATTGACGATGCTGGCCGACCTCGGCCTCATCGACAAGGTGCTGGCTTGGCGTGATCGGCTCGGCAAGCTGGTGTTCGGCCCGAAGCCGACGCTGGCTGAGTCCACCCGCGCGGTGGTTGCCTTCGGCGGCCTGCAGGACTGCTGCCTGCAGTTTCCCGATACCCCTTACGAGGCGTTGCGGGCGACTTCGGTGCAGGCCGCGCTCGCCGCGTTGGGGAGATGAGCCGGACACCATGGCGCCGCGGCGAGAAACGGCCCGATGTCAGCTGCCCATGTGAGGCAGCCAGCGCAAGTGCTCGTGCGGACCGAGCAGTTCCAGGCGTCGCCACAGCACGCTCGTTGGCAGCGCCTGGCTTCGGTGATGGCCGACTGCCTGGTACTGCCGGCGTCGATCCACCGGCACGGTTAGGTCGATGTCGGCGGGTAGATGTCCGCGGAACCCCGTGCCGTACTCGGTGTTCAGGTCGTCCGCGACGCGGGTGGGCAGGGTACACGCCGAGCTCGGCGGCTGCGGCCTTCAGCTCCCGGGCTCTGATGTCGCCGAGCTCACCGGCGACGCCGTGCAGCGTTGATGCCTCACCCTGGGTCAGGCACAGCACTGCTAGCTCTGCCCCCCCGGTCAGCGAACGCGGAAAGGATGGCGCCTAAGCCAAATGACTCATCGTCGGGGTGGGCGACCACGGCCAGAACGGATCGCCATGCGGGAAGCTGTCCACCCATCAAAGCTTTCTCCTAGGCTATCCGGATGGCGGATTCGACCTCGTCGATCGTGAGTTCTTTGGTGCAGAAGAACCAGTCCTCACACCGAACACCATCAACGCGTCCCTCCATCCGCTCCTGCGCGGTGCCGGAAGAGCCGGGAGCGGGCAGGATTACCGGCTCGCCGGGCCGCCAGTCGGCCGGCGTTGCGACGCCGAAGTGGTCTGCCGTCTGCAGCGCTTTGACGGCACGTAGCAATTCGCCGAAGTTGCGCCCAAGGCTTAGCGGATAGTAGATGATCGCGCGGATGGTTCCCTTGGGGTCGATGACGAAAACCGCTCGGACCGCCTTGGTCGAATCCTCACCGGGCATGATCATCCCGTATTTCTTGGCGACCTCCATCGATACGTCTTCAATTACCGGGTAAGTGATTTCGACTTCTTTGAGGTCACGAAAGGCGATCTTGTCTTTGATCGTTCGTAGCCACGCGATGTGGCTGTAGAGCCCGTCGACCGAGAGTCCCACCAGCTGGGTGTTGTAGGCCGCGAACTGTTGCTGCATCGAAGCAAAGGTCATGAGTTCGGTTGTGCAGACGGGAGTGAAGTCGGCTGGGTGTGAGAATAGGATGACCCATTTGCCCTCGTAGTCGCCGGGAAAGTTGATCTGGCCCTGGGTGGTCGCGGCGGTGAATGTGGGCGCCGGGTCGCCGATCCGTGGCATCGGTATTGGCGCGGCGGCTTCCGCGGTGGTTGTCATGGCAATCTTGTCCTCCCTCGAGTAGTTTTCGACTCGCATATACCCAGCCGGGTATTGGTAGCAGCCAAAGCAACGGCGCAGCGCATTGTTGCCTTCTTGCAGCTTGTACCCGATGCGCACCGGTGCGTAGGGCCGATGGTCCTTGAAGCGCCGAGGGTGCTAGTTCCCCTCAAGCTGGTTCACGTAGACCGGCATATAGCGGCCGCAACTTGTGCACACCATGACGGGTCGGTGTCGTGGAATGGTGTTGGCATGTTCTGTTTGATTTCGGCGAGATTCATCGCGTCGCCGAATAGAACTGCGTAGGCCTCGGTCAGAGTGGCAGTGCGCTCCTGCAGCTCAGTGTTGGCGGCTGCGAGATACTCGTTGTGTTCTTGGGCCTCTCGCAGTTCTGCGGTGAGCTCCATCTGCTTTCGATACATCTCTGAATGGATGTAATTGGTGTAGAAGGCGTTCTCCGCGATCAACCACTGTGCCAGGTCGATTACGTCCTGTGTCGTGTGATCGTTCGCGATATCGGGCAGCATTTCCGTTGTTCCTCTGGGTATCTCGGTGGTGGTGCGGCGTAGTGCGATCCGGCCCCCGTGGGCTGGTGCGCCGGCGCATCCGCTATCTCGCGGGGACGTTACGACAGGTGCACCGTTGGCTGGGTGGCACCGACTTCATGACACGGTCGGCGTGCTGACCACAGCCCGCCCAGGTGGTCTTGCCGCAGCGCGTGCAGTACACGGGATAGCACATTATGACTCTTCGGTCGTGTTGGAAGTGGTTGGGCCGCTACGCCGTTGCGGCGGACTTGCGCTCGGCGATCTGGGCTCGCACCCTGGCCATGTCCAGACCCTTGACCTGGCCGATCAAATCCTCGAGCACTGCCGGGGGCATCGCACCGGGCTGGCTGTACACGAGTATCCCGTCGCGAAACGCCATGATGGTGGGAATGGACCGGATACCGACGACTGCCGCCAATTCGCGCTCGGCTTCGGTGTCTACCTTGGCGTAAACGATGTCGGGGTGATTTTGCGCGGACCGTTCGAAGACGGGTGCAAAGGCCCGGCATGGGCCGCACCAGGGAGCCCAGAAGTCGACCAGCACAATCGGATTTGTCAGAATCGTCGCCTCGAAATCCGGCCCAGTGATTGGCTTTACGGACATTGTGGGCATCCTTTCCATATTTCAGAGGGGAGTGGCCCGCGGAGTGATCCCCGCGGGCTGGGGGCGCTCATCGGGGTGATTCCGCTGCGGTGCCGGCGGCCGCGTCCGCGAATTCGCAGAACGCGTCGTAGGCACGAGCTCCGTAGATCGTGGCCGGTCCACCATGCATGAGAATGCTTACGCCGATGGCTTCGGCGGCTTCCTCCTTGGAGGCTCCGGCGCGAGCCGCACCCTGGGCGTGGGACGCGATGCAACCGTCGCACCCGGCCACCACCCCGATGGCCAGCGCGATGAGCTCCTTGAACTTCTTTTCTAACGCACCAGAAGTCAACGCGCCGTTGCTCATCTCCGCAAATCCCCGGTATACGTCGGGGATCATCTGGCGTAGCGCCCGATGCTTCGGGTTGAGGTCGCTGAGTACGTCGTGGTAGTGGCTGTGTTCGCTCATGTCCTATATAATACCAATACCCGTATGGGTATTCCAGCCCGAGATAATATACCCTGGGGGGTAACATAGGCAGCCGGAGAGGGGAGCAGCCAGATGACCGGTGACCAGCAGAACCGCACCGCGGTTCTCAACCGGCTGCGGCGCGCCCGGGGACAACTCGCCGGGGTTATCGCGATGATCGAGGAGGGCCGCGACTGCAAGGATGTCATCACCCAGCTCGCGGCGGTGTCTCGGGCGCTCGACCGGGCTGGGTTCAAAATCGTTGCTTCGGGGCTTCGGGAGTGCGTTAGCGGTACCACCGCGAGAGGCACTGCGCCGCTGACCGAGCACGAACTCGAAAAGCTGTTCTTGGCCTTGGCTTGAGGCCCGGGCGGGCAATCGAATATCGGCATGTGACACAAAATCCGGGAAGGACTAGCGATGACCTTGGGGCTGAGCACCAAACTGAACACCACTTTCGAGGAAGCGGTCGAACGGACCACTCGAGCCCTGGCAGATCAGGGTTTCGGCGTGCTGACCACCATCGATGTCAAGGCCACTCTGAAGCAAAAGCTCGGCGAGGACATGGAGGACTACGTGATACTCGGCGCGTGCAATCCGACGCTGGCGCACCGTGCGCTGGGGGTAGACCGGCAGATCGGCCAGTTATTGCCGTGCAACGTCGTCGTGCGAACCGACCCGGGCAATGCGGGCGTGCTGGTTGAGGCGATGGATCCACAAATCATGGTCCAGGTCGTCGGCCGGCCGGAAGCGCTACAGGCAGTCGCCGATGAAGCCGCCGCCAAACTGCAAGCGGCGATGAGCTCACTCGGCCAATAGATGACTTGCTGGGGTTAGGGGTGCGGCGTACCTGGTGCCGTCGTCGTTGGCCATGGGCCCGCACGCATCATTCCGCCTCGGCCCATCATGGGACAGCCGTATGTCGTGCCACGCAGACCCATCTGAACGTCGGGATCGTCCTAGTAACCCCCGTACTCGCCCGAGGACCATCCCAAGAAGACCCCTGCCAAGAAGATCACCGCGACGACGAAAACAACGCCCGCGATGATGCCCACCCACGCTAAGGCCTGACCCAGCCGACCGGGCCCCTCAGATCCGTAACCTTAGGCCGGCGCCGATTTCCTCCAGGAACCGCGAGACCAGCAGCAGGTTGTAGTCCGTCCGGGCGGGCAGCAGAATGATCAAGCCGAACACCGGCGCGATCCAGTTCAAATCCAGGCCCAAAACATCACCATGACAACGAATATCAGCGTCAGAGCCGCTATTCCCACGATCAAAAGGTCATATCTTGCTCGGACAGCCTCCGCCGGCGGTGATCGAGATCAATCAGCACCAGCACACATCGCAAGCGAAGTAGACGGGAATCGGGCCCGAGGCGCGGCTTAGATCTGGGGGTCAGGCGAGTGCGAGAAAGAGCTTCTCCAGCTCCGCCTCGGTCATCGGCTGGGCGCCCTTTGCCCTTTTCCCCGTAGCGCATTCGCGCAGACCGGTGGCAACGATCTTGAATCCGGCGCGGTCCAGCGCGCGCGAAACCGCCGCGAGCTGTGTGACCACGTCTTTGCAGTCGCGGCCCTGCTCGATCATGGAGATCACGCCAGCAAGTTGTCCTTGCGCGCGGCGCAGCCGATTCAGGACTGCGGCAATGCTGTCTTCGTCACCAACCATCTTGGTCCCTTCGTATGTGCCCCAATCATATCCCGGGGGGTATCCGGGCGGACGTGCGTCGGGCAGTCCCCGGCCCGTTCCGGGCCGCATCGTCGGCAGGCTAGAGTGCCTAACCATGCGCTTTGGTCTCTTCATTCCGCAAGGCTGGCGAATGGATCTGATCGGCATCGAACCCGAGCGGCACTGGGCGGTGATGCGCGATCTGGCGGCCTACGCAGACGCGGGCTCCTGGGACTCATTGTGGGTATACGACCACTTCCATACCGTGCCCATGCCCTCCGGCGAAGCCACCCACGAAGCGTGGTCGCTGATGGCGGCCTACGCTGCGACCACGTCGCGAATCAAGCTGGGCCAGATGTGCACGGCGATGAGCTACCGCAATCCCGTCTATCTGGCCAAGGTGGCGGCCACCGCTGACATCATCTCCGGTGGCCGTATTCAAATGGGTATCGGCGGCGGCTGGTACGAACATGAATGGCGCGCATACGGTTACGGCTTTCCGTCGGCGGGCGTGCGGTTGGGCCGGTTGGACGAAGGTGTGCAGATCATGCGGGATGCCTGGCGGGACGGCAAGGTCACCTTCGCCGGCAAGCACTACGAGGTCGACGGGGCAATTGTTTCGCCAAAGCCGTTGCAGGACGGTGGTATTCCGTTGTGGATTGCCGGCGGGGGTGAGAAGGTGACGCTGCGTATCGCCGCGAAGTACGCGCAGTACACCAACTTCACGCCGGAACCGACCGCTTTCGCGCACAAGTCGGAGGTGCTGGCGCAGCACTGCGGCAAGCTCGGCACCGACTTCGACGCCATCGTCCGCTCGGCCAATTTCACCGCCGTCGTCGGCACATCGGAGGCCGACCTGAAAGACCGGCTGCAGCGCGTGCGCGACCGTCTGGTCGGCTATGTGCCGGAGGCGGTGGCGGATTCGATGGCCGCCGGCGTCCCGGATTCGGCGACGGGCACGACGGAACAGGTGATCGAGCGTCTTGCCAAGATCCGCGACCTCGGCTGCGAGTACGCGATCTGCTATTTCCCCGAGGCCGCCTACGACCGCTCCGGCATCGAATTGTTTGAGCGCGAAGTGATTCCCGCGCTGACCTAGCGGTGTGTCCGCCCCCGTTAGCGAGGACCGCAGGGAATCGCGGAGATATCCCGCGACAAATCGCAGGCGGTGAAGAGAAGGTCAGATATCGGTGGTGACGTATCTGGTTTTGACGGGCGGTGCGGCCAGCAGCGGAGGGAGCTCCGTCACTCGACCTTCGCCGGCACGAAATTTGCGGTAGGCCTCGTCGTGCTCGACCGTCTCCCAGAGCTCATAGATAACCCAGTGTGCTTCGTCGTCCTCATCGACGAGCACGTCGGTACGGAGGTTGCCGTCGAACGCCCGGGTGTCCTGGAGCGTCCGGCTCATCAGATCGCGGGCCGCCGGCACCGCTTCGGGCTTCAGCCTGAGTTCAAGTACCACCGTGATCGACATGGTCGTCTCCTCGCATCGGGTCTCCGTCAAAATAGCCCGCGCAAACCGCTTGACGATCCTTGGCCTCGCCGAACCGGGCGAGAATGCGGTTACCACTTTTTTGGAACGCTGTTGTACCTTTTGGTGAGCCGAATTATTCTGTTGGCTGACGACGGAGGATCGCTCGATGCAGAAGGCACTCGACCCCAGCATCTCTACCTGGCCTGACGAGAACCTGCAGCTGATCGGCAGTCGATGCGGAGACTGTGGCGCTACTACCTTCCCCGTGCAGCAGTGGTGTCCGCGGTGCAGCGGTGGGCAGATGAGCGAGGTGTTGCTGCCGCGCCGAGGCACTCTGGTGACGTGGACCACCCAGGGTTTTCCGCCCGGCGCGCCCTATGCCGGTCCGACCGGCAAGGATTTCGTGCCGTTCGGCATGGGCCTGATCCAGCTTGGCGACATGATCCGAGTCGAGGGCCGGCTGACCGAGAACGACCCGGCGAAGCTGCAGTTCGGCCAGGAGGTTGAGCTGACCATGGTGCCGTTGACCACCGACGAAGAAGGCGCGGAAGTCATGACGTTCGCGTTCCAGCCGGTTTGAATAGTGCACAGCGAGACGCAGGAGGGGTCTGCAAATGACTAACGATGTAGCGATCATCGGCGTGGGCCTGCATCCGTTCGGCAGGTTCGACAAGACCGCGATGCAGATGGGCGCCGAGGCTATCCAATCCGCGCTGGCGGACGCCGGTTTTCGTGGAAGGACATCCAGTTCGGCTTCGGGGGGAGCTACGAGGTGTGCAACCCCGACGCGGTGACGCGGCTGGTCGGACTGACCGGCATCACGTTCACCAACGTGTTCAACGCCTGCGCCACCGCGGCCAGCGCTATTCAGCAGACCTCCGACACCATCCGATTGGGCAAGTACGACATCGGCATCGCATTCGGCTTGGACAAGCACCCGCGCGGTGCCTTCACGGACGACCCGGCCAAACTGGCGCTGCCGCAGTGGTATGCCCAGAACGGGCAGTTCGTCACCACCAAGTTCTTCGGCATGAAGGCCAACAAGTACCTACACGACCACAACGTTTCCCAGGCCACACTGGCCAAGGTGGCCGCCAAGAACTACCGCAATGGCGCGCTGAATCCGAATGCGTTCCGGCGCAAGGCGATTTCCGAGGAAGAGATCCTCAACTCAACCGTGCTCAACTACCCGCTGACGCAGTACATGTTCTGCGCGCCCGACGAGGGCGCCGCGGCGGTGATCATGTGCCGCAGCGACATCGCGCACAAGTTCACCGACAAGCCGGTATACGTACGAGCCAGTGAGATCCGCACCCGCCGGTACGGGGCCTACGAGGTGCACGCCACGTTCGCTCCGATGGATGAGGACGCCTCGCCGACGGTCTACGCGGCGAAAGCGGCCTATGAGGCCGCCGGCATCGGACCTGACGACGTCGACCTCGCCCAGCTGCAGGACACCGACGCCGGCGCCGAGGTCATCCACATGGCCGAAACGGGTCTGTGCGCCGACGGTGAGCAGGAGAAGCTGGTGGCTGATGGGGCCACCGAGATCCACGGCTCGATTCCGATCAACACCGACGGCGGACTGATCGCTAACGGGGAACCGATCGGCGCGTCCGGGCTGCGGCAGGTCCACGAGCTGGTCCGCCAGCTGCGGGGCGAGGCGGGCGAGCGTCAGGTGCCCGGCAATCCGCGCGTCGGTCTGGCCCAGGTGTACGGCGCACCCGGCACCTCGTCGGCGACCATCCTGTCCCGGTAGCTTGCGGGGGACTGCTCGGCCTAGATAGCCGGGCCCAGCAGGTCGTCCGCGTCGCGAATGATGTACCCGTAGCCCTGCTCGGCGAGAAATCGCTGCCGGTGCGCCGCGTACTCGGCGTCCAGGCTGTCGCGCGCCACCACCGAATAGAAGATGGCGCCGCCGCCGTCGGCCTTGGGCCGCAACAACCGGCCCAGCCGCTGGGCCTCCTCCTGGCGCGACCCGAACGTTCCCGAAACTTGCACCGCCACGGCGGCTTCCGGCAAGTCGATGGAGAAGTTGGCGACCTTGGAAACCACCAGGGTGGAGATCTCGCCGCGGCGGAAGGCGTCGAACAGCGCTTCGCGTTCACTGGTCCTCGTCGAGCCTTGGAGCACCGGCGCGTTCAGCTCGGCGCCCAGCTCGTCAAGCTGATCCAGATACGCCCCGATGACCAAGGTCTGCTCGCCGGCGTGCCTGTCCAGAATCGACTTGACCACAGCGATTTTGGTGTGCACCGTCGAGCAAAGCCGATAGCGCTCTTCGGGTTCGGCGGTGGCGTACATCATCCGTTCGTTGTCGGTCATCGTGACCCGGACCTCGACGCACTCCGCCGGCGCGATCCAGCCCTGCGCCTCGATGTCCTTCCACGGGGCGTCATAGCGTTTCGGGCCGATCAGGGAAAACACGTCACCTTCGCGGCCGTCTTCGCGGATCAGCGTGGCGGTCAGGCCCAGCCGCCGCTTGGACTGCAGGTCGGCGGTCATCCGGAATACCGGCGCCGGCAACAGGTGAACCTCGTCGTAGATGATCAGCCCCCAGTCGCGGCTGTCGAAGAGCTCCAGATGGCGATACTCGCCCTTGGTGCGACGGGTGATCATTTGGTAGGTCGAGATGGTGACGGGCCGGATTTCTTTGCGTTCTCCGGAGTATTCGCCGACCTCGTCCTCGGTTAGCGAGGTGCGCGCGACCAGTTCTCGTTTCCATTGCCGGGCCGCGACGATGTTGGTGACCAGGATCAGCGTCGTCGCCTGGGCTTTGGCCATCGCGGCCGCACCGACCAGCGTTTTACCGGCGCCGCAGGGGAGTACCACCACCCCGGAGCCGCCGGCCCAGAACGAGTCGGTGGCCAGCTGCTGATAGTCGCGCAGGTGCCAGTCGTCCTGCAGCAAGCTCGATCGCGTGTGCCTCACCATCGACGTAACCGGCGAGATCTTCGGCGGGCCAACCGATCTTGAGCAGCATCTGTTTGACCCGGCCGCGCTCGCTGGCGTGCACGACGACGGTGTCGTCGTCGATGCGGGCGCCGAGCATCGGCGCGATCTTCTTGTTGCGCAGGACCTCCTCGAGCACCGCGCGATCCAGGCTCACCAGCATCAGGCCGTGCGCCGGGTGCTTCACCAGCTGCAGGCGCCCGTATCGTGCCATGGTGTCGACGATGTCGACCAGCAGTGGCTGCGGCACCGCGTAGCGGGAAAAGCTGACCAGTGCGTCGACGACCTGCTCGGCGTCGTGGCCGGCGGCGCGGGCGTTCCACAGCGCCAGCGGCGTGATGCGGTAGGTGTGCACGTGTTCGGGTGCGCGCTCCAGCTCGGCAAACGGCGCGATGGCGGCGCGTGCTGCGCCGGACAGCTCGTGGTCCACCTCGAGCAGCACCGTCTTATCGGACTGCACGATCAACGGTCCGTCAGGCATCTAGCGCCACTCCTCTCCCTGGTCCCCCCATCGCTGCGCTCTGCATCGTCGTCGGCGCGCATAGGCCCATTATTCAGTCGTCGTCCGACACCACCGACGTGATGCGGTGAACTGCGAATTCGCGCGGCCGTCCGGACGCCGAATCGAAGGCCGTCAGCTGACCACCTCGGAGCAGGATCGGCGAGATCACCCGCTGGGTGGCTACGCCGGCGGCGTCGAGGTAACCGATCACCAGCATGGTTCGATCTCTTATCGCGCGCTGCAACAGCGACATGGTGACCGCCGGGTCGACGCGGATATTGCCGAACGGTGCGGCGGTCACCCTGCGCAGCACGCCGACGACCGCGTTCAGGGTGTCGCTGGCGGGGCGCGGCGGGGGGCGGTACGGCCGGCCGTGTTGTGGTGTGGGCACCCGGGCCCCGCGAGTCCGGACGTCGACGACCGCACCCCTGGCGTCTTCGGCGGCCGGGGCAAAGCCGGCTTTCCGCAAGGCAGCCAGCACCTCGGCGATCGGTGCTGGAGAGACGGCCACCGTCGGGGCAAGGGCACGCAGCTGCAGCTCTTCGGCAGCGGGCGCCGCCACCGCCTGGGCGAGCAATGCCGGATCCTCGCACCGCACGAAGGAAGCGGCCATGCCGATCCGAAGCTGGCCATGCCGGCGTGCAACGTCGTCGATGAGATAGGTGAGCCCTTGTGGCACAGGAGTTTTAGAGTGGCTTGCGAAAAGCGCATGCATCCAGTCGCGAGTCTTGCCGATGTCGAGCGCATGCCGGATCGACTGCTCGCTGACTCGGTACACCATTGCCGCACCGGCCGATTCGACGACGGCTACGGTGGCCAATTCCTCGGCGAGTTCGCGTTGCAGCGGCCCGGGTACCACCACGGTCAGGTCGGCCTGGACCAGGAAGTGGTCGATGGGTTTGGGCATCGCGCGCGTCATCGCACTGACCGCGGGGGCGGAGTCGTCCACCTCGATTAATAGCGCGCGGGCGGGTGTGCTGATCGCGCCCCGCCCCACCAGACCCAGCGCGTGGCTTTCGGACAGCAGATCGGCGACGGGTCCCGGCTGCAGCCGCCTGGCCCAGCGCGGGCGGCGCCAGGTCAGCGCCTCCGAGGCCGTGGTTGCGTCGACACCCGCACCGGCGGGCAGCTCGGCCAGCATGCTCAGCAACAGCCGGCGGTCCAGCGGGGCCGCCGTCGAATACAGCGAGTGCGATAGGGCGCCATATGGTTTGGCGTCCGGACCACGGCTGCCGATCAACGCCGGCCGGCCCGGCAGGTCCAGCCAGGTGCCGGCCAACAGGTGCCATCGCCCGGCCGGGGACATCGCGTTGAAGCGGTCGGCGGCCACCGTCGGCGCCCACCACGGTCCGTCACCATGGGCCGGCTCCGGATCGGGCATTCCGCTGGCGATCAGTCCGGCCGCGGCGGCGACCTCGAGTATCAGGCCCAGTCGCGGCTCGTCGATACCGGTCACCTTGGCCAGTCGCTTGATTTCGCGAACTCCCAGACCGCCGCTCCGCAGCTCGGAAACCGGTGCGGCGCCGAGGGACTCAAGTAGCACGTCGAGTTCCCGCAGTAGGTCGATGACGGCGCCGGCCGCCGCGGCATCGACGTCGTGGGAAGTGGTGGTCGAGATCACCGGATCGGGTGCCGTCAGCCGCATCGGACCTGGGTGCTCGCCGCGCAGGACCTGACCGACGTGCCGGGGCAGGATCACCGTCTCAGCATCGATCCGTCGGAGCAGGCCTGTCGCCAACAGCCGCGGGACCGGCCGCTCCGCCGGCGCGCCGGGCGCGGCGTCGCGGGTACGCCCCATCGGGGACCCCTCCAACAGCTTGTCCAGCACGTCGCGCTGCGCTTCGTCGAGCCCGGCGATCAGCTCGGCGATCTGGTCCCCGCTCTGCGCGGCGTCCTCGAGCGTGACCTGCCCCGGATGCCATGGCAACGCGGTGCCCGCGTCGGCGGCTACCCGGACCGCGGCTTCACCCCAGGCCAGGGCGCGTTGCCTAAGGTCGTCCAGGGCGTCGGTGATCTCGGCCGGTGGCGCGCGGTCGCCGATCAGCGCCAGCAGTTTCGCGGTCGGCACCGCCGTGCTGTCGGCCTGCAGCACCAGCAGCGCGTCGAGCACCGCCAGCCGCAAGAAGTCGAGTTCGTCGGTGGCGGCCTTGACCGATTGACGGGCCTGAGCGCGCGCGGCCAGCGCCGCAATGCTGCCGGGTGGCGGCTGGGCAAGGTCTGGCCGTAGCTCCAACAGCCGGATCAGCCGTTCGTCGGGTAATTCGGCAAGCCAGGACCCCAGCGGGATGTCCGGGGAGTTTTCGCTCATTGCTGATCAGCGTAATTCAGCTGGCGGACCCCGACGTCCGGCAAGTGAGCTTGTGAACAAGCGGCCCCGCGCCCTTGCATGACCTGTAAGAATGGACCCCGTGGCTGACATTGCTGAGAGCAAGGCTCGCAAAAGCAAACCCAAGTACGTGGACAACGGGTGGCCGACGAGGGACCCGGACGACCATGCGGTGAGTGAGCTCGCGACCGACCGCACGGGCGCCTTGTCACCCTTCGGTGAGCTGGTGTTTCCGCTGCCCTCCGACGACTTGCCCTATCTACATCCGGTCACCGTGGCCAAATGGTAGGTCGCCGGGATGGCTCGGACCGCTAAGGCCGCCAGGGCCCCAGAGGCCCCAGAGGACCCAGCAGCGACGGGGGATTCCGGCTTAGGCGCGCTCTCGCACCTGGATGAGCGAGGGGCAGCCCACATGGTCGACGTCACAGCGAAGGGAGCCACCCGGCGGACCGCGGTTGCGGGCGGCGCCTTGCGCACCTCTGCGCAGGTGGTGGCGCTGATCTCGTCCGGCGGGCTGCCCAAAGGCGATGCGCTGGCCACCGCGCGGGTGGCGGGCATTCTGGCGGCCAAGCGCACCAGCGACCTGATCCCGCTCTGTCACCAACTGGCGCTCACCGGCGTCGACGTCGATTTCACTGTCGGTGAGTCGGATATCGAAATCATCGCGACGGTGCGCAGCACCGACCGAACGGGGGTGGAGATGGAGGCACTGACCGCCGTCAGCGTGGCGGCCCTGACGGTCTACGACATGATCAAAGCCGTTGACCCCGCCGCTCGCATCGACGACATTCGCGTGCTCCGCAAGGAAGGCGGACGCAGCGGAACCTGGACACGGTGAGACACCGTCATGAGCGACCGATCCGCCCGAATCATCATCGCCTCTACCCGCGCCTCGACCGGTGTCTATGACGATCGATGCGGGCCAATCATCGCTGAATGGCTTGGGCAGCATGGCTTTTCAAATGTCGAGTCGCAAGTTGTCGCCGACGGGAACCCGGTCGGTGAGGCGCTGTATCAGGCGGTCGAGGAGCGGGTCGACCTGATCATCACCTCCGGTGGCACCGGCATCTCACCGACCGATAGCACCCCGGAGCAGACGGTGGCGGTACTGGACTACATCATTCCCGGGCTGGCCGACGCGATCCGTCGCTCCGGCCTGCCGAAGGTGCCGACGTCGGTGCTGTCACGTGGGGTCTGCGGTGTCGCCGGCAAGACCTTGATCGTCAATCTGCCGGGTTCACCCGGTGGGGTGCGCGACGGCCTGGGCGTGCTCGCCGACGTGTTGGACCACGCACTCGAACAACTCGCGGGCGAAGATCACCAGCGATGACGCTGATTCTGCGGGCCGCGTTGACCGACCAGCCAATCTCGTTGGCCGAGCACGAGGACCTGGTGAGCCATCAGTCGGCTGGAGCCATCGTCGGCTTCGACGGGATGGTCCGCGACCACGACGGTGGCCGGGGGGTGTCGAGGCTCGAGTATTCGGCGCACCCGACCGCCGCACAGGTTCTCGCCGACGCGGTGACCGAGGTCGCCGAGCAGTCCACCGGGGTGCGCGCCGTCGCGGCCAGCCACCGGGTCGGCGTGCTGCACATCGGCGACGCCGCCCTGGTGGTTGCCGTTGCCGCCGACCATCGCCGCGCGGCCTTTGCCACCTGCGCCCAACTTGTGGACACAATCAAAGCCCGGCTACCGGTATGGAAGCACCAGTTCTTCGACGATGGAACCGAAGAATGGGTGGGCTCGGCCTAAGCGCGCCTCAGATGACTACGGACGGCTGCGGCTGTGCGAGCGCGTCCAGCGCGTCGTTTCCGCTTACGTCCTGCGTCCGGATCGCCTGCCACAGTTTCTTGGTGTAGGCGACGGATGAGGCCTGCTGGGGGTCTGCGGGGACGTCCTCCGGGAGCGGTGCCTGGTCGGCCGGCGGTACCGGCGGCACCGCGTCCTGGGGAGGCACCACGTCCTCCGGAGGCGCGGGCGGCGCGGCGTATGGGGGCGGT
This sequence comes from uncultured Actinomycetota bacterium, assembly GCA_963840045.1. GTDB lineage: Bacteria > Actinomycetota > Actinomycetes > Mycobacteriales > Mycobacteriaceae > Mycobacterium. Next base: position 58,540 of record CAWIXL010000016.1, on the reverse strand, counting down.
AGCACGTCCTCCGGAGGCGCGGGCGGCGCGGCGTATGGGGGCGGTACCACGTCCTCCGGCGGTGCCGGCGGTATGGCGTCCGGGGGAGGCGTGGGTTCGCCCATGGCGGCCTCCAGCCGCACCGGAGCCGCGTCGACGGGCGGCGGTGCGGCTGGGGGAGGCGCTTGCAAGGGTGGCGGGGCCAAGGGCGCGGGCGCGCCGTTGAGGCCGGGCGCATCCAACGGCGCGTCCAGCCCGACCGGCGTGGTGGGAAGGACCTCGCGCGGGCTTGGGCCCGACAGCCCGTGACCACACACCGGCCACGCGCCACGGCCCTGGGTCGCCAGCACTCGCTCAGCGACCGTGATCTGTTGTTCCTTGGTGGCCAGTTGGGCCGACGGGGCGAACTCGCCGCCGCCGTGTGATGCCCAGGTACCTGCGGCGAACTGCACGCCGCCGTAGTAACCGTTGCCGGTGTTGATCGCCCAGTTGCCGCCGGACTCGCAACTGGCTACCACATCCCATTCCCGGTCGGTGGCCGCGGCTGCCTGGCCGGCCAGGGCGATGCTGCTGCCACCAAGTACCGCGCCGGTAAAGGCGACTTTGGCGACGCTGACGCTAGAAGTTGTGGGCTTACGGTGACGTCCACTCATTACGTCCGTGAATTCCTCTCGGTACGCGCCTGCGAGGTCAGCTGTCGGGTTCGGGTTGGAGAGGCTACCCGGCCAGCGTTGTGCCACAAGGGAAGACAACGCAGGCTTCACCCCAAGGAGCCAAAAGCGGCTCCGGTCCGATCACGGTGAACCGGTGGGTCCCCCGCCTCCATCCACGGTCGGCTTGCCCCGCCTATTGGATGGAGCTCGGCGCGATAGGAGGGGAGGAACGCCGCTGGTGCTTGGCGAACCTCCGGAGACGCTAGCGGGTTCTGTTGATCCCGTCACGTTTTGCGAAACCCTGCGTTTTCCGCGATTTCATCTGATAAAGCGCCAGGAAGGCACCGGATCCGCGCAGGTCATTACGCCCGAGATCGGAGCGTGTCCGCGCCGTTATCTCTCCGTTATGTGAGATATCTCACATTTTCATCCGCCGGCAAAGGGCGGCAGCACATCGATCGTGTTGCCGGAGCGCAACGGTGTGGTCTCGTCGCGCACGGCGATCCCATCGCGCAGGTACGAGCACCGGCTCAACACCGTGGCAAGCCGAGCACTGCGGGCCGCCAGCACCTCGACCAGCTTGGCGACCGTGGCGCCCGCATGCAGGGTCACTGTCTCCGACTCGGCATCCGCGGCCGCGCGCGCGGCGGCGAAGTAACGGACCGTCACCTCGATCGCGTCCGGCTCACCGGCCACCTCGGGTAGGGGACTAGCCACCGATTGCGCTCATCGGGCGGTCGGGCTGGATGAAGTCCGGGTCGTTGATGCCGTGGCCGGCCGGCTTGGCCCACATCGCCGCGCGCCACGCCGCTTCGATGTCGTCGTCGGCGGCACCGCGGCGCAGCAGGCCGCGAAGGTCGGTCTCCGCCGCGGAAAACAGGCAGCTGCGGATCTGGCCGTCGGCGGTCAGCCGAGTGCGGTCACAGGTCGAGCAGAAGGCATGCGACACCGAGGCGATCACCCCAAACTTTCCGGCCGACGTGTTCGGGCCGGTGTCGACCAGCCACAGCTCGGCCGGCGCCGAACCACGGGGTGCCGGATCCGGCCGGAGCCGGAAGTGTGGCCGCAGCGCCGTCAACACGTCGTCGGCGCTCAGTGCGGCACCGCGGCGCCACTGGTGCCCGGCGTCCAACGGCATCTGTTCGATGACCCGCAACTGGTAACCATGCTCGAGGCAGAACCGCAACAGCTCGACGACGTCCTCGCGGCCGGTGTGCGGGTCGAGCACCGCGTTCACCTTGACCGGCGCCAGGCCCGCTGCGCTGGCGGCGCCCAAGCCGGCCAGTACGTCGGCGAGTCGGTCGCGGCGCGTGATGGCCGCGAAACGCTCGCGGTTCACGCTGTCCATCGAGACGTTGACCCGGTCCAGGCCCGCCTGGGCGAGACCGACCGCACGCCGTGCCAGCCCCACACCATTGGTGGTCAGCGAGATCTCCGGGCGGGGCCGCAGACTGGCCGCGGCAGCGATCACCTCTTCGAGGTGGCGGCTCAGCAACGGTTCACCGCCGGTGAACCGCACGCTGGTGATGCCGAGCCGGGTGACGGCGATGTTTATCAGCCGGGTCAGCTCCTCAGGCCGCAGCAACTGCTCGCCGGGCAGCCAGTCCAGGCCCTCGGCCGGCATGCAATAGCTGCAGCGCAGGTTGCAGCGATCGGTCAGTGACACCCGCAGATCCGTGGCCACCCTGCCGAATGTGTCCAGCAGCGGGCCCCCAACAGGGCCGCTCGGACCGTTACGGAGGCCAGCGACGGTGTGGTCAGCTGACCGATCCCGCACCCTTGGCACACCCAATGCCGTCAGCGCCATGCGGGCACCCGGTCACGACTGGAATCGATATCAACGATCTCTTTGCCCAGCGGCATCAGCGACACCGGGATCAGCTTGAGGTTAGCCAGCGCCAGCGGAATGCCGACGAACGTGAGCGCCATCGCGATCGCGCTCGTCAGATGCCCGATCGCCAGCCAAATCCCAAACAGCAGCACCCACACGATGTTGCCGATCAGCGTCGGGGTCCCGGCATTCGGCTTGTCGACGATTGTCCGGCCGAACGGCCACAACGCGTATGCCGCGATCCGCAGCGAGGCGAAGCCGAACGGGATGGTGACGATGAGCACAAAGCTGAGGAGGGCAGCCAGCAGGTAGCCGAGAGCCAACCAAAGGCCACCGAAAATCAGCCAGATGACATTCAGGAGCAGGCGCATTATTTCCTCCAGCGGTAATGCCACCCTACCGAGTAACGGGTAATCAGGGGTGCTTCGCGCGCAACCATCCGAGTAGGATCAGACATCACATCGCGTCCTGCGCAGGCGGGACGCTTATTCTGTTGCCCATCCTAGCGATCCGTCAGACAAAGCAGGTGAGACCAGTGCCGACCGGCAAGGTGAAGTGGTACGACTCCGAAAAGGGGTTCGGCTTCTTGTCGCAGGAGGACGGCGAGGACGTCTACGTCCGTTCGTCGGCGTTGCCCGCGGGTGTCGAGGGGCTCAAGGCGGGACAGCGGGTGGAATTCGGCGTCGCATCCGGGCGGCGCGGGCCGCAGGCGTTGAGTCTCAAGCTGATCGATCCGCCGCCCAGTCTTACCAAGTCGATTTCCCGGACGCGCCGAGAGGCCCCGGCCGAGCACAAGCACAGCCCCGACGAGCTGCACGGCATGGTCGAGGACATGATCACGCTGCTGGAGAGCACCGTGCAGCCCGAATTGCGCAAGGGTCGCTACCCCGACCGCAAGACGGCACGACAGATCTCCGAGGTAGTCAAGGCGGTGGCTCGGGAGTTTGAGGCCTAGGCTCGCTGATGTGTGGGACCGGAGCGTAGTGAGGAAGCTCCGGTCCAGCCAGCCCGCACGCTCCGTTATGCCGTGGTTTCACCGGCAGGGCTCGGGATATCCAGTAGTGCATACCTCACGAAGTGAGCCGGGAGGCGTCTGATGGCACAGCAAGCGCAGGTCACCGCGGAGCAAGCTCGAGCCCTTGCCGAAGAATCTCGCGAAAGCGGTTGGGATAAACCGTCCTTCGCCAAAGAACTATTCCTCGGTCGCTTTCCGTTAGAGCTCATCCATCCATTTCCCAGGCCGTCGGACGCCGAGCGGGCTCGCACCGACGCGTTTCTCGACAAGCTGCGGGAGCTTCTCGGCACTATTGACGGCAGCGTCATCGAGCGCGATGCCCAGATTCCGGACGAATACGTAAAGGGCTTAGCCGAACTGGGCTGCTTCGGCATGAAAATACCGTCCGAGTACGGCGGCTTGAACATGTCGCAGGTTGCCTACAACCGGGCGCTGATGATGGTTACCACGGTTCACGCCAGTCTCGGCGCGCTGCTGTCGGCGCATCAGTCGATCGGGGTACCCGAACCACTCAAGCTTGCCGGGACCCCGGAACAGAAGCGGAAGTTCCTGCCGCGCTGCGCTGCCGGCGCCATATCGGCGTTTCTGCTCACCGAACCCGACGTGGGCTCCGATCCGGCCCGCCTGGCCTCGACGGCGACACCGATCGAGGACGGACAGGCGTACGAACTCGAGGGCGTTAAGTTGTGGACCACCAACGGCGTTGTTGCCGAACTGCTGGTGGTCATGGCTCGAGTGCCCCGCAGTGAGGGGCATCGCGGCGGTATCAGCGCCTTCGTGGTCGAGGCCGATTCACCGGGGATCACCGTGGAGCGGCGCAACAAGTTCATGGGGCTGCGCGGCATCGAGAACGGCGTCACGAGGCTGCACCAAGTTCGGGTGCCCAAAGAAAACCTGATCGGCCGGGAAGGGGATGGCCTGAAGATCGCGCTGACCACGCTTAACGCCGGGCGGCTGTCGATACCCGCGGTGGTGACGGGGTCTACCAAATGGTCGCTGAAGATTGCGCGCGAGTGGTCACGTGAGCGGGTGCAGTGGGGCAAGCCGCTTGGCAAGCACGAAGCGGTCGCCAGCAAGATTTCATTCATGGCCGCAACCGTTTACGCGCTCGATGCGGTGCTCGAACTGTCCGGTCAAATGGCCGACGAAGGTCGCAACGACATCCGGATCGAGGCGGCGCTGGCGAAATTGTGGTCCAGCGAGATGGCCAGCCTTATTGCCGACGAGCTGATGCAGATCCGTGGTGGCCGCGGCTACGAAACCGCGGAATCGCTGGCGGCCCGCGGGGAGCGCGCGGCACCGGTGGAACAGTCGCTGCGGGATCTGCGGATCAACCGCATCTTCGAAGGTTCCAGCGAGATCATGCGGCTGCTCATCGCCCGGGAGGCGGTGGACGCGCACCTGACCGCCGCCGGTGACCTCGCCAAGGCTGACGCCGACTTGAGGCAAAAGGCCGCGGCGGCTGCCGGCGCGAGCGGGTTCTACGCAAAGTGGTTGCCAAAGCTTGTTTTTGGCCAAGGTCAACGCCCCACGGCGTTCAGCGAGTTCGGTCCGTTGGCTTCCCACCTGCGATTCGTCGAACGCTCCTCCCGCAAGCTGGCCCGCAACACCTTCTACGGGATGGCGCGCTGGCAGGCCAAGCTGGAGGAAAAGCAGGGATTCCTGGGACGCATCGTCGATATCGGTGCCGAACTGTTCGCCATGTCGGCGGCCTGTGTGCGGGCCGAGGCGCAGCGGGCTAAGGATCCCGTTGTCGGCCAGCAGGCCTACGAGCTGGCCGAAACCTTCTGCCAGCAAGCGACTTTGCGGGTGGAGGCGCTGTTCCACGGGCTGTGGGCCAACACCGACAGCAGCGATGTCCGACTGACGGACGCTGTGCTGGAAGGTCGTTACACCTGGCTGGAGGAGGGCATTCTCGATCAATCAGAGGGCACCGGACCGTGGATCGCCAACTGGGAACCGGGTCCGTCTACCGAGGCGAATGTGGCTCGACATTTCCGCACGGCGTCGCCGTCAACTGAGGCAGCACGGTAAGCCGCCGCACGTCATCATGGCCTCTTACGTTGCCGGCAAGGGCGAGTTCAACCGCGACACCAACTACATCACCACCCGCATCACCGCCGACGGGCGCGACGGCTACCCGGTAGAGCCCGGCCGATACCGGCTCGTGGTTGCCCGCGCCTGCCCGTGGGCCAACCGCACCATCATCGTCCGGCGGTTGCTGGGCCTGGAAAGTGTTCTCTCTATTGGGTTTTGTGGTCCCACCCATGATCAGCGCAGTTGGACGTTCGACCTGGATCCGGGCGGTGTCGACCCGGTACTCAAGATCCCACGGTTACAAGACGCCTACTTCAAGCGCTTCCCCGACTACCCCAAAGGCATCACCGTTCCGGCGATCGTCGACGTCCCCACCGGAGCGGTGGTCACCAATGACTTCGCCCAGATCACCCTGGACTTCTCCACGGAATGGACCGCATACCACCGCGACGGCGCACCGCAGCTGTATCCGCGAGCCGCTGCGGGCCGAGATCGACGAGGTGAGCAAGCGGGTCTACACCGAGATCAACAACGGGGTGTACCGGTGCGGCTTCGCCGGTTCACAGGAATCCTACGAAGCGGCCTACGACCGGTTGTTCACCGCGCTGGACTGGGTGAGCGAGCGGCTGAGCGGCCAGCGATACCTGGTGGGCGACACCATCACTGAGGCCGACGTGCGGCTGTTCACCACGCTGGCCCGCTTCGACCCCGTCTACCACGGCCATTTCAAGTGCAATCGGACCAAACTCAGCGAAATGCCGGTGTTGTGGGCTTACGCCCGCGATCTGTTCCAGACGCCGGGTTTCGGCGACACCACCGACTTCGTCCAGATCAAGCAGCACTACTACATCGTGCACGCCGACATCAACCCCACCGGCATCGTGCCCAAGGGTCCCGACCTGGCCAATTGGCTGTCCCCGCACGGCCGGGAAGCATTGGGGGGTAGGCCTTTCGGAGATGGCACACCGCCTGGGCCGACGGTCGAGGGCGAGCAAGTTCCGGCCGGACACGGCGCGTAGGTGCTGGACGCCCCTCCGATGGGGCCGAGTGTGGGCCTCATGTACGACAACCCAAGCCCTCAATTCGTCCACAGGCCGCCACGTTCGGCGAGCTTTGCGTAAAAGACCAGCCGCACTGACCATTCCGCGTGCGGGGCGTCGCGGACTTCACCGGATGACCGGTCGACCACCAGCGTCGGCAACTGTACGACGATGCCGGTCAACCGCCCACGCTCCGGATCGACGGTCGGGATGGTGACCGCCAGCCTGGTCCCCGGCCGAAAGAAGCTGCTGGTGCTGTTCTCGGGATCCTCATACACCTGTAGCAGTCGCCAGGGCGCGCGGGAAATGGCTTCGGGAACCGAGAGTTGCACCGGATAGTGTGCGCTGACTCGTAATTCGCCCTGCGTCTCTGGGGTCTGACACTCGTTGAGATTGAGCACATTGCAAAAAAAGTACGGCCCCACGCGCGTCAGGTGCCCCTGCGAGTAGACGCTGATCTCGGGTCGCTGCGGACCCGACGGGCGCGCCCACAGCCACGCGCCGACCCCCGCCCCGACCGCCAGTAGTACGACCACAACCGCCACTGCCACAGTTCTTTTGGGTGGGGGCTTCACTCCCGCACCCCCGCCGGGCTGGCGGCGCCGTGCCGCGTGAGCTCCTGCTCGGCCAGCACCGGCCGGTTACCACCGAGGCCGGGTATCAGCGAGTCACCGCGGAAGCTGACGATGGTCTGTGCCAGACCCAAGATCAGCAGGGCGCTGACCGCGGTGAACCCAACCCACAATTGGGTGTAAACCATTACGCCCAGGGCACCGCCCAGCACCCAGGCCAGCTGCAACGTCGACTCCGACCGCCCGAATCCCGATGCCCGCGACTCCTCGGGCAGATCGTTCTGCAGCGAAGCGTCCAGCGAGGCCTTCGCAATCGCGCTGGACGCCGAGGTAACCAGGGTGGCGATAACGGCCGCCGCCAGGGTGCCGGCGACCGAGCCCACCAGGGCTAACGTGGTGACCGCCACGGCGCAGCGCACCACCACCACGGCCGGCCTGCCCAGTTGCAATCGCGCGCTGGCGAAGTTGCCGGCAAAACTGCCGATCGCGGCCGCCGCGCCGATCATGCCCAGCAAGCCCACCTGATACCAGGCGTCGGCTTGATGCGCCTTGGCGACGAACGCCGGATACAGGAACAGGAAGCCGACCATCACCTTGATGGTGCAGTTTCCCCACAGCGAGGTAATAATGTTGCGGCCCAGCGGTTGTCGCAGCGTTTCGGCGATGTTTTTGACTTGATTCGGCGAGCTTCTGTCCCGGTGATAGCCCAACGTCGCCGGGACCTCACCCGCCGTCACCTCGACCCAGCTCGGAATCCGCATCGACAGTACCGCGCCGGCGAGAGTGACCGCGACGACGACGAACAGCGCGCCCGGCAGGTGCAGCAACTTGGTGCAGGCGAACTCGATGCCGGCCGCGACGGCAACGGCGATGGTCCCGCCGAGCAGGCCGAACACGGTCAGTCGGGAGTTGACCCGCACCAGATCGATGGTTGGCGGCATCACCCTCGGTGTCACCGCACTGCGCAGCACGCTGAACGACTTCGAGAACACCATCATGCCCAGCGCGCATGGATAGAGCACCCAGGGCGGGAAGCTGCTGTGGATGCCGTCGTAGTTCATGATCAGCACCACCGCCAACGCCGTGCGCAGCGCGAATGACGCCGCCAATGCGACACGGCGACCGTGCTGAAGCTTGTCCAGCGCTGGGCCGATGAGTGGCGCGATGATCGCGAACGGCGCGATGGTGATCAGCAGATACAGCGCAACTTTGGACTTGCTCTCCCCGCTGGCCGCGGCGAAAAACAAGGTGTTGGCCAAGGCGACGGCCATCGCGGAGTCGGTCGCGAAATTCGCCACCACCGGCCAGGTCAGCGCGGTCAGTCCGGACTTGTCGGCGCCGTCGGCGGTGGCCGCTCGCTGGACCATCCAGTACATCCGGGAACCCATTTCCCGGCTTCGCATTGCCGCGGCGCGGGTGACTGTGATCCGCTCGCCGTAGCCGGCAGGACCGCGTGGGGGCGGCTGCGCGCCGCCGTCGGACGACGGCGTGCTGCGGTCGGACGGCGGCGTGCTGCGGTCGGCTCGCGGCTCCTCGCCCAACGGCGGGAGATAGCGGTTGGCGCTGGGCATCGGCGGTGGGCGGCGCGTTCGGCGGTAGGCAGTGTCGTCGGCAGGGTAGTTGGCCATGCCCGGATGCTGGTTGACGGATTCGTCACGGATCCGGCCGCCCGGGTTGTGACCCCCCCGGCCCGGATGATCACGCCGCCGCCCAGACACGCCTCAATTCTGTCTTATGCCGCCTCCGTGTGTCCGCAGGTGGCCGGGTGTGGCTCGGCAAGCTGGTTTTCGGCAGTATGGTGACCCATTGGAGAGAGGGGACAGCGTGTCCGGACCCACAGAGGAGGCCGCCGCGCCGACCGTGGCCGAGTGGCCCGAAGGATTGGCGGCGGTGCTTACGGGCGCGGTCGACCAGGCCCGGGACGCCGTCGCGGAGTTCAGCGGCGCCGAGACGGTGGGTGACTACCTGGGTGTCGACTACGCGGATCCGGCCGCCGCAAACCACCGCTTCTTGGCGCATCTGCCTGGCTATCACGGATGGCAGTGGTCGGTTGTCGTCGCTGGCTATCCCGGTAGCGAGCACGCCACGATCAGTGAGGTGGTGCTGGTTCCCGGGCCGACGGCGCTGCTGGCGCCGGAGTGGGTGCCGTGGGATAGGCGGGTCAGATCGGGGGACCTGGGCCCCGGTGACTTGCTCGCCCCGGCTCCCGACGATCCGCGGCTGGTTCCCGGCCACACCTCCAGCGGCGATCCACAGGTGGACGAGACCGCCGCCGAGATCGGGCTGGGCCGACGCTGGCTGATGAGCCCGTGGGGCCGCTCCGAGGCTGCGCAGCGATGGCACGACGGCGACTACGGTCCTGCATCGCCGATGGCGCGGTCAACCAAACGAGTGTGTCGCGACTGCGGTTTCTTCCTGCCGTTGTCGGGGGCGCTGGGCGCGATGGTCGGCGTGTGCGGCAATGAGCTCTCCGCCGATGGGCATGTCGTCGACAAGCAATACGGCTGTGGTGCCCATTCCGACACACCCGCTGCGGCGGGCGTCGGCTCGCCGATGTACGAGCCCTATGACGACGGCGTTCTCGACGTCGTGGTCAAGCCGCCCGAGCCGCCGACGGAGACGCCAGAGTCGTCGTCGGAGCCACCAGCCGAGTCGCCGCCAGAGCCGCCAGATCGCCAGTCGCCAGCGAGTGCCGCCAGACCAAGTCGGCGCCGACGCGAACCGGGCTAGCCTTTCTCGGCGGCAGCCTTGATGTTGGCCAGGGAAGTGTTCATGCCCTCGACCAATTCGCGCTCGAAGTTCGTGATCCCGCCCAAGAATGCATTCACCGACATGTTCGAAAGGGCGCTCAGGCCGTTTTCGGCGTGTCGGCTCTCAGTCACCCGGGTGCCCTGACCGTTCGGCGCGAGTTCGTAGCTCCAGATGGCGCGGCTGAGATCGACCCGGAAAGCCAGCTTCTGCTCGGGGATGATCTCGACGACGGTGCATGTGGTGGGCCAGAACAGTCGATTGCGGCGGTTGAGGTTGAGGGTGCGGGTGCCCCGGCGCAGCGGGCCGAAGGGCTTCATCCAGCGGCACTGCGGGCTCCATTGCGGCATTCGCCGGAAATCGGATATCTCGGATATCGGAGCCCAGACTTTCGAGGGGGGCGCGTCGATATCGACTTGCGCCCTTAATAACGGGGCTGCCATTGGTCCTCCCGGAAATGCGTTGTATTCGACTTGCTTTCGGCAAGCTATTTGGGGTCGAGATAGCCTTCGAGCCCGGATTGTGCGCCGCGCGAGCCGCGGCGGGCGGCGGCGAGTTGCCAGCACGAAGATGCTCGTACCGACCACACCGATTCCGAGTCCGGCCAGTGTCAACGGACGCCAACTCGCCAGGGCAGGTACCAGGAACGCGGCGACCGCGGCGATTAGCCAGGCCAGCGCGCCGACCAGGATGATCGGCCATACCTCGAGCAGCGCGCGGGGCAGCGGCGGCGGCTCGATGTTGTGGTCATGTTCGTCGGACATCGCGATAAATCTAGCCCGGCGACCCGAGAACCTTCCAGACGGTCGCTTGCACGGCCGGGCCAGTTTGCCAATTTCCTCCGAAATTTGGAACGTCCCAGGAAATGGATCTGAGTCCGGCATGGGCGTTTCTGCTGTGCAGTTCTGAGGTCCGTTGTAACCTCGCGCTGTGCCCGACAGCGATGCCCGTCTGGCCAGCGACTTGTCGTTGGCCGTTATGCGGCTGGCCCGCCAACTGCGATTTCGGAATCCGCAGTCGCAGATATCGCTGTCCCAGCTGTCGGTGTTGACGACATTGGCCAACGAGGGGGCGATGACGCCCGGCGCGCTGGCCATCCGCGAACGAGTCCGGCCGCCGTCGATGACCCGGGTGGTCGCCTCCCTGGCCGACATGGGCTTCGTGGACCGCACCCCACACCCCGTCGACGGTCGTCAGGTGCTGGTCTCGGTGTCGGAGGCCGGCGCCGAGCTGGTCAAGGCGGCCCGCCGGGCCCGCCAGGAGTGGCTGGCCGAGCGGCTGGCGACGCTGGACAGCGCCAAACGTGACACCTTGCGCAGTGCCGCAGATCTGATGCTGGCACTCGTCGACGAAAGCCCGTGAGCGACGTTCTGGACGTCCTGATCCGAGACATTCAAGATCCCGACGATCCGCGGCTCGACAATTTCCGCGACCTGAACAGCATCGACCGTCGTCCCGACCTGCCGACCGGCAAAGGGCTGGTGATCGCCGAGGGGGTGCTGGTCGTGCAGCGCATGCTCGCGTCCCGGTTCACCCCGCTGGCTTTGCTCGGTACCGACCGCAGGCTGGCCGAGCTCCGGGATGATCTGGCCGGTACCGAGGCGCCGTACTATCGGGCCTCCGCCGAGGTCATGGCGCAGGTGGTCGGCTTCCACCTCAACCGGGGCGTGCTGGCCGCCGCGAGGCGGGTGCCGGAGCCGAGCATTGCCGAGTTGGTCGACGGCGCTCGTACTATCGCGGTGCTCGAAGGCGTCAACGACCACGAGAACCTGGGTTCGATCTTCCGCAACGCGGCGGGGCTGGCCGTGGACGCGGTGGTGTTCGGCAGCGGCTGCGCCGATCCGCTGTACCGCCGCGCGGTCCGGGTGTCCATGGGGCACGCACTGCTGGTGCCCTATGCCCGGGCAGCCAGCTGGCCCGTCGACCTCGCCCAGCTCAAGCACCGCGGATTTCGGCTGTTGGCGATGACGCCGCACCCCGAAGCGTGCGCGCTGCCGGAGGCGATGGCGGCGGCCCGTCACGAACGAATTGCGGTGCTGGTAGGCGCCGAGGGCCCTGGCCTGACGGCCGCCGCACTGCGGCACAGCGACGTGCGGGTCCGGATCCCCATGTCGCGGGGCACCGACTCGCTCAACGTCGCGACGGCGGCCGCGCTGGCCTTCTACGAGCGAGTTAGGCTCGGCGAGTGACCGACCGACGCCACCAGTCTGAGCCTTGGGCAACGGGTTTGACGGTGGCCGGTTTCGTCGCCGCAGTCACCGGCACCGCGTTCGTAGTGCTCAGCCTCGGGCTGATCCGGGTGCATCCGTTGTTGGCCGTCGGGCTCAACATCGTGGCGGTCGGGGGACTGGCGCCGACGCTATGGGCCTGGCGGCGTACCCCGGTGCTGCGCTGGTTTGTGCTGGGTGCGGGGGTAGGTGTCGCTGGCGCGTGGCTGACGTTGCTGGCTCTGACCGCATCCGGGAGCGGCTAACCCCGCCCGCCTGAGCGCACTCCGAGCAGTACTTCCTCCCAGGCGGGAATGGCTGGCTTGCCGCGTCGGCCGCCCGCCTGCTGCTCCTGCTCTTTCTTTTTGGGGGCGGCCGGCTTGGCGGGCTCATCGAAGTCGAGGTGAGCCACCGGCGCCAGCGGCCGCAGCGGAGGTTTGAAGTCGGGGTCGATCAGCTCGCTGGCCGCGTCGTCGATCGCCGTCGTCGTTCCGCCGTGGGCACCGGGGGTGAAGCGGAAGTGGGCGATGTTGTCGGAACGGCCGGCCTGCCACACCAGCTGCACCGTCCAGCGGTCGTCGGTGCGCCAGGCGTCCCAGTTGAGCCGATCGGATTCGAGGCCGCGCGCGATCAGTGCGGCGGTGACGGTCTCGAAGCAGTGTGAGCACCGACGGTCCGTCGGCGAGCAGCGGGTGCGAAGCGGTTGCCAGTTCCGCCGCACGGAAACGTTCCATCAACACCGGGTTGGCAAACCGCTCTATCCGGGCGATATCGGAACCCGACGCCGCGGCCACCTGCTCGACGGAAGCGCCGGCCCGGATCCGGGCCTGGATTTCTTTGGGGCTGAGCATGTTGGTGACTACGATGTCGAGCTGCGGTTGTTCGGGTTGTGCCAGCTCGCCACGCAAGGCCGCTCGCAACCGGTCGTCGGCCGGGAGCCTGAACTGCTCTGCAGGCGTATCGCCGCCCTCGCAGATGAGATTTTTGCCGTCGGCATCGAGGCCAACCACTTTGAGTTCCCGCATGGCATCTCCTCGCAAGCGCCGTGCAGCTCAACACGGGACCTGTTAGGTCCGCACTCTAGTGGGACGAACGCCGTTAACCTCGATGACACGCGGGACGCGAGCAGAGCCGCTGGTGCTTAGAGTCGCTCGACCACCCAGTCGATGCATTCGGTGAGCGCGCTGACGTCATCGGGATCGACCGCGGCGAACATCGCGACCCGCAACTGGTTGCGGCCGAGCTTCCGGTACGGCTCGGTATCGACGATGCCGTTGGCCCGCAGCGTTGCCGCCACGGCTGCGGCATCGATGTCATCGACGAAGTCGATCGTGCCCACCACCTGAGAGCGTTGCGCGGGGTCGGCGACGAACGGTGTGGTGTAGGGCCGCTCCTCGGCCCACGAGTACAACCGCTGCGACGAGTCCGCGGTGCGTTTGACCGCCCATTCCAGGCCGCCGTTGCCCAGCATCCAGTCGACCTGTTCGGCCAGCAGTACCAGGGTGCCGATCGCCGGGGTGTTGTACGTCTGGTTCTTCAGGCTGTTCTCGACCGCGATCGGCAGCGACAGGAAATCGGGAACCCAGCGACCGGACGCGGCGATGGACTCGACTCGGGCCAGCGCGGCCGGGCTCATGATGGCCAGCCACAGGCCGCCGTCGCTGGCGAAGTTCTTCTGCGGCGCGAAGTAGTAGGCGTCGGTATCGGCGATGTCGACGGGGAGGCCACCGGCACCGGAGGTCGCGTCGATGAGGATCAGTGCCTCACCCGAATCGGCCGGGCGACGCACCGGCACCGCGACCCCGGTCGACGTCTCGTTGTGCGCCCACGCGATCACGTCGACCGACGGATCGGACTGCGGCTCGGGCGCGGTGCCGGGATCCGCCTTGACGATGATCGGATCACCGATGAACGGGTTCTTGGCGACGGCGGAGGCGAACTTAGAGCTGAACTCGCCGTAGGCCAGGTGCAGCGAGCGTTTGTCGATCAGTCCGAAGGCCGCGGCGTCCCAGAACGCCGTCGCGCCACCATTGCCCAGAATGACCTGATACCCATCCGGCACCGAGAAGAGATCAGCCAGACCCGACCGCACCCGGCCCACCAAATTCTTCACCGGCGCCTGCCGGTGCGACGTGCCGAATAATGCGGCAGCGGTGGTGGTCAGCGCCTGCAACTGCTCGGGTCGGACCTTGGACGGACCCGACCCGAAGCGGCCGTCGCGCGGTTTGATGTCAGCGGGTATCTGGAGGGGCTCAGCCATACCCCCAGGGTAGTGAGCGGTGCCAGCGCGCCGAATCAACGGGCCGATTGCCCGTCGCGGGGCGGCACAAAACACCTGGGTGGGCGCCGCCAGGGCCGGTTGGTGTGACAGATCCCACAACAACCCGATGACCACTGGTCAGGCCACAGTGGGCCGGACGGGTCTGGAAAATTAGCGGTACCGCCGGTACCGTCTTAGGTACACGTCGAAACGTAACCTCATTGGGGAGGCTGGTATGGCCGGGACTCGAATGGTGCAGCGTTGGCGCCGCAACATGGAGGTCCGTGACGACGTCGAGTACGTGGAGATGCTTGCCACACTGTCCGAGGGGTCTGTGCGGCGGAACTTCAACCCGTACACCGATATCGATTGGGAGTCACCGGAGTTCGCTGTCACCGACAACGATCCCCGGTGGATCCTGCCGGCGACCGACCCGTTGGGCCGCCATCCCTGGTACCAGTCACAGCCGGTGGAGCGCCAGATCGAGATCGGCATGTGGCGTCAGGCCAATGTGGCCAAGGTCGGGCTCCACTTCGAATCCGTCCTGATCCGCGGTTTGATGAACTACACGTTCTGGGTGCCTAACGGGTCGCCGGAATATCGGTATTGCCTGCACGAATCCGTCGAAGAGTGCAACCACACCCTGATGTTCCAGGAGATGGTCAACCGTATCGGCGCGGACGTTCCCGGAATGCCGCGCAGGCTGCGCTGGATGTCGCCGTTGGTGCCACTGGTGGCCGGCCCGTTGCCGGTGGCGTTCTTCATCGGCGTGCTCGCCGGCGAGGAGCCCATCGATCACACCCAGAAGAACGTGCTGCGCGAAGGTAAGTCGCTGCATCCGATCATGGAGCGGGTGATGGCGATTCACGTGGCCGAGGAAGCGCGACACATCTCGTTCGCCCACGAGTTCCTGCGTAAGCGGTTGCCGCAGTTGACCCCGATGAAGCGATTCGTGGTGTCGCTGTACATGCCGGTGACGATGCGGAAGTTGTGCCGCGCGATCCTCATTCCGCCCAAGGAGTTCTGGGTGAAGTTCGACATCCCGCGTGAGGTCAAGAAGGAGCTGTTCTTCGGGTCGCCGGATTCGCGAAAATGGTTGCGCGACATGTTCGCCGACGTCCGGATGCTGGCCTATGACACCGGGCTGATGAATCCGGTCGCGCGGCTGGTGTGGCGGATATGCAAGATCAACGGCAAGCCATCGCGCTTCCGCAGCGAGCCGCAGCGCCAGCATCTGGCCACTGCGCCGGCTGCGTAGGGTACCAGGGCTTTTCAGGTTTTTCGAGGTTCACTGCTCATGCCGCACGTAATTACTCAGTCGTGCTGCAATGACGGGTCATGCGTCTTCGCGTGCCCGGTCAATTGCATCCACCCGTCTCCGGACGAACCGGGTTTCGCGACCTCGGAGATGCTCTACATCGATCCGGTGGCGTGCGTGGACTGCGGTGCCTGCGTGAGTGCCTGCCCGGTAGGCGCTATCGCGCCCGACACCCGGCTGGAGCTCAAGCAACTGCCGTTTGTTGAGATCAACTCCTCGTTCTACCCGGACCGGCCCGCCGACGAGAAGCTACCGCCGACGTCGAAATTGGCTCCGGTGATTCCGGCCGTCGAGGTGCGTGCGAGCCGTGAGCCGCTGACGGTTGCCATCGTGGGGTCGGGGCCCGCGGCGATGTATGCCGCTGACGAACTGCTGGTGCAACATGGCGTGCGCGTCAACGTATTTGAGAAGCTGCCGACACCTTATGGGCTGGTGCGCGCCGGGGTGGCGCCCGATCACCAGAACACCAAGAAGATCACCCAATTGTTCGACCGGGTTGCCCGGCATCGCCATTTTCGGTTCTATCTCAACGTCGAGATCGGCAAGCACCTGAGCCACGCCGAACTGTTGGCCCACCATCACGCCGTGCTGTACGCGGTCGGCGCGCCCGACGACCGCCGGTTGGACATCGAGGGGATGGGTCTACCGGGTACCGCAACCGCCACCGAGTTGGTCGCCTGGATCAACGGGCATCCCGACTTCACCGATCTGCCAGTCGATCTCAGCCACGGACGAGTCGTGATCGTCGGCAACGGCAACGTCGCCCTCGACGTGGCTCGTGTGCTCACCGCCGACCCGGATGACTTGGCCCGTACCGACATCTCCGACCATGCGCTGGCGGCGCTGCGCGGGTCTGCGGTGCGTGAGGTGGTGATCGCCGCCCGCCGTGGGCCGGCCCACTCGGCGTTCACCCTGCCCGAGCTGATCGGCCTCACGACCGCGTCCGAAGTGGTGCTCGACGTCGCCGACCACGAGTTGGTAACCGGCGATCTGGAGACCGTCTCCGACGCATTGACCAGGAAAAAGCTGGAGATTCTGAGCAAGCTTGGCGCCGTGGGTGCGGCACCCGCCCCGAGCAATCGCCCGAGGGTTCGGTTGGCCTATCAGCTCACGCCCAAGCGCGTCCTGGGGCAGCAGCGTGCCATGGGCGTGGAGTTCTCGGTCACTGGCACCGAGCAGCAGCGCAGCCTTGAGGCCGGCCTGGTCCTGACGTCAATTGGCTACCGGGGCAAGCGGATCCAAGACCTGCCATTTGACGAGGCGGCGGCCGTCGTCCCCAATGACGGTGGCCGGGTCGTCGATCCGGACTCCGGCCGACCGGTATCCGGCGCGTATGTCGCGGGCTGGATCAAGCGTGGGCCGACCGGTTTCATCGGTACCAACAAGTCCTGCTCGTTGCAGACCGTTCACGCCCTGGTCGCCGACTTCAACGACGGCAAGCTGGCAGGCCGGGTGGCCAATCCGGCGGCATTGACCAAGCTGGTGCAGTCCCGCCGGCCCGACGCGGTGGACTCGGCGGGATGGCGTGCGATCGACGCCGCGGAGATTGCGCGGGGTCGTGCGGACGGCCGGCCGCGCAACAAGTTCACCGACGTCGGCGCCATGTTGGCCGCCGCGGCCACCGCGCAGCCGGCGCCGCCGCTGCGACGCCGACTGGCGGCCCGGTTGCGTGACTTGTCGTTGAGCTAGCTTGCGGTCTGCGCGCCCATCGCCGCTTGGATCTCTTCCGGGCTGACTTCGCGCACCGGCTGCCCCAGCGACCAGTGGTGACCGAACGGGTCGGCGACCACGCCGTAACGGTCTCCCCAGAACTGGTCCGCCAATGGGGCCACCTCGGTGGCGCCCGCGTCCAGTGCCCGCTGGAACTTCGCGTCGACGTCGGTGACGGTCAGATGGATGGTGACTGGAGTACCGCCCAGCGATGTCGGCGTCATGGATTTGCCGCCGCACATCTCGGGGAAATCGTCGTTGAGCATGACCAGGAATCCGTTGATGCGTATGGCGGCGTGGACCAGTTTCCCGTCGGGACCTGGCACTCGGCCCAGTTCGACGGCGTCGAAGGCCTTGGCGTAGAAATCGATGGCCGCAGCGGCGTCGTCGACGACGAGGTGCGGGGACAGACCGGGTTCGACGTTGATGGGCATGAAGGTCTCCTTGCTGTTGGTGTTCCGGGCCAGCCTTAGCCCGGGCTCACGGGGATAGACCCCTGCCGCTCTGAGAAGTCATCGCGGCAGGGCCATTCAATCGCGGGGCTCCGACAAGTTTCCGCGTCTCGAACGGCTTGCGAGCTGACACACCAGGTGATACAACTGTCTCGTCACAGGGTGAGACATATGTATCAACATATGTCTCTTTCCAGGCCGGACCGTAAAGGATGCTCGCGTGAGCGCGACTCGATTGACCATTCACCGCACGTTGGATGCGCGCCAGCTGGACGTACGCGCGCGGCTGCTCAGCGCCGCGCGTGAGCTGATTCGCGAGCACGGCCATGAAGGCGTGGGGATGGAGTTGATCGCCACCACCGCCGGTGTGTCCCGGGCGACGACGTATCGCTATTTCGCGTCCAAGGAACACGTGGTTTGTGAGGCTGCGCTGGCCTGGGGTCATGATGTCGCGGCGCGCATCCCGGAGGCCACTGGGCCGGTGGCGGCCACTGGGCCGACTGCGGCCATCGACGTGGCCGTTGAGCAGGTGGTACGGGAAGCAGCGTCGGACTTGCCCATGGTTCGCGCCACCATGGCCTCGGTGCTGGCGCAGGGCCCGGTCGCCGACGAGTTTCGCTTGGGCGTTCGCGAGATGTTTCTGGCGCTCATGGGCGGCGCTGTTGAGGATGTGCCCACGACGTTGTCTCTTGACCCGGCAATGACTTTGCTCGGGCGCGTTTTTTTCGCTGATTTGGCGTTGCTCGGCGTCGGCGACATAACCGTCGAGCAATGCATTGCGGAACTGCGGATGGCAGCCCAACGCTTGTTGCCCGGCCACCCCTCACGAGAACTAGGAGCGGCTCAATGAACCAAACTTCGCCTTTACAACCGATTTGGGATGCGATGTTGAGCCTGCTGGGCGCGGGGTTCTTCGAATTCCCGTTATATTTTCTGCCGGTAGTCGTTGCGGTCGTTTTGGTGACTGGCATTGGGTTTTCGATTGTGGATGTCGCGGTGTACCACAGGATCACCGCCAAAGCGGCCGCGAAGCTTGGGACTCGCATCATGTCGACTTACGTCGGCGCTGCCGTCCTGCTGTTTGTGCTGCACCTCGAATTCAGGTCCTGGACGGTTCGGGTGCCGAGCGCGGCGCCGACACTGGCGGCCTTCGCCGCGCAGCTCGTTTGCTTCATGGTGCTGGGTGAATTCCTCACCTACTGGTGGCACCGTTTAGAACACGGCAACCGCTTTGTCTTCGAGAAGGTGCACTACATGCATCACCGAGTCCAATCGCCCTTGACCATCTGGACCAACTTCGTCGTGCATCCGATTGAAGGGTTGATGGTGATGCTTTGCCTATATGTTCCGCCGCTGCTGTTCGGGGCGCATCCGCTGGTGGTGGTCGCATATGCGGTGGCGAACACGACCGCCATGGTGATCACGCACAGTGGCTATGACGTCAAGCTCTATCCCCGTTGGTTGCTGCCGGCGGCGTCCGGCCACGAATTGCACCACTCCGAAAGGCGTCCCACCAACCTGTCTGTAGTGATGACATACGGGGACAGGCTGTTTGGAACTTATCAGAGGCCCGCCATGTCAGCCGTTGCCGGAGTCGGCACGCCGGTTGCGACGACTCATCTTTGACGGATACGTTTCAATCAGGCAAGGGACACGAGCTCCGCCTCGGGACGAGCAATTTTCGACACGCGTACATATTCGTCACGGTACGAGTACTTTGCCTCACAACGCAAGTCGGAGACCTGCAACCCGATGTGACTAGTGACGTCTAGGCGTTGGTGAGTACCCGGTCCCAGCCTTCGACGGACTCTGGGCTGCGCGGCCCCGGCCCGACGTAGATGGCCGACGGGCGGACCAGCTTGCCGAGTCGCTTCTGTTCGAGAATGTGGGCGCACCATCCGGCGGTGCGACCACAGGTGAACATCGCGGGCATCATGTTGGCCGGCACTCGGGCGAAGTCGAGGATGACCGCGGCCCAGAACTCGACATTGGTCTCGATCGGGTGGTCCGGACGGCGTTCGCGCAGCTCCGATAGCGCGGCCTGCTCCAACGCGACCGCGGCCTCGTAGCGCGGTGCGCCCAGCCGTTCAGAGGCTGCCCGCAGCACTCGCGCCCGCGGGTCCTCCGCGCGGTAGACCCGGTGCCCGAACCCCATCAGCTTCTCGCCCCGATCCAGGATTCCCTTGACCAGTCCGCGGGCGTCGCCGTTGCGCTCCACCTCTTCGAGCATCGGCAGGACGCGGGCAGGCGCCCCACCGTGCAGCGGCCCGCTCATCGCCCCGATCGCACCGGACATTGATGCCGCGACATCCGCACCGGTGGAGGCGATCACCCGGGCGGTGAACGTGGAGGCGTTCATGCCGTGTTCGGCGGCCGACACCCAGTAGGCGTCAATGGCCTCGATATGCCTGGGATCCGGCTCGCCCTGCCAGCGGGTCATGAAACGTGCTGTGACCGTTGAGCATTCGTCAATAATTCGTTGCGGAACGGCCGCTTGGTAGATGCCGCGCGCCGACTGCGCGACATAGGACAGCGCCATCACCGATGCCCGTGCCAGCTGCTCGCGGGCGGTGGCCTCGTCGATGTCGAGCAGCGGCTTGTATCCCCAGATCGGCGCCAGCATGGCCAGGCCGGCCTGCACGTCGACCCGCACATCGCCGGTGTGGATCGGCAGCGGGAATGGCTCCGCCGGGGGCAGCCCGCTGCCGAACTTGCCGTCGACCAGCAACGCCCACACGTCACCGAACGTGACTCGCTGGCTCACCAGGTCCTCGATGTCGACGCCGCGATAGCGCAACGCGCCGCCATCTTTGTCCGGCTCAGCGATTTCGGTGGTGAAGGCCACGACGCCGTTGAGGCCGGGGACGAAATCTTCGGGGACCACAGTCATGGGGGAATTCTCGCACCCGCGCTTCGGGCGAACGCTACCGGCCGGTAGCACCCGCCGGTAGCCTTGGCGCAATGGCAGGACCAGACGACCAGCACCTGGCGGCGATGCGCGCGGAGTACGGGTCCAACGAAAAGGACGGCAGCCCGGACCTCGACGCGGACTGGCTCGACGATGGTTGGCTTGCGTTGTTCCGCAAGTGGATTGACGACGCCGAACGTGCGGGAGTCGCCGAGCCCAACGCATTTGTACTGGCGACTGTCGCAGCCGGCAGGCCGGTGTGCCGCTCGGTGTTGTGCAAGAGCGCCGACGAGACGGGAATCACGTTCTTCACCAACTACGACTCAGACAAGGGCGCCGAGCTGGCCGCAACGCCGTATGCATCGGCGACCTTCCCCTGGTATCCGCTGGGGCGGCAGGTCCACATCCGCGGTGCGGTGAACAAGGTCGACCCGCAGTTCACCGCCGACTACTGGTCCAAGCGACCGCGCGGATCGCAACTGGGTGCCTGGGCGTCACACCAGTCGCGGCCGATCGTGTCGCGCGCGGCGCTGCTCGACCAACTGGCGGACGTGACCGCGCGCTTCGCCGACTCGCCACAGGTTCCGGTGCCACCGAACTGGGGCGGGTACCTCATCGCGCCTGAGGTGGTGGAATTCTGGCAGGGCCGGGAAAACCGGGTGCACAACCGGATTCGGGTAATCGGCGATCGCGTCGAGCGTCTACAGCCCTGAGTTGGCCGCCGGTTCGCTTAGCCGTTCTTTTCGATCCACTGGGTGAGCGCAGCCTCGAGCGCGGCCGAGACGCCCAAACCCGCGCCGCCGGCGGCTTCTTCGAACCGCTCGACCAAGTCCGCCGGGACGGATGCGTTGACCTTGACGCGTTGCGGTTTCGACGGTGTCGGCGCGCCTGCTGCAGCAGCGTGTCGAGCGGCGGTCGCGTCCATGGTTTCACGCAGCGCGGGTATCTCGTCGAGCAAGCGGGCGAGGTCATCGCGCTCGATACGCAGCACCTCGGCCGGCCCGATCGTCGTTACCGTCGCAGAACGCAGTTTCCCTTGGCGAAGTGCGGATTCGCCGATCACCTCGCCTGGCCCGACCACGGCAACGCGGTCGCTACCGACGTAAACCCCTACTTCTCCCTTGAGCAGGATGAAGCAGGAGTCCGACGGAGTCTGTTCTTGAATCAGCGGCCACGGCGCGGACGTCGAGACATGATGTGACTGCTCCGGCGAGACGATCCAGATCGTCATCCGAGAACTTCTCGAATGCGCCGAACTCGCGTAGCCGTCGGGCGTCTACCCCATGCTCCTTCGCATCCTTCATAGTGGGCTCCTAATGCGCGATGTGACCAAGACAACGTGGAGCGTAACGCGGATTTTGCGTAACGACGGCAAAGAAATCAGTTATGGGTCCGGTGGGGCGCCATTGGACAAGGCCCCGAGCCGTCGGCTCGGGGCCTTAAGCCGCGCCAACTTAGCCGGCTATGCGGCCTGCCGAAGGTCGCCGCCAGTCGTGGGGCACAGCGCGACCAACGCGACGTGGCCAAACTGGGAGGCGTCCGGCGAGTAGCCGGCCCGAAGCCATGCCAATGCTGCACTGAAGGTCTTGTTCAGCATTGCCGAGCGAATCTTGATGGCGTTCATTGGACACTCCTTTGCGAGGTGGCGTTGCGGTTTGCGAGGCGATGTCGAGATGAACTCTCGGCGTTCCCGACATCCCCCGATATCCCATGTGTTCGAAGCTACTGACTCGCAGTGATCGTGGCTCGCTTGTGTGCACAAGCCGCGTAACGGGCGATTTTCGCCTTTTGCGCATTGTGCTCAGTGGGCGGCGGGATTTGCGGGGCCGCCGTGGGTGGTCTACGGGCTTTCCCCGATGTTTCCGGTTCCCCGCATCCCGATGCTCACCGCGGACGGTCGAAACACACCTCACCCACGTCTACTCCAAGCTTGGTCTGACTTTGCGGTCCAGCTCGCCCAGACGCGGCACGGAACGACTGACCAGTAGGCGGCTGGCCCAGGTGCCCGCCGAAACCTGACCATCGCCACCTCGACAGCCGCATTTTGCAGGCAGCGCTCACCCCGGCACTGAAGTCCTGAACAAGAGCGTCGGGCGCAGGAGAAGCAGACCCGACCCCGGGCAGGCGCCCCGTTGCAATAACGACTACCTTCACCTATACGCACTGAGTGCGGCAGACATACCAGCCAGAGCGCAAAGGGGTTCTCGTGGCCGACACCGACGACACCGCCAATCTCCGGTACCCGGGTGGCGAGATCGACCTGCAGATCGTCCGCGCCACCGAAGGAAACGACGGCATCGCGCTCGGCCCGCTGCTGGCCAAAACCGGATACACCACGTTCGACGTCGGTTACGGCAACACCGCGTCCACCAAGAGCTCCATCACCTACATCGACGGCGATGCCGGCATTCTGCGTTACCGCGGCTATCCGATCGAGCAGCTCGCTGAGAAGTCGACCTTCCTCGAAGTCAGCTATCTGCTGATCTACGGCGAATTGCCGACCACTGACCAGCTGGCCGAATTCACCCACCGGATCCAGCGCCACACCATGCTGCACGAGGACCTCAAGCGGTTCTTCGACGGCTTCCCGCGCAACGCGCACCCGATGCCGGTGCTGTCCAGTGTGGTCAACGCGTTGAGCGCCTACTACCAGGACGCGCTGGACCCGATGGACAACGAGCAGGTTGACCTGTCGACCATCCGCCTGTTGGCCAAGCTGCCCACCATCGCCGCCTACGCCTACAAGAAGTCGGTCGGCCAGCCGTTCCTCTACCCGGACAATTCGCTGTCGCTGGTGGAGAACTTCCTGCGGATGACCTTCGGCTTCCCGGCCGAGCCCTACGACCCCGACCCCGAGGTGGTGCGGGCGCTGGACATGCTGTTCATCCTGCACGCCGACCACGAGCAGAACTGCTCGACGTCGACGGTACGGCTGGTGGGCTCGTCGCGGGCGAACCTGTTCACCTCGATCTCCGGCGGCATCAACGCACTGTGGGGCCCGCTGCACGGCGGGGCCAACCAGGCGGTGCTCGAGATGCTGGAGGAGATCCGCGAGAGCGGCGATGACGTCGGCGAATTCGTCCGCAAGGTGAAGAACCGCGAAGCCGGCGTCAAATTGATGGGCTTCGGCCACCGCGTCTACAAGAACTACGATCCGCGCGCCCGGATCGTCAAGGAGCAAGCCGACAAGATCCTGTCCAAGCTGGGCGGCGACGATGACCTGCTGACCATCGCCAAGGATCTCGAGGAAGCGGCGCTCACCGACGACTACTTCGTCGAGCGCAAGCTGTACCCGAACGTCGACTTCTACACCGGCCTGATCTACCGGGCCCTCGGTTTTCCGACCCGGATGTTCACCGTCTTGTTCGCCTTGGGCCGGTTGCCCGGCTGGATCGCGCACTGGCGTGAGATGCACGACGAGGGTGACAGCAAGATCGGCCGCCCGCGTCAGATCTACACCGGCTACACCGAGCGCGACTACGTCGCGATGGATACGCGTTAGTCTCTCGCCGACAGACGCAAAAGCGCCATTTCGGCCGAATATTATCCGCTTTTGCGTCTGTCGCCAGCGGATGCCAGCACGGCCATCGCGGCGTTGTGGCCGCCGATGCCCGAGACCGCCCCACCGCGACGCGCGCCCGACCCGCACAGCATGATGCGCGGGTGGGCGGTTGCCACCCCCCACTGCCGCGCCGGGGTGTCCAACGGGTCGTCGTCGTCGGCGAACGGCCACGCCAACTCGCCGTGGAAGATGTTGCCTCCGGTCATCCGCAAGGTGCGCTGCAAATCCAGGGTGGTCGTCGTCTCGATGCACGGGCGCCCGTGCGCGTCGGCCAGTAGCACGTGCTGAATCGGTTCGGCCAGAACGGAATTCAGCGAAGCCAGCACCAGCTCGGTCAGCCGGTCGGGTAGTGCGCCGGGGTCGCCTGCGCAGTCGAACAGTGTGTGCGGTGTGTGCAAGCCGAACACCGTCATCGTCTGAACGCCCGCGTCGCGCAGCTCGGGGGACAGGATGCTCGGGTCGGTGAGCGAATGGCAGTAGGCCTCGCACGGCAGCGGATCCGGAAGCTGCCCCGCGCTCGCCCGTGAGTAGGCCGTATCCAGTTGGCTAAAGGTCTCGTTGGCGTGCAATGTCCCGGCGAATGCCTGTTTCGGACTGACGCGGTTGTCGCGCAGGCGCGGCAGCCGGCGCAGCACCATGTTCACCTTGACCTGCGCGCCCGGCGCCGGTGACGGCGCGGGTTCGCCGAGCAACTCGGCCAGGACCGCCGGGGTGACGCCGGCCAGCACGAACCGGCCCCGGATCACAAGCTCTTCATCGCCACTGCGGTAGTGCACCTGGCCATCCGGGTCGACGGCGTAAACATCTGCGCCAGTTTCTATTTCGGCGCCGTAGCGGACGGCCGCCGCGGCCAGCGCCGCAGTCACGGCGCCCATGCCACCGATGGGGACGTCCCAGGCTCCGATGCCGCCGCCGAGCACGTGATACAGAAAGCAGACGTTCTGGCGCAGTGATTCGTCGTCGAGGCGGGCGAAGGTACCGATCAGCGCGTCGGTGGCGATCACGCCGCGGACCAGGTCGTTGGCCACCGCGTCGGCGATAGCGTGTGCGATCGGCTCGTCGACCAGGGCCCGCCAGGCTGCCGCCGCCCCGGGATCGGCGCTGTCCAGGACATGCCGGCGGGTTTGCTCGCGGGTGCGCAATGGCTCGATCAGCGTTGGCCAGAGCCGTTCGGTCACAAGCCGGCAGCGTCGGTAGAACTCGGCGAATCCCCGCTCGTCAATGGCAGCGCCGATGGCGGCGAAGCTGCCGGGCTGCGATCCGACCAGCAGACCGGTGCGCCCGGCCGTGGCCGGGTCGGGCGTATACGACGAAAACTGCCGGCGGGCCAACCGCACGTGCGCACCCAGGTCATCGACAATGCGCGGCGGCAGCAAGCTGACCAGGTACGAGTAACGCGAGAGCCGGACCTCGACACCGTCGAAGGCCTGAGCCGATACCGCCGCCCCGCCGGTGTGCCCCAGCCGCTCCAGTAACCGGACCCGCAGGCCCGCCCGGGCCAGGTAAGCGGCTGCGACCAGGCCGTTGTGGCCGCCGCCGACGACTACCACATCGAAGTCTCGTGTGGCGGCCATGCCCCAGCCGGTTCCTAGCCCGTGTAGCCCTCGACTTCGTCGGCCGGGCGCACGCTTGCCTCACGTGGATCACCACCGATGTCGCGCAGTGCCCGGCGTTGGCGCAACAGGTCCCAGCATTGGTCCAGTTCAACCTCGACCCGGCGCAGCCGCTCGTGCTCCTCGGATTCACTGATGTCGCCGTGCTGCAGCTGCGCCCGCAGGGTTTTCTCTTCGGCGACCAGGTCGCGGATGTGCGCCAGGGTCTCGCTGTCAGTCGGTTTCTTCCCGTTACCCATCGCTCCAGTGTGCAGTAGATCGCCGGCGTTCCGGCATGGGACTCGGTAGGCCTCGGTCGGCCTCGGTAGGCCTCGGTAGGCTGCACATGGTCGGCAGCACGGATGAGCCCAGTTAACCGGATCCTGGGAGGGTGGGTTTTGGCGAGTTTCGGTAAAGCGGCCGAATGGCGGCCGGCTCTGAAGTACTACCGGCAGCCCCTTGGCCGCTCCTGGCTGATTGGCCTGGTGGTTATTCCGCTGCTGATAGCGGCAATCGGCTACGCCGCGTTCAACCAATCGCCTGATCGGTCGGCCGGCGGCCGCACCGCTCCGACCGGCGCGTCCAACAAGCCTGGCGCGCTGACGTTGTCCCTGGCGCCACTTTCAATTAGCCGCAATGGCAACAGCATTACGCTCAGCGGCGATTTTCCCGATGATTCCGCCAAGGCGGCACTGCTGAACGCGCTCAAAGGCGCACTGCCGCCGGGCGTCAACATCATCGACCAAATCCATCTCAACCCCAGCGTCGACGCACTCGATTTCGCAAATGCGGGAGGGGTTTTCAAAGCCAGCGCATCGATTCCCGATTTCAATCTCACGGTCAGCGGCGACACCGTCACCCTGGCGGGAACCGTGTCGTCGGCGGACCAGGGCGATGCGGTGAAACGGGCCGCCACCAGCACCTGGTCGCACCTGAATGTCGTTGACAAGCTTGTGGTTCAAGGGCCGGTTCCACCCAGCGCGCCACCTGCATCGCCCGCAGCGCCACCTGCATCGCCCGCACGCCCCCGCCGTTGGCTTCGCCCGGACCGGTCGCAGCTGCCTGCGCCGACTTACAAGCGGCCATCAATGCGGTGACGCGTGGGCCAATTACCTTTGCCAATGACGGAATCAGCCTGACCCCCGCGGACGGGCCGATCCTGACCCAGGTGGCGGCAAGCTGAAGGCGTGTCCAGACGCCCATGCGACGATCAACGGCTACACCGACAACAGCGGCACCGAGGGCATCAATATTCCGTTGAGCGCCCAGCGAGCCGGGACCGTCGCCGACTTCCTCGTAGCCAATGGCGTCGCCCGCGATCACCTCGTCGTCAAGGGTCTCGGTTCGGTCAACCCGATTGCCAGCAACGACACGACCGAGGGTCGCTCCGCGAACCGCCGCGTCGAAATCGTGGTCAGCTAAGGAGGATCCAGCGTGGATTTCGTGATCCAGTGGTTGTCGTACCTGATTGCCTTTGCGGCCGGCTCGGGGGTCGCGTGGGTGATCGCGACCAAGTTGATCACGCAGACCAGCGACGGACAGGTCCCCGCGGATGCGCCCGGCTCGGCTCAGACGGATGCAAACTGATGAACCACGTGCACTGGTGGCTGGTTGCGGTGGCGTTTGTCACCGGGTTGATCTTCACGTTCGCGCTGATGCTTCGCCCGATCAGAAGTCAAGCGCCGGTGGAGACTTCGGAGGAAAAGGGCGACGCCGGCACTGAGGTGGAGCATCCGACGACCAAGATTCCGGTGGCGAAGGAGCATCCGACGACCAAGATTCCGGTGGCGAAAGAGCGCCCGACGACCAAGATTCCGGTGGCGAAGGAGCATCCGACGACCAAGATCCCGGTGGCGAAAGAGCATCCGACGACCAAGATTCCGGTGGCGAAAGAGACTCCTAAGCCTAAGCTTCCGGTTCCGACAGAAACGCCTACGACCAAGATTCCGATCACGGAAAAGGAACCGGAAAAGGAACCGGAAGAGTATCCCACAACCAAGATTCCGGTTGCGCCGCCGACCACCAAGATTCCCGTGGTGTCATCGTTCGCGCCGTATGGCCCGGGCTCGGCTCGGGCCGACGCCGACGGCGGCGGCCCGTCGGGATGGCTGGTGAAGGGCCGCTCGGATAGCAGGCTTTACTACACCCCCGACGATGCGACATATGACCAGACCACTGCCCAGGTTTGGTTCAAGGACGAGGAGTCCGCCGCGCGGGCGTTTTTCACGCCGTGGCGCAAGAGCAAGAAGAAGTAAGGCGGCTTAGCTCGGGCCGGGGAGTTGCAGCAGTAGCCGCGCACCGCCCAGCGGGCTGTTCTCCAGCGACGCCGTCCCGCCATGCAGTTGGGCCTGCTGGGCCACCAGCGCCAGGCCGAGACCCGACCCGGAATGGGAGGCCGTCGACCCCCGGGAGAAACGCTCGAACACCACTTGGCGCTCTTCTTCGGGCACGCCGCTGCCGTTGTCGTCGACGGCGATTTCCACGCCGGCGCGAGAGCTGACCGCAGACAGCTGCACTTGGGTGGCGCCGCCATGTTTGACGGCATTGGCGATGGCGTTGTCGACGGCGAGCCGCAACCCGGCCGGCATCCCGACGATGATGCAGGTCGGCGACGGCACCAGGGACACGTCGAGGTCGGGATAGATCCGGGTGGCGTCGTGCGCGGCGCGGTCGAGCAGGTCGGTGATGTCGACCGGCACGTGGTCGTCGGACGTCGACAGTTCGCCCTGGGCCAACCGCTCCAATGCGCTCAGGGTGGCCTCGATCCGCGATTGGGTGCGGATCACGTCGTTCAGCACCTCTTTGCGCTGGTCGTCGGGCAGGTCCAGGGTGGCCAGCACCTCGAGGTTGGTGCGCATCGCCGTCAGGGGCGTGCGCAGCTCGTGGGAGGACACGGCAGCGAAGTCGCGCGCCGACTCGAGTGCCTCCTTGGTCCGGTTCTGTTCGTCCCAGATGCGCTGCAGCATGCCGCGCAGCGCCTCGGCGATCTCGATGGCCTCGCTTGCGCCGTGCACTTCGACCTGCGGCGCCTCGTCGCCCGCGTCGATGGATCGGGTCTGCTGGGCCAGCTGTTTGAACGGGCGCACCGCGAATATGGCCAGCAGCCAGGCGAACACCGCCGCCGCGCCGATGGCAAATGCGCAGATCAGCAGCACCCGGCGGTGCAGGTTGTTGGTTTCGGCGAGGGTGGCGTCGTACGTGGCACCCACGGCCACCGATGTCGGCTCGGGGCCCCGGATCTCGACCGTCCGTACCCGGTAACGCACCCCCTTGACGTAGGTGTCGGCGTAGTCGGTGTCGAGCTTGGGCAGCGTGACGTTGGAATTCGACTTGACCAGGTTGCCGCGGCGGACCGTGATTACGGCGTCCTGGTCGTTGGGTGAGCGGGGGATTTCGTCCAGACCGCGCGGCAGGAACGGAATCGCGAAGCCCGCGGCCTCGTCAAGGCGGCGGTCCAGGCGTTCCTTGCGGTCGTTGGTGATGCCGACCCAGACCACGGTTCCGACGATGAGCACCGGGATTGCCGCGCCGATGGACGTCGCGACCACCACCCGGGTCCGCAGCGAAGGCGTACGGGCGAAGATCCGCGAGAGGACGTTCATTACCGCGTCAAATTTTGTCATGGATGTCTACTGCATGCGCAGTACGAAGCCGACACCGCGGACGGTGTGCAGCAGCCTGGGACCGCCGTTGGCTTCCAGCTTGCGGCGCAGGTACCCGATGAACACGTCGACGACGTTGGTGTCGGCGGCGAAGTCGTAGCCCCACACCAGCTCCAGCAGCTGCGCGCGGGACAGCACCGCGGTCTTGTGCTCGGCCAGCACGGCCAGCAGGTCGAACTCCCGCTTGGTCAGGTCGACGTCGACGCCGTTGACCCGGGCGCGCCGACCGGGGATGTCCACCTCGAGCGGGCCCACCGTGATGGTTTCCGACGAGGACGTCGCGGTGGAGCCGCGGCGGCGCAGCAGTGCGCGCACCCGGGCCACCAGCTCGGCCAGCACGAACGGTTTGACCAGGTAATCGTCGGCACCGGCCTCCAGGCCGGCCACCCGGTCGTCGACCGAACTGCGCGCGCTGAGCACGCACACCGGAACGTCGTTGTCCATGGCTCGCAGTGCCGTGACCACGCTGACGCCGTCCAGCACGGGCATGTTGATATCGAGCACGATCGCATCCGGCCGGTTCTCGGTGGCGCTGCGCAGGGCTTCGGCGCCGTCGACCGCGGTCGCCACCTCGAATCCGGACAGCCGCAGGCCGCGTTCCAGGGAGGCGAGTACATCGGCGTCGTCGTCGACGACCAACACCCGAGGCGAGGTGACACCAGAGTCCATGCTGCCTATTTTGCCTGACTGTTGGCTACGGCGGTGGGAGGATCACCGCTGGGTCGCGGGGCAGTGCTCCAGGTCTGCCGGGGAATGGCTCGTTGGCTAAACGGTTACGGTTTCGACGCGCAGCCGCGACTGCCCCGGCCCGTTGCCATGCAATCATCGAAATCGAATGGCAGGACAAGACATTCGATGCCCTGTCCGAAATTGGCATTGCGGGCTTTGCTTTTCGGCGCCAGCTTGGGCCAGCTTGGGCCTGCTTGAGCGACAGCGGTTCAAGGGATCGGGAGACACACTCGTCGTGACTGACGTCATCTCCGCGCCAGGTGATGCGGCAGCACTGCGCTCGTCGGCGGCGATCGCGGCCGCACCGAAGCGCCGCAGGGCGGCGTCGGACCTAGGGCGGCTGCTTCCTTACCTGCGTCCCTACCGCACGCGCTGGATCGTCATGTTCACGGCCGCGATCGCCAGCTTGGTTGCCACAGTTGGGATCCCGATGATGACCAGGGCCGTCATCGACGGACCGGTGCGCCACCAGGACCAGCGCGGGCTCTGGGTGCTGGGCGGCGCGGCCATGGCCCTGGGGCTGGCCGAGGCGGCAGTGCTGTTCATCCGTCGCTGGCTCACCGCACACGCGACGATGGGCGTGGAAGCCGATATCCGCCGAGACTTGTACGCTCGCCTGCAGATTCTGCCGATGTCGTTTCATCATCGATGGCAGTCCGGCCAATTGGTGTCGCGGATCATGAATGATCTGGACGCCATCCGCGCCCTCTTATCCTTCGGCGCGGTTTTCCTGTTGCTCAACATCCTTCAGATCGCCGTCGTGACAACGTGTCTGCTGGTGATGTACTGGCCGCTCGGGCTCGTCGTGCTGGGCTCGGTGGTGCCGGTGGTGGCCACCGTATTGCACTACGAGCGGAAGTTCACCCGACTCTCACGCCAGGCCCGAGACCAATTCGGCCATCTCGCAACGCATGTCGAAGAGCTGGCCCTGGGCCGGCAGGTGGTGATGTCGTTCGGGCGCGAAGATCATGTATTCGACCGGTTCGATGAGCAGTCCATCGCGTTCAATCGCATCTGTCAGCGGAAGGTGTCGGTGAACGCGAGGTTCTGGACCTTGCTGGAAGTCATCCCGAATCTCGCGCTCATCGTCTTGCTCGGATTCGGCGCCTATGCAGCGGGCCACGGCCTGGTGACCATCGGTACCCTGGCCGCGTTCATCACGATGACGCTGTCGCTGGTCTGGCCCGTCACGGCGCTGGGCTTCCTCTTGTCGATGACGCAGGAGGCGATGACGGCGGCGAACAGGATCGCCGAGATCTTCGACGCCCCCCGCGAGATCACCGACGGCCCGCACGCGGATCCGCCGCGCGCCGGCCTACTGGAACTTCGCGACGTCGGCTTCCGGATCCCGGACGCCGGCCAGGACGAGAGGTGGCTGCTGCGGCATGTCACCCTGCGCGTCGAGCCCGGGGAGATCGTTGCCCTCGTCGGCTCCACGGGTTCGGGCAAATCGCTGCTGACCGCACTGCTGTCGCGCGTGTACGACGTCGCGGAGGGCCAGATTCTGATCGACGGCCACGACATCCGCGAGCTGTCGGTTTCGGCGCTGCGCGAGGTGGTGAGCACGGCGTTCGAGGAGCCGACGGTGTTCTCGATGTCGGTGGCCGAGAACATGCGGCTGGGCCGGCCGGATGCTTCGGACGCGGACCTGGCAGCGGCCATCGATATCGCGTCGGCGCAGTTCGTTTACGACCTGCCGTTTGGGCTGGACACTCGCATCGGCGATCAGGGGATGCGGCTGTCCGGCGGGCAACGTCAACAGCTGTGCCTGGCCCGGGCGGTCGTTGCCGCGCCGAAGCTGCTGGTGATCGACGACACCCTGTCCGGACTCGACGCGCACACCGAGGCGGACGTCACCGGCGCACTGCGTCGAGCTTTGACCGGGGTGACCCGGATCCTGGTGGCGCGCCGGCTGTCCACCGTGCTGCTCGCCGATCGGGTGGCCCTGCTGGAGAACGGGACGATCACTCACGTCGGTACCCATGCCGAGCTGTTCGCCCGGGTGCCACGCTACCGCCGGCTGATGACCGCCGAGAACGGACTCGATGGCGACGATATCGATTGCACACCAATGACTTTCGCGAATGCTTTGACGTTTCACGTGGAGCCTCGATGACCCTGCTGGAAGGGCTCGATAATCCTCAAGATACCCGCCCTATCCCGGTCGGCCGGGTGCACGAACGCCGATCCCGTCCGCCGAACCCGATCCCGGCAACCACGATCCCGCCATAAACGAGACATTGGCCCGACCGCGCGATGCCCGCGCATTGCGGGCCGCGCTGCTGCGGCCACACCGCTGGGCGCTTGCACTGCTGCTGCTGGTCGCGGTGGTCGAGAACGCCGCACGGCTGTGCGTTCCGATGCTGGTTCGGCGTGGCATCGACTACGGGATTCCGTCGATCACGCACGGCGGCTCGGCGTACGGATTGTCGCTCATCGTCGGCGCGCTGTGCGCTACGGTGCTCGTTCACGGCCTCAGCCGGTGGGGCTACCTGAACCGTGCCGGGCGGATCCGCCTGCGGGTGATGCTCGATCTGCGACGACGGGTGTTTCGCCACTTTCAGCGACTCGACACCGCGTTTCACGAGCGCTATACGACCGGCCGGGTGGTCAGTCGGCTGACCAACGATGTCGATGCGGTCGACGACATGTTGTCGTCCGGGTTCGATTGCCTTATGTCCGCGGCGCTCACCCCGCTGGGCGTCGCCGTCATGCTGGTCGTACTCGACTGGCGGCTGGGGCTGATGTGCTTGGCGGTGTTCCCCGTCTTACTGGCACTCGGCGCGTGGTTCCGCTTTGAATCGTCCAAAACCTACCGCGAAGTGCGGGAGAGCACCGCGCTGATCATCACTCAGTTCATCGAGACGATGGCCGGAATGAAGGTGTTGCAGGCCTGCCGGCGCGAGCCGCGCAGCCAGGTGATCTTCGAAGACATGGCCGACCAGTATCGGGCGATCAACGAGAGGTCCTTCAAGCTTGCGGCCACTTTCACGCCGGGCGTGAAAGTGATCGGCAATGTCACCATCGGCTTGGTGTTGCTCTATGGCGGCAGCCAGGTCCTGCACGGGCACATGACGATCGGAACGTTCGCGGCCTTTTTGCTGTACCTGCGGATGTTCTTCGAACCGATGCACGAGATGGCGCAGTTCTTGAATGACCTGCTGGATGCGCAGACCGCGCTGGAGAAGTTGGCCGCCGCGCTCAACAGGCAGCCCGCGATCGAGGACCCGCAAGCGCCCCGCGTGGACATGCGGGTACGCGGCTCGGTCGCGTGCGGTTTCGCCTTCAACAACGTGCATTTCGGCTATGTGCCGGGCCGCCCGGTCCTGGCCGGGTTGTCTGTGGCCGTGCGGGCCGGTCAGACCGTCGCGCTGGTCGGAAAGACCGGTGCGGGCAAGACCACCATCGCCAAGCTGCTGGCCCGGTTCTACGACCCGACATCGGGGTCCATCACCCTGGACGGGGTCGACCTTCGCGATCTCGCGCAGGCCGACCTGCGCCGCCGCGTCGTCATGGTCACCCAAGAGAACTTCCTGTTCGCCGGCACGATCGCCGACAACATTCGGATCGGCCGTCCCGACGCCACCGATGCCGAAGTCAGAGCTGCCGCGGGGGCGATCGGCGCGGACCGATTCATCGGCGCGCTGCCAGACGGATTCGACACCGAGGTCGACAACGGCGGCGTGGCGTTGTCCGGCGGCCAGCGCCAGCTGATCGCGCTGGCCCGGGCTTTCTTGGCCGACCCGGCGGTGCTGATCGTGGATGAGGCGACGTCGGCGCTGGACATTCCGGGCGAGCGGATGGTGCAACGTGCGCTGGCTGCGGTGCTGGCGCACCGGACCGCGCTGATCGTCGCCCATCGAATGGACGCCGTCGGCGGAGCCGACCGGGTACTTGTGCTCGGCGAGCGGGGCCAGCTTGTGGCCGACGGCCCGCCCGCCGAGGTGGGGATTACGGGCTGATGGTGGCGACCCGCTTCGCCCGGCTGCGCCGCGCTTGCGATCACCACGCCGCTCACCGGTAGACCAGGCCGCTCAACCGCCACGCGAGCTGCCGCCGCGCCGCGGGAACGTGCGCGGCCAGGCGCATTGCCGAGTTGCGGATCGGACGCAACGGGCGCGGCAGCGTCGCGATCCGGGTCAGCCGTCCAGTCAATGTCAGCACCTGCTGGGCCTTCGGGAGCTGGGATGCGCTGTAGGCGTCCAAGGCGTCGTGTCCACCGTGCAGGACGTCGGCGAGCGCTTTGCCCAGCGCGATCGCATCGGTGATACCGAGGTTCATGCCTTGGCCGCCGGCGGGGCTATGTACATGGGCGGCATCGCCGGCCAGCAGTATCCGGCCGGCCCGGTAACTGTCGGCGACCCGGTGGTGGATCCGGAACCGTGACCCCCACAGCAGTTCGGTGACCACGCTGCGACCCGGGCCGAAACCACGGGTGTCCAGCAGTTCCTGCACGAGCGCTGCCGACGGCACCTGTGGTGCGTCCGGCATCGGCGCGACGATGCGCCAGATGCCGCCGGGCAGCGGCGCCAGCACGGTCAGGCCGTCTTTGGCGTAGAACAGGATCACCTCGTCGTCGGGCGCCTCTCCGGACAGCCGAACGTCGGCGAGTAGGAAGGATTCGGCGTATTCGCCTCCGCTGAAACCGATTCCGGCATGTTCGCGAATGGTGCTGTGGATGCCGTCGGCCCCGACGACATAGCGGGCCCGGATGGTTTCGCCGTCGTCGAAGGTTGCCGTGACGCCGTCCTGATCTTGGTCGACGCGGGTTACGGACTTGGGCCGGATCACTTCGGTGCCCAGTTCGTTGAGTCGCTCCTCGAGCAGTAGCTCGGTGTCGGCCTGGGAGATCATCAGCGAGTACGGATACTCCGTCGGCAGGGTGCTGAAGTCGACCGAGATCAGCACGCGTGCCCCCTCCCGCATGCTGAAGCGCGGCGCGATGAGGCCGGCCTTTACCATGCGCCGGGACACGTCGAGGTCTTCTAGAACTTCCAGCGTGCGGGCATTTACCACGGCCGCGCGGGAGGTGTTCTGGCCCGTTGACAACTTGTCGACCACTACCACCCGTACGCCGCGCGTGGCCAGGGCTGCGGCCACGGTGAGGCCGGTGGGGCCGGCGCCTACAACGAGGACATCGGTGTCGTTCATTGGAGAGCTCCTCTCGGGTTCTGGTAAGTCAACGCTTGTTGGCATACCTCCAGAATGCGCGCGCCGAGTGGGTATGTCAACACTTGTTGGCCTACAATTGTTGACATGAGACGATCGTCGGTCGAGACCAAGGCGGTGATCCTGGCGGCGGCCCGGCAGCGGTTCGGCAGCGCCGGCTTCCAGGCCGCCACGATTAGGGCGATCGCCGCTGATGCCGGGGTGGATCCGGCGATGGTGATGCGCTACTTCGGCAACAAAGACCAGTTGTTCGCCGCCGCGGCCGACTTCGATCTGCAGTTCCCCGATTTTGCTGGGACTGACCCCGCTCAGATCGGGCGGTCGCTGGTCGGGCATTTTCTGGAACGCTGGGGGGGTGACGAGGCGCTGGTGATCCTGCTGCGCTCCAGCGCCACCAATGTCGAAGCCGCGCAACGGATGCAACAGATCTTCGGGACCCAGCTGCAGCCGCTGGTCGCGTCATTCGTTCCGCTCGAGGAGGCTTCGGCGCGGGCCGGGCTGATCGCCACCCAGATCCTGGGGCTGGCGCTGTGCCGCTTTGTGCTGCGGCTGCCGCCCGTCGTCGCGATGAGTCGGGACGAGATCGTCGACTGGATCGGCCCGACGATCCAGCGCTACCTGGGGAGCTCCGTCGCCGAGATATAAACCACTGCGACCCCGCCCGTGTCGTGTCCGTGGTTTAAGTGTCGCGGGGCAAAGGAGGCAAACCGATGCGGCGGTAGCGCCGTAAGCGGGCGTCCAGGCGTTCGGCGTCGGGCATTCCGCGTAGCACGTGGACTTCGGCGGCGATTGCGCGCGACAGTCGCCGGGAGAACTCGACTGGTTCGTCGGCGGCATCGGGATGCTCGGGCACGATGGCGTCGACAATCCCGGACTGCAGCAGGTCGGCGGACCGAATGCCTTGTGCCGCAGCGAGTTCAGCGGCGTGGTCGGTGTCGCGGAAGACGATCGCGCTGGCGCCCTCCGGCGGTAGCGGCGCCAGCCAGCCGTGCAGCGCGGCCAGCACCCGGTCGGCCGGCACCATCGCCAGCGCCGGCCCGCCGCTACCCTGGCCCAGCAGCACCGACACCGTCGGGGTGTCCAGCGTCACCAGCTCGGCCAGGCACCGAGCGATCTGGCCGGCCAGCCCGCCCTGCTCGGCTTCGGCGGACAACGCGGGTCCGGCGGTGTCGATCACCAGCACCAGCGGCAGGCGCAGCTCGGCGGCCAGCGCCATGCCGCGCCGGGCCTCACGCAGCGAGGCGGGCCCGACCCGGGCCTCCGGGCCGCCGGCAACCCGCTGCTGACCCAGCACCACAGCGGGCTGGCCGGTGAACCGGGCCAGCGCCAGCAGCATGGTCGCCGCGTCGCCCCGGCCGGTACCGGACAACAGCACTTGGTCGGTGGCGCCGTGGTCCAGCAGATGCCGGACGCCGGGCCGGTCCGGACGCCGCGATGCCAGCACCGAGTCCCAGGTCGGCACGTCGGGTAGCGGTTCGGCCGGCGGCGGTAACGGCGGCGCTTCGGGCGCATCGGCGATCACCGTCAGGGCACGATCCAGCGTCTGGCGCAGCTCATCGACCGGCACGACGGCGTCGACCACGCCGTGCCGCTGCAGATTCTCCGCGGTCTGCACGCCGGCGGGGAAGGGTTCGCCGTAGAGCAGCTGGTAGACGCGAGGCCCGAGGAACCCGATCAGTGCGCCGGGCTCGGCAACGGTGACATGGCCGAGCGAGCCCCACGATGCGAACACCCCGCCGGTGGTCGGGTTGCGCAGGTAGACCAGGTAGGGCAGATGGGCCTGTTTGTGGAGTTGCACGGCCGCGGCGATCTTGACCATTTGCAGGAACGCGACGGTGCCCTCCTGCATCCGGGTGCCGCCGGAGCTCGGGGACGCCAGCAGCGGCAGCCGCTCGGCGGTGGCCCGCTGCACCGCGGCCGTGATGCGTTCGGCGGCCGCCACCCCGATCGAGCCGCCGAGGAAGCCGAACTCGCAGACCACCACCGCCAACGCGGCGCCCGAATACCCGTCCCTCTCCGGTCTGCACCGATTCGTCCAGACCGGTGGCGGCACGGGCGTCAGCCAGCTCCCGTGCATAGGACTCGGACATCGGCACGGCCAGCGGCGGGCTGTCCCAGCTGACGAAAGAGCCCTCGTCCAGGACCGCGTCAAGCACTTGGCCGGTAGTGATATGGCTCACCTTTCGAGGTTATTTGAGGCTGGCGGGTGGCGCGGGTTACGACATCACATCCGTCACTTGAGCCCCTGGACCAGGACAGTGGCTTTATCCCCGCCTCTCAGCGACAAGCCGCTACAGCGGACCTCCGCCCGATGCGTTGTCAGCTGAGAGGCGGACAAAAGTGTGTCCGCGTGGTGGAGATACGCGTGTGGCGGATGGGACTTAGCCGCACCAGCTGAACGCGGCACCGGGCGCCGCCGGACGCGTGCCGCCGGCACGCCTTATATATCCTGGCGCCCATGATCGGTGTCACCCAGGTCGAAGCGGTTATGACGATCGAGCTGCAGCGTCCCGAGCGACGCAACGCCCTGAATTCCCAGCTCGTGGACGAGCTGCGGGAGGCCATACTCAAAGCCGGCGACGGGGCGACCCGGGTCATCGTGCTGACCGGGCAGGGCACGGTGTTCTGCGCCGGGGCGGATCTGAGCGGGGACGCATTCGCCGCCGACTATCCGGACCGGCTCATCGAGTTGCACAAGGTGATGGACGCGGCTCCGATACCGGTGATCGGCGCCATCAACGGCCCCGCCATCGGCGCTGGCCTGCAGTTGGCGATGCAATGTGATCTGCGGGTCGTCGCACCGGACGCGTTCTTCCAGTTTCCGACGTCGAAATACGGCCTGGCTCTTGATAACTGGAGCATCCGGCGACTGTCTTCGCTGGTCGGTCACGGACGGGCGCGGGCGATGCTGCTGACCGCCGAGAAGCTGACCGCCGAAACGGCGCTGCACACCGGAATGGCCAACCGGATCGGGACGCTGGCCGACGCGCAGGCCTGGGCCGCCGAGATCACCGGGCTGGCGCCGCTGGCGATACAGCACGCCAAGCGGGTACTCAACGACGACGGTTCCATCGAGCAGCCGTGGCCGGAACACAAGGAGCTCTTCGACAAGGCCTGGGGCAGCCAGGATGTCATCGAGGCGCAGATCGCCCGGGTGGAGAAGCGGCCGCCGAAGTTCCAGGGGGCTTAAAAGTCATGGTGCGCTCACGGCTGCGATTGGTCGCCGGAACGGCCTCGCTGGCCGCCGGTGGGTGGCTGTTGCGGGCGCTGCACGGCGCACCGGCAGCGCTAGGCGCCGATCCCGCGTCGATCCGGGCGGTGGCCGAGCGCTCCCCGCACTTCCAGGACGGTGTCTTCGCCAACCTCGACCCGGCCACGGTGTACCAGATGGACCGCGAGCAACTGCGGCTCATCGCGTGGGAGTTGATAGGCGGACGCGGCGGTAGCCGGCCCGCCAAACCGATCCCGTTGGCCTCGCCGGAGATCTATCAGGGTGACGCCGGCCAGCTCGCCGTCAGCTGGTTCGGTCACTCCACGGCGCTGCTGGAAATCGACGGTTACCGTGTGCTCACCGATCCGGTGTGGAGTGACCGCTGCTCGCCCTCCGACGTCGTCGGCCCGCAGCGGCTGCATCCACCGCCGGTGCAACTGGAAGGGCTGCCCGCCGTCGACGCGGTGATCATCAGCCACGACCACTACGACCACCTCGATATCGACACCGTCATGGCATTGCTGCACACCCAGCGGGCCCCGTTCTTCGTGCCGCTGGGTGTCGGTGCCCACCTGCGGGCGTGGGGCATACCCGAGCATCGCATTGTCGAGCTGGATTGGAATCAGAGCGCCAGGGTCGACGAGCTCACCCTGGTTTGCATGCCCGCGCGGCACTTTTCCGGGCGTTTCCTCAACCGCAACAACACGCTGTGGGCGTCGTGGGCGGTCATCGGTCCGTCTCATCGGGCGTATTTCGGCGGCGACACCGGCTACACCAAGAGCTTCGCGCAGATCGGCGCGGACCACGGACCGTTCGACGTGACGCTGCTGCCCGTCGGCGCCTACAACACGGCCTGGCCCGACATTCACATGAACCCCGAGGAAGCCGTCCGCGCGCACCTGGACGTCACCGACTCAGGCTCGGGACTGCTGGTGCCGATCCACTGGGGCACCTTCCGGCTGGCCCCGCACCCGTGGGCCGAGCCTGTCGAGCGGGTGCTGAAGGCGGCTGAGCCTGCTCACGTCCAGGTGGCAGTGCCGACACCCGGCCAGCGGCTCGATCCGGCCAAGCCATTGCGCTTCAACCCGTGGTGGCGCCTCTAGGGCCGGCGCCGCTTCCTGCCCGTCTAGAGTGCGGCCATGGCTAAACGCGCGGCGGCTACCGCTGTCTTGACCCTGCTGACACTATCGGGATGCGGCACCGTCCAGCCGGTCACCAGCCCGTCTGCTCCGTTGACCAGCGCCCCGCCCAACGAGGTGTCGGGCATGGCGATTCCCGCCGGCCGCATCGACGAAGCCGTATCCAAGGTCGACGGTCTGGTCGCTGACCTGATGAAAAGCTCCGGCATCCCGGGCATGGCCGTGGCCATTGTCTCCCACGGAAAGACGTTGTATGCCAAAGGCTTTGGCATCAAGGATGTAGGCAGAGGCAGACGGTCAAGACAATAAGGTCGACGCCGACACCGTCTTTCAGCTGGCGTCGGTGTCGAAATCGGTTGGCGCGACGGTGGTGGCGCACGAGGTGACCAATAAGGTGGTCACCTGGGACATGCCGGTGGCGTCCAAGCTGCCGTGGTTCGTGCTGAGCGATCCCTATGTGACCAGCCATGTGACCGTTGCCGACCTGTATTCGCATCGTTCCGGGCTGCCCGACCACGCCGGTGACCAACTGGAGGATCTGGGTTATGACCGTCGCCAGTCGCTGGAGCGGCTGCGCTATCTGCCGCTGGCTTCCTTCCGAAACAGCTACGCCTACACCAACTTCGGAGTGACCGCAGCCGCCGAGGCGGTGGCGGCCGCGGCGGGCAAATCGTGGGAGGACCTGTCCGACGAGGTGCTCTACCAGCCGCTGGGAATGGCGTCGACGAGTTCACGGTTCGCCGACTTCATGGCCAGGCCCAACCACGCGGTCAACCACGTCAAAGTCGGCGACAAGTGGGCACCACGCTTGCAACGGGATCCCGATCCCCAGACGCCCGCGGGTGGGGTCAGCTCATCGGTCAACGACATGGCGCGCTGGCTGACGATGTTGCTGGGCAACGGAACTTACAACGGTCAGCAAGTCGTTTCGCCAGAGGCCCTGCTGCCCGCCATCACCCCGCAGGTCATCTCGGTTCCCGCGACCACACCGACCGCGCGCGCCGGCCTTTACGGCTATGGGTTCAACGTGTCGGTGACGCCGACGGGACGCACCGAGTACAGCCATTCCGGCGGATTCAGCATGGGGGCGGCGACGAACTTTGCGGTGCTGCCGTCCGAAGACCTCGGCATTATCGCCCTGACCAACGCCGCGCCCATTGGTGTGCCGGAGACGCTGACCGCGCAATTCCTCGATCTGGTGCAGTACGGCCAGATACGCGAGGACTGGCCGGCGCTGTACAAGAAAGCGATCGCCTGGATGAACGATCCGCAGGGCTCGCTGGTGGGCAAGCAGCCCCCGGCCAACCCCGCGCCGGCCAGACCGCTGAAGGAGTACGTCGGTGTCTACACCAGCGACTACTTCGGTCCGGCCGTCGTGACCGAACGTGACGGGGCGCTGCAGTTGGCGCTTGGACCGAAGAACCAGCCCTACCCGTTGGCGCACTGGGACGGTGACACCTTCACCTTCGGAATGACAACCGAAAACGCCCCTACCGGAACGATTTCCAAAGCAACCTTTGCCGGCAACACGCTGAACCTCGAGTACTTCGACTCCGACAAACTTGGAACGTTCACTAAATGATTGCCGGCCTGACCGATGCCGAGGTGGCGCGGCGGGTAGCCGATGGCCACGGCAACGACGTTCCGGAACGTGCCGCCCGCAGCGTCGCGGAGATCGTTCGGGCCAACGTGTTTACCCGGATCAACGCGATTCTGGGCGTGCTGCTGATCATCGTGCTGGCGACGGGTTCGGTGATCAACGGGCTATTCGGAATGCTCATCGTCGCCAACAGTGTGATCGGCATGGTGCAGGAGATCCGGGCCAAGCAGACGCTGGACAAGCTGGCCATCGTCGGGCAGGCGAAACCGTTGGTGCGCAGGCAATCCGGCACTCGACCGCTGTTGCCCAGCGAGGTGGTGCTCGACGACGTCATCGAGCTCGGGCCCGGCGATCAGATCGTCGTCGACGGAGAAATCCTCGAGGAGGACAACCTGGAGGTCGACGAATCGCTGCTGACCGGTGAGGCGGACCCGATCGCCAAGGACGCCGGCGATGCGGTGATGTCGGGCAGTTTCGTCGTCTCCGGCACCGGCGCCTACCGCGCTACCAAGGTGGGTCCGGCAGGCCTACGCCGCCAAGCTGGCCGAAGAGGCCAGCAAGTTCACCCTGGTCAAATCCGAACTGCGCAATGGTATTAACCGGATTCTGCAGGTCGTCACCTATCTGCTGGTGCCCGCCGGCCTGCTGACCATCTACACGCAGTTGTTCAGCACCCGCGCGGGGTGGCGGGAGTCGGTGCTGCGGATGGTGGGTGCCCTGGTGCCGATGGTGCCCGAAGGCCTGGTGCTGATGACGTCGATCGCGTTCGCGGTCGGTGTCGTGCGGCTCGGCCGGCGCCGATGCCTGGTGCAAGAGCTGCCCGCGATCGAGGGACTGGCCCGGGTGGACGTGGTTTGCGCCGACAAGACCGGCACCTTGACGGAAAACGGGATGCGGGTGTCCGACGTTGAAGAACTTGGTGCGCGACCGGGACGATACGGTCGCCGACGTGCTGGCCGCACTGGCCGCCGCCGACGCCCGGCCCAATGCCAGCATGCGGGCGATCGCCGAGACCTATGACCAGCCGCCCGGCTGGTCAGCCACCGCGACGGCACCTTTCAAATCGGCCACCAAATGGAGCGGGGTGTCCTACCGCGATCATGGCAACTGGGTGATCGGCGCGCCCGATGTGCTGCTCGATCCGGCTTCGGCGGCGGCCGAACGGGCCGAGCAGATCGGGGCGCAGGGGCTGC
This sequence comes from uncultured Actinomycetota bacterium, assembly GCA_963840045.1. Lineage (GTDB taxonomy): Bacteria > Actinomycetota > Actinomycetes > Mycobacteriales > Mycobacteriaceae > Mycobacterium. Next base: position 15,953 of record CAWIXL010000016.1, on the reverse strand, counting down.
GGGTCCTGCTGTTGGGTGCGGCCGATGTGGCCGTGGATCGGCCCGAGGCGCCGGGCCGGGTCACCCCGGTCGCGCTGGTGGTGCTCGAGCAGAAGGTGCGGCCCGACGCCCGCGAAACGATGGATTATTTTGCTGTTCAAGATGTTTCGGTCAAGGTGATATCCGGCGACAACGCGGTGTCGGTCGGTGCGGTGGCCGCCAAGCTGGGGCTGCACGGGGAGGTGATGGACGCGCGTCAACTCCCCGCGGACCAGGACGAATTGGCGGACGCGCTGGAGTACCCACACCACGTTCGGCCGGGTGCGGCCCGATCAGAAACGGGCCATCGTGCATGCCCTGCAATCACGCGGGCACACCGTGGCGATGACCGGCGACGGCGTCAACGATGTGCTGGCTCTCAAGGACGCCGATATCGGCGTGGCGATGGGCGCGGGCAGCCCGGCATCTCGTGCCGTCGCACAGATTGTGTTGCTGGACAACAGGTTTGCCACACTGCCGTATGTCGTCGGCGAGGGCCGGCGGGTGATCGGCAACATCGAGCGGGTCGCCAACCTGTTCTTGACCAAGACGGTGTACTCGGTATTGCTGGCGCTGCTGGTGGGTGGCGAGTGTTTGTTTTCCAAACTGCTGCACGCGGATCCGCTGCTGTATCCGTTTCAGCCGATCCACGTCACCATCGCCGCCTGGTTCACCATCGGAATCCCGTCGTTCATCCTGTCGCTGGCACCGAACAACGAACGCGCCCATCCCGGCTTCGTCCGTCGGGTACTGAGTTCGGCGCTGCCGTCCGGCCTTATCGTCGGTGCGGCGACCTTCGCGTCTTATCTGTCGGCCTACCACGGCCGCAACGCCGCCTGGACGCAACAGGACCAAGCGTCGACCGCGGCGCTGATCACCTTGCTGATGACCGCGCTGTGGGTGCTCGCGGTGGTGGCGCGCCCCTACCAGTGGTGGCGGTTGGCGCTGGTGATTGGCTGCGCCCTGGCTTACCTGGTGATCTTCAGCCTTCCGTTGGCTCGGGAGAAGTTCCTGCTCGACCCGTCGAATGTGTGGGTGACGTCGAAAGCGCTGGCGATCGGCGTGCTGGGGGCCGCGGCGATCGAGGCAACCTGGTGGATCCGGGCCAGGGTGCTCGGCGTACAGCCGCGGTTGTGGCGGGAGCCGGCGCCCGGCGACCAGGGTCACGGTGACGTCGCGGCGACATCGGCAAGTACTGTTCTACCAGCACAGTAGGATTTCCCCGGGGTGCCTGGGGAGCCGCGGGAAGGACGCAACATGGGATTCCTGGACAAGGCAAAGGATCTGTTGTCGCAGAACGCCGACAAGGTCGAGACGGCGATCGACAAGGCCGGCGAATTCGTCGACGACAAGACGAAGGGTAAGTACTCCGACACCATCCACAAGGTGCAGGACGAGGCCAAGAAGCTCGCCGGGCCGGGAGCCACGGGCGACCACCAGAACTGAGCGCATGGCGAAACTCTCCGGATCGATCGACGTACCGCTGCCGCCGCAGCAGGCCTGGAAGCATGCCTCCGATCTGTCCCGGTTCAAGGATTGGCTGACCATCCACCGGATCTGGCGCGGCGAGCTGCCCGAAGTCCTGCAGAAGGGCACGGTCATCGAGTCGTACGTCGAGGTCAAGGGCATGCCAAACCGGGTCAAATGGACGATCGTGCATTACAAGCCGCCGGAAGCCATGACGCTCAACGGCGACGGGGTCGGCGGCGTCAAGGTCAAGCTGCTCGCCAAGGTCACGCCCAAGGGCTCGAACGGTCAGGACTCCAACGTCAGCTTTAGCGTGCACCTGGGTGGCCCGGCGTTGTTCGGGCCGATCGGCATGATCGTTGCGGCGGCGCTGCGCAGCGATATCCGCGAATCGCTGCAGAATTTTGTCAGGGTGTTCTCCGGACCCGATCCCGGCATGAACGGGAATCGTGGCATCGGTCGCTGATCGCCTCGCCAACCTACTTCGCACCACCCTCGGCCTGTCGGGTCTTGCGTCGATTGCTCTGGCGCCCAGGGGAACTCGGCCTGGCGCGGGCCTACGTGACCGGTGACATCGAGGTCGACGGTGACCTGACGGAGGGGCTGCGTCGGGTCTGCCGCCTCGAGCGCCCGCGAGCGAAGCGCGGCTATCCGGCCGGTTACCTACCCGGCGCCGCGATCGGGACGCGATCGCCCACCACTACGGCATGTCCAACGACTTCTACCGACTGCTGCTCGACGGCCACACGGCTTACTCGTGTGCGTACTTCACCCGCGAAGGCCTCTCGCTGTACGACGCGCAGACCGCGGAATTGGAGATGATCTGCCGCAAGCTCGGCCTCAAACCGGGCATGCGCCTGCTGGCGGTCAAACCCGCGCGCTTCGGCACGCAGCAGGTATCGCAATCGGGCTGTCGCCTTCGGGAAGTGTTGGCGCAGAAGTCCGTTACCCTCAACAATGAGCCCGGCGCACCCGGTGAGCTCCCTAGCGATACAACGGCGGACCTGGGCATTCATCCGACAGAGGAGGATTGCTGTGGCCACGGTCAGTGTCCGCTACATCGTTCACGATGTTGACGCCGCGATCTCGTTCTACTGCGAACATTTGGGATTTCACGAGGTGATGCACCCGGCACCGACCTTCGCAATGCTGACACGCGACGATCTCCGGCTTGTACTTACCGCACCTGGGGGTGGTCCCGGAGGTGGACAAACCATGCCCGATGGCCGAGTCCCCGTGCCCGGCGGCTGGAATCGCTTCCAGCTAGAAGTCTCCAACATCGAGGCGGCTGTCGAGCGCTTGCGTCAAGCAGGAGTTCGCTTTCGCAATGACATCGTCGCCGGCGTCGGGGGCAAGCAGATCTTGGTGGACGACCCTTCCGGCAACCCCGTCGAGCTGTTCGAACCGACTCGACCTGAAGCCGCACTTGAGCACCCATCCTGACGGTGTCGCGAGGCGCGCCGATGACTTTTCGGTTTGGCGCCGGTCGATATCGGTGAAGCCCGCTGAGGGGCTACCGGACACTACTAGGAGGACATCGTGCCCACCCGAAATGACGCGCCGCTGGGCGCTCCCTGCTGGATCGATCTGGCGTCGTCGAACGTCGACCGTGCCCAAGACTTCTACGGCACGGTCTTCGGCTGGACGTTCGAGTCCGCCGGACCCGACTACGGCGGATACATCAACGCCGCCAGCGACGGCCATCCCGTCGCTGGGATGATGGCCAACAACCCTGAGTTTCAAGCGCCGGACGGCTGGAGCACCTATTTCCACACCGCCGACATCAACGCGATCACGTCCGCGGTGCCCTCCGCGGGCGGCACGACCTGCATGGGAGTCATGGAGGTGCCCGCGAAGGGCTTCATGGCGATGGCGACGGACCCGTCGGGAGCGATGTTTGGTTTGTGGCAGCCGCTGGAGCACCGCGGCTTCGAGGTGATCGGGGAAGCCGGCGCGCCCGTCTGGCACCAACTGAACACGCGGGACTTTCGCGCCGCCCTCGACTTCTACCGCGCGGTTTTCGGTTGGCGGACCGAGGTGGTGTCGGACACTGACGAATTCCGCTACACAACAGCGTGGTTCGGCGATCAACAGTTGCTCGGCGTGATGGACGGCGCGAGCTTTCTGCCGGAAGGCGTGCCATCGCACTGGACGATCTACTTCGGCGCCGAGGATGTCGACAAGACGCTGCAGGTGATCACCGACAACGGCGGTGCGGTGCTGCGACCGGCTGAGGACACACCGTATGGTCGGCTGGCCTCGGCGGCCGATCCGACGGGTGCGGTGTTCAACCTGTCGTCGCTACAAACCTGACGGCCCCCGCGGCGGGTCGTCGCCATCGACCCCGCGCCGTCAGCCCCGCCGGTCACGCTGGCGTGACGCACGCCCGCGGTCGCCGCGCTGGTGTGACGTTCGGTTGGACGTTCGAGTCGGCCGGACCCGAATAGGCTGGGTGCAGGCTCGCCTTCGAGGAAGGCCGGATGGGGGTCGATCAGAGCCTGGCAATAAAGTCACCAACAGAACTCATTCGATAACTTAACGGTTTAGCACCAGGCGATACGTGCAAACCCGCCTAGGGTATATCGGACACCACAAGGAGGTCGCTGTGCCCATTCGTAACGGCTCGCCCCTGGGCGCTCCCTGCTGGATCGATCTGACGTCGTCCGATGTCAACCGCGCCCACGACTTCTACGGCACGGTCTTTGGCTGGACTTTCGAGTCCCCTGGAAGCGAATACGGTGGATACCTGAACGCCACCAAGGACGGCCACGCTGTCGCGGGCCTGATGGCCAACAACCCCGAGTCTCAAGCGCCGGACGGCTGGAACACCTATTTTCACACCACCGACATCAACGAGACTGCGTCCAGGGTGACCTCAGCGGGCGGCGTGGTGCACATGGGACCCATGGAGGTACCTGCCAAGGGCTTCATGGCCGTGGCGACTGACCCGTCGGGAGCCGTGTTTTGTTTGTGGCAGCCGCTGGAGCACCACGGCTTCGAGGTGATCGGCGAAGCCGGCGCGCCCGTCTGGCACCAACTGACCACGCGTGACTATCGGGCCGCCGTCGACTTCTACACTTCGGTTTTCGGGTGGCGGACCGAGCAGACTTCTGACACCGACGAATTCCGCTACACCACAGCGTTGTTCGGCCACCAGCAACTACTGGGCGTGATGGACGGCGCGAGCTTCCTGCCCGAGGGCGTCCCGTCGAACTGGACGACCTTCTTCGGTGCCGAGGATGTAGACCAGACGCTGCAAGTGATCACCGCTAACGGTGGCGCAGTGCTGCGGGGTGCCGAGGACACCCCGTACGGACGGTTGGCGGCGGCGGCCGATCCGACGGGCGTGGTGTTCAACCTGGCGTCGCTGCAGACCTGAGCTAATGTCGCATTCATGAACCGCCGCCTGCGCCCCGGTTGGCTGGTGGCGTTTTTCGGCTTGGTCGTGGCGGTCAGCGCCTGGTTTCCGTGGCTGACGACGTCGGAACACGGCGGGGGCTGGGCCAGTGCAATCGGGGGCAGCCACGGCAGCCTGCAACTTCCGCCGGGCTTCGGCGCGGGCCAGCTCATCGTGTTGCTGGCCGCGACATTGCTGGTGGTGGGGGCGATGGTGGGCCGCGGTTTGTCGGTGATGATCGCTTCGATTGCCGCTCTTGTCATTTCGCTGCTCATCGCGGCGCTGACGGTGTGGTACTACAAGCTGAACGTCAGCCCGCAGGTGTCGGCCGAATACGGGCTGTATGTCGGTGCGGTCGGCGCCGTTTGCGCGGTGGCGTGCTCGGTTTCTTCAGTGATCGCGGCGGCGGCTGCCGGACGGTCAGGACGCTAACTCTTGGGTTTGGTCCACGGGAAGTCGTGCTTGCCCGAGGCGCCGCTGTCGTCGGGCTCGTTGACCCCGAACACGAAGGGCGCGAACACCACTTCGCGGCCATCCGGGTCGCGATAGGTGACGGCTCCCGTCGCTTCCCAGTACGGGTGCTGCTCCACGGGTTGGGCCCCCGCCTGCTGCAAGCGTGCGATCGCTGCCTGCTGTGACTGCTTGTCGGGAAAGTACAGGCACAGTTGTTCGTGCTGGTCTACCACCAATTCGTCGACCGCCTCAACGATTTCCATCGTCAGGTTCCAGCTGGGCAGCCCGAAGATCGCTCCGTTGCTGCCGTAGCTTGCTTCGAAGGTCTCATACAGCGGGAGACCGACCAGTTCATGGTAAAACCGCACGGTTGCTTCGAAGTTCGGCGAGCGGCGGGCAAACCGGATGGATCCGATCGACGCCAAACTCGTGGGCCAGTGAGTTGTCCAACGACGCTGCTTTTGAGTTTCCACGGTGTCTCCAGCCGTCACAGTCCGACGGCGGCTGCCGCGGAATCCGCGGTATCCCAGCGTCGTAACTCCGTGCCGGCCACCCAGGTCGAATGCGTGCCGCTGGAAATGCGTTCCGGCAGTTGCAGTTTGCACACCGGACCGTCACCGACCCGGGCAGCATCGAACACCAGGCAGTACGACGCATCGGTGTTCATATCGGTGGTCAGGGTGACCAGGTAGCCGTCGTCCTCGCCGGAACTGCCGATCCGCGGCGCCATCTGGGCCTCGCTTCCATACACGCCGTCGCCGAAGGAGTAACGCTCCTGGTCTCCGGTGAACAGATCGTGTTTCGCCAGCCCGTCGAAAAGGAACCAGCCCGGTTTGCCGGTGGCGGCATACGCGTAGCGGTAGTTACCGGTCAGGTAGTCGGGGTTCATGGTGCCGAATTCGGTGATGGACTCCGATAGCTGCTCTTCTTTTACCGCGCCGGTGACCAGGTTGAGTCGCCACCGGTGCAGCCGGGACTGGAAACGATCCAGCGCCAGGAAGCGGAACATCTTGTCCCACTTGGTGCCACCGGTGTCGAGGGGCTGGGGGTCGTGTTCGAAGAAGCCGTCCAGAACGATCTCGTCGCCGTCCTCGTAGGCGTTGACAAAGTGCAGCACGAACGTCGGGTCCGCCTCGAACCAGCGGATGTCGTTGGTTCCGCCCCGGCGCGGGATCACCGCGAAGCGCGACGGGACATCGGAGAAGAAACGAGGCAGGTGGATGTTGTGTTCGAGCAGACTCGGGTCCCAAAAGAGCGGGAAATCGTTGAGGATGGCGTAATTTTCGGTGAACGCCATGTCGTGCGGTAGCCGCGGCCCGGGTAGTGGGACGTCGACGTAATGGACCAGGTCGTTGCTCTGGTCGACGACGCCGTAACGCATGTACGGGTCCTGCTTGCTGTAATTGAAGAACAACAGTTCGCCGGTCTTGTTGTCCACCTTCGGATGCGCTGACACGCCCCAGTCGGACGGAAACCGGCCGTTCCAACTCTCCTTGCCGAGCGTATTAGCGGAGTACGGGTCGATGCGGTACAGATCACCGCACTGGTAGAAGCTGGTCAGCGCGATGCCGCGGTGGACGATGACGTCGGTGCTCGACGCGTCCTTCATCAGGGTGCGCGCGCCCCAGCCCTCGTCGCGCTTGGCCAATTGCACCGGTTCGGCCAAACCCGGCCAGAGCGGTTCGCCCGCTTCATTCTCCGCCAGGAAACCTTCCGTGCGGACAAAACGGTTGCGATAGAAGGCTTTTCCGTCGCGGAAGCCGACTATGTGCAGCATGCCGTCGCCGTCGAACGGGTGATAGTTCTTGAACGCCGGGTGCAGCGGGTTCTCGGTGTTGCGCAGGTAGATGCCGTCCAGGTCGTGGGGGATTTCTCCTTCGACGGCGGTCAGGTCGTCGGCGGCCCACTCGTTGGTCTGGGGTCGCCAAGGTCCGGTGCGGTAGGGATGGTCGTCGTCTTCGGGCAATGTCGACAAGAACTTGCCGACGAGTGCCACGTCCGTCTGGAAGCCCATAAGTCACATGCCCTTTGTAGTGCTGACAACGAAACTTATCGTGGTGGCGGTGCTGCCGCCGAAATTCAAGGTGCCGAACGTTTTTGCGTTTTCGACCTGGTAGTCACCGGCTGCACCGCTGACCTGTTTTGCCGCGTCGAGCAGCATCCGCACACCGGAGGCGCCGACGGGGTGCCCGCCGCCGATCAACCCGCCGCTGGGGTTGATCGGTAGCCGGCCACCGATCTCGATCTCGCCGTTCTCGATGGCTTTCCACGACTCGCCCGGGCCGGTCAGCCCGATGTGGTCGATGGCCAGGTACTCGCTGGGGGTGAAGCAGTCATGCACCTCGAACCCGTCGACGTCGTCGAGGGTCACCTGCGCGCGGCGCAGGGCGTCGAGCACTGCGGCGCGCACGTGCGGCAATACATAAGGATCGTCAGCTGCGCGGTCCAGCTTCTGCCGCAGACCCAGCCCGACGGTGCGATGTCCCCAGCCGTCGATTCGCCCGATCGGGCGCGCATCGGGATGATCCCGCAGATAAGCGTCGCCGACCAGAACCAAACCCGCTCCGCCGTCGGTCATCTGGCTGCAGTCGAAACGCCGCAACCGACCTTCGGTAATGGGGTTGGCGTCGTCGTCGTCAGTGATCGGATCGGGGACCGTCCACGTGCGGGTCTGCGCGTTGGGGTTGCGGCGCGCGTTGGCGAAATTGAGCTGCGCGATGGCCCGCAGGTGCGTGTCGTCCAAACCGTACCGGCGGTCGTACTCGTCGGCGACCTGAGCGAACATCGACGGCCACAAGTAGCGTGCCTCGGCCCCCTCGTGCCCGGTCCATGCGGCGGCGCCGAGATATGCGGCGCCGGTGTCGCCCGGCACCGTTTTCTCCAGCTCGATCCCGACGACCAGGGCGCTGTCGTAGGCGTCTGAGCGCAGGTCCGCGATCGCCGACAGCGCCGCCACGCTGCCGGACGCACACGCGGCTTCGTGCCGCGAGGCGGGCGTGTCCCACAGCTCGTCACACACGGTCGCCGGCATCGCCCCGAGGTGACCCTGGCTGGCAAACATCTCGCCGAAGGCGTTACCGACGTGGACGACTCCGATGTCCACGGCGTCCACCTTGGCCGACGCCAGCGTGCCCTCGACGACCTCTGCGGTCAGAGCCGCGAAATCCCGGTTCTCCTTGGTGAGGTTGCGGGCGAAATCGCTCTGGTAACCGCCGAGAATCCACACGTTTGTCGAACCTGTCGTGCCGTCCATACGCGGCACGGTACCGCAGATTGAGGCTTAATAGAGCGGCCCCGTCGGCTCTCGGGCTGAACCGGCGGGACCTAGGCTGACGTGTCAGCCGGCTAACACGCCAGCCTCCAGCTGTGCATTACCATCCGCGACGATTGACAAACATAATCGGCTTGACTGTTCGCGCGTACCAAAAAAATGACAGCGAACTGGGCAGACGATGGCGCTTCCTAAGCTTGGCTGATTACGGAGCGGTTCCTCATCGGTGACCTGCGGCGGTAGTGCCGAAAGTCAGAGATCAGTCTCCGCTGTGGCCGGTACGAGCTCGGTCGCGTCGGCGAGGTCGATCGCTGCCAGATCCGCTCCCTTGGTCTCCCGGGCGACGAGGACGGCAATGGCGGTCACCGCGGTGGTAGCCGCCAGGTACCAGCCGATGGGCACCGCGGATTTGTAGGTCTCGAGCAGGCGAACCGCGATGATCGGTGCCAGCGAACCGGCCACGATGGAGGTCAACTGATAGCCCACCGAAACCCCTGAATAGCGCATGCGGGTCGGAAACATCTCTGCCATGGCCGCCGGCTGGGGCGCATACATGCAGCCGTGAAAGACCAGGCCGAGGATGATCGCCGACATGATGATCGGGTTGTGGCCGCTGTTCATCATCGGAAAAGCGAAGAATCCCCAGGCTGCGCCACCGGCAGCGCCGACGAAAATGATTGGGCGCCTGCCGAATCGGTCACTGAGATGGCCTGCCAGCGGGATGACCAGGAAGTGCACGACATGCGCGGCCAGCAGCCACCGCAGGATGGCCGCGGTGTTGGCGTGCACATGCACCTTGAGATAGGTAATCGAGAAGGTCACCACCAGGTAGTACATGGTGTTCTCGCCCGCGCGCAGCCCCATGGCGGTGAAAACGCCGCGCGGGTAACGCTTGAACACCTCGACGACGCTGAGCGAGCTCGCCTTGGTGCGTTGGGCCTGCTGCTGTGCTTCGACGAAGATCGGTGCGTCGGTGACCCGGGTGCGTATGTAGTAGCCAATCAGAACGACAATCGCTGACAACCAGAACGCGACGCGCCAGCCCCAGCTCAGAAACGCCGCCTCCGGGAGTTTTGCCGTGAGAACCAGCAGGACCACGGTGGCCAGCATGTTGCCGCCGGGCACACCGGCCTGCGGCCAGCTCGCCCAGAATCCGCGGCTGGAGTTAGGGCAGTGTTCGGCGACAAGCAGGACGGCGCCGCCCCACTCGCCGCCGACGGCGAAGCCCTGGATGAATCGCAGCGTCACCAGCAGGGCGGGGGCCCAGTACCCGATCTGCGCGAACGTCGGCAGGCAACCCATCAGGAAGGTGGCAGCGCCCACCAGCAAAAGGCTGAGCTGCAGCAGCTTTTTGCGCCCGTACTTGTCGCCGAAATGACCGAATACGACGCCGCCCAGCGGGCGCGCCGCGAAGCCGACGGCATAGGTCACGAAGGCGGCGAGGATGGCGTCGAGATCGTTGGCTCCCCGAGCGAAGAACACCTTGCTGAATACCAGCGTGGCCGCAGTGCCGTAGAGGAAAAACTCGTACCACTCGACGACGGTGCCGGCCATGGAGGCGGCCACCACTCGGCGAAGGTACGCTCGCCCCTCCTTGAATCCCTTGGGCCGCGACTCATTGCGCACGCTCATCGCTGCTCTCCTCGCCAGCCTGCCCACGCGGAGACGTCGGCCGGTCCCCGGCACCGGTGGGTGTGTTGGCGGTTGGCAGCGTACCTGCCTGAGGTGGCGTTGCGCCGGGATGTGCCAACTTGCCCGCCTCGCAGCGACAGCCGCCGGTATCCTCCGCGCGCCCGATGCCCCGTTGCGCTATGTCTAACCAGCTCAGCCTCGGCCGGCGAGTTGCCTATGACACGAACTTGGCGGTGTCGGGGCGCCAGCTGGGAAAGTCGCTGACCGTCTCCCATTGCGCGGCGAGTCGCAACACCGTCGCATCGGCAAGGTGGCGGCCGATGATCTGCATGCCCACCGGAAGCCCGTCGGCGGTCAGCCCGGCGGGAACGCTGACGGCGGGCTGGCCCGTCAGGTTCGCCGGGGACGCGAACCCCAGCCACGAGGCGGCGTCGACGTCGTGGCCGTCTATCACGGATGGGCCCTGAATACCCGTGCGGAACGGCAAGACGCTGGCGGTCGGCGTGACGAGCACGTCGAATTCGGACATGAACCGCGCCATGCGGTTTACTACCGACTTGCGCCAGAGATTCGCGTTGGTGAAGTCTTCGGCGGTCCATTCCATGCCGAGCATCGCGACCAGATGCGGCGACATCTGGTCGCCGATCTTGGCCACCATCCGGCGCATCCCCGCCAGGTCGGTTTCGGCCATGATCAACGCCAGGAACGAGATTCCCGGATCACCCCAACCCGGATCGACTTCGGCCACATGGTGGCCGAGTTCCCGGGCCAGCCGTGCCACGGCGCTGCCGACGATCGACCGCACAGCCGGGTCGACCGGCAGATAGCCGAAATCGGTGCTGTAGGCGATGTGCAGCCGGGTCCCTTCTCGTGGCTGCGCCGCCGCTGCCCAGTCCACGTCTCCACTCGGGATGCTGTGCCGGTCGCGTGGGTCCGGGCCGGCGAGAACGGACATGACAATGGCCGCGTCTCCGACGGTTCGGCAGATGGGCCCGATGTGTTCAATGCTCTCCCAGCCAGATACGCCGGGATAACGTTCGTCGCGGCAGCCGGGATACACCGGGACGCGACCCATTGATGCCTTGAATCCGACCAATGAGGTGAAGGCTGCGGGAATGCGGACCGACCCGCCGCCGTCGCTACCGAGTGCGAACGGGACGATACCGGCCGACACCGCCGCGGCCGAGCCCGCGCTGGAGCCGCCCGGGGTGAGCGATGGATTCCAGGGATTGGTGGTGGTAGCGAACAGCGGATTCTGACCGGTGGCGCTGTAGCCGAATTCGCTGGTATTCGTCTTGCCCAGGCTTACCGCGCCGGCCGCAGAACAACGCTCGACGACGATGTCGTCCTCGTCGGGAACGAAATCGCGGTATGCGAAGGAACCGGAAGTAGTGCGAATGCCCTTGGTGCTCAACAGATCCTTGATGGCATAGGGGACTCCTGCCAGCAGACCGAGGTGTTGCCCGGAAGATGCCGCGGCGTCGATCGCCGCGGCGCGCTCAAGCGCGAGTTCCGGCGTGGGAGTGCAGAAGGCGTGCAGCGTGTGTTCCATCGATGCGGAGGCGCTCGAGCGCCTCCTGCACGACGGAGACGGCGCTGCATTCACCGCTGCGAATGGCCTCGGCCAGCCCAGCGACGCCGGAGTCCAGGGGGTGGCTCACGGTACCGCCCCCGGCTCCGACGGGATCAATCACTACTGTGCAACGCCTAAACGTTCGGATTGACCACCTGGCTGCCCAGGAACGGCGGCGTCTGTTGGCCCGCCAAGGCTATGAAGTTGTATATCGGTGTCGTGTCGTAGGTGTAGTGAGCCGCATTGGGACCGGCTGCCAGGAACATTCCGCCGTTGTAGATCGCTTCTGTTATGGAAATGATTTCGCTGATCGATGTGCTTGGTGTCACGAGCTTTAGTGCGTCTTGGAGTATGGCGAAAATGTTTGGGCTAGTCGCATTTTGGACGATATTGTAGATTTGCGTCTCGATCACGCCGGGGCCTGCTTCGGCGCTCCATGGGTTGGGGCCGATAGGCGCATCCGCGTAGAGGTCGTCACCAACGCCTATTGTGTTGACGAAATCACCCCAGAAGTGCGTTACGGGCGTAAGCAGATGTGGTGCAACGTCTGCCGCCGTCATGCAGGCGGGTCCTGAGATGCCGCCCGTGACGACACCGTCCACGTTGGCCGGCATTGGCCATCCTGCGAACTGGTTGCCCGACGCGAATCCGGGCGACCTGCAAGGATTTCCCCAAACCCCGACCGCAACAATACGATTCGCGAGCTGCGGATTCTGCCACGCTATCGTGTGCAGGAATTGGCAAACGACGATCGCACCCTGTGAATACCCAAGCAGGATAATGGAATTGTCCGGGTATGACGGCTGACCGTCTTGCGGATTGACTTGTGTGCAAAGTCTATTCAGCTCGGCGACACCAGCGTCGACGCTTGGCCCCATGGGGAATATGGCGGCCGGATAGTTGCCTACCGGCTGCCAGTAGAACAGATCTGGACGCGCTGCCGCGAGTGCGGAAGCTACCCCAGCGGGTTGCGGTGGCGCGGTGTTCCACATGTCCACGCTGCTTCCCGATACTGTCATCACTATATGCGGCATCATGCACCTTTCAATTGTTCTGAAATGTGGACATCCATGGAACCATAACGGCGGTAAGCCATTTCAGTTCTCTGGCAACGGGGATCCATGCGACCAAAATTACATTGGTCACCTGTGTAACCGCTTGGAGCAGCGTGTAGACATCGCCCTTCTGGTGGGCCGGCCGGCCGAGGTCGGATCCCGTGACTCGTGACGCAAGTAATGCCGAACCAGCCGGCTCTTTGTTCAGCAGGCTGGACGCCATCGCGCACGCTTGATGTACCGGGACTCCCCCAACCGGAGCGGGGACCCTTGCGTCTAGTTCCGGCATCCGCGCGTTTACCACCACTCTTGACCGTAGCGCCACAAGACGCCCTTGCCGAGTAAAAACGCCAGGCTAAGGTTCGGGCCGAAGCCTGCCGGCGTCTGCTGGTTACAAGGTGGGCTTGTATCACTACAAGGACACGACCGCTACTGCGAGGCCACCGCTGGATGAACGATCAATGCCATGAACACTTCAGCAAACACCCGCAACGTCTACGCTCTGGTAGCCGCGGCAATGGCGATCGGTCTGGTTACGTCGGCTTGCAGCGGTTCTCCGAACGTGGCCACCAAGGCAACCTCGCCGGCCACGGCAACGCAACTGCAATCGCTCATCCCGACGCCGGCGAACACTCAGCGCACCGACGGCCCTACCGCCGTTCCGAACAGCGGCATCCAAATGCATTTCATGGTCAACGGATCTTCGACCGACGTTTTGGACTCGTACAAGACCGCGCTCGAAGGTAAGGGCTGGTCGGTGAGCGTCGTGAGTTCAGGCGGCTGGGAAGGAGACGGCGGCGCAACCTACACGGCGACCCAAGGCAACACCTACGGCGTGTTCAGCGGAGGAGGCTCCGGTGGCACCACCGATGTCAAAGCCTGCGCATGGCCGTCGAAGCCCGCGAGCCCCAACTGTGGTGGCGGCAACCGTGGATAACGGCGACACCTGACTCACCTCATCGGGAAATGAATGTCAACACAGGCGCTGCTCACCCCGTGACTCGTATTCGTGATACGCCACGGGGTGGGACAGCGCCTCTCGCATCTCTCGCATGAGCTCGGCGCGGCGCGTTGAAGCTTCCGAAGGGCTTTCGCCCGAAACGGCTGGGTGCCATTCTGTAGCAGTCCTAAGCTTGTCGCGCCACCGTGGATGGGAGCCGACGATGTCGTCGTACGTGATCGCAGCACCCGATGCTTTTGCCGTCGCGTCGGGGGACTTGACCGGCGTCGGGGAGGCTATCGAGGGGGCCGCAGCTGGGGCGGCGCCCGCTACGACGAAGATTGTCGCGGCCGCCGCCGACGAGGTGTCGGCGGTTATCGCGAGGTTCTTCGGCAACTACGCCCAAGCGTTTCAAGCGCTGAGCGCGCAGGCGACGGCGTTTCATGCCGAGTTTGTGCGTGCGTTGAGCGCTGCTGGGGCCGCATATGCGGCCGCTGAGGCCGCGAATGTATCGCCACTGCAGGCGCTGCAACGGGAGGCCCAGAGCCTGGGGGTTTCGTCACTCATTGACCGGCTGACCGGGCTTCGCTGTTAATAACCCCACCGACTGCGGGCACCGGGGCCGCTGGTCCCAGCACGCTGCCCGGCGTGAGCGGCGGAGGCGTCGTCGGGGCAGGCAGCGGCGGTCTGTCGTCGGCACCGACGGGCCTCGGCGGGGTGGCGATCAACGCAGCGCCGGCCACCAACGGGGTGACCGGGGTCAAGGTGGGGTTCTCTTTCCTGAACATTCCGATTGGTCCGTCGTCTTTCCTGGGAATTCCGATTGGCCCGTTTAACTACCCTGCCCCCGCACATTGGTATTTCCCGACGCAGGCGGATGGTTCGGTGCACGCCAACGGAGTCATCTACCTGCAGCACGGCTTCGGGGCAATTGGCGCGTTCTACGAGCCGCTGGCCATGCAGTTGGCGCAGCAAACCGACAGCATCGTGGTCGTTCCGACCGTGTCGTCGATTCCGTTGCCGGGCGGCGCATGGCTGAGCGGCACGGCGATGCAGCAGGGCGTGGGCTCGTTGTTCCTGGGTAGCGAGACGGCGCTGAACATCAGCGCGAACCGCGCCGGTTACACCGGCACGCTGCCGGTGGATTTCATCATGTCCGGGCACTCCGCCGGCGGTGGACTCGCCACTGCCGCCGGGGGCGATTACGTCGCGGACCTCGGGGGCAACGCCGCCAACAACCACCTTCTTGGTGTGGTGATGTTCGACGGCGTCGCATTCAATAACTCGGACTTCGCGGCATCGGTAGCCAACCTGCAGACGATGCACATCCCCGACTATGTGGTGGCCGCGCCGCCGCAGTCGTTCAACCTGCAGGGTGCCACCACGAATGAACTTGTCAGTCTGTACCCGGGGCAGTTCGTCGGGGTCGAGCTTGTCAACGGTTCGCATGTCGACTCCATGCTGGGCGGAAATCCCCTCATCGACTTCGCCGCCCAACTGGTGACCAAATTCTCCCCGCCCGGCAACACCGCGGCCGTGTACACCCTGGCCACGGGCTGGATCGACGACATGTACGCCGGGGCGGGCCCGACCGACCCCATATACGGCGTCTACGGCCCAACCGGCGGCTATGAGTCGCCCGGCGGCCAGCAGATCATCTTCGGTCAGGCTGCCGGGATCGTGCTGCCGGTGTAATCGACCGCCACGCGGAGCGTGGGTGCCGACGTCTCTTTCAGGTCGCGTTGACCGGTCAATGCTGGGCGCAGATCGAGCACAGGGGGCAACTTCGCCGCGCTCTTTCGGACGCGATGCTCGATTTCGCGGATCATCCACCAGGCTGCGGTGACGATCACGGCCGCGGCAGTTATGAAAGCGAAGGCATCCCCGGAGACGATCAGGACCATGAGGCCGGCGAGGAGCAAAAGTCCGTCGGCGACATTGTGGGTTCCGGGGTGTCGATTGACCGTTGGGTGCTGCATGTCTGCCTCGCTGAAGTTGTGGTCACCGCGGGATGCGGAACTTTGACGTGCAACACGAGAGCGATCCTGGGGCTGCCCGATTTGGCGGCGATGGTGACCGATGTCACTGAACTGGTTGCGGTGCCGCGCGCTCGAGGGCCGGCCCAACGGCAAGCGTTCGGCGGGGTG
>CAWIXL010000015.1:0-441911 GCA_963840045.1 uncultured Actinomycetota bacterium | reverse complement strand
CTTGATGAGCAGCGCGGGATCGCGGATTGCCTCTCGCTCTTCCAGGGACATGACGTCGGCGACCCGTCCGGGGTCGACGGCGAGCGCGCGCGGAAACAACCGCGGCAGCATTGCGATGAGGACGGCCGTCACGATGATCACGATGGGCGTCAGGTGGATCAGAAAATCGTTGAACGTCAGACCGCCCTTGCTGGCGATGATGATGTTGGGCGGGTCGCCGATCAATGTCGCGGTACCGCCGATGTTCGATGCCAGGGCTTCGGCGATCAAGAACGGCGCCGGGTTGATCGCGAGGCGGTCGCACACCAACAGCGTGACCGGAGCAATCAGCAACACCGTGGTGACGTTGTCCAGCATGGCCGATGCGATGCCGGTGACCAGCACCAGCAGGATCATGATCCGCAAGGGAGACCCGCGGGCGCGTTTGGTCGACCAGATCGCGACGTATTCGAACACACCGGTTTGCCGCAGCACGCCGACGATGATCATCATGCCCAGGAGCAGAAAGATTACGTCCCAATCGATTCCGGTCTCGTGGGAGTAGAAGACGTCTTCAGAATTGATGATCGGCAGGGTGACTACGATCGCTGCGCCCGCCAGGGCCACCAGAGTCTTATTGACGCGGTCGCTGGTGATCAGGGCATAGACGAGCACGAATACGGTTGCCGCAACCACGCTCATCGAGTCAGGGCTTCAGAGCCGCCGCCAGCAGCCGCGAGGCGGTGATCACCCCGTGCAACCTGCCATCCTTGACTACCGCGATGAGCGGGCTTCTCAGTCTTGCCATCAGCGCGGCGACTTCGATGATGGTGTCGTCGGCGTGGGCCGGAGGGATGTCGACCAGGTGGTCGGGCAGCACATCGCGGACCTTCTTGCCGCTCAGCTTTTCGGCGGCGCGGTCAGCCATCGATTCGTTGAGCACGCCGGCCAGCGACGGGTCGTCCTGCACATACCGGGGCACGATGAATCGCACGACCTGTGAGGCCGGCAGCACCGCATACGGGCGTCCGGAGGTGTCGGTAACCAAGAGCCCGGGCAGCGAATGCTCGGCGAGCATACGGGCCGCATCCAGCGCGTCCGAATCGATACTGACGACCGGAAAATCCTCGACAATGTCCTGGGCGCGCATAGCGTGACGATACGTCGCTGATTCGCTTTGGTTAGCCCGGTTGCGCCCATGGTGTTTCTCCCGCGTCGTGAGACATTCCAGTACAAACAGACGCCGACCAGGCTTCGCGGCTCACCGAGTAGAGACGCTACCAAAGGCATTCGGCTCGATTGATCGGCGGACGTCGCTGCGTAGACTGGCCAGATGCTCCAACAGATCCGCGGGCCCGCAGATCTGCAGCACCTTTCCCAGCGACAGCTACAGGACCTCGCTGCAGAGATTCGCCAGTTCCTGATTCATAAGGTTGCTGCCACCGGTGGGCATCTCGGGCCCAACCTCGGCGTCGTCGAGCTGACGTTGGCGCTGCACCGAGTGTTCGATTCGCCGCACGATCCGATCATCTTCGACACCGGTCACCAGGCTTACGTGCACAAAATGCTGACCGGCCGCTGCCAGGACTTCGAGAGCCTGCGTAAGAAGGGCGGGCTGTCGGGCTACCCATCCCGCGCCGAAAGCGAACACGACTGGGTGGAGTCCAGCCACGCCAGCGCGGCGTTGTCCTACGCCGACGGCTTGGCCAAGGCGTTCGAGCTGACCGGGCACCGCAACCGGCACGTGGTGGCGGTGGTCGGCGACGGCGCACTGACCGGCGGCATGTGCTGGGAGGCACTGAACAATATCGCCGCGTCGCGGCGACCGGTGATCATCGTGGTCAACGACAACGGCCGCAGCTACGCACCCACGATCGGCGGCGTGGCCGACCATCTGGCCACGCTGCGGTTGCAGCCGGCTTACGAGCAGGCGCTGGAGAGGGGCCGCGACGCGGTGCGTGCGATGCCGGTGGTAGGCGAGACCTTCTACCACTTCTTGCACAGCGTCAA
This sequence comes from uncultured Actinomycetota bacterium, assembly GCA_963840045.1. Lineage (GTDB taxonomy): Bacteria > Actinomycetota > Actinomycetes > Mycobacteriales > Mycobacteriaceae > Mycobacterium. The sequence continues at coordinate 439,922 of CAWIXL010000015.1, read as the reverse complement.
AGCCGGCATCAAGGACTCGCTGTCGCCGCAGCTGATGTTCACCGATCTCGGGCTGAAGTATGTCGGGCCGGTCGACGGCCACGACGAACGTGCCGTGGAGGTCGCGCTGCGCAGGGCCCGTGGCTTCGGCCGCCCGGTGATCGTGCACGTCGTCACCCGCAAGGGAATGGGCTACCCGCCGGCCGAAGCCGACGAGGCCGAGCAGATGCACTCCACCGTCCCGATCGACCCGATCACCGGGCAGGCGGCCAAAGTGGCGGGTCTGGGCTGGACGACGGTCTTTTCCGAAACGCTGATCGGTTACGGCAAAAAGCGCCGCGACATCGTGGCCATCACCGCGGCGATGCCCGGCCCCACCGGGCTGACGGCGTTCGGGAAGAAGTTTCCGGACCGGCTGTTCGACGTCGGCATCGCCGAGCAACACGCGATGACGTCGGCGGCCGGGCTGGCGATGGGCGGGCTGCACCCGGTGGTAGCGATCTACTCGACGTTCCTCAACCGAGCGTTCGACCAGATCATGATGGATGTGGCGCTGCACAAGCTGCCCGTCACCATGGTGCTGGACCGGGCCGGGATCACCGGCTCGGATGGTGCCAGCCACAACGGCATGTGGGACCTGTCGATTCTGGGCATCGTGCCCGGCATCCGGGTCGCCGCACCCCGCGACGCCGCCCGGTTGCGTGAGGAACTGGGTGAGGCGCTCGACGTCAACGACGGTCCGACGGCTTTGCGGTTCCCCAAAGGCGATGTGGGCGAAGATATTCCGGCCGTGGAGCGGATCGGCTCGGGCGTTTCGGCCATGGATGTGCTCGCGGTGCCTTCCGGCGGCTTGAACCACGACGTGCTGCTGGTGGCCGTGGGTGCGTTCGCGTCGATGGCGTTAGGGGTGGCCAAGCGGCTGCACAACCAGGGGATCGGCGTGACGGTGGTCGACCCGCGTTGGGTGTTGCCGGTGTCCGACGGTATCCGCGACCTGGCGGCGCGGCACAAGCTGCTCGTCACCCTGGAGGACAACGGCGTCAACGGCGGAGTGGGTGCCGCCGTGTCCGGCGCCCTGCGGCATGCGGAGATCGATGTGCCCTGCCGTGACGTCGGGCTGCCGCAGCAGTTCTACGAGCACGCGTCACGAGGTGAGTTGCTGGCCGCCTTGGGGCTGACCGATCAGGACGTGGCCCGCCGGATCACCGGTTGGGTCGCCGCCCTCGGCGCCGCCGCTTCAGAGCCGGCGATCAGCGAGCATCTCGACTAGGGGCATCTGGGCGCCCCGACTGTGGGGCCAAGGTACGAAATCCCACCTTCCATTCCATAGGCCCCACACTCGGCATGCTGCGCCGCAGCTATGCGCCGTCAGACGCCGGTGCCAGCGCCGCGGCCAGAACCGGATCCACGAGTTCGCGCTGCCACGCCCGCGCCAGGCCGGCGCGCAAATACGCGTCCACAGCCGTGACCGGGTCCTGGGTGCCTTCGGAGATGACCTCCCAGTCCCAGCACAGCCGTCGCACCAGGTCGGGCGAGACCAGGTTCTCCGTCGGCACGTCGATGCGTTGGGACACCCCGGCCAGCGCCGCCCGGGCCGCGTCCAGCCGCGCCGCGGCCTCGGGTTTCCGTCGGCTCCACCGCGCCGGTGGCGGCGGCCCGTTGAGCGGCTCCGCTTCGTCCGGCGGATTTCTGCTCTCCCGGGCCGCTTCCAGCGCGCGAAACCAGATTGCGGCGCTGCGACGCTGATTGCGCCCACCGAACACCGGCAGCGCGATGAGCTCGTCGACCGTCTTCGGATCGGCGATGGCGGCGTCGATGATGGCCGAATCCGGCAGGATGCGGCGGGGCGCGATGTCGCGGCGCTGGGCGATTTGGTCACGCGTCAGCCACAATTCGCGAACCGCGGCCAGGCCACGCTGGTTGCGAATTCTGTGGATCCCCGACGTTCGCCGCCAGCGCTCCCGGCGCGCCGGTGCCGCCTCCCTACTTGCTTCCCTAGTTTCATAAGTCCGCAGATATTCGAATTCCTGTGCGGCCCAATCGGTTTTGCCTTGCTCGACCAGCACCTGTGCGATCGCCGCGCGCAGTTCGATAAGTAGTTCCACGTCCAGGGCCGCATAGTTGAGCCACTCGCTGGGCAGCGGGCGCCTGGACCAGTCGGCGGCGCCATGCCCCTTGGCCAATCCGAAACCCAGCAGTCGCTGCACCATGGTTGCCAGGTTCACCCGGTCGAACCCGGCCAGGCGTCCGGCCAGCTCGGTGTCATACAGCGCCGACGGCCGCAGGCCGACCTCGGCCAGACACGGCAGATCCTGGTCGGCGGAATGCAGGATCCACTCGCCTTGGTTGAGCACCTCGGCGACAGGCCGCAGCGCTCTCATCGGGTCATCGCCGTGGCTGACCGGGTCGATGAGCACCGTGCCGGCGCCGGCCCGCCGAATCTGAATCAGGTAGGCCCGATTCGAGTAGCGGAAGCCCGACGCTCGTTCGGCGTCGACCGCAAAAGGTCCGCTTCCGCGGTCCAGAAGTCCTGCGGCCGCCTCGATGTCGCGGACGGTCACCGAGAGGGCAGGCATCCCGTCGGCCGGGTGGAGCAGCGGAGTGGCCTCGGGTTCCGTGCTGTCCGGCGGATCAGCCTCCGGCGGAGACAGCTCGGGGCACATGTCAGGCGCGTGACCGGGAGCCAAGGTCGGTGACGCCGGCCGGCGGCATGCCCGCGGCGTGCTCCAGTACGTCGCAGAACGCCTCGACATGGGCGCCGACCGCGGGGGTGGTCGCCGTCCACGACGCGCGCAGCTCGAGCTGGTGGGCGCGTGGCGGTCCGGAGATGTCCCCGTAGCGCACCGACGTGGTGGCGGTGACCGTGCCGCCCAACGCGGTGACCTGATCGGTGTGCGCCTGAAGCGCATCGGCCAGCCAGCTCCAGGCCACCTCGGGCAGCAGGGGATCGATCGCCTCCTGCGAGTCCAGGTCAGCCTGGATATAGGCGACCAGGCGGATGGTGCCGTCCCACGCGTCAGAACCCTCCGGGTCGTACAGCAGGATCAGCCGACCGAATGCGTCACCCTCGGATCGCTCCGGGACGATGTCCAGGTCGGGATGTTTGACCTCGGCTCCCAGCGCGTAGCTGTACGGCGCAAGCCGTTGCGGTGGCCGGATGGGTCCAAGCTCGATTTCCGGACGCACGGTCACAGCGTTCATCGACGCTACCGCCTCGCTGAATGGGGCCGGTTCGGGCGCAGTCATGAGTGTCGCTCCTCCGCATCGCCGCGTCCCCCGCAAACGGACGGTACCCCCACTGCTTCGTCGTTGGCGCGGGTCACAGCATGGGACGGTAGACCTATCGACCGACACCCCGCGACAGGCGCGCCGATTTGTGGTACCGGGGCTCATGTCTGCGGACCGGCAGCAAATCGCGCGGGGCGCTTCTCGCGGTGTGCGGCGAGCCCTTCCCGGACGTCGGGGCCGCTGAACCCGATGAACTCGAGGCCGAGCGAGGTTTCGAAGGCGGGCGCGAACATGCGGTACCAGTGGTTGAGGCTGTGCTTGGTCCAGCGGATCGCGTTTTGCGCCCCCAGCGCCAGGTTCTCGGCCAGGCGGGTTGCGGTCGGGAGCACCTCGTCGTCGTCGACGCAGGTCGATACCAGGCCGATGCGTTCGGCTTCCGCACCGGACAGCGTCTCGCAGGTGAGCAGGTAGTACTTGGCCTTGGCCATGCCGACCAGCAACGGCCAGCAAATCGCGGCGTGGTCGCCCGCCGCCACCCCGAGCTTGGTATGACCGTCGATGATCTTCGCGTTCCGGCCCGCCACCGAGATGTCGGCGAGCAGCGCCACCACCAGCCCCGCGCCGACGGCCGGGCCCTTGATGGCCGAAACCACCGGTTTGTCGAAGTTGACCAGGTTGAGCACCAGGTCACGGGCCTCGCGCATGATGCGAATCTTGTTTTCGAAGTCGCCCATGGTCTCTTCGATCAGGTCGAAGCTGCCGCCGGAGGAAAACGCCTTGCCTTCACCGCGGACCAGGACGACATTTACGTCCGGATCGCGATTGATCACCGGCCAGATGTCGGCCAGGTCGCGATGCATCTGCGGCCCCACCGAATTCAGCCCGGGCGCGTCGAGAACCAGCGTCAGCACTTGATCGCTGCGTTCGAAGCGAAGGCTGGGGAAGTCGTCATAGGTGACTGGCATCGGCATTTCTGAGCGCTCCTGAGGTGTCGTGGCAGCATTGAGCTCGATGAGTACTCGTCGCGACCTTACCGAGTCGCCATATTTGGCCGCCGTCGCCGGACGCAAATCGAGCCGGGTGCCGGTGTGGTTCATGCGGCAGGCCGGACGCTCGCTACCCGAATATCGGGCGCTGCGTGAGCGGCACAGCATGCTGGCCGCCTGTTTCGAGCCCGAGCTGGCCTGCGAGATCACCCTGCAGCCGATCCGCCGCTACGACGTCGACGCGGCGATCCTGTTCTCCGACATCGTGGTGCCGCTGCGCGCCGCCGGCGTCGATCTGGACATCGTCGCTGACGTCGGGCCGGTGATCGCGAACCCGGTGCGCACCGACGCCGCGATCGATGCGATGAGACCGCTTGAGCCAGAGGCGATTCAGCCGGTGCTGGACACGGTTGGGCTGCTGGTTGCCGCGCTTGGCGATGTCCCGCTGATCGGTTTCGCCGGTGCGCCGTTCACGCTGGCGTCCTACCTCGTGGAGGGCGGCCCAAGCCGAAACCACGCCCGCACCAAGACGATGATGCTGTCCGAGCCGGCGAGTTGGCACGCGCTGATGACCAAGCTGGCCGACCTCACCATCGCGTTTCTGCGTGGCCAAATCGACGCCGGGGTGGACGCCATCCAGATGTTCGATTCGTGGGCGGGCACGCTGTCGCTGGCCGACTACCGCCAGCACGTACTGCCACACAGCGCGCGGGTATTCAGCACGCTGGCCCAACACGGGGTGCCGATGACGCACTTCGGGGTAGGGACCGCCGAGCTGCTTGGCGCGATGTCGGAGGCTCTCAAACCGGGAACAGCGTCCGGCGCCCACGCCGGACAGGGCACTGTCGTCGGCGTGGACTGGCGCACCGCGCTCGCCGATGCCGCCGCTCGCGTGCAACCCGGCACGGCGCTGCAGGGCAACCTCGATCCGGTGGTGGTGCTGGCCGGCTGGCCGGCGGTGGAGCGTGCCGCACGGGCCGTTGTCGACGACGGACGGCGCGCCGTCGACGCGGGTGCGGCTGGCCACGTCTTCAACCTCGGCCACGGAGTGCTGCCCGAGACCGATCCCGGTGTGCTGACCGAGTTGGTGTCGCTGGTCCACTCGCTATGAGTACTGTGCGCTCGTATTGCGTTGTGGGCGGCGGAATTTCGGGATTGACAGCGGCCTACCGGTTGCGGGCGGCCGCCGGTGACGACGCGAACATCACGCTGTTCGATCCCGGCGACCGGCTCGGTGGGGTGTTGCGCACCGAGCGGGTCGGTGGGCAGGCCATGGACGTGGGCGCCGAGGCGTTCGTGCGGCGCCGGCCCGAGGTCCCGGCGCTGCTGAGTGAGCTGGGCCTGTCGGTGCGCCAACGCGCCACGACCGGCGCCCGACCGTTGCTCTACAGCCACGGGGAGCTGCATCCGCTGCCGTCGGACACGGTGGCCGGGATTCCGTCGTCGGCGGCGTCGTTGGCCGGGCTGGTCGACGACACCACGATCGCGCGGATCGACGCCGAACCGGGCCGACCGTTGCGCTGGCAACCCGGCAGTGATCCCGCGGTGGCCGAGTTGGTGGCCGACCGGTTCGGCCAGCAGGTAGTCGCGCGGTCGGTGGACCCGTTGCTGGGTGGGGTGTATGCGGGCTCGGCAGCGACGATCGGGCTGCGCGCGGGCGCCCCGAGTGTGGCGGCGGCCCTGGACCGCGGCGCTGCCAGCCTGACCGACGCGGTGCGGCAGGGGCTGCCGCCGGCCGGCGGTGGACCGGTGTTCGGCGCGCTGGACGGGGGTTATGAAGTACTCGTCGACGAGCTGGCCCGGCGCAGCCGGCTGCGCTGGGTGCGAGCCGGCATCGAGGCCCTGGACAGCGGTTGGGAGCTGCGCGATGACACCGGCGCCAGTTGGCACGCCGATGCGGTAATCCTGGCCATCCCGGCCCCGCGGCTGGCACGCCTCGTCGGCGGTGTGGCACCGCGCGCCGCCGCGGCCGCCAGCCAGGTGACGAGCGCCTCGTCGGCGGTGGTGGCGCTGGCGGTGCCGGCCGACACCCCGTTTCCGCAGTGCTCGGGCGTGCTGGTGGCCACCGGCGAGGCGCTGCGGGCCAAGGCGATCACCTTGTCGTCGCGCAAGTGGGGTGCCGCGGGGGACGCGCAGCTGCTGCGGCTGTCGTTCGGCCGGTTCGGTGAGGATCTGGCCACCAGCGCCTCCGACCAGGAGTTGCTGGCCTGGGCGCTGGCCGACCTGGCCACCGTGTTCGGCGTGTCCGTCGAGCCGATCGACGCTCGGGTGCAGCGCTGGATTGACGCCATGCCGCAGTACGGCCCAGGGCACGCCGATCTGGTCGCCGAGGTGCGCGCCGGCCTGCCGCCGGGGCTGTCCGTGGCAGGCAGCTACCTGGATGGCATTGGTGTACCAGCGTGTATCGCCGCGGCCGGACGCGCAATCGAAGCCCTCTCGGCGGAAGTGGCACGATAGGTGCCATGGCCCGTCTCGACTATGACGCCCTGAACTCGACGCTTCGCTACCTGATGTTCTCGGTGTTTTCCGTGCGACCCGGCGAGCTCGGTCAGGAGCGTGATGCCGTGATCGACGACGCCTCGACGTTTTTCAAGCAGCAGGAGGAACGCGGCGTCGTCGTGCGCGGCATCTACGACGTCGCCGGCTTGCGCGCCGATGCCGACTTCATGATCTGGACCCACGCCGAGCGCATCGAGGCACTGCAGGCGACCTACGCGGACTTCCGGCGCACCACCACCCTGGGGCGGGCGTGCGCGCCGGTGTGGAGCAGTGTCGCGCTGCACCGGCCGGCGGAGTTCAACAAAAGCCATATCCCGGCGTTTCTGGCCGGCGAGGAGCCCGGCGCCTATATCTGCGTGTATCCGTTCGTACGGTCCTACGAGTGGTACCTGCTGCCCGACGAGGAACGCCGGCGGATGCTCGCCGAGCACGGCATGGCCGCCCGCGAGTACAAGGACGTCCGGGCCAACACGGTGCCGGCCTTCGCGCTCGGCGACTACGAGTGGATCCTGGCCTTCGAAGCACCTGAATTGGACCGCATCGTCGACCTGATGCGTGAGCTGCGTGCCACCGACGCCCGGCGGCATACGCGTGCGGAGACGCCGTTTTTCACCGGCCCGCGGGTGCCGGTCGAGCAGTTGGTGAGTGCGCTGCCATGACCGCCCCCGACCCGAACGACCCCACCCGTTTCGAAGAGATGTATCGCGACGACCGGATGGCGCACGGCCTGCGTGCGGCGACACCGTGGGACATCGGCGGTCCGCAGCCGGTGGTCCAGCAGCTGGTCGCCGTGGGCGCGATCAAGGGTGAGGTGCTCGACCCGGGTACCGGCCCCGGCCATCACGCGATCTACTACGCCACCAAGGGCTATTCGGCCACCGGAATCGACGGGTCGGCCGCGGCCATCGACCTTGCCAAGGAGAATGCGCAGAAGGCCGGTGTGACGGTGAACTTCCAGCTTGCCGACGCGACCAAGCTGGACGGACTGGACAACCGGTTCGACACCGTCGTCGACTGCGCGTTCTACCACACCTTCAGCACCGCTCCCGAGCTGCAGAAGTCCTACATGCAGGCGCTGCACCGGGCGACCAAGCCCGGCGCACGGCTGTACATGTTCGAGTTCGGGGAACACTCGGTCAACGGCTTCAAGCTGATGCGGTCGTTGTCCGAAGACGATTTCCGCCAGGTGCTCCCGGCCGGCGGCTGGGAGATCACCTATATGGGCACGACCACCTATCGGGTCAACATCAGCGCCGAAACGATCGAAATGATGGCCGCCCGGAATCCCGATATGGCCGAAGAGGCGCAGGACTTGCTGCAGCGGTACCGGGCGATGGAACCGTGGCTGGTCAACGGCAGGATGCACGCGCCGTTCTGGGAAGTGCACGCCACGCGGGTGGACTGACTCTTTGCCCTGCGTTGACTCTGCGCTGACGGAGTGAGCCTCTCGAACTTTTGCGCCGTAGACGCAGAGCGAACGCCATCGTGGTGGTGCTCAGCGCTAACCCTCGTCCGGGACCAGCCGCAGCGAGATCGAGTTGATGCAGTAGCGCTGATCGGTCGGCGTCGGGTAACCCTCACCGGCGAACACGTGGCCCAGGTGGCTGTGGCAGTTCGCGCACAGCACCTCGGTACGTGTCATCCCCAGCGCCTTGTCGGAACGCAGGATGACCGCGTCTGAACTAGACGGGTCGAAGAACGACGGCCAGCCGCAGTGCGACTCGAATTTCTCTGTGCTGCGGAATAATTCGGCGCCACAGGCCCGGCATTGGTAGATACCTTGGGTTTTGGTGTCGGTGTACTCGCCGACGAAGGGCCGTTCGGTACCGGCGCGCCGTAAGACCTGAAATTCCTGTGGGGTGAGCTTCTTACGCCACTCGTCGTCGGTCAGTTCCAGCTTCGGACGTGTCATGCATCCACGCTAACCTCATTCGCGGTGGCCCGCTGCGCCCGGCTCCGCCGCGCTTGCGATCACCGCGGGCTCCCGCTCGGGCGTCGGGCCACGCTGGAACCAGGGCGGATCCAAGCCGCCGTCCAGCCGGTTCTCCGCCTTGGCATCCAGATATCGGTAGTAGAGCACCGTGAACACCACGATCAGCAGCAGCGACCAGCCGTAGGTGATCTTCAGGTATTCCAGGGCCCGGCCCCATCGCATCCAGTTGAAGAGCAGCCAGCGGTCCAGCGTCATGAAGCCGTAGATCGCCAGCCACGCCGGCCAGCTGCGGATCAGTGAGTTGGGCAGCACGACCGTCATCAGGAACGGGAACAGCATCATCGAGTAGTAGCCCTGGGCCAACGACAGCACCAGCCACGACCACAACAGCAGCACGCCCGACGAGTTGGTGAACCAGAACAGTGGGTTGCTGGTGCGGTAGTAGCGGTACAGCAGCCACAGGGCGCCGATCGCCAGCAACGTGAACAGGATCCGCAGGGACACGATCAGCCACGTCGGCAGGCCGAAGTACACACCATTGCCCTCGATAGAGCTGTTGAAGTAGTCGCGGGTGCCCAGGATGTAGGGCACCGTGCGGGTGAAGAAGTCCATCGGGTGACTGACCAGCGGCAGCGCGGCCAGGTTGATGACCACCGGAACCGCGATCGCCGGTACCAGCGCTCGCCACTGGCGATTCAGCAGCGGCAGCAACAGCAGCGGGCCGAGCAAGGGTTTGAGGGTCAGCGTCAGCCCTATCACAATGCCCGCCCACCACTGATGACCGACTTTCCCGTCCAAAAGCCACCACAGGAACAGCATCTCCGCCAGCAGGACACAGCCGTTGATGTTGGTGAACACCAGCGTGTTAGTCACCGTCTCGGTGCAGAACATGGCCAGCAGCAGGGCGGGGGCGGCGACCGAGGACAGCGTGAATTTGAACAACCGCAGCAACAGGTACCAGGCAATCAGGATTGCCACGACGTTGATCAGGATGAACAAGTAGCGCGACGGCGCAAAGGGCAGGTACCCGAACGGCGCCATCAGCAGCGTGCCGCCGGGCGGATACAGATAGTGCGGGTCGACGTAGTCGAAGTGCTCGTTGTAGAACTCCACGCCCTGCCGGAAGTTCAGCACCGCGCGGTAGACCGGCTTGAAGTCGTCGGTGATGTTTCCGTTGGTCGTGAGCACGATGCTGCGGTGCAGCACCGATAGGATGGCCGCCGGCCAGAGCACCGATCGCAGCACCGTGGCGGCGCTCGGTGGGCTGGTGCGGGTCGAGTCAGCTGCCGTCACGAGCGAACCGTACACCGGGCGGCCCGGTCCAGATGGTGGCGACCCGCTGCGCCCGGCTGGGTCCGATGGCGGCGACCCGCTGCGCCCGGCTCCGCCGCGCTGGCGATCGCCACGGCCGCGCTGGCGATCGCCACTGGCCGCCAAGTGTTAGGCGGGACAATACGTGTCGGTCCCCGGCAGCTTGCCGGAGTCCAGATAGCCGATCAGCGGTGGGACCGCGCAAGACGAATAGACGCTGGCGCCGTGGCCGATGCCCTGCCACATCACCCGCTTGCTCGCAGCGCTGGCGTTGATGATGGTCGCCGCTGTGGCCGCGACCGCCTCCGCCCCGACGATGGGGTCGTTCTGCACACCCATCAACAGGACGTCGATCTTGAGATCCTTCGGCGGCTGCGACGGCGAACCAGTCGGCCAGTGCACGCATTTGACCAGGTTGAGTGCCGCGACCGTACCGAATTGCGGATAGAGCTTCGCCCACGCGACCACCAGTTCGCGAACCCGGTCCGGGGTCGGGCGGTTCAGCGCGTCGCTGCAGGAGTTGACGAATTGGCCGTCTGAGTCCTGGGTGGCATCGGCGCGATTGATCAAGTTGGACAGCGGGTTGATGTCGCCGCCGCGGGCGGCCGACAGCGCGTCGGACAGGCCCGTGATGGTGGCGGCGCCGCCGGCGGTGGGATAGCCCAACGCAACGGTGATGGCGTTGGTCAGCTGCGCCACCGACTTACGGCCAGGGCCCTTCCCGGCGCGGGCGTCGGCCAGCAGCACGGTGACGGCGCCCTTGGGATCGGGGCCGAGTGAGCAGTTCAGCGCAACACACTGCGCGGCAAACGCGTCGAGTGCGGCTTGCTGGCCCTTCGCCTGTTGTTCGGCGGCGGCTTCGGCGTTGACCCCTAACGCGATGGGGGAGTCGAGGATCAGTCTGGCGACCTTGTCCGGACGCGAACCGGCATAGGCCAGAGCGACCTCGGCGCCGTTGCCGATTCCGATCAGGGCCAGCGCGGGTACGTCCCAGAGATTGCGCAGGCGCTCGATATCGGAGGCCGCGAGTTGGTTGTCGTAGGACGAGGCGCCCGGTGCGATGGTGTCGGTGCAGTTAGTGGTTGCGGTATTCGAGATCTCGGAGAGGTTGGCGACGGGGTCGTCGCCGGGCTTGAATTGCGCCTGATCGCGCATCGCCTGGCGGTCGTAGTGATCGCGGCAATCGATGGGACTCGACATTCCGATGCCGCGGCGGTCGATGGCGACGATGGGGTGGGTGCGCAGCACGTCGGCGCCCGCGCGCGACAGCCAGACCGCCAATTGCGTCGACGACGGCAGGTCAGCGCCGGTGGTGAAGACCAGGGGCCCCGCGTCGTGAGGGGTCTGACTCGAGCGGGCACGCACAGCCCCGATGCTCAAGGTCCCCGTCCCGCCGTTGGCCGGGTCGAGGTCGGCGTCGTAGGTTGCGCAATCCAGCCTGATGCCGGGCGCGGCGGGGACACCCGCGTCGGCGAGCACCCGCTTCGTGCAGTCGCTCCAGGCCAAGTCGTTCTTGGGCCCCGCGATCGGCGGGGGACCAGGGGGCGGCGGCTTGGTGGTGGCCGCGCCCTGGGGCCGGGCGCCCGAATTGGTGGCAAAGCGCGGGTCTGCGGCCAGGCCCGGCACGCAGCCGGTCAGCACAGTGCTCACCGCGATCAGGATCGTCGCGGCCTTAACGTGCCGACTCATGCCGACTACAGTAGCGATCTCCCGTGCGATACCACCCGATCAGGCCTTGACGTAGCGCGTGTACAGGTAGCCGGCCTCGTCGGTGAGTATGTGGGCACAGCTCATTTGGGTCAGCAACTGGCCCGGGCCGGTCGCGATGCGCCGGGCCAGGCCGCCGACCAGATACGGCGCGATTGTCAGGCACAGCTCGTCGAGCATGCCGCGCTGGACGAACGAGCCCAGCAGCATCGGGCCGCCCTCGGTCAAGATCCGGCGGGAACCGCGATCCTTGAGCGTCGCCAGCACGGCGGCCTCGTCGACCTTGGCGGGATCGTCGCCTGAGCAGTCCAACACCTCGGCAAGGCCCGCGAGCCCCCGGCGCGTCTCCTCGGCGGCCGCCGTGCAGGTCAGCACCAGCGGCGGCACCTCGGTGCGGGTGAACACTCCCATGTCCCGGTCCAGACGACCCGACTTGGTCACGATCACCAATTGCGGTACTTCGCTCTGCCCCCGGTCTTGCCGCCGCCCGCGCTGGGCGAGGCTGAGATGCGCGCCGGAATAGTTCTCGACCCGCGCCGTGCCCGCGCCGACCATGACCACATCGGCGAGTTCCCGCAGCAGGTTGAAGATGAATTTGTCGCCCGGTCCCGCCATTGCGGCGGTGCTGCCGTCGGCGGTGGCGCCGCCGTCCACGCTGGTGATGAAGTTCGCGCGCAACCAGACGTCGTCCCGTTCGGCGGGATAGCCGTAGAGCTTGGGGAGTTCTCCGTCATCGACCTCGTGCCCGGACTCGAGCAGCTTCAGCGGCGTCTCGGCGGCCGGACCGCCTTCAGGATCGGGCATGAGTTTGATTGCAGCACGCCGCTACAGTGCCTGCATGCACGGGTCCAGTTCCCAGCCGGTGAGTCATTTGGTGGACCGGCACCCGAGCGTCTCGCCCGAACGGCTGATCTCCCAACTACGGCCGCCACCAACGTTCGCCGAAGTGAGCTTCGCGACGTATCGCCCCGATCCGGCGGAACCGACGCAGGCTGCCGCCGTCGTCGCCTGTGAGGAGTTCTGCCGCCAGGCCGTGGAGCGCCGGGCCGGCCGCAAGAAACTGTGGGGCAAACGGGAGGCGCTGCCCGGTGTCGGGCTCTACCTGGACGGCGGGTTCGGTGTTGGCAAGACTCACCTGCTCGCGTCGGCCTACTACCAATTGCCCGGTTCGGGACCAGACGGGGAGCAGACCGGCGCCGCAACCCGAAAGATTCCCGCTAAGGCGTTCGCGACGTTTGGCGAGCTGACCCAGCTGGCCGGGGTGTTCGGCTTCCTGGAATGCATCGACCTGCTGGCCAACTACACCGCGGTGTGCATCGACGAGTTCGAACTGGACGATCCGGGCAACACCACGTTGATCTCGCGGATGCTTTCGATGTTGGTGGAACGGGGTGTGTCGGTGGCCGCCACCTCCAACACGTTGCCCGAGCAGCTGGGCGAGGGCCGCTTTGCCGCGCAGGACTTTCTGCGCGAGATCAACACGCTGGCAAGAATTTTCACCACCGTGCGGATCGAAGGCCCCGACTACCGGCATCGCGACCTACCGCCGGCGCCGCAGCCGTTGTCGGACGACGAAGTGGCCGCGGGTGCCGTGCGCGTGCACGGGGCGACCCTGGACGACTTCGATGCCCTGTGCGCGCATCTGGCCACCATGCATCCGTCTCGGTATCTGACCTTGATCGAGGGTGTCACCGCGGTGTTTTTGACCGGCGTGCACGCTCTCGACGACCAGAGCGTGGCCCTGAGACTGGTTTCGCTGACCGACCGGCTCTATGACGCCGGTATTCCGGTGGTGGCGTCCGGGGACAAGCTGGACACCATCTTCAGCGAGGAGATGCTGGCCGGTGGCTACCGGAAGAAGTACCTGCGGGCCACTTCACGGCTGTTGGCGCTGACCGCCCTCCGCCCGCCGAGCGTCACGCCGGCGTGACGCTCGAGCGGGACGGTCAAAGTTCACGGACCATGACGTAGTCGTCTTCGCGACGATCTCCCAAGTGAAAAGTCCTGGTGCCGGTGATCTGAAAGCCGCTCTTGAGGTAGAAGCGTTGCGCGCGTTGGTTTCCCTGGTTGACACCCAGCCACACGCAGCGGACGCCCCATTCGGCGGCGGTGGCCAGCGTGGTGTCCATCAATGCCGCCGCAACCCCGGCACCGTGAAAGTCGTTCAGCAAGTACAGCTTTGACAGCTCGGCGGCCGGGCGAACTTCGACCGCCCGCTGCACGTCGGGATCGTCGGCGACGCCGCGAATGAGCATGGCGTACCCGACAATCCGGCCGTCCCGGCGTGCGGTGAGGATCGCGCGTTGCGGGTCGACCAGGTATTCGGCGAAGCGCCCCGCGGACAGGTTGGCGGCGATGAACGCCGCGATGTGCTCGGCGGCTGCTGCGGGCGGGCACGCCAACGGAAAGGTACGTGCGGCAACGGCGGCCAGCTCGTCGGCGTCGACGGAATCGGCCGGGTCGATGTGTACGGCGAGCAGGTCAGAGATTCCAGTCAGAGATTCCACTGCGCGAGGTGCGCGCCGGTCTTCTTGTCCAGCAGCACCACGTTGGAGACCAGATCGCGGTAGGCGTCCCAATACACTTCACCGCGCACCACCGATCCTTGCGGCGCGTTCACGATCACGTTGTCCAACGCGTCGGGTGCATCGGATGCCCGGGGCTTGTAGGCGTCGGCGTAGGGCGTCACGCCGTCGAAGCTGAAGTTGGTCGCCATGATGAAAGAAGTCGGCACCCGCACCGCGTGGATGACCACGTCGGCGCGCTCAACGGTGCTGCCGGGGAAGCTTTTGACGGGGACGCCGCTGCGCGTGTAGCCGAATCCCGGCGGCGGGTCGCACGGCGTCACGGTACTGACGGTGACGTCTGCGACGTAGTCGCCGGTATCCACCCGCAGGGTGTCACCGATGTGACCGATCGGCGCGTCACCGGCCCAGGCGCGGGGAGCGGCAATGCCCACCGCGGTGACGCCGGCAACGACGACGCCGGCAGCGGCGATGAGGAAGGTGGTCATGACAGCCAGCCAGCGGTGCATCGTTGCCTCCTCGGCTCCCAACGGCGGACCCTCGCATGATTGCACACGCGCCATGCCGAAGGGGAGGGGTTGCTGATTAGCCGTCTAGGTTCTTTTCGCCGGTGAGTGAGGCGAGCGCGGCGGCCAGGTCGGCCTCGACGCGTGCCTTATCGACCCCGCATTGATGCAGGGCTCCGGCACCGTCTTCGAGTTCGAGCAGCGCCAGCAGCAGGTGCTCGGTGCCAATGTAGTTGTGGCCGAGCCGAAGTGCCTCGCGGAAGGTCAGTTCGAGCGCCTTGCGCGCCGGACCGTTGAACGGGATCAGCTCCGGTGGCTCACCCACGGCCGTCGGTAGTGTCACGCCTGCACGCAGCGCCGCGGTGTCGACGTGCTGGCGGTGCAGCAACACGGTAGCCAGCGCGGCTGGGTCACCGAGCACCCCGAGCAGCAGGTGGTCGGGCGTGATTTCGCTGTTGGCGGCTTCGTGCGCGGCGTTCTGGGCCGCGATCACCGCATTGCGGGCGCGCGGTGTGAAACGCCCGAAACCCTGATTCGCGTCCAGCGTGGTGGCCTCGGGTCGGGGGACGAACCGCTTCTGTGCGGCCTGCTTGGTGACGCCCATGCTCTTGCCGATGTCGGTCCAGGAAGCCCCGGACCGGCGGGCCTGGTCGACGAAGTGCCCGATCAAATGGTCGGCGATCTCACCCAAATGCTCAGCGGCCAGGACGGCATCGCTGAGTTGGTCCAGCACGTCGGTGTGTACCTGTTTGATGGCGTTGATCAGCTCGTCGAGGCGGACGGGATAGGCGATGGGCGTCGGATCGGCCATGGCGTCAACTGTAGGTTGACGGTCGTCAGATTGTCAACTTGAGGTTGACGACAGCCGATGTAGCCGGACGAGATGCGCGCTGGTCAAACGTCTGGGACGATTAGCGGGCTATGAAGCCCCTCCTGACGCTGCTGGGCGCTGCCGCCATGATCGGTATCGCCGCGCCCGCCCAGGCCTACACCAGCGATGAGCAGTTCCTCGCGACAGTGCAAGCGGCCGGCATTCACGCTCCGGACCCGGAGCGCGCAATCTCGGCCGCCAAATGGGTGTGCCAAAGGGCTGGCGAGGGCGCGCAGATGGCGGATCTCATCAAGACCGTCCAAGCCCAGAACCCTGGCCTGAGCTCCGACAACGCTGCCAAGTTCGCCGCGATAGCGGCCAACGTGTACTGCCCCAATGCGCTGCCGGCCGCCAGCGTCAAGACAGGCCCCTCATAGTCGGGGTCGCATAGCGGCTACGTAGCGCCCCCGAGGGCGACGTGATCCATTTTTAACACCCCGGCTACCGGGGGCCGGTTAGCGAAACCTGTCGTCAACATTTCGTCTTTACCATTCTGTGACTAACAGAGGCCCAAGTTTGTGCGGAGAGGAAGCAAATTTGGACGTTCTTCAGGAGCAGTTGATCGATCCCCTAAGCAATGTCCTGAACACACATGTCCTTATTTACTTGCTCATCGGCGTAGGCATCTATTTCACGGTGCGGACCCGATGCATTCAGATCCGCTATTTCGGGCGGATGTTTCGCCAGCTTCGCAGATCCCACCGCCAAGACGGTGGGATCTCTTCCTTCCAGGCATTTTGCGTTGGCCTTGCCTCGCGGGTAGGGACCGGCAACATCGCGGGCGTCGCAATCGCGCTCACCGTTGGCGGTCCGGGCGCGATCTTCTGGATGTGGGTGGTGGCCGCGGTCGGCATGGCGACCGCGCTGATCGAGGCCACGCTGGGCCAGATTTTCAAAGTCCGTTCGTATGACGGGGCCTTCCGGGGCGGCCCGGCGTTCTACATCCAGCGTGGGCTGCGTTCGCGGACAGGCGGTGTCGTCTTCGCCCTGCTGCTCACGGTCACGTTCTCGACCGCCTTCAACATGGTGGAGACCAATGCGGTCAGCGGCGTTCTGCAGTCATCGCACGGCATCGACATCCGTTGGACAACAGTGGTTCTGGCGGTGCTGGCGGCGCCGGTGCTGTTCGGCGGGGTGCGCAGGGTTGCGGCGTTCGCGGGAAAGGTGCTGCCGGCCGTTGCGGCGCTCTATACGCTGCTGGCACTCGCGATCGTGGCGGTCAACATCACCGAGTTACCGGGGATGATCGGCGAGATCATCGGTGGTGCATTCGGAATCAAGCAGCTGGCAGGTGGTTTCGCCGGCGGCATCGCGGTGGCGATGCTTACCGGGGTGAAGCGGGGCCTGTTCGCCTGCGAGGCGGGGATGGGCAGTTCGCCCAACATCGCCGGCGCTGCCACCGTGGCACATCCGGTGGAGCAGGGCCTGATCCAGTCGCTGGCCGTTTTCATCGACACCATGGTGATCTGCACCGCGACGGCGTTCATCGTGCTGGCGTCGGGACCAGACCTCTACGATCCGGCCCACACCGGTGCGATTGCCGGCGCGAGCCTGACGGAGCAGGCAATCACCGCGGACCTCGGTTCGTGGTCCACCGTGCTGATGACCTCGGTGGTGTTCTTCTTTGCCTTCTCCTCGGTGCTCAGCAATTACGTGATTGCCGAGGCCAACCTGTTCTTCCTGGGCGGGCGCCGTTTGGCGACCAACGTGCTGAAGCTCGTGACGCTGGGGTCGATCGTGTTCGGGGCCATGTCCAAGCTCACGTTGGTGTGGTCGCTCGCCGATCTGGCGATGGCGCTGATGGCCATCGCCAACCTGGTCTCGATCTGCCTGCTGGGCAAGTGGGCGTTCGCGGCGATCAAGGATTATCACCGCCAGGCCATGCAAGGCAGGGTCCCGATCTTCGTTGCCAGCCGAGCGCGCCTGCCCGGTGTGCTCGACGGCGACATCTGGGAAATCCCAGTGCGCCCGCCGGTCGGCGCGCTGGCCGGATCCGTGCGGATCGGGCCGCCGGCAATCCGCACTCCGCGGGTATCCCGGGCGTCGGCGGCGTAACACCGGCCGGAGCGATCCGGCGGGCTTACTGTTGAGTTCGTGAAATCAGTCGAGCAAGCAGCGTCGATGATGCCTACGTCCCGCAAGCTCCTGTGCGTCGTGTATGGGGCGATCTCGATCGCCGCGCTGATCGCGACCTGGAGCCAGAACCTTTCTTACCCTGCCAGCAATCCTGCGGCGTTGCTCATCAATTTCGCGCGAGACACCAAGGTCACGGCGGCCTCACGCAGCATCACCGTCGATATTCTGTTGTTCGCCCTTGCCGCGACCGTACTGATGGTGATCGAAGCCAGAAAGCACAATGTGCGGTTCGTGTGGCTTTACGTTCTCGGTAGCTTCTTGATTGCCGTGAGTGTGACCTTCCCGCTTTTCCTGATCGCGCGCGAATTGCGGCTCGGCGCATCGGAGCAGCCGCGCCTGCCTGCCGTGGATACGATCCTGCTCGTCCTGCTCGCCATTGCGACTGGGGCCCTTACTATTTGGGTTGACGTGCTATGAGAATCGGCCTGGCCGCTGGCGCCGGCCTGGTCGCGACCGGTCTGTTGGGCTGGGGCGGCGTCCGGGCTTTGGTCGCGTGGATCGAGCGGAATCCGGATCCCTTTCCGTTAGAACGGCTGCTCGCCGAACCGCAGGGCGAGGAGATCCTGATCACCCGCGACGACGGGACGGTGTTGCGCGCGCTGGTTGCCGGCCACGGACCGCCGGTGGTTTTGGTGCACGGCTACACCGCCAGCCTCACCGAGTGGAATTTCGCATGGGATAAGTTGCAGGCCAGAGGGTTTCGCGTCATCGCCTTCGACCAGCGCGGCCACGGGAGTTCCACACTCGGGTCCGACGGCGTTGGGTCGCAGCCCATGGCCGCCGACCTTGCCGCGGTGCTGCGGCACTTCGATGTTCGCGACGCTGTGCTCGTCGGGCACTCGATGGGCGGATTCGTCACGATCCGCGCCTTGCTCGACCACCCCGACCTTGCGCCGCGGCTGCGCGGTCTGGTGTTGTTCGCTACCTGGGCGGGCCGCATCTTTGACGGAGCGCCGCAGAACCGAGTGCAGGTCCCACTGATGGAATACGGTGTCCTGCAATTTCTCTTGCGGAGCAAGACCGTAGGGGTGCTGCTCGGCGCGGCACAATGCGGGTCGCGTCCCTCACCGGCGATGATCTCGGTGTTCCGCGAGGGCTTCAAGCAACATCTCGACGAACACGGGCCGCTGACACCGATTGTGCAGGCCTTCTCACGCGAGGACCGATACCCGCGTCTGGCCGAGATCGCGGTGCCCACCGTCGTCATGGTCGGTTCCGCCGACCGAACGACGCCGCCGAGTCATTCGCGTCGGCTCGCCGACGGCATACCCGGGGCGCGGCTCGTCAGCGTGCCCGAGGCGGGACACCTGCTGAACTGGGAAGCCGCCGACGAGCTGCTTGAGGTGATCGAATCATTTCCAGCACAACGGGATTCGAATCTGGGCTAGCAAGAGGTCGGCCACCGCGACGCCGCCAGATAGCAGGGCCCGGTCGTGATTCACTTCAGAGTTGCGGGGTGGGATCATCCTGTATTCGGTTGTGTTGCTGAAGTGAGTTCGTTTCCGGGGTCCGTCGCGGTGGCCGACAACCCTCAGGCTGCAGCACCGCGCTTGCGACGTCTTCGCGAAGTTCTTGCGAAATTCTTGCGTTCGCTGGCGGGCGCGTAGCAAGCCCTATCCGCCAAGAGCACCGCCGCCGCGACGCCAGCCGGGTCCGTAGCTCCATTTCACTGTTTGTCGAGAAGCACGCGCGTGAGCAGCTGATTCATATCCACGCGCTAGGCTGGGGTGACCGGCTGACACCTGTCCACTAAGCGCACTAGCGGCTGCCAACCGCCCGAATTTATGCAGCGCCGAAAAGGTGGTGCAGTTGACTTTCGACGTTCGCTGGGTGCCGCGGGGTCAGATCACGTGTTTTAGCGGCGCCAGCAGGGGCAATTCCGGGTGAGACGAATAAGGAGGCCGCTCATGGCCGAGGCGGACAGCAGCCTAGAAAACGACCTTGACCCGCATGTGCGGTTCAAGGCCGAACGCGCACTTCTCGAGGGCCAACAAGCCGAGCAGGTGCGGCAGCGGACGAAGGTGGCCCAGCGATCTGCTGCTGAGGGCCTCGACAAGTCGGCAGACAGCCACGACCGAGCCGCCTTGTCATACGAGCAATTGGCCGAAACCGGCGATGATGGGGCCAGCGACCACGCGGCCCGCCACCGCGAGTTCGCCGAGGAGGACCGCCGGATCGCTGACCAGTTGCGAAGGATGGCAGAACACTGACTTGACTGGGCGGGCGACGCAGCGACCGCGAGAGCCCGCGCCTCGGTGTTGAGGGGAGTCAGTGATGGGCGAAGGTTCGGCCGCCGAGTGCCAATCGGGCGAGCGACCTTCTGCGGAGTCGGTGAGCTTCGCACGTCAGCGCGCTCAAGATGCGCTGCACCGCGCCGCAGTAGCACACCGCGCGTCGGCGCAACGGCACGACGAGTTGGCCCGGTTACACGAGCGAGTCGCGAACAACTATCAACGCGCCGCCATCCGAGGTGCTGACGGGCCGGCAGAGGAGTTGCAGGACAAAGCCGATCGACACTGGCAGGCCGCGCACGACAGTCACCTGCGGCTCGTCGAAGACGAGGCCAGGGCACAGAACGCGGAGAACTCGTCGGCGGGCTAGCCGCCAATGTGCGCCGTTACGGGCACACCCCCCGGTTGGGGTCATCGACACACGTTTGGACAGCTGAGCGAGTGTGTATTTGTCGGCCTTGCTGCGTCGCCGCATCCGCCCGCTGCCATTGTCGAGGTGATTGATCGGCAGGGTTGCCGGAGCGAAGGTACAGACGGGAGGCTTGCTGATCGCTGCGCCCCAAGTTTTGGGGGTCGACACCCAGCCGGTGCGATTGCCTGCGGCATCGCATTGGTGTTGATGATCAGGATCTCGCTCGGCGGATTAGCCGTGAGCCATCGACGATGGCTTGGTAATGGCCGTTGAGGCCGTCGTCGGCTAGGGCTGGCCCTGCCATCCCGACTGCAAAGGCGACGAGGGCGGCGAGGATCCCGTTGGAGAGTGACCGAACAATGTGCAATGCCATTCGTCTTTATCCGCCTGAGGGGTGTTTGGGCATCACCGTCGACGGGAAGTCCAACCCGCGCTTAATATCCTCATCCTCATCCTCATGCTGATCTTCTTCCTCATCCTCTTCAACACCCACGTACTTTCGATCTCCGTACTTTTGCGGCGTCCTCTTGCGCCAACCACTGCCTGCCGCGATCGGCGGCGGCATCAAAGGCGGCAGCATCGGGAACTCGGATTCCTCTGAAGGAAGTGGTGATACAGCCGACGCAAGCTGCACTTGGGCTTGCGACGCGGGCACCAGCCCCACCACAGCGGGCGGCATGGTCAGCTTGCCCGCCGACACTCCAATACCCAACGCCGCCGTAGGTTCTGCTGTCAGTCCAGCGGCGCCTAACGCACCCAACGACCCCGGCGTCCCCAGGGACGACTCACCCTCCGCCAGACCCGAACCAACTTCGCCACCTACGCTCTGGAGTGCCTTGGCCGCACTGGCCTGCGCCAGGTAGCCGAGGAGGTTGATGGGAAGTCCCCCCGCGATGATCTGGTTGCCCCACGTTTCGGCAAATCCGAACCAGCCCTTATTGGGGTCGAAGCTTTGCAGCGACTGCAGTATCGAATCGAGCGCAGAGGTGGCCGCACCGGTTGTCGTAGAAGTGGTAACGGCAGACGCCGCGCTGGCTTGAGCAGCGACCCCCGTGGGGTTGGCAATCGGAGGCGGCAAAGAGAATTGAGGCAGCGTGGCAGCCTGTGCCGAGGCTGCCTGATAGCGAGTCATCGCCGCAGAGTTGTTCGCCCACATGCCCTCGTACTGGGCTTCGGTTTCGGCGATAGCGGCAAGGTTGCGGCCGAACCCGTTGGTGGCCAGCAACTGTGTCAGTCGCGTCCTGTTGGCGCTGACCTCTGCGGGATGAATTACCGCAGAGAGCGCGGAGCTGAAAGCTGTTGCGGCGGACAGCGAAGAGGAGGCTATCTGCTGACATTGCTGCGCGGTCGTGCGCAACCACGTGAGGTAGGGCTCGACGGCCTGGACCATCGCGATCGAGGACTGACCGTGCCAAGACTCAATCAGCGAAGATACTGCCGAGGCATAGCTGGAAGCGGATTCCTCTAAACCCGCGCCCAGCCGCTGCCACGCACCCGACGCCTCGATCAGTGACCCCGCTCCGGGCCCGGAGTGGATGAGCGCCGAGGTGACCTCGGGGGGCGTCGTCAGGAAATCCACAACTACTCACGGTCGGGTCGGCGCGAAATCCGTCGGTACCAACAACAATTGCCGAATACGGTAGGGGACCGGACCACTTGCTGTCCTTCCTCGTTCGAATCCGGACTTGACGGGCGATACGCCGATGACCCTACCTAGTCTTGCGATACCAGTCGCGTCGTGGCCGAAGATGATCCGGTCTCCGAAGCCAGTTAGCCCAAATGACCTGGTTCGTCGGGCAGTACCGTGTCGGGTTGCACCGGGTAGGTGTCGCTGCTGATCAACCGCTGATCGACGTAGTACCCGCCGGAGCAGTTGGTGCCGGAGTACGAATTTCTGCCGGAGTACGAGCCGGGGCTGCTCGTGCAGAAAGACGACGTGAAGTGGGGCGGTGCCCAGATGGTGCGTTGCCGGGTCCAACTGCCGTCGGCGGATATCGGGCCGTCGCACAGCGTGCGGCGCTGGGAGCCGAGAAAGCCCCACGGTTCGGTCTTGCAGTTGGCCGTGGGCGGGGTGCCGAAGTTTGGTTCCCCGGCGTCGGCCTGGCTCGTCGCGGCGAGACCGACACCGGTCGCGGTGATCGCCGCGGCCAGCACCGCACCGGCCATGCTGCGGCGCAGGAATCCGATTCCCGTGGCGCGCGCGGTGCTTGTCGTGGCGTCGTGGGCCTGGGTGGTGTTCGCTGAAGTGTTCATGGCATTGATGGTTCATCCCGCGAGGACGTCACAGTAGTGGTCCTGTGCTTGCAGGGATACAAGCGCGCCTTGTGGGCAGGAGACACCAGCGAGCCGCCCCTGCGGACGCGGCGGTTTCGGATTTCAGCGCGGGTAGCCGCTGGGGCCGCTCAGGACGTCCCAGCTCCCACGGCCTCATCAGCGGTGGTGCCGTTCAAGCGGGCGTCAGGGCCAGTCAAAGCAGGACTGAACTTCAAGGCATCGACTAGTTCGTCGATGGCTGCTGCTCCCTGCCCGCCCAGGACAGCCTGCGAGAAGCAGGTCTCTAGGTGGTTGTGCAACATCACGCGATTCGTGCGTTCTAGCGCTGACTGCACTGCAGAAATCTGCTTCATCACGTCCACGCAGTAGGCGTCGGTTTCGAGCATGTGAATGATTCCGTCGAGATGACCCCGCACCGTTTTTAGCCGGTTGAGCGCCGCATTTTGTTTCGCCGTCAGCTCGTGACCCATCCGGGTGTCTCCTTCTCGCTGCCTCTACGCGGCAGGCACGCTTCGACTGCTCCGCCATTGATCATTCTAGCTCTATCCCACCCCACCCCGGGTGGGGTATGTTGGCCATCAATGATCCATTCAACAGGAGGTTTGAGCCCATGACGAGTTCGAGCGGCGTTTCCCCGTCGACCGATGACGTAGTCGTTGCAACCGGGGAATCCACAACTCAGCCGCCATCGGGCCGCCTTAACCAGGCGCTGGCATGGGTGGGCATTGTGGCCGGCGGCTTATTTATCGTCGCAGCGGTTTTCTTCTCGGGGTTTTTCCTCAGCTGGGGTTTGGGCGGCGGTTCATCGGAGGGGCATATGAGTCCGGCAAAGATGGCGTGCTGTGACGAGATGAAGAAAGGCGGGCAGATGAAACCGGAGACGATGCCAGCCCCGAGCGGCCAGATGAAGCCAGGCGAAATGATGCCCGGCGGAATGATGGGACCAGCTTCGCCGTCGCCCACCACCATGCCCTCAGGCTCCCCTCGGCCATAACGGCGAGGCGCGGAACCCCACGCTGGACCAGCTCGGCGGTGTCCGGAACGTGCACGCTGACGGGTAACAAAACAACGGTGACGAGTTTGGAGGCTGTGCAACCATGATGTGGTTTCACGGAATTGGCTGGAGTTGGGCTGGCTGCATCCAGGAGGTTCTGGTGATGGCAGTGCTCTGGGGCACCGTCATCACCGCCATCATCCTTGCAGTCCGTTTTCTTACCGAGCAACGGACCGACCCGTTGCCGCTGCGGGATACGGGTTCCATCCGGATCGAGTACGTGTTAGCGGAAGGCTCTCCTCGAGGCGAGACGGACAGCGAGCAATGGCACCGCCGATTGATGTAGCCGCACGGACGGCGTTATTCGCGAAGCTCTTTCACCGCAGGCACATGATCAAGCTGCCCGAGAGGTCATCCCATGGCTAGGGTCAGTCGGCGGGCAGTGCTTACTGCGCTCGGTACTAGCGCGGTTATGGGTATCGGGTATGCGCTTCGCGGAATCCTTGGTTCACCAGTCCTACGCATCCGCTTGACCGACGACGGCGGCATGATGGGTGCCAGCCCGGCGGATATGAGCCTCTACCTAGAGATGTTCAACCGGCACAACGAAATAACCCGCACCGTCGAGGAAATCCCCGGCGGCATACGCACCACCACAGAATCGACTTCGCCCGATCTTGTCGCCCAACTCCAAGCGCACGTGTCCAGCATGTACTCTCACCTCGACCAGCGCGCCGAGGTCATGTGCATGAGTGGCAGCCTGCCCACACTGTTCAGCCATGCCAACGGCTATAGCCGCCAGTTGACGTTCACCCCTACCGGTCTGGTAGCCGAGGAAACTGCGGATGATCCGGCCCTCACGCAAGCGATCCGCGCACACGCACAAGAGGTCACCGGCTTTGTGCGCGATGGAATGCCGCCAATGATGCGAGGCATGATGGGACCCGGAATGATGGGGCCTGGGATGATGGGCCCGCGTTGAGCTTGCCGATCCGGCAGCTCCGCGCCCTTCGACCCGTCAGTTCAGACGAGCTAGTTGGCGTTCTCCGCAAGCACCCGGTAAACCGTGGCCCGACTAACACCGAGCGCCGTTCCGATGGTGCTGGCCGACTCACCGCTGGCGTGCATCCGCTGCGCCAGAGCGGCTTTCGAGGTGGCGGTTGCGCCGCGCATCACCTGCGGCTTTCAGACGTGGATTAGAGCGACCTGGTTCCCCGCAGCTCGAATATCGGGATGGTGCGGGTGGTTTTTGACTGGTAGTTCGCGAACGCGAACGCGGGTGCGGTCTCGTTGATCTTGGGGATGATCGCCTCACGTTCGGACGGGTCGAGCTCGTGCGCGATGACGTCGAACGAGTCGGTGGCGACCTCAACGCGCGCCCGCGGGTTGGCCCGCAGGTTGTGCACCCACGCTGGATTGACGTCGGCGCCGCCGTAACCTGCGACGATCAGCAGCTTGCCGTCGATGCGGAAGACCACCAGCGGCGCCACGCGCGGCTCGCCGGACTTCGCGCCCGTCGTACTGAGCAGCAACAGCTCGTTGCCTTCGAATCGCCCGCCGACCTTGCCGGCGTTGGCGCGAAACTCGTCGGTGATGTTGTCGTTCAACGCCTTGAGCGTCTCGGTATCGGGTTTTGGAGTCACTTTGGACGAAGCCATTTGGTCGCGCCGTCTATTCCCATTGGCGTCAATGGCGATGGCTACCAGCAGCCGGGGGAGGCCACCGCTCCCGAGCCGCATGGCGAAGAGCCGCCGCAAGGCGCCGAACACAAACGACCCGGCTGGAAGAGAACAGCCGGGTCGTTTTTTTCTTTTGTGGTTGTGTTTTGGGCAACGCGGAGCGAGCACGTTTCCATTCCACCGCTGTGGCTGACTGTGGCCAACGCCACACTCTGCGACCGCGGCTGCAGGTGCTATTCGTGTCGCCACACTTTGAAAGCTGACAACGCCAACAGAGTCACCAACAACGGTGAGGGGGACCCGTTTGGTGGTCCAGTCGCCATGACAACGGCGAATCGTAGGTTCCGACGCACTACGGTGAAACTCTCGTCACGGCCATATCGGGTGAACGCGACCAACATCGTCGGTAGCGACACGGCAACGACAGGCTGCCCGCGATCTTCACGTCGATTGCGTACACGAGCACAATCGTCGGAATCAACAACCCTCCTCCGGCAACACCCATAAGCGCCGCGACGACGCCGATAGTGGCATCAAGCCATGCCCCAATCAAGCTGCCGCACAGTAGATTCAGCACTACCGGCCAGTGCGACGCAACTGCCGAAGATCGAGTTGCACGAGACGAAGGCTGATGCGCAAGCTCGCGCCGAATACATCGCGGCAGGAGCGAGGGCATGACCGCCGCATGGACAGCTTCGCGATGGTACCCACGGCTTTCAGCGCAGGGCACGACTACGCCCCCAGCGGCACGACGATCGGCCGCACCCGCGCGCCGGGCTCAAGATATTGGGTTCTGTGGGGGGATATCTCCGGTGTTCTTGTTAGGTGCGAAACGGGGCCGTATGTACTTCCGATACGCCGCGTAGAGCAAGACCAGCACGACAGTCACCCCCATTTCCAGCGCCACCACGAGCCGCCCGGGCATGCCGGTTAGGGCCCACACCAAGATCCCGCCACCGAGATAGACAGCAAGCACCACGTACGACGCGAAGGTGGCCCACGGGCGTCTGCGGTCAGTCATGTTCCCCACTCCCCAACAGGAACTCGGTCGGGTCTGCTACGCCGATGGGTGACAGTTTCGGTCACGCGGCCTGACTGGCCGGTGTGGTCACGATTGCTTCGAATTCGATCGGGGTCAACCGCCCGAGGTTCGTCTGGCGTCGGCGACGGTGGTAGGTCCGTTCGATCCAGGTGACGATGGCGATCCTGAGTCCCTCCCGGGTGTCCCAGCGGCGGCGGTCTAGAACGGCAGATTGGATGCGACAACTGCGCCGCTGCCCGCCGCGCACCCTCGTCGGGGCCGTCATCCGCCGATCATCACATGCGGCGGATATTCGCCATAAACGCCCACGCGCCAGCACCGCGGCGTGCTCCCGACCGCCTGGCGGCCCATGTCGGGTTTTCACAAGCCGAATACTCCACGCGCGCTGGTTCGGGCGGATAACCTGACGTCGGCGGCAAGGGGAAGTGGTGCGCGTGCGTTGAGTGGGGTGGGTTCGATCAGGCGTGCGGTTGCCACACTGGTCATTCTGGGTATTGCGATGACCCTGACCGCTTGCAGTTCCCCGGCGACACGTGAGGGAACATCTTCGACCACTCACTCCGGGGTGGTCACTACGGTTCCGGGCGTTCCGACGTGCGAGAGCCGCACGGGCCCGAATGACGCTTCGCCTGACTTCTATCGGCAGCAGTACGCGACCGGACTGGCAGCGCAGCTCAAGAACAAGCTGGATGCTTACAATTCGGCGGTCGAATCCGGCGATTCTCAGCCTATTGGCGACGCGGCATATGCTCTCGGTATCTAGTACCAGTCGATGCACGTTGGTCAACGTCCCGCAATTGTTTGGTTGTTACCACCAGCCAGATGTTGGCCGGTTTGAAGAGGCGGCGGAGGCATTAGAGACCGCGCTCGATGCTTTGTCTTGCCCCGTAATCAACGCGTGTAAGAGCAATCAGGCTGAGGTTCCAGCCCTTGTCGGGCGGGCGACGCCGCAGGAACGGTCTTACGTCGCGGCAATCAACGCTTATGCTGCCCAGTTCGGTGGCGAACAGCTGCCGTTGCCGCGGATCGTGGCCGGCTTCAAGATGCGGCTCTAGTCAACGCCAAGAATACGAGGCGGCAGCCCGCTATACCGCCGGCGGATACTCGCCGTATACGCCGACCAGCATGTCACCGGCCATCACCGCGGCGTGCTCCCGGTCGGCCCGCGCAACAATCTCAGCGGGCGGGAAACGTAGGCGTTGCTTCCCGACCAGCCGGGTGCGGTGGTTGCATGGGGCTATGACGAACACGGAACCCGAGGTGCGCCGTTTCCGGATCCGCGGCCGACCGGATGCCGACCCGAATACGATGTTGCAGGCAGCAGACGAGAAGGCACGGTCTGAGGTCGCCGATGACGAGGACGTCTTCGATCTTCGTGTCGACGATGTGACGTCGTTAAGGGTTACGGACCTCTGGTACTTCAGCTATCAGGTGCTCAAGCCCGGTGACACGGGAACCGAAAGACCGCGTTAGTCGGCCTGGGTCAGCATCGACACAAGTCGCTTATTCATTGCGTCCACCCGTCGACCTCGCGGGCGGCGTCCAGCAGTTGCTCGGCAGACCGCGGGCATGCTTACTGGTGAAGGCTTCGTTTTCATGGTCGATGTCGACGTGAATCTCAGGTTGGTACAGCGTCCCGTCCGCTAGCTGGACTGCGGCAGTCCAGACGATGTCCTGGTCGGTGCCGTCGACCATTGCGCGTTTATTGCGCGGAGACGACGAAGGCCCGGCAAAAACCGGGCTTCACGTGCGGAAACTCTGGTGCGCGATACTGGGATTCAAGGTGGTTCGTCGGTAGTCGCCGCCGGCACCGCCGACACGCTGGTTGCTGCTGACGTGTACAACGTCCAGGGCTCGTTGGGGGCCCGCTGGCAGCCCGCCGCACGCTGGTGCGCGAATCTCGCGATCCTCAACAAACTTCGCCCGTTGGAGACGGCGAACGGGTCGCTGGTGTTCCCTGAGCTGCGGACCGATCAGCCCACCCTTGCCGGCAAGCCGGTCCGCGAATTGAGCAACATGGACTCCACGTTGGGCGGCGGTGCTGGCAACGACTCGGTGCTGTTGTACGGGGACTTCTCCAATTTCGTGGTGTCCAAGCGTATCGGCAGCGCGGTCGAACTGATCCCGCACTTGTTCGGCGCCAACCGCAGGCCGACCGGCCAGCGAGGCATGTACGTGTATGCCCGCTATGGGAGTGATTCGGTCAACGACGCCGCGTTCAGATTGCTCGTTGCATAAGGACTTCCGCGCGGGCCGGTTGAGGATGATCCTTGGCTCGCGGCCCGCGCGGGACCAGACTTCGTGGGCGGGGAGCAGTGCTTGTGGCCGCGTTCAAAGAGCGGACGTGGACACAACCTCAGGCCTGCTCTCCGTCCACGGGGGCAATGAAGACTCCCCACTGAAGGCGCCCAATGACCACTCCCATGCGGCACAATCCTTCCGACAGCCCAACACCGGAACCCCTTGCGGCACCGCTCCATCCGCAACCACGGTCCACGACCCCACCACACTCCACCAGCCCGAACCCCAACCAGCGCACCGACCTCGGTGGGGGGTGGGTGTCCCGCGCGTACGCGGGGGCCACAGACGCTCCCCACCAGCTGGTGACATACCCCCCCGAACAAAAACCGAAGATTTTTTGGGCTGCAGCAAGGGTTTTCGCAGGTCGGGGAAATGCGCGGCTGTCGGATGGCGGTCCAGGCGTTCGGTTTTCGCGGCGCTGGGGTGCAGCAACGGATTCAGGGGTTGACCCGTCGAAAACCGAATACGGGTGGTGGCGGACGTTGTGGCGGCGATCGGCCGGGTAGTGGGGAACTTAGACGACGCCGTCCTAGCCGGTGGTCGGGGGCAGTTGCGAGCCTAATTCGCTCACAAACTGCGCGACGTTAGCGCAGGCCGACGGGTAGCGGATGTGCCGCTGGTGATGAAGATTAATGACGCTCGGCTCGACACCGGCCTCCAAGAGAAGCAGCGCCCGCAGAAGCCACGGCGTGGTGTGGGTGACGATCAGCCAGCGGAGTTGCCGAGCGGCCAGGGGCTCTTTCTCCTCCTCGAGCAGCAGTTGGTGAGCCATTTCGATGCGCGATTTCTTCATGTGTTCAGCAAGGTCACCTACGGGCAGCGATTCGGTGAGCTCCGGCAGCACTGGGGAGACCACCGTGATCACATCGGTGGCGCGGTCGATGTACTCGACGTCCGCGAAGCGGCTGACAGATTTCATCAGAGCCTCGTGAACGTGCTGCGGGTCCAAGTGCGGGTCGTTCCTCTCTGTGGCCCTGTCTTTTGCGGCTCGCCGAGCAGCTTTTCGGATACTGTCGAGGGCAGAGGGGGACGCGTCCCGAAACTTGGACTGCTCGAAAGTCTTATCGAGCCGGCGGTGTAAGCCCTCGAGCAACACGGTGACAACTAGTGCCTGCGTCTGCAGAAATCCCTCAAGGGGGCGACCTGCCATGCGGGCGATGCCGTCGAATGTGTTGTTGAGCGGGATCCAGTTGGCGAACCGCTCAAGTGTGAGTTCCTCGCGAGGCAGGAGCGTCTGGTAATCGAATTCCTTTGGGGGCGTGTTGGCGCCGGGCCCATGGACCCTCAGCCAGGGGTCCCCCTCGTTGATGCGCACCCATGTGTCCCGGGCCTCGAAACCCTGATCTAGCGCGAGTTCAGCGAGCGTCAGGCAACCCGACTCCACCATGGTTTCAAGTCGTAGCAGTGTCAGTGGGTCGGGGAGTGTACAGCAGCCAGTTGCCATCGTCGGCGCCCTCGACGCTGAGTATGGACCCGTCCCCGCCCACAGCGGCGGTTTCGCCGCTTTGCAGGTGGCCTTGCCAGTAGGGGTCACCGAAGCGAAAACGCATGGCACTGAATAGCTGTTCGGGACCACTTGTGTGCGCTCGCCCACAATGGCGTAGTGCGCTTGGTATTCGGGAGACCCGAATGGGGGCCGGGATCGCCCCGTTCTGCGCGTTGACCAGGGTGACGGATTCGCCGGAGTCGAGTCGGCCTTGCATGGTTATTGGTAGCGATGCCTTTACACCGCCGGCCGCCCCGCGCGCATACATGAGACTGCCGGTAGCCGTGCGGCTCACCCGTGGGTCTTCAACCAAGGCGTCGTCGAGCACTGCCTCGGTTGCTCTCCAGCGTCTGCCTTGAATGCTCCGCGCACCGTCTCGGCGGGTGTCTCGGTAGCCAGAATTCCCCGCTCGCTGCAATATTCATTGTGTGCCCTTGAAATCGAACGTCTCACGAACTTGGACTCGGGAAATTGTTGCAATACCTTTAGGCGGTGGCGGAGGGTTCGTCTGGGACGCTTAGCCCGAGGTGTTCGATGTGGTAGACGGCTTCGTCGAGGAGCATCGCGACGTGGTCGTCGTAGAGTGCGTAGATCACGCTGCGCCCGTTGCGAGCTCCGGTGACCAATCCCATCGCGCGAAGTAGGCGTAGCTGGTGGGAGACCGCGGACTGTTCCATCTCCACGGCCGCCGAGAGGTCGTTGACTGAGCACGCACCATGGCGAAGGCGGGTCAGGATCCGCAGCCGGCTCGGCGTCGCCAGCGCCTGTAATGTCGCGGCGACCGATGCCGCCGACTCGGCGTCGAGTTGCGCGGGCGGGGTGGTCTTGCCCTCGATGCCGTGACCCATGGCTGCATCCTACCTAATGATCACATGAAGACATGTTCATATATTCCTGTATGGTGACGGTATCCCGCCAAACTGCCCACACGTGGAGTTTCCGATGTCGTCTCCGCTCCTGGATCTCTCCCGCGCCGCCGCTGCCGCCAATCGTCAACCGACAGCCCGGACACGTCCGTTCAGCCTGCCCGAGGTCCGGTGGGCATCTGTGGCGACAGTGCTGTTCGTGCTCGGGTTGGCTGCCCAGTTCGGTGGGACGTCGGCGTGGATGTGGTGGTCGCTATATCTGGCCTGCTATGTCACCGGCGGCTGGGAACCCGCGCTGGCCGGATTGCAGGCTTTGCGTAAAAAGTCACTCGATGTCGATCTGTTGATGATCGTTGCCGCGATCGGGGCTGCCGCGATCGGCCAGGTCCTCGACGGCGGACTGTTGATCGTCATCTTCGCCACATCCGGTGCGCTGGAGGCGTTTCTGACTCAGCGGACCGCCGATTCGGTACGCAGCCTGCTTGATCTGGCCCCCGAGAGTGCCAGCGTGATCACCGAATCCGGAGACGAGACGATGGTCGATGCGGCCACGCTGTCGGTCGGGGACGTGATCGTGGTGCGCCCCGGTGAGCGGATCGGCGGCGACGGCCAGGTCATCTCCGGGGCCAGCGACGTGGATCAGGCGTCGATCACCGGTGAACCGCTACCAGTGGCCAAAATCCTCGGAGATGAGGTGTTCGCCGGAACTCTGAACGGCACTGGGGTGCTGCGGATTCGGGTCCACCGGGCCGCCGCCGACACCGTCATTGCACGCATCGTGACCATGGTGCAGGAGGCGTCAGCCACCAAGGCTAAAGCCCAGTTGTTCATCGAGAAGGTCGAGCAGCATTACTCGATCGGCGTCGTGGCCGCCACGTTGGCGGTGTTCTTCATCCCCCTCACCCTGGGTGCAGCGTTGCAGCCGGCGCTGCTGCGAGCGATGACCTTCATGATCGTCGCGTCGCCGTGCGCGGTGGTGCTGGCGACCATGCCACCGCTGCTGGCCGCGATGGCCACCGCCGGACGCAACGGCGTCTTGGTCAAGTCCGCGGTCGTGATGGAACAACTCGGCTCGATCACCGCCGTGGCCTTCGACAAGACCGGCACACTCACCCAGGGCACACCCCAACTCACCGACGTCAAAACACTCGACGAAACGCGCTACGACACCGACACCATCCTTATCTGGGCCGCGGCAGCCGAACACCCCAGCGAACACCCGCTGGCGCGAGCGATCGTGGGCGCCGCCACCGAACGCGGCCTGCGACTACCTACAGCCGAGGATTTCGACTCTGCGCCCGGACGCGGTGTCCGTGCCACCATCAACGGTCATCGCATCGAAGTGGGCAGCCCTCGGCATCTACTATCCGACGGTCATACCTCGGCCCAGATGACCGCCGCGGTCGCCAACTTGGAAGCTGCCGGTAAGACCGTAGTGATCGTCGCCGCCGACGGTGTCCCAACCGGCATCCTTTCACTAGCTGATCAACTTCGTTCCGGTGCGGGCGACACCGTCGCCAAGCTAACTGCACTCACCGGCACCCCACCGGTCCTACTCACCGGCGACAACGCCCGCGCCGCAACCACACTCGCGACTCACATCGGAATTACCGACATCCGCGCCGGGCTGCTGCCACAAGACAAAGTCACCGCTCTGCGTGAGCTTGAGGGCACCGGACGGCGTGTGCTTCTCGTCGGGGACGGCGTTAACGACGCTCCCGCCTTGGCTGCGGCGCACACGGGCGTGGCGATGGGCCGCGCCGGGTCCGACCTGGCCCTTGAGACCGCCGACGCCGTCATCGTCCGGGACGACCTCGCCACCCTGCCAGCCGTGATCGCCCTATCGCGTCGGGCCCGCCGCATCGTGATCGCCAACCTGGCCATCGCGACCACCTTCATCACCGGACTCGTCCTCTGGGACCTACTAGGACACCTACCGTTACCGCTCGGCGTCGCTGGACACGAGGGATCCACCGTCGTTGTCGGACTCAACGGCATGCGCCTCCTCGGCCGACGTGCCTGGACTGCGACCCCGACACCGACCCCCCAGACAAATAGAGGCTCGCGAACGTCGCGCACCGAGTGAATCAGCGAGATTGGTGCCCATGCGGTCCCATGCGCACGGTCATAGGTGTTCGAGCACGCTGGCGGCGGTGTTGAGTGTCCTCACTGCGCTGTGGCGATCCTGCCAGGTGATGCCGTCGCTGCCGGCCAGCACATCACGCGCACGACTGCGGTGGTTGGGGGAGTTCCCGCTTTGTCAGGTGGGCGTGTCAGGTCCCATGTAGGTCCCGGATGGGGGTTCTTGGGTGTATTTACCGTGCTTGAACTGCAAGAACTCTGGTGCGCGATACTGGGATTGAACCAGTGACCTCTTCCGTGTCAGGGAAGCGCTCTCCCGCTGAGCTAATCGCGCTGGGCGTCGGATTTGGAGGTGGAGACGGGAATCGAACCCGTGTGCACGGCTTTGCAGGCCGTTGCCTCACCACTCGGCCACTCCACCGCTGGGACTGATGCCATTAGCACCTTCGAGCGGATGACGGGATTCGAACCCGCGACCCTCACCTTGGCAAGGTGATGCGCTACCAACTGCGCTACATCCGCGCGCAACGGACGAGATCGTCGCCCGGTGCGAAGCACGACGATAGTCCACGTGAGCGGGCACACACAAATCTCTTGGTGCAGTGCGTGTCTAGGGTATCGCCCGACCAGGTCACGCGCCATGTGGCGCGTTGCGCCGACGTCGGCTCATGCTAGTCTTCGACCTCGTTCGCCTCTCGGCGCCGGTCCCGTGGCTCAGTGGAAGAGCGTCCGCTTCACACGCGGAAGGTCGCTGGTTCGATCCCAGCCGGGACCACCAAGGTTCGCGAGCACGTTTTCGGCTGGTCAAACCGCATATTCAGATCAAGTTGCCGCTGTTATCTGTTGGGTGGTTCACGCCGGCGGACCGGCAATATCCTTATGTAGTGCACCCCGGGGGCCCGGGCGCGGATCAGTAGGCACAGGCCGATCTTGCGGCCAGTCCCGACTGTCGTCATCGGGCGCAGTCAAAACTGTCGTCAGCTAACGGTGCGGAACAGCAGCATTCCCACCGCGTCCTCAATAGCCGGCGATCCTGGCTGACGATCGGACGTGTCGAGGGCCATCACATGGTCACGTCCAAGCCTCTGATGTGCGAATACGATCGCGGTAGTCGCCGACCTGGCCGTTCTACTCACAAAGCAGCAGGCGTGACACCACACTCCGACCAGCAAAGCTATTGCCGCAATTGAGAATCGGACGAGGCCACGATCACTGGATGGGCTGGTCACCGGACCCGATTGAGGGGACGTTGTGGCGGTACGATCACGACGCTCTGCCCCTCAACCCGTCACCGGAATCGAGGCCACGATGAGTGAGGTATCGCAGGGACCCGGATGGTGGCAAGCTTCGGATCTCAAGTGGTATCCGCCGGAGCTTCACGCCGATTACGTGGCGCCACCACCGCCCGCCACGCCGACGCTGCCGCCACCGTCTCCGCAGGTCCCGCCCAGCCAGCCACCCGCCGCGGCGAAGGGTCTTTCGGGGCAACGCAAAATCGTCGTTCTCGCCGGATTGGCCTTGCTGGCATTTGCCGACCTGCTGCTGATTCCGGTGAACTACCCTCCGGCTCCCGTGGTGTTGGTCGCGATCGCGATCATTGTCGTGATGATCGCGGTCCGGTCGGGCCAGTCAGTCAGCTCCGTTATCGCTACGGTCCTCGTCGTCGTCGTGCTACCGGCGGCCGGCGGAATCCTTGGGCGCCTCTGGTTCCCCTCCTCGCTTGGTGCAGGGTCCTCCAGCGGTGTTGCCGGGTCCCCCGATGGCGGGCAGCCGAGCACCCAAGGCGGACCCCCTGGGGGATCAACCCCCGCATCGGGGTATACGTGGGCCCAGCTCAGCCACGACTACCCGGGTCTTCGCACGCCCTGCACCAAGCAGCCCAACGCGGCCGGCAGGCTCCAGTGCTACTGGTCGCACTACTCCAATGTCGGCTCGGCGGAGTCGTCGGCCAAGCAGCTCCCCGCGGGCGCGCTTCGCGACAACCTGCTGGTGAATTTCGACTTCTATCGCAAGAACTACCCTCAAGTTTCGAACTGCACGAAAGCCACCCTGACCACCAACTTCGGATGCATCTCGGGAGCGCAGAGCCTCGACACATACGACGACGAAATCGCGTCGATCATTCAGGCGGGGCTCGCCGGCCGGTAGACCTACGGTCGTGCACTACTCCCAAATCATCTGACACGCAGACAATTTCGCGCAACCTACGACAAAGGACTGATCGCCAAGTGGTCGAACGGCTGCGGCAGACCAGCTAGCCACCCGCCGTGCCCAGGTCAGGGCTTTCCGTCTTGCCCGGCCACACCCGACAGTCGAACCCGCCTTGCCGCCGGTTCCGGGTGAGCCGTCGTCAACGCCGGGCGCGGGTCCGATACCGGCAATTCCGCCCTGCCGCGGGCGCCGCCGGCTCCGCCGTTGCCCATGAATGAGGGGAGCGGCGCGACTTTTCGGTGCGGCCGATGCGGTCCGGCGAGCCGTCGGCGTAGCTAGGTTCAAGATCAACGACGAGGCTTATGCGACCGCGGTCGAGGCCGTCCGGGAAGCTTTGGGCCACAGCTAATTTGAAAGCGCACGGGTCGAGGGTGCGGCAATGTCCAGACTGGAAGCGATGGCGTATGCGCGCCGGGGACACGGTGACCGTAAGCGGCCGGCAAGTGGCTGGCGCGCGCTAATGCCCACTGAGCTCGACGTTGTGCGCCTGGTCCGCGAAGGGCTGGCCTGCAACGACATCGCCACCCGGCTCTTCATCTCGGCGCGCACCGTGCGGAGCCATCTCACCCACGTCCACAACAAGCTCGGCATCAGCTCGCGGGTTCAACTCGCGCAAGAAGCTGCCCGGCACGACTAAAAACCCTGCGGTCGTATACCAATCGCTGACGCGAACCGGCGAATTTTATCGGCAAACCAAAATCGGGTGAACACCGACCATTCCGCGGGCGGTACCAGTGACCCCAATGTGGGACTGGTTGGTACACGAAATTCAACGATCGTATTGGCGGCAACACGCCCAAGGTTTCAGGTTCGGTTGCGGTGCGACGTAGGCCGGCAAGGAGACCATCTGGAGCAATACACATCGGACTTTCATCGTTTTCACAGCCCGCTGGGGTCGCTTTCCAAGTCTCGTTTTGTACGGTGTGGCACGGTGGATGTTCGGAGCGCTGGTACGACTCGACGATGGCAGTTGACCATCGCGATGGTCGCCGCGCTGAGCTTGTTCGTTGCCCTGATCGCCGGGTCCTCGTTGCGTCCCCAGTTCGCCGCGGCTGCCCTGCCGGAACCGGCGGCGTGGACCCATGGGACCTCAGGTGTCCACGCGCATGCCAACCTGGTGCAACTTCATGCTGCCGCGCAACCCATCAGCTATCTGGACAATTACTTTTCACAGGGCTCTACGCCGATGAATAAGAAGCCGTTCCACAGCATGTGGATGACGCGCGATCGGCCGACCAGTTGGCCCCCCTCGTCGCCTCAATCGGGCTGGCTGGCATTGTCGGCGCCGTTCGCCGCCTCAGAGTTTCAGCCGCGCGGCGCCCAGTGGGCTGAACCCGCGGCCGCTCCTGTCAACCGAGATATGTTGACCCAGCTCT
This sequence comes from uncultured Actinomycetota bacterium, assembly GCA_963840045.1. GTDB lineage: Bacteria > Actinomycetota > Actinomycetes > Mycobacteriales > Mycobacteriaceae > Mycobacterium. The sequence goes on along the minus strand of CAWIXL010000015.1, from coordinate 403,287 downwards.
GCGTCACCCGCTGCTGATAGGTCAGCGCGGCGCTGTCGTGCCGTCTCGGCCCTATGAGGCCAGCGTGCACTCCAACTTGCCTTAATGCTGCGGCCTCGACGCGCGAAGGCACTCACAGGATTGCTGGCTGATCGTGCTGAATTGCCCGCAGCTGTAGCGGGCCTAGCCGTCCGACCAGACGACACGACACCCCACAGCGTCGGTCTATTCCCCTACGTCAATGTCTTGGAGAACGGTCATGGCTGCAAGCACAACTCACCCCGCCCGACCCGACGCACGCCAGGTGCTCAAAGCGTGGCCAGAGAGGACGAAAGACCTTATGAAGTAATGAAATTACTACTCGCGATAGTTAGCCTTTGCACGATGAGTAGCCTCGCCGCGCCGGCATAATCCGGCTCGTCCTGTCGACGGCGACGACGCGGGTTTCCTTGCCGCACTGCGACAAGACGGCATCAGTTATGCCAGCCCGGGTCAAGCCGTCACCGCTGGCAAAGCGTCGTGTACTTGCTTGAGCAACGGTGAATCCGATTTAAAGGCTTTTGCAGACCTACATCGGTGAAATAGCTATTCATAGGCGTGCCAGCGAAAGGCAAATTTGTTGTGCGTAAGCAACTACTGACACCGACCAGAGTTCTTAGAGACTATCTCTACAACTCCATGGTCTGGGAAGATTTCCTGGCCCAAGGCTTGGCTCGATTCCAGCTGGGGCAATCATGCCGAAATGCTGAAAGTGCTGAAGGAGGAAGCCCTTCCGGTCGCTCCCGAGGGCCGTTACGTGTTTGTCGGCAGGAACGGCAAAGACCTCGGGAGGGCGCAAGTCATTTGAGGAGTGTGTGGTGTCGAATGCGCGATTGACTAATGTCATTTTATCCCTAGTTTTGCTTGTTGGCCTGTCCCAATTGCTGCGTTGCGTATGCCCAGACGCAAGACGATCAAAATCGCACAGTGCTCTCGGCATTAGGCATCCTTGGCGCGTCCGACCAAACGATCGCCGCCGGCCCCGCCTGCGCCAACTCCGGCAGCCCGGCCCCGGTTGCACAGATGACCGGCCTCGAGGCGCGGGGCCGCTCCAACGGCCAAGCCAAAGACGCGATCCTGGATGGGCCGATGGCTTACTGCTACGAGAAGGCTGGCGGGGTGCCGCTGCCTTGAAGACTTGGTGGGTCGTGATCGCGGTTGGCTGCATCTTGGTCACTGCGCTGGCGGGGTGTTCGTGGGGCTTGCCGGGTAGCACACCGGCAAGAACGCCAGCCCTCGCGCCGGCAGCCTCGGTGGTCAAAGATCCGTCGATCCCTGGCATCGGAGCTACCCGGGCCGATTGGGACGCCTCGCACACGCCAAACGCTGCCTTTAACAACGGGATGGTGTATGGCGATAACCCCGGCCTGCCGTCGTATCTGGCCGCTAATGGTGCTGTGTACATCCGAGTATTCGACTTCGGCACTGGAAGGATCCAGAACTACTGGCTGAATATGCACACGCTCGCCCGCGAACAGGCTCTAGCACGGGTCCGACAGGAGTTACCTTCCGACGCGAAGGTCGCATGGGATCTTACGTTCAACCACTGTTATCGAGTGGCATTCGCTAGCGCGACGCTTGAGGCCGCCGGGCATTACATGGCAGAGGTTCAACTTGATGAACTTAAGGCAGACGCAACGACGGCGATGCACCCACACACGTTCAACCAGGCCAAGTTTCAGCTTGACCCAGCCGGGTCGCCACCGAATCCGGAACTCGACTGTCGCCACCGAATCCGCGTATCGACTCTTGACTTACGCGTTGGAACGCTAAGGCCAGCAGGATAAGTCGCGTGCGGTATCCAGTAGTTAAGCCCTCGGATGACAGCAGGTTGGCGGTGACGGGTTACCGGGCATATGCGTTGCGCGCCCACGCCATATCGGTCGCAGCGCTCGGGATCGTCGGGGGCGCTGTACGGGATGATGCTAGATGCGGTTGTCAATCGGTGCGGTCGATTCAACTGATTGTACAGGTCACAAGCGCAACGGAACGTCCTTCATCTCGCCGATGGGGACGTCGCCGCCGCCTACATTCACAGCCTTGTCCGCACCGACCAAGACGCGCACGTTGCGGCTCACCTAACCGAGACGCCCGCACAAGGCCCCAACGCGGACCCCCGCGGCCGATGGTCCAACCAGCGCTGTGGAACCTACCTTCGGTGTTTGGCTCGATCGCGGTCACCTTTGCAAGCTGCTGAGCTGATTCATGTTTTGTTCCGCAAGCGTCACGTCCGTTCCGCAGGCCCAAATAACCTGGGTGGCAACGGATATACCCGTTCCGGATGTTGTCGCGTGTCGTCAGCGCGATTGCGCGATCTGAGGTCGTCACCCGGGCCCCAGTTGGCTGGGCAGCGGCCCTGGGTCTTAGCCGTGCTGGAGGGCTGCAACACGTTCCGGTTCACCATAAGGTTGTCGCGATGTCACCGGCCATTAATGTCCGGTGCACCACAGTTGCAGTAGGTTTGAACCTGACCGATGACGATCTGGAAGAGACCGTGGCGCGCCGGTGACGGCCGGCTGACTAACTCGTCGGAGTTGGGTCGCTGCGGGTGCGGCGGTCATGGTTCAGCTTCCAATCGAAGGAACCACATTGAAACTCAACCGGTTTAGTGCCCTGGCGTGCTTCACGGCCACCATCGCGTTGGTGCTGTCGGGGTGCGGCAGCAGCAATAATGCAAGTGCGCCAAGTGCACCGACAAGCGCGGCGCAGGGGAACGTGAGTTGCGGCGGAAAGAAGACGCTCCAGGCCAGCGGGTCGACGGCCCAGGCCAACGCGATGGCCCGGTTCGTGAAAGCGTTTGAGCAGGCGTGCTCGGGTCAGACGCTGAACTACACCGCCAACGGATCGGGCGCTGGGATCAGCGAATTTACCGGCAACCAAACCGATTTTGGTGGATCGGACTCGCCGTTGAATCCGCAGGAGTACGCCACTGCCCAGCAGCGCTGCGGCTCGTCTGCGTGGAACCTGCCGGCAGTGTTCGGCCCCGTTGCCATCACCTACAACGTCAACGGACTGACTTCGCTGACCCTTAGCGGTCCGACGACGGCCAAGATCTTCAACGGCGGCATTACTGCCTGGAACGATCCGGCGATCACAGCGCTGAACGCAGGTGTAAACCTGCCCGCCGAGCCGATTCGCGTCGTGTTCCGCAGCGACTTGTCCGGGACATCGGATAACTTCCAGAAATATCTCGATACCGCTGGCGACGGCGCATGGGGTAAGGGTGCCGGAAAGACATTCAACGGCGGTGTCGGCGAGGGCGCCATGGGCAACGACGGCACCTCCGCGGCGGTCAAGCGCACCGAAGGCGCGATCAGCTACAACGAGTGGTCATTTGCCCAGGCGCAACACCTGGGCGTAGCCAAGGTCGTCACGTCCGCCGGACCGGACCCCGTAGCGCTCAGCGCAGATTCGGTGGCGAAAACGATCGCCACGGCCGGGATCATCAACCAGGGCAACGACCTCGTTCTCGACACGATCTCGTTCTACCTGCCGAAACAGCCCGGCTCGTACCCGATCGTGCTGGCCACATATGAGATCGTCTGCTCGAAGTACCCCGATCCCCAGGTCGGCAAGGCCGTTAAGGCTTTCCTGCAGAGCACCATCGGCACAGGCCAGAACGGCTTGGCGGACAACGGATATATCCCCATTCCGGACGCGTTCAAGTCGCGATTGTCGACCGCGGTCAACGCCATCTCGTGATCTGAGGCGGCCTTGCGTTGCACTTGGTCGAGTCGTGTTCCCACGGCTGACACAGTTGAAGTGGTGCCTTCGTCGCGTCGCCGCTTCACATTGCGGTCCAACGTATGTCAGCGAGAGATATGGCACCCGACATGTCGGTGTCGTGTCTCGGTCGGAGTTAGCCGGCGGGTGAACAAAACATGTACAACTATCCGCCAACCTGGAACCTCGGTCGCAGTACCGCAAGAATCGGACGTAGAGATCCGAACCAGCCGTGTTGGCGGTACAACTCGGCGTGATAAGACATCTCGCCTCAGGGAGCACCCGAAATGGCTACCCGCCTGATGATAGCCCTGGCGGTCGCATTGATTGGACTGCTGGCACTTGGCCCGACCGCTCATGCCGACACTATCGATGACAAATTCCTGGCATCGTTGAGATCCGAGGGCATCACCGACCACGTATCTCCCGCCCATGCGATCGAGGCTGGCCATCTCGTCTGCGTGAAACTTGACAACGGCGTATCCGCTAACGATGTGGTTAATGACGTGCTGAATAGCAGTAGCATGCCCGCCTATCATTCCGGCTTCTTCGTCGGCGCCAGCATCGACGCATATTGCCCGCGGCACAAGGCTGAAATCCCCGCGGGTTAGGCCTGAGAAGCCGACGGCCCTACCGGACTATGTCGGCTGCGTGACGTGGTGCGCCTGCTCAGCGAAGGGCTGGCCAACAAGGACATCGCCACAAGGCTTTCATCTCGCGGGTGCAACTCGTGCAAGAAGCTGCCCGGCACGACTGGCCGTCCCGCGAGGTTGGCTATGATTCCAAGCGGTGGTAGGCCGAGGCTCAGGTGGCAGTGTTGTGAAGCTCAATGCGCAGAACATGAACGCCCTCAAGGTCCCAGCCCCGACCTACGATCGCAGCCAAATCAGCTTCGGCATTGTGCATTTCGGCGTCGGCGGGTTCCACCGCGCACACCAGGCGATGTACGTGGACCGGCTGCTCAACCAGGGACTCGCGCGGGACTGGGGAATCTGCGGCGTCGGCGTGCTGCCGGCAGATCAGCGAATGCGCGATGCGCTGCGTAGCCAGGACAATCTGTACACGCTGATTCTTGAACATCCCGACGGCACCCGGGAACCGCGAGTGATCGGTTCTATCGTCGACTTCCGTTATGCGCCTGACGATCCCGAGGCCGTGATCGAGCTGCTCTCCGGTCCGGCCATCCGGATCATTTCGCTCACCATCACCGAAGGTGGCTACAACCAACCGCTGAGCGCCGTCTTTCCGCTGGTGACCCGGGCATTGAACCGGCGCCGTGAGCGTGGCATGGCGTCCCCGACGATCGTGTCGTGCGACAACATCGTCGAAAACGGCGAAGTAGCGCGGCGCGCGTTCACCTCATACGCCGAGCTGTCCAATCCCGAACTCGCGCAATGGATGCGGGTCAACACCAAATTCCCCAACTCGATGGTCGACCGGATCACCCCGGTCACCACCCCCGAGGTGATCGAGCGACTGCACTCCGAATACGGCGTCCAGGACGCCTGGCCGGTTGCCGCCGAGCCGTTCGCCATGTGGGTTCTCGAAGACGATTTCGCCGACGGGCGCCCCCCACTGGATAAGGCGGGCGTGCAGCTCGTCGACGACGTGTCGCCGTACGAGGCGATGAAGCTGCGGCTACTCAACGCCAGCCATCAGGGCCTGTGCTACTTCGCCTACCTGGCCGGCTACCGCCTGGTGCACGATGCCGCCCAGGACGCGATGATCGCTGAATTCCTGCGCCGCTACCTGGATTTGGAGGCAATGCCGACGCTCACCCGGATTCCGGGCCTGACCGAGTTCAAAGACGGCCTGCTGCCACGCTTCGCCAATGCCTATGTTCGCGACACGGTGGCCAGGTTGTGCGCGGAATCGTCAGACCGGATCCCGAAGTGGCTGCTACCGGTGGTTCGCGACAATCTGCGATCCGAAGGTCCGGTGCGGTTGGCCGCGGCGATCGTCGCGAGCTGGGCACGCTACGCCGAGGGTGTCGACGAACACGGCGAACCGATCGAGGTGGTGGACCCACTCGCCGACACGCTCGTTCCGATCGCCCGTTCCCAGCGCGACAACCCGACCGCATTTCTGCAGAACCGCTCGGTATTCGGCGAACTCGTCGACGAGCCACGCTTCGTCGAGCCCTACCTGTGGACGCTGGACTCGCTGCACCGCCGAGGTGCCCGCGCAACGCTGGCGGCCCTGTTGGAGGAGGGCGAATCGTGACTCTGGTTGCCGGCATCGACTCGTCCACGCAGTCGTGCAAGGTGCTGGTGTGTGATGCCGACACCGGCGAGGTGGTCCGCGAAGGCCGGGCCGGCCATCCCGACGGCACCGAAGTCCCCCCGGCCGCATGGGAATCCGCCGCGCGGGAAGCGATGGCAGCCGCGGGTGGCCTTGACGACGTCGAGGCGGTCGCGGTGGGCGCGCAACAGCACGGCATGGTCTGCCTTGACGAAGCCGGCCAGGTGGTGCGGCCCGCGTTGCTGTGGAACGACCTGCGTTCGGCCGATGCGGCGCACGCGCTTGTCGAGGAGCTGGGCGGCGCGCGGGCGTGGGCGGAAGCCGTCGGTGTCATGCCGCTGGCGGCGATCACGGCGGCGAAGCTGCGGTGGCTGGCCGACAACGAACCGCAGCATGCCGATCGCACGGCGGCCGTGTGCCTGCCGCATGACTGGCTGATGTGGCGGTTGCGTGGCGGCCCGGACGGCACGGACATCGCGACGCTGACCACCGATCGCAGCGACGCCAGCGGCACGGGTTATTTCGACGCGGTGAGCAACAACTACCGTTTCGACCTCGTCGAGCTGGCCATGCACGGGCGCCGCCCGCAGTTGCCGACCGTGCTCGGCCCGTCGGATCAGACAGCTGGCGTCGGTTGGACATTCGGCGCGGGCCTCGGTGACAACGCCGCCGCGGCGCTCGGCCTCGGCGCCGAAGAAGGCGACGTGATCGTCTCGATCGGAACCTCAGGCGTCGTGACCGCCGTCGCCGCCGACCCCGTCGTCGACGAGGAAGGCTTCGTGGCTGATTTCGCCGACGGCACCGGACGCTACCTCCCGCTGGTGTGCACGCTCAACGCCGCGCGGGTGCTCGACGCTGCCGCGGCAATGCTGCGGGTTGACCACGACGAACTGTCCCGGCTCGCACTGTCCGCGCCGCCAGGTAGCGAAGGCCTGGTCATGGTGCCCTACCTGGAAGGCGAGCGAACTCCCAACCTTCCCAACGCGACTGGCGCGTTGCACGGTCTGCGGGTAGCAAATTCGACGCCGGCCAACCTGGCCAGGGCCGCGGTGGAAGGGCTGCTGTGTGTGCTGGCGGATTGCCTAACGCATCTGACGTCGCACGGCTTCAGTGCGCACCGGATACTGCTGGTCGGCGGTGGCGCCCGGTCGCGGGCGGTCCGAGAGATAGCACCCACGGTGTTCGGATTGCCCTTCCTGGTGCCCAGTCCCGGCGAATACGTCGCATTGGGCGCGGCGCGGCAGGCGGCGTGGGCGTTGAGCGGATCACCACGACCACCCGCGTGGAAACCGCCGGCGACCGACGAGTACACCGCCGAACCGGTGCCCGCAGTGCTCGAGCGGTATCAGGAAGTTCGCCATCTGACCGAAGGGCAGTAGGGGCAAGCATTGAAGGGCGCCGAGCCTGCGTCAGCTGCGTTCAACTCGCGGGCGCCGCGGCCACCAGCGCAGGATCGGCGCCACCACCGCAGGCTCGAGATGGGGGGATCGGCTAATGCCGGTCAGCTATGCGCAGCAACACCTCGGCGACAGCTGACGGCCGCGACAGATTCGGGCAATGGCCGCCGGGAAGCTCGACGATCTCAGCGCGCAGCGTGTGGCGAGCGGTTCGCCTCGACCACTCTGGGTTGAGCAGCTGATCCTCGGCGCACACCACATATGCGCAAGGCGCCGAAGGTAATTCGGTCAACGAGCAAGGCGTGGTGAACGGATAGGCGGATTGCGCTCGATGGCGCTCAAACGCGGCCGCCGCGGTGGACCCGTCGCAGTCGGCGTAGAGCAGCGCCCGGAAAGCGTCGAAATCGATCCACACCGTTCGCCACTGGTCGCCCGGCGAGCCCAATCCTTTTGGCCCAGTCGGGATTAACCATGTCAGGTTCGTCACCGAACTGCTCGACCAGGCTGCGCCCGGCCGCTGGAATCACCGCACACCGGTACGCCAAATGCCGGACCGGCCCTTCTGCCGTCACGCAATCCGGCCCCAGGCTAGCCGGGTTCGTGGACAACCCAGGCTCGCGCATGTTTGGCGTCAGCCGTCGGGAATGCACGCATCTCACCGGGCATCAGAAAGCCGACGAATTTCAATGTCTGCTTTATCCATTCGACGTCGGTCACCACCGCAAACCGCTCCCAGCGGAAGAAGTGGGTGAAACCCAATTTGGTGTCTTCCCAGACAGCTCCGGGGTCAACACCGGCAAAGTCCGGAGCGGTTTCGTAAAAAATGCGTACCTTGTCATGGTCGAGCAGCCGCTTCTCGATCTCAGGGATCAGCACGGTTTCGTAGTCCGCCTTGGTCACATGTCCGTGACACACGAACGCCGCCACGTTGCCAGGAAAGCCTGTTAACGCCTCGATCATGATGACCTCCTCCTCGACAGACCTACTTTCCTCGGTTCCGTCAGTCGGTGTATGCGGGCACGATAAGACGATAGCCGGTGAGCCGCAATCTGATCAGGGTCAAAGGTCCTGGCTTACGGAGGCTTTGGTCGTAGCTGATCGCTCACCTTGAGGGTTCGGCGCCGAATCCGCGCGGCTACGGGCCGCTTTCGCTGCCGTAGCAGGGAACACGGCAGGGAAGCCGCGGGGCCGTCTGGCCGCCGCGGCGCGCCCTTTCCTGGGCTCCGCCGGCTTCATCCTGATCGGTATTGCCGCGGTGGTCTCGACCGCGAGCGCGATCAACGCGACGCTGTATGGCACGGGAAAGTTCACGTACCTGATGGCGCGACACGGCGAACTGCCTCCCGCCCTGGGAAGGCCGGTGTGGAATCGGCCGATCGGCGGGCTGGTCGCCACGACGATCGGCACGCTGTTGGTGGTCAACACCATCGACATCGAGGGCATCAGCCTGATGGGGTCGGCGGGATTCCTGCTGATCTTCGCCGCGGTAAACCTCGCGGTGCTACGGCTGCGTGCCACGCGCACGACCAAGCTGCTCGCGGTGGCCGGCGCCGGGGCCTGCTTGGTCGCGTTCGGCGCGATGACGGCATATACGGCTGCCACGATGCCGGGCCACTGTGGGTCCTCGGTTGGCCTGCTGGTGGGCGCGGTGGTCTTCGAAGGCCTCGTTCGGCTGCAGGGGCGAAGTGCCAGCCATCCTCGCGAACCGATGCCGGACGGATAACCATCGCAACTCAGTCGCCCCAGAGTGGCCATATATTGAAAAGTCAAGGACTGCAATGTCTTTGATTGAGTTTTCATCATCGAGTAATCGCCATGTTCAGTATTGATCCTGTTGCTAAATTGTTGATTTGATGACGGTCATGAGGACATGTCTAGGAAAGAGTGCGCAACCGCGCCCGGGCTAGTACGCAGTTCTCATGACAATAAAGACGGCCCGAAGACCCAGCGCGGCAGCCGGCGGGTCCCGGAATGAACGAGAATATGTACGATCTCGCGGCGTCGCTGGCGACCCGGGCCACCACCGACTTCTACGTGCACACGCCCCGTGAACGAAGAGCAGCGAGACAGGATGCGCTTCGGTGGCGCATCCCTTGTCGATCACTTCGAGCATGCTTCACCCTCGATCCGCTGGATTGGCGACAATTGATGTACACCGACGACTAGAGCCAACCCCGCTAAGGAGGGTAACGATGGGTACCAACGAAGGAATCGGCATCTTGCAACTCGAATGCCCGCAAATGCATCCCGTTGGTCGCGTCCTCAGGGAGGCCGCGCATCACGGGATCCAATACGACCCCGGGGCCGCTGTCGGCCCACGCCAGTTCTGGCCACAAGAGGACGAGCAGGGGCGATTCAAAACGCACTGCCGGCATTGCGACAAAGCTGTCTGGGGTTCCTCGGCCGCGTTGCAGGGCAAGCTAAGTGAATTGATCGCTGACGATTCCGAGACCCGCGGAACCGCCACGCTGCAGTACCTGTAAGCAGGGAGGTAAGCAATGAGCAGTTCAGAGCAGGCGCAGATCCGCACCCGCATGTTCGCCCGCACGTTGGGCCCCTTCTTCACGATTGTCCCCACCACGGTCGCGCTGCGTGGCTCGTACATGCAGACCCTGTTCACCGAATTCAAGGCCAACCCGATGTGGCCGTGGCTGTACGGCGCCATTCTTCTGATCGCGGGCCTGGTCATCATCGCGTTTCACCAGTACTGGCGCAGCCCTGCAGCGGTCATCGTGTCGGTTCTGGGCTGGTTTCTCGCGATCCGCGGGGTGCTGCTGCTGACGGTTCCCCAGGCGTACGACGCCGCCGGCAACGTCGTCTACAGCACAGGTCTCAAAGCGGTGATTTGGGTGATTTTCGGCTGCCTGGCGCTGGCCGGGCTGTATCTGACCTACGTCGGCTGGAAACCGGACCAGCACGCCCGCATACGGACTCACTGAGCATCGGTCTACTTGCCGGCGAGTATGCGGTATTGGGCCGACGCCTGCTGCATGGCGTCCTTCTCTGTGTCCGAGAAGACGGTGTAGGCGTAGCGGTCGGTCCTGGCCACACATTTGAAGTGCCACTGCACCATTCGGAATGTCGCGGGTGAATCCGGTGGCGGCAGTGGGCCTGTTCGGCGGAAGCACTGGGCGTCGGGAAGACCTGGCACCGGATCCGTGAGCCGCTGCACGTCGCCAATGTGACCGAGCTCGCCGACGATGTGGTCCACGAGGCGCTGCGCGGCGTCGGCATTGCTTGCTTGGTAGACGGTGGCCAACCGTTGGGTGATGTAGTCGACGCCGGATGCCTGGAGTGCCGCCGCTGCCGATATCGGGTCGGCCTCGAAATGCAGCCAACCTGGACGTTGCCACACTCCGGGGTTGAACGGGCAGTGCGGCGCCCTCGCGAGTCAAGGTGGCAGCCAGCAGCCGCCCCGTGGGGTCCAGTGGCAGCGAGCTGAGGTTGGCAGGATCGGTAGGAACAAACTGGTCAATCAGCTTTTCCTGCCGGTCGAGGCACTGCATGACGAGCAGTTCGGCCTCTGTCGGCAGGCCGTGACCGACGGTGCTGAAGGCGTTTTGGTAAAGGACGTAGGGCCCATGCGCAACGAAACTGTCGACGGCCCTGCTGCCGCCGGCTTGCAGGTAACTGACCGCCATCGCCTCGGGGTGCTTATCGATCACCGCCGGTTGGTGCGGTGCGTCTCCAGGCCACGTGGGGTTGGCAGCGGCGAATTCTGCGGCTGCGGCGGCTGCGGCGGCGGGGTCTGCGAAGCGCAGGACGGCATTGGTCAAACCTCGCGGCGACGGACTACCCGCGGCCACCCGGCGACTGGAGAACCCGGTGATGAACGCGTGCTTGGCGGCGACACTCGAAAACCACTCACCAAGCACCGTCTTCAGGTATTCCGCGGTTGGGATGGCCCCGGTCTGGACGAGCAGCTCGAGGATCGGACGTTGGCTGATGGCTTCGTCGATTTGCCACGGACCTACCACGAAGTCAGCCAACCGATGAGCTTCCAGCACGCCCTGGGCGAACTTATCGTCGCCGGCGGTTCCGAAGATGTGACCCAACGTGGTCGGGTAGGTGCCGGTGTCCATCAGCGACACGTCGGCGGTGTCGGTCGCCGGGGCCTTAACCGCCGCGCCGCCCACCCTGGTGGTGCAGCCGGTCAGCAGCACCACCGCCGCGACGACCACCGTGAGCCAACGCGCCATCCCTCTGTCGGCCATGCCGCTAGCCCGTGGCCGGGTCGGTCAAGTCGATCCAGTGGCCGTCGGCCACCGCCGGCGGGCCCAACAGCCCGGCCGCGCCGGGGTTGGTGAGCACCAGCGGGGCGGCCAGCGCGAGCCGACGGCCGCCGTCGTCGAGATTGTCGGGATGCTGGGACCGGTGACCTTCGTCAGGTAGGCGTGCTCCCCGGGCGGGTCGAAGGTGGGGTCCATGACGATCCTGCGACCGGCGATATCCACGACCGTCGTCGGGCCGCCCAGCACGCTGATGGCACAGTCGCGTCGCCGCGTGTCCACCTGGTTGCTCATATGCCACGCGCCTGATCCTGCCAATACGGTTGCCGTAGATCGGTTTTGAGGATCTTGCCGCTAGCGTTGCGAGGCAGCGACGGCGCGAAGTCGACGGTTCGCGGACATTTATAGGCCGCCAGATGCCGACGGCAGAACTCGATGATGTCGCCGGGTTCGACCTCGCCGGCGGCGACGACGATCGCCTTGACGGATTCGCCCCAGAAGTCGTCCGGCACGCCGATGACCGCGGCGTCCGCGACCGCCGGATGCTCGAGCAATACGCTTTCCACCTCCGGCCCGTATACGTTCTCGCCGCCGGTGATGATCATGTCCTTCAGCCGGTCCTCGATGTAGAGGTAGTCGTCGGCGTCCAGGCGCCCGATGTCGCCGGTGCGCAGCCAACCGTTGGCGGTAATCGTCTCGGCGGTCGCCTCCGGCCGATTCAGGTAGCCGTTCATGGCCTGATTGCTGCGCGCCCAGATCTCGCCCGGCTGTCCGCTACCCAGCAGGTCGCCCGTCGCGGGATCGACGATCTGAATCTCGGTGCCCGGCATGGCTTTTCCGGCCGACACCAGCAACTTGGGCCGGCCCGGGTCGCGGTGGTCGTCGGAACTGAGCGCGGTGACCGCGCCGCACAGTTCCGTCTGGCCGTACACCTGGACGAAATTCACCTCGGGCCAGGCCGCCAGCGCGCGCTGCAGCAACGGCAACGGCATCGGTGCTGCGCCGTAGATCAAATAGCGCAGGCTGGAGACCGCGCTTGTCGCCGTCTCGCCGGCGTCCAGAAAGCGGGCCATCACCGGCGGCACAAAGAAGGCGTGCGTCGCACCGGCACGCAGGGCGGCGATCAGAGTTGCCGCTTCTGGTTCTCGGGTGAGGAAGGTCGGTACCCCGGCCCGGATACCGAAAAACGCATACGCGATTCCGCCCACATGGAACAGCGGCATGGCGACGAGGTTCGCGTCGCCCTCACCGAACGGCAGCGACGGGGCCAGGTTGGCAATGTGATTGACCAGCGCGCGCTGGTCCAGCAGCACGCCTTTCGGCCGTCCGGTGGTGCCCGAGCTGTATATCACCAGGGCGGTATCGGTGTCGGTTACCGGACCGTCCGCGTCGATAGCTACGGGTTGTGCTGCGGCGAGCAAGGATTCGTACTCGCCGCCCAGCACCACGACGCGTTCCAGGTTGGGGACTCGCCCGGCGAGGGCCTGCACCGTGGGATGCAGCTCGGCGCCGACGAGAAGCAGGCGCGCGCCGCTGTCGTTGAGCACGTGGACGAGTTCGTCGCCGATAACGCGCCAGTTGACCACGGTGGTCACGGCGCCGATCGAGGCGGCCGCAATCAGGGTTTCCAGGCAGGCCGGGTGATTCTTGTCCAGGAACGCCACGCACTGGCCGCGCTGCAGGCCGGCGGCTCGCAGCGCACCGGCCACCCGGCGAATCCGCAGCGCCCACTGCGCCCAGGACCACTGCTGGTCGCCGAAGTGAATCGCAATGCCGTCGGGCCGCTGCGCGGCGTGCTGCTCGACGAAACCGACGAGTGTCTCCCTGGTGTCCGTGGTGGCATCGGGTGGTGGCATAGCCTCCACTCTGCAATACGCATCGCGTTACCGCGCACCCGGTCGGCGGCTTAAGATGCGCGGATGAGTGGTTCAGTCTCTCCCGACGACGCGATCGAGGCGATTCGAGGCACCGGCGGAGCGCAACCGGGCTGTCGGGCGCTGCACGCGAAGGGCACCTTGTACCGCGGAACGTTCACGGCGACGCCCGAGGCGTCCGGGCTTTCGCGCGCACAGCATCTGGACGGTTCCGCCACTCCGGCGCTGATCCGCTTCTCTAACGGATCGGGCGACCCGAAACAGCGCGACGGCCTGGCCGGGGTACGCGGGATGGCGGTGAAGTTCACGCTGCCCGACGGGTCCACCACCGACGTGTCGACACAGACGGCCCGCCTCTTCGTCTCTGCTACGCCGGACGGGTTCGTCGATCTCCTCAAGGCGATGCGGCCCGGTCGGACCATGCCGCTGCGGATGGCCGGATTTTTGGCCACCCATCCTCGGGTGCTGGGCGCGTTGCCGGTCCTGCGTGCGGCCCAGAGGGTTCCGGCAAGCTACGCGACCGCCGAATACCACGGCCTGCACGCCTTCCGCTGGGTCGCCGCCGACGGCAGCGCCAGATTCGTTCGCTATCACCTGCGCCCGGCGGTGGGCGAGGAGTACTTGTCGACGCAAGCCGGTCGCTCCAAGGACCCTGACTTCCTCACCGACGAACTGAATACCCGACTGCAGCGCGGGCCGGTGCGGTTTCACCTGCGCGTGCAGATCGCCGGGCCGAACGACTCCACGGTCGATCCGTCGGCGCCCTGGCGCAGCACCGAGACGACGAACGTCGGCACCCTCGAGATCACCGGCCTCGACACCGAACGCGAGCACGGCGACGACATCGTCGTGTTCGACCCGATGCGGGTGACCGACGGCATCGAACCTTCCGACGACCCGGTGCTGCGGTTCCGCAGTCTCGCTTATTCGGCGTCGGTGAAGCTGCGCAGCGGCGTGGATCGCGGTCCCGAAGCGCCTCCCGTCTAAACGCGCGGCCACGCGAAAAGCGTTGGGTCGCAGCCGCGTTAGATGCCTCACAGATCGGCAAGCGTGATTGCCGAGCCGGGTACGCTGGCCACGGTGTTGGCTTCCCACATGGCATTGATCGTTTTGGCCGGGTTTGGTGCCGGCGCGATCAACGCGGTGGTGGGGTCCGGGACCCTGATCACGTTCCCGACGCTGGTGGCTCTCGGCTATCCGCCGGTCACCTCCACCATGTCCAACGCGGTCGGTCTGGTGGCCGGCGGTATATCCGGCACCTGGGGTTATCGCGCCGAGCTGCGCGGTCAATGGGATCGGTTGCGCTGGCAGATCCCGGCATCGCTGACCGGCGCCGCATTGGGCGCTTTTCTGCTGCTGCACCTGCCCGAGAAGGTATTCACCCGGGTCGTGCCCGTGCTGTTGGTGCTGGCTCTGCTGCTGGTCGTGATCGGACCGGGATCCAGTCGTGGGCGCGCGGGCGCGCCGAGGCGGCGGGCCGCTCGGCCGAACACGTGACACCGGCGCGGATGGCCGTGCTGACGCTCGGTACGTTCGCGGTCGGCGTCTACGGCGGCTACTTCACCGCCGCGCAGGGCATCTTGCTGGTCGGGGTGATGGGTGCCTTGCTGCCGGAATCGGTACAGCGCATGAACGCGGCAAAGAACCTGCTGTCGACGCTCGTGAATGTGGTTGCGGCGGTTGGCTATACGCTCGTGGCCTTTGACCGGATCAGCTGGCCGATTGCCGGGCTGGTCGCGGCGGGTTCGCTGGTCGGGGGAGTGCTCGGGGCGCGCTATGGGCGTCGGCTCTCGCCGAATTCATTGCGCGCCACGATCGTGGTGGTCGGCTTGATCGGGCTGTATCGCCTGCTCACGGTGTAGCGCTGGGCAATTCGAGCGTTGCCGCCGCGGCTTCGGCGATGACGTCCATCACTGCACCGCGTTTGCGCCATGCCCGAAGCTGCCGCATCGCCCCGTTGCCCTGCACCGCGATGCGGTCGAGTTCCGCTACGACGCGGTCGTACTCACCCAGCGCGTCCAGCGCCGGGCGCACCCGTCGTACCAACGCGGCCAGCTGCGCACGGGCCGGAACCGCCGCGCAGTCATTGGTCAAATCCAGCGCCCGTCCCGCCAGTCCCTCGTGGGCGGCCATCCAGTACGCAGCGCGTAGCGCCGCGGGCTTCAGCCGCCGCGCGTCGTCGCCGCGGGCCTCGAGGGCGGTCATGACCGCGGCCCTGATCAGGGTGGCAAGCAGCACCGTCTCGGCGACCGTCGCCGGCACGTCGGCCACCCGGACCTCCACGGTCGGGAAACTCGACGACGGCCGCACATCCCAATAGATCATGCCCGGATCCAGGATCACGCCGCTGTCGACCAGCATCCGCACCGTGTGGTCGTATTCGTCGACCGAGGAGAAGAACGGCGGCGCCCCGGCGGCCGGCCAGCGTCGCCACAGGATGCTGCGCCAGCTCGCGTGGCCGGTGTCGGCGTTGCGATACAGCGCCGAATTCGCCGACAGCGCAAGCAGCGACGGCAGCCACGGCCGCAGCCAATTGCTGACGTGAATCGCGGCCGCACGGTCGGGCACCTCGACGTGCACATGACAACCGCAGATGCCTTGCTCGTGCGCGATCATCCCGAACTGTGCCCCGATCCGCCGGTACCGCTCGGTATCGGTGACCGGGAACTCGTGCGGCGTGGCGGGCGGAAGCGCCAGGGCCAGCAACCGAACCTCGGCGGCCTCGGCCGCCCGCGCCGCCGTGCGCCGCAACCGGAGAAGTTCCTCGCTGAGTTCGGCGCCGGTCGTCACCACGCTAGAGGTGGTTTCGACCTGACAACTACTCAGTTCCAGTTGCAGTTCGACGCCCTGGCGCTGGGCCTCCTGAGCCACCGCGGTATTACGTGGGCTCGGCTCGCCGGTTCGCGGATCAACGAGGAGAAATTCCTCCTCGACGCCGAAGGTCGGGAGGTCGCTCACCCGGCCGATCAGCTTCCGGCCGGCAGTTCACCAGCGAGCGGTCGTCGCGAGCGCGGAGTCCACGGTCGGGTAGACGGGCAGCAATTCGGTGAGCCCGCATGCGGCGATAATGCGGGGGACGATCTGCTGGCGGCTGACGACGCGCAGGTCTATGCCGCGACGACGGCAGCCTTCTGCTTCATCGGCAAGGACCGAGAACGCGCAGCATGCCATGAATTCAAGGCCGCTGACGTCGACGACGAAGGGTCCGGGCGCAGCGACGCCGTCGGCCGCCTCCCTGACCAGCTGACGCCAGGTGTGCTCGTTGCACGCGTCGACCTCGCCGCCCGCGTAGATGAGCACCGCCGGGCCGCTGCGGTCGGTGGTCGCGCGCAGCGTGCTGTGCGGATCGCCTAGCTCGTAGACCAGCCGGGTGCTGAGCATCAGATGTGTCGAAATTGGTTCTGCAATAGCCAGGCGCATGATGAGCTCCCTAATCTACTGGCGCTGGCGGCGCCAGCGATGGATGCCCGTCCTTGTGTCTGAAGACAGACTTTCCGCGAGTGCGGAATCTCATTTGTATAACGAGACAGGGCGGTCTGTCTACATTTCCCGGCCTATGAGTATGGTGAGAATCGTTATGACCAGCCTCGACGTCGCAACACCTGCGTCGGCCCGTGAGCGCATCCTGTCTGCGGCGTACGAGCTGTTCAGCCGGCGTGGCATCCGCGCGGTAGGCACCGATGAGGTGATCGAGCGGGCCGGTGTGGCCAAGGCAACGCTGTACCGCCACTTCGCGACGAAGAACGACCTCGTGCTGGCCGTGCTGCAACGTCGCGAACAACTCTGGACTCATGGCCTGATCGAGGCCCAGTCGCAACTGCGCGGCAACGACCCCCGAGGAACGGCTGCTGGCGATCTTCGACGTCATGCACGACTGGTTCCAAAGCCGCGACGGTTACGAAGGCTGCTCGTTTATCAACGTGCTGCTCGAGTTGGGGGCCGACCATCCGGCCGGACAGGCCTGCATCGCTCATATCGACCACGTCCGCGATATCGTGCGCCACCGCGCGGCTGGCAGCCGGGCTCAGCGACGTCGAGGACTTCGCCTAGTCCTGGCACATCCTGATGAAGGGCGCCATCATTCTTGCGGCCGTAGGCGACCCGGACGCGGCGCACGCGCCCAGAAGATGGCCCGCGCTCTCATCGAGCAGCACCGGCCGGCGGCGGTGGCCGACTAGTCCAGATGGTGGCGACCCGCTGCGCCCGGCTGCGCCGCGCTGGCGATCGCCACCGACGCTCAGGCGGCTTCGGGTGCGGTGGCGCCGGTCTTTCGGTAGTGCTCTTCTTCCATTTCCTTGATCGCGCGGGATGTGCGTTCGCGCAGCAGGATCGCGGCGATGGCGCCACACACGACCGCGATCACCAGCGCGATCCAGGAGAATCGCTCCATCCAGCGTTCGGCGGCCATTCCGGCGAAGTAGACGAGCGCGGTGGTGCCGCCGGCCCAGCAGATGCCACCGGAGACATTGGCCATCAGAAAGCGCGGATAGGGCATTTTCAGGGCGCCGGCCAGCGGCCCGGCGAAGATTCGCAGCAGCGCGATGAACCGGCCGAAGAAGACCGCCCCGGCTCCCCAGCGGGTGAACAGCTTTTCGGCGAGTAAGACATGCCCGGGCCCGAAGTGCTTGGGGAAGCGCCGGCCGAGGCGGTCGAAGAGCGGCATGCCGAACTTGCGCCCGATCGTGTAGCCGATCGAGTCACCGATCACCGCGCCGATCACCGCGGCGAGGCCGACGAAGATCGGGTTGATGGGCAGGTCGTGGTGCGACGACATCAGCGCCGCGCTGACCAGCACGATCTCACCGGGAAGGGGGACGCCCAGGCTCTCCACCCCGACCACACCCCCGACCACCAGATAAACCAGGATCGGCGGGATTGAGTGCAGCAAAGCCTCCACATTCATGGGTAAAGGATGCCTGACCCACGCTGAATGCGCGCAAAAACGCTGTGCGCCGAAACGCGTCAGCGCCGATTCGCCACGTCCTGCGGCTCGCACTGCGTGGCGAGGCCTTCCCACCGGGCCAGCTCTGGACGTTTGGGAACCCGCCCGTGGGCCGACGAAAAGCCACGCAGACGGCGCCAAAACCACGGCATAAATAGGTCTTGGGTCCAGCGCAGCTGTTCGTAGCTGCGGGCCCGGAATGACGGCCGTGCCGGAATGTTGCCCGGGTCGGCCCAATCATGGTTGCTGCCGGGCAAATTGATGGCCTCGGCGGCCGCGGCAGCGAAGACGATGTGACCTCTGGTTGAGGCATGGAAGCGGTCGACGGTCCACAATTCCGGGTCGCGAATCGAGGCGGCCGTGTACAGGTCGACGAGAGCGAAGCCGTAGCGGTCGGCGGCTGCCTTGATGACCTTGTTGATGCGCGCAACCCGCGGAGACACGATCCGGCCGAGTGGGATGAGTTGCGCGACGTTCGGGAAGGTCGTCGTCACCACCTGCAAATCTTCCAGGCCCGATTCGGCGAGTGCCGCGTACAGCTGTTCCAGGTCGGCGAGGGCTCGATCGAACTTCCGGCCAGGCTGGATTACGTCGTTCATTCCGGCGCACACGGTGATCAGATCGGGCCGCATCGCCAGCGCAACGGGAACTTGCGTCCTGAGCACGTCGGCTACCAGCGTCCCGCGAATCGCGAGGTTGGCGTACTGCAAGCCCGGATGGACCGAGTCGATCATCGCGGCGAATCGATCGGCAAATCCGATGAGGCCGACGTCGTCGTCACCGTCCCACAAGCCCTCGGTCTGGCTGTCCCCGATGGCGACGTATCGGGTGTATCGCGCCCCGCGCACAGACCCGAGACTAATCGCCATCTGAGTGCCGGTGCGTTGTAGCGTGACGCTGACTCGATCTGAGGAGAGTCCGTGACAGAAGCAGAATTCAATCTCGCGCAGGTGTGCGCCGCGGTGGCGGCCGCCAACCCCGACCGGGACTGCATCGTGTTCGGAGATCGGCGGTTCACCTTCGCGCAGACCGATGAGCGCGCCCGCCGATTCGCGCGGGCGCTGCACCAGTGGGGACTCGGCGCGCGTCGGGAACGTTCCGAGTTGGCGCCGCACGAATCCGGCCAAAGCCATATCGGGCTGTATCTGGCCAACTGCAACGAGTTCCTCGAGGCCATGCTCGGCGCGTACAAGGCCCGGGTTGCCCCGTTCAACGTCAACTATCGCTATGTCGCCGGTGAACTGGTGTATCTGCTACGGCAACGCCGGCGCCGACGCGGTGGTGTACCACGCGCGATTCGCGCCGACCTTGGCCGAGGCCTTGGCGCAAGGCCAGTTGTCCGGGATTCGGCTGATTCACGTCGACGACGGGTCCGGGAACGATCCGCTGCCCGGCGCGGTGCGCTACGAGGAGTTGCTGGCTTCTATGTCCCAGGTGTCGGATTTGCCGCTCGACGTCGCGCCGTCGCCGGACGACCTCTATGTGCTCTACACCGGCGGCACCACCGGGATGCCCAAGGCGGTGTTGTGGCGCCAGCACGACATCTTCATGAACACGATGGGAGGGCGGACCTTCGGCACCAACGAGATGGTGACCAGCCTGGAGGAGATCGTCGAGCGATCGCGACCCGAAGGCCCGGGGTCGATGACGGCCGCACCGCTCATGCATGGCGCCGCGCAGTGGGCGGCGTTCATCGCCATGTGCGCCGGGAAACCGTTCGTCATGGCCCCAACGACCACCCACTTCGATCCGGCCGAAGTGTGGGCGCTGGCCAGCCGGGAACGCGTCATGTCGCTGTCCTTCGTGGGCGACGCCTTCGGCCGGCCATTGGTCGACGCTCTGGAGACCGGCGACTTGGACCTGCCTGGGGCCCTATCCGGGCTGTTCGTGGTGGTCACCGGCGGAGCCGCGCTGAGCGCGCCGATCAAGCAACGGTTCGTCGAGCTGCTGCCGCAGGTGACGATCATGGACACGGGTGGGTCGTCGGAATCCGGAGCTCAGATGGGCCAGTTCTCCGGCCGCTTGCAAAAAGCGAGCGGACGTTTCGCACCGAACCCGGGCGCGGTGGTGGTCAGCGAGGACATGACCAGGATCCTGTCGCCCGGGGACGACGAGATCGGCTGGCTGGCCCAGCAGGGCCTGATCCCACTGGGGTACCTCGGCGATCCGGCGAAGACGGCGCGCACCTTCCCCGTCATCAATGGGATCCGGCATTCGGTTCCGGGGGATAGGGCTCGCTGGGATGCCGACGGCCAGATCGAACTGCTGGGCCGCGATTCGGTCACCATCAATTCCGGCGGCGAGAAGATCTTTGCCGAAGAGGTCGAGGCGGCGATCGCCGAACATCCCGCGGTCTACGACGTTGTGGTGACGGGTCGGCCCAGCACCCGGTGGGGCAACGAAGTCGTCGCGCTTGTCCAGTTGGTCGACGGCGAACACGCGTCGCAGGACGGATTAACCGAGAGCATCATCGCCGAGGCCGCCCGCCATATCGCGCGCTACAAACTGCCCAAGGAGATCTTCTTCCGTGACCGACTGCAACGCTCACCGGCCGGCAAGGCCGACTACCGCTGGGCGAAAGCTCAAGTCGCCGTGCCCGAGCGCGCGTGAAATGCCGGCTGCGTCGGCGTGTCGTTGCACAAACGCGCACGCTCGCGGTGTGAGGCCGCCCGCCTAGCGGAAGAAACCGGCCTGGCCGTCGCCCCTGTTGAAGAAACCGGAGCTGCCGGTGCCCGTGTTGCCCATTCCCGAGCTGTAGACGCCCCCGCCGAAGATCGCCGAGCCGTGATAGCCGGTGTTGAAAAGGCCCGTGTTGGCGAACCCTTCGTTGTAGAAACCCACGTTGCCTCTGCCGTCCGAATTATGGAAGCCCGAGGTGTAGCCGTTGGCGGGGTCCGTCGTGTTGGCTGAAGCCCGAGGAATCGCTGCCCGTGTTGTTGAATCCGGAGAGATTGCTGCCCGAGTTGCCGACGCCCGAGTTCACCGCTCCAACCGGGGTGTCCGAGCTGCCCAGGCCGGTGTTCAAGTTGCCCGAGTTCAGCAGGCCCGTGTTGGTGCTGCCCGAATTGAACATTCCGGTGTTCCACCAGCCGGAGTTGAACGAGCCGGTATTGGTCGAGTAGGTGCCCGAATTGAAATTGCCGGTGTCCCCGGACCCACTGTTCCCGAAGCCCAGGTTGTTGTAGTACACGTTGCCGGCGCCGACATTGCTGGTGCCGGCGTTGTCGAAACCGAAGTTGTAGTCTCCGCCGTTCGCGAAGCCCGTGTTGACCGAGCCCGCGTTCCAGAAGCCGGTGTTGGTCCACCCCGAATTCCCGGAGCCGAAGTTTCCGTTGCCGGAGTTGAAGAAGCCGACGTTGTTGTCACCCGAGTTGAAGAACCCGACGTTGTTGTTGCCGGAGTTGCCGAAACCGATGTTCCCGGTGCCGGTATTCAATGCGCCGATGCCGATGTGGTTGTCGCCCTTGAGCCCGAAGCCGATGTTGTTGTTGCCCTGGTTTCCAAAGCCGACGTTGTAGCTGCCGACGTTTCCTGACCCGACGTTGGAGTCGCCGATGTTGGCGCTACCCAAGTTGGAGGAACCGAAATTGCCGGTGCCGAAGTTGGCGTTGCCCCAGTTTCCGAAGCCGCGGTTTCCGTCGCCGACGTTTCCACTTCCCAGGTTTCCATTGGCGTAGTGGTAGGGCGGCCCGCCGGTGTCGGTGTTTCCGTTGCCGCCGCCGAAGTTCAGATTGCCGGCGTTTCCATTGCCGAAGTTGGTGTAGCCGGCGTTTCCGCTACCGAAGTTGGTGTTGCCCGAATTGCCACTGCCCAGGTTTGCGTTGCCGGTGTTGCCGCTGCCCAGATTTGCGTTGCCCCAATTGCCGCTGCCCAGGTTTGCGTTGCCGGTGTTTCCACTGCCGAGGTTGGTGTTGCCGGTGTTTCCGATGCCCAAATTCCAGGCGCCGTTATTACCGATGCTGGTGTTCAGATTTGCCAGACTGGCCAGCGACTGCTGCCAGGAGGTCAGCTGCGCGGCGGCCGCTGAGGCCCCGGTGTGGTAGCCGGCCATCGCGGTCACATCCTGGGCCCACATCTGCTCGTAATGAGCTTCGGCGTCCGCGATCGCCGCGGCGTTCTGCCCGAACAGATTCGAGGTCACCAGCGACACCAGTCGCGAGCGATTGACGGCGACCGCCGCCGGATGCACTGTCGCCGTGCGCGCCGCTTCATAGGCGGCCGCCGCCACTTTCGCCTGTCCGGCAGCGCCGAGTGCTCGCGCTGCCGCCGCGCTCAACCACCCCGCATACGGTGCGGCCGCGGCGGTCATCGCCGTTGACGCCGGACCCTGCCAGGCCGCGTCCACCAACGCGTGCGTCACCGACCCGAAGGAGTCCGCCGCCGTGCCCAACTCGGCGGCTAACCCATCCCAGGCCGCCGCCGCCGCGTGCATCGGTCCCGAACCCGCACCGCTGAAAATGAGTGCCGAGTTGACCTCGGGAGGAAACACCAAGAAATTCATCAGGTCCGCCCTTTTCTTCAGCTGGACCGTTAGACCGTATAAGGAATCGCCGTTCTATATTTGCGATTACGTAAATCTCAGGGCAGAAAGCGTTTGCGGAGTCGCTTGAAAGCCGTGGGTTGCCGGCATGCCTGGTAACGCTCGTGCAGTTCGCGCGCCAGCGCCGGGGCCGGGGTGGCCGTGGTGTCGAGTTCGAAGTCGTACTCGGCGTCGGCATGGGCGGCGCGGGCGCTGCCCCGGTTCCAGCCGGGGTGACGGTCGCCGCGCTCCTGTTCGCGGCGCGCGCCTTCGCCGTCCGACACGTGCACTCCCACCATCCAGACCTGACAGCCTTCGAAGACCCGAAGGGCGTCCACGAGCCAGTCGCGTTTCCAGATCACGTCGTCGGCGATGACGTTCATACCCTGCTCCAGGTACGCCCGAATGGCCTGGTAGCGGGCATGCATGGCCTGGTCCAGGATGGGGCCCGGATGCACGGTGAACCAGTCCAGGCCGTCGGCTTCGACCTCGCTTGCCCAGGTGTAGTACTCGGGCCGTACCCGCGCCAGGTCGAGCTGCTCGGGAGGCATCGCCAACCAGAACACGTCGATGCCCAGGTGCATCCAGCACTCTTCGGCGAGGTCCTGAAACGCGCATGCAAGCGACGTCTTTCCCGCGCTGGAGCCGCCGTTGAGGATGATCAGGTTGCCTCTGGCCATAGCCGCCAGAGGCTACCGCAGCTTCGTGTAACAGCGCTCTGGCGGATTTCGATAATCACATGTGCGTCGTCGTCGCCTGCGGTGCACAAAAAGGGCGAGGAGCAAACCGCGCCGCGGACTGCTTAATACGCCGTGAACGAGCCGGACCGGCGATACGATTCGCCTCGCTGGCTAATTGCGCGGTGCCGTGGCGTGGTGTCGTGACCTGTCGGGAGGTTGCAGATGTCGTTTGTGATTGCGGTGCCGGAAGTGGTCCAGGCTGCGGCGTCAGACCTGGCGGGGATCAGGTCCGCGCTCACTGCGGCTAACGCGGCTGCCGCGGCGCCGACGACGTCGATTCTGGCTGCTGCCGAGGATGAGGTGTCGGCGGCTATCGCGGCCCTGTTCGGCTCACACGCCCAGGGGTATCAGTCGTTGAGTGCCCAGATGGCGACGTTGCACGACGAGTTCGTGCAGCTGTTGAACTCGGGTGCCGGGGCTTATGCGGCCGCCGAGGCCGCTAATGCCTCGCCCTTGCAAGCGGTGCTGGCTGCGGTGAATGCGCCGCCGTGGCGCTGGCCGGGCGTCCGCTGTTCGGCAACGGCAGCAACGGCGGAACCATTGGCGGGGTGGGCCAGGCCGGCGGCGATGGCGGGATCTTGGTCGGCAACGGGGGCAATGGCGGTGCGTCGACGAACGCCAACGTGGCCGGCGGTAACGGCGGTGCCGGCGGGCTGTTCGGGAACGGCGGGACCGGCGGTCAAGGCGGGTCCGGTGCTGCCGGTGGTAAAGGCGGCGCTGGCGGGTCGCTGCTGGGCAGTGGTGGAAATGGCGGGGTTGGCGGCACCGGCGCCATGGCGGCACGGGTGGGACGGGGGGCTTCATCGGTAACGGCGGTACCGGTGGGGCCGGCGGCGCTGGTGGTGGCGCCGGTGGGGTCGGCGGCGCAGGCGGGGTGTTCGGCAGTGGCGGCTTTGGCGGTGCCGGCGATTCGGGCGGCACCGGCGGCGTCGGCGGCGCCGGCGGCAATGCGAACTTCTTCGGCGGCGGCGGCACCGGCGGTGCCGGCGGAGCCGGCCAGCTCGGCGGTAACGGCGGCGCCGGTGGGTCGCTCTATGGCAACGGTGGGACCGGCGGCATGGGTGGTTCGATGGCGCGAACGGCGGCAACGGCGGCGCCGGTGGCTTCTTGTGGGGCAATGGTGGTGCCGGCGGGCAAGGTGGCCAGAATGTGGGCGGCGGCGCCGGCACCGGAGGCAATGGCGGCGACGCCAACTGGTTCGGCACCGGCGGTGCCGGTGGGCAAGGCGGTACTGGTCAAACGGGTGCCGTCGGCGTGAACCTCACCCCAAGCGGCACGGCCGGGACCGGCACCCCCGACGGAGCGGGCAGCACGATAACGATCGGGAACGCGGTCACCGGTGATGTCATTAACAACGCCGCCGGGGGCGGTGCCGGCGTTAACGGCACCTCTGGCCAGACCGGCGGCACCGGCGGTGCCGGCGGCAACGTGACGACCACGATTGACGCCTCGGGATCAGTCAACGGCAACGTCACTAACCAGCCCAGCAACGGCGGTAACGGGGGCCTTTCCGGGGGTAACGGCGGCAACGGTGGCGCCGGTGGGGCCGGCGGGAACGCCACCCTCACGAATAACGGCACGATCACGGGAGGAACCACTACTAACACCGCCGGTGCCGGCGGTGCGGGCCAAAACGGCGGGACCGACGCTGGTGCGGGCGGCGCCGGGGGCACGGGCGGCCAAGCTGTTATTTCGGGTTCGGGCACTATTTCGGGTTCGAGCACGAGCCACGGCGGTGCCGGCGGAGCCGGCGGCAACGGTTCCACGGCAGTCGGTGCAACCGGCAGCAACGGCGGCACTGGCGGTACGGGCGGACACGGCGGACACGGCGGGGCGGTCTTCGGCAACGGCGGTGCAGGTGGTGCGGGAGGGACCGGCGGCACCGGCGGCACCGGCGCCGACGGCTTCGCGGCCGGAAACGGCGGGGCCGGTGGGGCCGCCCAGAACGCCATGGGTGGCGCTGCGACCGGCGGCGCGGGTGCTGCCGGCGGTGTTGGCGGCATCGGCGGGACCGGTGGCGTCGGCGGCGCTGGCGGTGCCGGCGGCAACGGCGGTGCGGCCGGATTCATCGGTAACGGTGGCGCCGGAGGTGCCGGCGGCATCGGCGGCACCGGTGGGATCGGCGGATTGGGCGGTTCCGGCGGGAACGGTGGTGACGGCGGGGCAGCCACCAGCACCGGCACCGGCACGGCAACTGGCGGTAACGGCGGTGGCGCCGCCGTCCTCGGTGACGTCAACGGTGGTGCGGGCGGCGTCGGCGGGGCCGGGGGCGTCGGTGGTACCACCGGCGGTAGCGGCGGGGCCGGCGGGGTGATCGGGAGTGCGGGCGCCGCCGGCGCGACCGGCGCCGGCGGTGATGGTGGCGTCGGCGGCCGGGCGGCACCGGCGGCAACGGAGGCAAGGGTGGCGCGGCCACGAGCGGTACGGGCACCACGACGGCCGGTACCGGTGGCACGCTCTGGATCGGTGGCGCCGGTGGCGACGGTGGCGCGGCCGGGGGCACCGGCGGCACTGCCGGCATCCAGGGCAATCAGGGCTTGCCAGGCAGCGACGGCGCGGACGGCTGAGCTCAGTGACCGGAGCCCGCAGGTACCGTCACTGGCATGGCGACGAAGGGGCAGCGGCGGGGACCTGAGGGAGATCAGCCGGCCACCAGTTCGCATGCGCCTTCTCTTGCACCCCAGTACCCGATCGAGTCGGTCGACAACGCGCTGAAACTGCTGTTGCTGCTGGGGGAGCAACCCCAGATCCGGCTGAGCGAAGCCACCCGTTATCTCGGTGTCGCGTCGTCCACCGCGCACCGGCTGCTGGCGATGCTGACCTATCGCGGGTTCGTCCGGCAAGACCCGGTGTCCAAGGCGTACCTGCCCGGTCCGGCGCTGACCAGTGTGGCGTTTGCGATCTTCGGCCGCATCGACGTTCCGGCAACCGCCACGCCGATCATGCGCAGCCTCAGCGAACGACTGCACGAAACCATTCACATCGGGATGCTGGACGGTGCCACCGTCCGATTTATCGCCGCGGTCGAGGGACCGGCCGCGGTGCGGGTGGCATCCCGGCTGGGGCGCACGATGCCGGCGCATTGCACCTCGACGGGCAAGGTCATGCTGGCCCAACTCTCCGAGGCGGAACTGCGGCAATTACTTCCAGACGAGAAACTGCGGCGCATTACCCCACGCTCGATCGGCAGCCGCGAAGAATTGGAAGCCGAGCTTTCCCGCATCCGCGAGTGCGGCTACGCCGTCAACCGCGAGGAGAGCGAGGAAGGTGTCGCTTCGGTTGCGGTGTCGATACCGACCCGGGCTCCGGGCCTGCGCCTTGCGCTCAACGCCGCGGCCCCGCAGAACCGGCTGGACAGCTCGCAGTATGCCGCGGTGGCCGCCGCACTTGCCAAGGCGGCCAAGGAGATTGGCGATCAGCTCGGCTAGGGAGATGCCAACAACGTCTTTACTGTCCTGAACTCAGCTACGGGTCTTCGTCGTCGTCGGGTGCCATGAGCCTCTCCGGGTGTGGAAGCTGTTGGTGCGGGGTCTGCCCGTGATCGAGGTGCGGCGGGGGTAGCCATTCGGTGTCGCCTTGGCGTTCTTGCGGGTGGTCCAGCCCTTTTCGACGAGCCGGTTGTCCGGGCCGCAGGCCAAGGTCAGTTCGTTGATGTCGGTGCGGCGGGTGGCCGCCCATCCGCGGACGTGATGGACTTGGCTGTGGTAGGCGGGGGCGTCGCAGCCCGGTTTGGTGCATCCACGGTCCTTGGCGTAGAGCATGATTCGCTGGGCTGGGGAAGCCAGGCGTTTGGTGTGGTGTAGCGCGAGGGCTTTGCCGTTGTCGAAGATGGCCAGGTAATGGTTGGCGTGGCTGGCCATTCGGATCACATCCGACATGGGCACCAGGGTGCCGCCGCCGGTCAGGCCCTTGCCTGCGGCGGCCTGCAGATCCTTCAGCGTGGTGGTCACCACGATCGACACGGGCAGCCCGTTGTGCTGGCCCAGGTCGCCGGAGGCAAAGAGGCCGCGCAGTCCGGCGAGCAATCCGTCATGGTTGCGCTGGCCTTCGGATCGATTGTCGCGGCGCACCGCATCTTCGTCGGGTGTCGCATCGATCACGGGGGTCTCATCCTCGGGGTTGCACGCTCCGGGGGCGGCCAGTTTGGCCAACATGGCCTCAATGGCGGCCCGTAACCCGGGGTGACCAGGCCGCTGATGCGTGACATGCCGTCGTAGTCTTGGTTGCCCAGGGTGATGCCGCGCTTGCGGGCGCGCTCCTGGTCGCTGAATTCCCCATCGGGGTGCAGCCAGTCCATGATCCGCTGGGTGTATTTGGCCAACTCATCGGGGCGATACCCGCCGGCCTTGTCGGCCAGATCGGCGTCGGCGGCTTCGCGGGTGAGCAGGTCCACCTCGGCGGGCAGGTGGGAAAAGAAGCTGCGGATCACCTTCATGTGCCCGTCACCGATCAGACCCTCGCGTTGGGCGGCCGCGGTCACGCTCAATTGAGGCGCTAACGGCTCTCCGGTGAGCGCCCGCCGTTGCCCGAGGTCCTCGGCTTCGGCGATGCGCCGCCCGGCCTCGGCCTTGGTGATGCGTAACCGGTCGGCCAGCGCCGAGTGCAGCTTGCCGCCCAGTTCTTCTTCGCCGGCCTGCGCGCCGAGCTGGTTGATCAACGCATGCTGTGGGGCGCGCACCCGGCGGCCCACGCGTTCCAGACGCTCGAGGGCCCGCAGCAGTTCCGGTGTGGTGAACACGTCAAAGGACAACTCGCACAGGCGGTCCAGGTCGGCATCCAGCGCGTTGAAGACCTCGACGATCTCCTCACGACTGCTCGATCCCATGCCTCAAATATTACGAAGGACCACCGACAGGAATCGCCGTACTGTGACCACTGAAGCCACAGTGACACAAGGGATTACAGAGACCGGAAGTGGCCTAGCCGTCCAGCCGGGCGACCTCATGGCGCCAGGCCGCGTCAACGTTGAAGCCAGCTCCCAAGTCGGGCAGCTCGTCCCAATCGGCGTCGTCGATGTCGTGCAAGGTGCCACCGGCTGCGCGCACCCGCAACGACATTCGGGCCAGCGCGTCGAGGCTGATCGCCTGCAGCACCGTCTGCTGCACGGTGGCGGCGGCGCTGGTGATTCCGTGTCCGCGGCAGATCACCACCGGTCCGCCGCGCATGGCCGCCACCATTTCCCTGCCCAGCTGCGAGTTTCGGATCAGCACGGCGCGCGGGTAGACCGGCACTCCGTTGCGGGCCAGCCAGGCGCCCGGAATGTCAAAGGCCCCATAGATCGGGCGGATCGCGATGCCGGCCAGATCCGCGGCGACGACGGCGGGTGGGTGCAGATGCGCGACGGCCCGGTGCCGTGACTGCGCCCGCATGGTTTCCACATGGATGGGCAGCTCGTTGGGAACGCGGTACCCGTCGAGTTCACCGTCCGCGCCGGCGCTGCCGTCGAATCCGACCAGCCGAATGTCGGCGGGCCGGGTGAAGGCCACCCCGGCGTCGGTGTCGCTGCGGCACCGGACCAGCAGGTGGTCGTCGTCGACCCGCAGGCTCAGGTGCCCCAGAATGCCGTCGACCAAACCCCGGGCCGCGGCCACTCGGCAGGCTTGCGCCACCAAAGCTCGTTGCTGGTCTAACAATTCGGGGCTGGTCATGTCGATTTGGGTGCGCCGAGGCGGAATCCGCCGTCCGGGTGGACGGTCTCGCCGGTCAGCCCGCGGGACCGGTCGGAGGCCAAGAACACAAAACTCCACGCGTGGTCTTCGCCGGAGAGCGCGACATTCAACGGCGTACGCGCGGCCAGGTCGTGTGCGCGGTTGGGGGTGTCGTCGAGACGGACGCTGTTGAGCCCCAGGCTGGCCGGCCCGCGCAGGTCGGTGTTCAGCGTGCCGCCGGGTGCCACGCCGTTGACCCGGATCGCCGGCGCCAGCTCGTGTGCCAGCGCGGCCACCAGCCCGCGCACGGCAAACTTCGACGACACATACAGCACGCCACCACGTCCGGGATGGAACGACGACGTGGACTCGGCCAGCACGATCGCGGACCCGGTACCGGCCCGCAGCGACGGGACCGCCGCCTTGACCGATTGCAGATGGCTGAGCACGTTGGTCCGGAACATCTCGTCGAACGCGGGGGAAAGGTCGTCGGCGTCGATGTCGCCCACGCCCTTGTAGAAGTCGAAGACTCCGACACAGTTCACCAGGGTGTCCAGACCGCCGTAGGCATCCACCGCGACCTTGACCGCGTGTTCGTTGGCCTGGCGGGTCACCGCGTCGCCCTCGACGACCCGAACCCCGGGCAGCTGCTCGCGCAGCATGTCGCACTTATGCCGATCTAGTTCCAGCACAGTGATTCTCGCGTCCTCGGCCAGAAAGGCGTCGATGACGGCCCGCCCGATTCCGGATCCGCCCCCCACGATCAGGGCCCGCTTGCCGTGCAGCCAACCGGTCATGGTTGAGAGTCTTCCGTATCCGTTTCGGGATCGGGCAACAGCGGGGCGTAGGAGTTGCCGACCATCGCCGCCAGGGTGCGGGTGTTCTGCCACGTCAGCGCCTCGACCTCGAGCGCGTCCAGGGTAATCCACTGCCCGCTTCGCGGCGCGGTGATCAGCAACCGTGATCCGTTGCGGGTATCGACCCGGCGCACCACGACTTCGGTGAATTCGTTTGCGACCGTGACGGGCTCGCCAACCGCGCCTTCCAGCAACTGCGCCAGCTCCGGATTCACAGGAATACCGCCAGGTTCTGCATTCGTAACACCGACTCGTCGGCAATGATCCTGCGGCGGGCCAGTTTCCATACTCGGTCATCGCACCGGCGCAGCAGGTCCTCGCGGCCGCAGGACACCAGCGCGCTCTCGTTGACGTCTCCCCGGCTGCGGAACAGCAGCTCGGCGGATTCGACGATCAGGTGCCCGTCGTCGTCGTCAGCCGCGAACGTGCGCACGTTGGTGATGAAATGACGCAGCCGCGACGGGGGGTCTTCGGTCCAGGCGTGTTCGGTTTCCATCCGCGCGACCCGCTGGGTCAGCGAGTACCTATCCTCGTCGAAATGTGCCATGCCGCCCGGTGAAGTGTCGAAGCCGGCGCCACGTGCGGTCGTGACCCGCACCGGCATGACGTAGTGAATGTCGTCGGTCAGCATGTCCAGCCACGGCCGGTACTGCTGGGCATCGAGCAGATAGGCCTCGTCCACCAGGAACTGATGCGCCTGCAGATGGCGAACATCGTTGAATGGCAATGACTTTCTCAATATTCCGGTGCTCATACCAGGACCTCCGACCCCAGGTGATCGGCCCACAACTTGAGTAACTCGCGCTGGTTGTACTCGTTATAGCCCACCTGAGCGCGTCCCGGGCCGTGGAAGGACTCGGCGGCCAGCGCCTCGACCACCGGGCGGTCGTCTTCGAGCAGGCCCATCCGGCTGTTCAACAGCAACCGTCGCGCCATCGAGCCGCCGGCGGTGGTGGTCAACGACACCCAGTTCTCCACGTCGTCCTGCTCGAACATGCCGGTCGACCCGAAGCACATCAAATAGGCCTTGTAGGAGTCTTTCTTGAATTCCTCGGGTGCCGCGGAGTCCACCGCGAACCATGAGCACACCTCGGTTTCGTTCTCGCTGATCGGCTGCCAGACCCGGATCGAGATGAAGGGCAACACCCGCTCGCTTTTCGGAAGCTTGGGCCAGTTGTGCACGAAGCTCAGGTTCGGAAAGCAGGTGGCGGCCGAGAACATGAACCCGTCCTGGCCGACCACTCGCTGCTGCTGCGGCGTCCAAACATCTTTGATCCGGCCGATCATCTCGTCGGGATAGCCGACGTAGCGCATCCGCTCGTCGAAGTTTCCGGGCGGCAGCTTGTAGGTGGTTCCGCCGCCACGCTGCGCCCAGTAGGTGGCGCCGTCCTTGCGCTTCTGGGCTTTCGGCTCGCGGAACAGCCCGATGTCGACGATCGACGCGTGCGTGTGCGGCGTGTGGTACATGTCGCCGGAGAAGTTCTCGGCGCCGATCTTCCAGTTGGCCTTGATCCGCCAGCGTTGCGGCCCCCGCAGTTCCAGGCCCTGCGTGCTCTGTTTGGTGTAGAAGTCCAGATAGAACCGGAAGTCGCCGAGGAAATCCTCGAGCGGCTCGGCATCGGCATCCAAGTTGATGAACAGTAGACCGTTGTAGCTCGCGAAATTCGGTGCGGGCAAGAGAGTTTGGCCCGTCTTGGCGTATCCCTGGTCGCCTCCGTAGGCGTCGCGGTGAAATGGCAGGCCGGTGAGCCGGCCGTCGTTGCGGTAACTCCACCCGTGATACGGGCAGCGGAAGTTGGAGGCGTTTCCCAGCTCCGCGCGGCATACCTGCATTCCGCGGTGCAGGCACATGTTAAACATCGCCCGGACCTCGCCATGGGAATCACGGGCGATGATGAACGAGTCGTCGAGCACCCGGCGCACGATGTAGTCACCGTCTTGCGGGATCTCCGACTCGTGCCCCACGAACATCCATGTCCGATTGAACAGCCGCTCCTTCTCGCGCTCGAACACCCCTTTGTCGTTGTAGATGTGGGCGGGAATCATCCCGCGCCGGACATTCTGGAAAACCTCCTCGAAGACATCGCGCTGATCTGTCACTGGACCCGTACCTCCTGTCGTTCTTTCTGTCTTACAGAATATGTATCTGTATTACAGAATGCGACTGCAGACGGTGCCCTAGTCAATGTGACGGCGGTCGCCCGCACGCAGTGTTCAGCTGATTCCCAGGGAGCTCACAAGGAAAGTTCAATGGCGCTTGTGAATACCGACGTTACGGTTGTGGAGGTGGGTTCACCTCGCACGTGAGCGCGCGGATTAGAGGTGGTCAGTTGCCGATCACGCGGGCATTAGCGTGCTCTAGCTCCGTATTTGAGGAAGGACTGGTGTCATGGTCGATCGATCACGGGGTGCCGATGGTCGATTACAGAAACTCGGATCGCGCGTGCTGTCAGCGATCGGGCGGCAAGAGTGGCTGGATCGTCCGAGCTATCGGCTAGAGCACGCGTTGAGCTTTGCCTACAACGCGATGGGCGGCGCGCGTGACCGCGTCACCAACGCGCTGCACGGCGTCTGGCTCGGCCATCCGGTGCATCCGCCGCTGGCGTCGCTGACCAGTGGGGCACTGGGTACCACGGTGGCGCTGGATGCCCTCAGCATTCTGCCGGGTCGGCCCGCCACCGAGGTCATCGATGCGTCACGGTTCGCGACCCGCTCGCTCGGGGTGGCGATCCTGGCGAGCATCGGCTCGGCGGTCACCGGCGTCACCGATTGGCAGCACACCCACGAGGAGGACCGTCGGGTGGGGCTGGTGCATGGCGTGGTGAACCTGGTCGCCACCGCCCTGTACGCGATGTCATGGTGGGACCGGCGCCAGGGCCGCCATGGCCGTGGCATCGCCCTTACCGCGCTGGGCTACGGCATCACCGTCGGCGGCAGCTACCTGGGTGGGGCCCTGGTGTTCGAGTCCGGTGTCGGAATCGACCAGTCCGGTGAGCGGCTGCGCACCAAGGAGTGGACGCCGGTGCTGGCCGCGAGCTCGTTGAACGGAAAGCCGGTGCGGGTCGAGGTCGACGGCGTGGGCCTGGTGGTCTGCCAAACCGAGCCCGGCGAGGTCTCGGCGTTCGGTGAGTTCTGCCCGCACCTGGCGGCGCCGATGGCCGACGGCTGGGTCGATCGCGGCCGCCTCGTGTGCCCGTGGCACGGCTCATGGTTCGCGGCCGACTCGGGAGAGGTGTTACGCGGCCCGTCGGCGGCGCCGCTGCCGTGCTACCAGGCCAGGTTGGTCGACGGAATGGTCGAAGTGCGCGGTGAAGAGCAGCAGCCCGCTCTGCAGGGGCCGCAGGGACGGAAGGGAGTAGCGAAGTGAACGCCTACGACGTGTTGAAGGAACACCACATTGTGATCAAAGGGCTGGGCCGCAAGGTCAGCGAGGCACCCGTCGACAGCGAAGAGCGGCATGCCCTTTTCGACGAGATGCTGATCGAGCTCGACATTCACTTCCGCATCGAGGACGACCTCTACTACCCGGCCCTTAAAGGAGGCCAGCAAGCTGATCGCGGTTGCCCATGCCGAGCATCGGCAGGTGGTTGACCAGCTTTCGGTGCTGCTCAAGACCCCGCAGAGCGCGCCCGGGTATGAGCGGGAGTGGAACTCGTTCAAGACCGTGCTGGAGGCGCACGCCGACGAGGAGGAGCGCGACCTGATTCCGGCTCCTCCCGAGGTGACGATCACCGATGCCGAGATCGAGGAGCTGGGCAACAAGATGGCCGCCAAAATCGAGCAGTACCGCGGCTCGGCGCTGCACAAATTGCGCACCAAGGGGCGCGCGGCGCTGGTACGCGCCCTGTAGCAGGGTTAGCGGCGGCCGATTCCGGCCATCATGATCGGCGTGAAAACGCGGATGTCCTCGCCAAAGCGGGCGGCGGCCGCGTCGGCGTCCTCGCGCGAGATCACGCCGGCATCGACCACGGCGCCACGCATGCTCTCGAAGGACAACCGGAAAAAGTCGAAACCCGGTGAGCTGGAGTCGATCACCTGGGCGCGGCCCTCACCTCGAACGTCGGTGAGTCCGGCGTCAGCCATGTCGGTTACGACGCTGGCGCCCGTAATTCCGCTCGAAGCCGGCCTGCTCCATGAAGGTCAAGAGCGCGTCCGTCATCCGCTCGAGCTGCGGGTCGGCTCCCTCAAAGCCGAACGCGGTCCAGTCGTAGTCCTCGATGACCATCCAGCCGCCGGGGCGCAGCGCCGCGGCCAGGCGCGTCGAGGATTTCCCGGCGGTCCGCCAGGTGCTCGAGCACCAGCCGGGAATGAATGAGGTCGAACTCGTCGCGGGGCAGCTCGTCGGTGCGAATGTCTACGCGGCGGACTTCGATCGACTCGCCGGCGAGCGATTCGATGAAGCGCGTGTCGATATCGATCGCCACCACCTTGGCGCCCTGACCGGCCATCCACTGCACCAGTGAGCCGCCGCCCGCGCCGACTTCCAGGCACTTCCAGCCCGCGCCGATACCGAGGTCGGCGATCAAGGCTTGAGTCCCGGGATCCCACAGGCTCTCCATGCCGCCCAGCCGGGTCCGCTCTTCGGCGAAGTTCTGGTCATAGACATAGTCACGCGCCACGGCGCCAACGCTATGTGTCCGGTAGTGGGCCGCACCAGAGTAGCCTCACGATTCGTGAAGGCCGCACCGGAGCGCGTCGCGTCGCAAGGTGACATCACGGCGCAGATGGCCGGCATCGCAGCCGAATACCGGGCGCATGGTGAAGTTCAGCCGCGGCTCGACTACCCGCCTTACCGCAGCAGCACCCTGCGCCACCCGAAAAACCCGCTGCTGGTCGTCGACCCCGAGGAGCTCGAACTCTGCGCACCGTGCTTCGGCCCGCAAGACGTCGACCCGCGCGACGCGGACCTGACGGCCGGTCAACCTGGCGAGCCGATAGGGGAGCGCATCATCGTGACCGGGCGGGTGCTCGACGGATCCGGCGGACCGGTTGCGGGCCAGCTGATCGAGATCTGGCAGGCCAACGCCAGCGGCCGCTACCACCACCAGCTCGACCAGCACCCGGCTCCGCTCGACCCGAACTTCGCCGGCGTCAGGCCGCTGCCTGACCGGGCCGGACGGCAGCTACCGCTTTCTGACCATCAGGCCCGGCCCCTATCCGTGGCGCAATCACCACAACGCCTGGCGCCCGGCGCACATCCACTTCTCGCTTTTTGGAACGGCTTTCACGCAACGCCTGATCACTCAGATGTACTTTCCGGGCGACCCGCTGTTCGATTTGGACCCCATCTTTCAATCGATCGTCGATCCCGCCGCGCGCCAACGGCTGATCGCCCGCTACGACCACGACCTCACCGAGCCCGAGTACGCGACGGGCTACCGCTGGGACATCGTGCTGTCCGGCGGCGCCCGAACCTGGACCGAGAATGACTGAATTACTCTGCACCCCAGGGCAAACGGTCGGCCCGTTCTTCGGCATGGCATTGCCGTATCCGGGGGACAGCGCTTTGGTGAGCGATGCGCATCCGCAGGCCATCCAATTGCACGGCACGGTTTACGACGGCGCCGGCGCCGGGGTCCCGGACGCGCTGGTCGAGCTCTGGCAGCCCGATGGCGCCGGCCATGTTGCACGACAAACCGGCTCGCTGCGCCGTGTCGGTTCGACCTTCACCGGATGGGGACGGGCGGCGACCGACGCCGCCGGCCACTACGCCTTCACCACGGTGCGGCCCCGGTGTGGCGAGCAGACGCAAAAGCGCCCGACACGCCGAGCGTGTGGGCGCTTTTGCGTCTGCTCGCCAGGGTAACGCGCCGTTCTTCGCACTGGCGGTCTTCGCGCGGGGGCTGCTGAACCGGTTGTTCACCCGCGCCTATTTGCCCGGCGGCGACCTGGCCGATGATCCACTGCTGTCGACCGTCGACGCCGGGCGACGGGCCACCCTGCTGTGTGTCCCCGAAAGCGGCGAAAGCGGCTATCGCTTCGACATTCAGCTGCAGGGCCCGAACGAAACAGTGTTCCTGGCCTACCGGGATGATCCGCGATGACCAACCTGTTGTGGCCCGGGGACGACCGGGCCGGCCAGCTGATGACAGATGCGTCGCTGCTGCGGTCGATGGTTGCGGTGGAATCTGCCTGGTTGGGTGCCCTGGCCGCCGCCAGCCTGGCGCCCGCCGACTGTGCCACTGCCGACCTGTGGCACCTGGTGGGCCAGCGCGACCGCGAGCTGCTCGCGGTCACCGCAGAGGAGGGCGGCAACCCGATCATCGGTCTGGTCGCGCTGTTGCGTGACCGCGCCGTGCCGGCGATCGCGCCTTGGATTCACCGGGGCCTCACCAGCCAGGATGTTCTCGACACCACCATGATGCTGGCCGTGCGTACCGTCGCCGATCGCCTCACAGTGCAACTCGCGGAACAGATTTTGGCACTGTCGAAACTCGCGACGACCTACCGAGACACGCCCATGGTGGCCCGTACCCTCACCCAGCACGCGGCGCCCACCACATTCGGCGCCAAAGCCGCCGGCTGGCTCACCGGCGTCGTCGACGCCTATCAGAAGATCAGCGTGTTGAGCACACCGGTCCAGATCGGTGGTGCCGTCGGAACATGGTCCGCTACAACCGAATTAGCGATTCTTATCACCGGCACACCGGACCCGGCGGAGGTCGCCGACGAATTGGTTTGGAGCACCGCAACCACGTTAGGCTTGGACATTCGGCCACCGTGGCACACCACTCGGACTCCGATCACCGCGGCCGCCGACGCCCTGCTCGGCTGCAGCGACTGCTGGGGTCGCATCGCCTCGGACGTCGTCACCCTGGTTCGCCCGGAGATCGCCGAGCTGAGCGAGCCGGTCACCGACACCCGCGGCGGATCCTCTTCGATGCCCCACAAGCGAAATCCCGTATTGTCCATTCTGATTCGGCGGGCCGCCGTCGCCGCACCGCAGCTGGCCGCGACCCTGCACACCTGCGCGGCGTTGGCCAACGACGAACGACCCGACGGATCGTGGCATGCCGAATGGGATACCCTTCGCAACCTGGCGCGCCGGACCGTTGTCGCCGGTTCCCAGTGCTGCGAGCTGCTGAACGGATTGGGCGTGAACGCCGCCAAGATGGCCGAAAACCTCAGCGGTGCGGATGTTCTCAGTGAGCAACGGGCGATCGCCGACTTCGTGGGAGAGCAGCCGTCGGCAACCTATTTCGGTGCGGTTGACCTGCTGATCGACGAGAGCCTGCGGCGCGCTCAGCGGGTACTCGGTGATCGTTAGCGATCGATCCTTCTCAGGACTTCGGTTGTCGCGCGATCGATCTCGTCGCCCAGCACCTCGTACACCTGAAGCGGCTCCGCCTTGCCCTTGACCTGCATGCGGGGTAGCTCGCGCACCGCGAAGATCTTCCCGGTCGCTTCGTAACACTGTTGGGTGATCAGGACGTTCGTCCTCATCTTCTGATTGAGCGACTCGACGCGATTGGCCACGTTCACCGTGTCGCCGATGACGGTGTACTCCATCTTGCGGTCCGAGCCGATGTTCCCGGCGATGAGCGGGCCGGTGTGCAGGCCGACGCCGACGTCGACCTCGACGCCGCCCCGCGTCTTCTGCTGGGCGTTGAAACGCGTGACCTCTTCGATCATGCGCAGGGCCGCCCGCACGGCGCGCACGGCGTCGTCCGGCTTGGGCACCGGAGCTCCGAAGACGGCCATCACGGAGTCACCGATGAACTTGTCGACGATCCCGCCTTCGTCGAAGACGATGTCGACCATGCGCTGCAGGTAGTCGTTGAGGAAGCCCACTACATCCTCGGGAGGCAGCTTCTCGCTGATCGACGTGAAGCCGCGGATGTCGCTGAACAGCACGGTGGCCGTGAGCTTCGCGCTGAGGCGGCCGCCGTCCTTCATGTTCAGCGCCTCGCGCACGACGTCCGCGGGCACATATTTCTGGAATATCTGCCGGACGCGTCTCTCGGCCTCACGCGACTCGGCGACCTCGTCGAAGAGACTGGCGTTTTCGAGGGCGATGGCCGCCTGGTCGGCGAAGGCGTGCAACAGGTTTTGCGACTCTTGGTTGAACCTCGTCTCGGTGAATTTGCTGTCCACATACAGCGCACCGAGGATGCGATCCTTCAGGCGCAGTGGCACGCAGATCAGCGAGCGCACCTCGAGGGCCATGATCGACCGGGACCCGCGCAGCGAGCTCTGCGCATCGGTAGTCAGCACCGGTTCGCCCGTCGTGGTCACGCTGTCGAGCACCGATCGCGAGATCAGTGTCGAGGGGTTCTGGATGTCGGTCCTGTCGCGATTGCGGGCCACCCTGAAGTCGAGCACTCCGTTCTGCTCCAGGATCAGAAACCCGCGTTCGGAATTGATCAGCTCCACGCCCTTGTCGACGATCGTCTCCAGCACCTTCGCCTTGTCGAGTTCGCTGTTGAGGGCCTTGGTGGTTTCGATGAGCGCGGTGATGTTGCGCAGCTTCTGG
Source organism: uncultured Actinomycetota bacterium (assembly GCA_963840045.1). Classification (GTDB taxonomy): domain Bacteria; phylum Actinomycetota; class Actinomycetes; order Mycobacteriales; family Mycobacteriaceae; genus Mycobacterium. Next base: position 364,626 of record CAWIXL010000015.1, on the reverse strand, counting down.
CTGGTGGCCCGCTGCGCGTGTTCGCTTTCGGCCAGCGCCGTCTTGACGGCGGGGGCCGGTACGGCCAGGCCGTCGGGGCGGTCGTCGGGCACGAAGTACAGCACGGTCGAGCCGAGCTGGATGCGGTCGCCCGAGCGCAGCGTGTGCTCGGTTGCCAAAAGGTTGTTGACGAATGAGCCGTTGAAGCTGCCGAGGTCGTGCAGCGACCACCGATCGCCGCTGCGGCGGAACTCGCAGTGGCGCCGGGAGAGGCCCGGGTCGTCCAGCCAGAGCATGTTGTCCTGCGCGCGGCCGACACTGATCGTGTCGTCACTCAGCTCGAAGACCCGGTGCTGGTCTTCGCGCAGGATGATCAGCTTGGCCAACGGAGTCCTTCCGGCTGTCTACAGGATAGGAGCCCAGGTTAGGGCCTTTGGCCTGGCGATTGCGGCGACGTGTTTTCGAATGACCCGCTATTGGGTATTACCCCTCAATTGTGATGCCTCGGGAGGCCACCGGGAGGCCAACGGGACGTCACCGTGGCGCTCAGCACGGAGGTTCAGGCAGTGACCACACAATTTATGGCGGATCCAGTCCCGTTGGTGGCAGAAGTGAGTCCTGCAGATTGGAACGAGTTCGCGTCCGCCGAGACTGGCTCGCCGGACCAGGCAACGGTGTATTACAACTTCGTGGGCATGCTGCACGACCTGCTGAGTGACGGGCTGGGTCGTGACACGAGCCGTTACGAAGAGCAGCAACGGAGTTTCCAAGAACTCCTGGGCTGCCTGCGATGACGATTGACTACCAGTTCAGCGATATCGACATCCATGGCGCCACCATCTGGGCACGCGCGGCGTCGTTGCGCGCCCTACAGCAGGAAATCGTTGGTGACGTGCTGGCGGCTGGGGGACTTTTGGGGTGGCGCCGGTTCGGCGGCGTGTCAGGGGTTCATCACCCAGTTGGCGCGCAACTTCCAGCTGATCTGCGAGTGGGCCGATGCCCATGACCAAAAGGTGCAAGCTGCGGCAGGAACCTAGCCCGGCTTGTGGGCGATAATGGCGACAGCGGCCAATCGTTCGCGGTGCTTGCGAAATGTACTGCGCATTCCCAGCACTCGCTGGCGCGCGTCATGGTGCACCAGCAGGTTCCTGGCGAACCGGAGTGCACCGAACAGTCCTTCGTCGGCGATCAATCGGCGGGGTTCCAGCAACACCATCGGCGCGGTCGCCACATGGTCGACGACCAGTCCATGGCCGGCCAGCAGTTGCGACCATTCCGCAACGGTGAGCGGACGCGCGTTGACTTTGATTGCCCGGGCAAGCGACTGCCGAATGTCGGTGCTGATTTCCTCGGAGACGGTGTCCGGCGTCAGCGCGAGTTCATGGATCGCGTAGCGGCCCCGCGGCCGCAGCACCCGTGCCGCCTCGGCGACAATGGCGTGCTTAGCCGCATCGCCCTGCATGGTCAGCATCGCCTCGCCGATGACGACATCGGCGCTGGCATCGGGCAATCCGGTGGCGCCCGCATCGGCCACCCGGATCTCTCCGTGTCCCGCCACAACATTGCGGGCTATTGCGGCCGCGTCGGGGTCGGCTTCCGCGCCGAGGTAGGACCGCGGGCGGCGGGCCAGGATCTCGGTGGCTGTGCGGCCCAGGCCCGGAGCCAGCTCGAGCACGTCGGCGTCGGTCACCTCGGCGCGGGCCAGCAGGGTGCGAGTCAGCTCGACACCGCCGGGGCGCAGCACGCGTTTGCCCAGCCGCGCCAGCAACCAGTGCCCCTGTAGGTCCTCGTCGCGACGGCTCGACAGGGGCAGCCGCGACCGGCCTCGTTCATTGGTCATCAGACCGCCCGCCGCGCCGGGGATTCCAGGACCAGCGCTTGGCGCCGCTGGTGCACCGTGAGGTATCGCAAGCCGTCCGGACCGGCGGCGAACTGCCGGCGTGAGCGTCGCGGCAACCACACCAAGGCGCCGGGGGAGAGGTCGACGGTGTCCATTTCGGTGGTCAGTGTGCCACCGCCGGACAGCACGTGGATAAGCACATCGAGGTTGGGCCCCGCGTGGGCATCGATGCCGCCCTCCGGGGGTAGCACGATCACGTTCGCATCCAGATCGCGCTCGCGGGCCTGCAGCTTCCACGCCGCCCCGGTCACATCCGGCTCGGCAGTCAGGTCCTGCGTGTTGGCCAAGATTCGGGGCAGCGGGGTGGAGGCGAGCTTGCCGATTCGGATTCGCCAGACCTCGGGACCCTTGTCGAGGTACTCCCAGTCGTAACGACCGGGGTGATCGGCGTCGAATTCGTCGCGCAGGTGTTTGGGGTCGTGGTTGTTCACCAGCACGAATGATTCGCCGACGCCGAGCGCGGCGTAAGAGGCGAAAATCGTCGGATGCTTGTCGGGCTTGCGCAGCTGCCGGACGTCAAGCTCGTTATTGGCCATGGACCCTATCCGCCGTTCTAGTTTATACAATAAAAATTGTGTAAACTGTAGCGCATGACGTGCGTGACGGGAAAGCCAGCGCATGTGGGCCCGTTTGCCCGGTCGATGCGATTTACTACCAAGACCACCTATCTAACGTCGGCGTCAACACCTCTAATGGCCACCCAGCCGAGAGGCGAGGATGTCTGAAGGAGTGTGAGCGGCATTAGGTCAAATGGAGAATCCCCCGGTCGGCGCCGTGCGGTGCTGCGAATACTGCGCACCTCCGCCGTTCCGATGAGCATCATCGAGGTCGCCGATCAGCTGGGCGTACACCCCAACACCGTGCGCTTCCACCTCGACAGTCTGCTCGGCGACGGGCAGGTGGAGCAGGTCGAGGCCGACCGCAAAGGCCCTGGGCGTCCCCCGCTGATGTTCCAGGCGGTCCGTCAGATGGATCGCGGCGGCCCGCGGCATTACCGCATGCTCGCCGAGATACTCGCCATGGGCTTTGCCGCCGATGCGGACCCCACCGCCAAGGCGGTGGCTGCCGGCCGGGCCTGGGGACATCGCGCCGAATCGGAGGGCGAATCGGGGCCGGAACCGGCGGCAAGCAGCGCCGAGGAGGCGATCGAGCGCCTGGTCGATGTGCTCGACGACCTCGGGTTCGCCCCCGAGGTCCGGTCATCCGACGAGGGCCAACAGGTCGGCCTGCGCCACTGCCCGTTCCTAGAGCTCGCCGAAACCCCCAACAACGTGGTGTGTCCGGTCCACCTCGGGCTCATGCAGGGTGCTTTGGAAACCTGGTCGGCGCCGGTCACTGTCGACCGGCTAGAACCGTTCGTCGAACCGGATCTGTGTCTGGCCCACCTGAAGCCGGCCCGAGCCGCCGGGTGAGCAGCGGACCGGCGATCGCCGTCGCGGTCACCTTCGTCTGGCTAGGCATGGTGCTGGCGATCTCGTTCCTGGAAGCTCCGCTGAAGTTCCGGGCGCCCGGGGTGACCCTGCAGATCGGTCTTGGCATCGGGCGTCTGGTCTTTCGTGCGCTCAACACCGTGGAGGTGGCTTTCGCCCTGGTCGTTGTGGCGATCGTGGTGGCCGGCCCAATGCCCGGGCGGATCGCGGTGGCGTTTTCGGTCGCGTTCGCGGCGCTGGCCGTCCAGCTGGTCGCGGTGCGTCCCGGATTGACGCGTCGTTCTGATCAGGTGCTCGCCGGTCTGGACGCGCCCCGCTCGAGCGGTCACTACGTCTACATCGGGTTGGAGGCGGTCAAAGCGGTCGGGTTGCTCGTGGCGGGGATACTCCTACTAACCGCCTGAAAGGACTGACCGATGGAATCCATCTCGCTGACCAGCCTTGCCGCCGAAAAGTTGAGCGAGGCGCGGGAATCGCACAGTGGCCGGGCCGCGCACACCATCCACGGCGGTCACACTCACGAACTTCGGCAGACGGTGCTCGCCCTGCTTGCCGGCCACGACCTGTCCGAACATGACAGCCCCGGAGAGGCGACGCTGCAGGTGCTAGAGGGTCGCGTGCGACTGACCGCCGGCGACGACGAGTGGGACGGCAAGACCGGTGACTACGTCGCGATTCCGCCGCAGCGGCACGCGCTGCACGCGGTCGAGGATTCGGTGGTCATGCTGACCGTGCTCAAATCGCTGCCGAACGCATAGTCGGGTGCTCGCTACGCCATGGTCTCGCAGCCTCGGGCTGCGGGTCCCTATCGTCAACGCGCCGATGGGCGGGGTGGCCGGCGGCCGGCTGGCCGCAGCGGTCACCGCGGCCGGCGGCCTGGGCATGGTCGGCATGGGCAGCGACGGGTCGCGGGCCTTGCTGGCGACCGAGTTGCAGAAGGTGAGCGGCAGGTTCGGAATCGGCCTGGTGGACTGGGTGATGCGCAACGAGGCGGGGTTGCTGGACGATGCCCTGGCCGCGCGGCCCGTCCTGTTGTCGGTCAGCTTCGGTACCGACCGGTCGTGGGTCGGCAAGGCTCACGACGCCGGAATCGCCACGGTCACACAGGTTTACGATGCGCTCGGGGCTCGTCAGGCGGTTGACGCCGGCATCGACGTGCTGGTTGCCCGCGGCTCGGAAGGCGGCGGGCACGGGGAAGTGAGACTTTCGACGCTGGCGTTGCTGGACACCGTGTTGGAGGCCGTGTCGGTGCCGGTGCTGGCCGGCGGTGGCATCGCCGGGCCGCGGAGCCTGGCCGCCGTGCTGGCCGCGGGCGCCAGCGGGGTATGGCTGGGCACCCGCCTGGCGGCGTGCCCGGAGGCGCTGACCGGTGACGGCAGCCGCCGGGCCCTGATCGCGGCTCATGCCACCGATACCAGGCTCACCCGGGTGTTCGACATCGCCAGGGGCCGCCCCTGGCCCGCGCGGTTCCCGTCGCGCGTGTTGGACAACGATTTCGTCGCGCGCTGGACGGGTCACGAGGACGAGCTTGATCAGCCGGCCCTTGCGGAGCTGGCCGCGGCGACCGCCGCCGACGACCGCCGGGTTGCCCCCGTCGACGCCGGTCAGGGCGTCGGGATGATCACCGACGACGCGACGGTGGCGGAAGTCATCGAGCACATCTGCGGCGGTGCGGAACGTCTGCTGGCCGGCTGGGGTCCTAGCGGCGCGGACCGCGCCTGAGCACCACACAACACCGAGCCGGCCCGGGGCATAGCCGGGCATCGGGGGCGTGCGGACCCAGCGCCTCGGCCACGCCGGTGATCAGCGCGTGGTTCATGTTGCAGGCAAGCTGCGTCTGCTCCCGGGCCAACGCGTGGAACGGACAGTTGGCCAGCTGGACTTCATCAGCGGCAGAGCCATCGACTCGGCGGGGTTCGTAGCCGTACTTGCTGAGTACGTCGGTCGCCAGCCGCAGGGCCGCCGCGGCGTCGCGGGGCTTGCCCGACACCACCGTGGTGGCACCGATCGTGGTGCCGTAGTCGTGGGCGATCCGATTGAGCACCTCGACGACCGGCTCGCCGGTGCCGGCGGACCGCGCGATGGCCGTGGCCATCAGCCGTCCGGCCAGCTCGTACTCGCGCTGCGGCAGGCTGACCGCGATCTCGCGGCCAGCGCGGCGATACAGCTTGGAGGTGCGCCCTGCGCCGGGACCGGATCGGCCAGCCAGGCGGGCGTAGTCGCTTTCCAGCAGGCCCTCGTCGGTAAGCCGGTCCAGATGGAACTTGGCCTGGTGATGGGGGATTCCGACGGCGTCGGCCGCCTGGTCACGGCTTACCGGCGCGGGCTGGGCGCAGACGAATCGGTAGAGCTGGTGTCGCACTGGATCGGCAAGTGCCCCGATGCCGGCGACGTCGCGATCGAGGGAATCCCTGCCGTCCACTTCTTCAGCCCATTTCTAACAGACAAAACTCTTGACGCTACAGTCTACTGATTCTAACGTTCAAATTACTATCCGTTAGAAATCAGGAGGATGTCATGAGTACCAAGCAAGTCGCCACACCCGCGCTGGCGGACCAGGTGAAGGATCCCGCCTATTCGGCCTATCTGCTGCTGCGCACGGTCTTCACCATCGCGCCGATCGTGATGGGGCTGGACAAGTTTTTCAATGTGCTGACTCATCCGCATCACTGGAGCATGTACCTGGCCGGCTGGATCAACGACATCGTTCCGGGTACCGCAGATCAGCTCATGTACCTGGTGGGGGTGATCGAGATCGTCGCCGGCGTGGTGGTAGCGGTCGCGCCGCGCTTGGGCGCCTGGGTGGTCGCCGCGTGGCTGTGCGGGATCATCATCGACCTCGTGACCGGGCCCGGCTTCTACGACGTCGCGCTGCGTGACTTCGGTTTGCTGGTTGGCGCCCTGGCACTGGCCCGGCTGGCGCAGGGCGTGCATAACGGCAGCATCCCGCCCCGCTGACAGAAGCGTTGCTGCATCCCCGCCGACGCAGCTGCGAGTGGCGCGGTCGACAGCGCGGCATTGGCATGCTTCGTCGGTGGTGCAGCAACTCTGTCGTCGCACTGAAACACCGGCCGATCGGAATCGTGTTCGTAGCCGGAGCTGGACAGGCCGCAACATTGCTGCCGCAGGCTCGAGATGGCCGGTCAAAGGGGCTTGGCGGTCGCGCTGGTTACCGCATGGTCGGCGGGGGATTGTCCCGCAGTGCGGGAGACTTTTGGCGGTTTTGACGCTTCCGACAACATTTTCTGGCAAAAAGATATGAACCCGATTAGAAGGGTTTACGCTGCGCGGCATGTAGCTCTACGGGCGATCTGAGTATTCGCCCAGGTCGTCCCGGCTCTGGCCGAAGGGATGCGCCATGTCGTTTCTTATTGCGGAGCCGGAGATAGTTGCTTCAGCGGCTTCAAAACTGTCCAGTCTTGAAGTGGCGCTTACCGGTGCCAATGCAGCGGCAGTGGCGCAGACGACACAGATCGCGGCTGCAGCCGGCGATGAGGTGTCGGCCGCGATTGCCATATTGTTTGGCACGCACGCCCAGGAGTACCAGACGCTAAGCGCCAAAGCGGCGGCGTTCCATGCCCAGTTTGTGCAGGCGTTGAACGGCGCGGGCGCGCAGTACGCGGCCGCGGAGGCGGCTGGTGCCGCGTCGTTGCAGGCCATCGCGCAGGAGTTGGCGAGCCCGGACCTGTTGTCTCCCATTAGGGCCCTGACGGGGCGTCCGTTGTTCGGCCCCGGCACTGACGGCGCGGCGGGCACCGGGCAGGCCGGCGGCGGCGGAGGGTGGCTTTTCGGTAATGGCGGTAACGGCGGGTCTGGCGGGGCTGGGCTGGCCGGCGGTGCCGGCGGTAGCGCCTTCCTCTTGGGCAACGGGGGCAACGGCGGGGCGGGCGGAACCGGGGCGACCGGCGAGGCCGGCGCCACGGTCACCGCCGCGGGCGTCAAGGGCGGCGACGGCAGTGGCGGCGGAGCCGCCGGGGCCGGCGGGGCGGGCGGTAGCGGCGGGCTGCTGTACGGCAATGGCGGCAATGGAGGCCAGGGCGGCGTTGGCGGGGTCGGCGGTGTGGGCGGTACCGGTGGTGCGGGCCTGAGCCTTAGCGTGCCCGGAGGCGACGGTGGTTCCGGCGGCACCGGCGGCGCCGCCGGCGCCGGTGGCAGTGGTGGTTCCGCCGGGTTCATTGGGACCGCCGGCCACGCTGGTACCGCGGGTACTGGTGGCGCGGGCGGCCAGGGCGGCACGGGCGGCGGCGGAGTGCAGGGCGGCGTCGGCGCCGACGGCGGCAGCAGCACCACGGCGCCCGCGCCCGGTCAGGGTTTGGAGGGCGGTCAGGGCGGCGGTGGTGGCCGGGGTGGTGACGGTGGGGCCGGTATCAATGGGGTCGGCGGGGGCGCTGGCGGTCAGGGCGGGATCGGTGGGCAGGGTGGCCAGGGCGGCACCGGCGGCGCCAATCTGGGCACCGGCCAGGGCGGACAGGGTGGTCATGGCGGCACCGGCGGTGGCGCCGGGGCGGGCGGCGCAGGAACTGATGGCGGCGCCGCCGGCGCTATCGGCATTGGTGGCACCGGTGGCACCGGTGGCACCGGTGGGCAGGGCGGGCTGGGTCTGTCGGGCGACCCGGGCGGCACCACCTCGACCGCGCCGACGCCTGGTCAAGGTGTGCAGGGTGGGCAGGGCGGCACCGGGGGCACCGGTGGTGACGGCGGTGCCGGTATCGGTGGGGTCGGCGGCGGCGCTGGCGGCGCCGGCGGCCAGGGCGGCCAGGGTGGTCAGGGTGGTCAGGGCGGCGCCAATGTGGGCAGTGGTCAGGGTGGCCAGGGCGGGAAGGGCGGCACCGGTGGTAGCGCTGGGGCGGCGGGCACCGGAACTGATGGCGGAGCGGACGGCAGCATCGGGTTTGGTGGCACCGGTGGTGCCGGAGGTACCGGCGGTCATGGTGGGCAGGGCACTGCGGGCGGCGATGGCACTGGCGATCTGTCGAGTTCGACGGCGCCGGGTCAGGGTATGCAGGGTGGGCAGGGCGGGACCGGCGGTACGGGCGGTGACGGCGGGGCCGGCGATGGTGTGACGCATGGTGGTGCGGCCGGCGCCGGTGGTCAGGGTGGTCAGGGTGGTCAGGGCGGCCAGGGCGGCGCCAATGTCGGGCCGGCCACCGGCGTAGGTACTAGTGGTGAGGGCGGCCAGGGTGGTCAGGGTGGTACTGGCGGCACCGCGGGTGCGGCCGGCGACGGGACTGATGGTGGCGCGGATGGCAGCATCGGGTTCGGTGGCACTGGCGGTACGGGTGGCACCGGTGGCCATGGTGGACAGGGCACCGCCGGCGGCGACGGCACCGGCGACCTGTCGGGTTCGGCGGCGCCGGGTCAGGGTGTGCAGGGTGGGCAGGGCGGTTCTGGCGGTAAGGGTGGTGACGGCGGCGCCGGCGATGGTGTGACGCATGGTGGTGCGGGCGGCGCTGGCGGCCAGGGCGGCCAGGGCGGTCAGGGCGGTCAGGGCGGCGATAATGTCGGGCCGGCCACCGGCGTCGGCAGTAGTGGTCAGGGCGCTCAGGGTGGTCAGGGCGGCACCGGCGGTAGCGCCGGGGCGGCCGGCGCGGGTGTCCAGGGCGGCGCGGGCGGCGGCATCGGGTTCGGTGGCACCGGGGGTACGGGTGGCACCGGCGGTCACGGTGGGCAGGGCACCGCCGGCGGCGACGGCACCGGCGACCTGTCGGGTTCGGCGGCGCCGGGTCAGGGTGTGCAGGGTGGGCAGGGCGGCACCGGCGGTAAGGGTGGTGACGGCGGGGCCGGCGATGGTGTGACGCACGGTGGTGCCGGCGGCGCCGGCGGCCAGGGCGGCCAGGGCGGTCAGGGCGGTCAGGGCGGCGCCAACATCGGGCCCGCGATCGACGCGCCCGGTACGACTGGTCAGGGCGGCCAGGGTGGTCAGGGCGGCACCGGCGGCGATGCGGGGGCGGCCGGCGCCGGTGTGCAGGGTGGCGCGGACGGCGGCATCGGGTTCGGTGGCACTGGCGGTACGGGTGGCACCGGCGGTCACGGTGGGCAGGGCACCGCCGGCGGCGACGGCACCGGCGACCTGTCGGGTTCGGCGGCGCCGGGTCAGGGTGTGCAGGGTGGGCAGGGCGGTTCTGGCGGTAAGGGTGGTGACGGCGGGGCCGGCGATGGTGTGACGCATGGTGGTGCGGGCGGCGCCGGCGGCCAGGGTGGCCAGGGTGGTCAGGGTGGTCAGGGCGGCGCCAACATCGGGCCGGCCACCGGTGTGGGCACCAGTGGTCAGGGCGCTCAGGGTGGTCAGGGCGGTACCGGCGGCAGCGCCGGGGCGGCCGGCGCCGGTGTGCAGGGCGGCGCGGACGGCGGCATCGGGTTCGGCGGCACCGGCGGCACCGGGTGGCACCGGGGGTCATGGTGGGCAGGGCATCCCGGGCAGTGACGGTAGCGACACCACGACCGCGCCTGCTCAGGGTGTGCAGGGTGGTCAGGGCGGTTCTGGCGGTAAGGGTGGTGACGGCGGGGCCGGCGATGGTGTGACGCATGGTGGTGCCGGTGGTGCCGGCGGCCAGGGTGGTCAGGGTGGTCAGGGTGGTCAGGGTGGCGCCAACTTGGGGCCCGCGACCAGCGTGCCCGGTAGTGGTCAGGGCGCTCAGGGTGGTCAGGGTGGTACCGGCGGCGATGCGGGGGCGGCCGGCGCGGGTGTGCAGGGCGGTGCGGACGGCGGCATCGGGTTCGGTGGCACCGGCGGCACCGGGGGTACCGGGGGTCATGGTGGGCAGGGCATCCCGGGCAGTGACGGTAGCGACACCACGACCGCGCCTGCTCAGGGCGTGCAGGGTGGTCAGGGCGGTTCTGGCGGTAAGGGTGGTGACGGCGGGGCCGGCGATGGTGTGACGCATGGTGGTGCCGGTGGCGCTGGGCGGTCAGGGTGGTCAGGGTGGTCAGGGTGGTCAGGGCGGCACCAACACCGGGCCGGCCACCGGTGTGGGCACCAGTGGTCAGGGCGCTCAGGGTGGTCAGGGTGGTACCGGCGGCGATGCGGGGGCGGCCGGCGCGGGTGTGCAGGGCGGTGCGGACGGCGGCATCGGTTTCGGTGGCACCGGCGGCACCGGGGGTACCGGGCGGTCATGGTGGGCAGGGCATCCCGGGCAGTGACGGTAGCGACACCACGACCGCGCCTGCTCAGGGTGTGCAGGGTGGTCAGGGCGGTTCTGGTGGTAAGGGTGGTGACGGCGGGGCCGGCGATGGTGTGACGCATGGTGGTGCCGGTGGCCAAGGTGGTCAGGGTGGCCAGGGTGGTCAGGGTGGTCAGGGTGGCGCCAACTTGGGGCCCGCGATCAGCGTGCCCGGTAGTGGTCAGGGCGGCCAGGGTGGTCAGGGTGGTACCGGCGGCGATGCGGGGGCGGCCGGCGCTGGTGTGCAGGGCGGCGCGGACGGCGGCATCGGTTCGGTGGCACCGGCGGCACCGGGGGTACCGGCGGTCATGGTGGGCAGGGCACCCCGGGCAGTGACGGTAGCGACACCACGACCGCGCCTGCTCAGGGTGTGCAGGGTGGTCAGGGCGGTTCTGGTGGTAAGGGTGGTGACGGCGGGGCCGGCGATGGTGTGACGCATGGTGGTGCCGGTGGCCAAGGTGGTCAGGGTGGCCAGGGTGGTCAGGGTGGTCAGGGTGGCGCCAACTTGGGGCCCGCGATCAGCGTGCCCGGTAGTGGTCAGGGTGGCCAGGGTGGTCAGGGTGGTACCGGCGGCGATGCGGGGGCGGCCGGCGCTGGTGTGCAGGGCGGTGCGGACGGCGGCATCGGGTTCGGCGGCACCGGCGGCACCGGGGGCACCGGCGGGCACGGTGGGCAGGGGACCCCGGGCAGCGACGGCAGCGGCGATTTGTCGAGTTCGTCTGCGCCGGGTCAGGGTGTGCAGGGTGGGCAGGGCGGTTCTGGCGGTAAGGGTGGTGACGGCGGGGCCGGCGATGGTGTGACGCATGGTGGTGCCGGCGGCGCTGGCGGCCAGGGTGGTCAGGGTGGTCAGGGTGGTCAGGGCGGCGCCAACATCGGGCCGGCCACCGGTGTGGGCACCAGTGGTCAGGGCGCTCAGGGTGGTCAGGGCGGCACCGGCGGTAGCGCCGGGGCGGCCGGCGCTGGAGTGCAGGGCGGCGCGGACGGCGGCATCGGGTTCGGTGGCACTGGCGGTACGGGTGGCACCGGCGGTCACGGTGGGCAGGGCATCCCGGGCAGCGACGGCACCGGCGACCTGTCGGGTTCGGCGGCGCCGGGTCAGGGTGTGCAGGGTGGGCAGGGCGGTTCTGGCGGTAAGGGCGGTGACGGCGGGGCCGGCGATGGTGTGATCCACGGTGGTGCCGGTGGCCAAGGTGGTCAGGGCGGCCAAGGTGGTCAGGGTGGTCAGGGCGGCGCCAACATGGGGCTGGCCACCGGTGTGGGCACCAGTGGTCAGGGCGGCCAGGGTGGTCAGGGCGGCACCGGCGGTAGCGCCGGGGCGGCCGGCTCCGGTGTGCAGGGTGGTGCGGACGGCAGCATCGGGTTCGGTGGCACCGGCGGCACCGGCGGTAACGGCGGTCACGGTGGGATGGGCACCCCGGGCAGCGACAGCTCGAGTACGACCGGGCCTACTCAGGGTGTGCAGGGCGGTCAAGGTGGTCAGGGCGGCACCGGCGGTGTCGGTGGGGCCGGCAACGGCACCACCAATGGCGGTGCCGGTGGCCAAGGTGGCCAGGGCGGTCAGGGTCGTCAGGGCGGTTCCGGTGGCAACAACACCAGTACCACCGGCACCGGTTCGGGTGCCCAGGGCGGTCAGGGCGGCAAGGGCGGCACCGGCGGTACCGCCGGGGCGGGCACTTCCGGCGGCGGCAACGGCGTCGGCGGCACCGGCGGCACCGGCGGCACCGGCGGCACCAGCGGCCAGAGCGCCGCCGGCGTCGACGGCATCGCGCCGAGTCTGGGTGTCGACGGTGTGCAGGGCGGTCAGGGTGGGACCGGCGGTGACGGGGGCGCTGGTATTGGCGGGGTCGGAGGCGGTGCCGGCGGCCAGGGTGGCCAGGGCGGTCAGGGTGGTCAGGGCGGTTCCGGTGGCAACAACACCAGTACCACCGGCGTCGGTTCGGGTGCCCAGGGCGGTCAGGGCGGCAAGGGCGGCACCGGCGGTACCGCCGGGGCGGGCACTTCCGGCGGCGGCAACGGCGTCGGCGGCGTCGGCGGCACCGGCGGCACCGGCGGCACCAGCAGCCAGAGCGCCCCCGGCGTCGACGGCATCGCGCCGAGTCTGGGTGTCAACGGTGTGCAGGGCGGTCAGGGTGGGACCGGCGGTGACGGCGGCGCCGGCATCGGCTCGACCCCCCACGGCGGTGCCGGCGGCCAGGGTGGCCAGGGCGGCCAGGGTGGTCAGGGCGGTTCCGGTGGCAACAACACCAGTACCACCGGCGTCGGTTCGGGTGCCCAGGCGGTCAGGGCGGCAAGGGCGGCACCGGCGGTACCGCCGGGGCGGGCACTTCCGGCGGCGGCAACGGCGCCGGCGGCGTCGGCGGCACCGGCGGCACCGGCGGCACCAGCGGCCAGAGCGCCCCCGGCATCAACAGCACGACCACCCCCACTCAGGTGTCAACGGTGTGCAGGGTGGTCAGGGTGGCACCGGCGGTGACGGCAGCGCCGGCATCGGCTCGACCCCCCACGGCGGTGCCGGCGGCCAGGTGGTCAGGGCGGCCAGGGTGGTCAGGCGGTTCCGGTGGCAACAACACCAGTACCACCGGCACCGGTTCGGGTGGTCAGGGCGGTCAGGGCGGCAAGGGCGGCACCGGCGGTACCGCCGGAACGGGCATCTCCGGCGGCAGCAACGGTACTGGCGGCGTCGGCGGCACCGGCGGCACCGGCGGCACCAGCGGCCAGAGCGCCTCCGGCACCTCTTCGCCCAGCCCCACTCAGGGTGTCAACGGTGTGCAGGGTGGTCTGGGCGGCACCGGCGGTGACGGCGGCGCCGGCATCGGCTCGACGCCCCACGGCGGCCAGGGCGGCCAGGGCGGCCAGGGCGGTCACGGTGGTCAGGGCGGCCAGGGTGGCAACAACACCGCCACCGGTACCGCTCAGGGCGCTCAGGGCGGTCAGGGCGGTAAAGGTGGCACCGGCGGTACCGCCGGGGTCGGCGTCTCCGGCGGCAGCACCGGGTTCGGCGGCACCGGGGGCATCGGCGGCACCGGCGGCACCGGCGGGCAGGGCACCAGCAGTTCGACCGCGCCCGGTCAGGGCGGTCTTGGCGGCATCGGCGGCACCGGCGGCGATGGTGGCGTCGGCACCGGCACGACCCGCGGCGGCGTCGGCGGCCAAGGCGGCCAGGGCGGCCAGGGCGGCCAGGGCGGCACCAACACCAGTACTGGCGCCAGCTCCGGCCAGGGCGGCACCGGCGGCACCGGCGGCACCGGTGGCCAAGGCGGCACCGGCAACGCCGGGGCCTCCGGCGGCACCGGCGGCACTGGCGGCACCGGCGGCAACGGCGGCACCAGCGCCGCCGGCTTCGGCAACCCCGGCACCCCTGGGAGTCTCGGCAACGTCAACGGCACCGGCGGCCCCGGAGGGGCCGGTGCGCCCGGCGCCCCGGCCGGAGGCACCAAGACCGTCACCGTCAGCGGCGAACCGAACGGGGTGGCGGTCAGCCCCATCACCGGCGATGTGTACGTCACCAACTTCGGCGGCAATACGGTGACGGTTCTCAGCCCCACCGGCACCCTCATCGCCACCATCACCCTGACCGGCGCGACGACGACGACCCAAGTGGCGGTCAGCCCCGTCACCGGCGACGCCTACGTCGTCGGCGGGAGCACGGTGTACGTGATCAGCCCCCCCAACGACACGATGCACACCCCCAACACCGTGATCGGCACCATCGCCGTCGGCGGCCAGGGTTATGGGGTCGCGGTCAGCAACTTCAGCGGCACGCAGGGCGATATCTACGTGACCAACGACACCACTAACAAGCTGGAGGTCTTCAGCTCCGCGAACGCCCTGATCACCAGCATCTCCGTCGGGACCAACCCGCATGCGGTTGCGGTCAACGCCAACACCGGCGAGGTCTACGTCACGAACGACAGCAGCCCCAGCTCGGCCGGCTCAGTGACGGTGATCAACCCCAACAACACCGTGGCCGCCACCGTCACCGTCGGCATCGACCCGCGCGATATAGCGGTCAGCCTCACCGGCCCCGAGGCCGGCGACGTCTACGTTGCCGACTTCGGCAGCAACGCGGTGTCGGTGATCGGCACTAGCAACACCGTGGTCAGCACCATCACGGTTGGCACCAGCCCGATCGGGGTGGCGGTCAGCCCCGTTGGTCCGCAGGCCGGCGACATCTACGTCGCCAACAATGTCACCAACAACGTGTCCGTGATCAACCCTGCCACCAACACCGTCATCGCCACCTTCTCGGTCGGCAACAGTCCGGCCGAGGTGGCGGTCAGCCCCGCCGGCACCCAGGCCGGCAACGCCTACGTCGCCAGCCAGGTCGGCGGGCTGACGACGATTACCTAAGGGCTCGTCCAGCACTGCGAATGTTGGGTGGGTCGCCAGGAATGACCCGCATCACACCGCGCGCAGGTAGCGCTTGGCCATGAAGCGCTGCAGCACCGGGACCACTGGGCCGCCGGCCTTGGTCAACCAAGCCCCGGGCCGGGAGAACGCCGACACCTCCGCGAACACCGCAGAGGTATTCGGGTCCCGGCGGACCGCGAACCGTTCCTCGCCGCACTCCGGATGGCCCGGCAGGTGCCGTAGGCGAAGCCGCGCACGTCGGGTTCGTCGATGACGTACACCACACGGCACGGCGCGCGCAGCACGCCCAGCATCTTGACCACCACGATCGCCGAGACGACGACGACCTCGGAGCTGGCCTGCACCCCTAGGCCGGCTCCGTGTTGCATACCCCAGTGCAGGACGGACTCGGCGGCCTGCTCGAAGCGCTGGTCACCGGTGCCGATCTGAGCGGACACGCTGAGGTGGTCGTACCCCGGGGGCAGCTGGGCGGCCGCGGTGGCGCCCACCTCCGAATAGGTCAGGGGTAGCTGCGCCAGCGCATCTAGGTCCATTCGGCCAGCTTGCCACGCCCGTGCCGCCAGGCGCTCCGGCGTACGGTCGAGGGCGTGACGACAGAAACTGTGGCTGAAGCATCCGGAACGTTCACGCTCGGCGCCGATTTGACCGTCAACCGACTCGGTTTCGGCGCCATGCGCCTGACCGGGAAGGGCGTGTGGGGCCCGCCCGCCGACCGCGACGAATGTGTCCGGGTGCTGCGGCGTGCCGTCGAGCTCGGGGTGAACTTCATCGACACCGCGGACTCCTATGGCCCCTACATATCCGAGAAGATCATCCGCGAGGCGCTGCATCCCTACGACGGGCTGGTGATCGCGACCAAGGCCGGGTTGTTGCGGACCGGGCCGGACGTCTGGATCCCGCTGGGCAACCCGAGCTACCTGCGCCAGGAACTCGAGATGAGCCTGCGCCGGCTGCGCGTCGACACCATCGACCTGTTTCAGCTGCACCGCATCGACGAGAACTTCCCGCTGGCCGACCAGCTCGGTGAGCTGCTGACGTTGAAGAACGAAGGCAAGATCCGCCACATCGGCCTGTCCGAAATCAATGTCGATCAACTCCACGCCGCGCAGCAGATCACCGAGATCGTGTCGGTGCAGAACATGTACAACCTGTCGGCGCGCTCCGCGGAGCCGCTGCTGGACGACGTGACCAAGCAGGGCATCGCCTTCATCCCGTGGTTCCCGCTGGCCGCCGGGCCGCTGGCCGCGCCGGACGGCCCGCTGCAACGCATGGCCGCCGACCACGACGCGACGCCGTCGCAACTGGCGCTGGCCTGGTTGCTGAAACGGTCGCCGGTGATGTTGCCGATCCCCGGCACTTCGAAGGTGGCACATCTGGAAGAGAACGTCGCCGCAGCCGAGATCACGCTCACCGACGAGGAGTTCGAGACCTTGTCGGCCGCCGGCGCTAAGCAGGACGGTTAGCTTCTCGTCGAGCCCGCGTCCAGGGCGTGCTTCCCGGTAGAAACCACACCCTGAGCGCGGCACCGAAGCCGTAGACGCAGTGCCGGCGCGGATTGATCGTTGCACCCTGCAATACGGTGTTCTGGTGGCCGGTGACCATCAGCACCACCCTGGCGGTGGATTCAATCCGCCCGAACCGACCACCAAGGGCGGCCCCGACTACGGCAGGTTCATCGACGCCGTGCGCAAGCTGCAAGATCACGCGCGCGCCGTCGATGCGCCCGACGAAGTGATCACCCAGGCCGCCGACATGTTGGCGAAGGTGTCGGACTTTCTGAGCCCCTTCGACAGCGACGAGTGGCGGTCGCCGTCGGGACGCCGGATGGATTTGCCGATGCGCGGCAATATCCTGACCATCCCGATGGAGGCCGCGCAAAACCGACGACGGCCGGATCGCGGGCTGGGCGCGCTTCGCCAGGTTTCATTTGGGGCGCAACAACGCCGTGCACGGCGGGGCGCTGGGGATGCTGTTCGACTCGGTGCTCGGCCTGACGGCATCGGTGCTCAGCGGCAGCCGACGCCAACGCACTGCCTATCTCAAGATCGACTACCGCCACATCGTGCCGATCGAAAAAGAGCTGCAGTTCGACGCGGGAGTAGACCGAATACAGGGACGCAAGATTTTCGTCTCGGGCCGATTGAGCGACGGAGACACGCTGTTGACCGAAGCCGAGGCACTGTTTGTGCGACTCAAACCGGGCCAGCCATGACCTAGGGCGGGCCCCGACAGCCCCCGATAACTAACATTGCAACGGTTATCACACACACCCACCACCCTGGAGACCAACTCGATGAGCGCCCCTGTGCACCCCGCCCCGGGAGCCGACGGCGGCGACCCGCAGCACCCGGCTGCGCCGGGTTTGCGGTCGCCGCAAGCCCAAATCCGGGTTCCTGCCGGGACGACCGCCGCCGCCGCCGTCGGCGAGGCGGGGTTGCCCAGGCGCGGCGCGCCCGACGCGATCGTGGTGGTGCGCGACAGCGACGGCAAGCTGCGCGACTTGAGTTGGGTGCCCGACGCCGACGCCGACGTCATCCCGGTGGCGGCCGATACCGACGAGGGTCGCAGCGTCATCCGGCATTCGACCGCGCACGTGTTGGCCCAAGCCGTCCAGGACCTGTTCCCGCACGCCAAATTGGGGATCGGGCCACCCATCATCGACGGCTTCTACTACGACTTCGACGTGGCCGAGCCGTTCACCCCGGAACACCTGGCGGCGCTGGAAAAGCGGATGCGTCAGATCGTCAAGGACGGGCAGCTGTTCGACCGGCGCGTCTACGAGTCCAAGGACCAGGCGCGCGAGGAGCTGGCCAACGAGCCCTACAAGCTCGAACTCGTCGACGACAAGTCCGGCGACCCCGACGTGATGGAGGTAGGCCCCCCAGGTGACGAGCTCACCGCCTATGACAACCTCAATCCCCGTACCCGCGAACGGGTCTGGGGGGACCTGTGCCGCGGACCGCACATCCCGACCACCAAGCACATCCCGGCGTTCAAGCTCACCCGAAGCTCGGCGGCGTACTGGCGAGGCGACCAGAAAAACGCCAGCCTGCAACGCATCTACGGCACCGCGTGGGAGTCGCAGGAGGCGCTGGACAAACACCTGGAGCTGATCGAAGAAGCACAGCGGCGCGACCACCGCAAGCTCGGGGCGGAGCTGGACCTGTTCAGCTTTCCCGACGAAATCGGTTCCGGCCTGGCGGTTTTCCATCCCAAGGGCGGCATCGTGCGTCGCGAACTCGAGGACTACTCGCGCCGCAAGCACACAGAGGCCGGTTATCAGTTCGTCAACAGCCCGCACATCACCAAGGCCCAGCTGTTCCACACCTCGGGGCACCTGGACTGGTATGCCGACGGCATGTTCCCGCCGATGCACATCGACGCGGAGTACAACGCGGACGGCTCGGTGCGCAAACCCGGGCAGGACTACTACCTCAAGCCGATGAACTGCCCGATGCATTGCCTGATCTACCGGGCGCGCGGGCGGTCGTATCGCGAACTTCCGTTGCGGCTCTTCGAGTTCGGCACGGTCTACCGGTACGAGAAGTCCGGCGTGGTACACGGGCTGACCCGGGTTCGCGGGCTCACGATGGACGACGCGCACATCTTCTGCACCCGCGAGCAGATGCGCGACGAGCTGCGTTCGCTGTTGCGGTTCGTGCTCGACCTGCTCGGCGACTACGGCCTCACGGAGTTCTATCTGGAACTGTCCACCAAGGATCCCGGAGAAGTTCGTCGGCTCCGACGAGGTCTGGGAGGAAGCCACCAGCGTACTGGCTGAGGTGGGTGCCGAATCCGGCCTGGACCTGGTGCCGGATCCCGGCGGCGCGGCGTTCTACGGGCCGAAGATCTCGGTGCAGGTCAAAGACGCGCTGGGCCGCACCTGGCAGATGTCGACCATCCAGCTGGATTTCAACTTCCCGGACCGATTCGAGCTGGAATACACCGCCGCCGATGGCACCCGGCAACGGCCGGTGATGATCCACCGTGCCCTGTTCGGGTCGATTGAGCGGTTCTTCGGCATCCTCACCGAGCACTACGCGGGGGCGTTCCCGGCGTGGCTGGCGCCGGTTCAGGTGGTCGGCATCCCGGTTGCCGACGAGCACATTCCCCACCTGGAAAGCGTTGCCGCGCAACTTAAGTCACATGGGGTGCGGGTCGAAGTGGATACCAGCGACGACCGGATGGCCAAAAAGATCGTGCAGCACACCAACCAGAAGG
Source organism: uncultured Actinomycetota bacterium (assembly GCA_963840045.1). GTDB lineage: Bacteria > Actinomycetota > Actinomycetes > Mycobacteriales > Mycobacteriaceae > Mycobacterium. Next base: position 345,565 of record CAWIXL010000015.1, on the reverse strand, counting down.
TGCCGTTCATGTTGCTGGCCGGTGACCGCGACGTGCAGGCCGACGCGGTGAGCTTCCGCTTCGGTGACCGCACCCAGATCAACGGCGTGCCCCGCGACGCCGCGGTGGCGGCCATCGTGGGTTGGATCGCCGGCCGCGAGAACGCTACTCCCACAGCTGAACTGGTGAAGGTTCCCGGCGGTGAGTGACTGTGAGTGACGAAGCGGAAGCCGATCGCGGCGGCGGAGAAGGCGCCATCTTCGACCGAGGCGTCGGCGAGCGCGACCACCTCGAGCGGTTGTGGACGCCGTACCGGATGACCTACCTCGCCGAAGCGCCGCTGAAACGCGACGACACCGCTCCGTCGGAGCCGTTCACCGACATTCCGCAACTGTCCGACGAAGAGGGCCTGGTGGTCGCCCGCGGCGAAGTCGTCTACGCCGTGCTCAACCTGTACCCGTACAACCCCGGGCACCTGATGGTGGTGCCCTACCGGCGGGTTTCCGAGCTCGAGGACCTCACCGAACGGGAGAGCGCGGAGCTGATGGCGTTCACCCAGAAAGCGATTCGCGTCATCAAGAACGTGTCGCGACCGCACGGCTTCAACGTCGGTCTGAACTTGGGGACCTCGGCGGGTGGGTCGCTGGCCGAGCACTTGCATGTGCATGTGGTGCCGCGGTGGGGTGGCGATGCGAACTTCATCACCATCATCGGCGGCTCGAAGGTGATCCCGCAGTTGCTGCGCGACACCCGACGGTTGCTTGCGACGGAATGGGCTCGGCAACCATGAGCAAACTGCCGTTCCTGTCGCGCGCGTTCTTCGCCGGGATCACCGGCCCGGTGGCGCGGGCGGCGCTGCGGATCGGTCTGACGCCCGACGTGGTCACCATCATCGGCACCACCGCGACGGTTGCGGCGGCTGTGACGCTGTTCCCGATGGGCAAGCTGTTCGTCGGCGGGTGCGTGGTGACGTTCTTCGTGGTCTTCGACATGCTCGACGGGGCGATGGCCCGGGAACGCGGCGGAGGCACCCGCTTCGGCGCGGTGCTGGATGCCGCCTGCGACCGCATCAGCGATGGCGCGGTGTTCTGTGGGCTGCTGTGGTGGATCGCGTTCCACATGCACGACAGACCGCTGGTGGTGGCGACGTTGATCTGCCTGGTCACCTCGCAGGTGATCTCCTACATCAAGGCCCGGGCGGAAGCCAGCGGGCTGCGCGGCGACGGCGGCATCATCGAACGGCCCGAGCGGCTGATCATCGTGCTGACCGGTGCCGGCGTGTCGGACTTTCCGTTCGTTCCCTGGCCGCCCGCGCTGCCGGTCGGGATGTGGCTGCTGGCGGTGGCCAGCCTGATCACCTGTGCGCAGCGGTTGCACACGGTGCGCACCTCCCCGGGTGCGACCGATCGGATGCCCAGCCCCGTGGCCGAGCCGGGAAAGAGCGCCCCGTGACCTACCCGCCTGCGGGCCTGAAAGTGATTGGCGCTCCCCGTCGTTTGGTGAGCCGCACCGCGACCGACTGGGCGTACGCGGCCGGCTGGATGGCCGTGCGGGCGATGCCGGAGTTCGCCGCTCGCACTGCATTCGACACCGGAGCGCGTTACGCTGCCCGCCGTGGCGGGCCCGAGCAGCTGCGCAAGAACCTGGCCCGTGTCGTGGGTGTACGGCCGGCCGGATGTACCGGACGCGCTGATGCGGGCCTCGCTGGCGTCCTATGGCCGCTACTGGCGGGAGGCGTTTCGGCTGCCGACGATGGACCACCGCAAGCTGGCCATCCAGATCAACGACGCGTTCCACGGCATGGACAATCTGGACGCGGCTCTGGCCGCCGGCCGCGGCGCTGTGGTCGCCCTGCCGCACAGCGGCAACTGGGATCTGGCCGGGATGTGGCTGGTGCAGACGCACGGCACCTTCGCCACCGTCGCGGAGCGACTCAAACCCGAATCGCTGTACCGGCGTTTCATCGACTACCGCGAAAGCCTCGGGTTCGAAGTGCTGCCGCTGTCCGGCGGCACCCGACCCCCGTTCGAAGTTCTGTGCGAGCGGCTGCGGGACAACCGGGTGGTGTGCCTGATGGCCGAACGCGACCTCACCCGCACCGGGGTCCAGGTCGACTTCTTCGGTGAACCCACCCGAATGCCGGCGGGCCCGGCCAAACTCGCGATCGAGACCGGGGCGGCGTTGCTGCCGACGCACTGCTGGTTCGAGCCCAACGGGTGGGGCTTCGAGGTGCACCCGCCCCTGGACTGCACCAGCGGCCCGGAAACTGATCGGGTCGGCGCCATCACCCAGGCGCTGGCCGACCAGTTCGCCACGAACATCGCCGCCCATCCCGCCGACTGGCACATGCTGCAGCCGCAATGGCTGGCCGATCTGTCCGAAGCCCGTCGGGCCCGGTTGAGGGAAGCCTGATGCGGATCGGGATGGTCTGTCCGTACTCGTTCGACGTGCCGGGCGGGGTGCAGTCCCATGTCTTGCAGCTGGCCGAGGTGCTGCGCTCGCGCGGTCACGAGGTCAGCGTGCTGGCTCCGGCCTCGCCGGACGTGGCGCTGCCCGAGTACGTCGTATCCGCCGGCCGGGCGATCCCGATTCCCTACAACGGCTCGGTGGCCAGGCTCCAATTCGGCCCGGCTAGCCACCGCAAGGTCAAGAAGTGGCTTGCGCAAGGTGATTTCGACGTGCTGCACCTGCACGAGCCGAACGCGCCGAGCCTGTCGATGCTGGCCCTGAACATTGCCGAGGGCCCGATCGTGGCGACCTTCCACACCTCGACCACCAAATCGCTGACCCTGACCGTCTTCGGGGGCATCCTGCGGCCCATGCAGGAAAAGATCATTGGCCGGATCGCGGTGTCCGACCTGGCCCGCCGCTGGCAGATGGAGGCGCTGGGGACCGACGCGGTGGAGATCCCCAACGGCGTCGACGTCGACTCGCTGGCCTCGGCGCCGCCGCTGGACGGGTATCCGCGGCCGGGTAAGACGGTGCTGTTTCTGGGTCGTTACGACGAGTCCCGTAAGGGCATGACAGTCCTGCTCGATGCGCTGCCCAAGGTGGTTGAACGCTTCAGCGATCTGCAGCTGCTCATCGTCGGCCGCGGCGACGAAGACCAATTACGCAGCCAGGCAGGCGAATTGGTGAAGCACATCCGTTTTCTTGGCCAGGTCGACGACGCAGCGAAGGCATCGGCGATGCGCAGCGCCGACGTCTACTGCGCACCCAACATCGGCGGCGAGAGTTTCGGCATCGTCTTGGTGGAGGCGATGGCCGCCGGCACCCCGGTGGTGGCCAGCGACCTGGACGCGTTCCGGCGCGTGCTGCGCGACGGTGAGCTGGGGTGCCTGGTGCCGGTGGGTGACGGCGACGCGCTGGCCGACGCGCTGATCTCGCTGCTGGAGGACGACGGGCTGCGGCAACGTTACGTGGCGGCCGCGTCTGAAGCGGTTGCCCGCTACGACTGGTCGGTGGTGGCCAGCCAGATCATGTGGGTATACGAGACGGTCGCCGGGTCGGGCGTCAAGGTCCAGGTGGCCAGCTGATGATTTGGCTGATCGTCGCGGCTGTGCTGCTGCTCGCGGTGCTGATCGTGTTCGGCGCCTGGGGATATCAGCGGGCCAACCGGCTGGACCGGTTGAACGTCCGCTACGACCTGTCCTGGCAGGCGCTGGACGGTGCGCTGGCTCGGCGCGCGGTGGTGGCACGGGCGGTCGCGATTGACGCCTACGGCGGCGGCTCGCCGGAGGGCAGGCGGCTGGCGGCACTGGCCGATGCTGCCGAGCGGGCGCCCCGACAGCTGCGAGAGGCGTCCGAAAACGAGCTTTCGGCCGCGCTGGCGATGGTTGACCCGACATCACTGCCGACCGGCCTGGTCGCCGAGCTGGCCGACGCCGAAGCCCGGGTAATGTTGGCCCGCCGATTTCACAATGACGCGGTCCGCGACACCCTGGTGCTGGCCGAGCGGCGCATGGTGCGCTTGTTCCGGCTCGGCGGAAGGGCGCCGCTGCCAAGCTATTTCGAGATCGTCGAACGGCCGCACGCGTTGGCGCACGGTGATTACGGGATGTTCAACCACCGCACCTCGGCGCGGGTGGTGCTGCTCGACGAGACCGGCGCGGTGCTGCTGCTGTGCGGTTCGGATCCCTCGCCCAAGGCGTCTCAAGGTGGGGCCGCGCCTCGATGGTGGTTCACCATCGGCGGCGAGGTGCAGCGTGGTGAGCGGTTGGCCGAGGCCGCCGCGCGTGAGCTGGCCGAGGAAACCGGGCTGCGGGTCCCGTCTGACGACATGGTGGGACCCGTCTGGCGGCGCGACGAGGTCTTTGAGTTCAACGACTCCCTGATCGATAGCGAAGAGTTCTTCTTCGTCTACCGCACCCAACGGTTCGAGCCCGCCAGCACGGGCCGCACCGAGCTGGAACGCCGCTACATCCACGGCCACCGGTGGTGCCACGCCGCCGACATCGCCGAATTGGTCGCCGCCGGGGAAACCGTGTACCCGCTGCAGCTATCCGAGCTACTCAACGACGCGGCCGCGCTGGCCAACAGTCGCACCCCGGACCGGCGGCGCCAGCTGCAGTCCATCCGCTAGTTGGCGCGAGCAGACGCAAAAGCTCCCGCACGCTCGGCGTGTCGGGAGCTTTTGCGTCTGCTCGCGAGGGGTGGCGCACCGTCACCACTAGACTGGTTTCGGCATTGAAGAGGCGAAGGAGAAGCAGAGGAGAGTAGTGGACAGCGACGGACAGTCGAGCCAGGCCAACCGGACCGGCACCGCGCGAGTGAAGCGCGGCATGGCCGAGATGCTCAAGGGCGGCGTCATCATGGACGTCGTCACCCCGGAGCAGGCCCGAATCGCCGAGGGCGCCGGCGCCGTCGCGGTGATGGCGCTGGAACGCGTGCCCGCCGACATCCGCGCCCACGGCGGGGTGTCGCGGATGAGCGACCCCGACATGGTCGAGGGCATCATCGCCGCCGTCACAATCCCGGTGATGGCCAAGGCGCGCATCGGGCATTTCGTCGAGGCGCAGATCCTGCAGAGCCTTGGCGTGGACTACGTCGACGAATCCGAGGTGCTGACTCCCGCCGACTACACCCACCACATCGACAAGTGGAAGTTCACCGTGCCGTTCGTGTGCGGGGCGACCAACCTCGGCGAAGCGCTGCGGCGCATCAGCGAGGGCGCGGCCATGATCCGGTCCAAGGGCGAGGCCGGTACCGGCGACGTCTCCAACGCCACCAAGCACATGCGGGCCATCAGCGGCGAAATCCGTCGGCTGTCGTCGTTGTCCGAAGACGAATTGTTCGTGGCGGCAAAGGAATTGCAGGCGCCCTACGATCTCGTCGCCGAAGTGGCCCGGGCCGGCAAGCTGCCGGTAACGCTGTTCACCGCCGGCGGTATCGCGACACCCGCCGACGCGGCGATGATGATGCAACTCGGCGCCGAGGGCGTCTTCGTGGGCTCGGGCATCTTCAAGTCCGGCGCCCCTTCGCACCGTGCGGCGGCGATCGTCAAGGCCACCACGTTCTACGACGACCCCGATGTGCTGGCCAAGGTGTCGCGCGGGCTGGGCGAGGCGATGGTGGGCATCAATGTGGACGAGATCGCGCAGTCGCATCGCCTGGCCGAGCGCGGCTGGTAAAAACAATCCGTGGCGATCGAGGAGATCCTTGATCTCGAGCAACTCGAGATCAACATCTACCGCGGCAGCGTGTTCAGCCCGGAGTCGGGTTTCCTGCAGCGCACGTTCGGCGGTCATGTGGCGGGCCAGTCCCTGGTGTCGGCGGTACGCACCGTCGACCCGCGTTATCGGGTGCACTCGCTGCACGGTTACTTTCTGCGGCCCGGGGATGCCCTGGAGCGGACGGTTTTCCTCGTCGAGCGCACCCGCGACGGCGGATCGTTTGCCACCAGGCGGGTCAACGCGATCCAGCACGGCGAGATCATCTTCAGCATGGGTGCGTCGTTTCAGACCCCCCAGGACGGCCCCAGCCACCAGGACGTCATGCCGGCGGCACCGCCACCGGACGGCCTGCCCGGGTTGAACTCGATCCGGGTGTTCGACGACGCCGGATTCAAGCAGTTCGAGGAGTGGGACGTCTGCATCGTGCCGCGCGAACGCCTGGAGCTGTTGCCCGGCAAGGCATCCCAGCAGCAGGTGTGGTTCCGCCACCGTGATCCGTTGCCCGACGACCCGGTGCTGCACATCTGCGCGCTGGCCTACATGAGTGACCTGACGCTGCTGGGGTCGGCGCAGGTCACTCACCTGGATGTGCGCCCGCATCTGCAGGTGGCGTCGCTGGACCACGCGATGTGGTTCATGCGGTCGTTCCGGGCCGACGAGTGGTTGCTCTACGACCAGTCCTCGCCGTCGGCGTGCGGTGGTCGGGCGCTCACCCAGGGCAAGATCTTCAAGCAGTCCGGCGAGTTGGTGGCGGCGGTCATGCAGGAGGGGCTGACCCGTTACAAGCGCGGTTTTCAGCCCCCGCCCGAGTGAGCATGCAATGACTTCTCCTAAGACTTCTCCCAAGGTTGGCGTCTTGGCGCTGCAGGGCGACACCCGCGAGCACCTCGCGGCGCTGCGCGAAGCAGGAGCCGAGTCCATGCCGGTGCGTCGCCGCAGCGAGCTGGAAGCCGTGGACGCGCTGGTCATTCCGGGCGGGGAATCCACCACCATGAGCCACCTGCTGCTCGACTTCGATTTGCTGGAGCCGTTACGGACGCGGCTGGCCGACGGGCTACCGGCCTACGGCGCGTGCGCCGGCATGATCCTGTTGGCCAGCGGGATCCTGGACGCGGGCGCCAACGGCCGCCAGGCACTGCCGCTGCGCGCCATCGATATGACGGTGCGGCGCAACGCCTTTGGACGTCAAGTGGACTCGTTTGAAGGCGACGTCGCGTTCGCGGGCCTGGCCGACCCGGTGCGGGCGGTGTTCATCCGCGCGCCGTGGGTCGAGCGGGTCGGTGACGGGGTGCAGGTGCTGGCCCGGGCCGCGGGCCACATCGTCGCGGTACGGCAGGGCCCGGTGCTGGCGACGGCGTTTCACCCGGAGATGACCGGCGACCGCCGCATCCACCGGCTGTTCGTCGACATCGTCAGAGGCCGGGCCTAAAGCGCGCCGCGGCTACATCGTTTCCCGGCCATCCGCTCCGGCCGCGCCGAACAGCGACCCGCCGCTACCGCCGTTGCCCGGGTTGCTCGTGGTGGTAGCCGACTCGTCGGTTCCCGCATTGCCGCCGTTACCGCCGTTACCGATCAGCTGCGCGTTGCCGCCGTCACCGCCGGGACCACCGCCGCCACCGCTGTCTCCGGCGATGCCGCCGCCGCCACCGTTACCGCCACTTCCGACCAGCCCGCCGGTGCCGCCTTTACCGCCCCCGCCGCCGAGGCCGCCGGAGCCGGAAGCGTCGATGCCGCCGGCGCCGCCCTCGCCGCCGTTGCCGAAGAGCGAGGCGCCGTTGCCGCCGTTGCCGCCGTCCCCGCCGTTCCCGAGGCTGCCGGAAGCGCGCTGGCCACCGGCCCCACCCGCGCCGCCGCTGCCGTGCAACCAGCCGGCGTTGCCGCCGTTGCCGCCGGTACCGCCCGCTCCCGCGGAGCCGGTGAAGCGGGAGCCGCCGGTACCGCCCGCGCCGCCGTCACCGGAGAACAGGCCGCCGTTGCCGCCGTTGCCGCCATTGCCGCCGACCAGGTTGTTGCCGCCGTCGGCGGTGCCGCCGGTGCCACCTGCGCCGCCGGTACCGGCGAACATGCCGGCGTTGCCACCGGCACCGCCGGTCCCGCCCGCCCCGGTGCCGGAGAAGCCGCCGTCACCGCCGGCGCCGCCGTTGCCGAACCAGGTGGCGGTGCCGCCGAGCCCGCCGGTGCCGCCCAGTCCTTTGGCGGCGGTCCCGCCGTCGCCGCCGAGGCCGCCCGTACCGAACAGCCCGCCGGTGCCGCCGTTGCCGCCGTTGCCGGCATCGCCGAGGCTGGTGGACGGGGTGGCTGCGCCGCCGGTGCCACCGACGCCGCCGGTGCCGCCCAGCAGCCCGCCATCCCCGCCGTTGCCGCCGGAGCCGCCGGCGGCACCGCCGTTGCCGGTGCCCCCGGCCCGGCGCCGCCGTGGCCACCCAGCAGACCGCCGGCCCCGCCATTGCCGCCGCTGGGTGCGGTGCCGGTTGCCGCGGTCAAATTCCCGGCGGCCCCGCCGGCCCCGCCGGTGCCGAACAACAGGCCACCGGCCCCACCGTTACCGCCGTTTTGGCCGGCCACACCGGAACCGCCGGCACCGCCGTTGCCGATCAAAATCCCGGCGTTGCCACCGGCGAGGCCGGACCCCGCAGCCGCATTGGTGCCGTTGGCGATCAGCGGGCGGTTCAGCAAGAGGTCGGTAGGCGCATTGATGATGTCGAGCAGGGTCTGCGAGGCGCTGGCGGCCTCGGTCTGCACATAAGCGGCCGCACCGGAACTCAGCGTCTGCACGAACTGGTCGTGAAACGCCGCCACCTCGGCACTCAGCGCCTGAAATTGCTGGGCGTGTGACGTGAACATCGCCGTCAAAGCAGCCGACACCTCATCGGCGCCGGCAGCCAGCACCTGGGTGGTAGGGCCGGCAGCCGACGCGGTGGCCGCGCTGATCGACGATCGGATACCTGCCAAATCTGCGGCCGCGCCTGTTACGAAATCCGGAGCTATGTTCACAAACGACATCGGGCACCTCCAGGTACCTCATGACTGCCGATTACGATGACCTGCCCAGCGCCCTGTTACCTCAAGGCGGCCGGTCAAATCCTATGACTTTCGCAGGCGTTATTTATGTCTTTTGCATGCCCGGGCGGCGGCCTCCCGGGAACGGCAGGCACTGATCACAGGTCAGCGATTGCGTTGTTGACGCCTTGCACGGCCCCCTGCTGCAGCTCCGCGGCAGTTTCCCACAAGGTGGCCAGGTTGATGTGCGGGAACAGCCCGGCATGGGTGGGAATGTCTTGGTAAGCGGTGCGGTCGTAGCCCAAGTCGACGAGCACCCGCAAGTCCGGTTGGACCAAGTCGGCCAGCGGGTTCCCGAGATAGGGGATGCCGCGCAGCGGGTCCAGCAGCGGCAGATTCTGGGTGGGGATCAAGACGTATGTCGTCTGGCTGTCTGCCGGAGACACCGGCTGCAGCACACCCGAAGCGACCTGGGCGGGCGTCAGATCGCTATACGTCGGGTGCAGGAAGACCATGCCCGAGAAAGCGTTGGCGTCGGCCAAGATATTGATCGGGTACTGCGGAAAGTCCGCGATTCCGTCGTATTGAATCGCGTAATCGGTGGTCGGGTAGGCATTGGTCGGAGTCGCGCCGGCGGTCTGAAAACCCAACGCTTGCAAGAAGGGACTGAAGGCATTATTGAAGCGCTCGTAGAACCCGCCGTCGGGCCGATTGGGATTACCGATCAGCGTGAAGGACAGTTGGCTTGGATCCGGCTTCTGACCGGCAGGCAGGGTCTCGAGGTAGCGCATCTCCAGCGTGGAGATGCCCGCGCTCTGCGAGTAGCCGAAAACGACGGTGTTATTCCCGGCGGCGTATTGGGCCATGATCGCGGCGTTCAGATTCTTCAAGCCGTCGCCCACCGACGTGGTGAAGAACGGCGGGTGCAGGCTGAAGCTGGTAAACGGCCAATACTGCTCGGGCGTGTACAGGCCTTGCGCGGTGTACCCGGGGTACTTGGGGGCGATGAATAGATTGGCAATGCTCGCCACGTAGGCGGGACTGGGCTGCGGGTCCCCGGTGCCGCCCATGATGAACGCCGTGCCCGACCCCGTCGTCGGCATCGCGAGCGACTGCCGCCACGGCGTCAGCTGTGCGGCCACCTCAGAAGCTTCGCCGAGATAGCTCACCATCGCGGCTACATCCTGGGCCCACATCTGCTCGTATTCGGCCTCGGCGGCCGCGATCGCCGGGGCGTTTTGGCCCAGCAGGTTGGATGCCACCAGCCACGCCCGGGCGGCGCGGTTGGCCGCGACCATCGCCGGACGCACGGTGGCCGCCTGGGCCGCTTCGAACGCGCCCGCCGCGGCCCTGGCCTGAGCGGCCGTCTGCTCCGCTCGGCCCGCCGCCGCGGTGAGCCACCCGATGTACGGCACGGCCGCGCTCGCCATCGCCACCGATGCCGGACCCTGCCACGGCCCGCCCGCCAGCCCAGAGATCACCGACTCAAAGGTGGACGCCGCCAAGCCCAAATCGGTGGTCAGCCCGTCCCAGGCCGCGGCCGCTGCCAGGATCGGCCCCAGGCCGGCACCGGTATACATCCGCGCCGAGTTCAGCTCAGGCGGCAACACCGCGAAGCTCATCGCCATGGTTCTTTGGGGTTCTTTCTCAGTGCGGTTTTCTCAGTCGGCCACCTCCGCGGAGCCCATCCTAGGGCGCAGGGCGAGCGGCCGGACAAGCTCCGAGGACGGCCCACGTAGACTCGTCTGGCGAACTTTGAAGCAACAGAAAGCAACAGAAGAAGCACAGCAGAGGGATGACACACGAATGAGCGGCCATTCCAAGTGGGCCACCACCAAGCATCAAAAGGCCGTCAAAGACGCGCGCCGTGGCAAGGAGTTCGCCCGGCTGATCAAGAACATCGAGGTCGCCGCCCGTACCGGCGGTGGTGACCCGGGGGGCAATCCGACGCTCTACGACGCCATTCAAAAGGCGAAGAAGACCTCGGTGCCCAACGACAACATCGAGCGCGCCCGAAAGCGGGGCGCCGGTGAGGAAGCCGGCGGCGCCGACTGGCAAACCATCACCTACGAGGGCTACGCGCCGAACGGCGTAGCGGTACTGGTCGAGTGCCTGACCGATAACCGCAACCGGGCTGCCAGCGAGGTGCGGGTGGCGATGACGCGCAACGGCGGTGCCATGGCCGATCCGGGATCGGTCGCTTACCTTTTCTCCCGCAAGGGCGTCGTCACGCTGGAGAAGAACGGCCTGACCGAAGATGACGTGCTGATGGCGGTGCTCGAAGCCGGCGCCGAGGACGTCAACGATCTCGGGGACAGCTTCGAGGTGATCACCGAGCCGGGTGATCTGGTCGCGGTGCGCACCGCGTTGCAGGACGCCGGAATCGACTACGAGTCCGCCGAGGCCAGCTTTCAGCCGTCGGTCAGCGTGCCGGTCGACCTCGACGGTGCCCGCAAGGTGTTCAAGCTCGTCGACGCGCTGGAGGACAGCGACGACGTGCAAAACGTCTGGACGAATGTCGACCTGTCTGACGAGGTGCTGGCGGCTCTCGACGAGGAGTGAGCGCTCGGACTAGTCCCAAGTCAGTCGTAGCCGTGCCGCATGTCCTCGACGATGCGCGGATTGTCCAGGGTCGAGGGCTCCATCGGGCGCGGCCGGATGTCGTCGGAGAACACCGTGGCCGCTTGCAGCACCGGCTGGTTGAGATAGCGCAGCGGTGGGGCATTACGCGGCATCGAGGGTGCGGGCGCGGTGTCACCGCGGCGTGCCAGGGCGAAACCCCAGTCACCGAACGTGGGCACATGGACGTGGTAGGGCGTGACCGCGTACCCGGCGGCCTGGATCGTCGATACCGTGCGCCAGAACGCCGTCGGAGTCGAAAACGGGCTGCCCGCCTGCACGACCATCAGCCCGCCGGGTGCCAGCGCGGGCGCGACCAGCGTGTAGAACTCGGCCGAATACAGCCGGCCCAGCACCGGGGTGTCGGGATCGGGCAGGTCGACGATCACCGCGTCGAAACCCCCGGGTGGGCGCAGCTCGGGGTGTGCAACGCGTAGCCAGGTCATGGCGTCGTCGATCACGATGCCCACCCGCGGGTTGTCCAGCGCACCGCCGTTGGCCTCCCGCAACGTGGTGCGCGCGATCTCGATGACCGCGGCGTCGAGTTCCACCTGCACGATGCGCTCGATGCCGGGCTGGCGCAGCAGTTCGCGGGCCGCCAGGCCGTCGCCGCCACCCAGTATCAGCACCGAGCGTGCGCCGTCCCCGAGCGCGGGGTAGACGAGGCTTTCGGTGTACCGATACTCGTCCCGGGTGGAGAACTGCAGGCCCCCGTCCAGGTACAGCCGCATGTCGTTGTCGCGCCGGGTCACCACGATTTCCTGGTAGGCGGTGTGCCGGTAGGCGATGATCGGATCGGCGTAAAGCCTTTGCCGGCTGGTTGTCTCGATGCCGTGTGCATGTACCAAGAGCGTGGCCAGCAGCCCGAGTGCGGCGGCCAGCGCGCACAGCGCCGCCGCCAGCTGACGCGCCCCAAGGGCGTGGCGCAGCAAGAAGATCGACACGATGGCCGCCGCCACCAGGTTGACGATGCCGGTGACCGCCGCGCCGCGGATCATCCCCAGCTGCGGCAGCAGGGCGAACGGCCAGACCAGCCCGCCGATCAGCGCGCCGAGGTAGTCGGCGGCGTTGAGGTTGGCCAGCGTGCGACCGGTATCGGTGGCTAGATCTGTATCGGAGTCTGTATTGGGGCGTACCCGCCCCGTTTGGAGCAGCGTCATCAGCAACGGCACCTCGGCGCCGACCAGCCCGCCGATCAGAGCCGTGCCCACCCCCAGCACCCACATCGAGCCGTCCAGGAACGCGAACATCACGTACAGCGCCGTCGCGGACAGACCGCCGACGATGCCCAGCAGTGCCTCCACGGCGATGAAGGTGATGGCCGCCCGCCCCAGCAGCGGTTTGACCAGCAAGGCACCGGCGCCCAGTGCGGCGATGTAGCCCGTGACGATCAGTGACGTCGCGACGATGGTGCCGCCGTTGAGGCTCGCCGACAGGGTGAGCAGCGCCAGCTCGTAGATGATGCCGCAGGCCGCGCACGCCGCGACGGCGGCGAGTAGCACAGCCCGCCACCGCCCCGAACGCTCCCTGAACGGGGCCCCTTGAGGCGTGTCCGGGGCCGCCTCCGGGTCAGTGTCGGTGGACGTCATGACACCGCCGCGGCGGTCACCCCTCCCACGGCCAACAGCATCAGCGCCGTCGCGAACGCCCCGGGGTGCAGCTCCGGCTCGTCGACATGGTCATGCAAGCTGCCCGGCACCACAAAGTGCAGCGCCAGCAGCGCGATCCCCTGCAGAACCACACCCATCAACCCGTACACCGCCACTCCGACCAGCCCCTGACCCAGTTGGCTGTAGCTGTTGACGATTGCGGTGATGATGACCATGGCCAGCGCGATGTACATGGCGCAGGTCAGCACGACGGCGTTGGGTCGGCGATCGACGAACACCAGCTGACGCAGCTTTCCCGGGGTTACCACATCGACCATCACGAAGCCGACCACCAGGACCACCATGCCGACCAGGAAATACAAGAACGTGGCGACCACACCCTTACCAATGGGATTGAGGTCGATGTTTCCCAACTCAAGGGCCAGATACACGGTTCTCTCCTTTGTATGTGTGCCGATTCCGCGTCTTATTTGATTCCGCCGGGGCCGCCGGGCCTGCCTCCCGCGCCGCCCGACGGCGATCCAGGGGTGAACCCGGGGCCCAGGAAGATGAACGATCCGTGGCTGTATCCGGCGCTCAGGTCCTCGACGCGGATGCTGCACGGATATTTGCCGTCCGGGCCGACGATCATGATGTTGTCGCTGTAGCGCAGGTATTGGTTGTTGCCGCTGGCGCCGCGCGCCTCCGGCTCCTCATAGCCGGCGAGCGTATTGGCCACCTGCGCGGGTGATCCGGTGCACGCGTAGCGGGTGGCGTTCGCGTCGTGCGAGTACTCGTGATAGTGCGACGCGATGTAGGAATCGATGTCCTTCCGCAGCAACATGATTCCGAAAATCAGCGACGCGCCGGCGGCGATGGCCAACGCAGCGGCGATCAGGAACAGGCGGTTGCGGCTCATGGCTGCCATCGGCTCGCCGTGTGCACGACCGTGCCGCCGGAAGTGCCGCCCGAAGTGCCGCCAGAGCCGGACGGGTACAGGTGCCACGTCTGCCAGCGCCAGCCGGCGCCGTCGGGTTCGGCGGCCAGCGCGGTCAGGGCGGCGTCATCGCCGGGAAACATGCCGCCGAGCCACCCGGTTTCGGCCGCGCATCGGTGGCGCAGGTCGGCCGCGAGCCGGCGGAACGTGGTCTCGTCGTACGTGGCGGTGCCGGATTGCAGGGTGTAGCCGGGGCCGTCGGTGTGCTCGGGCAGCTTGCCTTCGTCGCCGCCACCGGCCGTGCAGGAAACCTGCTCGGAGAAACGGCATGCGGCGTGCTCGACCGTGACGACGTGCGATGCGCCCAGAACTCCGAGCAGCAGCACACCGCCGTCGGGGTGATCCAGTCGGCAGCTGACCAGTGGCCGCGGCGCGGGCGCGTTGAGCGCCAGGCCGAGCCTCGCCCCGGAGACGTCCGCCGGGGCGACGGCAAGCTGATGAAGCGGCACCGGCGCCCCTATCCGGAAGGTGAGGGCGCCGGATAGACGGTGAGTTCGCCGGTCAGCACGGACTTGCCGGTCGATACCTCCCACGGCATGTCCGGCGCCCAGCGCTCGAACGACAGCAGCGCGGTCTCGCCGGGCCCGGCGTAATCGACGAAATCCATCTCGCCGCCGGCCGGCAGGCCCGTCGTGCCCTCGGTGGTGTAGCCGGCGTGACCGCGCTCGGACTCGCGGAACGTCACCCCATCCACTACGTGGTCGCCGCCGGGCTGCAACGTGACAAGGTCCTTGCGGGCGACCCACACCGCCAGCTCGAGGCGCCCGTCGTCGTCCTCGACGCTCAGCCAGAACGGCTGGTCGCCACCCTCCAGCAGATGTTCCCACCACACAAACGGACCCTCGCGGTAAGTGACCGACCCGCGGACCACATAGTCGACGCCGCCGTAGCTGACGATCGCGCCGGGGCCCAGCTGGCGCGGTCCGAATTGTGGCATCGCGTTGAAGGACAGCGGATCCTGGCGCGCGCCCTGGGTGGCCGGTGTCTTGGGGCGTCGAAAAGCGACGATGAGCACCACGACGGACGCGATGAACAGCGCCGCGGCAATCACGAGCAGCAGTGTTCCCACGCGAATCCTTCCCGTAGTGCGCTACAACGTAACAGCTCTGCACCGGGCCACCGCGTGTCCTACCCGGCGCTGTCGGTCCGGCCCGCTACGCTATCGAACAGCTGTTCGTACAAGGTGGGGAGCATGCGATGCGCGTGATAGGCGTCGATCCCGGACTGACGCGGTGCGGATTATCCGTCGTCGAAAGTGGAGGGGGTCGTTCCGTCGTCGCGCTCGATGTCGATGTGGTGCGCACACCGTCGGACGCGCCACTGTCCAAGCGGCTGTTGGCCATCAGCGATGCCGTCGAACACTGGCTGGACACCCATCATCCCGACGTCATGGCGATCGAGCGGGTGTTCTCCCAGCAAAACGTGTCGACGGCCATGGGCACCGCACAAGCCGGCGGCGTGATCGCGTTGGCGGCGGCAAAACGGGGCATCGACGTGCACTTCCATACCCCCAGCGAGGTGAAGGCCGCGGTGACCGGCAACGGCGCCGCCGACAAGGCACAGGTCACCGCGATGGTCACCCGGATCCTTGCGCTGCAGGCCAAGCCGACGCCGGCCGACGCGGCCGACGCGCTGGCCCTGGCGATCTGCCACTGTTGGCGGGCGCCGATGATCGCCCGGATGGCCGCCGCCGAAGCGCTGGCCGCCCAGCACCGGCATGCCTACCTGACCAAGCTGAAGGCTGCCCGATGATCGCGTCGGTGCGCGGTGAGGTGCTCGAGGTGGCGCTTGATCACGTGGTGATCGAGGCGGCCGGCGTCGGCTACCGGTTGAACGCGACGCCGTCGACGCTGGCGACGCTGCGGCAGGGGACCCAGGCCCGGCTGGTTACCGCGATGATCGTGCGCGAGGACTCGATGACGTTGTACGGGTTTCCCGACGGCGAGACCCGCGACCTGTTCTTGACGCTGCTGTCGGTCTCGGGAGTCGGGCCCCGGCTGGCGATGGCGACGTTGGCCGTGCACGACGCCGCGGCGCTGCGGAAGGCGCTGGCCGACGGCGATGTCACCGCGTTGACCCGGGTGCCTGGCATCGGCAAACGCGGCGCCGAACGCATGGTGCTGGAATTGCGCGACAAGGTAGGCGCGCCAGGGGCTGCCGCTTCCGGGGCGGCACCCGGGGTCAACGGTCACGCGGTGCGCAGCCCGGTCGTGGAAGCCCTTGTCGGCCTTGGTTTTGCGGCCAAGCAGGCCGAGGAGGCCACCGACAGGGTGTTGGGCGGCGACCATGATGCGACCACTTCCAGCGTGCTGCGGTCGGCGCTTTCGTTGCTGGGTAAGGCCCGATGACGGACGACGAGTTCGCCGAGCGCGAGGTCAGTCCGGCGCTGACCGTCGGCGAGGGCGATGTCGACGGCAGCCTGCGGCCCCGTTCGCTGCGGGAGTTCATCGGCCAGGCGCGGGTGCGCGAGCAGCTTCAGCTGGTCATCGAGGGGGCCAAGAACCGCGGCGGCACACCGGATCACATCCTGCTGTCCGGGCCGCCGGGGCTGGGCAAGACGTCGCTGGCGATGATCATCGCCGCCGAGCTCGGCGCAGCGTTGCGGGTGACATCCGGGCCCGCCCTGGAGCGTGCCGGTGACCTGGCGGCGATGCTGTCCAACCTGGTCGAGCATGACGTGTTGTTCATCGACGAGATCCACCGCATCGCCCGGCCCGCCGAGGAGATGCTCTACCTGGCGATGGAGGACTTCCGCGTCGACGTGGTCGTCGGTAAAGGCCCGGGGGCGACGTCGATTCCGCTGGAAGTCGCACCCTTCACGCTGGTCGGCGCGACCACCCGGTCCGGTGCGCTGACCGGCCCGCTGCGCGACCGGTTCGGCTTCACCGCGCACATGGATTTCTATGAGCCCGCCGAATTGGAGCGGGTCCTGGTCCGCTCGGCCGGAATCCTGGGCATCGAGCTGGGCGCCGAGGCCGGCGCGGAGATCGCCCGACGCTCCCGGGGGACGCCGCGGATCGCCAACCGGCTGCTGCGCCGGGTGCGTGACTTCGCCGAGGTGCGCGCAGACGGCGTGATCACCCGAGACGTCGCCAAGTCCGCGCTGGCGGTGTACGACGTCGACGAGCTCGGCCTGGACCGGCTGGACCGGGCGGTGCTGTCGGCGCTGACCCGAAACTTCGGCGGCGGCCCGGTCGGAGTCTCGACGCTGGCGGTGGCGGTAGGGGAGGAGGCCGCCACCGTGGAGGAGGTGTGCGAACCGTTCCTGGTGCGCGCCGGTATGGTCGCCCGTACCCCGCGAGGGCGGGTGGCCACGGCGCAGGCGTGGACTCACCTCGGCATGGTTCCGCCAGCCGGGGTCATGGGTCTGGCTCAGCCGGGGCTGTTCGAGTAGCGAGTAGGAGGCAGTCATGCTCACCGCCGGATTGATTTTCGCCGGATTGGCGGCGCTGGTGCACGTGTACATCTTCACGATGGAGTCGCTGATGTGGACGTCGCCGCGTACTCGCGCCGCGTTCGGCACCACGGTGGAGGAGGCCGAGGCCACCAAGTTGCTCGCGCTCAACCAAGGTTTCTACAACCTGTTCCTCGCGATCGTCACCGGCGTCGGCATCGCCGCGGTTGCCATGGGATACAAAGCGGTGGGAGCCGCGCTCATTTTCGCCGGCATCGGATCCATGGCATCGGCGGCTGTCGTGCTGCTGATCTCGGCACGGGACAAGGCCCGGGGCGCGCTGGTTCAGGGCCTCTTTCCGGCGATCGGCATCGTGCTGCTCCTATTCGCCCTGATGTCCCACCACTAGTAACGCCAGTAACACTTATAACTCTGGTCTCACCAGCCCCGCAGGCGTGTGGGGCTGGTTACAGAATCGCCTCGTGGGTATCCATTCCAAGCCGGTAACGGCCCGGTGTCTATCGAGGAGATGTCATGAATTACGAAGATATGGATCGCCCCCGCAGGCTGCGGATGCCGCGCTCGCGCGGCGCGGTGACCGGACTACTGCTGGTCGCCTTGGGTGTTTGGGGGGCGTTAATCCCCTTCGTTGGTCCCCATTTCAATTTCGCCTACACACCGGACCAGGACTGGGTGTGGACCTCGGCTCGAGGCTGGCTTGAGGTGCTGCCCGGCGCCACCGCCGTGGTGGGCGGTCTGCTGCTGCTGGTCTCCAGGAATCGCGCCAGCGCGATGCTCGGTGCCTGGCTGGCGGTCGCGGCCGGCGCATGGTTCGTGGTCGGCGTACAGGTCGCTCCGCTGGTGCGGGTCGGACAGATCGGCGACCCGGTCGCGGCAACCGACCGCAAGCGGGCCCTGCTCGAGGTCACGTATTTCTCGGGTCTGGGTGCGTTGATGGTCTTTTTGGGTGGAGTCGCGTTGGCACGCCTGGCATTCCGGCTGGCCCGCGATGTGCGCCCCTTGGACACACGAGAAGCCCGAAAAGGCCACGAACCCGTAGCAGCGGTGCCGGAGATACAGCCGTACGCGCCGCCGATGAACCAGCCGGCGCCCGTGCACCAGCCGGCGATGCATCAGCCGGCGCCGGTGCAGCAGCCGGCGGCTGACGTGTCAACGAGTGCGACCACCAAGGCGCGGGAAGAAGTCGAGCCGCAGCACAAATGGAACTTCCCGAGCTTCCGGCGCCATCACGAAACCGCGGCAGCCGGACCTCCGCAGCCGCGGACATAACTGCCGAGCAGACGCAAAAGCTCCCGAAAACCGTAGTTTTCGGGAGCTTTTACGTCTGCTGACCGGTAAATGCCCAAGGTGAGTGGGCGCGCGAAGCGACCGGGCGGAGTCCGGGGATGTTGCAGCGTTGTGGATGGGGATTTAGGCCGCGGGTTCGAGCGTGACTCGGTAACCAAGGGCGGCGAGTTGGGCGATGTGGTTGCGCAGTTTTCGTTCGGTGATGATGCGGCCGGTGTAGTAGTCGGCTCCCAGGTCGTGGAAGCGGGCGCTGGGATCGGCCAGCAGGTGCCAGACGGTGACCAGGATGGAGCGGGCGACGGCCACCAGTGCCTTGAGCTTGCCGCGGCGTTTGACGATGCGGCGGTAGCGTTCGCCGAGGAAGGTGTTTGTTCGGGCGGCCACCGCAGCGGCCTCGCCGAGTACGCCTTTGAGATACGGGTTGCCCTTGCCGGTCTTGCCGCCGCGGGTGATCGGCCCGGACTGGATGGTGCGCGGACACAGCTTGGCCCACGACACCAGATGCGCCGGGGTGGGGAAGCGGGACATGTCCCATCCCACCTCGGCGAGGATGACCTGCGCGGCGTTGGGGCCGATGCCGGTGATTTCATCGAGGCGTTCGATGGTGCTCAGGTGTTGGTGTTGGCCACCGTCAGCATCGGGGTGCGATGGGGTGCGGCCAGCGGATGGTGGCTCGATGGCGTTGATGAGCGCGTCGATGCGGCTGGTGAGCCTGGCGATCTGGGCGCTCAGGCCGTCGATCTGGTCGAGCAGCAGCCGGGTCAACTCGGCGTGGTGGGCGTCGAAGCGGCCGTCGAGCGCCGCGATCAGTGCCGAGTGCTTGGCCTTGAGCCGGCCCCGGGCCAGATCGGCCAGCCGGTGCGGGTCACGTTCGCCGGCGATGAGGGCTTCGAGCATGTCCCGCACCGACAGACCGTCCAACCGCGAGGCCACCGACGACACCTTGATCAACGCGTCCTCAAGGAGTTTCTCCAGCCGCTGCCAGTACCGGGTGCGTTCGCGGGTGAGGTCCTCACGCAACCGGGTGTAGTCACGCAGCTCGCGCACCGGGGCGGGTGGCACGAACGACGGCCGCAGCAGTCCCTTTTCGGTCAGCTTGGCCAGCCACACCGCATCGAGCCGGTCGGTCTTGGGCCGGCCCGGCACATTCTTCACATCGCGGGCGTTGACCAGCTGCACCTCTAGCCCGACCGCCTCCAACAGGTAGTAGAAGATCCGCCAGTAATCCGACGTCGACTCGACACTGACCCGCTCTACCCCGAGGTCGACCAACTGCTCACCCAGATCGGCAACTGCGCCGGTGGTCGCCGAGATATCCCACACCCGACTGACCCGGCGGCCGGACTGGCCGGGCAACCGCACACACACCTTGCCCGTCGCCTTGGCCACATCAATCGCCGCGACCCGCTCGATCACCAACTCGTGCTCGGCGTCGGGAATCTCCACCGGCACCAAGGCCCGCTGATGCGCTGGCTTCTGTTTCCGCTTGGCTCCCACTTCGCTTGTCCTCCAACCCACTCCATGCTGTTGATAAATGGATCGCCTGGGGGTCTCGGTGAAGGAAACCGAAATTCTGACCGGCGTGCTCAAAGCAACAATGCGTGACCCTTCCAGGTCGGACCCCGGCGTCCAAGCTCGCGCACGGGCTCAAGTCCAAACAGACATCGGCGTCGGCAGGCGACCCAACCCCATTTTCACGCCCGCGCGGCGTCCCCGAAAGGGTTGGAGAGCTCGCGCTACCTCACAGCAGCCCGAGCAGTCGCAGGTCGCTGACGTACTTGGCGATGATCTGGGCCGTGATGTGCGGAATATCTTTGTCCGGACCGATTTTCGCGTCCTGCACTGCCGCGCGGAACCGGTCGGTGGGTGCGATCGACCCGCATACCGGCGCTGACGGCTTCTGGTAGTTGTGCATCAGCGGCAGCAGCGAGGCGTGGCGCTGGTGTTCGGGCAGGGCACGCAGAGCGGTCTCGAACCGTGCCAGCCATTCGCCATAGTCGGTGATCCGCTGGATCGAGCACCCAGTGTCCATCAGCCAGTCGACGAACTCGTCGAACCCGATGCCGTCGTCATAAGGGTTCATCACGTGGTAGGTCCGGAACCCCCCGGCGTCCCAATGGGCACCCAATGTCGACACCGCCTCGGCCACGAACTCGACGGGCAGTCCGTCGTAGTGGGCGCGCTGACGGTGGCCGTCGGCGTCCAGCTGATAGAACGAGCCGGGCGCGATTCCGGTGGCGGCCAGGCTCAGCATCATCCGGGTAAAGGTATCCGGCACGTTGAGCTGACCCCCGTAGGTGGTGTCGGCCAGGATCATGTCGCAGCGGAACACGGTGACCGGCAGGCCGCACAGGTCGTGGGCCTCGCGTAGCAGCACCTCGCCGGCCCACTTGCTGTTCGCGTAGCCGTTCGCGTAACCGTCGTCGACGGGGCGGGTTGCGCTGATGACCCGAATGTCGGCGTCTTCGGTGAAGGCCGACGGCTGGATTGCGTAACCCACGGCGATCGTGGAGGTGTAGATGTACGGCTTCTGCTTCGTGGTGAGCGCCAGCCGGATCAGTTCGGCGGTGCCCAGCGCGTTGGGGCCGAACAGCTGGCTGTAGGGCAGCACGTGGTTGACCAGGGCGGCGGGGTCGACGATCAGGTCAACAGTGTCGGCCAGCCGCTGCCAGGTCGCCGCGTCCAGGCCGAGGTCGGCCTCGCCCTTGTCGCCGGCGAGCACTTCGAGGTGGTCGGCGGCCAATTGCCGGTAGTGGCTCAGCAGTTTCGGGTCACCGTTATCGAAGATGTTGTCCAGGCGAGCACGGGCTTCCGCGTCGGACTTGGCCCGCACCAGGCAGATCACTTTGCCGTCGACCAACTGCATCCGCTCCAGCCAGTCCAGAGCCAGGTAGCGACCCAGGAACCCGGTGGCACCGGTGAGCAGTACCGTCCGCACCTGGGCGCTGGGCGCCCGCAGGTGCGCGGCCGCGGCCAGGGTGTCGGCGTCGATGAACTTGTCCAAGGTGAGGTCGCTCGCGTGCACCTCGACAGCGTCACGACCGTGCACCGAGGCGAACGTGGGCCGCTTGGAGCCTGGCTGGCGCTCGGCCTCGATGTAGTCGGCCAGGGTCCGCAGGTCGCTCGCCGGGCTGGTGATGACGCCCACCGGGACGTCGACCTCGAAGATCTCGTGCAGCAGGTTGGCGAAGGACAGCGCAGACAGCGAGTCGCCACCCAGATCGGCGAAGTGCGCGTCCGGCCGCATGTCGGCTTCAAAACTAGGGAGAGCAGTGCCCAGCAGCGCCGCCGCGGCGCGGCTCAGCGTCTCCAGCACCGGCGCGTCGGCGCCGCTTTGGCGCAGCGCACGCAGCTCGTTGGCCTGGCTATCCGCCAGGTCAGCGTAAAGCTGTTCCAGGCGCTCGCCGTAGTGCTGTTTGAGCTGCGGGCGTGCCACCTTGCGGATGCCAGTGAGCAGGCCGTTTTCCAGCGTGAACGGCTCGGTCTCGACGATGAAGTCCCGGGGGACCTCATAAGACTGCAGACCGGCCGCCTTGGCGATCTCCTGCAGGGACTCGCTGATCCGCCGCTTTAGTTCGTCAGGTTGCCAGCGCGACAGTGCCTCTTGGGTGGGCACGATCACCGCGAGCAGGTAGGCCCGGGCGCTGTTGCCGTAGATGTAGACCTGCCGCACGAGTGGGCTGTCGCCGAACAACGGTTCCAGCTTCGAGACGGTGACGAATTCACCCTGCGAGAGCTTCAGCACGTTGTTGCGGCGGTCGAGGTAGACGAATTGCTCCGGGCCGACTTCGGCCATCACGTCGCCGGTGCGGTAGAAGCCGTCGGCGTCGAACACCTCGGCGGTGGTTTCCGGTCGCTTGTAGTAGCCGGGGAACACGCCCTGGATCTTGACCAGCAGCTCGCCACGCGGGTGCGGCCGATCGGTGGTGAAGTAGCCCAGGTCCGGGACGTCGACCAGCTTGTAGTCGGTCACGGCGGGGCGCCGAATGTGGCCATCGACCAACACCATGCCGGCCTCGGTGGAGCCATAACCCTCTACCAGACGCGCGTCGGACAGCAGCGATTCGACCCACGTCTTCATCTCGGCGGAGATCGGCGCGGAAGCCGTCAGCGCCGCGACGAACCGTCCGCCGAGCAGGTTCTGCCGCAACTCGGCCTGCACCTGCGTTTCCAGGGCCGCGCGATCGCCACCCTCGGCGTAACGCCGGTCGACTTCGCTTTGGAACTCGCCGAACAGCATGTCCCAGATGCGCGGTACGAAGTTCAACTCGGTGGGGCGTACCAGGGCGAGGTCCTCGAACAGCGTCGAGAGGTCGCTCTTGGCGACGAAGTAGGCGGTGCCGCCGTTGCCCAGCGTGCCGTACAGCACCTGGCGGCCCATGACGTGGCTCATCGGCATGAAGTTGAGCGTGATCGACGGTGCACCGGCTACCGAGGACCAGGAGTAGGACTTGCGCAAGTAGCTCATCACCCGGCTTGCGGGGCACATGGCGCCTTTGGGCGCGCCGGTGCTGCCGGAGGTATAGATCAGCAGCGCCAGCGGGTCTTCGGACGGGCCGGTAGTGGCGGCTTTGACGGGTGGCAGCGCTTTGCCGCGCTCGATCAGTTCGTTAAGGGTCTCGACGATCACCGGGGTGTCGGCCAGGCGCGCCCGGGCGGCGTCGACGGTGTCACGGTGTGCGTCGACCTCGGGCCGGTAGTCGAACGTGACCAGCCGCGCCGGCGCGTGACCGGTGAGTACCAGTTCGACGGCCTCGGCGAGATTGTCGACGCTGGCGGCGATCATCGTCGGCTCGGTCTCGGTGACGATGGGCCGCAGTTGGGCGGCCGCCGCACTGGTCTGCAGCGGGACCGACACCGCGCCCAGCAGGGCCGTTGCCATGTCGATGGTCGTGTAGTCGACGCTGGTGAACCCAAACACGCCGATCCGGTCGCCGGGCCGGACGTCAGCCGTCAATGCGCTCGCGAAGGCGTTGGTACGGTCCCACAGCTCGCGGTAGGTGATGGTGTCGAACGAGGGGAGCAGCTCGAATGAGGTGCGGCCGGTTGCGTCGGTGACGAACCGGACCGCGCGCTGGCCGACTGCCGGCCGGTCGGCGTAACCCTCCATGAAGGTCCGGAAAACCTGCGGCAGCGTCAGTCCGGGTTGGCCGGCGGCCTCGGCGATCGCCT
The DNA here is from genome assembly GCA_963840045.1 of uncultured Actinomycetota bacterium. GTDB lineage: Bacteria > Actinomycetota > Actinomycetes > Mycobacteriales > Mycobacteriaceae > Mycobacterium. Next base: position 321,835 of record CAWIXL010000015.1, on the reverse strand, counting down.
GGCTGGGCTGAGCCGCGGCGAACTGGGCGTCGTTGGCGCGGAGGTCTTCGATACGGCGGGCGAACCGCTCTTCACGGGTGGTAGTCGACATGGCAGGACCTCACATAACTTGTCCGGGGCTGACAGATTTCTTGGGGGAAACTCGCTGGCGCGACGTTGCGTCGATGGGAAGAACGTTAGCAAAAGTAACGATATTGGTCCATGGCGGTTGACACTCTCGCGTGTGAGATGGGTTACCTACCCGCGCGAGCAGACGCAAAAGCTCCCGACACGCCATGCGTGCGGGAGCTTTTGCGTCTGCTCGCCAGTTACAGCAACCCGAGCAATCGTAGGTCGCTGACGTACTTGGCGATGATCTGCGGAGTGATGTGCGGAATGTCTTTGTCCGGACCGATTTTCGCGTCCTGGACCGCCGCACGGAACCGGTCGGTCGGCGCCATCGACCCGTTGATCGGCCTCTCCGGCTTCTGATAGTTGTGCAGCAGCGGCAGCAACGAAGCGTTGCGCTGCTTCTCGGGCAGGCCACGCAGGGTTGTCTCGAACCGCGCCAGCCACTCGCCGTAGTCGGCGATCCGCTGGATAGCGCACCCGGCTCCGTCAGTTGACCAGCCAGTCGACGAACTCGTCCATCCCGATGCCGTCGTCGTACGGGTTCATCACGTGGTACGTCTGGAACCCGTCACCATCGCGCGCGCCCAGCGTCGAGATCGCCTCGGCGATGAACTCGACCGGCAGGCCGTCGTAGTGGGCCCGCTGGCGGTTGCCGTCGTGGTCCAGCTCGTAGAACGAGCCGGGCGCGATCCCGGTGGCCACCAGGCTCAGCATCATCCGGGTGAACATGTCCGGCACGTTGAGCTGGCCGGCCCAGGTGGTGTCGGCCAGGATCATGTCGCAGCGGAACACCGCGACCGGCAGGCCGCACAGGTCGTGGGCCTCGCGCAGCAGCACCTCGCCGGCCCACTTGCTGTTGCCGTAGCCGTTGGCGTAGCTGTCGTTGATCCGCCGCGTCGCGCTGATGACCCGGATGTCGGCGTCCTCGGTGAACTTGCCGGGCGCGATCTGGTCGCCCACCCCGATGGTGGACACGTAGGTGTACGGCTTTTGCTTGCTGGTCAACGCGATCCGGATCAGCTCGGCGGTACCGAGCGCGTTGGGCCCGAACAGCTCGCTGTACGGCAGCACGTGGTTGACCAGAGCCGCGGGGTCGACGATCAGGTCGACGGTGTCGGCCAACCGTTGCCAGGTCTGCGGCGTCCAGGCCGAGGTCGGCCTCGCCCTTGTCGCCGGCCAGCACCTCGAGGTGGTCGGCCGCCAGCTGGCGGTAGCGGGCCAGCAACTTCGGGTCGCCGCTATCGAAGGTCTTGTCCAGCCGCGCCCGAGCGTCCTCGTCTGACTTGGCCCGCACGAGGGCGATCACCTTGCCGTCGACCAGGTCCATGCGCTCCAGCCAATCCAGGGCCAGGTAGCGACCCAGGAAGCCGGTCGCGCCGGTCAACAGCACGGTCCGCACCTCGGCGCTGGGCCGCGGCAGCGTTGGCGCGGCAGCCAGCGTCGATGCGTCGATGAATTTGTCCAGCGTCAAGTCGCCGGCGTGCACCTCGACCGCGTCGCGCCCGTGCACCGACGCGAACGTCGGACGCTTGGTGCCGTGGCGTTCGCCCTCGATGTAGGCGGCGATGGCGGCCAGGTCGTTGGCCGGGCTGACGATCACGCCCACCGGCACGTCGACGTCGAAGATCTCGTGCAGCAGGTTGCCGAATGTCAACGCGGACAACGAGTCCCCACCCAGATCGGTGAAGTGCGCGTCGGGTGACAGGTCGGCTCGGCGCGCGCACTGCCCAGCAGCGCGCCCGCGGCCCGGCTCACGGTTTGCAGCACCGGAGCGTCGGCTCCGCCGCGGCGCAGTTCGCTCAGCTCGTTGGCCTGGCTGTGCGCCAGGTCGGCGTAGAGCTGTTCCAGCCGCTCGCCGTAGTGCTGCTTCAGCTTCGGCCAGGCCAGCTTGCGGATGCCGGTCAGCAGACCGTTCTCCAGGGTGAAAGGCGTTGTCTCGACGATGAAGTCGCGCGGCACCTCGTACGACTGCAGGCCGGCCTCTTTCGCGACGTTCTGCAGCGAATCCGCGATCATGCGGCTTCAGCGACTCAGATCTCATCGGCGTGCGCCAACGCTTCTTCGGTGGGGACCACGACCGCCAGCAGGTAGGGATGGGCGCTGTTGCCGTAGACGTAGATCTGGCGCACCAGCGGGCTGTTGCCGAACACCGCCTCCAGCTTCGCGACGGTGACGAACTCGCCCTGCGCGAGCTTGAGCACGTTGTTGCGGCGGTCGACGTACACCAGCCGGTCGGGACCGACCTCGGCGACGACGTCGCCGGTCCGGTAGTACCCGTCGGCGTCGAAAACGCCCGCGGTGACCTCGGGCCGCTTGTAGTAGCCGGGGAACATGTTCTGGGTCTTGAGCAGCAACTCGCCGCGCGGATACGGCCGGTCGGTGGCGAAGTAGCCCAGGTCCGGAACGTCGACCAGCTTGTAGTCGATGACCGGCGGACTCTGAATCTCGCCGTCGAACAGCACCATCCCGGCCTCGGTGGAGCCGTAGCCGTCCAGCAGGTGCATCTCGATCAGGTTTTCGACCCAGGTCTTCAGCTCCGGGGAGGTGGGCGCCGAGCCCGTCATCGCGAAGATGAACCGGCCGCCGAGTAGGTATTGCCGCAGCTCGTCGAGGACCTCGGATTCGGCCATCCCGCGGTCGACCTCGACGCTGGTACTCGCCGTACAGCGTCTCCCAGATGCGCGGCACGAAGTTCAGCTCGGTGGGCCGCACCAGCTCGAGGTCCTCGAGCAGCGTCGAGAGGTCACTCTTGGCCGCGAAATAAGCGGTGCCGCCGTTGCCGAGCGTGCCGTAGAGGATGCCGCGTCCCATGACGTGGCTCATCGGCATGAAGTTCAGCGTGATCGACGCGGCGCTCGGCCCGAACCAGTTCCGGCTCGACCGGCACCACATCTTGCCGATGTTGCTCTGCGGATACATCGCACCCTTGGGTGCGCCGGTGCTGCCGGAGGTGTAGATCAGCAGGCCCAGCGGGTCGCTCTTCGTCGGCGACGGCGATCGCGTTGGCAGGCATTGCGTTTCCGTGCTCGCCGCGCTCTATGACGTCGCCCAGCGTCTCCACCACCACCGCGGTGTCGGCCAGCCGCGCGCGGGCGGCCTCGAGTGCCTCGCGCTCGTCGTCGACCTGGGGGTGGTAGTCGAACACCACGAGCTTGGCGGGCTGATGGCCGCTCAGGATCAGCTCGACGGCGTCGGACAGCTGGTTCACGCTCGCCGCGATGACGCTGGGCTCGGTCTCGGCCACGATCGGCTGCAGCTGGGTGATCGCTGCGCTGGTCTGCAGTGGCACCGCCACCGCGCCGATCTGGGCAAGCGCCACGTCGATGGTGGTGAAGTCGACGCTGTTGAAGCCCAGCACGGCAACCCGGTCGCCGGCGTGCACCGAGTCGTTGGTCAAGGCGCGAGCCAGCGCGCCGACGCGGTCGCCCAGCTCACGGTAGGTGATGGTGTCGAAGCGGGGGAGCACCTCGAGCACGGTGCGTCCGGTCTTCGGGTCCTTGACGAACTCCACGACGCGCTGCCCCAGAGCCGGGCGGTCGGCGTAACCCTCGAGCACGATCTGGATGATCTGCGGCAGCCGCAGTCCGGGTTGCTCAAGAGCCTCGACGACCGCCGGGCTCGGCCGGGCGGCGGCGAACTGCGGGTCGTTGGCGGAAATGTCCTCTATGCGGCGTTCGAGCCGCTCTTCAGTAGTAGTAGTCGACATGACGGTTCCCTCGCGATTGCTGAGAAAAGATTGGTTCGCGCTACGCTGCGCTGACATATAGAACGTTAGCTAAACTAAAAGTATTTCTCAACGACACGCGCTGGGAACTCGGTGTGAGTTCGACCACCCGAGCACCGCGGCCGGCTTCTGGTCAGAGGTCGCCCAGCAGCCCGGCCAGCACGTCCAGCCCTTCGGTTAGCAGCTCGTCGCTGATGGTCAGCGGCGGCAGCAGCCGGATGATGTTGCCGAACATGCCACAGGTCAACACGATGACGCCGGCCGCGTGGGCTGCGGTGGACAGCTTGAGGGTCAAGTCGGCATCGGGGTCGGCGGTTCCAGACTTCACCAGTTCGATGGCGATCATGGCGCCACGGCCGCGCACGTCGCCGATCCGGTCGTCGGCGGCCTGCAGCCGCAGCAGCCGCTCCATCATCAGCCGTTCGATCTGCTGGGCCCGCTCGATCAGGCCGTCGCGTTCGATGGTCTCGATGCTGGCCAGCGCGGCCGCACAGCAGACGGGGTTGCCGCCGAACGTGCCGCCCAGGCCGCTGACGTGCGGGGCGTCCATCATCTCGGCGCGGCCGGTCACCGCCGACAACGGCAACCCGCCGGCGATGCCCTTGGCGGTGACGATCAGGTCGGGCTCGATGTTCTCGTGCTCACAGGCGAACATCGCGCCGGTGCGCGCAAAACCCGTTTGCACCTCGTCGGCGATGAACACCACGTCGTTCTCGCGGCACCACTCCACCAGGGCGGCTAAGAAGCCTTCGGCCGGGACGATGAAGCCACCTTCGCCCGCGATCGGCTCGATGATGACGGCGGCCAGGTTGGCCGCGCCGACCTGCTTGTCGATGACGCTGAGGGCCCGCGCCGCGGCCAGTTCGCCGTCGGTGGCCATTTCCTTGTCCAGCAGTCCGTCCCGGTACGGATAGGACAGCGGCGCCCGGTAGATCTCGGGCGCGAACGGACCGAAGCCGCTCTTGTAGGGCATCGACTTGGCCGTCAGGGCCATCGCCATGTTGGTGCGGCCGTGGTAGGCGTGGTCGAACGCCACCACGGCGGTTTTGCGGGTGTAGGCGCGCGCGACCTTGATGGCGTTTTCGACGGCCTCGGAGCCGGAGTTGAACAACACCGAGCGCTTCTCGCCGCTACCCGGAGTGATCCGGTTGAGCTCTTCGGCGACGGCGACGTACTCCTCGTACGGCGTCACCATGAAGCAGGTGTGGGTGAAGTCGGCCACCTGTGCGCGAACCGCGTCCACGACGCGGGGCGAGGAGCTGCCGATCGTGGTGACGGCGATGCCTGAACCCAGGTCGATCAACCGGTTTCCGTCGACGTCCTCGACGATGCCGCCGGCGGCGCGCGTCACGAACACCGGCATGGTGATGCCCACGCCATGGGACACCGCAGCCACGCGGCGTTTGGTCAGTTCCAGTGATGCGGGACCCGGGATTTCGGTGACCAAAAGGCGACTCTGCTCGAGGCTGGCCACGGAATCCTCCTCACTGGGGGCGACTGGGGGTAGCCGCGCACCACCGCTACAGAAAGCGCGGATAAAAGCCTAGCCGTAGGCAGGTTCCCGGCGGGTGGCTGGCGGGCGAAATGACGAGTAGCGCAGGCAGTGATTGGGGTCCGGGTCCGACGTTAGACTTCGGCATGCGACGCAGGCGGTGGCCCGTGAATCGCGGGTCTTTCGTTTTTCTGTGGTTCATGGCGGGCCCCTTTCTGACCTTTGTGGGTGCGAGTCAGCTCGCCCGGCCGGCCAATGCGCCAGTGACTTGTAATGGCCATGAAATGCAGACAGACGAGACCTGCAAGGTGATCGGGAAGCAGATCCAATGGCGAAACTATGACGAGATGAAGGCGGCGCAGACTCGGCACCCGACCCAGGACGTCGGTTTCGTGGTCGTCGGCTCGGTGGTGACGGTCGGTGGAATCGCCCTCGCCTGGTACGTCCTCGGGAGAAGGCCGCCCTCAGCCGATCAGACGTAAAACCCGCAGACCGAGGCGGACGTGGTCAAGGCGACCTGCGGGACTGGCACACTGGACCCCGTTACGAGGTACCGATAGGACGGATTGGCGCGTCATGAATAGTTTGGTCTTGTTCTTGCCGTTCCTGCTCATCATGGGTGGGTTCATGTATTTCTCATCGCGCCGGCAGCGGCGTGCGATGCAGGCCACGATCGACTTGCACGACTCGCTGCAGCCCGGTGACCGGGTGCACACGACTTCCGGCATGGAAGCCACCATCACCGCGATCACGGACGACACCGTCGACCTCGAGATCGCGCCCGGGGTAGTGACCACCTGGATGAAGCTGGCGATCCGCGACAAGATCCTGCCGGACGACGCCGACGACGTCGACGACCTGGACGACCTGGACGACCTGGACGACGGCGTGGACGAACCCGAAGACTTGGCACCGAACGGTGCGACGAAGGATTTCTGACACCGGGATTGCGTGACCCGGCAGCCATAAGCCCGCATGCCGTAAGGCCATGTGACACGCGGCACGTAGGCTCTGTCGGGAGTATCAACGGATTCGCAAGGAGAAACAAGGAACGTGGCATCGTCTTCGGCGCCGGTGCAACCTGCCCGCTACCTGTCCGTGTTCCTGGTCATGCTGATCGGTGTCTATCTGCTGGTATTTCTCACCGGAGACAAGAAAGCCGCTCCCAAGCTCGGCATCGACCTTCAGGGCGGCACCCGGGTGACGCTGACCGCGCGCACGCCGGACGCCTCCCGCCCGAGTCGGGAGGCATTGTCACAGGCGCAGCAGATCATCAGCGCGCGGGTCAACGGACTTGGCGTCTCGGGTTCAGAGGTCGTCGTCGACGGCGACAACTTGATCATCACGGTGCCGGGCAACGGCGGCAGCGACGCCCGCAGCCTGGGGCAGACCGCACGGCTTTTCATCCGGCCGGTGATCCAGGCGGTTCCGGCGCAGGCTCCGCAGGAACCGCCCACGCCGCCTGGCGGAACACCAGCAGGTCCTCCACCCGGCGGGGGCCAGCCGGCGCCCCCCGGTGGCCAGCCCGCACCGCCCCGGGGGCCAGCCGGCGCCTCCCGGTGGCCAGCCCGCACCGCCCGGCGCGAGCCAGCCTGCGCCGCCTGGTGGCCAGCCTGCGCCGCCCGGCCGGCCAGCGCCGCAACCGCGGCCCTACCCGCAGGACCCCACGCCGCGGCCCAGCCCCACCCCGACACCGGCACCCAACCCCGGTTCGCCCACGCCCACACCCAGCCCCGGGGCCGCCACGCCGGCGCCCCCACCCGGGAGCCCCGCCGACGGAGGAGGCACCGCCCGCGCCCTCCGATCCGCGCAAGGACCTCGCGGAGCGCATCGCCTATGAGAAGAATTGGCGGCAGAACACCCGGCCGGGTTTCCAGTTCATGGCGTTGCAAGTAATGGCCACCATGTGCAAGAGCACCAAAGAGGACGTTCTGGCCGGCAACGATGACCCGAAGCTGCCGTTGGTGACGTGTTCGACCGACCGCAAGACCGCGTATCTGCTGGCCCCGTCGATCATCAGCGGCGACCAGATCCAGGACGCCACGTCGGGCATGAACCCGCAAGGCCTGGGCTACGTCGTCAACGTGCAATTCAGGCCCGCCGCGGCAGCCATCTGGTCCGACTTCACCGGCGCCCACGTCGGTACCCAGACCGCATTCACCCTGGACTCACAGGTCGTCAGCGCCCCGGAGATCAGAGAAGCAATCCCCGGCGGCCGGACCCAGATCACGGGTGGGGATCCACCGTTCACCGCCTCCTCCGCGCGCCAGCTGGCCAACGTCCTGAAATACGGGTCGCTGCCGCTGTCCTTCGAACCATCGGAAGCCCAAACAGTTTCGGCGACATTGGGATTGACGTCGCTGCGGGCGGGCCTGATCGCGGGTGCGATCGGCTTGGCCCTGGTGCTGGCATATTCGCTGGTGTATTACCGGGTGCTCGGACTGCTCACGGCGTTGTCGCTAACTGCTTCCGGCGCAATGGTTTTCGCGATCCTGGTGCTGCTGGGCCGATATATCAACTACACCCTGGACCTGGCCGGTATCGCGGGTCTGATCATCGGCATCGGTACCACCGCGGACTCGTTTGTGGTGTTCTTCGAACGCATCAAAGACGAGATCCGCGAAGGCCGTTCGTTCCGGTCGGCGGTGCCGCGCGGCTGGGTGCGGGCCCGCAAGACGATCGTGTCGGGTAACGCCGTCACCTTCCTGGCCGCCGCCGTGCTGTACGTCCTGGCGATCGGCCAGGTGAAGGGCTTCGCCTTCACGCTGGGGCTCACCACGATCCTCGACCTCGTGGTGGTGTTCCTGGTGACCTGGCCGCTGGTGTACCTGGCGTCCAAGTCGCCGACGCTGTCCAAGCCGGCCTACAACGGCCTGGGTGCCGTTCAGCAGGTTGCCCGCGAACGCCGGGCTTCGCACGCGACGAAGGGACGGGGGTAGCACGATGGCGTCTAGACCCTCCAGGCCCTCTGGACCGTCGAAAGCCAAGGCCGGCACCAAAAGCCCTGCCAAAGACCAGGAAGACTCCGGTGCGGTCGAAGTCACCGAAGCCACCGCCGGCGCCGTGGAGCTGACCGACGCCGACGCGGCCGCCGCGCTGCCCCGGCACAGCTTTCTGTCCCGCCTCTACACCGGCACCGGCGCGTTCGAGGTGATAGGCCGGCGGCGGATGTGGTACGGCATCAGCGGTGCGATCGTCGCGGTCGCCATCATCAGCATCGTGCTGCGCGGCTTCACGTTTGGGATCGACTTCAAGGGCGGCACCACGGTGTCAATGCCGCGTGGCGACGCCCAGACCACTCAGGTGCAGGACGTGTTCAGGAATGCCCTCGGCAGGGATGCCGACGCGGTGGTCATCGTCGGCAGCGGTTCCTCGGCGACGGTGCAGATTCGTTCCGAAACGCTGTCGAACGACCAGACGCTGAAGCTGAAAGCCGCATTGTTCGACGCGTTCCAGCCGAAAGGCACCGACGGTAAGCCCAGCAAGCAGGCGATCAGCGACTCGGCGGTATCGGAGACCTGGGGCGGCCAGATCACCACGAAGGCATTGTGGGCGCTGGGGGTGTTCCTGGCGCTGGTCGGCGCCTACATCACCTTGCGCTACGAGCGCTATATGGCGATCTCCGCGCTGACGACCATGGTTTTCGACCTGACCGTCACCGCCGGTGTGTACTCGCTGGTGGGCTTCGAGGTCAGCCCGGCCACGGTCATCGGTCTGCTGACAATCCTCGGTTTCTCCCTCTACGACACGGTCATCGTGTTCGACAAGGTCGAGGAGAACACCCACGGCTTCCAGCACACCACCCGGCGCACCTTCGCCGAACAAGCCAACCTGGCTATCAATCAGACGTTCATGCGCTCGATCAACACCAGCCTGATCTCGGTGTTGCCGGTGCTGGCGCTGATGGTGGTGGCCGTCTGGCTCCTGGGTGTCGGCACGCTGAAGGACCTGGCGCTGGTGCAGCTGGTCGGCATCCTGGTCGGCACCTACTCGTCGATCTTCTTCGCCACTCCGCTGCTGGTCACGCTGCGCGAACGCACCGAGCTGGTACGCAGCCACAGCAACCGGGTGGTGAGGCGACGCAACCCCGGCTCGTCCTCCGGGTCAGCGGGCGCCAAAAAGGACGCGACAAAGGACACCGCCAAGGCGGAGGAGCGCAAACCGGCCGCCGATACCGCCGACGACGACGCGCCGGCCAGGGCAACCGAGACCGCCACGGAGCCCGACGAGGCGGTCAGCAAACCGGCGGCAGGCAGCAAGCCGGCGCCGGGTGCGCGGCCGGTGCGGCCCACCGGTACCCGCCGTCCCACCGGCAAGCGAAACGCCGGCCGGCGGTAAGTAGCAATGGCCGGTTCCCGCTGGACACTCGTGGGTCTGACGGCGACGTTGACAGCGGCTTTCACGGTGACCGCATGTTCGGGCAGCCCCGCCTCGAATATCGACTACGTGGTCGACGGCACGCTGGTCAGCTATAACACCAACACCATCGTCGGTGCGGCGTCGGCCGGCGCGCAGGCATTCGCCCGCACGCTCACCGGCTTCGGCTATCACGGCCCCGACGGCCAGGTCGTCCCCGACCACGACTTCGGAACCATCTCGGTGGTCGGCGGTGCGCCGTTGGTGCTCGACTATCAGATCGCCGACAACGCCGTCTACTCCGACGGCAAGCCCGTGACCTGCGACGACCTGGTGCTCACCTGGGCGGCCCAATCCGGGAAGTTTCCGGCCTTCGACGCCGCCACCCAGGCCGGCTACGTCGACATCGCCAACATCGAGTGCTTACCCGGGCAGAAGAAGGCCCGGGTGTCCTTCATCCCGGACCGCAGCGTGGTCGACTACGCCCAACTGTTCGCCGCGACCTCGATGATGCCGTCGCATGTCATCGCCGACCTGCTGAAGGTCGACGTCACGGCGGCGTTGCTGGGCAACAAGATGGACTTGGTGGACCAGATCGCGAAGCTGTGGAATACCACCTGGGACCTCAAGCCTGGTCTCAAAGCCGACGACATCCTCAAACGCTTCCCGTCGTCGGGACCGTACAAGATCGACTCCATCCTGGACGGCGGCGCCGTGGTGCTGACCGCCAACGACCGCTGGTGGGGCCCCAAGGCGATCACCAAGCGGATCACCATCCGGTCGCAGGGAGCCGACATCCAGGACCGCGTCAACAGCCGTGGCGTGGACGTGGTCGACGTGGCGGCCGGGTCGTCAGGGGCGCTCGCCACGCCGGACAACTACACGCGCGTCGATTCACCGTCGGACGGTATCGAGCAGCTGATCTTCTCACTGCAGGGGCCTCTCGCGCTGTCTCGTGAGCGCCGCGCCTTCGCGCTGTGCACGCCGCGCGACGTGATCGCCCGCGACGCCGGGGTACCTATCGCCAACTCACGCCTGGACGCGGCGACCGAGGATGCCGTCGCCCAGGGCGACGGGGCCGCCCAGGCCGGCCAATTCAACAAAGCCGATCCCGGCGCCGCCCGCGACGCGCTCGGTGGCTCGAATCTGACGGTGCGGGTCGGGTATCACGGTCCCAACGCGCGGCTGGCGGCCTCGGTCGGGGAGATCACCAAGTCCTGTGCTGCGGCCGGCATCGTTGTGAACGGCGTCACCGTCGACTCTTCGGGCCCGCAGGCGCTGCGGGACGGAAAGATCGACGTGTTGCTCTCCAGCACGGGTGGAGCCACCGGCAGCGGATCCAGCGGATCCTCGGCGATGGACGCATATGCCCTGCACAGCGGCAACGGAAACAACCTGTCCGGCTACGCGAACCCCCAGATCGACGGCAACATCAGCGCGATGGCGGTGTCGGCCGACCCGGCCGAGCGGGTCAGGCTGCTGGCCGAGAGCGCGCCGATACTCTGGGGCGACATGCCCACGCTGCCGCTCTACCGGCAGCAGCGCACGCTGTTGATGTCGAAGAAAATGTATGCCGTGAGCAAGAATCCGACCCGCTGGGGCGCGGGCTGGAACATGGACCGATGGGCCCTGATGCAATGAGGCCGCAGTGACGAGTGCCGCCCTGGCCGATGTCATCGCGTCGCTGACCCGGGAAGTAGCCGATTTTCCCAAGCCGGGGGTGCAGTTCAAGGACCTCACGCCGCTGTTGGCCGACCGGGAGGGGTTGGCGGCGGTCACCGCCGCGCTGGCGGGGCTGGCCTCCGGAGCTGACCTGGTGGCCGGCATCGACTCGCGTGGGTTTCTTGTTGCCGGAGCGGTCGCCGACCGACTGGGCACCGGGGTGCTGGCCATTCGCAAGGGCGGAAAGCTGCCGCCGCCGGTGCACAGCGAGCAGTACGACTTGGAGTACGGAAGTGCCACCCTGGAAATCCCCGCCGACGGCATTGCCCTGAGCGGCCGCGGCGTCGTGCTCATCGACGATGTGCTGGCCACCGGCGGCACCCTCGGGGCGGCGCGCCGACTGCTGCTTCGCGCCGGGGCGAACGTGATCGGGGCGGCGGTGCTCATGGAACTCACCGCGCTGGGTGGCCGCGAGGCGGTAGCGCCGATGCCGGTGCACAGCCTGAGCCGAGGGTAAAGCGGGTCTAAAGCGAGTCGGGGTACCGCCGGGCGACCCCGACGAGCGATATCCTCGAGGACGGGAGGTGACGACGTGGCGGAGGACCAGAGCTCGGCGCAGGCCGTTGTTGAGGCGCCCGAGGAAGCTGCGACGGAAACCTCGGCGGTGGCAGAGCCGGTCGTAGAGACACCCGAGCCGCCGGCCGAAACCCTCAAGACGACCAGCAGCGCGTCGCGCCGGGTGCGGGCCCGGCTGGCGCGGCGGATGACCGCCCGGAGCGGCGCGCTCAATCCCGTGCTCGAGCCGCTGGTGGCGGTGCACCGGGAGGTTTATCCCAAGGCAAACCTGACGCTGCTGCAGCGCGCCTTCGAGGTCGCCGATCAACGGCACGCCAGCCAACTGCGTCATTCCGGTGATCCCTACATCACCCACCCGCTGGCCGTCGCCAACATTCTGGCCGAGCTGGGCATGGACACCACCACGTTGGTCGCTGCGTTGCTGCACGACACGGTCGAGGACACCGGGTACACGCTCGAAGCGCTGTCCGAGGAATTCGGCGAAGAGGTAGGCCATCTCGTCGACGGGGTGACCAAGCTGGACCGGGTGGTGCTGGGCAGCGCCGCCGAAGGCGAGACGATCCGCAAGATGATCACCGCGATGGCCCGCGATCCCCGGGTGCTGGTGATCAAGGTGGCCGACCGCTTGCACAACATGCGCACCATGCGCTTCCTGCCGCCGGAAAAGCAGGCGCGCAAGGCCCGCGAGACATTGGAAGTCATTGCGCCCCTTGCCCATCGGCTGGGCATGGCCAGCGTCAAGTGGGAGTTGGAGGACCTGTCGTTCGCGATCCTGCACCCCAAGAAATACGAGGAGATCGTTCGGCTGGTCGCCGGTCGTGCGCCGTCCCGGGACACCTACCTGACCAAGGTCCGCACCGAGATCAACAACACTCTCAACGCTTCGAAGATCAAAGCCGTGGTGGAGGGTCGTCCCAAGCACTACTGGTCGATCTATCAGAAGATGATCGTCAAGGGCCGCGACTTCGACGACATCCACGACCTGGTCGGCATTCGTATTCTGTGCGACGAAATCCGGGACTGTTACGCCGCTGTGGGCGTGGTGCATTCACTGTGGCAGCCGATGGCGGGACGGTTCAAGGACTACATCGCCCAGCCGAGATTCGGTGTCTACCAGTCGCTGCACACCACCGTCATTGGGCCGGAGGGCAAGCCGCTGGAGGTGCAGATCCGCACCAGCGACATGCACCGCACCGCCGAATTCGGCATCGCCGCGCATTGGCGCTACAAAGAAACCAAGGGCCGCAACGGTGTTCCGCATCCGCACGCCGCCGCCGAGATCGACGACATGGCCTGGATGCGGCAACTGCTCGACTGGCAGCGGGAGGCCGCCGACCCGGGCGAGTTCCTGGAGTCCTTGCGCTATGACCTTGCGGTGCAAGAGATTTTCGTGTTCTCGCCCAAGGGTGACGTCTTCACTCTGCCGACCGGGTCCACGCCGGTGGACTTCGCCTACGCGGTGCACACCGAAGTAGGCCACCGCTGCATCGGCGCCCGGGTCAATGGTCGGCTGGTAGCGCTGGAACGCAAGCTGGAAAACGGGGAAGTCGTCGAGGTTTTCACGTCGAAGGCGCCCAACGCCGGGCCGTCGCGGGACTGGCAGCAGTTCGTGGTGTCACCGCGCGCCAAGACGAAGATCCGGCAGTGGTTCGCCAAGGAGCGGCGTGAAGAGGCGCTGGAGGCCGGCAAGGAGGTCATGGCCCGCGAGGTACGTCGGGGCGGACTTCCGCTGCAGCGCTTGGTGAATGGCGATTCGATCGGGGCCGTGGCCCGGGAGCTGCACTACACCGACGTATCCGCGCTCTACACCGCGATCGGTGAGGGGCATGTGTCGGCGCGGCATGTCGTGCAGCGGCTGCTGGCCGAGCTCGGCGGCATCGACCAGGCTGAAGAGGAACTCGCCGAGCGCGCCACGCCGGCGACCATGCTGCGTCGCCCGCGCAGCAACGAGGATGTCGGCGTCTCGGTCCCCGGCGCCCCCGGCGTGCTGACCAAACTCGCCAAGTGCTGCACACCGGTGCCCGGTGACCAGATCATGGGGTTCGTCACGCGCGGCGGCGGTGTCAGCGTGCACCGCACCGACTGCACCAACGCCGCGTCGCTGCAGCAGCAGGCCGAGCGGATCATCGAGGTGCTCTGGGCGCCGTCGCCGTCGTCGGTGTTCCTGGTGGCGATCCAGGTCGAGGCGCTCGACCGGCACCGCCTGCTCTCGGATGTGACGCGCGTATTGGCCGACGAGAAGGTCAACATCCTGTCCGCATCGGTCACCACCTCGGGTGACCGGGTGGCGATCAGCCGGTTCACCTTCGAGATGGGCGACCCCAAGCATCTGGGGCATCTGCTCAACGTCGTCCGCAACGTCGAAGGCGTCTACGACGTCTATCGGGTCACTTCCGCCGCCTGAGGCGCCCTCGATTTAGGCGCCGAGTCTGCGATGATGGCGCCGAGCCCGCGCCCAGGGTCAATGTCCGACGAAGAGTCGCGCCCTCATCGCAGCCTCGGCGGGCGCATTCCGGTGGCGGCCCTAAGGCCTAGCAGGTAAGCCCAACCACGCAACCGGTCAGCACGACGTCGGTGGTCTGCTGCGTTCCAACCCCATCATTTCGGGTCTTGGCCGCGGTGGACGTACCAGCGGCTCCGGCCGGGATGATGCCGATCAGGAGCAACGCGGCCAGCGCATAAGTGGCGGCTTTGGCGTTTCCATGTGCAGGCATCGAACTCTCCTCACAACGACTACAAAATAGAACTCCAGTCTACTTAAATGGACAGCAGTCCGTCACCCTGCTGCCTCGACGGATTTGGTTTAGTGTCTGCAGCTATGGACGATCGCGACAAAGACCCGGCTGTCGTGCTGCCCTACCTGGTGGGCAGACCGCTGGCGGCCACCGAGGTCTACGAGGCGTTCGGGTACCGCAAATCCACCTACTACAAGGCGGCTCGCGAGGGCAGGCTGATCACCGCCGACAACCTGATCAGGGTGGCCAAGCACTTCGGGCTGAACCCGGTCGACCTGCAGGTCCGCTACGGGTTGATCCACGTCGAGGCGATCACCGAATACCTCGAATCGGCGTCCGATCGACAGCGGCTGCGCGACCTCCGACCCGACCCCACGTAGGGCGGCTCTCAGTCGAGCCGCACCGACTTGATGATCACTTCGGTGGCGGGCTTGCCGTCACCACCGCCGCCGGCGACGCCGGCCTTGGCGATCTTGTCGATGGTGGCCAGCCCGTCGGCCTGGACCGTGCCGAAAACGGTGTACGTGGGCGGCAGCACGGTGTCGTGGTAGACCATGAAGAACTCGCTGCCGTTGCTGTCCGGCTGTCCGGTGTTGGCCATCGCCAGCGTGCCGCGCGGATACAGCACCGGCTGGTCCAGCTTGGGGTCGTCGGGCGGGTACTGGTCGGTGGGGTACTCGTTGGCGAAGTGGTAGCCCGCACCGCCCTCCGGGGCGCCGTCCTTGGTGCTGCCGCATTGCAGTACGGCCAGTGTCGGCGCGGTTGTCAGCCGGTGGCATTTGGTGTCGTCGAAGAATTTCTGCCCGACCAGGCTGGCGAAGCTGTTTACGGTGCAAGGCGATTCGTTATTGGCCAGCAGCAGACCGATGTTCCCCTGATTGGTCGCCATGCTGACGCTCACCGTCGCCGGGTCGGTCGGTATCTTGCCGGTGCGCGGCGGCTTGACCTGCTTGACCGGCTTGGGGCCTTGGTCCGGCGGGTACTGGCAGTTCGCGCCCAAGTTGGCCGAAGGCTTGAACGACGGCAACGGCGGAGCCAACGGCGCAGTGCTGCTCGGGGTGGTGGATGCGGTGTTGCTCTTGTGGTCGTCATTGCTGACGACCACAAGAACGCCCCCGACGATCAGGGCTATCGCCGCGAGCAAGCCGCCGCCGATCATCAGCTGCCGCCGCCGGCGGGCTTGCTTGGCGCGGCGCTCCAGCTGCCGTTCGAGTTTGCGCTTGGCTGTGGCACGTCGCTGTTGGTTGGTCGGCACGGCCGATATCCCTCCATGGTTGTCCGGTGAGTCGGGGCCGAGTGGCCTGCCCAGGCTAATGTGGGCGCCGCGACCCATGTCAAGTGCCCCATGGGAAACTGGGAAGCGTGTTGATCACCGGATTTCCCGCGGGGGCGCTGGCCTGCAACTGTTACGTGCTGGCCGAGCGGCCTGGAGCCGACGCCGTCATCGTCGATCCGGGCCAGCGTGCCATGGGCCCGCTGCGGCGCATCCTGGACCAAAACCGGCTGACCCCGGCCGCCGTGCTGATCACGCACGGCCACATCGACCACATGTGGTCGGCCCAGAAGGTCTCCGACACCTACGGGTGCCCGACCTACATCCATCCCGAGGACCGGTTCATGCTGAAGGACCCGATCTACGGCTTTGGCCCGCGGATGGCCCAGCTGGTGGCGGGTGCCTTCTTCCGCGAGCCCAAACAGGTCGTCGAGCTGGACCGCGACGGCGACAAGATCGACCTGGGCGGGATTTCCGTCAACGTCGATCACACCCCCGGGCACACCCGCGGATCGGTGTGCTTCCGGGTCCTTCAGGCGGCCAAAAACGACGCCGACGTGGTATTCACCGGCGACACGCTGTTCGAGCGCTCGATCGGCCGCACTGACCTGTTCGGCGGCAGCGGCCGCGACCTGTACCGCTCCATCGTCGAAAAACTGTTGGTGCTCGACGACCAGACCGTGCTACTACCCGGTCATGGCAACTCCACCACCATCGGGGCCGAGCGGCGCCTCAATCCGTTCCTCAGAGGCCTGTAGCCGGTGACCCAGGAGTTCACCGCGTTGTCTGGCCCCAAGGGGGTACCGGACTACATCCCGCCGGATTCGGCGCAGTTCGTCGCGGTGCGCGACGGCCTGCTCGACGCCGCCCGCCGGGCCGGTTACAGCCACATCGAGTTGCCCATCTTCGAGGACACCGCGCTGTTTGCCCGCGGCGTAGGTGAATCCACCGACGTGGTGTCCAAGGAGATGTACACCTTTGCCGACCGTGGCGACCGCTCGGTGACGCTGCGGCCCGAGGGCACCGCCTGCGTGGTGCGCGCGGTTATCGAACACGGCCTGGACCGGGGCGCGCTGCCGGTGAAACTGTCTTACGCGGGCCCGTTTTTCCGCTATGAGCGGCCACAGGCCGGCCGCTATCGCCAGCTGCAGCAAGTGGGCGTCGAGGCGATCGGCGTCGACGACCCGGCGCTGGACGCCGAGGTGATCGCCGTCGCCGACGCCGGCTTCCGCTCGCTGGGCCTGGACGGGTTCCGGCTCGAAATCACCTCACTGGGCGATGAGAGCTGCCGCCCGCAATATCGGGAACTGTTGCAGGAGTTCCTGTTTCAGCTCGACCTCGACGAGGACACCCGACGGCGCGCGGAGCTCAACCCGCTGCGGGTGCTCGACGACAAACGACCCGAGGTGCGCGCGATGACGGCCGAGGCGCCGGTCTTACTCGATCACTTGTCCGATGCGGCCAAACAGCACTTCGACACCGTGCTGGCGCACCTGGACGCGTTCGGGGTCCGCTACGTCGTCAACCCGCGCATGGTGCGCGGGCTGGACTACTACACCAAGACCACTTTCGAGTTCGTGCACGACGGTCTGGGCGCGCAATCCGGCATCGGCGGCGGCGGCCGGTACGACGGCCTGATGCACCAGCTGGGCGGGCAGGACCTGTCGGGCATCGGGTTCGGGCTGGGCGTGGACCGGACGCTGTTGGCGTTGCGCGCCGAGGGCAAGAGCGTGGGGGAGACCACGCGATGCGATGTGTTCGGTGTGCCGCTGAGCGAGCAGGCCAAGCTGCGGCTGGCGGTGCTGGGCCGGCAACTGCGTGCCGCCGGGGTCCGCGTCGACCTGGCCTACGGCGACCGTGGGCTCAAGGGCGCGATGCGCGCGGCCGATCGGTCCGGTGCCCGTATCGCGCTGGTCGCCGGTGACCGCGACATCGAGGCCGGCACGGTCGGGGTGAAGGATCTCGCGACCGGCGAGCAGGTTTCGGTGCCGACAGATTCGGTTGTCGCCGAGGTGCTTTCGCGGCTGGGCGGCTAGGCGGGCTCGCCTCGGGCGGAGCCTGCGATCGTGAGAAGCTCATCGAAGGACAGGGATGGCGTCCACGCGTCGAGCTGTCGAGCTTTTACCTGCGGCCCCTCGATTGGTACTTCTTGGGTGGGCCGCGAATTTCCGTCGCCGAGCACAAAGCGGTGCGGGCCCGCCATGAGGCAAAGCGCCCTGCCCGCGCGGTAGCCGCCGCGTCCCCAGCTACTTCGCCATTGGCCCAGCTCCGCGTCGCGGAGTGAGTAAACCTCACCCGGCCGGTTATCGATCGTCAGGCCGTCGGTCGTGACGCGAAGGAGAACCTGCTTCGTAAACAGCCGACGCAGAGCCAGGAACCACAGGACGGCAATCCCGCTGAGAATCGCGACGGAGAAGAGCGGGCCGTACGCGGTAATCGCGTCGAAGCCTGCTGTGAAGTGCTGAGAGATCGGATACACCGAGGACACCGCGATCAACAACGCGAATGTGGGGTACATCTGCCTGGCACTCGGGATGGCGGTTGCCGCGAAACGGCGTTCAGCCGGATCGGGTGCATCGCGCTGCTCGGGATGGTCCTGGTCCACCGGCAAATGGTCCCACCGGCAGGCTGGGGAACGGGAATCAGCCACTCGATATGCGACCATCAAGCGGTGGCATCGACGGAGCCCGTCCGCACCGGCGCTGCCCAACGCGCACCTCGTCAGGGGGCCCGTTGCCACCGGGCTGCTGTCGGGCAGCGCCGGACTGGTCGTGCTGGGGCTAGGCGCAGGGACCGCCCAAGCGTTCAACTATCCGATCGGCGTATGCGACGGAAAGACGTGCAGCGGCGTGTGGCGCCCGGGTATGCCCTGCCGATGGCCAGCGCTGGGACGCCGGACTGGGACATGAATGTTTGCCACCACCTCATGATTGGCCGGCTGAGCCCCAATTCCGCGCCCTCGGTTAGCAGTGGCGGCAGAAATCGGCAAGTGAGTCCGATGCTGATCGAGGGAGATCCTGGTCATTCCCCCGGTTGCGTCAGCTAACGAGCTAGTAACGGTGCAGCCCACCCGAGTGGTACATCCGCCGCAGCGTCGCCTTTGTTTCTGGCGCCAGCTTCGTCCAGGCCTCAGGCGTGACATTCATGTCAGGCGGCAAGTCCATTTCAGTCGGCAAATTCGCGACGATCACCTCGGTTCAATGTCCCGGCGGCCGACGATTCGACAATCTGCTGAATGCGTCGCTGCGAGTTAGGCCGGCCACGCACCGCTCTTCGCCGACCTCGGTTGTGTTGCGCTCGGTCACGATCGTCCACGGGACGCCAAACCATTTCGTAATGAATCAGCAGGGCGATATCACCACGATCTGCAGCAAGTCGATAAGGATTTCCCGAAAGTCTCCGCTGCGAATGTCGTCGGCCGCATGCTAGAACCGGAAACCCCACCTGCGAAACCTGACTCGGCTCACGATTCGTCGCCCAGAGCGCCCCAGGCCGCAGATCTGCGGGTTTGCTTCGTGACGGGTCGAAAATTGCGCACTAAACGCGGAGCTGGAGCGCGTCGATGACGCAGGAGGGCCAACAGAAAAGGCCGGCATTTCCGTGTAAGTGTTTTGACACCGCCGTCACCTGGCCCAGGGCGCCGATCATCGGCGGCCCTTGACGTAGGATCGAACTATTGTTCGAATAGAGGTATGCGCTGGTCCGGCCAGGCCGTCGCGGTCAACGGAACGCCCGTCGACGACGGAGCGCTACCCGGGCTGCAGCGCATCGGCTTCGTCCGCAGTGTGCGGGTGCCGCATTGCCTTTTCGACGGCATCACCTTTCACGAGGTGCTGTGCAAGTCGGCGCTGAACAAGGTTCCCAATGCGGCCGCGCTGCCTTTCCGGTACACGGTCAACGGCTACCGTGGCTGCTCGCACGGCTGTCGTTATTGTTTCGCGCGTCCCACCCACGAATACCTGGACTTCGACAGCGGCGCAGACTTCGACACCCAGGTGGTGGTGAAGACCAACGTCGCCGAGGTGTTGCGTCGCGAGCTGCACCGGCCGTCGTGGCGGCACGAGACCGTCGCGCTGGGCACCAATACCGACCCCTACCAGCGCGCCGAGGGTCGCTACGCATTGATGCCGGGCATCATCGGCGCTCTCGCCGGGTCCGGCACACCGCTGTCCATCCTGACCAAGGGCACACTGTTGCGCCGCGACCTGCCACTGATCGCCGAAGCGGCTCAACAGGTTCCGGTGTCGGTGGCGGTGTCGCTGGCGGTGGGCGACCCGGACCTGCACCGGGACGTCGAGCCGGGCACCCCGACACCGCTGGCACGTCTGCGGCTCATCACCGCGGTCCGCGACTCGGGCCTGGGCTGTCATGTGATGGTGGCGCCGGTGCTGCCACATCTCACCGACTCCATCGAGCAGCTGGACTGGCTGCTTGGCCGGATCGCGGCCGCGGGCGCCACCGGTGTCACGGTCTTCGGCCTGCACCTGCGCGGCTCCACCCGCAACTGGTTCATGTCCTGGCTGGCTGGCGCGCACCCCGAATTGGTCGGGACGTACCGCGAGCTGTATCGGCGCGGCGCGTATCTGCCGCCGAGCTACCGCGAGATGCTGCGGAGCCGGGCCGCGCCGCTGATCGCGAAGTACCGGCTCGGCGGCGATCACCGCCCGTCGCAGCCCTGCGGCCGAAGCCGCGATCGCGCCGGAACCCGTCCAGCAGACCCTGTTTTAGCCGGCGAGCGCGCGTGTTTGTCCACAGACACGCCGCATCAGCCGTACAACTGAGCTCGCTCGCCCGGCGCAGCTAGCCGCCGCGCGGCTTGGTCAAAGTGAACTCATCGACCACGCTGACCGCGCCGAACAACCCGCGCAGCGCGTAGTGCGTCACCTTGATCGAAGTGTTGCCGCCGGGCTGACCCGGGTCGACGTCGAAAGCGGCAAAACCGTAAGGGTTTTCGCGGTCGCGAAACGCCGACCACGGCGCATCCTCGATCACGTATATCGGTGCCTTGGCCTTGATGGCGGGATCGTAGGCGCCGACACCGGTCAACACCCGGCACCGGGGTTGCGGGAACAACAACCCGTTGGAGGGCAGCGACGTACCGCCTCCGCCGATGACCATGTGCACCGTTCCCTTGGTCGAATCGATGAGGTCGTTGCGGTTAGGCCCATTTGCCGCTCTTTCTAAGGGCTTCGGTGTCAAGGTATCGGTCTGCATAGTCCCGCGCAGCGGATGTGACCGCTCGTAATGGTGCTCGTGGCCACACAGCACCAGATCGACCCGATACTGGTCGAACAACGGCAGCCATTGCTCGCGGATCCCCAGGTCGGCACCGTTGAAGCGGTCGGCGGTAGAGATGGCCGTCTGGTGCATGCACACCACCACCCAGTCGATATCCGCGTCGCGCCGCGCGGCCGCGAGTTCGGTTTCCAGCCAGCGTCTTTGCTCTCCGCCCGAGTAACCGTGCACGTACGAGTTACCGCCGTCCTGGAAGCACACGTCATCGTTGCTCAGGCTGATCACCCGCACCGAGCCGGCGGTGAACGAGTACCACAGCCCCCGGAGTTCCTGGCTGGAGCCGGAGTCGGGTAGCGCGAAATAGGTTTGATAGGCGCCGTAACCGATTGGCCCATTGCCCAATTCGTTCTCGTGATTGCCCGCTGCCGGCATCCACGGCCGGTACCGCGCCGAGCGGCTGTTCCACTCGAACCAGTCCGACCAGGTGCGGATCCGGTCCTGCGCGAGGTTGGCGTAACACAGGTCGCCGTTGACCAGATTGAACAGCGGGCCAAGACGTTCGATCGCCAGCGTGGTGTCGCCGGCCGCGGGTGATCCGACGTTGTCGCTGACCCACTTGTCGGCGACCAATCTACCGAGCGTCGGCGTTCCTTGATCACCGAAGCTGGTGAAACGCAGCGGCTTTCGCCCCGACGGTGCCGTTCGCACCGTCCCCGCTTCCGGGCTTGCGCCGTCGTGCACCGCGGCGTACACGTAGTCGGTATCCGGTGTCAGATTCGTCAGCCGCGCGTGGTTGACACGAACCTCGTTGTTGGACTTAGCATCCCGATACGTGCGGGTTTCCGCCGCCACGGTACGGCCTAAACCTGATGTCGGCGTGCCGAGCATGACCCGGGGGTTGCGGACAGCGTCGGTGGTTTGCCATGACACCACCACCTCGGTGGCGGCGTCCTTGCCGAATTGCAGATGCAGACCGGCCACCGGCGGCGCGCCGTTTCGATCCGGCTGGTGCCAGACGTCGGGACCGCGACGATGAGACCACACCCACGCGGCCCCGCCCCCGATCCCGGCCCCGGCAAGCACCGCTGTGCCCGTCGTCAGCAGTCCGCGGCGACTGACGCCCGGCCTGCTCGGATCGTCGCTCACCCATGCTTCATACCCCACGGCCGAACCGTTGGCCACCGAGAGCCGAATGCTCGGTAACGAATCCGGTAGCGTTTTCGACATGACAAACGTGCATAAAGTGGCATGCGGGGTTGCGGCGGGAACATTTGCCGCTGCTCTGGGAGTGGCCTTTGGGGCGGTCGGGGCCGCGTTCACGCCCGCGGCCGCGCACGCGGACGGCCATCAGGTGACCTACACGATCACCAGCACCGGCAACCTGACCGGCAACGTCCGGTACATGAACAGCGATCCGCCCAGCCAGGCCGCTTTCAACGCCGATTCGGCGCAGTACATGAGCACCGTCCCGACACCATTCACTCCCGGGGCGCCGCTGGTGTACACCGCCACCCTGGCAAACCCGAGCCAGTGGGCGTACGTCAACGCCAGCGGCGGGTGTCACTGGCCCGATTGCGGCTCGGGGGCCACTCCCGAACTCCATTGCGAGATTGCCGTGGACGGTCAGGTAGTCGTGCAACAGAACGCCACCACCGGCGTGACCTGCTCGACGCGGCCCTGGTAGCCACGAGGTAGACATCGGGATAGCCGGTAGTCTGCCGGTGTCCTATTGGAAGCTCACCGAACGCGAGATCGTCCAGCAGCTACCGCCGCATCCGGCGATCCCCATCGGCGGCATCCCGATCACTGCGCGTACGACAATCCGGCCACCAGCGGCGTGGATATGCGGTCCGCGAACTGCTGGCCTACCCGAGATTGGTGGCGCTGAAGGTGTCGCACTTCTTCGGCTCACCGGTCTGGTACCCGACGGTGAACCACTTCTGCCGTTCAGCGGCCGAACCGTGGGTCCAGGATTCGGGGTTGGTGGTTCCGGTCGCCTGCTGCTGAATGCGGTCGTCGCCCACCGACGCCGCGGCCGACAGAGCGTCTTGAATGTCCTTGTCGCTCAACGGCTCCAGGTACGGCACGCCCGTGCTCTCCTGCTTGACGGTGGACGCGTAGTGCGCCCAGATCCCGGCGTAGCAGTCAGCCTGCAGCTCCGTGCGCACACCGTTGCCCCCGGCGCCCTGCGCGCCCTGCTGGGCGCGGCCCAGCACATGCAGCAGGTTCTGCACGTGGTGGCCGTATTCATGCGCCACCACGTACTCCTGAGCGAATGGCCCACCGCTGGAACCGAATTGGGTGACCAGCACCTGGAAGAAGTCGGTGTCGAAGTACGCCGTCTGATCCACCGGGCAGTAGAACGGGCCGACCGCGCTGGTGGCTGTTCCGCAGGCGGTGTTCACCTGGCCGGTGAACAGCCGTACGTGCGGGCGGGTGTAGCTGGGCATCAACTGGTGCCAGACCGCGTCCACCGAGTTGCCGGTGGCCACCACCCGGCACTGCACGTATTTGTTGGCGTCGGCCCCGGTCTTGCACTGACTCAGGTCGAAACCGGGTGCCGAGTAGTCGCTGGTGTTCATCCCCTGCTGGTGCAGCACGCGACCCGGATCGACCCCGAGGAACATCGCGATCACCACGATCAGCAGCCCGCCGAGACCGCCCGCCGAGGGCGATCATCCCGCCGCCACCGCCCCCCGACGACGACGCGGTGCTGGTGTCGATCTGCATACCCTCGTTGAAGACCATGGCCCAGCCTAACGCTGCCGGGTAGCGCGGGCGTCGGTGTAGCTGCGCAGGTTCTTCAGAAACCGGCGCAGGGCCAGGTTCAGCAGCGGCCCAACCACAACCATCGCCAGCCGGGCCGGGCCGGCGGGCTTCTGCGCCATGGTCCAGGTCAACCGGCAGCCTCCCGGAATCACCTCGACTCGGTAATCCTCGGCGAAGGCGGCCACCGCGCGCGTCGAGCATTCGTTGAACCGGAATGCCATGCGGGTGAAGGGTTCCCACGCGATGAACTCTTCGTTGCCGACGATACCTCCGCGCATGTCGACGGTGCGGGTGGTGCCGACGCCGTACGGCTCGGGACTGGTCCAGGTCACCTTGGTGATCACGCTGGCCCAGCGCGGCCACGACTCGGCGTCGGCCAGCACCTCGAACAGCTGCTCGGGCGTGATGGCGAGGTCGACGCTATTGCGGAAGAGGTATGGCGCGTTATCGGTGAAACTCGGGTCCACGCGCTCGCACGGAAACATGGCCATAACCTAACCGGGGCCGTCGCTGGCCGCGGCCAGCAGTGGCACCACGATGTCGCTGATCGGCGTCGCCAACCCGTGGACGCGCGCCTTCCTGATGATCACCCCGTTGCGGATGTCCCATTCCAGCCGCCGATCGTTTTCCCGGTCGGTCAGAATCGAGGTGGTCATGTCCTCTGGAGCCTGGCGGAACATGTCGACCAACTGGTCGACCGTATCGTCGGGCAGCCGGGCACCCTCGGCCCGGGCGACGGCCAGGCATTCGGCGACATAACGGCGCGACAGCTCGGCCACGTCGTCGCGGCGGAACATGCCGGCGCGCCGCCCGGACAGTGCCTGGAATCCGGCCAGCGCATTGGTGAGCAGCTTGCGCCATGCCGCGGTGATGAAGTCGGGGTCGCACTCCACCACGCAGCCGGCGCCGTTCAACAGCTCGGCGAGCTCCTCTGCCATGGGTCCGCTGGGCAGCACCACCCTCGCTTGTCCGCGCAGCCGCACCCACCCCTCGGGTTGGGTCTCGGCCGAAAACCACATGAACGCGGGAACCACCGGCGACGACGGGCAGAGCGGCTGCACCTGCTCGATCTGCTCCACACCGTTTTGCAGCACGGCAACGATGGTGTGTTCGGCGCACAGGCGGGTGAGCCAACCGCGCGCGTCTTCGTTCTGGGTCGCCTTGACGGCCAACAGCAAAACGTCGGCCGGGCCCCGCAATTGATCGATGTCTTCGCTGGGATCGGTGTGGACGGGACCGGGTACCACGATCGGATCCCCGCCGTCGGGGCGCAGTTCGATGCCGTCGCGCGGGGTGTGACCGCAAACCAGCACCGAATGCCCGGCCTTGTACAACAGTGCCGCCACCGTAGTGCCGATGGCGCCGGGACCGACAAGTGCAATGTTTTTGACGATGGTTCCGAAGGTACCGTCCAATCGAATCTGACGACGACGGGGGTCGTCGTTGGCAAATAATGACAACGGCCGTTATCCAATAACGGCCCCCTAACATCCGATGTCTCGCCAGACCGGAATGCGCACACGCGGCATTGTTTGCCGGACGAGAGCGCGATCGCTTGCGCGTGCCGGGAGATAGCGCTGCGTTTTTTAGAACAGTCGTTGTTTCGTTGTCTCGATTGACAATTGCCGCGCGGTTGAGATATTAGTTTGTTTCGCCACACTAATGGTGCCTGCACACTTGGTCGAAGCAGGCGCCGCGGCGGGAGTTTGGTGTCATTCTTTTCCGGCGCTGGAAACACTCGTGCCGAAGCTAGAAAGCAGGACGGTAATCGATTTCCGGAAGGAGCTGTTTTGGAAATCATTCAATCCATTCACGTCTTCCGATCCACTGAAATTCCGTCGGAACCCGGGGCGGGCGGACCGCGCTATCGGGATTTCTCCGCCGACGCGACGCTAAAGGCGCTGCTGCCCGCTGAAGCGTAGGGTGGCGCTCGCGTGGATCGAGGGTCGCGAAGGCGAGATCGTCGAGCGCGCCACCGCGCTCGACACGATACTGCTCGTGCTCCGAGGCGCCGCGCACCTTGCTGACGGGCGTTGCTGGCGTCGGGAGACGTCGTCACCGTCAGGGCCGATGGCACCTATCAGGCTTGACGTCACCGCTCCCGACGGCCTTGAGGCATTGGCGATCACGTTTGCCCGCCCCGGCACCAACGACGATCGCTCCGAAGGGATCTCGTCCCTCGCTGAGCTCATCGAGCGCAACGAAGAGCGCGTCCGTATCACGAGCCGGGGAGCGATGTTCCGCCTGGTCGATGACGGCACACTGGACGACCCGAGGAGGCGGACGGCGTTCCTGCGCCAGATCAAGGCCATCTCGGACACGTTCCAGAAGACCATTACCGCGCGACAGGCCACGTGCTCGGACAAAACCTACGAATCGACCTTCCTGGGCCATTACCAGGACGAGTTCGGGCACAACACGCTCGTGCCGTGCGAGGCGCCCGAACTGTCTGATCCCGTCATGAGAGCGACGCTGGCCTGGTTCACCCACCAGATGCTCGTCCGTGACAACGCGGAAAAGGCCGTCCTGGTACACCTCGTACTCGAGGCGGCCGCGGAAGCGTTCTTCACCAAGGACACGACGCGGCAGGTATTCAGCGCCGCCGGCGCCATCGACTATTACGCGGCGCACCTCGACGACGATCAGCACCGGGACCTCGGCGCGCAGTTGCTCGCCGGCCTGCACCCCCTGGCCTACCGTCGGCTCCATCGCACGCTGGAGGACGGCTGGGACATGTTCGACGCGATGGGCGACCGTCTCGCCGAGCTGGTCAAGCTCGGGGACGCCGGCGCAGCGTGATCACTTCGCCGTCGCCAGGGCTCCTTGTCTGGCTCGACGGTGCGCTCGTCCGTCACGAGGACGCGCACACGCCGCTGTGGTCACACCATCACGGGTTCGGCGTGTTCGAAGGGGTCCGCGCGTATCGAACGGCTAAGGGCACGGCCATCTTCCGCGTCGAAGACCACACCGCGCGGCTCTATCGCTCCGCCCACATCCTCGGGATGCCGCTGCGGGAGAGCTGGGAGTCGGGCGACCTGGTGAAGGCCCAGGCCGCGGTGATCCGCGAGAACCGCCTCGGCGACGCGTACCTGCGGCCGTTTGTCTTCTACGACGGCGTGCAGGGCCTCAGTCCGCATGCCGATCAGCTGACGCTGCGAGTCGCCGTCATCGCGCTGCCGTGGATATCGCGTGCTACCGGCCCCGCGGCGGAGCGCGCAATCTCGGCGAAGACTTCCAGCTTTGTTCGCAATCATCCGGGCTCTCACCTACTGCGCGCCAAGGCGAACGGGAACTACATGAATTCGATCCTGGCGCTCGCGGAGGCGAAGGCATGCGGCGCCGACGACGCGATCCTGCTGGACCACGAGGGGTTTGTCGCCGAGGCCAGCGCCGCAAACGTTTTCATCGTTCGCGGCGGCGAACTCTGGACGCCCCCGTGACCTCGGCTCTCGAGGGCATTACCCGCGACACGATCTTCGAGTTCGCGAAGCGGATGGGTGTCTGCTATCGGGAGCAACGCTTCGCGCGCGACGACCTCTATTGCGCCGACGAGGCATTCTTCACCGGTACGGCGTCGGAGGTCACGCCGATCGCGGAAATCGATGGCCGCAGGATTGGCGACGGCGAGCCCGGTCGGTTGACGCGCGAGCTTTCCAGGCGTTACGCGGCGACGGTGCGGGGCCGCGGCGAGGGGGATGACGAGTGGATAACTCTGGTTTGAACCCTTAGGAGGCAACTATGACAACAATGAAAACCGATGGCGATGTGGTGCTGGGTTTGGTTCCGAGAGAGACGATCCCGGCGATCCACACCGTTGAGCAGGATGGTGTCACACACCCGCTCGGAGAGCTGCGCGACTTGCGCTGGCATGCAGCACTCGAGGCTTTCTTGCCGCCGAGCTCGGAGTTTTCGATCAGCTGGGTGAGGCTGAAAGCGGGGGAGAAGCTCGACGTCCACGTCCACCCGATCCAATCGATGATGATCTTCTTCGAGGGCTCGGGCACGCTCGAGGGCGACCTCACTCGGCAGCTCGCCGCCGGCGACGTCGTCGTCGTGCCGTCCGGTCGCCACCACGGCTTCGTTGGTGGGCCGCAAGGACTTTCGGGCCTGTCGATTCAGTTCGGTTCGGGCCTCTACACGAAGCCCGATGAGCCCCGCGTCCTCTTCGCCGATGACGAGAGTGCCCACGCCAGGCTGCTCGAGTGGAACCGGGCCCGGATCGAGGAATTCGGCCGATTGCCCGTGTTCGATTTGCTCGCCGACGGGACGCTCGAAGACGCGGAGAAGAGAAAGGCATATCAAGCCGCCCTTCAGATCTGGGTCGATGGAAATCAGACGCTGCTTTACTCGCGACAGGCCTCGGTGCGTGATCCGATCTTCGACAAGGCCTTTTTCGGTCACATGACCGAGGAGCTCGGTCACGACGTCCTGCATAAGGACAGCACCGACGGTGACGGCTCCGACGACCGGGAGGCGCCTGCTTTCCGGGACCCGATCATGGAAGCGATCACCGAATGGTTCGCGCATCAGATGTTCGTCCTCGACGACATCGAGAAGGCTGCCATCGTCCATCTCGTCATCGAGAACGCGAGTTCCGTCTACCATCGCAAGGCAATGCCGGTACTGGCAAAGTACTTGAACAACAACTACTTCGAACTTCACGTCGAGGCCGACGACGAGCATGCGGCCATGGGCGAGGAACTCGTCCGCAAGGCCGGCCCGCGCACCTACGAGCGACTCGAGCAGATCCTCGCGCAGGCGTGGTCGATGATCGGCGCGATGACCAACCGGCTCGTCGAGCTCACGCGGGCCGCGTAGCGGAGCGCGTCGATGACCGTTGCAGACGTCGACATCGACGTTCTGAGCCCGGATGTCTACGTCGGCGGCGTCCCGCACGATCGGTACGCGCGCTTGCGCCGCGAGGCGCCGGTCCATTTTCACGCCGAGCCCGGCGGTCGGGGTTTCTGGGCCGTCACGAAGCATCGCGACGTGCTGCGGGTGCTGCGCGACGCCGAGTCGTTCTCGTCGCAGCGGGGTGGGACGCAGATCGCCGACCTGCCACGCGGGGACATGCGGGTCTCGCCCGACCACCTCGCGAACATGGATCCACCACGACACACCCGCCACCGGGCGATCATCGGTCAGGCATTCACCCCGCACGGGCTGCTGAGCGTGCAGGCGTGGGTGCAGGCACACGTCACGTCGCTCGTCGACGCCCTGCTCGACAAGGTCGAGTCGCACGAAAGCTTCGACTTCATCGAGGATTTCGCCGCCGAGCTACCCGTCGGCACCATCCTGCACATGGTCGGCGTGCCCGGCGACGATGGCGCGATGGTGAATCGCTGGGTCCACGAGCTGCTCACCCCGGACGACGCCGACTACGAGACGTCTGACGAGCAGCGCGCCGAGACCACGCAGCACTTCATGGAGTACGCGCACGCGCTCGCCGCGCAGCGGCGCCGAACACCTCGCGACGACCTCCTGAGCCGGCTCATGGCGGCGGAGGTCGACGGGCAGCAGCTCACCTACCAGGAGTTCGGGATGTTCTTCCTGCTACTCCTCGCGGCCGGGACGCACAGCACCCGTCTGCTGCTCGGCAACGGGCTGATCGCGCTGATCTGTGCACATGCTCGACCTGCTGGCCGGGAAGTGGGTCTCGGAGGCGATCTCGGTCGCGGCGGAGCTCGGCATCGCGGACCTGCTCGCCACCGGCCCCGAAGCGTCGGACGACCTCGCGAAGGCATGCGGGGCACACGCGGACTCGCTCTACCGCTTGCTGCGGGCGCTCGCGAGCGTCGGCGTCTTCGCAGAGGACGAAGCGGGCCGGTTCGCGAACACGCCGCTGTCGGAGACGCTGCGCTCCGGTCTCCCGGGGTCAATGCGCTCGATGGCGATGATGTTCGGCAGTCGTCCGGCATGGGACGCGTGGGGCGAGCTCCGGACGAGCATCCGCACCGGAGAGTCTGCGTTCAAGGCGGTCAACGGGGCTTACGCGTTCGACTATATGAAGGGCGATCCGGAGTTCGGCCGGATTTTCGGCGAAGCGATGACCGCGTTCTCCGCTCAGGAGCTGGTGGCCATCCATGATGCCTTCGACTTCTCGGGCGTGCCGACCATCGTCGATGTCGCGGGGGGCCACGGGGCGTTTCTGGGCAGCGTGCTCGAGAAGAACCCGCACCAGCGGGGGATCCTCTTCGACCAGCCCGAGGTCATCGAGCTGGCGCGGAACGCCATTGCGGACTCCCCGGTGGCGGCGCGGTGCTCGCTGGTGGCGGGCGATTTTTTCACCGAAGTTCCAGCGGGCGATGGCTATGTGCTCAAACACATCCTCCACGATTGGAACGACGACCTCGCGACGAAGATCCTCGATACCATCCAGCGGGCGGCGAAGCCCGGCGCAAAGCTCTTCGTCATCGACGCGCTGGTCGAGCCTGGTAACGAACCCGGATTCGCCAAGCTCCTGGACCTCGAGATGCTGGTCTTCTACGAGGGCGGCCGCGAGCGGACGCGCACAGCGATAGAGAAACTCTTTTCGGCGTCCGGCTTCCGGCTGCTTCGCGTCGTTCCCACGCACTCGCTCATGCACGTCATTGAGGCCGAGCGGCTGTAGCAAGGAGTCCGGAATATTCGGAATAGACGCCAGACCCGAACAGGTTGACCGGGCATGACCCAACAGACACCCGATACCGAAATGATTCAGGCGTTCAACGAGAACATCGTCGACGAGTTCCGGGCCAACGACGGAAAAGTCAGCGGCCAGTTCGCCAACGCCAATCTGCTGCTGCTGACGACGACGGGGGCCAGGTCCGGCCAACCCAGGGTGTCGCCGCTGGCTTACTTTCGCATCGACGGCAAGCTGATCATCATCGGATCGTTCGCGGGCGCCGACGTCAATCCGGCCTGGGTGCACAATCTGCGGGCCAAGCCGTCGGCCCACGTCGAGGTCGGCACGGAATCGTTCGACGTGACCGCTCGCGAACTGCCTTTGCCGGAGCGCGACGAACTCTTCGGCAAGGTCGCCGCCGCGGCGCCGGGCTTTGCCGAATACCAGTCGAAGACCAAACGGGTGATTCCGCTGTTCGAGCTTCAGGAGGCGTAATAGCGCCTCGTTGAGGTAGTAAGCGTTATGAGCACTTCGCTTCTGACGCTGGTTTCCGGGGCGACCGACAACGGCCTCGCGGCGCTGCGCCGGCTTCGTGGCGTCTTGTTCACGCTCGTGCAGACCGCGGCGTCCGCGGGTCTGGCCTGGTACGTGGCTCACGATCTGCTCGGTCACCCCCAACCGTTCTTCGCGCCGGTCGCGGCCGCGGTGTGCCTGTCGGCGAGCAACGTGCTACGCGCGCAGCGCGCCATCCAGATGATCATCGGGGTGGCCTTGGGCATCGGAATCGGCATCGTGGTGCAAAAGCTGCTGGGGACCGGAGCGGTTCCCATCGCCGTCGCCGCGTTCGTCGCGCTGTGCGCCGCGGTGCTGATCGGGCGGGGCTACATCGGGCAAGGCTTGATGTTCGTCAATCAGACCACCGTGTCGGCGATCCTGGTCCTGGCGTTGTTTCGCAGCGGCATCAGTTACGAGCGGCTTGCCGACGCCCTGATCGGCGGCGGCCTGGCCATGGTCGTTGCCATCCTGCTGTTCCCGGCCAATCCGCTGAATGTGGTGGCCGGCGCACGTGCCGGGGTGCTGCAGGCCCTGCACGGCGTCCTGTGCCGCACCGCGGATGTGGCGGCCGGCCGTAGGAAAGCATCGCCCGACTGGCCCCTGAAAGCCGTCGACCGCGTGCACGAACAGCTGGGTGCCCTGATCCAGGCCCGCACCACGGCTCGCCAGGTGGTGCGAGTGGCGCCGCGGCGATGGGGGCTGCGCGAATCTGTCTACGGGGCGGATCAACAGGCTCTGCACATATCCCTGCTGGCCGTTTCGGTGCTGCAGGTGGCCCGTGTCGTCGCGCCCGCCCTGCACGACCCCGCTTGGCTTCCCCAATCCGTTCCCGCTTTGCTTGCTGATCTCGCGGCGGCAACCGGCCTTGCGGACTCCGATCCCGCGGCTGCGGCAGCACACGCTGCCACCGCCCGTCAGCATGCGAAGGTGCTGCAGTCGGAGGCCCGCGACCCAAGCGAGGTGTTGCTGGCCGGCGTCGTGCAGAGCTGCGTCGACGACCTGCAACGGGTGATCGACCTAGGTCAAAATGTGACTATCCGGCGAGGAACTCCTGGACCAGCCTCTTCGGCGCCTGCGTGAGCCAGGCCTCGGTGATCAGCTCCTCGAGCTCAAGGACTTGGATCTCGGCCAGTTTGACCAGCACCGCCGGATAGCCGTCGAAATGCGGAGTCGTGAAATACACCCCCGGCTCGTCGGCGATCAGCGCAAACTTGACGCCCTCATCGGAGACCCGGACGCTGAGGATGTCGCCGACGGGTGGTTCCCACCCGATCTGTGCCAGTGCGTCGCGGTCGGATTTGCGCAGCGGCCGCTCCCATGCCACCAGCTTCTTGCCTACCCGCCAGTCGTGCGGTGACCGCTCCGCGGTGAGCGGCAGCGTATCGAGGATGCGCGCGACGTCGTTCCAGGTGGCCACGTCCTGATTGTGCTCCGGCTAGGGTGCGCTTGGTGCCGTATTGTCAGCTTTGCGGCCAGACCGGACCAGACATCGGGGAGGTAGCTGTTGTCGGGACGTTGGTCTATCCCGCCTGACCGACCTGACGCCCCCTTCGACTCGGCCCAGGCCACGCACCGCTACCGGGTAACGCACCGCACCGAGTACCGCTACTCCGACGTGGTGACCAGCTCCTACGGCCGCGGGTTTCTCACGCCGCGCGACTCGTTGCGGCAGCGGTGTGTCGCGCACCGGCTGACGGTCGACCCGGCGCCTGCCGACAGCTCCACCACCCACGACGGCTACGGCAACATCAGCTCTTATTTCCACGTCACCGAGCCGCACCGCAGCCTGACGATCACCAGCGACTCCATCGTCGACGTGGCTCCGCCGGCGCCCGGGCTGTTCACCAGCGGGCCGGCGCTGGAACCGTGGGAGGCCGCCAGGCCGGCCGGGCTGAAGGGGGCGCTGGCGATCGAGTTCACCTTGGACTTGGACCCGCCGGAGATCACCGATGAGGTACGCGAGTACGCCGCTCCCAGCTTCGTGCCCGAGCGCCCGTTGGTCGAGGTGTTACGCGATCTCACCTCGCGGATCTACACGGACTTCACCTACCGCTCGGGGTCGACGACGGTTTCCACCGGAGTCAATGAGGTTCTGATGGCCCGGGAAGGGGTATGCCAAGACTTCGCGAGGCTCGCGATCGCCTGCCTGCGCGCCAACGGTCTGGCGGCCAGCTACGTGTCCGGTTACCTGGCCACCGACCCCCCTCCTGGAAAGGATCGGATGATCGGCATTGACGCCACCCACGCCTGGGCCGCGGTATGGACTCCGCAACAGCCCGGCCAGTTTGAGTGGCTGGGGCTCGACCCCACGAATGACCAGATGGTCGACCAGCGGTACATCATCGTTGGGCGCGGCCGCGATTACGCGGACGTGCCGCCGCTGCGCGGCATCATCTACACCAACTCCGAGCGCAGCGTGATCGACGTCGCCGTCGACGTGGTGCCGTACGAAGGCGATGTGCTGCATGCGTGACTTTCACTGCCCGAAGTGCGGTCAGCGCCTGACGTTCGAGAACTCGGCGTGCCTGTCCTGCGGGAGCGCGCTGGGATTCTCTCTCGAGCAGATGGCGCTGCTGGTGATCGCCAGAGGGCGGCCAAGGCGAGCACGCCGGCGCAGTGGCCGCCGACGAGTACCAACTGTGTGGCAATCTTTATGTCGCCGAATGCAATTGGTTGGTGCCCGTCGGTCAGCCCGGCGGACTCTGCACATCGTGCGCACTGACCCTGGAGCGGCCCAACGACGCCGACACCGTCGGCCTGGCGGAGTTCGCCCGCGCCGAGGCGGCCAAGCGGCGGCTCATCGCTGAGCTGCACGAGCTGAAGCTGCCGATCGTCGGACGCGACCAGGACCCTGACGTACGGTTTGGGCTTCCGGCTGCTGTCCAGTGCGCACGAGAATGTGCTCACCGGGCACGACAACGGCGTCATCACGCTGGATCTGGCCGAGGGCGACGACGTCCACCGCGAGCAGCTGCGGGTCGAGATGGACGAGCCGTACCGCACCCTGCTCGGGCACTTCCGGCACGAGATCGGGCACTACTACTTCTACCGGCTGATCGCCCCGTCAAGCGAGTACCTGGCAGGGTTCAACGAGCTGTTCGGCGATCCCGATGCCGACTACCAGCAGGCGCTCGACCGCCACTACCAAGACGGTCCGCCCGAGGGTTGGCAGAAAAACTTCGTGTCGTCGTACGCGACCATGCATCCGGCTGAGGATTGGGCCGAGACATTCGCCCATTACCTGCACATCCGCGACACCCTGGACACCTCGGCCTGGTTCGGTCTGGCGCCGGCGTCGGCGACCTTCGACCGACCGGCGCTGGGCCCCAGCGCCTTTCCCAACATCATCGAGATGTGGCTGCCGTTGTCGTGGTCGCTGAACATGGTGAACCGGTCGATGGGCCACGACGACCTGTACCCGTTCGTGCTGCCGGCCGCCGTTTTGGACAAGATGAGGTTCATCCACACCGTGATCGAGGAAGTGACCGCGGTTTCCAGTGGGCCCGCGGCCGTCAGCGCCCAGCGCTAGGCGGGCATCACCCGTCGTTCGTCGGGCCCCCACAGCGGCTGCATGCCGGCCGGCAACGCCAACTGCGTCGCCGTGATGACCTCGGCAAGATCGCGCAGCGCGGTGTGGATCGCAGTGAGCAGCTCCGCAAGCTCCGCACGACGACCGTCCGCGCTGACCCCTTCCAGCTGAGCAGGATCCGAGCGGCGCAAGCGGATATTGATGTCGTCGGCCATTCGCTCCGGACGCGACGAACCCGACGAGCCCGGCAGATCCTTGAGGTTGGCCCGCAGCCGCTCCAGCTGGAACGCCAGTGACCGTGGGTTCTGCGCGTCGAACAGCATCAGGTCGGTCACTGCGGCAATGCTGACCTGGCCCACGTTGCGGCGCCGGTAGATCACCGACGATTCACACGCCACCAAGGTGGACTCGATGATGGTTTGTTCGGCGACGGCGCCGTGGACGCTGGTCAGCGTGGCCCGCAGTAACGCGGTCAGCCAGAGGCCACGTTCGATGCGTTTGCCGATGTCCGTCATCGTCCAGCCGACGTCGTGCACCATCGACTCGCTGGCCACCCCCGACAGCGTCAGCATCCCGGCCAGCGTCTGCGACTGAGCCGACGCCAGCAAGGCATCGGCCTCCGCGAGCGACTGCGGCGGGTCGGCCCGTTGCACGACTGCGCGCTCCACGTTGGCCAGCACCATCCAGGTGTCGTTGGACAACTGGTCGCGCACCGCCCTGGCGGCCAGTGCCAGCCCGTTTACCGACTGGACCAAAGACCCCGGCAGGTCCGGGTCCACCGTCAGGGACCACAGCGTGGAGGGGGCGACGGCGATCATCTCTGTGTGGTCGTCAGCCACGCCGGTATCGGTCCCGGTGATCTCGCCCAGCGCGGCCATCAGCACCGGCACGCACTCGCTTTCTTCGGAATCCTGGTTGTGCCGGTAGACGTGGTAGCGCTCGCGGGCGACGATCAGCAACCGGGCCATGTTCTCCGCGCGTTCGCCGTAGCGTCCCATCCAGAACAGATCGGACAGCACCCGCGGCGAGCTCACGGCCCACGTGCCCGCGCCGGTCTTGACCGGTGGCGGCACCGTCGGCAGCGACACCGCCTCGGCTCGCGCACGCTCCGTCGGGCGCACCCAGACATCCTTTGCCGCAACGGTTTCCAGCGTGTAGGCGGCAGGTCCCGGCGCCAGCACGTAGCCGAGGCCGCCGATCATCGGTGCGTAGCCGCTGCGCTGGGCGACGGTGAACAACCGCATCCCGATCCCGGCCGACGACAGCACACCGGCATGGTCGGTGGGCGCCGACGAGAACTGCGGCAGCTCCTGGCCGACCCAGTGCCACGGCATGGTCTCGATACGCGCAGCCAATTCAGCCAGCTGCGTAGACGAAAGTGTCGGCCCGACAAGGGTTTCCGCCGCCGACGGTGGACTTGATCAACAGCGACGAGAGGTTCGCCAGCAGGTGTGAGCGTTCGCTGACGATACCGCCCCAATACACCGGCGCGGTGTGCAGCAGTGGGTCTTCGCCGAGTAGCCGCTCGGCGAGCTCGGGCAGGAAACGCAGCAGCCCGGGGCTTTCCAGGATGCCGCTGCCCAAGGTGTTGACGACGGTGACCGTTCCGCGGTGTTGAGCCTCCACCAAACCGACCACACCGAGCCGGGAATCGGCGCGTAGATCCAGCGGGTCCGCGTAGTCCGCGTCGACGCGCCGAAGGACGACGTCGACCCGCTTCAGGGTGCCCAGCGAGCGCATCCACAGCTTGCCGTCGCGCACCACCAGGTCAGCGCTTTCCACCAGCGGGAAACCCAGCAGCGTCGCAAGATACGCCTGGTCGAAAGCGGTCTCCGAGTAGATGCCCGGGCTGAGCACCACCACCACGGGGTCCTGGGCGACGTCGGGTGCCGCGTCGATCAGCGCCAGCCGCAGCGCCTGGGCGAACGGTGTCGTCGGTCGTGGCCCGATCCTTTCGTAGAGGTCGGGAATCGCGTGCGCGATCACGCGCCGGTCGGCCAGCGCGTAGCCGGCGCCGGAGGGGGCTTGCGTCCAGTCGGCGTTGACCTGGAAGCCGCCGCCGGGCAGCCGGCTTACATCACAGCCGTGCAGGAAAAGCTGGTGGCGCCCGGGCACATCGATTCCGTTGGCGGCCCGCACGTAACCGGGATGGGCGAACACCAGTTGCGGTGGGAGGGTGCCGTCCGTGAGCAAGTTGCGTGGCCCGTACAGGTCGGCCAGCACGGCATCGAGCAGGCGCGACCGCTGCACCAGCCCGGCCTCCAGCACGTCCCAATCGGCCGCGGAGACCACCAGCGGCAGTGTGTCCAGGATCCACGGCCGCGGCTCCAGGCCATGGGACTTGAGCGCGCCGTCGTGCCCGTCCCGGTGGGCTTCGAGGTTGGGGGAGACCCCGGTGTAGGTGATGCCGTCGCTGTCGATCAGGCTGTGCACCACCGAGCGCAGCCGGTCCAGCCCGGCCCTGCCGCGTTCGGCGACCGTGTCCGCCAGCTCGGTCCAGGTCGGCCGTACGGTCCCGTCTTCGTCGACGAATTCGTCGTAGCCGATCCCCGGGCCGTCCCGCAGATCGAACAACGCCTCCTGGGCGCGCGCGGTGCGGTACCCGGCCAGCAGTCGGTCGACGTCGTACCGCCGGGGGACTGCCATTGCTGACGTTTCTGGGATCGCCATTACTGCTGCACGGTACGCACGCGTCTTAGGTCGAGGATGCCCGGCGCGCCGATGTCGGTGAGGATCCGGGCCTGTTTTTCCCGCAGGTCGGCCAGGTCGAGCTTGCCGGAGGTGAAGCCGGTTGCCTCGAAGCGGCGGGCGCGGCGCGACTCGGCTTCGACGGCGTTGATGGGCGGCGTGTCGTAGGCTCGCCCGCCGGGATGGGCGACGTGGTAGGTGCAGCCCCCGCGCGACGTTGCGGTGGTGAGGTCGATGAGCTCGAGCTGCAACGGGACGTCGGTGGAGATGGTCGGGTGCAGCGCGCTGGGCGGCTGCCAGGCCCTGAACCGCACACCGCCCACGTGGATGTCGGGATTGTCGGTGGCCAGCAGCGGAACCGGGAAGCCGTTGACGGTGACCACGTAGCGGTGGCGGTCGGCGCCGATGATGCGGATCTGGATGCGCTCCACCGACGAGTCGACGTAGCGGGCGGTGCCGGTGGCGGTGGATTCCTCGCCGAGGGTGTTCCAGGGTTCGATTGCGCCGCGCAGCTCGATCTCCACGCCGTCGAAGACCACGGTGCCGATGCGCGGAAACCGGAATTCGGTGAACGGGTCCAGCCAGCTGGTTTCGAAGGCGATGCCGTGCGCGCGCAGATCGGCCGCGACGTCGGCGATGTCATGGATCAGGAAGTGCGGCAACAAATATCGCCCATGCAGGTTGGCGCCGTGCCGGATCAGCGGGGCGCGCAGCGGTTCGTCCCAGAACCACGCGACCAGCGAACGCACCAGCAGCGACTGCACCATCGCCATGCGCAGGTGCGGCGGCATCTCGAACCCGCGCAACTCCAACAGGCCGAGCCGGCCGCGCGGGCTGTCCGGATTGAAGAGCTTGTCGATGCAGAACTCGGCGCGATGGGTGTTGCCGGTGATGTCGGTGAGCAGGTGTCGCAGGGCGCGGTCGGTCACCCAGGGTTGTGGGCGGCCGCCCCCGAAAGACGGAGCCAGCCGGGCAATCTCAGCGAAGGCGATCTCGAGTTCGTACAGCGCCTCGGCGCGGCCTTCGTCGACCCGCGGCGCCTGCGATGTGGTGCCGACGAAGCGCCCGGCGAACAGGTAGGACAACGACGGGTGCCGCTGCCAGTACGTCAGCAACGACACCAACAGGTCCGGGCGCCGCAGCAGCGGCGAATCCGTAGGCGTCACGCCGCCCAGCGTGATGTGGTTGCCGCCGCCGGTGCCGCCGTGGCTGCCGTCGACGTCGAACGACTCCGTAGCCAACCGAGCCAGGCGGGCCTGTTCGTACAGCGTTTCCAGCTGCTGCCGTTGTTCGTCGAAGCTGGCGGTAGGAGCGATGTTGACCTCGATGACACCGGGGTCGGGAGTGATCGTCGTCGACTTCAGCCGCGGGTCCGGCGGCGGGCCGTAACCCTCGATCACCACCGGGCAGTTGGCGGCGGCGGCTGCCGCCTCGATTCGGGCAATGAGGTCGACGAAGTGTTCCAGCGCCTCGGTGGGTGGCATGAAGATGTAGAGCAGTCCGTCCCGAACCTCGGCGACCATCGCGGTCGGCGGGGCGGTCCCGGGGTCTTCCAGCACCGTCGCGTCGCCTACCGAGTCGCCGGACTGCGCCGACAGTACGTCTCCCACGGCGGCCGGGTCGACTTCGAATGAGGCCCGTGGTGGCCGCCAGCTGATCGAATCCAGGGGCAGCCGCAGACCCGCCGGCGAATCTCCCTCGAGCAACACGATGCGACCGCGGCGCAGCCGCCAGTTCGCGCTGACCCAGCCCGTTTCGTCGTCGCTGCGGTGCAGCGGCAGCACGAATGCCGCTGGGCCCGTGACCGATTCGTCGAGGCGCAGCAGCAGCGCGGCGCGGCCGGCGGCGGTGTCGGCGTTCAGGTCGTCGCCCGATTCCACCGGGTCGCCGGCGGGCATGCGCACCGCGGCAGCCAGCCGGGCGAGCGGGTCCTCGTAGGCCGGTCGCACTTGGGTGAGCGGCAGCCCGAGCCCCTCGGCGATCCCGGTGAGCACCTGCTGTGCCGCGTCGGCATCGGCTACCGGGCCGGTCCGCTCGGTGACCCAAGGGTCGGCCAGCAGCGCGTCGTCGGTCCACAGCGGACGCCCGTCAGTACGCCAGTAGAGCGCAATCTGCCAGCGCGGCAACGGTTCTCCCGGATACCACCTGCCCTGCCCGCGCTGGATCAGCCCCTGCGGGGCCCACACCGCCTTCAGCCGGGCAGCCAGATCGGATGCCCGCTGGCGCTTGTGCGGGCCGTCGGCAGCTGTTGTCCACTCCTTGACCGACTTGTCTGGGTGGATGCCCACCGAAACGAACGTCGGCTCGCCCCCGACGGTCAGCCGGACATCACCGGCGGTCAGCCGGTCGTCGACGCGCTGACCTACCGCGCAGATCGTCTGCCACGCCTGATCGGTGTACGGCAGCGTGACGCGCGGGTCTTCGTGGACGCGGGTGACGGTGTTGGAGAACTCCATCACCGAATCGCAGGGGTCGATACCGCCGGTGATGGCCGCTGCGGACGCGGGGTGCGGTGTGGCTGCCAGCGGGATGTGGCCTTCGGTTGCCATCAGCCCCGACGTCGGGTCGAGCCCGATCCAGCCGGCGCCGGGGACATACGCCTCGGCCCACGCGTGCAGGTCGGTGAAGTCGGCGGCGGGACCCGACGGTCCGTCTAGCGCCTCGACGTCGGACGCCAGCTGCACCAGGTAGCCGGACACGAAGCGGGCGGCCAGCCCCAGCTGACGCAGGATCGAGACCAGCAGCCACGCCGAGTCCCGGCAGGAGCCGATGCCGGTGCGCAGCGTGAAATCCGGTGTCTGGACGCCGGGTTCCACGCGCAGGCTATAGCCGACGTCGTTGTGGATGGCGCGGTTGAGCTCGACCAGGAAGTCGATGGTGCGAGTGCCCTCCCGCACCTGGAGGTTCTGTATCCAGGCCTGCACGAGTTCGCCGGGGCCCGACCCGGGGCCGTCCTCGTCGATGGGCCGCAGATACGGCTTGAGGTCATCGGTCAGCGGCTCAGGGTATTTGAACCCGCCGGCCGGCCACGTCTCGGCCCAGTTCTGGATGAAGAAGTCGAACGGGTTGATCACCTTGAGATCGGCGATCAGCCCCACGGTGAAGGTCAGCCGGCTGGTGGGTTCGGGAAATTCCACGCTGGCCACGAAATTGCCCACCGCGTCTTGTTGCCAGTTGATGTAGTGCTTGGCGGGTTCGATCCGCAGCGAGTACGCCTCGATGGGCGTGCGCGAATGCGGGGCCGGGCGCAGCCGGAGGATGTGCGTGGACACCCGAACCGGCCGGTCAAAGGTGTAGCTGGTGCGGTGCTCCAGCGCAACTTTGATGCTCATAACCGCTGATCTCATCACAACAGCCCGCCGGCTGCAGTGCACGCAATTCAGCCAGGGGGCTGAGGATCAGGTCGGCGTCAGCAGCGGGTCAGTAAGCAGGCCCGCCGTAAGGGCTCGGTGGCAGGCCTTGCGGCGGGCCCTGCTGGAACCCAGCCTGGTCCAGCTCGACAACCTGACCGCCGGAAAGCTTGCGGTAGGTGTAGACCTGGATGAGCAAGGTGAGCGGGACCGCGACGAGCAGGCCGATACCGCAAATGATTGCGCCGACGAGCACCACCGCGTACTGCACCAGCAACGACAACACGGCGCCGCCGACGTTGGACTTGGCGGTCTCGAAGCTGGCCTTGATGGCGTCGATCGGCGACAGGTTTTTGTCAATGACAAATTGCACCGCGAATTGGGCGACGAAGGCGACGATCAAGCCCCCGACGATGCAGAACGATCCAATCGAGGCGGCAACACCAACCAACAACACGGTGAGGAACGCCGGGCCCAGATTGCGCGGTTTGAAGAACGACCCGATGGTCACCTGCTTGCCGTCGGCGATGTCCAGGCTGCCGACGGTAAATCCGACGGCCATGAAGACGCCCACTATGAACAGCAGAACGTAGCCGACGGCCAGGGCGGCGTAAGAGGCGGCGCCAAACGAAATCGTGGTCACGCTGCCGGTGGTGTCACCGTAGGCGTCGCTGTACGGGATGGTCTTTTTCTCGCCCAAGACCGCGGGTAACACTCCGGCGAGAACACCGGCCACGCCCAGCACCAAGGCGTAGAGCAGGAACGAGACGATCAGCGGCACGGCGTTCTGGGTGAACTTGTTCCACGACCAGCTGAACGCGTCCCCGATGTTGAATTGCGGCGCCGTCGGACCGCCGTACTGGCCGCCGTAGCCCGGCGCTGGCGGTGCGTAGCCGCCCGGTTGGGCGCCATACCCAGCAGGTGCGCCGGGCGGTGGCGGTGGCGGCGGGGGTGGCGGCGGTGGCGGTCCGCCATACCCACCCTGCTGCCCCTGCGGTTGGCCATAGGTCTGCGGCGGGGGAGGCGGTGCGCCGTATCCGGGCGGAGGGGTCGGCGCACCGTAACTGGGGGGCGGGTAGCCGTGGGAGCCGGGGCCGCCGCTATGGGGGTCGGCCGGGTTGCCTGGGTACTCTGGGGGCTGGCTCATTGCCGTCCTAATTGGCTTCGTCGGTGCGCACGGAAGTAAAGCAACCCGGAACTTAGCAAATATGTGACAAAGGCGCGCGGGTTGGGCGCATGCAACTTTGAGCCCGCGCATCTATCCGCGCTCCCGAAGGGGGTGTCTGGTATGCCTAAAGCCGTGTCCGACGGTCTGTTTGA
This sequence comes from uncultured Actinomycetota bacterium, assembly GCA_963840045.1. Taxonomy (GTDB): domain Bacteria; phylum Actinomycetota; class Actinomycetes; order Mycobacteriales; family Mycobacteriaceae; genus Mycobacterium. The sequence continues at coordinate 279,856 of CAWIXL010000015.1, read as the reverse complement.
CCTGCCCGGCGCGCCCCAGACAAGCGACCGGGATGTCGGCGTGTCGGCGGGAGCGCCGCTGGCGGTGCGGATGCGTCCTGCATCGTTGGACGAGGTGGTCGGCCAGGAGCACCTGCTGGCAGCCGGGTCGCCGCTACGCCGCCTGGTCGAGGGCGCGGGCGTCGCGTCGGTCATCCTTTACGGCCCACCCGGAAGTGGTAAGACAACGCTGGCCGCGCTGATCTCGCAGGCGACCGGTCGCCGGTTCGAGGCGCTGTCGGCGTTGTCGGCCGGCGTCAAAGAGGTGCGGGCCGTTATAGAAGGTGCGCGACTGGCGCTGCTGCGCGACCAGCAGACGGTGCTGTTCATCGACGAGGTGCACCGGTTCTCCAAGACTCAGCAGGACGCTCTGCTGTCCGCGGTGGAGAACCGGGTGGTGCTGCTGGTGGCCGCGACCACCGAGAACCCGTCGTTTTCGGTGGTGGCGCCGCTGCTGTCCCGATCGCTGATCCTGCAGTTGCGGCCGCTGACCGCCGACGACATCCGTGCGGTGGTGCAGCGCGCGATCGACGATCCCCGCGGCCTGGGCGGGCGGGTCGCGGTGGCGCCCGAGGCCGTTGACCTGCTGGTGCAATTGGCGGCCGGCGACGCCCGCCGCGCGCTGACGGCACTCGAGGTGGCCGCTGAAGTGGGGCAAGCAGTAGGGCAAGCAGTGGGGCAAGCAGCCGGGCAATCAGTCCAGGGCGATCAGGTCACCGTCGAGACCATCGAGCAGTCGCTGGACAAAGCCGCGGTGCGCTACGACCGCGACGGTGACCAGCACTACGACGTCATCAGCGCCTTCATCAAGTCGGTGCGCGGATCCGACGTCGACGCCGCGTTGCACTATCTGGCCCGCATGCTGGTCGCCGGGGAGGATCCACGCTTCGTCGCGCGCCGGCTGGTGATCCTGGCCAGCGAGGACATCGGCATGGCCGACCCGACCGCGCTGCAGATCGCCGTCGCCGCCGCACAGACGGTGGCGCTGATCGGCATGCCCGAAGCCCAGCTGACGCTGGCGCACGCCACCATCCACCTGGCCACCGCGCCGAAGTCGAACGCCGTCACCACCGCACTGGCCGCGGCGATGGACGACATCAAGGCGGGCAAGGCCGGTCTGGTGCCGCCGCATCTGCGCGACGGGCACTACTCCGGTGCGGCGGCGCTGGGCAACGCGCAGGGCTACAAGTATTCCCACAACGACCCGGACGGCGTTGTCGCCCAACAGTATCCGCCGGACGAGCTAGTGGGCGTCGATTACTACCGGCCCACCGGCCGCGGCGTTGAACGCGAGATCGCCGGCCGGCTGGAACGGTTGCGGGCGATCATCCGGTCGCGGCAACGCTAGGGCCCCTGGACGGCGACCTGGGTGCCGTCGGCGCCGGTTTCGTAGTGGTACTGGTGGCAGGTGGCCATGTTCCAGATGGCGCCCCGTGGTATCGGTTGCCCCGGGCACCACCACTCTTGCGGAGCCGGGCCGGCCACGCCCGCACCGCCAGATACCAGGAGACCGGATACCAGGAAAGTCAATCCGGCGATTGCTTGGATCACTGATCGTCCCTTCGCAACAGAACGCGGCCGAGCGTACGCTGGTCCCTGGCGATGAGATCGCATCGGTATTTCACAATGGCGTTACGCTCGGCGCACCAAACCGATACGGCGGCAACAGATGAAAACCTTCACCGACGAAGAGATGGGCCAACTGCTACCCAGCGCCAGGGCCTACAGCCTCGTCATCCTGAAACAGGGACCGAGATTCAGCGACCCGGCCGCACCGGCGATCATCTGGGAACACGGCCGCCGCAACTTCGGGCTGCGCGACGACGGCGTACTCGCGGTCGTCCTACCCGTTACCGACGAGTCCGACGTGTGCGGCATCGGTATTTTCGCAGCGACCGTCGAAGACACCGTCGCGATCATGAACGACGACCCGGGTGTGGCGGCGGAGGTCTTCACCTACCAGGTGCACCCCTGCCGCGGGTTCCCCGGGGATGCGCTGCCTTAGACCAGCTCGGGCACCCGCAGGTGGGCGAGCGCCAGCTCGAACTCGGCGACGTCGTACTGGTCCACGCCCAGGTTGCGCAGGTTGGAGGTCCGCATGGAGCGGGCCTGCTCCCGGCTCAGGTCTAGCGCGTGCATGCTCTCGTATGTCGTCGACACCACCGCGCGTGCCGAGAAGGAGTCGATCAGCATGCTGGTGCTGCAGAAACCCTCCATCTCCTCGATCATCGGCACGATGCCCATCCGGTAGTAGTCGACGGCCTGATCGAACTGTTCGGGCCGCACCTTGATCCAGGTCGCTCGCACGCAGGCGCCCGGGCCGGAGAAGTGCATGCGGTGCAACACCGCGATCTCCCACTGGTCGACAGCGGAGTGACCGCCGAACATGTTCGCGGCTTCCTGGCGGATCGGCCACACGCGCTCGGCGCTGCCGCGCATCGCCTCTTGGGTTTCCCACGAGCTGGTCGCGATGCATCGGCCGGACTCACGGTCGACCAGTAGCGACAGGCCGAGGCACCCGTCGATTTCCGTCAGCGCCGGCATGACGACATCACGCATGTGGGCAATGCCTGCGTCGATGGACCCTGGGTTCGCTTGGATCGTCGTAGAGCGTGCGTACACAGCCGGTGGCCCTCTCCTTGTCAGGCAGCGCCCCGCCAGCGCCGCCGATAAACCATTACCCTCCTCCGACCGTTTAGCCATGGCAATAGGTCCGGGCGCGATTATGACGGCATATTTACGCAGATTGGCGGGCCGCGGTGGCCCGCCCGTAGGCTTGAGCGGGTGAATACCGATGTGCTGGATGTGGACACCACGCGTCGCCGCATCGTGGACCTCACCGACGCCGTGCGCAGGTTCTGCTTCAGCTACGGCGACGGCTTGTGCAACGTGTTCGTCCCGCACGCGACGGCCGGAGTCGCGATCATCGAGACCGGTGCCGGCTCCGACGACGACCTGGTCGACGTGCTGGAGCGGCTGTTGCCGCGCGACGACCGGTACCGGCATTCGCACGGCTCCGAGGGCCATGGCGCCGACCATGTGTTGCCGGCGATCGTCACGCCGTCGGTGACGCTGCCGGTCTGCGGCGGCGAACCGATGCTGGGCGCCTGGCAAAGCGTCGTGCTGGTCGATCTCAACCGGGACAACCCGCGCCGATCCGTGCGACTGAGCTTCCTGGAAGGCTGAGCGGGGGGTTAACGGCCCACCGGTTACTGTGGGCGATCGAAACACGGCGTTGGACAGTCTTCTAATAGGCCTTCTAATAAGCCGGCGCATAGGCTGGGAAACCGAACCGAGGCAAGAAAAGAAGCGGCAGGGAAGAAGAACAGTGCAGACACACGAGATCAGGAAGCGGTTCCTTGATCACTTCGTGAAGGCCGGCCACACCGAGGTTCCGAGCGCCTCGGTGATCCTCGATGACCCCAATCTGCTGTTCGTCAACGCCGGCATGGTCCAGTTCGTGCCGTTCTTTCTGGGCCAGCGCACACCGCCGTACGCGACGGCCACCAGCATCCAGAAGTGCATCCGCACCCCGGATATCGACGAGGTGGGCATCACCACCCGGCACAACACCTTCTTCCAGATGGCCGGCAACTTCTCCTTCGGCGACTACTTCAAGCGCGGGGCCATCGAATTAGCCTGGGATCTGCTGACCAATTCCGTCTCCGAGGGGGGATACGGGCTGGACCCGGAAAGACTTTGGGCCACGGTTTATCTCGACGACGACGAAGCCGCGGGACTGTGGCAGGAGATCGCCGGTCTACCCGCAGAACGCATCCAGCGCCGTGGCATGGCGGACAACTACTGGTCGATGGGCATCCCCGGCCCGTGCGGGCCGTCGTCGGAGATCTACTACGACCGCGGGCCGGAGTACGGCCCCGAAGGCGGTCCGATCGTCAGCGAGGATCGCTACCTCGAGGTCTGGAACCTGGTGTTCATGCAGAACGAGCGTGGCGAGGGCACCAACAAGGAGGACTACGCGATCCTGGGTCCGTTGCCCCGCAAGAACATCGATACCGGCATGGGTGTCGAGCGCGTCGCGCTGGTCCTGCAAGGGGTGCACAACGTCTACGAGACCGACCTGCTGCGACCGATCATCGATCTGGTCGCCGCACGCGCACCCCGCCCCTACGATGTCGGCAACCACGCCGACGACGTGCGCTACCGCATCATCGCCGACCACAGCCGCACCGCGGCGATCCTGATCGGCGACGGCGTCAGCCCCGGCAACGACGGCCGCGGCTATGTGTTGCGCCGGCTGCTGCGCCGGGTCATCCGTTCGTCCAAGCTGCTGGGCGCGGATAGCTCGGACACCCCGATCGTCGGCGACCTGATGGCCTGCGTGCGCGACTCGATGGGCCCGTCCTATCCCGAACTGGTCACCGACTTCGACCGGATCAACCGCATCGCGGTGGCCGAGGAGACCGCGTTCAACCGCACCCTGGCCTCGGGCTCGAAGCTGTTCGACGACGTCGCCGGCACCACGAAAGCGTCCGGCGCCATGGTGGTTGCCGGCTCGGACGCCTTCACCCTGCACGACACCTACGGCTTCCCGCTGGAGCTCACCCTCGAGATGGCGGCCGAAGCCGGCCTGACGGTCGACGAAGCGGGTTTCCGCGAGCTGATGGCCGAGCAACGACAGCGTGCCAAGGCGGACGCCGCGGCGCGCAAGCACGCGCACGCCGATCTGACCGCCTATCGCGAGCTGGTGGACGCCGGACCGACCGAGTTCACCGGGTTCGACGAGCTGACATCGCAGGCGCGGATTCTGGGTATCTTCGTCGACGGCAAGCGGGTTCCGGTGGCCGCCCACGCCGATAGCGCCGACGCGGGCCGGGTGGAACTGGTGTTGGACCGCACCCCGCTGTACGCAGAGTCCGGCGGTCAGCTTGCCGACGTCGGCAGCATCAGCGGAACGGGTTCCGGCGAGAGTGCCCGCGCCGCCGTCACCGACGTGCAGAAGATCGCCAAAACCCTGTGGGTGCACCGGGTTAACGTCGAGTCCGGGGAATTCGTCGAGGGCGACACCGTCATCGCGGCGGTGGAACCGGGCTGGCGCAAGGGTGCTACGCAGGGCCATTCGGGCACCCACATGGTGCACGCGGCCCTGCGGCAGGTGCTGGGGCCCAACGCGGTTCAGGCGGGGTCGTTGAACCGGCCGGGCTACTTGCGCTTCGACTTCAACTGGCAAGGCCCGCTGTCCGAAGACCAGCGCAACCAGATTGAGGAAGTGACCAACCAAGCGGTGCAAGCCGACTTCGCGGTGCACACCTTCACCGAGCAGCTCGAAAGGGCCAAGGCGATGGGTGCGATGGCGCTGTTCGGCGAGGCCTATCCCGACGAGGTACGGGTCGTGGAGATCGGCGGACCGTTCTCGCTGGAGCTGTGCGGGGGCACCCACGTGCACAACTCGGCGCAGATCGGTCCGGTGACTCTTCTGGGCGAATCGTCGATCGGCTCCGGGGTGCGCCGGGTGGAGGCCTATGTCGGGCTGGAATCGTTCCGGCACCTGGCCAAGGAGCGGGCGCTGATGGCCGGGCTGGCGTCGTCGCTGAAGGTTCCCTCCGAAGAGGTGCCGGCCCGGGTGGCCAATCTGGTGGAGCGCCTCAAGGCCGCGGAGAAGGAACTCGAACGCGTCCGCCAGGCGAGCGCGCGGGCGGCTGCGGTAAACGCCGCCGCCGGTGCGCAGCGCATAGGTAACGTCCGTGTGGTGGCGCAACGGATGTCCGCTGGGATGACGGCCGCCGACCTTCGGTCGCTGGTCGGCGACATCCGCGGCAAGCTGGGCAGCGACCCCGCCGTCGTGGCCGCTTACCGCCCGCGGGGGAGAGCCAAACGGTGCCCTATGCGGTCGCGGCCAATCCGGCCGCCCAGGAGCTCGGGCTTCGGGCCAACGACCTGGTCAAACAGCTTGCCGACGCGGTCGACGGCCGCGGGGGCGGCAAGGCCGACCTGGCGCAAGGCTCAGGAAAAGATCCGACCGGCATCGAGGCGGCGCTCGACGCGGTGCGTGCGCAGATAGCGCGGGTCGGCTGAGTGGATTCAGTACAGCACCGCCTGCCCGATCGGCCCGGCGACTCCGACCAGGATCCTGGACGGGGCCGCCGGCTCGGCATCGACGTCGGCAGCGTGCGCATCGGGGTGGCGGCCAGCGACCCTGACGGCATCCTGGCGACGCCGGTGGAAACGGTGCGCAGGGACCGTTCCGGCAGGCACGTGCGCCGGCTGGCGGCGCTCGCCGCCGAGCTGGAGGCGGTCGAGGTGGTCGTCGGGTTGCCGCGGACTCTGGCCGACCGCACCGGGCCGTCGGCCCAAGACGCGATCGAACTGGCGGGCCAACTGTCCGAAGTGCTGGCACGCCGAGTTCCTCCGACGCCGGTGCGGCTCGCTGATGAGCGACTGACCACGGTCAGCGCGCAGCGATCGCTGCGCGCGGCGGGGGTCCGGGCCAAGGAGCAGCGTGCGGTGATCGACCAAGCGGCGGCGGTGGGGATCCTGCAAAGCTGGCTAGACCAACGCCGCGCGACTTTGACTGGGGATATTGCTGATGGTTGACAGCGTGCGCCGGCAAGAGCGCGAGCCCGAGGCGTACGAGACGCCCCCGCACGGCATGAGCCGCCTGGAGAAGATCCAGGCCGAGCGTGGACGCCGTCGGCGGCGCACCGCCTTGCACCTCTCCCTGACCTTGCTCGTCGTGGTCGTGGTCGCGGCCGGCATCGTCGGTGTCAAGATGTGGCACAACTGGTTCGGGTCGGGCGACGACTACTCCGGCAGCGGCAAGCAGGACGTGATGATTCAAGTCCAATCCGGTGATTCGACGACTCAAATCGGGCAGACACTGCTCAACCACGGCGTGGTCGCCACGGTCCGGGCATTCGTGCAGGCCGCCCGTGGCAATGCCGCGATTTCGTCGATTCAGCCGGGCTTCTACCGGATGCGCACCGAAATCCCGGCCGCCAACGCGGTCACGCGGCTCACCGATCCGAACAACCGGGTGGGCAAGCTGGTCATCCCGGAAGGGCGTCAGCTCGACGACACCACCGACATGAAGACCAATGTGGTGACCCCGGGAATCCTCACCTTGATCTCGCGTGCCACCTGTGTGGATCTCGACGGTAACAAGCGCTGTGTCTCGGTCGACGATCTGCGCAAGGCATCGGCCGGCAGCACCCTGGCCGCGTTGGCGGTACCGCCGTGGGCCATGCAGCCGGTGACCGAATTCGGCAGCGACCACCGCCGGATCGAGGGTCTGATCGCACCGGGGACATTCAACGTCGACCCGTCGGCCTCGGCCCAGACCATCTTGACGAGCCTGATCACCGCCGGGGCTGCGGTGTACGCGAGGTCCGGGTTGGTCGACAACGCGGCCTCGCTCAGCCTGTCGCCCTACGACATCCTGGTGGTGGCGTCGCTGGTGCAGCAGGAAGCCAATGTGCAGGATTTCGCCAAGGTGGCCCGGGTGATCTACAACCGCCTGCACGAGCACCGCACGCTGGAATTCGACTCGACGGTGAACTATCCGCTGGACCGCCGGGAGGTGGCCACCAGCGACGCCGACCGCGCGCAGCGGACGCCATGGAACACCTATGTGTCCCAAGGGTTGCCGGCCACCGCGATCTGTTCCCCGGGCGTCGACGCACTGAATGCGGCCGAGCATCCCGAGGCCGGTGACTGGCTGTACTTCGTGACCATCGATTCCCAGGGGACGACGCTGTTCACCAGGGATTATCAACAGCATCTGGCGAATATCGAGCTGGCCAAGCGCAACGGTGTCCTCGACAGCACGCCGCGCTAGCGAACCGCCGAGCCACGCCCCCAGAAGGGCCGGTGTCCTGGGCTCGCCGATCGCGCACTCCCGTTCCCCGCAGCTGCACCTGGCCGCCTACCGCGCGCTGGGCCTGCACGACTGGACCTATGACCGCATCGAGTGCGCCGCCGAGGAGCTGCCCGGCGTCGTGCGTGGGTTCGGGCCCGAGTGGGTGGGCGTATCGGTGACGATGCCCGGCAAGTTCGCCGCGCTGCGGTTCGCCGACGAGCGCACCGCGCGCGCAGAACAGGTCGGATCGGCCAACACCCTGGTCCGCACGCCGGGGGGCTGGCGTGCCGACAACACCGACATCGACGGGGTGAGCGGTGCGTTGGCATCAATACGGGGGGCATCCGGACGCGCGCTGGTGTGTGGATCGGGCGGCACCGCCCCGGCGGCCGTGGTCGGGTTGGCCGAACTCGGCGTCACCGGCATCACCGTCGTGGCGCGTAGCGCCGATAAGGCGTCCCGGTTGGTGGATCTGGGCACGGCGATCGGCGTGGCGACCCGCTTCTGCGCCCTGGACAGCGACGGGCTGGCCGACGAGGTGGCCGGCGCGGAGGCACTGGTCAGCACCATTCCCGCTGACGTGGCCGCGCGCTACGCCGGCACCTTCGCCGCGGTCCCGGTGCTGCTGGACGCCGTCTACAACCCCTGGCCGACGCCGCTGGCCAAGGCGGTGGCCGCCGCGGGCGGCCGGGTGATCAGCGGCTTGCAGATGTTGCTGCATCAGGCGTTCGCGCAAGTCGAGCAATTCACCGGGCTGCCCGCGCCCCGGGAAGCGATGACTTGTGCAATGGAGGCTTTGGGATAGCGTGCCGCCAATGCGGATCGCCCTCGCTGCGGTGGTGCTGATTTGGCTGACGGTGTTGAGCTGCTACGACCTCTGGGAACGCCGGCTGCCCAACCTGTTGACGCTGCCCGGAGCGGGCGTGATCCTGCTGGCCGGGATTATCGCCGGCCGCGGCGTGGCGGCGCTGGCCGGCGCGGCGGCACTGACCGGGCTGTATCTGCTGGTGCACCTGGCGGCGCCGACGGGGATGGGGGCCGGCGACGTGAAACTGGCGATCGGCCTGGGTGGTCTGACCGGCTGCTTCGGCGTGGACGTGTGGTTTCTGGCGGCGCTGGCCGCGCCGTTGCTGACTGCGCTATGCGGGATGTCGGGTGGCGTACGCACCGTGCCGCACGGTCCGTCGATGTGTGCGGCCACCGTCTGCGCCGTAGGTCTGGCTGTCGGGTGAGCAGGGGCAGCTGTCTCGAAATCGACGGCAGCCTGGAAAAAGTGCGAAAGTGCGAAAGACCTACGCGCTGGCGCCGATTTCGAGGCATCGCGCGGATTTAAGTCCGCGCCCGCACACATGGAAAGATGGTGCACGTGTTGCGCTGGATTACCGCCGGGGAGTCGCACGGCCGCGCGTTGGTGGCCGTGGTCGAAGGCATGGTCGCCGGCGTGGACGTCACCTCCACCGACATCGCCGACCAATTGGCCCGCCGCCGGCTGGGTTACGGTCGCGGTGCGCGCATGAAGTTCGAGCGTGACGCGGTGACCGTGCTGTCCGGGGTGCGCCACGGCATCACCCTGGGCGGGCCGATCGCGATCGAGATCGGCAACACCGAATGGCCGAAATGGGAAACCGTGATGGCCGCCGACCCGGTCGACCCGGCGGAGCTCGAAAATAGCGCTCGCAACGAACCGCTGACCCGGCCGCGGCCCGGCCACGCCGACTACGCGGGCATGCTCAAGTACGGCTTCGACGACGCCCGGCCGGTGCTGGAGCGGGCCAGTGCCCGGGAGACCGCGGCCCGTGTCGCGGCGGGGACGATCGCGCGAGCCTTCTTGCGGCAGGCGCTGGGAGTCGAGGTGCTTTCACACGTCATCGCCATCGGCCCGTCGGCGCCCTACGACGGTCCGCCGCCGCGGGCCGAAGACCTCGCCGCGATCGACGCCAGCCCCGTTCGCGCCTTCGACAAGGCCGCCGAACAAGCCATGATCACCGAGATCGAAGCGGCCAAAAAGGACGGCGACACCCTCGGCGGCGTCGTGGAAGTGGTGGCGCTGGGCCTGCCGGTCGGGCTGGGATCGTTCACCAGCGGCGACAACCGACTCGACAGCCAGCTGGCCGGCGCGGTGATGGGAATACAGGCGATCAAGGGCGTGGAGATCGGCGACGGTTTCGAGACTGCGCGCCGCCGTGGCAGCCGCGCCCACGACGAGATGTATCCCGGGCCGGACGGCGTCGTCCGTTCGACTAACCGGGCAGGTGGGCTGGAAGGCGGCATGACGAATGGACAGCCGCTGCGGGTGCGTGCGGCGATGAAGCCGATCTCCACGGTGCCGCGTGCGCTGGCCACCGTCGACATGGCGACCGGCGACGAGGCCGTGGCCATCCACCAGCGTTCCGATGTGTGCGCGGTGCCGGCCGCCGGCGTCGTCGTCGAGACGATGGTGGCCCTGGTGCTGGCCCGCGCGGTGCTGGAGAAGTTCGGCGGCGATTCGCTGACCGAGACCCGTCGCAATATCGAGGCCTACCAGCGCACGGTTGCTGAGCGGGAAACGCCGGCGACAAAAGCGGCGGGGGATTAGGCGCATGGCACCCAAGGCGGTACTCGTCGGCTTGCCGGGCTCCGGCAAGTCGACGATCGGGCGGCGGCTGGCCAAGGCGCTCGGAGTGAGCATGCTCGACACCGACATCGAGATCGAGCAACGCACCGGTCGGCGCATCGCGGACATCTTCGCCACCGACGGGGAGCCCGAGTTCCGCCGCATCGAGGAGGAAGTGGTGCGCGCGGCACTCGCCGAACACGACGGGGTCGTGTCGCTCGGCGGCGGCGCCGTCACCAGCCCGGGGGTGTGCGCGGCGCTGGCCGGCCACACCGTCATCTACCTGGAGATCAATGCCGCAGAAGGAATACGGCGTACCGGAGGCAACACCGTGCGGCCGTTGCTGGCCGGACCCGACCGCGCCGAGAAGTACCGCACCCTGATGGCCAAACGGGTTCCGATGTACCGGCGGGTGGCGACCATCCGGGTCGACACCAACCGCCGCAATCCCGGGGCGGTGGTCCGCTACATCGTGTCGCGGCTACAGGCACCCACTCCCAGCCCTGCCCCTAGCGGGGCAGCCACATGACCGATAGCACCGCTGCGGTCACCGTGCAGGTGGCCGTCGACCCGCCGTACCCGGTGGTGATCGGCAGGGGCCTGTCCAGCCAACTCGACGAACTGCTCTCCGGCCGGCACAAGGTCGCGATCCTGTATCAGCCGGTGCTGGCGGAGACCGCGGAGGCGATCCGCAGCCATTTGGCCGACAAGGGTGTCGACGCGCACCGCATCGAAATCCCCGACGCCGAGGCGGGCAAGGAGCTGCCCGTCGTCGGATTCATCTGGGAAGTATTGGGCCGCATCGGAATTGGTCGCAAGGACGCGCTGGTCAGCCTCGGCGGCGGGGCCGCCACGGACGTCGCCGGCTTCGCGGCGGCCACCTGGCTGCGCGGCGTGTCGATCGTGCATGTGCCGACCACGTTGCTCGGCATGGTCGACGCGGCCGTCGGCGGCAAGACCGGCATCAACACCGAGGCCGGCAAGAACCTGGTCGGCGCGTTTCATCAGCCGTTGGCCGTGCTGGCCGACCTGGCGACGCTGGAAACGTTGCCGCGCCACGAAATCGTGGCCGGGATGGCCGAGGTGGTCAAGGCCGGCTTCATCGCCGACCCGGTGATCCTGGACCTCATCGAAGCCGACCCGGAGGCGGCGCTGGACCCGACCGGGAAGGTGCTGCCGGAGCTGATCCGGCGCGCGGTGGCCGTCAAGGCAGAAGTGGTGGCCGCCGACGAGAAGGAATCGGAGCTGCGCGAAATCCTGAACTACGGCCACACCTTGGGTCACGCGATCGAACGTCGCGAGCGTTACCAGTGGCGGCACGGCGCGGCGGTGTCGGTGGGACTGGTGTTCGCCGCGGAGCTGGCCAGGCTGGCCGGGCGGCTCGACGACGCCACCGCCGAGCGGCACCGCAGCATCCTGACCGCCCTTGGTCTGCCGACCAGTTACGACGCCGACGCGCTGCCCGAGCTGCTGGAGATCATGGCCGGAGACAAGAAAACCCGAGCCGGTGTGCTGCGGTTCGTGGTCCTCGACGGGCTGGCGAAGCCGGGCCGGATGGCCGGACCGGACCCGTCGCTGCTGGCGGCCGCATACGCGGGACTCGATCAGTCATGACGGTCACTGTGAACGTGCTCAACGGGCCGAACCTGGGCCGGCTGGGCCAGCGCGAGCCGGCTGTGTACGGCAGCACCACCCACGACCAGCTGGTGGCCATCATCGAGCGGGAAGCCGCCGGGCTCGGGCTCAAAGCCGTTGTGCGGCAAAGTGATAGCGAAGCTCAGCTGCTGGAGTGGATCCATCTGGCCGCCGATGCCGGCGAACCGGTGATCCTCAACGCGGGCGGCCTGACCCACACATCGGTGGCGCTGCGCGACGCGTGCGCCGAACTACGCGCTCCGCTGATCGAGGTGCACATTTCGAATGTGCATGCGCGCGAGGAGTTTCGGCGCCACTCCTACATCAGTCCGGTCGCGACCGGGGTGATCGTCGGGCTGGGAGTCCAGGGCTATCTGCTCGCCCTGCGCTATCTTGCCGACGACGGCCGGCTAGTCGCTCTTCGGCTTCTGGTGCGGCCTGGTCGCCTCGGTGTCGGTGCGGATCACCTCGGTGGGTGCGTCGTCGCGTTCGGTGGTGCGGATGGTCTCGGTGGGCGCCTCGTGGCCACCGGTGCGGATGACCTCGGTGGGTTCGTCACGTTCGGCGGTGGCAACCGCGGTGGGCGCCGCTTGGGTCCGTTCCTCACGCTGGCTGCGGGGAGCCTCCCGGGTGGGCGCCTCGTCGGCGCGGGCGGCGGCGAACACGTCGTCTTCCTCTCGACCACGAGATCCGTCGTGCTTGGCGGGCGGGGGAGCGTGGCGGTCCACCAGCCAGCGGCCGATGGACACGCTGAGGATGGCGGGCAGGAAGACGAGGAGAGCAACGAAGGCCGCGAACGTCGTCAGCTCGGGGATGGGCCCACCGGTGTAGATCCCCGTGTAGAACAGCGAAATGATCCAGCACACCGCGCCGCCGAGGACCCCGGCCGAGATCCCGGCCAGCAGCCAGGTCATCGCCAGATCCTGGCGGCGGTCGGGGTCCGGCTCCTTCTCGGCGTCGGCGCGGCCGTCGATTCCGCCCCATATGCCCACCGCGATCGCGAAGAGGAGCAGCAGCAGCAGACTGGCCAACCCGGACATCGTCGGCCACGTGTTGACTATCGCCCCCTGAATCAGGCGGAGAACGACCATTGCCCCGGCGAACACCAGTCCGCGCACCATCCACTTGCTCATGGGGCATCAGCGTAGCGAGTAGCGTCAAGGGGCGTGACACATTCCCAGCGTCGAAACAATCTCAAAACGGAAATCAGGGCCAAAAATCTGGATGCGATGCTGGTCACGGACCTGATCAACGTCCGCTATCTGTCGGGTTTCACCGGCTCCAACGGCGCGTTGCTGGTGTTCGCCGACGATCGCGAGCCGGTACTGGCCACCGACGGGCGCTACCGGGCCCAGGCAGCGCAGCAGGCAGCCGGGCTCGAGGTCGCCATCGAACGGGCCTGTGGACGCTACCTGACCGGTCGCGCCGCCGAGGACGGCGTGGGCAGGCTGGGCTTCGAGAGCCATGTGATCACGGTCGACGGCTTGGACGCGCTGACCAATGAGCTGGACGGCAAGAAGACCGAGTTGGTGCGGGCCTCGGGAATCGTGGAGGCGTTGCGCGAGGTCAAAGACGCCGGCGAACTCGCGCTGCTGCGGCTGGCCTGTGAGGCGGCCGATGCCGCGCTGGCCGACCTGGTGGAGCGCGGTGGCCTGCGGGCCGGTCGAACCGAGCGTGAGGTCGGCCGTGAGCTGGAGGCGCTGATGCTTGACCATGGCGCTGACGCGGTGTCGTTCGAGACGATCGTGGCCAGTGGACCGAATTCGGCGATCCCGCACCACCGGCCCACCGACCGGGCGCTGGCCGCGGGGGACTTCCTCAAGATCGACTTCGGCGCGCTGGTCGCCGGCTATCACTCCGACATGACCCGCACGTTTGTGCTGGGTTCGGCCGCGGACTGGCAGCTGGAGATCTATCAACTGGTAGCAGCGGCGCAAAAGGCGGGCCGGGAGGCGTTGCACCCGGGCGCAGACCTGCGCGAGGTGGACGCCGCGGCGCGCCAGCTGATCGCCGACGCGGGATACGGCGAGCACTTCGGTCATGGCCTGGGACACGGCGTGGGCCTGCAGATTCACGAAGCACCGGGCATCGGGGCGACTTCCACCGGCGAACTGCTTGCTGGCTCCGTGGTGACCGTGGAGCCCGGGGTCTATCTGCCCGGCCGCGGTGGCGTCCGGATCGAGGACACCCTGGTCGTGGCCTCAAAACCAACACCGGCGGAGTCAGCAGCGGCCGGACACAAGCCGGAATTGTTGACCCGGTTCCCCAAAGAATTGGCGATTCTGGCGTAACCAGCAGCGCTTCGTGAATCGCCCCCATCCGCCGGTACACTATTTGCGGGCTCCGTCCTGACCAGGGAGCCCGGCGTCTATTCACCCGGCCGCGGCGGCGTCCGTATCGAGGACACCTTCCTAGTGGCCTCCAAGCCATCACGAGCGACGTCACAAACCGCCGGACAGACCCCGAAATGTTCACCCGGTTCCCCAAAAGAACTGGGCATTTTGTAGGAGATCGGAGATCTAGAAGACCGTGGCGAGCACTGCTGACTTCAAGAACGGACTTGTCCTGAACATCGACGGGCAGCTGTGGACCATCACCGAGTTCCAGCACGTCAAACCCGGCAAAGGTCCGGCGTTTGTGCGCACCAAGCTGAAGAACGTGCTCTCGGGCAAGGTCGTCGACAAGACGTACAACGCCGGGGTCAAAGTGGACACCGCAACCGTCGACCGGCGCGACACCACCTACCTGTACCGCGACGGCTCGGACTTCGTGTTCATGGACAGCGAGGACTACGAGCAGCATCCGTTGCCGGAGTCGCTGGTCGGTGCCGCGGCGAATTTCCTGCTGGAGGGCATGCCGGTGCAGGTGGCATTCCACGACGGAGCGGCGCTGTACCTCGAGCTGCCGGTGACGGTGGAACTCGAGGTCACCCACACCGAACCGGGCCTACAGGGCGACCGGTCCAGCGCCGGCACCAAACCGGCCACCCTGGAGACCGGCGCGCAGATCCAGGTGCCGCTGTTTATCAACACCGGCGACAAGCTGAAGGTGGATTCCCGCGACGGCAGCTACCTGGGTCGGGTCAACGCCTGACCATGCCTGATGGAAAAGCGGGGCCCGGTGGAAAAGCGGGGCCCGAACGGAAGCCCGCCAGGGCCCTCAAACCTGTTAAGGGACGTCATCAGGCCCGCAAGCGCGCGGTTGACCTGTTGTTCGAGGCTGAGGCGCGCGGTATGAGCTTTGCCGAGGTGGTCGACGTCCGTACCGCGCTGGCCGAAACCAAGCCGGACGTGGCGCCGTTGCACCCCTATACGGTCGCGGTGGCTCGAGGTGTCAGCGAGCACGCCGCACACATCGACGACCTGATTACCTCGCATCTGCAGGGATGGACGCTGGACCGGCTGCCAGCGGTGGATCGGGCCATCCTGCGGGTCGCGGTGTGGGAGCTGCTGTACGCCGACGACGTGCCGGAGCCCGTCGCCGTCGACGAGGCCGTAGAGCTGGCCAAGGGGCTGTCCACCGACGAATCGCCGGGCTTCGTCAACGGCGTGCTCGGCCAGGTCATGCTGGTGACGCCGCAGATCCGTGCGGCCGCCAAAGCAGTGCAAGCCGGTGCCGCCCGGACGCCGGAGAACCCACGCTCATGAACCGGCTGGAGCTGCGCGTCGTCGCCGCTAGCTTCCTGGCCGCGACGGTGGTTTTGGGCGCCGTGGTGTGCGCCGCGTTCGGGCAGGCCATCGTGGCGTCGGTGCTGTCGATCTATGCGCTGGCCGTGGGTGCCTGGCTGTATCACTCGATCGAGCGCCTCATCCTGGCGCGCCGGATCAGCACGGTTCGCACGGCGGCCAGGCCCCTGCAGCCGCTGTTGCCGGTGATAGCCGCCCTCATGGGCTTGACACAGGCCCTGGTCAGGTCACTCAGCGATGTCACCGAGCTGCCGGCGCGCGGCATGGAGCTGCCGATGCTGCGGTGGTTGGGCGGGCCCCGCGCTGATCCGCCGGTCGTGGACAGTGACGACGGGCCGGAGCACTGACCGACCCGGTTTGCCGCTGAGAGAAATCATCGCGCTCTGCGCGCGGGCGGACCACAATAGTTCCTGGCCCTAGTGTCGCCGGACAACAGCACTGGCCGCACTGACGGGGGACCTGCGAGGAACAGGCGACGACATGACTCGAAGCAGTGCCCACCCGCGACGACTTCGTGTGTCCGCGCTGGCGGCGGTGGCTAATCCGTCGTACACGCGCATCGACACCTGGAATCAGCTCGACGACGCTTGCCGTCACCTGGCCGAGGTCGACCTTGCCCCCGGTCTGGACATCACCCACGACCTGGCCAAGGTGAAGCGCCTGATGGACCGCATTGGTGCCTACGAGCGGTACTGGCTATACCCCGGCGCGGAGAACTTGGCGACCTTCCGCGCTCACCTGGAGAGTCTTTCCACGGTGCGGCTCACCGAGGAGGTGTCGCTGGCCGTGCGCTTGCTGTCTGAATATGGCGACCGCACAGCGCTTTTCGACACTTCCGCGCCGCTGGCCGACCAAGAGCTGGTGGCTCACGCCAAGCAGCAGCAGTTCTACACCGTCTTGCTGGCCGACGATGCGCCGATCACCGCTCCGGACTCCCTGGCCGAGAGCCTGCGCGAGCTGCGCAACCTGTCCGACGACATCCAGTTCGAAATCCTGGTGGCCCCCAGCGTCGAGGACGCCATCACAGCGGTGGCGCTGAACGGCGAGATCCAGGCCGCGATCATCCGCCACGACCTGCCGCTGCGGTCGCGTGACCGGGTGCCGCTGATGAACACCTTGCTGGGCGTCAGCGATGACGCCGCAGTGTCGGACCGCGCGAACGACTGGATCGAATGCGGCGAGTGGATTCGGGAGCTGCGGCCACACATCGACCTGTATCTGCTCACCGACGAGTCGATCGCGGCCGGCACTGACGAAGAACCGGAAGTCTACGACCGCACCTTCTATCGGCTCAACGATGTCACCGATCTGCATAGCACGGTGATCGCGGGTTTGCGAAACCGTTTCGCCACACCATTTTTCGACGCGTTGCGGGCCTATGCGCAGGCTCCGGTCGGTCAGTTCCACGCGCTTCCCATCGCGCGCGGCGCCAGTATCTTCAACTCGAAGTCGCTGGAGGACATGGGCGAGTTCTATGGCCGCAACATCTTCATGGCAGAGACCTCGACCACCTCGGGTGGGCTGGACTCCCTGCTGGACCCGCACGGCAATATCAAGAAGGCCATGGACAAGGCGGCGGTCACCTGGAACGCCGACCATACCTACTTCGTCACCAACGGGACGTCCACCGCGAACAAGATCGTCGTGCAGTCGCTGACCCGGCCCGGCGACATCGTTCTCATCGACCGTAACTGCCACAAGTCGCACCATTACGGCCTGGTGCTGGCCGGCGCGTACCCGCTCTACCTGGAGTCCTATGCGCTACCGGAGTTCGCTATCTACGGGGCGGTACCGCTGGAGACCATCAAGAAGGAGCTGTTGGACCTCGAGGCGGCCGGGCAGTTGCACAAAGTGCGCATGCTGTTGCTCACCAACTGCATCTTCGACGGCGTCGTCTACAACCCCGGCCGGGTGATGGAGGAGGTGCTGGCGATCAAGCCCGACATCTGCTTCCTGTGGGACGAGGCGTGGTACGCGTTCGCCACCGCCGTCCCATGGGCCCGGCAGCGCACCGCCATGGTGTCGGCGCGGCGCCTCAAGCACAGGCTGGCGTCGAAGGAATACGCCGAGGAGTACCGGAATTGGTTGGCCTCGATGGAGGGGATCCCGCGCTCGGAGTGGGTCAACCACCAGCTGCTGCCCGACCCCAGTCAGGCGCGGGTCCGGGTGTACGCGACGCACTCCACCCACAAGTCGCTGTCGGCGTTTCGGCAGGCGTCGATGATTCACATCCGCGACCAGGATTTCAACGCGCGGGCCCGGGATTCGTTCGGCGAGGCCTTCTTGACCCACACGTCGACCTCGCCGAACCAGCAACTGCTCGCGTCGTTGGATCTGGCGCGCCGACAGGTTGACATCGAGGGATTCCAGCTGGTCCGGCAGGTCTACGACATGGCGCTGGTGTTCCGCCATCGCGTCCGCAAGGACCGGCTGATCAGCAAATGGTTCCGCATCCTCGACGAGTCCGACCTGGTGCCGGAGGAGTTCCGGGCCTCCCATGTCAGCTCATACCGCGAAGTCAGGCAGGGGGCCCTGGACGAGTGGAACGAGGCGTGGCGATCCGATCAGTTCGTGCTGGACCCGACGCGGGTCACGCTGTTCCTCGGCAAAACCGGAATGAACGGGTACGACTTCCGCGAGAAGATCCTGATGGACCGGTTCGGCATCCAGATCAACAAGACGTCGATCAACAGCGTGCTGTTGATCTTCACCATCGGCGTCACCTGGTCGAGCGTGCATCATCTGCTCGACGTGCTGCGCCGGGTGTCCTACGACTTCGACAAGGAGAAGGCGGGGGCCAGTCAGGCCGACTGGGCGCTGCACCAGCGCCGCGTCGAGGAGATCACCGAGGACCTGCCGCACCTGCCCGACTTCAGCCGGTTCGACGAGGCGTTCCGCCCGCATGACGACAGCAAGTACGGCGACACCCGGTCGGCGTTCTATGCCGGATATGAGGAGTCCGACCGCGAATACGTGCAGATCGGCACGGCCGGGCGACGACTGGCCGAGGGAAAGACGTTGGTGTCCACCACCTTTGTGGTGCCCTATCCGCCCGGCTTCCCGGTCCTGGTCCCGGGGCAGGTGGTCTCCAAGGAGATCATCTATTTCCTCGCCCAGCTCGACGTCAAGGAAATCCACGGATACAACCACGAGCTCGGTTTGTCGGTGTTTACCCAGAGCGCTCTGAAACGGCTAGAGGCTCAACGGAATGCGGCGATGGCCGCGGTGAATGGCGCGGTGCCGCCGTTCGAGATCCCAGCGGATCCCTCGGGGTTGACTGGGGGCGTCAACGGTGAGAGCGCAGTACCTCGAGCAGACGCAAAAGCACCCTAATCCGGCACAAACCGGGGGCCTTTGCGTCTTTTCGTGGTTACTCGGGCGCACCGTTGAGCGCGCGATAGACGAACTCGGTCAGCGCCTCAATGGCCTCGTCATCGTCGACATCGCGCTGGCCGAACTGACCACCCGACATCTGCCAGTGCGATCCGAATCCGTCCAGCAGTCCAGAGAACATCGCGAGTACAACGTCCGCGCGCCCGGGCAGTGTCCGACCGGCCGCGGCGATGGGGTCCAGGTGATCGCGGATGTGGCTGATGTCCTGGTTCATCAGCGCCTGTACCTGGGCGCCGAATTCGGCGTTGACCAACGCCGCCTGGCGTAGGGCCGTCAACTCGACGGTGTGGCGAGTATAGAAGCGCCAGTACGCCGCGATATGCCAGCGCACGGCGGCACGATCGGTGAAGTCGCCGCTGTGGCCGGAGTCCGACGCGGCGACGTCGCGGTCGCTTTCGGCGAGCAGATCGGCGAGCAGTCCCTTGAGCAGGTCTTCCTTGCTGGTGAAGTGGTTGTAGAACGATCCCGCGGCACGGCCGGCCTCGGCGGTGATGTCGGTGATCTTGGTATTCAGATAGCCCTTCTCAGCGAACACGCGCCGGGCAGCGTCTTTGAGCGCGGCCTCGGTGCCGGCGGCTTGGTCCACGCGTTTCACCGTCACCTCCTTGACAGGAAAGCTAGCACCAGGCGAGACTGAATAGATATTCACTGAATTCTAATTCATTGAAAGAGAACGCCTAATGGACACACAGGTACTGATCGCCGGAGCCGGCCCGACCGGCCTCACGCTCGCCATCGAGCTGGCCCGCCGCGGAATTGACCTACGCATCGTCGACAAAGCGGAGCGGTTCGCGATCGGCTCCCGTGCTGATGGGCTGCAGCCACGAACCCTGGAGGTCTTCGAGGACCTCGGTGTCCTCGACGAGGTGTTCGCCGCTGGTATCGACGCACCGGTGATGCGGATCTATGACGGGGAGTCGGTGGTGTGGGAGGAGCAGATGGCCACGCCGGAACCGCCGCGTCCCGACGTGCCGTATCCGAACCTGTGGTTCGTGCCGCAGTGGCGGACCGAGGAGATTCTGCGGGCGCGGTTGTCTGGTTACGGCCGGCAGGTGCAGTGGGGTAACGGGGTAGCGGCGGTCGAGCAGTGCGACGACGCGGTGACGGTTCGCTTGCACAGCGGCGAAGCCGTGCGGGCCGCCTATCTGGTCGGTGCCGACGGCGGGCACAGCGCGGTGCGCCGGCAGCTGGCGATTCCGTTCCTCGGTACAACGGACGACGAGGTGCAGATGCTGCAGGCCGACGTGCGCGCCGAGGGGCTTGACCATGAGTACGGGCACGGCTGGATGCTGGATGGCCGTTGCTTTTTCGGCTTCACCCCGCTGGCGGGAGGTGAGGACACCTTCGTGGTGAACACTACCGCGCCTGGGGTGCTGCCCACCCTGCCCGCGCTGCAGGCCATTGTCGAAGCCGCGTCGAAGCGGACCGATATCCGGTTGCACGAGCCCACCTGGGCCACCATCTGGCGGTCGAATGTTCGCTTGGCACAGCGCTTTCGCATCGGGCGGGCATTTTTGGCCGGTGACGCCGCCCACGTGCACCCGCCCACCGGCGGACAGGGACTCAACACCGGCGTTCAGGACGCGTACAACCTCGGCTGGAAACTCGCCGCGGCTTTGACCGGTACCTCCCTGGATGTTGAAGCCCTACTGGACAGTTACCAGGCCGAACGACTGCCGATTGCCGCACGTGCACTCGGCATCAGCACCGAGCTACTGGACAAGACCCTGAGCGGCAGCGACGACGCGCTGCATCGCGGCGAAGAAACCCGGCAACTCGACCTGAACTACCGCGGCGGCCCGCTCACTCTCGACGACGGCTGTCGCGGCATGCTGGCCGCGGGCGACCGCGCACCCGACGCGCCATGCCAATACCGGGACGGCCGGCCGGCACGGTTATTCGGGTTGTTCGCAGGCCCGCACTGGACACTGCTGCGCTTCGGGCCCGACGCACCGCGTCTGGATCACCCGCGAGTTCACGCTCACCAGATCGGCACCGACGTTCTTGACCCCGAACGGCACATCTATCGGGCTTATGACGTCAAGGAGGGTGGGGCCGTCCTCGTCCGTCCCGATGGCTACATCGGCGCCATCACCACGCAATCCGCCGCACTCGCGGACTACGGAAACTGGTGCCGAGAAGACGCAAAACCCCCTAATTCGAGCGCGAATTAGGGTTTTTGCGTCTTCTCGCGGCAAGTTCTGCTCACCGAGGTGGCTCGCCGGTTGCAGCTGGCGGCCGGTGAGCCGGCGGTTTTCGTCGAGCGGTTGCGATACGTCGGCGACCTGCCGCTCAGCCTCGACCTGACCTACGTCACCCCGGAGATCGGGTCGCAGATGCGGATGCCTCCGGCCTCAACGGTCAGAGCGCGGTAACGGTGGTTCCCGAAAAAGCCTGAGCCTTGCTGGGTTGGTGCGGTAGCGCCGGCGACCATTTGGGCAGGCCCTGCCGGATACCGCGGATTATCTCGTCCTTCCGGGCCGGGCTGCCGGGTGGAGCAGTCTCCTGGCAGTTGCAGCTGAGGGTGCTGAACGCGCTCGGGTCGGCGCTCGCCGTTGCTGCTGCCGCGACATTGAAGCCCAAAGCGATTGCAGCGGTGATCATTACCGTGCCGATCTCGCGGCGGTATCGGGCCCCGTGCGGCGATCCAGTTGGCATTGTGGCCTCTCCTATTGCTGAAAGCTTCTGATCAGCGGCGTTTGGCAGTTGTCGGCGCTGTCGCGGTCCATCCAGCCCATCTTGGAATCGTCGACAGCGATCGGCATTTCGCCCGCTGCGAGACTGGCTCGCCGAAGCACTGGGGAAAACCAGTGCGGTGCTAATCATGGCAGGTTCCAGCATATGACGAGGTCGCTGTGAAGCCGCTGAGAAGTCCCAGCGCGCGGTGAGTTCTGCTCATCGGGATCAGAAAGGCGCCGTGGCGCCCGAGGTGGCGCAATAGCAGGACGAGCGCCGGTTCTAGCTGGTTTTGAGTGGCGGAATAGGCCGGTCCGCGGCCGCGGCCTCCGATTCGCCGCCCCAAATATGCCCCTGAGCTGCGTTAGCGTGACGACGTGGCTGAAGTAGTACCGGTCGTGCCCATCCGCGCTCCCCGGGCCGACCGCGCCCGCCGGGTGGCCGACGTACTACGCCAGCAGATCCACGCCGGTACCTATCCCGACGGGCTGCCCCCCGAAAACGAACTTGCCGCCGAATTCGCCGCCTCCCGCAACACCATTCGCGAAGCGCTCACGGTTCTGAAAAACGAGGGCTTGATCGACCGCGGGCCCAAGGTCGGCACCCATGTCGCGCAGCGCAAATACGACCACGGGCTGGACGCCCTAATCGGACTCAAGGAGACCCTCAAACATCTCGGCGAGGTCCGCAACGAGGTGCGGGCCGCCATGCCGGTGACCGCTCCGCCGACGGTGGCTCGCCGGTTGCAGCTGGCAGCCGGTGAGCCGGCGGTTTTCGTCGAGCGGCTGCGATACCTCGGCGACCTGCCGCTCAGCCTCGACCTGACCTACCTCACCCCGGATATCGGATCGCAGATTCTGTGCCATCCGCTGGAAACCCCCTAGAAAAGCAAGACCTGTTCGCGCTGATCGAGCAGGTGAGCGGACAGCGGCTGGGCTCGGCGGCCCTCGCGCTGGAGGCCATTCCCGCCGACGCCCATTCGGCGGCCACACTGCAAGTGCCCGACGGCGCGGCACTGCTGATGCTGGAGCGGCTCACCAGCCTCGACGACGGCAGGCCCGTTGACCTGGAGTACATCCGGATGCGAGGCGATCGAATCACCATGCGCGGCAGTTTGTTAAGAGCCGAGCCGATAAGGAGCAAGCCATGACGCTGGTCAACCACCGGGCAGACGTTCCGGTAACGATCGACGAGTCCTTGTGCATCGACGGCTGCACGCTCTGTGTTGAGATCTGTCCGCTGGACGCCCTGGCCATCAACCCCGACACCGGCAAAGCGTTCATGCATGTCGACGAATGCTGGTACTGCGGCCCGTGCGCGGCCCGCTGTCCGACCGGCGCGGTCACGGTCAACATGCCTTATCTCATACGCTGAAACACGCTGAGCCCCAGGATATTTCATGAAACGACACGCCGTACGGCTCGCGTCGGTCGCCCTCCCGGTGGCCCTCACACTCACCATGGTCGCCTCCGGTTGCTCGCTGGAATCGCTGGCGGAGTCCTCCGGTGTGGTCAACGTCGTCATCGGCTATCAGTCCAAGACCATCAACACGGTAACCGCGGGCACGCTGCTGCGCGCTCAGGGTTATCTCGAGCACAGACTCGCCGACATCACGGCGCGCACCGGAACCAAATACGCCGTCCGGTGGCAGGATTACGACACCGGTGCCCCGATCACCGCGCAGATGCTCGCCGAAAAGATCGACATCGGCTCCATGGGGGACTACCCCATGCTGATCAACGGCTCTAAGACACAAGCCAATCCGTTGGCCCGCACCGAGATGGTCTCGGTCACCGGGTACAACCCCAAGGGTGCCCTGAATATGGTTGTGGTAGCACCGGGATTCCGCTGCCACCACCCTGACCGACCTGGCCGGTAAGAAAGTCTCGGCCAGCGTTGGTTCGGCCGGCCACGGCACGCTGGTGCGCGCCCTGGACAAAGCTGGAATCAATCCCAGCAGCGGTGTCGAGGTGCTCAACCAACAGCCGCAAATCGGTGCTTCCGCCCTGGAATCCGGTCAGGTACAGGGGCTCTCGCAGTTCGTCGCCTGGCCGGGGCTATTGGTATTCCAGAGCCAAGGCCAAACTGCTCTACGACGGGGCCGAGCTGAACCTGCCCACCCTGCATGGTGTCGTGGTACGGCGCTCGTATGCATCGGCGCACCCGGAGGTACTCGCGGCCTTCCTGCAGGCGCAACTGGACGCCACCGAATTCCTCAACGAAAAGCCGCTGCAGGCGGCCCGTATCGTCGCCGACGCGAGTGGGCTGCCGCAGGAGGTCGTCTACCTGTACAACGGTCCCGGCGGTACGTCGTTCGACACCACGCTCAAGCCGTCGCTGGTTAACACCTTGAAAAGCGATGTGCCGTACCTGAAGTCGATCGGTGACTTCGCCGACCTCGATGTCGGCGGATTCGCTCGGGACGAGCCACTGCGCGCCGTGTTCGGTGCCCGCGGCCGCGACTATGACACCGCCCGGGCCGCCACCGGCAACCCGCGCGGTAGGCGGCGAGTTGTGGCTGGACGGATCGGATGCCACCCAGCAGGTGGCCAACCCGACGGCCCTGCTCCAAGCCATCCGGGACGCGGTTGCCCACGGCGCCAAGGTCCGCGCGGCCTACGTTCCCGACGCCGAATTGGGCACCCGGTGGTTCGCGGACAAGTCGTTCTGGGTTCGCAACGGCACGGATTACCTGCCCTTCGACACCCTGGCCGGGGCACGTCGCTACCGCACCGCGCATCCGGGCAGCGCCACCGTGGATTACCAACAGGCAGTGGGAGGTTCGCTATGACGGTCTAAGTGGTAACCGACCAAGTCGCAACGCCGGTCTCGCCGGCACTCGGCACCGCCCGCCGGCCCGCCTCGCAGTGGCAGTGGAGACTGCTGCGGCTGGCCTCGGTGGCGGCCGCG
Source organism: uncultured Actinomycetota bacterium (assembly GCA_963840045.1). GTDB lineage: Bacteria > Actinomycetota > Actinomycetes > Mycobacteriales > Mycobacteriaceae > Mycobacterium. The sequence goes on along the minus strand of CAWIXL010000015.1, from coordinate 255,129 downwards.
ATCGGGCTGTGGCAGTTACTCACCGCCGGCAAGGTGCGGTGCTGGCTGCGGTTCGACACGCTGCCGACGGTCACCGAGATCCTGCATGCGTTGACGCACCGGCTGGGCAACTACGAGTACTGGCTTGACCTGGCGCAATCATTGCTCCGCATCCTCACCGGCTTCGGATTGGCCGCGGTGATCGGCGTCGCGACCGGTGTCTTGCTCGGCCGGTCCCGATTGTTCGCCAACGTGTTGGGTCCGCTGACCGAGCTGGCCAGGCCCATCCCGGCCATCGCGATAGTGCCGGTCGCCATCCTGCTGTTTCCGACCGATGAGGCCGGCATCGTGTTCATCACCTTCCTGGCGGCCTACTTCCCGATCATGGTCAGCACCCGGCATGCGGTGCGGGCGCTGCCCACGTTGTGGGAGGACTCGGTACGCACCCTGGGTGGCGGTCGACGGGAGGTGCTGAGCCGAGTGGTGCTGCCGGGCATCCTGCCGGGGGTCGTCGGGGGCCTGTCGGTGGGCATGGGCGTGGCCTGGATCTGTGTGATCTCCGCGGAGATGATCTCCGGTCGGCTCGGGGTCGGTTACCGCACCTGGCAGGACTACACCGTGCTGGCCTACCCGCAGGTGTTCGTCGGGATCCTCACCATCGGCGTGCTGGGATTCGCGACGTCGGCGGCGGTTGAGCTGCTCGGCCGCCGTGTCACCCGCTGGCTGCCGCGAGCCCAGGAGAACCTGCGATGACCCCGACAAGTATCGGTATGAGCCTCGAGCTGGATCGAGTCCGGTTGTCCTACACCGGTGTCCCGGTGATCGACGGGCTGAGCCTGGCGGTGCGCCCCGAGGAGATCCTGGTGCTGACCGGGCCCTCGGGCTGCGGCAAGTCGACGGTGCTGCGTGCGCTGGCGGGGTTGCTACCGCCCGACGACGGCCGGGTGCTGGCCGACGGCGCCGAGGTCACCACCACCTCCGGAGATCGCGGCATGGTGTTCCAGGACAACGCGCTGCTGCCGTGGCGCACCGTGCGCTCCAACATCGAACTGGCGCTGCGGCTGCGCGGCGAACCACGCGCCACCCGGCGGACGCAGGCCGAACGCTGGATAGCCGAGGTGGGACTCACCGGGTTCGGCAACTACCTGCCCAAGAGCCTGTCCGGCGGCATGCGCCAGCGCGTGCAGCTGGCGCGCGGGCTGGCCGGGGCACCCCGGGCGGTGATGATGGACGAGCCGTTCGGCGCGCTGGACACCCAAACCCGGGCGGCCATGCAACGACTGCTGATCGACACCTGGCGCGCCCACCCGACCACCATCGTCTTCGTCACCCACGACGTCGACGAGGCCCTGCTGCTCGGCGACCGTATCGCCGTGCTGGGCCAGGCCGGCCGGCCACTGCGCGCGCTGCTTGACGTGCCGGAGCCGCGCAACGACCTGGCGCGTCCAGCGCTGCGCGCGGAAATTATTGCCGCACTGGATAATTCGGTGGCGGCATGATGCAGATCCCTGTTCAGGTGCCGGTCCGCCTCGACTGCGACGTGCTGGTCATCGGCGGTGGCACCGCGGGCACCATGGCGGCGCTGACCGCCGCCGAACAAGGCGCGCAGGTGCTGCTCCTGGAAAAGGCCCACGTGCGCCACTCCGGTGCGCTGGCCATGGGCATGGACGGGGTGAACAACGCCGTCATCCCGGGCAAGGCCGAACCGGAGGATTACGTCGCCGAGATCACCCGGGCCAACGACGGAATCGTCAACCAGCGCACCGTGTATCAGACCGCCACCCGCGGGTTCGCGATGGTGCAGCGGCTGGAGCGCTACGGCGTGAAGTTCGAGAAGGACGAGCACGGCGAATACGCGGTGCGCCGGGTGCACCGGTCGGGCTCGTACGTGTTGCCGATGCCGGAAGGCAAGGACGTCAAGAAGGCGCTGTACCGCGTACTACGGCAACGCGCGATGCGGGAGAAGATCCGGATCGAGAACCGGCTGATGCCGGTGCGGGTGCTCACTCAGGATGGCCGGGCGGTGGGTGCCGCGGCACTACAGACCCGCACCGGCGAATTCGTCGCCGTCGGCGCCAAGGCGGTGATCCTGGCGACCGGGGCGTGCGGGCGGCTCGGTTTGCCCGCGTCGGGCTACTTGTACGGCACCTACGAGAACCCCACGAACGCCGGCGACGGGTACTCGATGGCCTATCACGCCGGCGCGGAGCTGTCCGGCATCGAATGCTTCCAGGTCAATCCGCTGATCAAGGACTACAACGGTCCGGCCTGCGCATATGTGGCCAATCCCTTCGGCGGCTATCAGGTCAATTCGCACGGCGAGCGTTTCGTCGACTCCGATTACTGGTCGGGGCAGATGATGGCCGAAGTCAAAAGCGAGATCGACTCCGCTCGCGGACCCATCTACCTCAAGGTGTCTCATCTGTCCGATGAGACGCTGACCGCGCTGGAGAACATCCTGCACACCACCGAGCGGCCCACCCGGGGCACCTTCCACGCCAATCGCGGGCACGACTACCGCACCCATGACGTGGAGATGCACATCTCCGAGATCGGTTTGTGCAGTGGTCATTCCGCTTCGGGAGTCTGGGTCGACGAGCACGCCCGCACCACGGTGCCCGGCCTCTACGCGGCCGGTGATCTGGCCTGTGTGCCGCACAATTACATGATCGGGGCGTTCGTCTTCGGCGACCTCGCCGGTGCGCACGCCGCAGCGACGCTGACGGAAGTATCTGCACCGCAACAGCTTCCGCAGGGTCAGCTGAATGCCGCACATGAGCTGATCTACCGGCCGCTCCGGCATCCCGACGGCCCGCCGCAGCCGCAGGTCGAATACAAATTGCGACGCTTCGTCAACGACTATGTGGCGCCGCCGAAGACGGCCGCAAAACTGTCCATCGCGCTGCGCACCTTCGAGCGGATGCGCGCCGAGATCGCCGATATGGGAGCCCACAACCCGCACGAGCTGATGCGCGCCGTCGAGGTTTCGTTTATCCGGGACTGTGCCGAGATGGCCGCTCGCTCGTCGCTTACTCGGACCGAATCGCGCTGGGGCCTCTACCACGATCGCGCCGACCTGCCCGGCCGGGACGACAACCAGTGGGGCTACCACTTGAATCTGCGCAAGGGCCCCGATGGCTCGATGATTTTCCTGAAGCGGCCGGTGGCCCCGTATTTGGTGTCGGTACCGGAGCTGGACGGCCTGCCGCCGGTGGACCAGACGGTGCACGAGGTGGAGCAGCCGCCGCTGGTCGGCGGCCAGGCCCCGGCCACCACCAGCTCTCGAATTACCTCCGCGGCGAGGGCATTCGAGGCATTCGAACCACCGTCACCGCGCATCGCCGAAGTCCTTGCCCTCGAAGAGCCAACGGTCGCCGATCTGCGCCCGTATCTGACCGACTCCGATGCCGGAGTGCGCCGAACCGCGGTGGCAACGCTTACCGAGCACACTCCGGACGGATATGCGCCCGCCCTGTTCGCCGCGCTCGACGACGCCGACGCCGGGGTTCGCCGCACCGGCGCCGACGGCATCCGCGAACTGGTCGAAGTGCTGCCCGACCCGGCCGGCGCCCGGGCGCACCTACTTTCGCGTGACGTGGTGGTGCGCGCGGCGGTCGTCTATCTGCTCGCCGCGCGCCGGGCCGGTGACACCGCGCAATACCGCCAGGCGCTGACCGATCCCGATCATCGGGTGCGTATCGAGGCGGTGCGGGCGCTGGTGTCGGTCGACGACGTGACCGGGGTGGTCACCGCCACCGCCGACGAGAACCGGGAGGTTCGCATCGCGGCGGCCGCCGGTCTGGCCACAGTGCCCGTCGGCGACCAGGGTCGCCGTGCGGTCAGCGCGCTGCTCGCCGACCCTGATCCGCTGGTACGCGCGGCCGCCTTGGCCGCACTGAGTGAATTAGGTTGCAGTGAAGACGATTTTGTTGCCGTCGACCGGGCCTTGCAGGCACCGGCTTGGCAGGTGCGAGTCGGTGCGGCCCGCGCGTTGTCGGGCGCGACGGCCGAACTTGCGGTATCGCGGCTGGCCGAGGTGCTCGCCGACGCGCATCTCGACGTCCGTAAGGCGGCGGTGCTCAGCCTGACCAGGTGGGCCGGCGAACCCGACGCGCGCGATGCCCTGGGCATCGCGCTGAAGGACAGCGACGCCGACGTGCGCGCCTACGCCCGGCGGGCACTGGGGCGTGCGGCCGGGTAGTCGGGCAGCTCGATCGCGTCGGCGGTGGTGAACCATTTCCGTTCGGCGATACTGCGGAACGGCCAGCGCTGCATGTACTTCATGACCAGCGCCGTGGCGGCGATATCTGACGCGGTCTCTGGTGCATAGCCGTCGAGACCTTTCGGCAGGTCCTGGCATCTGTCCACATAGGGCCGCAGCACCTTTTCGTAGCGGTCATGCGGCCCAGTCTATTTGATCACCGCACGTCCTTGGCATCGCGAGCCTGCGCGCATGGCGGCGAATCTGCGTCCAGGGCCTAACTTTTCGCGATTTCCTGACCTCTGACGCAGGTTCGGCGCAGGACTCGCCGCATTTGGGCAATCAGCGCAACGCCTTCGCGTAGAGCAGGCTGTCGCGCGGTTCGGGCCCGATGTTCGGGTAGACCGCGTGGCGGGCCAGCCGGCCCTCCAGCAGGAACCCGGCTCGCTGCAGCAGGCGCGCCGACCGCTCGTTATCGACACTGCAGGTGGCCCAGACGCGGTACATGTCGCGATCGGCCTGCAGCGCGGCCATCATCATGCCGAGCGCCTCGGACATCAATCCCTTGCCCCACCAGCGGCGCGCCATGCAGTAACCAACCTCGGCGGAGTGCCGCAGCGGGCGCCGGCAACTCATCAGGCCGATGACCTCATCGCTGTGCTGCATCGTGATGGCCCAAGTCCGCTCGGCGTCGCCGACATTGAGTTTTTCGGTGATCACCCGTCGCGTCGCCGCGACGTCGGGGTGCGGAGTCCACATCAGATACTTGGTCACCTGGGGATCGCGGGCGACCCGTTGGAACAGCGCGCCGGCGTCGTCGAGAACCGGTGGGCGCAATAGCAGCCGCGCTCCGGTGATGCGGTCAGGTGGGTAATCGACCATCGCTTGGTTCCAGGCTAAAGATCCAGCGCGCGATAGGTGTGGCGGACGAACTTCGGTTGCACCGTCCGCAGTTTCGCCAGCGAGGTGTTGCCCGCGACGGCCGCGGCCGCGTCCACGGACAGGTCGGGGCAGTTCTGAATCAGATACAGCAGGATCAGGTCCGCGGAAGGGTCGGCCTGCCACCACGTCCCGTAGGCACCGGGCCAGCTGAATGTTCCCAGGCCGCCCGGCCCGAATAGCGGGACGGACTTCGCCGGGTCGGTCACCAGCGACAGGTTCAGGCCGAACCCGCGGCCGACCCAGTACGGCGCGCCCAGGAAGTTGTGCCGCTTCTGCTCGTCGGTGAGTTGGTCGCTGCGCATCAGGCGCACCGACTCGGGTGAGAGCACCCGCACGCCGTCCACCGAACCGTCGCCCAGCAGCATCCGCACGAACCGCAGGTAGTCCTCGGCGCTCGACCACAACCCGCCGCCGGCGTTGCAGAACCGCGGCGGCTTGACGTGCGGCGGCCCCATCACGTCGTGCTGCAACCGGCCGGCCTCGTCAAGGCGGTACATGGTCGCGGCGCGTCCCCGTGCTTCGGCCGACACGAAGAACCCGGTGTCGGTCATGCCCGCCGGACCCAGCACCCGCTCGTCCAGAACCTGGTGAAACGGCTTGTCCTCGACACGTGCAGCGATAACGCCCAGCACGTCGGTGGCGTGGCTGTAGGTCACCCGGTCACCGGGCTGGTGCACCAGCGGCAGGGCGCCAAGTTCGGCCAGCCAGGTGTCCGAGCCCTGGTTGAACGGCAACCGTACGTATTCCTTTGCGATGGGCCCGGAAACCGAAAAACCATAGGCCAGGCCGCTGGTGTGGGTCAGCAGGTGCTCGACCAGGATGGGCCGCCGCGCGGGATGGGTGCGGTCGAGCGGCCCCCGTGGGGTCGTCCAGTACCCGCATATCGGCGAGCTCCGGCGCCCAGCGCGCGATCGGATCGTGCAGCGCCAGCTTGCCGTCGTCGACCAGGCTCATTACCGCGGCCACCGTCACGGGCTTGGTCATCGACGCGATGCGAAACAGCGCGTCTTTCCGCATCGGCAAACCGGCGTCCACGTCGCGGTAGCCGATCTCGTTGATCTGCAGCACTTCTCCGCGCTGCCAGACCACCGTCACCGCGCCCGCGAGCAGGCCTGCGTCGCAGGCTTCGCGGATGGAGGCCCGGTTGGCGTCGAGATTCACCCGGTTGAGGGTAGCCGCCGGGCCCGGACGCTGCGCACCGCAACCCGCCGGCAACGCGGGAGGTTTTCACCGAGGCCCGGCATCAGCACCAGTTCAGCGCCGCTGCGCGCGGACGTACCAGAACGCCATCTCGATTTCGGTGCCGTCCATTTCGCGGCGCACCGTGTTGGGCTCCAGCGAGGCGATATCCCAGCCCGCGCCGCCGAGCACGTCGTGCAACGTCTGCTCGGATACGCCCGGCAGCGGCCGCTCCACGTCGGACGGGTTGGCGTCGGAGAAGCAGCTGATCAGCAGCGTGGCCCCCGGCCTGGTGGCCCGGTGCGCCGCCGCGGCATAGGCGCGCTTCCCGTCGTCGTCCAGGCAGTGGAACATGCCGCTGTCGACGATGGTGTCGAACGCATCGGTGTAGCCCTCGAGCTTGGTGGAATCGGCCACCGCGAACTTGATGTCGACCCCGGCATCGTGGGCCCGCCGTTCGGCGGTGATCAGGGCGGTCGGCGAGATGTCCAACCCGGTGACGTTGTATCCGTTCTGGGCCAGGTAGACGGCGTTGTCGCCGAGCCCGCAGCCGATGTCGAGCACGTCACCGTGCACCCAGCCACCGGTCTGCCAGCCGATGACATTCTCCTTGGGCGCCTTGGTATCCCATGGCGGGCTGGTGATCGGCGGGATGCCTTCGCCGGGACTCTCACCCCGGTAGAGCGCGTCGAAGTCCATGATCGGTCGGCCGGGGGAACCTGCGGAAGCGTTAGCGGCTGTCATTTTCGCCAGCGTAGCTCGGATTGCCGACCAGCCGCCGGAGGCCGAGTACCGATTTGCCCGCGCTATCGCATGCGCCAGCACATTCGGAAACCGGATGGCCACAGCTGTTGCGGTGCTGAAGTGGCCCCTGTGACAACAGATGCCATCGCCAACCCGCCACGCGGCCCACGTCCTCGCCGCGTCGGCGCGCAGTGCTACGCTGCCCCGCAGTCGACATCCTTTAACGATCCGTCCGGAGAGGCGGAGAAGGAGGTCAAGGTCTGGCATGGATGCTGCGACCGGCAGGGAATTGATGTCTGCGGCCGACGTGGGTCGCACCATTTCCCGTATTGCGCATCAGATCATCGAAAAAACCGCGCTGGATAACCCCGACTCACCGCGGGTAGTGCTGCTGGGTATCCCGACCCGCGGTGTCCTCCTGGCCGACCGGCTGGCCAGCAACATCCGTGAATACAGCGGTGTCGACGTGGGCCACGGCGCACTGGACATCACCCTGTACCGCGACGACCTGATGAGCAAGCCGCCGCGGCCGCTGGCGGCTACGGCGATCCCGGCCGGCGGCGTCGACGACGTGCTGGTGATTCTCGTCGACGACGTGCTGTACTCCGGGCGCTCGGTGCGCTCGGCCCTGGACGCGCTGCGCGACGTGGGCCGGCCGCGTTCCGTGCAGTTGGCCGTGCTGGTCGACCGCGGCCACCGCGAACTGCCGGTGCGTGCCGACTACGTCGGCAAGAACGTGCCGACCTCGCGCAACGAGAGCGTGCACGTGCAGCTCAGTGAACACGACGGTCGCGACGGTGTGGTCATCTCTCGGGACGGTGCCTGATGACCAGGCATCTGCTGGCCGCCGGCGACTTGAGCCGCGACGAAGCCACGGCCATCCTCGATGACGCCGACCGGTTCGCTCAGGCGCTGGTGGGGCGTGAGATCAAGAAGCTTCCGACACTGCGCGGGCGGACCGTGGTGACGATGTTCTACGAGAACTCGACTCGCACCCGGGTGTCGTTCGAGGTCGCCGGCAAGTGGATGAGCGCCGACGTGATCAACGTCAGCGCGGCCGGATCGTCGGTGGGCAAGGGTGAGTCGCTGCGCGATACCGCGCTGACGCTGCGCGCCGCCGGCGCTGACGCGCTGATCATCCGGCATCCGGCGTCCGGTGCCGCGCACCTGCTTGCGGACTGGACCGCCGACAAAGCTGCTGCAGGACAAAGGCGGGGCGCCATCGGTGATCAACGCCGGCGACGGCACGCACGAACACCCGACGCAGGCGCTGCTGGACGCGCTGACCATCCGCCAGCGGCTCGGCGGCATCGAAGGCCGGCGCATCGTGATCGTCGGCGACATCTTGCACAGCCGGGTGGCCCGCTCCAACGTCGTGCTGCTGGACACACTGGGTGCCGAGGTGGTGCTGGTGGCGCCGCCGACCTTGCTGCCGGTCGGAGTCGACGGCTGGCCGGTCACCGTCTCCCACGATTTCGACGCGGAGCTGCCCGCCGCCGACGCGGTGCTGATGCTGCGGGTGCAGGCCGAACGGATGAACGGTGGCTTCTTCCCGTCCGTGCGCGAATACTCGGTTCGTTACGGGCTTTCCGGCCGGCGTCAGGCGATGCTGCCCGGCCATGCCGTGGTGCTGCACCCGGGTCCGATGGTGCGTGGCATGGAGATCGCGTCGTCGGTGGCCGATTCATCGCAATCGGCTGTGCTGCAACAGGTTTCCAACGGCGTGCACGTGCGGATGGCGGTGCTGTTCCATGTGCTGGTCGGGACCGAGATGGCGGAAACGCGGGTCAAAGAGGGTGTGGCGTGAGTGTGCTGCTTCGTGGTGTCCGGTTGTACGGCGAGGGTGAACGGGTCGACGTGCTGGTCGATGACGGCCAGATCGCTGAGATCGGCAGCGGCCTCGCTATCCCCGACACCGCAGACGTTATCGACGCCACCGGTCAGGTGCTGCTGCCCGGGCTGGTCGACCTGCACACCCACTTGCGCGAACCCGGCCGCGAATACGCCGAAGACATCGAAACCGGTTCGGCGGCAGCGGCTCTCGGCGGCTACACCGCGGTGTTCGCGATGGCCAACACCAAGCCGGTCGCCGACAGCCCGGTGGTCACCGACCATGTCTGGCACCGCGGTCAGCAGGTCGGGCTGGTCGACGTGCATCCCGTCGGCGCGGTCACCGTCGGGCTGGCCGGAGCCGAGCTCACCGAGATGGGCATGATGGCCGCCGGCGCCGCGCAGGTGCGGATGTTCTCCGACGACGGAATCTGCGTGCACGACCCGCTGATAATGCGCCGCGCTCTGGAATACGCCACCGGCCTGGGGGTGCTGATCGCCCAGCATGCCGAGGAGCCCAGGCTGACCGTCGGCGCCGTCGCGCACGAGGGGCCTACCGCGGCCAGGCTGGGATTGTCCGGATGGCCCAGGGCCGCCGAGGAATCGATCGTCGCGCGGGACGCTCTGCTGGCGCGCGACGCCGGCGCCCGGGTGCACATCTGTCACGCCTCCACCGCGGGTACCGTCGAGATCCTGAAATGGGCTAAGGGACAAGGGATCTCGATCACCGCCGAGGTCACCCCGCACCACCTGCTGCTGGACGACAGCAGACTGGCCAGCTACGACGGGGTGAACCGGGTCAACCCGCCGCTGCGCGAAGCGGCCGACGCGGTCGCGCTGCGTCATGCATTGGCCGACGGGGTAATCGACTGTGTGGCCACCGATCACGCCCCGCACGCTGAACACGAGAAATGCGTCGAGTTCGCCGCGGCGCGCCCCGGCATGCTGGGGTTGCAGACGGCGCTGTCGGTGGTGGTGCAGACGATGGTGGCGCCGGGCCTGTTGAGCTGGCGCGATGTCGCTCGAGTGATGAGCGAGAATCCGGCAAGCATCGCACGCTTGCCCGATCATGGCCGGCCGCTGGAGGTGGGGGAGCCGGCCAACCTGACGGTGGTCAACCCCGACGCCAGCTGGACGATCTCCGGGGCGGACCTGGCCAGCCGGTCGGCCAACACCCCGTACGAGTCGATGACGTTGCCCGCCACCGTGACCGCGACCCTGCTGCGCGGCAAGGTCACCGCACGCGACGGGAAGAGCCCGGCATGAATTCGGGCACGCTGGTCGGGTCGCTGATCTTCGCCGCGGTGGTGGTGGTGCTGATCGCCTTCGTGATCCAGCTGATGCTGCGCGGCTGGCGTCATCGCGCGCGGGAGCAAACGGAGCTGATCGGGGCACTGCCCGACCTGCCCGCCGAGGTGGGTTCGGCCTCCATTACCACCCGCGGCTTGTACGTCGGTTGCACCTTGGCGCCGCGCTGGAACGACCGAGTCGCGGTCGGCGACCTGGGCTACCGCAGCAAGGCGGTGCTGACCCGGCACCCGGAGGGAATCCTGATAGAGCGCGTCCACGCCCGCCCGATTTGGATTCCGCAAACGTCCATTTCGGCGATCCGCACCGAGCGCGGCATCGTCGGCAAGGTCAGCGCCCGCAACGGGATACTGGCAATCCGGTGGCGGCTGCCATCCGGCGTCGAGATCGACACCGGGTTTCGCGCAAGCAACCGCGGCGAATATGACGGCTGGCTAGAGGAGGCCGCGTGACTAAAGCTTTGTTGGTGCTCGAAGACGGCCGCGTCTTCACCGGGACGCCGTTCGGGGCGATCGGCGAAACGCTTGGGGAGGCCGTGTTCAGCACCGGCATGTCCGGCTATCAGGAGACGCTGACCGACCCCAGTTATCACCGTCAGATCGTGGTGGCCACCGCGCCGCAGATCGGCAACACCGGCTGGAACGGCGAGGATGCGGAGAGCCGCGACGACAAAATCTGGGTCGCCGGATATGCGGTGCGCGACCCGTCGCCGCGCGCCTCGAATTGGCGTGCCACCGGCACCCTGCAGGAGGAGCTGGTCCGGCAGGGCATCGTCGGGATCGCCGGCATCGACACCCGGGCCGTGGTCCGTCACCTGCGCAGCCGCGGCTCGATGAAGGCGGGGGTGTTCTCCGGTTCGTCGTTGGCCGATCCGACCGAGCTGGTCGAGCGGGTGCGGGCACAGCAGTCGATGCTGGGCGCCGACCTGGCCGGCGAGGTCAGCACCGAAGGCGTCTATGTCGTCGAACCCGATGGGCCACCGGGGTTTCCACGTTTCACCGTGGTCGCGTTGGACCTGGGCATCAAGACCAACACCCCGCGCAATTTCGCCCGGCGCGGCATTCGCTGCCACGTGGTTCCGGCGTCTGCCACCTTCGAGCAGATCACCGAAATCAAACCGCAGGGTGTGTTCCTGTCCAACGGCCCCGGTGACCCGGCTACCGCCGACCGCGTCGTCGCCCTGACCCAACAGGTGCTCGGCGCCGGAATCCCGCTGTTCGGTATCTGTTTCGGCAATCAGATATTGGGCCGGGCGCTGGGCCTGTCGACCTACAAGATGGTGTTCGGTCATCGCGGGATCAACATCCCGGTCATCGACCACGCCACCGGACGCGTCGCGGTAACCGCGCAGAACCACGGTTTCGCGCTGGAAGGCGAGGCCGGCCAGTCCTTCGACACGCCGTTCGGCAAGGCGATCGTCAGCCACACCTGCGCCAACGACGGGGTGGTGGAGGGCGTCAGACTTGTTGATGGGCAGGCATTTTCGGTGCAGTATCACCCGGAGGCGGCCGCCGGTCCACACGACGCGGAATACCTTTTCGACAGCTTCGTCGACCTGATGGCGGGCGAACGATGACCCCATCTGCCGCGAGCGTGCGTGTTTGTACCGCGACACGCCGTCAACGGTGTACAACTGCGCACACTCGCGCCCGGAAAGGTGGTCGCTGATGCCGAGGCGGTCTGACCTCAACCACGTCCTGGTGATTGGCTCGGGACCCATCGTCATCGGTCAGGCCTGCGAGTTCGACTACTCCGGCACCCAGGCGTGCCGGGTGTTGCGCGCCGAGGGGCTGCAGGTCAGCCTGGTCAACTCCAACCCGGCCACGATCATGACCGACCCCGAGTACGCCGACCACACCTATGTCGAGCCCATCACGCCGGTGTTCGTCGAGCGGGTGATTGCCCAGCAGGCCGAGCGCGGCAACAAGATCGACGCGCTGCTGGCCACACTCGGTGGGCAGACCGCGCTCAACACCGCCGTCGCGCTGTACGAGAACGGGGTGCTGGACAAGTACGGCGTCGAACTCATCGGCGCCGACTTCGACGCCATCCAGCGTGGCGAGGACCGACAGCGGTTCAAAGACATCGTGACCAAGGTGGGCGGTGAATCTGCCCGCAGCCGAGTCTGTTTCACCATGGACGAGGTTCGCGACACGGTCGCCGAACTCGGACTGCCGGTCGTGGTGCGGCCAAGCTTCACCATGGGCGGGCTGGGCTCGGGTATGGCCCACTCCGCCGACGAGGTCGACCGGATTGCCGGCGCCGGGCTGGCGGCCTCGCCGAGCGCCAACGTGCTGATCGAGGAATCGATCTACGGCTGGAAGGAATTCGAGCTCGAGCTGATGCGCGACGGCCACGACAACGTGGTGGTGGTGTGCTCGATCGAGAACGTCGACCCGATGGGCGTGCACACCGGCGATTCGGTCACGGTCGCGCCGGCCATGACGCTGACCGACCGGGAGTACCAGCGGATGCGAGACCTGGGCATCGCGATCCTGCGTGAGGTCGGCGTGGACACCGGCGGCTGCAACATCCAGTTCGCTGTGGACCCGCGCGACGGCCGGCTGCTCGTGGTCGAAATGAACCCGCGGGTCTCCCGGTCCAGCGCGCTGGCCTCCAAGGCCACCGGCTTCCCGATTGCCAAGATCGCGGCCAAGCTGGCCATCGGCTACACCCTGGACGAGATCGTCAACGACATCACCAAGGAGACGCCGGCCTGCTTTGAACCGACGCTGGACTACGTCGTGGTCAAGGCCCCGCGGTTCGCGTTCGAGAAGTTCCCGGGTGCCGATCCCACCCTGACCACCACGATGAAATCCGTCGGTGAGGCAATGTCATTGGGCCGCAACTTCATCGAGGCCCTGGGCAAGGTGATGCGGTCGCTGGAAACCACCCGGGCGGGTTTCTGGACCGCGCCGGACCCCGAAGGCGGCGTGGACGAGGTCCTGACCCGGCTGCAGACCCCAACCGAAAGCCGGCTCTACGACATCGAATTGGCGCTGCGGCTGGGCGCGTCCGTGGAACAGGTATCCGCGGCCACGGGTGTCGACCCGTGGTTCGTCGCGCAGATCGGCGAGCTGGAGTTGCTGCGCACCGCGCTGGTCGACGCCCCGGTGCTCGACGGCAACCTGCTACGGCAGGCCAAGCACAGCGGGCTGTCGGACCGCCAGGTCGCGGCGCTGCGACCGGAATTGGCCGGGGAAAACGGGGTGCGGTCGCTGCGTGTGCGGCTGGGCATCCACCCGGTGTACAAGACGGTGGACACCTGCGCGGCGGAGTTCGAAGCCAAAACCCCTTACCACTACAGCAGCTACGAGCTCGACCCCGCGGCCGAGACCGAGGTGGCCCCGCAGACGGAAAAGCCCAAGGTGCTGATCCTGGGCTCTGGCCCGAACCGGATCGGCCAGGGCATCGAGTTCGACTACAGCTGCGTGCATGCGGCAACCACGTTGTCGCAGGCGGGTTTTGAGACCGTCATGATCAACTGCAACCCGGAGACGGTGTCCACCGACTACGACACCGCCGACCGGCTGTATTTCGAGCCGCTGACCTTCGAGGACGTCTTGGAGGTGTACCACGCCGAAGCGCAATCGGCTGAGGGCGGCCCGGGGTCGGGCGTCGTCGGAGTAATCGTGCAGCTCGGTGGCCAGACCCCGCTCGGGCTGGCGCAACGGCTCGCCGACGCCGGGGTGCCGATCGTCGGCACGCCACCGGAGGCCATCGACCTGGCCGAGGACCGCGGCGCGTTCGGCGACCTGCTGGCCGCCGCGGGGCTGCCGGCGCCGAAGTACGGCACCGCAACGACATTCGACCAGGCCCGCCGCATCGCCGCCGATATCGGCTACCCGGTGCTGGTGCGGCCGTCGTATGTGCTGGGCGGGCGCGGCATGGAGATCGTCTACGACGACGAGACGCTGAAGGGCTACATCACCCGCGCCACCGAGCTGTCGCCCGAACACCCGGTGCTCGTCGACCGGTTCCTGGAGGACGCGGTCGAGATCGACGTCGACGCGCTGTGCGACGGCACCGACGTGTACATCGGCGGCGTCATGGAGCACATCGAGGAGGCCGGCATCCACTCCGGCGACTCGGCCTGTGCGCTGCCGCCGGTGACCTTGGGCCGCAGCGACATCGAGAAGGTGCGTCACGCCACCGAGGCCATCGCGCACGGCATCGGCGTGGTGGGGCTGATCAATGTGCAGTATGCCCTCAAAGACGATGTGCTCTACGTCCTGGAGGCCAATCCGCGGGCCAGCCGCACGGTGCCGTTCGTCTCGAAGGCAACCGCGATACCGCTCGCCAAAGCGTGCGCCCGGGTTATGTTGGGCGCCAGTATTTCTCAGCTACGCGAGGAAGGAATGCTGGCGGCTTCCGGGGACGGTGCCAGCGTGGCGCCGAATGCGCCGATCGCGGTCAAGGAGGCGGTGTTGCCGTTCCACCGGTTCCGCCGTGCCGACGGAACCGCCATCGACTCCCTGCTCGGCCCGGAGATGAAATCGACCGGCGAAGTCATGGGGATCGACCGCGACTTCGGCACCGCCTTCGCCAAAAGCCAGACCGCCGCCTATGGATCGCTGCCCGCCAAGGGCACCGTGTTCGTGTCGGTCGCCAACCGCGACAAGCGGTCACTGGTGTTTCCCGTCAAGCGGCTAGCCGACCTCGGGTTCAAGGTGCTCGCCACTGAAGGAACCGCAGAGATGTTACGCCGCAACGGAATTCCCTGCCAGGAGGTGCGCAAGCACTTCGAGGACCCGCAGCCGGGCCGCCCCGCGCTGTCGGCGGTCGACGCCATCAAAGCCGGCGAGGTCGACATGGTGATCAACACGCCCTACGGCAACTCCGGTCCACGCATCGACGGCTACGAAATCCGGTCGGTGGCGGTGGCGGTCAACATCCCCTGCGTCACGACGGTGCAGGGTGCATCCGCGGCCGTGCAGGGCATCGAGGCGGGGATTCGCGGTGACATCGGGGTGCGCTCGCTGCAGGAACTGCACAGTGCGCTCGGTCCGGCGGCGGGCTCGCCTGATAGGGGGACCAAGTGACCGAGTTCGGCGCCCGGCTAGCCGCGGCGAAGTCGAGCCGAGGGCCGCTGTGCCTGGGTATCGACCCGCATCCCGAGCTGCTGCGGGCATGGGACCTGCCGACCACCGCGGACGGGCTGGCCGCCTTTTGCGACATCTGCGTACAGGCCTTCGAGGGATTCGCCGTGGTCAAGCCACAGGTGGCGTTCTTCGAGGCCTACGGCGCCGCCGGGTATGCCGTGCTGGAACGCACCATCGGCGCGCTGCGCGACGCCGGGGTGCTGGTGCTGGCCGACGCCAAGCGAGGGGACATCGGGTCGACGATGGCGGCGTACGCCGCGGCCTGGGCGGGTGACTCGCCGCTGGCCGCCGACGCCGTAACCGCCTCGCCCTATCTGGGGTTCGGCTCGTTGCGGCCGCTGTTGGAGGTGGCCGCGGCGCACGACCGCGGGGTGTTCGTGCTCGCGGCTACGTCCAACCCGGAGGGTGCGACAGTGCAGCGTGCCGATGCCGACGGCCGCACGGTGGCTCAGCTGATCGTGGACCACGTCGCGGCGGCCAACGCGGCGGCGCAAACCGTGCCCGGATCGGTCGGCGTCGTCGTCGGCGCAACGGTCTTCGGGCCGCCGGATCTCAGCGCTGTGGGTGGACCGGTATTGGTTCCGGGCGTCGGGGCGCAGGGCGGACGGCCCGAGACGCTGGGCGGTCTCGGCGGGGCGGACCCGGACCTGCTGTTACCCGCGGTGGCGCGGGAAGTGTTGCGTGCCGGCCCCGCCGTGTCGGACCTGCGGGCCGCGGCGGAACGGATGCGTGACGCGGTCGCCTACCTGTCCGCACATTAGCGCCGGATCAGTCTGACGGCGGCCCTTCAGCAGGTCCGGCGGTTTCGACGATCACCGTGGTGGCCTTGACGACGGCCACTGCCACGCTGCCGGGCCGCAGTTTCAACTCCTGCGCGGCATCGGTGCTCATCAGCGACACGACGCTGAAGGGACCGCATTGCATCTCGACCTGGGTCATGACTTTGTCGCTGGTGACCTTGGTGACCAGCCCGACGAAGCGGTTGCGGGCCGAGCTGCCGACGCCCAGTGGATCCGGCGGCGGTGCCGGCGCGTTGCTGCGGGAGAATTCGGCCAACACCTCGCTGGCAATCACCTTGCGGCCCGACGCGTCGTAACTGACCGGCAAAGTGCCCTGGTTGATCCATCGCCGCACGGTGTCGTCGCTGACCCCCAGCAGCTCGGCGGCCTGACGGATCCGCAGGTTCGGCACCGCTAGATCGTATGCACGCCCAGTGCACGACACGCGCGAAGCGCGACGAAATATGCGTGATCCGCGGCACGCGGGCCCCACCAGGACTCGCAACGATCCCCGGCACCGTCCGCAGTAACCCGCCGCAGCGCGCTGAGCAACGGCTCGGAGGAGAAAACCTGCTGGTAGACGGCGTGAGCTCCGGATTCGAGCGACCATGCCGGCGGCGCAGCCGCGCCGCGATTTCAAGCCACCGCCAGCGATGCCGGACACGGCGCCAGCCCGCGGGACGCGGTGGCCTAAGCTGGGCGTTTACGTGCTCAAGCAGGGGGGCGGGTTAGATTTCGTCAGGAAGCGTGAGTACGGTCGTTCCCGCTGGCTGGAGTACCCCGGCTGAGACAAACAAAGATCGATTGTTATCGATGAGAGACGGAGGAATCGTGGCACTTCCCCAGTTGACCGACGAGCAGCGCGCTGCCGCGTTGGAGAAGGCTGCTGCCGCACGTCGGATACGAGCTGAGCTCAAGGATCGGCTCAAGCGCGGCGGCACCAACCTCACCCAGGTGCTCAAGGATGCCGAGAGCGACGAGGTCTTGGGCAAGATGAAGGTGTCTGCGTTGCTTGAGGCGTTGCCGAAGGTGGGCAAGGTCAAGGCGCAGGAAATCATGACCGAGCTGGAAATTGCGCCGACCCGCCGCCTGCGCGGCCTCGGCGACCGTCAGCGCAAGGCGTTGCTGGAAAAGTTCGGCTCCGCCTAACCCGGCAATCAGGCCCCGGCAGGAGCGCCGGTGAGTGCCGACGGGGGACCGGGCATCGGACGGGTAATCGTGCTGTCCGGTCCCTCCGCGGTCGGCAAGACGACTGTGGTCAGGTGTCTGCGTGAGCGGATTCCTAACCTGTATTTCAGCGTCTCGGCCACCACGCGGGCGCCGCGGCCGGGCGAGGTAGACGGCGTCGACTACCACTTCGTCAGCCCGGCCCGCTTTCAGCAGCTCATCGAGCAGGGCGCGCTGCTGGAGTGGGCCGAAATCCACCGCGGGCTGCACCGATCGGGCACTTTGGCCCAGCCGGTGCGCGACGCCACGGCGGCCGGTCTTCCGGTGCTCATCGAGGTCGACCTCGCTGGTGCCAGGGCGGTCAAGAAGGCCATGCCGGAAGCCATCACCGTGTTTCTGGCGCCGCCCAGTTGGGAGGACCTGCAGTCGAGGCTGGTCGGCCGCGGCACCGAGACACCGGAGGTGATACGGCGGCGTCTGGACACCGCGCGCACCGAACTGGCCGCCCAAGGCGACTTCGACGAGGTCGTGGTCAACAGTCGATTAGAGTCTGCGTGCGCGGAATTGGTATCCTTGCTGGTAAGAAACCCCCCGGACCCCGGTTCCTTGCCGTCGTCACACAAGCTCTAACGCCTCCAGGAGAAATTTTTCAGTGAGTATTCCGCAGTCCGACACGTCGTTAGCCGCCGTCCCTGCCGTGGACCAGTTCGATCCGTCGGCGGGTGGACAGCGCACCTACGACACCCCGCTGGGCATCACCAACCCGCCCATCGACGAGTTGCTGGACCGCGTTTCCAGCAAGTACGCGCTGGTGATCTATGCGGCGAAGCGGGCCCGGCAGATCAACGACTACTACAACCAGCTCGGTGAGGGCATCCTCGAGTACGTCGGCCCGCTGGTCGAGCCCGGGCTGCAGGAAAAGCCGCTGTCCATCGCGATGCGCGAGATCCACGCCGACCTGCTCGAGCACACCGAGGGCGAGTAACAGGGAGGCCGGGCGCGCTGTGGACCCCAAGCGGATCGTCGTCGGCGTCTCCGGAGGTATCGCCGCCTACAAGGCGTGCACGGTCGTTCGTCAACTCGCCGAGGCGGGTCACCAGGTCCGCGTCATCCCCACCGAATCGGCATTGCGTTTCGTCGGGGCCGCCACTTTTGAGGCGCTCTCCGGCGAGTCGGTGCACACCGGCGTATTCAACGACGTACCCGAGGTGCCCCACGTGCGTCTCGGCCAGCAGGCCGACCTGGTAGTGGTGGCGCCGGCCACCGCCGACTTGCTGGCCCGGGCGGTCTCGGGCCGGGCCGACGATCTGCTGACCGCGACGCTGCTCACCGTGCGCTGTCCGGTGCTCTTCGCGCCGGCGATGCACACCGAGATGTGGTTGCACCCGGCCACCGTGGACAACGTGGCCACGTTGCGGCGCCGGGGTGCGGTGGTGCTGGAACCCGCATTCGGACGCCTCACCGGGGCCGACAGCGGGCCCGGCCGGCTGCCCGAGGCCGAAGAGATCACCACCCTTGCCCATCTGCTGCTGGAGCGCCACGACGCGCTGCCGTATGACCTGGCCGGGCGCAAGCTGCTGGTCACCGCCGGTGGCACCCGCGAGCCGATCGACCCGGTGCGCTTCATCGGCAACCGCAGCTCCGGTAAGCAGGGCTATGCGGTCGCGCGGGTCGCCGCCCAGCGCGGCGCCGATGTCACGCTGATCGCCGGGCACACCGTCGGTCTGATCGACCCCGCCGGCGTCGACGTGGTGCACGTCAGCTCGGCTGAGCAACTGGGCAACGCGGTGTCCAAGCACGCTCCCGACGCGGACGTACTGGTCATGGCCGCGGCCGTGGCCGACTTCCGGCCCGCGCAGGTTTCCGCCGCCAAGATCAAAAAAGGTGACGAAGGAGCGCCGGCGATCGAACTGCTGCGTAACGACGACGTGCTGGCCGGCGCGGTGCGGGCCCGTGCGCACGGGGAGCTGCCCAACATGCGGGCCATTGTCGGGTTTGCCGCCGAGACCGGCGATGCCAACGGCGACGTCCTGTTTCATGCCCGAGCCAAACTACAACGCAAGGGCTGTGACCTGTTGGTCGTCAACGCCGTCGGCGACGGCAGGGCTTTTGAAGTGGACAGCAACGACGGCTGGCTGCTGGCGTCCGACGGTACCGAGTCGGCGCTGCAGCATGGTTCCAAGACGCTCATGGCCAGCCGTATCGTTGACGCGATTGTCACGTTCTTGCACGGCGAAACCGGATAGCGGCCACTCAGGACTGGCCGGCATTGGCCGGTAGAGTTCATAGGGCGATTAAAATAATTTGCCTAAGTAAATTTCTGGAGGATGACGGAAAGGATGACAGGGTGAGCGAGAAGGGTCGGCTGTTTACCAGTGAGTCGGTGACCGAGGGACACCCCGACAAGATCTGTGACGCCATCAGCGACTCCGTCCTCGACGCGCTATTGGCGGAGGACCCCCGCTCACGTGTCGCGGTCGAGACGCTGGTCACCACCGGGCAGGTGCACGTGGTCGGTGAGGTGACGACCTTGGCAAAGGAGGCGTTCGCCGACATCACCAACACGGTCCGGGCGCGCATCCTGGACATCGGTTACGACTCATCGGACAAGGGCTTCGACGGGGCGTCGTGCGGCGTCAACATCGGCATCGGCGCGCAGTCGCCCGACATCGCCCAGGGCGTCGACACCGCCCACGAGGCACGGGTCGAGGGTGCCGCGGACCCGCTGGACGCGCAGGGCGCCGGCGACCAGGGCCTGATGTTCGGCTACGCGATCAACGACACCCCGGAGCGGATGCCGCTGCCCATCGCGCTGGCGCACCGGCTGTCGCGGAAGCTGACCGAGGTCCGCAAGAACGGCACGCTGCCCTACCTGCGGCCGGACGGCAAGACGCAGGTCACCATCGAGTTCGAGGACGACGTCCCGGTCCGCCTCGACACCGTGGTGATTTCCACCCAGCACGCCGACGGGATCGACCTGGCGAAGACGCTGGATCCCGACATCCGGGAGCACGTGCTCAAGGCTGTGCTGGCGGACCTGGCCCACGAAACCCTGGACTCGTCGTCGACCCGGGTGCTGGTGAACCCGACCGGCAAGTTCGTGCTCGGCGGGCCGATGGGCGACGCGGGCCTGACCGGCCGCAAGATCATTGTCGACACCTACGGCGGGTGGGCCCGCCACGGCGGCGGCGCCTTCTCCGGTAAGGATCCGTCCAAGGTGGACCGGTCGGCGGCCTACGCGATGCGCTGGGTGGCCAAGAACATCGTCGCAGCCGGCCTGGCGGAGCGGGTCGAGGTGCAGGTGGCCTACGCCATCGGCAAGGCCGCCCCGGTCGGCCTGTTCATCGAGACCTTCGGCACCGCGATAGTCGACCCGATCAAGATCGAGAAGATCGTGCCTGAGGTGTTCGACCTGCGACCGGGCGCGATCATCCGCGACCTGGACCTGCTGCGCCCGATCTACGCGCAGACCGCCGCCTACGGGCACTTCGGCCGCACCGATATCGAGCTGCCGTGGGAGCAGCTGAACAAGGTCGACGAGCTCAAGCGCGCCATATAGCCCGAGCAGACGCAAAAGCTCCCGCACGCCCGGCGTGTCGGGAGCTTTTGCGTCTGCTCGCGGGGCCCGCTCAGGCGGGCGGCAACGGGTGGTCGGGGTCCAGCGCGGGCAGGCCGTCGATGCTGTGCCGGTTGCGATGGGCGATTTGGGCAGCGTACTTCTCGTCGGGCTGCTTGCTGTGATATGTGTCCAGCACCGCTCGTTCGTCGACGAGATCGTAGTAAGGCACCGCGAACCCGCAGGCGTCGGCGATGCGCTCGACATCGACCACGATGGCTGCCCGGACGCCCGGATGGAAATTCTCGAAATGCGGTCTAATAGCGGCGAATTCGATATCGTCCGGGCGAACCACTCGTCCGGTGCCGAATAACCGCAGGATCCGCGAGTTGCGGGTGAACGAGCAGAACATGACCGTGATCCGGCCATTGTCACGCAGGTGCGCGATTGTCTCGACACCGCTGCCGAACAGATCGAGGTAGACGATTGTGTGATCGTCCAGCACCGCGAAGGTGTCGCGGTATCCCTTGGGGGAGAGGTTGATTCGACCGCCCTCGGAAGGCGCGGTAGCAACGAAGAACATGGCCTGCTCTCCGATGAACTCTCGGAGGTCTTCATCGATATGCGAAAACTCCTTCGCCATCGTGGTCACCCTTCCTGCCGGGTTGGGGGACCTCCCGCTTGCGGGAGGTCCCCCAGGTCGCGCTACTAACGCGTGAACCGGTAGTCGTCCAGATCAAAGCGCCGACTGCGCCAGTATGCCTCCACCGTGGTGGTGGGCCGTAACGGCACATCGCCGTTCTTGTCGAAGTAGTAGCTGTTGGCCAGTCGGCAACTGTCCTGCCAGAACACCTGACGATGTCGCCGCCGCATCATCTCGGCGAAGTACCGGTCGTTGGCGTCCTCGGTCACCTCGACGTGGGTGGCGCCGTCGCGCCGGGCCCGCTTCAGGCACCGCAGGATGTGGTGGGTCTGCGTCTCGATCAGCGCGAAATATGACGAGCCGACATAGCCGTACGGGCCAAACACGGTAAAGAAGTTCGGGTAGCCGGGAACGCTGACGCCCTCATAGGCCTGCAGTCGATGCTCGTCCCAAAACCGGCTCAACGACCGGCCGCCGCTGCCGGTGACGGCATAGGTCGGGACGCTGTCGGTGTCCATCACCTTGAAGCCGGTCGCCAGTATCAGCACATCGATCTCGTGGTTGTCGCCGTCGGTGGTGGCCACCGCCGTCGGGGTGATCTTGTCGATCGGCTTGGTGACCAGTTGCACGTTGTCGCGGTTGAACGTGGACAGGTAGGTGTTGTGGAAACCCGGCCGTTTGCAGCCCACCGCGTAGCGCGGGGTGAGCTGGTCGCGCACCACCGGGTCTTTGACCTGCTGGCGCAGATAGCGCCTGCCGAGCGACGCCATCCTCTTGGCCATCGGAAACACGGTGAAGTAGTGCGCGGCGATGGGGAAGGTCGCCTCCACGAAGGTCTGACTGAGCAGCCGTTGCACGGCTTTGCCGCCCGGAATCCGCATCAGCAACCGGGCCGCCGCCGGCAGTCGCACGTCTAGTTTCGGGAAGCACCAGATCGGGGTGCGCTGAAAGACCGTGAGCTGAGCGACAATCGGCGCAATCTCGGGGATCAGTTGCACCGCTGAGGCGCCGGTGCCGATGATGGCGACGCGCTTGCCGGTCAGATCCTGTCCATGGTCCCAGCGCGCGGTGTGCATGGTGATGCCGTCGAAGCAATCCACACCGTCGATGTCGGGCAGGTTGGGGACCGTCAACACACCGCTGGCGCTGATCACGAACCTGGCGGTGATCTCGCCGCCAGGGTCGGTTTGCACTCGCCACAGGCGGTGCTGGTCGTCGAACTCTGCGGTGAGAACCTTTGTGCCGAAGCGGATCCGGGAGCGCAGCCGGTATTTGTCGACGCAGTGTTCGGCGTATGCGCGTAGCTCTCGTCCGGGTGCGTACGTCCGCGTCCAGTCGGGGCTCTGCTCAAAGGAGAACTGATAGGAGAACGACGGAATATCAACGGCGATACCGGGATAGGTGTTCCAGTACCAGGTGCCGCCGACTCCGTCGCCGGCCTCGACCATCAGGAAATCGGTGAATCCTGCTTGGTCCAGCTGGATCGCGGCGCCGATGCCGGAGAATCCTGCGCCGATGATCAGAACTGGGAAGTCCGGCGTACTCATGAGCGGCTCCTCGCAATCACCTGCACCCCGTGCTTAGGCCGCAGGGTCAGCGTCGCCTCGAGTTCGACCGGACGGCCGGGTGCGAGTTCAAAGGTGAAGCACTGACTCATGATTGCAGCCATGAGAACCATTTCCATCAGCGCGAAACTCTGTCCGATGCAGATGCGCCGGCCGCCGCCGAACGGCAGGTACGCCGACCGTGGGCGCGCCCGGTCGACGACCAGAAACCTGCTGGGGTCGAAGGTTTCCGGGTCGGGCCACCAACGGGGGTCGTGGTGGATGTGGTGGATCGGGATGATGACGGTGGTGCCGCGGCGAATGTGGTGGTGCCCGCCGACGACGTCGTCTTCGATCGCCCGCCTCGCAATGACCCACACGGCCGAGAAGTAGCGCTGCGCTTCTTGCAGGCACGCGGTGGTCCACGGCAACCGGCCCAGATCCTCGGCGCTTATGCGGCGCCCGCCCAGCACGTCGTCAATCTCGGCCAGCATCCGGTCGCGGGCCTCGGTGTGCCGGGCCATCAGATACCAGAACCACGACATCGCATTCGCGGTGGTCTCGTGACCGGCGAGCATGAACGTCAGGGCCTCGTCGCGGATCCGCTGCCGTGGCCAGGTTCCGCCGTCGGCGTGTAGCAACACATTGAGAAAGTCAGCGGACTCGGTCGGGTGTACCAGTCGCTCATCGATCACCGAGTTGACCGAGCGATCCAGCGTCAGGCTGATGTGCTGAATGTCGCGCAACGGTGGCGGCAGGCGGACGCCGGAAAAGACACACCTATTCAGCGTGCCGTAAACCGGACGCGGCATCAGGCCCCACAGCCCGAGCCGCTCCAGCTTCTCGGCATGTCGCAGTCCGCGGGTGGCCAGGTCGTTCATGCTCTGAATCAATGGTCCGAAATCCTGGCTGAACAGCGCATTGGCGACCACCCGCAGGGTCGTCTCGACCATTGTCTCGTGGATGTCGAATTCACCGGATTCGCAGCTTGGCGGTGACGTCGGCGATCGGGTCGATCATCAGGTCGACGAGCCCGTTGAGATGGCGCCGGGCGAACGTCGGGTTCAGCATGCCGCGATGCGTGGCCCAGGATTCGCCCTCGTCGGTCAGCAGGTTGATGCCCGCCGTGGCCCGGATGGGCTCGTATTCGTCGGACTTGACGTAGCGCAGCCGGGCCTCGTGCAACACGTGATCGACGTAATCCGGGTGGCTGATCGAAACGAAACGTCTACCAGCGCAACGAAATCGGGTGATATCGCGGCCGCGCAACCGGCCCAGGAAGCCGTCGCCGGCGTCAAAACCGACGGTGAGGGCCTCGCGTGTCATCGTCCAGGTGCTCAGCCGCTGGGCCGGTCCGCTCGCCGGCCGCTCGACGGTCAGGGTGGCCATGACCTCCACTGTATGGATGACGACGGCGGGTGGTAATGAGATTATCGGACAGGGAGTTGGGAGTTTAGGACATCCCGAAGGAGCACATGCCGCAGCTGCCGCCGCGCGAGGTCAGCCACCCGGTCTACGCGACCCGGGTGTTGTGCGAGGTGGCCAACGAACGCGGGGTGCCGACCAGCGATGTGCTGGCCGGTACCGCGATCGAGCCGGCCGACCTCGACAAGCCCGACGTGATGGTCAGTGCGCTCGACGAGATCCAGGCGGTGCGCCGGCTGCTTGCCCGCCTCCCGGATGACACCGGGGTCGGCGTGGATGTCGGCAGCCGCTTCACGCTCACCCATTTCGGGTTGTTCGGATTCGCGGTGATGTCGTGTGGCACCCTGCGCGAACTGCTCACCATCGCGATGCGGTACTTCGCGCTGACCATGATGCAAATCGACATTGCCCTGTTCGAGACCGCCGACGACTGCCTGATCGAACTCGACGCCGGCCACCTGCCCGCAGATGTGCAGGGATTCTTCATTGAGCGCGATATCGCCGGAATCATCATGACGACAATGTCTTTCGCGCTGCCGGTGGCCGAGAAGTACGCCGAGCAGGTGTCGGCGGAACTGGCGGTCGACGAGCATTTGCTGCGCCCGCTGCTCCAACTCATACCCGTCCACGACGTCACATTTGGCCGGGCGCACAACAGATTGCACTTCCCGCGCGACATGTTCGACGAGCCGCTGCCGCAGGCCGACCGGCACACGCTGGAGATGTGCATGGCGCAGTGTGACGTGCTGATGCAGAACAGCGAGCAACGCCGCGGCATCACCGCGCTGGTACGCACCAAGCTGTTCCGCGATTCCGGTTTGTTTCCAACGCTTCCCGACGTTGCCGACGAACTCGACGTTCATCCGCGGACGTTGCGGCGGCGGCTTGCCGAGGAGGGCACATCCTTTCGGGCACTACTGAACGAAGCTCGCTCCGCCGTGGCCGTTGACTTGCTGCGCAATGTCGGGCTGACGGTGGAAGAGGTGTCCAAGCGGCTGGGCTACACCGAGGTGTCGACGTTCTCGCACGCGTTCAAGCGCTGGTATGGCTTGGCGCCCAGCGCGTACAGCCGGAAAGCCTAGTGGCGATCGCGAGCATCGGGCCTAAGGATGCAGCGCCTTCTGCAATGCGGTGAGCCCACGGTTGGCGGCCTCGGCGGCGGCGGGCGCCACCAGCGCAAAGCTGACGTAGCCATGCACCATGTGCGGCTCGTTGCACAACTCCGTGGAAACTCCGGCCGCCCTGAGCAGCTCGGCATATTTGGCCCCGTCGTCCCGCAGCGGATCATGCTCGGCGGTGCCGATGAAGGCGGGAGGCAGGCCGGACAGGTCGGCGGCGTTAGCCGGGGCGAGGGTGGCGGGCAACGTCGCGTGTTCGGTGATGTCGACGCCCGGTATGTACCACTGCATGAAGGCGTCGATGACGTCGCGGTCCAGCACGGGTGCGTCGGCATTCTCGATGAACGACGGCAGAGACAGGTTGGCCGTGGTCGACGGGTACCACAGCAACTGGAGACCAGCGGCGGAGCGTCGTTGTCGCGGGCCAGCTGCGCCATGACCGCCGCGATGTTGGCGCCCGCGGAATCGCCGGCGACGGCGATCCGGCTCCGGTCGCCACCCAGCTCGGCCGCGTGCTCGCCGACCCAGCGCAAAGCCGCCCAGCTGTCGTCGATCCCGGCCGGGAATGGATGCTCCGGGGCGAGTCGATAGTCGACGGACACCACGATGGCCTCCGCGCCGACGGCATGCGCACGCGCGACGGGGTCGTGGGTGTCCAGGTCGCCGATCGACCAACCGCCGCCGTGGTAGTAGACGACGACGGGCAGGCCCTCGTCGGCGCCGATCGGCGGCCAGTAGATCCGAACCGGGATTTCAGTGAGGTCGCCGTAACCGACCGTTCGCTCCTCGATACGCAATTGCGGAAGCATCTCCGGAGGTGCTTGCAGCTGCTTGAGCCGGGCCCGCGCGACCCCGACTCCCTCGGCCGCGTTGAACGTCATCGGAACAGCGTCGAGCAGCCGCTTCAAAACCGGGTCGATGTTGGGCCGGGCAGTGGTCTCCTCCGTCATAAATCCACCGTACGCACGGCCCGGATCTATCCGTGCAGCGCAGCTCGCAACGCGGCCAGCCCGCGATCCATCCCGACGGTGGCGGCGGGCACCACACCGGCGTAGCCGAGGTAGCCGTGCACCATTGTCTCGGCGTTGTGCACCTCGACGGGTACGTCGGCGGCGGACAGCAGCTCGCCGTACCGTATGCCGTCGTCGCGCAGCGGGTCGTGACCCGCGACGCCGATGTAGGTGGGCGGCAGGTCGGCCAGGTTTTCCGCCCGGCCCGGTGCCATGCCGGCGGGCGGGTCGGATATGTCGAGTTCACCTGCGTACCAACGGGAGAACGCGGCGACAGCCGCAACGTCAAGGATCGGCGCGGTGGCGTTCTCGGTGAACGACGGCAGCGAAAGATCCCACGACGTAGAGGGATACCACAACAGCTGGAACACGACCGACGGACCGCCCCTGTCCCGGGCGAGCTGGGCAACCACGGCGGCGATGGTGCCGCCGGCCGAATCGCCGGCGACGGCCAGCCGGCTCGTGTCGCCACCGATCTCCGAACCATGTTCGGCGACCCATAACGTTGCGGCCCAAGCATCTTCGACCGCGGCGGGGTACGGGTGCTCAGGCGCGAGCCGGTAGTCGACGGACACCACGATCGCCCGGGTGCCGACGACATGCTGTCGGCAGGTGCCGTCGTGGGTGTCCAGGTCGCCCATCACGAAGCCGCCGCCGTGGAAGTACACGACGAGGGGAAGTGCCGCGCTGTCGTCCGGATCCGTTGACGGCCAATAGATTCGGACAGGGATTGTAGAGCTTGGCCCGCCTGGGTTGGTGATGGTCCGGTCCTCGACCCGCAGTTCGGGATGCAGCGCCCGGCGCGGCAGGTCCCGTAACCGTTGCCGCGCGGCGTCGATTCCATCCTCTGTTGATAGCCGGAACGGAACCGCATCCAGTACCTTCAGCAGGATGGGGTCGATAGCGGGTTTCTCGTCGGCAATGTTGTCCAAGCTGGGCATGGAGGTACCGTACGCACCTCGCTTGGTAGCCGGCGGCTGGGTGGTCGCCGGGTGGGCGGGCGTCGCCTACGGCGTTTACCTGACCGTGATCGCGTTGCGCTCGCCGCCGGGGAGCGAGCTCACCGGGCACTGGATCCTGCAGCCGCCGTTCAAGGCGACGATGGCGGTGCTGCTGGCCTGCGCTGCGGTCGCGCACCCTATCGTCCGTGAGCGTCGGTGGTTGATGCCCGCGCTGCTGTTTTCGGCTGTCGGGGACTGGATGTTGGCGATTCCGTGGTTGAAGCAGTCATTCGTGTTCGGGCTGGGCGGATTCCTGGTGGCGCACTTGTGTTTTCTGGGCGCCCTGCTCCCGCTGGCGTGGAAGTCGGGCCCCGCACGGGTACGGCTCGTTGCGGTCGCGGTGGTAGTGCTGGCCTGCGCGGGGCTGCTGACTTGGTTCTGGCCCCACCTGGGCGCTGACAAGCTGACGATTCCGGTGACGGTTTACGTTCTCGTCCTGGGCGCGATGGTGTGCGCGGCGCTGTTGGCCAAGTTGCCGACGATCTGGACCGCGGTAGGCGCGGTCTGTTTCGCGGCGTCGGACAGCATGATCGCGATTGGCCGGTTCATCCTCGGTAACGAGGCATTGGCGGTGCCGATCTGGTGGTCCTACGCGGCGGCCGAGATTCTGATCACGGCCGGGTTCTTCTTCGGTCGAGAGGCGCCGAGCGAAACTGACAGCGAACCTGACAAGCGCCCCCGATAGCGCCCCGGCGTCTGCCGAAGGCTAGTTGTCGGCGGTCGCCGGTACACCAGAAAGATGTTGGCCACCAGCGTGTCTTGCCGCACGCCCGTCGAGGTGGAGCCGATCGCGCGGGTGCTGCCGATGTTGTCGGTGCCGCACCTGGATCGCGAGTTCGACTACCTGGTGTCGGCTGAGCAGTCCGACGATGCCCAGCCCGGGGTGCGGGTACGGGTGCGGTTCCATGGTCGGCTGGTCGATGCGTTTGTGCTGGAACGCCGTAACGACACCGATCACTCCGGCAAGCTGGGCTGGCTCGACCGCGTCGTTTCTGCCGAACCGGTACTCACCCCGGAAATCCGCCGATTGGTCGACGCGGTGGCGGCGCGTTACGCCGGGACCCGGCCGGATGTATTGCGGCTGGCGGTGCCGTCCCGGCATGCCAGGGTGGAGCGGGAACCCTCGGCGGTCCCCGAGCGGCCGGTTATCGCGCCGGTCGACCCGTCCGGGTGGGCGGTCTACGGTCGCGGCGGGCAGTTCCTGACCGCACTGGCCGAGTCACGCGCCGCCCGCGCCGTCTGGCAGGCATTGCCGGGTGAGCTGTGGGCGGACCGATTCGCCGAGGCCGCCGCCCAAACCGTCCGGGCCGGGCGCTCGGTGCTGGCGATCGTGCCGGATCAGCGGGATCTGGATGCGCTGTCGGAGGCGGTGACGACTCGTATCGACGAGCAGAGCGTGGTGGCGCTGTCGGCGGGCCTCGGGCCGGCGGCCCGCTACCGGCGCTGGCTGGCGGCACTGCGGGGCAGTGCGCGCGTGGTGATAGGTACCCGCAGTGCGGTGTTCACGCCGCTCAACGACCTGGGGCTGGTCATGGTCTGGGCCGATGCCGACGACACGCTGGTCGAGCCGCGGGCGCCGTATCCGCACGCCCGGGAAGTGGCGATGCTGCGGGCGCATCAGGCGCGGTGCGCAGCGCTGATCGGCGGTTACTCCCGGACCACCGAAGCCCACGCGTTGGTGCGCAGCGGCTGGGCGCACGACGTGGTCGCGGCGCGGCCAGTGGTGCGGGCGCGCACTCCGCGAGTGGTTGCCCTCGACAACAGTGGATACGCCGAGGAACGCGATCCGGCGGCGCGTAGCGCACGAGTACCGTCCATCGCGCTGCGCGCCGCCCGCTCGGCGCTGGAGGCCGGAGCGCCGGTGCTGGTGCAGGTGCCACGGCGTGGGTATGTGCCGTCGCTGGCCTGCGGGCGCTGCCGCGCGATCGCCCGTTGCCGGCATTGCACCGGCCCGCTGTCACTCCAAGAGCGTGGCCCCGGCGCTGTGTGCCGGTGGTGCAGCCGCGCAGAGCTGTCGCTGCGGTGCGCGCGTTGCGGGTCGGATACGGTACGCGCGGTGGTGGTAGGAGCCCGGCGCACGGCCGAAGAACTGGGCCGCGCCTTCGCCGGTACGCCGGTCGTCACCTCGGCGGGCGACGCCATCGTGGCGGAGGTCGCCGCCCGCCCGGCACTGGTGGTCGCCACTCCCGGTGCCGAACCCCGCGCGGTGGACGGGTACGGGGCGGCGCTGCTCCTGGATACCTGGGCGCTGCTGGGCCGGCAAGATCTGCGCGCCGCCGAGGACGCCCTGTGGCGCTGGATGTCCGCCGCCGCACTCGTGCGCGCCCGCGGCGACGGCGGTGTGGTGCTGGCGGTCGCCGAGTCATCCATTCCGACAGTGCAATCGCTGATCCGCTGGGATCCGGTGGGTCACGCCGACGCCGAGCTGACGGCGCGAACCGAAGTCGGGCTGCCGCCCAGCGTGCACATGGCGGCCATCGACGGTTCCGCCGCCGCGGTCGCGGCGCTGCTCGACGAGGCCCGGCTACCCGAGGGGGCAGACCTGCTCGGACCGGTGGATCTGCCGCCCGGTGTGCGCCGCCCGGCGGGCATGGCCGCCGACGTAGCGGTGACCCGGATGCTGGTGCGGGTTCGCCGCGAGCAGGGTCTGGCGCTGGCGGCGGCGCTACGCCGGGGCGTGCGAGTGCTTAGTGCCCGCCAAACCCACGAGCCGGCACGGGTACAGATCGACCCGCCACACATCGGGTAATGGCTTTGTCCTCACGCCTTGCGGGCGACGAAAATCAGGTATTCCAAATCCAATACGCCGCCCTTCATAAATTGGCGGCAGATTGCGGCCAGCTCCATGTCGAGTATGGCTCCCAGCCGGTGGTTGTCGGCAATATTGCGATAGGCGTTGATGACCGGGCCGTAGCAGCTCTTGAAGTAGTCGCGGCAAGCTTCCGGGGAGTCGAACCGGTCCACCTTCAATGTGTCGCGGCGCGTGCGGATATCGCTGACGTGGTCGCGAAACAGGTCACTGACGTAGTCTTCGCTTCCCCACCACACCTCGTGCGGAAATCCCGCCGCGAGTGTGGGCCGGTACGGCCTGATGGTGGAGAGCAGCTGGCCGTGGAACCCGTCGGGTGTCCAGCTGATCAGCCCGATCGTGCCGCGGCTTCGGCACACCCGGGCCAGCTCGTCGGCCGCTCGCTGATGACGCGGGGCGAACATCACGCCGATGGTGGACAGCACCGCGTCGAACGCGCCGGGCCCGAACGGCAACGCTTCGGCGTTGGCCTCCCGCCAGCCGAGTTCGAGTCCGCGCGCCGCCGCGCGCGCCTGGGCGTGGCGCAGCAGCTCCGGGGTCAGATCGCTGGCAATCACGTGGGCACCCGCCAAAGCCGCGTGAATCGCGAGGTTGCCGGTGCCGGCGGCGACGTCCAGCACCCGATCACCGGCACGAATACCGCTGGCGGAGACAAGTTTTGGACCGATCGGAGCCAGCACCTCGTCGGCGAGGGAGGCGTAGTCGCCCAGCGCCCACATCTCCTTGTGCGTGGTGACCGGGGCCAGGCATTCATGGGTGGGTATGTCGAGGATGGTCATCGGATCTCCTTGGGTGAGAGGGGTGTAATGAACCGCGAGCTCGTCGTCACACCCAGGATAGTAGCCCTAGGCGATAGTAACTATAAGAAATAGTGAGATAACGACGCTATTTTTGCGGAATCTTTACGCGCCGCAATCAAGTCGCTGTGCGGTCAGCAGCAAGTACTCCCATTCCATTACGCCGCCCATGATGAATTCGTCCGCGAGTTCGATGAGCTGCGCGTCGAGAGCGGCTGCCAGCACGGCGTTGTCGCCGATGTTCGCGAAGGCCTCGATTGTCGGGCCGTAGTGATTCTTGAAGTAGTAGTGGACGTCCTCGGCGCTGTTGAATCGAGTCACCAACAACATGTCCCGTCGCGTGCGGACATTGGTGACTCGGTCGCCGAGCAGCCCGGTGACGTAGTCCTCGCGACCCCACAGCGCCGCGGGTGGCACCGACGCCGAAAGGATTGGCCGATACGGCCTTATGGCGGCGAGCATCCGACCGAAGAATCCTTCTGGTGTCCAACTGATCACGCCGATCGTCCCGCCGGGCCGGCACGCCCGGACCAACTCGTCGGCGGCGCACTGCTGATCCGGCGCGAACATCACGCCGATCGCCGATATCACGGTGTCGAACATGCCGTCGGGAAAGGGCAGGGCATGTGCGTTGGCTTCTTGCCATTGCAGGGTGAGACCCAGTTCCGCGGCCCTGCTTCGGGACCGCTGCAACAGCTCCGGCGTGAGGTCGGTGGAGACGACGGCGGCACCCGTTTTTGCCGCGGGAAGCGAGATATTGCCCGAGCCGGCGGCGACGTCGAGCACTCGTTGGCCCGGGCGCGATGCCGCTGGTGGTGACCAGGATTGGGCCGAGCGGGGCCATCACCTCCTCGGCCATCAGGGCATAGTCGCCCAGTGCCCACACCGCACGATGTGTGGCCGCAAGGTTGTGGTCGTAGCGGACGGGTGTGTCGAGCGTCATCAGAACCTCCAGAACGGTCAGCGGGAATAGGGCTGTGCAGGCCGACCCCGTCGTCGCCTGGCTGGTAATAATTCGTATGGACAACAATATACGTATACTACATTCGGGCCCTGCTAGACTTACCCGGCCATAGCATTTGGGCGATGCGGTGACGAAGATCACGGCTCGGGACAAAGGGGACCTCACGATGCCGGCGGAACATGCCTTACCGGTTGATGACTCACTGGATGCGATCACCGATTCGTTGCTGACCGCGTCCCGGTTGCTGGTTGCCATCTCGGCCCACTCGATCGCGTTGGTGGACGAGAGCATCACCATCCCGCAGTTCCGGACCCTGGTGATCCTTTCCAACCAGGGTCCGATCAACCTGGCGACGCTGGCCGGTCAGCTAGGTGTCAAACCGTCGGCTACCGGCCGCATGGTCGACCGGCTCGTCAGCGCCGGGCTGATCGATCGGCTTCCGCACCCGACCTCGCGGCGTGAGCTGCTGGCTGCGCTGACCCCGCATGGCCGCAAGGTCGTCCGGCAGGTAACCGCGCACCGGCGCACCGAGATTGCCGGCATCGTGGAGAAGATGCCGCAGGCGGAGCGCCATGGGCTGGTGCGCGCCCTGACCGCGTTTACCACCGCCGGCGGCGAGCCGCCGGCGTATCTGGACGACGGCGAAATTTAACGGGCCAGCACGGCTGAACCCCGCGCGGGCGCGGCTTTCTAGACTGGGCCGGTGCGCCTCGTCTTCGCCGGAACCCCCGAACCCGCGTTGCCCGCGCTGCGTCGTCTCCTTGACTCACCCCGCCATGACGTGATCGCGGTGCTGACCCGACCCGACGCCGCCTCCGGCCGGCGGGGCACGCCGGCGCCCTCGGCGGTGGCCCGCGAGGCGCTGGACCGCGGCATACCGTTGTTGCGTCCGTCGCGGCCGAACTCGCCGGAGTTCGTCGGCGAACTAGCCGAGTTGGCACCTGAGTGTTGTGCGGTGGTGGCCTACGGTGCGCTGCTCGGCGACGCCCTGCTCGCGGTGCCCCCGCGCGGCTGGATCAACCTGCACTTCTCAGTGCTGCCCGCCTGGCGCGGCGCGGCGCCGGTGCAGGCCGCGATCGCCGCGGGGGACACGATCACCGGAGCGACGACGTTCCAGATCGAGCCGAGCCTGGACTCCGGACCGGTTTACGGTGTGGTCACCGAGACGATCCGGCCGACCGACACTGCGGGCGAACTGCTTGAGCGACTTGCGATTTCCGGGTCGGCGCTGCTGTGCGCAACGCTGGACGGCATCGCCGACGCGACCCTGACGCCGCGACCGCAACCGGCCGACGGAATCAGTCTGGCCCCCAAAGTCACCGTCGAGCAGGCCCGGGTGCGGTGGGACTTGCCCGCGCCGGTCGTCGAGCGCCGGATCCGTGCCGTGACGCCCAACCCGGGCGCCTGGACGCTGATCGGCGACCTGCGGATCAAACTCGGGCCCGTGCACCTCGACGACAACGTTGACCGGCCGCCAAAAGCCCTGCCGCCCGGTGGGCATTCAAGTCGAACGCAAAAGCGTCTGGATCGGCACCGGCACAGAGCCGCTGCGGCTGGGCCAGATTCAGCCACCCGGAAAGAAACTGATGAATGCCGTTGACTGGGCACGTGGCGCCCGCCTGGACCCCGCCGCACGGGCCTCATGACGTCCCGGCATCGCCGGCCGCTGGATCCAGCGCGTCGCGCGGCATTCGACGTGCTGCGCGCGGTCAGTGAACGTGACGCGTACGCCAACCTGATGCTGCCCGCGCTGCTGCGCCAACGCGATATCAGCGGCCGCGATGCCGCGTTCGCCACCGAACTGACCTACGGCACCTGCCGCGCCCAGGGCCTGCTGGACGCGGTAATCGCTGCTGCCGCCGGACGCTCGCCGCAAGCGATCAATCCGGTGCTGCTCGACCTGCTCCGACTCGGCACGTATCAGCTGCTGCGCACCCGGGTCGAGGCGCACGCCGCGGTGTCCACCACGGTCGAGCAGGCTGGGATCGAATTCGATTCGGCACGAGCGGGTTTCGTCAACGGCGTGTTGCGTACCATCGCCGCCCGAGATGAGCGGTCCTGGGTGGACGAGTTGGCCCCCGACCCCGCGCGCGATCCGGTCGGGCACGCGGCCTTCGTGCACGCCCATCCGCGCTGGATCGCCCAGGCCTTCGCCGACGCGCTGGGCGCGGCGGCCGGCGAACTCGATGCGGTGCTGGCCAGCGACGACGAACGGCCGCAGGTGCACCTGGCGGCGCGCCCCGGGGTGCTGACCGCCGCCGAGCTGGCGGATAAGGTGCACGGTACGGTCGGACGCTATTCGCCGTATGCCGTGTACCTGCCGGGCGGTGACCCCGGTCAGCTGGCGCCGGTGCGCGACGGCCAAGCGCTGGTCCAGGACGAAGGAAGCCAGTTGGTGGCGCGGGCGCTGACGCTGGCGCCGGTCGACGGGGATAACGGACGGTGGCTGGACCTGTGCGCCGGGCCGGGCGGTAAGACCGCGCTGCTGGCGGCCCTCCTGATGAGCCAGAACGCCGGTCCGGAAGCCCGGGTGACCGCGGTGGAACCGTCGCCGCACCGCGCGGAGCTGGTGGCAGACAACATCCGTGGATTGCCGGTCGACGTGTTGCGAGTGGACGGACGGCACGCCGGCTCCGGAGATCTGGAGCCGGGCTTTGACCGGGTGCTTGTCGACGTGCCGTGCACCGGGCTGGGCGCGTTGCGCCGCCGGCCCGAAGCCCGCTGGCGGCGTCAGCCCGCCGACGTGCCCGTGCTGGCCAAGCTGCAACGTGAGTTGTTGGCCGCCGCGATCTCGCTGACCCGGCCCGGTGGCGTGGTGCTCTATGCGACCTGCTCGCCGCATCTGGCCGAAACGGTCGGGGTGGTTTCCGGCGCGCTGCGCCGTCATCCGGTGTGCGCATTGGACACCCGGCCGCTGTTCGAACCGGTCAGCGAGGGGCTGGGGGACGGCCCCTACATCCAGCTCTGGCCGCACCGACACGGCACCGACGCCATGTTCGCGGCCGCGATGCGCCGGTTGCCGGACACTAAGTAGTCTGTCGCTCATGCCACCCAGTGCGGCGGGACCGCTGATAGCGCCTTCGATCCTCACCGCCGATTTCGCCCGGCTCGCCGACGAGGCGGCCGCCGTCGCCGGAGCCGACTGGCTCCACATCGACGTGATGGACGGCCATTTCGTGCCGAACCTGACGATCGGTTTGCCGGTGGTGAAGAGCCTGCTGGCCGCCACGCGCATCCCGATGGATTGCCATTTGATGATCGACAATCCGGACCGGTGGGCGCCTCCGTACGCCGAAGCCGGGCGCCTACAACGTCACCTTCCACGCCGAGGCCACTGACAACCCGGTCGCCGTGGCCCGCGACATCCGCGCGGCCGGCGCCAAAGCCGGGATCAGCATCAAGCCCAATACCCCGCTGGAGCCCTACCTGGAGATCCTGCCGCACTTTGACACCTTCCTTGTCATGTCGGTCGAGCCCGGCTTCGGTGGCCAGGAATTCATCCCCGAACGTGCTGGGCAAGGTGCGCACGGTGCGCAAGATGGTCGATGCGGGGGAGTTGACGATCCTGGTCGAGATCGATGGAGGAATCAACGCGGACACCATTGAGCAAGCCGCCGAAGCCGGCGTCGATTGCTTTGTCGCCGGGTCGGCCGTGTACAGCGCGGATGACCCCGAGGCCGCGGTCGAGGCATTGCGCCGACAGGCCGGTGCCGCGTCGCACCACCTCGGCCGGGTGAGCGGTCGATGAACGTCGAACAGGTCAAGAGCGCCGAGGAGGCCATGCGCCTCGCCATCGACCACGCAAACCAGGTCAAGGGCACCACCTATCCGAACCCGCCGGTCGGAGCCGTCATCATCGACCAGGACGGCCGGGTCGTCGGGGTCGGCGGCACCCAGCCGGCCGGCGGTGACCACGCCGAGGTGGTGGCGCTGCGCCGGGCCGGTGGCTTAGCGGCCGGCGGGATCGCGGTCGTTACCCTCGAGCCGTGTAACCACTACGGCAAAACGCCGCCGTGCGTGCACGCCCTCATCGAAGCCAGGGTGGCGACGGTGATCTACGCCGTCCCCGATCCCAACGCGATCGCGGGCGGTGGGGCGGGCCGACTCAATGCCGCCGGCGTGCAGGTGCGAACCGGCGTCCTCGCCACCGAGGTGGCGACCGGCCCGCTGCGGGAGTGGCTGTTCAAGCAAATCACCAAAATGCCGCAC
This sequence comes from uncultured Actinomycetota bacterium, assembly GCA_963840045.1. GTDB lineage: Bacteria > Actinomycetota > Actinomycetes > Mycobacteriales > Mycobacteriaceae > Mycobacterium. The sequence goes on along the minus strand of CAWIXL010000015.1, from coordinate 218,822 downwards.
CTGACCTGGAAATACGCCACCAGCATCGACGGCCGCAGTGCGGCCGCCGACGGCACCAGCCAGTGGATCTCCAGTGAGGCCGCACGCGCGGACTTGCATCGGCGCCGTGCCGCCGCCGACGCGATCATCGTCGGCACCGGCACCGTCCTGGCCGACAATCCGGCCCTGACCGCCCGGCTGCCCGACGGCTCGCTGGCCCCCAGCAACCGCTGCGCGTGGTGGTGGGAATGCGTGAAATACCTTCGGAGGCAAAGGTTCTCAACGACGATGCGCGCACCATGGTGATCCGGACGCACGAACCCGTCGAAGTGCTCAAGGCGCTTTCAGACCGCACCGATGTACTGCTGGAAGGTGGGCCCACCTTGGCCAGTGCCTTCCTGCGGGCCGGGGCGGTCAGCCGCATCCTGGCCTACGTCGCGCCGATCCTGCTGGGTGGCCCGGTTACCGCGGTTCACGACGTGGGGGTGCCCAGCATCGCGCGGGCGTTGCGCTGGCAGTTCGACGGAATCGAACGATGCGGCCCTGATCTGTTGCTCAGCCTGGTGGCGCGTCGAAGCTAGGGCTCACGGCAGGGGCGACGGCCCGCTCCTCGGCCACTTCTGGTTCGTCCGGTTCGTCGGCGTGTTCCTTGCGTCCGCTGACCAGCAGGCCCAGCAGCGCTCCCACGACGCAGACCATGGCGGTGATGGTGAACATGCCGCCGTACATCTCTGCGAACGAATCCAGCAGCAGGTGCCCTTGGACGGCGAGTCGTCCGAGCCCGCGGTTGGTGTCGGGCGGCAGGTGGGCCAACTTGTCTGCGTAAATCTGGTTCACCCGGTAGAAGCCCCAGGCGCTCAGCGCGGCCACACCGATCAACATGCCGCTCATCCGGGCCACCACCACCGACGCTGAGGCGATGCCGTGCTGCGCTGCCGGGACAACCCGCAGCGTGGCCGACGACAGTGGCCCGATCACCAGGCCCAGTCCCAGACCGGCAACCAGCAGGTCGGCGTGCACTATGGGCACGCTGAACAGCCCGAAGATGTTGTGCTGAAGGTCCAACACATCCGACCGCCAGTAGTGAATCAGCCAATAGCCGCCGGCAGCGATGAGCATCCCGACGAAGATCACCGCTCGGTCCCCGGTCTTGGTCGCGATCCAACCGCCCAGCACCGCCCCGATCGGCAGTGCGATGAAGAACCACAGCAGTATCAGGGCCGCCTCGGTCTGGTCCTTGAGCAGCACGCCCTGAGCGAACAATTCCACATCGACCAGCGTCACCATCAGCGCCGCGCCCGCGGCGGCGGAAGTGGCCAGCGCGGCCAGGAACGGCCGGAAGTGCACGCCGGTCGGGTTGATCAGCCGGGTGCGCGCGAAACGCTCCCAGGTGAAGAAGAGCACCGCCACAACGCCGGCTCCGATCACCATGGGCAACCCATAGTGTTCGGGCAGCGCTTGTTTGCGGCTCGGGTCGGGGTTGTACAGCCCGATGACCGCCAAGCCCAATGCGATGGCCAGCAGCGCACCACCGACCAGGTCGATCTTCTCTGGCTTGGCGCTGCGGTCGTGCGACGGCAGGCTGAACTGGATCATCGCCATGCAGACCAAAGTCAGCGGGACGTTGATCCAGAACACGTACTTCCAGTCGTGGAATAACCAGACGATGGAGATCCCGTACAGCGGACCCAGCACGCTGCCCAGTTCCTGCGCGGCGCCGATGCCGCCCAGGACGCCGGCGCGGTTGCGCTGTGACCACAGATCGGCGCCCAGGGCCAGGGTGACGGGCAACAGCGCACCGCTGGCGATGCCTTGAATGGTGCGGCCAACGATCAGCACCTGGAAAGCCCTATTGGGCTCCGCGGTGATGAGGTCGTTGCCGGCGATCGTCAGGGTCCAGCCGCCAATTTTCACGCACAGCGCGGTAATCACCGAACCGACCATGAACGTGGCCAAGCTGACCTGTAGCAGCGTCTTGCGGCCGAACCGGTCGGACGCGCGGCCCAGCAGCGGCATCGCGGCGATGTAGCCCAGCAGATACAACGTGACGATCCACGTGATGCGCTGCAGCTTGTTAACCGGGATCCCGACGTCATTCATGATGTCGCGCATGATGGTGACCACGACATATGTGTCCAGGGCACCCAGCAGTACCGCGAGGCTGCCCGCGGTGATCGCGACTCGGCGTCCGGCCCCCATCTTGATCAGCTCACCGGAGGCTTGGTGACCTGCACCGGCTGGCCCCAATTCGACAACGTCATCTGCACGGCATTGCCCGCACCCTTATCGACCTTGACCTGCGCGAGCTGGTGGTCGCCGGTCTCCTGAATCCAGACGGTGGTCGGTACCGGTTTCGACGCATTCAGCGGTGCCAGCTTGTTGATGTTTTCGGCGCTGACATTTCCACTGATGCGGATGGTGGCTTGTCCGTTGATGGTGTCGCGGCCCTCGGCTTTGGCGTCGGTGAGATTGGCCAGCAAGTTGGCCACTCCGGTGTCCGGGTTCAGCAGCGACGAAGGGTCGTAATGGACGAGGTCTTCGGCTTTGCCGACGTCGTCCCATTTGCCCGGGGTCAGGGCGGTGGTGTAGAGCTCCCCGTCCATGATCACGAAGTCGGCATCTATTTCACTGCCGCTGAACGTGATCTTCGCGTTGCCCTTCGCGGCGGTGGTCGGGATGGTGGTGAGATCGCCGGTCAGCGTTTTGAGGGGAAGCCCCTGCACCTTGCCGGTCACCGATAAGTCCAGGTGCGCGCTTTTGACGTTCTTGGTGACCGCCGCGGACTGCTGGAGCAACGTCTTCGCGTCTGGCAGAGGTGCGCCGCTTTGCTTGGAGCCCGAGCATCCGGCGATCAGGGCGGTGCCGATGCTCAGGGCGGCGAGGACAGCGAAAAGACGGCGACGGCGGGTCTGCATAGTCTGCATCGTAGAGGGTGCCCGTGGCGAAGCTGGTGAACCAGTGGGGTGCGGTGATCCCGCAACAGTCATTAACCTGGTGCGATGTTCACCGGAATTGTCGAGGAACTCGGAGAGGTGACCGATCGGGAGGCGCTTGCTGATGCCGCACGGTTGGTCATTCGCGGCCCCGTCGTCACCGCCGACGCCGGCCACGGCGATTCGATTGCCGTCAACGGAGTGTGCCTGACCGTCGTCGAGGTGCTGCCGGACGGCCAATTCAGCGCCGATGTGATGGCCGAGACACTCAGCCGGTCCAACCTGGGCGAACTGCACGCCGGCAGCGCGGTGAACCTCGAGCGCGCCGCGGCCGTCAACAGTCGCCTCGGTGGACACATCGTGCAGGGGCATGTGGACGGTACCGGCGAGATCGTCGCCCGAACCCCGTCGGAGCACTGGGAGGTGGTGCGGATCGAGGTGCCCGCGGCGGTGGCCCGCTATGTCGTCGAGAAGGGATCGATCACCGTCGACGGCATTTCGCTGACAGTCTCCGCGCTTGGCGCCGAGCCGCGCGACTGGTTCGAGGTCTCGCTGATCCCGACAACCCGAGAGCTGACCACCTTGGGTCGGGCTCCCGTCGGCACGCAGGTGAACCTCGAAGTGGACGTCATCGCAAAATATGTGGAGCGGCTCATGGCGGCAAAATAGCCGCTTTACCTGCGGCAACATAACAAATTCAGCTGGTTTTGGGTGCCTTTTGGGTACCAGACGTACAACTCGGTGCCCGGCCACGCGCGCGACGCGCAGCGGGGCGCGTGACCACTGCGCGGCTCACGGTAAGTAGCACAAGCACCGGGCCTCGTGGTGCGAGCACAACGAGGCTACGCAGTTTCGGTGCCCCGTCACGATGTGCGGGCGGCCGCCTGGCTCTAGTTTGCTGGTTAACGCAAGTGCCCGCCCCTAGGAGAAACCCATGAAGGACATCATCTGGCTGTCGCCGAGTTTGGCCGCGGGCGCCATCGCCGCCCGGGTCGTGGTCTTCTTCGAAAGGCGTCCGCAGATGAGCTCCGCGTCGCGGCGTGGAACTTACAGCCGCCTCCCGCCGATTTTAAGCCGGCAACAAGCGGTCCAGAACGGGAAACAACGCGTGGACAAGATCCTGGCAAGAATCCTGGCCGCCGGTGCGGTCGTGCTCGTGGCGTCGAGTTGCTACCACAAAACAGCGGACACGCCGCCCGAACCCGCCATCGGTGATAACCACCCGGCTGCGAGGCCGGTTGCCGCACCTACGACGTGACGCGCCTTTTGACCACACCGCCGTTGCAGCCTGGGCCACACTCCTGAATTGACCGATTCTCAACGAAGGCTTGAACAGGACCCAGCCTTGCAGTCGGCGAGATCGATAGCTGGACCGTCCCACTGAGTAAGCCATGGCAATAACGAAGGTCGCGCGGTAGTTCATACTGGGAGCAACACTCGGGTGCCGCACGTGGGCCCTTCTGACAGCTAGGCAGCAACGATGACGAGGTTGGACTCCGTCGAACGGGCGGTCGCCGACATTGCGGCCGGTAAGGCCGTCGTAGTCATCGATGACGAGGAACGCGAGAACGAGGGCGACCTGATCTTCGCCGCGGAAAAGGCGACACCGGAGATGGTGGCCTTCATGGTCCGCTACACCTCGGGATACCTGTGCGTGCCGCTGGACGGCGCGATCTGCGACCGGTTGGGCCTGTTGCCGATGTACGCGGTGAACCAGGACAAGCACGGAACCGCGTACACCGTCACCGTCGATGCCAGAAATGGCGTAGGCACTGGCATTTCGGCTTCCGACCGGGCCACCACCATGCGGCTGCTGGCCAATCCGGCCAGTATCGCCGATGATTTCACCCGCCCCGGTCACGTGGTTCCGTTGCGCGCCAAGGACGGCGGCGTGTTGCGGCGCCCCGGCCACACCGAGGCCGCGGTGGATCTGGCCCGGTTGGCAGGACTGCAACCGGCGGGCGCGATTTGCGAGATCGTCAGCCAAAAGGACGAGGGCTCGATGGCGCAGACCGACGAGTTACGGGTGTTCGCCGACGAGCACGGTCTGGCACTGATCACCATCGCGGACATCATCGAATGGCGACGTAAGCACGAGAAGCACATCGAACGGGTAGCCGAAGCCCGGATCCCAACCAGGCACGGTGAATTTCGCGCCATCGGCTACACCAGCATCTACGAGAACGTTGAACATGTCGCACTGGTGCGCGGCGAGATCGCCGGGCCCAACGCCGACGGTGACGACGTGTTGGTCCGGGTGCACTCCGAGTGCTTGACCGGTGACGTGTTCGGCTCCCGTCGTTGCGATTGTGGACCCCAGTTGGACGCCGCGATGGCGATGGTCGCGCGCGAGAACCGCGGCGTGGTCTTGTACATGCGCGGCCACGAGGGCCGCGGTATCGGCTTGATGCACAAACTGCAGGCTTACCAGCTGCAAGACGCCGGCGCGGACACCGTGGACGCCAATCTCAAGCTCGGATTGCCAGCTGACGCAAGGGATTACGGAATCGGAGCGCAGATCCTCGTCGACCTCGGGGTGCGCTCGATGCGGCTGCTGACCAACAACCCGGCCAAGCGGGTCGGGCTGGACGGGTACGGGTTGCACATCATCGAGCGGGTGCCGCTGCCGGTGCGGGCCAACGCGGAGAACATCCGTTACCTGATGACCAAACGCGACAAGATGGGCCACGACCTGGCCGGGCTGGACGATTTTCACGAGTCCGTGCATCTACCCGGCGAATTCGGTGGTGCTTTGTGAGTGGTGGCGCCGGCGTGCCGGACATGCCGGTATTTGACGCGTCCGGCTTACGGGTCGCCATCGTGGCCAGCACCTGGCACACCAAGATCTGCGACGCGCTGCTGGACGGCGCCCGCAAAGTGGCGGGCGAGTCGGGCGTCGACAACCCGACGGTGGTCCGCGTGCTGGGTGCGATTGAAATTCCGGTGGTGGTCCAGGAACTGGCCCGAGACCATGATGCCGTCATCGCGCTCGGCGTCGTAATCCGTGGTGAGACTCCGCATTTCGACTATGTCTGCGACGCGGTGACCCAGGGCCTGACCCGGGTCTCGCTAGACGCTGCGACACCGGTTGGCAACGGGGTGTTGACCACCAATACCGAGGACCAGGCGCTGAATCGGGCCGGGCTTCCGGACTCCGCCGAGGATAAAGGGGCTCAGGCCACGGCGGCGGCTCTGACCACCGCGTTGACCTTGCGCGACCTGCGCGCTCGGTCGTGACCCCGCCGCCGCAATCCGGCTGGGACGTCGAACTACGTCCGCACCTGACGCCGATATTTGCTTACGGCGCAGCGTTTCTGATCGCTGCGGCGCACATCGCGGTGGGCTTCCTGCTCAAGATCAGGTCCAGTGGAGTGGTCTTCCAGACCGCCGACCAGGTGGCGATGGCCCTGCTGGGGTTGGTCATTGCCGGCATAGTGCTGCTCTTCGCGCGGCCCCGACTCAGGGTCGGTCTGCCCGGTCTCTCGGTGCGTAATCTATTGGGCGACAGGCTGGTCGACTGGTCGGAGGTGGTCGGGGTGTCATTTCCCGTCGGTAGCCGCTGGGCGCGAATCGATTTACCCGACGACGAGTACATCCCGGTGATGGCGATCCAGGCCGTCGATAAGGAGCGTGCCGTGGATGCGATGGATACCGTCCGGTCGCTGGTGGCCCAGTACCGGCCGGACATCCGGCCATGAGAGGGCGCCGGACCGCATCGGCAGTGGCGTTGGTCGTTTCCATGGTGACGCTGGTCGCCTGCACCACATCGGTGACAGGTCGGGCGATCCGAGCGACTACCAGCAAGCCGACATCTGGGCTCTCGGCGCGAGATCTGCTGCTGCAGAGCGGGGATACCACACCCCTTGGACCCGCGAACGCGCAAACGGTGGGGCCCAACTACTTCACCAGCGCCCGGCCGCCGGAATGCACGGCGGCGATGGTATTCGAGGGTTCGCCGCTTCGGCCTGCCGGCTCAAAGGATCACGCCGAGTCGTCGTACAGCTTCACCGGCCAGGCGCTGTATGCCGAATCGGTGGACGTCTACGACAAGGACTTGAACGCCCACGATGTGGTCTGGAACGGTTTCAACGCCGTGTCCAAGTGCCAGAGTGAGGCCGTCCCTGTGTCCCCGGTCGGGCAGTTTCCACCAATGCGCCTCAGCTTCTTCGCCGTACCGGCAGACGGCGTCCTGGCGTGGACCATGACCCGTGCGGACTGGACCTGTGACTACGGGTTGGCCGTAATCCCGCGGGTAGCGCTGATGTTGTCGGCCTGTGACGCCAAGCCCGGCTTCCCGATGGCCGACTGGGCGTCCAAAAGAAGGGCGCAGCTCGGCAGCAAGGCCTGACGGTGTGCGGGGGAGATCTTTCAGCAGAGCGGCGGCGAGCCCACGCCGCGACTACGGGTGGGGCAATGTGACGATGCATGGTCAACCGACCTCAATCTGGGACGGAGAGAATCCGCCGCCACAAGCGGCCGAACCTCGAGTGTGCCCACCGATTTCGTTCAGGTGTCCCTAGTATCTGTCGATTCACCCACCAGCTTCTCGAGGAAACGGATATTCGTTTCAGTGTCTGGATCGTGAGTCAAGTATTGCAGCGCTAATTTGTTATGGTGCAGCGAGCGCTTATAGTCCCCGACCCGGTAGTAACACAGTCCTAGCTGTTTGTGCGGGAGCCAGGTCTTAAAGGGATAATTTTGAACCGCCCGGTCACCGGCGTCGCTGCCGGCAGGATCTTGCAGGGCGAGCTCATACCAGAAAATTGCTTGCCGGAATTGATTGTTCTTGAGAAAGCGTTCGCCGAAGCGGCAGCTGAACTCGGGCCGCGGGACATCTAACTCGACGGACTTGAGTGTGCATTCCCACTCCTTTTCCAAATCCCCGACCATGAAGTAACATCTCGCTAGCCTGTCAAGCGTAAAAAGAGCGAGGTCGAGATCGGCTTCCTTACACTCGAGAAACTGGTGGTAGTAAGGAATCGCTTTTTCGTATTGTTGGTTCGCTTCCAATTCTCGCGGGTAGTGGAAGAGGTCCGCTGGACGCGTCTTTCGTCCCTCTTTGAAGTGCCTTTCGTATATCAGCAGATTCCGCTTGGAGGGCGCGGAGTCACTCGCGGGTTTTCGGTGGGTGACCACAATATCACTGTCGAAAAAGTGAAATTTGTCTTCGGTCACGAGGTCTTCGTGAACCGATCCAGCCCAGGCGAAGTTTTTGGACCTTTTTACCAGTCGAATACGCCGGGAACTTTGAGTGACGTTGTTCGACTCGTCGAAAGACACATGATAGAGCATCGATACCGCGTCTATCGTCGGATTCAATGTATTTTTCAGCCCCAGTAGCTTTGTGCGGTCTTCGGGAAGCAAGACATCATCGGCGTCTAACCATAGAATGTAGTCCATAGTGGCTTGCTCGAAAGAATAATTGCGGGCAGCGGAGAAATCGTCGATCCATTCAAAATCGAGGACTGACGGTGCGAATCTGGCGGCGATCTCCTTCGTGCGATCTTCCGAGCCCGTATCGACGATGATGATCTGGTCGGGAATTCCTGCAACGGATGTCAGACATCTTTCGAGCGTGTTTTCTTCATTCTTCACGATCATGCACAGGCTTATCGTGGTCATCCGCCGGACCTCGCTTCTCGGCCTTGCCTGAGCTCTGCGCCCTTGGCGCGTCAGACCGTTGCTCGCACAACCGAACCCACGACCGGTTGCTCTGTTCGTGTGGAGACGATCGTATCCCCAGCGGCCATCGCCCCGGCGGTGTCGCAGCGACCACTAGCCTGGATACGTGCCAGATCCCGCGACGTATCGCCCCGCGCCCGGGTCCATCCCGGTCGAGCCGGGTGTCTATCGATTCCGGGACCCGCACGGACGAGTCATCTACGTCGGCAAGGCCAAGAGCCTACGCAGCCGGCTGACGTCCTACTTCGCCGATGTCGCGAGCCTGCACCCGCGGACTCGGCAGATGGTGACCAGCGCCGCCAAGGTCGAGTGGACGGTGGTCAACACAGAGGTCGAGGCGCTGCAGCTCGAATACAACTGGATCAAGGAATTCGATCCGCGGTTCAACGTCCGATACCGCGACGACAAGTCCTATCCGGTGCTGGCCGTCACCCTCAACGAGGAGTTTCCCCGGCTGATGGTCTATCGCGGCCCGCGGCGCAAGGGCGTGCGCTACTTCGGCCCGTACTCGCACGCATGGGCGATCCGGGAAACGCTGGATCTGCTCACCCGGGTGTTTCCGGCGCGAACTTGTTCGGCCGGAGTGTTCAAGCGGCACAGGCAGATCGACCGTCCATGCCTGCTTGGCTACATCGACAAATGCTCGGCGCCGTGCATTGGCCGGGTCAGCGCCGAGCAGCACCGTCAAATCGTCATTGATTTCTGCGATTTCCTGTCCGGCAAGACCGACCGGTTTGCCCGCGAGCTGGAACAGCAGATGAACGCCGCGGCCGAGCAACTCGACTTCGAACGCGCCGCGCGGCTTCGTGACGACCTGTCCGCACTGAAGCGCGCCATGGAGAAACAAGCCGTGGTGCTCGGCGACGGTACCGACGCCGACGTAGTGGCCTTCGCCGACGACGAACTGGAAGCGGCGGTGCAAGTCTTCCACGTCCGCGGTGGCCGGGTGCGCGGCCAGCGCGGCTGGATCGTCGACAAGCCCGGGGACCCTGGTGGTTCCGGCGAGGAGCAGCTGGTCGAGCAATTCCTGACCCAGTTCTACGGCGACCAGGCGGAGCTGGACGGCGCCTTGGATGGAACCAGAGACGAATCCGCCAACCCGGTGCCCCGCGAGGTGCTGGTGCCGTGCCTGCCCTCCAACGCCGACGAGTTGGCCCGCTGGTTGTCCGGACTTCGCGGATCCCGGGTCACGTTGCGAGTGCCGCGCCGCGGCGACAAGCGGGCGCTGGCCGAGACGGTGCAGCGTAACGCCAAAGATGCACTGCAGCAACACAAGCTGAAAAGGGCCGGTGACTTCAACGCCAGATCCGCTGCGCTGCAGAATATTCAGGACGCACTGGGGCTGGCGGACGCGCCGCTGCGGATCGAGTGTGTCGACGTCAGCCACGTGCAGGGTACCGACGTGGTGGGTTCGTTGGTGGTATTCGAAGACGGTTTGCCACGCAAGTCGGACTATCGCCACTTCGGCATCCGGGAAGCGGCCGGGCAGGGCCGCTCCGACGACGTCGCCTCCATCGCCGAGGTAACCCGGCGCCGGTTCCTGCGGCATCTGAGCGATCAGAGGGATCCGAATCTGCTTGCTCCGGAGGGGAAATCACGCCGCTTCGCCTACCCGCCCAATCTGTACGTCGTCGACGGCGGTGCGCCGCAAGTGAATGCGGCCAGCGCCGTGCTCGACGAACTGGGTATCACCGATGTCGCGGTGATAGGCCTGGCCAAGCGATTGGAAGAGGTGTGGGTGCCGGCGGAGCCGGATCCGATCATCATGCCGCGCAATAGCGAGGGCCTCTACCTGTTGCAGCGGGTGCGCGATGAGGCGCACCGCTTCGCCATCACCTACCATCGCAGCAAGCGATCCAAGCGGATGACGGCATCGGCGCTGGACTCGGTGCCCGGGTTGGGAGAGCATCGTCGCAAAGCCCTGGTCACCCATTTCGGATCCATAGCCCGCCTCAAGGAGGCCACCGTCGACCAGATCACCGCCGTCCCCGGCATCGGCGTGGCCACGGCCACGGCCGTCCTCGAGGCGCTGCGACCCGAGCAACCCGGAGCCCCGGAATGACCAATGAGGCCCCGGCCGGCATCGACGTCGTCCTGGTGACCGGGCTGTCCGGGGCGGGCCGGGGCACCGCGGCCAAAGTGCTCGAGGACCTCGGCTGGTATGTGGCCGACAACCTGCCACCTCAACTGATCACCCGGATGGTGGATTTCGGGCTGGCGGCCGGATCGCGAATCACCCAGCTCGCGGTGGTGATGGATGTGCGGTCGCGCGGGTTTACCGGCGACCTGGACTCGGTGCGCACCGAATTGGCCACCCGTGGCATCACCCCGCGCGTGGTGTTCATGGAGGCATCCGACGACATGTTGGTACGTCGCTACGAACAGAATCGCCGCAGCCATCCGCTGCAGGGCCAGCAGACTCTGGCCGAGGGCATTGCCGCCGAGCGCAGGATGCTGGCTCAGGTCCGCGCGACCGCCGATCTGATCATCGACACGTCGACGCTGTCGGTGCGCGGACTGCGGGAGAGCATCGAGCGGGCGTTCGGCGGCGAGGCCGGAGCGTCCACCAGCATCACCGTCGAGTCCTTCGGCTTCAAGTACGGCCTGCCCATGGACGCCGACATGGTGATGGACGTACGATTCCTGCCCAACCCGCATTGGGTTGACGAGTTGCGCCCACTCACCGGTCAACATCCGGCGGTGCGTGACTATGTGCTGGAGCAGCCCGGCGCGGCCGAGTTTCTCGACGCCTACCATCAGTTGCTATCCCTGGTTGTCGAAGGCTACCGGCGAGAGGGGAAGCGTTACATGACGGTCGCCATCGGCTGCACGGGCGGTAAGCATCGCAGCGTTGCGATTGCCGAGGCGTTAGTGGGATTGCTGGGGTCCCGGGAGTCTGAAGCGCAGCTGTCGGTACGGGTGCTGCACCGGGATCTGGGTCGCGAATGAGGGACGGCATCGTCGCTCTCGGCGGCGGACACGGCTTGTACGCGACGCTGTCCGCCGCGCGCCGGCTGACTCCCTACGTCACCGCGATCGTGACGGTCGCCGATGACGGTGGCTCATCCGGCCGGCTGCGCAGTGAACTCGACGTGGTGCCGCCGGGCGATTTGCGAATGGCATTGGCGGCGTTGGCATCCGATAGCCCATATGGACAATTGTGGGCGACGATCCTGCAGCATCGCTTCGGTGGCAGCGGCGCCCTGGCCGGTCATCCGATCGGAAACCTGATGCTCGCCGGCCTCAACGAGGTACTGGCCGATCCGGTTGCCGCGCTCGACGAACTCGGCCGCATTCTTGGCGTCAAGGGCCGGGTGCTGCCGATGTGCCCGATCGCGCTGCAGATCGAGGCCGACGTCTCAGGCTTGGAGACCGACCCTCGGATGTTCCGGTTGATCCGCGGCCAGGTCGCGATCGCGAGCACACCGGGAAAGGTGCGGCGGGTGCGATTGCTGCCTCCCGATCCGCCGGCAACTCGGCAGGCAGTCGACGCGATCATGGCGGCGGACTTGGTGGTCCTGGGGCCCGGGTCGTGGTTTACCAGCGTGATCCCGCATGTGTTGGTGCCGGGGCTGGCGGCGGCGCTGCGGGCCACCACCGCCCGACGGGCGCTAGTGCTCAATCTGGTGGCGGAACCGGGGGAGACGGCGGGTTTCTCGGTGGAGCGCCATCTACATGTGTTGGCCCAGCATGCGCCGGGTTTCACCGTCCACGACATCATCATCGACACCGAACGAGTGCCCAGTGAACGGGAACGGGATCAACTACGCCGCACCGCAACACTGCTTCAGGCCGAGGTCCACTTCGTCGACGTGGCCCGACCTGGTACACCTTTACATGACCCGGGCAAGCTGGCGGCGGCTCTGGATGGGGTGCGGGTGGGTGATGATGGCGCGGCGGGACCGCCGGTGACGGCTACCGAAGAGCTTCCGATCGACGGTGAGCGCCGCAACGGACCAAGGGGTGACGACGCGTGGCCATGACGACCGAAGTCAAGGAAGAATTGAGCCGCCTGGTAGTGACATCTGTCAGTGCGCGGCGCGCCGAGGTCACGTCGCTGCTGAGGTTCGCCGGCGGGCTGCATATCGTGAGTGGCCGCGTGGTCGTCGAGGCCGAGGTGGAATTGGGCGGTATCGCGCGGCGGCTGCGTAAGGACATCTTCGACCTGTACGGGTACAACGCGGTCGTGCATGTGTTGTCGGCCAGCGGGATTCGCAAGAGCACCCGATACGTGTTGCGGGTTGCCAACGACGGTGAAGCGCTGGCTCGCCAGACCGGTCTGCTCGACATGCGGGGCCGTCCCGTGCGCGGTCTGCCCGCGCAGGTCGTCGGCGGCAGTGTCGGCGACGCCGAAGCCGCGTGGCGGGGCGCCTTTTTGGCGCACGGATCGTTGACCGAGCCGGGACGTTCGTCGGCGTTGGAGGTCAGTTGCCCCGGTCCCGAGGCCGCACTGGCCCTGGTCGGCGCTGCACGCCGGCTCGGGGTCAGCGCGAAGGCCCGTGAGGTGCGCGGTGCCGATCGTGTGGTGGTGCGCGACGGCGAGGCGATCGGCACATTGCTGACCCGGATGGGCGCCCAGGACACCAGGGTGGTCTGGGAGGAGCGCCGGCTGCGTCGTGAGGTACGGGCGACGGCCAACCGGCTGGCCAATTTCGACGACGCTAATCTGCGCCGCTCCGCCCGGGCCGCGGTCGCGGCGGCCGCCAGGGTAGAACGGGCGCTGGAGATACTCGGCGATACCGTGCCCGATCATCTCGCCTCGGCCGGCAAACTGCGCGTCGAGCACCGGCAAGCCTCGCTGGAGGAGCTGGGCCGGCTCGCCGACCCCCCGATGACGAAAGACGCCGTGGCCGGCCGTATTCGGCGATTGTTGTCGATGGCCGATCGCAAGGCGAAGGTCGAAGGCATCCCCGACACCGAGTCGGCGGTGACGCCCGACCTCCTGGAGGACGCCTGACCCTCTGGCCCCGGCGGGCAGGCGAGGGCTACGGTCATGGCATGAAGCGGCTTTCGAGTGTCGATGCGGCGTTTTGGTCAGCAGAAACTGCGGGCTGGCATATGCATGTGGGTGCGCTGGCGATCTGCGATCCGCACGACGCGCCCGACTACAGCTTTCAGCGACTGCGCGAGCTGCTGATCGAGCGATTGCCCGAGTTGCCGCAGTTGCGGTGGAAGGTCACCGGTGCCCCGCTCGGGCTGGACCGGCCCTGGTTCGTCGAGGACGAGAGCCTCGACGTCGACTTCCACCTCCGCCGCATCGGCGTCCCCGCGCCCGGCGGGCGGCGCGAGCTCGAAGAGTTGGTGGGCCGGCTGATGTCCTACAAGCTCGACCGCTCCCGACCGCTGTGGGAGCTGTGGGTCATCGAGGGCGTCAAGGGCGGCTTCATCGCGACGTTGACCAAAATGCATCACGCCATCGTCGACGGGGTCTCGGGAGCCGGGCTGGGCGAAATCATCTTGGACGTCACCCCGGAACCGCGGCCGGCGAACAAGGAGACGGTGGGATCGCTGGTGGGATTCCAGATTCCAGGCCTGGAACGACGGGCGCTGGGTGCCCTCATCAATGTGGCGGTCAAGACGCCGTTCCGCATCACGCGGCTGCTGGAGCAGACCGTGCGTCAGCAGATCGCGGCGCTGGGCGTCAGCAGCAAGCCGCCCGGCTACTTCGATGCGCCCAAGACCCGGTTCAACGCGCAGGTGGGGCCGCACCGGCGGATCAGCGGCGCCCGTGTCGAGCTGGCCAGGGTCAAGGCCGTCAAGGACGCGTTCGACGTGAAGCTCAACGACGTGGTGCTCGCGCTCGTGGCCGGCGCAGCGCGCGAATACTTGCAGAAGCGTAATGAGCTGCCTGACAAGCCGCTCATTGCGCAGATTCCGGTCTCAACCCGCACGGACGAGACCGCCAGCGACGTCGGCAACAAGATCAGTTCGATGACCGCTTCCCTGGCCACCGACATCGAAGACCCCACCGAGCGGCTGCGGGCCATCCACGAAAGCACCCAGAGTGCCAAATTAATGGCCAAAGCGCTGTCGGCGCATCAGATCATGGGGCTCACCGAGACGACGCCGCCGGGGTTGCTGCAGCTGGCCGCTCGTGCCTATACCGCCAGCGGGCTGTCGCACAACCTGGCCCCGCTGAACATGGTGATCTCCAATGTCCCCGGCCCGCCCTTCCCGCTGTACATGGCGGGCGCCAAGCTGGACTCGCTGGTGCCGCTGGGGCCACCGGTCATGGACATCGCCCTGAACATCACTTGCTTCTCCTACCAGGACTTCCTGGATTTCGGTTTTGTCACCACGCCCGAAGTGGCCAACGACATCGACGAGATGGCCGACGCCATCGAGCCGGCGCTGGCCGAACTCGAGCGCGCCGCCGATTTGTTGTAGGTCGTCTAGTCGCGGGGGGGCGGGTTCGTCACGTACACCCACGACAGAAACCTGGCCACCGCCTCGGCGGACGTATGCGCCCGCGGGGAACCGAAGATGTCGAACGCGTGTTGGGCGTTGGGCAATTCGGCGTAGGCGACCGGGGCTTTCGACACCGTCCGGAGTTCTTCGACGAATTCCTGTGCCTCCGCGACCGGGATGAGCGAGTCGTTGGTTCCGTGCAGCACAAAGAACGGCGGCGCATCGGCCCGTACGTGGCGGATCGGCGAAGCGTCGACGTAGACGTCTCGATGTGTGCTGAATTTCCGCTTCATCACGAACTTTTCGAGTAGCCCGATGAACTCGCGGCGCCCCGGGTCGTTGGTGGAGAACAAGTCATAGCGCCCGTACACGGGGACGGCGGCCACCACCGAGGTGTCGGCGTCTTCGAAGCCCGGCTGGAACTGCGGGTCGTTCGGTGTCAGGGCGGCCAACGAGGACAGGTGACCGCCGGCCGAACCACCGCTGATCGCGACGAAGTTCGGGTCCCCGCCGTAGCGCGCGATGTTCTCTTTGACCCATGCCAGTGCGCGTTTGACGTCGACGATGTGATCGGGCCAGGTGTGCAGAGGAGACACTCGATAATTCAGCGACACGCAGACCCAGCCGCGTGAAACCAGGTGGCTCATCAAGGGATACGCCTGCGGTCGGCGCCACCCGATTACCCATGCGCCGCCGGGGACATTTACCAGCACCGGCGCCTTGCCGTCGCGCGGTAGGTCGCGGCGGCGCCAGATGTCGGCCAGGTTGGCGCGGCCGTGCGGGCCGTAGGACACGACGTTCGTCTTGTCGACGTACAGCCGCCGCGAGATGTACGAGCGCATCGGAAGATTGCGCCGTCCGCTGCGCGTCGGCTCCGCGGGCAGGGCGGTCAGCTCCTCGGCGTAGTCAGGCCCGAGCTGGTCGCGCAACCCCGCTTCCAGCACCGGGCCGGGGGTGGTGACCCCGCGGCGACGGACCACCGCCAGGATCGCCCAGGCTGCCGCCGTCACGGCCAGTGCGGCCTTGCCCTTCGGTCCGGCGAAGTCGCCGCGGCGGCCGCGGCGCACCGCGTCCAGCACCGAGGCGGTCAGGTAAATCTCCGGAACCTCCGACGTC
This sequence comes from uncultured Actinomycetota bacterium, assembly GCA_963840045.1. Lineage (GTDB taxonomy): Bacteria > Actinomycetota > Actinomycetes > Mycobacteriales > Mycobacteriaceae > Mycobacterium. The sequence continues at coordinate 202,704 of CAWIXL010000015.1, read as the reverse complement.
GGCCAGCCCAGCCAGAACTCCGTCACCGCGGCGTAGGGATGACCGGTGAGCGGGCGTAATCCGTTGGCGGCGTTGAGGAATTCCACTGCGGCTCGGGTCAGCGGCCGGGGCCGCCTGAGCCTGAGTCGACCGGCCATCAGCCATTCACCCGTGCTTGCAGTTCGGCGCGCAGGATCTTGCCGGTGATGCTGCGGGGAAGCTGGTCGAGGACCGCGATTTCGCGGGGCACCTTGTAGTTGGCCAGGTTCTCCCGAACGTGTTGCTTGAGGGTGTCGGGTGTGGCCTGGGCACCGGGCTCGAGCACCACGAAGGCCGCCAGCCGCTGGCCGTACTGTTCGTCGTCGACCCCGATCACCGCGGCCTCGGCCACCTCGGGGTGCGTCGCCAGCGTTTTCTCCACCTCGATCGGGTAGACGTTCTCGCCGCCGGAGACGATCATCTCGTCGTCGCGGCCCACCACGAACAGCCGTCCGCTGTCGTCGAGGTAGCCGACGTCGCCCGACGACATGAACCCGGCGTGGAAATCCTTCGTGGAGCCCGATGTATAGCCGTCGAATTGGGTGTCGTTGCGGACGTAGATGGTGCCGACCTCGCCGGTGGGCAGTTCGTTGAATTCCGGGTCCAGGATCCGGATTTCGGTTCCGCCCGCGGGCCGGCCCGCGGTGTCGGGCGCCGCGCGCAGGTCCGCCGGTGTGGCGGTGGCGATCATGCCTGCCTCGGTGGCGTTGTAGTTGTTGTAAATCACGTCGCCGAACTGGTCCATGAACGCGATGACGACGTCGGGCCGCATCCGGGAACCCGGACGCGGCCGCGAAGCGCAACGACCGGCCGCTGTAGCGGTTTCGGACGTCGGCGGGCAGCTCCATGATGCGGTCGAACATCACCGGAACCACCGCCAGGCCGGTCGCCTTGTGGCGGTCGATCAGGTCCAGCGTGGCCTCCGGATCGAATTTGCGGCGGGTGACTATCGTGCACGCCAGCGACGCGGCGAAGATCAACTGGGAAAAGCCCCACGCGTGGAACATCGGCGCCACGATCACGATGGTCTCCTCCGCACGCCACGGCGTGCGGTCCAGGATCGCCTTGAGTGTGCCTATTCCGGCGCCGCCGCCAGACTGCTTGGCGCCCTTGGGCGTTCCGGTGGTGCCGGAGGTGAGCAGGATCATCTTGCCCTTGCGGCCGGTGCGCTCGGGCTGTTGCCCGAGGTGGTCGGCGATGAGTTTCTCGACCGTCAGCTCGTGCTGCCCGTCGGTCCAGGCCACGATGCGGGTGGCGTCCGGTTTGTCGGCCAGCGCACGGTCCACCGTCGCGGTGAACTCTTCGTCGTAGATGACGGCGTCGACGCCTTCGCGGTTGACCACGTCGGCCATCGCCGGGCCGGCGAACGACGTGTTGAGTAGCAGGATGTCGGAGCCGATCCGGTTGGACGCCACCATGGCCTCGACGAAACCGCGGTGATTGCGGCACATGATGCCGATGACCCTGGGTGTCTCAGCTTGACCCGGCAACTCTTGCAGCCCCGCGGCCAATGCGTTGATCCGCTCGTCGAGCTGTCGCCAGCTCAGCGTGCCCAGTTCGTCGACCAGAGCCGGGCGGTCCGGGCAGCGCTGCGCCGCACCGGCGAAACCTACCGTCAAGCCCATGCCTTCGCGACGGAAAGCGGCGGCGATCTTGAGGTAGCGGTCGGGACGCATGGGCGCGATCATTCCGGCGCGCCTCAGGGTGGTGATGATTCCGACGGCTTGTTCGAAGCGAGATGGCCTGAGATGTCCGAGATGCCATGGCTCAGCCCAGAATCGGGAAGCGACGTTTGGCGGCAAGCTCTTTGAGGCCCTGCTGCATCACCGACCGGACATGCTCGTCGACTTCCTCGACGTCGGGGTCCTCACCGAATTGCTTGGCGATGTCGATCGGTTCCAGCACCTGCGTGACAAGCTTGCTGGGCAGCGGCAGGTTGGGCGGGATCACGGCGCTGAGCCCGAACGGAAAACCGAACGAGAGCGGCATGATCGCGCTGCGCAGCAAGCGCTTGATGCCCAGGCGCTCGGCCAGCCACATGCCGCGGCTCAGGTAGAGCTGGGTCTCCTGCCCACCGACCGACACCGCGGGCACGATCGGTACGCCGGCTTCGATCGCCGTGCTGACGTATCCCTTGCGGCCGTTGAAGTCGATCACGTTCTCCGAGAACGTCGGCCGGTACGCGTCGTAGTCGCCGCCCGGAAAGACGACCACGACACCGCCCGAACGTAAGGCCTTGGCCGCGTTCTCCCGGTTGGCCCGGATGTAGCCGGCGCGCCGGAACAGCGGCGCGGTCGGGCCCATGAACAGAATGTCGTGGCTCAGGGTGTAGACCGGCCGGTCGTAGCCGAACTTGTCGTAGAAGTCGATGCTGAAGATCGGGACGTCCATCGGGAACATGCCGCCGGAGTGGTTGCCGACCACCAGCGCTCCACCGGGCGGGAAGTTATCCAGGCCGTGCACCTCGGACCGGAAGTACGTCTTCAAGACCGGGCGCATCGCACCCATCAAACGTTGGGTCAAGCCGGGGTCGAATTTTCCGATGTCTCCGCTGTCTGGGCTGTCGGTCATGTTGCTCCCTTGAGGCTCCCGGAGGCTGCATTGCCGTCGAGTCTCTAGATCCTAGCGACCGGACGCGGTCCGCTGTGCCGGCATCGCGCGCGAAATCCCTCCCGTTGTCGCTCGGCGGCGGGCAAGGTGAACACTGATGCCGGGGGGACGGCAGTGGAGAAGGGACAAAGCGGTGGCCCAGCTCGGTGGTTCGGTCGGTGGCGGGCCCTTATCGGTGATCGTTCGACGGATGGACAAGATTCGCGACGAGTTCATCGCCGAGTTGTTCGACATGATGAGGACCGAGATCAAGGGCCTGAATTACGACACCCGGATGACGGAATTGTGGCGGGCCAGCATCACCGAGAATGTCGTAGCGGCCATCCACTACCTTGATCGGGATGAGCCGACGGCATTGCTGGAGGCTCCGGCGGCTGCACTGGCATACGCGCGCGCAGCCGCGCAGCGCGATATTCCGTTGGCGCCGTTGGTTCGGGCGCATCGGCTCGGGCATGCGCGCTTCGTCGAGGTGGCGATGCAATACGTCTCGGCATTGGAGCCGGCTCAGCAAGTACCGACGATCGTCGAGCTGGTTAATCGCGGGGCCCGCCTGGTTGACCTGGTGGCCGACCAGATGATTGTGGCCTATGAGGAGGAGCACGATCGCTGGGTGAGCCGGCGCAGCGGACTGCAGCAGCGGTGGGTCAGCGAGGTCCTCGTCGGGACGCCAGTTGATGTCCCGCGGGCAGAGAAGGCGTTGCGCTATCGATTAGACGCTAAGCACGTTGCGGCGGTGGTGTGGGCGGATACGGCGGTACCCGCCGGCGATGTGGTGTCGCTGTTCGATCAGGTTCGCTGTCTATTGGCCCTGGAATTGGGCCCGGAGTTCGGCCCCGCCGCGAGCTCGTTGATGGTGCCGACCGATGAGCGGGAGGCGCGGCTGTGGATTTCGGTGGGACGTGTGCCCGACCTGTTGCGTCTGCGCGCGGCGTTCGAGTCGGCAGGAATCCGGGCGAGGCTGGCGTGCGGTCGGGCGGGGGACGGGTTGCGTGGCTTTCGCGCATCGTTGAAGCAGGCCGAACTGGTGAAGACGGTGGCCCTTGCCGGGGGAGGCCGCCCGGGCGCCCGAGTCGTCTTCTACGAAGATGTCGCGCCAGTGGCGTTAATGGCCGGCGATGTGGATGCGTTGCGGCACTTCGTCATCGAGGTTCTTGGTGATCTCAGCGTTGCCGACGAGCGTAATGAGTGGCTCCGCGAGACGTTGCGGGAGTTTTTGGCCCGCAATCGCAGTTACGTTGCGACGGCTGAAGCGATGATTCTTGCACCGCAACACCATTCAGTATCGTGTGACCCAGGCGATGGAACTTTGCGGACAGAGCTTCGACGATCCCGACGCGGTGTTCAAGGTGCAGGTCGCGTTAGAGGCCTGTCGCTGGATGGCACCGGCTGTGCTGCGCGCACAAAACTGACAGCAAGCTTCAGCTTGGCCGCACAGCCGCATGTTAGTTGCCGCTGCATATTGTTGTCTTCACCAACATCGTCAACATCGCCAAACATCCAAACCTGTACCGAGAGGGACGAAATGTTCGCCGCAGCGCCTGAACAACCGCACCGCATGCGGCGTCCCAACGCACCTCATGGCGGCAGGACCGGCGATCATCGCCAGGCCGATTACTTCGTGCGCATGCTCACTGAATCCTGCCGGTTGATCGATCAGCGGATCGACAAATGCCACCGGGACATCGCTTTCGCAGAAGCCGCCGGCGACGTCGACCACGCTCGCAGGTACCGGCGCAAGATGCGCGGCGTGGAACAAGACCGCCAAGTCCTGGAAGCGCTTGTCGACAACCTGCGGCGGCGATTTCCCGTCGGTGCCGCGGACTAGGTCCCCAATCTCTCGGAGGGTGCGGCTCGCGGTCCGCTAGGGCCGTAACGAGGGGTCGCGCGGAAGGCCATTGCGGTAGGTAACTCCGCCCGGACGAGCCGCGCCCCACCGAGCAAATTCACGGCCAAGCTCGGCCCGAGCCAGCTGAGCTTGGACGTGAATTCTTCTTCCGCACAGTCATTTTAGAAATAGAACCGCGTCGTCGGAAAGGATAGCCATGAATCGGCCTACCCTTGCTGATGGATGAGCGCCAGGCCGACTTCTTTCTGCACCTGCTCGCCCAGATCTGCCGTCGGACCAATTTGCGGATCGACATGTACCAGCGGGCAATTGCTGTCGCTAATGCTCGCGGCGATGCCGGATTCGCCTGTGCTTTTCGGCATTTGACGTACATCGATCAACAAGACCGGGAGATTCTTGAGGGCGTGATCGATCGTCTGGAGCGGCGATTCCCCTTGGTAGTGAAGTGATTTCCCAATCTCTCGGAGGGCGCGGTGTACGGTCCTAGTACCGCAATAGGTCGCCTGAGCAGCCGGACAAGTACCCGTGCGTACTGAGGGGTCGCGCGGACGGCGATTCCGCGATGCGGATGCCAGGCTGGCCACCGCGCCCGACGAGCAAGGCATCGCCGGGCCCGCAGGAGGAGGCGGGCCCGGCGGGCGCAAAAAACAAACGCCTGGCAGCCTATTTCGAGGTTGATTTGCGCTGACCCCGTCCCCTGCTTTGCCTGATCAAGATTGCCCACTGCATCGACATCATCTGCACGCCGCTCTTCGAAGCCCTGGGCGTTAGCTGCTTGGTTATCGGTAGTAATTCCCACGATGCAAGTAGAAGCGCCTGTATATCAGGAATAGCTGTTGACGCAACGGCGGCGACTCCCTATTATTTCCCGCAATAAGGGTGAAACAACCCACATTGCAGGAATTAGTGAGGAAGATGCCAAATCAGCGTCCGGCGGGGCGCCCGCTCCGCCTCGTGGAAGATCTCGACCTCGCGGTCGCCTCCGAGAAAAACGAAGTGCAGCGGCAACCTCCGCGTGGCGGCGGCATCCAGGTTGTCGCCCGTGCGGCCGAGATATTGCGGCTTCTGCAGGCCCACCCGGGTGGGCTCAGCCAGGTCCAGATTGGTGAGCGGTCGGGACTCCTCGACCAGGTCGTCTCGCCGCGCCGGTTACGTGCCATCAGCGCCGTGGGTGAATCGTTTCCGCCGCACTGTTGCGCCAACCGCAAGGCGCTGCTGGCCGCGTTGCCGCCCGCGCGGCAGGCGGAGGCAAGGCCGGGTCGACTGTCCCGACTGACGGCACGCACCACAGCAACCCGGATCCTCCGTAGGGAACTCGCCACTTCGGGTTGGAGGCATCGCCTTCGACCGCGAGGAGCAGGCCGAAGGCGTGTGCGCGTGGCCGCGGTGCTGCGGGGTGGACACCGCACCTCGCTGCGGTGAGCGTGCCGGTGCCGGCGCAGCGGTTCTACGGCCGCGAACGGGAGCTGGCCCGTGCCCTGCGGGCTTGGGTCGCGACCGTGAATGCCTGGTGCGACAACGCGGAGCCGCGGAAGGGAATCCCGCCAGTTGGGAGCCGCACCGGTAGTTTGCGACCACCTAGTCCACTTGCCTGCGTGGGCTTCGAAGGTCCTGGCTATCTTGTGACAGCCGACGCCCGATACCTGACCCAAGGAATCGAGGATTTGGCTGCCGGTGACCTCAGCGGGCTGAGTCAAAACCTCGCGGTGGGTTTCATTCTCACCGGCTCTCGGTTTCCGACCTAATTGGTGCATATCGTTGAGGCATGTCGCGGTGTCGGTTTACTTTATCCACCAAGTGACTTCACAGACACCCGCGAGGAACGAGGCCCGCCATGGGATTCATGTCACCCGAACTTCCCGATGTCGACCCCGATACCTGGCAGACTCTGCCGCGGGCGACGCGACTGCAAATCGTCACCCGGCACTGGGCGGAACACGGTTTCGGCACCCCCTACGCCGTGTATCTGCTCTACCTGATCAAGATCGCCCTCTACGTCGCCGCCCCCGCCGCGATCATCTCGCTGACCCCCGGTCTGGGCGGGCTGAGCCACATCGCCGACTGGTGGACGCAACCGATCGTCTACCAGAAGGTCATCATCTTCACGCTGCTCTTCGAGGTTCTGGGCTTCGGCTGCGGCTCCGGCCCGCTGACCGGGCGGTTCATGCCGCCGGTCGGCGGGTTTCTTTATTGGTTGCGGCCCAACACCATCCGGCTGCCCGCGTGGCCGGGCAAGGTTCCGTTCACCAGCGGTGATACCCGAACCCTTGTCGACGTCGCTCTCTATGCCGTCGTCCTGATCGGCGGAGTGTGGGCGCTGCTGTCGCCCGGTCATGGCGGGCCGGCCACCGCCGCCGGCGATGTCGGCCTGATCAACCCCGTCCTGTTGATCCCGACGATCGTCGCCCTGGCGCTGCTGGGTCTGCGCGACAAGACGGTCTTCCTGGCCGCGCGGGGTGAACACTATTGGCTGAAACTTTTGGTGTTCTTCTTCCCCTTCACCGATCAGATCGCGGCGTTCAAGATCATCATGCTGTGCCTGTGGTGGGGGGCGGCGACCTCCAAGCTCAACCACCATTTCCCCTACGTCGTGGCGGTAATGACGAGCAACAACGCGCTGCTGCGCAGCAGGCTGTTCAACCCGGTCAAGCACCTGCTCTACCGCGACCACGTCAACGACCTGCGCCCCACCTGGTTGCCGAAGCTGATGGCCCATGGCGGTGGCACCACAGCGGAATTCATAGTCCCGACGATTCTGGTGTTCGTCGCCGGCGATCAACCGTGGCGGTGGTTCCTCATCGGGTTCATGGTGCTCTTCCACCTCAACATCCTTTCCAACCTCCCGATGGGAGTTCCGCTGGAATGGAATGTGTTCTTTATCTTTTCGCTCTTCTATCTGTTCGGGCACTACGGCTCGATTCAGGCCACCGATCTTCGGTCACCGCTGTTGCTGGCCCTCGTTGTCGTCGTGGTGGCCATCGTGATCGTGGGGAACATGTTCCCCGAGAAGATTTCGTTCCTTCCGGCCATGCGCTACTACGCCGGCAACTGGGCCACCAGCCTGTGGTGCTTCCGCGCCGGTGCCGAGGACAAGATCGAGGCCGACGTCGTGAAAAGCTCAGCGCTCGTGGTCAATCAGCTGGCCAAGCTATACGACCCGGGTACCGCCGAGGTGATGTCCGACAAGGTGGCGGCGTTCCGGGCGATGCACATTCACGGCAGGGCGCTCAACGGCCTGTTGCCGCGAGCCATCGACAACGAAGCCGACTACAAAGTGCGCGAAGGCGAAGTCGTCGCCGGACCCCTGGTCGGGTGGAACTTCGGCGAGGGCCATCTGCACAACGAGCAGCTGTTGGAGGCGGTACAACGGCGCTGCCACTTCGAGGAGGGCGACGTCCGTGTCATCGTCCTGGAAGGCCAACCGATCCATATCCAAAAGCAGTGGTACCGCATTGTCGACGCCAAGACCGGATTGATCGAGGCGGGCTACGTCACCATCGAGGACATGCAAAAGCGCCAGCCGTGGCCCGAGCCCGGCGACGAGTTTCCGGTCCACCTCACGACGCGACCGGTCGTTCACGGCGAAGCATGACCGAAGCGGTCGTCGTCGGCGCCGGACCCAATGGGCTGGCCGCGGCGATCCACCTGGCCCGCAACGGTTGTGACGTTCAGGTGCTCGCCCGGCGCCGGGCGGCGTGGGCGGTGTCGTCACAAGAGTCCATCAATTCCCTTCAACCACAGCTGTCACAAGTCCGAGCCGGGACTCTTACCGGCCCCGCAACTGTTGCCATTACTGATCTAGGCTGACGACGAGCGCGGTTCATCAGCGGACAAAAAAAGACAGGGAGAGAGACGTGACGGTCCGAGTGGGCATCAACGGCTTCGGTCGAATCGGACGCAACTTCTACCGGGCGTTATTGGCTCAGCAGGAGCAGGGCACGGCCGACATCGAAGTGATCGCCGTCAACGACATCACCGACAACAGCACCCTGGCGCACCTGCTCAAATTCGACTCGATCCTGGGCCGGCTGCCCCACGACGTCAGCCTCGAAGGTGACGACACCATCGTCGTCGGCCCCGCGAAAATCAAGGCGCTTGCGGTCAGGGAAGGCCCGGCGGCCTTACCGTGGGGCGACCTCGGCGTCGACGTCGTGGTGGAGTCCACCGGCTTGTTCACCAGCGCGGCCAAGGCCAAAGGGCACCTGGAGGCCGGCGCCAAGAAGGTGATCATTTCGGCGCCCGCGACCGACCCGGACATCACCATCGTCCTCGGGGTCAACGACGACCAGTACGACGGCAGCCAGAACATCATCTCCAACGCGTCATGCACCACGAACTGCCTTGCGCCGCTGGCCAAAGTGCTCAACGACGAGTTCGGCATCGTCAAGGGCCTGATGACCACCATCCACGCCTACACCCAGGACCAGAACCTGCAGGACGGACCGCACAAAGACCTGCGCCGCGCCCGCGCGGCCGGGCTGAACATCGTGCCGACCTCGACCGGGGCGGCCAAAGCGATCGGGCTGGTGATGCCGGAGCTGAAGGGCAAGCTCGACGGGTACGCGCTGCGGGTGCCGATCCCCACCGGCTCGGTCACCGACCTGACCGCCGACTTGTCCAAATCCGCCACCGCCGAGGAGATCAACGCGGCGTTCAAGGCCGCGGCCGAGGGCAGGCTCAAGGGCATCCTGAAGTACTACGACGCGCCGATCGTCTCGAGCGACATCGTCACCGACCCGCACAGCTCGATCTTCGACTCCGGCCTGACCAAGGCGATCGACAACCAGGCCAAGGTGGTGTCCTGGTACGACAACGAGTGGGGCTATTCCAACCGCCTCATTGATCTGGTCGCACTGGTCGGCAAGTCGCTCTAGCCGTGACTGGGTCCTCTGTCCCGACCCTCGCAGACCTTCTAGCAGAAGGTGTTTCGGGTCGCGGTGTGCTGGTTCGCTCGGATCTGAATGTCCCGCTCGACGAGAACGGCGCAATCACCGACGCCGGCCGCATCATCGCCTCGGCGCCCACGTTGAATGCCCTTCTCGAGGCGGGCGCCAAGGTGGTGGTCGCCGCCCACCTGGGCCGTCCCAAAGACGGCCCCGACCCGAAGCTGTCGCTGGCGCCGGTCGCCGCCGCGCTCAGCGAGCAGCTGGGCCGGCACGTGCAGTTGGCCGGTGATCGTTCCCTGTCGGCACCGACGCCCTGGCCCGTGCCGAGGGGCTGACCGACGGCGACATCCTGCTGCTGGAGAACATCCGCTTCGACCCGCGCGAGACCAGCAAGGACGACGGCCAGCGACTTGCCCTGGCCCAGCAGCTGGTCGAATTGGTTTCGCCGGGAGGCGCTTTCGTCTCCGACGGCTTTGGCGTGGTGCATCGCAAGCAGGCCTCGGTGTACGACGTCGCGACTCTGGTGCCGCACTACGCCGGCACGCTGGTCGTCGACGAGATACGAGTGCTCGAGCAGTTGACCGGCTCGACCAAGCGTCCCTACGCGGTGGTGCTCGGCGGGGCGAAGGTCTCCGAGAAGCTCGGCGTCATCGAACAGCTGGCGACCAAAGCCGACAGCATCGTGATCGGCGGTGGGATGTGTTTCACCTTCCTTGCCGCGCAGGGCTTTTCGGTCGGTAAATCGCTGCTGGAAACCGAGATGGTCGATACCTGTCGCAGGCTGCTGGACACCTATGCCGACGTGCTGCGACTGCCGGTGGACATCGTCGTGACAGAGAAGTTCGCCGCCGATTCGCCGCCGCAGACCGTCGCCGCCAATGCGATCCCAGCTGACTTGATTGGCCTGGATATCGGGCCGGGATCCGTCAAACGGTTCACGACCTTGCTGTCCAACGCCAAGACCATCTTCTGGAACGGCCCGATGGGCGTGTTCGAATTCCCGGCGTTCGCCGCGGGCACCAGAGGCGTCGCCGAAGCGATCGGCGCCGCCACCAAGAAGGGCGCGTTCAGTGTGGTCGGCGGCGGCGACTCGGCGGCCGCCATGCGTGCGCTGGACGTTCCCGAGGGCAGCGTCTCGCACATATCCACCGGCGGCGGCGCGTCGCTGGAATACCTCGAGGGCAAGACACTTCCCGGTCTCGAGGTCTTGAGTCGTGAGCAGCCAACCGGAGGGGACGCGTGAGCCGTAAGCCACTGATAGCCGGCAACTGGAAGATGAACCTCAACCACTTCGAGGCGATCGCGCTGGTGCAAAAAATCGCGTTCGCGCTGCCGGACAAGTACTACGACAAGGTCGACGTCACGGTGATCCCGCCGTTCACCGACTTGCGCAGCGTGCAAACCCTGGTCGACGGCGACAAGCTGCGGCTGACCTACGGCGCCCAGGACCTCTCGCCACACGACTCGGGCGCCTACACCGGCGACATCAGCGGTGTCTTCCTGGCCAAGCTGGGCTGCAGCTTCGTCGTTGTCGGGCACTCCGAGCGACGGACCTACCACAACGAGGACGACGCGCTGGTGGCCGCTAAGGCTGCCGCTGCGCTCAAGAACGACCTGACCCCGATCGTCTGCATCGGCGAACACCTCGACGTCCGCGAGGCCGGGGATCACGTCGCTCATAACGTCGAACAGCTGCGCGGCTCGCTGGCCGGGTTGTCCGCCGAGCAGATCGGCAACGTCGTGATCGCCTACGAGCCGGTCTGGGCGATCGGTACCGGACGGGTGGCCAGCGCCGCCGACGCCCAGGAGGTGTGCGCGGCGATCCGCGCGGAGCTGGGCTCGTTGGCGTCAGCACAGATAGCCGACACAGTGCGGGTGCTCTACGGCGGCTCGGTGAACGCGAAAAACGTCGGCGACATCGTCGGCCAGGACGACGTCGACGGGGGCCTGGTCGGAGGCGCCTCCCTGGACGGGGAGCAGTTCGCGACGCTGGCGGCCATCGCGGCCGGCGGGCCGCTGCCGTAACGCTTGCGGGGCTTATCAGCCGATAGGCGGCGGCGGGGGCGGCTGGACGTGCACGGGCGTCCGGGCGGTTGGCGGAGGAGCACAGGTTCGGGGGACCGGTGGCGTGGTGCAGTCGCCCGGTGACGCATGCGAAATCGGCGCGCACGCGACGGCGACGGCGCCCATCGCAGCAACGGCCAGACGGACAACGACGGTGCTAACGGCCACGGATCCCCCCGGGTGTTACAAGCGGGCCAGCATCATGATCAGTGGGAACACTACCGCGAAGATCAGTGTCACTGCCATCACGGCGACGGTGATGCCGACGCCGTTGTAACTCTGCGGCGGGCTGCCCAGCGAACCCCTGCTGTACCCCCAGACCGGCGCCTTGTACTCGACTTCTGCCAGCCTGCCGGGGTAAACGTCGACGACCGTGTCGGCCTGCCCGAGCCGCGTCGGCAACCAATACGGTATGTGGACGTGCACGTGGTGCTGGCCCGGCCGCACCGGCACTATCGTGCGGCCCCAGCCTGCAGCTGGCATTTCGTAACCGTCGACGACGATCTTTGGCTTGAACAGCGCGAACGTGAAACTCATCGGATGGAATCTGGTAGTTAAGGCCACACCCTCGGCGGGCTGCTGCCCGTATCCCTGCGGTGCGTACGGCTGAGCGCCCGCCGGCTGCTGGGGCGGGTACTGGGGGTACTGCTGGGGCGGGTACTGAGGGTGATAATTCCCGGGCCCCTGACCGTATTGGGGGTATTGCGGAGGCTGGCCGTGCTGCGGAGGCTGGCCCTGCGGTGGGGGCCAGTTTTGTGGGTACGGGCCTGGTGGCTGCATGGCGGTCCTAGGTGACCTGTCGCCGGAAGGTGATCAGAAGTGCAGGTGGTACTTGATCCACAGACCCACACCGATGATGGATACCAGCCAGATTCCGGTGACGAACAGCGTCAGCCGGTCCAGGTTCTTCTCCACCACCGTCGACCCGGACAGGCTGGACTGCACACCCCCGCCGAACAGCGTCGACAGGCCGCCACCCTTCGCACGGTGCAGCAGCACCAGCAACACAACAAGCACGCTGGTGACCACCAGGGTGATCTGCAGGCCCAAAACCATGACCAGCAGCCTACCGAACCCCGTGGGACCTCCGCTAACCGGCGTTCAGCGACGCAGGCTCGACGCTCGGCCAGGCGCGACAGGCGAGACGGGTCGCGCAGGCCGATACTGAGACGCATGGCTGAACCGACCGCTGAACCGACCGCTGAACCGGCCGCTGAAGCCGCGCTGGAGCCAATCGGCGCCGTCCAGCGGACTCGGCTCGGCCGCGAAGCGACCGAGCCGATGCGCGCCGACATCAGGCTGCTGGGGACCATCCTCGGCGACACCGTGCGTGAGCAGAACGGCGATGAGGTGTTCGACCTCGTCGAGCGTGCCCGGGTGGAAGCGTTCCGGGTGCGCCGCTCGGAGATCGACCGGGCCGAGATGTCGCGCATGTTCGACGGCATCGACATCCACCAGGCGATTCCGGTCATCCGGGCGTTCAGCCACTTCGCCCTGCTGGCCAACGTCGCCGAAGACATCCACCGAGAGCGTCGCCGCGGCGTCCACGTCGAGGCCGGGGAGCCGCCGCAGGACAGCAGCCTGGCCGCCACTTACGCGAAACTTGATCTGGCCGAGCTGGATTCGGCGACCGTGGCCGACGCTCTGCGGGGTGCGTTGGTTTCCCCGGTCAGCACCGCCCATCCCACCGAAACCCGGCGGCGCACCGTCTTTGTCACCCAGCACCGGATTACCGAATTGATGCGACTGCACGCCGAGGGGCACACCGAGACCGACGACGGCCGCAACATCGAGTTCGAGTTGCGCCGCCAAGTCCTCACGCTGTGGCAGACCGCGTTGATACGGCTGTCCCGGCTGCGGATCACCGACGAGATCGAGGTCGGGCTGCGGCTCTACCCTTCGGCGTTCTTCGAGGTGATTCCACAGGTCAACGCCGAGGTTCGGGAAGCGTTGCGGGATCGCTGGCCCGACGCCGATCTGCTTTCCGGGCCGATTCTGCAACCCGGCTCCTGGATCGGCGGCGACCGCGACGGCAACCCCAACGTGACCGCCGACGTAGTGCGGCTGGCCACCGGCAGCGCCGCCTACACCGCCCTGGCGCACTACCTGGCCGAACTCACGGCCCTCGAGCACGAGCTGACGATGTCGGCGCGGCTGATCACGGTCACTCCCGAGCTGGCCGAACTGGCCGAGGGTTGCACGGAGCAGGCCCGCGCCGACGAGCCGTACCGGCGGGCTTTGCACGTGATCCGCGGCCGGCTTACCGCAACCTCGAGTGAGATCCTGGACCGGCAACCGCCCGACCTGCTGGACATGGGCTTGCCGCCGTATTCGGCACCGGCTGAACTACGGGCCGATCTCGACGTCATCGACGCCTCGCTGCGCACCCACGGCGCCGCGCTGCTGGCCGATGATCGGCTGGCTCTGTTGCGCGAAGGCGTGGGGGTCTTCGGCTTTCATTTGTGCGGCCTGGATATGCGGCAAAACTCCGACGTGCACGAAGAGGTGATCGCAGAGCTGCTGGCGTGGGCCGGAGTGCATCCGGACTACCGTTCGCTGGCCGAGGACGAGCGAGTCGCGTTGCTGGCGGACGAACTCGGCACCCGGCGCCCCCTGGTCGGTGACCGCGCGCAATTGTCCGAGCTGGCCCGCAGTGAGCTCGGTGTCGTCGCGGCCGCGGCCCGCGCCGTCGAGATCTATGGTCCCGCCGCGGTGCCCAACTACATCATTTCGATGTGTCAGTCGGTGTCGGACGTGTTGGAGGCCGCGATCCTGCTGAAGGAGGCCGGCCTATTGGATGCCTCCGGATCGGAACCATACTGCCCGGTTGGTATCTCGCCGCTGTTCGAGACGATCGACGATCTGAACAACGGCGCGACGATCCTGCAAGCGATGCTGGACTTGCCCCTTTACCGGGCGCTCGTCTCCGCCCGCGGAGACTGGCAGGAAGTGATGCTGGGCTACTCCGACTCCAATAAGGATGGCGGGTATCTCGCCGCAAATTGGGCGGTGTACCGGGCCGAGCTGACCCTGGTCGAAGTGGCCCGCAAAACCGGAATCCGGTTGCGGCTCTTCCACGGCCGAGGCGGCACCGTCGGCCGCGGCGGCGGCCCCAGCTATCAGGCCATCCTGGCGCAGCCACCGGGAGCGGTGAGCGGGTCGCTGCGCCTGACCGAGCAGGGCGAGGTGATCGCCGCCAAGTATTCCGAACCACGAATGGCGCGACGCAATCTGGAGAGCCTGCTGGCCGCCACGCTGGAATCCACGCTGCTCGACGTGGAGGGCCTCGGCGATTCCGCGGAGCCCGCCTACGCGGTGCTCGACGAGGTGGCCATCCTCGCGCAGCGTGCCTACGCCGAATTAGTCCATGACACACCGGGTTTCGTCGAATACTTCAAGGCCTCCACACCGGTCAGCGAAATCGGGTCGCTGAACATCGGCAGTCGGCCGACATCGCGCAAGCCCACTGAGTCGATCGCGGACCTGCGCGCCATTCCGTGGGTGCTGGCGTGGAGCCAGTCGCGGGTCATGCTGCCCGGTTGGTACGGCACCGGATCGGCGTTCGAGCAGTGGATCGCTGCGGGATCCGACAGTAAAACCTGGCGGGTGCAGGTGTTGCGCGACCTGTATGAGCGGTGGCCGTTTTTCCGCAGCGTGCTGTCGAACCTGGCGCAGGTGCTGGCCAAGAGCGATCTGGGCCTGGCGGCCCGCTATGCCGAGCTGGTTTCC
The DNA here is from genome assembly GCA_963840045.1 of uncultured Actinomycetota bacterium. Lineage (GTDB taxonomy): Bacteria > Actinomycetota > Actinomycetes > Mycobacteriales > Mycobacteriaceae > Mycobacterium. The sequence continues at coordinate 187,551 of CAWIXL010000015.1, read as the reverse complement.
GATGAATCGTTGCGGCGCAGGGTATTCGACAAGATCGTCGACGAACACCGGCGAACGATCGAGATGCACAAGCTGATCACGGGTCACGAAGACCTGCTTGCCGACAACCCGGCGCTGGCGCGTTCGGTGTTCAACCGTTTCCCGTACCTGGAGCCGCTGAACCACCTTCAGGTGGAGTTGTTGCGCCGCTACCGCTCGGGCGACGACGACGAACTGGTGCAGCGCGGCATTCTGCTGACGATGAACGGGCTGGCCAGCGCATTACGCAACAGCGGGTAAGAGTGGCTAGCCCGCTGACCACCTCAGACCGCGCAGCGGTCTGAGGTGGGGTCCCCCTCGCGGTCCCAGCTGAATCGGTTTGGCTTGGCGCTCATCGCGAATATGCTGACGACTCAGCGCTAGACCGAAGCCGGCGGGGACTGCCCCTGCACCCCCGGCGCGATATGTCGCAAGGAGATCGATGACCGGATCCGAAACATCTGTTTGGTTGCTTTTGGTTTTTGTCATCGCCGTCGCGATTCTGATCGCGGTGGGCTCCATATGGCTGGCAAATCGCATCATGTCGGAGGTTGGCAAAGAACACAATTCGACGATTTCGCCGTTCATAACCGTTGTGGGGCTTGTTTACGGCGCTCTGCTCGGATTCACCGTGGTCGTCGCCTGGCAGCAGTTCTCCTCCGCCGGGGTCGTTGTCGCCGACGAGGCGTCCACACTGACGACGATGTACCGGCAGACCGTCGCCATGCCAGAACCAGAGCAGACACAGCTCCGGCAGCTGCTGCGGCAGTACGCGAGTGCAGTGGCGGGTCCCGAATGGGATAAGCAAGGTGATGGCGTCGCCAGCGACAGCGCACGAGGCGCGATCACCGGGATGTACCGCATCGTCGGCAATCAGCCGCCTGGCGCCGCGTCCAGCCCGATCAATGGGGAATTCCTCGGTCAGTTGACCGTGTTGGCGTCTGACCGCAACACGCGAATCCTCGACGCGAAGCCGCGAATACCTCCGCTGCTGTGGTCAGGACTGATATTCGGTGGGACTGTACTGGTGGGGCTCACGGGTTTTCTGCGCCTTGGAAGCACCATCGGTCATGCAATTGTGTCCAGCACTGTTGCAGTCCTACTTGGCCTGCTGCTGTGCACCGCCTTCTCGCTCGACCATCCTTTTGGGACAGGACGGGGGATCACGTCCGCGCCGTTTCAGCACGCGCTGGAGGTTTTCGACGCAGTCGACCGGGGGACATAGTCGACCGGGCACGGTCCGTCGGCCCGCGCCACCCCACCGATCTGAGCGGGAACCGGTCGCGGATGCGATGTCCAGCCCGGCGTCAGCCGGTAGTTACGGACCAGATGTGTGGTGGCCGAAGTCATGGCAGCCAAGGAGAACGGTTGGGCCGGGCACGAATGTCTGCCGTGCCCGAAGGCGGTCACCAGTGTCGGCGAGGGCAGAGCGTGCTGGTCGATCAGGCGGTGGCGGGTCCAGCGATCGGGATCCCACTGGTCGAGGCCGGGTGCCACCGACGTGTTGAGCAGGGGCAGCAGCGTGGCGATGATCCAGCCCGGCGGCACTTGGTAGGTCACCTCGCCCGTGTTGAGCCCGACCGGCGACAACACGGCGCGGGTCATGATCGAGCGTTGGGCCAGACGTGTCGACTCCAAAGCGCAGCGCTGGGCAAATTCGTTCTCGCCGTTACGTATTCGTGCCAGCTGGGTCGGGTGCTCGACCAGGTCGACCAACGCCCAGCCAAGCGCGGCCGGCAAGTTCGACATGGAGGCGACATGGATCAGCGCGATGTCGAGCGCGATCCCGCGTAGCCGCTCATGCTCTTTCGTCTCCGACCACACGTCCGCGATCCTGCCGAAGAGATCGTGGCCGTCGGTGTCACCGGCGTCGAATTGGCGCACCGCATTGGCGATAACGTCGGCGACCTCGTCCAGCGCAGCCCGCTCGGCGCGTTTCTCGGTTGCCGCCACCGCCGCCATCCGGTCGGGGTGGACGAAGGCATCCGAGCCGTCCAGTGTGTCGAAGGCGCGCACCAGACGCTCGAATGCCTCACCCTCGGCGCAGCCTGGCCCCGCCCAGGAGGCCAGCCCCATGCGGTGGGCGATCCGCCGCATGAGATCGAAGACATCCACCGAGCCGGACGGCCCCAGCTCGGTGCTGGTCTGATGCAGCGCGCGGTCCAGGTTGGCCAGATAGAACGCCACGTCGTCGCGCCGGAACAGGCTGCTCGGCAGCATCCGACGTCCAGTGAAGATGCCGTCGGGCAGCTTGCGCCGCAGCATCAGGAAATCGGCGACCCCCTTGCTGGCCGCGTCTTCGGTAAGTGCGTAGAACGACTCGACGCCGGTGGGGGAGAACGTGAACAGATAGCGGTCCCGGCCGCTCTCCACGACGAAGGTGTCGCCGTGTCGTGCGCGGGCTTCGGCAATCGCGGCGACGGCGTCGCCGACGGGGACGTCCCACGGCAGACCGGTACCCTGCGCGGACGGCGGGTTTGGAACCGGGCGAGCAACCGGGTAGGCGCCGGTCACGGTCTAGTGCACGGTCCGGTTCCGCAACCTGTCCAGCACCCCGCGCAGCGCGTGTTCGGTGACCGAGAACGGGGACATCACCGTTTCGCCCAGGCTCACGATGTAATCGATCCGCTCGACGATGGCTTCCACCGGCTCGACCAGCACGATCAGTCGTTTCGCCAAATCATCCAGGCTGGACAGCGTGCCGTCCAGGTGATCCAGTCCGCCCTCCAAGCGTTCAACCGTGGCGTTGAGGGCGGACAGCGAACTGTTCAGCTCGTTCATCGTTTTGCTCAGGCCCTCAAGAACGTCTTCGACCTGCTCGACCGTCTTGTCGGCGTTCAGCGCGGCCTGGGTGAGGGTTTTCATTCGGTTTCGCGCCGGCGTCGGGCGGACGGTCTTATCAGCCATGACGGTCATTATGACCCCGACGCCGTTAGCCGGGAAGCTTGGCCGCGGCCTCCTCGTCGAGCAGCCACAGCGTGGTCTGCAGCCCGACACCGCCCGCCGCCGGTAACGAGACCGGGTCGGCGCCGCCAATCGCAGCGGCCACCGCATCCGCCTTCGCCGCACCGGAAACGATCAGCCATACCTCGCGGGAACGTTGAACAGCGGGCAGTGTCAGGGTGATTCGCTGCGGCGGCGGTTTCGGGGAGTCTTCCACCCCAACCACCATCTGGGTGGTCTCGCGCACGGCCGGGGTGTCGGGGAACAGTGAATTGATGTGGCCTTCGGGGCCCATTCCCAGCAGGTGGACGTCAAAATTCGGGACCCGCTGTCCGGGGTCGGCGTTGGCGGCCAGGACCTGTTCATAGGCCAATGCCGCGGCGGCGAGATCGCTGCCGAATTCGCCGTCGCTCGCCGGCATGGCGTGGACGTTGCTCGACGGGATGTCGACGTGATCGAGCAAGGCCTCGCGTGCCTGTTTGTCATTGCGCTCGTCGTCGTCCTCGGGGACATAGCGGTCGTCGCCCCAGAACAAATGCACCGTGGACCAGTCGATCTGGCCTCCGTGCGCGGCGAGATGTCGCAGCAAGGCGATCCCGTTGCCGCCGCCGGTCAACACGACCATTGCTCGTCCCCTGGCTTGCACCGCCGACTGGATGGTGTCGATCAGTCGGTTGCCGACGGCCTCGACCAGGATTCCGCTGTCCGGGAAGACCTCTAAGACGGTGCTCATTGGTACTGCACCTTCTCGATGCCTTCCAGTGCCGTCTGATAGATCTCGTCGGGATCCAGCCGTCGCAGGTCTTCGGCCAGGCACTCCCCGGTTACCCTGCGCGGCAACGGAACCAGGGCATCGGGCTTGGCCGTCCGGCTCAGGGTGGCCGTCACTCCGTCCTGGGGTCGGCTCAGCACGATGGTCTCGCTCTTGCGCACCAGTTCGACCTTGAGGTCGCCGACGGCACGGCGCACCGGACCGTCGATCCGGCTGGCCAGCCAGCCCGCCAGAATGTCAAGCGCAGGCTCTGTCCTCAAGCCGGAGACCAGTGCCGAGTCGATCGCCTCGTGGGGTGGCTGGTCGACCGCGGAGGTCAGCAGCGCCCGCCAGTAGGTGATGCGGCTCCACGCCAGGTCGGTGTCGCCGGCGGTGTATCCGGGCAGCCGGCTCTTGATGGCCGACAGCGGGTCGACACCGTTGGTCGCGTCGGTGATGCGCCGAATTGCCAACTTGCCCAATGGGTCCTGAGCCGGCACGGCGGGGGCGATGTCCGGCCACCACGCCACCACCGGGATGTCGGGGAGCAGGAAGGGGATCACGACACTCCCGGCGTGGCCTGCCAGCGGCCCGGACAGTCGCAGCACCACAACCTCGCCGGCGCCGGCGTCGGCGCCCACCCGCAGCTGTGCGTCCAGGCTCGCCTTGTCCGCGTACGGATCGCCCCGCATCGCGACGATGATCCGGCTCGGATGCTCGAGGCTGGCGTCATTGGCGGCGGCGATGGACTCTTCGAGAACCGCTTCGCTGTCCGGCGCGATGATCAGCGTCAGCACCCGGCCCATCGTGACGGCGCCGATCTGTTCGCGGAGCTTGTCGAGTTTCTTGTTGACGGCCGTGGTGGTGGTGTCCGGCAAATCGACAATCATGGTCGCCGCCATTCCCGGCCGGTGCGGCGCAGCATTTCGAACGCTGACTCCGGCCCCCAGGTGCCCGACTCATAGGGGTCGGGCTTGCCATGTTCCGCCCAGTTGTCGAGGGCGGGATCGAGTATTTCCCAAGCCAATTCGACCTCCGCGTTGACCGGAAACAGGGACGGCTCACCGAGCAGTACGTCGAGGATCAGCCGTTCGTAGGCCTCGGGCGACTCCTCGGCGAACGCCGAGCCGTACGAAAAGTCCATGTTGACGTCGCGGACTTCCATCGCGGTGCCGGGCACCTTCGACCCGAACCGTAACGTGATCCCTTCGTCGGGCTGCACCCGGATCACCATGGCGTTGGCGCCGAGCTCGTCGGTCATGGTGGCATCGAACGGTAGATGCGGTGCGCGTTTGAAGACGAGGGCGATTTCGGTCACCCTGCGGCCCAGTCGCTTTCCGGTCCGCAGGTAGAACGGGACACCCGCCCAGCGGCGGGTATCGACCTCGAGCGTGATGGCGGCGAACGTCTCGGTGGTGGAGTCCTTGGAGAACCCCTCCTCGTCGAGCAGCCCGACCACTTTCTCCCCGCCCTGCCAGCCGGCGACGTATTGCCCACGGCTGGTGGTCTCATCGAGCGGCTGTGCCAGTTGGGTCGCCGATAGTACCTTGATCTTCTCGGCCTGCAACGCAGACGGTTTGAAGCTCACCGGCTCTTCCATCGCGGTCAGTGCCAACAGTTGCATCAGATGGTTCTGGATGACATCGCGGGCCGCGCCGATGCCGTCGTAGTAGCCGCCCCGGCCGCCCAGCCCGATGTCCTCGGCCATGGTGATCTGCACGTGGTCCACGTAGTGGGCGTTCCAGATCGGGTCGAACAGCTGGTTGGCGAACCGCAGCGCCAGGATGTTCTGCACGGTCTCTTTGCCCAGGTAGTGGTCGATGCGGAAGACCGACTCCTCCGGAAACACTGTGTTGACAGTCTTATTCAGGGCCTGGGCGCTTTCCAGGTCATGGCCGAAGGGCTTCTCGATGACCACCCTGCTCCACCTGTCGCCCTGCGGGCGGGCCAGTCCAGACTTGTGCAGCTGTTCACACACCATCGGGAACGACTTCGGTGGGATCGCAAGGTAGAAGGCGTGATTGCCGCCGGTGCCGCGCTCGGCGTCGAGCTTGTCCAGTGTTTCGGCCAGCCGGGCGAACGCGTCATCCTCGTCGAAAGCGCCTGGTACGAAACGGAATCCCTCGGCCAGCCGGTCCCAGTTCTGCTGCCGGAACGGAGTCCGGCAGTGTTGCTTGACGGCTTTGTACACGACCTCGCCGAAATCCTGGGTGGTCCAGTCCCGGCGTGCGAACCCCACCAGGGAGAACGTGGGCGGCAGCAGGCCGCGGTTGGCCAGGTCGTAGACGGCCGGCATCACCTTCTTGCGGGCCAGGTCGCCGGTGACGCCGAAAATCACCATGCCGCACGGGCCGGCGATTCTGGGCAGCCGCTTATCCCGCTTGTCCCGCAGAGGATTGTGCCACTGTGCGGCGTCAGCCGCGGTGCGGGCTGGGGTCATTTGTCGGCGGAGTCAAGCTGCGCCTGAGTCTCCTCGAGCAGCTCGCTCCAGGACGCCTCGAATTTCTCGACACCTTCGTTCTCCAGCACGATGAACACGTCGTCCAAGTCGATTCCGACGGACTGCAGGTTGTCGAACACCTGTTGGGCGGCCGAACCGGTGCCGCTGACGGTGTCACCGCTGATTTCACCGTGATCGGCAACCGCGTCGATCGTCTTCTCCGGCATCGTGTTCACCGTGTGCGGAGCCACCAACTCGGTCACGTAGAGAGTGTCGGAGTAGTCCGGGTTCTTCACGCCCGTCGAAGCCCACAGCGGCCGCTGCACCCGGGCGCCGTCGGCCTTGAGTGCCTGGAAGCGGTCGCCGCCCTCGAAGACCTCCTGGTAAGCCGCGTACGCCAGTCGCGCGTTGGCGACACCGGCCTGGCCTCGCAGCCCGAGCGCCTCCTCGGAGCCGATCTTCTCCAGCCGCTTGTCGACTTCGGTGTCCACGCGGGAGACGAAAAACGATGCCACGGAATGAATCTTGGACAGGTCGTGCCCGGCTTCGCGGGCCTTTTCCAGCCCGGCCAAGTAGGCGTCCATCACAGCGCGGTGGCGTTCGACGGAGAAGATCAGCGTGACGTTGACCGAAATGCCCTCCGCCAGAGTGGCGGTGATGGCCGGAATGCCCTCCTCCATGGCCGGAATCTTGATGAACAGGTTCGGCCGGTCGACGATCTTCCACAGCTCGATGGCCTGCTGGGAGGTCTTGTCGGTGTCGTGCGCCAGCCGCGGGTCGACCTCGATGGACACCCGGCCGTCGACACCATCGGAGGATTCCCACTGCGGTCTCAGGACGTCGCAGGCGTTGCGCACGTCATCGGTGGTGACGGTGCGAATAGTGGCGTCGACGTCGGCGCCGCGTTCGGCCAGCTCGGCCACCTGGGCGTCGTACTCGTCGCTATCGGCCAGGGCCTTCTGGAAGATGGACGGGTTGGTGGTGACGCCGACGACGCTCTTGGTGTCGATCAGCTCCTGCAGGTTGCCCGATTGCAACCTGTTGCGCGACAAGTCATCTAGCCAGACCGATACCCCTGCGGCGCTCAACGCGGCGAGGTTGGCGTTCTGAGTGGTCATTGAATTACCCTTTCTCAGTTATCCACTACCTGTTCCGCGGCGTCAGCGACGGCCTCGGCGGTGAAGCCGTACTCACGGAACAAAGTCTTGGCGTCGGCGGATTCGCCGTAGTGTTCGATGGACACGATCTTCCCGGTATCGCCGACCAGTTTGTGCCAGCACTGCGCGACACCAGCCTCGACGGCCACCCGGGCCGACACGGACGGGGGCAGCACGCTGTCGCGGTATTCGTAGTCTTGGGACTCGAACCACTCCACGCACGGCATGGACACCACCCGGGCGATGATGTCCTTGTCCGCCAACAACTTCTGAGCCTCGACCGCGAGCTGGACCTCGGAACCGGTGGCGATCAGCACCACGTCTGGTTCGTCGCCCCCTTGCGAACCATCTGGGTCACCGAGGACGTAGCCGCCGCGGGCTACGCCTTCGGCGTTCGTGCCTTCCAGCACCGGGACACCTTGCCGGGTCAGGATCAACCCGACCGGCCCGCTGCCGTTGCCGCGGGCCAAGACGGTGCGCCAGGCGTAGGCCGTCTCGTTGGCGTCTGCCGGCCGCACCACCGACAGATTGGGGATGGCGCGCAGCGCCGAAAGGTGCTCGATCGGCTGATGGGTCGGGCCGTCTTCGCCCAGGCCGATCGAATCGTGCGTCCAGACATAGATGGTGTCGATGTTCATCAGCGAGGCCAGCCGCACCGACCCACGCATGTAGTCGGAGAACTGCAGGAACGTGCCGCCGTAGGCGCGGGTCGGGCCGTGCAGCACGATCCCGGACAGGATCGCGCCCATCCCGTGTTCGCGAACACCGAAATGCAGGGTGCGGCCATACCAGTGCGCGGTGTAATCCTTGGTCGAAATCGATGGCGGGCCAAAGGAGTCCACGCCCTTAATGGTGGTGTTGTTGCTGCCCGCCAGGTCCGCCGAGCCGCCCCACAGCTCGGGCAGTTTCGGTCCGACTGCGGCCAGTACCGCACCCGAGGCGGCACGGGTGGCCAATGCCTTGGATCCTGGTTCCCAGTGCGGTATGTCGTCGTCCCAGCCGTCGGGTAATTGCTGCGCGGTCAACCGGTCCAGCAGCGCCTTGCGTTCGGGTTCGCGCTGCGCCCAGGCGTCGAAATCCGGTTGCCATTTCTCGTGCGCTTCCTTGCCCCGCTCCACCAGCTTGCGGGTGTGGGCGATGACGTCGTCGCGCACCTCGAAGTTCTTGTCGGGATCGAACCCCAAGATCCTCTTGACGGCGGCGACCTCGTCGTCACCAAGGGCCGCCCCGTGTGCCTTCCCGGTGTTCATCAAGTTCGGCGCCGGATAGCCGATGATGGTGCGCAGCGAGATGAACGACGGCCGGTCGGTGGCGGCTTGGGCGTTGGCGATGGCCTCCTCGATACCGACGACGTTCTCACCGCCCTCGACCTCTTGCACGTGCCAGCCGTAGGCGCGGTAGCGGGCGGCGGTGTCCTCGCACAGCGCGATATTGGTGTCGTCCTCGATCGAGATCTGATTGTGGTCGTAGAACACGATGAGGTTGCCCAACTGCTGGACCGCGGCCAGCGACGACGCCTCCGACGTCACCCCTTCCTCCATGTCGCCGTCGGAGGCGATCACATAGATGTGGTGGTCGAACGGGCTGGTTCCCGGTTCGGCGTCCGGGTCGAACAGGCCGCGCTCATAGCGCGACGCCATCGCCATCCCGACCGCTGAGGCCAGACCCTGGCCGAGCGGGCCGGTGGTGATCTCAACGCCTTTGGTGTGCCTGAACTCCGGGTGCCCGGGGGTCTTGGATCCCCAGGTGCGCAGCGACTCGATGTCGGAAAGTTCGAGGCCGAAGCCGCCGAGGTAGAGCTGCAGGTAGAGAGTCAGGCTGCTATGCCCGGCCGAGAGCACGAACCGGTCGCGGCCCAGCCAATGCGTGTCGCTGGGATCGTGTCGCATCGTGCGCTGAAACAGCGTGTAGGCCAGCGGGGCCAGGCTCATCGCCGTACCGGGATGACCGTTGCCGACCTTCTGCACCGCATCGGCCGCCAGCACCCTGATGGTGTCGACGGCGGCCGAATCGATCTCGGTCCAGTCGTCGGGACGACGCGGTTGGGTAAGCGAGGAGATCTCTTCGAGTGTGGTCACAGATCAGTCCTTGGGTCGGTCCTCGGGTTCGTCAAGCTGATCAATCCTCACCCTAGTGCTGGAGAGCTGGCTATTGCATGGCTGGATTTCGGGGTACCCGCGGCAAGCCCGTGTGAAAATTACGCGGTGGCTGCGTATGCTGCCCGATCAAGCCTGAGATCGGGGGAAATTCTGGGTGAACAGACCCTGCGGCGCGCCGCCGCTGGACAGGCTGTCTACCATCGTGCGTAGTAGAAGCTGCGCGCGGCTGCTGCATACCCCGAGGAGTTAATGCGTTGAGCGTTCGCGGGCGCGTCGCGCCGAGCCGGATCACTGGCGCGGCTTTGGCGTACCTGGCGCTGACCAAGCCTCGGGTGATCGAGCTGTTGCTGGTCACCGCGATACCCGCCATGCTGCTCGCGCACCGGGGCCAGGTGAACCCGCTGTTGATCCTCAACACGCTGATCGGCGGCATGATGGCCGCGGGCGGCGCCAACACGCTCAACTGCGTGGCAGACGCGGATATCGACAAGGTGATGAAGCGCACCGCGCGACGGCCGCTGGCACGCGAGGCGGTGCCAACGCGAAACGCGCTGGTGCTGGGGCTGGTTTTGAGCGTCGGTTCGTTTTTCTGGCTGTGGTGGACGACCAACCTGCTGTCGGGGCTGCTGGCCGTGGCCACCATCGCGTTCTATGTGTTCGTCTACACGCTGCTGCTCAAGCGCCGCACCTCGCAAAACGTCGTTTGGGGAGGTGCTGCGGGCTGCATGCCGGTGATGATCGGCTGGTCCGCGGTCACCGGCACCATTGGCTGGCCGGCGTTGGCGATGTTCGCAATCATCTTCTTCTGGACGCCGCCGCACACCTGGGCGCTGGCGATGCGGTACAAGGACGACTACAAAGCGGCCGGCGTACCGATGCTGCCCGCTGTGGCGACTGAACGCCAGGTCACCAAGCAGATTCTGATCTACACCTGGCTGACCGTGCTGGCGACGCTGGTGCTGGCGCTGGCCACCGGCTGGCTGTATGCGGCGGTCGCCCTGCTGGCCGGCGGGTGGTTCCTGGCGATGGCCCACCAGTTGTACGCCGGGGTTCGCGCGGGCGAGCCGGTGAAGCCGCTGCGACTGTTCCTGCAGTCGAACAACTATTTGGCGCTGGTTTTTTGCGCGTTGGCGGTCGACTCGGTGATCGCGTTGCCGAGGTTATTCGCTTAACCACACCGGTTATTCGCTTAACCCATACCGATTATTCGCTTAACCCACACCGATCGCGTTCCCGCTGGTCGCCCGGCCGAAGTACTGGCAATCAAGATCGGTCGACATTTGACTGGTCAACCGTATAGCGTATCGATCGCTGCGGCTATCGATTGATTTCTCGACGGGACTGGATGAGGCCACTCGCTGACGCTCCTCTCGCACTCCCGGCCGAAACCGAGGAGGGTGACGTTAATGCTGTGGATGGCTGAGTACGAACAAATCAGGGACCAATATCGCGCTATCGGTCGACGGCACCGGGAGAGCGCGGCAGAACTCGGGGCGCAGAGACAGTTCCCGTACGACTTTTGGCGCGATGTCGCGGAGGCGGGCTTGTTCGGCGCCGCAACCCGCAGACATATGAAGCACGGGGTGTTTACCTACGCCGCCGCAACGCACGGTCTGACACTTGGGTCGCTCGACCTGGGGTTCAATATCGCGACCGGCGTCCAGACGATTATGGCGATTCCGATACTCGAGAAATACGCCGTCCCGGAGGTGCGTGAGGCCTACCTGGCGTCCGCGGTAGCGGGTAAATGCGTGCTCGCGTTCGCGGTAACCGAGCCACACGGCGGTACCGATGCCTTCCACCCGGCGACTCGCCTGCGCCAAGGCCTCAGCGGTCTATATCTCGACGGTGCAAAATGGCACGTCTCCAACGCGCCGATGGCGGACGCCATCATCGTCTGGTGCACCGACGATGTCTCGGGCGGTATGTCGGCAGTGCTCGTTGACCCTTCGTGGCCCGGCGTCACCCGCTCGGCCCCGCTGGCTCCGGCCGGTATGCGCACATCGCTGGTCGGGTCTATCGAGTTCGACAACGTGCTGATTCCCGAGACTCATGTGCTCGGCGCCGGCCACGGTCGCGACATCCTCCGCGCGGTCATGGCCCCCGAACGAATGCTCAGCTCGTTCGGCGCGATCGCCGTCCTGGACCACCTACTCGACCAGATGCTCGTCTTCTCGACCGATCGCCATGTGATGAGCAAGCCGATCGTGTCCCACCAGCACATCCAGCGCCGTATCACGGATGTCTCGGTGGCAAAACTCACGGCAACCGCATTGGCGCACTCGACACTTGACTACTACATGCGAGGCGAAAATATCGATCTCGAAGCCTCGGCACTCAAGCTGTATGCAATGCAGGCGGGTGTGGACGCCTCTATCGAGGCGATCAAACTGTTTGGTAGCTACGGGCTTCAGGAAGAAGCGCGGCTGTGCCAGTACGTGCTGGACTTCCTGTGCGGCTCGGTGGCAGGGGGTACCGACGAGGCGCAGCGGATGGTGATGGTGCGTGAACTACTCAAGCGTCACCGCCATCGAGCCCAGCCGGTCGACCGGGTTGTTGCGCTGGACGTCTTCGACGGACAAGTGCGGGCTGCGCATGAAAACGGGTTGGCGGGCGCACCATTGGGCGCCGCTGTCAGCATCTCCTGACAGCAGGTCTCGGGCTGCAAATTTCGGCTAGCGAACCGCCGGGAAATGTTGGTCGACCAGCCAGTAGCTATAGGTAATCGTATGTTCGACGGTTTCGAAGCCGAGAGCTCCGCCCAGGTAATAGATATCACCCTGGCCCTGCATTGTGTCCAGATGGTCGTAAAAGCCATCCGTGATCGCGGCTGGTGAAACATGGGGAAAATAATTCGGCCACGCTTTCGACGTGACGATCGTCTTTAGCCTCACATTAACTTTTCGAAGGTCTGCCCGTAATTGCTCCAGAGAGGCGTCGTGCGATCCCGGTTGCTCAGGTGACCCGTAGTGATAAAAGGCCCACAGTGGGCTTTCCAGCCAGGGCCGCGATGCGCTGTAACCGCCCGGAAGACCTAATTCTTGAGAGCCGAACGAGAAGTACAGGCCGCCGGCGTCGGGAAGTCCCTCGGCTTCAGCAAGGGTCACAAAATAATCATTGTGGCGGATTTCGCGTTTAACCCGTTCGCCAGTTTCAGAGATCGCCTTGTTCAACTCGGCGCTACTGCCGCTCGTGTCGAGCAGATCGAAGGCGCTGTCCAGCTGGATCGCCAACAAAACGGCATCGAATGAGCCGAGTTCCCGCGCGTCGTCGGAGTAGAGCCAAAGTGCGTCATCCTTGCGTGCAATCCGGTTGACCGGGACTTCGGTGCGGACCCGGCACTCTTTGGCCATCTCGTTCAAAACCGATTGGAAGCCCAGAGTAAAACTTTTCAACCAGCGGCGCCCGCTCAACTTCCGCCTTACCAGGGTACGGATTCTGAAGCGGGGATTGGTCAGTAGGTAATCCAACAGGTACAACGCGGGAACTTCTCGATATGCACCATAGCCCATATCTACGGTAAATGGCTCCCACATATCTGCCAGCTCAGGCAATTGACGTTTTTCGATCCATTGCTGGAACGGCAAAGAAAGTTCTTCGCGTAGCCAGCCGAGTTCGGGGCAATGGTTGAATGAGAAACCCGGTGTGTTGAAATATTCTCCATAGCGTTTGATGTAGCGCCGCACCCTGATGTCCGCGCTAAGGTAGTCACGCGCTGAGTGCCTGGTAAGTAGCAGGTCTTCTACTTCCATCCACTCGGGCGAATTTAGGTCGACAGCCAATAATGGGTAACGCGAAAATGTCGTCAGTCCGTATCTGCGGGCGAGAGCCGAAATATTCGGGTATCGCTTCGGCACCATCACAACCGCACCCAGGTCGTACTGGCGACCGTCAACTTCTACCGAACAGGCTTTACCTCCCACCTGGTCGGCGCTCTCAAACACAGTGACGTCGTCATAACCGCGGTCGCGCAGACGCGTGGCCGCACCCAATCCACCAGCCCCAGCCCCAACAATCGCGATGCGTTTATGTTGATTCAAGTTTCTGCGCCCTTCGGTCTACCCCGTGATGCTGGCACGGTACAGCAGAGACCTCCGGGTTACTGCTCAAACCTGCGCTCGGGCACTTCGTAGAACCAATGCGATTCAAACCCCGGGCTTGCCTCTCGGCCGCGACCGGCACGGACGTCGATGATGCTCGGATTGCTCACGGAGGCAAAGAGTTCCGGGCTCAAGCCGGCGTGAGGTCGGGGTGCCGACGGTGCCGATGGTGCCGGGTACTCGGGAGCCGCGGGGTGAGCAGCCTTGACGACGAACGGGACGCGGCCCTAGGGCAGCAGCACGATCGAGCCGGTGGTCTTGCGGCCCTGCAGATCCTCATGCGCGCGCGCCGCCTCGGACAGCGGATAGCGCCCACCGACTTCGGCGGTGACGGCCCCGCTGCCGATCACGTCGAACAATTCGGCGGCCCGCCAGCTGAACTCCTCGCCGGTGCGGATGAAGTGGGCCAGCGAGGGTCGGGTGAGATACACCGAGCCGGCGTAGTTGAGGCGCTGCGCATCGAACGGCGGCACGGGTCCGCTGGCGGCGCCGAACAGCGCCAACGTCCCGCGGACCGCCAGGCTGGCCAGACTGGCGTCGAACGTGGTGGCGCCCACCCCGTCGTAAACCGCCGCCACACCGGCGCCTTCAGTGAGTGTCCGAACCTGCTGGCCGAACTGGTAGGCGTCGTCGGGGTAAGGCAGCACCTCGGCGGCGCCGGCCTGCCTGGACAGTCGCTCCTTCTCCGGAGTGGAGACGGTGGTAATCACCCGGACGCCGAGGTGGGTGGCCCACTGCGTCAGGATCAGCCCGACGCCCCCGGCGCCGGCGTGCACCAGCACGGTGTCACCGCTTTGCACCGGATACACCGACTTGAGCAGGTAATGCGCGGTCAAGCCCTTCAGCAGCACCGAGGCCGCCACATCGGGAGAAACTGCGTCGGGCACCTTCGCCGTCAAAAATGCGGGCGCATTGCAGAATTCGGCATAGCCGCCGTTCGCCGACGCGCTGATCACCCGGTCGCCGACGGCCAGGCCCCCGCTGTCGGCACCCTCTCCCAGTGCAACGACCGTGCCGCACACCTCGGAGCCGATGACGAACGGCAGCGGGCGTGGATATTGCCCCGACCGGAAATAGGTGTCGATGAAGTTGACGCCGATGGCGTCGGCTTTGATAAGCAACTCGCCAGGGCCGGGGACGGGTTGCGGGGTCTCGACGTAACGCAGGACTTCGGGGCCGCCGGTTTCGGAAACTTCGATCGCATGCATGTGGCTATCATGCCCGGGCATGAAGCTCGCCCGGCCAGACACCTTCCACCCCCGTATCGTGCTGGCAGGTTGCCCGCGGCAGGTCGCCGGTGACGGCGACGACGCCGGGCTGGTCACCGCGCTGCGCCACCGGGGCCTGCATTGCCGCTGGCTGTCCTGGGACGACCCCGAGATCGCCCGCGCGGATCTGGTGATAATGCGCGCGACCCACGATTACGCCGAGCGGCTTGACGAATTCCTGACCTGGACCACCCGCGTCGCCCATCTGCTGAATGCGCCCGCCGCGGTGGCCTGGAATGCCGATCGGCGCTATTTGCGCGACCTGGCGGAGCGCGGGGTGCCGACGCTGCCGGGCGAGGTTGTCGCGCCGGGCGACCGCGTCCGGCTACCCAATAGCGGTCACGTCTTCGTCGGCCCGACCAGCGGCACCGGCACGCAGCGCTTCAGTGACCACGCCGCCGCCGCCGCGTATGTCGCCGAGCGGCACCAAACCGGCCGCAGCGTATGGGTGCAGCACGGTGCCGCGGCGCCCGAAACGGTGCTGCTCTTTCTGGGCGGCGAACCGTCGCACGCGTTCACCACACAGGGCAATGCCCTGCGTCAGGGCGACCCCGACTTCGAAGTATGGGATGTCGGCGCCGCCGCGCTGGCCGCCGCGGCGGCCGCGGTGGGCCTCGATGCAGGCGAGCTGCTTTATGCCCGGGCGCACCTGAATGGCACCCATCTGCTGGAACTGCAACTTGTGGACCCGTCGCTGGGCTGGCGGCGATTGGATGCCGAGACCCGCGACCTGGCCCAACGCGAATTCGCGCTGCGCGTGGAGTCAGCTCTGGAGCGGTTCGGGCTGGGCCCGCTCTCGCATCGAGGCCCATAGTGCGGCGGTGGCCGCCGTGCACGCCGCGGCCCCGGCCACGTGGATGGCAACCAATGTGGCGGGCACTCCGGTGAAGTACTGTGCGGTGCCGATGCCGGCCTGTGCGAACACCAGAGCCAGCAACACCGCGAGCCGCACCATGATCGCCCGTGCGGCGCCGACGGCCAGCAGGCCGAAGCTCAGCCCGATCAGCAGTGCCAGGTAGGCGACCAGCAGCGACGAATGCGCGTGCACCAGGGTGGTGATTTCGATTTTGAGCCGCGGCACGGTGCGGCTGGGGCTCCTGTCGCCCGCGTGCGGCCCGGCCGCGGTCACCAGCGTGCCGGTCACCAGCACAGCGGCCAGATTCACCGCGCTCAGCGCCGTGAGTGCGCGCAGCGGTTTGGCCACCCGCTGCTCGAGCACACCGTCATCGGGCTCGCCGACTTTGACGTACAGCAACACCGACAGCCACACCATCGTCATCGACGCCAATAGGTGAATCGCCACCGTCCACCACAGCAGCCCGGTGCGGACGGTGATGCCACCGATCACCGCCTGCACCACGGTCGAGGCCGGCATCAGCCAGGCATAGACCAGCACCTCGGTGCGTCGTCGGGCTCGGGTGACGGCCAGAACGGCCAATATCGCGGTGATCACCACCGCGAAGGTGATCATTCGATTGCCGAACTCGACCGCCTGATGAATCCGAGGCACCTCGGCGACCGCTACCGGGACGAAGCTGCCCGGAAAGCACTGCGGCCAGGTCGGGCAGCCCAGTCCGGACGCGGTGACCCGGACGATCGCGCCGGTGACGGCGATACCGCCCTGGGTGAGGATGACGGCGCCGGCAATAACCCGCTGGGTACGCAGGCTGGGGTCGGGGAGCAGGTCCACCAACCGCAACAACGCTCGTCCGACGGGCACCGCCCGATCGTAAGGCACCGAAAACTACATGACGTAGTAGGGGCGACGTAGAGTAACCGTTGATTCGGTGACCACTTCAGAGGGGTGTTGTTATGACCGAGCCGTGGCAGCAGCCATATCCCGGCTTCATTCCGCCTCCGCCCACTCGCACAAACGGTCTGGGCATCGCGGCGCTGGTGTCCGGGATCGGCGGGCTGGTCCTTTGCCTCGTCCCGTTTGTCGGAGTGTCCTTCGGAGTCTTCGCACTGGGGGCCGGCCTCGTTGCCCGCAACCGGGTCAAACGGGGCGAAGCCGGCAACAACGGCATCACCGTTGCCGGCGTCGTGCTGGGGATAGTAGCGATCATCATCGGCGGCGCGTTCTCGTTTTTCATCGCCTATGTGTTCTTCCAGTACCAGAGCTGCATAGACCATGCAGTGGGGCGCGGCGAATATGCGAAGTGTTGATCGCGACCGCGTCGCGCCGAGATATAACCCACGCACACCCGCGTCGGCGAGTCGGGTGCGTGATTTATGTGTCGGCGGCGGCCGGGCCTAAAGGCCTTAGGTGAAGCGAAACCAGCGCAGCGCGGCCAGCGCCGCCAGCGCGCCCCAGGCCGTCAGGACGACGACACCGAACCAGTCCAGCGACAACGTCATCGCCTGCGACAGCGCTTCGGTGAGCGCGCCGGACGGGGTGAGCCGGGCCGCCCACTTGACCGCCGTCGGGATCATGCTCGTCTCGAGGGTCAGCGCACCGAACCCGGCGAAGACGAACCACATCAGGTTGGCGACGGCCAGGACGATCTCCGCGCGCAGCGTGCCGCCCAGCAACAGGCCCAGGGCGGCAAAGGCCGCGGTGCCCAGCGCGATGACCGCGGCGCCCAACACCAGTGCAGCCACCGCCGGTCGCCAGCCGAGGCCAAAGCCGATGCCGCCCAGAATGATTGCCTGCAAAAACACCACCGCGACAACCGCCAGTGATTTGCCGACGATGATGCCCCAGACCGGCAGCGCGGTGGCCCCCAACCGTTTGAGCGCGCCATAACGGCGATCGAACGCCACCGCGATGGCCTGGCCGGTGAATGCGGTCGACACAACCGCAAGCGCCATGATCACCGGGACGAACGTCGCCGCCCGGTTGGGGCCGAACGAGCCCAGCGGCAGCAGCGTCAGCCCGGCCAGCAGCGTGATCGGGATGAACATGGTCAGCAGCAATTGCTCGCCGTTGCGCAGCAGCAACTTCAACTCCAGCGTGAACTGCGCGGCCAGCATCCGGGACACGGCGTTGGGGCGCGGGTCTGGAGTGAAGGTGCCCGCGGGAAACAGCGAGTCGTTCGTCTGCGTCACTGCCGCAACTTCCTGCCGGTGAGATCCAGGAATACATCCTCGAGGCTGCGTTGCTCGACCCGCATATCGGTAGCCAGCACGTCGATCTGCGCGCACCACGCCGTGACGGTTGCCAGCACCTGCGGGTCGATCGGGCCTTCGACCAGGTACTCACCCGGGGTCAGCTCGGTGGCCTTGTAGTCCTCCGGCAGCGCGGCGGACAACAGGGACAGGTCGAGCCGCGGCGGCGCGCTGAAGCGCAATTGATCTTTGGCGCCGGCGCGCATCAGGTCCGCCGGCGTGCCCGCGGCCACCGTCACCCCGTTGTCGATGATCACCAGCCGGTCGGCGAGTTCCTCAGCCTCCTTGAGCTGGTGGGTGGTCAGCACCACCGTCACGCCGTCGCGACGCAGCGCGTCGATCAATTCCCACACCAGTAGCCGGGCGTGCGCGTCCATGCCCGCGGTGGGCTCGTCGAGGAACACCAGCTCCGGGCGGCCCACCAGCGCACAGGCCAGCGCCAGCCGCTGCTGTTGTCCGCCGGACAGCCGCCGGTAGGTGGTGTGTGCGGCATCGGTGAGGCCCAAGGTTTCCATCAGCCACTGCGGGTCCAGCGGATCGGCGGCATAGGCGGCCACGAGGTTCAGCATTTCGCCGGCGCGGGCCGCGGGGTAGCCGCCGCCGCCCTGCAGCATCACCCCGATGCGCGGGCGCAGCCGGGCATTGTCGGTGATCGGGTCCAGTCCCAGCACCTCGATGGTTCCGGCGTCCGGGCGTACGAAGCCCTCGCACATCTCGACCGTCGTCGTCTTCCCGGCGCCGTTGGGCCCCAGCAGGGCCAGCACCTCGGCGGTGTGCACGTCCAGATCGAGCTCGGAGACGGCCTGACAAACGGACGCACCCGATCCGTATCGCTTGCAAACCCCGCGTAGCCGAACCACGGTGTCTTTTGCGGGTCTTCGAGGGAGACCTGTGGGGCCAAGCTCACGTGGAATCAGCGTAGGCGTCGGGTGCCGCCTCGGAACGAGCGGTAGGCCCTGGGGTCCCAGAAGGCTCGGCAAGTCCCGGAGACTCCGGTTGCGGATCGGGTTCGCGACTCTCGGTCGGCGGTGTCGGCAGTGGTCGCCACGGCAGCCGGGCGTAGGTCAGCGCGATCAGTACCACGACGATGACGGTGCTGGCCACCGTCGCGTCGATGATCTGGAACAGCGCGAAGCGGTCGCCGTTGGCCGTCGGGCCGAAGATGCCCACCACCAGGGTGACGATGATCGCCGCGACCCGGAAGCCCGTGCGGGTCGCCCAGGCGGCCAGCGGAATGATGGCCCACAGCAGATACCAGGGCTGTACGACGGGAAACAGCAGAACCGTGACGCCCAGTGCGACGCCCAGCCCGCCGATCGGGTGCAGCCGGCCGCGGAAAACGGCCAGCAACAGCCAGGCCACCATCACCATGATGATCAGCACGCCGATCCCGCGCGTCAGTGACAACACGGCGGTGGTGTGATCACCGAGGCCCAGCACAATGCCCACCTGCCCGGTGCCCAGCGCCAAGAGCGTCGGCGGCGACATCCAGCTGCGCACCACGTTGGCGGTGCCCAACGTGTAGATCCAGCCGAACCCGAGCCCGCTGGCCACGCCGACCAGCGCCGTCACCGCGACCGCCAAGCCCGTCATCGCCCCGCCGGCCAGCACCAGCGCTTTCAGGGTGCCCCCGCATCGGTGAGCCAGCGCCATCGTGACGAAGCCCAGCGCCAGCAGGGACGGCAGTTTCACCTGCGACGACAGCACGATCAGAATCGAACCCGCCAGCAGCAAGCCCAACGGTTCCCAGTCCGGGCCCCACCGCCAGGACGTGGGCATCAGCCGCGGGAAGCGCGTTGAGTCCAGGCCGCGCAGCGCGAATTCGGCGCCGGTGAGCATCAGCCCGAGCATCAGTGCCTCGTTGTGGATGCCGGCGACCAGATGCATGATCAGCAGCGGATTAGCGGCGCCCAGCCACAGCGCACTGACCTCGGCGACGCCGCAGCGCCGCGCCAGCCGCGGGGTCGCCCACACGATCAGGCCCACGCCGATCAATACCACCAGCCGATGACAGAGCACGGCGGCGACGATGTTTTCGCCGGTCAGAGCCGAGATTCCGCGCCCGATCCACAAGAACAGGGGCCCGTAGGGGGCCGGCGTCTCGCGCCACAGGCTGGGTACCGAAAGCGTGAACACGTGGCCCAGGCCCAGTCCCGACGCCGGGCCCACCCGATAGGGGTCGAGGCCTTCCAGCGAGATCTGGCTCTGGGCCAGGTAGGAGTACACATCCTTGCTGTACATCGGCGGCGCAATCAAAAGCGGCAACACCCACAACAGCAGGGTGCGATCCAGATCGCCACGCGACATCCGCCTCTTGCCCAGCGCGAACCGCCCGAGCATCAACCAGGCCAGCGCCATCATGACGGCCCCGGTCGTCGTCATCGTCAATGACACGGTCTGGATGCGTGACGGCAGGTTGAGCAGCCGGACCCCGAACGTGGGGTCCTGCACGACGGGCCTGGCCCCGGCGCCGAGGGCGCCGATCCCCATCAGGACGGTGCCGGTGGCGCCGAACAGGCGAGTGCGCTGAAGCGCGGTGAGTTCGGTGGCATCCAGCGGCGCGCCCACCGCTTGCTCATCGCCGTGCAAACTCGCGATCGACGAGCTCAGCGTGTGCTGGCGGGCTGCCATCAGAGCAGCGTAGCGGCATGTTTGGAAATCGCCGCGCACCCGTGTTCCCGGCGATCTCCGAGTGATCGATGTGACCAGCGCAACTCCGCACCCAGGGGACCCTTCCTGGACCGATCGCGGGAATTGCGTCACACTGGTGTTGTGAAAATCGCTGCGGCTCCAGCGTCTGTTGCTGCCCCCACGTCGGACGGTCAGACCCGTCGCGCTGTGGTGCGCTTGCTGCTCGAGTCCGGAACGATCACCGCCGGCGAGATCGGTGACCGGCTGGGCCTTTCGGCCGCCGGTGTGCGGCGTCATCTCGACGCCCTGATCGAGGCGGGCGATGCGGAGTCGGCGGCTGCCGCTGCCTGGCAGCAGGTTGGACGCGGGCGGCCGGCGAAGCGCTTCCGGCTGACCGCGGCGGGCCGGGCCAAGCTCGACCATGCCTACGACGACCTGGCGGCCGCGGCGATGCGACAGCTGCGGGAAATCGGCGGTGAGGACGCCGTCCAGACGTTCGCCCGGAGGCGTATCGACGCGATCCTGGCCGATGTCGCGGCGGCCGACAGCGCCGAAGACGCCGATGTCGAGGCGGCCGCCGAGCGGGTCGCCGCGGCGTTGAGCAAGGCTGGCTACGTCGCCACCACCGCGCGGGTCGGCGGGCCGATCCACGGTGTGCAGATCTGCCAGCATCATTGCCCGGTCTCGCACGTCGCCGAGGAGTTCCCTGAGCTGTGCGAAGCCGAACGACAGGCGATGGCCGAGGTGCTCGGAACCCACGTTCAGCGGTTGGCGACGATCGTCAACGGCGACTGCGCCTGTACTACCCATGTGCCTCTCACTGTGCCTACTTCGAAGGCGCCCAGCCCGCGCCGAAACACCACAAGCATCAAAGGAGCGTCCGCATGACACTCACGCCAGAAGCCACCAAGACTCCACCGGCGCCGTTGACCCAGCAGGAGGCGATCGCCTCGCTGGGTACGTACGGCTACGGCTGGGCGGACTCCGACGTCGCGGGCGCCAGCGCGCAGCGCGGGCTGTCCGAGGCCGTGGTGCGCGATATCTCTGCGAAGAAAAGCGAGCCGGAGTGGATGCTCAACATCCGGCTCAAGGCGCTGCGGATATTCGACAAGAAGCCGATGCCGAATTGGGGCGCCAACCTGGAGGGCATCCACTTCGACAACATCAAGTACTTCGTCCGCTCCAGCGAGAAGCAGGCTGAGACCTGGGACGATCTGCCCGCGGACATCAAGAACACCTACGACAGGCTTGGCATCCCGGAAGCCGAGAAGCAGCGGCTGGTCTCCGGTGTCGCCGCGCAGTACGAGTCCGAGGTCGTTTATCACTCCATCCGTGAGGATCTGGAGAAGCTGGGCGTCATCTTCCTGGACACTGACACGGCACTGCGTGAGCACCCGGACATCTTCAAGCAGTACTTCGGCACCGTGATCCCGGCCGGGGACAACAAGTTCTCCGCACTGAACACGGCGGTTTGGTCGGGCGGCAGCTTCATTTATGTCCCGCCGGGCGTGCACGTCGACATCCCGCTGCAGGCCTACTTCCGGATCAACACCGAGAACATGGGCCAGTTCGAGCGGACGCTGATCATCGCCGACGAAGGCTCCTATGTGCACTATGTCGAGGGCTGTACCGCGCCGATCTACAAGTCGGACTCGCTGCACTCGGCGGTGGTCGAGATCATCGTGAAACCCCATGCGCGCGTGCGCTACACGACCATCCAGAACTGGTCGAACAACGTCTACAACCTGGTCACCAAGCGCGCCCGCGCCGAGGCCGGCGCCACCATGGAATGGGTCGACGGCAACATCGGGTCGAAGGTGACCATGAAGTACCCGGCGGTCTGGATGACCGGCGAGCACGCCAAGGGCGAGGTGCTGTCGGTGGCCTTCGCCGGCGTAGACCAGCATCAGGACACCGGCGCCAAGATGCTGCACCTGGCGCCGAACACGTCGAGCAACATCGTGTCCAAGTCGGTGGCCCGCGGCGGTGGCCGCACCTCCTACCGCGGCCTGGTGCAGATGAACAAGGGTGCGCACGGATCCCGGTCCAGCGTGAAATGCGATGCGCTGCTGGTCGATACGATCAGCCGCAGCGACACCTACCCGTACGTCGACATCCGCGAGGACGACGTCACGATGGGCCACGAGGCGACCGTGTCGAAGGTCAGCGAGAACCAGCTCTTCTACCTGATGAGCCGTGGGCTGACCGAGGACGAGGCCATGGCGATGGTGGTGCGCGGCTTCGTCGAGCCGATCGCCAAGGAACTGCCCATGGAGTACGCGCTGGAGCTCAACCGGCTGATCGAGCTGCAGATGGAGGGCGCGGTCGGATGACGTCCGCCCTTCCCAATGCCGCTCTGAATAAGGGCGAGCTGTTCTCGTCGTTCGACGTAGACGCTTTCGAGGTTCCGCACGGGCGCGACGAGCTCTGGCGGTTCACCCCGCTGAAGCGGCTGCGTGGCCTGCACGACGGCTCCGCGCGAGCCTCGGGTAGCGCGCAGGTCACCGTCAGTGAACAGCCTGGCGTTCACATCGAGACGGTGCGCCGCGGCGACGAGCGGCTGGGGCAGGGCGGCGTTCCGGCTGATCGTGTTGCGGCCCAAGCATTTTCGTCGTTCAACTCCGCCACTCTGGTCACCGTCGGACGTGACACGCAGCTCGCGGAGGCGGTCAATATTGCTGTCGTCGGACCCGGTGCGGGCGCGGTGGCCTACGGGCATCTGCAGATCCGGGTCGAGGAACTGGGCGAGGCCGTCGTCGTCATCGACCACCGGGGCAGTGGAACTTACGCCGACAACGTCGAATTCGTCGTCGGCGACGCCGCGCGGCTCACCGTGGTCTGGATCGCCGACTGGGCCGACGACACGGTTCACCTCAGCGCGCACCACGCCCGGCTGGGCAAGGACGCGGTGCTGCGGCACGTCACCGTCACCCTGGGCGGCGAGGTGGTGCGGATGACGGCCAAGGTGCGGTTCTCCGCAGTCGGGGGAGACGCCGAACTGCTCGGTCTGTACTTTGCTGACGACGGCCAGCACCTGGAGTCGCGGCTGCTGATCGACCACGCACACCCCGACTGCAGGTCCAACGTGCTGTACAAGGGCGCGCTGCAAGGAGATCCGGACTCGTCACTACCCGACGCACATACCGTCTGGGTGGGCGACGTCTTGATCCGCGCCGAGGCCACCGGCACCGACACCTTCGAGGTGAACCGTAATCTGGTGCTCACCGACGGTGCGCGCGCCGACTCGATACCCAACCTGGAGATCGAGACCGGCGAGATCGCCGGCGCCGGACACGCCAGTGCGACCGGACGTTTCGACGACGAGCAACTGTTCTACCTGCGCTCCCGCGGCATCCCGGAAGAGCAGGCCCGGCGGCTGGTGGTGCGTGGATTCTTCGGCGGGATCATCTCCAAGATCGCGGTGCCAGAGGTTCGGGAACGCCTCACCGCGGCCATCGAACACGAACTGGAAATCACGGAATCGAGATCAGCAGCCTCATGACGACTTTGGAAATCAAAGATCTGCACGTCAGCGTCGACAACCCCAACGCCGCCGACGGGGAGCGCGAGATTCCCATCCTCAACGGCGTCGACCTGACCGTGAAATCCGGTGAGACACATGCCTTGATGGGTCCCAACGGCTCCGGCAAGTCGACGCTGTCCTACGCCGTCGCGGGTCATCCCAAGTACCGGGTGACCTCGGGGTCCATCACGCTGGACGGCGCCGACGTGCTGGCGATGACCATCGACGAACGCGCCCGGGCCGGACTGTTTCTGGCCATGCAGTATCCGGTCGAGGTGCCCGGGGTTTCGGTGTCGAATTTCCTGCGCTCGGCGGCCACGGCCATCCGCGGCGAGGCGCCGAAGCTGCGGCTCTGGGTCAAGGAGGTCAAGGCCGCGATGGTCGCCCTCGAGGTTGACCCGGCCTTCGCAGAGCGCAACGTCAATGAAGGTTTCTCCGGCGGCGAGAAGAAACGCCACGAGATCCTGCAGCTGGAACTGCTCAAGCCCAAGATCGCAATCCTCGACGAGACCGACTCCGGGTTGGACGTCGACGCATTGCGCGTGGTCAGCGCGGGCGTGAACCGCTACGCCGAAACGGAGCATGCGGGCATCCTGTTGATCACGCACTACACCCGGATCCTGCGCTACATCCATCCGGAATTCGTGCACGTCTTCGTCGGCGGCCGCATCGCCGAATCCGGTGGCTCAGAGCTGGCCGACGAACTCGAGCAGAACGGCTACGAACGCTTCACGCAAGCGGCCGCTACGGGGGCCTAGCCATGGCCACTCCGTTAGCTCAGTCACCCCGCTTGGATCTTGCGGCGATCCGCGCCGATTTCCCCATTCTCAAGCGCGTCATGCGAGGCGGAAATCAGTTGGCGTACCTGGATTCCGGCGCGACATCACAGCGGCCATTGCAGGTGCTCGATGCCGAGCGTGAATTCCTGCTCATGTCCAACGGCGGGGTGCATCGCGGTGCGCACCAGCTGATGGAAGAGGCCACCGACGCCTACGAACAGGGCCGCGCCGATATCGCGGCGTTCGTCGGCGCCGACGCGCAAGAGCTGGTCTTCACCAAGAACGCCACCGAGTCGCTCAACTTGTTGTCATATGTGCTGGGGGACAACCGTTTCGAGCGTGCCGTCGGACCGGGCGATGTGATCGTCACCACCGAGCTCGAGCACCACGCCAACCTGATCCCGTGGCAGGAGCTGGCGCGCCGCACCGGCGCGACGTTGCGCTGGTACGGCGTCACCGAACAGGGGCGCATCGACCTGGATTCGCTTCGGCTCGACGAACGTGTCAAAGTCGTTGCTTTCAGCCATCACTCGAATGTGACCGGCGCGCTGGCGCCGGTGCGCGAGTTGGTATCCCGCGCCGAAGAGGTGGGCGCGCTGACCGTACTGGACGCGTGCCAATCGGTACCGCACCAACCGGTCGACCTGCACGCCCTGGGCGTCGACTTTGCCGCGTTCTCTGGCCATAAAATGCTGGGCCCCAACGGGATAGGCGTGCTGTTTGCCCGTCGCCAACTGCTATCGGCCATGCCGCCGTTCCTAACCGGTGGCTCCATGATCGAGACGGTCACCATGGAGGCCACCACCTATGCGCCGGCGCCGCAGCGGTTCGAGGCGGGTACCCCGATGACCTCTCAGGTGGTCGGGTTGGCCGCGGCGGCACAGTATCTGCGCGCCGTCGGCATGGAGGCCGTGGAGGCCCACGAACGCGAGCTGGTGGCCGCTGCCATTGAAGGCCTATCCGGTATCGACGGTGTCCGCATCATCGGGCCGACATCGATGGAGAACCGCGGTTCGCCGGTGTCCTTCATCGTCGACGGCGTGCACGCACACGACGTCGGTCAGGTGCTCGACGACGACGGCGTCGCCGTGCGGGTCGGGCACCACTGCGCGTTGCCGCTGCACCGCCGGTTCGGCCTCGCGGCGACCGCGCGGGCGTCGTTCGCGGTATACAACACCCTCGACGAGGTCGACCGCTTGGTGGCCGGTGTGCGACGGTCCCTGGACTTCTTCGGCAGAGCGTGAGCCGTGCGTCTAGAGCAGATTTATCAGGACGTGATCCTCGATCACTACAAGCACCCGCAGCACCGTGGCCTGCGGGAACCGTTCGGCGCGCAGGTGTTTCACGTCAACCCGGTGTGTGGTGACGAGGTGACGCTGCGGGTCACGCTGAGCGATGACGGCGAGACCGTCGCGGACGTCTCGTATGACGGGCAGGGCTGTTCGATCAGCCAGGCGGCGACATCGGTGCTGACTCAGCAGGTGATCGGTCAGAGCGTGCCGGCGGCGCTGAAGACCATCGAGGCGTTTACTGAAATGGTGTCTTCGCGCGGAACCGTACAGGGCGACGAGGATGTCCTGGGTGACGGAGTAGCGTTTGCCGGCGTAGCCAAATACCCGGCGCGGGTGAAGTGCGCGTTGCTTGGATGGATGGCATTTAAGGATGCGCTGGCTCAGGCCGGCGTCGCCCGGGAGGAGGTCTAGGGATGAGTGAAACCAGCGCATCCAATGACGAGTTGCTCTTCGATCTCGAGGAGGCGATGCGCGACGTCGTCGACCCGGAATTGGGAATCAACGTCGTCGATTTGGGGCTGGTCTACGGCCTGAACCTGGAAGCGAGCGACGAAGGCACCATCGCGCTACTCGATATGACGTTGACGTCGGCGGCCTGCCCGCTCACCGATGTCATCGAGGACCAGTCGCGCAACGCGCTGGTCGGCAGCGGCCTGGTCAGTGACCTGCGGATCAACTGGGTCTGGAACCCCCCGTGGGGGCCGGACAAGATCACCGAAGACGGGCGCGAACAGCTGCGCGCCCTCGGCTTCACCGTCTGAATCCGGCTCGCCCTCAACCGAATTGACGCTCTACCGTTATTTGCGGTGGAGCGGTATGTGAAGGGGCAGGTGGGGGATCTGGTGGTGTGGTCCGCCCATCGGCGGGCACGGTTGCAGGCTGATGGCCGTCGCTTGCAGGGCCCCGTCGCCTTCGGTTCCCTGAGCCGCCAGGCACTTACCGTTCTGGATCGCCTTGTCGTTGGTGACGGCGTCTTTGGTGTAGGTGGTTTTGTCGGAGACCGTCACATTGGTGGGAGTGGCCTGACCTCCAGGGCCCCCGGGACCCATGCCGTTGACGACGACGGTGTCACCTGAGACAGAGTTCACCTGGCCGAAGACGCCGGTTGGTGCGGCGGGTGGTGGAGCGGCAGGTGGCGTGGCGCCCGGGCCGGCCTCAGGGGGCGGCAGGCACTTGCCGTCGGTGGCCGGGCTGATCGTCACCGATTCCGCGGTGATAGCACCCGGAGCTCCGCCCGGGGCGGCGTGCACGCTGACGCAACTGCCCGCGGTCACGTCGGTCAGTTGAGCCGGGCCGGCCTCAGTCACCAAAGTCGACGGCGTGAAGTCCACCCTGGCGGCTCCGCTGCGCGTTTTGAGTTGGATCGCGCCGATCGATACCGCCTCGACCAGGCCCTCGACATGATCCTTGCCTTGGGTCGGCGGGGACGGCGGTGGTACCTGCACAGGTGACGAACTGGGTACCGAGCTGGTCAGGGAACTGGTCGGGCCCGCCGACGAGGTGGGGTTTCCGACATTGCTCGAGGTGCCGCACGCAGCGACGGGCACGAGGGCGGCCGCGGTGACCGCGAGCCCCGCAACTCGATTGCGCCGTGCGCTCCGCATGTGAATGCGCATACCTCCAGCAGGTTACCCGCCGTGGCCGTGTCGGCCTTCGCCCCCGCATTTGCCGTTGTTGGCCTGCCGCAGGTCGATCGTCGTCGCCTGCAGCGCGCCGCCGCTGTCCGTGGTTCCCTTCGCCGTCAGGCACTTGCCCTGAGTGATCGCTTGGATGTCGGCGCCGGTTTGCTTGGTGTACTTGGTCTGGTCGTTGACCGTCACGGCTGTTTGCGAGGTGTTACCGCCGGCACCGGTGGTGGTGACGTTGATGGTGTTACCCGCGACGGACGCTACCGCGCCCTGGACGCCATGCTTGTTGCCCGACGGAGCGGACTCGTTGCCCTGCGAACATTTGCCGTCCACGGCGGGGCTCACGCGCACGGATGCCGCGGTGATCGGTTGGCCGCCATTGGATTCGTCGTGGGTCGGCCGCACGCTGACGCAGTTGCCCGCTGTCACGTCGGTCAGAGCGGCGGGAGTGGCCTCGGTGACCTTGGTGGACGGGGTGAAGTTCACCGTGGCGTTGCTGTCGCGCTGGGTGACCTGAGCGGCGTTGCCCGCCACCGACGCAATAAGTCCGCTGACGCGTGCCTGGCCGTTGGCAGGTGGCGACGGTGACGCGCTCGTCGGTGGGTTCGTCGGTGCTGTCGCCGTGCTTGGTGATGCTGTCGCGCTCGGTGATGTTGTCGCGCTTGGGTTCTGCGACGAGCTACACGCCGCGAGGGACAGCGCGGCGGCTCCGGTGGCCGCGAGGATCGCGAGCCGGGTCAGCCGAGACGTAGGTGAGCTGGTGGTTATCAACGCTTCTCCGATCGTGAGTGGGTCTCGACGATCGGGTTTACCCGCTGGAGCTGTGCGCAGGATGTGTGTGGCTATGTATTAGAAAGCATCCTCGTATTAGAAAGCGTCCTCGGGGACGCGCATGATGTCGTCGTCGATAGAGTCGATGACACCGCGCAGCGAGGTCAACTTCGGCAGGATGTTGTTGGCGAAAAAAGCCGAGGTCGCGATCTTGCCTTCATAGAAAGCTTTGTCGCTTCCGGCGTTGTTCCCGGCCGGCAGGTCGGCCAGCGCGGCGCGCGCGATCTCGGCCTGCGCCAGCAGTCGCCAGCCGATGAGTAAGTCTCCGACGGCAAGCAGGTAGCGCACCGACCCGAGGCCAACCTTGTAGATGTTGGTGGGGTGTTCCGCGGCGGACATGAGATATCCGCTCAAGGCACCCGTCATCGCCGTGACATCCTCGAGCGCGGTTTGAACTCGCTCCACTTGCGGTTTCAGCGACTCGTCACAGTTTTGCAGGGTGTGCGTGATCTGAGCCGTCACATGCTGCAGGGCTTGGCCGTGGTCGCGGACGATCTTGCGGAAGAAGAAATCCAACGCCTGGATCGCGGTGGTGCCCTCGTAGAGCGAATCGATCTTGGAGTCGCGGAGGTACTGCTCGATGGGGTAGTCGGTCAAGAACCCCGAACCGCCCAGCGTCTGAAGCGATTCGGTCAGGATCTCGAAGGCCCGTTCCGAGCTCACCCCTTTGACGATCGGCAGCAGTAGATCGTCGACGCGGTGCGCCAGGCCGGGGTCCGCGCCCGAAACATGTTGTGCGACTTCGCTATCCTGGTGGGCCGCGGCGTATAGATACAGCGCCCGCAAACCCTCCGCGTAGGCCTTCTGGGTCATCAGGCTGCGGCGCACATCGGGGTGGTGCATGATCGTCACCCGCGGCGCGGCCTTGTCGGTCATCTGGGTCAGATCCGCGCCCTGGACCCGTTCTTTGGCGTAGGCCAGCGCGTTCAGGTAGCCCGTCGACAGCGTGCCGGTGGCCTTGACGCCGATCGTCATGCGCGCGTTCTCGATCACGGTGAACATCTGCGCGATCCCGTTGTGGGTGCCGCCGACCAGATAGCCGACCGCGGGCACATCGGTGGCGCCGAAAGTCAATTCGCACGTCGGGGAGGACTTCAGACCCATCTTGTGTTCCAGCCCGGTGACGAAAACCCCGTTGCGGGGACCTAGTTCGAACGTTTCCGGGTCGAACAAGTAGTTGGGCACGTAGAACAGGCTCAACCCTTTGGTACCGGGACCGGCCCCTTCGGGCCGGGCCAATACGAGATGGAAGATGTTCTCGGTGGTGTCGCCGACGTCGCCACCGGAGATGAACCGCTTGACGCCCTCGATATGCCAAGTGCCATCGGGTTGTTCGATCGCTTTGGCGCGGCCCGCTCCCACGTCGGAGCCCGCGTCGGGTTCGGTGAGCACCATGGTGGACTGCCAGCCGCGCTCCACACCCATCGCCGCCCACTGCTTCTGCTGTTCGTCGCCCTCGACATAGAGCGCCTGAGCCATTACCGGCCCCAGGTTGAAGAAGCAGGCGGAGGGATTGGCGCAGTAGATCATTTCGTTGACCGCCCATGTCAGAGGCGGCGGTGCAGCGATACCACCGAGGTCCTCGGCCATGCCCAGCCGCCACCACCCGGCCTCTTTGATCGCGTCCACCGTCTTGATCAGCTCGGCAGGCACGCTGATGCTGTGGGTAGTCGGGTCGAACACCGGCGGGTTGCGGTCCGCGGACGCGAACGACTCGGCGATCGGGCCCTCCGCCAAGCGAGCGGCTTCGGCCAAGATGGTTCGGACCGTGTCCTCGTCGAGATCGCTGTAGCCTCCGATGCCGAGGACAGCGCCCAGGTCAAGGACCTCGAAAAGGTTGAACTCAATATCTCGGACGTTGGCGATGTAGTGGCCCACTTCGGTTCCCTCCACTCAAGAGAATGCAGAGGAAGTCTGTCCGAGACGGGCAAAGATACGCAACCGTAACCACCTGGATCGGGGGTCGGTCGGGCGCACAACGCTGCGTCCCTTTCGGTCCCCGGCGACGAGGCCGAGGTTGCGCAGCAGCCACAGCTGGTGGGAGACGGAAGGCTGTTCCATCCGGACCGCGGCCGCCGGGTCGGTCACCGAGCATGGTGATTGCGAAGCCTGCAGCGTGTCAGCGACTCCGGCGGCCGCTGCGTGGTTCAGGATCAGAGCCCGCCGGCCCGAGCGGGCCAACCTCGCATGCCTTGTGCCATAAACCAATTCAATTACATACCGCAATCAAACCGAGACATATGTAGATGTCTACATCTATACACTTTGCTTGTTCTCCGTCGAACACAACCACCCCTTGTGAGGCCGCCGGCATGACCCTGACCGCACTCGAAATGACTGCTCACGAGGCTTCGTACGAGGCTTTGTGCGACCGCGATCGAAGCATGAGACCTTCGAGTTGGCGGGCGGCTCTGTGGTCGGTGGTCTCGGTGCGCTGGGCGGCCGTCGCGCTGGCATTGTTCTTGACCGGCCTGATCGCTCAGCTCAACGGTGCACCCGAGACCGTCTGGTGGACGCTCTACCTGGCGTGCTACCTCACCGGCGGCTGGGGCTCGGCGTGGGCGGGCGCACAAGCGTTGCGTAACAAGGCTCTTGACGTAGATCTGCTGATGATCGTCGCGGCGATCGGAGCGGTCGCGATCGGGCAGATCTTCGACGGTGCCCTGCTGATCGTTATCTTCGCCACCTCCGGCGCGCTCGATGACGTCGCGACCAAACACACCGCGGACTCGGTCAAGGGGCTATTGGACCTTGCACCGGATCAGGCCGTCGTGCTCGATAGCGACGGCCACGAGCGGGTGGTTCCGGCCGCCCAACTGGTGGTCGGCGACCGGGTGGTGGTGCGACCGGGGGAGCGGATCCCCGGCGATGGTGTCGTGATGTCCGGAGCCTCCGAAGTAGACCAATGCTCGATCACCGGTGAGTCGATGCCGGTAGCCAAGGACAGTGGCGACGAAGTGTTCGCCGGTACCGTCAACGGCTCGGGAGTGCTGCAGGTCGTGGTCACCCGCGATCCGTCGAAAACCGTGGTCGCCCGCATTGTCGAACTGGTGGCTGACGCGTCGGCCACCAAAGCCAAAACCCAGCTGTTCATCGAGAAGATCGAGCAGCGTTACTCGCTCGGCGTCGTGGTGGCCACCATCGCGCTCATCGCCGTTCCCCTGTTCATGGGCGCGCACCTGCAATCGGTATTGCTGCGGGCCATGACATTCATGATCGTGGCATCGCCGTGCGCCGTGGTACTGGCAACCATGCCGCCGCTGCTGTCGGCGATCGCCAACGCGGGCCGTCATGGGGTGCTGGTCAAGTCGGCGGTCGTCGTCGAACAGCTTGCCGACACCAGCATCGTGGCGTTGGACAAGACCGGCACACTCACCTGTGGCATCCCGCGGGTCACCACCATCGAACCACTGAACGCGAATGGCGCCGGTGTTGGCGGTGTCATCGATGCCGGGCGGTTGTTGCAATTGGCCGCTGCCGCGGAACAATCCAGCGAGCACCCGCTGGGGCGGGCCATCGTCGAGGAAGCTCGCATAGGCGGCATCGCCATTCCGCTGGCCGAGGACTTTCGGGCGTTGCCCGGTCGAGGGGTTCGTGCCACCGTGGGGCGCGATTTCGTCGAGGTCTGCAGCCCGCACAGCTACCGGGGGGCGCCGATAGCGCAACTGACGCGAATCGTGGAGTCTGGGGCCACTGCCGCTGTCGTGTTGGTTAACGGCGTCGCCGTCGGTGTGCTCGGACTGACCGACCAGGTTCGCTCCGACGCCGCGCGGTCCGTTGCGGCGCTGGCCGCGCTGACCTCCGCGCCGCCGGTGTTGCTGACCGGGGACAACGCGCGCGCCGCACGACAGGTGGCCCAGCAGGCCGGGATCTCGGACGTGCGAGCGGCGTTGCTGCCCGAGCAGAAGGTCGAGGCGGTTCGCTGCCTGCAGGCCAGCGGCCATCGGGTGCTCGTCGTCGGCGACGGTGTCAATGACGCTCCGGCCATGGCGGCGGCCCGGACGTCGGTGGCCATGGGCGCCGGCGCCGACCTGACGCTGCAGACCGCGGACGGTGTCACCGTGCGCGACGAACTGCACACCATCCCGACCATCATCGGGTTGGCCCGACGGGCTCGCCGGGTCGTAACCGTCAACCTGGCCATCGCGGCGACCTTTATCACCGTGCTGGTGCTGTGGGATCTGTTCGGGCAGCTGCCACTGCCCCTGGGTGTTGCCGGTCACGAAGGATCGACCGTCATCGTCGCGCTCAATGGGTTGCGCCTGCTGACCAACCGGTCCTGGCGGACCGCGGCGTCGACCGTGGGTTGACGGCGGGGAACAACACACCATGTGGTGGCGTTAGCTGGACGTGACCACACGAGACCTGACTGCTGAGCAGTTCAACGAAACCATCGAGAGCAACGACATAGTTTTGGTCGACTTTTGGGCGTCCTGGTGCGGACCGTGTCAAGCCTTCGCAAAGACGTTCAAGGCGTCATCGGAGCAGCACCCCGACGTCGTGTACGGCAAGGTCGACACCGAAGCCGAACAACAGCTGGCAGCGGCAGCGCAGATTAGATCCATCCCCACGCTGATGGCCTTCAAGAAGGGCAAACTGCTGTTCAACCAGGCCGGGGCGCTGCCGCCGGCGGCCCTGGAAGACCTGGTGCAGCAGGTCAAGGCCTTCGACGCCGACGCTGTCAGCGACACTGCCGGAGCCGAAGAAGTCTGATCGGAGCGCCGCTTACGGGGCCACGCGCTACCTTTCTAAGGTGAATTTGGTCCTCGTTGAACACCCGCGCCCCGGGGTCGCACTGATAACCCTCAATCGGCCCGAGCGGATGAACTCGATGGCGTTCGACGTCATGGTGCCGCTCAAAGAGGCCCTGGAGCAGGTCACCTACGACAATTCCGTTCGGGTGGTGGTGCTGACCGGGGCGGGCAAAGGGTTTTCTTCCGGCGCCGATCACAAGTCCGCGGGCACGGTGCCCCACGTCGAAGGTCTGACCCGGCCGACCTACGCGTTGCGCTCCATGGAGCTGCTCGATGAGGTCATCCTGATGCTGCGGCGCCTGCACCAGCCGGTGATCGCCGCGGTCAACGGCCCAGCCATCGGCGGCGGACTGTGTTTGGCACTGGCCGCCGATATCCGGGTGGCCTCGACCAGCGCCTATTTCCGGGCCGCGGGTATCAACAACGGGCTGACCGCCAGCGAACTGGGCCTGAGCTACCTGTTGCCCAGGGCCATCGGATCGTCGCGCGCGTTCGAGATCATGCTGACCGGTCGCGACGTCAGCGCCGAGGAGGCCGAGCGGATTGGGCTGGTGTCCTGTGAGGTGCCGGAAGGCCAGCTGCTGGACACCTGTTATGCGCTCGCGGCACGGATGGCGGTGTTCTCCAGGCCGGGAATCGAGTTGACCAAACGTACACTCTGGAGTGGACTGGACGCCGCCAGCCTGGAAGGGCACATGCAGGCCGAGGGCTTGGGGCAGCTTTTCGTCCGGCTGCTCACCGCCAACTTCGAAGAAGCAGTTGCCGCACGCGCGGAGCGGCGGCCGGCGGTATTCACCGACGACAAATAGCCGACCAAAAGCGATAAAGCGACCAAAAGCAGGGGGCGATCGTGATCACCGCTACGGACCTCGAGGTCCGCGCTGGTGCGCGCATCCTGCTGTCCCCGGACGGGCCGGATCTGCGGGTGCAGCCCGGCGACCGCATCGGCCTGGTCGGGCGCAACGGCGCCGGCAAGACCACCACCTTGCGCATCCTGGCGGGGGAAACCGAACCGTATGCCGGATCGGTGACCCGGGCCGGCGAAATCGGCTACCTGCCACAGGATCCCAAAGAGGGCGATCTCGATGTGCTGGCCCGTGACCGGGTGCTGTCGGCGCGCGGCCTGGACGTGCTGCTGACGGATCTGGAGAAACAGCAGGCGTTGATGGCCGAGGTCGCCGATGACGACGCGCGTGACCGCGCGATCCGCCGTTACGGCCAGCTGGAGGAACGATTCGTCGCCCTGGGCGGCTACGGCGCCGAAAGCGAAGCCGGCCGGATCTGCGCCAGCCTCGGACTAGCCGAACGGGTGCTGACGCAACAACTGCGGACCCTGTCCGGCGGTCAGCGCCGCCGAGTGGAACTGGCGCGCATCCTGTTCGCCGCGTCCGAGGGAGGAGCGGGAGCTTCGGGTTCACAGACCACACTGTTGCTCGACGAGCCGACGAACCACCTGGACGCGGATTCGCTTGGCTGGCTGCGGGATTTCCTGCGGACACACACCGGCGGGCTGGTGGTCATCAGCCACAACGTCGAATTGATCGCCGATGTCGTCAATCGGGTGTGGTTCTTAGACGCCGTGCGCGGCGAGGTCGACATCTACAACATGGGCTGGCAGAAGTATCTGGACGCCAGGGCCACCGACGAACAGCGCCGTCGCCGCGAACGCTCCAACGCCGAACGCAAGGCCGCGGCGTTGCGCACCCAGGCCGCCAAGCTGGGCGCCAAGGCAACCAAAGCCGTTGCGGCCCAGAACATGTTGCGTCGTGCCGATCGGATGATGGCCGCACTCGACGAGGAGCGGGTCGCCGACAAGGTGGCCCGGATCAAGTTTCCGACGCCATCCGCGTGCGGTCGCACGCCGCTGGTGGCCAAGGGGCTGAGCAAGTCGTACGGGTCCCTTGAAGTGTTCACCGGTGTCGATCTGGCCATCGACCGCGGTTCGCGGGTGGTTGTGTTGGGACTCAACGGCGCCGGCAAGACCACGCTGCTGCGACTGCTGGCCGGCGTCGAGAAGCCCGACACCGGAGGGCTGGAGCCCGGACACGGATTGCGGATCGGCTATTTCGCGCAGGAGCACGACACGCTCGACAACGACGCCACCGTCTGGCAGAACATCCGGCACGCGGCACCCGACTCCGGCGAACAGGATTTGCGCGGCCTGCTCGGGGCGTTCATGTTCAGCGGCCCGCAGCTCGACCAACACGCGGGCACCCTGTCCGGCGGGGAGAAAACGCGGCTTGCACTGGCCGGGCTGGTGGCGTCCACGGCGAACGTATTGCTGCTCGACGAACCGACCAACAATCTCGATCCCGCCTCGCGTGAGCAGGTGCTCGATGCGCTGCGCAGTTATCGGGGCGCGGTGGTGCTGGTGACGCACGATCCCGGGGCGGCCGAGGCGCTCGACCCGCAGCGCGTCGTGCTGTTGCCCGACGGCACCGAGGATTATTGGTCGGAGGATTATAGGGATCTCATCGAGCTCGCTTGACTTTTTGAGCGGCAGCAGCTGTTTTCGTTCAAATTGCCCCGCGAGTCGACGGTGGGTTCTTACGCTGGGTGCTTCGGAACGTGTTGAAGCGTGGAGGGCCCGTGCGAAACCCATCGAAAAAGTCGCAGCAGACGCGCGATCAGCTGTTGCACGAGTTGCGCAATGCATACGAACGTGGAGCCAGCATTCGCACGCTGGTCGCCAGCACGGGCAAGTCATACGGATCCGTTCACAGCATGCTGCTCGAGTCGGGCACCACGCTGCGCGGCCGTGGCGGGCCCAACCACACTTCGCGTCACCGTTAGACCGCGAGCGCAACGTCACTGCGAAACCTCGTCCCTTTGTTCGCAGTGGCGTTGCGATCGCCAACCAAATCAGTTGCGCCGCACCGAGTTTTCCACCAGATCGAGGACCGCGGCGAGCCGCTGCGAATCTTCACCGGACGCCAGCCGGGCCACCAGTCCGTCGAGAACGAGTTCCAGGTAACACTGCAACACGTCGCCGGGGACGTCGTCGCGTATCCGGTGGGCTTCCCGCTGCCGGCGCAGCCGATCCGTCGTCGCCGCGGCGAGTTCCGCGGAGCGCTCCGCCCACCCACGACTGAATGCCGGGTCGTTGCGCAGCTTGCGTGCGATCTCCAACCTGGTGGTCAGCCAGTCGAACTGGTCCGGCGCGGCCAGCATGTCACGCATCACCTGGATTAGTCCCTCGCGTGCCGCAACGTCGGCCATTCGCTCGGCATCCTCGTGCGCCAGCGCGAAGAACAAGGCGTCCTTGTCGCGGAAGTGATGGAAGATCGCACCGCGCGACATCCCGGTTGCCTGCTCCAGCCGCCGGACTGTCGCCCTGTCATAGCCGTATTCGGCAAAGCAACGGCGAGCGCCGTCGAGAATCTGGCGGCGTCGAGCCGCCAGATGGTCCTCGCTGACCTTAGGCACGGGTCTCTGGATCGATCCGGGGGTTAACCCGATTTCAGCATGTTGCGCAGCACGTACTGCAGGATGCCGCCGTTGCGGTAGTAGTCGGCTTCGCCGGGGGTGTCGATGCGCACCTTCGCGTCGAACTCGATCGGGTCCGCACCGTCCTTACTGGCTTTGACATGCACCGTCTTGGGCGTCTTGCCTTCGTTGAGCGCGTCGATACCGGTGATGTCGAACACCTCGGTGCCGTCCAGTCCCAGCGACGACGCCGACTCGCCTTCGGGGAATTG
The DNA here is from genome assembly GCA_963840045.1 of uncultured Actinomycetota bacterium. Classification (GTDB taxonomy): domain Bacteria; phylum Actinomycetota; class Actinomycetes; order Mycobacteriales; family Mycobacteriaceae; genus Mycobacterium. The sequence continues at coordinate 150,531 of CAWIXL010000015.1, read as the reverse complement.
CAAGGGGATCACGCCCATGCCGATCAGGTTCGAGCGGTGGATTCGCTCGAACGACTCGGTGATCACCGCCCGGACCCCCAGCAGCATCGTGCCTTTGGCGGCCCAGTCCCGCGAGGAACCGGAGCCGTATTCCTTGCCGCCGAGCACCACCAGCGGAATGTTTTCTGCCGCATAGTTTTGCGCCGCGTCGTAGATGAACGCCTGCGGAGCGCCATTTTCGGACTGGGTGAAGTCGCGGGTGTAGCCGCCGGACACGTCGTCGAGAAGCTGATTGCGTAGCCGGATGTTGGCGAATGTCCCGCGGATCATCACCTCGTGGTTGCCGCGCCGCGAACCGAAGGAGTTGTAGTCCTTGCGCTCCACGCCGTGCTCGTCGAGGTACTGCGCCGCCGGGGTGCCCGGCTTGATGCTGCTTGCGGGGGAGATGTGGTCGGTGGTCACCGAATCGCCGAGCAGCGCCAGCACCCGCGCTCCGCTGATGTTCTCGACGGGCTCGGGGTCGGCGGACATCCCCTCGAAGTACGGCGGCTTGCGCACGTATGTCGAATCCTGGTCCCACTCAAAGGTATTGCCGCTGGGTGTCGGCAGGTTGCGCCACCGGTCGTCGCCCTTGAACACATCGCCGTAGTTCTTGGTGAACATCTCCTGGTTGATCGCCGAGGCGATGGTGTCGGAGACGTCCTGCTGGGACGGCCAGATGTCTTTCAAATAGACGTCTTTACCGTCCTTATCTGTACCCAGCGGCTGGCTTTCGAAGTCGAAGTCCATGGTCCCGGCCAGCGCATAGGCCACCACCAGCGGCGGTGACGCCAGGTAGTTCATCTTCACGTCGGGGTTGATGCGGCCCTCGAAGTTCCGGTTGCCCGACAGTACGGCCGACACCGAAAGGTCGTTGTCGTTAATCGCCTTCGAGATTTCGTCGGGCAGGGGACCGGAGTTGCCGATGCACGTGGTGCACCCGTAGCCGACCAGATAAAAGCCGAGCTTCTCCAGGTAGGGCCACAGGCCGGCCTTTTCGTAGTAGTCGTTGACGACCTGGGAGCCGGGCGCCATGGTGGTTTTCACCCACGGCTTGGAGGTCAGTCCCTTGTCGACGGCGTTGCGCGCCAGTAGCGCCGCTCCCAGCATGACCTCGGGGTTGGAGGTGTTGGTGCACGACGTGATCGCGGCGATCACCACCGCGCCGTGGTCGAGCACGAAATCGCCGTACTCCTCCGACTTCACCGGCACGGGGTTGCTCACCCGGCCCTCCGAGTCCGCGGCGGCCGACTGCACCGGAGCGCGGTCGTCGGCGTGGCCGTTGGCCACTTGGCCGGGGTCACTGGCCGGGAACGTTTCGTCGAGCTCCTCGTCAAGCTTCGAATATTCCTGCTTGTCGGGGTCGTCGCCGACGTAGCTGGGAATGGTCTTGCGGAACGTGGACTTGGCGTCGGACAACGCGATTCGGTCCTGCGGACGCTTGGGCCCGGCGATCGACGGCACCACGTCGGACAGGTCGAGCTCGAGGTATTCGGAGAACTTCGGCTCGTGTGTGGGGTCGTGCCACAGGCCCTGCTCTTTGGCGTAGGTCTCGACCAGGGCCAGCTGCGCGTCGGAGCGGCCGGTGAACTTCAGGTAGGAGATGGTCTCCGCGTCGATCGGGAAAATTGCTGCGGTGGAACCGAATTCGGGGCTCATGTTGCCCAGGGTGGCGCGGTTGGCCAACGGCACCTCGGCAACACCCTTGCCGTAGAACTCGACGAACTTGCCGACCACGCCGTGCTTGCGCAGCATTTCGGTGACGGTCAGCACGACGTCGGTGGCCGTGACGCCCGGCTGGATCTCGCCGCTCAGCTTGAAGCCGACGACCCGTGGGATCAGCATCGACACCGGCTGACCGAGCATCGCGGCCTCGGCCTCGATGCCGCCGACGCCCCAGCCCAGGACGCCGAGGCCGTTGACCATCGTGGTGTGCGAATCGGTGCCCACGCAGGTGTCGGGGTACGCGGTATTGTTTCGGACCCGTCCCGCTCCATCACGACACTCGCCAGGTACTCGATGTTGACCTGGTGCACAATGCCCGTGCCCGGCGGCACCACCTTGAAGTCGTCGAAGGCGCCCTGCCCCCAACGCAGGAACTGGTAGCGCTCACCGTTGCGCTGGTACTCGATCTCGACGTTGCGCTCGAACGCATCGGCGGTTCCGAACAGGTCGGCGATCACCGAGTGGTCGATCACCAGGTCGGCCGGCGCCAGCGGGTTGACCTTCTCGGCCTTGCCGCCCAGATCGCCGATGGCCTCGCGCATGGTGGCGAGGTCGACGATGCAGGGCACGCCGGTGAAATCCTGCATCACGACGCGCGCGGGCGTGTATTGGATCTCAATGCTGGGCTCCGCATCCGGATCCCAGTTCGCGATGGCCTCGATGTGCTCTTTGGTGATGTTGCTGCCGTCCTCGTTGCGCAGCAGGTTCTCGGCCAGGACCTTGAGGCTGTAGGGGAGTTTCTTGGTATTGGGAACGGCATCGAGACGATAGATCTGGTAACTCTTGTCGCCGACCTGCAGGGTGTCGCGGGCTCCGAACGAGTTCACAGAATCTTTGCTGGTCACATCAACTCCCGAGGATTAAGTTCTTCCGCCGACGGGCCGTGTCGACGGTTGCTTTCGAATGCTTTCAAACAACGCAAGCTACTTTAACAGTACGCTTGTCCTGCAAGACGGCGCATTCGCATGGTTCAGTCTTGTCGTCTGGGGCGCGTGTTGGAAGCCCCTTTCCGGGGGGCGCGTAACGTGCCCTTAGCACTCGTGGTGGTGAGGCAGGAGGCGACGCGAATGACAGGGCAGACCGGGCAGATACTGCCGCTTTACATTCCGCAAGACGTGGACATGACTGTGGTCAAAGCTCAGGTGGCCGCGACCGGAGTCAGTGCGCCGTCGGCGGCCATGCCGGGCCTGCTCGAAGTCGTCAACCACGCTCACGCTGAAGGCGTCAACCTCAAGATCGTGCTGCTCGATCACAACCCGCCCAATGACACGCCACTGCGGGATATCGCCACGGTGGTTGGCGCCGACTACCGGGACGCCACCGTGCTCACGCTCAGCCCGAGCTATGTCGGCAGCTACAGCACGCACTACCCGCGCGTCACGCTGGAGGCCGGGGAGGACCACTCCAAGACCGGCAACCCGGTGCAGTCGGCGAATAACTTTTTAAATGAGCTGAACACTCCCGAGTTTCCGTGGACGGCATTGACCATAGTTTTGCTGATTGGCGTACTTGCGGCGGCCGTCGGTACGCGTTTCATGCAGTTACGCAGCAGGCGATCAGCAACCCCGGCTGAGACCGACGAGGCTGCGCTGGAAGAACCTTCTAAGGGCGTCTAAGCACGCGCGTCCGGCTTCGCCGGTCTTTTTGAAGGCGCTTCTTGATCCTGTTGTGGCAAACCTCGCAGGTAACCGTTCGGTCACATTAACCGCACGTCCAGAGTGCAGTTTGTGACTCGCGTTTCCACGGCGTCACATGTGACGTACGGTGCAAATGATGCTCATGTTGTATTTGTCACATTGTGGGAAAAATGCGGCTGGCGCCGCCCCGATGCGTTGAGCCGTAGGAGACCTGCGAATGAGACGGACCCGCCGTCGCTCTACTTCGCGACCGGCCGCGAGGTTGCTACGGCCGGCCATTTCGTCTGTCGTAAGCGTGGCGCTGCTGCTGTTCCCGCCGCTGCTGATTCCCGGACTGGCTCAAGCCGAACCCGGTGCCGACAGCATGGCGGCGCTGATCGCCGACGTCGCCAGGGCCAACCAGCGCCTGGACGACCTCAGCGCCGAGATTGAGACCGAACAGCAAGGCGTCGACAAGGCCATGGTCGACGTGGAGACGGCCCGCGACAACGCCGTCGCCGCCGGCCACGACCTCGAGGTCAGCGAGCAGGCGGTCAAAGACGCCGATGCCGCGATCGCTACTGCGCAACACCGGCTCAACATTTTCGCGGCCGCCACCTACATGAGCGGTCCGCCGGGCAGTTACCTGAGCGCGAAAAGCCCCGAGGACATCATCGCCACGGCGAGCGCCGCGCAAACTCTGAACGAGAGTTCCCATGCGGTGATGGCCAACCTGCTGCGGGCCCGTACCGAGCAGTTGAACAAGGAGTCGGCCGCGCGACTTGCCAAGCAGAAGGCCGACCAGGCCACCGCCGATGCCCAGGCCAGCCAAGATGCCGCGGTGAAAGCGCTCACCGGCACCAAGAGCAAGTTCGACGATCTGCGCGAGCAGGTCAATCGCCGGGCCGCTGAACGCGATACGGCCCAGGCCAGACTCGACGCCGCGGTCTGGTCGGCCGGAGGCGGCGCCGGCGGTGTGCCGGCATCGGGTGACCGTTGGGATCCCGGATCGCCAGGCGGCCCGCGGCCCCCCGGGGGGCGCCAGTGGGATGGCCAGTGGGATCCGTCGCTGCCGCAGGTTCCCAGCGCCAACATCCCCGGCGACCCGATCGTGGTGTTGAACCAGGTGCTGGGCGTCTCCGCCACGTCGGCGCAAGTCACGGCGAATATGGGACGCAACTTCCTGCAGCAACTGGGCATCCTCAAACCCACCGACACCGGCATCACCAATGCCCCCGCGGGTGCGACTCAAGCCCGGATTCCACGGGTCTACGGGCGGCAGGCCAGCGAGTACGTCATCCGTCGCGGGATGTCGCAGATTGGCGTCCCGTATTCCTGGGGTGGCGGCAACGCGGCCGGCCCCAGCAAAGGGATCGACTCCGGGGCCAGCATTACCGGCTTCGACTGTTCGGGGCTGGTCTTGTACGCCTTTGCCGGGGTGGGCATCAAGCTGCCGCACTACTCGGGTTCGCAGTACAACCTGGGCCGCAAGATCCCGACTTCGCAGATGCGTCGCGGAGACGTCATCTTCTACGGCCCCGGCGGCAGCCAGCACGTGACGATCTACCTCGGTGACGGCCAGATGCTCGAGGCCCCTGACATCGGTTTGAAGGTTCGTGTCGCGCCCGTGCGCACCGGCGGCATGACGCCCTTCGTCATCCGCTACATCGACTGGTAATGAAGACGCATACTTAACGAGGAGCTATGGGGCACAAGCGATTTCGCCTATTCAACCTAGCCTGGGTCACCGCTGTGGTGACCGGGCTGATGCTCGCCGTAGCTGCCCCGGCCACGGCTGATCCCGGCCCGTGGGATCCCACCTTGCCGGCAACGGCCAGCGCCGGCGCCCCCGGAGACCCGCTCGCCGTGGCCAATGCTTCGCTGCAGGCCACCGCCCAGGCCACCCAGACCACGCTAGATTTGGGCAAGCAATTCCTCGGCGGGTTGGGGATCAACTTGGGCGGCACCCCCGCGGCGGGCAACACCGCCGGAAGCCGGATTCCACGGGCCAACGGCCGGCAGGCGATCGAGTACGTGATCCGACGGGCCGGTTCGCAGATGGGGGTCCCGTACTCCTGGGGCGGCGGCACCCTGGATGGTCCCAGCAAGGGTGTCGGCGACGGCGCCAGCATCAACGGCTTCGACTGCTCGGGCCTGATGCGCTATGCCTTCGCCGGCGTGGGCGTGCTGATCCCGCGCTTCTCCGGTGACCAGTACAACGCCGGCCGACACATTCCCCCGAACGAGGCCAGGCGCGGTGACCTTATCTTTTACGGCCCGAACGGCAGCCAGCACGTCACCATGTACCTGGGCAACGGCCAGATGCTGGAGGCATCCAGTCTTGCCGGCAAGGTCACCGTGAGCCCGGTGCGCAAACCCGGAATGACGCCGTTTTTGACCCGGATCATCGAGTACTAAGCCGGTTACGCGCGGTTTGAAATCGCCTCGCCAAACTAGCGCGAACCGGCGGCGTCGACGGATTCCGAAGGGCCTGGAATAGTTGAACGCGAGCACGTCGCTGCCGCGCGGCATAAGTCGTGTCCGGATGAGCTGTGAAAGGTAATAGTTGATGACACAAGCAGGTGGATTGCCCCCGGGCGCCGGCGGTTATGCGGGCGCGGGAGCCCATGAGGCGCATCCGGGTGGTGCCGACGGCTTGGCCGCCGAGGTACACACGCTGGAGCGGGCAATCTTCGAGGTCAAGCGGATCATCGTCGGCCAGGACCAGCTCGTCGAGCGGATGCTGGTCGGGTTGCTGTCCAAAGGCCACGTGTTACTCGAGGGTGTTCCCGGCGTGGCCAAGACGTTGGCGGTGGAGACCTTTGCGCAAGGTAGTCGGCGGGACGTTCGCGCGCATCCAGTTCACTCCCGACCTGGTGCCCACCGACATCATCGGTACCCGCATCTACCGGCAGGGCAAGGAGGAGTTTGACACCGAGCTCGGCCCCGTCGTCGCCAATTTCCTGCTCGCCGACGAGATCAACCGGGCGCCGGCCAAGGTGCAGTCGGCGCTGCTGGAGGTCATGCAGGAACGCCAGGTCTCGATCGGTGGCAAGAGGTTCCCGCTGCCCAACCCGTTCCTGGTGATGGCGACGCAGAACCCGATCGAGCACGAGGGCGTCTACCCGCTGCCGGAGGCCCAGCGGGACCGGTTCCTGTTCAAGATCAACGTCGGGTACCCCTCGCCGGAGGAAGAGCGGGAGATCATCTACCGGATGGGCGTGCGGCCGCCGGAGCCCAAGCAGATTCTGAATACGGGCGACCTGGTGCGGCTACAGGACGTGGCGGCCAACAACTTCGTCCACCACGCGCTGGTCGACTATGTGGTCCGTGTTGTCTTCGCCACCCGCGTCCCCGAGCAGCTGGGGATGAACGACGTCAAGACCTGGGTCGCGTTCGGTGCGTCGCCGCGCGCCTCGCTGGGGATCATCGCCGCGTCGCGGTCGCTGGCGCTGGTCCGGGGCCGCGACTATGTGATCCCGCAGGATGTCGTCGACGTCATTCCTGACGTGCTGCGCCACCGGCTGGTGCTCACCTATGACGCGCTGGCGGACGAAATCTCGCCAGAGATCGTCATCAACCGGGTCATGCAGACGGTCGCCATGCCGCAGATCAATGCCGTTCCGCAACAAGGACATTCGGTGGGTCCGGCGATGCAGACCGCGGCCACCGTCGCCGGTCGGTGACGGACGCACGCCCCACCGCGAAGCACGGGGCTCCGGTCCATCCGCCGTCGATGCAGCGCGGCGACATCGACGACCCGAAGCTGTCGGCGGCGCTGGGCAGCCTCGAACTGACCGTTAAGCGCAAGCTCGACGGTGTTCTGCATGGCGATCACCTCGGGCTGATCCCGGGCCCGGGTTCGGAGCCGGGGGAGTCACGCCTGTACCAGCCCGGTGACGACGTGCGCCGAATGGACTGGTCGGTGACCGCCCGCACCACCCACCCCCATGTTCGGCAGATGATCGCCGACCGTGAATTAGAGACCTGGCTGGTCGTTGACCTGTCGGCCAGCCTGGACTTCGGCACCGCCTTCTGCGAAAAGCGTGACCTCGCGGTGGCGGCGGCGGCTGCCATCAACTTCCTGAACAGTGGTGGCGGTAATCGATTCGGTGCGCTGATCGACAACGGCGCGACCATGACTCGGGTGCCGGCCCGCAGCGGGCGCCAGCATCAGCAGACGCTGCTGCGCACAATTGCGACCATGCCCAAGGCCCCGGCCGGGGTGCGCGGTGACCTGGCGAGGACCATCGACGGGCTGCGCCGGCCCCAGCGCCGCCGCGGGATGGCCGTGATCATCAGTGATTTCCTGGGCCCGATCAATTGGACTCGTCCGCTGCGCGCGATAGCCGGCCGCCACGAGGTGCTGGGTATCGAGGTGCTCGATCCCCGCGACGTCGAACTGCCCGATGTCGGCGACGTCGTCCTGCAGGATGCCGAGACCGGGGCCACCCGCGAGTACACCATCGATGCGCAGTTGCGCGACGATTTCGCCAGGGCCGCGGCGGCCCACCGGGCGGAGGTCGCCCGCACGCTTCGCAGCTGCGGTGCGCCGCTGCTGACGCTTCGCACCGACCGGGACTGGATCGCCGACATCGTCCGTTTCGTGGAGTCCCGCAGGCGCGGGTCAATGACAGGGCGCCAGTGACCGGTTGGTACTCCGGGACGGGCGCCTAGTTATGACGGGTCTGTTATGACGCTGCCGTTGCTCGGGCCGATGACGCTGTCGGGCTTCGCACATTCGTGGTTTTTCCTGTTCCTCCTGGTGGTGGTGGGGCTCGTCGCGCTGTACATCGTGATGCAACTGGCCCGTCAGCGGCGGATGTTGCGGTTCGCCAACACGGAACTGCTGGACAGCGTCGCCCCCAAGCGGCCCAACCAATTGCGGCACGTGCCGGCGATCCTGCTGGTGTTGGCGTTGGTGCTGTTCACCGTCGCGATGGCGGGGCCGACGGAGGATGTCCGGACTCCGCGTAACCGTGCGGTGGTGATGCTGGTTATCGACGTGTCGCAGTCGATGCGTTCCACCGATGTAGAACCGAACCGGATGGCGGCCGCGCAGGTGGCCGCCAAGCAGTTCGCCGACGAGCTGACCCCGGGAATCAACCTTGGTCTGATCGCCTACGCGGGCACCGCGACGGTGCTGGTGTCACCGACGACCAATCGCGACGCAACCAAAGCCGCACTGGACAAGTTGCAATTCGCCGACCGCACCGCAACCGGGGAGGCCATCTTCACCGCGCTGCAGGCGATCGCCACTGTCGGCGCGGTGATCGGGGGCGGCGACACACCGCCGCCGGCGCGCATCGTGTTGTTCTCCGACGGCAAGGAGACGATGCCGACCAACCCGGACAACCCCAAAGGCGCCTATACCGCCGCGCGCACCGCGAAGGACCAGGGCGTGCCGATCTCGACGATCTCTTTCGGCACCCCATACGGATTCGTCGAGATCAACGATCAGCGCCAGCCGGTGCCCGTCGACGACGAGACGATGAAGAAGGTCGCCCAGCTTTCCGGTGGAAATGCCTACAACGCCGCGACTCTGCAGGAGTTGAAAGAGGTCTACGCGTCGTTGCAGCAGCAGATCGGCTACGAGACGATCAAGGGCGACGCGAGCGTGGGCTGGTTGCGGCTGGGTGCGCTGGTGTTGGCGGCGGCGGCGCTGGCGGCGTTGCTGATCAACCGCCGGCTGCCGGCCTGACGCTGGCGCGGGCTTTGAGTGTGAACTGACGGCTTTGAGGGTGAACTGACGGCTTTCGCTGTGTACCCAGGGCGGCCAAACCGCCTAGATTCCGCCGTGTGCTCACATTCAAAGCCGTGAGTTCACACCCAAAGCCGTGGGCTCACACTGAAAGCCATCAGTTCACACTGAAAGCCATGGGCCCACAGTTGACAGTCTGGCGGACGTCGGCGCGGCAACTATGGGCCCGGACCTCGTCGCGGCATGCGAGGGGGGAGGGTATCGGCCCTGCCGTGGCGAGACGATAGGTTGTCGGGGTGACTGACACAGCCACCGAGAAGGCCACCGAGCTCGCCACCGACGGCGGCAAACCCGCATTCGTATCCCGTTCAGTCCTGGTGACGGGCGGAAACCGCGGGATCGGTCTGGCGATCGCACGGCGGCTGGCCGCCGACGGCCACAAGGTGGCTGTCACGCACCGCGGATCCGGGGCGCCCGAGGGGCTGTTCGGCGTCGAGTGTGACGTCACCGACAACGACGCCGTCGATCGCGCCTTCAAAGAGGTCGAGGAGCATCAGGGTGCGGTCGAGGTACTGGTGTCCAACGCCGGCATCTCCGCGGACGCGTTCCTTATCCGGATGACTGAGGAGAGGTTCGAGAAGGTCATCAACGCGAACCTCACCGGGGCGTTCCGGGTCGCCCAGCGGGCATCGCGCAGCATGCAGCGAAAGCGGTTCGGCCGGATGATCTTCGTGGGTTCGGTCTCCGGCAGCTGGGGCATCGGCAACCAGACCAATTACGCAGCCTCTAAGGCAGGTCTGATCGGCATGGCCCGCTCGATCTCCCGGGAATTGTCCAAGGCCGGGGTAACGGCGAATGTGGTGGCCCCCGGCTACATCGACACCGAGATGACCCGCGCGCTTGGATGAGCGGATTCAGGCGGGGGCACTGGAGTTCATCCCGGCGAAGCGGGTCGGCACCGCCGAGGAGGTCGCCGGGGTGGTCAGCTTCCTCGCGTCCGAGGATGCGAGCTACATCGCCGGTGCGGTGATCCCGGTCGACGGCGGCATGGGTATGGGCCACTAAGACTCCAAAGAGCGAGACAAAGAGCGATAGGACTCCAAAGAGGGGACGGACAGAGTATGGCAGGACTGCTCGACGGCAAAAGGATCCTGGTCAGCGGGATCATCACCGACGCGTCGATCGCTTTTCACATCGCCCGGGTGGCCCAGGAACAGGGCGCGCAACTGGTGTTGACCGGGTTCGATCGCTTGCGGTTGATCCAGCGCATTGCGGACCGGTTGCCGGAGAAGGCCCCGCTGATCGAACTCGACGTGCAAAGCGAGGAGCACCTGGGCACGCTGGCGCAGCGGGTTACCGAGGCGATCGGGGAGGGCAACAAGCTCGACGGCGTGGTGCACTCGATCGGCTTCATGCCGCAGACCGGTATGGGCATCAACCCGTTTTTCGACGCACCCTACGAAGACGTCTCCAAGGGCATCCACATCTCCGCGTACTCGTACGCGTCGCTGGCCAAGGCGTTACTGCCGATCATGAACCCCGGTGGTTCCATCGTCGGCATGGACTTCGACCCGACCCGTGCGATGCCTGCCTACAACTGGATGACCGTCGCCAAGAGCGCTTTGGAGTCGGTCAACCGGTTCGTGGCACGCGAGGCCGGCAAGTACGGGGTGCGCTCGAATCTGGTTGCCGCCGGGCCGATCCGGACGCTGGCGATGGCCGCGATCGTCGGGGGCGCCCTCGGCGAGGAGGCCGGCGCGCAGATACAGCTGCTGGAAGAGGGCTGGGATCAGCGTGCTCCAGTCGGCTGGAACATGAAGGACCCGACGCCGGTCGCCAAGACGGTGTGCGCGCTGCTGTCCGACTGGCTGCCGGCGACTACGGGAGACATCATCTTCGCCGACGGCGGCGCACACACCCAATTGCTGTAGAGCGTAATGCAATTTGACGCGGTCCTGCTGCTGTCCTTCGGCGGGCCGGAGGCGCCCGAACAGGTGCGGCCGTTCTTGGAGAACGTCACCCGCGGACGCAACGTGCCGCCGGAGCGCCTCGACCACGTCGCCGAGCACTATATGCATTTCGGCGGGGTTTCACCGATCAACGCGATCAACCGTGCGCTGATCTCCGAGCTGGAGGCGGTACAGGACCTGCCGGTGTACTTCGGCAACCGCAACTGGGAACCCTATGTCGAAGACGCTGTGAAGACGATGCGTGACAACGGTATTCGTCGTGCCGCGGTATTCACCACGTCGGCGTGGAGCGGTTATTCCGGCTGTACGCAATATGTCGAGGACATTGCCCGGGCACGGCGGGCGACCGGTCCGGACGCGCCCGAGTTGGTCAAGCTGCGGCCCTACTTCGACCACCCGCTTTTCGTCGAGATGTTCGCCGAGGGCATTGCCGCGGCCGCCCGTGCGGTGCCGCCGGACGCGCGACTGGTATTCACCGCGCACTCGGTGCCAGTGGCCGCCGACCTGGGCTGCGGTCCGAACCTGTACAGCCGCCAAGTCGCTTATGCCGCAAGGTTGGTCGCGGCGGCCGCCGGATATACCGATTATGACCTGACCTGGCAGTCGCGATCGGGGCCGCCGCAGGTTCCCTGGCTGGAACCCGATGTCGCCGACCATCTGAGCTTGCTTGCGGCTGCCGGAACGAAAGCCGTAATCGTCTGTCCCATCGGGTTTGTCGCGGACCACATCGAGGTGGTGTGGGATCTCGACCAGGAGTTGCGGTCCCAGGCCGAGGCGGCGGGTATCGCGTTCAGCCGGGTCGCAACGCCCAACGCCGATCGTCGATTCGCCCGGCTGGCCGCTGGTTTGATTGACGAACTCCGTTTTGGCGGTGCGCCCGCCCGGGTTAGCGGCCCCGATCCGGTGCCGGGTTGCCTGGCCAGCAGCAATGGTGAGCCATGCCGCCCGCCGCATTGCGCTGCGCAGGAAAGTGGCTAGGCGGAAAGAACGGGGCGAAGCGGGCCGCCACCATCAGGGCTGGTCGGCCCAGGCGGAGCGCAGGATCGCGCTGATGGCGGCTATCCGCGCCGAACGCACCACGGCTGTCAGCGGTCGCAGCGCATTGTTGGCAATCTGAGTTTCCGACGACGAGTTACCCGTCGGCAATCGACTCAGCCCGGCGCTGACCGCGATGATCGCGTCGACGTGTGCGGCGTTTTCCAAGACTCGCACCGCCCGCGACGGTGCGTGTTCGGGAACCCGGTGTTGCCGCGTCGATTCCAGCAATTGCTCGACGAGACCTCGCGGGTTGGCAACGTCGCTGGCAGCGGATCCCAACCCGATGGTGCCCAGCGCGTCGGCGGCCGAGCGTACCGCCGAACGCAACGTGTATTCCGCGTCGCCCAGCTCGTGGTGCTCGAGCGCGGGGGCGCCGGGCAGCGAGTACACGATCCAAGACAGCGCACACAATTCGGGCGCATCGGCTGCGTCGTCGGGGTCGAAATCGCCATAGGTGAATTCGGGGACCAGGCCGATGGCGGTGGCGGGATCGTCGGGGTTGGTGATGATCACCGCTTCGCCAACGGCGAGGGCGTCGCGTTCGAACTGGGTCCCGGGGGCCAGCCCGCGTACATCGCCCGGCACCGGCAACACGACGTTGATTCTTCCGCTCAATGAACGGGCATCGGGCGCCCGCATCGTTCGGCCAACCGCCGCGCGCAGCGTCTGCAGCAGCGAGACCATCCCGGCGTCGTCCACATCGGGCCAGGGCAGCCCGGTGTGGCCCGCGGCGACGGCATCGTAGGCGGTAACCGATTGCGCTGGCGCCCAAAGTGATAACGCGTCCAAGACGTCGTCGGGCGCGGCCTTGCCCGCGAGCCAGGCATTGGCCCACAGCGACAGCGACACACTGGGACACCACATGATCTCGCAGTGTAGTTGGTCGACCCGGCACTGGCCGATCGCGCGTATTCTTGCCGCATGCCCGTCGCGGTGATCTGGCTAATATTCGCGCTGGTGCTTGCCGGCGCGGAAGCACTCACCGGCGACATGTCCTTGTTGATGCTCGCCGGCGGCGCGCTGGCCGCTTCGGGGAGCAGCTGGCTGCTGCACTCTCCGGTTTGGGTCGACGCGGCGGTGTTCCTGGTGTCTTCGGTTTTGCTGCTGGTTCTGGTGCGGCCGGCGTTGCGCCGGCGGCTCACACCTGCGAAGGGATTGCCGACCGGCATCAAAGCGCTGGAAGGCAAGAGCGCGCTGGTGGTCGAGCGGGTTGCGCAGGATGCGGGCCAGGTGAAACTTGACGGCCAGGTCTGGACGGCGCGCCCGGTGAACGAGACCGACGTCTACGAGCCCGGAGAGCGGGTGACCGTCATGCAGATCAACGGCGCCACCGCGGTGGTGTACAAGGACATGTAACCCTCTGAAGAAACAGGAGGCTCGATGGTAACCGCTGTGAGTGTCGTGTCGCTCGCGTTTGTGCTCTTCGCGATCGTCGTTTTGTTCAGATCGGTCAGGCTGATCCCTCAGGCCGAGGCGGCGGTGATCGAACGGCTGGGCAGTTACAGCCGCACGGTCAGCGGGCAGCTGACCGTGCTGGTGCCTTTCTTCGAGCGCATCCGCGCCCGGGTGGACCTGCGTGAGCGCGTGGTGTCGTTCCCGCCGCAACCCGTCATCACCGAGGACAACCTGACGCTCAACATCGACACCGTGGTCTACTTCCAGGTCACTGTGCCGTCGGCGGCGGTGTACGAAATCAGCAACTACATCGTGGGTGTCGAGCAACTCACCACGACCACCCTGCGCAACGTGGTCGGCGGCATGACGCTGGAACAGACCCTGACCTCCCGGGATCAGATCAACACCAAGTTGCGCGGCGTGCTCGACGAGGCGACCGGCCGCTGGGGTCTGCGGGTGGCCCGGGTGGAGCTACGCAGCATCGACCCGCCGCCGTCGATTCAGGCCTCGATGGAAAAGCAGATGAAGGCCGACCGGGAGAAGCGGGCGATGATATTGACCGCCGAAGGTACCCGGCAGGCCGCGATCACACAGGCCGAAGGCAACAAACAGTCGCAGATCCTGGCCGCCGAGGGCGCCAAGCAGTCCGCGATCCTGGCCGCCGAGGCCGACCGGCAGTCCCGGGTGCTGCGCGCTCAGGGTGAGCGCGCCGCTGCTTACCTGCGGGCGCAGGGGCAGGCCAAGGCGATCGAGAAGACGTTCGCCGCGATCAAGGCCGGCAGGCCCACCCCGGAGATGCTGGCCTATCAGTACCTGCAGATGCTGCCGGAGATGGCGCGCGGCGACGCCAACAAGGTGTGGGTGGTCCCCAGCGACTTCAGTGCCGCGTTGCAGGGCTTCACCAGACTCCTCGGCAAGCCGGGTGAGGATGGGGTGTTCCGGTTCGAGCCGTCCCCGGTCGATGAGCAGCCAAAGCACTCGGCTGCCGACGACGACGCCGAAGTCGCCGATTGGTTCTCGGCGGACCCTGACCCGGCGATCGCGCGCGCGGCGTCCAGGACCGAGGCGATACCCCGGCAACCGATGGGCGGCCCGCCGATGGGCGGCCCGCCGGGCGCCCGCCGGGACCGCCGGGACCGCAGGGACCGCCGCCTCGGTTTTCTCAATAAGATGGCGGTATGAGTGCTCTGACTTCACCGAAAACCTATGCGGCCCTTGCTGCTTTCCAGGCCGGCGATGCGGTGGCGTGCGCGATACCGCTGGCTCCCATCGCCAACATCCTCGACCAGCTGGGAGTTCCGGAGGCCGTCCGCCCGGTCCTGCCGATAGTCAAAGTGGCGTCCGCGGTCGGCTTGCTGTCGGTCACCAGGTTCCCCGCGCTGGCCAGGCTGACGACGGCCATGCTGACGCTGTATTTCATCCTGGCCGTCGGCGCGCACGTCCGTGCCCGGGACAAGGTTGTCAATACCATTCCGGCGGCGTCGTTCCTGGCAACATTCGCGGTGCTGACGGTTAAAGGCCCGGACACGGGTCGAGCCGCGGCTTAGCACCGTCAAGCGCCACCACGTGTCCGGAAAGCGGTTACGGCTCATCGCTGTGATCGCAGCGGCAGCGGCGGCGCTGTGCGTCGTCGCGGTCGTGGCGGTCACGACAGTCCTGCCGAAGCTGACGGGAACGTTGTCACCGAAGCGCAGCCCGCAGCCAAGCTCAAGCGGTCAAACCGCGCTGCCATTCGGCAACCTGCATCTGGTGCCGGCAACTCCGGCTCAGGCATTGCCGTTGACGGCGCCGGCGCCGTTTAACGCGGTGGCGCCGGTGGCTGTTGCGTCGGCACGGGCGGTGCCGACGGTGGCGGCCCCGGTGGTTGGCCCGGCCCGGGACCGCCTCCTTGTGGCGGCGCCGGCGGCCAGAAGCCAGGCGGTCCCGGCGGCGCGGGCAGCGGCCGCATGCCACCCGGCATGGGCCCGAACGCTCCGCCCAGCCCGGGCGGCGGCGGGTGGCCATGACCGAAAGGCAACGCTGACATCGGCATCGGGGGTGGGGGCGGCGGGGGCGGAGGTCCGCCGTCCACGATCCACGCGAAGGCGATCGCGGCTATGGTGCCGAACGTGCCCAGCGCCAAGCCCGCCAGCCCGGCGCCGACCACCACGCCAGTGGAGTGGCGACGGCGGCCGAGTCCCGGGCCAGATTCGGGCTGAGCCCGTGCTGGTGCTACGGCTGCCGGCGCGGGCCCGTATTCGGTTTTGGTGCTGTCATCGGAGGTCATGGGGTTCCTCACGTCGTCGGTTTCTCGGTAGCCGCGACGGTAGGAGCCGAACTTGAAGTGAAGCTGAAGAATTTCCTCAGCGCGGCCCGGGCGGGAAAGGCGGCGGAGGTACCACGTTCGGCCCAGAGGTGGGCGCGATACTGACAACGGGGGGCGGCGCCGAGGGGTAAACCACCGGCGGCGCCGACGACACCTGCGGATACGGGGGCGGGGGAAGTTCCACGCGAACTTTAAAGGTGACGCCGGTTACCGCGAACACGGCCAGGGCGCCGATCGCCAAGCCCGCCAGCCCGGCGGCGATCACCACGCCGATGGAATGGCGCGGCCCGGGCGCAGCCGTTGGCCGTGCGGGGTTAGCGGTGCGGTCGGAGGTCATGTGGCTCCCCATGTCTGTGGTTGTGAATGGATCGGGAGAACTTCGCGTGAATAAGCCTGATCTCAGAGTGTCGCGTTAACAATGGGGCCATGACGGATTGGTCGCGCGCGGCACGCACCGGCAGCCGTTCGGCTGCCGGCCGGACCGATCAATTCAGCGTCGGAACACCGCGGGTACTGGTTGTCGAGGACTCGGAAACTATCCGCGAAATGGTCAGCGAGGCGCTGGCCGACGTCGGATACCACACCGACTCCCGTTGCGACGGAGAGGGATTGGAAGACGTTCTGGACGGCCTGCGGCCCGACATCGTGGTGCTCGACGTGATGCTGCCGGGTCGTGACGGGTTCGCACTCATCGACGTCATCCGGGATTGGGGCGACATCGGCATCGTGTTGATCACCGCCCGCGACGGGCTGCCCGACCGATTGCGTGGCCTCGACGGCGGAGCCGACGACTACGTCGTCAAGCCATTCGAGCTCGCCGAACTCATATCGCGGGTCGGCGCGGTGCTGCGGCGGCGGGGACGGCTGCCGCAAGTGGTTCAACTGGGCGAGCTGATGCTCGACGTCGAGGCAGGCGTCGCCGCGCGTGCCGGACACCGCCTGGACCTGACCGCCACCGAATTGCGGCTGCTGGGTTTCCTGGTGGAGCAGCGCGGACGGATCGTCAGCGCGGGCCAGATCCTGACCGCGGTGTGGGGCTATGACGCCTACGACCCCAACCTGGTGCAGGTCCACGTCAGCGGGTTGCGGCGCAAACTCGAGGCCCACGGGCCACGGATATTGCACACCGTCCGCGGCATCGGGTACCGACTGCAACCACTACGTTCATAGTCCTGATGGCCGATTCCCCGACTCCAACGCCGTCGCTGCAGCGCCGCGTCACACTGATCGTGGCGGCGTTGCTGGCGGTGCTGCTGGTGGTGCTGGGGGTCACCATCGACCTGATCCTGGGTGCTCAGGCGCGCCGCAATCTGCACGACCGGCTGGTCGCGGCGACGTCCCGCGCCGACGCGCTGGCCGCGGCACACACCGCACCGGATTTGCTTGCGGCCGAGCTCAATAGCGGCAGTGTGCGGGCGCTGCTGGTTACCGCCGACGGCGCGACATACGGTGATCCGCGGATCAGTCCCGACACCACCGCGGGTCCCGCAGGCCCGCTGCTGCCGCCCGGTCCGCCGCCGCTCCCACCAGGCCCGCCCCTGGGACCGCCCGGCCCGCCCCTGGGGCCGCCCGGTTTGCCGGTGCCGCCCGGTCTGCCGCCGCCGCCGGGCCCGCCGCCGGATGCGACCTCGACCGTGCTGGTGCACCCGTTGCCGAACGGTGCCCGGCTGATCCTGGTTGCCGACACCACCCAGACCACGCAAGTGACCCGCCAGCTGCGGGTACTGATGATCGGTGCCTGCGTGGTGACTCTGATGGTCGCGGCACTGTTGATGGTCGCCGCCAGCCGGGTGGCGCTGCGGCCGTTGAACCGGATGACGGCGCTGGCCAAGGACATCACCACCGGGGACCGCGGACGCCGACTGCATCCCAAGCCCGCCGATACCGAACTTGGCCGCGTCGCAAGCGCATTCGACGAGATGCTCGATGCATTGGAGAGCTCAGAGCGCCGGGCGCAGGAGGCCGCGGAGGCCGCGGAGGCCGCCGAGACGGCGACCCGGCGCTTCCTCGTCGACGCCGCACACGAGCTGCGCACCCCGATCGCGGGCATCCAGGTGGCGGCCGAACAACTCCTCAGCAATGCCGGCCGAGCCAATGGTCAGTACCGCCGGGCCAGAATGTTGCTGTCCGACGCTCGCCGTGCCGGACGTCTCGTCGCCGACATGCTGGATCTGAGTCGTATCGACGCCGGACTTCCGCTGGACCTCGGTAGCGCCGATCTGGCCGACATCGTCGCGGCGGAATCCGACCGAGCCGCATTGCTGGCGCCGGAGGTTGTCGTCACCCGGGCCGGCCCGACCACGCTCAACATCGAGGCCGATCCGACCCGAGTGGCGCAGATCTTGTCCAACCTGCTCGACAATGCCCGCAGGTACACACCGCCGGGTGGATCCATCACCATCGACCTGAGCAGCGGTGCGGGAGTGGCCGAGGTGACCGTCACCGACACGGGCCCCGGGGTTCCGGACGACGAGCGTGACCGCATCTTCGAGCGCCTGGTCCGGGTGGATGCCGGCCGCGCCCGCGACCACGGCGGCGCCGGGCTGGGCTTGCCGATCGCGCGGGCGCTGGCCCAGGCCCACGGCGGCGAGCTGGTATGTCTGCCGCACGAAGGTGGCGCGCAATTCCGGCTCAGGTTGCCGGTGGGCAACTAGCCCGCCGACTATTCGACCGGCGGCCAGGGGTCCGGATCTGGAACACCCCCCAGCAACGTCATAAGGACGGTTACGGCTGCGATCACCGCCTGCCGCGGGGCCGCCGATCGGCTCTTTTCAATCACCACGCCGCCACTCTTCAGGGCCACGTGAATTAGCACTATTATCAGCGCAACGACTCGTGATACCGGGGGGCATCAGGGTGTATCCGAATGATTCGTGGCAACGGCAATCGACGGGACCGGCTGCTCTGGTGTCCGGCCATTACCATCCCCAGCCGGACCCGCCGCCGATCCCTCGGCTGCTTGAGCCGCCCGCCAAGCGGAGCAACCATTTGCGGATTCTGGGAGGTCCCGCGCTAGCCGTCGCCGTGATCGTGGTGGCGGCGATCGTAATCGTGGGTCTGGCGGGACAGCCGGACATCCGACAAATCACTGAGGCGATGATTGTTGACCGCTCCTCGTTTCCCGATCACGACGGCGCATCGTGGCAGAGAGCTGTGCTTTCCCCTGCGATGCTGCCGAAAGGCAGCAGCAGTCCAGCCGAATGTTCAGCCGTCTTAGCCGGGCTGCCGTCCGCGACTCAAGCGGGGAACGCGCGCCTGTCCGCCCAAAGCGACGTGATTGCGGTGGTCACTATCGAACTTCCGCAGCAGAAGCCTGACGTGAGAGGAGTGGCCCATGATTGCGGCAGATTCCAGCCGTTCGCAGGTAAGGCGCAAACCTGGACTACTCATTCCGTCAACGTGGCGGGGCTTCCACCTTGGGCGATTGCCTTGGAACTCGATGGTGACCGCGGCGACGGCGGACTGATCGCGATGGGCGTCTACCGCGGAGTCTTCATTCACGCCGAAGTACTGGCGGGGATGGCTACTTCGGGGGCGGTTGGCAGGCTATTCAATGCCGAGGTGGTCAAGCTGCAAGTCGCCTAGCAAATCGCGCGCTCGGGCTCGTCCTGGTGCGGAGCACTGTGGCGACGGCCTGGGGTGGTTCTGCCGGTAGTGGCGGACCTCGTAGATCAACCCGACCAGCCCCAAGGCGCCGGTGCACACCGACACCAGGATCAGCAACCGGCTCGGGTGCCCGGCCAGGGCGTCGCCCAGGATCACCACCGCGGCGGTGCCGGGAAGCACGCCGGCCAGCGTGGCCAAGGTGTAGGGCCACAGCCGCACGGCTGACGCGCCGGCGCCGTAGTTGAGCGCCGAAAACGGCACGGCGGGAATCAACCGCAATGACAGGATCGCCACCCAGCCGCGCTCACCCAGCCGCTGGTCCAGCCGGTCGATCGCTCGATACCGGACCAAGCGGTTTAGCCGCCACCCGGCGGCGCGGACCAGCAGCAGCGCGATCACCGCGCTCGCGGTGCTGGCGACTACCGCGATGACCACACCGAGGAGTGGGCCGAACAGCAGCCCCGCGGCCAGGGTGAATGCCGTGCGGGGGACCGGCACCACGGTGATGACGATGTGCGCGATCAGAAACGCCACCGGGAACCAGGGACCCACCGACTGGGCCCAATCGCGCAACTCCACGGCGGTGGGCAGCCGGACCAACAGCGCCACCGCGACCAGGACTGTGATTACGACCACTGTCCCGACGATCCGCAATGGCGACAGCTGACGTGCGGTGGCGCCCACGGCGCCGCCAAGACTACGCAGGGTATCGGTGATTTTGCTGGTGGCGGAGGCCGTCACGGTTTCTAAGGTTACGGGTCTCAGGTGAAAACCTCATTTCCCATGGCTGGCGTTTCGCGCCGACTCGTGCTTTTTAGCAGCAGGCTCCATCAATTAACCTGATTAGTAACTCGCATCCCTAGAGCAACCCGAAGCAAAAGCAGCCTATTGCTGCGAAAACAGGAGCAGTCGGTGTCCATTGACGTACCCGAGCTCGCCGACCTAGAACAGGTTCGCGTGCGCTGGCGCCAGGCGGTCGGCGGTGTGCTGTCCAAGAGCATGCGGAAGGACCCCGCCGATCTGGGGGAGCAGCCCGAGCACCTGCTGGAAACCCCGACATATGACGGGTTCGCCATCCGGGCGCTCTACACCGCGTTCGACGAGCTGCCGGAACCGCCGCTACCGGGCCACTGGCCGTTCGTGCGCGGCGGTGACGCATCGCGCGACGTCAAGTCCGGCTGGAAGGTTGCCGAAGCTTTCCCTCTGCCGGGCGCGGCTCCCGGTGAGGGCAATGCGGCGGTTTTGGCCGCGCTCGGCGGCGGAGTCAGCGCACTGCTGATCCGGGTCGGGGAGTCCGGTGTCGCACCCGGGCAGCTCGAGGCGCTGCTCGAAGGCGTGTACCTGAGCATGGCGCCGGTGATCCTCGACGCGGCATCCGACTACGCGGCGGCCTCCGAAGTCATGCTGGCGCTGGTGGATCAGGTGGAGGACGAGCATCGTGCCACCGTGTCGGTCGATCTGGGCGCCGACCCCCTGACGGCGACACTGAGCGACCGCCTCACCCCGCCGATCGAGGAGGTCGTCTCGTTCGCCACACGGTCGGCCGCCGTGCCGGGTGTACGAGCGATCACCGTCGATGGACCCGCTTTCCACAACCTGGGCGCAACGGCGGCCTGGGAGCTCGCGGCCAGCATCGGTGCCGCGGTGGCCTACCTGCGGGTGCTCACCGAATCCGGGATGTCGGTCGGTGATGCATTGCGCCAGATCAGCTTCCGGCTCGCCGCCGACGACGACCAATTCATGACGGTGGCCAAGATGCGCGCGGTGCGCCAACTATGGGCGCGGATCGCCGAGGTCGCGGGCGACCCGGATGGCGGCGCGGCCGTCGTGCACGCGGAGACGTCGCTGCCGATGATGACCCAGCGCGACCCGTGGGTGAACATGCTGCGATGTACGCTGGCGGCCTTTGGCGCGGGCGTCGGCGGCGCCGATACGGTCCTGGTCTACGCGTTCGACGTGGCCATCCCCGGTGGTTGGCCCGGTACGGCAACCAGTTTCGCGCGCCGGATCGCTCGCAACACCCAGTTGCTGCTGCTGGAAGAGTCACACGTCGGCCGGGTGCTGGACCCCGCCGGTGGGTCGTGGTTCGTGGAGGACCTCACCGCAAAGCTGGCCGAGCAGGCCTGGCGGCATTTCCAGTCCATCGAGGCACACGGCGGATTCGTCGACGCCCACGACTACCTGGTCGGCCAGATCGGCGAGCTTGCGGCCCGGCGTGCGGACGACATTGCGCATCGCCGCATCGCGATCACCGGCGTCAACGAATTTCCGAACCTCGGCGAAGCCCCGCTGCCGCAGGGTGATTCGCTGAGCAGAGCGGGAAACGTAATGCGCTACGCGGCCGGGTTCGAAGCACTCCGCGATCGTTCGGACGTCTTTCTGGCCCGCGAGGATGCGCGCCCACGAGTCCTGTTGCTGCCGTTGGGTCCGCTGTCCGAGCACAACATCCGGACCACCTTCGCGACGAACCTGTTGGCGTCGGGCGGTATCGAGGCGATCAACCCGGGCACCCTCGACGCGGCGGCCGTCGCCCGGGCGGTAAACGATGCCGGGTCGCCGACGGTGGCGGTTATCTGCGGCACCGACAAGCGCTATGAGGACGAGGCCGCCGACATTGTGCAGGCCGCCCGGAGCGCGGGGATCGAACGGGTTTATCTGGCCGGACCGGAGCGGGCAATGGCTGCCGCCGAGCATCGGCCCGACGAGTATCTGACCGCGAAAATCGATGCGATCGAAGCCCTTTCCAATCTCCTGACTCGATTGGGAGCCTAGATGACGACCAGTACCCCAGTTGTCGGCAGCTTCGCCGAGATCCCGTTGCATGGTGATCGAGCAACCGAACCGCCCACCGAGGACGCGGTCGACCAGCTTGTCGATGCCGCGGCGAAGGCGCACTGGTACACCCCCGATCAGTTGCAGTGGCAAACGCCGGAGGGCATCGACGTCAAACCGGTGTACATCGCGCAAGACCGTCGCGCCGTCGATGCCGACGGTTATCCGCTGAACACCTTCCCCGGCGAGCCACCCTTTGTCCGCGGGCCCTACCCGACGATGTATGTCAACCAGCCGTGGACGATTCGCCAATACGCCGGGTTCTCCACGGCCGCGGACTCCAACGCGTTTTATCGCCGCAACCTCGCCGCCGGTCAGAAGGGCCTGTCCGTGGCATTCGACCTGGCCACCCACCGCGGCTACGACTCCGACCACCCGCGCGTGCAGGGCGATGTCGGAATGGCCGGCGTCGCAATCGATTCCATCCTCGACATGCGGCAGTTGTTCGACGGCATCGACCTGTCCACGGTATCGGTGTCGATGACGATGAACGGTGCCGTGCTGCCGATCCTGGCGCTGTATGTGGTGGCCGCTGAGGAGCAGGGAGTGCCGCCGGAGAAACTGGCCGGCACCATTCAGAACGACATCCTCAAAGAGTTCATGGTCCGCAACACCTACATCTACCCGCCGAAGCCGTCGATGCGGATCATCTCCGACATCTTCGCCTACACCAGCGCCAAGATGCCGAAGTTCAATTCCATCTCGATCTCCGGCTACCACATCCAAGAGGCCGGTGCCACAGCGGATTTGGAGTTGGCCTACACGCTGGCCGACGGTGTGGACTACATCAAGGCGGGCCTGGACGCCGGGTTGGACATCGACAAGTTCGCGCCTCGGCTGTCCTTCTTCTGGGGCATCGGGATGAACTTCTTCATGGAAGTCGCCAAACTGCGGGCCGGGCGGTTGCTGTGGAGCGAGCTGGTCGCCCAATTTGCCCCCAAGAGCGCCAAATCGCTGTCGCTGCGCACACATTCGCAGACCTCGGGCTGGTCGCTGACGGCTCAGGACGCCTTCAACAACGTTGCCCGCACCTGCATCGAGGCGATGGCCGCGACGCAGGGTCATACCCAGTCGCTGCACACCAACGCACTCGACGAGGCGCTCGCGCTGCCCACCGACTTTTCCGCCCGGATCGCCCGCAATACGCAGCTGGTGCTGCAGCAGGAGTCGGGCACCACGCGGCCGATCGACCCCTGGGCGGGCTCCTACTACGTGGAGTGGCTGACGCATCAGCTCGCGCAGCGGGCACGCGCCCATATCGCCGAGGTCGGCGAGCACGGCGGCATGGCTCAGGCCATTAGCGACGGCATCCCCAAGCTGCGCATCGAGGAGGCGGCCGCACGGGCCCAGGCCCGCATCGACTCCGGTCAGCAGCCGGTGATCGGGGTGAACAAGTACCAGGTCGACGAGGACCAAGAGATCGAGGTGCTCAAGGTCGAGAACACCCGGGTGCGCAGCCGAACAGCTGGCCAAACTGCAGGAGCTGCGGGCCAGCCGGGATGCCGCGGCGGTCGAGGCCGCCCTGGCCGAGCTGTCGCGCGCGGCCGCCGCCCAAAGTCCGGCCGGCGGCCGGGCTGATCCAGCCGGACTGGGCAATAACCTGATGGCGCTGGCCATTAACGCGGCCCGGGAAAAGGCCACCGTCGGCGAGATCTCCGACGCGCTGGAAAGGGTGTACGGGCGGCACCAGGCCGAGATCCGTACCATCTCCGGGGTCTACCGTGACGAAGTCGGAAAGGCCTCCAACATCGCAAGCGCTATCGAGCTGGTCGAGAAGTTCGCCGAGGCCGATGGCCGCCGGCCCAGGATTCTGGTGGCCAAGATGGGCCAGGACGGCCACGACCGTGGGCAGAAGGTGATCGCGACGGCCTTCGCCGACATCGGGTTCGACGTCGATGTCGGATCGCTGTTCTCCACGCCCGAGGAGGTTGCCCGCCAGGCCGCCGACAACGACGTGCACGTGGTGGGGGTGTCCTCACTGGCCGCCGGGCACTTGACGCTGGTACCGGCGCTTCGCGAAGCGCTGGATGAGGTGGGACGCCCCGACATCATGATCGTGGTCGGCGGTGTCATCCCGCCCGGTGACTTCGAGGCGCTGTACGAGGCCGGGGCCGCCGCCATCTACCCGCCCGGGACAGTGATCGCCGACGCCGCGATCGGCTTGCTGAACAAGCTCGCCGAGCGCCTGGGCTACCCGCTGGGCTAGATGACGTCGCAAAGCAATATCGCGGTCGATGAGTTGGCGGCTGCCGTGCGCAGTGGCGACCGCGCGGCGTTGCCGCGGGCCATCACGCTGCTGGAGTCCACCCGCAGCGACCACCGCGAGCGGGCACAGGAGCTGCTCCTGACGTTGACGCCGGAGTCCGGCAATGCGCATCGAGTGGGTATCACGGGGGTCCCGGGGGTGGGCAAGTCCACCATGATCGATGCGCTGGGCATGCATCTGATCGAGCAGGGACATCGGGTCGCGGTGCTGGCCGTGGACCCGTCGTCGACTCGCACCGGCGGATCGATTCTGGGCGACAAGACCCGAATGGCGCGGCTGGCAGTACATCCGGATGCCTACATCCGGCCGTCGCCCACCTCGGGCACGTTGGGCGGCGTAGCAAAGGCCACCCGGGAAACTGTCGTGCTGTTGGAGGCAGCCGGGTTCGACGTGATCCTGATCGAAACCGTCGGCGTCGGGCAGTCCGAGGTGGCGGTGGCCAATATGGTCGACACTTTCGTCCTGCTGACCCTGGCCCGCACCGGTGACCAGCTGCAGGGCATCAAGAAGGGTGTGCTGGAGCTGGCCGACATCGTGGTGGTGAACAAGGCCGACGGTAATCACCTGGCCGAGGCGCGGTCGGCCGCGCGGGAGCTCTCGTCCGCGATCAGGTTGATCTACCCGCGCGAAACACTCTGGCGGCCACCAGTTCTCACTATGAGCGCGGTGGAGGGGACGGGTCTGGCCGAGATGTGGGACACCGTTCAGCGTCATCGCCAGGTGCTTACCGAGGCCGGAGAGTTCGAAGCCCGCCGGCGGGCCCAACAGGTCGACTGGACTTGGCAGATGGTTCGTGACACGGTGCTGGACCGGTTGCTGTCCAATCCCGAGGTCCGCAAGATCCGCGGCGAGGTGGAACGTCAGGTCAAGGCGGGGGAGTTGACCCCCGCTATGGCCGCCCAGCAAATATTGAGGGCAGCGTCAGTTTAACGGAAAGGTAACTTAATTTTTGTTTGCCCACTGGGCTGCGGCGATTGGAAGTAAATTCGAGTACGTGAAGCTCGAAGCCCGGGTCGATCGCCGCGCGGTCCCTTCTCACGATGACGTTGACGCAGGTCATCGTGTGTTCGGCGCGGTGGACTCAAACTTTTGCTTGCGTCGTTCGTTTCTTTAACAGCATGTTCCCCGGCGCGCCGACTTGGCGGCGGGGCATTGGCGGTCTATCTCGACGGGCAACCTGTCGTCGACGTCTGGACAGGCTGGGCCGATCGGCGTGGCAATGTTCCGTGGTCCGCGGACACTGCCCCGATGGTGTTCTCGGCAACCAAGGGCATGGCCGCCACGGTTATCCACCGGCTCGCCGACCGAGGGCTGATCGACTACGACGCTCCGGTTGCCGAGTACTGGCCCGAGTTCGGCGCCAAGGGCAAGTCGGACCTCACCGTTCGAGAGGTGATGAGACACCACGCCGGCCTGTCGGGTCTGCGAGGTGCGACACAAGAAGACTTGCTGAATCACGTCGCGATGGAACAGCGGCTCGCCGAGGCGCGTCCGGGACGGCTGCTCGGCAAACCCGCCTACCATGCGCTGACCTTCGGCTGGCTGATGTCCGGGCTGGCCAGGGCCGTGACCGGAAAAGGTATGCGTACGCTGATCCGCGAGGAGCTCGCCGAGCCGTTGGGCACTGACGGTATGCATCTGGGCCGGCCACCGGCGGAAGCGCCGACGCGGGTCGCCGAGATCATCATTCCGCAGAACTTCGTCGGCGAATCCGGTCGTCAACTGTGTGGCGCGCAAGGTCGCCGACCAGCTGTCCGGCGGATTCCGTTCCATGTACTTCCCGGGCGTGATTGCTGCCGTGCAAGGCGATATGCCAATGCTCGATGCCGAGATGCCGGCAGCCAACGGGGTGGTGACGGCCCGCGCCCTGGCGCGGATGTATGGAGCCATCGCCAACGGCGGTGAGATCGATGGCACCCGGTTTTTGTCACGCGGGCGCGTTGCGGGGCTCGACCGGTCAACCGAGCCGGCAGCGGGATCGGAACCTCTTCGTGCCGCTGGCCTTCCATCTGGGTTACCACAGCTTGCCGTTGGGAATGTGGTGCCGGGATTCGGTCATGTCGGCATGGGCGGCTCGTTCGGCTGGGCCGACCCTGCGTACGGACTGGCTTTCTCGTTAGTGCACAACCGGCTGCTGACGCCGTTTCTGATGACTGATCACGCCGCGTTCGTCGGCATCTATTGGCACCTGATCCGGCAAGGCTGCCGCGACGGGCCCGCAAGCGCGGGTATCGCAGCCGGTGACCGAGTTCGGGTCGCCGTTCCCCGAGGCAGGAGCCGTCGCCGGCTGAACTGCCGGATTACGAATCTTCCAGGCGGAAGCCGACTTTCATCGTCACTTGGTAGTGGCGCGACGGCTCCGTCGGCCAGGTGGCCGCGAATCGACTCGAACTTCGAACCAGTCGAGGCTGCGCATCGTCTCCGCGGCGCGTGCCAGGCCACTGCGGATAGCGGCGTCGACGCTGTCGGGTGACGTCCCGACAATCTCGATCACGCGGTAGGTGTGGTTGCTCATTCGGGTCCCCTTACGTCGGCAGCGGCTGCAGGATAGTCCAGATTGTGGCGATCCGACGGACGTTTTCGCACCTCGCGACCCGGGATAGCCACGGGATCGGTGTCAGTGACAGTTTGCACGCTTTTGGATGGATGCATCCCCGGCCGTTGGTAGGGTGATGGACGTGGTGGTGTTTTCTGTCCCTGCTGTGCTGCGCGAGCGCGCGAGTTTGCAGCCTAACGATACTGCTTTCACTTTTGTTGACTACGAACACGATTGGGAAGGTATTCCCGAAAGTTTGACGTGGTCACAGGTGTATCGGCGAACTCTTAACCTTGCCCAACAACTGCGGCTTTGCTCGTCGACGGGTGACCGGGCGGTAATACTTGCGCCGCAGTCGCTTGAATACATCATTTCTTTCCTCGGCGCCTCGCAGGCCGGTCTCATCCCGGTTCCACTCGCGGTCCCGCTGGGCGGCGCCGCCGATGAGCGTGTTAGTTCGGTCATGCACAACGCCGCACCCGCCGTCATTCTCACCACCTCGGCGGTGGTTGACCATGTCACTCCGTACGCAGAGTCGCAGGCGGGCCAAGCCGCGCCAACCATCATCGAAGTTGATCGATTGGACCTGGACTCGCGCGGTAAGGGCGGGGGCAGGCGCGATAGCAGCTTCTCGGATATTGCTTACTTGCAGTACACATCCGGGTCCACCCGTTCGCCCGCCGGCGTTAGGGTCACGCACAAAAACCTGCTGGCCAACTTCGAACAGCTGGTCTCCGACTACTTTGTGCAGTACGGCAGGGTGGTAGCGCCGGATGTCACGATTGTGTCGTGGCTGCCGTTCTATCACGACATGGGTCTGGTACTGGGCGTTGGCTTTCCAGTTCTGTCAGGGCTTCGTTCCGTGGTCACGAGTCCGGTGTCGTTCCTGCAGCGGCCGGCTCGGTGGATGCACATGCTGGCGGCCCATAGTCGTGCGCTCTCGGGAGGACCGAACTTCGCGTTCGATTTGACGGCACGAAAAACATCGGATCAAGACATGGCCGGACTGGATCTCGGCGAGGTCAGCAGCATTCTGAGCGGCAGCGAGCGGGTACAACCCGCGACGCTGGAACGCTTCGCTGACAGGTTCGCGCGCTTCAATCTCCAGCCCAAAGTGTTGCGGCCCTCATACGGGATGGCAGAGGCGACGGTGTACATCGCGACCCGCGATTGGGGTGAAGCACCGGAAATCGTGCATTTCGAGGCCGAGAAACTTACCGCCGGCCATGCGAAACGGTGCGCGGCCGGGAGCGGTACACCGCTGGTGAGTTATGGTGCGCCGCAGTCACTGATAGTGCGCATCGTCGATCCCGAGACGGAAACCGAATGTCCCGCGGGAACGGTCGGTGAGATTTGGGTGCACGGCGCCAACGTGGCCGACGGCTATTGGGGCGATCCCGAAGACAGACAGAATACATTCGGCGCAACGCTTCTCGGTGCGTCGGCCGGCGCGCCCGAAAAGCCCTGGCTACGAACGGGAGATCTGGGCTTCTTCTCCGACGGAGAGCTGTTCATCATCGGGCGCATCAAGGATCTCTTGATTGTGTACGGCCGCAACCATTCTCCCGATGACATCGAGGTAACGGTCCAGCAGATCACCCAAGGCCGCTGCGTGGCAATAGCGGTCCATGATGATGACGGAGTTGAAAAGCTGGCCACCATCATCGAAGTCAAAAAGCGTGGCGACTCCGACGACGATGCGCTGGAGAGGCTGCGGGCAATAAAAGGTGAAGTCACCTCTGCGATTTCGACGGCGCACGGTCTCGGCGTGGCGGACGTCGTTCTGGTATCTCCCGGCTCGATTCCCATTACCACGAGCGGCAAGGTCAGGCGTGCCGAGTGCGTAGGGCTGTACGAGCAGAATGCGTTCACTCGCTTAGACGGTTAGCAAGCAACGCCAGCTGTGAATCATTAGTTGATTTCTGACTTTCGGTCAATTCCTCGGCGTGCTCGATTGATCGCTTGCCGTGGCGTGGCACTTGCCATTAGCGCGGCAGCGAAAACGCCTCCGGTGGAACCTTTCCCGAAAGTTCGACGGCGATGGCCCCGCGGGGACCAGCGTGCTGATTCCGAATCGCCCAGCCGCTGGAAGATTCCCCGTGCAGCTACGTCGGTTCCCGAGACGGCGTGACAATACGCAACTGTATACAATGAAGTGCCCCTGCCTGCATCGGTGGGTCTTATCTGATGAGCCGCCGCCGGACATCGTTATCGCTGCGACCGCCCGTCCGCGCCGAGGTAAGCGACTGTTCCGATGAGCGCGCCCAACTGCCGATCGATCTGCCCTGGGCCTCGCCCGCGCGCACCGGAAGTGATAGATTTCTGTGCCGATGAAATTGGCTCTGGCAGTCCATGGAACTCGCGGCGATGTCGAGCCCTGCGCCGCCGTCGGGCTTGGAGCTGCTGCGCCGAGGGCACGAAGTGCGCATGGCGGTTCCACCCAACCTGGTTGGCTTCGTCGAGTCGGCCGGGCTTGCGGCGGTCGCCTACGGGCCGGACTCGTGGAGCTGCTGGACGCGGATTTCTTCCGCAACTCTGGAAGATCCAGAATCCGATCACGTTGCTGCGCGAAGCCATGGAGCCCTCACCCAGGGCTGGGCGGAGATGAGCACGACGCTGACGTCGCTGGCAGACGGGGCCGACCTGCTATTGACGGGCATGCCTCTACCAGGAGCTCGCCGCGAACGTCGCGGAGTATTACGACATTCCGTTGGCCGCGCTGCAAACTTCCCGCAGCGGGTCAACGGCCAGTCTCATTCCGCCTGCCTGCCGTCGCCGTTGATCCGCTCCGGATTGACGGTCGCCTGCTGGCTGTATTGGCGCATGACGAAGCAGGCGGAGGACGCGCAACGCCGTGAACTAGGCCTGCCGAAGGCAACAGGTCCTTCGACGCGACGGATCATGGAACGCGGATCGCTTGAGATCCAGACCTACGACGAACTCTGCTTTCCCGAGGTGGCAGCAGAATGGGGCGGGCGACGGCCCTTTGTTGGTGCGCTGACGATGGAGTTGACGACGGACTGCCGACGATGAGGTCGCGTCATGGATTGCCGCTGGAACGCCGCCGATCTACTTCGGCTTTGGCAGCATGCCGGTCCAATCCCCTGCCGACACGTCGCCATGATCAGCGCGGCCTGCGCTCAGTTAGGCGAGCGAGCCCTGATTTGCCGCGGGGCGACTGACTTCACCGGCACCCCACATTTCGACCACGTAAAAGTAGTGGGCGCGGTGAACCATGCGGCCATCTTTCCCGCCTGCCGCGCGGTCGTCCACCATGGTGGCGCCGGCACCACAGCCGCAGGCATGCGAGCCGGAATCCCCACGTTGATTCTCTGGATCGCGTCCGATCAGCCGATTTGGGCAGCCGCAGTCAAACGGCTCAAAGTCGGTTCCGCCCGCCGCTTCTCGAGCACCACCCGGGAATCGCTGGTCGAGGACCTGCGCCACATCCTCGCGCCGCAATGTGTCACCCGAGCCCGCGAGATCGCGAGCCGGATGACCAAGCCTGCCGCCAGCGTGACCACCACCGCCGATCTTTTGGAAGATACCGCCCGCCGCAAGCGTTTTGGCTGACGGGACGGGGCGCTGATCCGGCTCTACGCAGCCACGCGTGGTTAAATCCCTTGGCTCAACAAGATCGCCCCGTCACGCCGAGCGGGACAGGCCGCGCCGCCGATTGCGCACGATCTGCAGGTCGAACGAACGTTACGGTCCCGCGGCACCGCGATAGCCGTTGCGCGACTTCATCTTTACCCGGCCTAGCGAGCTGGTTGTCAACCGTCCCCACAACAGCTGATCGTCGTTCGGTAGGGAGCACGATGGTCGAACTCCTTGAATTACAACCGATCCTTTGGGCCGTCATCTTCGCGCGGGTGCGCTGCCCAGAATCGTTATCGAGCTAACTGGTGAGAAGTTTTGGGACCAATTCGCCTGTATCGGAACGGTAGCCGCCGCGGCAGTGTAGCGTTCCAGTTCATGTTGGGTACGGTGCTGCTGCTAGCACTTTTGACGGCGGCCGATCCGGTGCGTCTGGGCGTCGTGGTGCTCTTAACTTCGCGGCCACGGCCCATGCTTAGTCTTTTTGGCTTCTGCGTCGGCGCCGCGACAACATTTACCGCCTGCGTCGTGTGTTCGTTGCTGCTGCTGCGTATTTCGGCCAGATGATTGCCCAAGGATTGATGTCCGCGGGCGCAAGCTCCACTGCCCGGCACCTTCAAATCGCGGGCGGGCTGCTTGCGCTGCTGCTCGCCACGCTGATCGCAGTGGGCTTATTGGACCGCCTCCGGGCGCGGGTGTCGATGCCAGGTCGCTATCAGTCGGCGGGAGTGCCGAAGCCGAGCAGACCGACTGTATTCTGGCGTCTGTCGGCCCGCACTCTAGGTACGTCGGGAGGCGGGTGTTGGTGGCTGGGGTTTGCGGCCGGCACCCCATTGCCACCCGAGACTTATGCGGCACTTGCTGCCATCGCGGCATCGGGAGCCGCCATTGCCACGCAGCTCAGCGGAGCCCTCGTGTTCCTCGTCGTGATGCTTGCGGTCGTTGAGGTCCCACTTGTCAGTTACCTGGTGACGCCGGCGAAAACCCAAGCGGTCATGCTGCAGCTGCACAACTGGGTGGGGGCTCGGCGTCGGCAGATTCTTGCCGTCATCCTGGCTGTGGTAGGCGCCTTGTTGGTGGCCAACGGCGTCTGAATTGTTTAAGAAACAGGGCGCTTCGTCCGGGCAATCCAATTTTGCCAGCGCGCCTTGTAAGGTCGTGGATGGCGTCGAGACGCTGACGCCCCTGATCGAACTCGCTACCCTGCAGACGGGAAACAACGGGGCGTTTCGCCCAGCCAATCGTACCGAAGGAGTCGCGATGATCTCGACGAGGTCGCGCTGAACTGGTGGCCGAGACCCGGCGACCAAACACTCTGCTTGCGGTTGGTGACCCTATCGCGCGCTGTGAGTTCAAAAAGGTTTGGTCGGCAGATCCAGTACGTTGCTAATTCTCCTAAGAACCCTTTTCGCTGACTGCACCAATGGTGTAATGCCTACGGACGCATTGGTTCACGGGATGGCCAGCCGATGGTCGCGGGCAGCTTGAAGTCGTCCAGCGTCTCCGAAAGGACGAGCCGCAACTTGTCATTCGAGGTAGACGGCCCGGCTGATAGGGAAGGACCGAGATGATGATCTTCTGGTTCACTCTTAACGAAAGCAACGCCAGCATTCCGCCCGCGCGGTGCGCCGTCGCCGCGGTCAGGCGCGGGTACAGAGACTGCGCGGTTTGGTAGTCGGCGTCTGTGCCATCAGGCTGGTTGGCGATCAGGGGACCGCGCCGATGTTGGATACGCCACAGTGGTCGTCGCGCCGGCGACCACGTTTACCAAGCGCCTGGCGAGTCGCTTAGGCACCAGGGGAACGAGGGGCAGCAGCGCAAACCGCTCGTCGGGCACCTCATTCCGGCTGCTGAGCGCCCGCTTGATTGCGGCTCGGATCTCGCGCAGTCCGTCGCCGCGGGTGCAGGATCGACCGTAATGTCGACATTGTTATCCGCGTTGGAGCGAAGGTCGTCGTCGGTGCGCTCGCTGACAGCTATCGACACGGTGGCCAAGCCGTCAGCAGTTACCCGTCCCACCTGCTGGGCTAGGCGCGCTGCCACTCCCGCGAGCAGCGCGGTGCTAGTCCCCCCCAGCGAACTTACGCGCGCGTCCCATTCGTCCGCATCGATAAACACTGTTGCCCTGGGGAGCGTGATGCGTTCGTCCGCTGCCGCAGGCGGCGGCGTGAGGAGTGAGTCGTTAGACCAGCGTGGCCGCGGTTCTTCCGGAGGAATCGTGCTGCGGCGACGGCGGCGTGGCGGATATGGGGGACGTCGCGCACCGTTTGGCGGGCGTCCTCGCGCAGCGCCTCCATCGCCGGCGCGACGCGGCGGCCGGCCAGCTGATTGCGTTGTCGTAGCCGCAAGCCGCCTCCACTAACGCCAAGGCCCCCCCCATCCGTCGGCAAGGCAATGGGAGATGACCATGCTGATTCCCACGCCGCCGTCGGTAAACGGCAGCACCGCAAGATGCCACCCGGGGCCATGCTCGGCATCTATCGGAGTGTGGGCCTGATCGTTGAGCCAGGCGTCGACTTCCTCACGTGGCCGGGGCCACCCGACGATCTCGAGGTCGGACTGATATCGCGGCATGACCCACCGATGGCGACCGAACGGCAACGCCGAGCGTTCGATGCGGCGGGACAACCGTCCCTGCTGAAGATGGCGATGGAATCGCCGCAGGCCGTCCATGTCGATTTCCCGGTTGTACACCCAGACACACTGGAAAAGGGCGGTGGCTCCGGTCGCCCGCTCGAAACCAAACACAGTCTGGTCGACCAAATCAAGTAAGTTGTCCATTTCCTGAAGTCCTCTCTGGTCACATGCCGAAGGGCGCGTCTCTCAATTCGGTAGCCGCCACGCGGGCGTGGATGACCGCATGGGCCCAAGGGACGCCGCCGAGGTTGGTCAGGCCGTACTTGTGAACTCCAGTCGCAGCTCCTCGCCGGTGTGCAGCCGGCCGGTCAGACCGAACTCTGCCAGCGTGCGTGCGGTCAGGTCCCGCAGATGGGCCGTCGTGTTTTTTCCGCCGGGCTGATAGGCGGCGACGGAAATCGACATCTTGCCGCAGATGCGTCCATTCGTCACTGCGAGGAGGCCAGATTTTTCCTCCAGGGCCTGTCGCGTGTTGTGTCGGTCCATCCCTCGTACCATCACGAAATCGGCGTCACTGCCATCAGGACGGCCAATCTCCGGGGGGAGGTCGCCCAGATTAGAACAAGACACGGGAAGATCGGCGCCGGTGCGGTACACCACATCGGACAATCCCTTCACCGCGCGCTTGGGGATGAACGGGACCAGCGGTAAGAGCTGGAATGCCTCTTTGGGCACATCCCGAGCCTGTTTCAGCCCTTGCTTAAGCGACGCCCGGATGCCGGACAAATCCGTGGTTGCCTGCGTCGGGTCAACGGCGATATTCGCCAGAAACTTACGGCGTTCGCCCGCGAATCGCCCAAGGCCCGTTCGCTGCGCGGGATCATCAGGGTGACGGCGCCGTCCTCGGCGCGGCGCCTTCCCAGGCGTTCGCCGAGTTTCGCGGCGATCCCGGCCATCAGCGAATAATTGTTTCCACCAAGAGCATTCGCGCGAGCATCCCACTGGTCCAGATCGATGTAGATCGTGACATTCGGCAACGCCGCATCGGAATCGCCCCTCGTTTCCAACGATCGGAGCGCGGTGCGATGCCCTCGCTCGGGCGAAGTCATGTCGGTGGCGAAACCCCAGTTTTGCCGCCGCGGCCAGCGCCCGGGCAGCCTTCGGTGCGCCTCGTAGAGCATCACAGCGCGTCGGAACCCATCGCGCGCCATCGCGGACGCGAACCTGCAGCCGGGTAACCAAAATCGCGCAAATTGCCCTGGACCGTTTCGATAATCGTCACCATTCCCCCGATACCGTCGATGAGAGCGTGCGACATCGTCGCGGAGACTGCCGTTGAACCGTCCGTAAGCGGAAGTACGGTCCCATGCGGATTCCGGGCCCCCGTTCCGGATCCATAGGCAGTCGTGCGCATTCATCCGCCCAGTCGGCGAGCTCGGCGCGGGGACGGGCGCGCTCGGCGATTTCGATGTCCCATGACCGCCTGTCGGCTGAGATCCAGCGATGCCGGCCGAACGGCAGCGGCGAACGCTCGATCAGCCGTCCCGGCAACCCGTAACAAAGACTTGCGGTGAAAGCGCCTTAGTGCGTCGAGGTCGACAGGGCGCTCATAAACCCACATGATCTGCGTGACTATTTGTTGATCGGTTGCACACCACGCGAGAAACATGAACTGGTCCATGAACGAGAGCCGGTTGTCCGCCCGTGCCACAGCGCGTTTGATCATTCTATTCTTTGCGCCGAACGGGGCTTCCCGGATTCTCAGAAGAATCTCCGGCGGCGCGCTCCATCTGATGAGCTGACCCCGCGGATGGCGCGAGCTGGTCGCGGATTCCATTTTTCGGAGACATTTGTTCCCTGCTTCCCCTCTGGACCAATTGCTTATGTCACTTGGGTAGATAGCTTACCTGGCTTAGCTTGATGATTTTGCAGAATCTGCTTCTCCCGGGAAATATCAGGCCGGCCAGCGCCGAAAGGCTTCGCCAGCAAACACGGATGAAACGCATTGCTCGAAGTTGTGCAACGGCTTCGAAACGATCACAGCGCCGATGCGGCTATCGCTTTTGCACTCGGGTATGGCGCAGTACCGAGTGTGTCCCCTCCCTAAATGAATGAGCTGCCATGCGGTACCTTTCTTGAACACTGCCAATACTATGTCGCCGCTCACTTGGATTCGTCGCAACCCCCAAAGATTGATCTCATACGAGCAAAGTGCGTACGGCTATACAAAACAAAATAAGTTAAGTTGTTTAGGCGGTAGTAGTAGTTCTTGCTAACAACAATTGATTATCTGACGGCTGACTTTTCCGACAGTTCCTCTGCGCGATCAATTGATCGTTTGCCGTTGCCTTTAGCGTCAGCGTGTCCGCTGCCGTTGGTGCGTCCACTGCCGTTGGCGTGGACCTTCGCAGCAATCGGAACACCGGTGTTGCAGTAGGCCGTGGGGGCCGAACGGCGGTAGCGGGTGGCCGTGCAGGTGGTCGGGTGGCCGTCGTTTGCCGTTGCCGTCGGTGTGGACGTGGGTGACGGATTTTAACCGGTAATGTGGCAGGCCGTGGGGGAGAATAAGGGTAGCGCGTGCTCGGGAAGTTGGTCGATCAGTCGTACGCCATTGCCCTTCCAATGTAATTGGGGTCATTGGGAACTCTGATTCAATTTCGTGCTGGGTGCTGGTGAGACGCTCACGCAGGCGTTTGGGGCCGAAGAGTGGCAGTGCATCGACAAGATGCGGGTCGTCGATGTCGTGTCCCGTTGTGAACGCGGGCGACGCTAATCGCTTGACATCGGCGGCACGGAGGACGGGGCAGTGCGACTAGTTATGCTATTCACCCCTGGGAGCCGGGCCAGCAGCTTGGGCATCCGTACCGGTTTCCGAGCGCTCGAGCGCCGTTTGTTGCGTTGTCCCAGTCGTGACGGCCACCAGTTTGCCCTGCCCGACCAGCGCGGCTATGGCTGGCACCGTGATGGTGCGCACCAGGAACGTATCGAGCACAATGCCAATGCCGATCACGAAACCGGCCTCTACCATCGTGCTGATGCTGGCAGCCACCAGGCCGAACATTGAAGCGGCGAAGATAAGGCCCGCCGAGGTGATCACACCGCCGGTCGAACCCACGGTGCGGATTACACCCACCCGCACGCCATGGGGTGACTCGTCGCGGATCCGCGAGATGAGCAGCATGTTGTAATCGGCGCCGACCGCGACCAACAGTATGAAGGACAGACCGGGAAGGCTCCAATGCAATTCCTCACCGAGAATGAATTGGAAGACGATGACACCGATGCCCAGCGCCGATAGGTACGAAATAAGCACCGACCCCGATCAGATAGAGCGGTGCAACGATCGCTCGCAGCAGCGCGATCAAAATCAGAAAGACAATGACGACGGTTGCGATGACGATGAATTTGAGGTCCTGATTATAAAAGACGAGTTTGTCCTTGTGCTCGCGGTCGGAAGTCCTACCAACGCGATCTTGGCATCCGAGAGCTCGGTATTCGGTTGAGCCGACCGTGCGGCTGCGAGGATCGCATCTACCTGATCCATGGCGGCGGTGGTTGGGCCGATTCAATTGCGCTTTGTACGAAGTACCGTGCCGCGTGCCCATCGGGTGAAATGAAAATCTGGGCGGCTTTCTTGAAGTCGTCTGTGGTTGAATATCTGCGGTGGAATGTTGAAGCCGGCCATCGACGACTTCTGGGCATCGTGCTTCAATCCCAACAAGAATGACGACGCCTGGCTGAGTCCTGCCCCCATCTTGCCTCGTCCGATTGACCAGTTCTTGCACACCGTCCGCAATCGCCCGACTGCCGTCTGCAAGTGCGTTAGCGCCTTGTTGCATTTCGGCTACCTTGGCCTGCAGTCCGCTGGTAGACCGCAACGCGTTCACGGCTGTGCTCAGTAATTGCTGCAGTCGACTTACGGTCGCGCCGATGGACTGCGTTTCCTGGGTCGCCCGCAGGTTGTTGGCCAGATCAGCAATGCTGTTGAGAGTGCCGTTGCTCTGCGCGGCGACCAGGGCCTGCAACTCGGCCCGCGCGCCCGCGCAGGCGGGGGTGGCGGAGCAGAGCGGGCTGTCGTTCAGGCCCGCCACCATCGGCCTGGCCCAGCCAATGGTGTTTGCCACATCGGCCATGTTGGCGCTGAGAGCGTCGCCGAGTGACCGCAAGCGGCCGGCAAGCTTGGCCGTGCGATCGATGTCGTTGAGCGTCTTGTCCCCGCCGATCGCGGCCTGCATCCCCGACAGCGCCGTGACCACCGTGCTGACGGTACCGACGGCCCCATTGACTTGGGTCCGCACCATAGCAAGGGCGTCGGCCAACTTGTTGGCGCCGCCTGTCAGCTTGTCCAGGTCGCCTCCGTGGGTGCTGATCATGCTGGACGCTTCGTCGAGTTTGCCGCCGACTTCACCCGCCTGAAAAGACACTTTGGTCTGCTCCAGCGGCGCACCGTTCGGCCCGGGCCATGCCCCGCACTAACGTGATGTCAGGCAATTGGCTTACCCGCGTTGCCATCTGCTCGAGGTCGGCAAGGGCGCCAGGTGCTCGCAAGTCGTGTGGTGACTCGATAAAGAGCACCATCGGAGTCATTGCGTTCGTCCCGAAATGGCGATTCATTTGTGCGTATCCGCTGACGCTGGGGACGGACTGCGGTAGTGACTTGAGATCGTCGTGGTTGAAGCGCGCGAAGCTCACGCAGGCGGCCAGGATGATGAGGATAATCGCACTCGCGACGAGATGGATCCAGGGCCTGCGCACGACGCGTATTCCGGTACGCCGCCAGAAACGATTGGTCCGGTTACCCTCGCGGCTTGATCCAGCCATGTCGCCCGACCAGCACGAGGATGGCGGGAAGCAGCGTCACCGCAGCCAGGAACGCCACAATCACCGCGACTGAAATCGCCGGACCGACTGTTGAAAAAACCTCCAATTTGGCGAAGATCATCGCAAGAAACGTGATCGCGACAGTGGCCGCAGACGCGGCGATGACTTTGCCGATGGACAACAATGCACTCTTGACCGCTTGATCCGAATCCGCGCCGAGCCGCACGTAGTCGTGATAGCGGCTGATCAGAAACACAGCGTAATCGGTTCCCGCCCCGACCATTACGGCGCTCATCAAGACAATAGTCGGTCAAGCCGGTCGGCAACCCCAACTCGCTCTAGCCCAGCCAGAACCCCCTGCGCCGTCACGACAGAAAATCCGATCGTGGCCAACGGCACCAACATCGTGACTATGTTTCGGTAGAACAAAGAACAGGATGCCCAGCACCAAAAGCCCGGTGCCTATTTCGATCACGCTGCATGTCACGCTGGCCGATCTCGGTGACGTCGGCGGCGATGGCCACGGGTCCCGCGTAGTGGGCGGTCAGCGTGGATCCTGCGAGGGTCTTTTTGACAATCTCAACGACGTGTTTATATGCCGCTTGAATCTCGGGTGCGATTATTTCGCCAGCAATGTCGATCGGTACATTCCAGGCCTTGTTATCCTTGCTGGCCAAAATCTCGCGCATGGGTGGCGCGCTGATGAATTCCTGCACCGACATTTTGTCCTGCGTATCCTGATGCAGGTTGTCGATCAGTCTGCGATACGTATCCTCATTGGCGGGCCCCATCCCATTCTCGTTGGTCAAGACGAGTAGCAGGAGGTTGGACCCAGCACCTGTTTGGTGGAACGCCTTGTTCATCGCCCTAGTTGTGACCATCGTCGGGGCATCATCAGGTATGGGTTTGGCCTGATGCTGTGCGGCGACCACCACGAAGGGTGGCAATGTCAGCATCAGGACAGCCGCGGCCGCGATCCAGAACGCGATGACCAGAAACGGCCACCGCGCGACGAAATCGCCCAGGCGCCCTAAGATTCCCCCTGCGGCTACGTCGGTTTCGTCTATCTGGCGTGACATTACACGACCATACAATTCACCCTCGAATGCCATGGGATAACAAGGTTATTGCTTGCGATTACTTGGACGCCCGTCCGACATCGGCGAGGCTGCGGCGCTTGTGGTACCGCCGTCCGACGTCCGAGTAGTAAGAGCGGTTCGCACGGGGAGACGTCAAACCGGGCGCGCCGCACACCGATTAAACACCCGACTGTGCTTGGTAGGAGGGCAAAGTGACCGCGCCCACACCATCGACCACCAGGAGGAAGCGCAAGGTCGGCGCCGGCGGAGGCCGGGGTTTCGACGCCAGGTTTTACCCGATCGTTGGCGTGGCGCAAGGTCCTCTTGACACTGATGCCGGTGTGAAAAATGCGGCTTGGCTCCGCGGCGCCTCGCCACGGTGCGGGAAGGAGAAGTTTCAGGACGCACGTGCCACTTGCGGCCCCGGTCGAAAACAGGCACGAGGCGGCGCGGGGCTCTGCTGGGCGCTAATAGCAGCTGGTCAGAAGGCTTCCGGAGCAATTCTGCCGTTGTCCAAAAATATTAGCCTTGGCGAGGTAGCGTTGCCGACATGTGGGAGACGGTGCTGTTGTGGCGGCGTTGGACGGCGGCGGAGCCACTGCGCGCGGGCGTTGGCGCTCCCATGGTTTCGGGGCGACGATCCCTGACCGATTTCCTCGCTTTTTGGCTCGGCTGCATCGCGGCGGCCATTGGCTTGGGCCTCGGGAGGCTGACCCTGCTGCGCAGCTCGTTGTCTTCGCTTGTTCCCGACATGTCGTCGCTGTTCAACGGCATCACGGGCAATCCTGTCAGGATCGTCATCAGTGTGCTCGCACTGTTGGTAACCGCGGTGTCGGCAGCGCGCCTCGCTCCTCAGCGGCAGCAGACACCGCTCGGTCGGGTTGAGCTGCCGACGCTGGTTCCGCCGCGGGCGACAGCGCCCGCGATCTCCTGGCCGACGGGCCGCGCTCGCGCCAATCCATGGGCTCGCTTTATGGCCGGCCGAGACCAGACGACGCCGTGGATTGAATACGTAGTGGTTCTGTCTGTCATCTTCGCCTCGGGTGCCGCGCTGGCCGCTCAGTTCCACGCGGGAGTCGCTTTTGTAGTGGCGATTCTCACGTTGGTCGAGCTCCCGGTCCTCTGCTATATTGTGAACCCCAAGCAAACCCGGGCGATTGTTTTACCCGTGCATAACTGGGTGCGGACACATTGTCGGGTAATCCTCGCCGTCGGCGTCGGGGTGCTCGGATTCATTGTGGTGACCAGTGGTACGGCCGGTATCTAGAAGTGACCCGCTGCGAGTTGGACTGCGCGCGTGCGCAAGGTGGGCCCACATTCGGTATCGCGCCGTACCGAATGTAAGTCGATCCTCTCCGGGCGCTGGGTCCGAGACGTAATGAAAGTCTGTTTGTGCGAGTTTGTGCAACGCGGTCGATCTATGTTTGCTGCCTGAGTTCTGCCGTTGAGGCAAGCCTGACTTTTCTCGAAAAGCTCCATTTTGCAAAATCATCGAGCTGAGCCAGGTAAACTACCTATTTAAGTGACACCCGTAATCGGTCAAGGGGAGGCAGGAAACACATGATTCCGATTAGCGGAATCCAGGACTGGCGACGTCCTCCGCCCGGACAGCTCACTACTTGGAACGCACCGCCGGAGATTCTTCGGAAACTCCGGCAGAAGCCCCGGTCAGCGCCGTGCCCCCTAGCTATCAGCAGGTCCAACACCTCCGTAGCTACACCGACTTTGCAGCCCGGGGCAGTGGAATGGCGCGGCTATTTATTTTGGCTTGGGACGTACCCGGGCTGTGCGACGTTCGTGCCATGACTCACGTGATCAATACATATCTTCGTCGGCACGATACCTTTCACAGTTGGTTCGACTACAGGGACGCGGAAAACATTGTCCGCCGGACGGTCCGCGACCCCACAGATGTTAAAATTAGTCCCGACTAGGCACGGAGAGATCAGCTCGGCGGAATGGCTAGATTACGTATTAGCTACACCGGATCCGCTGCGGTGGGATTGTTTCCGTTTCGGGGTTGTCCAGCGAGATGACCACTTCACGTTCTTCTGCACCGTAGATCACGTCCACACTGACGCGGTGCTGCTCGGTTTGATCTTGGTGGAGATTCGCATGATGTACGCCGCTCTGGAGGAGGCGCTGTGCCGATTCAGTTGCCGGAGATCGGGAGTTACGACGACTACTGCGTTTGGCAGCACCAATTCACGTCCGATCTGACGTTGGAATCGCCGGAAGTGCGTGCATGGATCGAGTTTGCCACGAACAAGGCGGATCCCTTCCGCATTTCCCGCTGCCACTGGGTGCGCCGACGGTTCCCATGACCACCGACCTGCTCAACGTGCACCTTTTGGATGAAGAGCAGACGGAGCGGTTCGAAGCCAGGTGTGTCGATGCGGGCGCCCGTTTCATCGGTGGCGTATTTGCCTGCGCTGCTATCGCGGAGCAGGAATTGATCGGCGCTGAAAATTACTACGTAGTTACTCCCATTACAACGCGTCGGAATCCGGCCGAATGCTCGACAACGGGTTGGTACACCGGCCTGGTTCCGATTATGGTACCCGTTGCCGGGGCATCTTTTATGAGGTTGTTTGCGCCGCTCAGGAGTCGTTTGACTCGGGTGCGTACCTGGCCAATGTTCCTTTCGATCGTGTGTTGGAGATCGCGCCGAGCGAGTTCGGGCTCAGGAAGCCTAAGCCCGGCGTTCCTATGATCTCCTACATCGATACGGGTGTACCGCCTCTTTCTCCCGCCGTTATCGCTCAGTGGGAGGAGATGAATGGCAGACTCTACGCCGATGACAGGGCCGCGGACCAAATCGGAATGTGGGTGAATCGGGGCGAGCGCGGCACGACGGTTACCGTTGCGTTCCCGAATAATCCAATCGCGCGTGAATCGATTATCCAGTATATGGATGCGATGAAATCAGCATACGTTCGCGTCGCCGAGGGCCGCGAGGCAGCCTTGCTCTTTGCCAATGCCGCTCAACTCGACCTGAAGCTTGCGTGATCGCCTGAGGCCGATTTAAGTTCGAATGAGCAGGACGCCGAGGATATGGCCGTTCTTGGGTGCCCTGCCGGTTTTGTGGACTCGACTACACGCGGTGGTTCGGTGCGCGAGAGTTCTTTTCGGGCGCACGTGAGGTTTGCCAAGCGCTGAGCTGATCAATGCGCTGACCTGAGTGGAGCGGCAAAACTCTGCTGGGATCGCCGCCATGATATTGGCGATGCAATTGCAGCGCGGACCCGCCGGGATCGTCGGACCTGAGTTTGGACATCGTCGGGATTCTGACGCGCGTAGGTTCCTGACCTGCTGTTTTGATCGCCGGGGTGGGTGTTTTGGGGTACTAAGCGGGTAGGTTCGGGCGGTGGCGTTCGTGCGGAAAGTGCGCACCGCTTCGGGCGCGGTGGCGGTGCAGGTGGTGCGCAAAGAGCGTGGCCGGGTGGTGATCCTGGCCCATGTCGGTTCGGCACATACCGATGCTGAGCTGGGCATTCTGTTGGAGCAGGCCCGCGCGATAGCCCTCGGCGATCAGGGGCACTGGATTTCGAGGTTCCCGCGCGGCCCAGTCGGTCGCCGATGTGGCCGATTGCCGGGACCGCGCGCTGATCGCGTCGCCGGCCAGCCCCGAAGGCGGTCCCGGTGGGCCGCCGGGTCGGACGTGCGGCGACCAGTTCACGGCTGCTCTACGAGGCGATGGCGGCTCTATGACGGCTCGGGTTCGATGTCGTCGGCGATGCGGTGTTCCGGGACCTGGTGATCGCCCGGATCGTGGAGCCGACCAGCAAGCTCGACGCCCTGCGGGTGCTGACCGATCTGGGTGCAGATACGGTGTCCTACAAGACGATTCAACGCCACCTCGCGATGATCCACGCCGGCGGATATCGCGACCTGATCGCCGGGAAGTGCTTCGCGCACGCCACCGACAGCGGCGGTCTGGGCCTGCTGCTCTACGACGTCACCACCCTGTATTTCGAGGCCGAGAACGAAGACGACCTGCGGAAAGTCGGGTACTCGAAGGAACGCCGGGTCGATCCGCAGATCGTGGTCGGCCTGCTGGTCGATCGCACCGGGTTCCCGTTGGAGATCGGCTGTTTCGAGGGCAACACCGCCGAGACGACCACGATCGTGCCGATCATCGGCGCTTCTCGAACGCCACGGCCTGGCCGGGGATCGCCGATGGTGATCGCCGCTGACGCCGGCATGTTGTCGGCGGCCAACCTCAAAGCCCTCGACGAGCCGGGCTGTCGTTCATCGTCGGCTCACGCATGACCAAAGCCCCGGGGGATCTGGAGTCGCATTTCCATTGGCACGGCGATGTTTTCACCGACGGGCAGATCATCGACACCGTCACCCCGCGCCATGGGAACACCTGGTCAACGACCGCAAAGCAAGGCCGAACCGGTCTGGAACCCCGACCAGCCATCCCGGGCGTGGCGGGCGATCTGGGAGTACTCGGCCGCACGGGCACGCCGCGATCAGAAGACCCTCGACGCCCAAGAAGCCCGCGCACGGGCGATCGTCGCCGGCGACAAGGCAGGCCAAGACACCCGGTTCGTGAAGGTCGCGGCGATGACCGCACTGTCGATGAGGCCAGCCTGGCCCGCGCCCGATCCCTGGTCGGATTGAAAGGCTATGTCACCAACGTGCCGCCTCACGGTGATGCCGGCCGCCGAAGTCATCGCGAAATACCACGATCTGTGGCACGTGGAGAAGTCTTTTCGGATGTCCAAGACCGACCTCGAGGCTCGGCCGATGTTCCACCGGATGCGTGACGCGATCGAAGCGCACCTGACGATCGTGTTCACCGCCCTGGCGGTCTCGCACGCCATCCAATCGCGCACCGGCCTGGCCATCGCCAACGTCGTCAAGCACCTTGCGGCCGCTGCGCAGCGCGACCATCACCATCAACGGCGCCACCCAGACCTTCCCACCGGAGATCCCCGACACCGAACCAAAATCCTCAGCGATCTCGGCTTCAAACCCGGGTACTAAGCCAAATGTCCAAACTCAGGTCGGACTAGGCGCGGCGATTTGCAATGCTATCGTCGTGCCGGGTGTTAGGACCCATATCGATCTTGACGATTTGGATTCCCCGCGCGAATTCCCCTTGCGGAAACAATCACTCCGCTGCTCGCCGGCGTCGCTGCGGAACTCGATGAACTCTTGGGGCGCGGGCGTACACCGACGTTACTCTGCTCGCATCCGTTAACAGACTGAACTGAGGACGGTATCCGCGCGCCAATGAATCCCCGAGCCGGACGCCGGCCCGGCGGGACGGACCACCGCGCGGTGCTCGACGTTCTGGCTCCATCTCCTGGGTGGTTGGGTCAGTCGGGCAGCGCCTTCGATCGCTACGCCATCAGGCTTTCGAGGAGGCTTCTGGCGCCGTCAGTTTCCCGCACAGGAGCTCGGCCAAACCCTTGACGGTGGTGATGTCCGTCGAGGTGATGCGGATGCCGGTTTCCGCCGTGAGGTGGGTACGCAGTTCGAGGTTGCCCAGCGAGTCGAGGCCGTACTGACTGAGTTGGCGGTCCGGATCAATGGGGCGACGGAGAATCAGGCCGACCTGCTCGGACACCAGACGCCTAAAGTGAGTAGCCCACTCCTCCGGTGGTAGGGAGGCCAGTTCGGCGCGGAACTTGCTTTGCCCGCCGTTGTCGTCCGCGGCTCGGAACAGTTCGGCGAACCGGCTGCGTTGCGCGAAGGCGGTAAACCATGGTGTTCTCGTTCTCGGCATGTACCCCGAGTGGGTGCGGTCGTGGCGCAAGAGTGCCTGGAACGCGTAGGCGCCGTCGTCGGCAGTGATAGCGGTGTTGCCCCAGTGAGCGTTCACGCTGCTATCCGCGCC
Source organism: uncultured Actinomycetota bacterium (assembly GCA_963840045.1). Classification (GTDB taxonomy): domain Bacteria; phylum Actinomycetota; class Actinomycetes; order Mycobacteriales; family Mycobacteriaceae; genus Mycobacterium. Next base: position 105,598 of record CAWIXL010000015.1, on the reverse strand, counting down.
GTCGCCAGGAGCGGCGTTGGGGCTGGTCTCAGCTTGGAAGGCGGCGAGCGCATCGGCGCCGGCACCGACCCCGCCCCACAACGGCCACGCGATCGAGGTCGCGGGAAGGCCCTGTGCCCGGCGCCAGCGGGCGAACGCGTCCAGCCAGCTGTTAGCGGCGGCGTAAGCAACCTGTCCGGGTGAGCCGAGCAGGCCGACCGCCGATGAGAACAAGCAGAACCAGTCCAGCGGCTGGGTGCTCGTGGCCTGGTGTAGCTGCCACGCGCCGTGGGCCTTTGGAGCCATGTTGCGGTCGACGAGTTCGTTCGTGATGTTGGTCAGCATGGCGTTCTCGAACACCGCAGCGGCGTGCAGCACACCGCGCACGGGAAGCCCGCTGGCGGTCGCCGCCGTCACCAACCGCTCCGCCGTGCCGACTTCGGCGATGTCGCCGCACTCCACCACGATGTCGCCTCCCATCGCCCGGATAAGCTCAATTGTCTCCAGCGTCTTTGGCTCGGCTGGGAGCGCGAACTGAGGACGATCCGCCCGCACCCGGCCGCGGCCATTTTCTCGGCGAGGAACAGCCCGATCCCACTCAGACCGCCGGTGACGATGTAGGAGCCGTCCTGCCGGAAAACCCGAGCCTGCTCCGGGGGCAGCACCACGCTGGTGCTCCCGGTGTGCGGGATGTCGAGGATGAGTTTGCCGGTGTGATTGCCAGCGCTCAATATTTCGATGGCAGTGGCCGCCTCTGACAACGGGTGGCGCGTGCTTTGCGGCATCGGCAGCAAGCCGTCGGCGGTCAACCGGTACACCGTGTCCAACATGTCTCGGACATGATGCGGATGGGTGATCGACATCAATGCCAGGTCGACACCGTAAAACGCGATGTTGCGTCGGAACGGGGAGAGGCCCAGCTTGGTGTCGCCGTAGATCTCTTGCTTGCCGATCTCGATGAACCGTCCACCGAAGGAGATCAATTCCAGCCCGGCGCGCTGCGCGGTGCCGGTCAAGGAGTTGAGCACGATGTCGACGCCATAGCCGTCGGTGTCGCGGCGGATTTGCTCGGCGAATTCGACGCCGCGTGAGTCATAGACATGCTCAATACCCATGTCGCGCAACAACTGCCGGCGCTCGTTGCTACCGGCGGTGGCGAATATCTCGGCTCCCGCGGCACGGGCGACCGCGATCGCCGCTTGGCCGACCCCGCCGGTAGCGGAGTGGATCAGCACCCTGTCACCCGCCTTAATTCGAGCAAGATCGTTCAGCCCGTACCAGGCGATGGCGTATGCAGTGGTCACCGCGGCTGCCTGTGCGTCGGTGAGGCCCGCCGGCAGCTTTGCGGCCAAGCGGGCATCACAGGTGACAAACGTGCCCCAACAACCGTTGGATGACATGCCGCCGACCCGGTCACCAACCTGGTGATCGGTAACGTCGGGGCCGACCGCGGTCACCACGCCGGCGAAATCCATCCCGAGCTCTGGCACGCGCCCGTCGATGCTGGGGGCTCTGCCCAACGCGAGCAGGACATCGACGAAGTTGACGCTGGATGCTGCGACCGCGACCTCGATCTGTCCGGGACCCGGCGGAACCCGGTCGAACGCAACGAGTTCCATCGATTGCAGGTCTCCGGGCCTGCGGATCTGTAGGCGCATGCCGTCGTGCGCGGGGCTGACGAGGGTGGTTCGCCGCTCCTCGGGGCGTAGTGGAGTAGGGGACAACCGCGCCGTATACCACTCATCGTTTCGCCACGCGGTCTCGTCCTCATCGGATCCCGACAGCAGCTGGCGTGCCACCTGCCCGGCATCGGAAAGCTCGTCGACGTCAATCTGGGTGGCGTACAAGTGCGGGTGCTCGGTGCCGATCGCCCGCAGCAGGCCACGCAGCCCGCCCTGTTCGAGATTGGGGCGCTCGTCGCCCAGTACCGTCTGGGCGCCCCTGGTGACGACATACAGTCGGGGCGATTTGCCGGGGACGTCTGGCAGCTCGCGGGCAATGCGCACCATGTGCTGAACGTTCTCAACGCTGCGGAAGGCGCACTCCTCATCGGAGTTGCTGTTGTTCGGTCCGTTGACGGCGACAACACCGGTGAACCGGCCAGTGCCGACCAGCTCGCGAAGCCGTCCGCCGTTGTCGACATGATCGGCGTCCAGGGGCCAGCACAAGGTCGTGCACTCCGCACCAAGGAGCTTCAGCGCATCGCTCAATTTGGCGGCCGTGACATCGGCAGTGGTGGACGTGCTGACCAACAGCCAGGTTCCGGCGTCGGCATTTTCTTCAGGCGGCTCTCGTCGCAGCCACTCGATGGTCAGCAGCCTCTCGTTGAACAGTCGTTCACGGGTTGCGCTCTCGGACAGTCCGTGCCGAGTTGCAACCCACGCACCGCCAGCAGGACCGTCCCCTGCTCGTCGAGCACATCGAGGTCGGCCTCGACCTCGGCGGCATCGGCATCGGCATTGGTCACGCGCGCATAGCAGTAGTGGGCGGTCCGCGAGCAGAAGCGTATACGCGGATCCGGCGAACGCCCAAGGCCACCAGCAGACCGCTGCGCTTGCGGCCTGGATGTCGGGATGAGCCACGACCGACTGAAAACAGGCATCCAGCAGCGCGGGATGCATGTCGTAAGCGCGCTGTTGCGAACGAATCGAACCGGGCAGCGCCACTTCGGCCAGCACCGTGCTGACCGTCGTCCCCGTCCGCTATGTGCGCGGCGACCAGGCCGCTGAACGCGGGCCCATACTGCACGCCGTGCTCCGTCAACCGCCTTCGCATCTCGTCGCCGTCCAGGCGGCGCGAGTGGGCCGCCAGCAAGTGCGGGCATGTCGTATGCAGGCGGCTGGTCTTGTTATCCTCGTCGACGTGCAGCACCGCTGTGGCGTGCCGAATGCGTGCACCGTCCGGAAAGGTCTCCACCGCGAAATTGGCGATGCCCGGCGATGTCACCGACTGCGACGGCGCCGACCGGGGTCTGCTCATCGAGCAGCAGCACCTGCTCGAAGTGGATATCGCGGACTTCGGACGTTTCGCCGAGAACCGTACGAGCCGCGGCCAAGGCCATCTCACAATAGGCGGCCCCGGGAAGCGCAGCCGCGCCATGGATCTGGTGATCGGCCACCCAGGGTCAGCGCCGCGGTGCCAACTTCCGCCTGCCAAACGTGGCGCTCCGGCTGCTCCTGCAACCGCACGTGCGCGCCCCAACAGCGGATGCACCGAAACCGTGCAACCGTCGCGTGTCGCCGATTCCTGACCGCCGCGGGTCAAGAACAGCGGACGGTATTCCATGTCGGCAGTGGCGTGTCAACCAGCCGCCCATCGGCGTAGCAGCACGGAAAAGTCGACTTCGGCACCGGCGCTGTGCAGATCCGCCAGAAGGCCGCGCAGCCCGTGCGGCATCTCCTGCTCGCGGCGCATGGCGCAAGCGTGGCCAGCGGCATATCCGAGGCTGCGGGCGGTTTGCTCGGCAGGATAGGTGAGTAGCGGGTGCGGCGCCAGCTCCGTGAACACCCGGTAGCCGTCCTCCAAGGCCGCCTGCACCGCGGCGGCGAACCGCACGGTGTGACGCAGATTGTCCGCCCAATACCAGGCATCGCACTCGGGTTCGTCCCGCGGGTCGAAAAGAGTCGAGGAGTAGTAACGGAACTTCCGGTGTCATGGGGTTGAGGTCTGCCAAGTACATCGGTCAGTTCGTCGAGGATCGAGTCCACTTGCGGGGAGTGGGATGCGACGTCGACAGCCACCTCCCGGGCCATCACCTCACGCTGCTCCCACGCCTCGACCAGCTCGCGGACCGTCTCTTTGGCGCCGCCGATCACCGTCGACTGCGGCGAGGCCACCACCGCCACCACGCCTCGTCATTGACGCCACGTGCCATCAGTTCCGAAAGTACTTGCTGGGCAGGCAATTCCACCGACGCCATCGCCCCGGAACCGGAGATCGTAGCCATCAGCTTGGAGCGACGGCAGATCACGCTTACCCCGTCTTCCAGCGACAACGCTCCGGCCACCACCGCTGCCGCGGCCTCGCCCATCGAGTGGCCGATTACGGCGCCTGGCCGCACCCCGTAGGACCTCATCGTGGCGGCCAGCGCGACCTGCATGGTGAACAGCGCAGGCTGGATCCGATCGATGCCGGTCACCGTCTCGGGTGCCGAGATCGCCTCGGTTACCGAGAACCCGGACTCCCGGGCGATCAGCGGTTCGAGCTTCCGCGACGGTCGCAGCGAACACCGGTTCGGCTCGCGAGCAGCGCAGCGCCCATCGCCGCCCACTGCGATCCTTGCCCGGAGAACATCCATACCGGTCCGCGATCGTCCTGGCCGACCGCCGCCTGATACGGGTAGTCGCCCGTCGGCGACCTCGCGCAAACCGTCGGCCAGCTCCTCGAGACTGGCGGCGATGACCGCCGTGCGAACCGGACGGTGACCACGCCGGCGGGTAAGCGTGTAGGCCAGATCCGGTACCGCCACCTCCGCGCGTGCGCGTCCACCCAGTCAGCGACGCGACGCTGCGGTCTGCCGCAGTCCGTCGGCCGAGGTGGACGACAGCGGGAAAATCAGCGGGCCGTCGATGGCGGTGAGCCGATTGGCGCGTCGGCCGGTGCGGCCGGCTCGGGAGCTTGCTCCAAAATGGCGTGCACGTTGGTTCCGGAGAACCCGTAGGACGACACCGCCGCCCGTCGCGGCCCTTGGCGACCGTTCGCCTGGCCACGGCGTGGTTACCTGCGGCACAAAGAGGTTGGTCTCAATTTGGGCCATCTCGTCGGGCAGCTGGGTGAAGTGCAGATTCTGCGGAACGACGCCATGCTGCACCGCCAGCACCGCCTTCATCAGCCCCAACGCTCCGGCGGCCGACTGGGTGTGCCCGAAATTGGTCTTCACCGATCCGAGGGCGCACGGGCCGCTCGATGCCGTACACCTCGGCAAGGCTCGCGTATTCGAGGGGTCACCCACCGGGGTGCCGGGGCCATGCGCCTCCACCATGCCGACCTGTGGCGGGGTCCACGCCGGCGGCAGCCAATGCCGCGCGATACGCCTCGACCTGTGCGGGTGCGGACGGCGTCACGATATTCACCGTCTGGCCGTCTTGGTTCGCCGCCGTGCCGCGGATGACGGCCAGGATGCGGTCGCCATCGCGTTGCGCGTCCGCCAATCGCTTGAGCAACAGCACGACGCAGCCCTCGCCGACCACGAACCCGTCCGCCGCGACGTCGAATGCATGGCAGCGTCCGGTCGGAGACAGCATCCCGATCGCAGACGCCGATGAGGATTTGCGCGGCTCCAACGAAACCGAGGCGCCGCCGGCCAGTGCGAGGTCGCTTTCGTCGTCGTGCAGACTACGGCAAGCCAGGTGTATCGCCGAGAGGCCGGAAGAGCACGCGGTATCTATCGTCATCGCCGGGCCGTGCAGTCCCAGGGCGTAGGAGATGCGCCCGGATCCCATGGCGAAACTGTTGCCGATATATCCGTACGGCCCCTCCAGGGCTTGAGATTCAGCGTGCACGAACTGGTAGTCGTCGTGCATCAAGCCCACGAACACACCTGTCCTCGCGGCGGCCATTGCCTCCCGAGTCAGACCGCCGTGCTCCATGGCCTCCCAGGAGGCTTGCAGGAGCAAGCGGTGCTGCGGGTCCATCGCAGTCGCTTCTTCTCGTTGATCCCGAAGAACTCGGGGTCGAAGTCGGAGACGCTGTCGAGGAAGGCGCCCCACTTGCATACCGAGCGCCCAGGCACGCCAGGTTCGGGGTCGTAGTAATCGTCAGCGTCCCAGCGGTCGGCCGGCACCTCGGTGACCAGATCGTCGCCGCGAAGCAGCGCCTCCCACAACAGCTCTGGGGAGTCGATGCCTCCGGGAAGCCGGCAGCCCATGCCAATGACGGCAACCGGCGTGACAGGTGTCTCAGCCACGGTCTTTTACCTCTTCGTACGTATCTTGAAGTTCATAGTGTTGCAACAAGCCCTTACCCGTGCCCCCGAAAAGCGCGTCAAAATTCAGCCCGACCGGCATCAGTGCATGTCGGGCACAGACCTGCAGCCCCCCAAATGGAAGCCACCCTATGTAGGTGGCGTATCGAGCGTAACCGGTTGGGTCCACACATGTGAAGGAATCGACCGGACACACAAAAATTTGCTGGCGGGCGGGCTTGATGCCATTGCATTGGGGCCCTGGTTGACCCCTCAATAAATGCCTTGGCCAGCCGATGCGGTCATCCTCGAGGCACCGCGTCCCGGCTAATCCGAAATCTTTGCTGGACGGCGCCGGCATCGGGTCGGGCTGACCCGTTTGGCGTGGCGCCGACGACTGGGTTCCGAGCGCACGTCGCAGCAGCATGGTGACAACGCGTGGTGTCATTGTGAATTCTGAGCAATGTGTCCTCCGAGTCCTCCGTAAGCGTCTGGGCCGCCGGCCCAGGCCCTGTTCGTCCGGTGCGAGACCACCAGCAGGAGATTGCATGCCTCGAGTCGCGCGACTGTGAGGTTGCTGGCGGGGACGCCTGTGCCTAGACGCCGCGATACGCGCTAAGGCTATAACTTGGCCAAAAAACCCGGAAGAAGTTAATAAAACTCGGCGCCAATTAATGGCGAATGCAGTCAAGACGCTTGGTGCTGAAGGTGAGCGCCGACACGCGGGCGCGCTATTTCACGACGGCCCTCGGCGACGCGGAGATATATCGATTTCATCGACCCGAGGTACCGGACCACGGAATCGTAGGCGATCGGGTTGTTCGGGAAGGACACCGTCATCGTGGTCTCTTCGTGAAACTTGTTGACCCACATGCACACTCGCGCGGCGATCTTGCCGTCGGTGAAGACCCGGGTATTGGCGCGGCCCAGCTGCGTTGCGACGACGGCGGACAGCGGAGGTACGCCGGCATCGAGGAACGACAGCATGGGAAAGCCGCCGCGCGGCGGGGGTGGCTTCAGCCAGGGCGCCAACTCCAGCACCCGCTCAAATGGCACCTTGGCCAGCTCGGTACTCGAATCGAAAGCCGCCTGGGCGCAACGCGCGGTCTCACCGAACGACGAGGCGACGGGGACGACGAGCGGAATGTGGCCGATGAACCAACCGCTGGTAACGAATTCCGCGGGAGTGCTGCGGGTGCTGGTGGGAGTCACTGCGTAATAGGTGTCGACGCCGGTGAGTTCGTATTCGGTCAGAGCAGCGCACGCGAAAACTCCGCCGCTGAACCGGGCACCGGCGGCCGTGCACGCGGCTTCGAAGCGCGCGGTTTGCCCGGCGTCCATCAACCGCATCGACACCACATCGCCGGCACCAAGCAGCGATGTGTCACCCAGCGGCAACGGGAAGGAGGGCAGGGATCCGTCATTGCTCTCGAAGAAATCCACCCACCGGCGTATCGCCGGCGAGGACAGGGTCAACGCCGAGGTGTACACACGCTCGCGCCGGCAGTACTCGGTATAGCTGCCAACCGCGGGCAGTCGGAGCGGCTCCCCGCCGTCCATCAGGGCGTTGTACATGGCCCGGAGTTCCAAGAATATGGTGCTGATAAACGTCGCGTCGAAATGCAGATGATCAATGCTCACAGAGAGCGTGAAGTGGTCGTCACGTTGAATAACCGCGAATCGGAAGCAATCCCACTCCAACGGGCTAGGCGTGTCCAAAATGTAATCTTGCCATTGTCTTGGCGTCATCTTTCCATGCTCAACCGGAATCAACTCGATATCGGCAGGATCGTCGATAGTGTGCCGGACAAGGTGCTTGTTTTCGGTGAATTCAAACCAGTTGCGGTAGGTGTCGTGCCGACGGAGGTGTGAGTTGATGACGTACGTCATGGTCCGGATGTCGCATTGCCCGGGGAGGTCCAGTGCGACCACCAGCAGCCGTGACATGTCCAGGCCACGCGCTGTTTGGTCGCGGAAGCTGCGCAAATGCCGGGATTGGATGTAGCTCGGCGGCACCGCGCTTATCGGTGCTTGCCGGGCCTTCTCGACCGAGGCCGGGGAAGGATGCCAGAGCCAAACCGAGCCGGGGGCGGGAACCCAGTGGCTGATGGTCTCCAAACCCATATTGCCCAGGACAACCAATTCAACTCCTTTGGTCCAGCGCCTGGGCACAGAGTATTAGATGTCAGCGATTTGGCCTCATGTCGTCACCGGATCGTTTTCCATTAGTGACAGCTTTTGACACAATTGCTCTGCGAAATCTCGCACCGTCGTGACGTCGGTGGAGCTGGTGCGTATCCCGGTTTCGGTCTCGATGCGGGTGCGTAGCTCGAGATTTCCCAGCGAATCGAGCCCATATTCGGAAAGCGGGCGATCCGGGTCGATACTCCGGCGCAGAATCAGGCCGACCTGCTCGGAGATCAGACGCCGGAGCCGGCCAGGCCATTCGTCGGCGGGGAGTTCGGCGAGCTCGGCGCGGAACTTGCCGCGGTCGGATCGATCCATGCCGCTGGATCGGAATACTTCCGCGAAGCGGCTGCGTTGGGCCAGCGACGTCAGCCACGGGGATCCGACGATCGGGGCATAACCGCTGTAGGCGCGGTTGTGGCGGAGCAGTGCCTCGAACGCGTAGCCGCCCTCGTCCGGACTGATCATCGTGGTGTCGCCGCTTTCCGCGAGCCCGGCGCCGCGGCCGATCTCGGCCCACGCCCCCCAAGCGATCGCGGTGGCCGGCAGGCCCTGGGCGCGCCGCCAGTGGGTGAACGCGTCGAGCCAGCTGTTGGCGGCCGCGTAGGCGCCCTGGCCCGGCGAGCCCAGTAATGCGGCCGCCGAAGAGAACGAACAGAACCAGTCGAGCGGCTGATCGGCTTCCAGCTCCCGTAGAGCGTGGTGCAGATGCCATGCGCCGTGGACCTTGGGCGCCCAATCGCGCTCGATCAGCTCGCCGGTGATGTTGGGCAGGGTGGCGTCCTCGACGACGGCGGCCGCGTGCAGCACACCGCGCAACGGCAGTCCGGTCGCGGTCGCCGCGGCCACCAGCCGCTTCGCGGTTTCTGCCTGGGCAATGTCGCCACACTCCACTGCGACGTCGGACCCGGTGGCACGAACGAGTTCGATTGTTTCCAGCACTTTCTGGCTTGGTGCCGACCGCGACGACAGCACAATGCGGCCGGCGCCCGCGGCGGCCATCTTCTCGGCCAGGAACAGCCCCAGCCCGCCCAGCCCACCGGTGATGATGTAGGCGGCGTCGTCCCGGAAAACCGGCACCTGCTCGGGCGGCAGCACCACGCTGCTGCGGCCCTTGCGGGGGATATCGAGGACGAGTTTTCCGGTGTGCTCGGCGGCGCTCATCACCCGAATCGCGTTGGCCGCCTCGGCAAGCGGGTAATGAGTCATTTCCGGTATCGGCAGCGTGCCGTCGGCGGTCAGCTGGTAGACGCTGGTCAGCAACTCGCGGACTTCGGCGGGGTGGGTGACCGCCATCAAGCCCAAGTCGACGGCGAAGAACATGAGGTTGCGCCGGAACGGGAAAAGGCCCAGCCGGCCGTCGCCGTAGATGTCGCGCTTGCCAATCTCGACGAATCGACCACCGAAGGACAACAGGTTGATGCCGGCGCGCTGGGCAGCGCCGGTCAGCGAGTTGAGCACGATGTCGACGCCGTAGCCGTTGGTGTCGCGCCGGATCTGTTCGGCGAACTCGGTGCTGCGCGAATCATAGATATGCTGAATACCCGTGTCGTGCAACAGTTCTCGCCGTTTTGCGTTGCCGGCCGTGGCGAAGATCTCGGCGCCCGCGGCGCGGGCTATCGCGAGCGCGGCTTGGCCCACTCCGCCGGTTGCGGAGTGGATCAGCACCTTGTCACCGGCCCTGATACGGGCCAGATCGTTGAGGCCGTACCAGGCGGTTGCGTGAGCGGTGGTCACCGCGGCGGCCTGCGCCTCGGTCAGGCCGGATGGAATCGCGGTGGCCAAGCGGGCGTCGCACGTGACGAAGGAGCTCCAGCAGCCGTTGGGGGAGATGCCGCCGACGTGGTCACCGACCCGGTGATCGGTGACGCCGGGCCCGACCGCGGTCACCATGCCGGCGAAATCGGTGCCCAGCTGCGGCAATAGCCCGTCGAAGGCCGGGTACCGGCCGAACGCGACCAGGACGTCGGCGAAGTTGATGCTCGAGGCGCGCACCGCAACCTCGATCTGTCCGGGACCCGGCGGCACCCGGTCGACCGTCGCAAGTTCCATCGTTTGCAGGTCGCCGGGTGTGCGGATCTGCAGGCGCACACCGTCCTGCTCGTGGTCCACGACGACGGTATGGCGCTCCTCGGGACGCAGCGGGGCCGGACACAAACGCGCCATGTGCCAGTCGTCGTTTCGCCACGCCGTCTCGTCTTCCTCTGTGCCGGAGAGCAATTGGCTTGCCAGTCGCTCACCGCCGGTATGCTCGTCGACGTCGATATGGGTGGGCCGCAGGTGCGGATGTTCTGCGCCGATCACCCGCAGCAGCCCACGCAGCCCGGCCTGCTCGAGGTTGACCCGGTCGCTGCTGAGCACCGGCTGCGCGTTCCTGGTCACCAGGTATAGCCGCGGTGCGTCGCCGGGGACTCCCGGCAGCTCGCGGGCGATTCGCACCAGGTCCCGGACGTCGCCGCTGCCACGCAGGTCACGGTGCGCATCGGGGCCGCCAGGGCCATCGGGGCTGGGCGGCGCCAGCACGACCACTCCGGTGAATCCCCCGGAGTCGAGTTGATTGCGCAGTCGTTCGGCATCGGCGGGCTTGGAGTCTCGGGGCCAGCACATGGTCACGCATTGCGCGCCGCGCAGTTTCAGCGCATCGATCAACCCGGCGGCCAACAGATCCGGCGCACCAGAAATAGCGGCAATGCTGATCAGCAGCCATGTTCCGGTGCTGACGGCGTCGGGTTGAGGGAGCTCGCGCTGTTGCCACTCGATGGCCAGCAGCCGCTCGCTCAGCAAACGATCGCGGTCGGTGGTCTCGGAGGCCCCGGTGCCCATCAGCAGCCCGCGCACCACCAGTACCACGGTCCCGTGCTCGTCCATCAGGTCGATGTCGGCCTCGACGTTGGTGCCGCACGCGGTCACCCTGGTCAAGCAGTAGTGGGCGTTGCGCGTCGAAGCGTAGGCACGCAGGCGCCGCACCCCCAGGGGCAGCAGCAGCCCGCCATTCCCCACCCCGTTCACCGCGGGGTGGGCCGCAACGGACTGGAAACAGGCATCCAGCAGTGCGGGGTGCACGCCATAGCTTCCTTGTTGGGTACGGATAGCGCTGGGCAGGCCGACCTCGGCCAACACGGCGCTCACCGGACCGTCCGGGACATGCGCTGCGGCCAGGCCGGTGAACGCCGGACCGAACTGCACACCACGCTCGTTGAACCACTCGCGCAGCTCGTCGCCCTCGAGGCGGCGCGGATACGCCGACAGCAGGGCTGCGACATCTTGGGCGGGTGGCTGTGCGTCGGTGTCGGCGTGCAGGACCGCGGTGGCGCGCCGCACCTTTTCGCCGTGCTGGTCTGTCTGCACGACGAAAGCGGCAACACCGGACGACTCCACGGACGCCACACAGCCGACCGACGTCTCCTCGTCCAGCAGCAGCATCTCTTCGAAGCGGATGTCGCGGACTTCCGACTCGTCCCCGAGAACCCGGCGGCCCGCGGCCAACGCCATTTCGCAGTAGGCGGCCCCGGGAAGCGCGGCTACGTGGTGTATCTGGTGATCGCGCAGCCACGGCAACGCGGCGGTGCCGACCTCGCCCTGCCAGGCATGCCGCTCCGGCTCCTCCATGAGCCGTACGTGCGCGCCCAGCAGGGGATGTACCGCATACCATTGGGTACTGGCGAGGTGGGCGTGGCGAGCGTTATGCATTCCGGGGCCATGCGCGAGCAGCAGGCGACGGTTCGCCCACGCCGGCAGGGGCGCATCCACCAGCTGCCCGCGGGGACAGAGCACCGCGAAGTCCACTTCCGCGCCGGCACTGTGCAACTCGCCCACCACGCCGCGCAGCCCGTGCGGCATCGGTTGCTGGCGCCGCATGACCGCGACGGCGGCGACCGGGATGTCGAGTCCCTGGGCGGTCTGCTCGACGGCACGCGTCAGCAGCGGATGAGGTGAGAGTTCGCCGAATACCCGGTGCCCGTCCTCGAGGGCGGCTCGTACCGCCGCGGAGAACCGCACCATGTGACGCAGGTTGTCCGACCAATAACGGGCGTCGCAGACCGGGCGTTCGCGCGGGTCGAACAGGGTCGCCGTGTAGTAGGGGATCTCCGGCTGCCCGCCGGGTTTCAAAGGTGCGATGCCGCTCAGCGCGTCAGACAGCTCGGTGAGGATCGGATCGACCTGCGGGGTGTGCGACGCAACGTCGACGGCGACCTCACGGGCCATCACGTCGCGGGCTTCCCACGCCGCGACGAGGTCGCGAACCGTCTGGGTTTCCCCCCCGATCACGGTGGACTGCGGGGAGGCCACCACGGCCACCACCACGTCCTTGACGCCGCGATTTGCCAGCTCCTCGCGCACCAGTGCGGCGGGCAGTTCCACCGATGCCATGGCACCGATGCCGGCAGATGCGGGTGCACAGGCGAGACCGACGGCAGATGACGCGCACGCCGTCTTCCAGCGATAGCGCTCCCGCGACCACGGCCGCCGCCACTTCACCGAGTGAATGGCCGATGACCGCGCCGGGAACGACGCCGTAAGACTTCATCGTGGCGGCCAGCGCGACCTGCACGGTGAACAGGGTCGGCTGTACTCGGTCGATCCCGGTCACGGTGTGCGCCGCCGACATCGCTTCGGTGACCGAGAAGCCGGATTCCTGGGCGATCAACGGCTCGACGGCGGCCACCGTCGCGGCGAAAACCGGTTCGTGGGCCAGCAGGTCGGCGCCCATCGACGCCCACTGCGAACCTTGCCCGGAGAACACCCATACCGGTCCGCGGTCGTCGTGGCCCACGGCGGCCGGATACGGCGCCTCCCCGTCGGACACCTCGCGCAAAGCTTCGACCAGTTCGGTGTTGGTGGCGGCGATCACCGCGGTACGCACCGGTCGGTGGGCGCGCCGGCGGGCAAGCGTGTAGGCCAGATCGGGCAGCTGCACCGATTTGTTGCCGTTGCGTCCGTCCAGCCAGTCGGCCATCCGGCGTGCGCTGTGGCGCAATGCCTCGGCGGAGGTGGCCGACAGCGCGAACAACAACTCGGCGGAAGGGCGAGGTAGCTTGGCGCCGTTGGTTTGTGGCCCGCTCAGGGGGGCCTGCTCAGGATGGCGTGCACGTTGGTGCCCGACATTCCGTATGACGACACCGCCGCCCGCCGCGGCGCCCCGTCCTGTTGCCCCGGCCACAACGTAACTTCCTGGGGCACAAAGAGTTTGGTCTGGATTTGGGCAAGCTCGTCGGGCAGCCGGGTGAAGTGCACCATGGGCGGCACCACGCCGTGTTGCAGCGACAGGGTTGCTTTGACGAGTCCCACGATTCCGGCGGCGGCTTCGGGGTGCCCCAGATTGCTCTTGGCCGACGCCAGCGCGCAGGGCCGGTCAATCCCGTAAACCCTTGCCAGGCTTCCGAATTCGATCGGATCACCGACCGGGGTACCGGTGCCGTGCGCCTCCACCATGCCGACGGTGCCGGCGTCGACGCCGGCCGCGGCCAGTGCCGCGCGATAGGCCACCACCTGCGCATCCAGGGACGGGGTGGAGATGTTCTCGGTACGCCCGTCTTGATTGGTCGCGCTGCCACGCAGCACGGCCAGTATCCGGTCGCCGTCCCGCAGCGCCTCGGGCAGCCTCTTGAGCAGCACCATTGCGCATCCCTCGGAGCGGACGAACCCGTCGGCGGCAGCGTCGAACGCGCGGCAGCGTCCGGTGGCGGACAGCATGCCCAGCGCTGAGGCGGACGCATATAGCTGCGGTTCCATCATGACCATGCAGCCGCCCGCCAGGGCCATGTCGCTCTCGCCGTCGTTCAGGCTGCGCCAAGCCATATGCACCGCAAGCAGACTCGACGAACACGCGGTGTCCACGGTTACCGCGGGACCGTGCAGCCCCATCGCGTAAGAGATTCGTCCGGAACCCATGCTGAACGGGAGCCCGGTGAACCCGTACGGGTCTTCCAGGGCATCCGCCTGCCCGGTGACAAACGAGTAGTCGGCGTGGGCCAAGCCCACGAACACTCCGGTGAGCGAGCCGGTCAAAGCGGTCGGCTCCACCCCGGCGTGTTCCACGGCTTCCCACGCCGTCTGCAGGAGCAAGCGGTGCTGCGGATCCATCGCCGTTGCTTCCCGCTCGCCGATGCCGAAGAACTCGGGATCGAAACCGGCGATGTCGTCGAGGAACCCGCCCCAGCGGGAGACCGATCGACCGGGCACGCCCGGCTCGGGGTCGTAGTACTCGTCGGCGTTCCAGCGGTCGGCGGGGATCTCGGTGATCAGGTCGTCGCCTCGCAGCACCGCCTCCCATAACCTGTCGGGGGAGTCGATGCCCCCGGGTAGCCGACAGGACATGCCAATCACGGCAACCGGCGTGAAACGTGTCTTATCCACAGTCATCCATCACTTCGTTCCGGTGCGATGACCGGAGGGTATCGGCTTGCCGGCCGTTCTCCGGCCAGCCACGCCGCGCGCCGCTCGACGTTTGCTGGCCATGCTCGGACGGCACCCGGGCTTCGAGAGCCTGCCACGGCGTTGCGTGCGCCTCGAAGAGGCCTTGAAGACGCTTAAGGATTGCTGGTTACCATGGCCGGTGAACGCGACGGTGTCCCGCCAGTACAGGGAGTGCGCACGCCATGACCAAGCCCAGGAAGCCAACCCGGGTGCCGCTGTTGCCGGTCGACGAGGCCAAGGCCGCCGCCGACGAAGCGGGCGTGCCCGATTACATGGCCGAGCTCAGCATCTTCCAGGTGTTGCTGAACCATCCGCGACTGGCGCGGACTTTCAACGACATGCTCGCAACCATGCTGTGGCACGGCGCGCTCGACCCGCGGTTGCGCGAGTTGGTGATAATGCGGATCGGCTGGCTGACCGCTTGCGACTACGAGTGGACGCAGCACTGGCGCGTCGCTTCGGGACTCGGCATATCCGCGGAAGATCTGCTCGGCGTACGGGATTGGCCGAGCCATCAGGAGTTTGGCGCCGCCGAGCGGGCAGTGCTGGCGGCCACCGACGACGTGGTGCGCGACGGCGCGGTGAGCGCCGAGAGCTGGGCAGCTTGCGAACGCGAATTACAAGGCGACACAACGGTTCTGATCGAACTCGTCACCGCAATCGGCGCCTGGCGAATGGTCGCCTCGATGTTGCACAGCCTCGGCGTGCCGTTGGAGGACGGTGTGTCCAGCTGGCCGCCCGACGGTCGATCACCATAGTCTCGGCGATTCTGCGTTGCGTGTGCTCGTACGGATTTGACCGTGCATCTACGGATTTGAGTGGGTAACCGCGGCGGCCATACCCCCGTTTTGGCCGCCGTGGGTACACGGCGAACGCCGCGAGTTCATACTCAAAGCCCGCGGGAGCGTCAGGACGGCAGCCGGCGATCTGCTCCGGCAGCGACGCGTACACCCCGATTCAACTCCTGCATCGTGGCGGCGCTGATGCTGCTGCTCGGCGGTCAACGGCCCGGACATGGATCGCAGACCGGCGTATTAGATTGACTTATCAATCAATAGCTTTTAGCGTCGTCGCCATGCAAACCCGAGTCGCCGAAATGCTCGGCGTTGAGTTCCCGATCTGCGCTTTCAGCCATTGCCGTGACGTCGTAGCCGCGGTGTCCAACGCCGGCGGGTTCGGGGTGCTTGGCGCCGTCGCGCACAGTCCGGAGCGGTTGGAGAACGAGCTGCTCTGGATCGAGGAGCAGACCGGCGGCAAGCCGTATGGGGTCGACCTGCTTTTGCCGCCCAAGTACGTGGGCGCCGAGGCAGGGGGGATCGACGCGCAGCAGGTCCGGGCGCTGCTGCCCGAGGAGCACCGCGCCTTCCTCGACGACTTACTGCTCCGCTATGGCATCCCGTCACCGACCGACGGGCCGAGGGAACCGTCGGGCCGCGGGCTCAACGTCTCGCCCAAGGGCTACGAGCCGCTGCTCGAGGTGTCCTTCGCCCACAACATCCGGTTGATCGCCAGCGCGCTGGGGCCGCCGCCGCCGGACCTGGTGCAGCGTGCTCACGACCACGACGTGCTGGTGGCCGCGCTGGCCGGCACCACGCAACACGCGCGGCGGCACGCCGCTGCCGGCGTCGACCTGATCGTCGCGCAGGGCACCGAGGCCGGCGGCCACACCGGTGAGGTGGCGACCATGGTGTTGGTCCCCGAAGTCGTCGACGCGGTCGCGCCGACGCCGGTGCTGGCCGCCGGCGGGATCGCCCGCGGCCGGCAGATCGCCGCCGCCCTGGCCCTGGGTGCTGAAGGGGTGTGGTGCGGGTCGGTGTGGCTGACCACCGAGGAAGCCGAGACGCCGCCGGTGGTCAAGGACAAGTTCCTGGCCGCCGGCTCCTCGGACACGGTGCGGTCGCGGTCGATGACCGGCAAGCCGGCGCGGATGCTGCGCACCGCCTGGACCGAAGAATGGGACCGCCCCGACAGCCCGGCCCCGCTCGGTATGCCGCTGCAGACCGCGCTGGTCAACGATCCGCAGCTACGCATCAACCAGGCCGCCGGCCACCCCGGCGCCAAGGCGCGTGAGTTGGCGACCTATTTCGTCGGGCAGGTTGTCGGATCGCTGGATCGGGTCCGGCCGACGCGCGCGGTGGTGCTCGAGATGGTTGAGGAATTCATCGACACCATCGGGAGGCTCGAGGGCCTAGTCGACAAGTGAGTCGAACAGGTGACCAGCACCAGCACCCGCCGGCGCCGCGCGGTCAGCGATGAGGACAAATCACAGCGGCGCGACGAGATCATGGCGGCTGCCAAAGAAGTCTTTGCCAGCAAGGGTTTTCACGCTACGACGATCGCCGACATCGCAAAGCAGGCCGGCCTCGCGTACGGCTTGATCTATTGGTACTTCGACTCCAAGGAGGAGCTGTTCCACGCGTTGATGGCGGTCGAAGAGGCCGCCCTGCGGTCGCGCGTCGCCGCGGCGTTGGGGAGCTGGGGAAGCTGGGCGGCCCATCGGGCGACGTCAGAACGGATGCGTCGTCGCAGGCCCTGTTAGAAGCTTCGGTGCGGGCAACGTTCGAGTTCTTCGAAGCCGACAAAGCCGCCGTCAAACTGCTCTTCCGCGACGCATATGCGCTTGGGGACCGATTCGAAAAGCACCTCGGCGGCATCTATGAGCGGTTTATCGACGACATCGAAACCGTCGTCGTCACCGCCCAGCAGCGCGGTGAGATGGTGTCCGCGCCAACCCGGATGGTGGCATACACGCTGGCGGCGCTGATCGGCCAGCTGGCGCACCGGCGGTTGAGCACCGACGACGGCGTCACCGCAGGTCAGGTAGCAGACTTCGTCGTTTCGCTGGCGCTTGATGGGCTGCGGCCGCGACCCAACGGCGATAAGCCCTCGCGAAGCTGAGTGAAACCTGTGAGGTGCCGCAAGAATCAGTAAAGATTCGGCTACGGAGCTCGGATCACATTGACCGGGTCGGGCCCGTCGTGCATCATCGGTCGGGTAAGGCACCTCGTTAGGTGAGGCGGCCACACGAACACAGGCCACTGACCCCGAACGTCGAAAGACGCCCCGGGTCAGGACAGCTCCTCCCGGCTTAAGGGTTGAGCCCAGGTGGCTTCCGGGTTACCGGACACGTCGTGTGGTGCCAAAGCTCTGACGAGAGGGGTGCGGATTTCCGACGGTCGTCGGTATTCCTGTACTCCTTGGTGCACGTCCAGATCGTGCGGATACCCGCGCGGGTCGTGACCGTGAAGGAGGTGAGGGACGCATGAGTTCCAGTGAGAGTCCGGTTCGATATCCGGGCTGCGTTTCGTCCCTTTCCGGCTTCCGGCGCGACGTTCTTAACTGAGTCGTCAAACTTAGATCCGCCTTCTTGGATCGGAACCGTTGCGGGACGGAACTGCGTCAGTTCATTTGTCCGCGTTTGACTTCCGTCCTCATTTCCCGCCAGGAGGCGATCATGACCGCTGTTCTGCATGACGAAGTAGTAGTAACCGCCGCGCCCAAGCTGCACGTGGTGCGCGACTCAGCCCCCATTCAGGCCCCCATCCAGGCGCCCGCCCCTGAGAAGGTGGTGTGCCGGACCGAGTACCGCTACGGCGACCCGTTGGTCGAAGGCGCCGCCAAGCTGTTGAGCGTTCCAGTACGTCACGTCTACGCTGCGCTGTGGCGGATTGGCGTCCTCGAAGTCCGGGCGTGATCGCTTTGGATGGCGAGCAGACACAAAATCACCCTTTTCGGCACGAAATTGGGGGATTTTGCGTCTGCTCGGCATGAGGCCCATGCAGCTCTGGGCCGCGATTTGCCGCGCTCAGTAGAATCACCACATCGGCACCGATCCGGCCATCACCGGGGAGCCTTCGGAAGAACGGCTGAACGCCCAGTAGAACCGAACGGGCAGGCCCGTCACAGCCTGCAATGAGTGGCCGCGCGTGAGCGCGGCAAGCGGGGTGGTACCGCGGCGCTCGCGCCTCAGCGCGTCGTCGTCCCCGTGCCAGGTTGATCAACGGCACAGGAGACGCATGACCGACAGCGCCTACCCGCGGACCGACTTGGGTGCCGACCAGCGCGGCGGGTCCCCGGACTTCCCCGCGCTGGAAGCCCAGGTCCTCGATTACTGGTTCCACGACGACACCTTCCGGGCCACCGTCGCGCGCCGCGATGACGCCCCGGAGTACGTGTTCTACGACGGGCCGCCATTCGCCAACGGCCTACCGCACTATGGGCACCTGCTCACCGGCTATGTGAAAGACATCGTCCCGCGGTACCGCACCATGCGCGGTTACCAGGTGGAGCGCCGCTTCGGCTGGGATACCCATGGGCTGCCGGCCGAACTCGAAGTCGAACGCCAGTTGGGCATCACCGACAAATCCCAGATCGACGCCATGGGTATCGCCGCCTTCAACGATGCCTGCCGAGCGTCGGTGTTGCGCTACACCGACGAATGGCAGGAGTATGTCACCCGCCAGGCTCGCTGGGTCGACTTCGACAACGACTACAAGACACTCGACCTCGGCTACATGGAGTCCGTGATCTGGGCGTTCAAGCAGCTCTGGGATAAGGGCCTGGCCTACGAGGGCTACCGGGTGCTGCCCTACTGCTGGCGCGACGAGACCCCGCTGTCCAATCACGAACTGCGGATGGATGACGACGTCTACCAAAGCCGCCAAGACCCGGCGCTGACCGTCGGATTCAAGGTGACGGGCGGCGACCTGGAGGGTGCCTACCTGCTGGTGTGGACGACAACGCCGTGGACTCTGCCGTCCAACCTCGCGGTTGCGGTGAACCCGGACGTGACCTACGTGCAGGTCAGGGCCGGCGATCGGCGTTTCGTGCTGGCCGAGCCGCGGCTGGCCGCCTACGCCCGCGAGCTCGGCTCCGGACCGAGAAGACACCCGAGCTGCTCGGCAGCTACCGCGGCGCCGACCTGCTGGGCACCCGCTACCTGCCCCCGTTTGCTTATTTCATGGACTCGCCCAACGCTTTCCGGGTGCTCTCGGGCGACTTCGTCACGACCGAGGACGGCACCGGCATCGTGCATATGGCGCCGGCTTACGGCGAGGACGACATGGCGGTCGCCGACGCGGCCGGTATCGCGCCGGTGACTCCGGTTGATTCCAAGGGCCGCTTCGACGCCACCGTCCCGGACTACCAGGGCCAGCACGTCTTTGAGGCCAACGCCCCGATCATCCGTGACTTGAAGAACCAGAGCGGCCCTGCGGCAATCAACGGCGCCGTGTTGGTCCGCCACGAAACCTATGATCACCCGTACCCGCACTGCTGGCGCTGCCGCAATCCGCTGATCTACCGGGCGGTTTCGTCGTGGTTCGTCACCGTGACGCAATTTCGGGACCGCATGGTGGAGCTGAACCAGCAGATCACCTGGTATCCCGAACATGTCAAGGATGGGCAGTTCGGTAAGTGGCTGCAGGGTGCCCGCGATTGGTCGATCTCGCGAAACCGCTACTGGGGCACCCCGATTCCGGTGTGGAAGTCCGACGACCCGGCCTACCCACGCATCGATGTGTACGGCAGCCTGGACGAGCTGGAGCGTGACTTCGGGGTGCGGCCAACCAATTTGCACCGGCCCTATATCGACGAGCTGACCCGGCCCAATCCTGACGACCCCAGCGGGCAACAGCACGATGCGGCGGATCCCCGACGTGCTCGATGTCTGGTTCGACTCGGGGTCGATGCCCTACGCGCAGGTGCACTACCCGTTCGAGAACCAGGACTGGTTCGACGGAGTCGATAGCGCCGACCCTGACGAGCAGGTCGACCCGCATTACCCGGGCGACTTCATCGTCGAGTACATCGGTCAGACCCGCGGCTGGTTCTACACGCTGCATGTGCTGGCCACCGCTCTGTTCGACCGGCCGGCGTTCAAAACCTGTGTGGCGCACGGGATTGTGCTGGGCTCCGACGGCCAGAAGATGAGCAAGTCGCTGCGCAACTACCCGGATGTCTACCGAGGTGTTCGACCGCGACGGCGCCGATGCCATGCGGTGGTTCCTGATGGCGTCGCCGATCCTGCGGGGCGGCAATCTGATCGTCACCGAACCAGGTATTCGCGAAGGCGTGCGTCAGGTGCTGCTGCCGTTGTGGAACGCCTACAGCTTCCTGGCCCTTTATGCTCCGAAGGTCGGTAGCTGGCGCGCAGATTCGTCGCATGTGCTGGACCGCTACATCCTGGCCAAGTTGTCGGTGCTGCGCGACGACCTGACCCGGTCGTTGGAGGTCTGCGATATCTCGGGGGCCTGTGAACAGCTGCGCCAGTTCACCGAGGCGTTGACGAATTGGTATGTGCGACGGTCTCGTTTGCGGTTCTGGGAAGAAGATGTCGACGCCATCGACACGCTGCACACCGTGCTGGAGGTGACCGCGAGGCTGGCCGCGCCATTACTCCCGCTGATTACCGAGGTCATTTGGCGCGGTCTCACCGGTGAGCGGTCGGTGCACCTGGCCGACTGGCCGCAAGCCGACGAGCTGCCTGCCGACGCTGATCTTGTCGCGGCGATGGATCAGGTCCGCGAAGTGTGCTCGGCAGCGTCGTCGCTGCGCAAGGCCAAGAAACTTCGGGTGCGTCTGCCGCTGCCGAAACTCACTGTGGCAGTGGATGACCCGCAGCGGCTCAAGCCGTTCACCGATCTGATAGCCGATGAGCTCAACGTCAAGCAGGTTGAACTGACCGACGCGATCGACACCTACGGCCGGTTCGAGCTGACCGTCAACGCCCGGGTGGCCGGGCCGCGGCTGGGCAAGGACGTGCAGGCCGCTATCAAGGCGGTCAAAGCCGGCGAAGGCGTCGTCAACCCGGACGGCACCCTGACCGCCGGCCCGGCGGTGCTGCGGCCCGAGGAGTACAGCTCCCGGCTGGTGGCCGCCGACCCGGAATTCACCGCGGCGCTGCCCGGCGGCGCCGGTCTGGTGGTGTTGGACGGCACGGTGACTCCGGAGCTGGAGGCCGAGGGCTGGGCCAAAGACCGGATCCGTGAGCTGCAGGAGTTGCGCAAGACGACCGGGCTGGATGTCTCCGACCGCATCCTCGTGGTGATGTGGGTGCCCGACGAGCGCTCCGACTGGGCGCGCACCCACCGCGACCTCATCGCCGGCGAAATCCTGGCCACCGGCTTCGAATTCGGTGAGCCGGACGACCCGGACGACGCCGTGGAGATCGGCGACGGCGTCCGGGTAGCTATCGCCAAGGCTTGAGCTGGGCTGCGCGCCAGCTCAGTTGCCGGATCGCAACGCACGGTGGGCATGCGCCCAGAACGGTATGCCCGCGACGACCGTGGCGCCGGTAGCGATGACGCCGAGCGCGACGTCGACGCTCTCGCCGGCCGTCGGCGGCCCAGTAGACGTCTTTCAGGTCCAGCAGCAAGGCCAGCTCGTCGACGATCATGGCATTCGCCGAACCGAAAGCGACCGCCGCCGCGGGGTGGCGCCGTTGCTGCTCTGATCCGCGCAGGCCCACTGCCGCCACCGTCGACAGCAGCAAGATACCGATGTTGTAGTGGTGAAAGTGCTTGCCGCTCAGCTCGATACCGCCACCGGTTGGGCCGTGGCCGGCGCGGATCCAGTGGGTGAGCCCGCGCAGACCGGCGAACGTGAAGGTGAACGACGCCCACGCCAGGATCGTCGCCTGTTCAGCGGGTTCCAGTCGCTCGCGCCATTCGTGCCGCAGTCGCTCCCATCGTTGCGACATCCCCGTTGCCATTAGCCGGCCTTCACCGCGCGCCAGCGCTGTCTGCCGGCGCCGACTTCGACATCGGCACTTTTCATGGCCATAACAACGACGTTAGCCCCATCCGTCGAGCAACTCATCCGGCCTGTCCTGCGGCAACCAGGAACTGTCTGAGCTCAACGCCCCTGGTGGCGACAAGGGCGGCGCCAACCTACCCGGCAAGTCGAGTGGTCAACGCCGCAGATCCCAGGCCAGCAACCCCCGAACCGGCCGCACCACCAAGGCTGAGGGGTAGGGATGGGCGGTGCCGAGCGTTCAACCAGGTAGCGCCCGTCCTCTTGTCAGCAAATCTGAATTTGACCACGGACGCGGACAAAAGGCGGCACACTTGACGTCAGCGTCGGTTCTCGTGCGATGCGCGCTGACGCGTGACCGGGAGCATTGCCAATGACTGCAGCACTACCTGAATGGGACGTCGCCAGCGACGCGGAATTAGCTGGTGCGGCCGCGGCGGGCGATCGGGCTGCCATGGGCGGGATCTATGACCGCTACGCGGATCGTCTGCACGATTTTTGCGTCGGGATGCTCCGCGACCGCGAGGCCGCCGCGGACTGTCTGCAGGAAGTGTTCTGTACCGCGGCGGCACAACTGCCCAAGCTGCGTGAACCCGGCAAGCTGCGCCCGTGGCTGTATGCCATCGCGCGCAACGAGGCCCTGCGCAGTCTCCGGTTGCTCGGCCGGGAAGACGTCCCCGACGGACTGCCTGAGCAGTCTTCCGACGCTGTCCCGGATACGTTGGCTCGTCGTAGAGAATTGGCCGCCCTGGTCGGCGAAGCCGCTGGGGGACTCTCCGACCGGGACCGTGCGGTGCTCGAACTCAGCTATCGCCACGGTCTGGACGGTGCTGAACTGGCCGAGGCGCTGGGCCTCAGCGCAGACAACGCCGCCAAGGTCGTCACGCGACTGCGCCAAACCGTTGAACATGCGTTGGGAGCGCTGCTGGTGGCCCGCCAGGGGCAGCGCAATCCCCAGGGATGCCGCGAGCTGGGCGACATCCTGGCGGACTGGGATGGCCAATTCAGCGCCCCGATGGGCAAACGCATTGCCCGGCACATCGACTCCTGCGCCACCTGCGAGCGCAGCCGTCGCGATCTGGTCGAGCCGAAAGCGCTGCTGGGTGTTGCGCCGATAGTGGTGTCGGCTCCCTGGTGGCTGCGCGGACAGACGCTGAGCAGGGCCCAGCTGACGTCCGCCGACGCCGGCGGGGGCTCGGAGTCCGACGCCGAGACGATGTTCGGGGCGCCGACCGACACGCTTGACCGGCAACCAATAGACGCGCTTGGCGGCCCGGATAGCGACTCCCACCGTGTTGTCCACTCCGGGCCTGTCATCGCCTATGGAGCCGAAACCGAACCCGATGCCGCGGCTCAGCTCGAATTCGAGGATGCCGAAGACCATCGCACGCGCTGGATCGTGAGCGCAGTGGTGCTACTCGGCATCCTGGTCATTGCGGGAGGGGTCGTTCTCTGGCTGCAACACCCCTGGACCAAAGTCACCCCGTCGAACGTGATCAAAACCACGCAAACCACGCCCGCGCCGGCCCCGACGAGCGCCCCGCCGCCGGTACAAACGGCCCCGAGCAGCCCGCCGCCCCCAGAGCCCGCGCCGAGCAGCGAGCCACCACAACCTCCACCCCCGCGGCCGCCAACCCAGACGATCGCACCCAGTTACACGCCTAGGCCGATGTACACCCCGACACCACGGGCCCCGATCTCAACTCCGTCGGCGGAGGCACCTCCGCCGTCAGCCACCCCGCCGCCGTGGCTTCCCCCGGGACTGACCATGCCCCCTCCGTGGACACCACCGACATGGTCGCCACCGGTATGGACGCCACCTCAACTACCCGGCATGACCCCCGCCCCGAATCCCTTCGCTCCGCCTTCAAATCCACCGGGCAGGTGAGTGCCAGCAGAAATCAGGCGGCCTTGACCGCGCGCCAGCGCTGCCTGGCGGTGCCGGCTTTGACGTCGACGTCCTGAAATCCCGCCGCCCGCAAGCGATCCGGCAGCGTCTCCGGCGGTGCCGGGTTGCAGGTATCACGGAAGTGCAGCATCCGGAGGATCAGCGAGGGCACGCTGTCGCTGCCGGCGAAGATCCCGCCGGGGCGAAGCACCCGAAACGCTTCGGCGAACAAGCGGTCCTGCAGCTCGGCGGTCGGGACGTGATGCAGCATCGTGAAGGACACGACAGAGCTGAACTCGTTGTCCGGCAATCCCGTATCGGTGCCGTCGCCGTTGATGATGCGCGCCCGGTCGCCGTATAGCCGTTGCAGCCGCTGTGCCATCGGGGCATCGATTTCGACGGCGGTGAGATTTGCCGTCTTGTCGACCAGCACCCGCAGAAATGCGCCGTACCCCGGTCCGATCTCGAGGGTGTTGTCACCAAGGTCCACCTCCGCGAGCACCTTCGGCAACACGCGGTGTTCAACTTCTTTCGCCCAGCGGTCCGAGCTGCAACACAGCCGGTGACACAGGTTCATGGCCATGGCATGACGCTAACCCAAGACATTGGCTCATAGCATTGGCGGCTGTGGAGTCCCGTTGGGTGCTGCACCTGGACATGGATGCGTTCTTTGCGTCCGTCGAACAACTCACCCGGCCTACCCTGCGGGGGCGACCGGTGCTGGTAGGCGGTCTCGGCGGCCGGGGTGTGGTGGCCGGCGCCAGCTACGAAGCGCGAGTGTTCGGCGCCCGCTCGGCCATGCCGATGCACCAGGCCCGTCGGCTGATCGGCGTGACCGCGGTGGTGCTGCCGCCGCGGGGTGTGGTGTACGGGGTGGCCAGCCGGCGGGTCTTCGACACCGTGCGCAGCGTGGTGCCCGTCGTCGAGCAGCTGTCCTTCGACGAGGCGTTCGGGGAACCACCGCAACTGGCCGGGGCGTCGGCCGACGACGTCGAGCTGTTCTGTGAAGGCTTGCGGCGACGGGTGCACGACGAGACCGGCCTGGTTGCCTCGGTGGGTGCCGGATCGGGCAAGCAGATCGCGAAAATCGCGTCCGGCCTGGCCAAGCCCGACGGTATCCGGGTGGTGCGGCGCGCCGAAGAACAGGTGCTGCTCGACGGGTTGCCGGTGCGTCGGCTGTGGGGCATCGGCCCGGTCGCCGAGGAGAAGCTGCATCGACTCGGCATCGAGACGATCGGCGAGCTGGCCGCGCTGACCGACGCCGAGGCGGCCAACATCCTGGGCGCCACGGTTGGGCCCGCGCTGCACCGACTGGCCCGCGGTATCGACGACCGTCCCGTCGCCGAGCGGGCCGAGGCCAAACAGATCAGCGCCGAGTCCACCTTCGCAGTGGACCTGACCACCCTGGACCAGTTGCGGGAGGCGATCGACCCGATCGCCGAACATGCGCATCAACGCCTGCTGCGCGACGGCCGCGGTGCCCGCACGGTCACCGTCAAGCTGAAGAAATCCGATATGAGTACGCTGACCCGTTCGACGACGATGCCGTACGCGACAACCGAAGCCGGCGCGCTGATCGCGGTAGCCCGCCGGCTGCTGCTGGATCCGCTGCAGATCGGGCCCATTCGCCTTCTCGGTGTGGGTTTTTCGGGCCTCAGCGAGGTGCGCCAGGAGTCGTTGTTTACGGACTTGGACCTGGCGCCGGAGGAATCCGGCGGGCAACCCGTCGAAACCGCAACGGAGGCCATGTTCGCGCCGGCTCCCGAGGCCTCGCCGTGGCGGGTGGGTGACGATGTGGCCCACCGGGATTTCGGGCACGGGTGGGTGCAGGGCGCGGGCCACGGTGTGGTGACCGTGCGGTTCGAGACCCGCGCGTCGGGCCCGGGGCCGGCCCGCACTTTTCCCATCGGTCCCGTCGGTCCCGTCGATACCGGCGACATCACCGTGGCCAATCCGGTCGACAGCCTGGATTGGCCGGACTACGTCGGCGCGTTACGCGACGACACGTTAGGGGACGGGGCGCAGACGTCGGCCCCGGCGGACGATGACGTCGGCGACCGGTAGTTCAGCGGCCAGCGTGGCCATCAGCAGCAGGGCGGGGCATGTTGGGGATCATCTCGCACAGTCCCGGTTCCCTCTGATTGCGGGGGTTGGCGAGAACTGTTCGGCGCTAGGGGATGATGGGGGAGTGCCTGACGAACCAACGGGATCGGCTGAGCCGGTGTCTGAGACCGCCGCTGCGGGGGAACCTGAAGCTTCCGCGACGCAGGGTCCGCGGAGGCGGCTGCGTCTTTTGTTGTCGGTAGCCGCGGTCGTGCTGACGCTGGACATCGTCACCAAGGTGCTTGCCGTCAGGCTGTTGCCGCCCGGCCAGCCGGTGTCGATCATCGGTGACACGGTGACCTGGACCTTGGTCCGCAATTCGGGGGCGGCTTTCTCGATGGCGACCGGATACACCTGGGTGTTGACGCTGATCGCGACCGGTGTGGTGGTCGGCATCTTCTGGATGGGCCGCCGATTGGTTTCGCCCTGGTGGGCGCTGGGGCTCGGGATGATCCTCGGCGGCGCCATGGGCAACTTGGTCGATCGATTCTTCCGGTCGCCCGGGCCGCTTCGGGGACATGTCGTCGACTTTTTGTCAGTGGGTTGGTGGCCGGTGTTCAACGTCGCCGATCCGTCCGTGGTGGGCGGCGCCATCCTGCTGGTCGTGCTGTCGGTCTTCGGCTTCGATTTCGACACGGTAGGCCGGCGCAACGCCGATGGAGACACGGGTCAACGCAAAAGCGACCCGGACACCGGCGGCCGGCGTAAGGCCGACCAACACTAGTGGCCGATCGTTCGATGCCCGTCCCGGAGGGATTGGCGGGCATGCGTGTTGACGCGGGGGTCGCGCGACTGCTGGGACTGTCCCGCAGCGCGGCGGCGGCACTGGCCGAAGACGGCGGCGTCGAACTCGACGGCGTGCAGGCCGGAAAATCCGACCGCCTCACCCCTGGTGCCTGGTTGCAGGTGCGGCTGCCCGAACCACCGGCACCGCTGGAGAACACGCCCGTCGACATCGAGGGCATGACGATCCTGTATTCCGACGACGACATCGTGGCGGTCGACAAACCGGCCGCGGTGGCCGCGCATGCGTCGGTGGGCTGGACCGGCCCCACGGTTCTGGGCGGCCTGGCCGCTGCCGGTTACCGCATCACCACATCGGGTGTGCACGAGCGGCAGGGCATCGTGCACCGTCTCGACGTCGGCACCTCGGGGGTAATGGTGGTGGCGCTGTCCGAGCGCGCATACACCGTGCTCAAGCGGGCGTTCAAACAGCGCACGGTGGATAAGCGCTATCACGCGCTGGTGCAGGGGCATCCGGATCCGTCCAGCGGAACCATCGATGCGCCAATCGGGAGGCACCGCGGACCGGAATGGAAATTCGCGGTCACCACAGATGGCCGGCACAGCACCACCCACTACGACACCCTCGAAGCGTTCGTCGCCGCCAGCCTGCTCGACGTGCATCTGGAAACCGGCCGCACTCACCAGATCCGGGTGCATTTCTCAGCGCTGCATCACCCGTGCTGCGGCGACCTCGTCTACGGGGCCGACCCGACGCTGGCGAAAAAGCTTGGGTTGCAACGCCAATGGCTGCACGCGCGGTCGCTGGCATTCAGCCATCCGGCCGATGGCCGGCGGGTCGAGATCGTCAGCCCGTACCCGGCCGATCTGCAACACGCGCTTGACGTGTTGCACGGCCAGGATTGATCCGCGCGGCGGTTCAGCCCGGCTTACGCGCCTCGACGAGGACACGCGTGGCGTGGGTGACAAAGGGCCCGTCGGACGCGATGCGGTCGTGGAGTTCCCGCAGTCGCTGGTGATAGCGCCGCACCGTGAAGTCCGGCACGGCCCAAATCACCTTGCGCAGGAAGTAGATAACGGCGCCGATGTCGAAGAACTCGGCCCGCAGCCGCTCCATGCGGATGTCCACGACCTGCAGGCCGGCGGCGCGTGCCGCTGCGGCCTCGGCGTCCGGGTGGCGCAGGGCCCAAGCCTCGCGCGGCGGTTCGATGAAGTACTCGATCAGCTCCGCCACCGACGCGGGTCCGATGTGCTGCGCGAGGTAGCTGCCGCCAGGCCGCAGCACCCGCATGATCTCCGACCACCACACGCTGTTCGGGTGGCGGCTGGTCACCAGGTCGAACGCCTCGTCGGCGAAGGGTAGCGGCGGCTCGTCCCGAATCGTCACGACAACCACGCCACGCGGGTGCAGCAGTTTGGTTGCCAGCGCCGCGTTGGGCGGCCAGGGCTCAACGGCGGCCATCGTGGGCGGGAAGGTTTGCGCCCCCGACAGCACCTCCCCGCCACCGGTCTGCAGGTCCAGGGCGGCCGACACGGTGGCCAGCCGCTGGCTCATCAGCCGCTGGTAGCCCCAGGACGGGCGTTCCTCGGTGGCCCGGCCGTCGAGCCAGGAGAAATCCCAGCCGTCCACGGAAGCCGAATCGGCTTCTGCGACCAGATCTTCGAATGTGCGACCCACGCGTGCATTGTCACCCACGGGGCTGCGCCGCTCGCACCGCGCTCCCTCAGTACCGGGAGTTCAGTTGAGAAACAACGAGATGAACAGGGGTATGGCAAGAATCATCATTACCTTGTGCACCTCGTTGCCAAAGAGATGCAGCACAGATATGTCCAGGTAGACCAGTAGTCCCGGCAGGGCCGGGTAGGCCAGAACTTCGCGGCAAAGCCGATGTAGGCGAAAGTCTTGTTGTATGCGCCACCAAAATTTGAGAGGTTTGTCGCCAGCGAGTCGGGGAAGTGCACATCCAACCGGTTTACCGCAATGCCGAGCAGAAAGGCGTAGAGGATGGGTGCCTTCAATACCTTGTAGGCCGCGCCCTTGGCGGTGGCGTGGCATTTGGCAATCAGGTAGTAGCCGAGGGTGCTTTCGTACAGGATCTTACCGAGTGTGGCAAATACCGCGATACTCAAACCGCTACTGGCGAACAAGGCGATGATCAATGGGATACCGAAATAACCCGTGTTGCCGCGGCATAGCGACGCCATTGAACACCACCGCGGCGTGACGATGTAGAATCAGCAGGCTGGAAATGGTGGTGCGGCAGGCGTTCAGCAATTTTCCGGCAATGAAGCCGCGACCGACCATGAGATACAACGGATAGATCTTGTCTAATACGTTGAGAAAGTCGGACCTGCGGGCTCCGTTTGGCTTTGCAAGGTGGTGGTGCGGTCCTGCTTAGCTTCTGACGGAAGCCTTATCGGTTTTTCAAGAGATGCTTGGCGACGTCAACCAGCTTGTTCGGGATGTTCGCGCTGATACAGCGAAAACATCTGTGCGATGCCGACGTTGCCACCGGACAGGATTACCGCGACTCGCCCCTTGGCCTCGACCCTGCCGGAAAGCAGCGCCGCCAGTGCCGACGAACCGCTGGGCTCAGCAACGATCTTGAGCCGCTCGTGCAGCAAGCACATCGCCTCGATAGCCTCGGTGTCGTCGACGGTGACAACGTCGTCCACGAATCGAGAAATGATCGGATATGCGATCTTTCCCGGTCTGGTGATCATCTGACCGTCCATGACCGTGCTCTTCGTGGGGACCTCGACCGGACTGCCCTGCTGAATCGACAGCGACATCTTCGGCATCGCCGACGGCTCCACGCCGATCAGCCGAATCTGGGAGCGCTCCAGCTTCGCGGCGATCGCCGCGCCGGCCAGCAGTCCACCGCCGCCGAGCGGCACGACGAGCGTGTCAAGCTCCTCGAGATCTTCGAGTATTTCGAAGGTCGCGGTCGCCTGCCCGGCGATCACGTCTTCGTCGTTATAGGGCTGAACAAGCGTGGTTCCGCGCTCAATGCTGATGTTCTCGGCGATGCGGGCGCGCTCGGAACTCGCCGGGCCGCAGAAGACGATTTCGGCGCCATAGCGCCGGGTGGCGCGCACTTTTATGGGCGGTGCGTTCTCCGGCATTACCACGGTAACCGGAATATCGAGAAGCTGGCCGGCCAGGGCTACGGCTTGCGCGAAATTGCCCGAGGAGTGCGCAACGACTGCGGTTCGCCCGGAATCCGGCAACGCGGCCAGGCGATTGTAAGCGCCCCTGAATTTGAAGGAGCCGGTGCGCTGATACATTTCGGCTTTGAGATAGACAGCGCAACCGACGATGCCGTCGATCTCGGTAGCCGATAGTATCGGCGTGCGCACCGCCACATCTTTCAGTCGGCGTCGCGCAGCTAATGCGCGTTGGTGTAAACGCCTCACCTCGTTCTCAAAATCCAGATCGTCGGTCATTCGCACTCCTACCCCGGCGAAGGCAACATCTCGGTTCACTCTACAAGAGGCGCGTAGCCCCCTAGGCGGCAAAATCGCCCGCAATTCCGTCGACCGCGGCAAGAAGCCGGGGCCCCGGCATCTCGACCGACCCGGTGAGGCTATCGGCATTGAATCGGATCAGAGCTTGATCGGTAACCGCGGAATCCACATATACTTGCAGCCCGAAAAGATTCCCAAAGGGCGGCAGGCTGCCCTTTACCAATCCGGTCGATTCCAGCATTTCTTCTGGTGTTGCGAACCGGATTCGCATGTCTGTGCGCCGCTGAATGTCATTTGCCCGCGTGGCGCGAAGTCTTTGACGGCGCAGGTGTGATCGGCTGATCGCAGCGTTTCGGCTGCCTTACGACGTGTGGCAGACGAACTTGTCGCCGCTGAGGTTGAGCGTGACTTCGCCCTGGTGTTCCCAGTATTCAGAGCCCTGGCGCCCGTACCGGGCGCCGCTGCCGGACGGCTGGATGAACAGGATCAGCCGGGTGCCCTTCCAAATGAGTACTGCCGCCTGCGGATCGAGCTGGTTGTAGAACTGTGCGGTCAACGGTCCGGAGTCCGCGGGGCACTTGTAGGTGACGACTGGTGGCGCGACGGTGGCTGGGTCGGCGATCGCCAATTCGACCAGCCGCGTCTGGTAGGCCTCCAAGACGCAGGTCCGCACGTCGACGAAATCCCCGCAGCCATCGCGGATCGTGGCGAAAGCACCTTGTGCCGTCGTCAGCGTGGCCTGGTCCGCGCCCGGACGTGCCAGCGCCTGCTGGTAGGAGGCCTGCAGCCGGCGGTCGAGGTCGCTCAGTTGCGGGTCGTTGCAGACCAGCTGCTGTGCCGGGTTCGCCGGTTTGGCGCAGTCGAACGACATCGCCGCGGGCGTCGGCGACGTGCTGCCGGCGGCGGGCGACCCGGAAGAGCCGGAAGAACCGGAGGAACTGGCGGGCGCCGATGTCTTCGAGCCGCAGGCGGTCAGCGCCAGGGCCGTCAGGGTCGCGAGGATGACGGCGATCAATCTCATATGTGCTGACTACCGGCTGCCCGGCGGGCGCCGAGCGCGACACGCCCACCGGCATCGAAATTCGTTTGCTCAGACTCGGGCGGTCTCGCCCGAAGCGATGTCGGCGGCCAATGGAGCGATTGCACCGAGTATTTCCGTGACCGTCTTGGCAGGGACCCCCGCCGCCGTCAGCGCGTCACCCAGATGTCCGGCCACCAAGCCGAAGTGGTGCATGGTGATGCCACGCCCCTGATGCACTTGCTTCATCGGCGCGCCGGTGTACGGCTCGGGCCCGCCGAGGGCCGCGGCAAAGAACTCCACCTGTCTGCCTTTCGACCGCGGCGGCTCATGTTGGCGCCCGTGAAGAAGCCACTGAGTTCGTCATCGGCCAGCACCCGGACATAGAAGTCCTCAACCACCACTTCGATGGCCTCGTACCCGCCGATCTTGTCGTAGACGCTGATCGTCGGGTGCTTGCGAAAGCGCGACAGTATTCCCATGTGCACAGGGAAACACTCCGTGGTTGCCCACCAATTAGAGTGTGATCACACCCGGATTATCCTGTGTAACAAGCAGATTGCTGTATTGACTGGAACATCTGGTCGGGGTTTACCTGCCGTTGCGTTCGCGGTGCTTGCACCCCGGCCAGCAGCAGGGCCGGCGCTGACCCTCCTCAAGCTCCTCCACGGTCCGGCGAATGCGGCGCTCGCGGGTCGTCTGCTGCTTGGCATCCTCTACCCAGCAGATGAACTCGTTGCGCGCCAACGGCGTGATGTCCTGCCAGGCGGCCAGGGCGGTCGCGCTGGCGATCAGCGCCGCACGCAGTTCACCAGGAAGTTTGTGCACCGCTCCGCCGGGCACTCGAAGGCTGCTCACAGTGCCAGGGTAATCGCGGCGGAGAACGGACAGTCGGGTCGCTGGCCGTAATTGACGCTTGGGCAGGCACCCGTATCTATTCGCTGGTACATGTCATAGGTTTGCAGCTATGAGCCATGTCACATCACCCACCGCCCCCTGGGCGACATCGTCAGGAGCGAGAGCCGATGAAGCTCGGTGACTTAACGAACTTGGTAGAGAAGCCGATCGCGGCGATGTCAAACATCGTCAATACCCCGAATTCGGCCGGGCGATATCGGCCCTTCTACTGGAGGAATTTGGTGGATGCGGTGCAGGGCCGCACCCTCAACGACGCGGTCGAGGGCAAGACCGTCCTCATCACGGGTGGGTCGTCGGGCATCGGCGAGGCCGCCGCCAAGAAAATCGCGGACGCGGGCGGCACCGTGGTGCTGGTCGCGCGCACCCTGGAGAACCTCGAAAAAGTCGCGGATGAGGTACGCGCCACCGGCGGCGCCGCTCACGTCTACCCCTGCGACCTGTCCGACATGGACGCCATCGCCGCCATGGCCGATAAGGTGCTCGACGACCTCGGCGGCGTCGACATCCTGATCAACAACGCGGGGCGGTCGATTCGGCGCTCGCTGGCGCTCTCCTACGACCGGATCCACGACTACCAGCGGACGATTCAGCTGAACTACCTCGGTGCCGTCCAGCTCATCCTCAAGTTCATTCCCGGGATGCGGGAACGTGGCTTCGGGCACATCGTCAACATCTCCTCGGTCGGCGTGCAGACCCGCGCACCGCGCTTCGGCGCCTACATCGCCAGCAAGGCCGCCCTGGACAGTCTCTGTGATGCGCTGCAAGCCGAGACCGTAAGCGACAACGTCCGATTCACCACCGTGCACATGGCGCTGGTGAGGACGCCGATGATCAGCCCGACCACGATGTACGACAAGTTCCCGACACTGACACCGGAGCAGGCCGCCGGGGTGATCACCGACGCGCTCGTGCACCGGCCGCGTCGGGCCAGCTCACCGTTCGGACAGTTCGCCGCCGTGGCCGACGCCGTCAACCCGGCAGTGATGGACCGGGTACGCAACCGCGCGTTCGGCATGTTCAAGGACTCCGCGGCAGCCAAGGGAAGCGAATCTCAAAGCGACACATCAGATCTCGACAAACGAAGCGAAACGTTCGTGCGAGCGACCCGAGGGATACATTGGTGAGATCATGAGCCTTCCGAAACCGAACAGTCAGACCACCGTCGTCATCACCGGCGCCTCGTCGGGCATCGGCTCCGAGCTGGCCCGCGGGCTGGCCCGGCGCGGCTTCCCGCTACTGCTGGTGGCGCGGCGCCGTGAACGCCTCGACGAACTCGCCAACGAGGTCGGCAAGGAATACTCGGTCGGCGTCGAGGTGATGCCGCTGGACCTCGGTGACCCGCAAGGCCGCGGAAAACTGGCCGAACGGCTCCGCAACGAACCGATCGCGGGACTGTGCAACAGCGCCGGGTTCGGCACCAGCGGCGTCTTCCACGAGTTGCCGGTGGAACGCGAGAGTGAGGAAGTCACCCTCAACGCGCTGGTGCTGATGGAACTGACCCATGCGGCCCTTGCCGGCATGGTCGAGCGCGGCGCCGGTGCGGTGATGAACATCGCGTCGATCGCCGGATTCCAGCCGATTCCCTACATGGCGGTGTATTCGGCCACCAAGGCCTTTGTGCAAACGTTCTCCGAAGCCGTTCACGAGGAGCTGCACGGTACCGGGGTGTCGGTCACATCCCTGTGTCCGGGACCGGTGCCGACCGAGTGGGCCGAGATCGCCAACGCGGATCGGTTCAGCATTCCCCTTGCCCAGGTTTCGCCGCATGACGTTGCAGAGGCCGCGATCGGGGGAATGCTGTCCGGCAGGCGCAGCGTGGTGCCCGGCGTCGTGCCCAAGGTCGTCAGCACCAGCGGCAGATACATTCCGCGCACTCTGCTACTGCCCGGGATCCGGATCGGCAACAAACTGCGCGGAGGAAAGGGTCGCTAGAGCCCGTTTGCGCAACGCCTTCGAGGGGAAGGTTTGACAGCAGACTGGGCCGCCCGCCGACCAGGTAAGGAGGGCGCCGGGTGCTGCAAGCAGTTGCTCGACTCGCCATAGCCGCGCCGCGCCGGATCATCGCCGCTGCTTTCCTGATCATGCTCGGCGCCGGAGTATTCGGCTTCTCGGTCATCGACGATCTCGCGGCGGGCGGCTATCAGGATCCAGCAGCCGAGTCTTCGCGGGCTCAGCGACTTCTCGCGGAGAAGTTTGATGACGGCGACCTAGGGATGATTGTCGCGGTGAGCTCCGAGGCGGGCGTCCAAAGCGACACAACGCGGAGCGTGGCCAACGACATCGTCGGGCAGCTGAAAGCGTCGCCGAACGTTGCTCGAGTGAGCTCGGCGTGGACCGTTCCGCCGCCGGCCGCGGCGGGCCTGATCAGCAAGGACGGTAAGACCGGACTGATCGTCGCCGGCATTAACGGTGGCGAGACCGGCGCCCAGAAGAACGCCGCGGCGCTGGCGAAGAAGCTGGTGCACGATCGTGACGGCGTCACTGTCAAGGCCGGTGGCGAGGCGCTGACCTACGCGCAGATCAACAAGCAAAGTGAAAAAGATCTGTTGCTGATGGAATCCATCGCGTTTCCGTTGAGCTTCGTTGCGCTGGTGTGGGTGTTCGGCGGCATGCTCGCCGCGGCGATGCCGATGGCCGTCGGTGGCTTCGCGATCGTTTGCACGTTGGCGACGTTGCGTGCGATCACCTTCGCCACCGACGTCTCGATCTTCGCGCTCAACCTCACGGTGGCCATGGGTTTGGCGCTGGCCATCGATTACACCCTGCTGATCATCAGCCGGTACCGCGACGAGATCGCCGACGGCATGGATCCCCACCAGGCGCTGGTCCGCACGATGTGCACGGCCGGACGGACGGTGCTGTTTTCCGCGACGACCGTTGCGCTGTCGATGATCACGATGGTGCTGTTCCCGATGTACTTCCTGAAGTCGTTCGCCTACGCGGGCATCGCGGTGGTCGCGTTGGCGGCGGTAGCCGCGGTGGTGATCACCCCTGCGGCGATCGTGCTGCTCGGCGACCGACTCGACTCGCTGAACGTGCGGCGGCTAGTTCGCCGGCTGATCCGACGCCCGGAGCCGGTGCCGCGCCCGATTGACGAGACTTTCTTATACCGCTCGACGAAAGCCGTGATGCGGCGGCCGGTTTCGATCGGCGTTGCGGTCATTGCGTTGCTGCTGGTGTTGGGCGCGCCCTTCCTCGGGGCGAATTGGGGCTTCTCCGACGACCGGGTGTTGCCCGTGTCGGCCTCGGCGCGGCAGGTCGGCGACGAGATGCGCTCCGATTTTGCGGTGAACGCGGATACGAACGTGACCGTCGTGATCCCTGACGCGACCGGATTGACGCCCGGCGAAGTCGACCGCTACGCCGTGCAGCTCTCCCAGGTGCCCGACGTGTTGTCAGTGTCGGCACCGGGCGGGACCTTCCGGAACGGGTCGCTGGTCGGGCCACCGTCGGCGCCGACCGACGTCAAGAACGGCAGTGCGTTCCTCACTGTCGGCAGTGCGGCTCGGCTGTTCTCCAGCGCCTCGGAAACGCAGCTGGATCGTCTGCAGGCCGTGGCCGGCCCTGGTGGCCGCGACGTGCAACTGACCGGCAGGGCGCCGATAAACCGCGACAGCGCGGACGCGGTGAAGTCACGGCTGCCGCTGGTCCTGTCGATCATCGCGGTGATCACGTTCGTGCTGCTGTTCTTGCTGACCGGCAGTGTGGTGCTGCCGCTGAAAGCCTTGGTGCTCAATGTCTTGTCGCTGACCGCTGCATTCGGCGCGCTGGTGTGGATCTTCCAGGACGGCCATCTCGGTGCACTGGGTACCACCGCCAACGGCACCCTGATGGTCCACATGCCGGTGCTGTTGTTCTGCATCGCGTTTGGGCTGTCAATGGATTACGAAGTCTTTTTGGTGTCGCGGATCCGTGAGCACTGGCTGTCCTCCGACCGAACCCCGGAGGCTAACGACGAGGCCGTAGCGCAGGGCCTGGCTCGCTCCGGCCGGGTGGTGACAGCCGCGGCGCTGCTGATGGCAATCTCGTTCGCGGCGTTGATAGCCGCGCGGGTGTCGTTCATGAGAATGTTCGGTCTCGGACTCACGCTGGCCGTGCTGGTGGACGCCACGCTGGTACGCATGCTGCTGCTGCCGGCGTTCATGAGTTTGATGGGCCGCGCGAACTGGTGGGCCCCTAAAGCGCTGGCCCGGCTGCACGAGCGCTGGGGCATCAGCGAAGGCATCAGCGAGGCAGAAAGCGAGGGAGAAGCGCGCGCTGCCGAACGCCTTACAGAGACGTCGGAAACGCTCTAGGCTCAGGCGATGGCCGCTGTTGAGTTGACCGCCGACATGCCGATGAGCCCGCAGGATATGTGGGACCACGTATCGGACCTGGCCGAGCTGGGCGACTGGCTCGTGATGCACGAAGCGTGGCGCAGCGAGCTTCCCGACGAGCTGAGCGAAGGTATCGAAATCGTCGGCGTGGCCCGCGCGAAGGGGATGCGAAACCGGGTGACGTGGACGATCACGAAGTGGGATCCCCCGCATGAGGTCGCGATGTCCGGATCCGGCAAAGGCGGAACAAAGTACGGCGTCGGGCTCACCGTGAGCCCCGCCGAAGCCGGGTCCACCCTCGGGCTGCGCCTTGAGCTGGGCGGGCGCGCGTTGTTCGGCCCGGTGGGTTCGGCGGCGGCGCGCGCGGTAAAAGGCGACGTGGAGAAGTCGCTGAAGAACTTTGTCGAGCTTTACGGGTAGCCGGCTCGTCGCGTACCATCTGCATGACGCTGCGAAGCCCGCTGCCGCGCTGGCGTGACGTTGGACTTGGCGGTTGCCACAAACCCGCCGCCGGGATCCGCCGGGATCATTGGCAAGACACACTTCGCGACACGCCCAAAACACGTCGGCGGTCGGTCATAGACTGGCGTCCCTATGAGCGGTTCATCTTCGGGGTCCTCCTTCGTACACCTGCACAACCACACCGAGTACTCGATGCTGGACGGTGCCGCGAAGATCACCCCGATGTTCGCCGAGGTGGAGCGGCTGGAGATGCCCGCGATCGGCATGACCGACCACGGAAACATGTTCGGCGCCAGCGAGTTCTACAACGCCGCCACAAAAGTCGGGATCAAGCCGATCATCGGCGTGGAGGCATATATAGCTCCCGCGTCTCGTTTTGACACCCGGCGTGTCTCATGGGGTGACCCCAGCCAGAAGGCCGACGACGTCTCGGGCAGCGGCTCCTACACGCACCTGACGATGATGGCCGAGAACGCGACCGGCCTGCGCAACCTGTTCAAGCTGTCCTCGCTGGCCTCCTTCGAGGGCCAGCTGAGCAAGTGGTCACGAATGGATGCCGAGCTCATCGCCGAGCACGCCGACGGCATCATCATCACCACCGGCTGCCCGTCCGGCGAGGTGCAGACCCGGCTTCGGCTCGGTCAGCACCGCGAGGCGCTGGAGGCGGCCGCCAAGTGGCGGGAGATCGTCGGTCCCGACAACTACTTCCTGGAGTTGATGGACCACGGCCTGTCCATCGAACAGCGGGTCCGGGACGGGTTGCTCGAAATCGGCCGCACCCTCAATATCCCGCCGCTGGCCACCAACGACTGCCACTACGTGACACGCGACGCCGCCCACAACCACGAGGCGCTGTTGTGTGTGCAGACCGGCAAGACATTGTCGGACCCGAACCGGTTCAAGTTCGACGGCGACGGCTATTACCTCAAGTCGGCCGCCGAAATGCGTCAGCTCTGGGATGGCGAGGTGCCGGGCGCCTGCGATTCCACGCTGCTGATCGCCGAGCGGGTGCAGTCCTACGCCGACGTATGGCAACCGCGCGACCGGATGCCGATCTTCCCGGTGCCCGAGGGCCACGACCAGGCGACCTGGTTGCGCCACGAGGTGATGGCGGGGCTGCAGCGACGTTTCCCGTCCGGCGTCGGCCAGGACTACATCGACCGGGCCGGGTACGAGATCAAGGTCATCTGCGACAAGGGTTACCCGTCGTACTTCCTGATCGTCGCCGACCTGATCAACTACGCGCGTTCGGTCGACATCCGGGTGGGGCCGGGGCGTGGTTCGGCGGCGGGTTCGCTGGTGGCCTACGCGATGGGGATCACCAACATCGACCCGATTCCGCACGGCCTGCTGTTCGAGCGGTTCCTCAACCCGGAGCGTCCGTCGGCACCCGACATCGACATCGACTTCGACGACCGTCGGCGTGGCGAGATGGTGCGCTACGCGGCCGACAAATGGGGCCAGGACCGGGTAGCCCAGGTCATTACCTTCGGCACCATTAAAACCAAAGCGGCGCTGAAGGATTCGGCGCGGATCCACTACGGGCAACCCGGCTTCGCGATCGCCGACCGGATCACCAAGGCGCTGCCGCCGCCGATCATGGCCAAAGACATACCGCTGTCCGGTATCACCGACCCGGCCCACGAGCGGTATAAGGAGGCCGCCGAGGTCCGCGGCCTGATCGAAACCGACCCGGACGTGCGCACCATCTACCAGACCGCGCGCGGCCTGGAGGGCCTGATCCGAAACGCCGGTGTGCACGCGTGCGCGGTGGTCATGAGTAGCGAGCCGCTGACCGAGGCGATCCCGCTGTGGAAGCGGCCCCAGGATGGGGCGATCATCACCGGCTGGGACTACCCGTCGTGTGAGGCCATCGGCCTGCTGAAGATGGACTTCCTGGGCCTGCGCAACCTGACGATCATCGGCGACGCGCTGGAGAACATCAAGGCCAACAGGGGAATCGACCTCGACCTGGAATCGGTGCCGCTGGACGATCCGCCGACGTACGAGTTGCTCGGCCGCGGCGACACCCTGGGTGTGTTCCAGCTCGACGGCGGGCCCATGCGTGACCTGCTGCGCCGCATGCAGCCGACCGAGTTCAACGACATCGTCGCCGTGCTGGCCTTGTACCGGCCGGGGCCGATGGGAATGAATGCGCACAACGACTACGCCGACCGCAAGAACAACCGGCAGGCGATCAAGCCGATCCATCCGCAGCTCGAGGAACCGCTGCGCGAGATCCTTTCCGAGACATACGGTCTGATCGTCTACCAAGAGCAGATCATGTTCATCGCCCAAAAGGTCGCCTCCTACACGATGGGTAAGGCCGACGCGCTGCGCAAAGCGATGGGCAAGAAGAAGCTCGAGGTGCTGGAGGCGGAGTACAAGGGCTTCTACGAAGGGATGACCACCAACGGCTTTTCCGAGCGAGCGGTGAAAGCGTTGTGGGACACCATCCTTCCCTTCGCCGGGTATGCGTTCAACAAGTCGCACGCCGCCGGCTACGGACTGGTGTCTTACTGGACCGCCTACCTGAAGGCCAACTATCCGGCCGAGTACATGGCGGGCCTGCTCACCTCTGTCGGTGACGATAAGGACAAGGCTGCCGTCTATCTGGCCGACTGTCGCAAGCTTGGCATCACCGTGCTGCCGCCGGACGTCAACGAGTCCCTGGTGAACTTCGCGTCGGTCGGCCAAGACATCCGTTTCGGGATGGGGGCGGTGCGCAATGTCGGTGCCAACGTCGTCGGCTCGCTGATCAAAACCCGAAGCGACAAGGGAAAGTTCACCGATTTCTCGGACTACCTGAACAAGATCGACATCTCGGCGTGCAACAAGAAGGTCACCGAGTCGCTGATCAAGGCGGGTGCGTTCGATTCGCTCGGACACGCGCGCAAAGGTCTTTTCCTGATCCATACCGACGCCGTGGACTCGGTGCTGGGCACCAAGAAGGCCGAAGCGATGGGGCAGTTCGACCTGTTCGGCGGCTGGGACGACGGGGACGGCGCCAGCAATGCGGTGTTCACCATCAAGGTGCCCGACGACGAGTGGGAAGACAAACACAAGCTGGCCCTGGAACGAGAGATGCTGGGCCTGTACGTGTCCGGTCACCCGCTGAACAAGGTGGCCCACCTGCTGGCCGCCCAGGTCGACACCGCCATCCCGGCGATCCTGGACGGGGACATCCCTAACGACACTCAGGTGCGGGTGGGCGGCATCCTGGCATCGGTCAACCGCAGGGTCAACAAGAACGGCATGCCTTGGGCATCAGCGCAATTGGAAGACCTCACCGGCGGCATCGAGGTGATGTTCTTCCCGCACACCTACTCCAACTACGGCGCGGAGATCGCTGACGACGCCGTCGTCCTGGTCAACGCCAAGGTCGCCATCCGTGACGACCGCACCACCTTGATCGCCAACGAACTTGTGGTTCCCGACTTTTCCAGCGCCCAGGCGGACCGGCCGCTGGCGGTCAGCCTGCCGACGCGGCAGTGCACCTTCGACAAGGTGAGCGCGCTCAAGCAGGTGCTGGCGCGCCACCCCGGTACGTCGCAGGTGCACTTGCGGCTGATCAGCGGCGACCGGATCACCACACTGGAGCTCGACCAGTCGCTGCGGGTGACACCCTCGCCCGCGCTGATGGGAGACCTCAAGGAGCTGCTCGGTCCCGGGTGCCTGGGCGGTTGAACCGGCAGCAGGAGGCCGCTGATGGATGCGCCTGCACGCGGAACGTGGCGGGTTGGCGACGTCGTCGACGACCTGTACGAGGTGCGTCAGGTGCTGACTTCCGGCGGAATGGGTGTGGTGCACCGGGTATGGCACCGCGCCTGGAATCTCGAGTTGGCGGTCAAAACGCCTCGTCCGCAATTGGTCTCGTCACCGCAACAGCTCACAAACTTTGAGACCGAAGCCGAAACCTGGGTGGGATTGGGGTTACACCCGCACGTAGTGGGGTGTGTGTATGTGCGGCGGTTGGACGGGTTGCCGCGCGTGTTCGCCGAATGGGTGGACGGCGGCAGCCTGGCCGAGGTGATCGAGTCAAGCCGGCTTTACCACGGCAGCCGCGAAGACGTGTTGGCGCGGATTCTGGATGTCGCGATTCAATTCGCGTGGGGCTTGGACTACGCGCACTCACAAGGGTTGGTGCACCAAGATGTCAAACCCGCCAACGTCATGCTCGCCGCCGACTGGACCGTCAAGGTTTCTGACTTCGGGCTTGCCAAAGCCCGCGCTGCGGCCGGGGAAGTCGTCCCCAGCGGCCCGGGAGTGAGTGTGCTGGCCGGTTACGGCGGGTTGACCCGGGCGTACTGTTCCCCCGAGCAAGCGCAAGCCGTCCACACTGCCAAAGCCGGTGGCCCGCCCACGGTGTTGAGCCGGGCCACCGATGTGTGGTCGTGGGCGATCAGCGTGTGGGAGATGTTCACCGGCGAACCACCCTGCCGGGAGGGACAGGCCGCCGCCGAAGTATTCCAGTCCTTTCGCGACGAGCCCTGGGTCGACGACCCCGCGATCCCGCCGATACCCGACGGGATCGCACAGCTGCTGGGCCGTTGCCTCGACCCCGACGCTGCCACCAGGCCCCGGCGGATGGACGAACTCGCCGACCAACTCGCCGAGCTGCACCAGCGGCTGGTCGGTGTGCCCTATCCGCGAACCAAACCCGAAGCTGCTGAGTTGTTGGCCGACGGACTCAATAACCACGCCCTGTCGCTGCTCGACCTCGGGCGGATCGACGAGGCCGAGCAACTGTGGCAGCAAGCCCTGGCCATCGACCCGCACCATTTGGACAGCAGCTACAACCGCGGGCTGCACCACTGGCGCTGCGGCCGCGTCAGCGACGCGAAGCTGATAGCCGAGCTGGAGATGATGCGCGCTTCCCAGCCGGGCCCGCATGCCGACCATCTGGTGGCGCTGGTGCACCTGGAACGCTATGACACCGGGACCGCGCGTCAGCTGCTCACCGCCGCCGCGCGCGAGGCACCCGAGGATCGCGTCATCGCCGAGGCGCTCACCGCCGCGCAACGGCAGCGTGAGCTCGCCGAACCGCGGGCGCTGTCCGACGACTACTCCCAGACCGCGTTTCGCGCGGTGACGGCGACGGCCAGTGGCCGAATCGCGGTCACCTACGGCGGTGACGTGGAGCAGACGCTGCGGGTGTGGCATGTGGGCAGCGGGGCTTGCCTGCAGACGTTGAGCGCATCATCGGTGTCGTCGGTGGCGGTGTCTGCTGACGGCAGGATCGCGGTGTCCGGCGGCGACGACACGGTGCAGATGTGGGATTTGGCCGGCGGGGACTGTCTGCGGACCTTGAGCGCCCCGAACGTGTCGTCGGTGGCAGTGTCGGCCGACCACCGGATTGCGGTGTCCGGCGGCGGCGACTTGGTGCAGATGTGGGATCTCGCCCGCGGGGTGTGTCTGCACAC
The DNA here is from genome assembly GCA_963840045.1 of uncultured Actinomycetota bacterium. GTDB lineage: Bacteria > Actinomycetota > Actinomycetes > Mycobacteriales > Mycobacteriaceae > Mycobacterium. The sequence goes on along the minus strand of CAWIXL010000015.1, from coordinate 63,021 downwards.
CCTGACCGGCCCCCGCAGATCCGTGGACTCGGTGGCGGTGTCGGCCGATGGCCGGATCGCGATCTCCGGCGGTCGCGGGGTACGGATGTGGGATGTGCGCAGTGGGGCCTGCACGCACGATCTGGTCGGCCACACCTTCATGGTGGGTGCGGTGGCGGTGTCGGCCGACGGCCGGATCGGGGTGTCTGGCAGCTATGACAGGACGGTACGGGTGTGGGACCTGGCCACCGGGAACTGTCTGCACACCATGGTCGGTCACACCGACGCGGTGTTCACGGTGGCGGTGTCGGCGGACGCCCGGATCGCCGTCTCCGGCGGCAACGACCGGACGGTGCGGGTGTGGGAGCTGGCCAGCGGCGCCTGCTTACGCACGTTGGTCGATCACACGGCCGGGGTGAGGACGGTGGTGGTGTCCGCCGACGGGAGAATCGCGATCTCCGCAGGCGGCGACAGCGTGCGGGTGTGGGACGTCCCGACGGCGCGCGGGCACAGCGCCGAATGGAGTTACGCGCGCCCGCACAGCGCCCGTGACCTGCTGGCCGGCGCTGCAGCCGTGGACGCGGCGGCGGGACGCGCAAAGACACTGCTCGAGGCGGGTGATGGGGCCGAGGCGGCCGCCCAGCTGAGCACCGCGCGCGCCGTTCCGGGCTATCGGCGAGACCGGCGGCTGGTGGGTCTCTGGCGCGAGCTGGCCGGTCTGGGCGTACGGGTGCGACTCCAGTGATGCGTGGCCGCAACACATCCTTACCGGCCACGCCAATTCGGTCGTGGCGGCGGTGTCGGCCGATGGCCGGATCGCGGTGTCCGGCGACCGGGACGGGGCGCTGCGGGTGTGGGATGTGGACAGCGGAGCCTGCCTGCAGACGTTGACCGTCGACGCCGACGAGGTGGGGTCGGTGGCGGTGTCGGCGGATGGCCGAATCGCGATCTCCGGCGGCTACGGCGAGACGATGCAGGTGTGGGATGTCGACAGCGGGACCTGTCTGCGCGCCCTGACCGGCCACACCAGCGCGGTGAACTCGCTGGCCATGTCGGCCGACGGCCGGATCGCGGTATCCGGCAGCTTCGGCAAGTCGGTGCGGGTCTGGGACGTGGCCAGCGGGGCTTGTCTGTACTCCATGACCGGGCACACCGGCCGGGTGCGGTCGGTGGCGGTCTCGGCCGATGGCCGGATCGCGGTGTCCGGCGGCTCCGACACGACGCTGCGAGTGTGGGACCTAGGCGCCGGGGCCTGCTTGGACACCATGGCATTCCACACCAACTGGGTGGGGTCGGTGGCGGTGTCGGCCGACGGGCGGGTCGCGGTTTCGGCCACCAACGGGCGCGAGCGGGCGCGGGTGTGGGACCTGGAGCGCGGGGTCTGCATACGCACCCTCGACGACGACACCGACTCGGTGAGGGTGGCGGTGTCGGCCGACGGGCGCATCGCGGTAACCGGTGGCGACTCGACTGATAAGACGCTGCGGGTGTGGGATCTGGCTACCAAGACCTGCCTGCACACCCTGACCGGTCATACCGAAGGGATTCGCTCGGTCGCGCTGAGCGCCGACGCGACCGTGGTGGTCACGGGCGGTGACGACGCGACGATGCGGGTTTGGATCCTCGATTGGGAGTATGAGTTTGGCGCCGACGATTCGGCGGGCGCGGAGTCGCAGGCCTGGCTGCGGCCGGGGTGGCGACCGCAGCACCGGGCCTAGTGCACCCGACCCGTTCACACCTGCCGAAGTGTGCTGCTAGCCGCACACTCGGCGGCGAACGTGCGGCTGGCAGCACATTCGGCGGAGCGAACCCTAGCGCTCTAAAACCGGTAGCGCAAGATCCGGGCCTTGCGGGCGCCCGCCTTGAACTTCCCGGATGCTTTGGTAGCCAACCGAATCCAGCCCGGGAATAGGTCGACCTCGGGCGCGTGTGCCAGGCTGGCTTCCTCGGCCAGCGTCAACCGCGGGTTCCACGTCTCGGGCACGCGCGCGTCTTTGAATCCCGCATAGCCCCATTGACTGCCGACTTGGGAGAACATTTGCTGCGGAGCCAGCTTCACCGCGACCCGGCTGAACCAGCCGATGCGTCCGTAGTCGTTGAAGGCCAGCTCCCCGGAGCCGAAGTAGTCGCTGACGCGACGGAAGATGCCGACGATCACCGACTCGGACAGGAATGCGAAGAGGCCATCGGCGATCACCACGGCGGGCCGGTCGGCGGGGATGGTGTCGGGCCAGCTGTCGTCGGCCACCGATGCGGCAACCGAATGGGCGTGGTCGGCCGGCGGCATCACCTGATCGCGCAACGCGATGACACCGGGCAGGTCGACGCTGTACCAGTCCACCGAGGCGGGTGGGCTGACCCGAAACACGCCCGTGTCCAGCCCGGCACCGAGGTCGACGACGACGGCGTCGGGATGCGCTGCGATAAAGCTGCGCACCCGGTCGTCGAGCATCTTGGCGCGCAGCGCCGATTGGCACACCACGCTGTCGGTCACCCCCAAACCGGCGAAGTCGAAATCGATCCTGGCGACGATTTCGTCGGCGAGTGTGTCGCCCAGAATTGGTCGGGACCACCGGCTGTCCAGCGCCCGCGCGTACTGGGTCAACAGGGCGGTCTGTTCGAGTGGCGAGAGCCCGCTGACGTCAATCCCGGTATTGGAAACCATAATCCGAACGTACCCGGTGCCCCGCCCGCAATGTTCAGGCGCGCACTTCCGTGCCTCGTCATCGCGGACGTACGCTCACCGGAGTGATACGGGCAAATCGAGGAGACCCAAGGAGCGCCGAATGACCACAACCGAGCGCCCGGCCACGATGTGCGAGGCATTCCAGCGCACCGCGGCAATCGATCCGGACGCGGTCGCCCTGCGGACGCCCGGCGGCACCCAGACGCTGACCTGGCGCGAGTACGCGCAGCAGGCGCGGCAGGTGGCGGCCGGGCTGGCGGGTCTGGGTGTTCGGCGCGGCGACACGGTTTCGCTGATGATGGCGAACAGGGTCGAGTTCTACCCGCTCGAAGTGGGCGCCCAACACGTTGGCGCCACATCGTTTTCGGTGTACAACACGCTGCCCGCCGAGCAACTGACCTATGTGTTCGGCAACGCGGGCACCAAGGTGGTGATCTGCGAGGAGCAGTACGTCGAACGCGTTCGCGCCAGCGGTGCGCCCATCGAGCACATCGTCTGCATCGACGGCGCTCCCGCGGGCGCCCTCTCGGTGGACGACCTGTATGCCGCCGCCCCTGCGGATTTCGACTTCGAGTCGACGTGGCGGGCAGTGCAACCCGAGGACGTGGTCACGCTGATCTACACATCCGGGACGACGGGAAATCCCAAGGGTGTCGAGATGACGAACGCCAGCCTGATGTTCGAGGGCTACGCCTTCGATGCCGTGCTCGGCCTCGAATTCGGGGACCGGATCACGTCGTTCCTGCCGACCGCGCACATCGCCGACCGGATGTGCTGTCTTTACGTGCAGGAGATGTTCGGCACCCAGGTCACCGTGGTGTCTGATGGGCGCGCGATCGCCGCCGCGCTGCCCGACGTTCGGCCCACCGTCTGGGGTGCGGTGCCGCGAGTGTGGGAAAAGCTCAAGGCGGGAATCGAATTCATGGTCAGCCACGAGACCGACGAGGTGAAGCGGGCGGCTTTGGACTGGGCACTGGCGGTCGCCGGGCAACGCGGTGCCGCCCTGCTCGCCGGTGCCCAGATGTCGGAAGAGGTGGCGGCCGAATGGGCCAAGGCGGACGAGCTGGTGTTGTCAACGCTGCGGGAGCGGCTCGGCTTCGATGAGCTCCGATGGGCGGTCTCGGGGGCGGCGCCGATCCCCAAGGAGACGCTGGCGTTTTTCGCGGGGATCGGCATTCCGATCTCCGAGGTTTGGGGGATGTCCGAACTGAGTGCGATGGCCAGCGCCAGTCATCCCCGCGACGCGCGGTTGGGTACGGTCGGCAAACTGCTGCCCGGGATGGAGGGCAAGATCGCCGAAGACGGCGAATATCTGGTGCGTGGTCCGCTGGTGATGAAGGGATACCGCAAGGAACCGGCCAAGACTGCCGAGGCGATCGACGCCGACGGCTGGTTGCACACCGGCGACATCTTCGACGTCGACGCGCAGGGTTTTCTGCGCGTGGTCGACCGCAAGAAGGAGTTGATCATCAACGCGGCCGGAAAGAACATGTCACCGGCCAACATTGAGAACACCATTCTGGCCGCGTGCCCCATGGTCGGCGTGATGATCGCGATCGGTGACGGCCGGCCGTACAACACCGCGCTCTTGGTCTTCGACGCCGACTCGGTCGGTCCGTACGCGGCCCAGCACGGGCTTGACGCTTCTCCCGCGGCCCTGGCCGCTCACCCGGAGGTGATCGCCCGGATCGCTGCCGGAGTGGCCGAAGGCAATGCCAAACTTTCGCGCGTGGAGCAGATCAAGCGCTTCCGCATACTGCCCACACTGTGGGAGCCGGGCGGCGACGAGATAACGCTCACCATGAAGCTCAAGCGCCGCCCGATCGCGACCAAATACGCGGCCGAGATCGAGGACCTCTACTCGCGTGATTTGCACCCGGAGGTTCATGAACCCCAAGAGCCCATAGCCGCTTCCGCGGTGACTGAAACGGTGCAACCGGCGTGAGCGGGGGACCGGCCGCGACGGCGCGTGAATTCGGTCGCGCAGGGGTGCGAAAGTTGCTGCAGCGCACCGGAATTATCGACGAGTCGGTGACGCCGTTGACAACCGACCCGCCGGCGGTCGTCGAGCTGCTGGGCGCCACCTGGTATGAGGAGCGGCTGCAGAAGCTGGCCGCTGAGCTGGGGCGTGACGTCGAATCCGTGCGTGCCGAGGCCGCCGGCTACCTGCGTGAGATGGCGGCGTCGCTGGACGAGCGGCCGGTGGAGGCGTGGCGTGGCTTCAGCCGCTGGCTGATGCGGGCCTACGACGTGCTGATCGACGAGGACCAGATCGCCGCGCTGCGCAAACTGGATCGCAAGGCGACATTGGCGTTCGCCTTCTCGCATCGGTCCTACCTGGACGGCACGCTGCTGCCCGAGGTGATCATGTCCCACCGGCTCACGCCGGCGCTGACCTTCGGTGGCGCGAACCTGAACTTCTTCCCGATGGGCACCTGGGCCAAGCACACCGGAACGATCTTCATCCGCAGGCAGACCAAAGACATTCCCGTTTATCGCTTCACCTTGCGCGCCTACACCGCGCAGCTGGTGCAAAGCCACGCCAACCTGACCTGGTCGATCGAAGGGGGCCGGACCAGGACCGGCAAGCTGCGACCGCCGGTGTATGGGATCCTGCGCTACATCACCGACGCCGTCGACGAAATCGACGGTCCCGAAGTGTATTTGGTGCCGACCTCGATCGTGTACGACCAGCTGCACGAGGTCGAGGCCATGACCACCGAGGCCTACGGCGCCACGAAGCGGCCCGAAGACTTTCGCTTCCTGGTCCGGTTGGCGCGACAGCAGGGCGAGCGGCTGGGCCGCGCTTACCTGGACTTCGGTGAACCGCTGCCGCTGCGCAAACGCCTCGATGAGTTGCGCGCCTTGGATACCTCGGCTTCGGGCACTGGGGGCACCGGGACCGAAATCGAACGTATCGCCCTGGACGTGGAACACCGGATCAACCGGGCCACACCGGTTACGCCCACCGCGTTGGTGAGTCTGGCGCTGCTGGGCGCCGACCGCTCGCTGCCCATCAGCGAGGTGCTGGCCACGGTGCGACCGTTGGCGAGTTACATCGCGGCCCGGAACTGGGCGGTCGCCGGCGCTGCCGACCTGACGAATCGTTCGACGATCCGCTGGACCCTGCACCAGCTCGTCGCCTCCGGCGTGGTGAGCGTCTATGACGCCGGCACCGAAGCGGTGTGGGGCATCGGCAAGGACCAGCATCTGGTCGCGGCGTTCTACCGCAACACCGCGATCCACATCCTGGTGGACCGCGCCATCGCCGAGATGGCGTTGCTGGCGGCCACCGAGGATTCGGCCAACGGTTCCGTGTTGCCGGCGACCGTGCGCGACGAGGCGCTGCGACTTCGCGAATTGCTGAAGTTCGAGTTTTTGTTCTCCGCCCGCGCGCAGTTCGAAAAGGACCTTGCCGACGAGGTGCGTCTGATCGGGCCGGTCGAAGACACCACCAAGTCGGTCGCCACCGCCGATGTGCGGCGGCTGCTGGAATCGGCCGATCTGCTGCTGGCGCACCTGGTTTTTCGTCCGTTCCTGGACGCGTACCACATCGTCGCCGACCGGCTGGCCGCCCAGGAGGATGAATCCTTCGACGAGGGAGCATTCCTCGCCGAGTGCCTTCAGGTGGGCAAGCAATGGGAGCTGCAGCGCAGAATCGCCAGCGCCGAGTCGCGGTCGATGGAGCTGTTCAAAACCGCGCTTCGGCTGGCCCGGCACCGCGAGCTGGTCGGTGGAGGCGACCTCGCTGACGTCGCCCAACGACGGAGGCAATTCGCCGACGAGGTCGCCACGGCGATCAGACGGGTCAACGTGATCGCCGAGATGGCCAGGACGCGCTGATCGGCTTATAGCCGATAAGCAATCCGCGCAAAAGCCCCCGCGAGTATCCCGGACCGGCTTACGGTGTGATTTCGATCACTCGCCCAGCGGGAGGGAGGCGGGAGGATGAGTGTGACGACCACGCAGTCCCCCATACAAAAGGCGCCTTGCGGGCGCCGCGCCCACAGCAATCGCCATGTCGAGGGCGACGATGAGGGCTTCTCGTACGACGACTTCAAGTTTTCGTGCGGCTGCCGCGAGATCCGGCATATCTACCACGACGGATCTGTGCGCATCCGGACGATCCGACACAACGGCAAAGTATTGCGAGACGAGCGCTCGGGCGACCACGAGGCCTGACCCGCGCCATGCGGGTGAAGCGCGACGGGCAACACCACCGCCGGGCCGGCCAGACCCCGTAGTCGTATCCTGTTCGTTAGGAATGCTAACGAGCCGGGCCACCAAGCATGACACGCGCTGTGTCCAGATGCTCGAGGTCGGGCGGCAACCGGCAAATCGAGGATCCGATGCGTGAAGAGTCCGACGGCCAGGACCGTCCACTGATTGGCTTCATCACCCGGCATCACGCGCCGCCGATCGCTCCGGCACCGATCACCCGGACGTGGATGTCAGAGATGTCGGAGATGCGCATAGGTTGGCCCAATCGGCGTTTGCCGATGCCCATCGCTAACCAGAGCGGCTGGGAGCTGCGCAATCCGTGCGCATTCACCGCCACCTGGTCCGGTGGCAAGGGGGCGTGGACGTAACGATCGCGCCCGACAAAAGCGAGGCCGGCCAGTTCCTGCCCTGCAGCCATTTCGGTTACGGCATTCTGACCTGGCATCTGCCCATTAGGGGGCGTGGTTGAAACCGACTGGGCAAGTGTGAGTTTCAGCATGAGCCGGAAGTTCACTCGCAAACTGATGCCGGTGCGGTTCGAGGTCGACGAGCCGATCTGCATGATCGTTCCGCAGCGCCGAGCCGAGCTTGAAGAGTTCGCCCCCGAACTCAGGCGCACCGAGTCTGATGAAGACCTGCGCGGCAAGCTCGAGTCCTTTCTTCGCGCACGCGACGACATCGGGCGAGTCCATGCAGCGACAAAAGTCGCCGCGGGAGAGCGAGTGCAGCGGCAAGCCGACTACCCGCGGGGCAGGCATATCGACGGTCAGGCCGGGTCAGCCGGAGGACAGGACCGGAGCCTCCGCCTGACCGACGGTCGGGTTGGACCGCAGTCGGTAGAGTGGCTGCATGCCTCTGTCAGGTGAATACGCACCCAGCACGTCGGATTGGGCTCGCGAGCAAGCCGAGACCTACATCGACTCCGGCGGAACCGACGGCACGGTTCTGCAGGGTAAGCCCATCATTCTGCTGACCACCGTCGGAGCCAAGACTGGCAAGCTCCGCAAGACGCCGCTGATGCGGGTCGAACACAACGGCGAGTACGCGATCGTCGCCTCGCTCGGCGGGGCGCCGAAGAACCCCGTCTGGTACCACAACGTCGTGAAGAACCCGCGGGTCGAGCTGCAGGACGGTACCGTCACCCGCGATTACGATGCCCGCGAGGTGTTCGGCGACGAGAAGGCCGCCTGGTGGGAGCGTGCCGTCGAGGCCTGGCCGGACTACGCGAACTACCAGAAGAAGACGGATCGCCAGATTCCGGTGTTCGTCCTGTCTCCGGTTAGCTGACTTGCTTGCCCGTTGTCATGGCACCATGGACCGGTGTCCGCCGAACTGAGCCAGAGCCGTAACGACTCGCCGCTTTGCGCAGCCGACATTGACGGTGCGGCGAAGCGGATTGCAGCGGTGGTCACCCCGACGCCGTTGCAACTGAGCGAGCGGTTGTCGGAGATTACCGGCGCGACGGTCTACCTCAAGCGCGAAGACCTGCAGACCGTGCGGTCATACAAACTGCGCGGCGCCTACAACCTGCTGGTTCAGTTGTCCGACGAGGAGCTGGCCGCCGGCGTGGTGTGCTCTTCGGCGGGTAATCACGCGCAGGGTTTCGCGTATGCATGCCGGTCGCTGGGTGTGCACGGCCGGGTATATGTGCCGGCCAAGACACCCAAACAAAAATGTGATCGCATCCGCTTTCACGGCAGGCAGTTCATCGAGCTGATCGTCGGGGGGCCCACCTACGATCTGGCCGCGGAGGCGGCGCTCGAGGACGTCGCACGCACCGGTGCCACGCTCGTCCCGCCGTATGACGACGTGCGCACCATGGCCGGTCAGGGCACCATCGCCGTCGAATTGCTGGAACAGCTCGGCCCGCTTGGCGGGGAGCCGGACCTGGTGGTGGTCCCGGTGGGCGGCGGCGGTTGCATCGCCGGCATCACCACCTACCTGGCTGAGCGGACGACGAACACGTCGGTGTTGGGTATTGAGCCGGCCGGTGCCGCCGCGATGATGGCGGCGCTGGCCGAGGGCCAGCCGGTGACGCTGGAGCACGTCGACCAGTTCGTGGACGGTGCCGCGGTGAGCCGCGCGGGAACGCTGACCTACGCTGCTCTGGCTGCCGCCGGTGACATGGTCTCGATCACCACCGTCGACGAGGGCGCGGTGTGCACCGCGATGCTCGACCTCTATCAGAACGAGGGCATCATCGCCGAGCCGGCGGGCGCACTCTCGGTTGCCGGTCTGCTGGAAACCGACATCGAGCCGAACTCCACTGTGGTGTGCCTGATTTCGGGCGGCAACAACGACATATCGCGGTACGGCGAGGTGCTGGAGCGCTCACTGGTCCATCTGGGCCTCAAGCATTACTTCCTGGTCGACTTTCCGCAGAAGCCCGGGGCGTTGCGCCGGTTCCTCGACGAGGTACTCGGTCCCAACGACGACATCACCTTGTTCGAATACATGAAGCGCAACAACCGGGAAACCGGCGAGGCGCTGGTCGGTATCCAATTGGGGTCGGCCGCCGATCTGGATGGCTTGCTGGGCCGGATACGAGCGTCTGAGATGCACGTCGAAACGCTGCATCCCGGGTCGCCGGCGTACCGCTACCTGTTGCTCTAGCCGCTCCGTGCCCGCGCTCCGCGCTCCCGCGATCGCGCTAACGGGAGTAGGGCGTCAGGTATCGCGGCACCGGGGTAGTGGGATCGAGGTCGTCGGCGGGCACCGGCGTGCCGGCCGTCAGGCTCAGCGGCATCACCCCGGCCCAATGTGGCAGCGCGAGGTCTTCGGGTTCGTCGGCCGCGCCGCCGGTGCGCACTTTGGCCGAGACTTCGACCAGGTCGACGGCGAGCACCGCGGTGGCGGCGAGCTCACGTGCGTTCGGGGTCCGGCAGTCGTCGGCCCGCCCCGCTGCGACGTGATCGAGCAGGCTGTGCAAGGCCCGCAGTTTCTCCGCCGGGTCGTCGACGATGCGGGCAGCGCCCACCACGACCACCGAGCGGTAGACCAGCGAGTGATGCAGCGCCGAGCGGGCCAGCACCAGTCCGTCGACGAGGGTCGCGGTGACGCACACTTCCAGACCCTCCGCCCGGGCGGCCAGCATCGGGGCGCTCCCGGTGGAGCCGTGCAGGTACAGGGTTTCCTCGAGGCGAGCGTGCGTCGTCGGTAAAACCACCGGCCTACCGGCGTTGATGTAGCCGAGGTGGCAGAACAACGCCTCGTCGAGGATGCGATGCACCGTTTCCCGGTCGTATTGCGCGCGCTCCCGATAGCGGGTGGGCGTGGTTCGTGGCGTGGGGCGGTATCCCTCGGGGCGGGTCGCGGTCGTCAACGGATTGCCTTTACTTTTGTAATAGTACATAATATGGTTCGTGCCAGTACAACATGCTATCGCGGGCACGGGTGCGGAGTCCATAGCCGCCAACGTCGAAGAAGCCATCTCCGAAGGCACCCTGGTGCCCGGCAACGCGCTGCCGCCGATTCGTGAATTAGCTGCCCAGCTCGGCGTCAACCCCAACACCGTGGCCGCCGCCTACCGCTTGCTCCGCGATCGCGGAGCGGTGGAAACCGCGGGGCGGCGCGGCACTCGGGTGCGGCACCGTCCCGCGACCACACCCCGGTCCCTGCTGGGGCTCGGTGTCCCCGCCGGCGCACGCGACCTGTCGACCGGCAACCCGGACCCGGCGCTGTTGCCCATCGCCGGTGCCAGCTTGCCGGCCAGCACCAAGCCGCCGCTGCTGTACGGGGAGCCGGCGATGTCGCCCGACTTGGTCGACCACACCCGCGCCGCCCTGACCGCAGATGGCGTCCCGGCCGATCACCTCGCGGTAACCAGCGGGGCACTCGATGGCATTGAGCGAGCGCTCACCGCGCACCTGCGTCCTGGCGACCGGGTGGCCGTCGAGGATCCGGGCTGGGCCAACTTACTCGATCTTCTTGCGGCGCTGGGCCTTTCAGCAGAGCCGGTGCGGGTCGACGACGACGGGCCGCTGGCTGCGGACTTGGCCGGCGCGCTGGCCCGCGGCGTGCGGGCGCTGGTGGTCACCAGTCGCGCGCAAAACCCCACCGGCGCAGCGCTATCCGCGGAACGCGCCGACGAGCTACGCGGCCTGTTGGCCGGCCGGGCCGACGATCTCCTGGTCGTCGAGGACGACCACTGCGCGGGCATCGCCGGTGTGCCGCTGCATACGCTGGCCGGGTCGACTGGGCACTGGGCGTTCGTGCGGTCGGCATCGAAGGCGTACGGCCCGGACCTGCGGATCGCTGTTCTTGCCGGAGATCATCGCACCGTAGAGCGTGTGCATGGACGACTGCGGCTGGGGCCGGGCTGGGTGAGTCGGCTGCTGCAAGATCTCGCGGTCGGCTTGTGGTCCGACGACGCGGCCGCGCGCCTCATCGTCGAGGCCGAAAAGCGCTATGCCGACAACCGCAAACGATTGCGCCTCGCCCTGGCCGAGCGCGGGATCGCCGCCCGCGGTCGATCCGGACTCAACGTGTGGGTCCCGGTACCCGACGAGACGGTCGCGATCACCCGGCTGCTCAGCGCGGGCTGGGCCGCGGCGCCCGGAACCCGCTTCCGGATCCGCACTGCGCCGGGAATCCGCATCACGATCGCCGACCTGACCGCAGACGAGGTCGACCCGCTGGCCGACGCTGTCGCCGACGCGGTGCACGGCACCGGCCGCCGCAGCGTGTAAGTTTGCTGGGTCTCGCGCACTCCGGCCGTCGAAAAGGACCGACCATGCTGAATGCGATGAACACCGTCGCCCGTGTGCTCGAACCGCGCCTCAACCGGGTTGGGGCGATGAACCGGCTTCCGTTTGATCCGCGGCTTTCGACTGCGCCGCCCACCGGGCGATGGGGGATCGTGCACTACGGCGTGATGGTCCCCGGCGTTGCCGATCCGTTCCGGTTTCTGACGAACATCGTCATCCTCGGAACCGCCCGTGGGGTTCCGGCGTGGAACAACGCGGCACTTCTGGACGGAGAGCCTGCCTCGGATAGCGCATGGGTCATGACCGGGTCAGCAGTCCAGGCCAACGCGTTCCATCGGCACAGCATGAAACGCGACTGCGATCTCGCGGCCGACGGATCGCACCTGCGCTTCGGTGATCAGCTCTCCGTTGTCGGTCGTCCCAACGGCCGGTCCGGCGCCGAGGCCGAAACCATCAGGCTCACGATCAGAGAGGGCAACCTTGTTGCCGATCTCGAATTGCTCCCGACGACGTTGGTCACGCATTTCGTTCGTGTGCCCGGCATCTACGACCACTGGGGCGTGTTGTGCCAGGTCAACGCCACCCTGTCGGACGCGGCCGACCCTTCGGTTGTGGTGCGACACTCCGGGCTGTGCAGCTACGAATACGCGCGCGGGATGAACGTGCCCTTGCCGATCATGTTCTTCACCTACCAGATCATCAACATCGATGCGCGCACTCAGATCCTGTTCACTGACGTCCTCGGTCCGGGAGGTTTCCCCCTGCAGCGAAGGGTCAATGTGCGAAGCACTGATGGCGAGAACGCGATTTTCACCCGTGACTTCGCCCATGAAATTCACACGCGACTGACACCCCAACTCAGGCCCATGGGCGATCGGATGAAGCTTCCGGAGACGTTCACCTGGTCGGTGGCCGACGACGACGGCTCAGAGCTGATCACCATCCATGGGCACACCAATGACGACTTCACCTTTGGACTCGGGGCCGGCTTCGCGGGCAGCTACAGCTACACCGGAGCTTTTCGGGGAACCCCCATCGACGGCACCGGCTACATCGAGTGGTGCGACGAGAAGGTGTCGTAGGAAGCAGTGCGAGCAACCGCGCTCGCGCACTAAGCCGCGCGCAATATAGCGAACGAATGCGGCGGTAGCTCAGTGGCTTTGGCTTCAACGATCGGCGAGTCCCAAGCCAGCACCAGCTCACCGCTGATCGGCACGCTCACCGCCTGGGTGCCGAGGTTGCAGGCGATCGCCAACTGGCCGCGGCGCATGATGAACCATCGCCGGTCTTCGTCGTAATCGACGATGAGCTGCCCCAGCCACGGGTCGGCCAGGTCAGTCTCGTTGCGCCGCAAGGCGATCAGGTCGCGATAAAGACCCAGCAGCCGGGCGTGGTCGCCGGAGTCGACTTCGTCCCAGTCCAGCTTGGAGCGCAGGAACGTCTGCGGGTCTTGCGGGTCGGGGATATCGTCGGCGTCCCAGCCGTGCTCGGCGAACTCCGCCTTGCGTCCTGCGGCGGTGGCACGCGCCAATTCGGGTTCGGGATGCGAGCTGAAGAACTGGAACGGGGATGACGTTCCCCATTCCTCGCCCATGAAAAGCATTGCGGTGTAGGGAGAGCCGAGTACCAGCGCGGCCTTGATCGCCAACTGCCCGGCGGTCAGGTTCTGCGAGGGCCGGTCCCCGAGGGCACGATTGCCGACCTGGTCGTGGGTGCAGGTGTAGGCCAGCAGCCGGGTGGCCGGGATACGCGATATGTCCAGCGGACGCCCGTGCCGGCGCCGCCGGAACGACGAGTACGTGCCGGCGTGAAAGAACCCGCGCCGCAACGTTTGCGCCAGCGTGGCCAGCGAGCCGAAGTCCGCATAGTATCCCTGGCGCTCGCCGGACACCGCGGTGTGAATGGCGTGATGGATGTCGTCGTCCCATTGCGCGGTGATCCCGTAGCCGCCCTGATCCCTGGGGGTGATCAGCCGCGGGTCGTTCAGGTCGCTTTCCGCGACCAACGACAGCGGACGACCCACCTGCTGTGACAGCCAATCGGTTTCGCTGGCGAGCTCCTCGAGGATGTGGACCGCGGTGGTATCCACCAGGGCGTGCACGGCGTCCAGCCGCAGTCCGTCGGCGTGAAAGTCGTGCATCCAGCGCAGCGCGCACCCGATGATGTAGCGGCGCACCTCGTCGGAGTCGGCGTCGGCGATGTTGATGCCCTCGCCCCATGGGTTGCTGGCCGAGGACAGGTACGGGCCGAACCGCGGCAGGTAGTTGCCCGACGGGCCGAGGTGGTTGAACACCGCGTCGATCAGCACACCCAATCCGCGGGCATGGCAGGCGTCGACGAACCGGACCAATCCGTCGGGGCCGCCGTATGGTTCGTGCACGCTGTACCACAGCACGCCGTCGTAACCCCAGCCGTGGCTGCCGGAAAAGGAATTCACCGGCATCAGCTCGACGAAGTCGATCCCCAGATCGACCAGGTAGTCCAGCTTTTCGACGGCGGAGTCGAAAGTGCCGCCGGCAGTGAAGGTACCGACGTGCAGCTCGTAGATCACCGCGCCCGCCACGGACCGGCCGGGCCAGTCGTCGTCGGTCCAGGTCGCTGACGATGCGTCCCAGAGTTGCGAGCGTGCGTGCACCCCGTCGGGCTGGCGCGGCGAGCGCGGGTCGGGCAGCACGGTGGGGTCGTCGTCGAGCAGGTATCCGTAGCGGGCGTCCGGCGCGGTGTCGACGGTTGTGTACCACCAGCCGTCACCCGCGCGCGTCATCGCGTGCACCGCACCGTCTGTGCCGTCCACGTCAAGCCGCACTTGCTCGGGTTTGGGCGCCCAGACCCCGAATTCAGGCATGATCGCGCTCCAGCAGGACCACCGGCAGGTCGGCGAACAATTCGGCGGCCGACGTCGGTCCGCTCGCCATGGCGCCGGTGAGCGTGTCGGTCCACGAACCGTCGGGCAGCGGCAGCACGGTGTTACCCCAGCCCGCTTCCCGCAGCCGCACCGTCCAGCGGGTCACCGCGACCAGAATGTCGTCGCCGCGAAGGAACGCGACGATGTGATCGCTGGCTTCGCCGTCGGCCAACACGGGACGGTAACCGCCGTGCAGGAAGATGTCCGGACGGGAGCGGCGCAGCTGAAGCGCCGTAGTGACGACCCGAATTTTGGGATGCTGCAACTGATTCAGAGCCGCTCTGCGAGCCGCATAGTCAACCGGGCGGCGATTGTCCGGGTCGACGAGGCTGTCGTCCCACAGCTCGGTGCCCTGGTAGACATCGGGTATTCCGGGCACGGTCAGCGCGAACAGCTTCTGGCCCAGCGCGTCGCTCGCGGCATGTGGGTTGAGTTGGGTGACAAGCTTGGTCAGCTCCACTGCGACCGGACCGTCGAGCACACTGTCGAGCCAGCGGTGCACTGCGTCCTCGAACTCGGTGTCCGGCTCGCTCCACGACGTGTGCCAGGCCGCTTCCCGGATCGCCTTTTCGGCGTAGCCGTGCAACCGCTCCCGCAGCTGGCCGGTGACCTCGCCGCTCACCGGCCATACTCCGAAGATGTTCTGCCACAAGAACTGTCCGGTGGCCGGGTCGGGGGAGGGGGCCTGGATCTCCCAGCGGGCGACGAACTCGGTCCACAGCGACGGTACCTGCGACAGCACGCCGATGCGGGCCCGCACGTCCTCACCGCGCTTGGTGTCGTGGGTGGTCAGCGTCGTCATCGCCGCCGGCCACAACCTGGCGCGGGTGGCTGCGCTGTGGTGAAACTCCGCGGCGCCGACACCAAACCGGTGCGGCTCGCCACCCACTTCGTTGAGTGACACCAGCCGGGCGTCACGGTAGAACATGCAGTCCTCGACGGCCTTGGCGGTCACCGCGCCGCAGAGTTGCTGCAGGCGGGTCGCGGGTTCGGCGTCGCGGGCCAGGGCCGCGGTGATCACCTGCAGCGCCGGCCCCAATTCCGGTGCCGCTGCTTGCGTTGCGGCCAAGGCGCTCGGCAGGATCGCGGCCAGCCCAGGATAGTCGGAGCGATAAACGTCGATGTGGGTGAGCAGTGCGGCCACCGCGTCGGGTAGCAACGGATGATCGGTGCCCGCCGCCGCCGCAATGCTGCGCCGCAGCCTGTGTAACTCGCTGGCCAGGCTGTCGTTGGCCGCGCGGATCTTGAGGTCCGCCAACATTTTCGGCATGGCTTGATAGTCCAGGCCCGCGGACTCGACGAGCTCGGTGAGCGCCGCGGCTCCGTCCGGATCGACGAAGAGTCCGCCGACTTCCCGCAAGACGTCGTAGCCGGTGGTGCCGGCCACCGGCAGGGTGGGCTCCAGCGCCTCGTCGACGGCCAGGATCTTCTCGATCACGATCCAGGCGTCGGGGCCCAGCAACTCGCGTAGCCACGCCAAATATGTACCGGGGTCCGATAATCCGTCGGGATGGTCGATGCGCACGCCGTCCACGAGTCCAGCACTGAACCAGCGGGCGACTTCGGCATGACTGGCGTCGAACACCGCGCGATCTTCCTGACGCAGCCCCGCGAGCGAGGTGATCGAGAAGAAGCGGCGATAACCACATACTCCGCGCCGCCACCCCACCAGCCGGTAGTGCTGGCGGTCATGCACCTGGGGTCCGGTGCCCGTCGAAGTGCCGGGGGCGACCGGCAGCGCCAGTCCGCCCAGCCGCAGCAGGTCGCCGTCGACTGTCAGATCGGCCACATCGTCGTCGGAACCCAACACCGGCAGGACGATTCGGCCCTCGTCCAGATCCCAGTCGATATCGAAGAACGCCGCGTAGTCCGATGATTGACCATGCCGCAGTACGTCCCACCACCACGGGTTCTGCTCGGGCTGGTCGATTCCCACGTGGTTGGGGACGATGTCGATGATCAGGCCCATACCGCGGGCCCGTGCCGCCGCCGACAGCCTTGCCAGGCCCGCGGGACCGCCGAGCTGGGGTGACACCGCGGTCGGGTCGGTCACATCGTAGTGGTGGCTCGAGCCGGTGACCGCGGTCATGATGGGGGACAGATACAGATGCGACACCCCGAGGTCGTCGAGGTAATCGAGCAGGTTTTCGGCATCGGCGAAGGTGAAGCCGAATCCACTGGACGGACCGCGCAGCTGTAACCGATAGGTCGACAGCACGGGGAAAGCCATGCGTCAGGCGGTCTTACGTAGTACGAGCAAGGATCGTGCGGGTACTTTCACGGTCGCTTCGGCAGCCACCACCAGGTCGGTGGTACCTGCGGATTCGTTGGTGTCCAGCTCCGCGGTCCACTGTTGTGCATAGTCGTCATTCGGCGTGACGAACTCCACCTCTTGGTCGTGGGCGTTGAAGCACAACAGGAATGAGTCGTCGACCACCCGCGCACCGCGGGCATCCGGCGCGGTGATGGCGTCGCCATTGAGGAACACCGCGACACACTTGTGGTGAAAGCTCTTGTCCCAGTCGTCGTGTGTCATCTCCCGGCCGCTCGGTGTCAACCAGGCGATATCGCGGACTTCGTCGCCGCTTCGGATCGGCTCTCCCCCCTCGAAGAACCGGCGCCGGCGAAACACCGGATGGTTTCTGCGCAAGCCGGTCGCTTTGCGGGCAAAGGCCAGCAGGTCGGCGTTCTTGTCCACCAATGACCAATCCATCCAGGACAATTCCGAGTCCTGGCAGTAGACGTTGTTGTTTCCCAGTTGGGTACGCCCGATCTCGTCGCCGTGCGTGATCATCGGCGTGCCCTGGCTGACCATCAGGGTGGCCCAGAAGTTACGCATCTGGCGGCACCGCAGCGCGACGACGTCGGGATCGTCGGTCGGACCTTCGACGCCGCAGTTCCACGACCGGTTATGGCCTTCCCCGTCCCGGTTGTCCTCGCCGTTGGCTTCGTTGTGCTTCTCGTTGTAGGACACCAGGTCGTGCAGCGTGAACCCGTCGTGGGCGGTGACGAAGTTGATGCTCGCGCTGGGACGCCGGCTGCTTACCTCGTAGAGGTCCGACGAACCGGTCAGCCGCGAGGCGAACTCGCCGAGGGTCGCGGGTTCTCCCCGCCAGTAGTCACGCACAGTGTCGCGGTATTTCCCGTTCCACTCGGTCCACAAACCCGGAAAGTTGCCGACCTGGTAGCCGCCTTCGCCGACGTCCCACGGCTCGGCGATGAACTTGACTTGGCTGATCACCGGATCCTGTTGCACCAGATCGAAGAACGCGCTCAGCCGGTCGACGTCGTAGAACTCGCGGGCCAGCGTGGACGCCAGGTCGAACCGGAACCCGTCCACGTGCATTTCGAGCACCCAGTAGCGCAACGAGTCCATGATCAGCTGCAGGACGTGCGGGTGACGGGCGTTGAGGCTGTTGCCGGTGCCGGTGAAGTCCTTATAGAGCCGCAGGTCCTCGTCGAGGAGTCGGTAGTAGGCGGCGTTGTCGATGCCGCGGAAGTTGATCGTCGGGCCGAAGTGGTTGCCCTCGGCGGTGTGGTTGTAGACCACGTCGAGGATGACCTCGATGCCGGCTTCGTGCATCCGGCGCACCATCATCTTGAACTCGGCCACCGCGCTGCCGGGCTGGCGGGTCGACGCGTACTGGTACTGCGGCGCGAAGAACCCGAAAGTGTTGTAACCCCAGTAGTTTCGCAAGCCGAGCTCGAGCAGCCGCTGATCGTGCAGGAACTGGTGTACGGGCATCAGTTCCAGCGCGGTGACGTTGAGCGATTTGAGGTGCTCAACGATCACCGGGTGCGCCAGACCGGCGTAGGTACCCCGCAGTTCTTCCGGGACGCCGGGATGGGTCCGCGTCATGCCCTTGACATGGGCCTCATAGATGACGGTCTCGTGATACGGCGTCAGCGGTGCCCGGTCGAAAGCCCAGTCGAAGAACGGATTGATCACCACGCTGGTCATCGTGTGGCCGAGCGAGTCGACCATCGGGGGAGTACCGGTTTCGCCCGAGTCGCCGTTCGGGTCAACGACGTTCAGGTCATAGGAGAACAGCGCCTGCCCGAAGGAGAAGTCGCCGTCGAATGCCTTCCCGTACGGGTCGAGCAGCAGCTTGCTGGGGTCACAGCGGTGGCCGGCGGCCGGGTCGAACGGCCCGTGCACCCGGAATCCGTAGCGTTGGCCCGGGGTGATGTTCGGCAGATACGCGTGCCAGACGTAGCCGTCCACCTCGTCGAGAGGGATTCGCGACTCGCTGCCGTTCTCCGTGATCAGGCACAACTCGACCTTGTCGGCCACTTCGGAGAACAATGAAAAGTTGGTGCCAGCACCGTCATAGGTGGCGCCGAGCGGATAGGCGGTGCCCGGCCAGACGGTAGGCAGCGTCGGTGCTCTGGCAGCTGAGTCCTCGGCGCTGTTCGACGGCATCACTCGACCTTAGTCGCGTGGCACTGGCTGGGCGGTCACCACCAACCGGTGTCCGCCGCGATTTGCCGGCCGAGCTCGGGGGCCATCGTCCGCACGTAGGTCGGGGACAAATGGTGGGCGCCGTGATAGATCAGCACGTTTCCCTCGACGGGGCGGCACATGTCGGGGCGGCAGATCGCATCCGACATGTCCAGGGGCTTGAGCAGGGGAAACTGGCCGACGAAGTCGAGGGTGGGATTGCGATCGACCAGTAGGTCGGATCGCTTGATCGCGCACGACTGCGGGGTGCCACCGCTTTTGGCCAGGCAGTCCGCGGGGTCGAACGGCTGGCCGTCTTTGACCAGCCACGGGGTGTCCCGCATGGCAAGAACCGGAATGTTGTTGTCGGACAACGTTTGCCAGATCCCGATGTAGGTCGCCGGCATCACGTCGCCGTGTTTGATGTTCCACGGTCGAGTCGACGTGGTGAACACGAAGTCGGGACGATCGGCCACCAACTTGGCCATCGTCGTTTGCACCCACTGGCGGCACTGCGGGTAGGTGGCGTTGCTGCCCATGATCAGCGGGACTTCCTCGGTGGACAACGGGCAACCCATTTTGAGGTACGTCACCACTTTGAAGTGGTACTGGTGCCCGAGCAGGTCCAGCGCCGGCAGCCAGTGTTCGGCATGCGATCCGCCGGCCAGCGCGATGGTCCGGTCGGCGGTCACGTCACCGTAGGCGCAGTTGACCAGCGCGGGGTTGACGAAGTCACTGATGCAGCCGTCCCTGGTGGTGGCGGGGAGGTCTTCCTTGACTTCCAGGACGGTGGGCCGCATCTTCAGCGAGGGCACCCGCACATGTGCCGTCAGGGCGAGGGCCCCGGGATAGTCGTTGGGGTTGAGTCGGCTCAGCTCCTTGCCTGACGCGCGCGCGTCGCTGACGTGCTCACGCCAGGTGAATGAGGTCGCGGTCAGGGTGACGCCCAGCAGCACCACCACCGATCCCAGCGCCATCGTCGGCCGGCGCAGTCGCTCGCGCCAGGAGGGCGCCGGGACCGGCGACGGGGACGCGGCACCCTTGGCGGCCCGGATCCGCAGCGGGTCCTCGACGAGCCTGCTGGTCAAGTACGCCAATACGCCCGATACCAGCAGAATCCCCAAGCCGTCGATAAAGTTCGCGTGCGCGTGGCCGGAATAGGCGAGCCAGAAGATCAGCAGCGGCCAGTGCCACAGGTACAGCGAGTACGCCATCGCACCCAGCGTCACCAGCGGCGCGGCCGATAGCAGTCGGTTGGGCAGCGGCATCCAATCGCTGGTGCCATCCGCTCCGGCCAGGTTGGCCCCGGCCAGGATCATCAGCATCGCGGCCCCGACGGGAACCAAGGCCCACGGGCCCGGGAATTCCTCGACGCCGTTGATCAGGGCGCCGCAGGCCAGGATCGCCGCCAGCGCGACGGTGGCGACAACGGTGCGCAGCCACTTTGGCCATTGGATGCGTGTTACTAGCGCACCGAGCAGTGCCCCCAGCAGCAACTCCCACGCCCGCGCAAAGCTGTTGTAGTACGCGAGGGGCTGGTTGTCCTGGTGGGCGATGATCGCGTAGACGAACGATGCCACCGTCAGTGCGCTCAGCAGCACCACGAACATGGTCCGCAGATGGTCACCTAGCCGGCGCCGGAACAGAACCGCGCACCCGGCGACCACCAGCAGGAACGCGATGTAGAACTGCCCTTGCACCGACATCGACCAGATGTGCTGCAACGGGCTCACGGCTTCGCCCGCCCGCAGGTAGTTGGCTGTCGAGCTGGCCAGTTCCCAGTTTTGGTAGTAACCCAGGCTGGCCAGGCTCTGGTCGGCGAACGTCTCCCAGCGGGTCTGCGGTTGCACCAGCACGGTGAGCAGGGCGCTCCCGGCGAGAACCACGACCAGCGCGGGAACTAGCCGGCGGACCAGCCGGACCACTTCTGCCGGCGGCGACAGGGTCTGGTTGAGGGCGGCGCGGAGGATCTTGCCGCCGAAGAAGAATCCGGACAGCGCCAGGAACACGTCCACGCCGCCGGAAACCCGGCCGAACCAGATATGGAACGCCGCGACCAGCGCGATCGCGATACCCCGCAAGCCGTCGAGGTCGTAACGGTAAAAGCCGGTGGAGTCCGTCGCTGCCTCGGTCGCCGCAGCGGCTGGCTCCGGATCGGTAGCAGGCGGGCGAGGGGGGGACAGGCTGACCATGATTAGTACAAATTACCCAAAACCCGCCACTTGCCACGCGCTGAGCAGCACGGGAGCAGGTGGCGGGTGTCGGGAGTGACGAAAGTTACCTCGTGGCGGCGGCTGGAGCCACCGGTTGCACCGGCGCCGCCGGCTGCACCGGTACCAGTTGCAAAGGCGCCGGCTGCGTGGGCGGCAGCTGCAGCGGAGCCTGCTGAGGCAACTGCTGGGCCGGTGCTTGCTGCAACGGCGCCTGCTGCGCCGGTGCCTGTTGCAACGGCGGCTGCTGGGCCGGTGCCTGCTGCAACGGCGCCTGCCCCGGTGCCTGCTGCACCGGTACCTGCTGCCGGTGCCTGCTGCGCCGGTGCCTGCTGCAGTGGCACCTGCCCCGGCATCTGCTGGATCGGTGCCTGCTGCAGTGGCGCCTGCTGCACCCCCAGAACCCGAACCAGGTACGGCGTCATGCCGGTGGTGCGCACCGGCGAGACCTGGACGGCGTCGCCCACTTCCAGCATCTGCCCGTTGCCGAGGAACATCGCAACGCTTTGGGTGCCTTCGGGGCCGTAGAAGATCAGGTCGCCCTTACGCGCCTGCTGCGGCGGCACCTTCTGGCCGACCTTGTACATCTGGCCGGACGAACGCGGCAGCTTGAGTCCGGCGCCGGCGTAGGCGTACTGCATCAGCCCCGAGGCGTCGAATCCGACCGTCATGGCACCGGTACCGGTGCCGCGGGAGGGGCCGTTGACACCGCCGCCGGCCCAGGAGAACGGCACGCCGCGCTGCGACAGACCGCGCGCGACGACGGCGTCGGTGACCTGTTGGTAGTCCATGGGCCTGGCGCCCGGGTCGGCGGCCGCGAGACTGGGGCCGGTAACCAGCGGAGCCACCATCGGGGCAACCGTCATCGCCAGACCGATGCCGAAGGCGTAAATACGTTTCATCCTGCTTCACCCTCTCTTGGGGTCTTGTGCCTCTGCGCGGTGACCGCGCGGCGCTTGGATAGGTGAACCAGTCGGTTAACCGCTGTATTCACACCAGTCACTACAGACACTTTGGCAACAGAAATGGATAACCGCCAGACCCGCGGAAGAACTTTTGTCGGAATGAGATCGGACGGTGACTGCCGCGCCCAATCTTGGGTGCGCAGTTGTGATTTCGGTCTCAGCAGCGTTGCGCGGTGGTCGCCGTCACACCACTGTCAGTGCCAATATCGTTCGCTGAAAGTTGTCAGAGCGTAGCCGGCCACCGAGCTGAGCATCAGGATGAAGGCGGCGATGATCGGCCAGAAGTACATGTACCAGCCCTTGAAGAGGGAAACGAACGGACCGATTACAGCCGCGGCAATCGCGGCGCCGATACCGCCCCACATCACCGGGAAGATGTACTGGTCGACCCCGAAGGGCACCAGTCCGCAACTGCCGTCCGGGCAGGCGTCCTTGGCGAAGCCGAAAAGCCGCTTGGGCCAGCTCGTCATCGTGGTCAGCACAAACAGCGTCGTCAACAGCCCGCAGGTGCACACCATGTCCCAGGCGTTGATCCGCAGCGTAATTGTCCGCGGCTCCCGACTGTCGATGTCGTCGGCGTTGTCGCTGGGTGTTGGCGTGGTCGTCGGGTTTCGGCGAAGCCATGTCGCTAGATGCTTCCCGATAGCCGGGTTTTCTGCGACCCAAACCGCGGATCTGGATCTTCGCTCAGACATAAGCCACGCATACGCGCGTCGGCGTGTCGTGTGCGTGGGTTACGTGTCGCGCGGGCTGCACGCGTGGGCTGTACGCGGGGGCGGCGCGCGAATCGTCTGCTCTACCCTCGTTCTCTATGTCTGCGGTGACTCCCGGGCTGACGCCCGAGCAGATCAGCGCGATCGATGCCGCCCATCTGTGGCACCCCTACAGCACCATCGGCGCTGAAGCCGTGCCGCCCGTGGTCGCGGTCGGAGCACGCGGTGCGTGGCTGACGCTGATTCGCGACGGCAAGCCGATCGAGGTGCTCGACGCGATGAGTTCCTGGTGGACCGCGATCCACGGTCATGGTCACCCGGTGCTGGACGCCGCGCTGACCACCCAGCTGGGCGCGATGAACCACGTCATGTTCGGCGGGCTGACCCACGAGCCGGCGGCCCGGCTGGCGCGGCTGCTGGTCGACATCACGCCGGCGGGTCTGGAGACGGTCTTCTTCAGCGACTCCGGGTCGGTGTCGGTAGAGGTCGCGGTGAAAATGGCGCTGCAGTACTGGCGCAGTCGCGGGCTGGCCGCCAAGCGGCGGCTGATGACCTGGCGCGGCGGCTACCACGGCGACACCTTCACGCCGATGAGCATCTGCGACCCCGACGGCGGCATGCACTCGCTGTGGACCGACATCCTGGCGCAGCAAGTGTTCGCCCCTCAGGTGCCGAGCGAGTACGACCCCGCCTACAGCGCGGCATTCGAGGAGCAGCTGGCTCAGCACGCCGCCGAACTGGCCGCCGTGGTGGTCGAGCCGGTCGTGCAGGGCGCGGGCGGCATGCGCTTCCACGACCCGCGCTATCTGGGTGACCTGCGGGACATCTGCCGGCGCCAGGACGTCTTGCTGATCTTCGACGAGATCGCGACCGGATTCGGCCGCACCGGCGAGCTGTTCGCCGCCGACCACGCCGGGGTGAGCCCGGACATCATGTGTGTCGGCAAGGCGCTGACCGGCGGATACCTCAGCCTGGCCGCCACCTTGTGTACGACCGACATCGCACACACCATCAGCTCCGGTGCGGCCGGTGCGCTGATGCACGGCCCCACCTTCATGGCCAACCCGCTGGCCTGCGCGGTGTCGGTGGCGAGCGTCGAGGTGCTGCTCGGCCAAGACTGGCGGTCGCGAGTCGCCGAGATAGCCACCGGGCTGGCGGCCGGGCTGCAGCCCGCCCGGGCACTGCCTGCGGTCACCGACGTCCGCGTCTGCGGCGCCATCGGCGTCATCGAATGCGCCCGGCCGGTTGACCTGGCCGTCGCCACCCCGGCGGCGCTGGACCGGGGCATCTGGCTGCGCCCGTTCCGCAACCTGATCTACGCGATGCCGCCCTACATCTGCCCGCCCGACCAGATCACCCAGATCACCTCGGCGATGGTCGAGGTCGCGCGCCTCGTAGGCTGAGCACCGATGAAATCGCCGATTCAGACGTCACCGTTGTCTTGGCTGGACGAGGTGGAGCAACAGCGCCGCAAGGCCGGGCTGCGTCGCTCGTTGCGTCCGCGCCCCCCGGTGGCCGTCGAGCTGGATCTGGCGTCCAACGATTACCTCGGTTTGTCTCAGCATCCCGACGTCATCGAGGGTGGCGTTGAGGCGCTCCGCACCTGGGGGGCTGGAGCCACCGGTTCACGCCTGGTCACCGGGGACACCGAACTGCACCAGGAGTTCGAGTGCGAGCTCGCCGATTATGTCGGCGCGTCCGCGGGTCTGCTGTTCTCCTCGGGATACACGGCGAACCTGGGAGCCGTGGTCGGGTTATCGGGCCCCGGTTCGCTGCTGGTGTCCGACGCCTATTCGCACGCTTCCCTGGTGGATGCCTGCCGGTTGTCGCGGGCCCGGGTGGTGGTGACGCCGCACCGCGGCGTCGACGCCGTGGATGCGGCGCTGGGATCGCGCGACGAGGAGCGCGCCGTCGTCATCACCGATTCGGTTTTCAGCGCCGACGGCGTGTTGGCGCCGATTCGCGAGTTGCACGACGTGTGTCGTCGCCACCGTGCGCTGCTCATTGTCGACGAGGCGCACGGCCTCGGTGTGCGCGGCGGCGGGCGGGGACTGGTGCACGAGCTGGGATTGGCGGGTGCGCCAGATCTGGTGATGACGACGACGATGTCCAAGGCGCTGGGCAGTCAGGGCGGCATGGTGCTGGGGCCGCGGGCGGTTCGTGATCACCTGATCGACGCGGCGCGCCCGTTCATCTTCGACACCGGCCTGGCACCGGCGGCGGTGGGTGCGGCGCGCGCCGCGCTGCGGGTGCTGCAGACCGAAGCCTGGCGACCGGACGCGGTGTTGCGGCACGCCCGCGAATTGGCCGACATCTGCGGCGTGACCGAAACACCGGCGTCGGCGGTGGTGTCGGTGATCCTGGGCGACCCGGAGGTGGCGCTGGCCGCCGCCACCGCTTGCCTGGACGCCGGCGTGCGGGTGGGGTGTTTCCGTCCTCCGACGGTGCCCGCCGGGACATCGCGGCTGCGGCTCAGCGCCCGCGCGTCGCTGGACGCCGCCGAGCTGGAGCTCGCGCGCCGCGTGCTGACGGACGTGCTTGCCGTGGCGCGCCGTTGACCGTCCTGGTCGTTACCGGGACCGGCACGGGGGTCGGCAAGACGGTCGTCACCGCGGCGCTGGCGTGTCACGCACGCCAGGCCGGGATCGACGTCGCGGTGTGCAAACCGGTGCAGACCGGCACCGACTCCGGTGACGACGATCTCGCCGAGGTGGCCCGGCTATCGGGGGTGACCGAGCTCGCCGGGTGGGCGCGGTATCCGCAGCCGCTGGCGCCGGCTGCTGCCGCCGAGCAGGCCGGGATGACGTTGCCCAGCCGCGCGGAGCTGTCGCGGCTGATCCGCGGGCTGGACCGCCCGGGGCGGCTGACCCTGGTCGAAGGCGCCGGCGGGCTGCTGGTCGAACTCGCCGACTCCGGTGCCACGCTGCGCGATCTTGCCGTCGAGCTGGGCGCCGCGGCGCTGGTCACCGTCAGCGCAACGCTCGGCACCCTCAACCACACCGCGCTTACTCTGGAAGCGCTTGCCGCACACGGAGTTTCCTGCGCCGGGTTGGTGATCGGCAGCTGGCCGGGGTGTCCCGGACTGGTGGAGACGTCGAACCGCAGCGCGCTGGCCCGGATGGCTCCGGTGCGGGCGGCGCTGCCCGCCGGGGCCGGAGCGATGGATGCCGCGGACTTCGCGGCGACGAGTGCGGCCGCGTTCGACCGCGACTGGGTAACGGCGTTGGTCCGCTGATGGTGCACTCGATCGAGCTGGTCTTCGACCGCGACACCGAGGCCGCGATCCGCGACATCTGGGAGGGGCTGGCCGCCGCCGGGATACCCAGTCAGGCGCCGGCCAGTCGTCCGCACGTGACGTTGGCCGTCGCCGAAAGCATCGCCGCCGACGTCGACGAGCTGCTGTCACCGGTTGCCCGGCAGCTGCCGCTGAGCTGTGCGGTCGGTGCCCCGGTGCTGTTCGGCCGGGCCAACGTCGTGTTCGCCCGGATGGTGGTGCCGACCAAGGATCTACTCGCCCTGCACGCCGAGGTGCATCGGCTGTGTCTCCCGTACCTGCTGCCCGCGCCGATGGCCAACAGCCTGCCCGACCGATGGACCGCACATGTCACGTTGGCCCGCCGGGTCGGCGGCCCCCAACTGGGGCGGGCGCTGCGAATCGCCGGCCGGCCGTCGCAGATCGAGGGCCGCTTCGCCGGCTTGCGCCGCTGGGACGGCAAAAAGCGCGCCGAGTACCCGCTGGGCTAGCCGGGGCAGCTAGCCAGGTATGAAGTCGAACTTGTCGGGATTGGGACCGTTGCGGCCGGCCTCGCCACGGTCGAGGCCGGTGATGGCTTCCATCTCGTGACTGTCGAGGCTGAAATCGAAGATCTCGAAGTTCGACTTCATCCGCTCTCGGTGCACCGACTTCGGGAATACGATGTCGCCGCGCTGAATGTGCCAGCGCAGCACGGCCTGCGCAGGCGTTTTGCCGTGGGCGTCGGCGATACGAGTGATGGTCTCGTCGTCGAGCACCTTGCCCTGCGCGATTGGCGCCCAGGCCTCGGTTGAGATCTGCTGCTCGCGGTCGTAGGCGCGCACCTGCTCGTTGCCGAAGTACGGGTGTAGCTCGATTTGGTTGACCGCGGGGACGGTCTGCGAACCCTCAGCGAGTCGGCGCAGATGGGCGACCTGGAAGTTGGACACGCCGATGCTGCGTGCCCGGCCCTCCTTCGTGAACTCCTCCAACACGTTCCACGTGGAGACGAAATCACCGTCATAAAGAGTGGGCAGCGGCCAATGGATCAAAAACAGGTCGACGTAGTCGGAACTCAGTGCGCTCAACGTGGCGTCGAAAGCGCGGCGCGCGTCGTCGGGCCGGTGGTACCCGTTGTTGAGCTTGCTGGTGACGAACACCTCGTCGCGATCCAGCCCCGCGTCGCGGATGCCCTGACCGACTTCCTTCTCATTGCCGTACATCTCGGCGGTGTCAATGTGGCGATAGCCAACCTGCAGCGCTGCACGCACCGCTTCGGCGGTTTGATCCGGCTTGATCTGAAAGACACCGAAACCCAGCTGCGGGATGGTGTTGCCGTCATTGAGCGTGACGGACGGGACAGAGCTCAACGTTCTCGACCTCCTGGCAGATTGCGGTGGTTCGGGTGGTTCCAGTCATCTGTGCCTGCCCGTCGGTGCGACTGAACAAACACTTTCTGTCAAGACATCGGGTGCCTTGGCGGTATTCCGCGCCTCCTTTTCGTTGGTTGGCGCGTGGGTGCAGGTGCTCCCCCCGCGGCAGCGGTGGCCGGTTAGCCAGCAACCAAATCGCGGCGCTGGGTGAACTTGATGTCGAGACTGCGCAGATAGGTCTGCAGGCCTGCGTCCTGGACGGGGATCAGGTGCGCCGGCGTGTCGGTCTCGTTGAAGTGGGCGTGCCACACGCCCGGTGGCGTGGTGAAAGCACCACCGGCCTGCCAGTCCACCCTGATCGGGTCGGCGATCTCGCCGCGATCGTTGAGGCGCGTACCCAGCAGGGTGTAACACCCGCTCGGTGGCGCATCGAGAATCAAATCCAGTGCCACGGACTGGTGCCGGTGCGGGCGCTGTTCCTGGCCTGCCGGGAGCACCCCGAACATGGCCCACAGCACGTGGGTAATCGTCAGCGTCTGCTCCTGGTTGGCGTTGGCCAGCAGCACGCTGACCCGGCTTTTCTCGTTCGCGCCAGGCCGGGAGGCGATGTCCTGCAGCTTCGCCACCGCATCCGCACGGCGAAACTTGGTCGCCCGGAACTTCGGCTCGCGCGCCTCAGCGCCCAGATACCGCAGCAGCGGCTCGTCATGCACCCAGTACATGGCCGCCTCGGCGTCGGCGTAGAAGACCGACCGGGCACTCGCGGGCAGCGTCAGGAAGTCGCCTTTTTCCCACTTGACGAGCCGGCCGTCGACCGCCGCAATGCCGTGCCCATAAAGCACGTAATACAACTGCGATG
Source organism: uncultured Actinomycetota bacterium (assembly GCA_963840045.1). Taxonomy (GTDB): domain Bacteria; phylum Actinomycetota; class Actinomycetes; order Mycobacteriales; family Mycobacteriaceae; genus Mycobacterium. Next base: position 34,731 of record CAWIXL010000015.1, on the reverse strand, counting down.
TCGCGTTCGCGCTGGTGTCGATCTGCTCACCGGCGCGGATCCGCACGAAATTGGCGAGCAACGCCGGGCTGGTCGCCGCACCGCCGGAGACGCCGAGCTGTTTGGACAAATCCAACGAGACCACGCCGGTCGGCTGGTCCAGGTAGATCTCGGGGCCGAACCGAACGATCGGCACTTGCGGCACATGACCTGAGCCGATTGGATTGGCGGCCTTCGAGTACTCGATGTAGCGGGCGTCGCCGGCCCAGTCTTCAAACCGGCCTTCGAACCCGTACTCGGCCACGTTGGTCATCGGCGCGGGAATGGTCGGATCCAAGTTCACGGCCAACTGCTCTGCGTGCGCGATGGACATTTGCGCGCTCCTCTCTACTGGAAGTACTAGCGGTGGAGTGAAGGGAAGGCCCGCAAGCCGTCCGCAATCCCCGTCTGCACCTGCGAGGTGTCGGCGTGACGGACGGTCGCCGGCGCTTGTGTTGAGCACTGGCCAACCACGCAGAGTTGACCGAATGGGTTGCCCGCATCAGCCGAAGCCGGCGCTGCCATGGCTATTGCTGCGGTCGCAACAGTGGTGCCGACGAAGAGTTTCGGAATCATTGGCCGTGCCCTTTCCTGCTGTGTACGTCTTAGATCTACAATCGGGTCTTAGTGGATCTGTTTACGATCTAAACTGTATCTATCTTGTATCTAAGCTGTCAAGCACCGGCGTATACGCGCCTGCTGAGCAGCGGCGACAGGCTGGTGTACGGTCATGAACACATGTGGGATACCGCTTAGCTACAAGGGAGAGCCTTGGTGACGAAGCCGACTGGCCGGGCTGCGGCCAAGGACCGCGCGCTGGACTACGTCAAGAACCAGGTACTCACCGGAGCGTTTCCGGGTGGGGAATTGATCAGCGAGGGTGAGGTCGCGGCTGCGCTCGGCATGTCGCGTACCCCGGTGCGTGAAGCCTTCCTGCGGCTTGAGGCCGAGGGGCTGCTTCGGTTGTACCCGCAGCGCGGTGCCCTCGTCGTGCCGGTTTCTTCAGAGGAGGCCCGCTCGGTTATCGAGGCCAGGCGGGTTTTAGAGCAGTTCGCGGCAAGCAAAGTGATAGGCCGGGGCCCCGCAGCATGGGCAGCGGTGTCCGACCGGCTGTCGGGTCAGCTGCAACGGCAGCGTGATGCGGTTGTAGAACACGACTGGCCAGGCTTCTTAGAAGCCGACCGTGCCTTTCACCAGGTCACCCTTGACGAATCCGGGAATCGCATCCTGGCAGATTTCTACTCATCGCTGCGTGACCGGCAGATGCGGATGGTCGGCGAATCGGTGATTCGCGACGGGCGGCGGATGACCACGATCATCGACGAGCACCGCGGTATCGCCGAAGCGCTGCAGGACGGTGATCTGCACCGGGCCCGCGAAGCCGTGCAGACCCACCTCGCGAGCACGGTGTCGGCGCTCGGTCTGCCCGTCGAGCGTCCGAATTACGGCGGCGACGGTGCCAGCTGACGATCGTTGCTCAGCCGCCGAACAGCAGATACAGACCGGTGAACGTGTAGCCGACCATGACCAGCATCATGGTCAGCTGACCGGTCAGCTGATGCCCGTCCGGCAGTAACCGCAGGGCTTTGTCATGGGCCGCGATCACCGCCACGATGTGCCCGGTGACCACGCATGCCACCTTGATCCCGGCGAGCACGGGCGGGTGCATGGACAGCACATAGGCGACGTGCAGGTGCGCCAGCCCCAGCAGGTTCCACCCCCGGCCGAGCGGATCGGCCAGCGCGAAGACGGCCTGCTGCCCGCGTTCCACGAGATAGGACACGTAGTGCGCGAAGATGTAGCCCACCACGATCGGGATCAGCGAATGTGCCATCTCGCCGGGCAAAGCCCGGCGCTGCTCGCGGCTGAGCCCGCCCGTTGCCCGCGCTGCTAGCGAAAAAGTCACTGCCACCACGGAAATGAAGAACACCAGCCCGAGGGTCCGCAGCGCCGACGACGATAGCGCGACCGGAATGGGGTGCGCGCCGCGCGCCAGCCCATCGGCGAAGTTGCGCCAGGTCGGCGAGGACGAGTAGCTGTCGAACGCCGTCGACCCGAGCAGCACCGCCAGCATCACCACAACGCCGGGCCGGACCGGCAGTGACGGCAAGTGGTCGAACGGGTTTCCGACGACGATTTTCCCGGTGTCCGGGTTGCGCCGAAACGGCGACAGCCGCGAGACGGCCATGCTGTAGACGCCGAACGGGTCGGCACGGGCCAACCAGCGCTGCCCGCACAGCCACGCGCCGCCCAGCATGAGCACGGCATAGATCAGCAGCCAGGCCCGCACCCAGGGCAACGACGCCGAGTTCGGGCTGGCCAGCTCCATCCAGACGAAGGCGAACAGGCCCGCGGCGGCCGGCCGGTATCCCCAACTTTCCGGGTAGGACAGCCGCGACCGGGAAAGTCGCTGCGGCGTGACGCGTCGCAACAGCAGATACACCGTGCGCATCGGCGAGATCACTCGCCACACCGGTCCGAAAAACAACGAAAGCGCCACCAGTCCCACCCACAGCAGCACGTAGAACGCTCCGAGCAGGCCGTTGTTCTGCGTTTGCGGACCCCACATGCCGGCCAGCACCACCCACACCGCGAAAACCAGCCCGACGCCGGCAGCGGTCCACCGGGTCGCACGGGCATCCACCAGCGTGGTCACCGCTGCCGGCAACGGGTGGCCGGGTTTGCGTGGGTCGAACCGTGGCCGCCGCCATGCGAACGCAACCAGCGCGAAGGTGAACGTCAGCGCCCACGCCGCGCCGACCATCGCGTAGGCGTAGGGGACCGGAAGATCGCCCGAGCCGCCCAGACCATGCGCCAGCACCGAAGCGCCGCGACCAGGGCTCACGGGCGTACTTGGATTGTCGCCACCGTGCGGTCGAGGTGATGCAGCTCAACTTCGACGTTGCCCGGCACGTCGACGCTGAACTGGAAGGTTTGGTTCGGTGCAGCTGCGATCTGGAACTTGTGGTCCGGCACCGAGTGCACATGCAACTCGTCGGCGGCGTCACTGGTGACATGGAAGGTGATCGGCTGTTTGACCTTTGCCTGCAGCGTGGCGTTGCTCGGGTTGACTTGGCCGTTCGCGATCGTGACGGTGACATCCAAACCCGCGGCAGGGGGCTGGCTCGGCGAACCGCCGCAGGCGACCAGGCCACAAAGCAGCCCGCAAACGAATGGGGCCAACGAGGCCGTACTTAGCGCGCCGCGGACCGTCATCGCCTTACGCTGCCCGGGGGACGGGCTGCTTCTCCTCAACCGGCTCCGGCTCGGAAACGGCGTTGTTGAGTCGGCCCGCGCCCCACGTCAGCCCGGCGATGACCATCAGCGTCAAGATCAGCACCACTATCGAACCGGCGGTGAACAACCACACCGGAGCGTTCTGGTCGCGTTCGCGCTGCAGGATCGTGACCTCTTGCACGAACGGCCGGTTGAACGACTGCAAGGCGGGAACCTCGGGTGCCGGAATGGCATCGTCTGCCGGTTCGTAGATCGGCACGGCGGTCATCGTGTAGCCGTCTTGCACCCGCAATAGTGTCTTCCACGATCCCCACACCGGAACCGGTTGGGTCGACCGGTAGTGACCGGGCTGCCCGGGAACTTGCTGGAGTGCGATCGATCAACAGGCCCCGGTTGTTTTCCATGCGGCCCTGCCAGGACAGAATCGTCAGCCAATCCGGGTGGTCACTGACCATGGTCGGTGGCGTGAGCTGAACATCGGCTGTAACCATGCGCTGTCCGGGCAGGCCGGGCGCATCCGTCAACGTGATGGTGGCGGTGTCTTGGCGCGGCACGACGATATGCAACCCATTGGCCACCGCGCCACCGATCACCAAGACCGTCAACACGACTGCCGAGATGCCGATCGCACGGCCCGGCAGCCGCTGTCCGGTGAGCACCATGCCGAACAGCGCCCCGCACACTCCGGTCAGCACCGCCACCGGCACCGCCATCGCCAGGGCCTCGCCCCACATGCTCATCGGCCACGGGTAGTGGTACACCGCCCCGATCCACAGCGACTCCAGCCACAGCCCGACGGTGCCCACGACCAGGCCGGCGACTGCGCCAAACGCGATCGGACGGCGCACCAGCGGGGTCAGCGCGACGAGCTCGACCACCACCGCAGGGCCCAGATACAGCGGGAACCAGTTGATGGGCGCTCCCAAGATCGGCCCGACCAGCAATGCCACAACGCCGCGCAGTGCGATGGCAAACAAGGCCGCCACGATCGCCGCGCCGCGCCCCATGGTTATGCGGGCGGCGACCGCCGCCAGCGCGGCCGCCCCGGCGATCATCATCGGCTGCAGCACCAAACGGAATTGCTCGACGCCGAAGTCGTATTCGATCTGATAGACCGACAAACCGATAAACATTCCGCCGAAGGACAGGTAACGCAGGAATGCGATGAATGCGCCGAATGAGGCCTCGCTCGGCCTGTGCCGCCTCGCCCTCGCGCTCCAGCATCAGCACCGCGAAAAGGGAAAAGCAGGCACCGCCGATCATCATCAAATGCGTCGGACCCCAAAGGGTGACGTCTTGCCCGAAAATCCGATGCCAGATGTCGTCGAGCGGGAACCCGATCATCGCGTACATCCCGCAGCCGGCCATCAGCACGCCGCCCACCGGCGCGTGCCAGTCACGCGTGATGCGCACCGCCGCCGGCCCGGGTTTGCCGAACGGCAGCACGATCGCCAACATGCCCCCGACGAAGATCCCGAACAACCCGATGATGATGAAGTAGTGCGCCGGGTTGGCCAGCGGGCCAGGGTCGCGGCCATTACCGATATGCCAGCTGACGTCCCAGATGAAGCCGAACAGGGCGCAGATGATCGACGTGGTGAACACCAGCACCGGCAGCGCTACCCAGTTAGGGCGGTGGAACTTAACGCCCAGCCAATCAGCGATCCGGGTCAACCACTCGATGCGATGAGTGCGGTGCGCATGGCCCACCCACAGCATCGCCAGGGTTATCACCACCGCGGCGACCGAGAGCCCGATCACCTGGTTCAGCCCCGCGCCGCGCGCCGGCGCCTCGGCAACAAGCGTCAGTTCCGTCGACTTCATCGTTACGCCTCCCAACCGCGCCCGGCCGCCCCGGGAGATTTGATCCGATGACCGCTTCTTACTTCAAGGTAAGTTCACAGTCCAATTGATAATGCCCCGATTCAGAGCCGGTCAATCACGCGTTTCGTTGGATTTATTCGATTTGGCATCGCCAGTGCCCCGCTCAGCGCGACGATCGCGCAGGGCCACGTACAACACCACGCCGACGACGACTACGGCGGGCAAGAAGGCCGGCACCGCCAACACAATCCAGTGGTGCGCCAGGAACACCACGTGCGAAGTAGCCATGCTGAGTGGGGTACCCGCCCGTCCTCATGATCTCGTGATGTTTCTCGTGTTCTTCGGGCCCGAACGCCCACGTCGCGTTTGTGCACGTGCGTACCGCTACCCTAACCTGCATGCGGCAGATGGGTTCCGGACGCTGGAACGCGACCAAAATGCAGGGGAGTAGCTGGTGACGCAAGCGCCGACGCGACCGATAACCGACGCCGGCCAGGGGGGCGTGAACGACATTCTGGCTGACATATTGGGAGAAGCCCGGCAGCAGGTCTTGGAGCGCGGCGAGGGGCTGCGCCGGGACCAGGTGCTGCAGGTGCTGCAGCTGCCCGACGACAGGCTCGAGGAGCTGCTGGCGCTGGCCCACGAGGTGCGGATGCGCTGGTGTGGCCCCGAGGTCGAGGTTGAAGGCATCATCAGCCTGAAAACCGGCGGTTGCCCCGAGGATTGCCATTTCTGCTCGCAGTCGGGGCTTTTCGCGTCGCCGGTACGCAGTGCCTGGCTGGACATTCCCAGCCTGGTCGAGGCGGCCAAGCAGACCGCCAAATCCGGCGCCACCGAGTTCTGCATCGTGGCCGCGGTACGCGGACCCGACGACAAGCTGCTGGCCCAGGTTGCGGCCGGTATCGAGGCGATTCGCAACGAGGTCGAGATCAACATCGCCTGCTCGCTGGGCATGCTGAGCGCCGAGCAGGTAGATCGCCTGTCGGCGATGGGCGTGCATCGCTACAACCACAACCTCGAGACCGCCCGCTCGTTCTTCACCAACGTGGTCACCACCCATACCTGGGAAGAGCGCTGGCAGACCTTGTCGATGGTGCGGGACGCCGGCATGGAGGTGTGTTGCGGCGGCATCCTCGGCATGGGGGAGACGCTGGAGCAGCGCGCGGAATTCGCCGCTGACCTTGCCGAACTGGGCCCTCGACGAGGTGCCGCTGAACTTCCTCAACCCGCGCCCGGGCACCCCGTTCGGCGATCTTGAGGTGATGCCGGCCAACGAGGCGTTGAAGTCGGTGGCGGCTTTCCGGCTGGCGCTGCCACGCACCATGCTGCGGTTCGCCGGTGGTCGCGAGATCACCCTGGGTGACCTGGGCGCCAAGCAGGGAATCCTGGGCGGTATCAACGCCGTGATCGTCGGGAATTACCTGACCACGCTCGGCCGTCCCGCCGAGGCCGACCTGGAGCTGCTCGATGATCTGCAGATGCCCATCAAAGCGCTCAATGCCAGTTTGTAAGCCAGTTTGTAAGCCAGTTTGTAAGCCAAGCTTGTTGGCCGGTAAGAAACTAGGGATTGTGGTTCCAGATCTGGGCGCTCCGGTCAGTGCCGGCGTCTACAACGTCTACACCGGGGAGTTGGCGGGCACGTCGATGCCGACAGCGGCACAGTTAGGCCTCGAGCCGCCCAGGTTCTGTGCGCAATGCGGACGCAGGATGGTCGTGCAGGTGCGTCCCGACGGCTGGCGGGCGCAATGCTCGCGGCACGGACAGGTGGACTCGGCCGACGGAGAGGCGCAGCGGTGACCGAGCATGCCGTCGGGGAGACCCCGGTTTCTCCGGTGCATGCCGGCGCTTCCCGCATGTCGCGGCTACGCGCGACCATCGCCGTGACGCTGGGTCTGGCGGTCGACCGGCGTAGTGATCGGCGGACTGTGGGCGTGGATCGCCCCGCCGATCCATGCGGTGGTGGCCATCACCCGCTCGGGTGAGCGGGTGCACGACTATCTGGGCACCGAATCCCAGCATTTCTTTGTCGCGCCCACCCTCATGCTGGGCCTGTTCACGGTGGTGGCCGTGGTGGCGCCGGTGCTGCTGTGGCAATGGCGGGAGCAACGCGGGCCCGGGATGGTCATTGGACTGTGGATCGGTCTGATGGTCGCCGTCGGGGCTGCCGCGGCGGTCGGCGCGCTAGTGGTGCGGCTGCGCTACGGCGACGTGAACTTCGACGCTGTCCCGCTGGGCGGCGACCACAAGGTGGCCTACATCATCCAGGCGCCGCCGGTGTTCTTCGACCGCCGGCTACTGCCGGTGATCGCCACGCTGATGTGGCCTGCCGGCACCGCCGCATTGGTCTATGCGGTGCTTGCTGCCGCGAATGCACGCGATGACTTGGGGGGCGTTCCGGTGCCCGTCAAGCCGCCGACCGCGGCGCCGGTGGAGCCGATGGGGCCGGAGGCCCCAGAAGTCCCAGTGTCATAGCGGGCGGCGGCGCACCTTGCGGCCGGTGATGACCTTGACCGCGATCATGGCCAGCCGCGCCATGCCGGCGTAAGTCATCGGGTTGAACGCGGTCGGCCACACCGTCCTGACCAGGTGGTCGCTCAGCGGGCGCCGGTTGAACCGGTCGGTGAGCCAGCGCAGCGTCATCGGGGCCGACAACGGGTGCAGGCAAATGTGTTCGTTGAACGCGTCGCGGTGGTAGGTGACGTCGGCGCCGCCGGCCGCATAGGTGTGGGCCAGCGCGTCGATGTCGTGGACGTCGATGAGATAGTCATGCACCGCCTGCACGATCAACACCGGCGGTGTGGGCACCGCGGCGCCCAACCTGATGCTGTCGAAGACGCGGGCGACCTCGGGTGTGGACAGGATGCTTTCCAGCGGCTCGTCGAGGAAGTCGCCCATGTCCTTGCCCGCCATCCGGATGACCGCTTTTGCCGTGGTCATCTTTTCCAGGTCCTCGAGCATGACGCGGCCCTCGTCGTTGGTGTGCTCTTTGATGACCCGATCCAGGTCGGGGTAGATGTGGGTGAGCGCCGCCACCACCAGCGCGGGCAAACCGGCGAGGAAGGTGCCATTGAGCCGGCGGAAGGTGTTGCCCAGGTCGCCGACGGGTGATCCCAGCACCGCCCCGACGATGTCGAGCTCGGGTGCGTAGTCGCCGCATACCTCGGCGGCCCACGCGCTGGCCAGCCCGCCACCGGAATACCCCCACAGCCCGATCGGTGCTTCTGGGGACAGCGCGACGCGTTCTGACTGCAGCGCGGCCCGGATGCCGTCCAGCACCCGGTAGCCGGGCTCGTACGGCGCTCCCCACAGGCCGTGCAGGCCCTCGTGGTCGGGCACCGAAACCGCCCACCCTTCGGCGACGGCGGCGGTGATCAGCAATAGCTCCAACTGGGCCAGCGAGCCAAGCGCCTTCGCCCGTCGCCGCAGCGCGTAGGACGGGAAGCAGCGCGATGACATGGCGTCGATCGCGCATTGATACGACAGCAGCGGGCAGGTCTGCCCGGGAGCGAGCTCGGCCGGGACGATCACGGTGGTCACCGTCGCCTCGGGCTTGCCGTTCATGTCCATGGTCCGGTACAGCAGCTGAGTAGCGGTGATCGGCTGTGGGACCATGCCCAGAAAGGCCAGCTCAACGTCACGCGAGCGCAGTACCGTCCCGGGCTGGGCGTGCTGATAGCCGGGTGGCGGAAGGTAGAACGGATCGTCCGAGGGGAGCAGCGGGCGTACCTTGCGCTGCAGTTCTTCGTGTAGCGGGCGGCCGATCCACTCCGCGCCTGTCGCGCCTGCCAGATTGCCGAGCTCAACCATTGAGGCTCCCTTCGTGGCCACCCGGCATTCTCGCGCATGAAACGGCCGGCGACCAAACCGTAACGGCCGCGCGGTTTGGCCCGGTCTGAAAAAGTCGTAGTAAAGCGCCCACGGAACGCGGGCGCTGAAATTTCTTAGTGATCTCTTACCAATTTACCGGTATCGACACGAATTTCAGAAGCACAAATTTGCGTGTGGCCCGTCACAGATTGGTGTCCGGCAGGGGTGAGTCACAGCTACCCGGAAGACCCCGGAGGTCGCAGGGCGGCGAATTCGTCGGTAACCCGCAGCTGTGAGTCGGTGAATCGGTACAGCGCCGCCGGGCGGCCACCGCTGCGGCCGGACTGTGCGATGGTGCCGGTCTGGGTGATCACTTTGCGACGGACCAGTACCCGCTGCAGATTGGTCGCGTCGACCTGGTAGTCCAGCGCTGCGCCGTAGATGTCGCGGAGCGTGGAGAGCGCGAATTCTCTTGGTGCCAAGGCGAATCCAATATTGGTGTAAGACATCTTGGCGACCAGTCTGGTGCGGGCGTGGGCCACCATCGGGCCGTGATCGAACGCCATCGGCGGCAGCGAACTCACCGGGTGCCAGCGGGTGTCGGGCGGCAGTTCGGGGGTGGCGGGGGAGGGCACCAGGCCCAGGAAGGTCGACGCGATCATCCGGGTACCCGGCAGCCGACTCGGGTCGGAGAATACGGCGAGCTGCTCGAGGTGCGCGAGTTCTCGCAAGTCGACCTTCTCGGCCAGCTGGCGACGAACCGAACTGATCATGTCTTCGTCGTTGCGTAGCCGTCCGCCCGGCAGCGACCAGGCGCCGCGTTGCGGATCCTGGGCACGCTGCCATAACAGCACGTTCAGCTGCGGTTTTTCAGTTAGGGGGGGCGCTGTAACCTGCTCGGTAACCTGGCGAACCTGGAATACGACCGCGAGCACTTCGTGAGCGGTGCTACCATGGGCCATGTTTTCGATTGTAAGTCGAAAACCTCCTGGGCGCGAAAGGGAATCGCCGTGACGATTTTGAATCGCATGGACACGCTCGCGGACGACTTGATGGCCGGCATCACCGATGCACCCACCGGCTACGCCGGGGTCGACGGTGACGAGCAGTGGGCGGCCGAGATTCGCCGGCTGGCCCGGCTCCGCGGCGCCACGGTGCTGGCGCACAATTACCAGCTTCCCGCCATTCAGGACGTCGCCGACCACGTGGGGGATTCGCTGGCCCTGTCGCGGATCGCCGCCGATGCGGCCGAGGACACCATCGTGTTCTGCGGTGTGCACTTCATGGCCGAGACCGCCAAAATCCTCAGCCCCGACAAGACCGTGCTCATCCCGGATCAGCGTGCCGGCTGCTCACTGGCCGATTCGATCACCCCCGACGAGCTGCGCGCCTGGAAGGACGAGCACCCCGGCGCCGTCGTCGTCTCCTACGTCAACACCACAGCGGCCGTGAAGGCGCTCACCGACATCTGCTGCACCTCGTCGAACGCGGTCGACGTGGTCGCGTCCATCGACCCCGATCGCGAGGTGCTGTTCTGCCCGGACCAATTCCTGGGTGCCCATGTCCGAAGGGTGACCGGCCGCCGGAACCTTCACGTCTGGGCGGGCGAATGCCACGTGCACGCCGGCATCAACGGTGACGAGCTCGCCGAGCAGGCCCGCGCAAATCCCGACGCCGAACTGTTCGTGCATCCCGAATGCGGTTGCGCCACTTCGGCTTTATACCTCGCCGGTGAAGGGACGTTCCCGGCGGACCGGGTGAAGATCCTGTCGACCGGCGGCATGCTGGACGCCGCCCGCGAAACGCGTGCCCGCAACGTTCTGGTCGCCACCGAGGTCGGCATGCTGCATCAGTTGCGCCGGGCCGCACCGCAAGTCGACTTCCGCGCGGTCAACGATCGCGCCTCGTGCAAGTACATGAAGATGATCACGCCCGCGGCGCTGTTGCGCTGCCTGGTCCAGGGTGCCGACGAAGTGCACGTCGACCCGGAAATCGCCGCGGCCGGCCGGCGCAGTGTGCAGCGCATGATCGAAATCGGCCAGCCGGGCGGCGGCGAATGATGGCCGGCCCCGCTTGGCGGCAGAGCGCCGATGTCGTCGTAATCGGTACCGGGGTGGCCGGATTGGCCGCCGCGTTGGCGGTCCATCGGGCCGGTCGCCGCGTAGTCGTCCTGAGCAAAGCGGGCGGGGTGACGGCGACGCGCTACGCGCAGGGCGGTATCGCGGTGGTGTTGCCCGGCAATGACGACTCGGTGGACGCCCACGTCGCCGACACGCTGGCCGCGGGTGCGGGGATGTGCGATCCCGACGCGGTGTATTCGATCGTCGCCGACGGCTATCGCGCGGTTAGCGAATTAGTCGGCGACGGAGCACGATTCGATGAATCGGCACCCGGTCAGTGGGCGCTCACCCGCGAGGGCGGGCACACTCGGCGGCGTATCGTGCATGCCGGTGGCGACGCCACCGGCGCCGAAGTTCAGCGCGCGCTAGACCACGCCGCCGGTGTGCTGGACATCCGCACCAGCCAGGTGGCCTTGCGGGTGCTGCACGACGGAACTGCGGTAACCGGGGTGCTGGTGCTCAACCCGGACGGCTGCGGCATCATCAGCGCGCCGTCGGTGATCCTGGCCACCGGCGGGCTCGGGCATCTCTACAGCGCGACCACCAATCCCGACGCTTCTACCGGCGACGGCATCGCCCTGGGGTTGTGGGCGGGCGTCGCGGTCAGCGATCTCGAGTTCATCCAGTTCCACCCGACGATGCTTTTTTCGGCCGCGCAAGGCAGCGGCCGGCGGCCGCTGGTCACCGAGGCCATCCGCGGTGAAGGCGCGATTTTGCTTGACCGGCAAGGTAATCCGATCATGGCGGGGGTCCACCCGATGCGTGACCTGGCACCGCGCGACATCGTCGCGGGGGCCATCGACGCGCGACTGAGGTCCACCGGCGAACCGTGCGCCTACCTCGACGCGCGCGGGATCGACGGCTTCGAGTCACGGTTCCCGACCGTCACCGCCGCCTGCCAGGCCGCCGGCATCGACCCCGTCCGGCAACCCATCCCGGTGGTTCCGGGAGCCCATTACAGCTGCGGTGGCGTGGTTACCGATGTGTCCGGCCAAACCGAGTTGCCCGGACTGTTCGCCGCGGGCGAGGTGGCCCGCACCGGTATGCACGGCGCCAACCGGTTGGCGTCCAACAGCCTGCTGGAAGGTCTGGTGGTTGGTTGCCGCGCCGGTAAGGCGGCTGCCGCCCATGCGGCGGCGGCCGGCGGTTCGCACGCCACCGCGCCCGAGCCGATCGCTCACAACGCGCCCGAGCGCGGCGAACTGCAACGCGTGATGAGCCGGGACGCCTCGGTGGTGCGCAACGCCGCCGGGCTGCGCCGGCTGTCCGACAGGCTGTCCCGGGCGCCGGTCCGCACCGTGACGGCACGCCGCGATTTCGAGGATGTGGCTTTGACGCTGACCGCTCGGGCGGTGGCCGCCGCGGCTCTGGCCCGGACCGAAAGCCGGGGTTGTCATCACCGGGCCGAATATGACTGTGCCGCACCAGAACAAGCACGCAGCATCGTGGTGCGGCTGGCCGAGGACCGGGTGCGCGCGGAGGCGCTGGCGGCGGTGGGTTGATGGTGCTGTCCGAGTGCGAATTGTCGGCCGCCAAAGACACCATTCGGCACGGTCTCAAAGAGGACCTGCGCTACGGGCCGGACATCACGACGATGGCCACGGTGCCGGCCGGGTCGGTCGCCACCGCGTCGATGGTGCCCCGCGAGCCCGGTGTGATCGCCGGGGTGGACGTCGCACTGTTGGTTTTGGACGAGGTCATCGGCGCAAGTGGCTACCGGGTGCTTGATCGCGTCGCGGACGGTACCCGGTTGCAGCCCGGCGAGCCGCTGCTGACGGTGCAGGCGGAGTCCCGCGGCCTGCTCACTGCCGAGCGGACCATGCTGAACCTGATCTGCCACCTCTCCGGGATCGCCACCGTGACGGCGGCCTGGGTCGACGCGGTGAGCGGCACGAAGGCCAAGATCCGGGACACCCGCAAGACGCTGCCCGGCCTGCGCGCTCTGCAGAAGTACGCGGTGCGGGTGGGTGGGGGCGTCAACCACCGGCTGGGGCTGGGCGACGCCGCGTTGATCAAGGACAACCACGTCGCGGCGACGGGTTCGGTGGTCGATGCGCTGCGGGCGGTGCGGGATGCCGCTCCCGATCTGCCGTGCGAGGTCGAAGTCGACTCGCTCGAGCAGCTGGACGCGGTGCTGGCCGAGAAACCCGAGCTCATCCTGCTGGACAACTTCCCGGTGTGGCAGACGCAGACGGCCGTGCAACGCCGGGATGCCCGCGCGCCCGCCGTCCTGCTCGAATCGTCCGGGGGCCTCAGCCTGGAAACCGCGGCAACCTACGCCGCGACCGGCGTGGACTACCTGGCGGTGGGTGCGTTGACGCACTCGGTGCGGGTGCTCGATATCGGTCTGGACATGTAGGTCTAACGCCCGAGTAGCCGCCGCGCGGCGGGCTTGGCCGCGTTGAGCGCGCCAGCATCACCGGCGATCCGGGACAGGATCAGTGCTCCCTCGATCAACGAGACCACCGCGATGGCAACCTGCTCGGCATCCGCAGTGGACCAACCCTCGGCTAACAGCCGCTCCTCGATCGCCAGACACCACCCTTTGAAGGCGCGCGCCGAGGCGGCGCGCACCTCGGGACTCGCGTTCACCGATTCAGTGGCGATCGGCTCGATCGGGCAGCCGTCGCGCTGATCACCGGCCAGCCCGGCCGCGAGCAGGTCGATCCACCGATCGACGATGTCAGCCACCGAGCGGCCGGTGGCCAGGAATCTGCGCAGCAGTTGCTCGATGCCGGCGCCGGCGGAGTCGACGACCGCGGCGGCCAGCTGCTGTTTGCCCTGCGGGAAGTGGTGATACAGCGAGCCGGCCTTGACGCCGGCCTCATCCAGGATCTGGCTCACTCCGGTCGCCGCATAGCCCTGGCGCCGGAACAGGGTGGCGGCCTTTTCGACGAGAGCAGTGCGACTGCGATCGGGTCGGGGCATGGTCTTGACAATACTTGAGTAATCACTCAAGAATGCTGAGATGAGGCAGTTGACGTTTGAAGATGTCGGGCGCTACGCGTGGCGCGAGGTACCCGAGCCGCAAATCACGGCGCCACAGCAGGCGCTGGTCCGGCCGCTGGTGGTGGCGTGTTGTGATCTGGATGTCGGTGTCTGCCAAGGCTGGCTGCCGGTGCCGCCGGGACACGCCGTCGGCCACGAGGGCCTGGCCGAAATCGTCGCCGTTGGCGATGACGTGAGCACCGTCCGGGTGGGGGACCGGGTGGTGGTGCCATTCCAGATCAGCTGCGGGACATGCCGCCAATGCCGTCGCGGTGTGACGGGTTCATGCGGCTCGGTGCCGCTGATGGCGACATACGGCATGGCGCCGATTTCCGGCCTGGATGGCGGCGGCTTCATGTCGGATCTCGTTTTGGTGCCGTACGCCGACGCGATGTTGATTGCCGTTGCCGAAACCATCGATGCGGTCTCGGTCGCATCGCTGTCGGACAACATTCCCGATGGCTGGCGCGCGATCGGGCCCTTCACCGGCGAGCTGGCCAGCCTCGATGAGGTCGATCGCCGGGTGCTGGTGGTCGGGCGGTTGTCGATCGGGCTGTATGCGGCCGCCTTCGCGGCAGCGTGGGGAGCCCGCGTCGACTACGTCGACACCGATGCGCAGCGGCTGGCGGCCGCCGAGAAGCTCGGGGCGGTGGTGCACGACCGCGCCACACCCGACAAGTCCTGGGACCCGTATCCCGTGACGGTCCACACCTCCACCGACCCGGCATTGCTCGCCGCGACGTTGCGTGCCACCTGGCCGGACGGTGTGTGTACCGATACCGGGGTCTATTTCCAGGGTCCGGTGGAGATGCCGTTGCTCTCGATGTACACCCGTGGGGTCCGTTTTGTCACCGGCCGGGTCAGCGCGCGTGCTGTCATCCCGCATGTGCTCGAGTTGCTTGCCGACGGATTGGACCTCTCGCCGGCCGTCGTCCGTGTGGTGGCGTGGGAGGATGCCCCTTCGGGCTGGCCGGCTATGACGGGCAAGACCGTCTTTTGCCGCGAAAACTGATGTAGGTGCGAGGCGATCTACTGCCAAACAGCTCCGCTGTGCGCGACGCTTGGGGCCACGTCCAGCAAACACTTCAGCGCGATGCCGATCGGGGGCGGATAGACTTGTTGTTGGCGTCTAACTCCTATTCGGCGCATAACGTCCCAAACTCCTGGGTTCCGGCTCACCGACGCCGAGATGCGCCGGCACCACCGCGATCTGGCTGTGGTACCCGCGAGGCGGCCCCCATGAAGACTCTTACCTCCGATGAATTTGTTCGTCGGACTCTGGCCGCTGCGGCGCCCCCAAAGCGCGTCAGCGAGGTCGTCGCGCAACTTGTTGGCGACAAAATTCGGATTGGACCCATCTCCGCCGGACCGTGCGAGGCGGCATCGGCGAACGCGATCGGGGTACCGGGTGCGGTGCATGCCGAGCTGTGCGACGACGCGGTGTGGGACCAAATCGTGACCATCCCCATCGACCTATCGGTCCTGGTCGAGGTGGCCGGGGGAATCGCGAAGTTCCGCGGCCCAGTGCAGGTGCAGACCCGCATCCGGTTGCAGATCGAACAGCCGTGCGACGTCATCGTCGAAGTCGAGGACGTTCAGGCGCACAACATCACCACAGCAGTGGAGGGGATCGGCCTTTCGGCCCGCCTCGTCGGGCGGTTGGGACACATCGACGACATCGTCGCCGAACAGGTGCTCACCTACGTCAACGACCTGATTCGCAGCCCCGAATTCGAAGCGGCATTGCACATTGATGTCACCGGTCTCCTCATGCGGGCATGGGAGGCGGACTTGGTGATCAACGTCCCGGCTGCCGACAAACAATGACCGTCTTCAGTCGGACATAGCCGAGCGCGCGCTCATGCGATATCGGCGACGAAAACCGCCATCCGGCGCAACTGCAGTCGCACCAATTCCGGCGATCCCTCGCCATCGGAGCCGGCCGCCGAGAAGCTCGGGGCGGTGGTTCACGACCGCGCCGAACCCGACAAGTCCCGGGACCCGTATCCCGTGACGGTCCACACATCCACCGACCCGGCGATCCTTGCGGCGACGTTGCGCGCGACCTGGCCGGACGGCGTGTGTTACACCCGCGGCGTGTGTTCGTCACCGGCCGGGTCAGCGCCCGTGCCGTCATCCCGCATGTGCTCGAGTTGCTCGCCGACGGCTTGGACCTCTCGCCGGCCGTCGGCCGCGTCGTGGCGTGGAGGACGCCCCTTCGGGCTGCCGGCTATGACGGGCAAGACGGTATTCGCTCGTTGAGCGTGCATTCTGGGCTTTGAGTGTGTGTCCACGGCTTTGGTTGTGCATCCAGGGCGGAAAAATCGGATTTACGCCGCTGGTGCACACTCAACGCCGCTAGCGCACGCGCAACGCCGTCAGTGCACACCCAGAGGCAGGCTCAGGCGATATCGGCGACGAAAACCGCCATGCGGCCCAGCTGGACCCGCGCCAGGAACGGCAATCCCTCGCCATCGGAGCCGGGCGGCAGGATCCGGGGATTGGTGATGTGCACCTGGCGACGCGTGTAATGCACGTCCGCCTGACCGGCGGCCAGCACGTTCTTGACCCAGTCCGTCTTGCCGTGGGCCAGCGCAATGGCCAGCACGCTGCCTTTGCGATAGGTGGTCACGATGGTTTTGTACGGCTTGCCGGACTTGCGGCCGAGGTGCTCGATGGTCGCGGTGCCGGGCAGGTAGCGGGCGATCGGTTTAAGCGCCGGGTTGAGGTACTTGACCTGAAGGTTCTCAAACCAGACAGGAAAGACCATCGGGACGCCCGGCGCGTTGTTGGGATGATCCTTTCTGGACATGACCGCACTGTACCGGTCGGATATCGACTTGAGTTGCTCTGGGACAATGGTGAACGTGAGCTCGACACCCCTGATGGCCCGCATCGATTTGCGGGGCGCGCAGTTGACGGCCGCCCGGCTTCGGGAGGCTCTGCCGCGCGGCGGTGCGGATGTGGAGAGCGTGCTGCCCAAGGTGCGGCCCATCGTGCAGGCCGTGGCCGAGCGGGGGGCCGAGGCCGCCTTGGACTATGGCGCGTCGTTCGACGGCGTGCGGCCTCCGGCCGTGCGAGTGCCCTACGGGGCGCTGGACGACGCGCTGGCCGGGCTGGAGCCCGACGTCCGGGACGCGCTGCAGGTGATGATCGAGCGGACCCGCGCCGTGCACGCCGATCAGCGCCGCACCGACGTCACGACCACACTGGGTCCGGGTGCGACCGTGACCGAGCGGTGGGTCCCGGTGCAGCGGGTGGGCCTGTACGTGCCCGGCGGCAACGCGGTGTACCCGTCCAGCGTGGTGATGAACGTGGTGCCGGCCCAGGCCGCGGGTGTCGGCTCGTTGGTGGTGGCCAGCCCGCCGCAGGCGGCGTTTAAGGGATTGCCGCATCCGACGATCCTGGCCGCGGCCCGGCTACTTGGGGTCGAGGAAGTCTGGGCCGTCGGCGGAGCGCAGGCGGTGGCGTTGCTTGCCTGCGGCGGCACCGACACCGACGGTTCCCCGCTGGCACCCGTCGACATGATCACCGGGCCCGGCAACATCTACGTCACCGCCGCCAAGCGGCTGTGCCGATCCCAGGTCGGCATCGACGCCGAAGCCGGGCCGACCGAGATCGCCATCCTGGCCGACCACACCGCCGACCCCTCCCACGTCGCCGCCGACCTGATCAGCCAGGCCGAGCACGACGAGATGGCCGCCAGCGTCCTGGTGACGCCGAACCCCGAACTGGCCGACGCCACCGACGCCGAACTGGCGGCCCAGCTGCAGACCACCGTGCACCGCGAACGCGTGACGGCGGCGCTGAGCGGACGCCAATCGGCGATCATCCTGGTCGACGACCTCGACGCCGGGATCCAGGTGGTGAACGCTTATGCCGCCGAACATCTGGAGATCCAGACCGCCGACGCGGCGCGGGTGGCCGGGCGGATACGTTCGGCCGGGGCGATTTTCGTCGGCCCGTGGGCGCCGGTCAGCCTCGGCGACTACTGCGCCGGGTCCAACCACGTATTGCCGACCGCGGGCAGTGCCCGGCACTCCAGCGGGCTGTCGGTGCAGACGTTTCTGCGCGGCATCCACGTCGTCGACTACACCGAGGCGGCACTCAAAGACGTTTCCGGACACGTGATCACCCTGGCCAAGGCCGAAGACTTGCCGTCGCACGGCGAGGCGGTACGGCGGAGGTTCGAACGATGAGTGAGCCCACCCTGGACGACCTGCCGTTGCGCGAGGACCTGCGCGGCAAATCGCCCTACGGCGCACCCCAACTGGCGGTTCCGGTGCGGCTGAACACCAATGAGAACCCGCACCCGCCGACGCAGGCCCTGGTCGACGACGTGGTGGTGTCGGTGCGGGAGGCGGCCGTGGACCTGCACCGCTACCCCGACCGTGACGCGGTGGAGCTGCGCCGTGATCTGGCCAGCTACCTGACCGCTCAGACCGGCGTCCAGCTGGGCGTGGAAAACCTATGGGCCGCAAACGGTTCCAACGAGATTCTGCAGCAGTTGCTGCAGGCGTTCGGTGGTCCGGGACGCACCGCGATAGGTTTTGTTCCGTCCTACTCGATGCACCCGATCATCTCCGACGGCACCCGCACCGAGTGGATCGAGACCGCCCGCGCCGACGACTTCAGCCTCGACACCGACGCCGCCGTCGCGGCCGTCACCGACCACAGGCCCGACGTGGTGTTCATCGCCAGCCCGAACAACCCATCGGGACAGAGTGTTTCGCTGCCCGATCTGCGCAGGCTGCTTGACGTAGTGCCCGGAATCCTGATCGTCGACGAGGCCTACGGTGAGTTCTCGTCGCAGCCCAGCGCGGTCGCACTGGTCCAGGAGTATCCGACCCGGCTCATCGTCACCCGCACCATGAGCAAGGCGTTCGCTTTCGCCGGCGGGAGGCTGGGGTATTTGATCGCCACACCGGCGGTGATCGATGCGATGCTGCTGGTGCGGCTGCCCTATCACCTGTCGTCGGTGACTCAGGCCGCCGCCCGCGCGGCACTGCGGCACGCCGACGACACCCTGGGCAGCGTGGCGACCCTGATCGCCGAACGCGAGCGGGTGACGGCGGCGTTGTCACGCATGGGGTTTCGGGTCATCCCGAGCGACGCCAACTTCGTGCTGTTCGGCGAATTCGCCGACGCACCGGCCGCTTGGCAGCGCTATCTGGACGACGGTGTGCTGATCCGTGACGTCGGCATTCCCGGCTATCTGCGGGCCACCACGGGGCTGGCCGAGGAGAACGACGCGTTCCTGAAAGCGAGCGTCCAGATCGCTGCCACCGAACTGGCCCCCGTCAATGTAGGAGCACCGTGACAGCCACCGAACCACGCATCGCGACCCGCCGCGCACGTATTGAGCGCCGCACCAAGGAATCCGACATCGTCATCGAACTCGACCTGGACGGCACCGGGCAGGTCGACGTCGACACGGGTGTGCCGTTCTACGACCACATGCTGACGGCGCTGGGCAGCCACGCCAGCTTCGACCTGACGGTGCGCACCAAAGGCGACGTCGAGATCGAAGCGCATCACACCATCGAGGACACCGCGATTGCGCTGGGTCAGGCCCTCGGCCAGGCGCTCGGCGACAAGAAGGGCATCCGCCGGTTCGGCGATGCCTACATCCCGATGGACGAGACGCTGGCCCACGCGGCCGTCGACGTGTCCGGCCGGCCCTACTGCGTGCACAGCGGTGAGCCGGATCACTTGCAGCACACCACCATTGCCGGGAACTCGGTGCCCTACCACACCGTCATCAACCGGCACGTGTTCGAGTCGTTGGCGGCCAACGCCCGCATCGCGCTGCACGTACGCGTCCTGTACGGGCGCGACCCGCACCACATCACCGAAGCGCAGTACAAGGCCGTCGCCCGGGCGTTGCGCCAAGCGGTCGAGCCCGATCCCCGGGTGTCAGGCGTGCCGTCCACCAAAGGCGTTTTGTGACAGGAAAATCGGTTGTCGTCCTGGATTACGGCTCGGGCAACTTACGGTCAGCTCAACGCGCACTGCAGCGGGTCGGCGCCGCGGTCGAGGTAACCGCCGACGCGGCTGCCGCGATGGCTGCCGACGGGTTGGTGGTGCCGGGGGTGGGCGCTTTCGAAGCGTGCATGACGGGCCTGCGCAAGATCGCCGGTGAGCGGATCATCGCCGATCGGGTCGCCGCCGGGCGCCCGGTGCTGGGGGTCTGTGTCGGCATGCAGATCTTGTTCGCCCGCGGCGTCGAGTTCGGAGTCGAGACCAAAGGCTGCGGCCAGTGGCCCGGTGCGGTCACTCGGCTGGACGCCCCGGTGATCCCGCACATGGGCTGGAACGTGGTGACCGCGGCGCCGGGCAGCGTGCTGTTCAAGGGCTTGCCCGCCGGCGAACGGTTCTATTTCGTGCACTCCTACGCCGCGCAGCACTGGGAGGGCGCGTCTGGTGCGCTGTTGACCTGGGCCACGCATCAGGTGCCGTTCCTGGCCGCGGTCGAAGACGGGCCATTGGCCGCCACCCAGTTCCACCCGGAGAAGAGCGGGGATGCCGGTGCGGCCGTGCTGAGCAACTGGGTCGAGGGACTGTAGGGGATGCCGGTAATGCCGTTGATTTTGTTGCCCGCTGTCGATGTCGTCGAGGGTCGCGCCGTGCGCCTGGTGCAAGGGAAGGCCGGCAGTGAGACCGAGTACGGCTCGGCGGTGGACGCCGCGCTGGGCTGGCAGCGTGACGGCGCCGAGTGGATCCACCTGGTCGACCTGGACGCCGCCTTCGGCCGCGGTACCAACCGCGAACTGCTGGCCGAGGTGGTGGGCAAGCTCGACGTGCGGGTCGAGCTGTCCGGCGGTATCCGTGACGACGAGTCGCTGGCGGCGGCACTGGCCACCGGCTGCGCGCGAGTCAACTTGGGCACGGCGGCGCTGGAGAACCCGCAGTGGTGTGCGCGGGTGATCGCCGAGCACGGTGACAAGGTCGCCGTCGGCTTGGACGTGTTGATTGATAAGGGCAATCCAGCCGGCGAGCATCGGTTGCGCGGACGCGGTTGGGAAACCGACGGTGGCGATCTGTGGGACGTGCTGGAACGTCTTGATGGCGAAGGCTGTTCGCGGTTCGTCGTCACCGACGTCACCAAGGACGGCACGCTGGGCGGTCCCAATCTGGAGCTGCTGGCCGCCGTCGCCGGACGCACCGAGGCCCCGGTGATCGCGTCGGGCGGTGTGTCCAGCCTGGACGACCTGCGTGCCTTGAACAGCCTGGCCACCCTCGCCGGGCGCCGCGTCGAGGGTGCCATTGTGGGCAAGGCCCTGTACGCCGGGCGGTTCACCTTGCCGCAGGCGTTGGCCGCGGTGCGGGAGTAACCCCGCAATGGATTTGGACGGGCTGGTCGAGAAGGCCGCGGCGATCCTGGATGCGGCGGTGCCGCAGTTTCTGGACGGCCACCGCGCCGATTCCGCGGTCCGCAAGAAGGGCAACGATTTCGCCACCGAGGTTGACCTCGCGATCGAGCGGCAGGTGGTCGACGCGCTGGTCGACGCGACCGGAATCGGGGTGCACGGCGAGGAGTTCGGCGGCTCGGCTGTCGACTCGGACTGGGTCTGGGTGCTGGACCCGGTGGACGGCACGTTGAACTATGCCGCCGGATCGCCGATGGCCGCGATCTTGTTGGGCCTGCTGCACCACGGCGATCCGGTGGCGGGGCTGACCTGGTTGCCGTTCACCGGCGAACGCTACACCGCCGTCGCGGGTGGCCCGCTGATGAAAAACGCTGTGCCCCAACCAATGCTGGACCACACCGAACTGGGCGCAACGCTGGTTGGCGTCGGCAGCTTCAGCGCCGACTCACGCGGCCGGTTCCCGGGGCGGTACCGGGTAGCGGTGCTGGAAAATCTGAGCCGGTTCTCGTCAAGGTTGCGCATGCACGGGTCGACCGGCACCGACCTGGTCTACGTTGCCGACGGAATCCTCGGTGGCGCACTAAGTTTCGGTAGCCACGTGTGGGACCACGCGGCCGGGGTGGCGCTGGTGCGAGCCGCCGGTGGCATCGTCACCGATCTGGCCGGCGAACCGTGGACGCCCGAATCGCGGTCCGCTCTGGCCGCGGCGCCGGGTGCCCACGGCGAGATCCTCGAAATATTGCGCAGCACAGGCGAACCGGAGGACTTCTGATGTACTCGGGCAACGGCCTTGCCGTACGTGTGATCCCGTGCCTGGACGTCGACGGCGGGCGGGTGGTCAAGGGGGTCAATTTCGAAAACCTCCGGGATGCCGGTGATCCCGTGGAACTCGCCGCCGCCTATGACGCCGAGGGGGCCGATGAGCTGACCTTCCTCGACGTGACCGCGTCGTCGTCGGGCCGGGCCACCATGCTGGATGTGGTGCGCCGCACCGCCGAGCAGGTGTTCATCCCGCTGACGGTCGGCGGCGGGGTGCGCACGGTGGCCGACGTCGACATGTTGCTGCGCGGCGGGGCCGACAAGGTCTCGGTCAACACCGCCGCCATCGCCCGACCTGACCTGCTGGCGGAAATGGCCAACCAGTTCGGTTCCCAGTGCATCGTGTTATCCGTCGACGCCCGCACGGTGCCGGCCGGGTCCGCGCCGACACCGTCGGGCTGGGAGGTCACCACCCACGGCGGTCGCCGCGGCACCGGCATCGACGCCGTCGAGTGGGCGGCCCGCGGCGCCGAACTCGGGGTGGGCGAGATCTTGCTGAACTCGATGGACGCCGACGGCACCAAAGCCGGTTTCGACCTGCCGATGCTGCGCGCGATCCGCGCCGCGGTCACGGTGCCGGTCATCGCGAGCGGCGGCGCCGGTGCGGTGGAACACTTCGCACCCGCCGTTGCCGCCGGCGCCGATGCGGTCTTGGCGGCCAGCGTCTTTCACTTCCGGGAGCTGACGATCCGACAAGTGAAGGCGGCCATGGCCTCGGAAGGGGTGACCGTGCGATGACGCTCGATCCGGAGATTGCCGCGCGCCTGAAGCGCAACGCCGAGGGGCTGTTCACCGCGATCGTGCAGGAGCGTGGCAGCGGCGATGTGCTGATGGTCGCCTGGATGGACGACGAGGCGTTGGCCCGCACCCTGGAAACCCGTGAGGCCACCTACTATTCGCGATCCCGCGCCGAACAGTGGGTCAAGGGAGCGACTTCCGGCCACACCCAGCACGTCCACTCGGTGCGCTTGGACTGCGACGGCGACGCCGTGCTGCTGACGGTCGACCAGGTCGGCGCTGCCTGCCACACCGGTGACCACAGTTGCTTCGACGCCGATGTACTGCTGCACCCTGAGTAGCCGAAACCTGATCTCTACCAACAGATTTACCCCGGTCGGCCTGCCGAAGCAGAGGCGTCTATGCCGAGTCGCAGCCAGTGACGTAGCGCCTGGTAGACCGCGGGTTATTAATCCGGACGGTGCGCTTGGGGCTACGGGTTCGTCCCAGCTGTCCGCTGCGGCCTATTCTGTCGCTGAACCGCACTTTGCCCGGGAGGCTCACGTGGAGGGGACGCTGTTCGGGCGTTATCGCTTGGTGGAATTGCTGGGCCGTGGTGGCATGGGCGAAGTCTGGCGCGCCTACGACCCGGCCACGGACCGCGATGTCGCGATCAAGGTGCTACCCACGCATCTGTCCGACGACGAGATGTTTCGGCAGCGGTTTCGCCAGCGAATCCCACGCGGCGGCACCGTTGAATAACCGCCACATCATTCCCATTCATTTCTACGGCGAGATTGACGGGCGTCTCTACGTCGACATGCGGCTTATCGAAGGGCGGGACCTGCAAAGTGTGCTCGCTGACGGGCCGCTGGAACCCGCGCGAGCGGTTCGTATCATCGAGCAGGTCGCCAAGGCGCTGCACGCCACCCACAAAGTGGGTCTTCTGCACCGCGACGTAAAACCGTCCAACATTCTCCTCGAAGACGACGACTTTGCCTATCTAATCGATTTCGGGATCGCGCGCGCCATAGAGGAACCTCGGCTGACCAAGACCGGCAACACAATTGGCACTTTCCACTACATGGCACCCGAACGGTTGATCGACTACGCGAGCGACGATGCCCGCGCCGATATCTATTCATTGACGTGTGTGCTTTATGAATGCCTCACCGGGCGGCCGCCATTCGACGGTGCCAATGTCGGGAGCCTGATAGCCGCACACCTCACTGCTCCCACCACCGCAACCATCGATCTGGCAAGCGGACGTGCCACCGCAGGTCGACGAGGTGATCGCTACCGGCATGGCCAAAGATCCCGACCAACGGTATGCGACAACCGTGGAGCTGGCGGACGCCGCGCGGAATGCGATCACAGGGCCGATTCAGCGACCGGCACCGAATCCTGCGCAGGGCCTACCTACTGAGCAAGAGCCGACTGGTGTCACGGCGACGACGCTCGGCGACGATAGGCCACCGCAACCCCTACCCAGCACATTCGCGTCAGTGGTGGCCGAACACGGCTCTGACCAACTTCCGACCCGTTTGGCGCGATCGCAGCAGGACGCTACCGACGATGGCAGGACTCCCTCGGCGGTGCCGCCAACCAGCCCCCCGCCCATCCCCGGCGATGGCTCTTCGGTGCGGCGGCGGAACCGCCGCGTCTATGTGGCGCTCATCGCCGGCGGCGTTGCGCTCGTCGTCGTCATCGCTGTTGCTATCGGCGTCGGGGCAATACTCGGAGATAACGCCACCCTTCATCCCCGGCAGGTTCACGTCGCCGACCTCCCGGTGTCCGACTGGGTCGGGACATGGAAGGGGCGCGTGACCGGCGACTACAACGGTCCGTATGACATCAACGTCGAGTTGATCGCCGACGGTCAGAACGTTCGCGGCCGCGTCTCTTATCCGCAGCTTGGATGCAGTGGAACATGGACTGAAACCAGCCGAAACGCAAACGTCCGGGAATTCAGAGAATTGCTCGTCTACCTGGGCACCTGCATTAGCGGTTCTCAGATTCGAATGACCAATAACGGCGACTCGCTGTCGTACGAGACCACATCGACTTTGGTGGACCTCAACGCTCGGCTCACGCGCAGTCGGTTAGGAGGAGTCGCTGGCTACCGTCCGCCAGTGAGCTAACCCCTTGTGGCGGAATTGATTCAGGGCTAGCCGGGGGCGACATCCAGTCCGTTGGCCGCCGCTATTGCCGCCCGGGCCCATTCGTGGCGAAAAACGGCCGGCGCGATGCGGTCACGGCGAATGACCTCGAGATCGATGGCTTTGCCCTGCAACACAGCGTTCGGCACCCGGAAGGAGAAGGCTGGTTGGTCGGTGGCGACGGCCAGGATGGCGTCAGCATCGGTGAAATTGTTGGCGAGCATGGTGTGCTCGGCCCACCGGAACGGCTTGAGGCCGCCGAAGTTCTTGACGTACACCACCCAGAGGCGGGTGCCGCGCCCGTTGTAGAGCTTGTTGATCGCCCTTTCCACCGCGGCGTGCTCGATCGGAGTCAGCACGCCCGCATCGTCGGTGATTTGGCTGGTTAGCTTCATGCCCCCGGTAGGCGTGGGCGCAGCCGTGCCGCTGTTCGGTGGCAGTGCGACCACCGACGCCGAAGGCGCATTGGTTGCATGCCCCTTGGTCCGGGAGCCCAGCATATGGACACCGACGACCACTGACCACCGCGACCAGCGCGACAGCGATCAGCGCCGCGATCAGAGTCGCCGGCCCCAGTCGGCCACCGCGCGCTTTCCCTTCAGCAGTTGCCTTCGGTGCCGCGATCACCTCCGTCGGCCCGGCAATAACTTCCGTCGGGCCCGCAACTTGGGCCGCGACGGTGGCCGGTTGACCGGCCAGTGCCGACGCGAAGTCCGCGCACGTCGCGTACCGGTCGTCGGGATTCTTGGCCATTGCTTTGCAAATGGCGGGGTCGAGTTCTGCCAGCTCGGGGCGGCGCTCGCTTACCAGCGGCGGCGGTGCCGACAGGTGATGGGTGATTACCACAGCCGGGTTGGAGTTCTGGAACGGGGCGGCCCCGGTGAGCAGGTGAAACGCGGTACAGCCGAGCGCGTATTCGTCGGCTCGCCCGTCCAGATCGGCGCCCTGCAGCTGCTCGGGCGCGCTGTACGCGGTGGTGCCCATCGCCATGTTGGTCGCGGTCAGCCCGCTGATCTCACCCAGCTCCCGCGCGATGCCGAAATCGGCGAGCAGGATGCGTCGCCGCGGGCTGGCATCGCCCAGCAGGATGTTGGCCGGTTTGACGTCACGATGCAGCAACCCGCGGGAGTGGGCGTGATCGAGTGCGTCGGCAACGGCGGAAATGATCTCTACGACATCTGCCAACGGCATGCCCGAGGGATACCGGCTGCTCAGCAGTTTCGCAGCGTCTGTCCCCTCGACGTAGTCCATCGAAATCCACAGTTGGCCCTCGTATTCGCCGCGGTCGTGGATGCCGACGATGTGCTCGTGGTACAGGCCGGCAGCCAGCTCCGCCTCACGGTTGAAGCGTTGCCGAAATTCGAGATTCGCGGACACGTCGCCGGGCAGGACTTTCAGGGCATCGCGGCGCGGCAGCCGCGGATGCTGCGCCAGGTACACCTGCCCCATGCCGCCGGCCCCCAACCGTCGGATGATGGTGTATCCGGCGAACCTTTGTCCTTCTGTTAGACCTTCGCTGCGGGCATCGCTTTGCGACATGTGAGCATGCTACTGAGGCTTTGACCGCGGCAACCGATAACCACCGGGGGAGAACAGCTTGGCGTCAATGTTGAAACGTGTGCCCTGGACTGTGCTAGTGCCGCTGCTTGCCCTCGTCGCGCTGGTGGTGACGTGGGGCGAGCACCTCGGCCCGGTGGCGGCAATCCTGGTGGCGATCCTGCTCGGTGGTGCGGTGCTGGCCGCGGTCAACCACGCCGAGGTGGTCGCACACCGGGTCGGCGAGCCATTTGGGTCACTGGTGCTCGCCGTCGCGGTGACGACGATCGAGGTAGCGCTCATCGTGACGTTCATGGCGCACGGGGGGAACGAGGCGGCGACGCTGGCCAGGGACACCGTCTTCGCCGCCGCGATGATCACCACCAACGGGATCGCCGGTCTGTCACTGCTGCTCGGCTCCCATCGTTACGGCGTGACGACGTTCCACGCCCACGGCAGCGGCTCCGCGCTGGCCACCGTAACCGCGCTGGCGACGCTGAGTCTGGTGCTGCCTACGTTTACCACCAGTCACGGGGGCCCGGAATTCTCATCCGGCCAGCTGGCTTTCGCCGCGATCGCTTCGCTGGTGCTCTACCTGTTGTTCGTGTTCACGCAAACCGTGCGGCACCGCGACTTTTTTCTGCCGATCGAGCAGAAGGGTCAACGACAAAACCTCTTCGATGACGAAAGCCACGCGGACCCGCCGAGTAAGCGGCATGCGTTGGCCAGCCTGGCGCTGCTGATCGTCGCGCTGCTCGCAGTGGTAGGTCTCGCCGAACAGGAATCGCCCGCTATCGCGCGTGGCGTAGAGGTGCTCGGGTTTCCGCAGTCATTCGTCGGGGTGGTGATCGCCTTGTTGGTGCTACTGCCGGAGACACTTGCGGCGGTGCGCGCCGCGCGCCAAGGCCGCATCCAGACCAGCCTCAACCTGGCCTACGGCTCGGCGCTGGCCAGCATCGGCCTCACCATCCCGGCCATCGCGTTTGCCTCCATTTGGCTCAAAGGACCGTTGTTGCTCGGCCTCGGTGCCATCCAGTTGGTGCTGCTACTCGTCACCGTCGTGACCAGCGTGTTGACCGTGGTGCCCGGGCGCGCCACCCGGCTGCAGGGCGAGTTGCATCTGGTGCTGCTCGCCGCCTACCTGTTTATGGCAGCCAACCCGTGAATGTCTCGCGAGAAGACGCAAAAGCTCCCGCACGCGCGGCGTGTCGGGAGTTTTTGCGTCTGCTCGCGCCATAACTCAGCGGGCCCGCAGCGTCTCCAGCGCCTTGTCGGCGTGGGTGTCCATGCTGAGCTCGCTGGAGATCACGTCGAGCACCCGGCGATCGGTATCGATGACAAAGGTGGTGCGTTTGACCGGGATCAATTTGCCCAGCAGGCCGCGCTTGACGCCGAACTGCGTGGCGACCGCGCCGTCGGAGTCCGACAGCAGCGGGTAATCGAAGTTCTGGGTGTCGGCGAACTTGGCCTGCTTGTGCACGGGATCGACGCTGATGCCGACCCGGCTGGCTCCGACCGCCTCGAATTCTGAAGCCAGGTCCCGGAAGTGGCAGGCCTCCTTGGTGCAGCCCGGGGTCATGGCCGCCGGATAAAAGAACAAAACGATGGGCCCGTTGGAAAGCAGGGCGCTCAGCTTGCGTGGCGTTCCGGTCTGGTCGGGTAGTTCGAAGTCGGACACAGAGTCACCAGTTTTCATGGCCGTCAGGCTATACCCGACTGCGCCGGGCCGCGTCGACCCGCTCGGCCCATCTGCGAGGATGGTCCGGTGAACGCACACCTTGCCGCAACCACCTCACGCGAGGATTTCCGCCAGCTGGCGGCCGAACACCGTGTGGTGCCGGTGACCCGTAAGGTGTTGGCCGACAGCGAGACACCGGTTTCGGCATACCGCAAGCTCGCCGCCAATCGTCCGGGCACCTTTCTATTGGAGTCCGCTGAGAACGGGCGGTCTTGGTCGCGGTGGTCGTTCATCGGTGCGGGGGCGCCGTCGGCGTTGACGGTGCGTGACGGCGAAGCGGTGTGGCTGGGTACGGTGCCGCAGGACGCGCCCACTGGTGGCGACCCGCTGCTCGCGCTGCGGACCACCCTCGAGCTGCTGGCCACGGCCGCCATGCCGGGCCTTCCGCCGCTGTCGGGGGGCATGGTTGGCTTCTTCGCCTACGACCTGGTGCGGCGGCTGGAACGCCTGCCCGAACTGGCCGTCAACGACCTGCAACTGCCCGACATGCTGCTGCTGCTGGCCACCGACATAGCGGCGGTCGACCACCACGAGGGCACCATCACGCTGATCGCCAATGCCGTGAACTGGAACGGCACCGACGAGCGGGTCGACTGGGCCTACGACGACGCGATCGCGCGGCTGGACGTGATGACCACGGCGCTGGGACAGCCGCTGCCGTCGACCGTCGCCACATTCGGCCGACCCGAGCCGCGGCTGCGTGCGCAACGCACCGTGGAGGAATACGGGAAGATCGTCGAATACCTGGTCGAGCAGATCGCCGCGGGTGAAGCCTTCCAGGTGGTGCCCTCACAGCGCTTCGAGGTCGACACCGCCGTCGATCCGATCGACGTGTACCGGATGCTGCGGGTGACCAACCCCAGTCCTTACATGTATCTGTTGCATGTGCCGAACGACGATGGCGCAAAGTCCTTTTCGATCGTCGGCTCCAGTCCGGAGGCGTTGGTCACGGTGCAGGACGGCAAGGCGACGACGCATCCGATCGCCGGAACCCGGTGGCGCGGGCACACCGAAGAAGAGGATCAGCTGCTGGAAAAGGAGCTGTTGGCCGACGACAAAGAACGCGCCGAGCACTTGATGCTGGTCGACCTCGGCCGCAACGACCTGGGCCGGGTCTGCACGCCGGGCACCGTCCGCGTCGAGGATTACAGCCACATCGAGCGCTACAGCCACGTGATGCACATGGTGTCCACGGTGACCGGGATGCTCGGCGAGGGCCGAACCGCCTTGGACGCGGTGACCGCCTGCTTCCCGGCCGGCACGCTGTCGGGCGCGCCGAAGGTGCGCGCTATGGAGCTGATCGAAGAGGTGGAGAAGACGCGCCGCGGCCTGTACGGCGGCGTGGTCGGTTACCTCGACTTCGCGGGCAACGCCGACTTCGCGATCGCGATCCGCACCGCGCTGATGCGTAACGGCACGGCCTATGTCCAAGCCGGCGGCGGGGTAGTGGCGGACTCCAACGGCCCCTACGAATACACCGAGGCGTCCAATAAGGCGCGGGCCGTGCTGAATGCGATCGCCGCCGCCGAGACGCTGGCCACTCCGGAGGCGACTAGCGGTGGCTGATACCGAGCCCGAGCCCGCGGGGCGGCAGACGGGTCGGCTGACGATCGGGATAGCCCAATTGCTGCTGGTGGCTGCCGCCGGCGCACTGTGGACGGCGTCCCGACTGACGTGGGTTGTTGTCCGGTCGTTCGACGGACTGGGTCCCCCCAAGGCGGTGACGCTGTCGGGTGCCTCATGGTCGACGGCTCTGCTGCCGTTGGCGCTGCTAATGCTGGCCGCCGCCGTGGCCGCGGTCGCGGTGCGCGGCTGGCCGATGCGGGTGCTTGCGGGGCTGCTGGCAGCGGCGAGCTTTGCGGTCGGCTACCTCGGCATCAGTCTGTGGGCGCTCCCGGACGTGGCGGTGCGCGGGGCCGACCTCGCGCACATCCCGCTGGTGACGCTGGTGGGCAGCGAGCGCCGCTACGGGGGCGCGCTGGCTGCGGTGATCGCCGCGGTGTGCGCCCTGATCGCGGCCATCTTGTTGATCCGGGCGGCAACGGCGGGTCGCGAGAACACCGCGAAATACGCCGCACCCGCCGCCCGACGGTCGATAGCGCGGGGCGAGGACGCTGATCCGGCCGCGCAGACCGGGGGGATGTCGGAGCGGATGATCTGGGATGCCCTCGACGAGGGTCACGACCCGACCGATCGGCCCCGCGGGTCAGACACCGAGGGTCGGTGACGGACCCTGCGCCGACGGTCGCTACCCTTCAGGGACGTCGCGGAAATCGGCTGGGGGTTGTCGCGACAGTGGGTGTCAGTGGGTGACAGCGGAAGGGAACGACAGGCATGAGTCCGGCAACCGTGCTTGACTCCATCCTTGAGGGAGTCCGGGCCGACGTTGCCGCGCGCCAAGCCATCGTGAGCCTGCCGGAGATCAAGGCCGCCGCGGCCGCCGCACCGCCACCACTCGATGTGATGGCCGCGCTGCGCGAGCCCGGTATCGGGGTCATCGCCGAGGTGAAGCGCGCCAGCCCGTCCGCGGGCTCGCTGGCCACCATCGCCGACCCGGCAAAGTTGGCTCGCGCCTACGAGGATGGCGGCGCCCGCATCATCAGCGTTTTGACCGAGGAGCGACGTTTCCGCGGCTCGCTCGACGACCTTGACGCGGTGCGCGCCGCGGTCTCGGTGCCGATATTGCGCAAAGACTTTGTGGTGCAGCCCTATCAGATTCACGAGGCGCGTGCGCACGGCGCCGACATGCTGTTGCTCATTGTGGCCGCGCTGGATCAGTCCGCGCTGGTGTCGATGCTTGATCGCACCGAATCACTTGGCATGACCGCACTCGTCGAGGTGCACACCGAACTGGAAGCCGACCGGGCCTTGAAGGCGGGGGCCAGGGTGATCGGTGTCAACGCCCGCGATCTCACGACGCTCGAGGTGGATCGGGATTGCTTCGCGCGCATCGCTCCTGGGCTGCCCAGCAACGTGATCAGGATCGCCGAATCCGGGGTGCGTGGCACCGGAGATCTGTTGGCATACGCCGGTGCGGGCGCCGATGCTGTGCTGGTCGGTGAAGGGTTGGTAAAAAGTGGTGACCCCCGTGCGGCGGTCGCCGATCTGGTCACCGCCGGTACGCACCCATCCTGTCCGAAACCGGCCCGCTAGCGTCGATGATCCGCGTGCGCCCTGAGCCTTGGTGATGGCAGATCAATCCCGCCTGGGTCTTCCGCGAACCAGTGCCGCCATCACCGAACCGACTCGCCATGACCCCGATTCGGGTGGTCATTTCGGCGTTTACGGCGGCCGCTACGTAGCGGAGGCGCTGATGGCGGTGATCGAGGAGGTCACCGCCGCCTACGAAAAGGAACGGGTTGACCAGGACTTCCTGGATACCCTGGATAACTTGCAGGCGAACTACGCCGGTCGGCCCTCGCCGCTGTACGAGGCCGCGCGCCTCAGCGACCACGCGGGTTCGGCGCGAATTTTCCTCAAACGAGAAGACCTGAACCACACCGGTTCTCACAAGATCAACAACGTGCTCGGCCAGGCGTTGCTGGCCCGGAGAATGGGCAAGACTCGGGTGATCGCCGAGACCGGCGCGGGTCAACACGGGGTCGCCACGGCCACCGCCTGCGCACTGCTCGGCCTGGATTGCGTCATCTACATGGGCGCGGTCGACACCGCGCGGCAGGCGCTCAACGTCGCACGGATGCGACTGCTCGGTGCCGAGGTGGTATCGGTGCAGACCGGCTCGCAAACACTCAAGGACGCCATCAATGAGGCGTTCCGGGATTGGGTTACCAACGCGGACAACACGTACTACTGTTTTGGCACCGCGGCCGGACCGCATCCGTTCCCGACCATGGTGCGTGATTTCCAAAGAATCATCGGGCTGGAGACGCGCGTCCAGATCCAAGATCAGGTGGGCCGGTTGCCCGACGCGGTGGTGGCCTGCGTCGGCGGAGGATCCAACGCCATCGGGATCTTCCACGCGTTCCTCGATGACCCAGGCGTGCGGCTGGTCGGGTATGAGGCGGCTGGCGACGGTGTCGAGACCGGAAGGCACGCAGCCACATTCACTGGCGGTTCACCCGGCGCATTCCAAGGATCGTTCTCGTACCTGCTGCAGGACGAGGACGGTCAGACCATCGAATCCCATTCGATCTCAGCGGGTCTGGATTATCCGGGAGTGGGCCCGGAACACGCCTGGCTCAAAGAAACAGGGCGTGCCCAGTACCAGCCCATCACCGATGCCGAGGCGATGGATGCGTTCCGTCTGCTGTGCCGCGTAGAAGGCATCATCCCGGCTATCGAATCCGCGCATGCGGTGGCCGGTGCCCTCAAGCTAGGTGTCGAGTTAGGCAAAGGCGCGGTCATTGTGGTGAATCTCTCGGGCCGCGGCGACAAGGACGTCGAGACAGCCGCCAAGTGGTTCGGCCTGTTGAACGAGCAACCGGATCCGAGCTGATGATGACGGTCGAACAGAGCGAAGCCAGCAGGCTCGGGCCGGTATTCGATTCATGTCGTCAGGACGGTCGCGCGGCACTTATCGGCTATCTGCCCACCGGGTACCCGGACGTGCCGACGTCTGTGGACGCGATGATCGCTCTCGTCGAATCTGGTTGCGACATAGTTGAAGTCGGAATTCCCTACTCGGATCCGGGTATGGACGGGCCGACCATCCAGAGAGCCACCGAGGCTGCGCTGGCCGGGGGAGTGCGGGTCCGGGACACGCTGGCCGTGGTCGAGGCCATCAGCAGGGCCGGCGGACGCGCGGTGGTGATGACGTACTGGAATCCGGTGCTGCGCTACGGGGTTGACGCGTTCGCGCGCGATCTGGCGGCGGCAGGCGGGCACGGGATCATCACCCCCGACCTCATTCCCGACGAGGCACAACAGTGGCTGACGGCATCCGAGGAGCATCGGTTGGATCGCATTTTCCTGGTGGCGCCGTCATCAACACCCCAACGGTTGGTCACCACCGTCGAGGCGTCCCGCGGATTCGTCTATGCGGCGTCAACAATGGGGGTGACCGGAGCCCGTGATGCGGTGTCCCAGGCCGCGCCCGAGCTGGTGGGAAGGGTGAAGGCGGTGTCCGACATAGCAGTTGGCGTCGGCCTGGGGGTGCGCTCGCGCGAGCAGGCCGCGCAGATCGCCAGCTATGCCGACGGCGTCATCGTGGGTTCCGCGTTGGTGTCGGCGCTGGCCGACGGTTTGCCGAGATTGCGCGCATTGACCGAAGAACTCGCCGCTGGTGTGCGCCATAGGGAGTCTGCATGAAGACAACCTGGGTCGCGTACTTCCCCAGCCCGCCCCGCGGAGTCTGGCACCTGGGACCGTTGCCCATTCGCGCCTACGCGCTGTTCATCATCATCGGCATCGTGGTCGCGCTGGTGATCGGCAACCGGCGGTGGGTGGCCCGTGGCGGCGAGCCCGGCGTCATCTACGACATCGCGGTGCTGCCGGTGGCATTCGGATTGGTGGGCGGCCGGCTCTACCATCTGGCCACCGACTGGCGCACCTATTGGGGCCCGGGCGGTGCCGGATGGGGCGCGGCGCTGCGAATTTGGGACGGCGGCTTGGGTATCTGGGGCGCAGTGGCCCTCGGCGGCGTTGGAGCGTGGATCGCCTGCCGGCGCCGCAAAATCAACTTGCCCGCCTTCGCCGACGCTATCGCTCCGGGAATTATCTTGGCGCAGGCTATCGGCCGACTCGGGAACTATTTCAACCAAGAGCTTTACGGCCGGGAGACGACGCTGCCGTGGGGCCTGGAGATCTTCTACCGGCGGGATCCCTCGGGCTACGTCGACCCGCATTCGCTCGACGGCGTCTCGACGGGCCAGGTGGCGTTCGTTGTGCAGCCGACGTTTTTGTACGAATTGATTTGGAACGTCCTGGTATTCGTCGTGTTGATCTACGCGGACCGACGGTTCAATCTAACGCACGGGCGAGTTTTTGCGCTCTACGTCGCTGGCTACTGCCTCGGGCGGTTCTGCGTCGAACTGCTGCGCGACGATACCGCCACACACATTGCCGGCATCCGGATCAATTCGTTCACGTCGACTTTCGTGTTCATTGGGGCAGTGGTCTACTTCCTACTGGCGCCCAGGAGCCCGGATGCACCCGCGACCCAGCCGGGCGCTGATCGTGCTGCGGAAAAGGCGCCGGAACCTGAGCCGGCCGCTGAACTCGCGACTGTTGCGGCAGGTGCGGACGCGGCAGCTGCCTCGGGCGAAGGCGACAAGTCGGCTGATTCGCCAGACGCGGCGAAGCCGGCGGAAGGCGCTGAGGCCGAACCGGCGGAGGCTGAAGCCGCTGAGGCTGCCGAAGCTGAGGTCGCGGAGCCTGAAGTCGCGGAGGCTGAGGCAGCGGAGGCCGAACCGGCGGAGGCTGAAGCCGCGGAGGCCGAA
>CAWIXL010000014.1:0-20488 GCA_963840045.1 uncultured Actinomycetota bacterium | reverse complement strand
CAATTCTTGTCGGTGGCCGCCGATAGAATTCGGGGTATGGATCGAGATGCGATCACCGCGGCGTTTGAGGTGTTGGATGCCGCGGTTGAGGGTGTGCTCGGGTTGGATTTCGAGGACCTGACCACCCGTGAGCGTCTGGTCCTGGTGGAGCGGGTGGAGCGGGTGCGCCGGCGCTTGCCCGCGGCCGAGCATCCGTTGATCAATCAGCTGGCCCGGCTGGCCACCGCCGGAGGAGTTGGGTGGCACGCTGTCCCACGCGATCGCCGAGTGGGCGTTGATCGACGCCGAGCCGAGGCCGGCCGGCGCGTCAAGGAGGCCGCCGAGCTGGGGCCGCGGCGCGCGCTGACCGGTGAGCCGTTGGCGCCGCTGCTGGCGGCCACCGCGGCCGGGCAGCGGGCGGGGAAACTCGGTGCCGGGCAGGTCACGGTGATCCGCACGTTCTTGACAGCAGTTGCCGGGCTGGGTGGATGCGGGGCACCCGCGAGCGCGCCGAAGCGGATCTGGCCCGGCTGGGCGGCCAGCATCGGCCCGAGAAGCTGCGCGGGCTGGCCGACCACCCTGACCGACTGCCTCAACCCCGACGGCAACTACACCGACGACGACCGCGCCCGTCGGCGCGGCCTGGTGTTGGGCACCCAGCACGACGACGGCATGTCGGAGCTGCGTGGGTTGATCAGCCCCGAACTGCGCGCCACCCTCGAGGCGGTATGGGCCAAGCTGGCCGCCCCCGGCATGTGCAACCCGCTAGACGACACCGCGTGCGTGGACGGCGCCCCCTGCTCAAGAGGCGATCGACGGTGATGCCCGCAGCGGCGCCCAACGTAACCATGACGGCGCTGCTGGCCGGGCTGCGGGGCTTGTTGGCCAGCGGGGAGTTGGGTCAGCACAACGGGTTGCCGGCCACCATCATCGTGTCCACCACGCTGGCCGAGCTGGAATCGGCCGCCGGGTACGCGCGCGCACCGGCGGGGGCACCCGTGGTGCCGATGGCCGATGTGATCCGCCTGGGCCGCCACGCGCATCATTATTTGGCGATTTTCGATCAAGGGTAAAGCGGTCGGCGCTGTATCACACGAAGCGGCTGGCGTCGCCGGGGCAGCGGATTGTGTTGTACGCCAAGGACCGTGGGTGTTCGGCGCCGGGCTGCACGGTGGGCGGCTACTACTGCGAGCAATTCTTGTCGGTGCCTTCGGCTAGTTTGGGGGTATGGATCGAGACGCGATCACCGCGGCGTTTGAGGTGTTGGATGCCGCGGTTGAGGGTGTGCTCGGGTTGGATTTCGAGGATCTGACCACCCGTGAGCGTCTGGTCCTGGTGGAGCGGGTGGAGCGGGTGCGCCGGCGGTTGCCCGCGGCCGAGCATCCGTTGATCAATCAGCTGGCCCGGCTGGCCACCGCCGAGGAGTTGGGTGGCACGCTGTCCCACGCGATCGCCGAGTGGGCGTTGATCGACGCCACGGAGGCCGGCCGGCGCGTCAAGGAGGCCGCCGAGCTGGGGCCGCGGCGCGCGCTGACCGGTGAGCCGCTGGCGCCGCTGCTGGCGGGCACCGCGGCCGGGCAGCGGGCGGGGAAGCTGGGGGCTGGGCAGGTGAAGGTGATCCGCACGTTCTTGAAGAGTTGCCGGGCTGGGTGGACGTGGGCACCCGTGAGCGCGCCGAAGCGGATTTGGCCCGGCTGGGCAGCCAGCATCGGCCCGAGAAGCTGCGCGGGCTGGCCGCCACCATGACCGACTGCCTCAACCCCGACGGCAACTACACCGACGACGACCGCGCGCGCCGGCGCGGCCTGGTGTTGGGCAGCCAGCACGATGACGGCATGTCGGAGCTGCGTGGGTTGATCAGCCCCGAACTGCGCGCCACCCTCGAGGCGGTATGGGCCAAGCTGGCCGCCCCCGGCATGTGCAACCCGTTACACGACATGCCGTGCGTGGACGGCGCCGCGTCGCAGCAGGCGATTGACGGTGATGCCCGCAGCGGCGCGCAGCGTCACCATGACGGGCTGCTGGCCGGGTTGCGGGGTTGTTGGCCAGCGGGGATTTAGGGCAGCACAATGGGTTGCCGGCCACCATCATCGTGTCCACGACCCTGGCCGAGCTGGAATCCGCCGCCGGTACCGCGCGCACCGGCGGGGGCACCCTAGTGCCGATGTCGGATGTGATCCGTTTGGGCCGCCACGCGCATCATTATTTGGCGATTTTCGATCAGGGTAAAGCGGTCGGCCTGTATCACACGAAGCGGCTGGCGTCGCCGGGGCAGCGGATTGTGTTGTACGCCAAGGACCGCGGCTGCTCGGCGCCGGGCTGCACGGTGGGCGGCTACTACTGCGAAGTGCATCATGTGACCGACTACGCGACCTGCCGCACCACCGACGTCAACGACCTCACCTTCGGCTGCGGCCCGCATCACCGCATGCTCAAACCGGGTGGCTGGACCACCCGAAAACGCCGCAACGGCGACACCGAATGGATCCCCCCGCCACACCTCGACCGCGGCCAACCACGCACCAACACCGTCCACCACCCCGAGAAACTTCTGCGCAGCGGCGACGATGACGACGACGATGACGCGCGCGTGATGACCGCGCGCTGGAAACCTCTAGCCGCCCACCATCATCAGGCCGCCGTCCACCGCCAACAACTGGCCGGTGATGAAGCCCGAACCAGTTCCGGCCAGGAAAACCAGCATTGGCCCGACGTCGCGGGCGGGATCGCCCAGCGCGCCGCCGAGCGGAATCATCGCTTTGAGCTGCTGGTCGATGAGCGGGCTGGCATCCGGACCGAGGAAATCCCGCAATCGGTCGGCACCGGGAGTCTGCACCGCCGGCGCCAGCGCGTTGACGGTGACCTTGTCAGCGGCCCAGGCACGGGCGGCGGATCGCGTCCACGCCTGCACCGCGCCCTTGGTGGCCGCGTAGACAGCCGAAATCGGGCTGCCCACAATGGCTTCCGAGGAGCCGAAGTTGATGATCCGGCCGCCCTTTGGATCTTGGCCCTTCATCACGGAATGCGCGGCCTGATTGGTGAGGATGGTCGCCTTCACGTTGGTGTCCAACAGGAACGAAATCTCGTCCGGGCCGATGTATCCGGGTACCCCCGCCTGCCACAGCCCGGCGGCGTTGACCAGCACGTCGAGCCCATCGAGACGCTCGGCCGCTTGTTGCACCATCGCCGAGACGGCGTCGGCGTCGCGCACATCGCATTGCAACCAGGTCGCCACCAGGTCTTCCGGCGGCGGAGATTTGTGATACGTCGCGACGACCTCGGCTCCCGCCTCGGTAAGGACTGCGACGGCGGCCGCACCGATACCGGTCGCTGCGCCGGTCACCAGGATCCGTCGGCCCTGCAGTGGTGGCGTCGCGTCTGACATGGCTGAAACGCTATCTGCTGAGGCCAATTGCCTCTACACCGATATGGGCAAACCCGGTAACGTCTCGGCCATGCTGTTCGCGGCCTTGCGTGATATGCAATGGCGAAGGCGGCGCCTCGTCATCGCGATCATCAGCACCGGACTGGTCTTTGCGATGACGCTCATTATGATCGGGCTCGCCAACGGCTTTCGGGTCGAGGCCCAGCGAACGGTCGACTCGATGGGTATCGACGCATTCGTGGTCAAGTCCGGCGCCGCCGGACCGTTCCTGGGTGCCACTCCATTCGCTGAAGCTGAGTTGTCACAGGTCGGCGCTTCACCCGGCGTCGAGGCCGCGGCCCCACTGGCCTGTGCGGCGACGACCGTCAGAGAGGGCTCGTCACGGCGAACCGTTACGGCGTTCGGGGCCCCGGAGCACGGACCCGGCATGCCGCGCGTCTCGCAGGGTCAGGCTCCGTCAATGCCGGACGAGGTCGCAGTGTCGAGCACGCTGGGCCGGCAGGTGGGCGACGAGCTGGGGGTCGGTGCGCGCACCTTGCGGATTGTCGGCATCGTGCCCAATTCCACCGCGCTGGCAAAGACGCCCAACATTTTCTTGACGACCCAGGGCTTGCAGCAATTGTCATACAACGGGCAGCCGACGATCACGTCGATCGCGATCAAAGGCACGCCCCGGCAACTCCCGAACGGCTATCAGACCGTCGATCGAGCGGCCGGTGTCAACGACCTGTTGCGCCCGTTGCGGGTCGCGGTGAGTTCGATCACGATCGTGGCCGGGATGATGTCGATCGTCGCGGTGCTGATCGTCGGATCGGTGGTCTACCTTTCCGCGCTCGAGCGGCTGCGCGACTTCGCGGTGTTCAAGGCGATCGGTGTGCCGACGCGGTCGATCCTGGCCGGGCTCGCGCTGCAGGCCGTCGTTGTCGCGCTGCTCGCGGCGGTGCTGGGCGTCATCTTCGCCGCGTTGCTTGGCCCCGTGTTCCCGATGATTGTCGTGGTCCCCGTCGGCGTGTACCTGGCGCTACCGCTAATTGCGATCGTGATCGGCCTGCTGGCCAGCCTCGCAGGATTTCGGCGCGCGGTGGCCGTCGATCCGGCGCTCGCATTCGGAGGTCCCTGAGCGATGAGCGACCTGAGCATCAAAGACCTTGTCGTCGAATACTCCAGCGGCGGATACGCGGTCCGGCCCATTAACGGCTTGAACCTCGAGGTGCCCGCCGGCTCGCTGGTGATCCTGCTCGGGCCCAGCGGCTGCGGGAAGACGACGTTGCTGTCCTGCCTCGGCGGCATCCTGCGGCCCAAGTCCGGGGCGATCACGTTCGATGACATCGACGTCACCAAGCTCGAGGGCAGCGCGCTGGCCGAGTACCGGCGCAATACGGTAGGCATTGTGTTCCAGGCATTTAACCTGGTACCGAGCCTCACCGCCCTCGAGAACGTGATGGTCCCGCTGCGCGCGGCCGGGAAGTCACGCGCGGAGGCGCGCCAGCGAGCCCAGGAACTATTGACGCGCGTCAACCTTGCTGAGCGAATGAAACACCGCCCGGGCGGCCTCAGCGGCGGGCAACAGCAACGCGTCGCGGTCGCGCGCGCGATCGCGCTGAACCCGATGTTGATCCTCGCCGACGAACCGACCGCACACCTGGACTTCATTCAGGTGGAGGAGGTGCTGCGGCTGATTCGGGCGCTTGCGGAGGGCGACCGCGTGGTGGTGGTTGCCACCCACGACAGCCGGATGTTGCCGCTGGCCGATCGGGTTATCGAGATGGCACCCGCGGTCGCATCGACGAACCGGGCACCCGAAACCGTGCACTTGAAGGCCGGTGAGGTGCTGTTCGAGCAGTCCACGATGGGCGAGCTGATCTATTTGGTATCCGAGGGTGAACTCGACATCGTGCGTGAATTGGCCGACGGCGGCGAGGAACTGGTCAAGGTCGCCGGGCCGGGCGACTACTTCGGCGAAATGGGTGTGCTCTTTCATATGCCGCGTTCGGCGACTGTGCGCGCCCGCACGGACGCGACCGTCGTCGGGTACACGGCGCAGGCATTCCGTGAGCGCCTCGGTGTCGGGGGTCTGGGCGAGCTGATCGATCACCCCGATCTCGCCGACGACTAACCGGGCACCGCACCGGGATTTACAGCAGCGGGGCCTGTTGGCTCAGGTTGAACAAGACGTAGGCAATGCAGACAAGGAAGTTCAACACCACCAGAATCAAGCCCGCGAATATCAGCGAACGGGTGCTGCGGCGTTGCATCCGCTTGAACTTGGCGGCGCGTGTTTCGTGGTTGAAGTGCGTTGCGATCAGGGCGAAATTGAGGTCCGTCACTTCAACATCGGTGACGGGCATGCCGGCCAGCATCTCTTGAAGGCGCTCCGGCGAGGTGTTGACGCCGACACGAGCGAAGCACCGGCACAGCCGTCGCGCCCGCCTGCGGCCCAGCACCTGACCTCGCACATGAAGTTGCCGCGATAGTTGCCTTCGTTGGTCGCCCCAGGGGTTGGACGGCGTCGTCACAACCGGGATTCTAGTTCGCTGCACGAGACTTCCGGAACGCTACACGCCAAATACGTTGGCGGAGAAGGGGTTCTCCGGGGCGGAAGTGAGCGGGCTAGGCCGGCACCGCGATCGTCGACATCAGATCGGCGAGGCGGTCCGGCCGGTCCAGCATCG
The DNA here is from genome assembly GCA_963840045.1 of uncultured Actinomycetota bacterium. Classification (GTDB taxonomy): domain Bacteria; phylum Actinomycetota; class Actinomycetes; order Mycobacteriales; family Mycobacteriaceae; genus Mycobacterium. The sequence goes on along the minus strand of CAWIXL010000014.1, from coordinate 14,452 downwards.
AAAACGTCCGGGCACCCTCGATGATCTCGAATCGGGCGTTGGGAAGGGTGGCCGCCAGTCGTTTGCCGTCGTCGACGGCGAAGAACGTGTCGTCAGCCGACCAGGCGATGAGCGCGGGCTTGTCGAACTCAGGCAACCGGGCCGCCACGCCTGTGGTGACCTCGGTGCGCAGCGAGAGCGTGAACTGGCGCAGGTCTTCGGCCACGGCGGGATCAGAGATCGCCGGACGCACCCAGATTTGGGTCAGATCGTCGATGTCGCTGTGCGCCAGGCCGTCGAACGCGCGCTTGCGCACTGCCGGGGCGCGGACGGCCTGCATCGCGGTCCGGAACAGCATCTTTGACTTGGCGGCCGCGATTACCGGCTTGAGGATCGGCGGCGGAAAGTGTTCGAACGCATCGCAACTCGTCAGCACCAGCGCGCCAATCCGCTCGGGATGATGCACCGCCACGAGTTGCGTGACGACCCCGCCGGTGTCGTTGCCGACGAGTACGACGTCATCGAGGTCAAGGGCGGCAAGCACGTCGGCGACGATGTTGGTGACGCCGGTGATGGTTTGGTCGGCGCCCGCGCGCAGCGGCTCCGGATGCGCGCCCAGCGGCCAGGTGGGAGCGATGCAGCGCAGGCCGAGACGCGCGAGTCGTTCGCTGACCGGCCGCCAGAGTTGACCGCCCATCATGTACCCGTGCACGAACACGACAGGCCTACCGTGCTCGGGTCCGATTGCTTCGTAATGGATGGTTCCGGCATTAATGTCGATCGTCGACATGGATTGGCTCCCTACTTCGAGATACTGTTACAAACAGACTGTCTGTTCGTAAGTTACCAACAGGTTGTATGGAAATCAAGAGACGCACTCAAGAGGAGCGCTCCGCGGCGACCCGCGACGCGCTGATCTCGGCTGCCCGCAAGCTGTGGGGCGAGCGGGGTTACCCGGAGGTGGGTACACCGGAGATCGCCGCTGTGGCAGGAGTGACCCGCGGTGCGATGTATCACCAATTCGCTGACAAGGCAGCGCTATTCCGCGATGTCGTCGAGGCCGTCGAGCAGGATCTGATGGCCCGGATGGCCACCTTCGTGGCTTCATCGGGTGGGACGACGCCCGCCGATGCGATCCGGGCGGCGGTCGACGCATGGCTCGAGGTCTCGAGTGATCCGGAGGTGCGTCAGCTCATCCTGCTGGACGCGCCCGTCGTCCTCGGTTGGGCGGGCTTTCGTGATGTCTCGCTGCGCTACAGCCTGGGCATGACCGAACAGTTGCTCACCGAGGCCATCCGGGCCGGCCAGCTCGCGGATCAACCGGTGCGGCCGCTGGCCCATGTGCTGATCGGCGCTCTCGACGAGGCGGCCATGTCGATCGCCACTGCCGACGATCCGGATCGCGCTCGCGGGGAGACCGGGCAGGTGCTGCAACGGCTCGTTGACGCGATGCTGGCGGGCTAGCTACCCCGCCTCAGCCACGCCCTTGACCAGCCGACCGTCCTTGATGATGACGGTGAATGCCTCGTTGGGCCGGGCTATCAGCGAAATATCGGCGACCGGGTCGCCGTCAACAAGAATCAAGTCGGCCAAGGCCCCTTCTGCCACCACGCCCAGGCGTCCCGGGTAGGGGTTGCGCGGTCCGGACATGGCCAGCAATTCCGCGTTGCGAATGGTCGCCTGTTGCAGCACCTCGGCCGGTGTGTACCAGCGGGTGAGCTTGACGAGCTGAGCGCCCTGCCGGCTGGCGAGCTTGGCGTCGAACAGCGTGTCCGTCCCAAACGCGACCTTGACCTGGTGTTTGATCGCCAACTGATATGCGAAGTCGGTGCCGGCAACCATTTGCCGGAACTTCGCCTGGTTCGCCGGGGCCAGCGGCACCGCGTCCTCGTCCTCGAGAAACGGCTGCAGGCACCACCAGATGTCCTTCTCGGCCAGCAACTCGGCGGTCTCCTCGTCGGCGAGGTGGCCATGTTCCACGCAGCGGACGCCGGCGTCGACGGCGGTGCGGATCGCGCGAGGAGTGTAGGCGTGCACCGTGACGTAGGTGCCCCAGTTCTCCGCGGCCTCGACCGCGGCGTGCATCTCGGCCTGGGTGAACTGAGCGACGTCGAGCGGGTCGTAGGGCGACGCGCAGCCGCCGCCGGCCATCAATTTGAGCTGAGATGCGCCTCGTCGCAGCATCTCGCGCGCGCCACGAAGTACCTCGGCTTCGCCGTCGGCGATAACGGCGGCGCCGATGATCTCGCTATAGCTCAGGTGGCCGGCCACACCGCGGGGAACTTCGTAGGGCGCCCGGAAGTCGCCGTGCCCGCCGGTCTGGGAGATGAAGCCCCCCGCCGGGAAGATACGCGGACCCGGGATGGCGCCCTCGTCGATGGCCTGCTTGATCCCGAACACCGGACCGCCGAGATCGCGGACCGTGGTGAAGCCGCGCAGCACCGTCTCGCGGGCGCTGACGACGGCTCGGGCGAACACGTAACCGACCTCGCTGAGCTGCAGCACCGCTGCCGGGACGGTAGTGAATATCGCGTGCCAGTGCGCATCGATCAATCCCGGTATCAGCGTTTTGCCGGTCCCGTCGATCTTCAAGCCAGTAGGGCTGGAAGGCCCCGCCGAGGCCGCCGGCGCCACCGACGCCACCAGCCCGTCCCGGATGGTGACATCCATCGGCCCGACGACCCGAGCGTCGAGGCTGTCGAAGACCCTGACGTCCGAGATGCGCAACTCCGGAGTTTCCACCTGGGCTCCTCGTGGGACAGCAGCTAGCGCGCCAAATGCTACGGCGAGCAGACGCAAAAGCACCCATTTCGTGCCGAAATTGGGTGCTTTTGCGTCTGCTCGCAAGCGGGAGGTACCGCCAGCTCGCGGTCTTAGCGGTGGTTCTGGGCGAAGAACTGCCAGATGGTGTCGGTGGCGTCCAGCGCCGTCGACGGTGGGGGAATGCCGAGTCTTTCCATCAGCGGACTGTGCTCACCGCCGGGCCATTGATGGCCGGCCCCGGCGACCGAGATCAACTCCACCGTGCGGCCGTCCGGGCAGCCGGCCGTCGAGGTCGTCACGTCGCCGGCCGTCGTTGAGCTGGGCGGCCCGCACGCATCGATGGAACGCCAGGTGTCGTTCACCGCCGGCACCGGTGGGCCGTCTACGCGTGGGTTGCCGTTGATCGCGAACGCTTTACCGGGCCCTCCGTTGTAGGGGACCCTTTCGTCGGCGGTGCCGTGGATTTGCAACACCGACGTCGGCTGGGCGTGCGAGCAGTCGGTCAGCAGGGTGCCGGCCACGGGAGCGATCGCGGCGAAGACCCCGGTCTGGCAGCCCAGCCGAAGCGACATCATCGCCCCGTTCGACATGCCGGTGACGTATACGCGTGCCGGATCGATCGCGGTCTGCTGCTCGATGGCCGAGACCATCTTCGTGATGAATCCGACGTCGTCGACGTTGCTGTGCTGAGGTTCGCCGCAGCACGAACCCGCGTTCCAGGCCCGGTTGAGGCCATCGGGGTAGGCGACCAGGAAGTGCCCGTTGTCGGCTTCGGCGTCCCAGTGATAGGCACGTTCGGCCTGTTCGCCGCTGCCAAATCCGCCGTGCAGCATCACCACCAAGGGCGCCGGCCCGGTCAGTCCCTGCGGCCGGTAGAGGTGGAAGGTCCTGCTGACACCGCCCGACTCGAGGCTCTGGGTCGACTGTCCGACCGGAATGGACTTCGGATCCGGCGTCCCCGACGCATGACCACCGCCGACGCATCCGCCGACCAAGAGCACCAGGGTTCCGAAGAGGCACACGCTAAGTGCCCGAAGGTATCCAGACCGCATGCCCCCATGGTGGCAGTCCCAGCGCATATTTGACAAGTGACTTGTCAATCTGTCGCCGGGTGGCACACTCTTGGCCATGCGACGTCTTTTGGATGCCGAGTGGGAGCCCACGGTGCCGGCCCTGGTGCAACTGGTGGCCGCATCCGGCGCCCCCCGGTTGAGAGCGGCTTTCGCCGCAGCCGGGCTCGACGGGATCCGGCCGGCGCAGTCGGTGGCGCTGGTGCCGCTGGTGGCCGGCGGCCTGCACGCGTCGGATCTGGCCGACCAACTCACGGTGAGTCGTCAGGCGGTAGCCCAGGCGGTAGCGGCACTGGAACGCCACCGCTATGTAACTCGCGTGCCCGATCCCGCCGACGCCCGTGCTCGAATCATCGAGCTGACTCCGCGCGGCCGGCAGGCATTACGCGTAATGCGCTCCAATGCACTCGATTTGGAACAGCGATGGCACCAGATCCTGGGCCAGCGGCGATTCGGCGAACTGCGCAAGACCCTGCAGATGCTGCTGTCGGCAGAGCCGTCAGTGTCCGAGGATCCGGAAGATCAATGAGCTGCAGAGGTTTTCGTGAACTGATTGATGGCATCGGCTGCTTCTTCGGCGCCATCACGTTGGCGGATGTGCTCGCCGAGGCGGGCCGCTGCCGCCGCGTAGCCGGGTTCGCGCTGCACCATGCTGATCGCCGCCCGGATGCGCGCGACGCTCGCGTGTTTGCGTAGCAAGACAGCGGCCCCGACCTTTTCCAGCGCAGCGCGCGGGCGACGGCTAACTGGGGTGGCAGGTTGCCGCCGCCATCGACCACCGCAAACAGCGCCTTCATTCGCGTGACCCGTGGGCGCGCGACTTGGCGAGCACGGCAGCGGCAAGAAAGAGCATCCGGTCGCGCCGAAGCAGCTTCCAGCTGTACACGTCGGTGGCCACCACCAACACGTCGATGACTCGAGACCGCTCAACGGGTTCGACCGGGAGCTGGGCGCCGAACACCTCCTCGACCACTATTTGGTGTCCACCACAATGGACGTCAAACTAAGGCCGCCGCGGCGCAGGAAGTGAATGCGGCCGGTCTGCCGCATTGGTCGTGCCGACTAGTTGCCGCTAAGGGGTTTTGTCGAAAACGTCGTTGAGGGTGACGGTCCGCAGGTTTCGGGCGCGGATGACCTCGATGAGTTGCGGATAGACGTGCGTGACCGGCAGGTGATTGAGATGACCGATCACGATGGCCTGCGGGTTGAAGTACTCGTGGGCCATCTTCACGATGTATTCCTCGGTGATCAGCGTCGAATCCGACAACGATCCCGCCCACAAGACGGGGACGGTGTAGCCCAGGTCGGCCGCCACAGCGTCAACGTCGGCGTTGCGCCTCGCATACGGAGGGCGCCAATATGGCTTCGCGCCGGCGCCGTAGGTGTTCTTCAGGAATGTGTCGTTGCGGGTGAGCTGTTCTTCGATCTCGCTTTTCGTCAGCGTCGTCAAGTCCGGATGCGACCAGGTGTGGTTGCCGAGTTGGATCTGCCCTGATTCCACCAGCGGTCGAAGTAACTCCAGGTTGTCGGTCCAGGAGTCGTAGTATCCGTTGGCGAAATAGGTCAGCCGGATGCCGGTGTCCTTGGCGAGCTGCGTGTAGGCACGCACTACTTCGCTGTTGGCGCCGTCGTCCAAGGTCAGCGCAAGCATGTCGCCTTGGCCGGGCAGTTTCATCAGCGCCCCGCCGCCGGGCAACCGGATCCGTGTAGCGGACGCCGGGGGCGGCAGCAATCGCGCCGGTACCGCGTTGGTCGGCCCAGGGGCCACCGCGGCGTCCGCCGGCGTCTGGGCGAAGGTCCGCGGTTGCGGGTCCACCACCAGCCGGGCCATGCCCACGCCGGCGACAGTGGCCGCCGCGAGCGCTCCGAGGAAACGACGGCGGTTCAGGTCTGATCCGGTACGCCCTCGATCAAACGACCCCGCTCCGAATGAAGCGGTGCGCCCGGCCCGATTGTGGGTACGTGGTTTGCGGTGCTGGCCAGCCGACCATCCTCCGCGAGGATCGCCAGGGTTGACAAACGACGAAGCCACAGCAGCGAACCGTACCACTACCAGGAGCAATCTGTCGGATTAACGCCGGGAGTCCCGCCTGTGAAACCCTTCTGCAACCTTCGCCGGCTGCTAGTCCACCGCACCTGCGTCGCGCGGTAATGAGCCGTTGCCGACATCGGCGCGGTGGTCCGCGGCAGCGGTGCATCTTCGCTGGACCGCGCTGGTGCGATTGCGGACGTTTTTGCGGTGTGGTTTATCTGGAGTCGGTGCCGTCGTGCCGCTGAGTTCGGGGAACGCGGTTACGGCTGCGAGGTATTAGACATATGAAAAGAATCACAACACGGCAGGCGCATCATGCTCGAGCAGTTCGGAATGTCCCTCCCGCTCATCGCCGCCCCGATGTCGGGCGGGCCGACCACCCCGGCGATGGTGTGCGCCGCGACCCGGGCCGGCGGCCTGGGCATGCTCGCCGCCGGCTACAAATCCACTCAGGCCGTGGAGGCCGAGATCGAACAGGTACGTGCCGAAGGGATCCCGTTCGGGATCAACGTGTTCGCGCCCAACCCGCTGCCCGTCGATCCCGACAGCTACCGAACCTACGCGGCGATCATTCAACGCGAGGCCGACCAATTCGGCCTTACCCTGCCCCCGGAGCCGGTCGAGGACAACGACCAATTCGACGCGAAGATCGAGTTGCTGCTCGACGACCCGGTGCCGATCGTGTCTTTCACCTTCGGCATCCCCCCGAGCAGCGTGATCGCCGCTCTGCAGCAGGCCAACAGCCTGGTGATGCAGACGGTGACCACTCCGGATCAGGCGGCCCAGGCCCGCTCCGCCGGTGTTGACCTGCTCGCGGTCCAGGCCTCGGCGGCGGGCGGTCACTCCGCCACGCTCACCCCGCGCGAACCGATAGCTCCGACACCGATCGGCGAACTGGTCCGCAACATCACCCAGGCGGTGGATATCCCCGTGGTGGCAGCCGGTGGACTGGCCACCCCGCATGCCGTCGCCGAGGTGATCCGCGCGGGTGCCGCTGCGGCGATGGTCGGCACAGTGTTGTTGCGCGCCAACGAAAGCGGCGCATCAGCCACCCACCAAGCCGCCCTCACCGATCCGCACCGCAGCGAAACCGTGCTGACCCGGGCGTTCACCGGCCGGCCCGCCCGCGGCTTGCGCAACAGTTTCATCGACGCTCACGAAGCGCAGGCGCCGCTGGGCTATCCGGCCATTCACTACCTCACCAGCCCGCTGCGCAAAGCCGCGGCGGCGGCCGGAAAGCCCGATTATGTCCACCTGTGGGCAGGGACCGGATACCGGCACGCCATCGCCGAACCCACCGCGGACATCCTGCAAAGACTGGCCGCTCACCTGTGAGCGTGGTGTCCAAACTGCGCTGAGGGCGTCCGATCGGGTCCGGCACACACGCTGCGCGCAGTCTCGACGCCACCGACGCAGCCTCGTACGGTCAAGTGAGCTCGCCACGCCAGGGCCAGCGGCCGGTACGGCACAGGGACGTGTAAGGGGATGAACCGGACGCACTTTTCGCCTGAGGTTGATGAAAGAGGTTGGCAGCAGGGCGATTCCTGCTCCAGATGCCACAAGGGCGAGAGCCGTTTGGATGCGGCGGTTTCTCACCAACGAACAGCAGGTGCGCAACCGGGGGCTGTTGCGTAGGCCGCGCCGCAGCTAATCAATCGGCTTCGGGATAGCTCGCGGCGGCAATCTCGATGATCTCGTCGCGATCCGCCGGCAGGATGAACCCCGATCGAATCGCGTTGTCGAGGGCCACAGTAAAGCGTTCCAGGTACTCGGCGCGGCCGCCCGGGTAGAGCCGGTGCAGGGTGGCGTGGTCGAACAGCTCCCCGGAGCCGAAGATAGCCGCCATGATGCTCTCAGCGCTGCCGGTCCCAGATGTCCGCGCAACCGGAACGTCCACCCACGGGGTCCGGATACCGCCTCGCACAAGCCGGTTGGCATCCAGAATCGGCTCGGGCGGGTCGCCATCTGTCAGCTCCATGGTTGCTCCACTGGGCGCCGGCTCGCCCGTTCGGACCCATTGGCAGAGGTTCGACAATGCCGCCTGCAGCACATAGTGGTGTTGCGGGGCGAAGTTGATGCAGTGTTCCAGTTGCTGACCCATCAGCATGTTGGTCGGCGCATACGCCGCCACAATGTCGCTCACCGGCGCGGAGCCGGAATCGATCGGCGCCACCTGGATCGTGTAGTTGTCGGCGTGCGCGGTGCCGGCGATCTCCCAGACCCGCAGCCGATCGTTATCGGGCTGTCTGGCAAGGTAATAGCCCGATCGGATGCCGCCGAAGAGGTCGGTTTCGGTGATGACGGTAACCAGCGGGACACGTAGATCGGGTCTGAATCTGGCGGCTTGGGGCGTGTCGATCTGCGATTCGTCGAATACGGAGCTGCCGTTCAGGGGTGCGGCGCCCGCGAATCTGGAATGCACCAGGAACCCGTCGTAGACCTGGGCGAGTGGGTCGACGGCGTTGATGTAGCTCGTCAGGAACATCGCCGACTGTGACTCACCCAGCGCGATGACGTACTCCGGGCGGAGCTCACCCAGCAGGTCATTGCGCTCAGCAGCACGGATGAGCCGGCCGACCTGAGAAAAGAGGTCGTAGCAGAACGAGTCGCCCGGGTGCGCCAGGGGCGCATAGCGCGCCGGATCTTGGCTCTTCAGCGACATGTCGATACCCATTAGGTTGGTACCGCCCCCAACGCCGACTTGCTGCGCTGACACGGCGACATAGGCGTAGCCGGCGCGCATCATCTCGCGATGCGCCATGAACCAGAAAGCCGGGGCATCGATGCCGCCGCTGACGTTGAGCCACTCGACGAGCACCGTCCCGTTGAATGCAGCCGCCTCCGCGGGCCTCAGCACGACAATCCGGGTGGTGTAATCGGCCGTGCCCGATGGCGTTACATCCCATCGGCCGTCGGGACCGAGTTCCGCCGTCGGCGAATAGCGCTCCGCTGTTCCGCTGATGAAGAATTCCTTGGCGAAATAGCCGAGCTTGCCAATGTCAAAGGCGCCCAGTAGCAACGCGGGTTTCCCGGGTACCGGTGTGACGATCTTCGGTAACACAGTTACTTCGTACACCACGGCCGTAGGAACCGGCGTCTGGGTCTCGGCCAGCGTCGGCGGTCAGGTCTTTTCAGGCCCTTAGTTCTTCTTCAACCCGGTTGTCCGGGAGGCCGTCTTTTTGGCCGCTGAGGTCGTGGTACGCCGCGCGCTCTTTTTGGCGGCGGGGGACGTTTTGCGAGGTGCGGCCTTTTTGGCCGCCGGTGCCGCTTTTCGGGCTGCGCTCTTTCGGGCGGTCGAGGTGCCCTTTCGGGCCGCCGCTTGCTTGACGGCTGGGGTCTCATCGATCAGGGCTGCTTCAACCGGCGCCGAGTCCGCGCCGGACCCGCCGGCTTGGGCGAGCAGGGCCTCCAGTGCGGGCTGGTACTTGGCCAAGAAGTCCACGAGGCTCAGGTTCGCTCCGCTGGCGTCGGTACCCAGCTGCGGCCAGCCACGCCCGTATCCGTCCGGACCCACCGGTCCGGCCAGCTGCTCGTAGATGAGCCGCTGGTAGTCAGGCACGGTGGGAAGGATCACCGGCGGCGGGGTCACCGGCACGACGTCGCCCACCCCCAGCGCCGAAGCCAGCTGCGAGGGCGACAGACCATCGGCGCTGTTCATGTCGCAGTTGCCAAACGGTGGTACTCCCTCGGGCAGGCCGCCGCCCCAGCCCGAGCCGTCGGTGTATTGGTGAGCGATCTTGTACACAGCGGGATCGTTGGGGTTGGACCCATACCCCGCCAGGATCATCGGGACATGCTCGGGCTTGGTCTGCCACATGGTGCGCTCGTCGTTCAGGTTGGAATAGCCGATGACGCGGCGTTCGTCGCCGAGCCAGTTGGCCAGCCCGTAGTACATACCGTTGACTCCCGCGCTTTGGTCGCCCCCGGGGTTCCCCCCGGATTCCAGGTCGATCATCGCCACCATCTTGGGATGCGGGCCCCCGTTGGAGTTGACCTGATCTTGGAAGGTAGCCAGCGTTTCCTGCCAGTTGGCGCGCCAGTAGGCGTAGACGATGAAGCCCTTCAGCTTGCCGCTGTCGGCGGCTTTCTTGCACCAGGCGTAGTTCTCGGCGAAGTTCTCGTCCCGGCGGGTGCCGTCGTTGGCGGCGATGGATAGCCAGCAGTAATGCCAATCGGTGCCGTCCTGGCTGTAGGTGGCGTTGGTGTAGGCGTCGGTCACCGGCACCTGGTAATGAGACACGTCGGCGAACAAGGTGTCGCGCGGTTCGCCGGCCGGGGCCGAGGCGGTGCCGCTGGGTTGGTGGGGGATCGGGGTGCCGTCCTCCACGATTGGGCCGGGCAGATACCACCAGTCGTTGCCGTAGGGGTCGTCCACCGCCAACGCGTTGTCGCGCAGCACGGTGCCGTTGTCGCCGTTGGTCTCCACCCGCAGTTGGTCGATCTGACACCACATGTGGGAGTTGACTCCGCCGCCGGGGCCGTGATGCAGCGCGATCTTGATTGCGGCATCGGCAGGAAACAAGCCGGGATGGGCGACCTGCACGGTGCGGAAGGGGCCGTCGAGCGGGTTCGCCCGGCCGCCGTGCGACGGGGCCCTCCAGTCCTCGGTGCTGAGGCCGTGGCGAGTCCATTCCATCGCGGTGCCGTTGATCCCGGCGTCAAGCTCGTCGACCACACAGCCCGAGCAGTCGGTCCCCGTCTTGCGGTTGAACGGATCCCAGTTTCCCCCATAGACGTAGGGGTCGCCTTCACGGTCGATGGCGATCTGTTGTCCGAACGAGATGTTCTTACGCGTTTGCGGCACTGGTCTGCTCTCCTTCAGCTATCGCGGTTTCCCAGGCTCGGGATGAACTATCGGAGAAGGTGATCCGGGTGCCGGTGCACCCACTGCCGCCGGCCATTCGTGGCCGCACCGTGCGGTCCGCACGGTGATTTGTTGGTAGCCATCGAACAGACACGGTCATGCTCCCCCTGGCGAACGTCGCCCCTCAGCAAAGACAAAGAAGAGCGTTCCCGGTTCGGGAGTCAGCCAAACAGCATGCGGCTCCGGATTAGCGGCGACGCGTCATAGACCGTGATTGGGCCAGGACGGCTTGAGGTTTCCGGCCTTGAACGACGCCGCGCCGAAGGAGTGTTTGTCGCGACGCATGAACATCGAGATGATCATCTCCGCCTCGATGCGCAACCGTTCCTCCATGGTGTGGCCGACGTGGCGTAGCATGCATTCCTTGTCGGAGCGGATCGCGCCCTGCGGTAGTGCCGCGATCTCGTGCGCAAGCGCCACCGCGCGCTCGAGCGCCTTGCCGCGCGGGACCACCTCGTTGACCAGGCCGATGCGCTCGGCTTCGCGGACGTCGATGCGCCGGCCGGTGATGAGGAGTTCCATCGCCTTGGCGAACCCGACGATCAGCGGCAGCCGAACCGTCAGCCCGTCGCCGCCGACGATGTTCCAGCGCCGCTCCAGCGCGCCGAATTCGGCGTTCTCCGAAGCGATTCGGATGTCGGCGAGCATCGCGGTCTCCAGCCCGGCGGCGAAGGCATAGCCGTTCACCGCGGCGATGATCGGCTTGAAGATATCGACGCGGCGGGTGTAACCGCAGACGCCGGGCAGGTCGTAGAGGTCTTTGCGGTATTGATCGAAGTCGCCCAGCTCGGTCCACTCCGCGGCGTCCTGCAGGTCCCACCCCGCGCAGAAGGTCGTCTCGCCGGCCCCGGTGATCACCAGCACGAAGGCGCTGTCGTCATCACGGAAGCGCTGAAATGCCTCGTGCAGTTCAGCATTCATCCGCCGGCTGATGGCGTTGTGCTGTTCGGGTCGGTTGTAGGTGAGGACGACGACGTGTTCCTGTTGCTCGTACTTCAGCGTCTCATAGCTCATGACCGGGAATTTTCCTGGACGCAAAGCCTCGGAGTTCAATCCGGGGTTTGCCCATCGCGGTTACCGCCGACGTGGCGTCGCATTCGGACTACCGTGACGGAATGGAAGAACGGTTTACGCTCATCAACCGCCGTTTGGCGCTGCTCGAACATCAGGTCCGCGTGCTGTCGGAAGCGCTCGGCGTCCCGTGCGCGACGTTCGCGCCCGACGTGGGTACTATGGCACCGACTCAACTCGAAGGCGGTGTGCCCGCGGAAGTTGTCGCCCTTGCCCGCGCCGGGAAGGCTATCGCCGCGATCAAGCTGTTCCGCGAGCTGACCGGCGCCGGCCTACGCGAGGCAAAAGCTGTTGTCGAGTCGCTATAAAACGCAGACCAGATGCCGTCGAAACCGTGAAGCTGCCAACAACTTTCTTCGATGACCGACTGCGCCTCGCGGCGCCCAAAGCACCAGCACAACCACGCCTCATCCTTCCGCAACCGGGCCGCGGCCATCAGCGCCGTCCTGGGGCGATATAAGGCGGGGGCCTCCGCGGGAGAGCATCGGCCAGTAGTCCTGCATCACCGTGAAAATGAACGCCGTGCTGATGCCGAACAGTAGGGCGCCGTCCATCGCCTCCAGCGCGCTCACCATGTGCCACTGGGATCCCACTTCCGCTGTGCTCGACGACGCCATCGTGCCCAGGGCATATAGCAGCGCATCGATATACGAGCCGAACGCGCCAAGCCACATATACGCCGCCGCCCAGAGCATGGCTTCCAGCCCGTGCAGCACGGCCAGTATCACCGCGACCGCTGCAATGACGCCGATCAGGATCAGAATTACCCGCAGCGGATGAAGTTTCTGCTTCTCAACCCTGACCCGAATCCGCCTTCCGACGAACGCCATCATCACCACCCCGGTCGTGTGGAACGCGATCGTCAGCACGATGAACGACAGGCCCAGGATCCAGCTCGCCCCTACCACGGCTTCTCCCTTCATCGGGCACACCCGCAGACACTCTATGCGCAGTGTGGACCCGGCCGCGGCCGCCGCCGCCACCGCGGTTGACGTTCGGCGGGTTCAAGTTCGCGACGATGTCCGCTGACGCATGGGCGCGGTTTGGTGAGACGATGACGCGATGGCAATTGCATCTAAGCCCAGCCCCCGCCCGCTGACGACGCCCCGTGCTGCCGCGGTGGCCGGTGTGATCTTTGCGCTGCTGTTTGGCGCCGTGCTGATCCTGATTCGCACCAACATGCCTGAGGGCACGGCAGATTCGTCCGAATGGCTGAACAATTACGGCAGCGGCCTCGCGACCGCGACGAAGCTGATGCCGTTCGCGGGCATCAGCTTTTTGTGGTTCATCGGGGTGGTCCGAGACGGGTTAGGGCGCTATGAAGACAAGTTCTTCGCGTCGGTCTTCATCTGCAGCGGCGTGCTGTTCTTGGCCATGATGTTCGTCTCGACCGCTGTGGTCGCCGGCCTGGTGGCCAGCAACGCCAGGATCACCGATCCGTCGGCGCATGCGGAGACGATCCGGTTCGGGAAGATGGTGATGCTGGCGGCCACCCAGACTTATGCGGTAAGGATGGCTGCGGTGTTCATGATGTCGCTGGCAACCATTTGGCTTCGGACGGGCTTGATGCCGAAGTGGCTGGTTGCCCTGAGCTATCTGGCCGCCGTTGGCTTGCTGGTGGCCAGCGACATCAGCATGTGGATCACGATGGTGTTCCCCGTCTGGGTGTTGATGGTCAGCGGCCTGCTGTTGGCCCGCGCAGGGCTGTTCGAGCAACTGAGAACTGGCGGGGATGAACCGACGGAGCCCGCGGGGTAAACACCGACGCAACGGTGCTCGCCTGGTCGAATGGCCGCCGACGAGCTGTTCCGAGGGGCACGATCGGGGCGTAGTGTTCCGCACGGAAAGCACAGAGGGGAGTCCGAGGATGCCGACGAGCGATCATGACTGGAGCAAGCCAGCGGCGATGGCCATCCCCAAAGAGGGGTACTTCGAGCTCGAGCGGGGCAGGTACGGTCCGATCTATCCGAGAACTCCTGCCTGCTACGGCTTTTCGATTATCGCAAAGGTCAAAGAGGGGCGCGAAGAGGCCGTCCGCGCGTACGGCAAGCAGATCCAGGAGGCGATTGCCGGGAGTCCCGACGTGCTCGCGCCGCTGCGGCTGCACTACTTGCGGTGGGTACTGTTCGACGTCGGTTCGGGGCTGCATTTTCAGTACCAGGGCATCTTCGACACCGACTTCGACAAGTACACCGAGGATGCGGTGGCGTTGTTCAGCGCGACCGGGATCACCACGGTGTTCACCAACCTCGAGGGATTCCCGGAGGACTGGAAAGAGAATCCAGACGCCTTCGTGAAGTTCGTTCGTGACCACCAGTGCTCCAGTTTCCTGGAGTATGGGGAGTACCCCTACGTCACCGCCGACGAGATCAAAAAGGCCCTGCGGCTCAAAGCGGCGTTCTCCGACATGCTCGACCAAATGCAGTGAGCCGCACCGAAACGTGCGCCGATGCTTGAGTTGGACGACATTCAGCACATTCTGCTGACCCGCACGCCCGCGATGACCGGGCGTTACGAATTCCTGTCATTCGACGACCCGGCCGGCGGCCGGGCGTGGCTGTCCGAGCTGATCGACAGGGTCGAATCGGCCGGGACGGCGCAGGCCTCGATGGACAGCACGAAGCGGTGGATCACGTTGGCGTTTACGCTGGAACGGCCTGCGGGCGCTCGGGG
>CAWIXL010000013.1:0-20044 GCA_963840045.1 uncultured Actinomycetota bacterium | reverse complement strand
GACCTCGTCCGGGTCGCACCCCACCATGTCGGCGAACGCACTGTTGGTGAACAGAATGCTGCCGTCATGGCCGATCGCCAGCACCGGAACCGGAATACGCTCGAGCACCACCAGCGCGGGCAACTGCTTGAGCGTGGTCATCGGCGATAAGGTCTGTTGCCGGGTTCGTCTGTCCACGCTCATGATTATCCCGCATGCCGGCAGGTACTCTGACCGCTTTTTTCCCAACCGCCGGCGCGAACGGTCGTGCCTGGTCAGCGCCGCAATCGCGCTACCGGTCCGGCGGCTGATAGCGCGGGAACACCCCGGTGGGCGGCGGCAGCACCGTGCCGGGGGCCAGCCGTACGCCGATGGCGGCGAACGCACGCTGATTTTCGTCCTGGCCGAGCAGGTCCAGCATCTTGGCGGCCGACTCCGGCATGACCGGCGACACCAGCAGCGCCGCGATGCGAACCGCCTCGCACGTGGTGTAGAGGACGGTACGGAACCTGACCTGGTCGGCCTCGGACTCACTCTTGCGCAGCACCCATGGTTCTTGCGCCGAAAAGTACCTGTTCGCCTCCCCGAGCATCAGCCAGACCGCTTCCAGCGCCAGGTGCATGGCTTGCCCGTCGAAGTGGGCGCGCACCCGGTCCAGCAAGCCGTCGGCCGTCGCCAGCAATGCGGTGTCGGCGGAGGTGAACTCGCCGGGGTCGGGCACCACCCCGTCCAGGTTCTTGGCAACCATCGACAACGACCGTTGGGCCAGGTTGCCGAGCTCGTTGGCCAGATCGGTGTTGATCCGGGTGATGATGGCCTCGTCGCCGTAACTGCCGTCCTGGCCGAACGGGATTTCGCGCAACAGGAAGTAGCGCACCTGGTCCACCCCGTACGTGTCGACCAGGGCTTCCGGGTCGACGTTGTTGCCCACCGACTTGCTCATCTTCTCGCCGCGGTTGAGCAGGAATCCGTGCGCGAAAACCTTTCGGGGCAGCTCGATTCCGGCCGACATCAGAAACGCCGGCCAGTACACGGCATGAAACCGGATGATGTCCTTGCCGATCATGTGCAGGTCGGCGGGCCAGTAGCGGCGGAAGGCCTCCGAATCGGTATCGGGGAAGCCGACCCCGGTCAGGTAGTTGGTCAGCGCATCGATCCAGACGTACATGATGTGATCGGGATGCCCGGGCACCTGCACCCCCCAATCGAACGAGGTGCGCGAGATGGACAGATCGCGCAGGCCGCCGGAAACGAAGCTGACCACTTCGTTGCGCCGCACCTCGGGAGCGATGAAGTCCGGGTTGGCCTCGTAGTGGGCCAGCAGCTTGTCGGCATACTCCGAGAGCCGGAAGAAATAGGTCTGCTCCTCCGTCCAGGTCACCGGGGTGCCGGTTTCGACGGCGATCCGGGTCCCGTGCACCACCGCGGTCTCCGATTCGACGAAGAACCGCTCGTCGCGCACCGAATACCAGCCGGAATAGGTGTCCAGGTAGAAGTCGCCGGCGGCCTCTATCCGTCGCCAGATCTCCTTGGACGCCTCGTGGTGGTCGGCGTCGGTGGTTCGGATGAACCTGTCGAACGAGATGTTCAATTTCTCCTGCAGGCGCTGGAACACATCGGAGTTGCGGCGGGCCAGCTCGGCGGTGGGCAGCCCTTCGGCCTCCGCGGCCTGGGCCATCTTGAGGCCGTGCTCGTCGGTCCCGGTCTGGAAACGCACGTCAAAGCCGTCCAACCGCTTGAACCGCGCGATGGCGTCGGTAGCGATGTACTCGTACGCGTGCCCCAAGTGGGGCGCGGCGTTGGGGTAGGTAATCGCGGTGGTGACGTAGTAGGGCCTCATCGAGAGTCCACCCTATTGTGTGCGGGTGAGCTCCAACCGGCCTGGTAATCGAGAAGTGCCTCCCGCTCCAGAGCCACTGGCACCGTTGATCGATGCCCATACCCACCTCGACGCCTGCGGTGCCCGTGATGCAGAGGACGTGACCGCGATCGTTGGGCGCGCCGCGGCCGTCGGTGTGGTCGCCGTGGTCACCATCGCCGACGACCTGGACTCGGCGCGATGGGTGACCAAGGCCGCCGAGTGGGACCGCCGGGTTTACGCCGCGGTGGCATTGCATCCGACGCGCGCTAACGCGCTGACCGATGCCGCCCGTGCCGAGATCGAGCGGCTGGCGGCCCAACCGAGGGTGGTGGCGGTCGGGGAGACCGGCATGGATATGTATTGGCCCGGCCGCCTCGACGGGTGCGCCCAGCCTGACGTGCAGCGCGAGGCCTTCGCCTGGCACATCGATCTGGCCAAGCGGACCGGGAAACCGCTGATGATCCACAACCGGGAGGCCGACGCCGAGGTGCTCGACGTGCTGGCCGCCGAAGGTGCCCCCGACACCGTGATCCTGCACTGTTTTTCGTCGGACAGCGTGATGGCCCGCCGCTGCGTCGACGAGGGGTGGGTGCTGAGCCTGTCCGGAACGGCCAGCTTCCGCAACGCCCGCGCTTTGCGCGAGGCCGTCCCGTTGATACCGGTCGAGCAGCTTTTGGTGGAAACGGATGCGCCGTTTCTGACGCCGCATCCGTACCGGGGTGCAGCGAATGAGCCGTACTGCCTTCCCTATACCGTGCGCGCCATCGCTGAGCTGGTGGATCGCGCTCCCGAAGAATTGGCGCGGATCACCACGAGCAATGCTCGGCGGGTGTACCGACTACCCGCCGACTGATGTAACGGCCGGGCCAATTTGACGGAAGTGCAATTGAGGAGTTGCCCAAACCTAGGCTGATTCGTTACCGTCTTGTGATCACACGGGTGGGGCCTCTGGGCCCTGTTGTCGTTGAGTGCTGGAGAAGGTCGGTTCTGTGGTTGCTGAGGTCGGGGTCAGACGCACGCCTAATGTTCTGGAACGACTAAGTCAGACCCCCTCGCCCGCATTGCGGTTCCTCGTCGGAGGGCTGTTACTGACACTGGCGTTCGCTGGCGGTTACGCAGTCACCACCTGCAAAACAGTGACTTTGACCGTGGACGGCACCGTGATGCGGGTGACGACCATGAAGTCACGCGTGGTCGACATCGTCCAGGAGAACGGGTTCTCGGTCAGCGACCGTGACGATCTGTATCCGACCGCCGATATGCGGGTGCATGACGCCGACAAGATCGTGCTGCGGCGCAGCCGGCCATTGCAGATCTCGCTGGACGGCCAGGAGGTCAGGCAGGTTTGGACGACGGCATCCACCGTCGACGAGGCGCTGGCCCAACTCGCGATGACCGACACCGCCCCCGCCGCGGCGTCGCGCGGTAGCCGTGTTCCGCTGAGCGGAATGGCGCTGCCGGTCGTCAGCGCAAAGACGGTGCAGCTCAACGATGGCGGCGTGGTGCGCACGGTGCATCTGCCGGCGCCGAATGTGGCCGGGCTGCTGGCCGCCGCCGGCGCACCGCTGCTCGACAGCGACCAGGTGCTGCCCGGTGCGATGGCGCCGATCGTCGACGGCATGCAGATCCAGGTCACCCGCAACCGCATTCAGCACGTCACCGAGCGGGTCACGCTGCCGCCGAGCTCTCGTCGCATCGAAGACCCGGAGATGAACGCCAGCCGCAAGGTCGTCGAAGACGCAGGCACTCCGGGCGTCCAGGATGTGACGTTCGCGGTGATCATGGTCAACGGTGTGGAGACCGGCCGGCTGCCCGTCGCCAACATAGTGATTACGCCGGCCCGCGAAGCGGTCGTGCGGGTCGGGACCAAGCCCGGCACCGCGGCGCCGCCGGTAGGCGACGGGTCGATCTGGGACGCGCTCGCGAGCTGCGAGGCTGGCGGAAACTGGGCAATCAACACCGGTAACGGGTTTTATGGTGGTGTGCAATTCGATCAGAACACCTGGGAGCGCAGCGGCGGGCTGCAATACGCCCCGCGTGCCGACCTCGCCTCCAAGGACGAGCAGATCGCCATCGCCACGGTGACGCAGCAGCGCCAGGGCTGGGGCGCATGGCCGGTGTGCAGCGTAAGAGCGGGTCTGCGCTGACGATCCGGCTCCTCGGGCGCACAGAGATCAGGCGGCTGGCCAAAGAACTGGAATTTCGGCCACGCAAGTCGCTGGGCCAGAATTTCGTCCACGACGCCAACACGGTGCGACGGATAGTTGCGACCTCCGGCGTGGGCCGATCCGACGTAGTCCTGGAAGTGGGGCCCGGACTCGGTTCGCTCACGCTGGCACTGCTCGACCGCGGCGCCGGCGTCGTCGCAGTGGAAATCGACCCGGTGCTGGCCGCTCGGCTGCCCCAGACCGTGACGGAGCACTCACACAGCGAGATTCACCGGCTGGCGGTGCACAACCGTGACGTGTTGACCCTTCGCCGCGCCGATCTGGCCACTGAAGGTGCCCCGGCGCCAACAGCTCTGGTGGCCAATCTGCCGTACAACGTCGCGGTTCCGGCCCTGTTGCACGTGCTCGCCGAGTTTCCGTCCATCCGGACCTTGACGGTGATGGTGCAGGCCGAGGTCGCCGAACGGCTGGCCGCCGAGCCGGGCGGTAAGGAATATGGCGTGCCCAGCGTCAAAGTGCGCTTCTTCGGCCAGGTTCGCCGCTGCGGCACGGTGTCGCCGACCGTTTTCTGGCCGATTCCACGCGTGTATTCCGGGCTGGTTCGCATCGATCGGTACGCGACTAGCCCGTGGCCCGGCGAGGACGGTTTTCGTAAGCAGGTGTTCGAACTGGTCGATATCGCGTTTGGCCAGCGCCGCAAGACATCTCGCAATGCATTTGCCGAGTGGGCCGGCTCGGGCAACGAATCGGCAAGCCGATTGCTGGCCGCCAGCATCGATCCCGCGCGTCGGGGCGAGACGCTGACTATCGAGGACTTCGTGCGACTGTTGCAGCGTTCCGGCCCGCGCGTTTCCGAGCAGGCTTCTACAAGCTGAGTTGGCAGCGATAGTCTGCTGCGGTGGCTCACGATGTCTGACGGCAACACTGCCGAGTTGTGGGTGCCCACCGGGTCCGTCACGGTTCGGGTGCCCGGCAAGGTCAATCTCTACCTGGCGGTCGGCGATCGCCGCGAGGATGGCTATCACGAGCTGACGACGGTGTTCCACGCCGTCTCGCTGGTCGATGAGGTGACGGTGCGCAACGCCGATTTGCTGTCGCTCGAGCTGGTCGGCGAGGGCGCGGACACGTTGCCCACGGACGAGCACAACCTGGCCTGGAAGGCGGCCGAGGCGCTGGCCGAGCACGTCGGCCGGGCACCCGATGTTTCGATCATGATCGACAAAGCCATTCCGGTGGCCGGTGGGATGGCGGGTGGCAGCGCGGACGCGGCGGCGGTGCTGGTCGCCATGAGCTCGCTGTGGGAACTCGCTTTGCCCCGCCGTGATCTGCGCATGCTCGCAGCGCGGCTGGGCAGCGATGTGCCGTTCGCGCTGCACGGCGGTACTGCGCTGGGCACCGGTCGCGGCGAGGAGCTGGCTACCGTGTTATCCCGGAACACCTTTCACTGGGTGCTGGCGTTCGCCGACAGCGGGCTGGCCACGCCGACGGTGTTCGCCGAGCTGGACCGGCTCCGCGAGGCCGGCGACCCGCCGCGGCTTGATGAACCCGGGCCGGTGCTGGCAGCCCTGGCCGCAGGCGATCCGGAGCAGCTGGCGCCGCTGCTGGGTAACGAAATGCAAGCGGCCGCGCTGAGCCTGGACCCGGCACTGCGGCGGTCGCTGCGCGCCGGAGAGGAAGCCGGCGCGCTGGCGGGCATCGTGTCGGGTTCAGGTCCGACATGTGCCTTCCTGTGCGCGTCGGAGGCGTCGGCGATCGATGTCGGTGCGCAGCTGTCCGGGGCGGGTGTTTGCCGGACCGTCAGGGTCGCCACCGGGCCCGTTGCCGGTGCCAAGGTGGTGCCGGCACCCATGACCGAACTGTGAAATCGCACTCAAAACCGCGTCCAGTTTGGCAGTTACTTAAGAGAAGTTTAAGATATTCGGCGGTGACAAACGGTGGGTGAGCAAGGGCGCTCCGGCGGGCGATCTAGCCCATCAAGCACCGTTTTGAGACCTAACCGCGTCCCAACTGTGTGTGCGCGCCTGCGACATTGAGGTGCACGGCAGGTGGAGCATGAGATCCCGGACCTTGGCAAGGTGTCGGAACCGAGGAGTTTGTTGTGAGCAGATTTGCCGAGAAGATGTTCCGCAACGCCCATTCGAGCACCAGGGGCATGGTGACCGGTGAGCCCCACACCCCGGTCCGCCACACGTGGCGCGAGGTGCATGAGCGGGCGCGCCGGATCGCCGGTGGGCTGGCAGCCGTCGGCGTGGGCCGCGGCGACACGGTCGGTGTGCTGGCGGGCGCTCCGGTCGAGATCGCTCCGACCGCCCAGGGGCTATGGATGCGCGGTGCCAGCCTGACCATGCTGCATCAGCCCACCCCACGTACCGACTTGGCAATCTGGGCCGAAGACACCACGACCGTCGTCGACATGATCGAGGCCAGGGCGGTCATCGTCTCGGACCCGTTCGAGGCGGCCATACCGGTGCTGGAGGAGCGCGGCCTCAAGGTGCTGAGCGTCGAACAGCTGCTGGCGTCCGACCCAATCGACCCCATCGAGGCCGACGAGGACGATCTGGCCTTGATGCAGTTGACGTCCGGATCTACCGGGTCGCCCAAAGCGGTCCAGATCACGCACCGCAACCTGTTCGCCAACCTCGAGGCGATGTACATCAGTGCCGAGTACAACGAGGACACCGATGTGATGGTCAGCTGGCTGCCGCTGTTCCACGACATGGGCATGATCGGCTTCATGACCGTGCCCATGTACTTCGGCGGTGAGCTGGTCAAGGTCACTCCGATGGACTTCATGCGGGACACGCTGCTGTGGGCCAAGTTGATCGATAAGTACAACGGGACGATGACGGCGGCCCCCAACTTCGCCTACTCGCTGTTCGCCAAGCGGCTGCGCAAGCAGGCCAAGCCCGGCCAGTTCGACTTGTCGTCGCTGCGCTTCGCGCTATCGGGTGCCGAGCCCGTTGAGCCCGCCGACGTCGAGGACCTGGTTGCCGCCGGTAAGCCGTTCGGGCTGAAGCCCGGGGCGATCTTGCCGGCCTACGGGATGGCCGAGATCACGCTCGCGGTGTCGTTCTCCGAGTGCGGCGCGGGTCTGGTGGTCGACGAGGTTGACACCGACCTGCTGGCCGCCCTGCGCCGCGCGGTGCCGGCCACCAAGGGCAACACCCGCCGGCTGGCCTCGCTGGGGCCGCTGCTGCAGGGCATCGAGGCCCGCATCGTCGACTACGACGGCAACATCCTGCCTGCCCGCGGTGTAGGGGTCATCGAGTTGCGTGGCGATTCGGTCAGCCCCGGCTACCTCACGATGGGCGGTTTCATCCCGGCTCAGGACCAGCAGGGCTGGTACGACACCGGTGACCTCGGCTATCGGATGGAAAACGGTCACATCATCGTGTGTGGCCGCGTCAAGGACGTCATCATCATGGCCGGGCGGAACATCTACCCCACCGACATCGAGCGGGCGGCGGGCCGGGTCGAAGGTGTCCGTCCCGGCTGTGCGGTTGCCGTGCGACTCGATGCCGGACATTCGCGCGAGACCTTCGCTGTCGCGGTCGAGTCGAACGCCTTCGAAGTCCCCGCCGAGGTGCGCCGTATTGAGCACCAGGTGGCGCACGAGGTGCTTGCCGAGGTCGACATGCGGCCACGCAACGTCGTGGTCCTCGGTCCGGGGACCATCCCGAAGACGCCGTCTGGCAAGCTGCGTCGCTCCACCTCGCTGACGCTGGTCACCAACTAGCTGGCGAGCAGACGCAAAAGCCTCTCGACACGCCGTGTCGGAGAGGCTTTTGCGTCTGCTCGGCGTTGGCTACCAGGCGTGCACGCTATTTTGCGCGGCTTCCAGCCCTAGCTCGATCAGCAGCTCGGTGGCGTCCGCGGCCTGCTCGCAAATGGTGGGGACGTCAGCGCGCTCGGCGGCGGTGAAGTTTTCCAAGACGAACGCGGCCGGGTCCTTGCGCCCGGGCGGACGGCCGATACCGATGCGCACCCGCTGAAAGTCTTTGGTGCCCAGCGCGGCCGCCACCGAGCGCAGCCCGTTATGTCCGCCTTCGCCGCCGCCGACCTTGAGCCGGATGCGACCGAAGTCCAGGTCGAGCTCGTCGTGGATGACGATGATGTCCGCCGGCTGCACCGAGTAGAACTTCGCCAGCGGCCCGACCTGGCGGCCGGACTCGTTCATGTAGCAGCGCGGCTTGGCCAGCAGCACCGGGTGCCCGGCTAACCGGCCGCTGATGACTTCGGCGCCGGAACGCTTGTGCGCCTTGAATTTCGCGCCCAGCCGTGCGGCGAGCAGGTCGGCAACCATGAACCCGAGGTTGTGCCGGTTACGGGCGTAGTTGTCTCCCGGGTTCCCCAGGCCGACCACCAAAAGCGGTTCGGTCCTTTTTGTCTCCGTGGGGGGACCGCCTTACTCGGACTCGTCCGCGGCGGCTTCGCCCTCGCCGGCTTCTTCTTCGCCTTCGGCTGCTTCGCCTTCCTCGCCGGCGCCCTCTTCCTCGAGGTCCTCGGCGGTCGGCGCGGGCACCACGTTCACCACGAGGATGTCGGGGTCAGATATCAGGTTCACGCCCGCCGGCAGGGTTACCTGCCCGGCGGTGAACTGGGTGCCGGCCACGGCGCCCTCAACGGATATGGTCAACTGCTCGGGAATCGACAGCGCCTCGGCCTCGATCTCGATGGCGTTGGTCTCCTGGGTGACCAGGGTGTCGGGCCCGGCCTCGCCCTCCACGAGGACGTTGACCTCGACGACGACCTTCTCGCCGCGGCGCACGACCAGCAGGTCGGCGTGCTGGATGGTGTGGCGGATCGGGTGGATGTCGAGCGCTTTGGTCAGCGCCAGTTGTTCCTTGCCGGCGATGTTTAGGGTCAGCACCGCATTGGTGCCGGAGTGCCGCAGCACGGCCGCGAAGTCGTGTCCGGGCAATTCCAGGTGCTGCGGGTCGGCCCCGTGACCGTAAAGAACGGCGGGAATATTGCCGTCGCGCCGGGCCCGCCGGGACGCGCCCTTGCCGGTCTCGGTACGTACCGTGACGGTCAATTGATTGACTGCTGACTTTGCCATCGTGTCGCTCCTGTGTGCCTTGAAAATAGAAGTCCGGCGGGCACGGCCAGGATCGCGACAGCATGTCGGTCTCCGTCGATAACGGTGCTGTAACACCCTCGCCGTGACGCCCGGTCAGGTTAACGCATGTGCACCTCAGAGCGGAAATTTGGTATTGGCGACTCTCGTCACATCCGTCAGGGCCGAACCGGTCAGCCGGACGAACCCGCTATCGCGACAACGCGCTTGGCCACGCTCTCACAGCCCTACATCGACCTCGAACGCTCCATCTTGGAGCCGCTGTTTGATCGTGGTGACGAAACGTCCGGCATCGGCACCGTCAATCAGCCGATGGTCATAGGTCAGCGGCAGATAGCAGACCGAGCGGACCCCGATCGATTCGTTGCCACTCTCATCGACGACCATCCGCGGCCGTTTGACGATGGCCCCGGTGCCCAACATGGCGGCCTGTGGCGGAACCAGGATCGGGGTGTCGAACAATGCGCCCTCGCTGCCGATGTTGGTGATGGTGAAGGTGCCACCGGACAACTCGTCGGGTTTCAAGTTGCCCGACCGGGCGCGCGCGGCGATATCGGCGATCGCCCTGGCCAGCCCGGCCAACGACAAGTCGCCGGCGTTGTGGATGACGGGGGAGAGCAGGCCCTGTTCGGTGTCGACGGCGAAGCCCAGATGCTCGGCGTCGTAGTAGGTGATCTGCTTGGTCTCCTCGTTGTAGCTGGCGTTGATATTGGGATGGATCTTGAGCGCGTCGATCGCGGCGCGGGCGATGAACGGCAGGTAGGTCAGGTTGACACCCTCGCGCTCGGCGAACGCCGCCTTGGCCCTGGCGCGCAACCCCACGATCTTGGTCATGTCGACCTCGTGGGTCTGTGTGAGTTGCGCGGTAGCTTGCAGGGATTCCCGGGTCTTGTTGGCGGTGATCTGACGGATGCGGCTGGCCCTTTGCGTAGTGCCCCGCAGGTTTGTCAGCGCGGGTGCCGGGGTGGGCGCGGCGGCGCGAGCTGGCTTGCCCGAGTCCACAGCGGGCGCAGCGGCGGGAGCTTGCGCGGGTGCGGGCGCCTTCTTGGCCTCTTCTTTCTTCTGGGCGGCGGCAAGCACGTCCTGCTTGCGGATCCGGCCGCCCACGCCAGTGCCGCTGACCTCGGCGAGGTCGATGTTGTGCCCGGCGGCCAACTTTCGCACCAGCGGGGTCAGGAACGGCGTGCCATCGCCATCGGCCTCCGCCGCGGGCTGGGCTCGTGCCGGTTCGGTTTGGGGTACGGGGGCCGGTTTGGCCGCGGTGTCGGGTCTTGAAACCGGCTGAGCTTCGAGTTTGGGTTCGGCCGTGGGTTGGGGCGCCGCTTCGGGTTCGGGTGGGGGCGGGGGCTTGGGAGCAGACGCAGCGGCGGCGGCACCGACGCCGATCCGCGCCAACTCGCCGCCAACCGGCACGGTGGCCTCTTCATCGGCGGTGATGCTGACCAGGACGCCGGCCACCGGGGAGGGGATCTCGGTGTCCACCTTGTCGGTGGACACTTCCACTAGCGGCTCGTCAACCTGAACCGAATCCCCGACCTTCTTGAGCCAGCGAGTCACGGTGCCCTCGGTCACCGACTCGCCGAGCTCGGGCATCAGCAGTGGGGTTGCGGTGCCTCCGCCGGAATCCTGGTGAGCCGGTGCTGCGGGCTCAAGCTCCGGCCGGGCCGCTGCGGCGGGTTCGGGCTCAGGTTCGGGTTGGGGTGCGGCTTCAGCCTCGGGTTGCGGTTGGCTCGGCGCCTGGGCAGCCGCCTCCGATGCGCCGGCTTCGGAGGGATCGCCGATGAGGGCCAGGTCTGCGCCAACCTCGACGGTGTCCTCCTCCTGGGCGATGATCTTGGTCAGCACACCGGCGGCCGGCGAGGGGATCTCGGTGTCGATCTTGTCGGTCGACACCTCGACGAGCGGCTCGTCGAGTTCGACCGTGTCGCCTTCCCGCTTGAGCCAGCGGGTGACCGTCCCCTCGGTAACGCTCTCACCGAGTGCCGGCATCTGGACGGAGAAGGCCATCTTTTTGACTCCTCGATCGCTCGTGGTCGGCGCAGGCCGACATCTGGCTTACCAAACGGGGCAGGTGCTGTGTTGCCGGCACCCAACCTCCGCCACCCCCGATTTGCTCTCGGCGATGACGGTGGCAATGGCTCCGATGCCGCATGCCTGATTCCAGGTGTCGTCATCACTGCGTTGCATCGTTGGCCCTCCTAAGCGGTGACGATTCGGGCTCGCCGAGCCCCGTGCCGCTTCGGGGTGCCGAGCGCGACCTGGTCGGCTCTGGCCCGTTTGAAGTACAAATGTGCAGGAAATTCCCAGGTCATCCTCATCCCCAGTTGCCTGCAAGCTGCACTGGTTCTTCAGCCGCGATCACCGCGAGGTCGCCCCAGACGGCCCGAGCCAACCGAGTGCCCACCGCGGCGTCCTCCGGAGTGTGAATCGTCGATTTAGGCCACCACCACCCGCTGCGAGCCAACGAGGTAGTGCTATGCCTCGCATCCACTCAAACATCGCATCCTCGCTTAGTCAACATTTTAACGATATTTGGTTTAATTCTCGTCATATTTTGCAGCTGCTTGTGGCGGTGTTGGGACATGGATGCAGACGTGGCCGACTCTGGTCCGAAACGTGACTCGATTTCTTGGTCGTGATGGCGCATTGATCTCACCTACATGACGGACGGCTGTGGTTACCTCCATTGCGAGCCACCTAACGGCGGCGGCCCATTGGCCCCAACCGTCGCGTTGTCGTCGGCGATTGAAAAGGCCGGCAATCACGGGACATAACCCGTCGCGACCCCGCCGATGGCGCCCACGACCGTATCCCAGAGCTTCATGATTGCTCAGAAGTTGATCATGTGGCCGATGAGGCCGTGGAAGCACTCTTGCAGCGCCTCTGACATCGTGG
The DNA here is from genome assembly GCA_963840045.1 of uncultured Actinomycetota bacterium. GTDB lineage: Bacteria > Actinomycetota > Actinomycetes > Mycobacteriales > Mycobacteriaceae > Mycobacterium. The sequence goes on along the minus strand of CAWIXL010000013.1, from coordinate 8,064 downwards.
GGTGAGTGTGCACGTTGCGCGCCAGCTCGTTGGCCGTCAGGTCCCACTTCTGCGCCAGCGTCAGCTCGGGCAGCAGCTCGGACACGTCGTGACCCACCAGGTGCCCGCCAAGCAGCTCACCGTACTTAGCGTCGGCGATCAATTTGACGAAACCGCTGGGGTCGCCCACGCCGTGCGCTTTGGCGTTGGCGGTAAACGGGAACTTGGCCACCACGACGTCGTAACCCTCGTCGCGGGCCTCCTGCTCGGTGAGGCCGAAGCTGGCAACGTTCGGCTGGCAGAACGTCGCACGCGGCAGCATGCGGTAGTCGCCGAGAGCCAAAGTCTCTGCGCCGGCGATGGTTTCGGCCGCCACTACGCCCTGGGCCTCGGCGACGTGCGCCAGCTGCAGCTTGCCGGTGACGTCGCCGATGGCATAGATGTGCGCAACGCTGGTCTGCATATAGTCGCCGATGCCGATGGCTTTGCGATCGGTCAGCGCGACACCGGCCCTGTCCAGTCCGTAGCCTTCGACGTTGGGCGCAAACCCGATGGCCTGCAACACCTTTGCGGCCTTGAGCTGCTCGGGTTTACCGTCCTTGCTGACGGTCACGGTGACCTCGGAACCGTTGTCTGAAATGGATTCGACCTTGGTTCCGGTAAGAACCCTCACACCCAGCTTCTTGAACTGCTTCTCGATCTCCTTGGACGCCTCGGCGTCCTCGTTGGGCAGCGCGCGCGGCAGGAACTCCACGATGGTCACGTCGACGCCGTAGTTCTTCAGGACGTAGCCGAACTCCATACCGATGGCGCCGGCGCCGGCGATGATGATCGACTCCGGCAGCTCCCGGGACATGATCAGTTCCTCGTAGGTGACCACGTTCTCCGACAGCGAGGTGCCCGGAACCAGCCGGGTGCTGCTGCCGGTGGCGATGATGGCGTTGTCGAACGTGACCGATGCCGGATTTTCACCGCCGCTCTCGTTGAGTTCGACGGCCAACGTGTTGGCGTCGGTGAACCTGCCGTACCCATGGATCTCGGTGATCTTGTTCTTCTTCATCAGAAAGTGCACACCGGTGACGCGGCCCTCGGCCACTTTGCGGCTGCGATCGAAGGCGACCCCGTAATCGAAGGTCGCCTCCCCGCTGATGCCAAATGCCTTGGCCTCTTTGGTGAAAATATGGGCGAGTTCGGCATTGCGCAGGAGCGCCTTGGACGGGATGCAGCCGACATTCAGGCAGACCCCGCCCCAGTATTTGGGTTCGACGACTGCGGTGTTGAGACCGAGTTGCGCGGCGCGGATGGCCGCCACATATCCTCCGGGACCGGCTCCAAGGACGACGACGTCATAGTGAGTCACGGGCACCACCGACTCCTTTGCCAAGTTGCTATCGCCGCCCACGGGGGGCTTCTCCCGTTAAAAGTGACAAAGTCATAACGGTACCAGCGAGCCAGCATATTAACGATAAACAGTGATATTACCGTGAAGTTTGCCCGCTAGCGACTGGCTGCCCCCGCCTCGCGGACCGATGGGCCGCCGGAGGCGGTGTCGTCACCCGTGCCAGACGTGGCAAGCGCCGGTCACCCGCATCGCCCCCCGGGCCGGCCAGCGGTCATTGCGCGGTCGCCGCCGCCGGCGCCCGCAGGCCGCGGTAGGCAGCAGTGCAGCGATAGCTCGGGCGGCTGGGGTCCCGCCCGTTTGACCCCGCGACGCCGGGCAGCTCCTGGCGCGCAGCGGCGCGCCCGCGGCCTTGGATGAGCCATTGTTCCTCAGCCTGAGCCGTGGTGTGCTACCCGCGCGATCCCGGCGGTTCGCTGGCGGCCGGTTGCTGGTGGATGCGGTCCCATCGGTCCTGGACACGTCGCTGCTCCTACGTTCCTGCTCCGCCGTCGACGTCGGCGCGGCCACTGACGGGGCGTGGCTGATCTCGTCGCGCCGACGTGCGGCCGACAGGAGTTGGGACCCCGCTGACAAACGTCGAGGCATGCGGGTCTGCTCGACTGTCGCTCTCTTGGTTAGGGATCAAGAATCCAATAATAATGAGAAAGACACATTGTATCGTTATAGTGAGAAGATGTCGATGAAACATGTCCTCCCGAGGCGCCGCAGCTGGGCCTGTTGTCTTGACGGGAATGGGAGTCTGTCCGCTGATGAACCCGTCGGTGTGATCCAGCCGCACTCGTCGGTCCTGGGCGCCACCTGGGCTCAAATCACCGTGCCGGCGAGCGCCCGGCGCGATATCGCTGAATGGAGGTCATCATGAATCTGGCACTGTGGATCATCGCGGGCGTGCTTGCCTTCGCATTCGCCGCGAGCGGAACCATGAAGCTGGTTCAATCCAAAGACAAGCTCGTCGCATCCCCAACCGGGGGCTGGGCCGCCGACTGGCGTCCTGCTTCGATCAAACTGGTCGGCTTGGCCGAGATCCTCGGCGCGATCGGACTGATCCTGCCAGCCGCCCTGCACATCGCGCCGATCCTCGTCCCGCTGGCCGCCGTCGGGCTGGTACTCGTGATGAGCGGTGCCGCGGTCGTGCACACGCGTCGCCACGAACTACCCAATGTTGCAATCAATGTGGTGCTGCTGTTATTGGCCGCATTTGTGGCTTGGGGCCGCTTCGGGCCGCACTCATTCAGCGCATAAGCCTCTGTCCACAGCACGTATTGTTGCGGAGGGCGCGGGCGCCGCGATACCCAAATCCCTGATGGTTCAAACGTTCTCGGATAGCCTCTCATAGCCGGTGCTGCGCCTTGACGACTGCTCGTCGCGCAGCCCATCCGATATTGCCGATCCGCGGCACACTGCCGCCGCGACGTCCAGGAGTGCGCGATGACGTTGCGAGCGAAAGTCGACCGGAGGCCAGCTTGCGTTGGCCGACGTAGTCGAAATCGTTGATGTTAAACCGGATGTCGGGAAGGTCGGTGGGGCCGCGCTTGTAGTGGGTGCTGTAGGTGAAGCCGACCGACTACCGCGAATCTATGCCGACGTAGTCCCGTTCGGTGTAGCCGGTGTAGATCTGGCGCGGACGGCCGATCTTGCTGTCACCCTCGTCGTGCATCTCACGCCAGTGCGCGATCCAGCCGGGCAGCCGGCCCAAGGCGAACAAGACGGTGAACATCCGGGTCGGGAAGCCGAGGGCCCGGTAGATCAGGCCGGTGTAGAAGTCGACGTTCGGGTAGAGCTTGCGCTCGACGAAATAGTCGTCGGTCAGCGCCGCCTCTTCGAGCCCCTTGGCGATGGTCAGCAGGTCGTCGTCGCCGCCGAGCTTGGCCAGGATCTTGTCGGCCTGCTCCTTGACGATCCGGGCGCGCGGGTCGTAGTTCTTGTAGACGCGGTGGCCGAAGCCCATCAACTTGACGCCGGCTTCGCGGTTCTTGACTTTCCGGACGAATTCGCCGACGTCATCCCCGCTTTGGCGGATCTCCTCCAGCATCTCGAGCACCGCCTGGTTGGCCCCGCCGTGCAGCGGGCCCCACAGTGCGTTGATGCCGCCGGAGATCGAGGTGAACAGGTTCGCCCGCGACGAGCCCACCAGCCGCACCGTCGACGTCGAGCAGTTCTGCTCGTGGTCGGCGTGCAGGATGAACAGCATGTCCAGCGCCCGCACCACCTCAGGGTCTGGCTCGTAAGGCTCGGCCGGGAAGCCGAACGTCATCCGCAGGAAGTTCTGCACCAGTGACAGCGAATTGTCCGGGTAGAGGAACGGCTGGCCGACCGACTTCTTGTAGGCGTACGCCGCGATGGTCGGCAGCTTCGCGAGCAGGCGGATGGTCGACAGGTCAACCTGACCGTTGTCCATCGGATCGAGCGCGTCGGGGTAGTAGGCGCTCAACGCGTTGACCACACTGGACAGCACCGGCATCGGGTGTGCGTTGCGCGGGAATCCGTCGTAGAAGCGTTTCAGGTCCTCGTGCAACATTGTGTGCAGCTGAATCCACTTCGTGAATGCGGCCAGCTGGTCTTTGTCCGGCAGCTCACCGTAGATCAGCAGGTAGCTGACCTCGAGGAAGGTCGACTTCTCCGCGAGCTGCTCAATCGGGTAACCGCGATAGCGCAGGATGCCGGCGTCGCCGTCGATATAGGTGATGGCGCTCTTGCAGGCCGCGGTGTTGACGAAGCCGACATCGAACGTGGTGAGTCCCGTCTTGGCCAACAAACTGCCGAGCTCGATACCGTCATTTCCTTCGGTGGCATGCGCGATCTGCAGGTCGATCTCGCCGCGCGGATATTTCAGAGTTGCGGTGTCGTCGGTGTCGGCCACAACAACAAGCGTAGCGGATTAACGACGGTTAGGTAGTTTATCGATAAAACTAATTAGTCTCGCGGCCTTTTTTGCGCTCTGGCTGATATGTCTGCCCTGACTCGGTGCGTATAGCTGAAGGTAGTTGTCGTAACGACGGACCGCCTGCCCTTGGTCAGGTCTGCTGGCATGCGGCCATCCGTCGGGTGAAACTCGGTGGATCCATGGGCGTGCCGGGCGCTCATCGCGCGACGATGGGTGACCGCCGGCACCTACCAGGCCAACATGGCGGGCTGGCACCACCGCGTGCAACCAAGCAGTCCCACAAGGCAATTCGTGATCTGTGCAAAACATGCGTCCTCGGCACGAACTACGGCATGCAGGCCCGCGGCCTCGCCACCCGGACCGGGCCGTCGGTCATCGAGACCCAGGATCTGCTACATCGGCTGGCGCGGACGTTCCTGGCGTTCACCCGAGGGGCCCCTGTTAAGACTGTGTGGCGTTAACAGGGGCACTGGCCGGCATTACTGGGCTTGGCTGGCGGTGAGGATTCGGGGTGTCTATGCCGGATTTGGTTGCCGGGTGCGTCTGCGGTGGCGTTGTAGGCGAGGCGCAACGTGCCCGCCATGGCGGTGCCGGTGGGGATTTGGCGCACGGTGATCAGGTGCGGACGTGTCGGTGCACCGGCTTATTCGAAGACCCCGTCGTGAAGTTGCGCGAAGAGCTCGGTATTGCGGCTGTAGTCAACGGGGACGTCGATGATGGTGACGCCGGGCTGGGTTAGCGATTGTTTGAATGCATCGGCGAACGCGTCCATGTTGCTGATCCGGATTCCGTTGGCGCCAAATGCTCCGGCGTATTGGACGACGTCGTAGTCACCGAGTTCAACACCCGATGTGCGTCCGTACTTGAGCATCTCCTGGAAGGCCACCATGTCGTAGCAATTGTCACGCATGATGACGTGCGTGAGATTCAGCCTCAGACGGGTCGCGGTCTCCAATTCCTGCGCGCTGAACAGGAATCCGCCGTCACCGGAGACGGAGACCACCTGGGTTCCGGGACGCACCATCGCGGCCGCCATGGCCCATGGCAGCGCGACTCCGAGAGTCTGCTGGCCGTCGGAGAATAGCAGCCGCCGCGGCTGATAGGCACGAAAATGTCTGGCCATGTAGATGTAGTGCGACCCCACGTCGCAGGCGATTGTGGCGTCGTCGTCGACCAGGTCACGGATCTTGAGGACCACGGCCGCCGGGTTCAGGGCCTGTCGCGTATCCGGATGAGTTCGTGCTTCCGCGTCGATGTGCTGTAGTGCCGCGCGTTGGTCGGCGACGGCGACGCGAGCCGCCTCTGATAGTCGCAGGCCGAAGAGCTGCCGGGTCAGCGCGGTCAGGGTCGCGGCGATGTCGCCGCGTAACTCTAGGGTCGGCTGGTAGTGGTGGTCGATGTCGGCGGGGATCTCATCGATATGCACGACGGTGCGAGTGGGGTCGCTATTCCACAGGCGAGGATGGTATTCGACCGGGTCGAGGCCGATGGTGACCAAAACGTCGGCGTGACTGATCAGGATGTCACCGGGTTGGTTGCGGAAAAGTCCCACGCGTCCCACGAAGTGATCCTCGAGCTCGCGGGAAACCACACCGGCGGCCTGGAATGTCTGCACAACCGGAAGGTCGGTTGCTGCCAGTAGCTCGCGTAAGGCCGCACACGATGCCGGGTCGCCGACGCGCACACCGACGAACAACACCGGGCGATCCGCGCCACGAATCAGCTTGGCCGCTTGAGCAATTCCGTGTGCCGACGCGGCACCCAGAGATGAGACCGGTACCGGTCGCACAATGGAGGCCGCGGTCGGCGCGCTGGACACGTCGACAGGCAGCACCACCGCGGCCGCACCGCACGGCACCGTCGTTGCCGCGCGGATTGCGCTGGCGATGGCTTCGGCGACGTTGTCGGGGTCGTTGACCTCCCCCGCGTATTTGGTGAACGGTTTCAGCGCCGCGACGGCATCCATCGACTGATGAGTGCGCTTGAGCCGGTCGGCGCGCGCGACTGCACCGCAGATCGCGATCATCGGGTCCTGCTCGGTGGTCGCGGTGACTAAACCGGTGGCCAGATTGGTGGTACCCGGTCCCGAGGTCACCAGTGCGGCCCCCGGCGTGCCGGTGAGCCGACCGACGGCGGCTGCCATGAACGCCGCGTTCTGTTCGTGGCGACACACCACCAGCGTGAGACCGCTGCCGATCAGGGCGTCAAAGACCGGATCGATCTTGGCCCCGGGCACACCGAAGACATACCGAACGCCATAGGCGTGCAATGTCTCGACTACCCGCTCAGCCGAGCGAACTGCGTCGCGGCCCATCGTCAGTCGCCTTCGGTGTTGCGGATCTGGCTGTCGGGTTCGGCCTGGTTCAATTCTGCGGCGAGGAAGTGCGGGGTTCGCTGCAGGCTGAGATGTAGTTCAGAGAGCACACCAATCTCGACGGTTCCGCGGACCAGGCGGTAGTCGATGGTATGCCCGCCGTGCCGGTGGTCGGCGTCGATGAAGTGAGAGTGGTAGCCGGCCTCGGAGATGGCCTGTTCGTAGTAGTCGGGCATACGGAATCCGGCCAACGTCCCGCTGATATCAACCAGCGTCACCTCCTGCTGGTCTTGGGTGGCCTCGGTGAATGGTCGGTAAGGCGGGTGCTGCTCGGTGACGGCGCGGGTGCGAATCATGCTGAAATCGCCTGTAATGCGAAAGGCCACCATGAGGTTCGTGCTCTCCAGAGCCTCGTCGATGCGCACTTTGAGGGCAGCACGGTGATGCGGAGCCGCTACCTCTATCGTCCGGTCGGGACGAAACCAGGTCACCGCGGCGAATGGGGTGAGTTCGTCGAGATCGGCGATTGCCGCGCTGCCGTCGGCGCGCAATTGATAGCAGACTCCGTCGTTCACCAGCATTTCGCCGTCCAGACGGTTGAAGGTACCCAGACCAAAATCGCCGTGGCGCAATAACTCACGGATCGTGACATTCCCTTCATACACTCCATCAAGCAGTGCCCCCATCGTCGAGGTCTGGAAGATCTGACTCCCATGGCTGTGCGCCAGGAGCGCGCGGGCCCAACCGCGTGTGGTCTCCTCAGCCTCACTTGGATCAAAGGTCGACAATTCGAGTCTCCTTCCGTGTTCCAACGGCCATGTGACGAATGAAACGTTTGGCGATGCTCGGGCCGCAAGGTATCCAGGGTGGCTTGCGCGACGTGGTAGGCGTGTCTTCGCGGCGACGCCATCGCCGACCGCGGCCAGCCCCGCCACGCGGCGGCCCGGTCGAGGTGAGCGCCTGGCACACGGCGCGCTGCTGCCGTTGAGGCAGCTCACGCGGAAACTGCGTGAGCCGCGGAACCGTCGATGTTCTCGTCACGCGCGGGCGATTCGACGCGCCGCTTTTGGCACCCGTCAACCAGGCGGTTCGGCAACCCACTGACGTCATATTTCTGGGTGTCGCCAAGATCGCGTTGCGGGATCGTTCCGCCGGTAACCGACCCACGGCCCGAAGCCGCCGATCTTATCGATGCGGATGCCAACGAGGTTCAATGTCATTGAGTTTCACGATGCAACCTTCCTTCGGCTGAGTGCTCAGTCACAGAGGCGCGGGGCGATGCGTGCCTTCATGATTCGGCCCGAGCGCAGCGCGTCGAAAGCTGCCAGCGCGGCCTCGCGTTCATATGGTGAACCCACCGGTGGTAGCTGAGGGTAGGTGTTGAGCGTGTCGGTGCCGCCGGCGTTCGAGTGCTGATTGGAACGCAGAACAGCTCCAGCCGACCGAGGACCTGATTAGCGTTGGGTGTCAACTGAATTCCCGCTC
>CAWIXL010000012.1:0-558160 GCA_963840045.1 uncultured Actinomycetota bacterium | reverse complement strand
AAAAGCTCCCGCACGCCCGGCGTTCGGGAGCTTTCGCGTCTGCTCGCGCTGCTAACCGGCCAGGTAGCGCTGCACGGTAGGACCCAGCCAGGCGACCAGCTCCTCGACACTGGTCGAGGCGACCGGCTCGATCTTCAGCTGGTAACGCGCGAACGCCAGCCCGGCCAGATGACTGGCCACCAGCTCGACGCGCAGCTCGGCATCGGCCACCCCGAACTCGGCGGCGACCCGCTCGGCGATCGGGCCGGCAAGGCTGTCGTGCAACACCTTTCGCGCCGCAGGCTGGATTGCCGCCGAGCGCCACAGCGTCAGCAGTGGCTCGAATTGGGCGCCTTCATCCCAGTGCTCGAGGAAACCGCGCACCAGCCTCGGGCCGATCTCGTCGGTCCCCTCGTCCAGCAGCGTGGCCAGCTGGTGCAGCGCATGCTCGGGACCGGTCAGCGCCGAAGCGGTGAAAAGTCCCTCCTTGTTGTCGAAGAAGTAATAGACCATCGCGACGTCCACACCGGCGTCGGCGGCAATCGCCCGGACAGTGGCCCGTTCGTACCCGTCGCGCATGAAACGATCGCGGGCCGCGTCGATGATGCGCTGCTTGCTCTGCTGGCCGGTGCGCCAGCGGCCGCTGCGCCGGGGTTCTGACATGGCCGTCAGCATACTTCAACAAGCGTTGGCCAATCTGCGGCGGACGGCGTAGCGTGGTTGTTCAGCGGAGGTTGAAGTATCGGAACCGAAGGAGGTCCGGACATGGTGACGAACGCTCATCCACGACAGCTCTGGTGGCGACACCTGCTCTCGATCCTGGTCGCTCCGGTCACGGTGACGCTGGTCATCCCGGCGCTGATCGTGATCGCGTCCGGAGGCATGCGGCGCGGGCCGTTTGGGCTGGTGACCGTTGGCGGCCTGTTGATGGCGGTTGGGCTGGCCCTGATGATCTGGACGATCACGCTCTTCGACCGAGTCGGTGAGGGCACGCTCGGCGTGGGCGACCTATTGGGAGAGCCGGTCCACCTGGTGGTCCGCGGCCCGTACCGGCGCGTGCGCAACCCGATGATCGGCGGGGTGCTGTGCATTCTGCTGGGGGAGGCGGCCATCGCCGCTTCCGGCTGGCTGCTGCTGTGGTTCGCGACGTTTTTCACGCTCTTGGCGACGTTCATCCGATTCTGGGAGGAACCCCACCTCGTTACCCGCTACGGCGATTAATACCTCGACTACCGGCGTAACGTTCCGGCTTGGATCCCCCGGATCTCAGCCTGGCAGTAAAGCGGCGCGACTAATGATGGACCCAGTGCATGGGTTACACTACAGCCTAAGTTTGTAAAGGGGCTGGGATCCAGAAGGTCGAGGATGAGCATTTCATTGCTGCTCGAGATGGCCGCGTCGGGCAACCCCGATCGCACGGCCCTGGTCTCTGCGGATCTGCGGTTGACCACCCAGCAGCTCAGCGATCTGGCCGACGGCGGCGCGGGCGTCATCGCGGCGTCGAACGCCCAGCATGTGGCCTACGTCGGCACCGGCGGCGCGATGCTGCCGGTGCTGACATTCGCCTCCGCCCGCGCCGGACTGGCCTTCACCCCGATCAACTACCGGCTGTCCGCCGAGGGCATCCAGGCACTGATCAAGCGGCTGCCCGAACCCCTGGTCATCGTCGACAGCCGCTACCGGGAGATGGTCGGCGATGCGTCGCAGCGGCTGATGGTCTCCGAGGATTTCCTGACGGCCGCGCGCAGTGCGGAGCCCGTCACGGAGTTTGCCGACCCCGACTCCGTCGCGATTGTGCTGTTCACCTCGGGCACCACGTCGGAGCCCAAGGCCGTCGAACTCACCCACAACAACCTGACCAGTTATGTCACCGGCACGGTCGAGTTCGACTCGGCCGCAGCAGAAGATGCCGCGCTGATCTGTGTGCCGCCCTACCACATCGCCGGTGTCGGGGCCGCGCTGTCGAATCTGTACGCCGGCCGCAAGATGGTCTACCTGCCCAACTTCGATGCGCAGGAGTGGGTGCGGCTGGCCAACGATGAGCAGGTCACCACGGCCACCGTGGTGCCCACCATGCTGGACCGGATCGTCACCGTACTTCAGGCCGGGGGTCATGCGCTGCCGTCGTTGCGCAACCTGGCCTATGGCGGCTCGAAGGTGGGGCTGCCGCTGGTCCGCCGGGCGCTCGAGCTGCTGCCGCAATGTGGGTTTCGTCAACGCCTACGGTCTGACCGAGACGAGCTCGACGATCGCGGTGCTGACCCCCGACGACCACCGAGCCGCGCAGTCCGCGTCGGATCCGGCCATCGTGCGGCGCTTGGGCTCGGTCGGGCAGTCGGTGCCCGGAATCGAATTGGAGATCCGCGACGAGGACGGCACGGTGCTCGGGCCTGGCCAGACCGGTGAGTTGTTCGTGCGCGGCGAGCAGGTCTCCGGCCGCTACACCGGAATCGGTTCGGTGCTCGACGAGAACGGCTGGTTCCCCACCAAGGACATCGCCACCCTGGACGAAGACGGTTACCTGTTCATCGGCGGCCGCAGTGACGACACCATCATCCGCGGTGGCGAGAACATCGCGCCGGCGGAGCTGGAGGAGGTGCTGATCGAGCACCCCCAGGTGCGCGACGTCGCCGTGGTCGGTGTCGAGGATCCGCAATGGGGCCAGGCGATCGTCGCGGTGGTGGTGCCGGCCCCCGGCGCTGACCCCGACCCCGAGGACCTGCGCGAGCATGTCCGTAAGAGCTTGCGGGGGTCACGAACCCCTGACCGGGTAGTGTTTCGCGACGAGCTGCCAACTACCGCTACCGGCAAAGTACTGCGCCGGGAGATCGTCCAGGCGCTAAATGGACCTAAAGGGATAAGTGCATGATCAAGAACGGAACCCGGCTCGCCAGCCAGGTGTGTGACACCCAGGTCATCGTCGTGCGAAGCGCCGACAGCCTCGACGACCTGCGCTGCGGCGGAGCCCCGATGGTGCCGATAGGCGGGGAGCGCTCCGGCGAACTCGACCCGGCATTCGCCGGCGGCACCATCATGGGCAAGCGCTACGTCGACGAAACCGGGGCCGAGGTGCTGGTGACCAAGCCCGGTGCCGGAAGCCTGAGCGTCGGCCAGACCGCACTAGAGCTCAAAGAGGTCAAGCCGCTGCCGGCCAGCGACTGACGGCCGGCTAGGGACCTATTTCCCCGTTTGTCCCGTTGACCCCAAGCAACAATCCGCCGCTGCCGGAGGCGCCACCGGCGCCGAAGTAGCCGTTACCGCCATTGCCGCCGTTGCCGATCAACCGGGCATCGCCGCCGGCACCGCCGACGGCCGCCTGAAGGCCCAGTCCGGCGCTGCCACCGTTACCGCCACTGCCCACGACACCGCCGTTGCCGCCTCGGCCGCCGGCACCACCTGTGGCGAAGGCCTGGCCGCCGTCCCCGGCGTCACCACCGTTCCCGAAGAGTCCGATGGCGTTGCCGCCAGCGCCTCCGACGCCCCCGTTGCCCAGGCCAGCGGTGCATTGCCCGCCGATACCGCCGTCACCGCCGCCGCCGAACAGGATGCCCCCGGTACCGCCATCGCCGCCCGCACCGCCGTCAAGTCCATCGTCATTTATCGCGCCGACACCACCGGCGCCGCCGTCCCCGCCGTTGCCCATCAGCCCGGCGGCCCCGCCGCGGCCGCCGGGGCCACTGCCCGCGCCGTCACCGCCGGTGCCGCCGTTGCCGCTCAGCGTCCCGCCCGCCCCGCCGTTGCCGCCCGAACCCAGACCATGGAAGAAACCTTCGGTATAGCCCGCTCCGGCGTTACCGCCGTTGCCGCCGTCGCCGTTGAGCAGTCCGCCGTGGCCGCCGCTGCCGCCGTCGCCGCCGAACCCGCGGAGTTCGACGTTACCGCCGTTGCCGCCGGCCCCTCCGCTACCGAACAGTCCGATCGCGTTGCCGCCGGTACCGCCGGTGCCGCCGCCGACTTGGCCACTGCTGCTGAAGTTGATCCCGCCGGTGCCGCCGGCGCCACCGTCGCCGAACAGCAGTCCGCCAGTACCGCCCGAGCCACCGTTACCAGGTGCGACGTCGAAGCTGGCGGGCGTTGGGGCACCGGCCCCACCGGCGCCGCCATTGCCGAACAGCCCGGCTGCTCCGCCATTACCGCCGTTGCCTGGGACTGCGCCGCTCGATCCGAGTGTGCCCGAGCCACCCTTGCCGCCATTGCCCCACAGAATCCCGCCGTCCCCGCCGTTGGCTCCGGTGCCAGGCAATGCGTCCTTGCCATTACCGATCAGCGGGCGTTGCAACAGCAACTCGGTTGGTGCGTTGATCAGGCCGAGCAGATCCTGCTGCAGGGTCTGCAACGGGGAGGTACTCGCCGCCTCGGTAGTGGCGTAGGCACCCGCGCCGGCGCTCAACGCCTGCACGAATTGCTGATGAAGTGCTGCGGCTTGGGCGCTCAGCTCCTGGTAACCCTGGGCGTGCGCACCAAACAACGCAGCCAATGCCACCGATACCTCATCGGAGGCTGCTGCCAGCACTCCGGTAGTCTGGGCGGCCGCGGCCGAGTTGGCGGCGCTAATTGTCGAATTGATATTCGTCAAATCTGTTGCGGCCAAAGAGATTACGTCCGGCATTGCACGTACAAACGACATTTCCACCTCTCGACGGCTCGTTACAGCTCAGATGCTATCCGTAAAGTTACCGCGCTGCATCTCAAAGAGGTCAAGCCGCTCAGCCGGAGCGCCGTTCTCAGTAATCCGAGCCAGATCTACTGGCCATCAGGATCGCAGGGCGAGAAGAATTCCCTTGCCGTGATCAAGAATTCACGCTGGTCACGAAGCGTTACAGCACAAGGGTCGAGGCTGCTACGGTCCGGACTGCCCGTTCGCTCCGTTAACGCCAAGCAGCGTGCCCCCTTTGCCGCCATCGCCGCCGGCCAGGAGGTAGCCGTTACCACCGTCGCCGCCGATGCCGATCAGCTGCGCGTTACCGCCGTTGCCGCCAAAAGCGCCGCCAGACGGGCTGCCGAGTGCGCCGCTTCCGCCGTTGCCACCGTTGCCGCCGCGGCCGATGAGGGCGCCGTTGCCGCCTTCACCGCCACTACCGCCAATACCGCCGCCCTGGCCGCCGTCGCCGCCGTCCCCGCCCATGCCGAACAGCCCCGCGGCGTCGCCGCCGCGACCACCGGTGCCGCCGATAACAATATTGGGGCCAGCGGATTGTCCGCCGGTGCCTCCGTGACCGCCGTTGCCGAACAGTCGCCCGCCGAGGCCGCCGTTGCCGCCAATACCACCGTCAGAGAAAGCATTGACGACGTTCCCTCCGGCGCCGCCGGCGCCGCCGTTGCCGATCAGCCCGGCGTTCCCGCCGGTGCCGCCGTCGAAGCTCAGGGAGCCGTTGCCGCCGTTGCCTCCGTTGCCACTCAGCGTGCCGCCGGCACCGCCGTTACCGCCTTTAGCGCCAGAGTCGCCGATTCCGCCGTTGCCCCCGGCGCCGCCGTTGCCGTTCAACAGGCCGCCGTGACCGCCTTGTCCGCCGAAACCGCCGGTGCTAAGGGTGTCGGCGCCACCGCCGTCACCGCCGGCTCCGCCGTTGCCGAACAACCCGACTGCGTTGCCGCCGATCCCGCCGGTCCCGCCGATGCTGCTGCCACCTTCCCCGCCGGCGCCGCCGGCCCCGCCGTTGCCGAACACCAGCCCGCCTGCGCCGCCGATTCCGCCAAAGGTGATTCCCGGGCCGCCGGCCCCGCCGATGCCGCCGTTGCCGATCAGCCCGGCGGCCCCGCCGTTACCACCGCTGCCGGTCACCCCGCCGGAGCCGCCGTTGCCGCCGTTGCCGATCAAAAACCCGCCCTTGCCGCCAGCGTCGCCGCTTCCCGGCAATGCGTTGCTGCCGTCGCCGATCAGCGGGCGATTGAACAGCAAGTCGGTGGGCGCGTTGATCACGTTGAGCAGCAGTTGCAAAGGTGACACGCTGGCGGCCTCGGTGCCGGCGTAGGCGCCCGCAGCGGCGTTCAGCGCCTGGACGAACTCCTGATGAAACGCCGCCATTTGAGTGCTGAGTGCTTGATATCCGTGGGCGTGGGCGCCGAAGATGGCCGCGAGGGCCGCTGACACCTCATCGGCTCCCGCTGCCAGGACCGTCGTCGTGGTGGACGCCGCGGCCTGGTTGGCCAAGCCGAGCGTCGAGCCGATATCCGCGAGATCGGTAGCGGCGCCTGTCATCAGGTCTGGTACTACGGTCGCAAATGACATTCCGTACCTCCCACCGGTGCATCACAACCCGGCGGTCGGCCAGCTCAGGTGATCGTCGAGCGTGCGGAACATGCTGAGACTAACGCGCCCTTGCAAAGCACACAGACTATTCGGAGTAAACGCTCGCATATATTACGACGAACGCATATGAACTGCATATCCGCCAGCGCTTGCCGCGGCGGACTGTTGCGCCTGAGCTAGCTGTCACGCTTGCCGGCAAGTCCGTTACGACGAACGAATTCCCTTGCCTTGATTAGAAATTGCAGCTGATCGCCAACCTGACGTAGCGGGCTGACGCTGCGAGTCGAGCGACACAGCACGATGGCGCCTTCCAGCGCGGCGATCGACATCACCGCGAGCGACGCCGCGTCCGAGTCGTCGAAGCCATCGGCAACGAACGCGCGAGTCAATGCGGTACACCAGCGGCCCAGGATGACACCGGCCTCGGTGGACAGTTCGAGTTCGTCGTCGGCCGAGCCGATCGCGGCCGCTACCACAGGACAGCCCGCGCTGAAATCGCACTCGGTGAGCACACCTTCCCAGAACTGGACGTATTCGCGCAGCAGGACTTTGGCGCCCCGGTCGACCGCGTCATCGATGGTGGCGGTAATGGCTTCGCCGGAATACCGCAGCGCCTCGGCCAGAATCTGGTTGCGCCCGTCGGGAAAGTGGTAGTACACCGAACCGCGGGGCGCGCCGCTGCGCGCCAGCACCGCGTCGATGGTGACACCGGCGGCTCCGCGCTCACGCATTACCTGCGCGGCGCTCAGCAGCATCTTGGTACGAGTACCGCCGCCCTTGGTCGCAAGCGGGTCTTGCGCGCGGTATCCGCAACGGCCGGCTGCGGCCGCCTTGGTCGGGCATCATGCAGCGTGCTCGGGCTGCTGCAGTACCGGCCGATGAAGACTGGCGTGGATTGAGCCAGGACGGGCGCCGCCACACGTCCGGCATCTCACGGGTGAGATTGATGGCCGGCGATGTTGAGCTCGATGATCCACATGGTTTCTCCCGGCGTGGGTGGCGCTCATGTGCCGGGCCACCGGCCCATGACTATGGAAGAGAGCATATAAGGCACCGGTTCAGTAAGCAAGTTTTAAATGCAAAGTGCCAGTGTACTGGGAAAATACGCTGGCATGCTCAGCTGAATATGCACCTTTGCATAATCAACAGATCTGCGGTTCACTTTGCCGATGGCTAGTACTTCGCTGGAAACGGTCACCCTCGAGCGGGATGGGCACGTCTTGCTGATCGGCCTGAACCGGCCGCACAAACGCAATTCGTTCGACCGGGCGATGCTGGCCGACCTGGCCCGCGCGTACGCGGTGCTGGAATCAGATGCCGAGGTGCGCGCCGGTGTGCTGTTTGCGCACGGCGACCACTTCACCGCCGGTCTGGACCTGGCCGACGTGGCCCCGAGCATCGCGGCCGGGGAGCGGCCTGTCCCGGAGGACGGCCGCGACCCGTGGCGGCTGGACGGCCCCTGGACCACGCCGCTGGTCGCCGTCGCGCACGGCTGGTGCATGACGCTGGGCATCGAACTGCTGCTGGCCGCCGACATTCGCATTGCCGCGGTCGGGACCCGGTTCACGCAGCTTGAAGTGCAGCGGGGGATCTACCCGTTCGGTGGCGCGACGATCCGCCTTCCCCGGGAGGCCGGGTGGGGCAACGCCATGCGCTGGCTGCTCACCGGTGACGAGTTCGACGCCGCCGAGGCGCACCGCATCGGGCTGGTCCAGGAGGTGGCCGACGACGCGGCGGCGGGTTTGGCCAAAGCGCGCGAGATCGCGCACACGATCGCAGAGCGCGCCGCGCCGTTGGGCGTTCGGGCCACGCTGGCCTCGGCACACACGGCGCGTCAACAAGGCGAGGCGGCCGCCATCGCGCGACTGGTCCCCGACGTCACCGCGCTGTTCGCCAGCCAGGACGCGGCCGAGGGCGTGCAATCGTTCATCGAACGACGGCAGGCCCGATTCCAAGGCCGCTAGTTTGGCTCCTCACCCCCGGCGACTGTGAAGCCAGACGCACACTCGAAGGCACCTCACGCCGCCTATGCGTCCAGGGTGTAGCCCATCGGCATCAGCACACTCTTCTGCTGGGTGAAGTGCTCGACGCCTTCTGGCCCATTCTCGCGGCCGACGCCGGAGTTCTTGAAGCCACCGAACGGGCAACTGGGATCGAAGGCGTACCAGTTGATGCCGTACGTCCCGGTGCGGATCTTCTCCGAGATCTCGATGCCGCGCGGCACATTGCTGGTCCACACGCTGCCGGCCAGTCCGTACACCGAGTCGTTGGCGATCGCGATCGCGTCCTCCTCGGTGTCGTAGGGGATGATGCTCAGCACCGGCCCGAAGATCTCCTCCTGCGCGATCGTCATCTTGTTGTCGACGTCGGCGAACACCGTGGGCTGGACGAAGAAACCGTTGTCCAGTCCCTCGGGACGGCCGCCGCCGCACACCAGCCGCGCGCCCTCTTCGATGCCCTTGGCGATGTAGCCCTCGACCCGGGCGCGCTGCTTCTCCGAGATCAGCGACCCGACCTGCGCGGCCGGGTCGGACGGAGTTCCGACCGGCAGCATTTGCACGAAAGCGCTTACCGCATCCACGATTTCGTCATAACGCGAGCGTGGCGCCAGGATGCGCGTCTGGGCGACACAGGCCTGCCCGGTGTTCATGATCCCGGAGAACACCAGCATCGGGATGGCGGCGGCCAGGTCGACATCCTGGAGGATGATGGCCGCCGATTTCCCGCCGAGCTCCAGGGTGCACGGCTTGAGCAGGTCCGCGGCGCGCCGGCCGATCTCCTTGCCGACGGCCGAACTGCCGGTGAAGGTGAACAAGTCGATGTCCCGGTTGGACGTCAGCGCCTGTCCGGTCTCAATGCCGCCTGGCACCACCGACAGCACGCCCTCGGGCAGGCCGGCTTCGGCGAACGCCTCCGCCAAAGCGTTTGCGGTCAGCGGTGTTTCGGCGGCCGGCTTGAGTACCAGGGTGCAGCCGGCCAGCAGCGCGGGACCGAGTTTGTTGACCGCCAGGAACAGCGGCACATTCCATGCCACGATCGCGCCCACCACACCGATCGGCTCACGATGGACGATGGTCTGCCCATAGGCGCCGGTGCGGGTCTCGCGCCATTTGACCTGGTCGACAGCGGGTCCGGCGAAAAAGTTGAGCGCCCCCATCGAACTCATCCAGTGCATCGTCTCGACGGTGGTCGGGGGCTGGCCGGTCTCCTCGGCGAGCAGCTTGGTGAACAGGTCCTTGCGCTCCTCCAGCAACTTGAGCGCGTTCGCGATGACGGCCGCACGCTCCTTCGGCGGCGTCGAGGGCCAGGGGCCGTTGTCGAAAGCCGCGCGGGCCGCGGCGACCGCGGCATCCACGTCGGCCGCCGCCGCCAGCGGCACCTTGCCGACGTACTCGCCGGTGGCCGGACAGTGCACCTCGATGACTTCGGAGGTCGACGGTTCGGTCCATTTGCCGCCGATGAAAAGTTTGTCGTATTCGGTCTTAATCTCGCCCATGGCGCCACCCTACCCAAGCCGAAGCAAAACGAGAACATGTTCCATTATCGGGGTGCAAGCACCAGCACGAGATTGCTCACCAGGAACTCCCGCAGCACCGGCACCGAGGTCAGCCACCATGCCCAGCGCGGGTGGTAGCGCGGGAAAGTCGCCACAGCCGCGCCGGTGCTCGCGGCCCAGTTCAGACCCTCGGCAGCGGACACCGCGAACAACGACGACCCGTAGTTGTTCTTGGCCGGATGACCGTGTCTGCGGGCATAGCGCGCGGCGGCGCGGTGGCCACCGAGGTAGTGGCTCAGGCCCATCTCGTGCCCGCCGAACGGCCCCAGCCACACGGTGTAGGACAGCACCGCCAGGCCACCCGGTTTGGTCACCCGCAGCATCTCGGCGCCGAGCTGCCAGGGCCGGGGCACGTGCTCGGCGACATTGGACGACAAGCAGATGTCCACCGAGTCATCGGCGAATGGCAGCGCCATGCCGGACGCTCGGATCAACGTGCCCGAGTCTGCGGCGCGCACCGGCCCGCCGGCGTGCATCTCGCTCGGGTCCGGTTCCACACCGACGTACCGGACACCGATGTCGGCGAAGGCCGACGCGAAATACCCAGGCCCGCCGCCGACGTCGAGCAGCGTCCGGCCAACCGGGGGCTCGCCGCGCACGGCCTGCCACAGATCGGCGACCATCGCCGCGGTGTCGGTCGCCAATGCGCCGTAGAACCGTGCCGGGTCCGGCTGTTCGTAGCGGAACGCCGACAGCAACCGCAGCGAGCGGGCAAGGGTGGCGCGCCGCGCGAAGAGGTCGGTGACACGAGGCGCAACGGGCACCTGCCAAACCCTACGGTCGACGGCGGCTAGGCTGACGGTCAATGTCTGCTCTGCGCTCGGTACTGCTGCTGTGCTGGCGCGACACCGGGCACCCGCAGGGCGGCGGCAGCGAAGCCTACTTGCAGCGCATCGGCGCGCAGCTGGCCGCCTCCGGCGTCACCGTCACCCTGCGTACCGCGCGCTATCCGGGCGCGCCCGAGACGTGAACTGGTCGACGGGGTGCGGATCAGCCGCGCCGGTGGGCGCTACTCGGTGTATGTGTGGGCCTTGCTGGCGATGGCCGCCGGCGCGGATCGGGCTGGGGCCACTGCGCGGGCTGCGACCCGATGTGGTCGTGGACACGCAGAACGGTCTGCCGTTTCTGGCGCGCCTACTGTACGGCCGGCGGGTGGTGGTGCTGGTGCACCATTGCCACCGGGAGCAGTGGCCGGTGGCGGGGCCCGTGTTGGCTCGGCTCGGCTGGTTCATCGAGTCGACGTTGTCGCCGCGGCTGCACCGGCGCAATCAGTACGTCACGGTGTCGCTGCCGTCGGCCCGCGATCTGGTCGCCCTGGGTGTGGGCAACGAGCGGATCGCGGTGGTGCGCAACGGTCTCGACGAAGCGCCCGCGCAAACGTTGTCCGGTCCGCGCGCACCCGCGCCGCGCCTGGTGGTGCTGTCCCGGTTGGTGCCGCACAAGCAGATCGAGGACGCTCTGGAAGCGGTCGCGGAGCTGCGGCCGCGCATGCCGGGCCTGCACCTCGACATCGTCGGCGGCGGGTGGTGGCGGCAGCGACTCGTCGACCATGTGCACCGGCTCGGCATTTCCGATGCGGTGACCTTTCACGGCCATGTCGACGACGTGACCAAACATCATGTGATGCAGACCTCGTGGGTGCACGTGCTGCCGTCGCGCAAGGAGGGCTGGGGTCTCGCGGTCGTCGAGGCTGCCCAGCACACCGTGCCCACCATCGGCTACCGGTCTTCCGGAGGACTGACCGACTCGATCGTCGACGGGGTGACCGGGATGTTGGTGGATAACCGCGCCGAACTGGTGGATCGCCTCGAACAACTGCTGTCCGATCCGGTGTTGCGTGATCAACTCGGCGCCAAGGCGCAGGCGCGCAGCGTCGAGTTCTCCTGGACGCAAAGCGCCGACGCCATGCGCGGTGTGCTGGAGGCGGTCCAGGCCGGCGAGTTAGTCAGCGGCCTGGTCTAAGGACCCGCGCGGCTCATCCTTTGCGACACCGTCGGCGACCGTCTCTTGGGGTCCCTCATCGGCGCCCGCTGTCGGTCTCTTTGCGACATCCTCTTTGCGGCCCTCGTTTGGTCCGACTGCGCGGTACCGGATGGGGCCCTCTGTGGGGCCGGCTTTGACACGCGGTGTGTCTTCGCGGCGGCGCAACCGTCGGCGCAGCCGGACACCGCCCGCGCCGGTCGCGCCGACGACAAGCAGTAAAAGCCACGCCCAATGCGCGATGGCCACCGTTCGGCGGCGGTCGGCCGCCACGCGGGGGGTTTCGCCGTCGATCCGATAGACGCGCGAACTCGCGATCGCGATAGACCGGTTCCATTGCGGCGAGCATGTGGGCGGCCGCGCCGATGTCACCGGCAGAGTCGAATTCGATAACCAGCCACGTCACCCCGGCGGCGGCCAAAGCCGACGGATCCGGCCCCGTCAAAAGCAGCTCCTGCACCGCGCGGGCGTGCGTGCCCTCTCCGGGCACGGTCATCCCGGAAATGCTCAGGTCACCGCTGCTCAGCACGTCGGCGCGGACCCAGCGGGGCAGCGGGTCGAGGACCGGCGCCGGACCCGACCAGGAAAACAGGCGCATGGTGCCGGCGGGCAACACCGCCACGGCCCCGGGACGCGCGTTGATCGCCGCCGCCACCGTAGACCACGCCGGCGGATAACGCACCGGCGCAACCTCGCCCATGACGCCCCACGCCAGATCGGGCAGCGCCAGAATCAGCGCAAAGGAGCAGATCAGCGCCGTGGCCGCCGGCTGTAGCCACGGTCGCAGCGTCACCACCGCGCCCGCGCCCGCCAGTGTGTAGGCCGGCACCGCCAGCGCCACCCACTTCTGCCCGTCGCGCAGCACACCGAAGGCGGGCCAGGCGTCAATCATCGCGCGCAGCACATGCTGGCCCGGGCCGGTTGCCAACGCAGCCGGCACCAACACCGAGATCGCCGCGAGCACCAGCAACGGCACCACCGCCGGGCACCGCACGACCTCCGGCAGCCCGGCCACCACCACACCCAGCAACACCAGGGCCGACACCAGGGCCAAAAGCGTTGTCCGCGATGTCGGTAGGGCCTCGCCGTTCCAGATCCCGCCGAGGCTGGCCAGGCTGCCGAGCGTGCCCAGACCGGGCTCGGCGCGCGGCGCGAACGCGGTAACCCCCAGGGCGGTCGCCGCCTTATCGGTGGTCAACGGGGCGCCCAGCGCCGATGCCGTCAGCCAGGGCAGCGCCGCCACGAGCGCGGCGCCCGACGCCACCGCTGCACAGAGCCAACGTGGCCGGCCCGCGCCCGGCACCGCCACACAGACCAGCGCCACCGTCGCGGCGAGCAGCAGCCCGGTCGGGGTCAGCCCGGCCAGCGCAATCCAGAAGGCCAGCCCGGCATATCCCGACCAGGCCGCTGACCAGGCACCCTCGGCCGTCGACCGCAGCGTCAGCATCGTCGCGGCAACCCAGGGCAGGCAGCCGTAGCCGACCAGCAGGCTCCAATGGCCCTGCAGTAGCCGTTCGGCGACATAGGGATTCCAGATCGCCAGCGTGATCGCGACGAACTGGCCACCGACGCCCGCCGTGGGCAGCGCGGTGGCGACCAGTCGGGCCGCGCCCCAGCCCGCCAGCCACAGTCCGGACACGAGCAGCGCTTTCACCACGATCCCGCCGTCGATGACATGCGAGGCCAGCGCCACTGCGAAATCTTGTGGCGTCGCCCGCGGCGCCGACGTCAACCCCAGGGCGGTGTCAGACAGATACGACCGCGGCGTGGAGACCGCGTCGCGCAGCAGCAGGTACCCGGGCCCCAGCAGTGGCCCGACCACCAGCAGCGTGAGCAGCAACGCGTAGGCGGGCCCTGCCCAGTGCAGAGCCCGTCGGCCTACCGAAGTCACCCGGGCTCAGACGGGCCCGGACCTAGCTCCGGCGGGTCCGCTCCGGATGGTTCCTCATGTAGGTCGGGGCGTTGGGTCGGTATTTTCTCGGTCTCGGCCTCAGCACCGTATGCCCGTTCGGCCGGCTCGCCGCGGCCGGACACCTCGCCGCCGCGGTCGAGTCCCGGGTCGATCAGCGCGCTCTCGGTTCGCAGGCTGAACGAGGCGAGCAATGCGCCGGCGATCAGTGCGATCAAGCCGACGGCGGTGAACGTGATCGGCAGCACCCGCGACCACAGCGCCAGCCGGTCGCGCTCGTCGCGGGCCGTATTGACCTGGGATTCGACGGTGTCTTCGGTGGAGGTGACCTTGTAGTCGGCCATCTTGAGTTCCGGCTTCAGCGCATCGCGGGCGAAGTAGTGGTTCGCGTGCTCGGTTTGCTTGACGATGGTCCCCGACACCGGGTCGACCCAGAACGTCCGCTGGGCGGCGTAGTAGCGGATCATGGTGATCTGCTCTTCGGGATCGCCGCCCACGCCCCACATCGCCGCGGACGCGGTTACTTTGGCGTCCTCATTGTTGGTTAGCAGCGACGGGTACTTGACCGGAGCCACCAGCTTGCCTTCGGCGTTGTAGCCGACGTTCTGGGTGAATCGGTACGTGGTCAGACCGTTGATGTCTTCTTGGGTGTCGTAGTTGACGTCGAACGCCTTCTGCGCGATCGGGTCGAAGTACTGATACGTCTTCTTCTCAGTGCCGAAGGGGAACCGGTAGGCCAGCCCGGTGTGCCGCAGCGGGGCAGAGGTCGGCGGGTTGTCGTCGTTGAAGCCGCGTGGCCGCTGGACCGAGCCACGGGTGTGAGTTTCGTCCGAAACCGCCATCCCCGTTTTGCGGTTGAGGGTGACGGTGTCGACGAGTGCCAGCAGCAGTCCGCTGTCTTTCTGCTTGTCGGTGCGCCGGACCGAGGTGCCGACCTGCAGCGTCACCACATCGGCATTGGCGGGCGACTCGACGCTGATCTGCTGCTGCGACACCAGCGGCACATTCTGGTTGACGACGAGGTGCTCGGTGGACAAAGAGGCCGGGTCGAGCGCGGTTCCGGTGCCCTCACTGATCAAGCGTGGCGTCGATGTTCAGCGGGATCTTGGTGATCCTGCTGCTGGTGTAGGTCGTCAACAGCAATGCGGCGATCAGCAGGGCGGATCCCGAGCCCGATGATCCCGCATGCGGCGAACCGCAACATGACTGCTCGGTTCACGTTGCCGTGACCTCCTTGTGGTCCATGGATTCGTCAGTCGCGACCCGCTCCGACCCGACCAAGCAGCGACGCAAAACCCGTTTGACCCTAACAGCAGAATGTAGGGCCTCAGCGTACGAACCCGTCGCCTCGCCGCTGCACAATCGGGTGTACCCGATTCCTCCCGCGCGCATCACAGGCAAACTGTGGTCGTGACCGATCGCGAGCAGGTGGGTGGGATCCGCAGCTTTCTGCCCCCGGTCGAAGGTATGCGCGCCTGCGCGGCCATCGGCGTGGTCGTCACCCACGTCGCTTTTCAGACCGGGCATTCCAGCGGTGTCGCCGGTCGGCTCTTCGGCCGCTTCGATCTGGCCGTCGCGGTGTTCTTCACACTGTCGGGATTCCTGTTGTGGCGCGCGCACGCCGCCGCTGCGAGAGATCTGGGTCAAAAACTCCGCGCCCGCCGACTGGCCACTATTTGAGGTCTCGGGTGGTCCGCATCATGCCGGCCTATCTGGTGGCGGTCGCGGTGATCCTGACCCTGTTACCCGATGCGAACCACGCCAGCCTGACCGTGTGGCTGGCAAACCTGACGCTCACCCAGATCTATGTGCCGCTGACCCTTACCGGCGGCCTGACCCAGATGTGGAGCCTGTCCGTCGAGGTCAGCTTCTACCTGGCGTTGCCTATCCTCGCGTTGCTCGCCCGGCGTGTTCCGGTCGGTGCGCGCGTGCCGGCGATTGCCGCGCTCGGTGCGCTGAGCTGGGCCTGGGGCTGGGTCCCGATACATACCGGTCCTGGGATCAATCCGCTGAACTGGCCGCCGGCGTTTTTCTCCTGGTTCGCCGCCGGCATGTTGCTCGCGGAGTGGACCTACAGCCCGATCGGGTTGGCGCACCGGTTGGCGCGCCGCCGGGTGCCGATGGCAGTCATCGCGCTGCTGGCCTACCTGGTGGCGGCTTCCCCGCTGGCGGGTCCGGAGGGGCTGGTTCCGGGCACCGCCACGCAGTTCGCGGTGAAAACGGCGATGGGCGCGCTGGTTGCGTTCGCGCTGGTGGCGCCGTTGGTGCTGGATCGGCACGACACCTCGCATCGGCTGCTGGGCAGCACCCCGATGGTGACCCTGGGCCGTTGGTCGTATGGCTTGTTCATTTGGCACCTGGCCGCGCTGGCCATGGTGTTCCCGGTGATCGGGACATTCCCGTTCACCGGCCGGATGCCGACGGTGCTGGCGCTCACGCTGGTTTTCGGTTTCGCGATCGCCGCGGTGAGTTATGCCCTGGTCGAGTCGCCCTGCCGGGAAGCGTTACGCACCTGGGAGCGTCGCAGGCGTGCCGACACCCCCGTCGAATCCCGAGGCGAACAGCAAGAAGACGCGATCGCTCCCTGACGACCGGTGCGCCGACGGACCCGCTAGGGAGCGGTTATGTCGATGACGACGGCGGTGATGTTGTCTGGCCCGCCGCCCTGATTGGCCGCTGCGATCAGAGCCGCACACGTCTCGCCGGCAGGGTGCCGTGCGCCCAGGATTTGCTCCAGCGACGCATCGTTGACGACTCCGTGCAAACCGTCGCTGCACAGCAGGATCCGGTCACCGGGCGCCAAGTCGACCGGGGAAACGTCGGGCTGGGCCGGCGGGGCCATCGCCACGTGCCTGGTGATTACGCTCCGGGTCGGGTGCTTGCGGGCATCCTTCACGTCGACTTCGCCCGCGTCGATCAGGGCCTGCAACAAGCTGTGATCACGGGTCAGCCGATACAGCTGCCCGTCGCGGCACAGATAGCCACGGCTGTCACCCAGATGCCCGACCGCTGCCCGCAGACCCGAGATGACGATGGCCACCACCGTGGTGCTGGCCCCGGCATATTCGGGATCGGACGTGCCGCGGTTGCGCACGGCATCCGACAGTTCGGCGATCGCGCCGCCCAGCAGCTCCGGATCAGCCGGATCTTGCAGTCCGGCGGACTCCATGTGCTGGTGCAGGTAGGACGGCAGCAATCCGACCACCATTTCAGCCGCCAGATCCCCGTTGCTGCTGGAGGCAACACCGTCGGCGACGATGAACAGATTCTGGTCGGGATCGACACCCCAGCGGTCCTGGTTGCCGGATCGCTCGCGGCCGGTGTCGCTGAGACCCGCGTATTCGACGGTGTGCATGGGGCTCTACATCACCTCTCGCATTTCAGGCTCGGAATGCCTATACCCAATCCAACACATAAGCACTCGATTGTCTCGGCGACGCTCCCACCAGTCGCTTGACATCTTGGTGCACCCAGGCCCGAGATTTGCTATGAGCCGGAAACGTTGATCACCAGAGCGGTGATGTTGTCCGGTCCGCCGCCATCCCTGGCCGCCGCGATCAAGGCCGCGCACGCATAACCGGGATCGCGATTCGCCTCAAGGATCTGCACCAGCGACGGCTCGTCGACGACGCCGTGCAAACCGTCGCTGCACAACAGGATTCGGTCACCGGCATTCAGTGCCACTGCGCTGGCATCGGCCTGTGCGGGCGGGCGCATCCCCATGTACTTCGTCACCACGTTGCGGGCGCGATGCACCCGGGTGTCCGCAGGGTCGACTTGATGCGCGTCGACCAGAGCCTGCACCAGCGTGTGATCGCGGGTCAACCGCTGCAACTGCCGCTCGCGGCACAAATAGGCACGGCTATCACCCAGGTGGGCGACCAACGCGCGCGGACCTGCGATGAGCACGGCCACCAAGGTGCTGTTGGCTCCCTCGAAACGAGCATCCGTTTGTGCCTTGGCGTGCAGGTCGTCGGAGAGTTCGGAGACGGCCCGGCCCAGTCGTTCCGGCGCATCCGGCTCGTGGCGCTGCTCGGGCGGGAGGTGGTGCGCGACGTAGCGGGGCAGTATGTCGACCATCGTCTGGGCGCCCAGCGCGCCGTCCCTGCTGCCGCCCACGCCGTCGGCCACGATGAATAGGTTCAGGCCGCCATCCACACCCCAGCGGTCCTGGTTGTCGGATCGTCGACAGCCGACGTCGCTCAGCCCTGAATACTCCACCTCATACATGAGCTAAGCCTCCAAGCGCGCGATGATCTCGGCGCGCACGGCAGATCGGCGGGCCTTGCCGGCGTCGTCGCGCAAGGGTGTGCTGACGAACTCGACGGTATGCGGCACCTTGTAGGCCTCGATCCGTTCGCGCAGGAACTCCTGTACACCCGCGGCGTCCAACGCGGATCCGTCGGCGGCGTGCACCAGCGCGTAGGGCACCTGACCCAGATCGCCGGCGTTCGGGTCCGGGACGCCGACGACCAGACAGGACAGGACCTCGGGGTGCGCCGACAGGGCGGCCTCGATCTCGGCGGGGTAGACGTTGCGCCCGCCGACGGTGAACATGTCGACGCGACGGTCGGACAGGTAGAGGAACCCGTCGGCGTCGAAGTAGCCCAGATCGCCCAGGGAATCCCAGCCGTCGCGGGATTTCGCCTTGGTGCCGATGTAGCGGTAGGTCGGCGCGCTGCCGGGGCTGGGCCGCATGTAGATCTCGCCGACCACGCCGGGCGCGCACGGGTTGCCGTCGTCGTCGAGGACTTTCATCTCGCCGGAGACCACTGGGCCGACCGAGCCGCGGTGGGTCAGCCACTGGTCGCCGCGGATGACGGTCAACGCCTGGAGTTCGGTGCCGCCGTACAGTTCCCAGATTTGTTCGGGTCCCAGCAGCTCGATCCATGCCTCCTTGATGGCCGGCGGGCACGGCGCTCCGAGGTGCCAGAACCGCTGGATCGACGACAGGTCATAGGATTTCGGGTCGGCGCGGTAGACCGGCAGCGCCCGTTGCATGATCGTCGGCACCGTGGTGACGAGCTGCACGCGATGGTCGCCGATCACCCGGAGGAACTCGGCCGGTTCGAACCTGCTCATCAGCACCAGGTGATTGCGCATCAGCAACGCGATCGTCGCGGCGGTGAAGCCGGTGTTGTGCGTGAGCGGCACCGGCACCAACGTGGTTTCGCCCTCCTGCGCACCCAGGGCCAACCCGAACTCCGGCGGTAGCCGGCTGTCGCCGCCGACCTCGATGAGCTTGGGCCGCCCGGTGCTCCCGCCCGAAGCCATCGACTTCCAGCACGGTGATACCGCTTCTGCCAGTGCGCCATCAGACAACGTCTGATCGGGGATGAAACCCGCAGGGACACTTGGTATTCCCGGGTATTCTCGCCCCACCAGCAACGCACGCGGCCGCAGCTCCAGCAGGCCTTCGAACTCCGCTTCCGGTAACCGCGGGGACAGCGGTTGGGGCACGGCGCCCAGCTTCCAGCACGCGATCGCGGCCTGCACCCACTCGACGGAGTTGGGCAGCGCGATGGTCACGTAATCGCCGACACCGACGCCGAGTTCGGCATAGGAGCGGGCCAGCCGGTTGGTCGACGAGTCGAGTTCGCCACGGGTGATGGTGTACCCGTCGCAGGTGACGGCCGGTTCGTTTGGTGCGAGTTGGGCCAGTGCGGAAAGTTGGGTACTGATCGGCGGGACCGGCTGCGTCACTCGTACGCGCCCTGCCGCTCGAAGATGCGGCGCGGATTGTCGACGAGCATCGTGTGCAGCTGCTCGTCGGTGACGCCGCGCTCCTTGAGCGCGGGGATCACGTCGTTGTGGATATGCAGGTAGTGCCAGTTGGGGCGGCCATCTGCGGCACCAGCTCTTCGGGCAGCGCGTCGAAATAACAGTTGGCGTCGTGCGACAGCACCATCTTGTCGGCGTGGCCGCGCTCGCACATCGTCGCCACTATGTCGACCCGGTCCTCGAACGGAAGGATCACGTCGATGCCGAACCGGTCCATCCCGAGGTAGGAGCCGGGGGCGATGAGCTCTTCGAGGTAGCCGACGTCGGTGCTGTCACCGGAGTGGCCGATGATCACCCGGCTCAGGTCGACGCCCTCCTCTTCGAAGATGCGTTGCTGCTCGAGCCCGCGGCGCAGCCCGGCATGGGTGTGTGTGGAGATCGGCACCCCGGTGCGTTTGTGCGCCTGGGCGACGGCGCGCAGCACCCGCTCGACCCCGGGAGTGACACCGGGCTCGTCGGTGGCGCACTTGAGGATCCCGGCCTTGATGCCGGTGTCGGCGATGCCCTGCTCGATGTCGCGGACGAACATGTCGGTCATGATCTCCGGGCCGTCGAGCATCCCGCCGGGACCCTGATAGTGGAAGCGGAACGGTATGTCGTTGTAGGTGTACAGGCCGGTCGCGACGATGATGTTGAGTTCGGTGGCCGCGGCCACCCGCGCGATCCGGGGGATGTAGCGGCCCAGGCCGATCACGGTGAGGTCGACGATGGTGTCCACGCCGCGGGACTTGAGCTCGTTGAGCCGGTTGATGGCGTCAGCCACCCGCTGCTCTTCGTCGCCCCACGCTTCCGGATAGTTCAGCGCGATCTCGGTCGTCATTATGAACACGTGCTCGTGCATGAGCGTCACGCCAAGATCGGCGGTATCGATGGGTCCGCGAGCGGTATTTAGTTCTGACACGTAACCGATGCTAGGTCGATTCGGTGGTCCGCCAACAGAGGCCGTTCTGTTCCGGCTGCCGCGCCGGGTGCAGTACCGTCTACCCGTCGTGTCCGAACCCGCCCCGGGAGCCACTGTCATGCTGCTCAATCCCAACAACTTGGTACGCCAATACCCAGACGCGCGTTCGGGGGAGATCATGGCGGCGACGGTGGATTTCTTCGAGTCGCGCGGCAAGGCGCGGCTGAAGCACGACGACCACGAACGGGTCTGGTACTCGGACTTCCTCAATTTCATCGCGCGGGAGCGTGTCTTCGCCTCGCTGCTGACGCCGGCCGAGTACGGCGCCTCCGACTGCCGTTGGGACACCTACCGGATCAGCGAGTTCGCCGAGATCATCGGCTTTTACGGGCTGAGCTACTGGTACCCGTTCCAGGTGACCGCCCTGGGCCTGGGCCCGATCTGGATGAGCGAGAACGAGGACGCCAAGCGCAAGGCGGCCGCTCAGCTGGAGCAGGGCGAGGTGTTCGCCTTCGGCCTGTCCGAGCAGACCCACGGCGCCGACGTCTACAAGACCGACATGATCCTGACGCCGTCGGAGCATGGCTGGACCGCCAACGGCGAGAAGTACTACATCGGCAACGCCAATGCGGCCAGGATGGTCTCCACCTTCGGCAAGATCGACGGCACGGACGAGTACGTCTTCTTCGCCGCTGACTCCCAGCACGACCGCTACGACCTGATCAAGAACGTCGTCAACTCGCAGAACTACGTCGCCAACTACGGGCTGCGCGACTACCCGGTCACTGAGGCCGACATGCTGCACCGCGGCATCGGCGCCTTCCACGCCGCCCTCAACACCGTCAACGTGTGCAAGTACAACCTGGGCTGGGGTGCCATCGGCATGTGCACTCACGCCCTGTACGAAGCGGTCACCCACGCTGCAAACCGTTACCTGTACGGCACCGTCGTCACCGACTTCAGCCACGTGCGGCGGTTGCTCACCGACGCGTACGTGCGGCTGGTCGCCATGCGACTGGTCGCCACCCGCGCCTCGGACTACATGCGCAGCGCGTCGGCCGACGACCGTCGTTACCTGCTATATAGCCCGCTCACCAAGGCGAAGGTCACCGGCGAGGGTGAGCGTGTCATCACCGCGCTGTGGGATGTCATCGCCGCCAAGGGTGTAGAGAAAGACACCTTCTTCGAGACGGTGGCGCGCGAGATCGGCCTGCTGCCCAGGCTGGAAGGCACCGTCCACATCAACATCGGGCTGCTGGCCAAGTTCATGCCCAACTTCCTGTTCGCCCCCGATGCATCGCTGCCGCTGATCTCGCGTCGTGACGACGCGGCCGACGACACCTTCCTGTTCGCCCAGGGGCCCACCGGGGGCCTGGGCAAGGTGCGCTTCCACGATTGGCGTGCGCCGTTCGACAGCTACGCGCATCTGCCTAACGTCGCGCTGCTGCGCGAGCAGATCGACGTCCTCGCCGAGATGCTGGCTTCTGCGACGCCGGATGCGGCGCAGCAGAAGGACATCGACTTCGCCTTCGGGGTGGGCCAGCTGTTCGCCTTGGTGCCCTACGCGCAACTCATCCTCGAGGAGGCCCCGCTGTCGGGTGTGGATGAGCCGCTGATCGACGAGATCTTCTCGCTGCTCGTGCGGGACTTCAACACCTATGCCGTCGAACTGCACGACAAGGCCGCCACGACGGACGCCCAGGCCGGTTTCGCGACGCGGATGATCCGCCGTCCCGTCAACGACCCGGGTCGTTACGACCAGGTTTGGCAGGAGCACGTGCTGCCGGTCAACGGCGCTTACGAAATGCGGCCCTAGCTGGCCGAGCAGACGCAAAAGCCCCTCAAAATGGGTATTTTGAGGGGCTTTTGCGTCTGCTCGCGCGGCGCAGCAGGAGATCGCCGCGTGGCGGGACCATCAGGTCTGCGGGGGGTTTCCTGTGAGAATCGGCCGATGCTTCCGGATCGTCGTAATGTCCCTTTCATAGCGAATTGCGCTTGAACGACTGGTGACCTGGCGAAAGGACGCCGACGTCGTTTGCGAGCGCTCGCACCGGTGACCGGGAGCAGATAGGGGTCACAGTCATGAATATTTTGCTGTCGCCGGCAGAGGTAATTTCAGCGCAGCTGTTCACCGGTCCGGGATCGGCGCCGATGCTGGCCGCCGCGGCTGCCTGGGATGGGTTGGCCGGCGAGCTGGGTTCGGCGGCGTCCTCGTTTGGGTCGGTGACGTCCGGGTTGACGGCTCAGGCGTGGCAGGGCCCGGCGTCGGCCGCGATGGCGGCCGCGGCCGCCCCGTATACGGGGCTTCTGAACCCGGCGGCGGTCCAGGCGCAGGGGGCCGCGGGGTCGGCGCGCGCGGTTGCGAGCGCATTTGAGGCGGCGTGGGCGGCGACGGTGCCGCCGATGCTGGTGCAGCTCAACCGGAATTCGTTGGTGCAGATGGTGCTGTCGAATTGGTTCGGGCTGCACGCGCCGGCGATTGCCCAGCTGGAGAGCGAGTACGAGCAGATGTGGGCCCAGGACGTGGCCGCGATGGTGGGCTATCACGGAGCGGCTTCGTCGGCGGCCTCGCAGCTGACATCCTGGTGGGCGTCGCTGCAGGGCCTGGCGAGCCAGGTGGCTGGCGCACCCGCGGTCGCCGCGCGCGCGCCCGCCATGGGTCTGACCATCAACCTGGGCGTCGGCAACAACGGCAACTTGAACCTGGGCAGCGGAAACACCGGCAGCTACAACTTCGGCAACGGGAACAGCGGCAGCTTCAACTTCGGCGGCGGAAACCTCGGCAGCAACAACTTCGGAAAAGGCAACCTCGGCAGCGGAAACTTTGGCAGCGGAAACTTTGGCAGCGGAAATATCGGCTCCGGTAACGGCGGCCCCATCGGCCCAAATGGGCCGCTGCCGGGCAACAATAACGTGGGCATGGGTAACAGTGGGAACAACAATTTCGGTTTCGGCAACAGCGGCAACGGAAACATCGGCGGCGGGAACAGCGGCAACAACGATTTCGGCTTGGGACTTTCCGGCAGCAATGAGATAGGTCTCGGGAAAGACTATTTCGACACGGCAACCAATCAGTTCAATTTCGGCGGGCTGAACCTGGGCAGCGGCAACATCGGCTTCTTCAATTCGGGCACGGACAATATCGGCTTCTTCAACTCCGGCAGCGGCAACATCGGCATCTTCAACTCGGGCACCAACGCCGTAGTCCCGTTTCCAAACCTGGGCCAGCTCAACAACTTGGGCTTCGGGAACTCGGGCGGCTGCGAGATCGGCGTCGGGAACTCCAGCTACCTGAACTTCGGCGTCGGGAATTCGAACCCAATAAACACCGGCTTCGGGAACTCGAGCGGGTTAGATACCGGCTTCGGGAACTCGGGCCAGGAAAATACGGGTTTCGTGAACTCGGGGGAGGCAAACACGGGCAATGGTAATTCGGGTGGCGCAAACACGGGCCTCTGGAATTCGGGCAACGTGAACACGGGGTTCGGGATCAGCACCAATAGCGGCGCAACTAACTCGGGCTTCGACAATATTAATGGCCCCAGCTCGGGCTTTGGAAACACGGCCTTCGGCGCCAACTTGGGGAACAGCGAAATGTCGGGCTTCTTCAACACGGCCACCGGTGTCGCCGGGTTTGACGGCGAGACCTCGGGCATTGGAAACTACGACAGCTCGGACAATAACCTCCTCTTTAACGGCCTTAACTCGGGCTTCTTCAACACGGGCCTCGGTAATTCGGCCTTTTTCGACCTCGATAAATTGCTGTATTGACTCGCCGGGTTATGCGGGTATACAGGGTCGGCCTTCGGCGAGCATGGTGAGCCCATCGCACGGGTCGTGGCCGTGTTTGGCGTAGGAAATGGCGCCGATGGCATGCAGAGCCCCACTTGACTGTGACCCAGCTCACCGTAGAATGACCAGTGGTCATTGAGGTGAGGAGGCCCCATGCCGACGGTGACATGGGCGCGGGTGGATCCGGCTCGTCGGGCGGCCGTGGTGGAAGCCGCCGAGGCCGAGTTCGGGGCGCACGGGTTCTCGCAAGGCAGCCTGAACGTCATCGCCCGGCGCGCGGGAGTCGCCAAGGGCAGCCTGTTCCAGTACTTCGCGGATAAGCGTGACCTTTACGCGTTCATCGCAGACATCGGCAGCCAGCGGGTGCGTGCCTACATGGAGGTCCGCATTCGTGAACTCGACCCGAGCAGGCCGTTTTTCGAATTTCTGACCGACCTGCTGGACGACTGGGTGGCCTACTACGCCGATCATCCACGTGAGCGTGCACTTCATGCGGCCGCGACCCTCGAGGTCGACACCGACGCCCGCATCAGTGTGCGGTCGGTCATTCACCGCCACTACCTGCAAGTGTTGCGGCCACTGGTGCGTGATGCCCAGGCGCGCGGCGACCTGCGCGCGGATTCCGACACCGACGCTCTGCTGTCGTTGTTGCTGCTGATCTTTCCGCACCTCGCGCTGGCGCCCTACATGCGCGGTCTTGACCCCGTGCTCGGGCTCGACGAGCCGAACCCGGACCAGCCGGCATTGGCTGTGCGCAGGCTCGTCGCAGTCCTTGCGGCCGCGTATTCGCCGTTGCCGGCAACCAAACCCAGCCCTGAAATGATCTGAGGAGGTCAACAAACATGAACCGCACCCATTTTTGTTCGCTTGGCGGGGGCGGCCTCAACTGGCAAAGCCTACCGTTGAAGCTGTTCGCCGGCGGCAACGCAAAGTTCTGGAACCCGGCCGACATCGATTTCTCTGGCGACCGGGCGGACTTTGACCGGCTGTCGGATAAAGAGCGTAACTACGTCCTCCGACTGTGCGCGCAATTCATTGCCGGCGAGGAATCGGTGACGCAGGACATCCAGCCGTTCATGAGCGCGATGCGCGCCGAAGGGCGGCTGGGCGACGAGATGTATCTGACGCAGTTCGCGTTCGAGGAAGCCAAACACGTCCAGGTGTTCCGCATGTGGCTCGACGCCGTCGGTGTCACCGAGGACCTGCACGGGTATCTCGACGAGCTGCCCTCCTACCGCGAGATCTTTTACGACGAGTTGCCGGGGTGCCTCAGCGCCTTGTCGACTGACCCGTCACCGGCTGCACAGGTCCGGGCTTCCGTCACGTACAACCACATCGTCGAGGGCATGCTGGCGCTCACCGGCTACTACGCCTGGCACAAGGTCTGCGTGGAACACGGCATTTTTCCCGGCATGCAGGAGCTGATCCGGCGCATCGGTGACGACGAGCGACGCCACATGGCGTGGGGCACCTTCACCTGCCGGCGCCACGTCGCCGCCGACGACGCCAACTGGACGGTGTTCGAAACCCGCATGAACGAGCTGATCCCGTTGGCACTGCGGCTCACCGAGGACGGCTTCAAGCTTTACGACGACCCGAAGCCCTTCGACTTGAACCTTGACGAGTTCATGCAGTACTCCGCCGACAAGGGCATGCGGCGGTTCGGGACGATCAGCGGCGCCCGCGGGCGACCGCTCGGCGAAATCGACCTCGACTACTCGCCTTTGCAGCTGGAAGACACCTTCGCCGACGAGGACGAGCGGGCCCTGGCAGCCGTTGGCTAGCTTGGCGAGCAGACGCAAAAGCACCCACACGCACGGCGTGTCGGGTGCTTTTGCGTCTGCTCGCCGGCGTCAGCCGACCCAGACCGTCTTGGCGTTGCAGAACTCGCGGATCCCGAGACCGGAGAGCTCCCGGCCGTAGCCGGACCGCTTGACGCCACCGAACGGCAACTCGGGGTAGGAGACCGTCATGCCGTTGATGAAGACGCCACCCGCGACGACGTCGTCGATGAAGCGTTCTTGCTCGGCTTCGTCCTGCGTCCACGCGTTGGAGCCCAGTCCGAACGTGGTGGCGTTGGCGATTTCGATCGCTTCGTCGATGTCGGCGGCCCGGTACACCGAGGCCACCGGCCCGAACACCTCCTCGGTGTAGAGCGCCATCTCCTTGCTGATGTCGCTGACCACGGTCGGCGGGTAGAACCAACCTGGCTGGTCGAGACGCTTTCCGCCGCAACGGACTACGGCGCCCGCCGCAACGGCGTCATCGACCTGCTGGGCCACCTCGTCGCGGCCCGACTCGGTGGCCAGCGGGCCGACGTCGGTGTCCGGGTCGGTCGGGTCACCGACTTTCAGCGCCTCCATCCGCGCGACGAATTTGTCGAGGAACTCGTCGTAGATATCGGCGTGAACGATGAACCGTTTGGCCGCGATGCAGGATTGTCCGTTGTTCTGTACCCGGCCGGTGACGGCGGTTTTGACCGCAGCGTCGAGGTCCGCGGACGGCATCACGATGAACGGGTCGCTGCCGCCGAGTTCGAGAACGGTGGGTTTGATCTCGTCGCCGGCGATGGCGCCGACCGACTGCCCGGCCGGCTCGCTGCCGGTGAGGGTGGCCGCGGCAACGCGGGGATCGCGCAGGATGCGCTCGACCGCGCCGGACGGCACCAGCAGCGTCTGGAAGCAGCTGTCCGGGAAGCCGCCGCGGGCGATGACGTCGGACAGGTACAGCGCGCACTGCGGCACGTTCGACGCGTGCTTGAGGATGCCGACGTTGCCGGCCATCAGCGCCGGGGCGGCAAATCGGACGGCCTGCCACAGCGGGAAGTTCCACGGCATCACGGCCAGCACCACCCCGAGCGGTTGGTACCGGGTGTATGCCCGGGATGCGTTAACCTTCCCGGCTTCGGCGGGTTCGTCGGCCAGCAACGCTTCGGCATTCTCGGCGTAGTAACGAAAACCTTTGGCGCACTTGAGTGCTTCGGCTTTGGCGGAGGCCAGCGTCTTACCCATCTCCAGGGTCATCATGGCGGCGGTCTCATCCGCCTCGGCCTCCAGCAGGTCGGCGGTGGCATTAGCCCACGCGGCACGCTGGGCGAAGGTGGTGTTGTGGCGGTAGTCCAGGAAACGCGCGTAGGCCCGGGCTATCGCTGCCTCGACTTCTTCGTCGGTTGCGGCGGTGAAGGTCTTGACTGTCTCCCCGGTGGCAGGGTTGATGGTGGCGATGGGCACGCTGGCCCTCCTTGATCTGCGTTTGTCGTGGCGCGGGTGGAAACGTCTGCGTATCTAGCCTGCCACTATCGTGGCCAGAGGGAGGTGCCGGATGAGTACAGCGGCTCAGCTGATGGTCAAGTGCCTGGAAAACGAGGGGGTTTCCGTCGTCTTCGGGCTGCCCGGGGAGGAGAACATCCGGTTCGTGCAGGCTTTGGCCGCCTCGGACATCCGTTATGTGCTCACCCGGCACGAGCAGGCGGCCGCGTTCATGGCGGAGATGTATGGGCGGGTCACCGGGCGTGCGGCGGTGGTCTCCGCCACCCTGGGGCCGGGCGCGATCAACATGCAGCTCGGCGTGGCCGACGCCACCACCAACAGCACGCCGATGGTGGCGATCTCGGCGCAGGTCGGTCAGGATCGTGAGTTCAAGGAGTCGCACCAGTACGTCGACCTGGTGTCCATGTTCGCGCCGATCACCGGCTGGTCCGCCGCTATCCCCACCGTGCAAGCCATACCGGAGATGTTCCGCAAGGCGTTCAAGCTCGCCGAGTCGGAGCGCCCGGCCGCGGTCTACCTTGCCGTGCCTGAGCACCTGGATGCAGATGCCGCTGACTACGACCTAACGCCGTTGCCGCGCAACGTCGTCCGCGCCGAGGCGCCGGCGGCCAATCAGGTGGCGCGCGCCGTCGACATCCTGCGCAACGCGCAGCGACCGGTGGTGCTGGCCGGGCACGGCGCCGCCCGCGCCGACGCGACCGCGGCGCTGGTCCGCTTCTCCGACGAACTCGGGATCCAGGTGGCCAATACCTTTCACGGCAAGGGCGTCATGCCCGACGACCACCCCAACAGCATCGGGACCCTCGGGTTCATGCGGCACGACTACGTCAACTTCGGGTTCGACCACGCCGACGTCGTCATTGCGGTCGGCTACGAGCTGCAGGAATTCGACCCGGTTCGGATCAACCCGAACTCGGACAAGAAGATCATCCATGTCCATCGTTTTCCGGCCGAGGTCGACATGCACTATTCGGTCGACGTGGGGATCATCGGCGACATCAGTTCGTCTTTGGACGCGCTCACCGAAGCCCTTGCCGGCCAACATTACGAAGCCGCCGACGACGTGCCGGGGTCGGGTCTGCTCGCCGAGGAATTCGCTCGGGGACAACAGGATTCGCGCTACCCGCTGGCTCCTCAGCGGGTGGTCGCCGACACGCGTGCCGCGCTTGGCCGCAATGACGTCGTGCTGGTGGACACCGGCGCCACCAAGATGTGGATGGCCCGGCTGTATCCGACCTATGAACGCAACACCTGCTTAGTGTCAAATGGTCTGTCCACCATGGGTTTTTCGCTGCCGGGTGCGCTCGGGGTCAAGATCGCCAGACCCGGGGATAAGGTGCTGGCGGTGGTCGGCGACGGCGCGTTCCTGATGAACTCCCAGGAGATCGAGACCGCCGTTCGCGAGCGGATACCGCTGGTGGTGTTGATCTGGGAAGACGGTGGCTACGGCCTCATCGAATGGAAAATGGATCTCGAACTCGGCGAGCACTATTACGTGAGATTCGGCAATCCCGACGTGGTGAGCTACGCGGAAAGCTTCGGCGCCAAGGGGTATCGGATCAAGAACGCGGCGGAATTGCTGCCGACGCTGAAGACCGCGCTTGACGACGACGGCGTGTCGCTGATCAGTTGTCCGGTCGACTACTCAGAGAATCTGCGGCTGACCGATCGACTCGGAGAGCTGGACGAGACGCTGTAGCTTCTGAAACCCCATGTGTCACTGTGGTTTCTGGGGTTTCTTGGCGGCCATTGTTGTCGGTGCCCTCGGCTAGTTTGGGGGTATGGATCGAGACGCGATCACCGCGGCGTTTGACACGTTGGATGCCGCGGTCGATGGTGTCCTCGGGTTGGATTTCGAGGGGTTGACCACCCGGGAGCGTCTGGTCTTGGTGGAGCGGGTGGAGCGGGTGCGCCGCCGGTTGCCCGCAGCTGAGCATCCGTTGATCAATCAGCTGGCCCGGCTGGCCACCGCCGAGGAGCTGGGCGGCAAGCTGTCCCACGCGATCGCCGAGTGGGCGCTGATCAGCAGCAAGGAGGCCGGGCGGCGCATCAAGGAGGCCGCCGAGCTGGGGCCACGCCGTGCGTTGACCGGCCAGCCTCTGGCGCCGCTGCTGGCGGGCACCGCGGCCGGGCAGCGGGCGGGGAAGCTGGGGGCTGGGCAGGTCAAGGTGATCCGCGACTTCTGCCAGGAATTGCCGGGCTGGGTGGACGTAGCCACCCGCGAGCGCGCCGAAGCGGATCTAGCCCGGCTGGGCAGCCAGCACCGGCCCGAAAAATTGCGCGGGCTGGCGGCCACCATGACCGACTGCATCAACCCCGATGGCGACTACACCGATGAGGACCGGGCGCGTCGGCGCGGCCTGACCCTGGGCCCCCAGCAAGAGGACGGCATGTCCGAGCTGCGCGGCCTGATCAGCCCCGAACTGCGCGCCACCCTGGAAGCCGCCTGGGCCAAACTGGCCGCCCCCGGCATGTGCAACCCCCTTGATGACATGCCGTGTGTGGACGGCGCCCCCTGCCAGCAGGCGATCGATGGTGATGCCCGCAGCGGCGCCCAGCGCAACCACGACGGGCTACTCGCCGGGCTGCGTGGGTTGTTGGCCAGCGGGGAGTTGGGGCAGCACAACGGCTTGCCGGCCACCATCATCGTCTCCACGACACTGCAAGACCTGGAATCCGCCGCCGGCACCGCGCGCACCGGCGGGGGCACCCGGGTGCCGATGTCGGATGTGATCCGCCAAGCCCGCCATGCTCACCACTATTTGGCGATCTTCGATAAGGGTAAAGCGGTCGGCCTGTTTCACACGAAGCGGCTGGCGTCGCCGGGGCAGCGGATTGTGTTGTACGCCAAGGACCGCGGGTGTTCGGCGCCGGGCTGCACGGTGGGCGGCTACTACTGCGAGGTGCATCATGTGACCGACTACGCCACCTGCCGCACCACCGACGTCAACGACCTCACCTTCGGCTGCGGCCCGCACCACCGCATGCTGCGACCCGGCGGCTGGACCACCCGAAAACGCCACAACGGCGACACCGAATGGATCCCCCCGCCGCACCTCGAGCGCGGCCAACCACGCACCAACACCGTCCACCACCCCGAGAAACTCCTACGCGGCGATGACGACGAAGACGAGGACGGCGAGCCCTAGCAGCACCCCGCGCTATCAGTATTGCTTCACAATCGCCCGCGGTGCAGTTCGCCAGCCACGTCGACCGTCTGGGCCCACCCTTGGCGGCTCCAGTAGCAGCACGGTACGACCGTCGAGCCACACCGGATGCACCCAGTCACCCAGTTCAATAGGCTCGCCGGGCCCGGGTTCGCGGTGATTGCCGTCACGGGCAAGGTCGAGCGGAATGCGTGCGCGCAGGTCCTCGATGGTGGTTTCGCTGGGCAGCTCGTAAAGGCCCGGCAGAGTGATGAACAGTCCGTCGTTGCCCGATAGGTGCAACCCGACCGCGGCCAATGCACCCAGCACACCGTCCTCGGTGCCGCCGTGTCCCGAGAGATGCACGCCGAGGTTGGCGGCCAGCTCGCGAGCCTCCTTGGTATGCAGAACTTCTCGCTTTGCCCGGCCACCGAACTCCGCCAATGGGGCGGCCTCGCCAAGGCGACTTGGGATGGCTACCACGAGCCCGGGGTCGGCATCCGGCGGGCAAACACGTTCCAGGAATCGTCCGGCCAGCGCTATGACATCGGGCAACACGGCCCCGGGATTTCCGCCGGCGCTCCGCCAGGCCAGGCAGGCGCTGGAATTGTGGGTGGTGTAAGGGATGCGATCGTCGACCAAGAGCTGGTGCCGGGTAGCTCCGGCGGGGCTACCCAATCCCGCCTCGGCTAGCTCGCGGAGCAGCGCCCGCGCGCGGCGGCCCGTCCCGGGGCTGCGCAGATCGTCAGTGTCATCGATGCCGATAAGGAGGTCCACACCGGCCAGCGCGCGTGTTTTGGTCATGGGTTGACGACCAGCGTAGTGACGTCACGAACCCAACGATCCTTACCGAGTTGAGTTCCGCTGAGCTTGAGCGTGTTTCGCTTTGTCACACTCAGGATCACCTGGTCGGTGAGCTCGGTGGCGGTAAGTGTCTGGGCGGGGTCGCGACCTTCTATTCGCACCGCGTCCACGCCGGTAGCGCCTGCGGCGGCCAGGACCGAGCGGACGGTGGGCCCTTTCTGGGTTTGGGCGCCGTGCGACTGCGGCGTGGCGATCTCGACCTGCGGAAGATCCTGCACCTGCGCCAGCGTGAAACGGCCCAGCACCCGGCCGTTCTGTTGGACGAGGAGGTTGTCGCGGCCGTCGGTCGCAGCACTATCGCAGCCACCGAGACCAGCGGCAACAAGCAACGCCAGAACTGCTACCGGCAGCCGACAGATAGATGACCGCATATGCAGAGATTATTACCGCAAATAACCGTATCCAAGGGACCTATTGCGGGTAATGTTCCGCACGTGATGATGACCGTGTTGCCGCGGTCGGCCGGACGCGAACAGCCCGGCCTGTTGCTCGCACGCGAAGTTGTTCTCCCTGTCCTCGCAATCGTCGCGATCGTCGCCTTCGCGGATATCCGTATCCCCATCGGGCTGCCCGGACACCGCGGTTTGGTGTGGCTGACCCTATTGGTGGCGGTTGTGCTGGCAACCCGCCGACGCTCGACGGTGCTGGCGGTCGGGGCGGCTTCGACCAGCGCGACACTGGTAATTCATGTTCCCCACGGCGCGGCGGCTGCGGGCAGCGCGCGCTACCTGGCCGCCGCTATCTTGCTCTACGCCGTCGCCGTCGTGCCCGTGGTGCGAGGACGGCGCTGGTTGCTTGTGCTCGCTGCCGCGCCGATACATCTGGTCGCACTTGCCGACTCGGTTGCGGTCCTGCTCGGCGGCAGGGGACACCTGTTGTTCTCGGTCGGGACGGCCGAGAAGACGTTTTTTCACTTGGGTTTCGGCCTTGCGGCAGGACTGCTCGGCTGGGTAATCGCATCGGGCATCGATGCCGGTTCGCGCCGGCGAAATCG
Source organism: uncultured Actinomycetota bacterium (assembly GCA_963840045.1). Taxonomy (GTDB): domain Bacteria; phylum Actinomycetota; class Actinomycetes; order Mycobacteriales; family Mycobacteriaceae; genus Mycobacterium. The sequence continues at coordinate 525,739 of CAWIXL010000012.1, read as the reverse complement.
GCGGGCAGCTAATTCACATAGGCGAGGGGTGCGGGTCATGACTTTGCGTGTCGTCCCAGAGGGTCTGGCCGCGACAAGTGCGGCTGTGGAAGCGATTACCGCCCGGCTCGCGGCCGCGCATCTGGCAGCGGGCCCGGTGATCTCGGTGGTGCTGCCACCGGCGGCCGACCCGGTATCAGTGCAGGCCGCGCTGGAGTTCAGCGAACAAGGCAGCCAGCACGAAGCGGCGGTGGCACAGGGTGTCGAGGTGTTGGGTCGAGCGGGAATCGGTGTCGCTGCGGCCGGTACCAGTTATGCCGTCGGAGACGCGGCGGGAGCCGCGACCTATCTGGGTGGCTGACGATGTCGGCGCCGGTCTGGATGGCGTTTCCGCCTGAGGTCCACTCAACCTTGCTGAGCACTGGTCCGGGACCTGGTCCGCTGCTGGCCGCAGCCGAGACGTGGACCGGACTGAGCGTTGAGTACGACTCCGCGGCAACCGAACTCACCGCGGTATTGGCCGGCGCACAACAGCTGTGGGAGGGTCCGACCGCGGCGACATACGTCGCCGCGCATGGACCGTATCTGGCGTGGTTGGGGCTGGCCAGCGCGGTCAGCGCCGCGGCGGCGGCCCGGCATGAGGTAGTGGCCGCCGCATACACGGCGGCATTGGCGGCGATGCCGACGCTGGCCGAGCTGGCCGCCAATCACGTCATCCACGGAGTGCTGGTGGCGACGAACTTCTTTGGAATCAACACCATTCCGATCGCCGTTAACGAAGCCGACTACGCGCGGATGTGGGTGCAGGCAGCCACCACGATGAGCACCTACCAAGCGACCACCGAAGCCGCGCAGGCAACGGCCGCGGCCGGCGGCGGAGGCGGCGGCGGAGGGGGTGGCGGTGGCGGCGGCGGAGGCGGAGGGGGTTTCCAATTGCCGACGCCGGCAGAAATTTGGGCGATGCTCTTCGGCGCTAACGGTGAACGGATCCCCGGTCAGGGCCAACCCAATTGGTCGCCGCTGCAGTACCTGCAGAACCTGCCCAACTTCTTCAACGGCAACCAGAACGCCATCACCTACCTGCAAACCAACCTTCCCCAAGTTCTGGCGGATCCATCGCGGTTGCCGGGGCTCGTCTCCTACTTCACCGCATGGCAAACCTTCCGTGTCGTCAACTGGACGCTGCGGACGCTTCGTTTCCTGCTGCAAAGTTCGCCGCTCCTGGCGCCGGTCGTCCTCAACCTGGGCGTCGCGTACCTGCCCAGCCTGGCGGGCCTGTCGGGTCTGACCGGATTGGCGGCGATAACGGTGCCGGGATCCACACCGGTCGCGCCGGTCCCGGTTGCACCCCCACCTCAGCTCCCGCAGCCGGTGCCGGCCATGGCCGCGCCGGTTTCAACCCCCGTGCCCACGCCGGCCCCGCTCACTTCCGCGCCGGCCAGCCCCGTCCCCGCCCCGCCGTCCGCCCCACCGGCACCGGTGACGGGTGTTGAGGGTCTGGCGTATCTGGTGGGCGGTCCTGGTCCCGGCTTCGGTCCTGCGCTCGGTGCGCGCATGACAGTCGCAGAGCCGGTGCCAGACAGCGCTCCGGAGACCGCGGCCGCTGCGGCGGTAGCGAGTCGCGGGCAGGTGCGGGCCTCCCGACGCCTGCGGACAGTCATCGACCGCGGCTATCGCTACGAATACCTACCGGCCGAAGAAGAGTCAGGGATATCCGCCGCCGGGCCAACACCGGATCACTACCTCCCGTCGGGCCGGGGTTCGGAGCAATTGGGATTTGCCGGGACGGTGTCGAAGGCGGGCGTGCGGCCGGCCGGCCTAATCACGCTTGCCGGTAACGGTTTCCGCGGAGGCCCCAGCGTGCCGATGCTACCGGAAAGCTGGGCAGACAGTTAGCGGCCATGGTGGTCGCCCTTGGAGAAAGGTGTTGGGGGAGTGAGCTTCTCGTTGTTAGCGCCGGAGATTAATTCAGCCCTGATGTATGCGGGCGCAGGCTCGGGTCCGATGGTCTCCGCGGCGGCGGCCTGGGATGGGCTGGCCGGTGAAATAACCTCCGCGGCAAACTCATTCGGGTCAGTGACGGCAGGATTGGCTGGGCAGTCGTGGCAAGGCGCGGCGGCGATGGCGATGGCGAATGCGGCGGCGCCGTATGCGGCGTGGCTGGGCGCCGTCGCGGCTCGCGCCGAGACGGCGGCCGCACAGGCGAGGGCCGTCGTGTCGGCATACGAGGCCGCGCACGCCGCGACGGTTCATCCGGTCATGGTGGCGGCCAATCGTTCTCAGTTGGTGTCATTGGTCGTGTCGAACCTGTTCGGGCAAAACGCTCCGGCGATCGCGGCCATGGAGGCCGAGTACGAGCAGATGTGGGCTCGGGATGTGACGGCGATGGCGGGTTATCACGCCGGAGCGTCCGCGGTGGCCGCCCAGTTACCGTCTTGGCAGCAACTGCCGAATGCCTTCGCCCAGGCGACAAGCCTGGCCAACATCAACTTCGGCTTCGGCAATAACGGCAACCTCAACTTCGGCTGGGGGAATCACGGCAACAGCAACTTGGGCATGGGCGACACCGGCAACAGCAACCTGGGTTCTGGAAATCGCGGCAACACCAACCTGGGTAGCGGCAACACCGGATCAACCAATGGGGGCTCGGGCAACAGCGGCAACCAAAACTTGGGCTCCGGAAACAGCGGCAATCAAAACCTTGGTTCGGGCAACACCGGCAACCTCAACGTGGGCTCGGGCAACGCCGGCAACGGAAACTTCGGCAACGGCAACACAGGCGATTCCAATGTGGGTTCCGGGAATAAGGGGAGTGGTAACTTCGGCAACGGGAATATCGGCAGCGGAAACTTCGGCAGCGGAAACTCGGGTCTGCTGGGCAACCCGGGTAACAACAACATCGGCCTCGGCAACCAGGGCAGCAACAACATCGGGTTGGGAAACACCGGTAACCACGACATCGGTATCGGACTCACCGGCGACAACAAGTTCGGGATCGGCGGCCTGAACTCGGGCAGCAACAACATCGGGCTGTTCAACTCGGGCACCGGCAACGTCGGATTCTTCAATTCCGGCCACAACAACGTTGGGATCGGAAACTCCGGCACCGGGAACCTGGGCTTCGGAAACTCGGGCGCTGTCAACACGGGTTGGTTCAACTCGGGCGACACGAACACCGGCTTTTCGAACTCCAGCCCGTTGAACTTCGGCATGTACAACTCGGGTGACGGCAGCAATTCGGGAATGTTCAACTCGGGCCTCGGGCGCAACGCGGGCAGTTTCAACTCGGGATCCGGCCAGAACGCCGGCAGTTTCAATTCGGGCTCGGGGTTTAACTTCGGCAGCTTCAACTCCGGCGGCGGATTCGGCGGCAACTCCGGCTTCTTCAACTCGGGCAACGTCAACACCGGCTTCGGGAATGCGGGCGACACGAATACCGGCGCTTTCAACTCGGGCAACGTCAACACCGGGTTCGGCGCCTCGACAGACGCCGCCGCCGCGAACTCGGGCTTCGGGAACACCGGCACCGGAAACTCGGGCTTCAACAACACGACCACCGGTGGCCACACCTCGGGCGCGTTCAACAACAACGCGAGCGGCGGCGGCGGCGGTGGTGGCGGCGGTGGTGGCGGCGGTGGTGGGGGTGGTGGTGGCGGTATCACCGCCGGCATCGACAACACCAGTGGCAAGTCCAGCAATGTGGGCATCGCAAACACCGGCATGCAAAACGTGGGCTTCCTCAATCTTGGCTTCCACAACACGGGCATCGGAAATTCGGGTGGCAACATATCCGGAGACGGCAGCAGCGTAGGTTTCAACAACTCGGGATTGCAGAGCTCTGGCATTTCGAACCAGGGCCAAAACAGCTCGGGCGGCTTGAAGAAGAGCGACGGAACGGCCGGCTTCTTCTTCTAGCGACCGCTCAGCCGTTGTGCGGTGCCGTCAGCCTTAGCGCAGGCTTCGCTGTTGTCGAGCCGGTCCGGCACTCAGCGGTGCCACGGGCACAGGTCGCGGACAGCGATTTGGACGACCCGTGCCGCCCCGTCTGGACCCAGCGCCGGGTTCAATGCCGCGAACTGGTTCGTCATGCTCTGTCGACTGACGCCAGAATCCATCAGGATGCACAGATCCATGCCCTGGTCCAGCGCCACCGTGTCACCGTTCACGTCCCCCAAGCCGGCCGCACCGATATCCGCCAGGAACGCACGCCGGCCGCACCCCGAACTCTGCCCCGCTGGCGGCCCTTGGAGACATGCCGGTCTCGGGTCGGCGTTCGCAGCAGGGGCGGTAACCAATGCCAGGGCCGCCAGGGCGGCCATGCCAACCATCCCCACCCTGCGGGCGCCATCGTTGGGCCGCTTGGACGCGGCCGCATTATCGAGTGCTAAGCGGATCAGAGTTGACATTTACACCTACTCGGAAACCCATGGTCCTCACCATGAGAACCGTCTTTGAGCTGGTCTGTTTGGTCAAGCACTGGTGCGGGTGCGCGATGCATTGTTACTGCAATGACGCCACCGCCACCTCGTCAAGCCTCTTTTGTTCAGTGTGATTTTATGGTGAGGGCGCAACCTTGGGGGAGCCTGTGGTTCAGGTAAGTCTTTCCTGTCGTCTACTTTCAGTTCACCGTTTGGACATCTCACTGCGCAATCACGAAACATGGCGCGCGGTGGCCAGCTCGGGCGAGTGCGTGGCGGCCAGCGCGCGGGAGTGCGCCCAACACTGCGCGGCGGCTCAGCGATTTGCCCTTACCGGGTTTGAGGATTCGTCACCTGCTGCAACCACATCGGCGCTACATACCCACCGAGCGGCGCGCGGTGCCACCACGCACGATCGCGTCGCAGCTCGGCCGGCGTGGTGAACCGGTACTGATAGAGCTGTGCACGCACGTACAGGGGCGGCGAATCCGGGAACGGGTTGTGCCGCAACAGTTGCAGCGCGGACCGGTCATTACGCAGCAGTAGCTCCATAAACGGCCGCAGCCACTGCTGCGCGTAGGCCGGGGAGATGGCGGCAAACCACATCAGCCAGTCCAGCCGCAGGTGATAGGGAGCCCACTGCCGTGGCAGCCGGCGCAAAGCACCTGGCTTGCCTTTGAATTCGTATTCCTTCCAGACCGTTTGCCCGGTGAGCTTGAGTTCGTCGGTGCCCTCGATCACCACCTCCCGGCGGATACGGCCGATGCTGCCGAAGGCGCCATAGGTGTTCACCAAGTGAAATGGGTTGAACGACATGTTCATTCGCTGATGCGACGACAGCATGTTGGTCGCCGGCCAGTAGCTCAGGGTCACCACCGCTGCCGTGCACGCGAGCACCAAACCGACGAACCAGTGCGGCGCCCCCGGCGGCGCCGGCGGTGTGGAGATCGGCAGCAGCACCGACGCTGAGGACTGGTCAATCGCGCTGCACGCCAGCACGATCGTCAACCAGTTGAGCCAGGCGAAGTTACCCGATGCCACCAGCCACAATTGGGTGACTACGATGATTGCCGCGGCCACGCTGGCCACCGGCTGCGGAGCGAACAGACCGAACGGCACGATGAGCTGGGCAAAATGGTTGCCCGCCACCTCGATTCGGTGCAGCGGCTTGGGCAGGTGATGGAAGAACCAGCTCAACGGTCCTGGCATGGGCTGGGTCTCGTGGTGGTAATACAGACAGGTCAGATCGCGCCAGCACGCGTCACCGCGCATCTTGATCAGGCCGGCCCCGAACTCGACGCGGAACACCAGCCAGCGCACCAACCACATCGTCAGCAGCGGGGGTGCCGTCTGCGCATTGCCGACGAAGATCACCAGGAACCCGGCCTCCAGCAGCAACGACTCCCAGCCGAACGAGTACCACGCCTGCCCGACGTTGACGATCGACAAGTACAGCACCCAGAGCGTCAGCCACATCACCATCGCCGCCCACAACGGCGCGGCATCGGCCGCGCCGGCGACGACAGCCGCCGACAGTCCCGCACCGAACCAGGCGACACCCGCGAACAAACCGTCCGAATACCGCAGATGGAAGATGCTCGGGGTTCTCCAGAACGAGTGCCCGTCCAAAAGCCTTGGCACCGGCAGTATTCCGTGCTCGCCGATGAGCGCCCGGAATTGGGTTGCCGCCACGACGAACGCGATCAGGTAAATCGCCGCGACGCCACGCTCGAGCACGAGTCTGCCCAGCCAGTATTCGGGCGCCGAAAACCATCCCATGGCCGTAACTCCTCGGACGGTGGTGTATCCCAGTCAAGCAGCCGAAAAACCGCTAGCCAACACCGCGGCGGCTATTCCTGCCTAATCCTGGCCACCCGAGCGTGGCCGCTCAGACCAAGTCACTGTCCAGGCACTAAGCACCGCAAGCGAAATCAGGGCCAGCAGTTGCACCTTCGCGGAGTGGCCCGCGTAGCCGTCAACCGACCGCCAGGGATGCCGGGACAGTTCGGCGCCGGCCAGAATCAAGCCGCCCGCGCTCAACCACACGGCCGCCCGGTCACGCCACTGCCGGTGCCGCAGCGCGTATCGCAGCCCGAATGCCGCGCCGACCACGACGAAACCGGCTACGCCCGCGATCAGCGCCCCGGCTGCCAGCACCGCGATCGTGGCCCAGGCCCCGGGCGTCCATGGCTGTGCGGGTGGGTCATCGGTGCTCCCTCGCCGGGTGCGCCAAAACGCCAGCAAAGCCAGGATCGGCAACAAGGCCAGCCCGACCGCCAGGCCCACCCGGTACAGCGAGTTGGACGCGAACGTCAATGTGATGGTGCCGGCGTCCCCGGCGGGCACCACCCAACCCTGTTGCCAGCCGTTGACGGCGACCGGAGTCAACCGGACACCGGCGCTGGTGCGCGCCACCCAGCCGGGATTGATGCTTTCCGGGATGACCAGCACCCGTGCGGTGCTCGACGCGGGAGCCAGCAGCACGCGGCGCGCGGGACCCCACTGTCCACCTGGTGGAATAGCAGCGGGAAATATTGTGGCACTCGGCAATTGAGGGGATTCTGGAGCTCCGGGCACAGACAGCCGGGCACCGTCCACGACGAACTGGGTGCCGGGGCTGACCAACAGCTCCTGCTGACCCGCCGGCAGCGCGATCGGATCGCGCTCACACGCAACCGCCGCGATCGGCTCGCCGTCCAGCAGCGCACCCACCGTGGTGCGGATCGAGGTGTGCACAAACCGGCCCGCGACGGCGATGACCGGACCGTGGTCGCAGTCGACGGTGATCTCCCGGGACCGGTTGTGGTCGGCGTCGGCGGGGGCGATCGCGCTGCCGTCGGCGCCGAGTACCGTGATCTCGGCCAGCCCCGGCGGCTTGAGCTGGTCGAAGCCCAACGCATTGCGGTCGATGATGTCTTCCCAGTCGAGCAGGCTGACGGTGACGGTGTCGGTGACCCGGGGTTTGAGCGACAGGGTCTGCGGCTCGCTCGAGCCGTCATGGCTCGGCTTCAATACCTTGACCTGCGGGCCGTCACCGAGGTTGACGGCCACCGTCGTCGGGTGCGCGGGCACCGTCGACCGACTCGGGGTCAGCCGCAGCCCGGCGACCTCGGTGGGCCGCGGCAGGGTGAGGGTGAGTGTCGGCGGGTCCTTGCGTTGCACCACCCGTTGCGGCGCGGTCCATGCGGTGGCCGGGTCGCCGTCGGTGGCCGCGTATGCCGAGCCGAGGATGTCGACCAGGTCGGAATCACCGCGGGCCCGGGTGGTGTTGGGCTCGGCGATCAGATCGGCCAGTTTGGGCCCCTGTCTTGGCCGCACCCACAACGTCGCCGTCACCGACAGCGGACTCGGCACGGTCAGGGTCCGGCTGAAATTGACTGGCTCTTCCGGTGCCAGCGCCATGGACGCCGCGCAGCGGACCGTGTCGGTCGCCGGGGCGCAGCCGGGTCTGCCCAGTAGTTCGGATCCCAGGTCCCACCCCGCGATGGCCGAGCCCGGCGGCGGCCCGGGAACCAGCACGGTGTGCCGCAGGTCCACTGGGTGGGCGAATCCGGAGGCGTCGTACTGGGTCACCGTCAGGTCGGTGATCCCGAACTGCACCCCGGCCGACCCGTCGCTGGTGGCCGCCGCGGTGATCCGCACCCATGGAGTCTCGCCGTAGGGTAGCGCCGCGGTGAGCGGCTTGCCCGGTTCGTCGAACCGCAGAGTGGTAGTGCCGGTGGCGGTTTCGATCTGGATGCGACGGACCTGAGCGCCGACGGCGGTCGCGCTGGGTGTCAGGGTGATGACAGCGTTGGTCACCGGGTGGTCGAAATCCACCTGCAGCCACTGCCCGACCGCGGCCTGCAGCGCGTTGGACACCCAGGCGGTCGCCGGGTCGCCGTCGATCGCGGCGGCCGGTGACGTTGCCGGGGCGACGTCGGGTAGCGCGGTGGAATCCGACGACGAGCTCGACGCCGTCACCCGGCCGCCGTTCCACCCCCCGAATACGGTCTGGGCTCCCGGGACCGGATAGTCGGGTACCCGGTTGTAGGTGTGCCGGGCGTCGCCGGCCGCCCGGATCGCCGACGAGTGCTGGTCGACCCGGCCATAGTCGGTTTCGCGTGCCACCGGGGTGTCGGTGACGATGACCGCGTTCTTCGGCGGCGGCCCGGCGCCGCCGGCGTCGGCGGTCATCAGCACCGGACCCAGCGCGGGCTGGCCCAGCAGCCGCCGTCGTTCGTCGAGGCGCAGCAGCACTTCTGGCCCGCCGTCGACGCGGGCCAGCTGGTCGATGTCGGCAAAGTACGGCGCCGCGGGATTTCCGGCACCAACGCGATAGATCTCCACCGCGGGGTAACGCGGCCGCAGTCCGCCGTCCGAGACGAAGCCCGCCACGGTACCGGGGCCCACCGGGGCACCGAACTGCACCACCAGCCGCAGTCCTGGCGAGCCCGCGATGGCGCGGTGTACCAGGATGGGGCGCGCCGAGCGCGACGTCTCGGGATCCAGATCGTTGCGCAGCACGACATATGAAATACCTTGGCGGGCAAGGGTATCGGCCAGCCCAACCGAGGGCCGCCCGGCGGCGAACAGACGCTGCACCGAATCCAGCGCACGGATGGTTTGCGGCGGCGTCAACGGGATCGAGTCGCGTACTCCCCACGGGCTGCTGCCGAGCACCTGCAGCGGCTCGTCATGGCTGTTGCCCCACACCTGGGTGGCGAACGGCGCGCCGGGAACCACCAGCACGCGTCCGGGGGTCGGCGTCCCGGAGTTATGTTCGCTGAGCCAGGCGGCCGCGTCCCGCCAGTACTGGGGTATCGCAGTGAACGTGCCGGGCGGGGTGAGCCGACCCGTCCACGCCAATGAGGTGCTGACCGTCAGCGCCGTCAGGATCACAACGGCGGCCGCCACCCGCTTGTCGCGCTCGGGATGGGCGAACGCATTGAGCCACTCCGTTACCGGCGCACTGCCCGGTAGCGGTATCCGGCCCAGCAACTCTGCGATGCCCAGCACCACCGGGATCCGGATGACCGAGCCCAATTTGTGGACGTTGCGCAGCGGTGCACCCCCGGCGTCCAGGAAGGCCTGCACCTGGTGGGCCAGCGGCGAGCCCAGCCCACCGCTATAGCCGACGGCCATCAGGACCACCCCGACCAACAGCATCGTCACCAGCCGTCCGCCACCGGGGGCCCCGCGCCCGACCAGCGCAGCCAGGCCCGCCAGTCCGGCCGCCGCGACCAGGCAGGTGCCGAGGATGGCCGCAGAGCCGGTGACCAGCGGCGCGCCCGCGGTCGCGGTCGGTGCCACGAACGGAGTCCAGCTGTCGGTGCCGCGCAGCATCTCGACCAGCGACGACCATTGCGTCGTCACACCGGAGGATTCGATGAAATCCAGGAACGGCGGGCTGACGGCGCGCAGCAGCACCAGCGCCACGACCCACCAGAGCACCGCCAGCACCAGCGCCGACAGCCACCACGCGGTGTAGCGCCACCACAACCGGTTCGGCCGGTGGCAGGCCCACCAGATCAGCGCGGGCACGCAGCCGGCCAGCGTCGCGATGGCGTTGACCGCACCCATCAGCGCGACGGCCAGCCCGGCCTGCGCTGCCAGCGCCCGCACCGACCTGCCGGAGGCCCCGCGCAGCGCGAGGATGGTAGGCAGCAGCACCCACGGCGCCAGCATCATCGGCAAGGTTTCCGACGAGATCGAACCGAGGGTGGTCAGCACCCGCGGCGACAGCGCGAACGCCACCGCGGCGATCACCCGGGACGTCGGGCTGCCGATGCCCAGCGCCTCAGCAACCCGCAGCAGCCCCCAAAAGCCAACCGAGACCAGCAGCGCCCACCACAGCCGCTGGGTTACCCACCCGGGCAATCCCAACAGGTGGCCGACCAGGAAGAAGGTGCCGTGCGGAAACAGGTAGCCGTACGCCTGGTTTTGCGCCTGGCCGAACGGCAGCTCGCTGTTCCACAGATTGGTCGCCCGGGCCAGGAACCGCAGCGGATTGGTGGTCAGGTCGAGTTTGGTGTCGGGCGAGACCTGCCCCGGTGACTGCGCAAACGCCAACGTCAGCGCGAGGGCCCCGACCAACAGCAACCATCGACGTGACAGTGGCGCCAGAGACGAGGCTGATGTCGTTTCCGCAGGCGACGCCTGTGCCGGCGTCATCGCCTGGCTAGCTACGGTTGCCGTATTCGACCCGGTTGAGCACCGACGACGACGGATCGCCCACCTGGGGTGGCGGCTTGTTGTCCTGCTGCACCATCAGGGTGATCCCGAAGATCGCGGCCGCGCCGAGCAACAGACCGACCAGCACACTCGCGGCGGCGGGTGCAATGATCCGGTTCATCCATTGGCTCCTTGGGCTTTGCGGTCTCGGTTTGGCGCGCTCGAGGCAACCTAGCGCCAACCTAGCAGAAGGGCCGTCACTGGTTGCGCGAGCGATCGTCGGCGCCGAGGCCGGAGTTCAAGCAAGGCGTTTTGTTGTTGCAGGGCGGGCAACGTTGATGCTGGCAGCGATCGCCGTACTGCACGATGGTGGACATTGGTGCGCTGGGCACTCCCCGGTCGGGCGCCATGTTCCCGTCCTGCACGGCAAGCGTCATGCCGACGGTCGCCGCGGCGCCGAGTGACAGACCCGCTGCGATGCTGGCGGCCGCCGCCAGGCTTAACCCGGCCATCGCTGGCTCCTCACTGCCAGTCACCAAGAGGTCGTCGGCAAACTTAACAGGGCTCACCCCCCGAACCCGCGGAAGCGGCCCTCTTCGGCGCGCCCCTTTATCCGGCGGCCGGGCCCGCCGTGACAACATGGCCCGATGGCTTTCCCGCGCACACTGGCTGTGCTCGCCACCGTGTCGACGTTGGTGGTGGCCTGCGGCCACCACACCGCAAACCCCTCCGGCGCGCCGTCGGCCAAGGTCAGCACACCGGCTCCGGCGCCATCGGTGTGCGCCGATCCGACGGCCGTGCCCGCGGCGATCAAGTCCACCCGCGACAAGCTGGCCCAGCTGCTGATGGTGGGCGTGAAAGGCGGCGCGGATGCCAAGGCCGTCGTCGACAACCAGCACGTCGGCGGCATCTTCATCGGCAACTGGACGGACCAGACGATGCTCACCGACGGCACGCTGAAGCAACTCGTGGACACTGCCGGGCCGCTGCGGTTGGCCGTGAGCGTCGATGAAGAAGGTGGCCGGGTGTCTCGGTTGAAGAAGCTGATCGGTACCGCGCCGTCGGCCAAGGAGCTGGCCCAGACCATGAACCCCGATCAGGTCTACGGCTTCGAGCTGGACCGTGGGCACAAGATCCGCGGCGCCGGTTTCACCATTGACTTCGCGCCGGTGGTCGATGTCACCGAGGCCGCCGACGACACGGTGATCGGGGACCGGTCCTTTGGTTCGGATCCAGATAAGGTCACCGCCTACGCCGATGCGTTCGCGCGGGGTTTGCGGGACGCCGGGGTGCTGCCCGTGCTCAAGCACTTCCCCGGCCACGGGCATGGCTCCGGCGACTCGCACACCGGCTTCGTCACCACACCGCCGCTGAGTCAACTGCAAACCAACGACCTGAAGCCTTATCGCACGCTGCTTACCCAGACACCCGTCGCGGTGATGATCGGCCACCTACAGGTCCCGGAATTGACCGGCACCGATCCCGCGAGTCTGAGCCCGGCCGCGGTGCAGTTGTTGCGCACCGGCACCGGCTACGGCGGCCCAGCCTTCGACGGCCCGGTATTCAGCGACGACCTGTCCAGCATGGACGCGATCGCGAACAGGTACGACGTTCCCGAGGCGGTGCTGAAAGCCTTGCAGGCCGGTATCGACGTCGCCCTGTGGGTCACCACCAAGGAAGTGCCCGCGGTGTTGGACCGGCTGGAACAAGCGGTGAAGACGCAGGAATTGCCGATGCAGCGGGTCGACGAGTCACTGGTTCGGGTCGCGAAGATGAAGCAGCCCGCCCCGGGCTGTTAGTACTAGCGGGTGTCGCGCGGCACTCCGTTGCTTACTCTGTAGTCAGATAGGTGGGCTAGAGAGGTAACGCGATGGCAGGTGGCACCAAGCGGCTACCGCGTGCTGTTCGTGAGCAGCAGATGCTGGACGCGGCTGTGCAGATGTTCTCCGTCAACGGCTACCACGAGACTTCGATGGACACCATCGCCGCCGAGGCGCAGATCTCCAAGCCGATGCTGTACCTGTATTACGGCTCCAAAGAGGACCTGTTCGGCGCCTGCCTGAACCGCGAGCTGAGCCGGTTCATCGATGTGGTGCGTGCCGACATCGACTTCGAGCAGAGTCCAAAGGATTTGCTGCGCAACGCGATTGTGTCATTCCTGCGCTATATCGACGCCAATCGTGCGTCGTGGATCGTGATGTACACCCAGGCCACCAGCTCACCGGCGTTCGCCCAGACGGTGCGCGAGGGGCGCGAGCAGATCATCGAACTGGTGGCCGGGCTGATGCGGGCCGGCAGTCGCAGCCCGCGCAACGACGCCGAGCACGAGATGATGGCGGTGGCGTTGGTGGGTGCGGGTGAGGCGATGGCCACCCGGCTCACTACCGGCGATATCGATGTCGACGAGGCGGCCGAGTTGATGATCGACCTGTTCTGGCATGGTCTCAAGGGCGCGCCGGCCGATCGCGATCTCGGCTCGAACCAGGGTCCCAGCGCCGCCACGGGCTAGATTCAGCGGGTGGGCGCCCGACTGCACCGCCGGAACGTCGATTTCTATTGCGCGGTGGTGATCGTCGGACTGCTGGCCGGGATCGCCGGGTTGTCGACGACGGCGGTGCTGCGTTTCGTCGAGCACCTCACGTACCGCTACACGTTCGGCACGCTGCTTGAGGGGATCGCCGGCAGCAGCCCGGTTCGCCGCGCGCTGGGACCGATGATCGGCGGCGCGTTGGCCGGACTGGGGTGGTGGATCCTGCGGCGCAGAACCGAGGTGCCGGCGCTCGAGCCGACCATCACCGAGCAGGACCGGATACCGCGGCTGACCTGGAGCATCGACGCCCTACTGCAGGTGCTGTTGGTCGGCTCCGGCGCCTCCCTGGGCCGGGAAGGAGCCCCACGCCAATTCGCCGCAGCGCTAAGCGATTTCGCTACCGGATGGCTGAAGCGGATATCGCCCCGCGACCGCGAGATCCTGCTGGCGTGCGCGGCCGGAGCCGGCCTGGGCGCGGTCTACGCCGTGCCGCTGGCCGGTGCGCTCTTCGCGATCCGGCTCATCCTGACCACCTGGCATCCACGAGCGGTGGGCGCGGCGCTGATCACCTCCAGCCTGGCCGTCGCGATCGGCTCGCTGGGCTACCCACGATGAGCCGAGCCTGGCTTGGCCCAGCGCGGAATCCACGTACGAGCTGACCGGGCAGGCATTGCTGCTGGCGCCGGTCGCACTCGTGGTCGGATTGGCGTTCAACCGGCTCATGAAGGCGGCGCGGCCGGCCAGCGTGATGCGCAGCTGGGTGCTGATCCCCGCGCTGGCCGGCGCGGGGTTGGTGATGGGCATTTGTTCGCATTGGTGGCCGGAGCTGCCCGGGAACGGCAAAAGCATCCTGACCGTGAGCCTGGCCAGTGGTTTGACCCTGTCGGCGGCGGGCGTGATCTTGCTGTTGAAACCGCTGCTTACCGCCCTGTTCCTGCGCGCCGGCGGGGCGGGAGGAATGCTCACGCCCTCGCTGGCCACCGGAGCGGCGACGGGAACGGTGGTGGTGCTGGCGTTCAACTCCGCGGTCGGGACGCACCTGCATGTGCCTGTCGTCTCGTTGGCCGGTGCCGCCGGGGTGCTCGCGGTCACCCAGGGCTCACCGATCTGGGCCCCGATCTTCGTCTGGGAGCTCGCCCGGCCCCCGTTCTGGCTGTTCCTGGTTTTCCTGGTGACCGCGGTCGGCGCTCACGTACTCAAGAAAGCGCTACAGCGGCCGGATGCTGCCCGTCAGGTGCGGGTATCCCTTGGCGACATTGCGTAGCGTCAGATCCCAGCCGTTACCGTCCTCATTCAGGTAGAGCCCCGCGGTGGCCGGCAGTATCACCGGCTTGGCGAAGCGCACCGAATACCGCACGGCGTCCGGAAGCCGGGCTTCGATGTTGGCCAACACCGCTGCCGCACTGAACATTCCATGCGCGATGACGGTGGGGAAGCCGAACAGCTTGGCGGCGATGGGGTTGGTGTGGATCGGGTTGTGGTCGCCGCCGACGACGGCATAGCGGCGGATTTGGCCGGGGGTGATCCGCAGGACGGCGCTAGGCGGGGGCGGCTTGGGCTGCTTCTGCGGCGGCGGTTTGGGCTCGTCGGACAAACTGGTCCGCTGCTGATGCAGGAAGGTCGTCACCTGGTGCCACGCGGTGTCGTTGCCGACGCTGACCTCGCTCACCAGGTCGACCAGCAGACCCTTTCGGTGTTCGCGCAGATTCTCGGCATGCACCCGCACGCCGACCGTGTCGGTGACCCCGATCGGCCGGTACTGGGTGATGTGGTTCTCGACGTGTACCGCTCCCATCGCCGCGAAAGGGAAGTCGAACCCGGTCACCAGCGACATCACTGCGGGAAAAGTCAACGCAAACGGGTAGGTCAGTGGCACATCGTTGCCGTAGATCAGGCCGGTGACCCCGGCGTAGGCGGCGACGTTCGCGTGGTCGATCGGTAGTTCCTCGACGGTCACCGTGCGGTTGGGGAGTTGGTCTCCGCGCGGAACGAACGGTAATGCCCCGGCAGCTGCGCGCAGCATGTTCCGCATGCCGCTTGGTTGGCTCATAACGTCACGCTCCCAGCATCGCCTGGCCGCAGACGCGAATGACATTGCCAGTCACGGCATTTGAAGCCGGGTTCGCGAAGTAGGCGATGGTTTCGGCGACGTCGACGGGCTGCCCGCCCTGCAGCAGTGAATTCATTCGGCGGCCCACCTCCCGGGTGGCCAGCGGGATGGCGGCCGTCATCTGGGTTTCGATGAAGCCCGGCGCGACGGCGTTGATCGTGATGTTCTGCTCGGCGAGTTTGGGCGCGAGCGCCTGGGTGAGGCCGATCATCCCGGCCTTGGTGGTCGCGTAGTTGGTCTGGCCGCGGTTGCCCGAGATGCCGGCCATCGACGACAGGCCGATCACCCGGCCACCCTCGCCGATGGTGCCGTTGCCCGTCAGGCCTTCGGTAAGCCGAAGGGGGGCAAGGAGGTTCACGGCCAGGACGGCGTCCCAGCGGGCGTCGTCCATGTTCACCAGCAGCTTGTCGCGGGTGATACCGGCGTTGTTGACCAGGATGTCGGCGTGCCCGCCGTGGTGGTCGCGAAGGTGCTGGGTGATCTGGTCGACGGCATCGTCGGCGGTGACGTCGAGCCACAGCGGCGTGCCGCCGACCCGGCTGGCGGTTTCGGCCAGGGCTTCCTCAGCGGACTCCACGTCGATGGCGACGACGCGGGCTCCGTCCCGCGCGAACACGTCGGCGATGGTCGCGCCGATGCCACGCGCCGCGCCGGTCACGATGGCGACCTTGCCATCCAGCGGCCGCTCCCAGTTGCCCGGCGGCGTGGAGTCGGCTGCCCCGACGTAGAAAACCTGGCCGTCGACGTAGGCCGACTTCGCCGACAGGATGAACCGCATAGTGGATTCCAGGCCCGTCGCGGCCGGTTTGGCATCCGGCGCCAGATACACCAGCGCCACCGTGCTGCCGTTACGTACCTCCTTGCCCAGCGAGCGGGTGAATCCCTCCAGCGCACGCTGCGCGATCCGCTCGTCGGTGCCGGCGGCCGCCTCGGGTGTGGTCCCGACGACCACCACCCGCGCGCTGTGGCCCAGGTTGCGCATGACCGGCGTGAAGAACTCGTGCAACCCCTTCAGTCCGGCCGGCGAGGTGATGCCGGTGGCATCGAACACCAGGCCGCCGAACGAGTCGGCCCAACGCCCGCCCAGGTTGTTGCCCACCAGGTCGTAGTCGTCGTCCAGCGCCGTGCGCAGCGGCTCGACCACCCTGCCGTCACCGCCGATCAGCAGAGATCCGGCCAGCGGCGGATCACCGGGCCGATAGCGGCGAAGTGGCTCGGGTTGTGGAACACCGAGTTGCTTGGCCACGAATGATCCGGGACCAGAGTTGACGACCTGCGAGAACAGATCGGACGAGCGCTTGGGAGCCACTGAGCTGCCTTCCATTTCTTTCTAGGTCGGATGTGCGCGTATACGGCAACCGTATCTAGGGGACGAACTTACTTCAGAGTAAGAAGAGTCAAGACAGTGGGTAGTATGGCCCACGGTGGCCCTCGATGGCCGGACCCAAACCGACAGACCCGGACACGACACGGAGATAAAAGTGGCCTCAGCTGCTCAGCACACTTCCCATACCAGGCGGCGGGTCGCCGTCCTAGGCGGCAATCGCATTCCGTTCGGCAGATCTGACCGCGCCTATGCCGAGGCGTCCAACCAGGACATGTTCACCGCGGCGCTGGGCGGGCTGATAGACCGTTTCGGGCTGGCCGGCGAGCGACTGGGTGCGGTGGTCGGTGGCGCGGTGCTCAAGCACAGCCGCGACTTCAACCTGATGCGCGAATGCGTCCTGGGCTCCGAACTGTCGTCGTACACGCCGGCGTTCGATCTGCAGCAGGCCTGCGGCACCGGTCTGCAGGCTGCGATCGCGGCGGCCGACGGCATCGCGTCCGGCCGCTATGAGGTGGCCGCCGCCGGTGGGGTGGATACCACCTCTGACGCTCCGATCGCTTTGGGCGACGACCTGCGCCACACCCTGTTGAAGGTGCGCCGATCCAAGTCCAACCTCACGCGGCTGAAGCTGGTCGGTACGCTGCCGGCCAACCTCGGACTTGACCTGCCGGCCAACAAGGAGCCCCGTACCGGGCTGTCGATGGGCGAGCACGCCGCCGTCACCGCCAAGCAGATGGGGATCAAGCGCGTCGACCAGGATGAGCTGGCCGTCGCCAGCCACCGCAACATGGCCGACGCCTACGATCGCGGCTTCTTCGACGACCTGGTCACCCCGTTTCTGGGGCTGTATCGCGACGACAACCTGCGGCCCGACGCCAGCGTGGAGAAGCTGGCCACGTTGCGTCCGGTTTTCGGGGTGAAGGCCGGAGACGCGACGATGACGGCCGGCAATTCGACTCCGCTGACCGACGGCGCCTCGGTCGCTTTGCTGGCGAGCGAGCAGTGGGCCGAGGAACATTCCCTGGCTCCGCTGGCCTACTTCGTCGACGCCGAGACCGCTGCCGTCGACTACGTCAACGGCAGCGACGGCCTGTTGATGGCGCCAACCTACGCGGTGCCCCGCCTGTTGGCCCGAAACGGATTGAGCCTGCAGGATTTCGACTTCTACGAAATCCACGAGGCGTTCGCTTCGGTGGTGCTGTGCCATCTGCAGGCGTGGGAGTCCGAGGAGTACTGCAAGGAGCGACTGGGTCTGGATGCCGCGCTCGGGTCCATCGATCGGTCCAAGCTCAATGTCAACGGCTCGTCATTAGCGGCCGGACACCCCTTCGCCGCCACCGGGGGCCGCATTCTTGCCCAGCTGGCTAAGCAGGTGGCCGAGAAGAAGGCAGAGCAGCAAGGTGGCGGGACGGTTCGCGGGCTGATCTCGATCTGTGCCGCCGGCGGCCAGGGCGTGGCCGCGATCGTGGAGGCCTGAGCCGACCGGCAGCGCCCAGAACGGGAAGTCCTTCGCCGAATCAAATAATTTTTTCGGTTTTTGTTCGCCGAGGTTAGTAACCCGAACGAACGGGTATTTGAGGGTTCGGATAGCCCCGTGTTGTGGTCTGACCCCCCGACCCCGACGGCAATGCGGGGCTTCCCTAGAGACGACCGCCGGTCAGTGCAGACGGGCGAGCGAAAAGGGCCGCCGTTGGAGTGAGGGGATCCAGCGGCGGTCTTTTCGGGGATCACCCCAAGACTCAAGGCCCCCGCTTCAACGTGGAAGCGGGGGCCTTGGTTTGCTGCTGTGATCTTTGGCAGGCGGGCCTAGAAGGCAGCCTCGTCGAGCTCCATGATGTCGTTGTCCAGCGTCTCGATCACCTCGCGAGTGCTGGTCAACAGCGGCAGGAAGTTCTTCGCGAAGAACGACGCCACCGCGATCTTGCCCTCGTAGAAGGACCGTTCGGCGCCGCTGGCGCCGGCGTCGAGCGCCTGCACCGCGACCGCAGCCTGACGCTGCAGCAACCAGCCGATAACCAGGTCGCCGACGCTCATCAGGAAGCGGACCGAACCCAGGCCCACCTTGTAGAGGCTGGTGACGTCTTGCTGCGCCTCCATCAGGTAGCCGGTCAGCGCGGCCGCCGACGCCTGAACATCGGTCAGCGCCTTTGCCAGCAGCTCGCGCTCAGACTTCAGGCGGCCGTTACCGGACTCACTGTCGATGAACTGCTGGATCTCGCCTGCTACGTGAGCCAGGGCCACGCCCTTGTCCCGCACGATCTTGCGGAAGAAGAAGTCCTGCGCCTGGATGGCGGTGGTGCCCTCGTAGAGCGAATCGATCTTCGCGTCACGGATGTACTGCTCGATCGGGTAATCCTGCAGGAAGCCCGAACCGCCCAGGGTCTGCAGGCTCTCGGTGAGCTTCGCGTAGGCCTGTTCGGAGCCCACACCCTTGACGATCGGCAGCAACAGGTCGTTGATCTTGCCGGCCAGCTTGACGTCCACGCCATGCACCGCCTCGGCGACCGCCGCGTCCTGGAACGTCGCGGTGTAGAGGTACAGCGCGCGCAGACCCTCGGCGTAGGCCTTCTGGGTCATCAGCGACCGCCGGACATCGGGGTGATGGGTAATCGTCACCCGCGGTGCGGACTTGTCGGTCATCTGGGTCAGGTCGGCGCCCTGCACCCGGGACTTGGCGTATTCCAGGGCGTTCAGGTAGCCAGTCGACAGCGTTGCGATGGCCTTGGTGCCGACCATCATGCGGGCGTGTTCGATGACCTCGAACATCTGCGCGATGCCGTTGTGCACCTCGCCGACGAGCCAGCCCTTGGCGGGCACACCGTGCTGGCCGAGCGACAGCTCGCAGGTCGCCGAGACCTTCAGACCCATCTTGTGCTCGACGTTGGTGACGAACACGCCGTTACGCTCGCCCAACTCGCCGGTCTCGAAGTCGAACAGGAACTTGGGCACGAAGAACAGCGACAACCCCTTGGTGCCGGGGCCGGCGCCCTCCGGGCGGGCCAGCACCAGGTGGAAGATGTTCTCGAACAGGTCATCGGAATCACCCGAGGTGATGAACCGCTTGACCCCGTCGATGTGCCAGGAGCCGTCCTCTTGCTTGACCGCCTTGGTGCGTCCGGCGCCCACGTCGGAGCCGGCGTCCGGCTCGGTGAGCACCATCGTCGACCCCCAGCCGCGCTCTGCGGCCAGGACGGCCCATTTCTTCTGCTCGTCGGTGCCGTTGTGGAACACGATGTTGGCGAATGCCGACCCGGCGGCATACATCCACGCCGCGGGGTTGGCTCCCAGGAAGTGCTCGTTGAGGGCCCACACCACGGCCTTGGGCATCGGGGTTCCCCCGAGGGCCTCGTCGAGGCCGACCTTGTCCCAGCCGCCGTCGATGATGGCGCGGACTGAATGCTTGAAAGACCTCGGCAGCGCCACCGTGTGGGTTTCGGGGTCGAATACCGGCGGGTTGCGGTCGCCTTCGATGAACGACTCGGCCACCGGTCCTTCGGCCAGTCGGCTGACCTCGCCCAGCATTTCGCGGACGATCTCGCCGTCGATGTCGCTGAACTCGCCATTGCCTAACGCCTGGTCAACGCCAAATACCTCAAACAGGTTGAATACCTGGTCACGGACGTTGCTCTTGTAGTGGCTCACTACATTCCTCCTCGTTGAGAATGCCACCTGTGGTTGGGTACTAGGGCTAAGTTACCCACCAGTAACACCGTTAAAATATCTCGGCTTCATAGTGCAACGCAAGTCAGTGTGAGCTAAATTTCACTAGCTAACTAACCAACCGGTTGGGGCAGACTTGCTCGCTGGCCTGGCACCCCTCTTCACCTGCGACGATGATGGATCACATGACGAGTGTGGGGAGCGTCACGGCGCTGCCGGTGGTGGATTTGCGCGATGATCCCGACGAGCTGCGCAAACGGCTTCGACAGGCCGCTCACGAAGTTGGTTTCTGCTATCTGACCGGCCACGAAGTGCCCGCGGCGCTGGTCGGCCGGATGCTCGAGGTGGCGCGCCGGCTGTTCGAGTTGCCGCAGGCAGACAAAGACGCAGTCGCGATGGTGCACAGTCCGCATTTCCGTGGCTACACCCGGCTGGGTGGCGAGCTGACCGGCGGCGAGGTCGACTGGCGCGAACAGATCGACATCGGACCGCAGCGCCCACCGATCGGCGGGCCCGGCAAGCCGGACTACCTGTGGCTGCAAGGCCCCAACCAGTGGCCGGCGGCGCTGCCGGAGTTGCCCGCTGTCGTCGAAGAGTGGGATGCGGCGCTGTCCACGGTGGCGCGCACGCTGTTGCGGCACTGGGCGGCGTCGCTTGGCAGCCCTCCGGAGGTGTTCGAGGCGGCGTTTGCCGACGCGCCCGCCACGCTGATCAAGGTGATCCGTTATCCGCCGCGTGCGGCGACCTCGCAGGGCGTGGGTGCGCATAAGGACTCCGGCGTGCTCACGCTGCTGCTGGCCGAGCCGGGCAGCCGGGGCCTGCAAGTGCGCCGCGGCGGCGGTGACCAGGATTGGGTTGACGTGCCGGCACTGGATGGGGCGTTCGTCGTCAATATCGGCGAGTTGCTAGAGGTCGCCACCGGCGGCTACCTGCGGGCGACCGAGCATCGGGTGGACCTGCGGGGATCCGCGGCCGAGCGGATCTCGGTGCCGTACTTCTTCAATCCGCGACTGGACGCGCAGATACCGGTGTTGTCGCTGCCGCCCGCGCTGAGGCGGCATGCCCGACGAGTCGAAGACCCCGCGGACCCGATGTTCTCGGTCTACGGTCGCAACGCCTGGAAGAGCAGATTGCGAGCGCACCCGGATGTGGCCGCTCGATATGGATATGTACAGGGCGGCAGGTAGGGTCGGGTGCGGGAAGTCCATTCTCGGTGCAAGGGGCGAACTAGGTCCGGTGAACTCTGAGAGCAAGTTGACACCGTCCTCACTACGTGAGGCTTTCGGTCATTTCCCGTCCGGGGTCGTGGCAATCGCCGCCGTGGTCAACGGAATCCGGGAAGGCTTGGCCGCCAGCACATTTGTTCCCGTCTCGCTGGAACCGCCGCTGGTGTCGTTCTGCGTGCAGAACACGTCGACGACCTGGCCGAAACTCAAAGGCCTGCCGATGCTGGGCATCAGCGTGCTTGGCGAATCCCACGACGCGGCGGTGCGAACCCTCGCCGCCAAGACCGGGGACAGGTTCGCCGGTTTGGAGACGGTGTCCAGCGACACCGGTGCCGTCTTCATCAAGGGCACCAGCTTGTGGCTGGAGAGTGCCATCGAACAATTGATCCCGGCCGGGGACCACACCATCGTGGTCCTGCGCGTCAGTCAGGTGACGGTGGACCCAGCGGTAGCCCCAATCGTGTTTCACCGCAGCGAGTTCCGCCGGCTCGGCGTTTGAATCAAGGACTTCTATGGTCGCTGGCTCAGTTCTTCGCGATAGCCTTGGATGCGCCGTTCGATCTCGGCGGCGTCGTCCTCGCGGCCTTCCTTGCGCGCTAGTTCGGCGCGCACCGACAGTTCCCGGATCGCGGTTCGAATCTCGTTGGTACTCGTGGCTTCTTGCATAGGTTCGGGGTACCCGGTGCCCCGACGGCCTAAAGCCGGCGCGTGGGTCAGCGGCGGAAAAGCTTGTTGCCCAGCCACACCACGGGATCGTATTTGCGGTCGACCACCCGCTCTTTCATCGGAATCAGCGCGTTGTCGGTGATCTTGATGTTTTCCGGGCACACCTCGGTGCAGCACTTGGTGATGTTGCAGTAGCCCAGACCGTGCTCCTCCTGGGCGTCGTTGCGCCGGTCCCGGGTGTCCAGCGGATGCATTTCCAGCTCGGCGATGCGCATCAAGAAGCGCGGCCCGGCGAACGCCTTCTTGTTCTCGTCGTGATCGCGGACCACATGGCAGACGTTCTGGCACAGGAAGCACTCGATGCACTTGCGGAACTCCTGTGAGCGCTGGACGTCGACCTGCGCCATCCGGTACTCCCCGGGCTGCAGCTCCTTGGGGGGCGCGAAAGACGGGATCTCCCGTGCCTTCTCGTAGTTGAACGAGACGTCGGTGACCAGGTCGCGGATGATGGGGAAGGTCCGCAGCGGCGTCACGGTCACGACCTCGTCCTCGGCGAAGGAGGACATCCGGGTCATGCACAACAGCCGCGGCTTGCCGTTGATCTCCGCGGAGCAGGACCCGCATTTGCCGGCCTTGCAGTTCCACCGCACCGCGAGGTCGGGCGTCTGCGTCTGCTGCAGGCGATGGATGATGTCGAGCACCACCTCGCCCTCGTTGACCTCGACCGTGAAGTCCTGCAGCGCGCCGCCGGCCTCGTCGCCGCGCCACACCCGCATGGTCGCGTTGTAGCTCATCAGCCTCCATCCTCGGCCGTCCTGGGTGGTCGGCCAGCTCGTCGTCGGTGAAGTACTTCTCCAGCTCGGAGATCTCGAAGAGGTCCAACAGATCCGACCGCATCGGCACCTGGTCCTCGCGGGTGACGGTGATGTCGGGAATCACGTCATCGCCGCCGGCAGCGCGGCACACCAGCAACACCTTGCGCCAGGACGAGTCCATGCCGGGGTGGTCGTCGCGGGTGTGGCCGCCGCGGCTCTCGGTGCGCGTCAGCGCGGCCTTGGCGACGCATTCGCTGACCAGCAGCATGTTGCGCAGGTCGATCGCCAGGTTCCAGCCGGGGTTGTACTGACGGTTTCCCTCCACCTGCATGTTCTTGAATCGCTCGCGAAGCTTGTCCAGCCGGCCCAGCGCCTCGGCGACTTCGTCCGCGTTGCGGATGATGCCCACCAGGTCGTTCATCGACTGCTGCAGTTCCAGGTGCAAGGTGTACGGATTCTCCGCCGCGGTGCCGTTCGCCGGTCCCTCGAAGGGGGCGAGCGCCCGCTTCGCCGCCGCGTCGACGGCGTCCTGGTTGACGGTCGGGCGGCTGCTCAGCGCCCGCGCGTAGTCGGCGGCGCCCAGACCGGCGCGCCGGCCGAAGACCAGTAGGTCGGACAGCGAGTTACCGCCCAGCCGGTTGGATCCGTGCATACCTCCGGAGCACTCGCCGGCGGCGAACAGCCCCGGCACGGTGGCGGCCCCGGTGTCCGCGTCCACCTCGATGCCACCCATCACGTAGTGACAGGTAGGCCCGACTTCCATTGGCTCTTTGGTGATGTCGACCCCGGCCAGCTCCATGAACTGGTGGTACATCGACGGCAGCCGCCGCTTGATCTCCTCTGGTGTCAGCCGGGAGGCGATATCCAGGTAGACCCCGCCGTGCGGAGTGCCGCGGCCGGCCTTGACCTCGGAGTTGATCGCCCGCGCGACCTCGTCACGGGGCAACAGGTCCGGGGTGCGACGGGCCGAGTCGTTGTCCTTGAGCCACTGGTCGGCTTCTTGCTCGTCCTCGGCGTACTGGCCCTTGAACACCGGCGGGATGTAGCCGAACATGAACCGGGTCTGCTCGGAGTTCTTCAAGACTCCGCCGTCGCCGCGGACGCCCTCGGTGACCAGGATCCCCTTCACGCTGGGCGGCCACACCATGCCGGTCGGGTGGAACTGGACAAACTCCATGTTGATCAGCGTCGCCCCGGCGCGCAGCGCCAGGGCGTGGCCGTCGCCGGTGTACTCCCAAGAATTCGAGGTCACCTTGAACGACTTGCCGATGCCGCCGGTGGCCAGCACCACCGCGGGCGCTTCGAACAGGATGAATCGGCCGCTCTCGCGCCAGTAGCCGAACGCTCCGGCGATCCGCCCCTCGTTTTCGGACCGTCCTTGAGCAGTTCAGTGATGGTGCATTCGGCGAACACCTTGATCCGCGCCTCGTAGTCGCCGACCTCGGCGTAATCCTCCTGCTGCAGCGAGACGATCTTCTGCTGCATGGTGCGGATCAACTCCAGACCGGTCCGGTCGCCGACGTGCGCCAGCCGCGGATAGGTGTGGCCGCCGAAGTTGCGCTGGCTGATCTTGCCGTCCTTGGTGCGGTCGAACAGCGCGCCGTAGGTCTCCAGCTCCCACACCCGGTCGGGTGCCTCCTTGGCGTGCAATTCAGCCATCCGCCAGTTGTTCAGGAATTTGCCACCCCGCATCGTGTCACCGAAGTGGGTCTTCCAGTTGTCCTTCGGGTTGGTGTTTCCCATCGACGCGGCGCAGCCGCCCTCGGCCATCACCGTGTGGGCTTTGCCGAACAGGGACTTGCACACCACCGCGACCTTGAGGCCACGTTCACGCGCTTCGATGACCGCACGCAACCCCGCGCCGCCGGCACCGATCACGACTACGTCGTAGGCGTGCCGTTCGACCTCAACCATGAAACCTCGCTCAGCTCTTTTCCGCTTTTTCCTGAATTGGCTTTTCAGCCAATGAATCTCAAGTCGCTGATGGTGCCGCTGGCCACCAGTGCGATATAGCCGTCGGTGAGCATCAGCGTGCCCAGAGTGATCCACGCGTACATCTTGTGCCGGGTGTTGATCTTGCTGACCTGATTCCAGATCCAGTACCGCACAGGGTGTTTGGAAAAATGCTTGAGCCGTCCGCCGGTCACGTGCCGGCACGAATGGCAGGACAACGTGTAGATCCACAGCATGGTGACGTTGCCGACCAGGATCACGTTGCCCAGGCCGAAGCCGAACCCACCCGGTCCGTCCGAGGAGTGGAACGCGACGATCGCGTCGTAGGTGTTGATCACCGAGATGATGCCGGCGATGTAGAAGAAATACCGGTGGGAGTTCTGGATGATCAGCGGCAGCTTGGTCTCGCCGGAGTAGTGGACTCGGGGTTCGGCCACCGCGCAGGCGGTGGGGGATTGCCACACCGTGCGGTAGTAAGCGCCGCGGTAGTAGTAGCAGGTCAGCCGGAAGAGCAGCAGGAACGGCAGCGAAAGCGCAGCATACGGCAGCCACCAGACGTCTGGCAGGATCTGCGGCCAGAAGTCACTGCGCCTCACCACAAGCCTTGCTGACGCAGGGCGAATAGAACGGCGTCAGGTAGTGATATTTCGGGACGAAGAAGTAATTTTGCTGCAACCCGCGCGCCGTCGCATAGATAAGGAAGGCGGCGAAGCCCAGGTCGACCCGCAACGGCGACATCCACCAGCGGTCGGTGCGCAATGTTCGTTGCGTTATCTGGGCGCGCGCGGGTGAAAAGACACCGGACGCAGGACGGTTCGCCGTGGGTGCGCTCATCTAGTGTGTGTTCCTCTTCGAACGGGCTGTCAGGTCGAAGGGTACACAGACAAAGCCCCCGTATTCTCGCGGGTTGTCAGTACCGGTTGTGACCTCCGACACCTTCGTCGTCGACATCGCGCCAGAAATCGCGGTCGTAGTCGGTATCGGGAATGGCGATCTTGTCGCCCGATTGCTGCACGGTGGCGCGGGCCAGGTCCAATTCGTTGATGTCGGTATCGAGTAATTCGACGTCGCTGAGGATCCGATCAGCGTCGATGACGATGCGGCGCATCGACGGACTGTCGCCGTAGCGCACCTTCAGCGAGGTCACACACCGCCGCAGGCTGCCGATGATGTCGTGAAGTTCGGCGAGTTCAGTACTGGCGGACAACGGATCTCCTAGAGCAGACGGTTGGTACAGATCACACCCGTGGTAAGGATCACAGTACTCCCGATACTATCCACAGCACCGACCTGGCGGGACCGGGTCACGACTTGCGACGAGGGAGCCGACACCCGATGTCATCTGAGCCAGGTCAAACCACACCGGCTGACGGGGCCTCCGAACGCGCCGCAGTGCTGCTCGGACTCCACCAACCCGGCAACCCGGTGGTGCTGCCGACCGTGTGGGACGCCTGGTCGGCGCTCCTGGCCGTGGAAGCCGGCTTTGCCGCTCTGACCGTGGGTAGCCACCCGATGGCGGATTCGATCGGAAAATCCGACGGCGAGGGCATGTCGTTCGACGATGTGCTTGCCCGGGTTGGCCAGATCACCGCCGCGGTCGACGTTCCGGTGTCGGTGGACATCGAATCCGGGTACGGGTTGTCGGCGGCCCGCCTGATCGAAGGCCTGCTCAGTGTGGGGGCCGTCGGGCTGAACATCGAGGACACTGTGCACTCCGAGGGCAAGCGGCTGCGATCCGCTGGTGAACATGCCGAAGTGGTCGGTGCGCTGCGGTCGGCCGCCGATGCCGCCGGAGTGCATGTCGTGGTCAACGCCCGCACCGATCTGTTCCTGCGGCGCGACGGTGACGATGCGGACCGTGTCGAGCGGGTGGTGGCGCGACTTACCGAGGCCGCCGCGGCCGGCGCCGATGTGTTGTATCCGGTGGGCTACCACGACCCGGAGACGTTGCGGCGCTTGGCCACTGAGTTGCCATTGCCGATCAACGCGTTTGCGCTGCCCGACCGGGACGATCCGGCCTCCTTCGGCCCGCTGGGTGTGGGCCGGATCAGTTTCGGGCCGTTTCTGCAGTCCGCGCTGGGCGGCCGAGCCAAGGAGATTCTGGCCCGCTGGCGCTGATGGCGCCGAGCAGACGTGACCGGCCGGCGGTTCAATCGCGGGCCTGAGGGTAGTTCTCCCCTCGATGATTACGAGGAGCCGGGCCGGTGGACGCGTGGCGCACTGGCAGGGATCGGGTGCCGCGTTTGGGAGGCCGGGCCTGCGGGTATCGCGAAGATCATTGGGCATACGTCCACTAGGAGGTGGGATAGTGACCGTCGATATCTGCCCCGCATGCGGCTATCCCACGATCGGCCCCACTCTGTGCGCCTTCTGTCGCCCCGTCGAAGTGCTGACCGGTGACCCGACGTTTGAGCCAATGTTTTTCACGAGCGAGTTGCGGCGCGGATCGATGTCGGTGGAAGTGCGGCACCCTGATCCCAATCCGGCCGCGCGGGCCGGCTAGAGGGCAGCGCTGCGACTTCTATCGGGCTTGCGGCATCAACCATGCGCCGCATCCGGGCGTAACGAGCACGGCAAATCCGGCGCGGTCGTTGGGGCCGCGCCGGATTCATCTTGACTTGCCGCGAAGTTACTTCGCGATGGCGATGCGCTGCGCCTGAGTGCCGGCATAGGCGCCGGTGACCCGGACGGTCAACACGCCGGCGTCGTATGACGCCTTGATGGCCTCGCCGGTTACGTGCGCGGGCAACTGGAACGACCGGCGGAAGGATCCGTAACGAATCTCACGCAGCGTGCGACCGTTCTGCTCTTCCGCGTGCTCGTCACGGTGTTCGCCGTGGATGACCAGCCGGCCGCGATCCACCTCAACGTTGACGTCCTTCTCGACGTCGACACCGGGCAGTTCCAGGCGGACTACGGCGTCTTCGCCATCCTTGACGATCTCGGCGGCGGGCCTGAATCCGCTGGCCACCGGCTTGGCCCAGTCCGCGGTCGCGGCCGGACCGAAAAAGTCGCGCAGCCACCGGTCGGTGTCCCAGGCCGGACGCGACCACAATGTCAAGTTGCTCATGGGCATCTCCTTCTGCTTCCTTGTGAATTAGCTGTGTCCGGCGCCATGCCGGCTTGCTATCAGTAGAAACCTGAGTCGACCACGCTTAAGTTCCACCAGCGCGTTCGCCGGGAGCGAACGCTTCTCACACAGGTGGTTTTCAGCTGTGAGGCCAACGTGATAAGCGCGTCACATTTGGTGATTTTTCCGGTAATTTCTTGCCCCTAGCCTCATCTCATGGCCTCAGCCGAACCCGCGCGCGCACACTGTGTTGCCCGTCACGTCATCGTGGTCGGGCACGGCATGGTGGGCCACCGGCTGGTTGAGGCGCTTCGGGCGCGGGACGGCGCCGATTCCTGGCGGGTCACCGTGCTGGCCGAGGAGGCCGACGCGGCCTACGACCGGGTCGGGCTGACCTCCTACACCGAGAGCTGGGACCGCGACCTGCTGGCACTGCCTGGCAATGACTACGCGGGCGACGACAGCGTCCAGTTGCTGCTGGGCACGCGGGCCGTCGAAATCGACCGCGCAACGAAGTCGGTGATCACCGCGGACGGCCGTCGGCACAGCTACGACGCCCTGGTGCTGGCCACCGGGTCTTACGCTTTCGTCCCGCCGGTGCTCCGGCCATGACCTGCCCGCGTGCCACGTCTACCGCACGCTTGACGACCTTGACGCCATCCGTGCCGACGCCCAGCGCACGCTGGGGGCCGGTCACGCCAAGGCGGGCGTGGTGATCGGTGGCGGCCTGCTGGGGCTGGAAGCCGCGAACGCGTTGCGCCAATTCGGATTGCAGACGCACGTCGTCGAGATGATGCCGCGATTGATGGCTCAACAGATCGACGAGGCCGGGGGCGCACTGCTGGCCCGGATGGTCACCGACCTCGGGATCGCGGTGCACGTCGGGACGGGAACCGAGGCGATTGAGTCCGTTACGCATTCGGATGGCTCGGTATCGGTGCGGGTGCGCCTGACCGACGGTGGGGTCCTCGACGCCGGGCTGGTGGTCTTCGCCGCCGGGATCCGGCCGCGTGACGAACTGGCGAGGGCGGCGGGGCTGACGATTGCCGGGCGCGGCGGCGTGCTCACCGACTTGTCCTGCCGGACAAGTGATCCCGATATCTACGCGGTGGGTGAGGTCGCCGCGATCGACGGACAGTGCTACGGCCTGGTCGGGCCCGGGTACACCAGCGCCGAGGTGGTGGCGGACCGGCTGCTGGATGGCGCCGCGGAGTTTCCCGAAGCGGACCTGTCGACCAAGCTGAAACTGCTGGGGGTCGACGTCGCCAGCTTCGGCGACGCGATGGGGACAACCGAGAACTGTCTCGAGGTTGTCATCAACGACGCGGTCAAGCGGACATACGCCAAACTGGTGCTCTCCGACGACGCCAAGACCCTGCTGGGCGGCGTGCTGGTGGGCGATGCCTCGTCGTACGGGGTGTTGCGGCCCATGGTGGGCAGCGAGCTGCCCGGGGACCCGCTGGCCCTGATCGCTCCGGCGCAATCCGGTGGGGGCGCTGCGGCTTTGGGGATCGGGGCGCTGCCGGATTCGGCGCAGATCTGCTCCTGCAACAACGTCACCAAGGGCGATCTGAAATGCGGCATCGCCGACGGGTGCGCCGACGTTCCCGCGCTCAAGGCATGCACCGCGGCCGGCACGTCGTGCGGATCGTGCGTACCGCTGCTCAAACAGCTGCTGGAAGCCGAAGGCGTAGCGCAGTCCAAGGCCTTGTGCGAGCACTTCAGCCAGTCGCGGGCAGAGCTGTTCGAAATCATCGCCGCCACCGAGATCCGCACCTTCTCCGGGCTGCTGGAGCGCTTCGGGCGCGGCAAGGGCTGCGATATCTGCAAGCCGGTCGTCGCATCCATCCTGGCCTCGACCGGCTCCGACCACATCCTCGACGGCGAGCAAGCCTCGCTGCAGGATTCCAACGACCACTTCCTGGCCAACATTCAGAAGAACGGCAGTTACTCGGTGGTCCCGCGGGTGCCCGGCGGCGACATCAAGCCCGAGCACCTGATTTTGATCGGCCAGATCGCGCAGGACTTCGGGCTCTACACCAAGATCACCGGCGGACAGCGGATCGACATGTTCGGCGCCCGGGTGGATCAGCTGCCGCTGATCTGGAAGCGGCTGATAGACGGCGGCATGGAGTCCGGCCACGCGTACGGCAAGGCACTGCGCACCGTGAAGAGCTGCGTTGGCAGCGACTGGTGCCGCTACGGCCAGCAGGACTCCGTGCAGTTGGCCATCGACCTGGAATTGCGCTATCGCGGCCTGCGGGCGCCGCACAAGATCAAGCTGGGCGTCTCGGGTTGCGCGCGGGAATGCGCGGAGGCGCGCAGCAAGGACGTGGGCGTCATCGCTACCGAGCAGGGCTGGAACCTCTACGTCGGCGGCAACGGCGGGATGACCCCCAAGCATGCCCAGCTACTGGCCAGCGACCTGGACACCGAGACGCTGACGCGATACATCGACCGGTTCCTCATGTACTACATCCGCACGGCCGACCGGCTGCAACGCACCGCGCCGTGGGTCGAATCACTCGACGGCGGGCTCGATCACGTCCGTGAGGTGGTGTGTGAAGACTCGCTGGGTCTGGCTGCCGAATTCGAGGCAGCGATGGAACGGCATGTGCAGAACTACAAGTGTGAGTGGAAGGGTGTGCTGGAGGATCCGGACAAGATGTCGCGGTTCGTATCCTTCGTCAACGCCCCGGACGCCGTCGACTCGACGGTGACCTTCACCGAGCGTTCCGGGCGGAAAGTACCTGTGCCCATTGGCATCCCAAGTGTTCCGAGGGGCCGCTCATCATGAGGGAGATACTGTGACACTAGTCAACGACATTCAGGTTTGGACGACCGCCTGTGACTACGAGCACCTCATTCCGGGGCGTGGCGTCGGTGTGCTGCTCGACGACGGCACGCAGGCGGCGTTGTTCCGCCTTGACGACGGAACGGTACACGCGGTCGGCAATGTCGACCCATTCTCCGGCGCGGCCGTGTTGTCCCGCGGCATCGTCGGCGATCGCGGTGGCCGCGCCACGGTCCAATCACCCATCCTGAAGCAGGCTTTCGCACTCGAAGACGGTTGTTGCCTGGACGACCCGAGGGTATCGGTGCCGGTGTTCCAGGTGCGGGTTACCGCCCGAGGCCACATCCAGGTCGGGCGGATCGCCGCCTGAGTCGGGCGGTGTGGGGCTAGTCGATTTTGCCGACCAGATAACGCTGCATCGTCGGGCCGATGGCGTCGACGAGTGCGTCCACCGACATTGAGTGCAGCGGCTCGGACCGCACGCCGTAGCGCATGATGCCCAGACCGACGAGCTGAGAGGCGCACAACGACGCCCGGATAGCCACTTTGTCGGCCCCGAGCATTTTGAGCAGCGGGTTGAACACGGGGCCAATGAACATGCTCTGCACGATTTCGGCGGTCTTGGCCAAGCCGGTGGACGCGATGGCACTAGCGGCAAAAGGTCCGCCGCCGGCCGCATCCCAGGTGGTGATCAGCATGTACAGCGTGCGGCGGCCTACCTGGTTGACGCTTCCAGTGAAGATTCGGTCGATGAACTCCGGTGTACTGAAAGGCAACCGCAGCATTTTCGCCACGTCGTCGAGGAGCCCACGCGACGGCTCTTCGTTACGGGCCATGTTGCCAGGATTACCCGGATGCCTGCAAAGATCAAGCGCCGCCGGCGTCGGCGTGGCTGACCAGCAAACCTGTGTGCGCCACGCAATTCGGCAGGTGGTGCAGTCGGCGGCTGCCGGATCGATGCGGCATGGCGCCGCGGAATCGGTTGGCAATCAGCCGCGCCAACCCCGGATGGGTGCCCAGCGGTTGGCTTACCAGATCGGCGCCGCAGGCCCGCAGCCGTTCCTGAAATAGGCCGTCGGCCAGCAGATAGGAGGCAACGACAACGCGGCGCACACCGTGCCGGCGCGCGTTGGCGACCGCCGTGCTCACATCCGGAGCGCCGGTAGCCGCAAATCCCAAGGTCACCCGCGATCCGATCAGGGCGGACAGGTGCGCGGCGGCCGTGCGCAGATCGGCTTGTGCCCTTTGATCCGACGTGCCGGCCGCCGCCAGGACCACCGAATCACTGGGACGCCAACCGGATTGCACCAGCTGGTCGGCAAGGAGCCCCGCGATGTCGCGGCTCGGCCCCAACGCGGGGGTGACGATGACGTTCGGGTGTCCGCTGGCTGCGACGTGGGCGGGCAGATCGGCGCGCACGTGATATCCGCGAGACAAGAACGCCGGCACCATGATCGCGGGCGTCGATAGCGACGAAAGTACCTCGCTGGGTGTGGGTCCCAATACGTCGACAAACGCGACCTGCACGCTGCGGTCGACGAGTGCGCCCACCTGCGCGGCGAGATCCCCGATCATCGCGACACCACCCGGTCTGCGGGTGCCGTGCGCTGCCAAGATCAGATTCATGGCGCCCCCGCCGGGACGTCGACCGCGAGCCGATAGCCACGTTTGACCACCGTCGCCACAATGCTCTTGTCACCCATGGCTGTTCGCAGCCGCAGCACCGCAGTGTCCACGGCGTGGGTGTCGTTGCCGTTGCCCGGCAGCACCCGCAGCAAGTCGCTGCGCGCCACCACGTCGCCGGGCCGATGGGCAAGCGCGCGCAATATCGCCATCCCGGACGGTGATAGCGACTTGACGGAACCATCCACCACGCACGCCGGTTCCGCGGATGTCGACCAGATGGCCGGCCGCCGTCACCGTGCATGACCCCAGCACCGGTAACTCCTCGGCGATATGCCGGGCCAAGGCTCCCAACCGCATTCGTTCGGGCGACGATGTCGGGACGCCCTTGCGGATCAACGGACGCGAGGTTACCGGGCCGACGCACATCGCGTGCACGTCGGTGCGCAGCGCGTCCAAAAGTTGGTCCTCGATATCCAATTCGCGGCTGCGCTCCAACACCGCTGCGGCCGCAGGCGCCGATGTGAAGCTGACCGCATCGAATTGGCGTCGGGCGATGCCAATGACCAGCTGGTCGAACTCACCGCCCAATGGTGTTGGCTGCCAACGGTACACCCGGATGGGCACCACCTCGGCGCCCGCGGAACGCAACCCGCCGAGAAACTCCGGGAACGGGTCCCAGGAGTCGGCGGCACCATGCAGCTGCACGGCGATGCGCATCCCGGATATGTCTGATTTGAGAAGGTATTCCAGCACTTCCTGGGACGACTCGGATTCCGGAGACCATTCCTCGTGCAGGCCGGCGGCGCGCAGCGCGCCGGTAGCCTTCGGTCCGCGGGACACGACCCGCGCCGACGACAGCGACTCGATGAGCTGGGTGGCCAGCCCCCACCCTTCCGCCGCGGCGATCCAGCCGCGGAAGCCGATGCCGGTGTGCGCTATCAGAATGTCGGGCGGCTCGGCGATCAACGCCTCGGTGTTGCTCTGCAGCTCGTCGTCCTCGGGCAACGCGATCATGTTGATGGCCGGCGCGCTGCAGACTTCGGCGCCGTGGCGGCGCAACAATGCGCACAGCTCCTCGGCGCGGCGCGCTGCCGTCACGGCTATCCGGTAGCCGGTCAGTGGCGCAGAGTCTGGCTGGCCCATATCAACTGTGTATGCCCGTTTCATTTCCGGTGCGTTACCGAGCAATTGCTGCCGCATTGCCCTTGATGGGCGTTAATCACAACGTTCTCAGCGGGAATCACACGCGGGCGAACCCGGATTCGCGCTTCGATCCAGGTAGGCCTGCGGGCGGGCGCGGCCGGCGAACATACATCATCCAGGTCAAGATCGCGGCGGCAACATACGAACTCAAGAAGACCCAATACGCCGCCGTCCCCGTACCGCTGCGCAGGTACGACTCGCGCAGCGCCAGGTTGATTCCCACGCCGCCGAGCGCACCGACCGCCGCGCAGAAGCCGATCAGCGATCCCGACATCGCGCGCGCCCAGTGGCGGCGTTGCGCTTCGCCGATGTCCAGCGAACGACTGCGTGCCTCGAAGATCGACGGGATCAGTTTGAACACCGATCCATTGCCCATCCCGGACAAAATGAACAGGACCATGAAGCCGGCGACGTAGCCGACCACGGTGATGGAACTCGTGCTCCCGCTGTGGTGGTCGGCGGTGCTGATGCCGACCAACAGCGCGGCGGCCAGGATCATGCCACCGAGGACGCCCAGTGTGACGCGGCTGCCGCCGACGCGGTCGGCCAGCCTTCCGCCGTAAATGCGGGCCAGCGATCCCAACAGCGGCCCGATGAAGGCGATCTGCGCGGCGTGCAGCGATGCGTGCTTGACGGTTTCCCCGCCGGCGATGAAATTGACCTGCATCACCTGGCCGAAGGCGAAGGCGAACCCGATCCAGGAACCGAACGTGCAGATGTAGAGCAGCGAGATCACGTAGGTGTGGCGTTCGGCGAGGATGGACCGCACGTGGGTCGCTTCGATACTGTGGTCGAGGTTGTCCATGAACAGTGCCGCCGCGATGCCGACGATTGCCAGCAGCACCAGGTAGACGGCGCAAACCCAATAGGGCGCTTCGTGTCCGGCGGTGGCCAGCACCAGCAGGCCGACCAACTGGATCACAGCAACACCGAGATTGCCGCCGCCTGCATTGATCGCCAGCGCGGCGCCCTTGAGCCGCTGCGGGTAGAAGGCGTTGACGTTGGCGAGCGAGGCCGCATAGTTACCGCCGCCGAGCCCGGTCAGCGCCGCGCACAGCACGTATGGCCAGAGCGGCAGGCCGGGGTTGGCCAGCAACACGATGGTGGCCGCAGTCGGGATCAGCAGCACGAACGCCGAGAACGTGGTCCAGTTGCGGCCTCCGTACTTAGCGATGCCCAACGTGTAGGGAATACGCACGGCGGCGCCGACCAGGGTGGCGACAGCGCCCAGCAACAGCTTGTCGCCGGCGGAAAAGCCATAGACCGATGCGGGCATGAACAGCGCCATCACCGACCAGAGGCTCCAGATCGAAAAGGCGACGTGGTCGCCCGCCACCGTGCACATCAGATTGCGGCGGGCGATCTTCTTGTTGCCCGCCTCCCAGGCTGCGGTGTCTTCGGGATCCCAGTCCACGATGTGATGATTGGAAGTGGCATGCATCACTGACCCTCTCGTCGAGTCGTCCCACTACTTGCGCACCCCGATAGCCGTGTGGGCGCCTCAACATGAAGAGGCTTGCGCCGCCGTCTGGTTCCGATGCTCACATCAATGACGAAACCGCGTCAACTCAATCTGCCCAATATCGCCTGTCAGTTGAATTCGAGTTATCTGGTAAATCGCTGACAGCCGGCCCTGATGGGTGGAAAGTTGTGCAGGACTGGTTATTTCGTGTGTGAGCTGGAATACATTTGGCATCACGTGAGGCCTGAGTGACCCGGGCTATACCGGGGCCAACTCCGGCACGGCGGACCGCAGCGGACGGCGCACGTAGATCGCCCACGTCAGCACCGCGGCGGCGAGGTAAAACAACGCGAAGGTGCAGAACGCCGCTGTCGCAGTGCCACTGGTGAGGTAGGACTGGCGCAGAGCCAGATTGACGCCCACACCGCCGAGCGCGCCGACCGCCCCAGCGAGACCGATCAGTGCGCCGGACATGGCGCGTGACCACTGCCGGCGCTCGGTCTCGCTGACCTGCAGCGAGCTGCTGCGTGCCTCGAAGATTGACGGAATCATCTTGTAAACAGCGCCATTCCCAATACCGGACAGGATGAACAGTGCGACAAAGCCGATGACGTAGCCGATCATCGTTGCGGCCGGTACCGGTCCGGCGGCGTGGGCACCAATAGTGCTGGCGCTGATCAAGATTCCGGCGGCCACGATCATCGAACAGAAGGCGGCGAGAGTGACACGCCCGCCACCGATGCGGTCGGCGAGTCTACCGCCGTAGACACGCGACAGCGAGCCTAAAAGTGGCCCCAGGAACGCGATCTGGGCGGCATGCAGCGCCGCCTGCGCCGTGCGCTGACCGCCGGCGACGAAGTTCATCTGCAGCACCTGGCCGAATGCGAACGAGAATCCGATGAAAGAGCCGAAGGTGCCGATGTAGAGCAGCGCAACCACCCAGGCGTGCGGCTCGGACAGCACGGCGCGCATGGTGCTCATCTCGATCCGGTAGTCCTGGAGGTTGTCCATGTACAGCGCCGCACCGATTCCGGCGATCGCCAGCAGCACCAGATATATCGCGCACACCCAGTAGGGCTGCCGGTCGCCCGCGGACGCGATCACCAGCAGGCCGACCAGCTGGATGATCGGCACCCCGAGGTTGCCGCCGCCGGCGTTGAGCGCCAATGCCGAGCCCTTGAGCCGCTGCGGATAGAACGCGTTGATGTTTGTCATGGACGAGGCGAAGTTGCCGCCGCCGAAACCGGCCAGTGCCGCGCAGAGCAGGTACGGCCACAGCGGCAGCCCGGGATTGGCCAGCAGCACAAGGGTTCCGATGGTGGGGATCAACAGCACCAGCGCCGAGAATACGGTCCAGTTGCGCCCGCCGAATTTCGCGGTGGCGAACGTGTAGGGGAATCGGAGGCATCCACCCACCAAGGTCGCGACGGCGCTCAGCAGGAACTTATCCCCCGGGGAGAAGCCGTACACCGATGCGGGCATGAACAGCACCATCACCGACCAGATCGACCAGATGGAGAACCCGACGTGCTCGGCGGCCACCGACCAAATCAGGTTGCGGCGAGCGATGTTCTTATTGCCGGCCTCCCAGGCGACCGTATCTTCCGGATCCCAGTTCGAGAGGAGGTGCGAACGGCGCGTGAAATTGCCCAGACCTGACATACCCGATCACGTTAGAAATCCTTTGTTGCCCGGAACGCCGCCGACCGTGACCCGGGCGTGAATTTCCGCTCACCAGCTCAGAACTCGCGGTGTGAGACTTTGACATTCGCTGTGGTGGCCATCACACGTCTACCAAACGTCGCCGGCGCGCCAATCGCACATCAGGTCCGCGGAGGTATCCAGTTCGATCCCGACCGGCAGCACGAATACCGATCCGTCGTCGTCGGGGGTGCGGGCCGGGCCGGTGGGCGCCAGCACCGACGTCGGGCCGCGCCAAGGCAACCAGCCGCGCGACGTGTACAGCCGGCGAGCCCGGGCCGAGGAACTGAGGGCCCCGAGTTGATAGGCCCCGCGCATCACCTGTTCGACGCCGTCCAGCAACGCGCTCACCAGGCCCTTGCCGCGCCAATCCTCGCGGACCGCGACACCTTCGACGTAACCGCAACGTAAGGCGTTGCCGCGGTGGATAAGTCGCCGCTGGACCACCGCGGCATGCGCGATGATAGCGCCGTGATGGCAGATCAGGGCGTGCATGCCGCCAAGTGCATGCTCCCAGTCGGCCTCGGTGAAGTCGCCGCCGAACGCGTCGGTCACCATCTGGCAGACGCGCTGACGCGCCTCGCTATCGAGATCGGCGGTGTGAACCAAGCGCGCGGTATGGACCCGGGTAGCCACCATGCCTACTTACCAGCTTCGAATTGCCGGTTACGGCCAACCCGCGGAAGCCATGCGGGCTCGGCCCTGCAGCGAAGAGCGGGGGCGCGCCCAGTGCAGCTGCACATGCTGGCCGGGCCGTACCTGGGCGACTTTGTCGATGTCCTCGTCGATCACCACGCCGACGACCGGATACCCACCGGTGACCGGGTGATCGGGACCCAGGATCACCGGTAAGCCGTTGGGCGGCACCTGGATTGCGCCACGAGTTGCGCCCTCGCTGGGCAGCTGACGGCCCGGGTTCCGGTACTGCAGCGGGCGGCCCGCCAATCGCATCCCCACCCGGTCGCTGCGATCGGAGGCCATCCAGACCGTGTGCACCAGGGCGTCGGGATCGGCGAACCAGTCGTCGCGCGGCCCGGGCACCACCGCCAGCTCCACTATGTGCTCGCCAATCGCCGCGACTGGGGCTTGGTCGAGTTCGGGGTAGTCGTCGGTGTGCTCACCGACCGGCACCACGTCTCCGGCCTGCAGCGGCGACGGGCCGATCGCCGACATGACGTCGTAACTGCGCGAGCCCAGCACCGGCGTGACGCAGATGCCGCCGCGCACCGCCAGGTATGTCCGCAGTCCGGCACGCGGTGCGCCAAGGGAAATCACCTGGCCGTCGCGGGCATGCTGAATGCTGTTGGTGCCGAACTCGATTCCGTCGACGGTCGGGTTGGTGTCGGCACCCGTGAGAGCGATGTCGACGTCGCCGCCACGGACCCTGGCGCTGAATCCGCCGAATGTCACTTCGATGGTGGCGCGGTCGTCGGGGTTGGCGACCAGGCGGTTGGCCAGCGTGTGTGCGCGGCGGTCGGCGGCTCCGGATCGACCGACGCCGAGATGCGCCAGCCCGGTCCGGCCGAGGTCCTGGACGACGGCCAGCGGTCCGGTGCGCAGGATTTCCAGGGTTGCCACGGTTTGCTCCTTCAGGTCATTCACGCTGGCCGGAACTGAACCCACATACCCGGCGTCAGCAACGCCGGATTAGGCCGGTCGATATCCCACAGCACCGCGTCGGTGTGGCCGATGAGCTGCCAACCGCCGGGCGATTGGCGGGGATACACCGCGCTGAACTCGCCGGCCAGGGCGACCGAGCCGGCCGGCACCGACGTCCGCGGTTCGGACCGGCGCGGCACCCGCAATCGGGGGTCGCCGTCGACCAGATACGCGAAACCCGGCGCAAACCCACTGAATCCGACTCGCCACAGGGTGGCGGTGTGCGCGTGGATGACCTGCGCGGTGGTCAGCCCGGTGCGGTCGGCGACCTCGGTGAGGTCCGGGCCGTCGTAAACGACGTCGATCACCATGTCGGCGCTGCGCTCAGCCGGAGTGGCCTGTGTCGGCTCGGGGACGACCCGCAACTTGCGGAGTCGATGGCGGATGATCCCTTGATAGCGGG
Organism: uncultured Actinomycetota bacterium; assembly: GCA_963840045.1. GTDB lineage: Bacteria > Actinomycetota > Actinomycetes > Mycobacteriales > Mycobacteriaceae > Mycobacterium. Next base: position 486,984 of record CAWIXL010000012.1, on the reverse strand, counting down.
GGCCGTCCAGCTTCACCAGCACGGTGCGGGATGCCGGGACGATGTCCAGGACACCGGGCAGGGCCGCCGCACGCAACGCGGTCGCCCACGCCAATACCTCAGCGGTGCTGTCGCATTGCAGCATCAGCGCTTGGTCGCCGTAATCGAGAACGGCGACGTTTGATGCCGGGCCCACGGAGAGGTCCGCTGACATATCCGTCACACTCATGATTCGACGGTAGGCCGGAATCGGGAGATCGGCGAGGTCTGGGGCGGGATTTTCGAGCACTGCCAGAGGTGCCTTAGCGAATGCTCAAACGGCGAGCCCGATACCCGGCGCCGAGCGGTGTCTCTCAACCCAGAATGTTGCCGATTTGTGGGGGCAGCTGATCGGCGACCGTCGGGTAACTCAGCGGCGACGCGAAGGCGATCGCGCCGGCAAGATCCTTGGTGGTGAAGATGTGGCGCTTTTGGGCGGTCGCCTGCGCACCCGCGACCTCCGGATCGGCCAAAATGGCCTTTTGGTCATCCGGGCTTTCGGTCTGCCAGATCACCACGTCGGCCGAATCCAGCACCGCTTTGATGTGATCGCGCGGGATGACGGCGCGGTGATCGCTGCCGAAGGCTTTGATGCTGTCGGTGATGATCAAACCCATCTGGTTGAGGAAGTCGGTACGCCAGCCCCCGAGCGTGGCGACCACCGTGCCCTGCCAGAGTCGGCCCTGCATCAGCAACGCCTTCTTGCCCTTCCATTGCGGATACTTCTCGCCGATGGCGGTGAACTTCTGGTCGACGGCGTCGATCATTGACTTCATCTGGCTGGCCTGAAACACCGCCTGTGCCACCGTCGTTGCCTGATCCTTCCACGGCTCGAAGAACGCGTCGTCACCCGACTTGCGGCACCGTCGGGGCTATTGCCGACAGCTTCTGATAGGTATCTGCGTCCAAGCCGGCATTGATGGCCACGATCAAGTCGGGCTTCAGCCCGGCGATCTGGTCGACCTGGATTCCGTTGTCCAGGTTCAACACCACGGGCCGCGCGTCGCCCAGCTTGGACTGGGCCCACGGCCACACCGCGAAGGGCTGGTCACCCCACCAGTTGGTCACCGCGATGGGCACCACGCCGAGCGCGAGCAGGTCGTCTTGCTCGGTGAAACCGGCGCTCACCACGCGCTTGGGCGGCTGTTTGATGACGGTCTTACCGAAAAGGTGGGTGATTGTCACCGATCCGCCGCCGGGGGCGGCCGGCGCAGGTTTGGGCGACGGCGGCCCGATTAGGATCCGTGACCCCGGCAACCCCCGCGCCGAGCAGTCCTGCGGCCCCGCGAGCTGCAAGAAGCCCCGCCGATTCCATCCCTGTCGCATCGCGTGAGAGTATCGCGTTCCTGAGTCGCACCCGCACCGCCCGCGCGGTTGGGGCGCTCAGCCCAGCGGCGTGCCGGCGTCCAGAAAGTCCAGGGCTCGATAGATCGTGTCGGGCGCCGGCGAACACCCGCACGTTCGAAATCGCCTGCGGTGCACCCGATTTAGCGGCCGATCGCCTCGGCGGCAGCGCTGACCTTCCGGTAGTACTCGTCATACAAGGCGTCCTTGAGTTCGGGTATCGAGAAGATCAGCCGCTGCCGGGTGGTTTCGAACTCCAACTGCTCCTCGGGTAGGCCGGCCATGGTGGTCTCGTAGGCGCGGCGAACGCCTGGGCCGGCGACAGGTCGGGCGGCTGTGCCTCGATGGCCGCCAAGATCAGCGGGTCCAGGTCGTCGGCGAGCAGTAGCGATTCCTTGGACGGGAAGTACCGGAAGAAGTTACTGCGGCGTTACGGGGGCGTGCCGTATCCGCCGCCTCCGGGGGTTTCGATCACCAGCATGTCGCCTGGCTGGACTTCCGCTGAATCGCACCCGGCCAGCTCGACGGTGCTGCCATCGGCGCGTTCCACACGGTTGCGTCCCAGTGCTCCCGGTGAGCCGCCGGCCATACCGTAGGGGGAAACTCGCCGATGACCGGACAGCATGCTCACGGTCATCTGCTCGGTGAACTCGATCCGACGGACAGCGCCGTCACCGCCGCGCCACCGACCGGCACCACCGCTGCCGCGCCGAACGGCGAACTCCCGCAGCAGCACCGGGAAACGCCATTCGAGCACTTCGGGGTCCGTGAGCCGGGAGTTCGTCATGTGCGTCTGCACGACCGACGCCCCTTCGAACCCGTCACCGGCTCCAGAGCCAGATGCAATTGTTTCGTAGTACTGGTGCCGCTCGTTGCCGAAGGTGACGTTGTTCATCGTCCCGGATCCTTCGGCCTGCACGCGCAGCGCGGCGAACAGCGCGCCGGTGATCGCCTGTGAGGTCTCGACGTTGCCGGCGACAACCGCGGCCGGGTAGGTCGGCGACAGCATCGTCTTTTCCGGGATGACGATGTGCAGCGGTCGGAGGCAGCCGTCGTTGAGCGGGATCTCGTCGGCGACCAGAGTGCGGAACACGTAGAGCACCGCGGCGTTCACCACTGAGGATGGCGCGTTGAAGTTCGTGGCAAGTTGGGGCGAAGTTCCGGTGAAGTCGATGGTCGCGCTTCGGGCGGCGCGGTCGACGGTGACATGGACGGCGATCGTCGCCCCGGAATCCATGCGGTAGCGGTATTCGCCGTCGTCGAGCCTGTCGATGACGCGTCGGACGGCTTCCTCGCCGTTGTTCTGGACATGGCGCATGTATGCCTGGACGACATCGAGGCCGAAGTGGGCGATCATCTTGCGGACCTCATCGACGCCCTTCTGGTTCGCCGCGATCTGCGCACGCAGATCGGCGAGGTTGGTGTCGGGGTCGCGGGACCGATAAGTCGCATCGGTGAGCAGACGCCGGGTTTCGGTTTCACGGAACTGTCCGTTTTCCGCGAGCAGCCAGTTGTCGAACAGTACGCCTTCTTCTTGGATTTCACGACTGTTGGCGGGCATGGAACCTGGTGTGATCCCGCCGATTTCGGCGTGATGCCCGCGCGAAGCGACAAAGAACAGAACGTTCTCGCCGGCGGTATCGAAGACCGGGGTCACCACGGTGATGTCCGGCAGGTGCGTTCCGCCGTGGTATGGATCGTTGACCGCGTACACGTCGCCAGGCTTCGTATCGCCGCAGCGCCGGCCAAGCACTTCCTTGACAGTGGTGCCCATCGAGCCCAGATGCACGGGGATGTGCGGCGCATTGGCGACAAGGTTGCCGTCCGGATCGAACAGTGCACACGAAAAGTCCAGTCGTTCACGGATATTCACCGACTGGGCGGTGGATTCCAGCCTAAAGCCCATCTGCTCGGCGATCGACATGAACAGGTTGTTGAAGATCTCCAGCAGCACCGGGTCGGCCTCGGTACCCGCCGCGTCGGGGCGCGCGGGCGCGACCACGCGCTCGACGACCAAGTGCCCGGGATCGGTGAGCGTAGCCCGCCAGCCGTCGTCGACGACGGTGGTGGCGTTGGCCTCGGCGATGATCGCCGGTCCGGTCACGGTGTCGCCCGGCTGCATCCGCTCCCGGTGACGCAGGGGGGCGTCGCACCACCGTCCATTCGAGTAGACCCGGACGGTATCTGATGAGCCGGCGGTGTCGGCGCTCTGATCGCCGGCCTCATTGCCCAGATGGGAGAGGTCGGGTTGTGCGGTGAGGCCGGTCGCCTCGACCGAGATCGCTTCGGCGATCAACGGACGGTCCATCAAAAACGAGTACATCGCGCGGTGGCTGGCTTCAAACGCGGCGGTCATCGCCTCGAGCTCGGCCAATTCGACCGGGACCGCGGTGTCGGTGCCTTGGTAGCGCAGATGCACTCGGCGAACCGCTCGGATCCGCTCGGCCGGGATCCCCTCGTCAAGCAGCTCGGCGCGGGCGCTCTGCTCGAGGGAGTCGGCGACACCGAGCAACCGCTCCAGGGCGGCGGTCTCGAGCCGGATCTCCACGGACTGCTCGCGCATCACCGTGGCGTCGGCCAGACCGATCCCGAGGGCCGAGAGCACACCGGCCATCGGCGGGACCAGCACCGTGCGGATGCCGAGCGCGTCCGCCACTGCACACGCGTGTTGCCCGCCGGCGCCGCCGAACGTTGTCAGCACGTATCCGGTCACGTCGTGTCCTTTTTGGACGGAGATCTTCTTGACCGCGTTGGCCATGTTCGTGACCGCGATCCGCAGAAATCCTTCGGCGACCTGCTCGGGCGAGCGGTCATCGCCCGTCCGCGCGCGGATGTCGACGCCCAGGTCGGTGAAGCTGCGCCGCACGATCTCGTCATCCAGCGGCTGGTCGCCGCCGGGACCGAACACGGCCGGGAAGTGCGCGGGCTGGATGCGGCCGAGCATCACGTTGGCATCCGTGACGGTGAGTGGACCGCCGCCGCGATAGCAGGCCGGGCCCGGGTCGGCCCCCGCCGAGTCTGGGCCGACCCGGTACCGGCTGCCGTCGAAATGCAGGATCGACCCTCCGCCCGCGGCCACCGTGTGGATGTCCAGCATCGGAGCGCGCAACCTGACACCCGCCACCTGCGTGGTGAACACGCGCTCGTATTCGCCGGCATAATGCGACACGTCGGTGGAGGTGCCGCCCATGTCGAAGCCGATGACGTGATCGAACCCGGCCAGCGCCGACATCCGCGCCATGCCCACGATGCCTCCGGCCGGGCCGGACAGGATCGCGTCCTTGCCGCGGAAGTGGCCTGCCTCCGCCAGCCCCCCGTTGGACTGCATGAACATCAGCCGTACGCCACGCATCTGGTCGGCCACTTGGTTGACATAGCGGCGCAGCACCGGGGACAGATAGGCGTCGACCACGGTGGTGTCTCCCCGCGGGACTAGTTTCATCAGAGGGCTGACCTCGGACGACAGCGAAATCTGGGTGAAGCCGATCCGCTCTGCCAGCTTGCCGATCCCTCGCTCATGTGCCGGGTACAGGTAGCTGTGCAAGCACACCACCGCAACCGCGCGGATCCCGTCGGCATGCGCCCGCCGCAGCTGCTTGTCCAGCAGCTCAAGGTCGGGTGCCCGCAGCACCGTGCCGTCGGCCTTGATCCGCTCGTCGACCTCGACGACCCGCTCATACAACATCTCCGGCAGCACGATGTACCGGTCGAAGATGCGGGGACGATTCTGGTAGGCAATTCGGAGCGCATCGCCGAAACCGCGGGTGATCACCAGCAGCGTGCGGTCCCCCTTGCGCTCCAGCAGGGCATTGGTCGCGACGGTTGTTCCCATCCGCACCGCGTCCACTTGCGCGACCGGAACGGGCGCGTCCTCCGCGGTCCCGAGCAGCGTACGGATTCCAGCTACCGCGGCATCGTGGTACCGCGCCGGGTTCTCCGAAAGCAGCTTGTGCGTCAGCAGCCGTCCGTCCGGCCGGCACGCCACGATGTCAGTGAACGTGCCGCCCCGGTCAACCCAGAATTGCCACGCCGCACCAGCCACCCGGCCCTCCCTTCCCTGGCCCACCAACTATTGGAGAGCGGCTCGTACTCACCCGGAGCGGGTGAAAGGGTGCCTGGGGCCGACGAACGACCCACTGACCATTAGTTCCTCGGTGCGCCCACCGCAAGCAGCGCAGCACGAAGTGCGACCGCGACCGCGTGCTCGGCATATCGTTCGTAGCAGCGGGCGGCAAGGGTGAGGTCGAGCGCCGCGTGGACTTCGATCCCAGCCGGCCCGGATAACAGCTGCTGATACAGCAACCGCCCTAATCGATTCACCTCGTCGCCGCGATCCACCTCCGCCACGCCGACCGTCCCATGCGATTCCACGGCATCGGCTGCCTTGGCGGCCACGTCCAGGCAGACCTCGCTCAGATCACGGAGCACGCCCAGCAGTGAGGCTGGCATTGACGCCCAGGCACGTCGGGTGCGTGCGATATCGGCGACCTCCCGCGCGAGTTGCCCCATGCGCTCGGCTTCGGCGTTGATATGCGCAGCGGCGACTGTCGCAGGCAGCTCGGCAACCGTTGACTGAGAACGAGCTGCCAAGAGGACCGCTGCATGTTCCTCGAGTTCATGACGCAGTCTGGAGGACGTCTCATAGGCTGCGCGGATGTCGTCGTCGACCGCGGGTTGACCAGGACCGAACAACGCGGCCGTCGCGTGCGTCATCGCAGCCAGCGCCAAATGAATCAGGTCAACCAGCCTTGAACTCGGGCGTTCGAGCTCCTCGGCCCGCGCTCCACAGATTGGCTGAGAGCGCCGTTCGCCGCCTGCCACGTCCTGTAACACTACCCGCGCGCAAGCGCCACGAACCGCCTGTTTTCTGCCACCGGATCCGCGGGAGGCGGCCAGGTGTCGTGAGAGCCATTCGGGCTCGTCGAGGCATTTGGGGTCGATCACCCCCGCGGAGATCGGCGTGCTAAACCTTGGGCGTGTACGTTCCAGGGGCTTTCCAAGGGCTGTAGTCGGCGATCAGGTCGTCCTGCGGCGGACGCTGCTCAGCCGGCACGTGCTGCAAGTTGATCCGGATCCGATACCAGATCGAACTCGGTCCGCGCATGCCGTCGACCAGGACATCGGCGGGCCGCAGCCGTTTCGCGGCGGCCGGGTAGCGATCGCGCCAGGTGTCCAGCGCGGCCAGCGCCTCGTCCTTGGTTTTGGTGCGGGCGATCTCGATGAGCGGCATCGACCCTTTCGGCGCCTTCTCCGGGGGACCCAGTTCTTCGGCCAGCATCAGCAGCCGGTCCAGGCTGCCGGCCGGCTTACCAGACTGGCCAGTGCTGTCGTCCATTCCCGCCCACGGGTCACCCATTTCGGCGAACCGGGCGGGCACGGTGGCGATGGTGAACGCCTCGGGCCGGCAGTCAGCGACCTCATCCCAATGCAGCGGCGTGGATACCCGGGCGTCGCGAGTCGCGCGCACCGAGTAGGCCGACGCAACCGTGCGATCTTTGGCGTTCTGGTTGAAGTCGACGAACACCCCCTCGCGCTCTTCTTTCCACCAGCGGCTGGTGGCCGCGTCGGGCACGCGCCGCTCGACTTCTCTCGCGACGGTCTGGGCGGCCAGCCGTACCTGCGGGAAGCGCCAGTGCGGGGCGATCCGGGCATAGATGTGAAAGCCCCGCGATCCGGACGTCTTCGGCCACCCGACCAGCCCGTAGTCCTCGAGCACCTCGCGGACTACCAGTGCCACATCGACGATCCGCTGCCAGGCGACCCCGGGCATCGGATCCAGGTCGACCCGCAGTTCGTCGGGATGATCGAGGTCGCCGGCGAGCACCGGATGCGGGTTGAGATCGACGCAACCCAGGTTGATCACCCAGGCCAAGCCGGCGGCGTCGTGGATGACCGCTTCCTTAGCGGATGTGCCTGACGCGTAACGCAGTTCAGCAACATCCACCCAGTCCGGCCGTTTCTCCGGCGCACGCTTCTGGAACACCGCCTCTTTCGCGATGCCTTTGACGAACCGCTTCAGAATCATCGGACGTCCGGCCACGCCGCGCAGCGCCCCTTCGGCGACCGCCAGGTAATAACGGACCAGGTCAAGCTTGGTGTACGGGCCCGTGTCAGCGTGAGCTTCGAAGACCACTTTGTCCGGATGGGTGATGGTGACCTCGCGTCCGGCCACCTCCAGCGACACCGGGCCGGTCATGGGTACATGGTAGTTATGCGCAAATTTTCTAACCGCACTGCGACCCGGGTCACATAGGGTGAGTGTTATGCCTAACCTTCCTGACCTCCCCGGGCAAGCCGTCGTGTCCAAGCTCCACCAGTACGTCGAACGTGGTGTAGCCGAACTGCACTACGTGCGCAAGATCTTCGAATCGGGCGCGTTCGGACTGGAGGCGCCGCAGACCTACGCCGCGATGGCAGGCGATATGCGCAAGTGGGGTGAGTTGGGCATGCTGCCGGCGTACAACGCCAATCGCGCACCCAACAGAGCGGCGGTGATCGACGAAGAGGGTGAGTTCACCAACAAGGAGCTCGACGAAGCCGCACATGCGGTGGCCAACGGGCTGCTCGCCAAGGGCGTTCGCGGTGGCGACGGCGTCGCCATCCTGGCGCGCAACCACCGCTGGTTCCTTATCGCCAACTTCGGCGCCGCCCGGGTGGGCGCCCGAATCATCTTGCTCAACAGCGAGTTTTCCGGGCCGCAGATCAAAGAGGTGTCTGAGCGCGAAGGCGCCAAGGTGATCATCTACGACGACGAGTACACCAAGGCCGTCAGCAAAGCGAAGCCGGAGCTGGGCAAGCTGCGGGCGCTCGGCGTCAACCCGGATTCCGACGAGCCGTCCGGGAGCACGGACGAAACGCTCGCCGAGCTGATCGCGCGCAATAGCAAAGAGCCTGCCCCGAAGGCCTCCAAGCATGCCTCGATCATCATCCTGACCAGCGGCACCACCGGCACCCCGAAGGGAGCCAACCGCAACACCCCGCCCACCCTGGCGCCGGTCGGCGGAATCCTGTCCCACGTCCCGTTCAAGGCCGGCGAGGTGACCTCGCTGCCGGCGCCGATGTTCCACGCGCTGGGTTATCTGCACGCCACGCTGGCGACATTCCTCGGCTCGACGCTGGTGCTGCGGCGCAAGTTCAAGCCGCCGCTGATCCTCGAAGACATCGAAAAGCACAAGGCGACGGCCATGGTCGTGGTGCCGGTAATGCTGTCCCGCATCCTGGACACGCTCGAGAAGACGGAAAAGAAGCCCGATCTGTCCAGCTTGAAGATCATTTTCGTGTCCGGATCGCAATTGGGTGCCGAGCTGGCGAACCGTGCGCTCAAGGACATTGGTCCCGTCATCTACAACATGTACGGCTCAACCGAGATAGCGTTCGCCACCATCGCCGGCCCCAAGGACTTGAAAAAGAACGCGGCGACAGTGGGACCGGTCGTCAAGGGCGTGAAGGTCAAGATCCTCGACGACAACGGCAAAGAGCTCCCCCAGGGCGGCGTCGGGCGGATTTTCGTCGGCAACGCCTTCCCGTTCGAGGGCTACACCGGCGGCGGTCACAAGCAGATCATCGACGGCCTGATGTCGTCGGGCGATGTCGGCTACTTCGACGAGGACGGGCTGTTGTACGTGAGCGGCCGGGACGACGAGATGATCGTCTCCGGCGGCGAGAACGTGTTCCCCGCCGAGGTCGAGGATCTGATCAGTGGGCATCCCGACGTGGTGGAGGCCACCGCGATCGGCGTCGACGACAAGGAGTGGGGCCACCGGCTGCGTGCTTTCGTGGTCAAGAAGGACGGCGCTTCGCTCGACGAGGACACCGTCAAGCACTATGTGCGCGATCACCTGGCCCGGTACAAGGTGCCGCGCGAAGTGGTCTTCCTCGACGAGCTGCCCCGCAACCCGACCGGGAAGATCCTCAAGCGGGAGCTGCGCGAGATGGAGATCGACTAACTAGCCCGAGCAGACGCAAAAGCCGCCAAAACACATGGTTTTGGCGGCTTTTGCGTCTGCTCGCGCCGTCAGCGGCGGGACTCGATGGCCCGGGTGATCTGGGCCCCGAGCTTCGGGTCGATCAGTAGTTGGTCGATGAGGGCGGTGAGAACCTCTTGTCCGGTCACCCGGGCGACCCCCAGGCGGTCGGCGGCTTCGCGCTGCCAGATGTCGAGGGCTCGATGTGTGCCGGCCGAGAGGTCGACGGTGCGCCGGGTTCGTTGGTTGCGTGACTGATCGCGTGCCCGTTGGTCGATCGTGGGTTGGATGAGCCCACGTTGGGCGGGTGTCTGGCGGAGGTTTGTATTGAGACGCTCGGTGGGGCCGTCCCCGGGCGGCATGCCCGCCGACTTGTGCGAGCGGAACGATCCGGCGCCGGGCTCGATGTGGCCTGGGTTGATGCCCATCTGTGGCGACCCTTCCTACCCGTGGCCTCCCCCGCCGGCCAAATCAGTAAGTCAGTACATCAGCATACTGCGGATCGGGACTCTTGCAGCAGGCGCCGTCGCACCGCGCGTCGCGAACGCGACGCGGCCGTGCGATCCGCGGCGGCTCACACGTTATTTTCCCAGATAGCTGTGGGTTAATGTGAACCCGCAATGAGAAAGTGTCTATATAGAAACTATATCGTCGGATTCATGTTCGCTGGCATGCGGAAGTTTCGCGCGCTCCAGCGCGCTGAACTCACCGCAGTAAACACTGAAATGCGGGCGCACTGAAGCGCAGATTTGCGTATGTCAGTAACTCAGTAAGACCATTCTGAACAGCACTATAGTGCCGGAAGCGCGCGTATCGCTCGAAGAGTTGAGGAGGTACTGAACGACGCAATCGATAAATTCCGCGAATACGTAATTCCACACAAGATAAAGCGTAGCTGTTTAGACACTGTCCGAAAGACATACAGCATATTCTCAAACAATTTTACTGGTTTTGCTATTGATTTAGTGGGTAACTTCTCTAGCGGGATAGTTCGCAGATCTCTTGGAAGGAGCCCCCTCATGTCGATTTCACTCCTCTCGGTTCGGAACGCGGCTGTCGGTGCGGTAGGTGCGGGTGCACTGGCCGGAGCGATGCTGCTCGGCGGCACGCCGGCGGCGCAGGCTGCCCCTGCACCCGCCCCCGCCACAAGCTTCGCGGCGTTTGGGCCCGGCGGACCGGGCGGGCCCGGCATTATTCCCGACCGTCCTGGCGGCGGCGGCGGTGGCCACGGCGGCGGTGGCCACGGTGGCGGCTGGGGCGGCCACGGCGGTGGCGGCTGGGGCGGCCACGGCGGTGGCTGGGGCGGCCACGGCGGTGGCTGGGGCGGCCACGGCGGCGGCTGGGGCGGCCACCCTGGTTGGGGACATGGTGGTTGGGGTCCGCCTGGCCAGGGCTACCGGCCATGGCGACCCTGGTGGAGCTGGTGGTGGTGAGCCACCGATAGCGCGTGGGCGCTGGCCAGTCGGGTATGACCGGCCATACCTAGACTGGCCGCCCCACGCTTTGGGGGGAACCCATGCCGGCCTGACCACCGTCAGGTCGGCATGGTTCTTTTTACGGGTCGCGGGGCAGGCCCAGCAGCCGCTCGGCGATGATATTGAGCTGCACCTCCGACGTGCCACCGTAGATGGTGGTGGCCCGGCTGGACAGCAGATAGTCCCCCCACTTGCCGGCCGGCTGGTCGGTGTCGCCGATCGCGGCATCGGTGCCGAACGAGGACACCGCGAATTCGGCATAGCCCTGGCCGGTGCGCATCGACAGCAGCTTGGAAATCGCCGCCGACGGCATCGCCCGATCTTCTGGGCCACCCGCCAGCGTCAACAACGTGGAGCGCAGGTTGAGCACCTTGGCGGCATGACCCTCGGCGATCAATTGACCCGCGCGGTGTTGGGCGACCTGGTCGAACTGGCCGTCCCGCACGAACTCCACGAACTCCGGCAGGGTGGCGAGGAAATTCGAGTCGCTGCCACCGATCGAAACCCGCTCAGCGGTTAGGGTGTTGCGGCTGACCTCCCAGCCCCGGTTTACCTCGCCGAGCACGTACTCATCGGGGACGAACACGTCGTCGATGTAGACCGTGTTGAAAAACTCCTGGCCGGTGAGCTCGCGCAGCGGTTTGATCGTTACGCCTTCGCTTTTCATGTCCAGCAGGAAGTACGTGATGCCGTTATGTTTGGGCGCCGAAGGATCCGTCCTCGCCAGTAGCGCACCCCATTGCGAGAACTGCGCAGCCGTGGTCCAGATCTTCTGGCCGGTGATCCGCCAGCCGCCGTCGACCCGGGTGGCCTTGGTCGAAAGCCCGGCCAGGTCCGATCCGGCGCCCGGCTCGGAAAACAGCTGGCACCAGACCATCTCGCCGCGGAAGGTCGGTGGCAGGAAGCGTTGCTTCTGATCGTCGGTCCCGAACGTGACGATCGAGGGAATGATCCAGGCGGCGATGCCGACCTGCGGCCGCTTGACCCGCCCGCTGGTGAACTCCTGGGCGATGATGACCTGCTCGATCGGGCTGGCGGCGCGACCCCACGGCTTCGGGAGATACGGCAGCACCCACCCGGCCTCGGCGATTTCGACCTTGCGTGGCTCGCGGTCCATCGCCTTCAGGGCGGCGACCTCGGCCCGGATTTCGGACCGCAGCTTTTCGGTGTCGGGGTCCAAGTCGATGTCCACGGCACGCGTCCCGGTGGTCGTCGCGGTGTCAACCACCCGCTGCGGGTACTCCGAGGCGCGGCCGAAGCATGCGGCCAGCATCAGCGCCCGCCGGTAGAAGACGTTCGTGTCGTGCTCCCAGGTGAAGCCGATCCCGCCGTGTACCTGAATGCAGTCCTGCGTGCATCGCTGGGCGGCGGTCGGTGCCAGCGTCGCCGCCACCGCCGCGGCGAACTCGACGTGGGTGGCCTCGCCCGCCTCGTCGAAAGCGCGCGCGGCGTCCCACACCGCGGCGGTGGCGCGCTCGGTGTCGGCGATCATTTCCGCGCACTTGTGCTTGATGGCCTGGAACTGGCCGATCGGCCTGCCGAACTGCTCACGGATCTTCGCGTAAGCCGCGGCCGTGTCGGTGGCCCAGCGCGCGACGCCGACGGCCTCCGCGGATAGCAGGGTGGACATCAGCGCATGCGCGGCGGTCATGCTCAGGTTGCTCAGCACCGCGTCGTCGTCGACGTCGATGGCGTTGGCCCGTACATGTGCGACGGGCCGCAGCGGGTCGATGCTTTTGACCGGCTCGATCTCGAGCTGGTCGGCGCGCAGCACCACCCATTCCTCGCCGCTGTCGATCGCTACCGGGAGCACCAGCACGGATGCCTGAGCCGCCGCCGGAACGGCGCGGACTTCGCCGCGGATGACCAGCGCCCCTTCGTCCTCCCGGCCGTGCCGGGTTGCGGTCAGCCCGGATTCCCGCGCGTAGGCGGCGATGGCCGCCCCGGAGGCCAGCTCGGCGAGCACTTTCGCGTCTGGGTCGTGCGCGGCGATCAGCGCACTGGCGATCGCCGACGGCACGAACGGCCCGGGTACCGCCCCGTAGCCGAACTCGGCCAGCACGATGGCCAGCTCGAGCAGTCCGAAACCCTGACCGCCGACGGATTCGGCCAGGTGCACTCCCTGCAGGCCTTGTTCGGCCGCCGCCTGCCAGTACGGTGGGGGATTTTTGAGGGGAGTTTCCATCGCCTCGTGCAGCACCTCGGACGGCGCTACCCGCGCCACCAGCGATCGAACCGAATCGGCCAGGTCTTGATGCTCAGGAGTTATTGCGATCGGCATTGGCCGCCTTCTCTGCTTTTCGGATGCATTCTGGGCCTAGTACGGCCAAGCACCTTCCAAGCTAACAACCGGTCGGTTGGCTGGCGACATGGGCCAGTGCCCGTAGCGCATCGCGGCGGGCGGAACGCGCCTCAGCGCTCGCAATCCGAGGTGGGCTGGTTTAGCACCACTTGGTTGACCACATTCGCCAGTGGCTGCCCGTCGCGCAGCCGGCGGCAGTTCGCGACGGCCTCGATCAGGTAACGGCGCATGGTGTCGGCCGTGTACCAGCTCACGTGCGGCGTCAGTACCACGTTGTCCAGACTCAGCAGCGGATTGTCCGGCGCCACCGGTTCGACCTCGAATACGTCGAGCCCCGCGGCGGCCAGCCGCCCGCCCCGCAGCGCATCGACCAGTGCGCCTTCGTCGACTACCGCACCGCGAGACGTATTCACCAGCACCGCAGTCGGTTTCATCCGGGCCAGCGCCTCGGCGCCGAGCAGCTGGTGGGTATTCGCCGTCAGCGGCAGATGTAGCGACACGATGTCGCTGGCGGTCAGCAATTCGGGCAGCGGCCGCCAGCCGGGGTGCCCGTCGTCGCCGGTGCTGGTGTGCAGGACGGTGGCGCCCATCGCAGAGACGATGGTGCCGACGCGCTTGGCGATATTGCCGTAGCCGACCAGACCGACAGTGCAGCCGCCGATATCGCGCACCGTCTCGCCCAGGTGCGGATCCGCCGGCCAACCGCAGCCCGCACGGACCTCGTAGTCCAGCGATATCAGCCGACGCAACGCGGCCAGCATCAGCAGCACCGCGCCCTCGGCCACCGACGGCGCGTTGGCGCCGGGCATGTTGGCCACCGCGATGCCGCACGCCGTCGCCGTCGCCACGTCGATGGTGTTCACCCCGGCGCCGAGTTTGTGCACCAGCCGCAACCGGGTCGCGCGCCGCAGGTCCGCGTCCGACAACGGCCGGAGCACGTGCCAAATGACCTCCGCTTCGGGCAGCTCCCGGTAGAAGCACGCGGCGTCATCCTCGCCGCACCATCGGATGTCTAACCAATCCTTCTCGCCCGCAAGGAAATCGATGACTTGATCACCGGGAACAAAGTGGGCGAGAACTCTTACCGCCACCGCTTGTGGATCCACTTGGTGATGGTGTCGGCCTGCTCGCTGCGGGCGCCCGGGGTGGTGAAGTAGTGATCGGTATCGATCGAAACATTGGCTTTGTCCTCGCTCGCCAGCGCGCCGTAGATGCGTCGCGCGTCCGAGGGAAAGACCCCGGTGTCGGCCTCGGCGTTGATCACCAGCGCCGGACAGGTGATGCGGGCCAGGTGCGGCTCCGCCCGGGTTTGCGCCACCCGCAGACTCCACATGCCCAGCCAGCTGCGCAGCGTGCAGGACGCGGCGATGCCGTGCTCGGAGCGGTTGGCCTTGGCCGGGACGCCGGCATAGCACAGGTTGGGCTGACGCTTACTCGGCTCGAGTCTCGGGTCGACCATGCGCGGGTCGGCCCAGGTCCGCATCACGTTGAATGGCCGATCGGAAAACCCTGCGGCGCGAACACGTTTGAATTCCGTCTCGGCCCAGTCGGTGATGGCGTGGTTGCGCGCGCTCTGCGCCGAGCGGTAGCGGCTTATGAACTCGGCCGAATACGGCGGCCCGTTGCGCCCGTCGAACAGGTCAAGCTCGGGATCGGTTGCCACCGGATCGTTTTCGTCGACGACGGCGGCGTCCATCCAGGCCGTCAGCACCTCGGGGCGTCCGGGGTGGGCGGCGGTGGCAACGTAGCCGTCGGCGGCGGTCAACTCCGTCAACCCGGCTGCCGGGCGCATCCCGTTCAGCGGAGTCACATTCGGCTCCACCGCCTGCGACTGGTAGGCGGCCATGAGGGAGCCGCCGCCTGAATTGCCAAGCAGGATAACAGTTTCGATACCCTGAACCTCTCGCAGCCAGCGCACACCGACGCCGATGTCGACCAGTGCGTGGTCCAGCAGGAAGTTGCTCTCGAAACCGCGGAACCTGGTGTTCCAGCCCAGGAACCCGATTCCGCGGGTGGCCATGTAATCGGCGAGGTAGTGCTCGGAGAAGTCGATCTGGTAGTGCGTGGCGATCATCGCTACCTTCGGCTTGCGTCCTACTCCGCGGTGATACAACCCCTGGCATGGGTGCCCGCCGGCACCAGCGCGCCCTGCAGTGGGCGACTGTAGCCCGACGAACTCGCGAATAACCCCTGCCGCGCAGTTACGGCGAGTCATTTTTGCAGATCCTCCTTGCAGTAGATGGCGCGGTAATAAATCGTTGCCATGGTCTCGATGCAGGCCTCGTCGTCGGGATCGCCACCGCGGCCGAGCTTGGCGTAGCAGAACTGGTTGAACATCGCCACGAATGCCTCGGCGAACAGTTGCGGATCGTCATCGGGGCAGTAGCCCTCGGCCTGAGCACGCCTGACGTTCTCGGCGATGAACGCGATCGGCAGCGAGCACATGTCGGACCAGTGCTG
The DNA here is from genome assembly GCA_963840045.1 of uncultured Actinomycetota bacterium. Classification (GTDB taxonomy): domain Bacteria; phylum Actinomycetota; class Actinomycetes; order Mycobacteriales; family Mycobacteriaceae; genus Mycobacterium. The sequence goes on along the minus strand of CAWIXL010000012.1, from coordinate 471,421 downwards.
TGCCATGTCGTCGTTGATCGTCGCCAACTGCGACACGCTGATCATCTCGGCAAGCCGATTGCGGTAGGTGTGCCAGATCGAGGCGGCTAGCTGATGAGCGCGCTCGCGGTCGGACAGCCCGTGCTCGATCACCACGAGCGCGCGCTCGTTGGCCTCGTCACGGAAGCGCAGGGCCCACTGGGAGACCATCGCCTCTTTGGAGTCGTAGTAGTTGTAAAACGACGCCGCGGAGCGGCCCGCTTCGGCGGCGATGTCGGCGATGGTCGTCGCCAGAATGCCTTTGCGCGCGATGACCGCTCGGGCGGCGTTGTCGATCGCGGCCTGTGTCCGCCGGCCGCGGTGCGTCGGGAACACCGCCGGGCGCGTCGCCGGCTCGGATGCAGTGATTGGTTCAGGTGCATTTGTTGACTCGGGCGCAATCGTCGGCTCGGGTGCGGTCGGCATCGGCGCACCTCTCGTTAGTGGTCGTGCTCGCGATCCTGAACGGATCTGAATCTGATATTAGATTCAGATTCCGGTTTTGACCAGACCAAATCTGAATCTGGTGTCAGATTCAGATCGAGGGTATCGGGCCTCTGTTACCGGTGCCGCCCGGGGCCAGTGCCGGGAGGCGCAAAATGGCAGGATGATCAAGCCGCACAACCCCAACGCCGAGTTCGAGCTCGGCGGGATCAATCACGTCGCCCTGGTGTGTTCGGACATGGCGCGCACCGTGGACTTCTACACCAATATCCTCGGCATGCCGCTGATCAAGTCGCTCGATCTGCCCGGCGGCCAGGGGCAGCACTTCTTCTTCGACGCCGGCAACGGCGACTGTGTCGCATTCTTCTGGTTCGCCGACGCGCCCGATCGGGTCCCGGGCATCTCGTCGCCGGGTGCCATCCCCGGCATCGGTGACATCACCAGTGCGGTGAGCACCATGAACCACTTGGCGTTCCATGTACCGGCCGACAGGTTCGACGAATACCGGCAGCGGCTCAAGGACAAAGGGGTACGCGTCGGCCCGGTGCTCAACCATGACGAGAGCGCGCGGCAGGTGTCGGCCACGGTGCATCCCGGGGTGTATGTGCGCTCGTTCTACTTCCAGGATCCCGACGGGATCACGTTGGAATTTGCCTGCTGGGTAAAGGAATTCACGGACAGCGACGCTCGGACCGTGCCGAAGACCGCAGCCGATCGGCGGCCATCGGTGCCGGCCGGGCGCTAGCCCATGATCACCGACGGCATTCTGACTGACGCCCAGATCGCGGCACTGACGCCGGCCGAGCGGCAAGACCTGATCCACCGCCTGGAGCAACCTCTGAGTGAGCTGATCGACCCCGCCCTTCTGGTTCGGATGCGGCGTATCCGCCTGACCCTGCTGACCGGTGGCTCGATCGCACTGATCCCCTGGATCGGGTACCTCTCCGTGACGCTGCCGGAGAACTACGTTGCCCACAATTGGCCCGCGACCTGGATCGGGTGGGACCTGCTGCTGGTCGGATTCATGGTGGCAACGGCCGTATTGGGCTACCTGCGTCGCCAGCTGCTGCTGGTGGCGGCGTTCACCTCCGGGGTGCTGCTGATCTGCGATGCGTGGTTCGACCTGATGACCGCCGGACCCAACGATCTCTGGTTGTCCTTGGTGACGGCGCTGCTGATCGAGGTGCCGCTGGCGATCTTCATGCTCACCAGCGCGCGGCGCCTGATGCGGATCACGATGATGCGGTTGTGGCTGCTCAAGCCGGGGATGCGGCTGTGGCAGCTGCCGCTGTTTCCGTGACGGTTTCGCCCGCGTACAGCTTTGGGTCGGTGAGTTCGGCGAGCAGCGACGCCAGGTGATCGGCGAGCTGATCCGGGTCCAGTTGCACATCGCCGGCCAGCCAGGCGCTAAGGGTTTGCCCGACGCCGCCGACGGCGAAGTGCGCTGCCGCCTTCACCCGGTCATTTGCGGGGGCCCGTAGTGTGTTGACGGCATGCTGGCCGGACAGCACGGCAAACAATGCGTTGGACTCGACGCGCTTGCGGACGATCACCGAGTTGGCCAACTGCGTGCTGAAGAGCAGACGTCCGATGCGGGCGTCATTTGCGATGGCCCGCACGACGTTTGCCATCCCGGCGCGGGGCTGGTCCTGCACCGGTACCGCCGCCACCGCGGCCTGTGTGGTGGCGGCCAGATCCGCGACCACCCGATCGAACACTTCGCCGACGAATTCGTCCTTATCGGTGAAGCTTTCGTAGAAATAGCGCGCCGACAAGCCGGCCCGGCCACAGATGCCGCGCACGGTCAGCTCGGCGATGTCGTGTTCGTCGCTTCCCAGCAGGTCGAGGCCGGCGGCCAGCAACTGGCTGCGGCGCGCGGCCAACCGCTCGCGCGCTTCAACGCCGCGGTACGGCCGCGTGGCCGATCCAGAACCGTCTGATCTGGAAGTCACAAACGCCGCCTTGACACCAGAGCAGCGTACCGCCAAAATTAGGAAACAATCGTTATCACAATTAGCGGACCAGTGTGACGGGAGGATGTTGGTGGCGATTCAAGAGACACTGCACAAACCGGTCCCGCACGTCGAGCGTCCGATAGCCGACCCGCCGCGCCGGCATCCGGCCCAACGCCGGCGACGGGTTGCCGGCGATTACGGCCTGATGGGGATAGCGCTGCTGGCCGGTCCGGCCAACGTGATCATGGAATTGTCCCGTCCCGGGGTCGGCTACGGCGTGACGGAGAGTCGCGTCGAGAGCGGTCGGATCGACCGCCATCCGATCAAGCGGGCGCGCACCACCTTTACCTATGTCGCGGTGGCCAGTGCCGGCACCGACCGGCAGAAGGCGGCATTCCGCCAAGCCGTCAACCGTGCGCATGCGCAGGTCTATTCCACGGCGGACAGCCCGGTGTCGTACAACGCGTTCGATCCCGAGCTGCAGCTATGGGTGGCGGCCTGCATCTACAAGGGCGGCGTGGATATCCACCGCACATTCATCGGGGAGATGGACGACGCGGAAGCCGATCAGCTCTACCGCGAGGGCATCTCGCTGGGTACCACGTTGCAGGTGCCGCCGGAGATGTGGCCACCGGACCGGGCGGCCTTCGACAAGTACTGGCAGGACTCGCTGGAAAAGGTGCACATCGACGACGCCGTCCGCGAATTCCTATATCCGATCGCGGTGTCCCGGGTCCGCGGCTTCGCGCTGCCCGGCCCGCTGCGTCGGCTGTCGGAGAGCTTCGCATTGCTGGTCACCACCGGCTTCTTGCCGCAGCGGTTTCGCGATGAGATGCGGTTGCCGTGGGACGCCGCCAAACAGCGGCGGTTCGACCGGCTGATGGCGGTCTTCGCCATGGTGAACCGGCTCCTGCCACCGGTCATCCGGCAGTTCCCGTTCAACCTGGTGCTCTGGGATCTGGACCGCCGGATCCGGACGGGTCGGCCCCTGGTCTAGGTTCCCGAGGGCGATCCGCCCGTTGCGTTGAAAACGACAATCATATTCATTAGGCTCTCCTGGGTTCCGGTAAACCTCACAGCCCGAGGAGTGCCTATGACTGCACCAATCTGGATGGCCGCGCCACCGGAGGTGCACTCTGCATTGCTCAGCAGCGGTCCGGGCCCGGGATCGTTGCTGGCGGCGGCGGGAGCGTGGAGCTCCTTGAGTACGGAGTACGCCGAGGTGGCAGACGAACTCTTCGCGTTGCTGGGACCGTGCAGGCCGGGGCGTGGCAGGGGCCGAGCGTCGAGTCGTATGTGGCCGCGCATGTACCCTATCTGGCCTGGTTGACGCAGGCGAGCGCGAATAGCGCGGAAAGGGCCGCCGAACACGAGATCGCGGCCGCTGCCTATACCGCCGCGTTGGCAGCCATGCCGACCCTGCCCGAATTAGCCGCCAACCATGTCGTCCATGGCGTATTGGTGGCAACCAACTTTTTTGGGATCAACACCATTCCGATTACAGTCAACGAAGCCGACTATATGCGGATGTGGATTCAGGCCGCCACCACGATGGGCGTCTATCAAACGGTCTCCAGCGTCGCCGCGGGATCGACTCCGCAAACCACTCCGGCGCCGCAAATTGTAAAATCCGACGCGCAGACCCCGGCGGCCTCCGATCCGCCGCAGGGGATCCTGCAGCAGATCGAGCAGTTCCTGCAAAACCCGCTGGGGCTCTACCAGCAGATCGAGCAGATCCTGCAAAGCCACATCGGCAGCGACAACCCGCTGGGCCTCCCGCAGGAGCTCGTCAATTTTCTGCAGCAGTTCGGCATCGGAAATACCCAACTTGCACACGACCCGACGATCGACCTTCCGATCGATAATTTCGTCGCGAGCATCCTGCAACACTTCGGCATCAGTTGGGATCCGGCAGGGGGCACGATCAACGGCGCCACCTACGACACTTTTTCGAACCCCGGCCTGCCGTCGTTTTGGGTGGCTCGGAGCCTGGAACTTTTTGAGGACTTTCAAAATTTCGGAGTGCTCTTAAGGCAAAATCCGGTGGAGGCCATTCAGTGGTTCATTAGCTGGCAACTGTTCGATTTCCCGACCCACATACTAGAAGTCGCTTCCTATGCGGTCTCCAACCCGGAGCTGGCGCTCGCGGCGCTCCCCGCGATCGCCCCCGTCGGGAGCAGTGGGCGGCCTTGGGGGCTGGCCAGCCTGGCCGCCATTCCTCAACCGGTTGTCGCGCCGGCGCTGGCACCCGTCACTGCGCCCCCATTGTTGCCGGCCGTTGGGATGGCCCCGACTTTCGCCGGGCCGTCGATCGCCGCGGGCGCCCCACCGTCGCCTACGCCCACGTCTCCTAGCCCCCCCGCTCCTACCGAGCTCCGCACCCACACCTCCGCCTGCGGCCGCGGCTGGGGCGGGTTTTTTCCCTCCCTATGTGGTGCCTCCCGGCATCGGATCCGGCTCGGGGATGAGCACCAGCGCCAGCGCCAGCGCCAAGCGGAAGGCGCCGGAACCCGATAGCGCCGCCGCGGCGGCCGCGGCGGCCGCGCGGGAAGCGGCGCGGGCGCGGCGGCGGCAGCGGACGAAGCCGCGCGGCTACGGCGACGAATTTATGGATATGAACGTCGACGTCGACCCGGACTGGGCCCGCGCCGCCGGATGAGAGGCCCCTGACGTCGGATCAGGGTGCCGGCAATCTGGGGTTTGCCGGTACGGCGGCCAAGGAAGCGGCCGTCAAGGCGGCGGGCTTGACCACGCTGGCCGGTGACGAATTCGGCGGCGGACCGCGGGCGCCGATGCTGCCGGGCACCTGGGATCCCGAAAAGGGCAGAGATGCGTAAGGTGGTCGACGCATCCGCTAAACGGGTAACAAGTGAGTTGGTGACGCTGACTACGGCTGACTTTGATGCGCCGGCTGCGGGTCGGGTCGATGGAACTGTTCGTAGGCATCCTCTTGGCCTTCGCCATATCGGCGACGATGCTGCGGGCCGCGGTTTCGGGTAGTGCGGCGTTGTCGACGGCGGGCACGGTATTTTGCGGAGTGTTCGTCCAAGCGGTCCCGTTTTTGGTGTTGGGCGTTGTGGTCAGCGGGTTGATCGCGGCGTTCGTGTCGCCGGACCGGTTGGCGCGCTGGCTGCCGCGTCGTCCCGCGGTCGCGGTCCTGGCCGCCGGGATTGGTGGGGCGGCGTTGCCGGGCTGTGAATGCGGGTCGGTTCCGGTAGGGCGGCGATTGTTCGGTGAAACAGGGGCGACGGGCGCGGCGGCGTTGACCTTCATGCTGGCCGCACCGGCGATAAACCCGGTGGTGCTGGTCGCCACGGCAGTGGCGTTTCCCGGTTCCCCTGCGATGGTTCTCGCCCGGATGGGGGCATCGCTGCTGACCGCGGTGATCATGGGCTGGGCATGGGCGCGGTGGGGACGCCCGGAATGGGTTACCCGCCGGCTGCCTTCCCGGGGCGATGAAACCGACTCACGGTGGACGGTGTTCGCGGAGGCGGCCCGCCACGACTTCCTCGAGGCCGCTTCTTATTTGGTGGTAGGCGCGGCCGCGGCGGCGGCGCTGCATGTGGTGGTGCCGCGCTGGGTGTTCGACCACGTGGCGGCACACGTGGTCCTCGGCGTGCTGCTGATGGCGGCCCTGGCCGTGGTGCTGGCGTTGTGCTCGGAGGCCGACGCGTTCGTGGCCGCCAGCATGACGATGGTGCCGCTGCTGCCCCGGCTGGTGTTTTTGGTCGTGGGACCGGCCGTCGATCTGAAACTGTTCGCGATGCAAGCGGGCATGTTCGGCCGGGCCTTCGCGATCCGCTTCGCCCCCGCCACGTTTGTGGTGGCAATCGCGAGTGCGTGTGCGGTCGGACTGTTGGTTCTCGGCGGTGGCTAAGTGACCCGCGAAACCCAGAACACCATCCTGCTGATGCTGGGCGTCAGCATCGCGATGATCACGGTGACGGGTGCGTTTACCCGCTACGTCAAGCCGGGGCTGCTGCCGTGGCTGGCGGCATCGGCGGTGCTGTTGATCGTGTTGGCGCTGCTGGCGATCATCGGCGATATCCGCCGCGGCGCACCGCGCCACGAGGATCACGGCGAGGATCACCACGAGGGACACTCGCACCGGGCCGGCATCGCGTGGCTGCTTGTTGTTCCGATCGTGGTGTTGATCTTCGTGACGCCACCGGCGTTGCGGCCCTCAGCGGCCTCCCCGACCGCGATGTCGAATGACGTTCCTAACCGGGCATTTCCGCCGCTACCGCCGGGCAACGCTCCTGAAGTATCGCTGCCGGACATACTGATGCGCGTCGCCCATGACAACACCGGTTCGTTGACGAACCGGGCGGTCACCGTCACCGGCTTTGTCCTCAACGAGGCGCAGGGCGTGGACCTGGGTCGCATCGTCATCATCTGTTGCGCCGCCGACGCCCAGCTGGCACGCATCCATCTCAGGGGTCCGGCCGCAGCTCAAGCAGCAGGCCTGGCGGACAGCACTTGGCTTCGGGTCGAGGGCCAAGTCATCGCCGCGCCCCGGCAACCGCACTCGGTGGCGATCCCCACATTGCAGGCCACCGCGGTCACCCGAGTCGACGCCCCGGCCAACCCGTACGCATACCCGCGTTGAAGGGCGGTCGGTAGCCCTGTCCTTTGCGTCTCGAGACACAGCCATGTCAGCGGTCGGTGCTCGGGGCGTGAGGCAACAGCGCCATTTCGCCCGCGTACTGTCGATTGGGTGCGTAGCGAAGGTGATACCTGGGACATCACAACGAGTGTCGGCGCGACCGCATTGTTCGTGGCGACCGCGCGAGCGTTGGAAGCCCAGAAGCCCGATCCGTTGGCCGTCGACCCCTTTGCGGAGGTCTTCTGCCGCGCCGTCGGCGGTCGGGCAGCCGACGTGCTCGACGGCAAGGTTCCCGACCATGAGCTGAAGACCACCGACTTCGGCCAGCATTTCGTGAATTTCCAGGGCGCCCGCACCCGGTATTTCGACGAGTACTTTCGCCGGGTCGCCGATGCCGGCGTGCGACAGGTGGTCATCCTGGCGGCCGGACTGGACTCCCGCGCCTACCGGCTGTCGTGGGCGGACGGGACGACGATCTTCGAGTTGGACCGCCCGCAGGTCCTCGATTTCAAGCGCGAGGTGCTCGCGGGCCATGGCGCCCAGCCGCGCGCCGAGCGTCGTGAGGTTGCCGTCGACCTCCGGGAGGACTGGCCACAGGCGTTGCGGGACAATGGCTTTGACGCTGACCAGCCGTCGGCGTGGATCGCCGAGGGCCTGCTGATCTATCTACCCGCGGCGGCGGAGGAGCAACTGTTCACCGGCATCGACTCCCTCGCCGCGCCCGGCAGCCACGTCGCCGTCGAGGACGGCGCCCCGCTCGATCAGGACGAATTCGAGGACAAAGTCGAAGAGGAACGCGCGGCGAGCGCCTCAGGTGACCAGCGGGTGTTCTTTCAACTGGTCTACAACGAGCGGTGCGCGCCGGCCACCGAGTGGTTCGGTACGCGCGGCTGGAATGCGGTCGGCACCCCGTTGGCCGACTACCTGCGCGGGGTCGGCAGGCCGGTGCCCGGGCCGGATGCCGAAGCCGGGCCGATGGTCTCGCGCAACACGCTGGTCAGCGCCGTCAAAGCCTGAGCCCTTGGGTTCCGCCAGGCGGTGAATTATCTTGGCCAGAATGCGCGACTATGGAGCGGTGGACTGTGACATCGCCCGTGAGGCGCTGTCTGCGCGGCTGGACGGCGAGCGTGAACCCGTGCCGTCGGCCCGCGTCGACGAGCATCTGGCCGCGTGTCCGCAATGCAAGGCGTGGTACGACGATGCCCACGGTTGGACCGTTCACCTGCGCAGCGTGCTCGGTGAGCCGGCACCGCATCTCGCCGCTGCCGTACCGCCGACCGGCCTCCCCGCCGGGCCCGGTCCTCGGGTGACGCGGATGACGAAATGGATTCGGTTGCACTGGGCGCGGTCGGCCCTGGCATTGCGTCGGCGTCATCCAGATCGCATTGGCCGTCGCACAGATCGCCGGTGTCGACTTCGGCATGGTGGCCAGCCACGGCGCAATGCACGGGACCATGAGCGGCGCGCATCTGCTCAACGAGTCCACCGCGTGGTCCTTTGCCCTGGGTATCGGGATGGTTGCCGCGGCGATCTGGCCGGCGACCGTACCGGGCGTGACATGCATCCTGGCCGCCTTCACCGCGGTCTTGGCCTGGTATGTGATCAGCGATGGACTTTCTGCCCAGGTCACCGCGGTTCGATCGCTCAGCCATCTTCCGGCGTTGGTTGCCACCGTGCTGGCCATCTTGCTGTGGCGTCGCGGCGGGCCCGACACAACGTCGTCGAACGCCCGGATGCACGACGAGGCCGTGCCGAATGACGCGACTCGCGGACGGCGGCGCGGGCAGCTGCGGGCGACCGACGATTCGGCGGCCTGACTCGACCGTCAGCGCCTGCTGGCCAGTTCGACGACGGTTGCGACGTCGGCGGTTGGCTCTTCCGGTGCCGGAGCGGGCGCGGCGGCTTTCCGGGATCCCGGTTCGCGCGGCGCACCGGAGTTGCGTAACCGGAGACTGTTCGACACCACGAACAGTGACGAGAAGGCCATCGCGGCGCTGGCCAGCAGCGGATTGAGCAGGCCGGCGGCCGCGATCGGTATGGCGGCAAGGTTGTAGCCGAACGCCCACACCATGTTCACCCAGATGGTGCGGATCGTCGCGTGGGCCAAGTCCAGAGCCTGCGGAACCAAGTCCAGGCTGTCGCGAACCAAGATCACGTCGGCCGCGCCGATCGCCACGTCGGTTCCGCGACCGATTGCCAGTCCGAGATCGGCGCAGGCTAATGCGGGCCCGTCATTGATTCCGTCACCGACCATGGCCACCACGCGTCCGTGGTCACGGAGTTGTTCGATGACGTCGACTTTGCCCTCCGGAAGTAACTCGGCGACGAGCTCCTCGATACCAACCTGCGTGGCGATTGCCTGCGCGTTGGCGGCGTTGCCGCCGGTCAGCAGTACCGTGCGCAGGCCGCGCCGGTGCAGCGCGGCCACGGCGCCGGCAGCGGAGTCCTTCACCACGTCGGCAACCGCGATGACACCGCACAGCTGCCCGTCTACCGAAACGAAAACCGCTGTCTCCCCACGGGATTCGCAGTCTCGCCGGGCAGCCAGGAGTTCGGTGCCGACCGTGCCGGACCCCGCGACCCAGCCCAGCCTGCCCAGCTTGACGCAGCGTCCGTCGACCGTTCCGACTACGCCGCTTCCGGGGACGGCGTGGAAGTCCGCGACCGGAAGCACCGGCGGGCCGGCGGCGCCGGCGATGGCCAGGCCCACGGGGTGTTCGGACGCGGACTCCACCGCTGAAGCCCAGCCGAGCACGTCGCCGCGGTCCCAGCCGGCCGCGGTGGTCACCGAGGTCAACGTCAGGTGGCCCGTCGTCAAGGTGCCGGTTTTGTCGAAGGCGACGGTGTCGATTTTCCGGGAAGCCTCCAGGGCGCCCTGGCCCTTGAAGAAGATGCCCAGCTGGGCGCCCCGGCCGGACGCCACCATCAACGCGGTCGGTGTGGCCAATCCAAGGGCGCACGGGCAGGCGATCAGCAGCACCGACAGGGCCGCGGACACCGTGTGATCGGCGCTACCCCCGATGATCAGCCACGCCGTGGCGGTCACTGCCGCGATGACCAGCACACACGGCACAAAGACCCCGGCGACGCGGTCCGCCAGGCGTTGGGCTGCGGCGCGGCCGGTCTGGGCCTCTTCCACCAGGCGCACCAGGCTGGCGAACCGGGTGTCGGGGCCGACCGCGGCGGCTTCGACCACGAGTCGGCCGTTGAGTGCGACGGTGCCGCCGACCACGCTGCTGCCGGGATGCGCCTGCACGGGGCTGGTTTCGCCGGTCAGCGCGCTGACGTCGATTGCGGCTTCACCCTCGACGACCAACCCGTCCGCGGCGATGCGCTGACCCGGACGCACCACAAACCGCTGCTGCTCCTTGAGCTCGTCAGCGGGGACCAACGATTCGGTGCCGTCGGGCAGTAGCGCCGATACCTCCGCGACGCGCAGTGCGGCCAGGGCCCGCAACGCTTCGCCCGCCTTGGACTCGGCTCTTGCCTCGAAGTACCTGCCGGCGAGGACGAACACGGTGACGCCGGCGGCGACCTCCAGGTAGACGCGGGTGTCGCTGGTGAAGAAGACCCGGTACAGCGACCACAGCGCGGCCGCGCTGATTCCGATGGAAATCAGCGTTTCCATGCTGGCGTTGCCGTGGCGCAGGTTCTTGAGTGCGACCCGGTGAAAGGGCCATGCCGCCCAGGTCACTATCGGTGCGGCCAGCGCGATGAGCAGCCATCCCCAGCCGGGGAACCGGCTGTTCGGCAGCATCGCGAACAGCACCGACAGAGCCACGAGCGGCACGAACAAGAGCGCGGCGACCGCGAGCCGGCGCAGCAGGTCGCGGGCACGCTCGGCGGCAGGATCCTCGGTTGCGGACGGGTGCTGTCGGCGCGGCCTCGCCAGGTAGCCCGCTTGCTCCACGATCTGGCAGAGCGATTCGACGGTGACGGTGTCCCGAATATCGGTAGCCGTGATAGCTGTGATGTCTAAGGTGGCGGTCCTGGTGGCGAAGTTGACCGATGCGCGGACGCCGTCGACGTTGTTGAGTGCGCGGTGCACGGTGCCGGCGCATGCGGCACACGTCATGCCCACGATGTCCAGCTCGAGGCGGTGAGCCCGCGAGCCTTCTGGACCGGGTGCGATGGCTGGCGTGACCGTGTTCATCCTCAACTGCGCAGGTGGCGACCTATGCCGCCAGGTTTGTGTCGTGTGGGTCCAATTTACTTGTTCGCTTACTTGGTTTGCCCAGCCTCCGGCGGGAACTTTTTCGATCCGGTCACCGACTACTGCTAGGCATTCCATACAGCGAGGGCGGACGAGGATGACGGCACCGGTGTGGGCGGCTTTGCCGCCCGAGGTCCATTCGACCCTGCTGAGCAGCGGTCCGGGCCCGGGCGCCTTATTGGCCGCGGCCGGGGCGTGGAGCTCGTTGAGCGGCACTTATGCCGCTATTGCCGGCGAACTCTCCGCGGTCCTGGGGGCGGTACAGGCCGGGGCGTGGGAAGGGCCCAGCGCCGCGCAATATGCGGCCGCGCATGCGCCGTATCTGGGGTGGCTGATGCAGGCCAGCGCCAAGAGCGCAGGCGTGGCAACTCAGCACGAGACCGCGGCCACCGCCTACACCACCGCGTTGGCCGCCATGCCGACCATGGCCGAGCTGGCCGCTAACCATGCCATCCACGGCGTACTGGTGGCCACCAATTTCTTCGGGATCAACACCATCCCGATCGCCCTCAACGAGGCCGACTACGTCCGGATGTGGGTGCAGGCGGCCACCACGATGGCCACCTACCAGGCGGTTTCCGGACCGCGGTGGCGTCGGCGCCGCAAACCGATCCGGCACCGCAGATCATGCACGCCGACCCCGCAGACGGCGATGACGATGGCGGCGACGGCGGAATCGTCGACAACGACGGCGGGAACCCGAAGCAGCTGAATGGTGGGTAAACCGGTTCACCGAGATCTCGCAGAACCTGGGCCGGGACTTGGAGGAGTTTCCGGAGAATCCTTCCCAGGCGATATCGCAGATATTTAATGACATTCCGTTGCTGGTGGCCGACGAGGTCGGCCACGCCGTCGAGGCCTACCAGGCGTTCACCCCGCAGATCCAGGCGCTGCTGCTCACCCTGCCGCTGGTCAACGTCGGAGTTCCTCGGCGGCTTCGCGGGTCTCGGTGGATTGACTGGGCTTTCCGGCATCGCCGCCGTCCCCACCCCGACGGACACACCGATCCAGGAGACGCCCAGTGTGGCGGCGAACGGCGGCTCACCCGTCCCCGGCGGGGCTTCGGCCCCTGCCTCGACCCCGGCGTCGGCCCCAACCTCGGCTCCGACCACCGCGTCCACCGTCACGACCACCGCCGGGGCCGCGCCGCCACCGCCGGCGGCAGGCCCCGCAGTCCCTCCCTACCCCTTCTTAGTGGGTGGTACTGGCATCTCGGCCAGTACGAGACTGAGCACGAGTGCGCGGCGGAAGGCGCCGGAGCCGGATATCGCCGCGGTCGCGGCGGCCGCTGCGGCGTCCGCCCGGGAAAAGGAAAGGGCCCGTCGGCGCCGGCGGTCGGCGATGCGGGATCACCACCGCGGACACCGCTATGAATTCCTGGGTCTGGACTCGGATAGCCCAAATATCGACGCAGAACCCGATTTGTTCGCAGGCCAGGATCCGGCCGCCGCTGCGGTGGCATCGGATCAGGGCGGAGGAACTCTGGGATTTGCCGGAACGGCGCGCGGTGCCGCCGATATCGTCGCCGCGGGGTTGACGACGCTGGTCGGCGACGAGTTCGGTGGCGGGCCGTCAGTGCCCATGGTGCCCGGCACCTGGGAGCAACGGGGAACTGACAGCGGCGGCGGTGATGTCGGTCATGACGCCTCCCGCTGAATCTGCGTTTGCCAGATTTTTCGAAATGCGGTTTGCATACGCGCTCGGGGTGCAACAATATCGCCCGTTAGGCAATGACGAAGTAGGAAGCCGGTGAAAATCCGGCGCGGTCCCGCCACTGTAATCGGGGAGCGACCCTCACATGCCACGGCCATTGGCTGGAAGGCGAGGCGAGCGGCGATCCGAGAGCCAGGAGACTCGCGTCATCGCGTCCTGCTAGCCCTGGGCGGAGTACCCCGGAGAGAGCTGAACCGTCATGACGCTGCGCGTTGCATCCGGCTGCCCTGGCACCCCCGTCAATCCGATCGCGGGAGGCCGGCGGTGACCGCCCCGATCTGGATGGCCGCACCACCGGAAGTGCATTCGGCCCTGCTGAGCAGCGGGCCGGGGCCCGGTCCGCTGCTCGCGGCGGCCGAATCGTGGACCTCGTTGAGCACCGCGTACACCGAGACGGCCGCGGAGCTGTCGGCGCTGGTCGCGGCGACGGAGGCCGGGACCTGGGAGGGCCCGACGGCTGCGGTGTATGCGGGTGCCCATGCCCCGTATGTCGCGTGGCTTACCCAAGCCGCCGCTGACAGCGCCGCGATGGCCGCGCGGCAGCAAGTCGCGGCCGCCGCCTACACCTCCTCGCTGGCCGCGATGCCGACGCTGCCCGAGCTGGCCGCCAACCACGGCATCCACGCGGTGTTGCTGGCGACGAATTTCTTTGGCATCAACACGATTCCGATCGCGCTCAACGAAGCCGACTACGTGCGGATGTGGGTTCAGGCCGCCACCGTGATGAGCAGTTATCAGGCGATCTCGACTGCGGCGGTGACCGCCGCGCCGCAAGTCACCGCGGCGCCGCAGATCGTGAAAGCCAATTCGCTGGCGTCGGCTGCCGACGCGTTGCCGTTGCCCCCCGACCAGCAGAACGCGTTCTATCAATGGTTGACGCAGATCGGTTACGTCAAGTTCTATACCAACAACATCCAACCGTTGGTCAACGCGCTGTACAACAATCCCTTCTTCACAAATCTGTTTGCCGGGATTGATCCCTACCTGCCCCTGCTCGGCAATCCGCTGGGCTTCCTGGACCCGTTCAACGTCGCGTTCGCCCTCGGCTACCCGATGGACATAAGTCAGTACGTCGCCTTTCTGTCCATGACCTTCTCGTTCATCGCAGGGGATCTGACCACGGCGTTCGCGTCGGGTAATCCGGTCGCTATCGGTTTCACCATTTTGTTCGGCACCGTCGAAGCCATCGGCACGATCATCACCGACACCATCGCGCTGCTGAAGACGCTGCTCGAGCAGACCGCTGTGCTGCTCACGGTTTTCGTGCCCCTGATCACCGCGCCGTTGGTGGCAGTCGCCGCCGGTACTGTGGTGGCCCCGTTCGGCCTGGCGGGCTTGGCGGGGCTGGCCGCCGTGCCGCCACCCGCGCTGCCCTTGCCGCCGCCCGGGATGCCGCCGCCGGTGGCGCTGGCCCCGGGCATCCCGACCGCCGATACCGACCCCGGCGCCAACTCCGGCGTCCGCGACCGCGCCGGCCCTCACGCCCGGGGCGCCACCGCCGCCGCCCACCGCACCACCGCCGCTGATCGGTTCGGGCATCGGTGTGGGCATGGGCGCGAGCATGGGTGCGGGGATGGACTACTTCGGCTACCTGGTGGGCGACCTGACTTTGGCCGCCGGAGCCGCGGCGGGCACCCGCGCCCGAAAGAAGGCGGCGGCACCCGACAGCGCCGAGGCCCCCGCGGTCGCGGCGACGCCCACCGAGCGCGAGCAACCGCGCCGACGCCGGCGGGCGAAGGTGCAGATGCTCGGGCGTGGTTACGAATACCTGGACTTGGAAGATGAAGACCAGGGCTTCGGCGGGCAGCGAGCGGGTTGCGTCGGTGGCGGCCTCAACCAGGGGTGCGGGAAGCCGAGGGTTCGCCGGAACCACCCCCGGGGCCGCCGCCCGACCCGCGGCCGGGTTGGCCACGCTGGCCGACGATACATTCGGCGGCGGTCCGCGCGTGCCGATGATCCCGAGCACCTGGGACGCCGACTCGCCGCCCCTTCCCGACCCGGACGACAGCCGGCCCCAGCATTGATAATGACAATCATATTCATTAAGTTGACTGTTCGACGGGAGTCCGCCCGTTGGGGTCATCGCGAACGAGTCGGAAAAGGGGAAGTAGTGATCGCCCGAAATGCCGTGGTAAGCGCCATGAAAGTGGGAGCCGCGTGGTGAGCCGAAAGGGTCCGATCTGCTCGACATCTAGCTTAGGTAATGCTAACTTCAGGCGGGTCAGGTTAGGGGACACTACGTATTGGAGAAGAAGCGGCCGTGGAACGCGGTGACCTTGGCGTGCTTGCGGCTCAGCCGGCACATTCTCGTGTAGACAATGACCTTGTCAGCCGGTTCGCCACCTGCTGTCGCGCGCTCGGCATCGCGATTTACCAGCGCCAGCGTCCCGCCGATCTGCCGGCCGCTCAGTCGGGTTTCACCGCGCTGACCCGTATCGCCCATGAGCAGTGCGACGCGTGGACCGGCCTGGCCGCTGCCGGTGATTTGTCCATCCGGGTGCTGGAAGCGGTTTCGCGCACCGCGGCCACGGCAGGGCTGCTGCAGCGTCAGGTGGAGCTGGCGCCGGGTGCCTTGGGCTTCCGCTACGACACCGGGATGTATCTGCAGTTTCGCGCCACCGGCCCGGACGATTTCGATCTCGCCTATGCCGCGGCGCTGGTGACTGCCGGAGAATTTGCCGACGCATCGCAGTTGATTGCCGGCGTTACCGAACGCCGGCCGAGCTGGCGGGAGGCCCGCTGGCTCGCCGTCGTGCTCAACTATCGCGCCGAACGCTGGTCGGACGTCGTCAAGCTGCTGACGCCGATCGTCAACGACCCCGAACTCGACGAGGCTTTCTCCCACGCCGCCAAGATCACCCTGGGCACCGCGCTGGCCCGGCTGGGCATGTTCGCGCCGGCGTTGTCGTATCTAGAGGAGCCCGGAGGCGCCGTCGCGGTGGCGGCGATGGACGGCGCGCTCGCCAAAGCACTCGTGCTGCGTGCGCACGTCGACGAGGAGTCGGCAGCCGAAGTTCTGCAGGATCTCTATGCGGCCCACCCGGAGAACGAACAGATCGAGCAGGCGCTGTCGGATACCAGCTTCGGGATTGTGACCACCACCGGGGCCCGGATCGACGCGCGTACCGATCCGTGGGATCCCGCCACCGAGCCCACCGCGGACGATTTCGTTGACCCGGCGGCCCACGAACGCAAGGCTGTCCTGCTGCATGAGGCCGAACGTCAGCTCGCTGAATTCATCGGCCTGGAAGAGGTCAAAAACCAGGTGTCCCGGCTGAAGAGTTCGGTGGCCATGGAGATCGTGCGGAAGCAGCGCGGGCTCGCGGTCGCCCAGCGTGCCCACCACCTGGTCTTCGCCGGACCGCCCGGGACCGGTAAGACCACCATCGCCCGCGTCGTCGCCAAAATCTATTGCGGCCTGGGCTTATTGAAGCGAGAGAACATCAGAGAAGTGCACCGCGCCGACCTGATCGGCCAGCACATCGGTGAGACCGAGGCCAAGACCAACGCAATCATCGACAGCGCACTGGACGGGGTGCTGTTCCTCGACGAGGCCTACGCGCTGGTGGCCACCGGGGCCAAGAACGACTTCGGGCTGGTGGCGATCGACACCCTGCTGGCCCGGATGGAAAACGATCGCGACCGGCTGGTAGTCATCATCGCCGGTTATCGGGCCGACCTGGACAAGTTCCTGGACACGAACGAAGGTCTGCGCTCGCGTTTCACGCGCAACATCGACTTTCCGTCCTACTCGGCGCATGAGCTGGTCGAGATCGCGTACAAGATGGCCGAACAGCGCGACAGCCTCTTCGAGCAGTCCGCGCTGCAGCACATGGAGGCGTTGTTCGCCAACCTGGCCTCGTCCAGCACACCCGACACCAACGGCATCGAGCGGCGCAGCCTCGACATCGCAGGCAACGGCCGTTTCGTCCGTAACATCGTTGAACGCTCGGAGGAAGAGCGTGAATTCCGGCTCGACCATTCAGAACACGCCGAAGACGGTGAGTTCAGCGACGAAGAGCTCATGACGATCACCGACACGGACGTCAGTAATTCGGTGGAACCCCTGCTGCGCGGTCTCGGCCTTTCGGTGCCGTCATGACGGGACGCGAATCGGACCGCGACTGGGACCCGGAAGACGGAGAACGGCGTTCGTTTGCCTCCCGCACCCCGGTCAACGACAACCCCGACGCGGTGGCCTACCGCCGTGGCTTCGTCACCCGTCACCAGGTGAGCGGATGGCGGTTCGTGATGCGCCGGACCGCCTCCGGCATCGCGTTGCACGACACCCGAATGCTGGTGGACCCGTTGCGCACTCAGTCGCGGGCCGTCCTGATGGGTGCGCTCATTCTGGTCACCGGTCTACTGGGTTGCTTCGTTTTCTCGCTGCTGCGGCCCAACGGCTCGGTGGGCAACAATTCCGTGCTTGCGGACCGCTCGACCGCGGCGCTCTACGTACGGGTTGGTGATCAGCTGCATCCGGTGCTGAACCTGACCTCGGCCCGGCTGATCGTCGGCCAGCCGGTGAACCCCACTACCGTGAAAAGCACTGAGCTGGACCGGATTCCACGCGGCAACCTGATCGGCATTCCGGGCGCGCCGGAGCGGATGGTGCAGAGCACCGCCCGCGACGCGAACTGGACGGTGTGCGACGCCGTCTCCGGTCCCTTCCAGGGAGTGCGCGCGGGCCACAGCACTGGTGTCACGGTGATCTCGGGCCCACCCGACCGCAGCGGCGCACGGGCGGGCGTGCTGCCTGCCGGTCAGGCGGTTTTGGTTGATAACGGCGCCAATACCTGGCTGCTGTGGGATGGCAGGCGCAGCCAGATCGACCTCTCCGACCACGCGGTAACCAACGCGTTGGGTCTTGGTTCCGATGTGTCGGCGCCGCGGCCCATCGCGTCGGGCCTGTTCAACGCCATACCCGAAGCGCCCGCGCTGACCGCGCCGACCATCCAGAACGCCGGAAACCCCGCGAACTTCCCGGTGCCGGCGCCGATCGGCGGGGTGGTCGTCGCCTACAACCTGGAACACGGCTCCTCGGACACCGTGGGTTATTACGCGGTGCTGCCGGACGGTTTGCAGCCGATCTCGCCGGTGCTCGCCGCGATCCTGCGCAACACCAATTCCTATGGGCTGCAGCAACCGCCGCGGCTCGGCGCGGATGACGTCGCCAAATTGCCGGTCTCGCGGATGCTGGACACCGCACGCTACCCGGGCCAGCGGATAACCCTCGTCGAAGCGGCCCACGATCCCGTCACCTGCGCCTACTGGAGCAAACCGGCCGGCGCCGCCACCAGCACACTGAGCCTGCTGTCCGGGTCGGCGCTGCCGGTACCCGAGGCGATTCACACCGTCGAGCTGGTCAGTGCCGGCGTGCCGGGTGCCCAGGGCACCGCGACCCGGGTGGCGCTGGCGCCGGGCACCGGCTACTTCGCCCAGACCGTGGGCGGCGGTGCGGCGGCACCGCCGGTCGGATCGCTGTTCTGGGTGTCCGACACCGGGGTGCGTTTCGGCATCGACACCGAAGCCGGGAACGGAACCGCCGGGCAATTCAAAGCGGTTGAAGCCCTTGGCCTGAAAGCGCCGGCGTTGCCAATCCCATGGTCGATCCTGACACTCTTCGCGAACGGGCCGACGTTATCGCGCGCCGACGCGCTGCTGGCACACGATGGCCTGGCGCCCGACAGCAGGCCTGGCCGCACCGCTCAGACTCCAGAGGCCGAGGGGGCCCGCTGATGAGCCGACTGATTTTCGAGGCCCGCCGGCGGCTGGCGCCACCGAGCACTCGCAAGGGCAGCATCACCATCGAGGCACCGCCCGAGTTGCCTCGGGTGATTCCGCCGTCGTTCCTGCGGCGCTCGATGCCGTATCTGATCGTGATCCTGATCGTCGGCATGATCGTCGCGCTGGTCGCGACCGGGATGCGGCTGATCTCACCGCAGACGCTGTTCTTCCCGTTCGTGCTGCTGCTGGCGGCCACCGGGCTGTACCGGGGCAATGACAAGAAGATGCGCACCGAGGAAGTCGACGCCGAACGGGCTGACTATCTGCGCTACCTGTCGGTGGTTCGGGACAACATCCGGACCCAGGCGGCCGAGCAGCGCGCGGCCGCGCAGTGGTCCCACCCGGACCCGGCAACGCTGACAACCGTGCCCGGGTCGCGTCGCCAGTGGGAGCGTGACCCGCGCGATCCCGACTTCCTGGTGCTGCGGGCCGGCCGCCACTCGGCGCCGCTGGCGACGCCGCTGCGGGTCAAGGACGCCGCCGACGAAATAGACCTGGAACCGGTGGCGCACAGTGCATTACGCAGCCTGCTCGATACCCAGCGCACCGTCCGCGACGTTCCGACCGGTATCGACCTGACCAAGGTTTCCCGGATCACCGTCCTGGGGACCGAAGCCCAAACCCGCGCCGCACTGCGTGCCTGGATAGCTCAGGCGGTGACTTGGCACGACCCGACGGTGCTCGGGGTGGCGCTGGCCACCCGGACGCTGGAGAGCCCCGACTGGTCCTGGCTGAAGTGGTTGCCGCACGTCGACGTTCCGGGCCAGCTCGACGGTGTCGGTCCGGCCCGTTACCTGACCACCGAACCCGACGAGCTGGTCTCGCTGCTGGGCCCGACACTTCTGGACCGCCCGGCGTTCACCGGCGAACCGGCCTTCACCGAAGACCGAGCGCTGCGCCACCTGCTGATCGTGGTCGACGACCCCGAGTACGACATGGACAGCTCGGCGCTGGCGGTGGGCCGGGCCGGGGTCACCGTGGTGCATTGCTCCGTCACGCCGCCGCACCGCGAACAGTATTCGGACCCGGAAAGGCCGATCCTGCGCATCGCCAAGGGTGCCATCGAGCGCTGGCAGACCGGCGGCTGGCAACCCTACATCGACACCGCCGACGAACTCGGCGCCGACGACGCCGCCCACTTGGCCCGTCAGTTGTCCCGGTGGGACTCCAATCCGACGCACACCGGCCTGCGTTCGGCGGGTACCCGCGGCGCCAGTTTCACCACGCTGCTTGGCATCTCGGACGCGTCCCGGCTGGATGTGCCCACGTTGTGGGCGCCGCGGCGGCGCGAAGACGAGTTGCGTGTCCCGATCGGTGTCACCGCGACCGGCGAGCCGCTGATGTTCGACCTCAAGGACGAAGCTGAGGGTGGCATGGGGCCGCACGGCCTGATGATCGGTATGACCGGCTCCGGGAAATCGCAGACCCTGATGTCGATTCTGTTGTCGCTGTTGACAACTCACTCCGCAGAGCGGCTGATCGTGATCTACGCCGACTTCAAGGGTGAGGCCGGCGCCGACAGTTTCCGTAATTTCCCGCAGGTTGTCGCGGTCATTTCGAATATGGCCGAGAAGAAGTCGCTGGCCGAGCGATTCGCCGACACGCTGCGCGGCGAGGTGGCGCGTCGCGAGGTGTTGCTGCGCGAGGCCGGCCGCCGGGTTCAGGGCAGCGCGTTCAACTCGGTCACCGAATACGAGAATGCTCGCGAATCCGGGGCGGAAGGCACCTTCGATTTGCCGCCGATCCCAACGCTGTTCGTGGTCGCCGACGAGTTCACGCTGATGCTGGCCGATCACCCGGAGTATGCCGAGCTGTTTGACTATGTGGCACGCAAGGGTCGGTCGTTCCGCATCCACATCTTGTTCGCGTCCCAGACGCTGGATGTCGGCAAGATCAAAGACATCGACAAGAACACCTCGTACCGGATCGGTTTGAAGGTGGCCAGCCCCAGCGTTTCTCGCCAGATCATTGGGGTGGAGGACGCCTACCACATCGAGTCCGGCAAGGAGCACAAGGGAATGGGGTTCTTGGTACCCGCTCCCGGCGCGACGCCGATCAAGTTCCGCAGCGCCTATGTCGACGGCATTTACGACCCGCCGCGGACCGCCAAAGCCCTTGTCGTGGAATCCGTTCCAGAACCCAAACTCTTCACCGCCGGAGCGGTCGCCGCGGATGCGGGCACGGTGATATCCGGCGGCGAGGATGACGAATCGATGGGCCCGCCGCGCAAGCTGATCGCGACCATCGGCGAGCAGCTGGCGCGCTACGGGCCGCAGGCACCGCAGCTGTGGCTGCCGCCACTCGACGATCCGATCCCGCTGACCGCGGTGCTGGCCCGTGCCGGCGTGCCGCAAGGGCAGTGGCGTTGGCCGCTCGGCGAAATCGACAAACCCTTCGAGATGCGCCGCGACCCGCTGGTCTTCGACGCCGCCTCGTCGGCCGGGAACATGGTGATCCACGGCGGTCCCAAATCTGGCAAATCGACTGCGCTGCAGACGTTTATCATGTCGGCCGCCAGTCTGCACTCGCCGCACGATGCCACGTTCTACTGCCTGGACTACGGCGGCGGGCAGCTACGGGCGCTGGAGGATCTGGCGCATGTCGGCAGCGTCGCGTCGGCGCTGGAACCCGAACGCATCCGTCGCACCTTCGGCGAGCTGGAGCAGCTGCTGCTGTCCCGTCAGCAGCGGGGGGCGTTCCGCGACCGGCCGAAGGTGCGGCACAGCAACGGTCATGGCAACGGTTCAGAACCCGAAGACCACTTTGGCGAAGTATTTCTGGTGATCGACAACCTCTATGCCTTCGGCCGCGACAACACCGACCAGTTCAATACCCGTAATCCGCTGCTGGCCAAGGTCACCGAACTGGTCAATATCGGGCTGGCGTACGGCATCCATGTCATCATCACCACCCCGAGCTGGCTGGAAGTGCCGCTGGCGATGCGGGACGGGCTCGGGCTGCGACTCGAACTGAAGTTGCATGACGCGCGCGACAGCAATGTCCGGGTGGTCGGTGCCCTGCGCCGGCCGGCCGACGCCGTCCCGCACGACCAGCCGGGCCGCGGCTTGACCATGTCCGCTGAGCATTTCCTTTTCGCCACTCCCGGGCTGGACCAGATTGCCGCGATCAACGACCGGCACCCCGGGATGGCCGCGCCGCCGGTGCGGTTGTTGCCGACGAATCTGTCGGCCGACGCGGTCGGCGTGCTCTATCCCGGTCCGGAGCAGGTGGTCATCGGCCAGCGCGAAGAGGATCTTGCCCCCGTCGCACTCGATTTCGCCGAGAATCCGTTGCTGATGGTGTTCGGTGACGGCAAGTCGGGCAAGACCACCCTGCTGCGGCACATCATCCGGACAGTCCGCGAAAATTCCTCCCCGGACCGGGTGAACTTCACCGTGCTGGACCGGCGGCTGCACCTCGTCGACGAGCCGCTGTTTCACGACAACGAATACACCGCCAACGTCGACCGGATTACTCCGGCGATGCTCGGTCTGGCAGGTCTCATCGAAGCGCGGCGGCCGCCGGCGGGCTTGTCAACGGCCGAACTGTCCCGCTGGACCTACACCGGCCACACCCACTATCTGATCATCGACGACGTCGACCAGGTACCGGATTCGCCGGCGATGACCGGTGAATACATCGGCCAGCGGCCGTGGACGCCCCTGATCGGATTGTTAGGGCAGGCAGCCGAATTAGGGTTGCGGGTGATCGTCACCGGGCGCGCCACCGGATCGGGGCACGCACTGATGACCAACCCGTTGCTGCGCCGCTTGAACGACTTGCAGGCGACCACACTGATGCTGGCCGGCAATCCGGCCGACAGCGGCAAGATCCGCGGTCAGCGATTCGGCCGGTTGCCGGCCGGACGGGCGATTCTGTTGGGCGACAGCGATAGTCCGACGTATGTGCAGTTGGTCAACCCCCTGGTCGGCGAGGGGTCGGCGAGTGGTTCGCGGGGTTGGCCCGGTAATGGTTAGTGAAACGCAACAGAAGGGGTGTTTGTCATGACGTTGCGAGTGGTTCCCGAGGGACTTGCCGCGACCAGTGCGGCGGTGGAGGCGCTGACGGCGCGGCTGGCGGCCGCGCATGCGGCCGCGGCTCCGTTGATCACCGCGGTGGTGCCGCCCGCCGCCGATCCGGTGTCGCTGCAAACCGCGGCCGGATTCAGCGCCCAGGGTGAGGAGCATGCCGTCGTGGCGGCTCAGGGTGTCGAGGAGCTGGGCCGCGCCGGTGTGGGTGTGGGCGAATCCGGTGTCAGTTATCTCGCCGGTGACGCGGCGGCCGCTGCGACGTATGGGATCGCAGCCGGCTGATCATGAGTGCGCCCATCTGGATAGCTTCGCCGCCGGAAGTGCATTCGGCGTCGCTGAGCGCCGGTCCGGGGCCGGGGTCGCTATTGGCGGCCGCCGGTGCCTGGAGCTCGCTCAGTGCCGAATACGCCTCAGCGGCAGCAGAACTCAGTGGGCTCTTGGGGGCGGTGCAAGCGGGGGCATGGCAGGGACCGAGCGCTGAGCGCTATGTGACGGCGCACCTGCCGTATCTGGCCTGGCTGCAGCAGGCCAGTGCCGACAGCGCGGGAGTGGCGGCCCAGCACGAGGTCGCGGCGGCGGCGTACACCGCCGCTTTGGCGGCCATGCCGACATTGGTGGAGCTGGCCACCAACCACGTCGTCCACGGCGTGCTGGTGGCAACCAATTTCTTTGGGATCAACCTGATTCCGATCGCCCTCAATGAGGCCGACTACGTGCGGATGTGGCTCCAGGCCGCCACCACCATGGGTATGTATCAGGCAGCCTCCGGCGCGGCGCTGGCATCGGCGCCGCGTACCACCCCGGCTCCGATGGTGGTTAACCCCCGGTGCCGGTGAGGCGGGAGCGGCAGCGGCCGATGCGGTCCAGACCGGCGCGGCGGCGCAAGCCACCAACTCTGGTTCGTCACTGGACAGCTCGAACGTCATCGTCCAGTTCCTGGAGAACTACGTAAAGTCGTTGCCGGACGGGGACGCGATCTGGAACTTCCTCACCCATCCCGGCACCACGATTCAGCAGATCGTCACCGACTTTGCGACCAACCCGCAGCCGCGTTGGTCACCTGGGGGCCATTGCTTTCCGCGCTCGCCTATCAGGCGTTCTGGCAGCCGGTCGGATATGGCCTCTGGGGGCTCATCCTGAGTTCGCCCGCGTGGCTGTCGGTCGTGCTGTCCTCTGGGGCCGCGAGTCTGGGTTTGCTCGGTCTCATCGGGCTGGACGCTCCTCCCGACGTCGTTCCCGAGCCGACGCAGATTCCCGGCGGCCACGATCAGCATGTGTGGCCGGTCGCCCCACTCACTTCCACCGTGGCGAGTCCCGCCGGAGCACCGGCGACGGCGACGGCCACGGGTGTTCCCGCCACCGGCGGCACAGCGGCGGCGCCGGTTCCGGCAAGCGCGAGTTTCGCGTATGCCGTTGGCCGACCCGGTGATTGGGGTCCGAGTCTGGGGCCGACGTTGGGTAGTCGCGGCGCAATCAAGGCGCCGGCAGCGACAATCCCGGCGGCCGGTGCGGTGGCGCCCAGCCTCGCGGAGGCACGGGCGCGGCGGCGCCGGCGGGCGGCGATGCGCGACCACGGCGACGAGTATCTGGATATGAACTCCGACATCGGCATCGTCCCCGACTATGGCTTCGGGGAAGGCCCCGAGGATGGCTTAGAAGATGGCGGGGCCGGCGCATCGGCTTCGGATCAGGGGGCGGGGGCTTTGGGCTTTGCCGGGACCGCGCGCCAAGCCACCGCGGTGCGGGCGGCCGGGTTGACCATGCTGGCCGGCGACGAGTTCGGCGGCGGCCCACGGATGCCGATGGTGCCGCGTACCTGGGATTGGGGCACCGCGGCGGACGAGCCCGGCGCGGCCGAGGGAGGGGGCTAAGACGGTTAGCAAGAGAATTCACCACAAGTTGGCTAGTAACCGAAACCTGAAGGGAGAGAAAATATCATGAGCCTTTTGGATGCTCATATCCCGCAGTTGGTGGCCGCTGAGTCGGCGTTTGGCGCCAAGACGGCGTTGATGCGTCACACGATCAGTCAGGCCGAGCAGGCGGCGATGTCGGCGCAGGCGTTCCACATGGGGGACTCCGCAACGGCGTTCCAGGCTGCCCACGCCCGCTTTGTCGAGGTGGCCGCCAGGGTCAACGCCCTGTTGGACATCGCGCAGGCCAATCTGGGCGATGCCGCCGCTACCTATGTGGCCGCCGACGCCGCGGCCGCGTCGAGCTACACCGGCGTGTAATCCGACCAGACTGCTGACCCGCGAAAGGATTTCAAGATGTCACAGATTATGTACACCTACCCGGCGATGCTGGCGCATGCCGGGGAGATGACGGGCTACGCCGGCACATTGCAGGGCCTGGGCGCCGATATCTCAAGCGAGCAGGCCACGCTGTCCAACGCCTGGCAGGGTGATACCGGTATGACTTACCAAGCCTGGCAGGCTCAGTGGAACCAGGCCATGGAAGACCTGGTGCGGGCTTACCAGTCGATGGCCAGCACCCACGAGGCCAACACCCTGGCGATGATGGCCCGCGACCAGGCCGAAGCCGGCAAATGGGGCGGTTAACCCCGCACAGATGAGCGGTCAACCTAATGCCGTCGAGCTGACGGTCGATCACGCCTGGTTCATTGCGGAAACCATTGGGGCGGGGAGCTTCCCATGGGTACTCGCAATCACCACGCCCTACTGCGATGCTGCGCAGCGGAGCGCGTTCTTCGACCGTCAGAAAGCTGAACTGACCCAGCTGGGTCTGTTGTCAGCAGCCGGCGCCGTCAACCCGGCGGTCGCCGACTGGATCCGGGTGGTGTGCTTTCCGGACCGATGGCTCGACCTGCGTTTCCTGGGGCCCGCCCCGCCCGGCAGCTCCGGCGAGTTGCTGCGCGGGGTGGTCGCGCACCGCGCGGCCACCGCCGGCAAGGCCCCCACGCCCCCCAAGACTGTCGTGGCGTTACGCAGTGCGCAGTTGATCACTTTTACCGCAATGGATGTCGACGGCCCGCTGGCGCTGGTCCCGGTCCTCGGTGTGGGCCTGGCGCAGCGCTCGCCCGCGCGGTTCGACGAGTTCAGCCTGCCGACGCGCGTTGGCGCCCGGGCCGACGAACGGCTGCGGTCCGGCAGCACGCTGTCGGAAGTTGTTGACTACCTGGGCATCCCGGAATCAGCGCGACTGGTGGTGGAATCGGTGTTCGCCGGGCCGCGCAGCTACGTCGAGGTCGTTGCCGGCTGCCGCCGCGACGGCCAGCATTCCACCACCGAGGTCGGGATCAGTGTCGTGGACACCACTGCGGGCCGGGTCCTGGTGAGCCCGTCCCGCGCATTCGACGGCGAGTGGGTCTCGACCTTCAGCCCCGGGACGCCTTTCGCGATCGCTGTGGCGATCGAACAGCTGACCTCCAGCTTGCCTGAGGGCCAATGGTTCCCCGGCCAGCGGCTATCCCGAGACTTTGTTGTCCAAAGGTCTTAGTGTTGTCCACCCTCATAACAGCAACCGAATAGAGAAGAGAGCACGATGTCGCAAGAATGGCCCCAATATTCGTCGAGGGTCCGGTGACGGCCGGCACCGTCATGCCGATCGTCCGCGTTGCCATACTCGCGGACAGCAGGTTGACGGAGATGGCGCTGCCCGCGGAGTTGCCGCTGCGCGAAATCCTGCCTGCGGTGCAACGTTTGGTAGGCCCTGGCGTCCGCAACGGGGACTCCGACGACACTGCTGACACCGTTGTGGCGGCCCAGCTTAGCCTGGCGCCGATCGGTGGAGTGCCGTTCAGCCTGGATGCCAGCCTGGACACCGTCGGTGTCGTCGACGGCGATCTGCTTGCGTTGCAGCCGGTGCCGATCGGTCCGGCCGCGCCCGGCATCGTCGAGGACATCGCCGACGCAGCCATGATCTTCTCGACCTCCCGGATAAAGCCATGGGGCATAAGGCATATCCAGCGCGGTGCGCTGGCCGCGGTGATCGCCGTGGCGCTGCTGGCGACCGGCCTGGCGGTCACCCACCGGGTGGCAACCGGCACGCTGCCCGGGTTGCTGGCGGTCAGTGCGATCGCGGCGGTCATCGCGCTGACCGGTCTCTTCATCAGGCCACATGCAGCGGGAGCGGGGATAGCGCTGTCGGTCGCCGCACTGGTGCCGATCGCCGCCGCTTTGGCGTTGGCGGTACCGGGAAAGTTCGGGCCGGCGCAGCTGATGCTGGCCGCGGCCGGTGTCACCGCGTGGTCGCTGATCGTCGTGCTGGTGCCCAGCCTCGACCGGGAGCGCATCGCCGGTTTCTGCACCGCGACGGCGGTGGTCGGGATCGGAGTGCTGCTGGCGGCTGGCGCTGAATTGCTATGGCAGCTTCCGATATTGAGCATCGGCTGCGGGCTGATCGTGGTGTCTCTGCTGGTCACCATTCAAGCGGCGCAGCTCTCGGCGCTGTGGGCACGCTTCCCGTTGCCGGTCATTCCGGCACCGGGTGATCCCACCCCGTCGGCGCCGTCGTTGCGGGTGCTTGAGGACCTGCCGCGGCGGGTGCGCATCGGCGACGCCCACCAGAGCGGCTTCATCGCCGCCGCGGTGTTGCTCAGCGTCCTGGGATCGGTGGCGATCGCATTGCGTCCGGAGGCGTTGAGCGGCTTCGGCTGGTACGTGGTGGGCGCGACCGCGGCCGCGGCCACACTGCGCGCCCGGGTGTGGGATTCAGCGGCGTGCAAGGCCTGGCTGCTGGCGCAGCCCTACCTGGTCGCCGGCGTGTTGTTGGTGCTCTACACCGCCACGGGGCGTTACGTCGCGGCCTTTGCCGCGGCGCTGGTGCTCATCGCGCTGCTGTTCGTGTGGGTGGTGGTCGCGCTGAACCCGCACATCGCCTCGCCGGAGACCTACTCATTGCCGGTGCGCCGGCTGCTGGGCTTCGTCTCGGCCGGTCTCGATGCCTCGCTGATCCCCATCATGGCCTACCTGGTCGGACTTTTCAGCTTGGTGCTCAATCGATGATGCGAGCCGGATTAATCCGCCTCACAGCGACTTTGGCTGCATCCGCGGCGGTCATCGGGTTGACCTGTCCGTCGGCGCAGGCAATCACCCGACCCAAGGTCGACCCGGGCGTGGCTCCGCCGAGTGGCACCCCGGGGCCCGGGCAGCCGATGGAGCAGCGCAGTCCGTGCAGCACCTCCGGAGTGGTCCCGGGCACCGATCCAGGCATTGTGACGTCCAGCCAGTCGATGATGAATCTTCCTGGGGCGTGGCAATTTTCCCGCGGTGAAGGACAACTGGTGGCGGTGATCGACACCGGGGTACGGCCGGGCCCGCGGCTGCCGAACGTCACCGCGGGCGGCGACTACGTGGAGAGCACCGACGGCCTGACCGACTGCGACGGGCACGGCACCCTGGTCGCCGGAATCATTGCCGGCCAGCCCAGCCCGCCCGGTGAGGACGGTTTCTCGGGCGTCGCGCCGGCGGCCCGGGTGGTGTCGCTGCGGGTGACGTCGGCCAAGTTCTCGCCGCGGACACCCGGCGGCGATCCAATGCTGGCGCAGGCGACCCTCGACGTCGCGACGCTGGCCCGGGCGATCGTGCACGCGGTCGACCTCGGTGCCCGGGTCATCAACATCTCCGCGATAACCTGCCTGCCCGCCGATCGGAACATAGACCAGGCGGCGCTGGGCGCCGCGCTGCGGTATGCCGCGGTGGACAAGGACGCGGTGATCGTGGCCGCCGCGGGCAACAACGGGCCCACCGGATCGGTCGCCGGCGGAACGTCGTGCGATTCCAATCCGCTGACCGATCTGGGCCGTCCCGACGATTCGCGGAACTGGGCAGGCGTCACGTCGGTCTCGATCCCGTCGTGGTGGCAGCCATACGTGCTGTCGGTGGCCTCGCTGACGCCGGAGGGGCAGCCGTCGAAATTCACCATGAGCGGGCCGTGGGTGGGCATCGCGGCGCCCGGCGAAGGCATTGTGTCGGTGAGCAACCGCGACGGCGGCGGCCTCGCCAACGGCCTGCCCGACGAACACCAGCAACTGGTGGCTCTCAGTGGCACCAGCTATGCGGCCGGCTACGTGTCGGGCGTCGCGGCGCTGGTCCGCAGCAAGTATCCGGCACTGACCGCAGAGCAGGTGGTGCACCGAATCACCGCTACCGCGCACAACGGCGCCCGGGCGCCATCCAACGTCGTCGGCGCGGGCATCGTCGATCCGGTGGCGGCCCTGACCTGGGACCTGCCCGCCGGTCCCGGTACCGAGGTTTCGCCCGCAAAACCGGTCGGCCTGCCGCCGGTAGCGGCACCGAAGGACAACACACCGCGGGTCGTCGCGTTCGCGGGAACCGCGGCGCTGGCGTTGGTGGTCGCGGCCGTCGCCGCGATTGCCGCGATCACCGCCCGCCGACGAAAGGATCCCAGCTCGTGAGCAGATCGATCGTGTGGCCGGGCACCGGCCGTATCACGCTGGCGCTGCTGGCCGTGGTGCCCGCGGCAATGGCCTACCCCTGGCGGTCGAGCCGCGATTACTGGGTGCTCGGCATTGCCGCGGCCGTGGTGATCGTGCTGTTCGGCTGGTGGCGTGGACTGCACTTCACCACGATCGCGCGCCGGTGGCTGGCAACGATGTTCCGGCACGGCCGGTCCGCTCACGAATCCGGCAGCGGCACCAGCACAACGGCGTTGCTGCGGATCGACACCCCCGAGCCCGACTCGATCCCGCTGCCGCTGCTCGCCAGATACCTGAACTGCTACGGCGTCCGCGCCGACACGATCCGGATCACCAGCCGCGACAGTGCGTCTGATGGCTCGCAGACCTGGATTGGGCTGACAGTGTCGGCCGTCGACAACCTGGCCGCGCTGCAGGCGCGGTCGCCGCGGATCCCGTTGCACGAAACCGCCCAGGTCGCGGCGCGCCGGCTCGCCGACCACCTACGCGAAATCGGTTGGGATGCAAGCACTGTGGATGCCGACGAAGCCCCGCGGTTAGTGCTACCGGAGGCGCGCGAGAAGTGGCGCTGGCTGGCTCGGGACGACTCGGATTACCTTGCGGCATA
Organism: uncultured Actinomycetota bacterium; assembly: GCA_963840045.1. Classification (GTDB taxonomy): domain Bacteria; phylum Actinomycetota; class Actinomycetes; order Mycobacteriales; family Mycobacteriaceae; genus Mycobacterium. The sequence goes on along the minus strand of CAWIXL010000012.1, from coordinate 441,650 downwards.
TCGGGTAAGCGTCGATGACACGCTGGTCGACACCCTGGACGCGATCCAATCGCATCCGACACGCGAGACGTGGCGGGCCCTGGAAATCGCCCCGGAAGAACTGGAGTCCCGGGCGACTACACGGCTGCGGCCGCATGCGCCTTCCGCACCGAGGCGCAGCCCGATGGCGCCGCGCCACTGGACCGTCTCACCCCGCAGCGCGGAAACCACCTGCCGGCCTTGCTGGCATTGGAATTGTCGTCCACGCAGCGACTGGACGGGCACACCGCGGTGCCGGCGGACGTGCTGAGGCGGCTGGACTGGGACATGCCGGCCGTCAGTCCAGCATGAAGTCCTGCAGGAACCGGGTCATCCGGCGCAGATAGTCGATCTGACTCACGTGCATAACGTGGCTGCCGGGGAACCAATGCAGCTTGCAGTGATCCCAGTGCTCCCAAAGCATTACGGCGTGTTGCGGGGGAGCCATCCGATCACCGAGGCCGGTGATGACCATCCGGCGGTCCTTGGGCACCACCGGCGCATAGTTCAGCGGGCAGTGGTAGGACATCCCGGCGACTTAGCTCGTCGTGATTGATGTTGCTCAGCCACAGCCCGACCTTGACCAGTGCGCTGGCCGGGAACCATTCGTCGAACAACCTTGCGGGTACGACGACGGGGCAGTTGGGGATCACCGCCTCGAGCCGGTCTTCGACGGTGGCCAGCAGCGCGGAGGTGTAGCCGCCCAGGGAGATCCCGGTCAGTGCGACGCGTTCGACACCGGTGTGGCGCAGATAGTCCACGATGGAACGGAAGTCGTGCACGGCCTGGGCCATCGACTCGGCGAAGCCACTGAGGCTGCGGGCGAAGTAGCCGAAACCGCTGAACGGCGAGAACTTTTCGGCCCGTCGCCCGTGAAACGGCAACGTGTACAACAGCACGTCGTAGCCCGACCGGAAATACCACGGTAGCGAGAAGAACAGGCCGTTCAGCAGATACGACGAACCCATGAAGCCGTGGATGACGCACAGCGTCGGACGTGGTCCGTCGTCGTGCCGCCAGTGCTGCGCATGCACGACGTTGTTGGCCGAAAGTCGGCTCCACTCCCTGCGCATCGCGGGGTTGATCGCTCGGAAGCTGCTGGCGAATGAGATGTCGTCGACCGTGCCGCCGCGCGAGCGTCTCCGCGATCACGTTGGCTCGCCGCGACGAGACCCGGGGCATTTCGGTGGGTGCCGGAAACGACTTCGCCGGTATCCTGCTCGCCCGCCAGCTCGGCGTAGAAGCCGAGGTTGCGCCGCTCGCGGCCGGGGTGGCACATGGCGTAGGCGACGACGGGCGGCGCCACCGTGTTGCTGAGTAGCGATGCAGCCGCGGTGCGCAGCGCGAGGTCGCCGATCGCGGAGGAGTCGATGACCACGCGCTGAGCCAGTGACAGGGAGGAGCGGCGGGGCAATCCGTCGGCGCCGGCCGGGACATCCGCACCACGGGCACCGGGCACGTCCGGAACGGGAATGGGCGGATCGATCGGATTCGAGTCGGGCGTCATGGTTAGCTGGCCTTTCTTCCCTAATCAATGCCGATGGTATCCCGCCCGTCCGGAAACGCCTGGCCGTTTCATGCCTATTGGGTGCGCGCGTCCGGGAAACATGGGGTAATACGGTTTGTCTAACTGGACCGATGCGCGGCGGCGTTGATCAGGAGGATTGACATGTGGGATCCCGACGTCTACCTGGCCTTTGCGGACCATCGCAGCCGCCCGTTCTACGACTTGCTGTCACGGGTGGGCGCCGAGCGGGCGCGGCGGGTGGTCGACCTCGGGTGTGGTCCGGGCAACCTGACGAAGTACCTGTCCAAGCGCTGGCCCGGCGCGGTGATCGAGGCAATGGACAGCTCACCGGAGATGGTGGCCGCCGCCCGGGAACGCGGGATTGACGCCACCACCGGCGATCTGCGCACCTGGAAGCCCAAACCCGACACCGACGTGGTGGTTTGCAACGCCGCCTTGCACTGGGTGCCCGAACATGCGGACCTGCTGCGCCGGTGGACCCGCGAGTTGGCGCCCGGGTCGTGGATCGGCGTGCAGATCCCGGGCAACTTCGAGACGGCGTCGCACGCCGCCGTTCGGGCCCTGGCCCGTCGCGAGCCCTACGCAAAGATCATGCGCGACATACCTTTCCGGGTCGGATCGGTGGTCCAGCCGCCGTCGTTCTACGCCGACCTGCTGATGGACGCCGGCTGCAAGGTCGACGTCTGGGAGACCACCTACCTGCACCAGCTCACCGGTGAGCACCCGGTGCTGGAGTGGATCACCGGCACCGCACTGGTCCCGGTGCGCGAGCGGCTCGATGACAAGGGCTGGGAACGGTTTCGCCAAGAGCTCGTCCCGCTGCTGGACGACGCTTACCCGCCCCGGTCCGACGGTACGACGATCTTCCCGTTCCGGCGGGTCTTCATCGTCGCCGAGGTCGGCGGCTCGGGCCGCTCAGCCGGGTAGCCGCAGCGCTATTGATTGGCCCGGGTGACTTGCTCGTCGATGCCCCGGTCGGCAGCGATAGCCGACCGGCTGGACACCTTAGCGCCGTGGTTTCGCAGATACGTTTCGGTGTAGCGCGTGGCGATGCGGGAGCCCGCGAAATCCGACGGTATGACGTCGTCGGTCCGCTGGCGCCAATCCTGCAGTCGGACAGCCATATCGGTTGCGATCTTGGCGACCCGCTCGGAGTAGTCACTGGTGAGCAGGTTGTTGGTCTCGGCGGGATCCGCGCGCAGATCGTAGAGTTCCCGCTCCGGACGCGGGGCCGTCACGAACGGCGCGACCGCTCGCCCGGACGGGCTTTCCTCGATGTCCCACGGTAAGTCGAGCAGCCGACGGGGCACGTAGTTCTCGATGTAGCTGTATTCCTTGGTGCGGATTGCGCGAATGGGATCGAACGAGTCGTGGTAGGTCTTCGTGGTGTACACGTGGTCGCGCACCGGGTGGGGTTGCTGATGTTGCGCAAGCATCGTGGACGCATGCGACATCCCCTCGACGTCGGTCGGAACGTCGAGACCCAGCAGCTCCAGCAGCGTGGGGACCAGGTCGACCCCGCTGAATAAATCGTCGTAGACCCCGGGCGTCACCCCCCGGTCGGTGGGCGGGCGGACGATCATCGCAATCCCGGTACCGGCGTCGTAGAGGGTTGATTTCGCGCGCGGTAACGCCGGACCGTGGTCGGTGAAAAACACCACCCAGGTGCTGGTGTCCAGCCCGGTCTCGCTCAGCGTGTCCAGCAGCCGGCCGACGGCTGCGTCGGCGGTGGCGATGGAGCCGTAGAAGGCGGCGAGGTCTTTGCGCACGTCGGGGGTATCGGGCAGGTAATCCGGCAGCTCGACGGCCGCGTCGTCGGCCGGTTGGTAGCGCTCCGGGGGATAGGGCCGGTGGGTTTCGAAGAACCCGGCGGTCAGCAGGAACGGTTGGCGGGAACGGGCCGCGGTGCCATCCCGCAGCCATTCGGTCACCTTGTCCACCACGTATTCGCAGTAGGAGTTCGACACGTCAAACTCGTCGAAGCCCAGCCGATTCGGATAGGACGTCTCGTGCTGCATGCCGAAAAGTGCTGAATACCAGCCTGATTCGGACAGCATCTGCGGAAGGGTGCGGACTCCGGCGCGGTATTCCCAACCGTGATGGGTCAGTCCGACCAGCCCATTGCTCTGCGGGTACCGGCCCGTGAAAAGCGATCCCCGGGACGGGGAGCACAGCGGTGCGGTGGCATGGGCTCGGGTGAACAGAATTCCTTCGGCGGCGAGCCGGTCCAGCCGCGGGCTGGACACATCCTGGTGGCCGTATGCGCCGAGGTGACGCCCCAGGTCGTGCCAATGCACGATAAGCACGTTGTCCCGGTGCCTGGCCGCAGCCTCACCCGTCATTTCGGTCATCTTGACCGGCGACGATACCTGAGCCGGCTGGGACAATGCTGGCTGTGTTTACCCTGTTAACCGGTCTAGGTTTGCCCGAGTCGCCGCGCTGGCACGACGGGCGACTGTGGGTGGCCGACTGGACGGCCGGGCGGGTCTGCGCGATCGTCGTCTCCGAGCAGGGCTCGGCGCATATCCAAGTCGTAATCGAACACGATTCGTTGCCAATGTGTTTCGACTTCCTGCCGCATTTGCCGGCCGGGAATCTGGTGTTGACGTCGAGTTCTCAGCGGGCGTTGCTTCGGTTGTCGGCGGACGGGACGCTGACGCGGTATGCCGACCTGTCGGCGCTGTCACCAGCGCCCGCAGCGCCCTGGAACGACATTGTGATCGACGGGCGCGGAAATGCCTACGTCAACAACGTCAACTTTGATTTCGCGGCCGGGCCGCCGCCCGGCGACCCGGCACCCGGGTTCGTCGCGCTGGTCACACCGGACGGCCACGCCCGGATGGTCGCCGACGACCTTGCATTTCCCAACGGAATGGCGGTCACCGCGGACAACGCCACCCTCGTCGTCGCCGAGTCCTACCGGCACCGGCTGACCGCCTTCGACATCGGTGCCGACGGGTCGCTGCGGAATCGCCGCGTCTGGGCAGATCTGGGCACTCACTCACCGGACGGCATCTGCCTCGACCGCGACGGTGCCATCTGGTACGCCGATGTTGGCGATCAATGCTGCGTGCGCGTTGGCCAGGGCGGTGAGGTCTTGCAACGGGTCCAGCTCGATCGCGGTGCATTTGCCTGCATGCTGGGCGGCGGGGCCGGTGGGGACGCTGCCACCCTGTTCGTGGTCGCCGCGCATTGGCCCGGACCGCAGCACTTGATGGATTACACCGACTGGGACGGCACCGTGTTCGGCGTAGCCGCACCCGCTCCCGCCGCGGGATGGCCGTGATCCCAGCGATTCTCCGCGACGAACTCTGACAGCGGCCGCGCGTAGGCCCAGCCATCCAATTCCAGCGCCGGGCGATCCGGAAACTCCGGCACCGGGCCCAGGCACAGGATGGCGACCGGCTCGGCGTCGTCGGGCATGGCCAGCAGGGCCGCCAGCCGCTGCGGATCGAACAGCGACACCCAGCCCATGCCCAGACCTTCGGACCGAGCCGCCAGCCACAGGTTCTGGATCGCGCACGACACCGACGCGAGGTCCATCTGCGGTAGCGTGCGCCGGCCGAAGACGTGCGCGTCGCGGTCCTCGCACAGCGCCACCACGAAAAGCTCAGCGCACTCGCGAATGCCTTCGACCTTCAGCTGCAGAAATTCCTCGGCCCGATCGCCCAGGGCCTGCGCGGTGAGCGCGCGCTCTTCGTCGACCAGCGCGTGGATGTCTTCCCGAAGCAGTTCATCGGTGATCCGGATGAAGCGCCACGGCTGCATCAAGCCGACGCTGGGCGCCGCATGCGCAGCCTGTAACAGCCGTGCCAGCACATCCTCGCCCACCGCGCAGCCGGGCACGAACCGGCGCATGTCCCGCCGTTCGGAGATCACCCGATATACGGCCTGACGCTCCTGCGCGGTGAACGCGTACTCGGTCATGGGGCCATCGTAGAAAATGGCCATTAGCGTGAACCGTGTCGAAGGGAACCACCATGAAGCTTTCCGACGTACTTGACCAGCTGCCCGCCGATGTCATCGGCAGGCGTGTCTACGGCGAGCCCTACCAGACGGCTGACGGCGCTACCGTCATCCCCGTCGCCAGAGTCCGGATCGGCCGGCGCAGGCGTCGGGCCGACTCTGACCCGGACCTGGGCGCATTCGGCTTTGCCGCCGTGCCGGTCGGCGTGTTCGTCGTGCACCGGGGCGAGGCTTCGTGGGTGGCTGCCGTGGATGCCACCCGGATCGGGATGATCGGCGTGACCACCGGCCTGCTGGCGGCGGTGATCAGCTGTCTGGCGGTGCTCCGTCAGCCGCCCTGGCCTCGCATCACGATCACGGACTATAGGTGACGCCGACCGAGCGGTAGACGTATTCGGCCGGCACATCGAAGGCCAGCGATCGCAGCGGCAGGCGGGCCAGCACGTCTTCGGGGATCGCGTCCTTGTAGTGCAGCGAGAGCTCTCCGCTGAACTTCGGGTCGACCTTCGCGACGTCGAGATCCAGTTGTAGACCCGTCGACGAGATCTCGGCTTTTGCGGCGCCTTCGTTTGCTTCGGTCCAGCGCACGTCGACGGCGCGGCCGGCCAGCATCGGCACCACCGACAGCGTCGCAAGCACCCGCTCCGAGGTGAAGGCCAGCGAACCCACGAAGCTGCCGACAGTGTGCGGAGTCCGCAGACCTGGGATGACACCGCTGAAGTGCCTCGTCACGGCGACATACTCGGCCAGGTAGATCAGACCTTCTGCTTCGATCTGGGCGCGCATGTCGGCGGGCAGCTTGCCAATGCCGAATAGCTTTCGAACAAAAACCGCCATCGGGACAGTATGCCTGTCGGCGGTGTCTTTGCTGGTAGGGATGGAGTGGTGATGCGGAGGACCCGGGGGACCACCATGGCCGGTTGTGTCGCGGTGGTCGCCGTCGCGGTCTACGCCGTCATGTGGGTGGGCTATCGGCAGAATTGGGGCTGGCTGCACAGCGTCGATTGGTCGATGTTGCACGCCGCCCACAGCATCGGCATCAAACACCCGATGTGGGTGTGGTTCTGGGATGTCGTGTCGTTTGTGCTGGGCCCGACGCCGCTGCGGCTGCTGGGGATCGTCGGCGCGGTGGTCTCGATGGTCAAGCGCAACGTGCGGGCCGCGCTGTTGCTGCTGACTTGTTTGCCGCTCAGCGGCTTGGTGACGGTCGCGGCCAAGAGCTTGGTCAACCGCCCGCGGCCGGTTACCGCGCTGGTGACCGCACCGTCGACCTCGTTCCCGTCGGGACACTCGCTCGAGGTGATGGCGGGTGCGCTGGCGTTGGTGACGGTATTGGTGCCGGTGCTGAGTAGGTCGGCGGGTCGCATCGCGGTGGTGGCCGCGCTGGCTGTGTTGATGGTGGGGATTGCCCGGGTGGCGCTGAACGTGCATTACCCGTCCGATGTGATGGCGGGCTGGGCGCTGGGATATCTCTATTTCTTGTTGTGCCTCTGGATAATTCGGCCGACCGCTGCTTTGTCACGGGGCGGTGACGAAACCGGGGCTGAACCTTTACTTGACCCCGCGGTCTAACCCGGCGGACGATGATGCGATGCGCCGATTGGTAGCTGGGCTGTGCGCTGCGGCGTTTTTGGGTTGCGCATGGGTGGTGCTCGCACCGGTCAGTGGCGCGGTCGGTAACCCGTGGTTCGCGAACTCGGTTGGCAATGCCACTCAAGTTGTTTCGGTGGTCGGGACCGGCGGTTCGAATGCCAAGATGGATATCTACCAGCGCACCGCTGCGGGCTGGCAGGCGCTCAAGACCGGTATTCCCACCCACATCGGTTCGGCCGGCCTGGCGCCGCAGGCCAAGAGCGGATATCCGGCCACCCCGATGGGGATCTACAGCCTGGACTCCGCCTTCGGCACCGCGCCGAATCCCGGTGGGGGACTGCCGTATACCCAAGTCGGACCTAATCATTGGTGGAACGGCGACGACCACAGCGCCACGTTCAACACCATGCAGATGTGCCAGAAGGCCCAGTGCCCGTTCGATACCGACGACAGCGAGAACCTACAAATTCCGCAGTACAAGCATGCGGTCGTGATGGGCGTCAACAAGGCCAAGGTGCCCGGCGGCGGCGCCGCGTTCTTTTTCCACACCACCGACGGCGGCGCCACCGAAGGCTGCGTCGCGATCGACGACGGCACGCTGGTGCAGATCATGCAGTGGCTGCGGCCCGGTGCGGTGATCGCGATCGCGAAGTAGCACCGCGAGACGCAAAAGCCGCTCATTTCGGCACGAAATGGCGGCTTTTGCGTCTGCTCGCGCGGGTCAATCGGCCAGTGCGCGACCGGGTTTGACCTTGAAATTCATATCCGCGACCGACATCGTCGCCTCGTAGGTTCGGTCGTAGCCGGTGGCGCTGATCTTCCATCCGTCGTCGGTGCGCCGGTACCGGTCGTGGTAGAAGGCCGCTCCGATCAGCATGAAGTTGTAGTCGGGGACGATGACCCGGTCCTGCAGGTACCAGGTGGCCGACGCGGTATCGCCGGTCACGGTGATCTCTGGATGAGTCACCCGGTGCTCAGTGGCCACCGACGGGCCACACGCCTAGCGCATGTAGTCCACCAGGTCGGTGCGGTTGGCGAAGTGCAGTTCCTTGCCAACTGACGACCCGTAGTCGCCGGCGACGTCCTCGGTCAGCGTGTCAGCGAAATCGTCCCAGTGCTTGGTGTCCAATGCGCGCAGGTAGCGGTATTTGACTTGTTTGATCGCTTCGATATCGGCAGCCACGTCGTGAAAGCTCATCAGGTCATTGCAGCACATCCGGACAGGTCAGCCGCGATCAGTCGGACCGCCCGGACCTTCGGCGAGACTTAAGCCACGGACACGCTCCGCGGCGTAGTAAGAGCGTTATGGCTGATGCGCGTGTTGATGGGTGTGAAAGCGACGTCCTCCTGATGTTGTCGAAGGGCTTGGTGTCCCAAAACAGTCAGGAGGACGTCGTGATTCAGGGTAATGGTTTGTCGCGTGGTGATAAGCGCCGCAATGCCCAGTTGGCGAGATTGCGGGAGCTGGTGCCGGTGGATAACGCGATCGTGGGGATTGATCTGGCCGATGAGAAACAGGCGATCGTGCTCACTAATCATGATTCGCAGGTGCTGGCACGCAGGCGGGTGAAGGCCAAGGCGTGGCGGCTGGGCCCGGTGTTGGAGTGGGCCCGCACTAAGGCCCACGAGCTGGGTTTCGCCGACGTGACGGTGGGTTGTGAGCCGACCGGGCATCGCTGGCGGGTGCTGGATCAGCTTGCAGCGCAACGGGATATGACGTTGGTGTGCGTACAGCCGCTGCTGACCGGACGAGCCCGTGAATCCGAGGACTACACCCGGGATAAGACTGACGACAAGGATGCGGTACTGATCGCGCGGCTGGTGGCTCAGTTGCGTTGCTATGTGCCCGAGCGTGCCGATGAGACCTGGGCGCGGTTGCGGCACCTGGGAGCGCGCCGGGAACGTCTGATCAGCGAGGCGACCGCGTGCGTGCAGCAGTTACGCGATCTGCTGGAGTGCGCCTGGCCGGCGGTGCTGACCACAGCGGTGCGACAGTTTGATTCGGTCGTCTGGTGTGCTGCCCTGGCGGTGGTGTTGGGGCGCTGCGACGGCCGTCCTGAGCGGTTGAAACGCCTTGGCCTGGCTCGGTTTGAGGCTGCGGTGCGTCGAGAGCTGCCGTGTTGGGGTGGCAAGCAGCCCCGGCGACGGATCATCGCCGCGGTCGTTGCCGCCCTGAGCGATCCGGCCGGGGTGAGCGCGCAGCGTCGGGGCGCCCTGGAGCGCGCCGGCTGGGTGCTCGAGGATTGGCGCGCAGTCAAGTCTCGGCGCGCGCAGGTGGAAACTCGCATGCTGGAGATCCTTGGCGAGCTTGGGCTCACCGAGCTGGCAGGCAGCATCCCTGGTGTCAGTGCGATCGGGGTGGCGGCGATTTTGGCTGAGACCGGCGATCCTGCCCGTTTCGAGAGCCCTCGTGCGCTGGTCAAGCATGCCGGGCTGTGTCCGCGCGAGAACAACAGCGGCACCAGCACTGGCCGCTCACGGATCTCTGGGCGTGGCCGGCCCCGGCTGCGGCTGGCCGCCTGGCGTGCAGTATGGGGCGCTCAGCGCCACAATCCGGTGATGGCAGCCCGCTACCGGCATCTGACCACCCGAGACAACAACCCGCTCTCTGATGGTCAGGCCAAAGCAGCGCTGGCTGCCGCCCTGCTGCGCTGGGTGCACGTCATCACCACCCAACGTGTGGCCTGGGACGCCGCTAAAGCCGGTGCCATCACCTTGCCCGCAGCGGCGTAACTAACGATCCATCCCACATAAATAGGTTGGGGCCAAGCTCCATTCGGCGTAGAGGGACAGACCTCGAACGACACCCTGAGCAGGCCCCGCCCGTCCTCACCGAACTCGATTGAACGACGTCGGGAAACAAACCCGTTTGACGCACTACGTAGAGACGAGGACCGGGCAGGCCGCCCCAACCACCCTTGACAAACCGTACTTACGAAGGTGTCGTGTGCGTGGTTTAAGTGTCGCGGTGCGGGGGGCCGCGGCTCAGCGCCCGTCGCGCAGGTAATGGGTGACCATGTCGATCAGCGCGCGTCGCTCCTGGGTCCAGTCGATCGGGGCCCCGATGATCATCTGCGCCAGCACCACACCGCGCAGTGCAGCCCAGATCACTTCGGCCACGCCAGCATTCGATGGGTCGTCGGTTACCAGCCGACCGAGCTGGCTGATCGCGGAGTTCATTTCGAGCAGATGGCGCCGCGAGGATTCGCCCGGGCCGCCGCGGGTGGCCCGCAGGATTTCGAACGCCGCCATCGACGTCGGACTGCTATAGCAGCTCCAGGCGGTGTCCACGACGACCTCGATGCGCCCTCGCAGCGGCAGTTCGCTGACATCGGCCGACGACAAGCTGTCGACCAGCCGGGCCACCCCGTCGTCGACGACAGCCATCAGCAGGCCATTGCGGTCGCCGAAGTGATACTGAATGACTCCCCACGTCACGCCGGCGCGCTCGGCCACATGCTTGGCGGTCGCGGCGGCGAATCCTTCTTCCACGATGCAGCGGACCGTCTCGTCGATGATCTTCGCCCGAGTGTCGTCGCCGCGCTTGCGGGGCGCGGTCGTGCGGCGGGTGGGCGCAATAGACATAGTTGACTTTATAACATAGTCACGACTATTTTTAGGCAAGTGAGCCCATCTCGATACGCGCGGCTGTCCCGTGAGCAGCTAGCCGTCCTGGTACCGGAACTGCTGCTGATCGGGCAGCATGATCGACCGCTCCGGCATGGCTTGGTGCATCAAGGAGTTCGGCCACGCAGGAAATGCTGCAGATCGCCATCGAGGAGTGGTCGGGCGCCAGCCCGGTCTACACCAAGCGCATGCAGCGGGCGCTGACTTCGAAGGCGACGATGTGCCCACCATCTTCAAGGGCCTCCAGCTCGACATCGGCGCACCGCCGCAGTTCATGGATTTCCGCTACACCCTGCATGATCGTTGGCACGGCGAATTCCAACTCGACCATTGCGGTGCGCTGCTCGACGTGGAGCCGATGGGTGAAAAGTACATCTTCGGCATGTGTCACACCATCGAGGACCCGACGTTCGACGCCACCGCGGTGGCGACCAACCCGCGCGCGCAGATGCGACCCGATCCACCGGCCGCCCCGGACGCCGGCCGATCGGCACCCGCACTGCGCGTGGACCGTGAGCATCGAAGACTCTCACCCCGAGGCCCAGAGCATCCCAGCTGTGGACGTCATCCGTGAAACCCGGGCGGCAACTTGGGAACTCGATGCCGTCGATCGGTCCGAGGAGGGCCAGGCCGACTACTCCGGTGCGCTGGTCTCCGACTTCGACTTCGCGGCCTTCTCGCACTCCGCGTTGGTGCGGATGGCCGAAGAGGTGTGCTTGCAGATGCACCTGCTGAACTTGTCGTTCGCGATCGCGGTGCGTAAACGAGCCGCTGAGAACACCGATTTGGCCGTCGGCGTCAACACGCGCCAGCTAATCGGGCTGGCCGGGCTCGCCGCCGAGCGCATTCACCGCGCGCTGGCGTTGCCCGGCGGGATCGACGGCGTGTTACGGGTTTTCGAGCTGCATCCGCTGCTCAACCCGGTCGGTTATGTGGTGGCAGAGGTGGAGTCGGGCCGGTTGGTTGTACATCAGTCGCCGGCTCACGACGACGGCGCCTGGATTTCGCTGTGCACCACCGAATCCGTGCAGCCGCTGCAGGCGATCGCCACCGCGGTCGACCCGCATGTCCAGGTTCGGGTTAGCGGGACGAGTACCGACTGGACCGCCGAACTGGTGGAATCCGACACCGCCGCAACCGATCTGCCAGAGGTAATGGTGGCGAAAGTCAGCCGCGGATCCACTTTCGAGTTCGAGCCGAGGCGTTCGCTGCCGCTCACGGTGGTATGAGCTGAGGCGGCCTGTCAAGGGGTCGTTGGTACCGCTTCGGTGACGACACGGCATCGACCACGTACCAATGAGGTTGTGACCCAACCACATCGGATCCGACCGTGGATATGGTTGACGCTGGCCGAAGACCCCCATCGACGAAAGTTTTTGCCCTATGTACGACCCATTGGGGTTGTCGATCGGGACCACCAACCTCGTCGCAGCGTGTAACGGAAGTTCGCCGGTTACACGTCGTGCTGTGCTGACTTTGTATCCGCACTGCGCGCCGAAAGTTGGTGTGCCCGCAGAAGACCCGAGTTTGATCGAGCCCGGCATGCTGATGAGCGGCTTCGTGGAGCGCATCGGCGACTCGGTGGCGCTCGTGTCCAGCGACGGATCCGCTCACGACCCGGACCTGCTGATGGTTGAGGCGCTGGACGCGATGGTTGTCGCTGCCGGCGCGAACGCGGGTTCGTCGGAGATCTCGATCGCCGTGCCCGCGTACTGGAAACCAGGGCCGGTACAGGCGCTGCGTAACGGGTTGCGCACCCATGTCGGTTTCGTCCGAAGCGGCATGGCACCCCGTTTGGTCTCCGACGCAGTCGCCGCGGTGACCGCGGTGAACTCCGAGCTGAGTCTTCCGGACGAGGGTGTGGTCGGGCTGCTCGATTTCGGCGGTGCCGGCACGTCTGCCACGTTGGTGCAGCTCGGAAGCGACTTCGAACCGGTCACCACAACAATGCGGTGCGCGGATTTCTCCGGCAGCGAGATCGACCACGCGTTGCTGCTGCGGGTCTTCGAGGAATTGGGCCCCGGCGGTGACCTCGACTCGGCCAGCACCGAGGCGGCCGGGCAGATCGGGCTGCTCAGGGAACAATGTCGCGCGGCCAAAGAGCGGTTGTCCACGGAGTCGGCCACGGAGTTGGTCATCGAGCTTGGCCCACGCAGCCGCACCATTGACGTGACCAGGCACGAACTCGAAGACCTGATACAGGATCGACTGACCGGCTTGATCTTTGCGTTCGACGAGATGTTGGTGCGTTGTCAGAAGACTTGGGCGGACTTGGCTGCGGTGGTAGCCGTCGGCGGTGTCGCTAGCATTCCGCTCGTCACGCAACGTCTTTCGACGCACACACGGCTACCGGTGCTGACCCCGTCACAGCCCGCGCTGGCGGCGGCGACCGGAGCGTTGCTGCTCGCCTCGCGCGGGGACGCGCTGGATTTGCGGACGCGGACATCGGTGGGCCTGCTCACGGCGGGTGCCGGTACCAGCGTCATCGAGCTGCCGGCCGGCGACGTGATGGTGATCGACGCGGATGCGCTGACCGACCGCGAATTGGCTTGGTCGCAAACCGAATTCCCCGAGATGCCGACGCATTTCGACGGCGGCGGCGGCGGTGGTGGTGGCGGCGGTCCCTACGACGACGACCTTCCCGCCGGATGGACGATGCGGCTGAACATGAACGATCGTCCCAGGGCACGGCCGTGGCGGCGCCTGCGGCTGTCGCAGCTGGTTATCGGGACGTGCGCACTGGTGGCGATGACCGCGATCGGCGGTGTGGCATACACGTTGACGGGCATAGAAAACCGTCAGGCGCCCGTGGTGCCCAGCGTTGCGCCGCTGCCCGCGCCGCCACCCAGTTCCGTTGCTCCCAGTCCCGTCCCGCCGCCTCCCACGGCGGCTCCGGTCCCCAGCAGCGCACCACCGTCACCGCCACCGCCGCCGCCGCCACCTGTGGAGGTGACCACCACCATGCCGCCGGTGGCAACTACGACGACCACCGTGCCGACAACTCATCCGACCACGACTCATCGGCCAACCACGACGACCACAACTCCGACGCCGACGACCACGACGACGACTCAGCTGCCGACTACCACGCCTACTACGACGAGTCAGCTGCCGACGACCACGCCTACTACGACGACGGTGCCGATGACGACCGAGTGGTTGCGTATCCCGCTGTTACCAGTGCCGATACCGGTTCAGGTTCCGCAGAATCAGGTGCCCGCTCCGCAGACGCAGATGCCCATGCAGCAGATGCCGGGCGGTGGGTACCCCCAGATGCCGGGCGGTGGGTACCCCCAGATGCCGGGCGGTGCGTACCCCCAGATGCCGGGCGGTGGGTACTCACAGAACCCGTTCCTCGGTCCCGGTGAGTAGTCAAAAGCAAGCTGAGTAGCAAAAAGAACCAAGTGAACCCCAACCTTTGCCGCGCTGATCGCTCCATACTGCTGTCGACGGCTGGAGAAGGGATAGCGATGTCGGATGGATCACGCGGGGGCGAGCAATCCCGCCGGATGCGGGGGCACGCCGGATGACTCGCTTGGTCGTGACTCTCACCGGCATCCTGGCGCTGGTCGCTGGCGTCTATCAAGTGTGGGTCGCGTTCCGGCTGCTGCATATCGAGCCGATCTACGCGGGCGCCCTTGGTTCGCTCCCTGGTTACTCGCGGTACCCGGGCGTCAAGCATTACGAGACGGTCCTTCATCTGTTTGTCTGGTGGCCGACTGCCGAGGTGGTCTTGGCGGCCGTCGGCGCACTGGCGCTCGTCCTGGGTGCTTCGTTGGTGCTGATTCGGAAATCGGCTGGCCGGAGACTGATCATCTTCGGGTGCCTGGTGGTCATCGTCCACACGGTCTGTGGCTGGGCTTTGGCCACCTGGTTCATCCGCGCGGGCGCAAGTGACATCGCCGCGCTGTGGTTCAACACCCCGAGTAAACGCGTCATCATCGCACTGTCGTTGGTAACGCCTGGCGTCGCGCTGGCTTTTGCGATGCTGCCCGCCACGCGGCGATGGTGTCGGAAGGATCCGGCGGGTGCTGCTATGCCCGCTGACGCGGCTGAGCGCCCGTCACCCTAACCGGGTGGCTGCGCGGGTGAGCGCTCACGGTGCTCAGTGTCCACAGCGCCACGCCGGCGTCAACACGGTTGACCGACGGCGTCGCGCGGGGTCGGTGTGGTTGAGTTCCTTTGCTCGGTCGAACGGCCGAAACTTCATTACCCGAAAACGTAGCTCGTCGCCACGGTCGTGGCGTGACGACCGCCTCTTAGCTGCGTCCGTGGCGGATCGTGCCGACTAGGCGCACACTGGGCAATATCGGCATGAACCGCGAGGAGGTCGCGTGGGCGACTATGGTGCGTTCGGATTTGATCCTGACGACTTTGATCGAGTGATCCGCGAGGGCAGCGAGGGGCTGCGCGACGCCTTCGAGCGGATCGGCAGGTTTATCGGTGCTCCGGTGGGCGCGCGGACCGGTTGGTCGACGCTCTTCGAGGACCTGTCCCGGCGTTCGCGGCCCGCGCCGGAGACGGCCGGCGAGGCCGGTGACGGGGTGTGGGCCATCTACGCCGTGGACGATGACGGCGGTGCGCGCGTGGAACAGGTATATGCGACCGAGCTCGATGCGCTGCGTTCCAACAAGAACAACGTCGATCCCAAGCGCAAGGTGCGCTTCCTGCCGTACGGCATCGCGGTGAGCGTCCTCGACGATCCCGAAGAGCCCGCGTAATCGGCGCGAATGTGAGTTTGCCGACACCTGATCGGCGTGTCGCGTCGTCGCATTCACTCTCGCGGTGGCGGATGACCAAGCGGAGCCGGTACGAGCACCCGCTCCTGGCTTCCGGCTAGTAGTAGCCTGGTCTTCAGCTCGGTCAATCAATCGAATCCGGGTGCGGCTACCGACGAATAGCGAAGTAGCTGCCCAGGATTCGAGCCAATCGAGGCTTGTCGGGGAGCAGCGGCGTAGGGAGAGCTGACAGAGGGGATTTGCAAGGGGGTTTGAGGGCTGGTGGATATCGTACTTGGGGTATCGATGGCACCCACGGCGGTCCGCTTGGTGCTTATCGAGGGCGAAAACGCCGACGGTGTCAGCATCGAGCAGGAGAAATTCGACATTGCTGGCGCTGGCGGCCCGGCACCCGCCGGTGCGGCGCCTGATCAGGTGATTGCCGCAATTATCGGTACCCGCGAAGGCGCGGTCGACGGCGGCCACCGATTGACATCCACCGGTGTGACGTGGACGGATCCCGCTGAGGTAACCGCGCTGCGCGACCAGCTCGCGGTCCGCCATATCGGCGGCGTGATGCTGGTCTCGCCGCTACTGGCCGCGGCTGCCTTCGCGCAGACGGTGGGCTCGTCGATCGGTTACGAGCACATCGCAATGTTGTTCGTGGAGCCCAAGAACGCGATATTGGCCGTCGTCGATGTCGCCGATGGCGCGATTGTCGACCTGCACCGGCAAGCATTGGAAAATGTCGGGAGACGCGCGTCGCACGGGGCTATTGCGGCCCAGCTGGCGAGGATGGTCGCTGGCCTGGACGCACGAGGATCGCGGGCGGACGGGATATTCCTGATCGGCTGCGGAACCGACATCGTCCCGATCAAGCCCGCGCTCGAGGCCGCGACATCGCTTGACGTGAGCGCCCCCGAGGAGCCGGACATGGCGCTGGCCCGAGGGGCTGCAGTGGCGTCGGCAAATGCGCCGCTGTTCGCCGCCTCGACGGCCGCCCTCGCGTATGCGCTGGATCCGGGCACCGGAGAGCTGAGCCCCTGGGCGTTCACTCCGAGCTATCTGGACGTCAGCGCCAATGCTGACCTGGGTGAGAGCGTTCTCGCCTACAGCGCCCTGGCTGACGAAACCGCCGGCACCGAAAGATTGCCGAGGCGGGGCAGGCCCCTGTTGCTGGTCGGTAGCCTGCTGGCGGCGCTCGGCGGCATCGGGGTCGGTGTGGCGGCCGTTTCGGTGGTATCCGACCACGCGACGTCCATTCCGCGGCAGCACCCGGGCGCGAGCGTCGCCAACCCGGTTCAAGTGCCGGCTCACCTGCCGCCGCAGGCCCCCGCCAAGCCGCCCGAGGCGCAGCTGCCCGCGCCCAGCGCACCGTCGCCGACACCCCCACCAGCGGTCGCTGCCCCGCCGCCTGCGGTGGAGCAAGCGCCTCCACCCAAGGTGAGGACGGCGCCCGCGGTACCTGTCTATCGCGCGCCGACCCCGCGAGCGCCAGAGGCCGCGCCAGCGCCCGTGCGGCAGGCACCGGCGCCTGTCGCCCCGCCTCCGCCGGTCGCGGTCCCCGCACCCCCGCGGGAGGCACCGGTGGCGCCCAGTCGGCCGCCGCTCACGATGTACCTGCATCTTCCTTTCGTCACGATTCCGATTCCGATCAACCCACCCCCACCGCCGGCCCCGCCGCCAGGGTCCTAGGAGGTCGACGCACCGCGCGCCGACAAGAATTCGCGGCCTATCCTTTTTTTCGTGACCGCAACACCGTTGGCGTGCCACGTATGCGGTACTGAGCCGCGCCCGGGTGCGCGGTTCTGCGATGCCTGCGGCTCGCTGCTGACGCTGGTCGGCGAGGCGGCCGAATACAAGCAGGTGACGGTCCTGTTCGCCGACGTGGTGCGATCCATGGACATCGCCGCGTCCCTGGGTCCGGAGCGGCTGCGCGAAGTGATGACGGAGCTGGTCGATCAGGCGGCGGCCGTGGTGCAACGTTACGGCGGCATCGTGGACAAGTTCACCGGCGACGGGATCATGGCGCTATTCGGCGCGCCGATCGCCTTGGAGGATCATGCATTTCGCGCCTGCCTCGCGGCGATGGACATCCAGCGGGATGTCCAGAGGTTGGCCGTTGAGGTCGGACGCCGAGACGGGATCGACTTGCGATTGCGGGTCGGTCTGAATTCCGGCCCGGTGATCGCCGGCGAAGTCGGCGCCACCCACCTGGGCTACACCGCGGTCGGTGAACACGTGGGTATGGCGCAGCGGATGGAATCGGTTGCGCCCCCGGGCGGCGTCATGCTCAGTGAGTCCACCGCCCGGCTCGTCGAGGATCGCGTTGTCCTGGGTGAGCGCGAGGCCGTGCACATCAAGGGCGTCGACACCGGTGTGCCGGCGCGGCTGCTGCTGGCCACCGACGTCGATTGCCGCCGGACGGCCCGTCATGAGTCCCGGCTGGTCGGACGTCAATCGGAGCAGGACGCCGTCGCGGGATTGCTGGACCGGGCGGTCGACGGCCACGGAACCGTCATCACGGTGACGGGTCAGCCGGGTGTCGGAAAGACGAGGCTGGCCCGTGAGGCGGCAGCGGCCGCGAGAAGTCGCGGATTCGAGGTGTTCGTCACCTACTGCGAATCCCACACCCAGGAGATCCCGCTCCAGGTCCTCTCGCGGCTGTTGCGCATCGTCTTCGGTATCGGCCATCTGACGCTCGAGGTGGCCCAGGCCCGGGTCCGCAGCCAACTCCCCGAGGCGTGTGACGAGGATCTGCTGCTGCTCGACGACGTGCTCGGCATCCGCGATCCCGATGTGCCGTTGCCCGATATCAGTCCCGACGCCCGGAGTCGTCGTCTCATCGACCTCATCACCACGGTTTTGCTGACACGTTCGGAGCCTGTGCTCTACGTCATCGAGGACACCCAGTGGATCGACAGCCGCAGCGAGGTGCGGCTGGCCGACTTCGCCGCGGCGCTAACCGGAATAACGGCGGCGCTGCTCGTCATCTACCGACCCGAATATTCGGGGCTCCTGTCGCGTATCCCAGGGGCGTATTCCTTTACGCTTGCGCCGCTGAGCGATTCGGATATCGGCGACCTGATCAAAGGGTTGCTGGGCGAGCATCCTTCGGTGCTCCGGCTGTCGACGGTGATCGCCGAGCGGGCGGCGGGCATACCGTTCTGCGCCGAGGAAATCGTGCGCGACCTGGTTCAGCGGGGCGAACTCGAGGGTCGTCCGGGCGCCTACGTGTGTGTCCGGGAGGTGGACGACATCCAGGTGCCGGCCAGCGTGCAAGCGATCATCGGGGCCCGCATCGACCGGCTCAGGGCCACGGCGAAGCACACCTTGAACGCCGCCGCGGTCATTGGCGCACAGTTTGATTCCGAATTGTTGGGGTCGTTGCTGGACACACCCGATCTGGCGCCGCTGATCGAGGCCGAACTCGTCGAGCAGGTCGTATTCCAGCCGCACGCGTCATACGCGTTCTGCCATCCGCTTATTCAGGCGGTGGCCTACGAGTCCCAATTGAAAGCCGGGCGATCCGAGCTACACCGTCGGGTAGCCGCGGTGATGCAACGAACACACGGCGGGTTCACCGGTCAGGAGGCCGCCGTCGTCGCCACCCAGTACGCCGCCGCCGGCGATCTGCGGGATGCATTCGACTGGCACATGCAGGCCGCGACTTGGTATGGCGCGCGCGACATCCGGGCTGCCCGCAAGAGCTGGCAACTCGCGCTGCGCGTCGCCGACGGGCTTACCGACGACGACCCTGATCGGCTGGCCATGCGGATCGCCCCGCGGGCGTTACTGTGCGGCAGCGCTTTTCAGGTAGGCGGCACCCCCGCTGAAACCGGCTTCGATGAATTGCGCGAGCTCACCACCGCCGCGGGCGACAAGAAGTCACTGGCCGTCGGAATGGCGGGCCACCTCACCACATTGACGTTCAACGCGTGTCATCGGGAAGCGGCCGAGATGGCGTCGGAGTTCGCCACCCTCGTCGAGTCGATCGGCGATCCGGCCATGACGGTCGGGCTGTTCTACGCAGCCGCCCAGGCCAAGTGGGAGGCGGGTGAAGCGTCCGAGAGTTTGCGGTTGGCCCAACGGGTTATCGACATCGCCGACGGCGACCCCACCATGGGTGACTTCGTGATCGGATCTCCGCTGGCCTGGGCGCTCACGCTCAAGGGAGCGGCGGAGATGTTCTTGGGACGGCCGGGCTGGCGGGAGGATCTCAGGGCGGGAATTGTCCTGGCGCGGTCGGTTGACGCGGCCGCGCGGTCCTTTGTGCAGCTGTACAAGTACGCGGCTGCCATACAAAACGGTGCCATCCAGCCCACCGCGCGAGACCTGGCCCTGGCGACGGAGTCTGCGGAGGTCGCCCAACAATCCGGGGACAACGTCGCGCTTGCATATGCGCTGCTGAATCGCGCTATCGCGTTGCTACACAACGATGCTGACGGTGGTGGCCTGGAATTTCTGATGCGGGCCAAAGAGATGTTCGTGACCGAACAGCTCACCGTGACGCTGCGGCGAATGTCAGACATCGAAATCGCCCGCGAGCGCGCACGATCCGCGGATCTGGACGGCGCGATCGCGCTGGCGGCAGCGGTTGTCGAGGAACAGTTCGAGACCGGAGAAATGGTCTTTCGCGGTCCCGCCACAACGGTGTTGGTCGAGGCACTGTTGGCGCGCGGCTCCGCCGCCGACATCCAGGACGCCGAACGCGCGGTCGACCGGCTGGCGGCGGTACCTACCGAGCCGGGGTTCGTGCTGCACGAGCTTCCGGTGCTGCGGCTGCGCGCCCTGCTGGCCCGGGCCAACGGCGACCGGGCTGGCTATCAGCAGTTCCTGCAGCGTTTCCGGGCCGCCGCGCAGGAGGCCGGCTTCGAGGGCTATCTGGCGCAAGCCGAAGCGATGAGTTAGCCCTGCTGGACGACGTTCCCCTGGCCGGACTTGCTGATCTTCGGCGAGCCGTTGTGATACGTGACCTGGTTGTTGAGGCCGGAGGCCGGATGGTGTCGACGGCATCGACGGTGACCGAATTCTTGACGCCGGACACGCTGATGCTGGTGCAATGGCCGGTGATCACGATGGTGTTGGAAACCCCGCTGACGCTGACGATGTTGTCGTTGCAGGCGATGGTGTTGTTCTCGCCGACGCCGGTGAAGGTGAGGGTGGCGCCCGCCGGTGAGGTGGGTGGGGCGCCGGCGCCTCGCGGACGGTGACGCTCGGTGGATTGGTTGCCGACGGTGCCGTGCTGCTTCGGTTTGTCCTGGGCGGATTGCTGACCCGGGAAGTGGTTGTGCTTGTCGTGGGAGCCGACACGACCGGGCCGCCGCGGGAGAATTGGTGCGCGACGAACGCGGCGATCCCGCCGATGAGCACCAGCATGCCGATGATGAAGAACACCCCCACGATCCAGAACACGCGATTGCTCGATTTCGGCGTTGCCCCGGAGTAGGGGACGCCGCCGTAGCCATACGCGGGGGGTGGTGGCGGTGTCTGGCGTGTGAGTTGTAGCCAGGCGGTGGAGTTCCGCCCAGTTCCGACGCGCGTGCGGCGTCGGCCATCGGTTGCTCCAGCTGCCGGATCCGCTCGTTCCGGGTCATCGTCCGGGTTCATGCACAGATGCTCCCACACCGGGGTTCGTTCTATGTTGTTGTTTCCTTCCTGGGTAGTTTCGGGGGGTGCCCGATTTGCCGAACCGCCAGATCCTGTTGCGTCGCCGCCCCAGCGGGCTGGTCCAACCCGACGACACCGAGCTGGTCACCTCGGTGGCACCCGAACCCGCCGAAGGTGAGGCCCTGCTGCGCACCACCTATGTGGGTATCGACGCCGCCGCGCGCACCTGGCTCGACGACCAGCCCGGCTACCTGCCGCCGGTGCAGCTAGGCGAGGTGATCCGGGCCGCCGGGATCGGCGAAGTGGTCGAGTCGCGCTGTGACGCCTACGCCGTCGGCGACGTCGTCACCACGCTGACCGGCTTTCAGGAGTACGTGATCATCCGCGACGACGTGTTCAGCACACCCATCCCGGGTGAGGACGACCAGCTGGCGATCATGTCGGTGTATGGCCCGACGGGCGCCACCGCCTACTTCGGGATGACGGATATCGGCCGCCCGCAGCCCGGGGAGACGGTGGTGGTTTCGGCGGCGGCGGGCGCTACCGGATCGGTGGCCGGGCAGATCGCCAAGATCGCCGGCGCCCGCGTGGTGGGCATCGCGGGCGGGCCGGAGAAGTGCCGGGCAGTGGTCGAGGACTTCGGGTTTGACGCCTGCATCGACTACAAGAACGACGACTTGCCGGCCGCGCTCAAGCAGCATTGCCCCCGGCGGGTCAACGTCTACTTCGACAACGTGGGCGGCCCGATCCTCAACGCGGTGCTCGGTCGGCTGGCCGACAATGCACGCGTCGTGCTCTGCGGCGTCATCTCGAGCTACCTGACCGGTGAACACCCGGGCCCGGCCAACTACGTGAATCTGCTGTCGAAAACCGCACTGATGCAAGGATTTAACTCGCTGCACCAGTGGGGCCGCTTCGACGAGGCCTTCGCCCACCTGCGTCAGTGGGAGGCCGACGGGCGCCTGCGGCACCGGCAGACCATCTTCGAGGGCATCGAGTCGTGTGTCGACGCACTCAACGGATTGTTCACCGGTGCCAACATCGGCAAGACCCTGATCAAGATCAGCGAGCCCGGTTCCGGCTAACGCCGAGCAGACGCAAAAGCTCCCAAAACCACGCGGTTTTGGGAGCTTTTGCGTCTGCTCGCGGTACTGGCGTTAGCTCTCGGCCAACACTCGGTGCAGCGTCTTCTTGGCGTCGGTCAGCGCTTCCAACACCTTGGTCCGGGTTTCGGCGAGCTGTTGCTTCTGCTCGTCGGTGCCGGTCCAGGTGATGGTGCGGGCCAGTCCAGCGATCTCGCGGAGCGTCCTGCGGATCTTGAACACGTCACCGAACTTCGCCGCCCGCGACAGGAACGCCTGTGCCGTCTCGCTGTTGATGCCCCGCCAGGCCAGCAGGCTCTTGCCGAAGTCGGTCAGCGTGGCGACGCCGTTGTCGACCGTCACCACGCCGCGGCTGGCGAGCACGCCAATGCCGAGCTCCGCCATTTCCTGTGGCGGGGTGAGTGCGCCGCCGGTTTTCTCGGACACTCGCTGCACCACCTGCGCGGCGTCAGCCGGCCCGTCGAGCAGCATCGCCGCGGTTCCGATGGCCGCTCGCTTGAGACCGCCCTTGCCATGTCTGCCAAAGTGCCCACCGAAACCGGGCCCACCGAAACCGGGCCCACCGAAACCGGGGCCATCGGAACCGGGGCCGCCAAAGCCGGGGCCGCCGAAGCCGGGGCCGCCGAATCCGCCACCGAAGAATCCTCCACCAACCATGTCTACGCTTCCTTTCCCTGATGACGACGACCGTCATCCGATGTATCAACTTCCTTGATACCAGCGATCGGGGCAGTGTCAATTAACTTGATGCCGGCGTCCTCGCTGTCAGGCCTCGGGCGCGATTGCGATCTCGAGCAATATCAACTACTTGCGATTGGGCGGTTCAGCAGATACCGTCGGCTTCGACGACCGGAACGGACAGGAGCGGTCATGGCTCGATTCCCCAAGCCGGCTGAGGGTAGCTGGACCCAGCATTACCCCGAACTGGGCACCGGGCCGGTGTCTTACGAGGATTCCATCAGTCCCGAGATCCACAGCCTGGAGCGCGAGGCGATCTTCAAGCGGGCTTGGCTCAATGTTGGCCGGGTCGAACAACTTCCGCGCAAGGGCAGCTACTTCACCAGGGAGCTCAAGGTCGTCAACACCTCGATCATTCTGGTCCGCACGACAGCGGGGGAGGTCAAGGCGTACCACAACGTCTGCCGCCACCGCGGCAACAAGCTGGTGTGGAACGACATGCCGCTCGAGGAGACCAGCGGGGTGTGCCGCCAGTTCACCTGCAAGTACCACGGCTGGCGTTACGACCTGGACGGCAACCTGACGTTCGTGCAGCAGGAGGAGGAATTCTTCGATCTCGATAAAGGCCGTTACGGGCTGGTATCGGTGCATTGCGATGTCTGGGAAGGCTTTATCTTCGTCAACTTCGCCAAGACTCCCCGAACAGTCACTGCGTGAATTTCTCGGGCCGATGGTGCTCGCCCTGGAGGGCTATCCGTTCGACAAGATGAGCTCGCGCTGGCATTACCGCTCCGAGGTGAAAGCCAATTGGAAGCTCTACCTGGACGCGTTCCAGGAGTTCTACCACGCGCCGGTGCTGCATGCGAACCAGTCGCCCAGCGCGTATTCGAAGGCGGCCGCCGAGGCCGGCTTCGAGGCTCCGCACTACCGGTTGGACGGGCCGCACCGGCTGGTCAGCACATCGGGTGTGCGAGCGTGGGAGATGTCACCCGAGATGCGCAAGCCGATCGAGGACATCTGCCAGAGCGGACTGTTCGGGCCTTGGGACAAGCCCGATCTGGGGGAGCTGCCCAGCGGGCTGAATCCCGCCAAATGTGATCCGTGGGGCCTGGATTCATTTCAGCTGTTCCCCAACTTCGTGATGCTGTTCTGGGGTCAGGGCTGGTATCTGACCTACCACTATTGGCCGACTTCGTATAACAGCCACGTATTTGAAGGAACGCTGTATTTCCCGCAACCGCGAACCCCGCGTGAGCGGGTGGCCCAGGAACTCGCGGCGGTGTCGTTCAAGGAGTACGGGCTGCAGGATGCGAATACCCTTGAGGCGACGCAGGCCATGATCGAATCGCGGGTGATCGATCGCTTCGTGCTCAACGACCAGGAGATCTTGCTGCGGCATCTGCACAAGGAGACCGCGGCCTGGATCGAGGACTACCAACAGCGTGCCGCTGCGGGAATGTGATCGCTATGTCCCAAATGCTGCCAACCGAATTCGCCGATCTCGAACCGTTCACCCAATGGTGCCTGCCGTCCGAACCGCAGCGCTACGCCAAGCGGCTGGCCAGCTCGATGACCGAGATGAAGGCCTTTTATGACGCGATCACGCCACGCGCCGAGGAAGCCCTCAGCTACTGCGACAAGTTTCCGCTCGACGACCTGCCCGAAGACGTCCTGAATCTCATGCACCTGCTGTATTCGATGGTCATGGTGTCGTTTCCGGTGGAGTGCTGGAAGCAGCCCCGGGTACCCGACTCGGGTGCGTCCACCCTGGACTGCGTGTCCGAGCCCGTACCGTGAGCACCAAGACCATCCTGCGCGCGGCGCGCTGGGCCGATGTCGCCGCCGGCCAGATTCGCTCGCCGGCCGTGGTGGTGGTCGACGGTGACCGCATCGTCGCCGTCAATCCCGCAGAGCCACTACCCGATTCGGCTACCGACTCAGCCCGTGTCATCGAACTCGGGGACGTCACGCTGCTGCCGGGCCTGATGGACATGGAGCTCAACCTGTTCATCGGGGGCCCCGGCGGGCCCGAGGGCCTGCCGGCGCCGATGCATGGCGTTCAGGACGACCCGGCATATCGCACGCTGCGGGCGGCGGTCAACGCGCGTACCACGCTGGACGCCGGCTTCACGACCGTGCGCAACCTTGGGCTCATGGTCAAAACCGGCGGCTACCTCCTTGATGTCGCCCTGCAGCGCGCCATCGACCAGGGCTGGCATATTGGCCCCCGCATCTATCCCGCGGGACATGCCGTGACCCCCTACGGCGGGCACTTGGACCCGACGGTCTTCCAGCGGCTCGCACCCGGGATCATGCCGTTGTCGGTCGCCGAGGGGATCGCCAATGGCGTGCCGGACGTGATCGCCTGCGTCCGCTACCAGATTCGCCACGGCGCCAGGCTGATCAAGGTGTCGGCGTCTGGCGGGGTCATGTCGCATAGCACCGCTCCGGGCTCCCAGCAATACTCCGATGCCGAATTCGCGGCGATCGCCGACGAAGCGCATCGAGCAGGGGTGCGGGTCGCCGCCCACGCCGTCGGCGATATCGCGATACAGGCGTGTATCCGCGCCGGAATCGACTGCATCGAACACGGCTTTTTGGCCAGCGACGAGACGATCCAGATGATGGCCGATCACGGCACCTTCTTGGTCTCGACCACCTATCTGACGGAGGCGATGGCGATCGACCGGATCGCGCCGGAACTACGCAAGAAAGCAGAGGAAGTATTCCCTCGAGCAAAGGCTATGCTGCCCAAGGCAATTGCGGCGGGGGTGCGCATCGCGTGTGGTACTGACGCGCCGGCGATCCCGCATGGCCAGAATGCGAAGGAACTGGTCGCCCTGGTGCGACGCGGCATGACGCCCATGCAGGCGATCCGGGCGGCCACGGTGGTGGCCGCGGAATTGGTCGAGGCCGACGACGAATTGGGCCGCATCGCGCCGGGGTATCTCGCCGACATCATCGCCGTTCCCGGAGATCCTTCGCAGGACATCGGCACCACGCTTGACGTCGCGTTCGTCATGAAGGGCGGGCAGATCTACCAAAACCGTTGCGAGAGTGTCCGATGATGGCAGATCCAGGCATGGAACTCACCGACCACATCCTGTGGCTGCTGAAGCAGGCCTTCTACTACTCGCTGACCACCATCAATGAAGCGATGAGTGCGCACGGCGTCAGCACGGCCCAGATTGGTGTGCTGCGCCAGCTCGCCAACGAACCCGGGCTCTCCGGGGCCGACCTCGCCCGACGCTTGTTGATCAGCCCGCAAGGGGTGCAGGTCGCGCTCACTTCGCTGGAGCGCCGCGGTCTGCTGGAAAGAAAGCAGGACCCGCAACACGGTCGCATCCTGCGCGCGTACCTCACCGGAGAAGGCCGTGACGTCGTCACGACCGTAGTCAGCGACGCATTGGCGGCGCACGAGCGGGTGTTCGGTGTACTGAGCGCCCGGGAACAACAGACTTTGCGCGAACTGCTGGGCCGGGTGGTCGAAAAGGGAACTGGACATGAGCTTTTCAGTGACGGCGCTGCCGACCAGCCACACGGTGCGAGTGGTCTGTGAATGAAACGGGCATGAATGGCGCGGAATCCATGAGCGGGGTGACCAGGGTGGCCGTGGTGACCGGTGGTGCCTCGGGCATCGGCGAGGCCACCTGTCACGAACTGGGCCGGCGCGGACTCAAGGTGGCCGTCCTCGACGTCAATGAGCTAGGGGCGCAACGCGTTGCCGACGATATGCGGGCAAATGGAAGCAGCGCTGTTGGTGTCGGCGCCGATGTCACCGACCGACCGGCGGTCGAGCAGGCGTTCGCTAAGGTGCGCAACGAGCTGGGCCCGGTGTCGGTCTTGGTGACCTGCGCCGGGCTGTTCGGCTATTCGCCCTTTACCGAGATCACCGCCGAAGCGTGGGCGCGGGTCATCGAGGTCAATCTGACCGGCACTTTTCATCCCTGCCAAGTCGCACTGCCAGACATGTTGGCCGCCAAATGGGGCAGGATCGTGATGATCTCGTCGTCCAGCGCTCAGCGCGGCTCACCGTTTGCCGCGCACTACGCGGCGTCGAAGGGCGCGGTGATCACCCTGACCAAGTCGCTGGCCCGGGAATACGCGGCACACGGCATCACGGTCAACAACATTCCGCCCTCGGGCATCGAGACGCCGATGCAGCACCAGTCGCAGGCCGCCGGGTACGTGCGCTCCAACGAAGAGATCGCCCGCAACATCCCGCTGGGCTACCTGGGTACCGGAGCCGACATTGCCGCGGCGGTGGGATTCCTGTGTTCGGAAGAGGCCCGGTACATCACCGGCCAGGTACTGGGCGTCAACGGCGGAGCGGTGATGTGAACGACGCTTACCAGGGAGATGCACATGACGCGATCGGGTAGACCCGGCGAGGGCTCCTGGACCGAGCACTACCCGGAACTGGGTACCGGTCCGATCTCGTTGCGCGACTCCACATCGCCGGAGTTCTACGAACTCGAACGTGAAGCCGTGTTCAAGCGGGCCTGGCTCAACGTCGCCCGGGTCGAGGAGTTGCCACGCATCGGCAGCTACCTCACCAAAGAAATCGAAGTCGCCCGCGTCTCGGTCATCCTGGTCAGGGGTCGAGACGATCGTATTCGTGCCTTCTACAACGTATGCCGGCACCGGGGAAACAAGCTGGTATGGAACGACTTTCCCGGCGAAGAGACGCGCGGCACCTGTCGGCAATTCACCTGTAAGTACCACGGGTGGCGGTACGGTCTCGATGGCGCACTGAACTTCGTGCAGCAGCAGTCGGAGTTTTTCGATCTCGATCCGTCCGACTACGGACTGAGTCCGGTGCACTGCGATGTCTGGAACGGCTTCATCTTCATCAACCTCGATACCCAGCCGCGTCAGGGCCTGCGTGAGTTCCTGGGCCCGATGATCACCGGCCTGGACGACTACCCATTCGGCAAACTGACCGAACGCTACGAATGGGTCGCGCACAACAACAGCAACTGGAAGATCTTCGCCGATGCTTTCCAGGAGTACTACCACGTGCCCTCGCTACACCCACAACAGGTGCCGCCGGAGGTGCGCGATCCCAGCGCCGGATTCACTTGCGGGCATTTCCAACTCGACGGGCCGCACCGGCTGGTGTCGACGGCGGGGCGGCGCAGATGGTTGCTGCCCCCGGAGTTCATGTATCCGATCGAGCGGGCCACTCAAGAGCGGACTAGTCGGCCCGTGGCGCACGCCCGACATCGGTGAGCTTCCCGCCGGGCTGAACCCGGGTGGCATCGAGCCGTGGGGGATCAGCAACTTCCAGATCTTCCCCAATCTCGAGATCCTGATCTACGGCGGATGGTATCTGCTCTACCGCTACTGGCCGACCTCGTACAACACGCATCGGTTCGAGGCCTACACCTACTTCCACCCGGCGGGCAGCGTGCGGGAGCGCGTCGAACACGAAGTCGCCGCGGTGGTGCTCAAGGAATTCGCGTTGCAGGACGCCGGCATGCTCGGTGGGACGCAGGCCGCGCTGGAATACGGAATCGTTGAAGACTTCCCGCTCAACGACCAGGAAATCCTGGTGCGCCACTTGCACAAGGTCGTGGTCGACTGGGTCCGGGAATATCAAGCGTACCGTCGCGAACAGCTGCCGGCGGGAGTGTGACCATGTCAGATGCATTGCTACCCAGCGCATTCGCCGAATTGCAGGCATACGCCCAAACCTGGTGTCTGGCAACCGAAACAGAACGATGGAACGCCCGAGCGGCCAGTAGCATGGCCCAGCTGCAAGAGTTCTACGACGCCTTCTTTCCCCGGCTCGAAGAGGCCATCGAGTACTGCGACAAGTTCGCGCTCGACGATTTGCCCGACGATGCGCTCAACCTGCTGTACCTGATCTATTCGCTGATCATGGTGGCCATGGCGGTGGAGGTCATGCATCAGCCCATCCCGGTCAATGCCGCCGACGCCGTGATGATCCGCACCGGCGAACCAGTGCCGTGAGGCAGAAGGGCCACGCTATGAGTCTGCTGACCATCACCAAGCTCACCGACTCGGTCGGCGCCGAAGTCGGCGGCATCGACCCGATGCACCCCGCCGACGACGAGATCGGAGCGGCGATACTGGATGCCCTGGAAGCCAACGGAGTCTTGGTGTTTCGCGGCCTCCGGCTCGGCCCTGAGGCACAGGTCGATTTCTGCCGCCGGCTGGGCGAGATCGATCACTCGTCGGACGGACATCACCCGGTCGCCGGGATTTACCCCATCAGCCTGGACCCCGCCAAGAATTCGTCGGCCGCCTATTTGCAGGCCACGTTTGACTGGCACATCGACGGGTGCACGCCACTCGGCGGGGAATACCCGCAAAAGGCCACCATCCTCTCGGCGGTGCAGGTCGCCGAGTGGGGCGGGGAAACGGAATTCGCCAACTCCTACCAGGCCTATGACGCACTGACTGCGG
Organism: uncultured Actinomycetota bacterium; assembly: GCA_963840045.1. Taxonomy (GTDB): domain Bacteria; phylum Actinomycetota; class Actinomycetes; order Mycobacteriales; family Mycobacteriaceae; genus Mycobacterium. The sequence goes on along the minus strand of CAWIXL010000012.1, from coordinate 412,377 downwards.
AAGAAAAGGCGAGGTTGGGCTCGCTGCGCGTCGTGCATTCGCTGGAGGCCTCCCAGCGCCGCGTCACCCCCGATCCCACTCCAGAACAGTTGGCGCGCTGGCGATCCCGGCCCACCCACGAGCATCCGCTTGGTGTGGACGCATCGCAGTGGCCGTAAGTCGCTGGTGTTGGGCGCTTCGGCCGACTACGTCGTGGGCATGGATCTCGACGAGGGTCGCGCCCTGTTGGCCGATCTGCTCGGGCGCGCCACCACGCGCGACCGGGTGTACAGCCACGCCTGGTCGATCGGCGACACCGTCATCTGGGACAACCGCGGCGTGCTGCACAGAGCGGCCCCCTACGACCCGAACTCCCACCGCGAGATGCTGCGCACCACCGTGCTGGGCGACGAGCCGATCCAATAGCTTTCTGGCGCAAGGCGCCGGGTAGCGTTCAACCAATGACGAGATCCTTAGCCGGGAAAGTTGCCGTCGTCACCGGCGGCGCGTCGGGGCTGGGGCGCGGAATCGTGTACCGGTTCCTCGACGCCGGCGCCGAGGTGGTTATCGCCGATCTGAATGCCGCCGGTCGACAGCTGGCCGAGGAGTGCGGGACGAATGCGTGGTTCCGGCACACCGACGTCTCGGTCGCCGAAGACGTCGCGGGTCTGGTCGCGGCAACCGTCGAACGCTTCGGCCGCCTCGACGTGATGGTCAACAATGCCGGGAATCTCCAGCCGGATGTACCGAAGCTTTCTGGACTACGATCTGGCCGATTTCTCAAAGGTGATGTCGGTCAACTTGTTAGGGGTCATGCTGGGCACGCGGGAGGCCGCGCGGTACATGGCCGAACACGGTGGTGGCAGTATCATCAACGTGTCGTCGATCGGCGGCATGCAACCAGGCGGCGGGGTCGCGACATATCGGGCCTCCAAGGCCGGCGTCATACATTTCACCAAGAGTGTGGCCACCGAACTTACCCCGCTGGGCATTAGCGTGAACTGCCTTGCCCCGGGCGGAATTCCGACGCCTATCCTGGCCTCCTCGGTGCCCGGGCTGAGCGCGGAGGCCGTCGAGAAGTTTGTCGCGAAGACCCGCGCGAAGATGCAGGCAGACCGGCCACTTCCCAGGGAGGGAACCCCCGAGGATGTCGCCGAAGCCGCGCTGTACTACGCGACGTGCGCCGGTGTCACGGGCACCGTCCTCCCCATCGACGGCGGGTCCTCGGCCGCCGACTCATGACCTGTCGGCGCCTGATACTTCCCGGGTCTGGAGTGACTGGGCAACCATGATCTTGGCCGCGACGTCGTCGAGCGCGGCCTGCATCATGCGCGAGAGCACCGTGATCGCCAGCGGCGTTGTCCGGGCTACGTTCCGGCGATATCGGCCCAGCTTGGTGTGTTGAACCCGGACTTGACGAACGGTCGGCATCTCGTGCTGGTGCCGGTCGACCTCGACCAAGGTGTCGACCAGCCGCTCCAAGGTGCTGCCCGCCGCGACCATCGCCTCGATGCCGGTCAGCATCGCAAGGTCGCGGACCGCCACTGTCTCGTCGTCGACCGCGGCGACCAGGCCCAGTTGGGCAAGTGTCGCGTCCGCGGCGACGCCGAGGCGCGCGGTCAGTTCCGTCCGCGGCATGTTTGTGGGCAGGCCGGCGGCGAACGGACTCGATACCTGGGTTGCCAGATTGCGCACCTCGTTCTCCGGCTCGCCGCGGCTTCACCCTCAGTCGGCACACCGAGTGGACCACCAACAGCTCGGGATCGCACACTGGGGCAGCAGACCAGAAGCAACACGGAAGATCACGGGAAGGGACAACGTTGGGCGCTTTAGATGGACGGGTCGCGATCATCACCGGAGCCGGACGCGGCATCGGCCGGGAACACGCATTGCTATTCGCCCGCGAGGGTGCCGCCGTCGTGGTCAACGACCTGGGCGGCGATAACGCCGGGGAAGGCTCTGATGCCGGACCCGCGCACGAGGTCGTCGACGAGATCGTCGCCGCCGGCGGCAGCGCGGTGGCCAACAATGCCAACGTCTGCGAGTGGGACGGGGCTAAAAGCCTTGTCCAGCAGGCGGTCAGCGAGTTCGGCCGGCTCGACGTCCTGGTCAACAACGCGGGTATCCTGCGGGACACCTTCATCCCGGGCATGGACGAGTCCCAATGGGATGCCGTCATCGCCGTTCACCTCAAGGGGCACTTCGCCACGCTGCGGCACGCGGCCGAGTACTGGAAGGCGCGGACGAAAGCCGGAGACCGGCCCAACGCGGCGGTGATCAACACCGCTTCCGGGTCGGGCACCACGCTGCCCAACCCGGGCCAGGCCAACTACGGCGCCGCCAAGGCCGCGATCGCGGCGCTGACCCTGGTGGCCGCCGCGGAATTGGAGCGCTACGGAGTGCGGGTCAACGCTATCGCGCCGGTCGCCCGCACCCGGTTGACGCTGGCAACCCCGGGCATGGGCGATTTTATGGCCGAGCCGGACGACGGCAGCCTGGACCTGTTCTCGCCGGCGAACATTTCCCCGCTCGTCGCGTATCTGGCCATGGAGAGGTGTCCGGTCACCGGTCGGGTATATGCCGTCCAGGGCGGTTCGATTTCCCAGCTCGCAGGCTGGCATGCCGCCGAGACCATCGAGACCGACGGGCCTTGGCGCATCGACGACATCGCCGCCCGGTTACCCGGCTGACCGCGCCGGCCACCCCAGCAACCCTTAAGAACAGATCGCCTGCCTCGATGTGGCCCGGCATGGGCTGATATCGTCCCTTGCTTATGCCGGAAATGGACCGTCGACGCGCCTATCTGTAGGAAATGCCCGTTGACCGAGTACGTGTCTTTTACGACCCCGGCGAACGCGGTGCAGCAGATGCGGGATGCGCACTGCCCGACCGCATGGTTTCATAACACCGCTTGCGGAAATCGCTTAGGATCGCGCCGAGCGTGGCGTACCGGTTTATGGATTGGTGGTATCTGAGATGGATCGTCGCAGCATGTTGAGGATGACGGGGATGGGAATGCTCGCTGCTGCTGCCGCGCGCGTCCCGGAGGCCCAGGCTTACCCGTCACCACCGGCCGCACCGGCCGCGGGTGGCGGTGGCTTTATCTTCCAGGACGAGTTCGACGGCCCGGCGAACGCAGCTCCCGATCCGGGCAAGTGGACGGTGCAGAGCTGGCAGGACGACGTGTTCCCGCCTGTCGAGGGGATATACCGCGACGATCGCAAAAACGTCTTCCTCGACGGCCAGGGCAATATGATCCTTGCCGCCACCAAGGAAGGCGACAACTACTACGGCGCCAAAGTACGAGGCAACTGGCGGGGCATGATCGGCACGACCTGGGAAGCGCGGATCAAGCTGGACTGTCTGTTCCCCGGCCTGTGGTCCGCGTTCTGGACCGTCAACGAGGATCCCATGCCGGACGGCGAGGTCGACCTTTTCGAGTGGTACGGCAACGGCGACTGGGCCCCGGGGACCACGGTCCACGCGGCGTCAAACGGGAAGACCTGGGAAGGGATGTCGATTCCCGGCTTGGTCGACGGCGGTTGGCACACCTGGCGAATGCATTGGGGAGAGGACGGATTCCAATTCTGGCGGGACTATGTTGACGGCGCCAAGCCGTACTTCAGCGTTCCGCCGAAGCCCATCCACGTTTACGGCGGCCCTCCTGAGGACATGCGGTGGCCGTTCAGCAATCCCGGCTACTGGATGTCGCCGATGTTTACGGTTGCGGTCGGTGGGGTGGGTGCCGGCGATCCTGCCGCGGCTACCTACCCGGCGACTATGGCCGTCGACTACATCCACGTCTGGTAACTCACTTATCGCGTTGCTTTGATCACCTGAACCAGGTTGAACTGCCAGCGCTCGACCAGCCGGAACCCCAGGTCGTGCGGGACTGCGAACGCCGGGGTGGGTCCGTAGACCGGGCCGGGCGGCAGCGCCGGACCCTGCTCGTGGGCGGGCATCGAGTGGTCGGCTTGGGTGATGATCCAGACCACGCCGCAGTGGCTGAGCGGTTTGGCGACGACTTGCGGGATGAGGTTGGTGTCGAAGACGTCGCGGCGGTCCGTTGCCCGTTGCCAGAGGGTGAGGTCGACCAGCTTCCGGTAGGCGTCGGGGCGCGCCGCCAGCAACGGGCGCATCGGGGCAGGCATGAACGTGACCGTGTCGTTGACCAGCAAGCAATCACCCGGTGCCGCCTGCGCGGTGATCAGGTCGGCCACCTGGCTGTAGTCCATCCCGTACTTCGCATACGGGTTACGTTGCGCCCGAACGTAATTCGGCGTAGCCGCGACGGCGAAGAGGCTGACCAGGGCCGTCGCCACCCAGGGCTTGACCGCGAGGGCGCCAATACAGACGCCCAGGACCAGGGCCATCGCCGGTGCGGTGAAGGACAGGTAGCGAGGCGTGTAGATCGGGTGGGTCAGCACCGACGCCAGCACGATCAGCGCGGTCGGTATCACGAGCCACGCGGCGGCCAGCGTCAACAGCTGGCGATCCTTCTCCGCGAGTTCGGCGGATGTGCAGCACCACACGACGATGGCCGCCGCGACGACCAGTGCCGACCACACCGCAAACGGGGGACTTCTCTCGAAGTACTGCTGAATCGCCACGTCCTCGATCGTCCGGTGCCCGATCGGCGCGACCCATTTGATCTGGTGCACCTGCCCGACGACCTCGAGCAGGAACGGCGTCAGGGCGCAGACCGTCAGGATTGACGTAATGGCGAACGGAGCAAGCGCGCTTCGGCCGCGGTGGAAGGCGCACATGAAAACGGTTTGCGCCAGCAACACCAGCACGAGGTACGTGTCGAGCAGCATCGAGAACGCCAGGGCGATCCCGTATGACAGCCAGAGCCAACGGCTTTCACGGCGCACGGCGACAACGAGCAGCACTGTCAGCCACACGGCGGCCATCATCGACATCGCATAGGGGCGTGCCTCGACACCCGCCCAGGTCGTGCGCGGCAGGATCCCGCAGACGAGTCCGGCGCTCAGAGCCGCCGTGCGAGACGAGAACTGGTTGCCCAGCACCACAACTCCCGCCGCGGCACCTCCAGCCGCAAGACCACTTGGCGCGCGCGACCAGAACTCGGTCGGCGGGAAGATTTCGAACCAGCCGTGCATGAACAGGTAGTACAGGCCGTGCACCGCGTCGACATTGCCCAACATCTGCCACAGCTGACCAAGGGACCGGCTGTAGGACGCCGAAATTGTCGCGGCCTCGTCATACCAGAAAGACGGACGGGCGGCGCCGGCGAGACTCACCACGGCGCCCAGCACGCAGGCGATCAACGGGTCCAGACGCCGCGGCACACCGCTATGTTGCCAGACTCAGGCCGGCCCCCTTTAGCCCTCGGCTTTGTTGATCTGATCGTCGAGGTCATCGCCGGACAGCTTGGCGCGCAGAAACGCACCAGAGGTGGGCAGGCTCAGGTGCAGTTGGGAAGCGCCGCTGACGGCAATGTGGCCCTGGTCGAGTTGGAAGTCGAGCACGTGGCCGCCGCCGGTGCGATCGCTATTGAGAAAGTGCAAGTGGTAGCCGGCGACCGAGATGCCCTGTTCGAAGTCGGGGGTGCGGAACCCGACCAGGGTTCCAGTCACGTCGGTGGATCGCGTTTCGGCTTGGCCCTCAGTGGCTTTCGTCAAAGGTGGATACGGCGGCTGCTGAGCCATCACGGTGCGGGTGTGCAGCTCGGCGAAGTGTCCGGTGACCTGGATGGCATAGATCAGGTTGGCGCTGGCGATCTCGTGGTCGATGGCCGCGGTGACACCGGCCCGGTTGGTGCGGGCTTGGATCGTGATATCGAAGTCGGTGTGAAATCGGGTGACCGCCGCGAACGGCGTCAGATCCGTTTGCGCCGCCCGGGTGGCGGTTCCGTCGGCTCGCAACCGGTAACAGATCCCGTCGAGGATGACCATCTCACCGTCCAGGTGGTTGAAGGTGCCGAGGCCGAAGTCGCCGTGCCGCAGGATCTCGGCGACGGTCACGTCACCGTCGTAGACGCCGTCCAGCAGAGCGCTGATGGTGGAGAACTGATACACCTCGGCGTGGTGATGGGCGAGAAGCGCTGTGGCCCAATGGCGGAAACTATCGGGCGCACGGCTGTGCTATCCAAGTCGTGCCTTCCGGATTTACTCGAAGGAGTCGTCGTGCAGATGTGCGGCGAGTTCAATGTTGCGGCTGTAGTCGACGGGCACGTCGATCAGCGAGGGCCCATCCTCGGCCAGCGCCTGTCGCAGCGTCGCGCCGAATTCTTCCATGGTCTTCACCCGGTAACCCCGCGCGCCGAATGCTGCTGCGTACGAGACGATGTCGTAGTCGCCGAGTTGCACGCCGGATTTGCGGCCGTATTTGAGGAGTTCCTGGAAGCCCACCATGTCGTAGGTGTTGTCCCGGAAAATGATGTGCGTGAAGGTCAAACCCAGCCGGGTCGCGGTCTCCAATTCCTGGGCGGAGAAGAGGAATCCACCATCGCCGGAGACCGACACGACGTGGGTGCCGGGCCGCACCAGGCAGGCCGCCATCGCCCACGGCAGCGCGACCCCCAGGGTTTGCTGCCCGTTGGAAAACAGCAGCCGTCGCGGCTCGTACACGCGGAAGTGGCGTGCCATATGGATGTACACCGATCCGACGTCGCAGGCGATCGTCGCGTCGTCGTCGAGTTCCGCACGCAGCCGCAAGATGACGGCCACCGGGTTTAGCCCCGGTCCGTCCGGTGTGCTGTTGCGCGCCGCGGCGTCGATGTCGGCCAGTGCTTCGCGTTGTCCGGCGATTTCGGCTTGGTATTCGGCGCGTCAGCCGCAGGCCCGTCAGGCTGTCGGTCAGCGCCGTGAGGGTGGCGGCGATGTCGCCGCGCAGTTCCAGCGTGGGCTGATAGTTGTTGTCGACGTCAGCGGGTACCGAATCGATATGCACGACGGTGCGTCGCACGTCGCTGTTCCACAGCACCGGGTCGTACTCCACCGCGTCGTAGCCGACGGCGATGAGCACGTCGGCTTGGTCGAGGACGAGATCGCCCGGCTGGTTGCGGAACAGTCCGACCCGGCCCAGGTAGCGGTCTTCCAGCGCGTGCGACACCACCCCCGCGGCTTGGAAGGTCTCCACGACCGGCAACCCCGTGGCCTCGACAAGGGCACGCAGCGCCTCGCAGCCTTCGGGATCGGCGCCGCGCGCACCGACCAGCAGCGCCGGACGTTGTGCGGCGCGGATCAGTCCGCTTGCGTGCGTGATCGCCTGGGCGGGGGCGGCGGCAAGCGGCGGGATCGGCATCCGGGCAGTGATGCCTGCCGTGGTGGGCGCGGCCAACACATCGGCGGGCAGCACGACGGCCGTCGCCCCGCGCGGCTCGGTGAGCGCCGCGCGGAAGGCGCCGACGGTGGCCTCGGCGGCATTGTCGGGATCGTTGATCTCGCCGGTGAACTTGGTGACCGTTCTGAGCACCGCGGCGGCATCCATCGACTGGTGGGTGCGCTTGAGCCGGTCCTCGCGGCGCACCGCGCCGCACAGCGCCACCACGGGGTCCTGTTCGGTGTTGGCGGTCAGCAGTCCGGTGGCCAGGTTGGTGGTGCCAGGACCGGACGTCACCAGCACCACGCCCGGGATACCGGTGAGCCGCCCGATCGCGGCAGCCATGAACGCCGCGTTTTGTTCGTGGCGGCACACCACGAGCTGCGGGCCGCCGTCGGCGAGGGCGTCGTAGACGGCGTCGATCTTGGCGCCGGGCACCCCGAAGATGTACTCGACACCTTGCGCCGACAAAACGTCGACGATCCGCTGTGCGCTGCGTACCGAACCGGCAATCGTCATAACACTCATTTTGGCCGCATCGACTCGTACAGTCTTCTCGTGCCGAATCTCGATAAAGCCGGAAGCGTTGTCGACGGCTTTCTGAAGTCGCCCTTTTCCGGGCTGGCGCCGTGGGTGCTGCTGTCGGTGTTCTCCACCCCCGGTCATTTCAAGCAAGCCGTCTGTATCGCCCTGAGCGCGTCGCTGCTGACGATGTTGCTGTCAGCAGTTCGCCACGTCTCCATACACGCCCTCGACGTGTTTGGCGCGGTCATCTTCATCGCACTGGCCGTGTTGGGTCTGCTGGCCTCGCCGGGGCTGACAGGCTGGCTTCAACTGTGGGCGGGCGAGATCGCCAACGTCTCCCTCGCATCGTTTGTGATCGCGACATTGATTGTGCGCAAACCCTTTACGCTGCCCTACGCGAAAGAGGAAGCGCCTGAGGAGCACTGGGACAGCCCGGTATTCCTGCGCATCAACTACGTCATCTCCTCGGTGTGGGCGGCGGCGTTTGTGTTCACCTCCACCGTCGGTTTCATCGGCATTGCGGTGCTGAAGGACGTCGCCGATTTCTGGACCGGCTGGGTGCTGCAGCTGGCGGCGATCTTCTTCGCGGTCGCGTTCACCGAGTTCTATCCGGGACACGCCGTGGCCAAGGCGTCTTCGGCGGCGGGCGAGACCCCCGACGAACCGGCCCCGTCGATGATCAAACTGGTCGATTGGCTGCCGAGTTTCGTCCTCGTCGCGGGCATCTTCGGGTGGGCCACCGGGGCGGTCGCCGACGTGGTCGGAATCGGCATGATCGTCGCGGGCATCGTCGGAAGTACTTTGGTTGGTAGGGTCTCTCCCGCGGCTGATTCGAACGTATGATCGATGAATGGGGCCGCTCGGGTCGATCGGGTACAACGGCCAGCCGGTTCGCAACCCGTTTCGGGTGGTGCGCCCGCCGATCACGGTGCTGGTCGACCTGACGGTGCTCTTCCCGCGTGAGCCGCACCGCTCGGGCCGATACCAGCCCAACGGCCTGCAGCTGCACAAGGTCGTCGAAGGGCGGCTGAACTGCTGGGGCATCTGCGAGCAGGGCGACTGGTGGGGGCTGGTGACCTACCCGATCGCGTACGGGTCCAAGCGGAAAACCGTGACGCACTGGGTGCCCGCTTGGACGTTGCGCCAGAAACGCTAGCGGGGTGATGCGACGAACACGCGGCGTTCCGCTACCCGCGGCTCGATGTCAGTGCGATGATTGCTGCCCGTGGGAGAAAGCTTGGGGACCGTACTGACCACGGTCATTGGGTTAGCGCTGGTCATTTCGCTCTCACCGCTGTCGATCATTCCGGCGGTACTGGTCTTACAGGCGCCGCGGCCGCGGCCCAGCAGCCTCACCTTTCTGGGGGGCTGGCTGCTGGGCCTGATCGCGCTGACCGCGCTGTCCATCGCGGCATCGGGCGCGCTCGGCGGTCTGCACAAGTCGCCGCCAGCCTGGGCGTCCTGGCTGCGCGTGGGCTTGGGGTCGGCTCTGATCTTGCTGGGCATCTACCGGTGGTTCACCCGTCGTGGTCACAGCGACAGTCCGGCCTGGATGCGTTCGTTTGCCACCATCACTCCGGTGCGCGCGGGGCTCACCGGGGCGGTGCTGGCGGTGGTGCGACCCGACGTGTCGCTGCTCTGCGTGGCGGCCGGATTGGCCATCGGCTCGGCCGGCCTCGCCGTTGCCAGCGTGTGGATAGCCGTCGTGGCTTTTGTCGCTGTCTCCGCGTCCTCGGTGGCGATCCCGATATTGGCGTACGCGGCTGCCGGTGACCGCCTCGACGATGCGCTGGCGCGGCTCAAGGACTGGATGGAGCGAAACAATGAAGCGCTGTTGGCGGTGGTCCTGGTGGTGATCGGTCTCATGGTGCTCTACAACGGGATTCACGCGCTGCACGGCGCACACTGATCTGCGTCAGCGTTTCCGGCGGAACGCGCGTTTGGCGAGGACAATCGTGGTCTGATAGCAGCCGAACGCTGAGTTCGATGTTCGATCCCCTGCGGGAGGAACACATGTCAAATCCAAATCAGGGAGCGCCGCAGCCCAACGTGCCGCGATCCGAGCAGTCCACCCAGATTGCACCGACAGGCTGGGCCCCGCCATCGCCCTACCACACCCCGCCCCCGCAATACGGCGCCCCGCCATCCGCACGTACGGCGCCCCGCCTCCGCAGTACGGCGCCCCGCCCCCGCAGTACCCGCCCTACGGCGCCGCCGCGCAACAACCGCGTCCGGTCCGGCGGATGAGTTGGGGTTGGGGTGTGGTCGGAGTCGCGGCCGCCGCGGTCGGGACAGCGCTTCTCATTGTGCGGCCCGAAGTTGTCGGTCCGAGCGTTTCCCGCTTCGTGGCCCCGCAGCTACTCATTCTTGGATTGCTTCTGGTCCTCATGGCGATATGGCGCGGCGTAACAATCGGATTCGTGGTCCTCGGTATCTTGCTCGCCATCGCGAATATTGCTCTGGCCGTGTACGGTTCGTTCGTTTTGCCCCGGTGTGGGTGGGATGGAGCCTCGGCTTTTGCGGTGTGGCGTACCCATGCGATGTGCAACGCTTCCATCGGTGCCAAAGAGCTTGAGAAGTGGGCCATTGTCGGCGGATTCGGTGTCCTGCTCATCGTGGTCGCGGCATATGCCCTGCGATCGTTCCGACGAAGGACTTAGCCGGCGCCCTTGCCGTTGTCGACCCGGTAGACGGCGCCGTGGATGGCCGCGGCATCGTCGCCGGCCAGAAACGCGATCACGTTGGCGACGTCGTGGGGCTGCATCATGCCGCGCGGTGCGGCCGAGCGCATGATCAGGTCGTAGTTGGGGTTTTCCGGGGCGCTGAAGTGCTCGATCTGCGGGGTCAGCATGCCGCCGGGGCATACCGCATTGACGCGCAACCGATCCGCCGTGTACTCCACGGCCAGGGCGCGGGTCAGCCCGATCAAGCCGTGTTTGGCCGCGCAGTAGCCGGCCGAATAAGCCTGTCCTTCGACGCCCGCGATGGAGGCGACGTTGACGATGTTGCCGCCCCGGGCCAGCAGGTGCGGCAGCGCGGCCCGGCACAGGTAGAACGGCCCGTTCAGGTTGATGGCGAGGTCCTGCGCCCAGTCCTCGTCGCTCATCAACTCGGTGCGACGCATCCGGTGGTGCCCGGCGACGTTGATCAGTGCATCGAGTCCGCCGAACTGTGCGACACACTGCTCGACCGCACTGTTGCAGGCCGGCGCCGAAACCACATCCACCGACGCGTACCCACCGCCCTCGATATCAGCGAACACCTCGGCGAGCCGATCGGCATCCCGGGCGATGCCGAAGACCGTTGCGCCCCGCCGGGCAAGCAGGCGGGCTGTCTCGGCGCCCAGGCCCGACGAAGCGCCGGTAACCAACGTGATCTTGCCCTGCAGTGCTGTCAATGTCTGCCTTTCGACTTCGGTGGCCACCGTGGGCCGGCCGGCAAGCGCGGCACCGCCGGCGGTGCTTCAAGGAAAGAACAAGGATCCCTCAAGTGGCGTCCGTGAATCTAATCGTGTCAATCAGAACTTCGCTTACCAAGGAGACACGATGAAGGTCACGAAGTACCTCGCGGCGGCGGGTTTGGCTACCGGAATGCTCGCCGCTTCCACCGGTATCGCCCACGCGGACGCGCCGGCACCTGTCGGCTTTTGGGCCACCCAGGACGGGTCGGAGCAGCTGCTGGTGAGCGGAAGCGGGTGCTCGCTGGCCAACGGCGCAGGGGTGCCGACCACCTCGGGTCCTTGCAAGTGGACCCCGTCCTCCCGCGGCGGCATCCTGACCATCATGAGCAGCCAGACCTACCGTCCGGCCCCGGTCTACTTCAACGTCGTGTGGGTCAACCAGTCGACCATCAGCGTCCAGGGCGACGTGTTCTACCGGCGGTAAGGTCGCCAACCAAGTTCTAGCGCCTATCTAGAGCAGGGTGGGCGCATTGGCCGCCTCCACCGTGGCATACGACGCCGCACCCGCGGTCACGGCCTGGACGAACCGGTCATGGAACGCGACGACTTCCGCGCTGAACTTTTGATACCCCAGGGCATGCGCCCCGAACAGAGCCGCCAGGGCCGCGGAGACGGCGTCGGCGGCCGGGGGCGCCACTTCCGTCGTCGAGGCCGACGCGTCCGCATTGGCCGCGCTCATGGTTGAACCGATGCTCGCCAAAGCCGCAGCCGCCTCTGTCATCAGCTGCGGCGATGCGAGCACGTATGACATCGGTAGGAGCGTATCGTTCTGCGGCCGCAGCGCAATTGGTTGCGGCGCCTTCAAATAACCTTCAAAGATCGCCCCGGCGTTATATGGGGACGCAAAGAAAACTATTCGTCGTCGGGGGCGGGATGGTGAGGCACCTGGATCAGCTCGATGAAGTCACGCGTGACCAGGGTTCCGCGTCCTGGCGGCTGTGAGGTGCCCTTCACCTCGCCGATCAGGTATCCCTCGTCCTTGGAGCCACTCATCACCAGCCCGGGGACGTTGAGGTTCTTCAGCTCACCCAGCAGGCCTTGTCCGTAGAGGATGCGTGCCACGCCGCCGCTGCGGTAGGCGGCGACCACGTGCAGCCCGACGTCGCGGCCCCGGGACAGGAACTCGATCAACGGTTGCAGCGAGTCAAGGCGCCCCATCCCGCCTGCGAGTTCATGCGCGTTGTCGATGATGACAAAGATGTCCGGGCCGCCCGTCCACCAGTCGCGGCGCCGCAGCTGGGCCGGTGTGATGTTGGCGGGCGGGAATCGGCTGGGCAGCGATTCCCGCAGAATCGCGATGTTTTGTTGAAGCTCAGCCTCCGTGGTGGCGTACGGGCCGTAGGCCTGGTCGGGCAGGACACCGAGCAGCCGGCGGTGGTAGTCGATGATCAAGAACCGCACCTGTTCGGGGCTGTTCTGTTCGACCAGCGTTGTCACTATGTGACGCAACAGGTTTGTCTTGCCGGACTGCTGATCGGCGAACGCGACGAAATGGGTTTGGGTGTCGTCGTTGAAGTCGATGTACTTCGGATCTAGCTCGGCCTCACCGAGCCCCAATGGCACCCGAAGCTGCGCTCGGTTAGGTGGCGGAGCCGGCGGCGGCGGGACTTCGCGCATGAACTCCGCGCGGGGCTGATCAACTGGCAACAACCGAACCGGCGGCGCGTGATGCGGGTTCCTACCGTTGACCTCTCTGATGGAATCCCGTACGTCGACGTCGATTTCGGTGCTCAACGGTTGTGGCTCAATTTCTGCGGTCAGGATGGGCAACGCGACCAGCAGATCAAGTACCTCGGGGTTGTACGTGTCGCCGCTGCGGGGCCGGCTGGAACGCATGATGCCACGACCCGGCTTGTTCGGCACCGCCTCGGCCTTCTTGCGGTTCACTTCCGAACTGGTGGCCTCGTTGAGACGCAGCTCCAGCCGGTATCCCAGCTCTTCCTTCAGCAGCGGCTTGATGTCCTGATGCCGGGTCGAGGCGATCACTACATGGACACCGAACGACTTGCCTTGTGAGGCAAGCAGATTCACCGGATTCTCAAGATGGTCGAGGTCCGCCGACTCATCTTTGGTGATGGTGGTCCATCCGTCGATCACCAAAACCACGTCGCCGTGCCGGTCGGACTTCAGCGCCGGATCGTTTTGGGCTTTGCGCCGGCGGAAGTCGGCGACCCCGGTGATGTTGTGCTCGAAGAACAACTTCTCGCGGCGCCGCACGATCGCGGTCATCTCGGCGATGGTGCGTGACACCTTCGCTCTTTCGTTTCTGGTGGCCACCGACCCGACATGCGCCAGATCCGCGAGCGCAACCAGCTTGCCATTGCTGAAATCCAGGCAATAGAACTGGATCTCACTGCTGCTGTGGGTGACAGCGGCCGACATGATCATCGTCTGCAGCATCGTGGAACGTCCGCTGGGACTACTGCCGATGATGGCGGCATTGTCGGCCATCAGATCTAGGACCAACGCGTCTCGGCGTTGGTAGTAGGGGGTGTCGATCATGCCGATCGGGATCTTCAGCGCCCCCGGCTGCACGGACCAGTACAGCTCGGGGTCGGTCAGCAGGTCGTGCAGGGTGTGCGAGTAGTCCAGCGGCGGCAGCCAGATCCGGTGGGATTGCATGCCATGGCCGGCCAGACGGTCGACGAGCACCTGGGCCACCGTCTTGACGTTGATGCCGGTAAGGGGCGCCGCGGGGCCACCCAGGGGCATCGGCGCGGCGACACCCACCGGCTGGGGCTGCGTCGGGGCGACCGGCACACCCGTTATCGCATCCTCGGTCAGTGACGTCGTGGGACCGCCGTTGCCGGTGGCCGGGCCGTGCCCGTTGTCGCTGATGGACAGCTCCGCCGTGGGCTCGGTTTCGGCGACCACCGCGGCGGCGGTGAACAACCGGGGCCGCGCCCGGTTAGCGGCAGTCACCGCCGTCACCGCAGGCGCGGCCGCGGAGCGTTTCGGCGGTACATAGGCGTCGCCGGTGAAAAACGAGCGGAATCGCGTCAATTCGCCGCTGACCGTTTTGATGTAGGCCGAGCCCGGCGTCTCCGGCAACTCAGCTGCGTCGCCGGTACCCAGGACGTCGCGGGATTCGTGAACATTGTTGGTGCGCAACGCCATCGAATAGGATAGGTGAGCCTGGACCTGAGCGATGCGACCGGAGCGTAGTTCCTGACTGGCCAGCAATAGATAAATACCCATCGACCGGCCCTGCTGGCCGATCAACGCGAAAAGCTTCGCGAAATCGGGATTCGCTTCCAGCAGCGCGGAGAACTCGTCAACCACGATGAACAAGGCCGGCAGCGGATCCAGATCCACACCCGAGGCGCGAATCTCGTTGTAGATGTGGATGTTGGGCACCGTGGTCAGCACGTCTGGGCGCAGCGCGGCGGCACGGAAAATCTCCTGCCGCCGGTTGATTTCACCGCGGATCGCCACATCCAGGCGTTCGACCAAGTGAAACTCGGCCTCCATGTTGGTCAGAATTGCCGGCACGTGGGGCAGGGCCTCGAATCCGAGAAACGCCGCGCCACCCTTGTAGTCGACCAGCAGCATGTTCAGCCGCTCGCTGGAATGGGTCAATGCCAGCGAAATAACCAGCGTGCGAAGCAATTCCGATTTGCCCGACCCGGTCGCGCCGATCAGGATGCCGTGCGGCCCGGTGCCCTGTTGACCCGTCTCCTTCAGATCCAGCCACAGCAGCTCGTCGGCGGGGGTGACCCCGATGGCCACCCGCATGAACTCGCGCATGGTCTGGGGCCGCTGCAGTACCGCCGGATCAACCATCGCCGGATCACCGATGCCCAGATGGCCCAACAGGCCACCCTTGGCGACCTTGCGGGTGACCTGGCGCTCGATGATGTCCATCTCGCTGGCCGGGCGGTACCGCGAGAGCATGCGCGCCAAATCGGATCCGAACTGGACCGAAACCTCGTCCGGTGCAGCGAATTTGGTCAGTCTGTTCTTGTCATCGGGTGCGTACAGCAGGCCGTCGTCGATGCTCAACGAAAACGGCGTCTTCAACATGTCTGACGCCCCGCCCGGACGAAGATCAATAAGGGTCACAGCTTCAATCCCGTCGCGTCCGATCAGGTTAGCCGCCGGCGTCATCGCCTCCGGTCGATCCGACACGATCAACAAGTGCGGCTTGTCCGACGGGGTGTCCTTGCTATGGGTGCCCCGCTTGCTCAGCAGCGGCCCTTCCAGCGCCTCCCGGGCGGTCGGAACATCCGGATACACCATGCGCGCGCTGCCCAGCGCGTCCTCAGCGCTGGGATGCTGGTTGTGCGGCAACCACTTAACCCAGCCCCACGCCTCGCTGTCGGGGTCTTCGCTGATCACCGCGATCAGTAGATCGTCGGGTCCGTGGAAGGTCACCAACTGGCAGATCATCGCCCGCACCAGGGCGGTGGAAGCGGCACCCCCGGACGCGTCGGTCAAGGTGATGTAGGGGTAGTGGGTCAGCTGGATCGCCAGCGGCATCCCCGATTGCGTTTTGTGGGTGTCGACGAACCGTTTCAGAAACCGTGCGGATACCGGCTCGAGGTCGTCGACCGGGGCGGCTTCGGGTGGTTTCAGGTCCGTCGCCAATTTCTGGGTTCCCAATCCGAGCCGCACCCTGCCGAATTGGGGGTGGTCTCGCTGGCGCTCCCACATGCGCGCCGAACCCGCTAACGACGGCAACACCTCCGGGGACGGATGGTCCCAATTGAGCACCGAATGCTGCAGTTTGGCCGTGTGCTGTACCCGTCGGCGCTGGATACCCAGGTATCGCAGGTAATCCTTGCGGTCTTCGTTGATCTCGGCGATCGACGTGCCACCGCCGACGGTGTGGGCGGCCATGGTCATGACGCTCATCAACATGAAGACCGGAAACATCAGGTACCAGGGGCTGAAGCGACCCGCGGAGAGCCCGCCACCGGAGGTGATCATGACGACGACCATGCCGATGAGCATCAGCACCACCACGACCGGCAGGATCAGTTGCATCAGCGGCACGGGAGCTCTCTTGCGCAGCTCCGGCGGCGGGGCCAGTTCGTGTTTTCCGCCGGGCATCTGACGCCCCTTGGCCAGCGGATTGCCGTCGTCGTCGACGGGTTCGACGCGATCGGGTCGGACAAATCCTGTCGTTGCGCTCATTTCAGCGTCCACCCCCGGGGGCCCCGGCCACCGGCGAATTGGTGGAGATGACCCCCGGGTGCGGATCCAGGGGAAGTGAGTCATGTGAAATCAACGCATCGGCCTTCGATAGTGCCGGCCCCGCCGGCAACAAGCTGACAATGCTCCACGGCGCGGGCAGCGGGCGGGCGGTGATCCCCAACGCCACCTGCGGATCTTCCTTGGGGTCTTGCGGATTCGTCACCAACCCGTATCGCACACCGGTGTCCGCGATGTACCACATCGATTCCCCGGTGGCCGCCGCCGGCGTTCCCCCGGCGATCTGCACCAGTTGGCCAGTGCCGGGCGGAACGTACACATTGTTGGCGGTGCCCTTGTTCGGATCGGCGGTCACCACGGCCACGGGATGCACGGTTTCGGCCAACGGCAGCGACCGCCCTGACAAGACCTGCGTACGGGGCTTGGCCTCGTCACGAGACTGGGTCCACGACAAGCAAGTCACCGGCGCCGACACCGGATCCACCAACTTCAGAGTTCTGTCCGGATAGAAGTCCACGTTCAGCGCGCGACTCTGCGGGATGGACAACAACGCGTTGGGCGCCAACTCGATCGGCGGCGGCGGGTTGCGCGGGTCCGCGTTGCGGATGATCGCCGCTGTCACCTGGCTGATGCGCTGCACCCCGTCAGTGAGCACCACATAGAACTCGTCCTGGCCGGCATCGATGGGGCGCACCTTGATCACCGATCCGATCACCACGGACGGATCGAGGCCCCAGGTCGAGGGCGTCCCGGCAGCGGGGATCTGCGGAACCACCAACGGCGGGGTCCCTTTCAACGCGTCGTGCAACGCCCGGCTCATCGGCAACGGCGGCGGCGCCGAGGAATCGACACCTACCGCCAACGCCACCGCCTTGTCCTGCAAGTTAATCGGGGTGCGCTGGTTGTTGTAGACCAAAAACGTCTGCCCGCCGAAACTGGTCAGGATCGCCGACCCCGCCGGCACCGGCCCGACCGCGTTGCCGAGGGTCGGCGGCGCCGCGATCACCGTGACCGTCGTGCTCCCCGCCGCGGTGGTGTTGTCGCACACCGTCCAGTGCGCCTCGCTGTCGTTGCCCGGATTCGGGGTCCGCGCCGGCGCCCCCGGAATACCCACCAGCGGTCCCCGTGGCAGCGTCGCCAACTCGGAGGGCTTCACAAACACCGGGTTGCGGGGACTGCCGGTAATCAGCTTCGCCGACGTCAAATTCAGGACCGGGTGCAGCACGTTGTTGATCCGCACATAAAGCGCGCCGGTGTCCTTGTCGGCCACGATTTCGGCGTCACCCAGCTTGGCCTGAGGAGACAGAAACGACACCACGACGGCGCCGGCGGCCACCACGATCGCCAAGATCAGCCCGACGGTGAACGCCCGCGACGTCGCCCGCATCGGGTCGTGCAGCATCTGGGTGTCGTGCCTGACCAACGCGTGCTCCAGACGATGGAACATGAACCGCCACCCAGAGACCTGCACCCGGTTCGTCCAGGTGCGGGCAAGCATCCTGCGCACGCCCGTCTCACGCGCGCTGGTGCCCGCTGGGTTCCGCGGCGCTTCTGGTTGCTCCGGGTTGGTCATGACCACACGCTAAAAGAATCCTCTTGCCGAAAGAAATCTAGGTTCGCCTGGGCCCGGATGAACTCGGCCCGAGCCGCTGTGCCCGCACGTGGCGCACCACTTGCACGACGGCCGCTACCAATAATCCTGCTTGCATGACCAACACAGCAACATCGAACGACGACGGAGGAAAGCTGATCACCTCGACGATCAACCCCACGAGCAGCCCGCCCACCAGCAACACGTCGCCTACCAACAGCCGAATCCGGCCGGCCCGACTGTGCCGCGTCCCAGGCCCGACCCACCACGCACCCCGCTCCGCCGGATAACTGGGCCACACCAGGAGCACTCCCACGCCCGCGCACACCAGGCAGATCAGCACAGCGGTCATCGTTAGCGCGGCAGCCCGCGCAGCTCCTGCACGGGCGGCTCGGCAAGCATCGTCTTGACCGCTTCGATGACTTCGAAATCCGGGCTTTGGTCGCGATTCCGCATCCGCTCGGCGGCGTCCTCGATGCGCTGCAGGAAAGCCCGGTAGGTGCCGAACGCAGTGCGGGCATACTCGGCGGCCGCCTCGGCTTCGGCCTGCTCTTCCAGTTGTGTCGGCAGATCGTCCAGATCCTGCGACAGGTCCCGCGCCTGGCCGGTAACCGTCAACACCAGGCTGCGCACCATCTCCAGATCCAGCGGGATCTGCGACTCCACCTCCTCGGTCATGCCGACTTCCAGCACGTAGCCGAGTTGATGCAACACCGTCAGCGCATTCTCGATGTGCCTGGCCGGCGCCCGCACGTTCGAAGGCGCGATCGGAATAGTCAAGAACCGCGACGTGGCAGCTATCGCCTCCTCGGCATCGCGACGAGCCTCCTCGGCATCATCGCGGGCCTGATCGCGCAGTCGTGCCGCGTCGTCGACAAAGGCCTGAGCTTCGGTACGTACCCGGGTGACCTCGACCGCCCGCTGCTCGGCTCGGGCTTCGGCGTCGGCAAGGTGCTGTCTGGCGGCCGCGACGTCGTTGGCGGTGTCGGCGCGGAGTTGTTCGAGTTCGCCTACCAGCGCGTCGATGGCTGCTTGGGCGTCGGTGCGCTCGGCGACGCGTTCGGCGGCGCGTTGATCGGCGCGAGTGTCGGCGTCGGCGGCTTGTTGTTGTGCGGCGGCGATCGCGGCGGCGGCGTCGGCTTGGACAAGTTCGAGCTGAGCGCGCAGCGCATTGATGGCTACTTGGGCGGCCTTGCGTTCGTTGGTGCGCTCGTCGGTGCGTTGTTCGGCGCGTGCTTCGGCGGCAGCGGCGTCGGCTTGGGCCTGTTCGAGTTCGGCGCCAAGTGCGCTGAGGGCTTCTTGGGCGGCGGTGCGTTCGTTGGTGCGTTCTTCGGTGCGTTGTTGGGCGCGTGTTTCGGCGGCGGCGGCGTCGGCTCGGGCTTGTTCGAGTTCGGCGCGCAGTGCGTGAATGGCTTCTTGGGCCTTGGTGTGTTCGATGGTGCGTTCGTTGGTGCGTTGTTGCGCCCGTGCTTCGGCGGCGGCGACGTCGGCTCGGGCTTGTTCGAGTTCGGCGCGCAGGGCGTCGAGGGCTTCCTGGGCGGTGGCGCGTTCGTTGGTGCGCTCGGTGGTGCGTTGCTCGGCGCGTGCCTCGGCGTCGGTGGCTCGCTGGTTTGCGGCGGCAATCTCGGCCGCCCCGTCGGCGCGGGCCTGTTCGAGCTCGGCGCGCAGCGCGCCGAGGGCTTCTTGGGCGCTGGTGCGTTCGGTAATGCGTTCGGTGGCGCGTTGCTCGGCGCGTGCCTCGGCGTCGGCGGCTCGTTGGTTTGCGGCGGCGACGGCGGTAGCGGCGTCAGCGCGGGCCTGCTCGAGTTCGGCAAGCAGCGCGTCGACGGATTCTTGGGCGCTGGCGCGTTCCTCGGTGCGTTCGTCCGTGCGCTGCTGGGCGCGTGCGTCGGCGTCGGCGGCTCGCTGGTTTGCGGCGGCAATCTCGGCCGCTGTGTCGGCGCGGGCCTGTTCGAGTTCGGCGCGCAGCGCATCGAGGGCTTCCTGGGCGGCGATGCGTTCGGCGGTGCGTTCGGCGGCGCGTTGCGCCGCACGCTCTTCGGCGTCGACGGCCTGCTGTTTGGCGGCCGCGACCTCTGTTTCCGCATCCGCGCGCACCTGGGCCAGCTGACTGCGCAGCTGCGCGATGACCTGTTGATCCGCCGCGCGCTCTGCCGCCCGCTCCACGTCGCGTTGCGAGGACTGCGCATGCGCGGCGCGGGCTCGCTCGCGCGCTTCCTCGGCACCACGAGCAGCTTCGACGGCCTCCGCCCGGGCGGCCGCCGCCGCCGCGTCGGCGTCCTTACGGTCCTGATGAGCAACCTGTTCCCGGCGCTGGGCCTCGGCGCGACGCCGATCGGCCTCCACCAATTGCCGGTGCAGCGACGGCCGCTTCTGCGAGGGCCCGTTGCGGAGGCGATGCTCGATGATTTCGCGTTCGTTCATCGCAGCGAGCGCGGCCAGTTCTGGAGGCGGCGCGGTGCCGAGCCGCTTGGCGTTGGCCACCGCGCTCATGGCGACCCGTTTGGTCTGGGTGGCCCAGGCCTCCAGGTCGAGGTCGGCGATGTTCTGCCCCAGCGTGGTCACCGCTGGTGCCCTTCCCTGGCCTTCGATGCCACCGGGCGTGCCGCCGGCTTTTCCCTCTCGCCGCCGATGATGGGGTTGTCATCTGCCTTCCGCCGGACGGGCTGTCGATTTCCCGTGGCTTTGGCCACCGGTCGCGGTTGTCCGAAGGAACCACCTTGCTGGGCAAGCACCAATCCCAATTGGTTGAGATACGCCGACACCGCCTTGATCAGGGTCTGATCGTGGAGTTCTTGGGCGTCAGCCAGCACGCCTTGCAGAATCTGCTCGGCCAACTCGGGGCCGAAGCCCATATTGGCCACGTAGGTGTCGGCGGCTGCCGGCTCCAGGCCGGCCGAGTTCACCACCCATTTCAGCCGCTCCCAACAGCGCGCAACCGCGGTCGAGTACTCCTCATCCTCGCGGATTTCCCGGTGATGGCGCTCTCGCTGCTCGCCCGCCCGCCAGGCCACATAGATCACCGCGCAACCCACGATGATCGCCGCGAATATCGCCTCGAGGCCCGCGAACCCAGCCGACGTCATGAAATCCTGAACTGCTAATACATGGCCCACGGGGCATTATTGTGCGGTACTAAACGCGGCTAACCAAGCGGATTCGCTGTCACGGTTCGGCGGCGGAACCTAGACGCGCTGCACCAGCATGTCGTGCGTGCGCCGGAGATCATCCGTCGCGCATAGGTGGGCATAGGCGACGTCGGCCAGCCAAAGCTCGGTGAGGCGGCCCGGCGGAGCGTTGAGCAGCCACGTCGCCTCGTACGCGCGGGCCCGCCGGTAAGCGTCGATGTAGCCGGTGTCGTCGGTGAGGTCCTGCGGCGTGTGCCTGCGTCCTTGTGCATGCATCACCGCCGCCGAATACGCGGTCTGCAGCTGCGCCCACCCGGTCGAGTCGACCTGGCCGCCGGGTCCGCGAAGCTGATCGAGGACCGAATTCAAAACTGCCGCATTGGGATCCACCGTCGCCGGGACGGGCATGTCACGCACAATCAACCCGGTACGAACCTGGCGCTGTTTGGTTGCCGTTGCCGCGTCGGCGGCCAAATCGACGCCGGTGGACCAACGTTCAGATTCAGGCAAACGCTGCACCACGGAAAACAAGTTGGCGGAGACAATTCCGAGGCGATGCGCCCGGCCCGGAATGAGGGCCGGTATTTCCAGGGCCTTTGAGGCGTCCACGAAGGGGTTCTTACCCGGGTCCGCCACATCCAGCGCCACCCCGGGCGGGAGGATGTGGTCCAGGCCGACGATTTCCCGCGACGACACGATCGCGTGCAGCACCGATCGCCCGAATGCCTGCTGCCGCAGGAAGTGGTGGGCGATGACGATGCGCGCCGGGTCCAGCCACCCCTGCTGGGTTTCGCGCCAGGCGCGGTACGCGAACTCCTTGTCCAGGAAGATCGGAACCAGGATCGGGTCCGCAGGCAGATGCACGTGCTGCGGGATATAACTCTCACCTTCGGAACTGGTGATGAAGAACTTCGTGGGTCCGTCGGCGCCGCCGGTGCGGTGCAGCCCGATCGCCCAATCCAGCGCCGGATAGCGCCGGCCAGTCCACATGAGCTCCCAGATCAGCGTCCGGGCGCGGATGATGTCGGGATCTTCGGCGCGCTCGACCAGACCATCGCGGGTGACCGGTGTGCCCATCGGTGGCAAGGGCGTATGCAACGGGCCAGGAGACGGCGGCGCGCCGGGCGGTGGCAGCGCCGGCGTCGGAGGGCCCCCCGGGAGGACAGCGGCGGGCGGACTCGGCGGAGGACCGGTCAACGGCGGCGCCGGTCCCAACGGCCCGCCCGCGCGCAGGGGCCCCTAGGGCAGCTGCGGCGGGCGCCTGCGCGATGACGGGGGGCAGGCTCGGCGGCGTGCCGGCGCCGGGTTGCACGGGCGAGCTTGGGGCCGCGGGAACGGCGTTGGACCGGGGGCGGAGCCGCCGGTGGAATCGCCGCGGCCGCGCGTTGGGTGCGGCGGCCGCGCCGGAACCCAACGCGGACGCCGGCGCCCCGGCTGCCGCGGAGCCAGCGGGTTCAACCCCGCCGCAGACGCGGCCGGTGTGGCACCGTGCTGAAGCAGCTGATTCGCCGCACCGGAGGCCGCCAAGCCCTGAGCCGGCGACGCGAACAACCCCCGGCGCCCAGACCGCCGGTGCCCAGGCCGCCGAGACTGCTGGCGGGCGAACTGAGGCCGGAGGCCCCGCCGCCAGGGCCTCCGATGGGTGGAAACGCGAACGGTGAACCGCCGGACCCGGTGGCCGGGACTGCGGCAGCCTGGTCGGTCAAAGCCGGTAGTTCGCCCGGAACACCTCCCGCCCCAGCCTTCGGGTCTCGGCCCGGCTGCTCGCTTGGATCGGGCCGCCGCCGGGCCCCGGGCTCGTTTGGCCCTGTTGCTGGGCTCGGGTCGGTTTGCCCGGGCCGCCCGCCTCCGGTGCCCTTCCCGTCCCCTGGCCAAACCGCCGTCACCTGAGTTCCCGCCCTCGCCGCCCTGCGTGGGACTGAGCTTCCACCCATTGCCCATCATCTGGGCCCCGTTGCCGTGAGCTCGCGGGCGTGGATGGCGCTGGGTTTGCTCTGGATACGTGCCAAGGCAGCGACGTCATGTAGGCAAGGTGGGCGGCGACTTCACCGGCAATGGCGGCGGCAGCGTCCGCATTTTGGGTTATCAGGGTCGTGTTCGTCGCTTCGACCAACTGCGTTGATGAGGGCTTCTTTTTCGGATTCCTCGAGGCCGGGGGCTTGTTCGATGGTTTCGATCTCTTGCTCGACCATCCGCACCGTTTCCGCCATCGAGCGCCGCAGATTGCCGGCCGTATGCCCGCCGCGCTCCCATATCCGGGCGGCCTCGTCACGCGTTTCCTGTAGAAAGTCGAAGTTTCTGGCGACCAGTTCGCGGTCCCGGTGCAGCGCATCAAAACCGTCGCTCCGCAAAGAGTGCCGCAGCTTCGACGCGTTGTCGCTCATCTCGCGGAATTGCTCGCGTGCCTGATCCCGAAGACTTCGCCAATGCTCTTGCTGTGAGTACAAATCCGAGGGATCCGACTCTGGCCAGGCACCCGCCAGCATCCGCTCGGCGTATTTGCCGGAGGGCTTACCGGAGGCTACGTCCGCCATCGCTCACCTAGACGCCGCACGCCTTGTTGCCAGCCGCGGAAGCCGCGTCAACAGCGTCGATGCGCGCGTTGGTGTCCGGGCCGGATGCGTTGCCCAGTCCTGCTCCAAGCGACAGGATCGCGGCGGTGTAGTTGTACACGGCCGTCGCGACGTCGGTTGGCGTACCCGGGACTATCAGGCTGCGCAGTTGGGTGACGACCTGGGTCTGGGCCGCGGCGAATGTCTTCGTGGCTTCCGTGACCGGAGGGTCGTCCCAGTGCCAGTTGGTTCCGCTCACGCTGGGCAACCACGCGTGGTAGGCCCGGTTCCATTGCGTCCCCAGCGCCAGGTAGGCATCGCAGGTCTGTTTACGTGCAGCATCAGGCGTCAGACTGGGTCCTGCGGCCGAAGGTGTGGTGGGCTGCGGCGGTGTCGCGGATGTTGGGGACGTTGTTGCGCCGCGCAGCGCCCAGCCGCCCGCGACGCCGGCAGCTGCGACTGCCACGAGGGCGACGGCCACCACGATCCAGCTGGGGAAGGCGCGCTTGGTCCCAGGACCGGAAGGGCCGTTGCCGCCGCCGGTCGGCGGGAAGTACGTCGGGTGCCCCGGAAACGAAGGCCCCACGGGTGCCGTGACCGGCGGCGTCGCGCCGTGCGCCCAAATCTGATTGGGATTCGTTGTCACAGGCACCTCCCTCGCCTTGTCGAAATTATCGCAGCGGTCAGTCGGTAATACCAGGACAGTTGCATTTGGGGTGCCGTGCCGTCGGGCGCCGCGGCGATGAGTCTGCCGGCGCCCACAGGTCTATCTTGCTGACCGAGACAACAAATTCATTCGGGAGTTAGGCATGGGCCGCATCCACATCGAGCTGTTCGCCACCCTCGACCTCGTCGCGCAGGCGCCCGGCGGGCCCGACGAGGACCCGGTGGGGTTCCCGTTCGGCGGCTGGCAGGCGCCCCTGATAGACGAGGCCTCCGGGGCGCAGGTCGGTGCCGCGTACGAGGGCACGGACGCCCTACTGCTCGGCCGGCGGACGTATGACATCTTCGCCGCCTACTGGCCCCATCAGCAGGGCGGCCCTGACGAGCTGGACGGGGCGATCGCCACACTGTTCAACAGCGTCCCGAAATACGTGGCCAGCCGCGGCAGACCCGACCTCTCGTGGGCCGGGTCCACGCAGCTGGGCCCGGATCTGGCCGGCGCGGTACGCGAGATCCGGGAGCGGCACGAGCACGTGAAGGTCGTCGGGAGCCTGGACCTGGTGCAGACCCTCCTGCGCGAGAAGCTCTTCGACCGTCTCGACCTTTGGGTGCACCCGATCGTGCTCGGTGTCGGCAAGAAGGTGTTCGACGGTGGCGCGGTGCCCACGAACGTCACACTCCTCGAACCGCCGGTAGCCAGTCCGAAAGGCATCGTGTACCTGCGCTACGGACTCGCCGATGGCACTCCCGAGACGGGGGACATGAGCGCACCCGATCGCGGTGCCGGTCGCGATGACTGAAGCCGAATCCCGGAGGGCCAGCGGTCGCGGCCTACGGCGGTGACTTGCTGTAGCCGCGACGCCACACCACCTCGAGGTCATCTCCGGAAATAGTCACCAAGTTTTGGGTGATGCCGGCGGAATCCGCGAACTCCACCTCGTACGCCGGAGGCAGGGCTCCGTCCGAATACTGCGTGTAGTCCACGACGACAGTCCCTCGCGAACCGGCCGAAAGCTCATGCTCCGGCAGGGGCCGCAGCAATCGGACTACGTCGTATTCTCTGGGCTTGTCCTCAGGGCTCAACGACAGCTCGTAACCCTGAAGCTCCGCCAGGAGCCCGGCGGCGATGCCCTGCACGTCGGCCTCTTCGTCCTGGGTCAGCCGGCACCGTTCGTCAGCAAGCACCAACGCATAGATGATCTCAAGCCGGCCCCACTGTCCCAACAATGAGCTGGTCCAGGATGGATCCGCGACGTCTTCGAGATCCTGGATTATCGACTTCAGGTCTCGATCTATTCGTTCCAGTTCGGCGAATCCTCCGCTGTGACTCTTCAGGGAGTCAATTGCCTGCTGCCGGAGGTAGGCAACGCGATCGCGACGATCCTCTTCGTGGTGAGTCAAATGGAACCGCCCGTCAGCGGTGGATTGTGGGTGCGCGCCCGGGACCCCACGGTGATGTCAACTTGGGAATGGAGGCGAAGTGGCGGGGGGCGTCTGCGCGGGCACCTTGTAGCCCATTGCCCTGCGGACCTGAAAAACATCTTCTAGTGGTGGGTGGGCCGGATCGTTGCCGAGCGTGACGAGCGTGCCGCTGCCGAGAAGCTCCAATCGAGCGGAGTGACCAACCTTCGTGGTGACCAAAGAACAACCAGCGAATTACGGTTCGTATAGTTTTCGGTATGCCTCAAGCGCACGATCCCGTAACTCTTCCTCGTCCAGGGCGCGAATAAGTCCACGCGATTCGGGATTCAAGTTGTCCACGTATTCATGGTACTCGGGGTTCGCGCTGTAATCGTCGGCATCCGTGAATAATTCCTCAAGTATGTCGAATTCTTCGTGGCTGAGACTGTAGTCCCCGTCTTTCTTGAACATCTGAAGACAGGATGCACTAAATTCCTGGGCTGATATCTGGCGATTGATAAAACTCGTGATCAGCCCTTTGTACTTAGCGGATTTCCTTGCGGCCGCTGCGCCATCAGATGACATCGATCACTTCCCGGACCTTCCGCGTCCTGCGAAGCCACGCGGGCGGCGTCGGCCACAAAGCTTCATCGGCTGAAACACGGCGGATTCCGAACTCTTTCGAACCTGTCCAATATCTCACCTCGAATAGTTCACTCCCAATCGATCGAAGTAGTACACGAACCGCCCAGAATCGCCGACTACGGCAGCTGGCAATTGGTTCGGTTGCTTACCTCACGGCGGTCGTCCAGTCCGGTCAAGAGGTGGTTTCTGTTGGGCGGATTGCCGCCCCGGCGGCCAGCTTCACCACCCGGCCGCAGAACTCGTCGTCGACAGCTGGCGGCATGTCGGCGACAAAGATGCTGCCGGCGGTATCGACGGCGACACCTGCGGGCTTGTGCAGCGCGACGAAGGCAGCGACGACTGGGCTGGTGGCCCCGGCCAAGAGTTTGAGCAGCCGGCCATTTTCAACATTCTCCGTCACGTAGACGGTGCCGGGGGTGTCGACGGTCAAACCAAACGGCGACCGCACCCCGGTCATCGGCAGCTCAGTAGCGCCCGCATCGCCGGCGGCGAGCTTGAGCACCCGGTCGCCGGCGGTGTCGTCGGCGTATTGGCGACGGTCGGTCGCGTAGACCGAGCCGGCGGCATCGACGGCCACGTCGATGGGCGTGCGGAGGCCGTTGAACGGCAATACCGTCGGGGTCGTCGCACCGGCGGCTAGTTTCAGCACCCGGTGGTTGCCGCGGTCGGCGACGTACACACTGCCGGCATCGTCGAGGGCGATACCGCCTGGGTAGTTCAGACCGGTCAACGGCACCTCGGTCGCGGTGGTAGCGCCCGCAGCCAGCGTAAGCACCCGGTTGTTGAGCGAATCGGCGACATAGACGGTCCCGGCCGCGTCGACGGCCACACCGCAGGGCTCCCACAGCCCGCTAAGCGGCAACACGACTGGTTCGGCGGTTCCCGTCGCCAGTGTGACCACCCGGTTGTTGGCGGTGTCGCTGACATAGAGGCGGCCTGACGAGTCGACCGCCACTCCGAAAGGCCAATTAAGGCCGGTCAGCGGTACATCAGGGTCCGGACCGCGACGCGGTGGAGCCGGGGGGAGCACCTCATCGGCCTCGGCAGCTGCGGCGATCGGCGAGACGGTGTCAGATGTCGGGTACCAGTCGGGAATGTTTTCCGATGTGCGCGGGAACTTCTTCAGATCTTCGAGGTAGAGCGCGTCATCGAACTCGCCACTAACAGCACGCCAGTCCGGTTTGGTCATCCAATCAAAGCTAAACGTCGCCTCACCAATGCGAGGGACAACGATATCCGCCATCAACCACGCCCCTCGCTGCGGATCGGCCATGAACTCCCGCAAGTCGGAGATCTTTGACGTCGTTCCCCTCGGGATTCCACGGGGCAAACGCACGTCAGCCTTCGTGCTTGCGTCCAGCACTTTGGCGTTAGCGCACACATGCACGCGAATCTCACCCCACTCACCCGGCGTCTGGCGGATCAGCTCAACAATGTCCCGCTCCCGCTGTGCCTGATAGGGGTCTTCCATTCGCTGGACACGCCTTCCTAGTTAAGAATCTCTCGCATCTGCCACTCACCGCTTATGTCCTGCCATTCGTAAATGTATTTTAGCGGGCGGCCGATGGTGTCTCGGACAATCTCGATCTCTGCGTCCAGGTGGCCGGTGGTTTGATATATGCGCCACCATTCGTTCTCGATTATCTTGACCGGTGACAGGTTGACGTGGGCGTCCTGGCCAGTCAGGTTGATCAGCTCGCCTGGACCACCTAACCGTTTCGGCACCCCATGACCGGCGTGGTCTCCGAGCGACATCCCTGGCGGGTCGAAACTGGTCCTCGGCCCTGGCGAGACTGGGTCGTTCAAGTTAATCTCTATGACCCGCGTTAACCCGTTCTCATCGGTGTAGTAAATGTATTTGCCACCGTTGACGACATATTCGGTGTTCGGTTGTGGGTGATTTAATGCTTCATTCCATTGACCCGGTGTCCCGGCCGTCTGTTGCTGTACGTTCGGTCCATTTCTCGGATGAGAGGTTTGCGGCGGCTCCGGCCCTGTCCACGGCGGCGTGTTTGCATCTACAGCCGGCGAGGAGGAGGGCGTGTATTGGGCGTCCCACGAATTTAACTGACCCTCGAGTTGCGTCTTCCATGTATTTAACCAGTTGGCTTCGCTATTGTAGTCAGCCACCGCTGTCGGGTCGCCGGAATCAGGCCGCCAGGAATTGTGGGCTTCTATGTCCTTTATCAATTCCTTATATTGTTCCTGCGCCTTGTTGGAATTCTCCGATGGCGGAGGTCTCGTCCACGACGGAGGCGGCAGGTGGCGTAGCCGCGGGTCGTGCGGTCGCGGCTGCGGAACTGGTGGGCCCGGGTCGAGTGGTATCGGCAAACCTGGCGCCTGTGGTGCAGGTCCTAGCCCGTGCGGGCCCCCCAGCATCTGGATAGTGCCGCGACCGGCGGTTGGCGCGGGTGCTGTGACAGAGGGTGCGGCGACGCCGGTGCTTGCGGGTGCAACCACTGCCGGTGTGGGCGCCGACGACGGCACTGGCATGGCCTGATGCGCTGGTGCACCGGATCCTGGCGACCCGGAACCCGGTGTCGCCGGCGGTGTGGACGGGGGCGCCGGGGGCGCAACGGTCGGCCGCATTAAATCCGCTACCGGCGGGGAACCACCGCCACCGCCCGGCGGACCGCCACCCGTGGAGGGCACTGACGCCGCGAGCGGCATCGCCGATGCGTACCCGTTGTACAGCCCGCTGCTGCTGACCTGCTCTCCAACCCGGGTCAGGCTTTGTGCCGATTGCCCTTCCTCGCTGACCACCGAGGCCACGGAGGCATCGGCACCGGCGGCGTGGGTGGTCGAGCTCGTCGCGCTGGTCATGGAGGCGGCGGCGTCCTGCTCATGCAGCGCCATGACTGCGGCTTGGACCGCAGCGTCGAACGGGGTAGCCGCGGCGCTGGGGGGCAGGGCCGACGCGGCATGGGTTGCACCGGCTGTGGCGGCTTTCGAACCCACCGCGGCGCCTTGGCTGATCAGTGGAAGCGCCGTGGCGGGTTCGGCGAACAGCTCATTGCTGCCACCGGCGCCGGGTGAACCGGTGGCGGCCATCAGTGATCCCGCACGTGCGCGATGACGCCAACGACCCGCCTGCCGGCGGCGCTCAGCGGGCGGTCAAGTGCCCTGGCGCGCGCACTCCGCGGATCGACCATCAACCCATAATCGCAGCCGCACAGCGACACAGCCACAGCCACCGGCGCCGGAGGAAGCGATCAATCGGTAGTGCAGTGCCACGGGAACGTGGGAATAATGGTCGTCAGCTAGGCGAACCAATCGGCTCAGATGGCAGTTACGGAGCGGACCGCATGAACAGTTCCGAGACCTACCCGACCTTCGGTGATCCCGCGATCGACGAGGCTATCCGCCTAACCTTCACCAGCCTTGTGCAGATGCGCGACGCGCACGGCACCGGTGAGACGCCGGCAAGCGGCACTTTTTACACCGATGCCGCCGGCCGCGCCCGTGGCATCCAAAAGGAGATCAAAGGTGTGGCCAAGGCCGCCGCGGGTCACTGGACCGGAGATGCTGGTGACTCGTATCAACAGATCAACCGGCAGCTCGCGACCTAACGCTGCGCCACAGCCACTGTCTTGAGCCCGAATACATTCGAACCTGAATCCGACGAGAACGAGGATCAGCCCCAACTCTTTGTCGGCTACAACCGTGATCAGTCAATCGTCGTCACCTACAGCCACTACGGATTCGTTGGTCTGCAACTAACCGAAGCCGCGCGACGGCGCAGCGAGGACGCGCTGGCCGGAGCGATTGTGCAAGTCGCCAACCTTGCACACCAAAGGGCCATGGCCGATCTTCGCGAACGCCAACTCAGCTGGGGCGCCTCGCGCCAACTTTTGGATCAACGTGGTCTGCCGACCGCCGCCGACATTGAAGGGCTACAGCGACGGATCGACAAAGACCCCGACATCTGACTCGAGGTCGTGCCGGGCACGTCAGAGTCGGTACCAGGTTCGCGCGTTCGCGCTGAGCCGTTCCAAGGCGTTGTCGCCGAGAGTGTCGCTGATCAGATCGAGATCGGCGGCGGTGAAGGCCCGCGGAGCCCGGGTCCCCGGCAAGTCGGTGCCGAACAGCAACGCCTGCGGGTTCACGGCGTCGATGCGGCGCAGCGAGTCGGCGATATCGAGGCGCAGGCGCCCGAATCCGGTCGCCTTGACTCGCGTTCCGCGATCGACCGCGTCGAGCAGAGGCGTCAAACCGTCGGAGGTCAGACCCAGATGATCGATGCTTACCCGAGGCAGCCGAGCCAGCTGGGAGGCGAGTTCGGGCAGTCGCGCAGCGTCGACGTAGAGCTCTGTGTGCCAGCCGGCGACGTCGTATGCGCGTAACGCCAGGTCCACGTCCAACACCCCGCCGCGCGCCAGGGTGAAGCGCACGGCCCGAACCCCTTTTTGATCCAGGCGGGCAATCTCGTCGTCGGAGACCGCGGCGTCGAGTTGAGTGACCCCAACCCATCCCGATCCGAGTTGGCGTAACGCGTCTATCAGGTAACCCTGGTCGAAACCCTGAAAGGATCCCGACACCACGGCGCCGCCCGTAATGCCGTAGGGCGCAACACGTTGGCGGTAGTCGGTGACGGTGAACGGTTCAGGCAGGAAACCTTCGTTGGGAATCAGCGGATGCGCGGGATCGACGACGTGAAAGTGCGCATCGAACAACACGGGTGCCTCCGAAGGTCGGATGAGCAGACTGCTCACAGTGGATCTGCGTAGCGGCGAGGCTCGTTGATAACGGGCGGATCTTGATCTGGGCTGCGCTTCGCCGAGGGCGCCTCTGGCGGTGGCGTATGCCGGTACGCCTCGGGGAGGTCTGACGGGTGCTCTGGAAGATCTTCGCATCGATCGCCGAGCCACAAGATGGTGCCGGGTTCGCCAGGATGGCGGGAAGACGCGGACGGTTGTATCCCCTCAAGATCGAGGATGTAGTAGTAGTGCACCGCCTCGTCCACGTCCGGCCATGGACTCGGGTTGATGATCGACCTCCTCGTGTCGCGGACGAGCCCCCAGGCGATGTCAGACGGCGGGGCCTCGTACACCAGGTACATCATCGGTCCCTCGGTCCAGGCATGTGAGACCAGGAAGGTATGGCGTCCCTCGTCGTTGTTCTGAGCGATATGGCGCAACAGGTCATGCAGAACATGTGCTGCAAACTCGCGTTGCTGTTCCGTGGCCTCAGTAGACGGCCCATTTTGGTTCACCATCGAGTTTTCAAACGTATTCGTCGACAGAGATGACGAGCGTTGACGCCGGAGTATTAAGATAGTCGATATATTGATGCCCCGAGAAATCGTGTTCAAGCATCGGCACATTCTTGTCGAAGATTTCCACCAGCTTGGACTCGTCGAACCGCCACACGACTGTTTCCGATCCTAATTCCACGTCGGCGGCATTAGCCTGCCGCACTATCCGATGCTTAGCGCCGTCGATGTCGAAGGTCGCCTTCCCGTACTTTCTTGCTGTCAATACCGCCGCCTGGAACACTCGAAGGCCTCGTCGATCAGCAATTGCGAGAACCACATCCTCGTTTCTAAATCCTTCTGCAAACTTGACACGAAAGATAGTCATCATTCCTCGTCATTTGTGAGTCGAGGATCGACTCGGGCAATGTTCGGCCATTCGGAGTTCCGGGCCGATCTCTCTAGCGGTCGTCCGGTTGTTCGTGGCGGGCGGGCGTGGGCACCGTAGTCCATCGACCGTGCGAACCGCGACGGCCAGCGCCTTCCCGCGGCATATCCCGTTAGGTAGACCACATTGACGAAGCCCAGGGTGATGATGGCGATGATGGCGAACTGCACGCGTTGCCCGTAGGCAACGGGGCGCCTCCAGCTGGCCTCCCCGTAGCCGATCCCGAAGGGTGCGATCACCAGAAGGCCGGCAACGAACGCATATAAATACCACGGTGTGTCCGAGGCGTGGACTGCGACGACCAGACCGAAGACGCCAAACGCGAAGGCGAAAACATTCATCCACCAAGCTTTCTGGGCGGTAACCCCTAAGAAGGGAACCAGGTTCTGGTCAGGTCGCTCGCTGCCCGGCGCGGCGCTGTCCTCATGCCCCCGCTCGGCCTCGCTGTCTTCGACATACAACGCGTAGATCTTGCCGCGGATCTTGATGTACGGGCCAGTCAGGTACGCGGTGCCGGTCGCCAGCACCAGGTCAACGAGCGCGAACGCGATACCGATTCTCCAGTTGGGAAGGCAACCGAGGGCGACGAATACACCTGCGGTGAAAAAGCCGCCCCAATAAAGACGCCGTTCCCAACTCAGGCCCCGGTTGACGAAAAGCGGCGGCAACACCGCCACGGCGAGGCACACCCCGGCCAACCCGAAAAGAATCAGCCGGTAAAGGGGATGCGGCGGCAAAAGGCGGTCAAGTGGCGCTGCCACATCTGCTAATGCGTGAGCCACTGATATGCCTGCTTGCCCGCCGCGTCACCGCCCAACCCCCCGATCGTGCCCAAGATGAGCGCTCCGAAAAACGCCCCGTAAGGACCGCCGACAGCGGCGCCTCCCTCTGCGCCAAGCTCGCCCAGGGCCATCGCTCCGGCCCAGCCGCCGACGCCCTTTGCCAGGACTTCTCCGGGGTCCTTTCCCTCCAATAGCTCGTACGCCGCAGTTCCGAGATCGACCGCGGTGCCGACATAACCCAACCTCTTGGCGGTCTGTTTGAGGATGTCGATGTCCTCGAGCGTGAAAGCGTTCACGTCGGGTTGCCAGTGCCTACCGTGATCCAGCAGATCACTGGCGTTGTCCAGGGCGCGCTCACCAGCACCAAAGGGCTTGCCGCCCGCTTCGATGGCATCCAGACCTTCGAACGGCGGAACCAGGCCATGCTCATAACTTTCGGCGACTTGGTTGGCCGCCTCAGGTGACATGCCCAGTCGTCGCAACTCGTCTCGCAGCCCGGCGAGCACGTTGGCCCGGTCGTTGGCCTCCACCTGGTCGAGGAGCCGGGTCGCGTCGTCGGGCACCATCGGCTGCTGATGCCAGGAAAGGTTGCCGTTCTCCAAGTCGTGCTGCAGCTTCATCCGCGCCAACGCCCGGTCTCGGGCATCGCCGCCCATGACCCGGTCCATGGGCAGGGGGCCGATGAACCTGGATTGGTTGTAGTCGTTGAGGCGCTCGCCAGCACCGTTGCGCGCATCTTGACCGCCGACGATGGCGATGTGACTGTTCGGGTTGGTGATGGTGTTGTAGTCGCGCAACCGTGCCGCCGCGGCGGCCTCCTCCTCGGTCATATAGCCGGGCTGGCCCGACATGCTGGGCAAATAAGCGTCCCGGCCCGCGGCGTGGGCTCGATCGACCAGAGCCTGGTCCGCCGCGCGCTGGGTGTCGCCGTAGCGGCGGGCCGACTCTTCGGGCGGGGGTGGGGGTTTGGGCGGTTCGGGCGGTGCCTGCGGCTTTGGCGGGGGCTTTTTGCCGGTGAGCTCGTTGACGAGGCGTTGGATCTTGGCGACTTCGGCTTGGACGTTGGCGTCGCTGGTTTGCAGTCGGGTGCCGGCGGCGTTGAGGAATGCCTGCAGCAGTGCGAGGATCTGCTGTTTGCCTTCAGCGGTGTATGCGGCGGGTCCGATGGCCACGAGCTGCTGGCGCAGCGTACTGAGGTCGTGCTGAATGTCGTTGTGCCCGAACAGCGAGTTGACCCCCGAGGAGTCGACCACCCCGCCGGCGCCGGTGTCCGTCCGAGCTGCGGTGCCCGGCCCGCCCGTCGGCCCGCCCGGCACTGCGGGAGGAAGCACCGGCGACAGCATCTGCTGCCAGCCTTCCAGCGGAGGCGCTCCCGGTGGGGGCGCTGGCAGCCCAGGGAAAGGCGGGGGCACCGGGACCGGCGCCGGGTCTAACGGTATTGGTATCGGATAGTTCAACCCATTACCTCTTCTGACACAAAGTCGGCACCGCCCCAATAACTGCGGCTAGAGCGCAGCCAACGCCAGTATGCCGGTCACGGCCCACCGATAGCACCGGCCAGCGAACACGGTCGCTTGAGGGTTTGCGGCCCGGTAACATTTTCTGCACAGCTTCGACGCAAATATTGGGGAGGGTCGACATGTCCGATCAGATGCACGTCGACTTGGCGCGTCTTCCTGGGCACGCGGCTGACCATCGGGCGATCGCCGGGCAGTGGCAGCAATGGCCGTTGGGGAGCGAAGGGTTCCTGGCCGAGTTTCGCCGCACTCACGGGGTGGTGGCGGAACCCCTTGCTCTGGCCCTCGAGGAGTACCAGCTGGCACGGACGCAGTTCGCCTCCAGCCACTCCGACGCGCATCACCACGTCAGCGACGCCATTGTGGCCGGCTCCGGTTCCTACCGGACTCAGGAGGGTCAGAGCAGCCACAGTCTGACCGACACCGTCCGGGACCTTTAGTCGGTGAGCGCCACCGGCGCGGGGTCCAGCGTCCAAGCCGAGTTCTCGCTTCTGCTGGCAGCCGCTGAGTCGATGTATGCGGTTGCGATGCAGATGCTTTCGACGGCCGTGCCCACAGTGGTCCCGCCGATCGCGTTGGACGCGACATCGCTGAAAGCCCACGCGCGACTCCATGGCCGTGCCTTCAACCTCGTCCAGAAGATCGACGGCGGTGCCTGGGTGCTCGCCGGTGCGGCCGCTGAGCTGCTGAACACGGCGTTTGCCTTCATCGGCCAGGAAGCCGACAACACCGGCCTGTTCAACGGACAGGCAGCAGGGGGTATCGGCGCCCCGCAGATCCCGGCTTTCCCCCTGCCGCCGGGCATTCCCGACCTCCCGGTTCCCGATATTCCCGCGCCGCCCGGCGTCATCGACGCCGAATACACCTCACGGCTGGTCAACGGCGGGGTCGGCGAGGGTCCGCACCTGGCCGCCGCGGACTTTTGGACCAACACCGGACAGAGCTTGACCCAGGCCGCCGAAGTGATCGAGGCGCTGTGCGGTTCGCTGCGCAACGGGTGGCAATCGCCCGATGCGGAAAATGTGCACGCGGCCATGCAGCACTTCCTGGACTGGGCTCACCAGATGGGCCCGGCAGCTACCGAGCTCGGGAAGCATTGGAACACGCACGCCGCGGACTGGCGCCGCGTCCGCACCAACATCCCGACGCCGGAGGAGGCTTCCGGAACCAAAGTGCGGCTGCTCGACGCGATCCAGCGCAACATGAGCGACGGGGGATTGAGCACCCCCGAAGTGGTCGACTACACCAACCAGTACACGCAGCAAAACCTCACGACCGACCAGGAGATGGGCGTCTACAGCGGGGGCGAGTCGGCGGTTTCGCCGTTCACCGGTCCCGGGGCGCCGCCACAGGTTGCGGCCGGAGGCCCGCCCCGCGTGCCCGGCGCGGGCCGACCCGCGCCCGGAACGTTGCAAGACCGGTTGACCGGCGACCAGGGCGGCCAGGGTCTGCAAAGCCCCAAAGAGATGATGTCCATGCTCATGGGGGCGTTGAGCGGCGCCACGGGTTCGCTCGGCTCACTCGGTGGGCTCGGGAAAGGCATTTTCGAACCCATCCAGCAGATCCCCCAACAGATCGCGCAACAGGTTTCGCAATTCGGGCAGATGGCCAGCAAGGCCGGTGACCCCACCGCGGCCAACCTGGCCAGCCACCCGATGCCGCACGCGGGCGCAAAAGCCGGCGGCGGAGGCGGCGGAGGCGCCGTGAAGCCCGCGGGTCTCGGCGGTGGCGCACGGATGGGTACGCCGCCAAGCGGCGGGGTCGCGGCGGCGCCGTCAGCGCCGTCCGTGCGCGGTGTGCCCGGGTCCGCGGCAGCGGCCGTGGTGCCCGCCGCCGCTGCCGGGGGGATGGGCATGATGCCCCCGATGGCGGGCGCCGGCGGCGGCCGCGGCGGCGAAAAGAACAAAGCCCGCAACAAACAACTGACCCCAAATGAGGAATCGCAGTTCGACAGCGACCAGGAATACTCCACGCCCGTGCTGGGCGCCCCGCCCGAGCCCATCAAAAAGCCGAGCTTTGACCGCAAACTCGGTGCGGCACCGATCAAAAGGGACGCCTAGGTGGGTAGCGTCATCCCCGATCATTTCGCGCTGAGCGCGTGGGCATAACGGACTTGAGTGGTGACAACGCGCGAAGACTTTCCGGACTGGCCGGCCGACGACGACGCCACACGGCGCCGATCCCACTTGAAGAAATCCCGTATTCCGGCCCGCGCGACTGGTGGAGTGGCCAGCCGATAAATGACGCGTCACACTGGTTGCCCGGGTTCGACCCGCAGCTAGAGCGACGCTCCGGCGACGTGTTCGCCGAGATGATGGCCACCGGGTGGGCGCCACAAGCCAAAACGGCGCCTAAGCGCGGCTGGCGGCGGTCGATCTATGCGTGCACGTTCGGGTTCGTGAATCCCGGTCCGTCGTCGGATGAGAATCGGGAAGCCGCGTTGGCAGCCGCGATCGGTTCGCGGCTGGCGGGCCGCTACAAGGTCGGCACCGTGGGCAAAGGCGGCGTCGGCAAGACCATCGTCGCAGCGTGTGTGGGATCGATTTTCGCCGAAATGCGCAGGGCGGACCGAGTGGTCGCAATCGACGCCGACACCGGTTTCGGCAAGCTGGGTGCCCGGATCGACCCGGCCGGCGGTTCGTACTGGGAACTGGCTGCCGCGGAGCCCGGCGGCAGCTTCGTCGACACCTGCAGCCATCTGGGCTGTAACGCGGCCGGCCTGTTTGTCTTGGCGGGCGAGGAATCCGCTGCCCAGCGCCGGTCGGTACTTACCCCCGCCGTTTACCGACAAGCGGTTGCGCGGCTGGATCGTCACTTCACGATCTCGGTCATCGACTGCGGTTCGGCACTAGACCTTCCCGTTACTCGGGAAGTGTTGCGCGATCTGGACGCGGTGATCATTGTCGCCTCGCCACGAGTGGACGGGGCATCGGCGGCCATGCAAAAGCTCGAATGGCTGGCGGACAACGGTATGACCGACTTGCTTGACCACACGATTGTTGTGATCAACCACTCTGATGGTCACGCCGACAAACGCACCCGCAATGTGTGGCGGCAGCAGCTGTCCAGGCATGGCCGGCCGGTGCTCGAGGTTCCGTTCGATCCGCACCTGCGGACCGGGGGTGTCATCAACGTGCCTGACCACGTCGCCGAAGCCACACGGCAAAGTTTCGTCGAAATCGCCGCCGCACTCGCCGGGCGTTTCGTGGAGACCGGTGCAGGCTCCTGAGCTATCAAGGAAAGCG
The DNA here is from genome assembly GCA_963840045.1 of uncultured Actinomycetota bacterium. Lineage (GTDB taxonomy): Bacteria > Actinomycetota > Actinomycetes > Mycobacteriales > Mycobacteriaceae > Mycobacterium. The sequence continues at coordinate 374,809 of CAWIXL010000012.1, read as the reverse complement.
CCGCCGGGTTCGCCAATGGACGTGGCATGCCCGCGGTGGGCGGCGTTATCGTTCAGTCTGTCGGCGTCAAAGCCGGTCGGTGTCCTCGATTGGGGGTGGCGGGATGAGTGATCAGCCCTTCTGGCCTTGGCTTCCGCCGCCGGTCCCAAACCCCATACCCGAGCCGAAAACCTGGGTGGACGTGATGCTGCCACCGCCGTTGGCTCCCCCGCCGCCGCTCCCCCGCCGCCCCTTCCGGGGCTGGGTCGTGGCGCCGGTACGGCGGTGACGACCGACGGTCGAGCCGGTGCGGATGTGGACAATTCGGGCGCTAATTCGCGCGGCGGCTGGACCAACGTCAACGGTTTGCTGACGTCGCTGCGCGGGCAGATTGCCGCGCTCGCGCCGGTGATAAACACTCCCGAAGGACATATGCAGCTGCTGACGCTGTTGAAGCAGTACCTGGACAATGGCGGCGACGTGCTGCAATTGTCCGACGGGTACGCCCGCCAACAGGCCGCCGAGCTGAAACGACTCATTGCCGAGCTCGGCACCGGCCCGCAGAGCTCGCAGTTGAATGCACGGATCCGAGACCTGGTGACCGCGACCGATCCCAATGCCGATCCCACCGCACGCCGGCTGGCTCAGGAGCGCCTGCACGACTTGCAATACTCCAATTTCATTGGGCCGCTACCGGTTGATCCGGTCATGGGCACTGACGCGCGACAGCGCGCGGCGGCAAGGGCTGCAATCCCAGCGGCTCCTGGAATCAGGGCAGGCGTTTGGCGGCAGCACGCCGTTAACGCCCGACCAGGCGACGCAGCTCTTGGACAAGTGGGACACCAACAGTCGAGAACTGATCCTGAGCAACTTCGCCGACCGACTTCGCAACGCCGGGGTGTCGGAGCCGGGAATCCAGCGCGCACTCGGCGAGCTGCGCAGTGGGAAGACGCCCGCCGACCTGTGGCGCGACGTCGGAGACGGTCTGTCCTGGTATGGCAGTGCCCTCGGTGGTGGTGCCGAGTCGCACGGCGCCGCCATCCCAACCGGCAAACACTGGGCGCCAGACGTCCCGAGGTGGTCGGAGTCCGACGCCAAGGCGCTGGAAGCGTTCGGGCGCAAGGTGACCATTGCCGGCGTCGGGTTAGACGCAATCGTCACCAGCTATGACATCGCCAACGGGGCACCTGCCGGTCCCGCGGTTGCGGAACTCGGCGGCCGCACCGTGGGAGGGATCCTTGGCGGCATGGCCGTGGGCGCGGCGTGGGGATCGCTTGTTGGACCCGAGGGCACGCTGATCGCCGGTTTCATCGGCGGGATCGCCGGCGCGACGCTCGGCGAAGACGCGGTGAAGGCGGCACTGGGCGAATAAATGAAAGATCTCTTCTTCGGTGTCATTGTCCTGTGCCTCATTCTGAATGTACTTATTCCGTCGCGTATTACCCGCAGTTCTCAACGACGGATCTACTGGGGGAGCACGTGCGTCGCGGCCATATCCGGCTTCCTGGCGTTCTACCCGAATTGGAAAACCGGGTTGGCGATCGCGGGACTTTGGCTCGCTGCAATGACATTCGCGGCCTACGCGGCCACGCCCTACATCAAGATTCGGGGCAAGATTTATGCGGTCACCGTGAGCCTGCGGCAGCCCGACCCCGAGGACCGTGCGCGCAGCGTGAAGCGGACCGATGCGCCATACGATCCGGCCCCGGACTCCTACAGCGGGATGCTCACCCCTGCCACGATGTGGTGGATGCTCGTCGTGCTGGCGGTGATCGCGGCCGGCGACGTCTACTTCTTCGTGCTGGGTCGCGGCGGCTGGTCCGTCCCCGCTATGGGGGCGGGGTTACTTGCCCTGCTGGCGGTCGGCCTCGGCTACGGCGACGCGAGTTGGGGCTACCGCATTGCGCGCGGCCAGTACGTTCCCTTCGGCGTCGCGTCGGTTATCACTGCGGGTAGCTTCGCCGTCGTGTACCTGACCGCTTACCACACCGCCCGTCACTGGCCGTTGCGTCGCACCCGATCCCTGGAATACCGCGCCCGTCCCCGGCACTGGGAATCGCCCTAATGGACATGCCAGAGGTGGACCCCGCCGTCATCTACGGGCCCAAACCCGGCCAGCCGCCCGTGTTCACCATCGACGACGTTCACGTCTTCGCCGCCGAGGTGGCCGGGATGCGCGCGGTGCTGACGACAGGAGCGGGCGACGCGGACCAGGCTTGCACGGTGACCATGCTGCTGGTGACCAAACTCATCGACTGGCTGGGCCTGGCCGATCTGGTGATTTCCGACGACCACTACCGCGAATTCCACCGCCTGGGCACCATGACTCCGCGGCCTTCAGAGCCCGGTGAATGGCTCTTCAATTTCACCGCCGACCCAACCGGGACGGTCACCCTCTACCCGATTCCGCATAAGAACACCAACACCATCACTGGCCGGCTGCTGGTGCCGCGCGCGCCGGCGCTGTTCACCGCACCCTCCGTCGACGGCGGGCAGGTGCCGCGTGGGAGCGACGAAGACCAATTCGCGCACCACCTGAAATCACTTCTGGCACTTCACCGTATCGACGCCAGAGCCACGATCGTCCAAGATGACCGCACGTATCACACACCCGGCCAAGGCCGGCTCACCGCACGGATTTGTGCCCCAGCCGGGTATGTCGACGAGGTTGGCGGGTACACCCACGGCGCAGTCTCCGATGATCATTGGGTCTTGTCGGTGCTGGCGGCCGCGAATGGGGTGCCGCAGATGAGCGGGCATGTCGCCGAGTCGTCGTCCGGTACGGGCCGGCGTGAGGTGATCGTGGAGTACCACCGGCCGCGTCGACCGTGGATCACTGACGACAGCAGTCCAGACCTGTAGAGGTCAGTCGAGCCTGCCGAGGTAGCGGGTTTCTTCCTTGGTGGCGGCCAGCATGATGGGTCGGTTGCGGCCGCCGACGTTGACTATCACCTGGCCGGTGTGACGGTCCTGGCTCATCACGATGTCGGCGTCGTCTGGCTGGCCGTTGGAGCCGATGATCAGCAACGTTTCGGCACCGCTGGGGTAGCTGACGGGAGCGTGATCGCAGACCTGGATGGTGGCCGCCCGATGATTGTCCGACTGCGACAGCCAAAGCCGGCGCGGCTCGGCCAGCCGCCGGATCATCGGCCACCATTTCTCCGGGCGGCTGGACGTGACGCGGGCACTGGCCCCGCCGGCCAACGCCCGCAACACCAACTGCTGGGCCACCCACAGCGGCGCGTCGACGTAAATCCTGGTCAGCATGCCCCGTTCGGCCAGTGGCAGCAGCATCGGGTTGCCCGTTGGTGTCGTGCCGATCAGCTGCCCGCTGGCGCCCACCGGGATCTGCAGGCCCGCCAATTCGCCCACACTGGCGGGCGGTGCGGGGCTGGACACGATGCGCCGTTGAGCGCGCCAGGTGTGCTGCCCCAAAGGCAGTGTGGCCGTTAGCGCTTCGGCCTGGTCGCCGTACTGGCGGATCAATCCGGGCAGACGATCGGAACGGCTGGGCCTGGACGCCGACACGTGGCGTACCCAGGTGCGGACATGAACCTGGCCGCGCCGCGCACCCGGCGTCAGCCGAATGACCACCGCCGCCGACACGCACCGGTAAGCCCACCATGCGCCCAGGTTGAAGTTGGAGAGATCGTCCGGATGGAGACGATAGGTGGTGACGAACCCGCTGGGCGTGGCCAGCGTGCCACGCTCGATCTGGGTGTCGTCGGGCACCAACCCGGCTCCCAGCGCGGCATGCGCCGCGCGCAGTTCGGCACCGTCGGCCACGGCGGCCCCGCAGTTGGCCTCCCGCATCCGCCGGGTCACCCGCCGGGTGGCCGCCAGCGCCGCCTGGATCGCACCCTCGACGCCCCCGCCGCGGTTGCGGATGCTTTCGTCGGCGGGATCGAAGCGCAGCCGTAGCACCAGCCAGGTGCGCCGCGCCGTCACCGCCGGATTCACCCCGATGAGCTGGTCGTAGGAACCGGCATAGGCCGTGCCCGGCGCCACCCGCCGACCCGCTTGAGCAACATCGATGCTGGCGAGGTGGATGTCGTATTGCCACAGGCACTCGGCGATCTCGGTCATCGGGACGGTGTCCTCGGTGATCGCGATGCCGGCGTCGATGATCGTGGGTGTCTGCGGCCGAGCCGCCAGCACCACGGCGCTGACCAGCATGTCGCCGTCCCACCGCAGGCCGGCGCGGCCCTCGCCGTTGGGCAGATCGACTTCGAAAATTCCCGGCGGGTCGGCCCAGATCTTGGTGGCGGGCTTGGATTTACGGCCTCGCCACCACCGCCACCAGATCACGGCCCAGTGCGTCAGGCTGGCGTCTTTGAACGCGACCAGCGCCACCAGGATCACCGCCGCCGCTGCGGCGATGAGCCACGGCCAACTCACTCCCCGCCACGCCAACACGCCGGCGATGACGGCCGCGACGACCTCGGCGGTAATGATATTGACCACGACGTTGGGCATCGGGGCGTGGACGCTCAGCGGGAAGCGGCGCGGAGTTTCGTTGGCGCGTGCTGACTTTGTGCGACGGTCGACGGCCCCGGTGAACCTTGTGGTGGTGTTGACGGACGGCCGCGGGGGCGCGGAAGCCTGTTGGGTGGCCTTGTCCGAGGTACCCGAGGTACCCGAGGTACCCGAGGTACCCGTACGAAATAGTCGTCTCGCGGGCGGCACGTTCGGCGGCCACCCGTTGGGCCAGACGCTCACCCTTGGCAATGGGCTTGTGACGCCGCTCGCTCACTGTGGCCGCCTCGCCAGTTTCGACAACACCAGCACCGCGCCCACGACCACCACACAAGCACCCAGCCCGATCAGGGCCGTGTTCATCGGACGCCGATCGGGTTGGGGGGCGGCGACCGGGGCGGCGACCGGCTTGCCCCAGGCGTTCTTCGGCAGCGGATCACCTGGCTCCACTGCGAAGGTCAAAGCGGCTACCGGGTCGACCACTCCGGCCCCGACCAGGTTGTCGTCGCCGCGAGCCGGGTTGTGTGCGGTTTCGGTGATGCGCCGAATTACCTGATGGGCCGTCAGCGCCGGGAAACGGGCCCGCACCAGCGCGGCCAGTCCGGCCACCACCGGCGCGGCATAACTGGTCCCGTTAAACGATTCCAGCCCACCGTTTTTCGCCGGCTCGGCGTTAACCAGGCCCGGGCCGTTGGGGTCCAGTGAGGTGATCTTGACTCCGGGGGCCGCGGCCCCTACCCACGGGCCGGCGAGCGTCAGTGGCGCCCCGCCGTTGGCCGTCAGCGCGGGTTGGCCGTCGTGCCCGAGCGCACCGACCGAAAGCACATAGTCGCTGAACCAGGACGGGGTCGAGATGGTGACCACTCCACTCCAGTCCCGCGGATCACGCGGGTTGCCGGCGTTGTGCAGCGGGTTCTGCTGGCACTCTCCCTGGGTGTTGCCTGCCGCGGCCACGATCACCACGTTCTTGACGACCGCGGCATACCACACCGCCGCCCCCAACGAGGTCTGGTCGACGGGTTTCAGCGGTGAAATGCACGACACTCCACTGATATTGATGACGGTTGCGCCCATGTTCGCGGCGTGCACGATGGCCCGCGCCAGGGTGCGCACGCTTCCAGCGGTCGGGGTGCTGTTGGGGTCATCCGGGTTTACGGGTTTGGCGTCCACCGGACCGAACAACTCAGAATTCTGCCGGATCGCCAAGATCGCGGCATCGGGGGCGACGCCGGTGAACGAGTCGGTGGGCAGCGGCTGCGCGGCGATGATTCCGGCGACCAGGGTGCCGTGCGCGTCGCAGTCGGTGAGCCCGTCGCCGGAAGTCACATAGTCGCCGCCCGGGCGCAGGTTGGGCAGCCGGGGATGAGGATGTACCCCGGTGTCAATGACAGCAACGGTTTGACCGGCGCCACGGCTGTAGCGCCACGCTTCGCTCAGGTTGAGGCTGGCCACATTGGGGTTGACCGCGTTGAAGTCCGTATCCGGGAAGTTGGTGGCAACCCGGCACTCGTAGTTCTGCTTGTTCGGCGATTCCGGGCCGGGGGGACCGTCGGGGGGCACCGCGTCGCGGTTGATCGCCGGCGGCTCGATCGCCGATGCCGGCGCGGTCCCCAGCGTGGCGACGGTCACCACGGCCATCACCGCCGCGCTCACCCGCAGCACCACCGACGTGACGTGACTCATCCCAGACTCATCTCAGCCTGAGCCCCACCAGCGCGCCGTACACATCCATGATCCAAAAAGCCAACACTGGCAGCAGCGCAACCATGGCAACTTCAACGAGCTCGCCGAAGCGGCGCTGCAGCTCGTTGAATCTCATCTGGGGCAGCACCACCCCGGCGATCAGCACGACGCCCGAAGCCAGCGACAGCCCGAAGACCACCGCCAGCACCACCCACAGTCGCCCGTCGGCCAGCGCCAGCCGTACCAGGGTCATCGCCACGATCAGCGCACCGGTGCCCAGCAGCACGGCCGATTGAATGCCGTCGGCGCCGTTGCGCGCCCGCCGCAACACCACCGCCGCCAACAGCAGGCTGAAGGTGAAGGCAAGCCAATAGCGGTGACGACCCGGTTCCGCGGCCAACGCCGTTCCGCCCATTGCGCACAACGCCGCCCCCATGACCATGCCGGTCAGGTATTCACCGGCGGCCGCGGTGCGCCGTTCGAAAACCTCGGCCCCGGGCGCCTTGTACTGCTGGGCCCCGGCGGCGCCGTCGATGATGAACCGGGGAGAGCGGTCCGGCTCGTCAAACGCCATACCCAGCGTCGGCACCGGCGGCATCGGTATCCGCGCGGCCATCAGCGCGATCTTGGGACCCTGCCACAGCGCTATCCAGGCGCCCAGTGCCACTCCGGTGCCCAGCGCCACGTAGCTCACCGAGAAGAATCCGCGCACCAAGGCGGCTATCAACACGATCGTGCCGACCGTCAGTACCGCCGCCGCGAGCGTGATCGCCCGATCCAGCACGACGGTGGACACCACCGCGACCGCGATCAGAGTGCCGGCGCACAACGCCACGTTGTACGAGCCCCAGCCGCCGGGGACGATGGCGGCACCACCGACGCCGGCCAGCGGATACGCCCCGATCACCAGGGCCGTGGCCAGCGTGGGACTGCGGTACCGTTCCGCGGCCAGCCATGCTCCAAGCACCGCCACCACGGCGGCCACCAGCGCTATCGCCGGGGGCAACCACTGCGTTCGCCGGGCCACCGAATACAGGCCCACCAGCAGGGCCACCGCGACACATCCGACGACCGCGATCACGGCGCCGACGGTGCGTGACATGTCAGCGCTCCACGCCGTGAAGCGAGCGTCGGTGATCATCGAAGCGGCGTCTGTGACGTCGTCGATCAACGGCTGGTACTCCTCGGCGCTGCGCGCCCGCCGCAGCACCAGGCGGTCACCATCGAGCCCGAGTTCGCTCAAGGTCTTTTCGGCGTTCAGCGCCGGGCCGCCGACCTCGCTGAGTGTCCAGCGTCCGGGAGTGCTGTTGGCGTGGAACATGCTGAAGTCCTTGCCCTGTTCGGCAAGCTTCTTGTCCAGCACTTGAATCAGATCGAAGATCATCGACCCGATCGGCATGTCGATCGGCAAGTCGACGTCCACTTGCGTGGTGCCGGCCCAGATCGCGAATCGCCCGGTGCCCGCCGTGTTTTCCTTGGTCTCCCCACTGCCCGAGGCCACCGACACCGGCGAACCGGCTGTCTGATTGTCGATACTCATCGCCTGTCGTCCTCACTCGCCATTACCGTCTTCAGAGCCGCGCCGCTAATAGCGGTGGCATTACCTCATTGGGAAATCCACAGCGATTATCACGCGTATTGGCCGGCCTTTATACGGCTTCTCTGGTGTGCTTGCCGGTCGCACTTGGGAAATCGGTCGCGATGAGCTCAGCCAGCTCCTCGAATGCTCGCAGCGTGGGCGCTTTGAGCAGTTTCAAATTCACCTCGCCGCCCTCGGCCAGGTGATCGTCGAACGGGATCACGTGCACGGCGCGCACGTGCGGGCTGAAGTGTTCTTTGAGCTGGTCAAGGTTCGCGGTGGTCTTGCCCTGCTTGTTGTTGTTGAGAATCACCACCGCCCGCGACACCAGATGCTGATAACCGTGGATCGTCAACCATTCGATGTTGGCCGAGGCCGCCCGCGCCCCGTCCACGGTCACCGACGACACCAGGATCAAGGCGTTCGCGGTCTTGAGCACACCGTCCATGGCTTCATTGATCAGTCCGGTCCCGCAGTCGGTGAAGATCAGGCTGTAGTGGCGCTGCAGAACGGCCATGACCCGCTCGTACTCGGCCATCGAGAACCGTTCTGACTGTGCCAGATCCCGTTCGCCCGCAACAACTTCCAGGCCGTGCACGTTCTGCGACGTGTGGTGTCGCACGTCGCCGTACCGGCTCAGGTCCTCGTCGGCCAACAAGTCCTTGACGGTGGTGTTGGTCTGCCGGGGCACCCGGCTGACCAGGTTGCCGAAGTCGGGGTTGCCGTCGAGGGCCACCACCCGGTCACCCTTGCGATGCTGGGCGAAGATACTGCCCAGCGTGACGGTGGTGGTGGTTTTGCCCACCCCGCCCTTCAACGACGCCACCCCGATCTTGTAGTCGCCGCGGATGGGCTGGCGGATCGTGTCGACCATTTCGGCGTAGGAGATCTCGGCCGGCGACAGGCCAAGGTTGAGCTGCTTGAAAGTCAACATGTACAACCACTTTCGCCAACCGTGGCCCGGCGGCAACTTGCGAGATCCGATCAGGTCGAGCCGGTCAGCGGTGTGGACCAGCGACCCTTCGTCATCGCCCATGCGCTTGTCGATGAAGCGCGCGTCGACAGGCTCATCCATCCAGTCGGCCATGCCTGAGTAGGCGTTGCCGCGCGGCTTGACCTGCGGTTGGGCCGGGGCCGTCGATTCCGAATAATCTTCGTCCGGCGCCGCCGCCGGCCGCGCCGCGGTCCACGGAGCCGCAGCCGGCTGCGCGGCTTCCGCCTCTTCCCAGGAGTCTTGTTCGGGTCGCGCGTCGCCCCAAATCGTCGGGGCGGCCCGATCCTCGGCGCGGACTTCGTAACGGGGCTCAACCGGCTGTTCGCGGGGGCCGACGTCACGCGGGCTGGCCACCGGGTGGGCAGATGTTTCTGCCTGACGCGGTGGCTCGGTGTAGGAGCGCTCCGGCGGCGCGACTGCCGTGGGAGCCTCGCGCGGCGGCTGGGTCTCGGCCGGGGGGCGCTGCGGCTCGGCGCTGCGCGGCTGCTCACCGCCGTATTGCCCGCGGTCCCGGATGTATTGCTGGTAGAAACCGCCGGAGAAGGGCTGCGCAGGAGGCTGGGCCGGCGCGGGGGGTTGGGCCGGCGCGGGCGGACGGTATTGGTCGGCCGGTGGGGGAGCGTCGGGTTCGGATATTTGCTCGGTGGCTTCCTCTCCTGGTCCCTCGGGTCCCCCAGGTCCACGGGGTCCGACGGCCCCGACCGGCTCGGGTTCCTGGACCGGTGGAAAGAACCGGTCGTAGGAATCCTGGGAGTCGCGATTGATGCTCATGCAGCTAACCTGCCCATCGGTGAAAAAGTGCTGTGCCTGGTGCGAGGGTATCGGGGGCCGGCCTCAGATAGCCACGTCAGTCGGATTAATGCCGGGTGGAGCTGAACCACGACCGGCTCGGCAGGGTTTCCACGATCGTCTCGACCGCCTTGACGATGCGGTTATTGCTACCCGGCGCGAATGTCGACCACATGGTGCCATCCAGGGCTTCCGACGGCGACGCCACGATGCGCCCCGCCGGCGTGTCGAATACCCCCACCGCCGCCTTGCCCAGGATCTGCTTGCCTGGAACGTGCTCAATGGCAACGATTTCCGAGCGCCAGACGTTATTGCGGTGCGCCAAGGCCTCGGTCAGGAACCGTGCCGAGTGCTCCGGCACCCCTGCGTCGATCAACTCGTGGTAGTAGCTGCTGCCCTCGGCCACGCGCGAATCTATCGAGGTGCCCTCGGATACCAGCAGATTGAACGGCTCGAAGTTGGCGACCATCGCTTCACCGAGCACGCTGATCACTGGAGCGACGACCTGAGCCATGCTGGTGACTTCGGTCGCATTGTTGAGGTATTGGATGGTAAAGAGGTCTTGATAACGCATGCCCACCACATGCAGGGGCCCGCGGCGGCATACCGCAACCCCTAGTTGGGAATCCTCGCGCCAGATCCGGGCCGCCAATTCGACGTCAGGGCGCTGCAGCACCCGTATCCACTGCGCCACGGTCGCTTCCGTGACTTCTCCACCGCCGACGACGCCCTTGTCGATCAGCGACTCCATGGCCGCGGCCTCGGCAGCCGCGGCGGTGTCACCCTCGAAGTAGTCGCGCGGCGGCAATATCTCGAGCACGATCGGGAAGGCCCCGACTTTCAATATGCGCTGCAGCAAAAGCATCTCGTCGAGATTGAATTCAGCGGCGACGACTGGAGCGTTCACGACACCTCTTGGCTTGTACGGCGAGGATGGGCATGGCGTAGCCCCGATCGCGCGAAAGTTGGCGCGGTCGGGGCCGTTTGCCCCCGCGCCATCGGCGCGGAGACAGTTCAGCAGCCCTAGACGAAACGCTGCGCGTTCAACCGGTTGACGTGAGCCATGCCGTCGCCGGCATTCTGGGTCGCCTGGCTGAGCTGCATCAGCGCGCTCTTCATGTCAGTGGCCGCATTGTTCCAACGGTTCTGCATGTGCTGGTAGCTGTCGCCACCGGTGCCGGTCCACGCCGCTTGCAGCCGGTTTTGCACCGAGGCGGTCATGTCGTCGATCAGTTGCCCCAACTGCACCGAGGCGCCGTGAATGTTGCCGGCGGCGGTGCCGATCGCCGGGAAGTTGTAGTTAATCGAACCAGTCATGGAAGTCGTGTCCTCTCAAGCGAATGGAAGTCGAAGGGTCAGGCCGGGGAGATGCCGAAGGTTGCCTGGCCGGCGCGCAGCAAATCCTGAGCATTGGCGTCTTCTTGGGTGTCGTGACCGACGCGCGAAGCGTGTACGCCGTCATGCATGTCTTGGAGGACTCGGTCCATCTTGACTGCGGCCTCGTTCCAGTGCCCGGCCGCACCACTGAAAGCGATGCTGGCGTCGCCCTGCCAGGTGGCCATGACGTCGGTGACGTGGCCGTTGATGGCTTTGATCAGAGCGCGGATCTGCGAGGAGGTGCTGTCCATGTGTGCGACGGCGACCTGCATGGCCGGGCTCTCGGCATGAAGTGTCGCGTCGCCGCTGTAAGAGGAGTCGTTTGCCATTTCCTCAGTTCCTTTCGGTTTGCTTCAGGGTTCGTCGTGTAGCGGGAGAGGGGCTCGGGCGGAGGGGAGGCTGGTCATGTCCCCCTTTCGCCCGGGGTGGTCAGGACCATCGGAAGATCGTCGTCCTCATCAGCGCCGAAGGGGTCCTCCTCCCACGACAGGGCATTGCTGGCGCGAGCGCCTCGCCCGCGGCCGGCCCCTGCCGCTGGCCCGTACATCGGTCCCATACCCGCGCCGGTCGCGCCATTGCGCAGGTCGGCGCCGCCGGCCACGGGCCTGCCGCTGCCGACGCCGGAGGCTGGGCTGGCGCCGATACCCAGGGCGTCGGAGGTGGTGCGCCATCCACTGGGCATCGAATAGCCGCTGCCACCACCGAGGCCGGCCGAACGCGTTAACCCGACGGATCTCGACGCTGATCGTCCACCGGATTCGGCGCCGCTGGCCGCCAGCCCGCCCGGGTACATGCCGCTGAGTCCGTTCAGCCCACCGAGCCCGGTCGCGCCCGCGGGCGTGCCGCCGAGCCCGGAACCGCCGGTCATGAGGCCCTGCAGCGGTCCCATGATCGCCTGCATCGGGCCCTGACCGGCTGAGGTCAGTGCCGACGGCGCTGATCCCAGTGCCTGCGGAATCTGTCCGGCGGCCTGGGCGCCTTGAGACAGCAGTGGCATCAGTTGCTGACCGGGGTCGGTTGCGCTGGCGGCATGTCCAGGGCTTCCGGGCTGCCCGACTCCACCGGTGCCGGTGCCCGTGCTGGCGCCCAGTGCCTGGGCGGCCGCCGGTGCGGTGCTGGCCGCCCCACTGGCCACCCCGCTGAACGTGCCCAACCCACTCTGGGCCGCGCTCATGGCGCCCTGCATCACGCCGGCGCCGAGTTGCAACCCCATGCTGATGCCCGTGGTCGCGAGCCCCGCGGCCATGCCGGCGGTGATCGGGGGTGGCGGCGTCGCCGGAAGGGGCGTCGAGGCAGCAGACCCGAGCGAGTCATAGGTGTTCATCGCCATACCGGAGTCCGTCCACATGCTGTGGTAGACACCGCGGTTTACCGCGATCGGCATGGCGTTGATGCCCATGAAGTTCGTGGTTTGCAGGGTGATGTGTTCGGCCTGGTTTTCGGTGACCGCCGCCAGCGGGGTAATGGCCAGAAACGCAGCTTGGTAGGCCTCCGCGAACTCTATGTGCTTAAGGCCGCTCGAGTGGAAGACAGCTGCGTTTTCAGCCATCGTGGCCAGATGCGGAACAAACGCGGCCGCAGTGCTTACCCCGCTGGGGCCCGTCCACCCGACTGACGCGAGAGTGCCCAACGCCGCCGAGACGCTGGCGTGTGTGGCCAGCAGGGCGCTCCCGACCCCGATGGACGCCAACCCGGCACCGGTTGCCGAGGCCCCCCCGGGGCCGACGATCCGCGCCGAATTCACGTCGGGGGGCAATGCCAGGTATTGCCCCGCGGGTGCAGGCATTAAGCCAAACCCCCTTCAATGGCTAGAGAAACAGCGGACCTCAATGGTCAGACAAACAACAAGCCCTTATTGACCAGGTCTTGAACCTGGAACGCGATGCCCGATCCGCCGACTTCTTGAGCGGCGTTTACCAGCTCTACAACGTGGGCCTGCGCCATACCGAGATTCTGGGCGTTGTTCGCGTTGAACAATGCAGCGCCGGCCGCCGAAACCTCTTCAGCGCCGGGGGGCAAGACAGTGGTCATCGCCGGCGTCGCCGCCACGATCGCGGCTTGCAGGGCTACCGCCTGTGCCAGCAGATCGGCCGCCACCCCGGCCACGACGGGTGCTTCAACTCCAACAAAGTCCATGCCCATGGCCGACCCTCCCGTGAAGACAAGTAAGCGTCTCCGTTATGAAGACGACATAGGCGAAGTATACGCAGGTCTGCGGGGGGCTTGCGACGTTCATTGCAGCCAAGCAGCGGAGCTTTCCAGGCCGCGGAGAGAGCCCGTGGCTAACAATTCTTCAGATAGTCATTGGCCGGTCTGGGACGAATCAGGACGAATCAGGAAGAAAGTGACGGGCCCGGATACCCGCAGCCTCGTCGCCGGCTAATTGGCCCGCGGCCAGCACCGTTTCATTAATTACCGCCGCCAGCTGGTCGGCCCGGTACCGGTCGATCACCCCGGGCTCCAGATACAGGCCAGTCAGTCGCTGCAAACCGTCAACCTCGGCGACAACGTCCTCGTCCTCCGAGGCCACCCGGCAGCGAAGACCCTCCACATCCGCGATCGCCGCGCCCAGCCGCGCCGACAGTTCGGCTTGAGCGTCCAGCAAGACCTGCACCGCCGCGCTGCCGGCCACATACCGCTGATCCCGCGCCGGCTCGTCCACGCCCACCAACACTAATAGACTCGCAGTTCATGAACCTGGAGCTGGCCGAGCGAGCCTTTCGCATCGGAGTGGCCAACCTCGGCATCCCTACCACCGGCTCTGAGCTGCGATCGGTCGATCTCGCCGAGGCACGGCGGGCCTTTCAGAAGGCCGTCGAGATCGAGGAAGGGATGTGCGACGCATGGATGGGCCTGGCGATGGTCACCATGCAGGAAAACCAGGGCACCTCCGCGGTCATCGACCGCTACGTCATCAACCAGTGCTACCGCACCCGCAGCCGACTCGGTGTCGACCAGCGCCGTCTCGGCCTGCCGCCGCACACTCTCATGGGCCTGTACCCGGCCGCGTTGATCAACCTGCAGATGTTCACCGCCGACGACCTGTGTCTGGCGCGAGCGGCACTGCTGGCCGATGACCGTCAGTACGACGAGGCGGTGGCACTGATCAAGGAAGTCAAAGAACGCCGCAACCGCACCCAGATTGCCGACTTCTTGATGGGCACCATTTATCTGCGCACCGAACGCTGGCCCGACGTGCTGGAAGCCATCAATCCTCACGACTGGAAGGACGGCGTCCTCGCCGATTGCGCCAACTACATGGCCGGTGCCGCGTGTGCGCATTTGAAGATGTTCACCGAAGCCGCCCGCCGCCTCGACGCCGTAACCACCACCATGGGAGACGTTTACAACAAGGCCATGCTCGAGCGGGCCTTCATATACCGCGAACTAGGCGAGGAAAACCAAGCGCGCGCCTTCTTCGAGGCATTGCACGCCCACCGCGGAGACCCAGAGCTGGGTGCTGCCGCCTCGCGGGCGCTGATCGACCAAACCGCGCGCATCACGCTGACCACCGAAGAACTCATCGCCGCCCGCACTGATTACTGGGATCCGGCCACGGCGCCCGCGGCCGACGCCGCGATCACCGCCGACCGGCGCGCATTGCTGCTCAAGGAGGCCGAGGACGATCTGGCGGAGCTGATCGGCCTGGACTCGGTCAAAGACAGCATCAGGGATGTCGAAGCCAACGCGCTGATTGCCGGGAAAATGCGTGAAAAAGGTTTGCCCGTAGGCGAATTGACCGAGAACATTCTGCTGTCCGGGCCGCCCGGAACGGGGAAGACGCAAGTCGCCAGCATCCTGGCGAAGATCTTCGCCGGCCATGGCATCGTCGAAACCGACAAATTTGTCAAAGCCACCGAAGAAGACATGGTCAGCAAATACGTTGGCGAGACTCGGGAGAAGACGTCAAAGGTGATCGACAACGCCCTGGGCGGGGTGCTGTTCATCGACGAGATCTACACGATGGTCAAAGAAAGCCGCGAGCACAATCACGGTAAAGAGGCCATCGAAGGACTACTGCACCGTTTGGAAGATGACCGCGAACACTTCGTGTGCATCGTGGCCGGCTACGAAGAGGACATCGACAAATTTCTACGCAGCAATTCCGGTTTGCCTGGACGATTTACCCAGCGGATTCGCTTCCAGTCTTATCCCCCCGATCAGCTTGTCGCGATTGCCGAGGTGCAGGCTCCGAAGGCCGGTGCGCCGCTGACCCAGGACGCCCGCGACACGCTGCATCAGCTGTGCACCGAGATTTACAACGACATCGACGCGGCGACGGGGCTGCGCCGCATTGACTTGCTGGGCAACGGGCGGTTCATCCGCCGGATCATCAAGCACGCATCGACCGCCCGTAACCGCCGACTGGTCACCAGCGGCATCGACCTCGATCGCGTCGAGGAGTACATGGAACTCGTCGGCGACGACATCAAGCGCGGGATAACCAAGGCCGCCGAGGCCGAGACCGAGGAGACCGCCCGCTGAGAGACGTCAGCTAGGTCGACACACCGTTATTCCCGTTGCCGCCCAACAACAGCCCGCCGTGTACCTCCGGTGCCCGGACTCCCGCCGTCCACGGAGTTCCCGCCGTCGCCGCCGTTGCCGATCAGCCCGATTGCGTTGCCGCCGTCGCCTCCGTTTTGAGGGCCTGCACCCAGTCGACCGCGTCGCCGCCGGCCCCTGCCGCTGCCGCGCCATGAACCCGCCGTTGGCCTTCCACGCCTGTCCCGCCATACCGCCGTTGCCGCCGTCGCCGATCAGCATCCCGGCCTTTCCGGCGACGCCGCCGGCTAAGCCGTTTAGGCCGCCGTTGCCGCCGTTGCCGATGTACTGGGCGCTGCCGCCGTTACCGGCGACACCATTCTGGGTCCCGGTGCCGACGCCGACCGTAGCGTTGCCGCCGTTGCCGCCCCCGCCGATCAGCCCGCCGTTACCGCCGTTACCACCGTTACCGCCGTCGCCGCTGGTCCACCGTCGCCGGCTCCCCGCCGTCCCGCCGTCACCACCGCGGCCGACCAAGGTCCCGCCGTCGCGCGCCGTCCCCGCCGTTGCCGCCAGAGCCGTCAAACGAGTTGCCGCCGGCACCGCCGTTGCCGCCGTGGCCGAACAGCCCCGCGATGCCGCCATTACCGCCGTTCCGGCGGCGATGCCGAGCCAGCGTTACCGCCGCGCCCGCCGTTGCCGCCGTGGCCGTGCAAGAGCCCGGCAGACCCGCCGTCGCCGCCGTTCGTAGGTCGGCCCGCGTCGAAGCTAAAGCCGTTCCCGCCGCGCCGCCGTTACCCCACAGCGAGGCGTCGCCGCCTCGACCGCCGCCGCCAGCCGGCGAGGGCCGGGCCCGCCGTCACCGCCATCGCCGAAGAAGTCCCGGCGTTCGCGCCGTTGAGCCCCGATCCGCCGTTGCCGCCGTTGCCGACCAGGATGCCGGCCTTGCCGGCCTGGCCGCCGAGGCTGCCGGGTAGGCCGTTGAGGCCGCCGTTGCCGCCGTTGCCGATGATACTGGGCGTTTCCGCCGTTGCCGGCGACGCCGTTCTGCCCGAGGCCAAATCTGGGCGTCGCCGCCGGCACCGCCGCCGCCGGCGAACAGTCCGCCATTCCCGCCGGCACCGCCGCTGCCCGCCGACGCTCCCGGAACCGGAGGCAAGGCCGCCGTTGCCGCCATCCCCACCGCGGCCGGTCAGGGTCCCGCCGTCGGCGCCCGCCCCGCCGTCACCGCCGCTGCCGCCGTTGACCAGGAAATTGGCGCCGTTGCCGCCGGCGCCGCCGTTGCCGCCGGCACCGAAAAGCCCTGCGACGCCGCCAGCTGCCGCCGCTCGCGCCGTTGACCATGGCGGGCACGCCGTTGCCGCCGGCCCCGCCGTTACCGCCCTGGCCGTGCAGCAGCCCGGCGGACCCACCGGCGCCGCCGTTGGTGGGCGTCGTGCCGCTGAAGCCGGCCCCGCCGTTACCGCCGTTACCCCACAGGCCCGCGTCGCCGCCTCTGCCGCCGGCCGACAGGGGGGTGCCGGGCCCGCCGTTGCCGCCATTGCCGATCAATATCCCACCGTCGGTGCCTGGCTGCCCCGGCGCTCCGGTAGTGCCGTTGGCGATCAGCGGACGCCCGAAAAGGGACGCGGTGGGGGCGTTCACCGCGTTCAGCATGGCCTGTTCGGCGTTGGCGGCCTCGGTGCTGACATACGCGGCCGCGCCGCCGTTCATGAGCTGGACGAACTGCTGGTGAAACGTCGCAGCCTGCGCGCTGAGCGCCTGATATGCCTTGGCGTGCGAACCGAACAGCGCCGCGATGAGCGCCGACACCTCATCGGCACCCGCCGGCAGCACCGCCGACGTCGGGAACACGGCTGCCGTGTTGGCCGCGGTGATCGTCGAACCAATGTTGGCCAAATCCGAAGCTGCCGCCTCTAGATATTCGGCCGCCGCGACCACAAACGACATCCCGCACCTCCCCGTGTATGGCACAGACGCGGCAACCGGCTATCGCTCGGTTACCGATAAAAAGCCGTGAGGGTAATCCTATGCCTGGGTGGTGCACGGCGTTACCCCGTGGCGTCAATGAATTTTCGGGGGGCGCCGACGCCGCCGGCAGGCAATGCTTCTCGTAATGCGACGGCACGGCCACGCAGATCTGATAGCTCCGGTTGCACATAACCCACCGCGGCGGAATCTCGACGGCACTCCGCTGAAGCCGCGCCCGGCCCGGCCGCCGACGATGACGGCGCGCTTTGTCAGTTCGCGAAGGCCGCGTACCAGTCGTACTTCCACCCCGTGGGAACGTGCGCGATGGGCGACACCGACGTGTCGGTCGTGGACAGCGAGTTGTGGGTGCATGGCGTCAGCGGCCTGCGGGTCGCCGACGGGTCCGTCATGGCATCGATCCCGTCGGCCAATACCGCCGCGACGGTCTATGCCATCGCCGAACGGGCGGCGGAACTGATCGGCGGGTAGATCGATCGGGCGTAGCGTGACTGCCGTGAAGTCGCCGCAGGCGCTGATCGAGGAGACCGACTGGGGCCTCCTCGAGCACGCCTATGGCCCGGCCGGCGACACCCCGATCGAATTGCTGAATCTGCTCACCGAGGATGCCGAATTGTGCGGCAACGCAATCGCTTACCTCGATGCGGCGGTCTTGCATCAAGAAACGATCTACTCCGTGACGGCTCCGGCGGCCCTGTTCGTTGCGGCAATCCTCGGCGACGCTCGAACCATGTTCGTGTGTGACACGGCGCTGCCGTGGGACGACCGCGAACGGCCGGTTCGCGCGGCGCTGCTCGAGTGGCTCGGACGTGTCGCCGCGGCCGCCGCTTGGCGCGAGCTCGAGCCGGACCGCGAGCCGGACGACCAGGATTCGGACGAGGACAACCGCGCGATCGAGGCGTGCCGGGCCATTCGGCCCGACGTGCACGCTTGTGTCGCACCGTTTCTCGACGATTCGGATGCGACGGCGCGCGAGGCGGCCGTCGATGCCATTAGCCATCTGCTGCAGGCCCCCGAGCTTGCAGAGTTTCGTCCCGCGACCGCGGAAAGCTTGCTGCGGTGGGCGCAAGAGGCGCCGCCGGTGGAACGAGCGGGCATCGCTCTGACGGTCGGCGGCTGGGAATTCCACCCGGGCAGTTACTGACCGACGAGCACGCCGGCGTGCGCGCATGCGCCGCGCTGACCGGCGCGCACGACGACGTACCGGGCGCACTCGACGAGATCCGGTCGGCACTGCGCGACCCACGCGCCGCGGATGCGCTGTTCGACGAGAATCCGCCCCAGATCTGGGGCCAGATGCGATTCGCCCTCGTCGAGGCCTTGCTGCGCCGAACCAAGACATTCGACGAGATTGCGGACGAAGCGGTCGCGGTGGCCCGCATGACAAACGCCCACACGGTCGGATCCGATTGGGGGCCATTGCTCGTCCGGGCGTTCCCGGACGGATTTGTATCCGGCGACAACCTGTCCGAGAGCCAGCGTCGCTTCCTGACAACGGTTCTCGACAATGACGAATGCTGGGGCATTATCGCCAATCCCTATGGCTGGTTTCGCCAAGTCGGCCTGCCCACCGAGCGGGCCGAATTGCGTTCCGTCACCAGACCAAGACGGGCTTGACGACCTTCCCGGAGAGCACATCGGCGACGGCGGCGTTGATCTCGCTGAACGGGTACGTCGCTATCAGGCCGTCCACATCGAACTCGCCGGCCGCGTTGAGTGCGATCAGCCGCGGCACCATCTCTTGCGGGTCCGAGTCGCCCTCGATCGTGGATCTGATGACCTTGCCCGTCTGCAGCAGGTCGAGCGCGTCGATCGTGTACTCCTCGGCGCCCAGGCCGAGCGCGATCAGCGTGCCGCGGCTCCGCAGCGACTGCTGGGCCTGCTTGACCACGGCTGAGATCGCGGTGGTGTCGATCGCGTAGCTCGCGCCGCCGCCGGTCAGCTCCTTGACCTTTTCGACGATGTTGTCCGCGGTCGTGTCCCGAGGGTCTAGTCCGATTGCGCCGTACATCGCGGCGGCGTCACGGCGGCTCTGCAGCGGGTCGACCGCGACGATCGTGCCGACCCGCAGGTGCTTCGCGGCGGCCAGCGCGGCCAGGCCGACCGCGCCGACGCCGTACACGACCAGGCTGTCGCGCGGACCTGGCTGCAACACGTTGAGCACGGTGCCGGCTCCGGTCTGGAAGCCGCATCCGTATGGCGCCACCTTCGTCAGATCGACGGACTTGTCTATGACGACGCAGTTGTCGGCATAGCCGATGGCGTGCCTCGAGAGGCTGGACTGCCCGAAGAAGTTGCCGAAAACGGGGGAGCCGTCCCGGCTGTAGGTTGTCGAGCCGTCCGTCCGCATACCCAGGTAGTTGAGCAGCGGCGCCGAGGCGCAATAGCCGACCAATCCGTTGCCGCAGTTTTCGCACGCGCGGCAGGAGCGGAAGCTGAGCACCACGTGGTCGCCGACCTGGACGCCGCTGACGCCGGGTCCGACCGCCTCGACGATGCCGGAGCCTTCGTGTCCGAAGACCCTCGGGTACATCGCGTCGGGGAGGGTGTCCTTGAGGTGAATGTCGGTGTGGCGGAGCCCCGTTGCGACGATCCGGACGAGGATTTCGTCGTCGCGTGGGCCGTCGAGTTCCACCTCCTCCAGCGAGAATTCGCCGCCCTGCCGGTTAACGACCGCCACGGTGGTCTTCATTGGCTCACGCTCCAACCTTCGTCGTCACCTCAGCCGGCTCGCGTCACCGGCGCAACGAGGCCGGCGCCGTCACCGCCGCAATTAAAACGTTATCGCCCGGGCGCCCCAACGTGAACGACGTGGGCCGGCCGTCCCGTAGATCCTGCAACGTAACCGGGAGGATCGGCGCGCTGCCGCGGCCGTTGCGGATACGCCCCTGGCTGACCGCTATGCGGCCGGGATCGTCGTCCGGCCACGCCGCGAGACAGAGCTGCCCCGACGTTACCGGTTCAAAGTTGTCGTCGCGGAGGGCTCGGACGCGCGCGAAGACCAGCTCTTCGTTATGGCTTGCGTCGTCGATGACGACACGACGTCCGGTCCGCAGTGCCAGGCCGCACCCGAACACGCGGCGGGAAGCGCCGCACGCGGTGTTTTCCGGCAACACCGACGACACCACCACCACGTGGTGTTCGTGGCTGGTGATCGTCTCGACGTTGCGATCGAAATCCGCGCCGTGCACCGGGTCTCCCGCCAGACTCTCGTATGCCAGTGGGATGGAACGAGTTTCACCAGGCGCCAGGTTCAACCAGGCATGACCCAGATAGACCCGGTACCACGGTGTGTCCTGGTGCACGTCAAAGAGGTAGGTCGCGTTACGGGCCAATGTGTTGGTCGCGGTGGCTGCCGTGCTGATCCGGTCCGACGGTGACCCGAAGCCGACCGCTTTGGTGTCGAAGTTCGACTGGGCCCAGTTGTCGAATACGACGATCTCTTTGTCGTCGGGATGCGCCGGATCGTGGTAGCGATCGATGTCTACCCGTGCGCAGAAATGTTGCGCTTCGACGTGATCGTCGCCGACCTGGACCGAAGCCGGCAGGGGCCACGGCACTTGCAGGGTGGTTTGTCCCTGGGCGGGAACGTCGAACGGCGGCGGGTCGTCAAGATCGCGCCAGTCACCGGGCGTCAAGGTCCACGGCAGCCACTTGACGTGGATCTGGGTCTTAGTGGCGTCCAGTGAGCCGACATTGTGCACGGTGATTTCGATGATGTTGGTTGCGCCCTTGACGACCACCGGCATCGTCAGGCCCAAGGGCCCGACGAGTTTGATGTCCGGGCTCTTGAAATTGCCGTTGCCGGGCGCCGGATGCACCAGCAACTGCGGCCGGTGCGCTTCGAGGTACTCGACGACAATTTTTGCCGAATCGGCGTCCGGTGAACGGATCGAATCCAGCCGCAGCACAAAGTCGTGCATCCGCTCGGGGTTGGTGACATCGCTGTCGCGATAGTCCTTGCCGTCGACGTGCAACAGTGGACCGTCACCGTCGACATCGTCGGGAAGACGCAGGATCGGCGGCCGGGCCACCTGGCCGCCGCGGGAACGAAGATCGGTTCCGGCAATGAGCTCGGTGTCGTCGGAGATCAGCTCGGGGTTGAGCTCCTGGTCACCGATCTGGCCTGATTGTTCGCGACGGTATTCGAAGAGATAGCTCCAGTCGTCGCTGATCGGCACCTCGATACCCGCTGCCCGGCCCCCGGTTGGTCCGCCCGCATCGATGGTCTCGATCGCCTGCAGCACGACATTGCCACCGGTGGGGCTGGCCGTGAAATCGAAGCGGTGCAACCAGTGCCGGTCGATCCAACCCAGGGCGATCCGGTTCGCCAGCGAGAAGTGCGATAACTCTTGACACGAGCCCATGAGGTCGACCGGGCCGACGGTCCGCCGTTCGCTTCGGCGGGGTAGTCGCCGTAGAGTCGTACAGATGGTCCAGTCCCAGGTTGTGACCCATCTCGTGGCAGGCGGTACGGGTGACGTTGCTCTCGGCGCAGCAGCGGGAAACGCATCGGTGACAAACATGACCGGCCGCTGGATCTGGGTGAACGTGGTCGAAGTGTCGGGTTGGTGGTCTTGCGCCAAAAGTCGACTGACGGGTGGCGTGACCCCAGGCGTCTTTCGTCGGGAGATCGGGGTTGCGTCGCCCATCGGGATCGGATCGTCGGATCCCGAACGCACTACCAACACCAAGGAGTCGGCGAGCGCGATCTGCCCGCCCCGCCAGGCATATCGGCGAAGAAGGTACTCACCGTTCCGGCCGGTTCCCGCTTCCCTTGCGTTGGTCAGCCAGCCGTCATCCACGCCGCCGTTCTTCTTGAACAGATCGCCCCAGCCGCGGTCAACCAACACCGGCCCGAAGACCGTATCGCCGACCAGCTTGACGGTCATGCCGTCGTATTCTCCACAAAGGCCGACACTTCCTCATTGAGTGGCGTCGCGACTCGCCATCGCCGACGACGCATTCCTTCCATTCGCTGCGCGTGGCCGCCGCGGTGTGACTGAAATTCGCGGTCCTTGAGGAAAAGTCGGTCCACCAGATCGCCGCTCTGAGGAGTTGGGAAGCGGTGGTGCGTCAGCCGCGGTTCCCGGCGAGCTCCAGCGTCGCCCCGACTCCCCGGTGATCGCAATGGGTGGACACGAAACATGGTCTGGCGACAGCGTCGTCACCCCGAACACCGGACCGCGAGTGTGCTGTTGTCGGCCACGCTGGTGACTTGAAATGGAATGCACCGG
Source organism: uncultured Actinomycetota bacterium (assembly GCA_963840045.1). Taxonomy (GTDB): domain Bacteria; phylum Actinomycetota; class Actinomycetes; order Mycobacteriales; family Mycobacteriaceae; genus Mycobacterium. The sequence continues at coordinate 352,224 of CAWIXL010000012.1, read as the reverse complement.
CAGCGCGCCCGCAAGCAGCGTCGCCGACTCCGTCCATCGGGATTCAGCGGCTGGACACCCAACGAAAAAGAGCCGCGGCCCCTCCCCCCGGCCTTCCCACCGCGTAGGCCGCGTCGCCAGCGACGAGACCCAGCGCGGGCAGTTGACCGCAATCGCGCGTAGCCGGTCACCGCGAGCGGCCCCAGCGGGGCGGCGACGGGCAGCTGTCCTTCGTCGACGTCCCACTCCACCGCGTGCAAGTCCGCACCGCAGGCGATCAGCAGCAACGAACCCCAGCGCGTCAAGCCGTCGACACGACCGGGTAGCGGTTCAACCGCCACCTCCGCGCCTTCCCAAAGGGCCAGTGCGTCATTGCCCGGTGCTGCGGGATCGGGTCGCGTCGCGAACACAGCCTGCGCACCGGACACCGGCGCGCTGGCGAAGTGGTCGTAGTCTTCGGTGCCGAATGTGTCCACCACGCCGTCGTCGAGGCCGACCGTCGTCAGCGTCCGGGACCCGTCGGCCAGCACCGACAGCACAATTGCGCTGCGCCGGTCGGGATCGACGACCAGGCTGCGGGCACCGTCGATATCCGCGCTGACAATGCCGACGTCGCCGGTCTCCAGGTCGCATTGCAGAAGCTGGGGCAAGTCACCGCCGTCCGATGCGGCCGAAAGCACAAGCAGTGAACCGGCATCCGGGTGCTCGTCGAGACCGAGAACGGGGTTGGGCAGCTGCGCCAGCAGGCGCGCATGCCGACGGCCGGCCGCATCGCGGCCGACGACCAGGATCGCACCGCCGGATTCAGCGACCGCCAGACGCAGCCCGTCGGTCAGCGACACGATGGCGACCGGGTCGACGTAACCGGCACCGAGTTCGACGAGCGTGCCGTCGAACAGCCGGATGGCGACCAACGACCATCAGCAGTAGCGGCGTAGACGCTGTTGCGGGACTCTACAAATCGCAGGCTGTCCGGAACCAGAGCAGCGCCGATTGAAATAGTTCGCCGATACATTCGCCCACCCCCCGGTGTTGCGCGGGTGCAGTCCCGTACATATCAGTGAAGCAGGGTTTTATACGGGACAAAACCAAAATCAACGTTTGCCATCACCGTTTCGCCATTGAATACACAGTGTCGTACTTTTTGATGAGAATGATATGAATTCGGCAAGCTGCCTTGACTTTATTTCAACTGGAGGATTGGATGCGATATTCGGCCGCACTGGCCGGAGGCCCGATCCCCAAGACGCTGTCGGGCAAGATCCGCCATGCCGTGGCCAAGGAGATGTTCGGAAAGGTTAGTTCGCAGTGAACTCGTTCGATCAGTCAATTCTGTCCATTATTGCCGGGCCGGCGCCCGACTGGATGGCACCGTGGCCCGCGACTCACACCTCGTCGATGACTTGGCCTATGACTCACCGCGCAAAATGGAACTCGTCGCGACCCTCGAAAGTCACCTGGGCGTGCGGCTCTGGGATCCCGAAATCCCTTTCGAAACAGTGGATGACGTCATCGGCTGGGTCAACGCCAACTTCCCGGAGAGTGCGTAGTTAGGCATCGTCGAGATACGCGTCGGCCCAGGCGCCGATGATTCGGCCTGCCCGATGAGCTTGGCCACGCGCGGTGAGCAGGTGATCGGAGCCTTCGAGCGAGACGAAGCTGCGCGGGTGACGGGCCAAACGGAATATCTCGCTGGCGTTTTCGATGCCGACCGTGTTGTCGGTGGGCGAGTGCAGGATCAGCAGCGGCAGGCGCAAGCTTTTGATTTTGTCGTGCAGGTGAGCGGCACGGACATCCTCGACGAACGCCCGCTTCAGGGTCAGCGTGCGTCCACCGACCATCCACTCGGCAGTGCCCTCGGCAAATACGCGGTCGACCACTGCGTCGTAATGCTTTTCGACATGGCTGGGGTCAAACGGCGCCGCCACCGTGACAACCGACCGCACGCCCGGCGATTGCATCGCCGCGGCGATGACGGCCGCACCTCCCCACGAGTGCCCGATCAGGATGTCGGCCGGCGTCGCGCGGTCGATCATGAACTCGCATGCCTTGACGATGTCGTCGACCTTGACGGTGAACGACCCGTCGCCCCAGTCGCCCTCGGATCCACCGAGGCCCAGCGCGTCGAAGCGCAGCATGCCGATACCGTCCGCGGCCAGCTGTTTACAGATCCGGGCAGCAGCCGGGCAGTCCTTACCGAGCGTGAACCCGTGCGGAACACGCCCCAGCCGCGCACCGCCCCATCCGGCACCTCGATGATCCCGGCCAGATTCGGGCCCGTGGAGCTTGGGAACGTGACGCGTTCGGCCATGGTGGAGATCTACCATGCCGGCGGCCGATCTGCTCGCCGGATGGAGAACTGCTCTAACACTTGTCGTAGAGGTTGTCCGAGAACGGCCGAGGAGGGCAATAGCCGGGAGGAGGCGGTCTCGAGTAGCACATGTCCGCCCAGCGTTGAGTAGTGATAGTTATGAGCAGCTGTTCATGTCCCAGGGTGCCCGTTCGTCTTCGATCAGAACTTGCCCCGGGCACCAGCAGCCATATCGGACGTCGCAACCTGCTGGCAGGGCATCGGCGGTACCCGCGGCCGGGACCGAGCCAGACAGCGCTACAGCGCCCGATAGCAGCACAACGGCATCATTCGCTTCAGCGCCTGGCGGTTTCTTCATCGTCCTTCCTCTCGATTCGTCCACGTCGGGTCGCATTCATCATTTCTCACGGTCCACTCTCGAAGTCCTTGGTTGCTTCGATGTGGTGCCATAGCAGCAAACCACGTTGGTGCTTCTGCATCAGGGCCAGGCTCGCCGCCGATTCGTCGAGGCTGACCATCGACGAAGTCAGCCGGCGGGCACCAGGACTGACCGTGCTTGCGGGTCGACTCACCCGGTAAACGAAACAAGCCCGGAGGCATGCAGAAGTTGACTTTTGCCGACTTTGTCGGCTCGGTCGTCGGCGACATCGACAGTGCCAGGGCTAGAGGACGTCGTCGTCGTCGGTGACTCGATCGGGGGCGTCGAAGCATGCCGGGAGTCGTCACCAAGCTCGGACGGCGCAGGATCGCGGAATGATCTCCGCCGCGGCCTCCCTCCCCCCCGGAAGGCACGTCCGTTGTGGACGGCTTGCCATCACTGTCGCGAGCGTCGCACGACGGTTCGTCGAGGGCGGCTCATTCCCGCGCGAACGCCCAGATTGCTGACGCGGTTCATGTACTTGAACAGAGTCCCTTCGCATCGCCGCCGGTTCATGACCGAGCAAGCTCTGCCCGGAATCACTACACCTCCTTGCAGGGAATATTGTGCAGCGAGGAATGCCACACGGCGATGCACGCAGCTGGATTTTTCTGACCCTGTACGGGACCACGCCGTCACGCCGAAGTTGCAACGCAAAACATTGCGGCACTGGGCGGAGTGCAGACGCTCGTCGAGATCGATTCCTGTCACTGCATGTTGGTCAGCGAACCGGACGGCTGGCCGAGATCCTCGTCGAACGTGTCGGTTGTATGCCTGAGGCGGTACTCGGCAGCGTTGGGAGCAGTGGTGGGCAGTTGCCCGCCGCGTCCGCGGCCAGTTCGAAGTGCCAGACCTCGTTGGCATAGATCCGGCATAGCCCGAGCGGGACCCGTTGGTGATCAGCCACTGGTCGGCGCCCGTCCCGGCGACGTCGACCGCCTTGCCGACGACGTGCTTCGACATCGTCGGGGTTTCCACGTATTGCCGCGCCACGGCCATGCTGCCGTAGGTCTGCACGGCGTTGTCCAGCAGTCGCTGTTGGAACTCCGGCGACCGCCAGCCCGAGGTGATGGTCATGGTGATGCCGTCGGCCGCGGCCGCGGTGGTGGCACCCTGGATGGCGCTCAACAGCGCCGGGTCGAGGCGCCCGATGGCCGGGTGCTGAACGTCGAAAGCCGTCAGCGTGGCTCCGCCGGGCAGGGAACCGTCACCGGGTCGACGAATCGATCCAGCGGGACGGTGTGGTCCGCAAGCACGATCGATGGGGCCGGCGGATCGGCCGGCGCGGCCAGGCCCAGTGCCACGGCGGTGACGACAGAGGCGACGAAAGCCAATCGCATGCCCCACCTCCTGAGTCTGTGTGCTCCCCGCCGGTGACCACCATAGTCAACGCCGTGCTCAACGTGGACCTACCGGCGGTACCGTCAGCGGCGGCTGACTACGAAGGGCCGAAATGGCGAATCCTGTTGGCGCGCCGTGCGATAGCCAGCCCGACCACCCTTGATTGGGGGCGGTCTGCCAGATGTGCCATAACTCGGTGTTGGTGCCGGCGACGAACAGCTCCAGGCGTTTGGCGGAGTTCAGCGCCAGGGCAGGCGTGTTCCACACGCCGATAGGGAAGGGGGGTTTGGTGGTCGGTGGGTGACCATGAGATGTCCACGACGACCACCCGGCACTGGGCGCGACCTGCCAGATGTGCCACAGCTGCTGGTCGTCGCCGCAGAGGAAGAGTTCCAGGCGCCCGTCGGCGCTGGCCGCCATCGCCGGGCTACCGCTACTGAAGCTCGTCCCCGGGGGCTTGCCGTGCGACAGCCAGTTCGACCAGCCGCCGTTGGGCGCGATCTGCCAGATATGCCAGAGCGCTTTGTCGTCGCCGACGGCGAACAGCTCCAGCCGCCCCTCCGTGTTGGGGGCCACCACCGGGCGCCAGATAGGAGCCAGTGTGGTTCCGGGAGGCGTGCCGTGCGACAGCCAGTTCGACCAGCCGCCGTTCGGGGCGGTCTGCCAGATGTGCCATAGCGCCCCGTCGGCACCGCGGGTGAAGACTTCGAGGCGTCCGTCGGCGCTGGCGGCGACGACGGGCGGGCCGATACCGTTGGCGCCCTCCGGAGTGCCGAGCGACACCCAGTCCGTCCAGCCTCGGCTCGGCGCAGTCTGAGTGATGTGCCACAGCGCATCGTCGGCCTGCGCCGAAATCACACCGTTGGCGAACAGCTGCAGTCGCCCGTCAGGGCGAAGTGCCAGCGCCCCGACCGCTGCGCCGAGATTCCCCGCCGGCACGGGATGCAGGGTCCATTGCGGTGTCCAACCGTTATTGGGGGCGGTCTGCCAAATTTGGTACGTCTGTGCCCCGAAACTCATGAACAACTCCAGGCGGCCTTCGGAGTCGGGCGCTACGACGGGGTTGTTCCAGTTGTTGAATTCGCCCGGAGGGCTGGGGTGGGACACCCATTGTGACCACCCTCCGGCGGGGGCGATCTGGTAGAGGTGCCAAAGCTCGAAAGGGCCGCCACCGCTGCCCACGACGAAGACCTCCAGTCGCCCGTCGGCGCTGGCCGCAATCCATGTGGTCGGAATGGCCATCGCGTTCCCCTCGTGTTGGCGCTGCTTAAACAATACGGCGGCCGGCGACGCACGGAAATGCGCTCGCTCTGAACGACTTCGCCCTATGCCGCCGCGCGGTGATCGCGATCGTTCATCCAGCGACGCCGCAATGGCGGTCATGTCCTCGCCGGGATACAAACGTGCCTTGTACCTCGGAGGACCGGATCGGGCATTGCCTGAACACCAGAGGCCTTGGCAATATCGCCGACATGTCACCACTGCGCCGAAAGTGGCCGTCGCGAGCCCGGCGATGGCCCCCCTCGTGATCGGAGACGTTCGCTGGACACCGTCTGGGGTGCGGATGCGCCGACGGGCCAGTCGAGGTGGGGATCTGAATTGGCTGTTTCTTCCCGGTGGCCCGGGAATCGGTTCGCAGAGCCTGCATGAGCTGGTCGACACCGTCGAGGTGCCCGGCTGCTCGTGGATGGTCGACTTGCCTGGTGACGGCTCCAACGTCGACGCTCCGGGCGCGCCCGTCGACCCGTATACGGTGTGGCCCGACGTTCTGCTGGAAGCCGCCCACGCGGTGGCACATCCGGTGTTTGTCGGCCATTCCACCGGCGGCCAATACCTGCTATCGGTTCCCGCGTTGAATGGATGTCTGGAAGGACTGGTGCTCATCAGCACTAGCCCGGATGCATCCTGGCTGGCGGGATTCGAGCAGATGACGCGTACGAATCCCTTACCGGGCGTGCAGCAGGCCAGCGCCCGTTACGAATCCGATCCCACCAATGAACACCTACGCCTGCTCACAATCGAGTCTGCGCCGTGGAACTTCACCAGTCACGGCGTGGCCCAAGGGGCAGAAATTCTGATGCGAATGCCCTATAACAATCAGGCGGTGCAATGGTCGGACGCCCATTTCGATCGCACCTACCAATTAGCCTGGTGGCCAACGCAACTACCCACACTCGTGGTGAGCGGTTCAGCGGACCGCATCGTGCCGCAGACGTTGTGGCAGGACAAGCGCTTCCACACCCCGAACACGATCTGGTACGTCATCGCCGAAGCTGCCCACTTCCCCTGGATCGAGCAACCAACTGCCGTACACGACGCCTTCGCAGCACTGGCAGAACAGATCCGCATCCGCCGAGCGGTCTGAGCCCGCCACCGGCTATCGGCGTAAACGACGCCGACGGCCTCTCCTTTCAGTAGGTCAGCGACGGCGCTGCAGTAGCGATCGTGTTCCTGCAGCGATACAAGTGCGCCTTGTAACTGGTGGCGCTACGATCAGGCGTGGCGTTAAGCGCGCGGATGCCCGAACTGTCCGCACTTGAGGTGTTGTCGGCGATCGCCAAGACGGGCAGTTTGAGTGCGGCCAGCCGTGAAGTAGGGATCAGTCAACAGGCCGTTTCGGCGCGGCTCACCTCGATCGAGTCCCAGATCGGCGTGCGCCTGGTGACGCGCACGACGCGCGGCACCCAACTGACGCCGGCGGGCCAGGTCGTCGCCGAATGGGCCGACCAGGTGCTCGATGTGGCGCATCGCGTAGACACCGGGCTTGCGTCGTTGCGCGCCGAGCGTCGCAGCCAGCTCAAGGTGGCCGCCAGCCAAACGGTGGCCGAGCAATTGCTGCCCCGCTGGCTGGTGTCGTTCCAGGCAGCGGCCCTGCGGCACGGCGCCACCGCGCCGGAGGTCAGCTTCACCGCAACCGACAGCGAGGGAGCCATCGCCGCCGTGCGCGACGGGTCGGCGGAACTGGGCTTCATCGAGATTCGCGGCACATTTCACGGGATGCGCAGCCGCGTAATCGGGCGCGATGAGCTGATCGTCGTCGTGCCGCCCGATCACAAGTGGGTGCGACGATCGGCTCCGATCACTGTGGCCGAACTTCGCCAAACGCCGTTGGTATCCCGGAAGTCGGGGTGGCGCCTCTTGCTCGGAGCCGAGGAGCCCGGCCCGGATGGTGACCGCGGCGACCAGTCGGCGCCCGCCGCTCATCCACTCGAATTCGCTTCTGCGGCAGCGGTTCGCGCTGCTGTCCTGGCCGGTGCCGGTCCGGCGGTGATGAGCCGGCTGGCCGTCAGCGATGACCTCATTCATGGTCGCCTGCGCGCTATTCCGGTCGCGGATCTGGATTTGCGACGCGATCTGCGTGCGATTTGGATGGGGGCCCGTACCGCCCCTGCGGGGGCGGCACGGGATTTGCTCAGCCATATTGCGACCAGTCGCTAGTCGGGAGTTAGTTCAGGCGGCGGCCCTGGACGTAGACCTCGGCGATTGAGGATTCGCGGATGCCCATCAGCAGGGCGAACAGTGTCTGTTCGCGTGCGCGGGTGGGGTTGTGGGAGCGCACGCCGTATTTGAGCACCGATGCCAGCGCGGGTGTTGCGGTGGGATCGATGACGACGAAGTCGGCTTCCTTGCCGACGTCGAGGTTGCCGAAGCGTTCCTCTTGGTCGAGTGCCCTGGCGCCGCCGAGGGTGCCCAGGAACAGCATTTCGGCGGGGTGCATCGACACCCCGGCGTCGCCGGGTTCGGTGATGTGCACTTTGAAGGCGTCGCCGAGCACCCGCGGAATCAGGAATTCGTCTCCGCCGCCGACGTCGGTTCCCGCGGCGATGTTGACCCCGGAGGCCACGGTGCGCTTCCACGGCATGGTGCCCGAGCCGAGGAACAGCTGCGAGATCGGGCAGTGCGCGATGGAGGTGCCTGTTTCGGCCATCCGCTCGAGCTCGACGTCTTGGCAGTGCACCGAGTGCGCCATGATGGTGCGTTTGCCCAGCAGGGTCTCCCCGCCGACTTTGGAGCCGGGCAGGAACTTGCCGTCGTAGGTGTCCAGGTAGGTGTCGACCTGGAATTGTTCCTTGGTGGTGGCTACCTCGCCGGTGCCGGGCTTGTCGTTCTCGTTGAGGTGGGAGTGGAAGTACACCCCGCGGTCGCGCACCGACTCATAAAGCTTGCCAAGGGCTTTGAATGTTTCGACGGTGATCGACAGGGAGAACCGCGGGATGATGGCCACCTGCAGCAGTGCGGTCTTGGGGTCGCCGGTGTCGGCGGCGTGCCATTTGTCGATCTCCTCGACGGTGAGCCGGATGGCGTCGTCTTCGGAGGTGACCAGGGGAGGGGCGGTGCCGAAGTTGACGGTCTGGATCGCCCGGCCCGAGGCCAGCCGCAACCCGCGCCGCTGTGTCTCACTGAACAAGGCGTCCTGGGCGTGCGGGAACGGTGAACCGAAGGCCATCGCCGCGGTGGTGCCCGCCGCGATGCGGCGGTTGCAGAACTCCACGGCGGCACGCTGGGCGAACTCGGGGTCACTGAACAGCGCCTCGGAGGGGTAGATGCAGGAGTCCAGCCAGTCCAGCAGTTGGCCGCCGCCGTAGGCGTCGAACGCGAATACCTGCGGGAAGTGGATGTGGGTGTCGACGAAGCCGGGCAACAAAAATGCCGATCCGTGGTCGATGACCTTGGCTTGCTGGGCGGTCGCGGGAAGGGCGTCCTTGTCACCGCAGTAGGTGATCACGCCGTTTTCCACGACCAACGCGCCCTGCGGTATCTCCACGAGAGCCGAGCCTGCTTCGGTGATCTTCGGACTGCCGGCGATGTGATAGATGTGGCCCAGATGGACCTCGGTGGTGGTCATAGTTTGCTCCTTTGTTGTTGGTTTTCGAACGAATTCATTTCAGACGGATTCAAAGTCGGCCGCAGTGCCAGCGGCCGTTGTTCATGCCATTCATCGTTCATCCAGCGACGGCGTCGCAGTAGCCGTCCCGTTCTTGCAGCGATACAAGCGCGCCTTGTATCCACGAGCCGCGGCCTCAGTAGCCGAATCGGTTGAATGTTACGAGGAAGGGGGCGACAGACGCCGGCGAAGTGACCGTGGCGTCGGTGTTCTGGAGCGGTGCGACGGGGTCGGCGTGACTCATCGCAGTGAGACCGACGGCGGCGGTCGCGGTGATCGTCGCGGCCAGCAGTGCGCCGGCGGCGCTGCGGCGCAGGAATCCGGCTCCCGTGCTGCACGCGGTGCTTGTCGTGGTGTCGTGGGCCTGGTTGGCGCTTGCTGACGTGCTCATGGCATTGATCGTTTATCCAGCGATGGGCGTCGCAGTAGTGGTCTTATCCTTGCCGCGATACAAGCGCGCTTTGTAATCCGATTAGCACCACCTCAGGCCCTTGAAACAGTATCGTCGGGCCGTGACTTCAGCCCCCGGCCAAGTGCGATCGCATTGGATACTGGCTGCGGTTTCGACGGCATTGTTCTGCGTGCAGATCGATTACTTCGCAATGAACCTGTCGCTACCGCGAATGGCGTCGGATCTGCACAGCAGCACGTCCGACCTGCAATGGGTGATCAGCGTCTACATGCTGGCGTTGGGCGCGTTCATGGTCCCGGCGGGCCGCATCGGCGATATCTTCGGGCGACGCCGTGCGCTGCTGGGCGGGATTGCCCTGTTCGGGGTTGCATCGGTCTTTTGCGCGATCGCGCCGTCTGCCGCCGTCGTCATCGCATTCCGCGCGGTACAAGGTGTGGGCGCCGCCTTTATCTTTCCGGTGTCGGTCAGCGTCCTCACCAACGCCTTCCCGACGGGTAAGGCGAGTCACGCCATCGGATTGGCTTACGGCATAGCGGGATTGGGAAACGCTGCGGGTCCGCTGGTCGGCGGGTTACTCACCCAGACAGTGGGTTGGCGCGCCGTCTTCTGGCTGCTGGTGCCATTGGCGGCGGTCTCGTTCCTCGTCGGCGCCAAGACGATTCCGGAGAGCTCGGACGAAACCGTGCCACGGCGCTTGGATCTGCGCGGGCTGGCGCTGATCACCGCGGGAATCGGCTTGTTCACCATCGCATTTGACCGGGCACCATCCTGGGGATGGCTATCTGCGCTGACGCTCGGCACGTTCATAGCGTCCGTGGTGGTGCTGGCCGCGTTCGTGGTCGTCGAGCAACGGGTGCGCTGGCCACTGGTCAACCTGGCGTTGCTGCGTAGTTCGAGGTTCTCCACCTTGGTCGTCGCGGGCACGATCGCCAACATCGCCTACACGGTGACCGTGTTCTTGTCGACCATGAACCTGCAGCAGGTGCGTGGGCTGGACCCGCTTGCGGCGGGCATCGCGCTCTTAGGCCCGTCAGCAGGCGCGGCGTTAGGCGGTGTCATCTCGGGACGTCTGGCAGCGCGCTATTCACCCATCATCGTCATGGGAGTCGGCTGCGCGGTCGCAGCGGTATCGCTGGCCGTCCTAGCGGCCTCGGAGCAGTGGGTGGTCTACCTCGTCGCACTGACGGCCTGCGGTTTAACCATGGGTCTGGTCTACGCGTTCACCACAGTCGCGACTCAAACCGTCGTTGCGCCCGAACGGGCGGGCGAAGCCGCCGGTGTCACTTTGACGTCACTCGTCGCGATCGCCGGTGTCGGAATCGCGGTGTCGGGCACCGTATTGGAGATGCTGCAACGTCACGGCTGGAGCATGGGTGACGGCATCAAGTGCATCCTTGCGGTGATTGCGGCGCTGTTGCTGCCCGCGGGCCTGGCCGTGCTTCGGAGTGCACGTAGCAAGAAGTCTCCACAGTCGCTGTGAGGCGGACACAAACCACATACCCCGATTTGTCGTTACTGAAGTGACGATTGGGACTTGGAGTCGAACACCGCAAATTGCAATAGGAGCGCGGACCCGCTATGGCAGGTCGAAGAGACCCGACTGGTCGTCTGTCTTGTTCGCCCGAGTTACCGACGCCCACGGACAGTCCAAAGAAAGTACGCTCGCTGCATGAAGCATTCAGGGAATTAACGATTTTCATTTGCTATTCATTGAGACGACACGGTCGGCGTTCGAGCGGCGACGGGGATGAGCATTTTGCCCGCCGCCCGGGCTGGCGCGAAAGTCGAAAATGGCTTCAGAATTAGTGTCACGGCCGAGAAGGAGGCGCACGATGAGGACGAACCGCAAGAAGCTGATCGGCTCGACACTCGGCGTTGCGGCAGCCGCGATCGCTTCGAGTGGATTCCTGGCGGTACCGACGGCGGAGGCCAATGCGGGCTGCACAGTGCCTGGGGCGCACCTGGATCTCCACCACTCCACCGGTTACGACGTGTCTGTCGACGCCAACGGGGCGTCGCTCGGGCCGACGGCGAGTATTCGGACCCCGCAAGGCACCTCGCAAGGCAACATCACCGGCGGCATCAACGGCCGCACTGTGGATTTCACGATCAATTTTTCCGGTACCAAGGCCTACGACCACTTCACCGGAACGGTTGGTAACGACGGCTTCGCGCATGGCACTTCTACTGGCACAGGGACTCCGGTCAAACTGGATGCGGGGCCCTGGGATTCCACAACTCGGCTGACCTGTTAGCTCCTAGCCGACCGAGGAAGACGATGAACGGACTGATCGCGACTCTGTGGTCACAACAGCGGCGGCTCATCTACTTCCCGACGCGAGGTCCGGTGCCGCCGGCGGCAACCATGATTCGCGGCGCACAGGACGTCGTGCTGGAGACCACGGATGGGCTTCGTCTCGGTGCTTGGTATCTGCCTGCTTCTGGTCGGGGGCCGGCGGTATTGGTGTGCAACGGCAACGGCGGCGACCGCGCCGGGCGGGCACCGTTGGCGATCGCACTGCACCGCGCCGGCTTCTCAGTTTTGCTTTTCGACTACCGCGGCTACGGAGAAAACTCCGGGCACCCCAGCGAGGAGGGCTTGGCTCGCGACGCGGCCGCCGCGCGCGGCTGGCTGGCGTCGCGTGCGGAGGTGGACGACCAGCGGCTGGTGTACTTCGGGGAATCGCTTGGCGGGGCGGTGTCGGTGCGGCTCGCCATCGAGCATCCACCCGCCGCACTGGTCCTGCGCTCGCCGTTCACCTCGCTGGCCGATGCCGGCCGGGTGCACTACCCGTGGCTCCCCCTGGGGCGCCTGCTGTTGGACCGCTATCCCTCCGCCGGCCGAATCGCCGATCTGAAGGCGCCGCTGCTGGTCATCGCCGGGGATCGGGACACGGTCGTGCCGGACGCGCTGAGTAGGCAGCTATTCGAAGCCGCTCCCGAGCCGAAGCGGTTCGTGTTGATCGCCGGCGCAGACCATAACGACCCTGAACTGCTTGACGGCGCCGGGCTGATCAGCGAGGTGGTGCAATTTCTCCGCGAGAACTCAGTGCTTTAGGCGTTCGGTGCGCCAGCCGTGCGGCCGGTAGCGTGCCACGCATGACTCAACAGTTGGATGCGGCCATCACGCAATCACCAGAGGCCCGAGTTCAGGCGTGGCTGGCCGACTTGGAGTCGGCCCTGGCGGCGCGTGACATCGACCGCGTGGTGGCTAAGTTTGTCCCGGACAGCATTTGGCGCGATCTGCTGACGTTCACGTGGAATATCAAGACGGTCGAGGGCCGCGACGGCATCGCCGACATGTTGCGCGCACGACTGGCCGACACCGACCCGTCGGGATTTCGTACCCGGGAAAGAGCCACCGACGATGGCGGTGGTGTGACATCGGCGTTCATCGAATTTGAAACGGCCGTCGGCCGAGGTGTCGGTCATCTGCGGCTCAAGGGCGATCTCGGTTGGACGCTGCTGACCGCGCTGGATGAGCTCAAGGGTCACGAGGAGCCGCTGGGTTCGCGCCGCGCAGTTGGCGCGGTGCACGGCCCCAATCCGGACAGCCGGTCGTGGGCGGAGAAGCGCGCGGAACAGGAGGCGTCGCTGGGCTATTCGCAGCAGCCCTACGTCGTGGTTGTCGGTGGCAGCCAAGGCGGAATCGCGTTGGGTGCCCGGCTGCGCCAGCTGGGGGTGCCGGCCATCGTGATCGACAAGCACGCCCGGCCGGGCGACCATTGGCGCAAGCGGTATAAGACGCTGTGCCTTCATGATCCGGTGTGGTACGACCACTTTCCCTATTTGCCGTTCCCGGCGAACTGGCCGGTGTTTTCGCCGAAGGACAAAATCGGCGACTGGCTGGAGTTCTACACCCGAGTGATGGAGATCCCGTACTGGACCTCGACAACATGCCTGTCGGCGTCGTTCGATGCCCAGGCAGAGCGGTGGACGGTCGAGGTCGACCGCGACGGCGAACGGCTCACGCTGCGGCCTACCCACCTGGTACTCGCGACTGGAATGGCGGGCAAGCCAAACCTGCCGGAGTTGCCCGGCCAGAACGTTTTCCGCGGAGACCAGCATCATTCGAGCCAGCACCCCGGCCCGGACCGCTATGTGGGTAAACGCGCCGTGGTCATCGGCTCCGGCACCTCCGCGCACGACATCTGTAAGGCCCTGTACGAGAACGGGGTTGACGTCACGATGGTGCAGCGCGCATCCACCCTCGTCGTTACGTCGGAGGCGGTGTTGGAAATCGCGCTCGGCGGCCTTTACTCGGAGCAGGCGGCGGCCGCCGGTATCACCACCGAGAAGGCTGATTTGACGGTCGCATCGCTGCCATACCGAATCATCGCGGACTTCCAGAAGCCGATTTCGGATGCAATGCGGCTGCGGGACAAGGACTTATACGACCGCTTGGAAAGGGCCGGCTTCAGGCTGGACTTCGGCGACGACGATTCCGGCCAGTTCATGAAGTACCTGCGACGCGGCGGCGGCTTCTACATCGATGTTGGCGCCTCCGACCTGATCTGCCAGGGCAGCATCAAGCTACGCCACGGCGGGGTTGAGCGGCTGACCGAGGAGTCAGTGATTTTGGACGACGGCACGGAACTGCCCGCCGATCTGGTTGTGTACGCCACCGGCTTCAGGTCGATGAATAGCTTTGTGGCGGACCTCATCGGCCAAGACGTGGCCGACAAAGTCGGCAAGGTGTGGGGCCTCGGCTCGGGCACCACGCAAGACCCGGGGCCGTGGGAAGGCGAGCTGCGCAACATGTGGAAGCCGACCCAGCAGGAGAATCTGTGGTTCCATGGCGGCAACCTGCACCAATCACGGCACTATTCGCTTTTTCTTGCCCTGCAGCTCAAGGCCCGCTGTGCAGGAATCCCCACGCCGGTATACGGCTTGCAGCAGGTGCACCACCGCAGCTAGTCACCTACTTTTGCGGCCCCACACGGCGACGATTAAGCCACCCCGGTACAGGAACGAAGGGTCTTCGAAAGCGCGCTGTGCGTCGGACACCTCGGACTGCCCGACCAATCCGTTGGCGACCATGGCGTCATCCATGGGCCGAAAAGATTGAATCATCAACTGCGACATTGGGCTGTCACCGGGCCCGACCAAAGCAACGGCCTCATTCCCCACTTCGATTAAATCCAATTCCGCCATGTGGACCGGTAGGGTGCGGCCGTACCGCAGATCCATGACCCCGCCCGCCAAAAGGAACTTGATCCGCGCCTGAGCGCAAAGGTCAAATGCCGCGGCGCAGGGGTGAGCCGGGTCTGCAGCCTCCACCGTGCCGTTGTCGACGTCTTCGACCATCAGCCAACCACCCGGCTTCAGCGCAGCGGCCAAGCGCCGGAGCACTGCCACCGGATCGCGCAGATGCATCAGGACATTTCGAGCGTGGACAAGGTCATACGTTGACGGCTCAATGGGATCTTGAGTGATGTCACAACGACGGACCTCGACGTTTTGCGCGCTGATATCGCCGAGAAACCGCACATCGAGGTCCGCGGCCACGACTTTCCCAGCGGGACCTACCCGTTGAGAAAGCCAGCGGACCACAGACCCGGCGCCGGCGCCCACCTCAAGGCATCGCCAGCCGTCAGCGACACCGATCCCGTCGAGATGACGCAACGTGGATGGATCGTTGAACTGCTCAATGAGCCTCAACCGGGTAAGTTCTTCGTCCGCTTGGCGGTCGGTCCAGAAATAGCCGCCACTTCCGCTGTCTTCGGGCTTCAAACCACCATCCCCGCTCGGGCAATGACGCGCATGCAGAAAACATTGATCAAGCGTGGCTACGTTATCGCCTGAAAAGCGGTGTCCGTCGATTCGGGGCAGAGCCTGACGGCCAGGCCTTCGGCAAACGGGGTACGGGCGGGGTACTCCGGGGGTAACAGGAGCCGATGACGGGAACCGAACCCGCGTAGTCAGTGTGGGAAGCTGCTTTGGATGTTCTGCAGGACTTCGCTGTGCTCACGAGGGCTCATGATTGCGAACAGATATCCGCGGCGCTCCGATGGGCTACCGAGCATTAACCATGAGCACTTAGTGAACGTTGCTAGACATCTCCCAGTCCCAGCGCAGCGACATGACAGCGACACGCCCGGCAAAGACAATGACCGCACCGGCCTTCGCCGGTGACAACCAAAGCGTGGCCGCGAAAACGCCCACTCCTGACCGCCAAAGGACGACAACCCATCCGAGGCCGAGGATCTACGAAGCTGCTCAACGGCTTCTTCCCCGTATCAATCGGTGTCATGGCGCATGGGTGTCCGCGCTTCGTCAGGTCGTCCAAGAGTGCTTGGGTGGTGGGTACTCCGCAAACCGGATTTGTTGGTCGGCTGTGCCGAGCTGGGTTTGGCTGGAGTTGGCGGGGGGTAAGTCCTTGTTGGCGAGTGCGCGGAGCCGAAGAGAAAATACCTGCAGTGAAAGGACGCCGTGGGACGATTCGCCACACCAGAGGCGGCGGTATTGCTGAAGCTGGAATCTGCCGAACATCCGATGCACATCGCGTCGCTGCAGGTGTTCACACCGCCGCCTTCCGCCGGTACGGACTTCGCTCAGCAAATCTTCGAAGCGTTACGGGCAGGTACCGACGTCGCCCGCGTTTTCCGGGGCCACCCGAAGGTCACCCGACGCGGCACCTCACCGCTGCGCTGGGTATATGACGAGCGCGTCGACCTTGACGAACATCTCAAACTGGTGTCGCTGCCGGCGCCTGGCGGAGACCGCCAATTCTTCGACCTGATTTCGACGTTGCACAGCGGCATGCTCGACCGCACCAGACCGCTGTGGGAGGCCTACGTCATCAGTGGCATGGGGGGTGGCCGGTTCGCCGTCTACATCAAAAGCCACCATGCGTTGCTGGACGGAGTGTCCGGTATGCGGCTGCTACGCAACTCGCTGAGCACCGACCCCGATGACGACAGCGTCCGGGCGAGTTGGACGACGCAGGAAGGCGCCGCCACCGACCCCGCACCGCGACCGCGGCGCCCGCGCACGAAGCGCGCGGCGATGGCCGATGCGGCGGTTGCGGCCCGTCGATCGGTGTCGGCGATCCGGGGGGCGCTGCGGGAACGGGATCTGTTCCCCGCCATGCGGGTGCCTCGAACCCTGTTCAACGTTGCTGGCGGCGGTCCACGCAGCGCGGCCGTGCACACCTGGTCGTTGCAGCGGATCGACGACGTTGCGCGCGCGGTGGGCGTCAGCGCGAACGACGTTGTGGTCGCGATGACGGCCGGTGCACTGCGCTCGTATCTGATCGACCACGACGCGCTGCCCGACACGCCGCTGGCGGGAATGCTTCCGGTGAGCATTCGGACCTCCGACGACGTCGACGAGCGCAACATCCTCGGCAGCGCGGTGTGCAACCTCGGCACGCACATTGACGACCCCGTCGAGCGGCTGCGAATCATCAGCGAATCGATGACCTTCAACAAGCAATTCATCAGGTCGCTGCCACGACAAGTGGCCATTCACCTGGCGGGCCTGATCTGCGCTCCGGTCGGAACCGGTTCGGGTATCGCCGCCCGGATCCCACCGGTGTTCAACGTCGCGATCTCGCACATGCCTGCCCCGCGGGAGACGCTGTACCGCAGGGGCGCACGTCTGGAAGCGACGTATGCGCTTCCGCCCACCCTCACCGGCCAGGCGCTGAACTTCGGTGTGGTCAGCGACGCCCACACCGTCGCTTTCTCGTTGGTCGCCTGTGCGGGAATCGTGCCCGGAGCCGAGCAGCTACTCGACCATCTGGAGGTCTCACTCAAAGAGTTGGAACGCGCGGTCGGCCTGTGACCGCGGGCGGCGACGTCGCGGCCGTGGAGGTCAGCGGCGTCGGCAAGTCGTTCGGCAATGTTGTCGCGTTGCACGACGTCAGTTTCCGCATCGCTCGCGGCGAAGTGCTCGGACTACTCGGACCGAACGGCGCCGGCAAGACCACGCTGATCGACATCCTGGCCACCCTCACCCGACCTGACCGTGGACAAGCGCGGGTGGCCGGCTTCGACGTCGAAGCGGAGCCGGCCCAGGTCCGACGTTCGATCATGCTGACCGGCCAGCAGGTCGCCGTCGACAGCATGCTCACCGGCCACCAGAACCTGGTCATGATCGGCCGCCTGCAGGGACTGCGCAAATCGGTGGCGAGAGCGCGCGCGAACGAGCTGATCGCCGAGTTGGACTTAGTCGATGCCGCGGACCGGAGGGTCTCCACCTACTCCGGCGGCATGCGGCGCCGAATCGACATTGCCTGTGGGCTCGTCGTGCGGCCGGCGGTGGTGTTCCTCGACGAACCGACCACGGGGCTGGATCCCCGCAGCAGACAAAGCGTGTGGAACCTGGTGAGCCAGTTCAAGTCCGAGGGCATCACCACGCTCCTCACCACTCAGTACCTGGAGGAAGCCGACGCGTTGAGCGACCGAATCGTGGTCATCGACCACGGCGCGGTGGTGGCCGAAGGCACCCCCAGTCAACTCAAGCAACGCACCGGCGACAGTTTCTGCGAGATTGTCCCGCAGGATCACGCGGACGTTGCGGCGGCCGCTGCCGCCCTCGAAACGCTGCTGGCGCAACATGACCGGCCACTGCTAACGACGGAACAGGCACGGGTCATCATGCCTGCGCCCGAGGGGGCGGCCACGCTGATGCGTGCGCTCAGACGCCTCGCCGAGGCCGACATCGAGGTGGTGGACGTGGTGTTGCGCCGTCCGTCGCTCGATGACGTGTTTCTGGCGCTGACCGGCGATCCCGCGTCGCGTCCGGTGAAAACCGCGCCCGACGCTCAGGACGTGAGCGTGGTCTGGGCGCGGCCCCAAAAAGCGCAGCCGTCGGCTCTGCAGCAGTGGTGGGTGCTCACGCTGCGGGTGATCGCGCCGACGGTGCGCAACGGCGAACTGCTGATCGCGGTCGCGTTGTCCGGGGTCTTTACCGTCAGCTTCTACCTACCGCTCAGGCAGGTGATGGGCACCTTCGTCCCCGGCTCCGGAAGCTACGCCCAGTACTTGATGCCGCTCATCGCCATTCAGGCAGTGTATTTTTCGGCGATGTCCGCGG
Organism: uncultured Actinomycetota bacterium; assembly: GCA_963840045.1. Lineage (GTDB taxonomy): Bacteria > Actinomycetota > Actinomycetes > Mycobacteriales > Mycobacteriaceae > Mycobacterium. Next base: position 333,836 of record CAWIXL010000012.1, on the reverse strand, counting down.
CGATCAGGTCGGCCACCGACTCGGTTCAGGGCATCGAACGGCGGTTCAGGGCGATGCCGATGTCACCGTTCCTGCCGCTGGCGGCGCGCATGACTGCCAACGGCTACCGTTGTGCGATCGCGCTGGCGATCGCGGTGGTCTGCGGGTACGCGATCGGATTCCGGTTCTACGGCGGCGCAATGCAGACCGGCGTTTTCTGTGTGCTGGTCCTGCTCGTGGGGCTCACCCTGTCGCTGGTTGGTGACCTGATCGGCGTCGCCGTCGGTAACCCGGAAGCGACCCCGCACCTGCTGCTGTTACCGCAGTTGATCCTCGGCTACCTCTCGGTCGGCATCCAACCCGCCGAGCAGTTCCCCTCCTGGATCCGGCCTTTCGTGCGCTACCAGCCGATCTCGGTGTTCGTCGAAGCGTTACGGACGTTGGCCGGAGACCGGGACCAAGACCCGGCGTCCGTCCTTCCGACGGTGCTGCCGACGCTGGCCTACCTGGTAGGGATCTCGGCGACCGCAGCGATCCTGTACCGCGTCGTCCTGTCGAGGATGCGCCGATGACCAGTGTCGGCTTGCAGACGTGGATCCTGCTGCAGCGGTTGCTGATCGGCTGGCGCCGCGACGTGCGCGTGGTCCTCGAGGCGCTGATGTTGCCGGTGTTCTTCCTCCTGGCGGTGGACCTGGTTTTCGGGCGTCCGGTCACCGCTGTCACCGGACATGACGCGCTGTATGGGACCGTCCCGATGACCGCGCTCGTCGGTGCGGTGTTCGGCTCTTCGGCCGCGGGTATCGCGCTGATGCGCGAGCGCGACGAAGGTCTGCTCGCCCGGTTCTGGGTGCTGCCGCTTCATCGTGCCTCGGGCCTGCTGGCGCGGTTCGCAGCTGAAACCATCCGGATTCAGCTCAGCACGGTGGCGGTCCTCCTCACCGGCCTACTGCTGGGTTTCCGTTTCACGCAGGGATTCGCACCAGCCGTGTTCTGGTTGTGCATACCCGTGCTGTTCGGTGTGGCGTTCTGGTTCCTGGCTACCACCGTTGCGGTGCGCCTGACCAACGTGGTGGTAGCGGAAGCCACAGGTTTGGCGGTCGCCCTGCTGGTGTTCTTCTCCACCGGTTTCGTGCCGCTTGGGCAATATCCCTCCTGGCTGCAGCCCATCGTCCAGTACCAACCGATGAGCTGCGCAGTGGACGTGATGCGTGGCCTGTCCCTCGGCGGACCGGTGACAGCCCCGATGACAGCACTGCTGCTCTGGTGCATCGGTACTGCCGCGGTGTGTGCACGGCCGATGGCCGCCGGCTACCGCCGGGCGAGCACCCGTTAAGTGCAACGCTGCCCCCCGTGCCACCGACTGATCAACGGCAACAGCGTTGAGTTCTTTGAGTAGTCGAACTACTTCATCGTTTACGAGTCTGGGCACACACCGAAATGGACCGTTGCGAACCCGGTGCTCAGCGAGATGTAGCGGGCATCGACGAAGCCCGCTTCCAGCATCGCCTTGCTCAGCTCGTCCCGCGTCAGCCAGGTGCGGATCGAGTCGGAGGTGTAATGATGGGCGTCGCGATGCCAGGCAAAGGCCCAGCCCATCTTCGGCATCACGCCGAAGTAGGCCAGGTCGTGAAGGGCTTTCAGCGGCTTCGAGGTCGGCGTGCTGAAATCCAGCACCATCAACCGGCCACCCGGCCGCAGGACGCGGCGGAACTCGCGCAGCGCCTTGCCGCGGTCGGCAACGTTGCGCAGTCCGAAGCTGATTGTGACGACGTCGAACGACGCATCCGGGAACTGCAGATCCATGGCGTCGCCCTGGCGGAAGTCGACGGCGCCGCGTTGTCTCTTGCGGGCGACGTCAAGCATCGCCGCGCAAGAGTCGACGCCCACGACCTCACCTTCCGGCCCGACCGCCGCCGTCTCCGCGAACGCCAGATCGCCCGTCCCGGTCGCAACGTCCAGCACCCGTTCGCCGGGTCGGAGGGCGCAAAGCTCCATGGCCTGTCGCTTCCACAGGCGATGAAGCCCGAGCGTCCATGCATCGGTCATCACGTTGTAGCGCGTGGCCAGCGCTGAAAACAGGTCGTTGACGTAGCTGCTCTTGGCCTCGTCCGACTCGTTCCATCGCCGTGTGACCATCGTGAACCTCCGCACAACCACCGAGTAGGACAGGCCGGGAAACTACCACGGCAATTCGTTAGGTTGAGCGAGTATCGCGATTTCAGGCGGCGACGGGGACGAGCTCTCTGCGCGCGGGCTCGTCGCCGGGCGCTTGAGACGTGAATCTGATGAAAAGCCGTGCGACAAAGGGCGCGGCGAACAGCATCAGGACGATCCGAATGACTTGGGCCGCCATGACAAACGTCACGTTGGAGCCCGACTCCACAGCAGTGCCAAGCACCGCATAAACACCGCCGGGGCTCGTCGCGAGGTACCCGTCGAGCTCGCTGAGTCCGGCCACCTGGGCCAGCACCGCGCCGAGACCGGCCGACGCGACGTTCAGCACCATGATCAGCGCGAACGCGCCGGCAGGATCCGTTTGATCGCCCGCAGCGACTCTCGGGTGAACCCAAACACGGTCTGCCAGACGATCAGCATGATTGCGGCCTGGGCCAGCACCATCGGAACCGTGAGACCCGCCGTCTAACCCGGTGAGGTCCAAAACGATGGTGATTGCCATCGGACCCAGCAACCCGGCTCCCGGCAGGCGTACGAAGCGGCCGGCCGCCGCGCCGACCACCACAATGACCGCGATCAGCGGTAGGCTGAAATACCAAGGCAAAGAAGCTGTTTCGCTTATCTGCGATCCATGCGCCTTGGTGTCGTGGTAGAAAACCGTCACGACGACAGGCATGGCGGCCGTGATCAGTGCCACGCGAAGGTATTGGACCGCGGCGACGACACGATCGTCACCACCGAGTTCGCGGGCGATGGCGACCACGCCGGACGAGCCTCCCGCCACCAGCGACAGTCCCCCGGTCAGCGGGCTGACGCCAGGGTGCAGACCCAGCAGCGCGCCACCCGCAATGCTGATGACCAGGGTGCCCAAGGCGACCGCGACGACGATCGGCCAGTGCGAGCCCAGCGCGGCGAACGAGACGTTGTGCACCATCAGCCCGGTGTACACGCCGAGCACGCCCTGCACCGCCAGGCCTGCCGCCGGCACCGCTTTCGGTGCGTACTGCGTCAACGCCCGGGCGAAAACTCCGCAGACAAGGGCGACGATGAGGAGGTCGATCGGGTTCATGATGCGGTGACCTCGACGGTCGGGTAGTCGGCGGCGGCCTTTTTCACCATTGTGTCGATCTCTTCCGCCAGCAAAAACCGCTCGGCGACAAGCGTTTCGGCGGCCGCGCGGACTGCCGCGGCGTAATCATCGCGGGTCGGATACCGGTCGATGACCGACGGCTGCCCAGGCGGGAAAGGCAGCTTGCTGCCGAGGCGCTCGTAAAGCACGTCGGGCAATTCCTCGACGAAACGTCGGGCGTTCCAGCCCGTGTAGGTCGCGAGCGGTGCGGCGACCGCGGGCAGGCGTATGCCGGCCACTTCGTTGCCGTCCTCGTCGACCGCCGAGACGAGGTCGACGTGTGACTCACCGAACTTGACCGGCCAACGGCCGATACCGTGATCGGCGTCGGGCCCGAGGTCCACGCGGCGCGACGAAGGAAGCCACGCGGGAGCCGGCATAGTCGCATAGCCGAAGCCGGACAACACGTCCTTGCGGGCGATGGCGGTGCCGTCGCCGGTCCGAGGCACCCGGCTGGCGGGGGGCTCGACCCCGTCCGAGACCCATTCCTCCAGCGCGACGAGCAGTGCCCGAGTGACCGGCGTGACGTCGAGGTGGTGCACCGGGTTGGCGGCGGGCAGCGCGTCCTTGATCTTGCTGCTGCCGAAGTGATCGGTACCGGCCAGCAGATAGGTGCGGACGTCGGGGTCCTCGGGCAGGTCCTGGCCCGTGTGCGGGTCGACGTGGACCAGCGCGCCGTCGCCCTGCCAGTACTCGGTCGCAGTGTTGGTGAAGATCGTCTTCGGCACGCCGCCGAGTTCGCGCTGCCGCGCGAGCAGATCAGCGTTGCCGAACCGGCCGGCGGTCCCAAAGCCGCTGATCGCCGCGGCCGACGGCTGCGCGTACCGGTGGTTGAACTCGCCGCGAGCAGCACTCGCGGAGTCGCTGAATACGCCATCGAAAACCGTCATCCCGGACTCGTCGACGTTGAGCCCGTCGGACAGGAACTGGCGCAGCAACCGGCCCGCCTGCGAGACGCCGTAGGCGAAGGTGTGGTCGATGCCGTCGGCAAGGAGGTGATCAGCACGCAGGTGGGAGCACCATGTCGCGGATCGCCAGCAATCCGCAGCCGGCGACCGGGGCCAGCGACGTGCGGTACACCAACTCGTACCAGTGGAAGGGCTGGAATCCGCCGTCCACGGTGACGTGTGTGTCGTCGCTGAAGCGCCAGGCTTCCCGGGGAACTGTCGTGGGGTCGGCGTCGGGTGCCGTGCGCACGGTCAGGACCGCTTCGGGGTCGTCGACGTCGATGGTTGGGTAGTCGGTGAAGGTGAACAGCGCCTCGGCACCCGGTATCGACTCGATTTCAGGCGCCGAGAAACTGAGCGAGTGGTCATCCTTAGCGGTGTCAGAACGCCACTGCAGGCGCATGAAGCCGGGGGCCACGTCGGCCTGTGGTGCCGTCAGGCCCAGGATCGCCGGCCCGCGCTGCACGTCCCACTGCCAGCCGCACGAGGCGATGGTCCAACCGCGGTCGAGCAGGAATCCGCCTTTCAACCAGGGCGCATTGGTGGGCACGCCGCGGTTGGGCACGACGAACAGCATTTTGCCGTTGCCGCCGTCGATCGGGCGAAGCAGGCGGAGGTCGGCGTTAAAGCGCACCAGCCCGTCGCCGTCGCGGGGCGCAAGCTCGAGGTCGACGATGCGCTGATTTGCGTGAGAGTCGGGGTCGACGGCGAAGTTGACGGTCGCCTCCACCCACTCGTAGCGGCTATCGGTGTGCGGGTAAACCTTGCTTGTGTGTACGGATTCGACGGCCATGAAAGCTCCTCGGCGCTTATTAGGTTGATTTGGCTAGCCGGCGCTGAGGGTGTCGCCGCTGGTCACACAAAGGTTCCGGCGGACGTCTAAAAGGATTCTTGCGTTATGCTTGCGAAATCCTTGGGCTGTTCGCGAGGCCGATCTGTGAGCCTGAGCCGACTCCGATTCCGTTGTGGCATAACGATTTAGCGTCCGATACGACACCACCGCACGACGCAGGCCACGAAAGCGCCGACGCTCGGAGGACGCCACCGCCCGTGTCGGGAGTTTCTCGAATTCACTTGGCCCGCAATCCAATTGCCCGGCAGCGGCACCGCTTATACGCGGACCTTAAGAAAACCGCAAGGAATTCGCAAGCGGCGGCCGGAAAACTTCGACGCAACGTTCACCAGCCAGACGAACGATGAGCGTAGCCGCTCATAGCTTTAATGAAAGGACAGAGCAGATGAGCCAACAGGCGACACTGGAAAAGCCCGACACCCGCCTCCGCCCGATGGCCGGACCGACGGTCTGGAATCACGCCAGCCTGGGCGCCGAGGACTACATGATCGTGCTCGATCCGCAACAGGCCGCCGCCTGCCTGCGGATCCGCGACGAACTACGGCGTCGCGGCCGACGGCTAGACACCATCGAGCCGTCGGACTTCCAGGTGGAGGCGCTCGCGGAAATCGCTCGCGGCATGCGCCGCAACATCAGCTCCGGCCCCGGCTTCTGCGTCGTGCGCGGGCTTCCCCTGCAGGGATGGACGGACGAGGAAGCGTCGATGCTGTACTGGGGCCTGGGCACCTACCTGGGTGGGCCGCAGCCGCAGAACCGCCAGGGCGACCGCGTCTACCTGGTCCAGGACACCGGCCAGTCGGTCGCGGAGGCACGCGGCTCGAAAACGAATTCTGAACTGATCTTCCACACCGACTCCGCCTGCGCCTACGCCGGCAGCCGACCCGATATCCTCGGCCTGCTGTGCGTGCGCAAGGCAGTGACCGGTGGCGAGTCGGTGATGGTCAGCGGCCACACCGCCTACAACGCGCTGCTGCAGACGCAACCCGAACTGGTGGAAGAGCTCTACGGGGAGTTCTGCTTCGACCGCTCGCACGAGACCGAACCGGGCGAGGACCCGATAACCGTTGGGTCAGTGTTCACCGACACCCCGGAGGGCGTCCGCATCCGCTACAACCGCCTGCACATCGAACTAGGCCACTATCGCGGCGGCAGGCCGCTGAGTGACCGTCAGCGCCAGGCGCTCGATGCGTTCGATCGCGCCCTGAACGACCCCGCCAACTACGTCGAGTTCACACTCGAGCCAGGCGACGTTCTTTTAGGCGACAACCACGTGACGCTGCACAACCGGCGCGCTTTCGTCGACGCGCCCGAGGTAGAGGACCGGCGCTGCCTGGTGCGCCTGTGGCTGGCAGGGGAGCCACACAATCGAGCGGCTTCGCCTTCACGTCGGCGTTCGCCCGTCTGCACGCGGCCATGGCCGCGCCCCTCGCTGATCTGAAGCACGCCGAGTTATGAGATTGGGATGCATGCTGGGGAAATCCAGGGTGATCTGGCGACCCGCAATGCATAGCAAACTCGTTGATGACCTTCTACGGTGAATTAACCGCGAATTAATAGGTCAGCGCGGTGGAGGTGGCGTTGGTGGAGGGGACTCCGTTTGGTCGGTACCGGCTGATCGAGTTGCTGGGCCGTGGCGGCATGGGTGAGGTGTGGCGGGCCCACGACACCGAGGCCAATAACCGCACGGTGGCGATCAAGCTCCTGCCGGCGCAGCTGGCGAACGACAGCTCGTTCGTAAGGCGCTTCCGCCGCGAGGCCGAGGCGGCAGCGCAGCTCAACAATCCGCACATCATCCCGATCCATAACTACGGCGAAATCGACGGACGACTGTATGTCGATATGCGCTTGGTCGAAGGCCGGGATCTGCAGCGAGTGCTGGACGAAGGCCCGTTGGAGCCGGGGCGGGCGGTGCGGATCATCGAGCAGGTCGCCAGAGCCTTGCAAGCCGCCCACAAGGTCGGCCTGATCCACCGTGACGTCAAGCCGTCCAACATTCTGGTCGATGAGGACGATTTTGCTTATCTGATTGATTTCGGCATCGCTCGCGGCGCCGATCAAACCGGCCTGACCAGCGTCGGGGACGTGGTCGGCAGCTTGCACTACATGGCACCGGAGCGGTTGCGGGCCAACGAAGCCGATGCCCGCGCCGACATCTATGCATTGGCGTGCGTGCTGTACGAGTGCCTCACCGGAAGCCGTCCCTTCCCGGGTGACTCGATCGAAAGCCAAATGGCCGCGCACTTGACGAATCCGCCACCCCGACCGTCAACCCAACGTGATGTGCCCCCGCTGTTGGACGTGGTGATCGCGAGGGGGATGGCGAAGAACCCAGACCAGCGGTATCCGACCACGATCGAATTGGCACACGCCGCGCGAGATGCAATCACCGTCCCCACTCAGCGACCGACACCGGATCCCTCGGCTCAGCCAGCGACGGAGGGGCCATCCACCCGGCCTGTGGAACAGGCTTACGCCGTCCCTCCCCAGCCGAACACCGTCCAGAGTGCGTATTCCGCGCCGGTGTTTCCCCCGGCGCCGCCGTGGGCCCCGTCGCCTGTCCTGGCAAGGCCTGCTGACACCAATCGGCATACCCCGGTCCTGCTCGTCGTCGGTGCGATAGCACTTGTGGTGGTGGTCGCAATCGGCGCCGGCATTTTCTTGCTGGTGAAGTACTGGCAGTCGCAGGTGACCCCGGCATTGTCGCGACCCACGGTAGCGATGCCGTCCTTCGGCATTCCGACTGGCATTCCGACCGGGCTGCCGACGTTGGGCCCCACGTCGGGTGGCACCGGTGGCGTCGGGATTGCCTCCGGCGCCAAGGTCTTCATCGACGGCAAGGACCAGAACGTGTCGGGCACGGCGGTGTGCCTGACCTCGGGCAGCAACGTCACCATCTCGATCGGCGGGGCGGGGACCGGGGTCGCCGCCGTCCTCACCAACTCCGACCCGCCCGAGGTGAAGTCGGTCGGCCTCGGAAACGTCAACGGTGTGACGCTCGGCTACTCGCCGAGTGGCGGCGCGGGCAACGCCTCGGCAACCAAAAACGGCAACACCTACAAGATCACCGGGACCGCGACCGGAGTTGATATGGCCAACCCGATGCAAACGGTGAACAAGCCGTTCGAGATCGACGTGACCTGCCCCTAGCTCGGTGACAATGCGGTTGCCACCCGTTCGTCGAGGTAAGGACTATCAGCGGCTAAACATCTCCGAACGTCACTATTTGGAAACGGCGCGGTGCGGCGCGGCTGTTGTTACACATCGGCCCTGCTACCAATTGAGTCGCTCATGTAGATGCGACTTCGGTATGGCCGCGGAGACATCTCAGCGCGAAATAAAGGAGTTGACGTTGATGACTATTTTCGGTCGATTCAGCATCGGAGTAGTTGCCAGCGCTGCGTTGTGTGGAGCCGCTATAGCGTTGAGCGCGGACGCGGCAGCGGCTCCGCTGATAACGGGCGGCATTGGGTGCGTCCAGGGAATGGCGGGCGAAGCGCCGGCGGCCGCCGGCGGATTGCCGGACGCGGGCGTGTGCACGGTTGCCGCTCCAGCGCCTGAGGCGGCTGGTGTTCCGATGGCTGTGCCTGGGCCGCTGCCGGTTGGTGCGCCGGTGCCGGTCGCTCCGGTGCTTCCGGTGGTGCCGATTGGTACGCCGCTGATTGTGCTCGCCCCGCCGCTTGGTGCTCCCGTGGATGCGGTCGCTCCGGTCATTGACATGGCTGGGACCGGCAAGGGTGCGCCGACTGGTCCGCCGCCGCCTGGCGGCCCGGTGCCCGGTCAGCCGGTTCAGGCCGGTCCTTCGGCGGGTTAGCTCGCGCCCGCCGCGATCACCTGGTCCACCTCGAGGGCCCGGCTGGCCATCTCGGCGTGTGACTTGTCCAGCGCCTCGGCCTGATCCTCATCGGCCTTCATCAATGCCTCGATGTCGAAGGCGCCCATGTCGAGGACACCCATGTCCGAGAAGGCCTTCTGCACCTTGTCGCCCCACAACCCGATGTCCTTGACGATCGGCACGATGCGGCTGAACAGGTGCGAGCGGAACTGGATCATCAGCGGCGACGTGTCGACCCAGTTGGCACACTCTTCGACGTCGAGGCCGAGGGTCTCGAAGACCTCCTCGCCGCGGAACCGGTCACGCATCAGGTAGCAGGCATCCACGACGAACTCTTCACGCTCGTTCCGCTCGGGTTCGGTCAGGGCGGAGTAGTAGTCCTTCAGCGAGATTCGGCCGAAGGCGACGTGCCGGGCCTCGTCCTGCATGACGTAGGCCAGCAACTGCTTGGCCAGCGATTCCGGCGGCGCCATGTCACGCAGCACCCCGAAGGCGGCGAGTGCGAGCCCTTCGATGAGGACCTGCATGCCGAGGTAGGGCATGTCCCAGCGCGAGTCGCGCAGGGTGTCGTCCAGCAGTGCGGTCAGGTGCTTGTTGATCGGGTAGACCAGGCCGACCTTCTCCTGCAGGAACCGCGCGAACGTCTCGACGTGCCGGGCCTCGTCCATGGTCTGGGTGGCCGCGTAGAACTTCGCGTCCAGGTCCGGGACGACCTCGACGATCTTGGCCGCGCACACCATCGCCCCCTGCTCGCCGTGCAGGAACTGCGAGAACTGCCAGGCCTGGAAGTGCTGGCGCATCTCGGCGCGACGTGATTCGTCCGCGGCGTCCCACATCGGGCTGCCGAACAGCGGATGGAACTCGTCGGGCAGCCCGATCGGGTTCGTCGGGTCGACGTCTTGCGCCCAGTCGATGCGCGACTGGGCATCCCACTGCTTGTCCTTCCCCTTTTGGTACAGGGAAAGGAGCCGGGCGCGCCCCTCGTCGTACTCCCAGGTGAAGCGTGCGTCGCCGGCACTGGGGACCTCCCACGAGTACGGCGCGGGCACGTCGGTGTACTTGTCCCTCGTGGTCATGATCTGCCGCCTCTCTGACCGGTGTGACTAGTGGTCATATGACGCCTATCACATTGCGCCGTGTTCGGCGGCGCCGTCAACCCTGGCGGGCGGGCTAACCGACCGCGGCCAGCTCCAGGTGAGCCGTTGAACGGGAGCCGCTCGGCATTCGTGTCCCTAATGCGGACGGCCAGCACGAAAACCCCGGGAACCAGGCCCAGAAGGCCGCAATACAATCCGAGGGCGGGCGGGATGCCCACCATCATGACCAGGGTCACCTAATCGACCCGTGAGTTCTCCCGTTGGGGGACGACGTCAGCACGTCTGCTGCCCGTGGGCGCACGCATGGCGTCGAGCCCGTCTACGGCCGTCGCGGAAATCGTGGTCCGCACCATGTAGCGCGGTTCCGCTGCCGGCCAGGGCCGGCCGCGATGCATGGTCGCGCGGTTGTCCCACATCACCACGTCGCCCCTGCGCCACGAGTGCACATAGGTTTGACCGGGGGCGGTCGCGGCCTCGGTCCGCTCGGCGAGCAACTGCTGCGCCGCTTTTCGCTCCATGCCCTGGATCGCGTAGGCGTGCGAGGCCAGGTACAGCGCCTTGCGGCCGTTGACCGGGTTCTTCCATACCAGGCGCCAGCATTGCGGCGGCAGCGCCGCCCGCTCCGCCGGGCCGGCGAGGTCGGGCGCGATCTTGCCACGCGAGTAGGCGTATTCGTGCCAGGCGAAGGAATTTTCCAGCCGCCGTTGCAACGCCGGATCGACGCGCTCGTAGGCGAGCCGGGTGGAGACATACTCGGTCTGGCCTCCCCGGCCCGGAATGATGCGCGACGACAGCACCGAAGCCAGCGCCGGCACCCGCTTGAACGAACTGTCCGTATGCCAGAGCTGGTTCGCCTTGTTTTCCAAGGCGAGCCGGTGATCCTCCAGGACTACGTCGCCCTTATCGTCGAGGGTCTTGAGGATCACGAGGTTGGTGCCGTGGCCCTCCGCAGCCACCTTGGTGACCTCCAGCGGGCCGAAGCGGCGCGAGAAGGCAAGCTGCGCTTCATCGGTGACGTCCTGGTCGCGAAGGACCAGAACTGAGTGCTCCTCGAACGCCGCGCGCACCGCCGCGTAGGCGGCCTCGCTTGCCGCAACGTCGTGGATGGTCACGCCGCGCAGTTCGGCGGCAAAGCCCGGACCCAACGGCACGGTTTCCATTGGCGCCCTCCATCGCATTGTGGGTTTGAGCACGACTTTCCACCAAAAACGAGCCGCCGACAAGCCGGTCGGGCTCGCACGGGCCGCAGCGCCAGTTCGGTGACGATCCTGCCGACGCCGAACACCGCGAGCACACCACCCGTGAGCAATCACCACTGTGTGACCGACGCCGATCCGCAGCGCATCGCGACCGCCTTCTGGTGGGCTGGATTGCAATCCGGCTGCCCGCCAGCATCATTGATCGTCATGGTCTATGAAATGTGCGACGGGTTTCGGAGTCACGCCGGGCCAACGTTGCGAAGCAGCGGGGGCGGCAGTGTCGCCGCGTCATCGAGCACGGCGCGGCGGCTCAGCGCCACGGTGTCGATAGCGTCCAGGAGGGCGCGCGCTTATGTGATGGCGGGAGCCGTCGTCGGCCTTACACTGGGTGGGAAATGAGCGCATATCAAATCGTCGTGGTTGGTACCGATGGCTCGGACTCGTCGCTACGTGCGGTGGACCGCGCAGCCACGATCGCTGCGGATCACGGCGCGAAATTGATCGTTGCGACGGCGCATCTTCCCGTCCCCGAGGAAAAGGGCCGCTACGCCATCCCGCCGGGGAGCGACCATGGCCGGACTACCGGTTGGTGGGCGAAGCCCCCTTCTACGCGATCCTGCAGGACGCCAGGGAGCGCGCGTACAAGGCCGGGGCCAAGAACGTGGAGGAGAAGCCGATCGTCGGTGCCCCCATCAACGCCTTGGTGCAGCTGGCCGAGGAGGTCCTTGCCGACCTGCTGGTCGTCGGCAACGTCGGACTCAGCAGCGTCGCCGGGCGGCTGCTGGGATCAGTCCCATCCGAAGTCTCCCGCAGGGCCAAGATGGACGTGCTGATCGTCCACACCACCGGCTGAGGCATCGTTAGAATCGTTTGGCGTCGGACCACAACCTGCATCTCAGACCAATTGCCTGCCCAATCGTCCTGGTAAGTGTCGAAGCTGGTCAGAGTGGAGCCGATGACGGGAATCTAACCCGCGTATTCATCCCAGGGTGCGTTGAAAGCGGCGCATCCCGGCGATCCATCGCTCGTAGTCGGCGCCCTTCTGCCGATACATGGTCAGCACCTCGGGGTGCGGCAGCACCAGGAACGTCCCGTCGGCGATGGCCTGGACCACGAGGGCGGCCACGGTGTCCGAGCCGACCACAGCACCGGAACTGGTGACGGCGGCTGCGGTGACCCGCATGTCCGCGTCCGGCGAATCGGACATGGCGCGCAGCATTGGGGTGTCCACACCCATCGGGCACACGCAGCTCACGCCGATTCCCTTGTCGCCGTATTTGATGGCCAACCATTCGGCGAACCCGACGGCGGCGTGCTTGGTCACGCTGTAGGGCGCCCCGCCGAGCTGGGTCAGCAGGCCAGCCGCCGAGGCGACGGCGACGAAATGTCCGCTGGCACGCTCAAGCCATTCCGGCACAACAGCTTTGGCTGCGCGGATGTGGGCGCGCAGGTTGATGTCGATGATCCGGTCCCAGGCGGCTTCGTCGTCGCCGAGGCCGAGTTGGCCGGTGATGCCGGCATTGGCGACGTAGATGTCCACCGGGCCGAACGTCCGGCGTGCGGTGTCGAGCAGGGTCGCGATGCCGTCCATGCTCGCGGCGTCCGCAGCCGCCGCGACGCCACCGATCATCGCAGCGGTCTCGGCGGCCGAACCTGCGTCGATGTCACCGGCCACCACCGAGGCGCCGGCCGATGCCAACCCCGCCGCAATGGACCTGCCGATGCCCGAGCCCGCTCCGGTGACCACCGCCACCGATCCGTCGATCTTCACGGGCACATGATCTACCGCATCAGTTGCGCCCGCAATGTGTCGGCTGTCCTGCTGCGCTTGCGATGTCGACAGATGTTGACGAGGCTGGGGCGAACAGTCCAGGAGTCCGGAGGTCGGCCGTGGCTCAGGTGCGCGGGTCTGGGTGTGTTGCTGGATCAGCCCGCGGAGCAGTCGTCCACGTCCCCGCTAGCCTGGCTGGCTAAATCACAACCAGACAATCTCGTGACCAGCCTTTACCCCGCTACCTACATTTGTGTTGCACCCTCCGTGAGGCACCAAACGCGCGGAACCGTTACAGGACCGCCCCGCCAATCGAACCGGCGTTCGGCGCTATTCGCACAGGTAGCTGTGGAGCCGATGACGGGAATCGAACCCGCGTATTCAGCTTGGGAAGCTGATGTTCTGCCATTGAACTACATCGGCAAGGTGGCTTTGACCTGCGGAAACGCTGTTCAGCGTGCCTGGGGTCGGGCCTCAGTGTCACATAATGTCACAACCCGATCCAAACTCGCTCCGGCGTCCTGCAGTGCGGCGAACTGCGAGTGAGCATACAGCCGCATCGTCAGGCTGGCGTCCTTGTGCCCGATCCATGCCGCGATCACCGCCACCGGCGCTCCTGCAGGTGCATCAGGGTCGCGCAGGTGTGTCTGGCGGCGTGCAGCTTGATGTGCCGCAGCCCCGCCGCCTCGACGGCCGCCCGCGCCGCCCAACGCCAGCCTCTCCGCCGCTTGCCGCTTGCGTGCAGCCTTCAGCACTAGCGTCAGCCGGTTGGGCAGCGGCAGCGTCCGGCGCGAAGTCTCGGACTTGGGGTCGCCCTCCACCGTCTTGTTGCCCGCTGCCACGCGGTTGTTGGCCACGGTGAGGGCCTTGGCGGTTATGGTGAATTTGCCTGCGCAAGCGCAAGATCCAAGCTGCCTCGGTTGCTACGCCAGGCGAGCGGCAGTCTCGCTTTCCTTGTGCCAGTAAGCAATTCAATCGCGTGCCGCCATGCATCGATTCTTGGTGATCGCTGCGGCGGTGAATTATCGTTCGAAACAACTGTCGCAGAGGCTTCTTTCAATCCCGTTCAATGTCGTTGCAAGCCCGCTTCACACGATTCGTTGCCAATTACGGCGACCCGGTGGCGCCGCTATCACCGAATATCGTCCCCGCTTTGCCGCCGCTGCCGCCCGCTCCGCCCGAGTCGCCCGGCCCGCCGTCGCCGCCGTTGCCGATGAATCCGGCATCGCCGCCGTTGCCGCCGGTACCGGGGCTGGCGATGGTGCTCGCGCTGACCCCGGCGGCGCCCCCCGCCCCGCCGTTGCCGAACCACGCCCCCGCGCCGCCGTTACCGCCGGTGCCGCCGGCGAAAGCGCCGACCGCGCCGAGACCACCGGTCCCGCCGGCGCCGCCGTCCCCGCCGTTGCCAAACAGCACGGGGCCTTTGCCGCCGTTGCCGCCATGGCCGCCGACACCATCGAGGGAAGTCCCGCCGGTCCCGCCGTTGCCGCCGAAGCCGATCAGGCCGCCGGCGTCGCCGCCGTTGCCGCCGTTGCCAAGGCCGTTGGATACCTGGTTGACGTCGCCGCCCGCACCGCCGTTGCCCATCACTTGTCCGCCGCTGCCGCCGTTGCCGCCGTCGCCAAAGCCGCTGTAGCCGCCGGCGCCGCCGTCACCGAACACCGCGCAGTTGCCCCCGTTCCCGCCGCTGCCGCCGCCGTCGTTGATACCGCCCGTGCCGCCGTCGCCTAACAGCAGGCCGCCCCTGCCGCCGTTGCCGCCGGTGGTGTCGGCGCCGCCGGCGGTGAGGCCGCCGGCACCCCCGAGACCGAGTACCCCGGCGTGGCCGCCGTTGCCGCCGTTGCCGCCGAAGCCGACGTTGCCGCCGTTGCCGCCGTTGCCGAGCAGCCCTAAGGCGTTGCCGCCGGCGCCGGCGACCGCGTTGGGGCCTCCGACGAAGTTGGCGCCGCCGGCGCCCCCGTCGCCGTACAGCAGCCCGGCGTTGCCGCCGGCCCCACCGGTTCCGCCAATACTGTTGGAGAACCCGCTGGCCCCGCCAGCGCCGCCGTTACCGTCGAACCAGCCGTTGCCGCCGGCCCCGCCCGCGCCGCTGGGCTGGCCCACGCCGCTGAAGTCGCCGCCGACGCCGCCGTTACCGCCATTGCCGAACACCCAGCCGCCGTTGCCGCCCGCGCCGCCGGGCTGGCCGGTGACGCCGGACCCACCCCTGCCGCCGCGGCCGCCGTCGCCGATCAACCCGGCAGACCCGCCGGCGCCACCAGCCTGGCCTGCCAAGCCGTCACCGCCGTTGCCGCCGTTGCCGCTGAGCAAACCCCCGTCCTGGCCGTTTTGTCCCGGCGCGCCATTGGCGCCGTCGCCGACCAGCGGGCGGCCCAAGAGCGCCTGGGTGGGCGTGTTGATCGCGCTCAGCACGTCCTGTTTCAGGGCCTGCAACTGCGACACGTTCGCGGCCTCGGCGGCCGCATACGCTCCGGCCCCGGCGGTCATGGCCTGCACGAATTGGTCGTGAAATGCCATCGCCTGCGCGCCGAGCATCTGGTATGCGTGGGCGTGCGCGTCGAATAGCGTCGCAACGGCCGACGACACCTCGTCGGCCGCCGCGGGCAACAGTTCCGTCGTAGCGGCCGCCGCGGCTGCATTAGCAGCGCTGAGCATTGACCTTAGGCTCGCCAAATCCGTTGCGCTGGCAGCCAATATCTCCGGTGCCGCGGATAAAAACGACATCGTCGTCCTTAAGTTCGTAGGTGCAGTTACTTGGTGTTGTTACGTTGTGCTGTGACCCGGGTGGGTCGGGTGAGGTTGATAGTTTGGTTGCCGGCCTGATGGTGCGGCTTGAGGGGACTGGCCGCCCGGCCTGCCTGGACTTCTCTGTCCTGACGCCTCAAATCAGCTGGGAAGCTGATGTTCTGCCATTGAACTACATCGGCGCGATTGCCCCAGAAGGCTAGCATCCACCGTCGCATCGCGCAGCCAGACCTCGTCGGGTGTGAGCCGCCGCCGCGGCGCGATTAAGCGGTCTGATTAAGCGGTCCCATGCCCGAAGTGACCTCAATCGACTTTATGAGCCGGATGTTTATTCTTTCGTTATCGGGGAGTTATATCGTATTGTGCCTGGGTGGCCAAGGGCAGGCACATCAGATCCGGGAAGCGGCGAAATCACCGCCGTCCACGCCCTCCGCGCGGTCCACGCAATCCAAAGATGGTCTTGGCGGTGGCCCTGGCTATGACCCTGGCCCCACCCGCAGTGTCCTTCGCCACGGCCGCAGCCATCCACCTCGCTCCTGGCGACGGCGTTGCCAATCGGGCTGCTGCCCACGCCGATGCGCCGTGTTGCGCGCAGATCGTCGTGGCGCAGGCCGCGTTGCCGAATGTCGGTGCCGGAGCAGGAATGGGTGTCGCTGACGGCGAATTGGCGGCATCGCGATTGCGGATCGGATCGCGATTCTTGCCGGTTGGAGTCGCGTCGGAGCGGGGCCTGCAAGTAAGGACCATCTTGGCGGCGCGCGCCATCAGTGCGGCTTTTCCCGAGATCCGCGAAATCGGCGGCTGTCGGCCGGATCCGCTGCCGTGGCACCCCAACGGTTTGGCGCTCGACGTAATGATCCCCAACCCCAGCAGCGAAGAGGGTATCGAGCTGGGGAACCGGATCGTGGCATACGTGAAGGCGAACGCCGACCGATTCGGGATGCAAGACGCGATTTGGCGTGGCGTTTACTACACGCCCAACAGTGCGCAACAAAGCGGGATGGGCCACTACGACCACGTCCACGTCACCACGACCGGCGGCGGATACCCCAAGGGCGACGAACAGTACCTGCGCTGAGCCGGGCGGGGCAGCAGGCAGCAGATACGCTCATCGGGTGCTGCTCTCCGATCGTGACCTCAGGGCCGAAATCTCCTCGGGGCGGGTGGGCATCGACCCGTTCGACGACACCCTGGTGCAGCCATCCAGCATCGATGTGCGCCTCGACCGCATGTTTCGGGTGTTCAACAACACCCGCTACACCCACATCGACCCCGCCAAGCAGCAGGACGAACTGACCAGCCTGGTGGAACCGCTGAACGGGGAGCCGTTCGTCTTGCATCCGGGCGAGTTCGTACTCGGCTCGACGCTGGAGCTGTTCAGCCTGCCCGACGACCTCGCGGGACGGCTGGAAGGCAAATCGTCACTGGGCCGGTTGGGCCTGCTGACGCACTCGACCGCGGGTTTCATCGATCCCGGTTTCAGCGGTCACATCACGCTCGAGCTGTCCAACGTCGCCAATCTGCCGATCACGCTGTGGCCGGGCATGAAAATCGGTCAGCTGTGCATTTTGCGATTGACCAGTCCGTCCGAACACCCTTACGGCAGCTCAAGTGCCGGGTCGAAGTACCAGGGCCAGCGCGGACCGACGCCATCTCGCTCTTACCAGAACTTCATAAGATCTACATAGCTTCAGCTGGGGCTCTCGCACAGTCGCTTTGCGGGATCATTATGGGGTCTGTGCTCTCCTCCGCGCGGATATGGCCGAGTAGCGAACCTTTGGAGGGGTTTTGGACATCGTGCTTGGGGTGTCGATGGCACCCGCTTCGATACAGATGGTGGTCGTAGAAGGCGAAAACGCGGACGGCGCAACGGTCGAAGAGGAGGATTTCGACGTTACCGCCGCCGACGACTCGGCGATTGCGAGCGCATCCGATCAGGTAATCGCCGCCATCCTCGGTACCCGCGAGGGCGCCGTGGATGCCGGCCTTGAGCTGTCCTCGATCGGGGTGACCTGGACCGACCAGCTCGAGGCGACTGCGCTGCGCGATGCCTTGACGGCGCACAAGATCGAGAACGTCATGCTGGTCTCGGCCTTCCTGGCCGCCACCGCACTGACTCAATCGGTGGGCGGCGCAATGGGTTACGAGAGCACCGCGGTGCTTTTCGTGGACCCCGAGACCGCGACGTTGGCCATCGTCGAGACCGGCGACGGTTCCATAGCGGGTGTCCGCAAACAAACGTTGAATGACTCCGACGAGGCCGCCACCGCCGAAATCATCAATATGGTTGTCGGGCTCGAGGCGCTGGGATCACCGCCGGGCGGCGTTTTCGTAGTCGGCTCCGACGGTGTCGATGTCGGCGTGCTCAAGTCGCACTTGGAGGCGGCCACCGCGCTCGATGTCAGCGTGCCCGAGGAGCCGGGAACCGCGCTGGCCCGAGGCGCGGCCCTGGCAGCGGCAAACGCACCGTTGTTCGCGTCGTCAACCGCCGCGCTGGCCTACTCGCTGGACCCCGGCACCGGTGCGGTGGACCCGCATGCCCTGCCCGACCACCTCAGTTTCCCCGACATGTTCGCGAACGAGGCCTTCGGTGACGACGACCTTGCCTACAGCCTGGTGGCCGACGAGGACGCAGAAGCCCTGACCCGCGTCATAAACACCGCCCTGTTCGACGATCTCGACGACAGCAAACCGCGCCGCAGGCCGGTCTTGCTGCTCGGTAGCGGGTTGGCGGTGGTCGCCATCAGCGCGGTGGTCGCGCTGGAGATAGCGATGGCGATCGGCATCCGCACCACGGTCGCTTTGCAGCTGCCCAGCCCCGTCCAAAACCTCATCGTGCCGACCCAGCAAGCGCCCGCGCCCCCGCAAGTTGAGGCGGCTCCCCCGCATCCAAAGATCGATATGCCGAAGCCGGTGGCCGCGCCCAAGCCGTTGAACCCGCCCTTGGCGGCCGCCCCGCGGCTCCGCTCCCGGAAGCTCGGCCGCCGGCGCCTGAGGTGCCGGTTCCAGTTGTGGCGGCTCCGCCGGTGGTGCCGATTCTCGCGCCACCCCAGATGCCCTTCCTGGCGCTCCGCCCACCCCTGCTTCCACCGCTGCAGACGCCACCGCAGCCCGTGGTTACTCCGCCCCGCGTTCAGGTCCCGCCCGTCCACCAAACTCCGCCAGGGTTGGGGGGACCGGGGCACGTTCCCGGCGAAGGCCCCGGTGGTCCCGGCTGGCTGGCCCGGCCACGTTCCCGGTGAAGGCCCCGGTGGTCCCGGTGGCGGACCCATTGAGGGCCCGGCGCCGGTTCCCGCTGGGCCCTTCGGTGGTGGGCCCTTTGGTGGTGGGCCCTTTGGCGGCGGCCACGGTGGAGGTGGTGGGCCCATTGAGGCTCCGGCACCCGTTCCTAGTGGACCGTTCGGTGGTGGGCCCTTCGGTGGTGGGCCCTTTGGTGGTGGGCCCTTTGGCGGCGGCCACGGTGGAGGTGGTGGGCCCATTGAGGCTCCGGCACCCGTTCCTAGCGGACCGTTCGGTGGCGGCGGCTTCGGCGGCGGCGGACCCTTCGGCGGCGGTGGCGGTGGCCCATTTGGCGGTGGCGGCTTCGGCGGCGGCCACGGCGGCGGCGGCTTCGGCGGCGGGGGCGGCGGCTTCGGTGGGGGCCACAGCGGCGGCGGCTTCGGCGGTGGGGGCGGCCATAGCGGCGGTGGCGGCGGCCACCACTAGCCGTCAACTGATTGCCTAAATCCCTTGGACCTGGGGGCAATGCGAGTAACATCCAAAATCACTGTCGGTCGAGAACCTGCGTTGTTCCGTTCTGTTGGAACTACCTAGGAGGCGCTTGAGCGGTGGTGGACATGGTGCTCGGTGTCTCGATGGCACCAACCAACGTCCGGATGGTGCTCGTCGAAGGCGAAAGTGCCGACGGGGTCACCGTCGACCAAGACGATTTCGACCTCACCGTTGATTCCCCCACTGCTGCTCCCGCGCAGGTGATCGCGGCCATTTTGGGCACTCGCGAGGGCGCGGTCGAGGGCGGCCACCGGCTGCGATCGAGCGGTGTGACCTGGACGGATCCCGTCGAAGCCGCCGTGCTGCGTGATGCGCTGGCCGCTCGCAAGATCGAGAACGTCATGCTGGTCTCGGCATTTATGGCCGCGGCCGCGCTGGCCCAGGCGATCGGGAACGCCACTAACTATGCGCGGACCGCGCTGCTGTTCGTCGAGCCGTACACCGCGACTTTGGCGGTGGTCGACACCGCTGACGGCTCGATCGTCGACGTGCGCCGCCAGCCGTTACCCGAAGACGAGGACCGGGCCGTGGCTGAGCTGGTCGAAATGGTCTCCGGCGCCGACTCGCTCGATACTCATCCGGAAGGCGTGTTTGTCGTCGGTTCTGGCGTCGATATTCCGCTGATCAAGCCGGCCCTGGAAGCCGCGACACCGCTTGCGGTTTCCGTATCCGCCGAGCCGGAGATGGCGCTGGCCCAGGGCGCGGCGCTGGCCTCGGCGAATGCGCCGTTGTTCGTCTCGTCCACTGCCGCGCAGGCCTACGCCCTGGATACCGGCACCGGTTACCGGCCCCCGTATTGCGCTGTCCCCGACCTTCCGGCCCAGGACGCAGAGGCCGCAACGGTCAAGGACAACGTCGCATACAGCGCCCTGCCGGACGACGACGAAGCTGAAGATGCCGAGCCGGAAGGACCGTCACGGCGCCACCCGGTCTTGCTGCTGGGTAGCACACTGGCAGTCATCGGCATCAGCGCGGTGGTGGCGCTGGAGATTGCGCTGGCGATAGGTATCCGGCCGACAGTGGCGCTGCGGCCCAGCCCCAACGAAAACATCATCGTGCCCACGCCGCAGGCGCCGGCTCCAGCGTTTGTCCCGGCCCCGGAAATCAAGGCGCCCGCCCCGGTGGCCGCGCCGCGGCCGTTCTCGCCCCCACTTGTGGCTCCGATTCCCGCGGCGGCTCCGCCGCCCGCGCTTCCCGCTGCTCCGCCGCCGGTACTTGTCCCCATTGCGCCAGTGCGCGTCCCGGTTCCCGAACCCCCGTTACGCCCGCTGTTCCCGCGGGGCCCGCTTCTTGAGCCGCCCCGGGCTCCGCTGCTTGAGCCGCCGCGAGGCCCGCTGGGCGGGCCGTTCCGGGTCCGCTGCTTGAGCCACCCCGAGGTCCGCTGACCCACTTCCCGGAGCCACAGGCGCCCCGGGCGCGAGGGCCATTGCCTATCCTGGGGGGCGGCCCTGGCGGCTTCGGCGGGCCTTTCGGCGGTGGACACGGTGGATTCGGTGGACCCTTTGGCGGCGGACACGGCGGATTCGGTGGGCCATTCGGCGGTGGGCTCTTCGGCGGAGGGCACGGCTTCGGTGGCTTCGGGCGCAGGTAGCGCCCGATCAAACTGGTCCGGCGGAACCCGAAAAAACTTGGAGGAGCGGTGGACGTCGTACTTGGTGTGTCCATGGCGCCGAAGACAGTCCGCATGGTGCTGGTAGAAGGTGAAAGCGCCGGCGGGGTCACCGTCGATCAGGACGACTTCGACGTCCCACCCGAGGAGGCTGCGGCCGCTGCGGCAGATCAGGTGATCTCGGCCATCCTCGGCACCCGGGAAAGCGCGGCAGAGAGCGGCCACCAACTGCAATCGAGCGGTGTGACCTGGACAGACCCCATCGAAGCCGATGCCCTGCGTGATGCGTTGGCGGCCCACAAGGTCGAAAACGTGATGCTGGTGTCGGCGTTTATGGCCGCGGCTGCGCTGGCGCAGGCGGTCGGCAGCGCAACCGATTGCGCCCGCACCGCGCTGCTGTTCGTCGAGCCGGACACCGCGACGCTGGCCGTGGTCGACACCTCCGACGGGTCGATCGGCGAGGTGCATCGCCAACCCCTGCCCCAGGGCGACGACGCCGTGTTGGCCGAACTGGCCGCGATGGTCTCCGGTGTCGAAGCGATGCCGGCCGCCCCCGAGAGCGTGTTCCTTGTCGGCTCTGGAGTCGACATCCCGTCAATCAAGCCCGCGCTGGAGGCGTCGACTTCGCTTTTGATAACCGCACCTGAAGAGCCGGACACGGCGTTGGCGCGGGGCGCGGCCCTCGCGTCGGCGAATGCCTCGTTGGGAGCGCCGGCCACGGTCGCGATGATTCCCGCCGAGGATTCCGGCGTCGGCGAGCTGGCCTACAGCGCGGTGTCGGACCACGAAGCCGACCTCGAATTCGCCGCTGATCTCGGCGAACGTCGCAGCCGCAAGCCTTTGCTCGCAGCCGCCGGTGCACTGACCATTTTCGTCGGTGGAGTGGTGGCATTGGCCGTCGCGCTGGCGCTCGATATCCGGCCGCATGCCGAACAGCGGCCAAGTCTCAGCAAGCACGTCGTCGCCCCGGCGACTTTGGCGCCGCCCCCGCCATCGGCAGTTCCGAGCCCGGTCCCAGCGGCGCCGACAGAGGCACCCGCACCGCAATCGGTGCCGCCCGTGGCCCCGCCGCAGCAAACCCCGGTGGAGCAGGCCCCGCCGGAGCAGGCCCCGCCAGCAGCAGCACGCCGGCGGAGCAGGCGCCGCCGGAACGCCCACGGGATCGTTTCGGATGGGGCCACCGCCGCCTGGGGCGCGGCATCCTGGCTCCCTAACGCGTAAAATCGGCCGATACGGGGAAAACTGACGGAGACTCACGGTGTGTCGCCGTCAGTGATCATCAACGATTAATTGGGGGAGTTTTGGACACCGTACTTGGTGTTTCGATGGCACCGACAGCAGTTCGAATGGTGCTGGTCGAAGGCGAAAGCGGCGACGGCGCCACGGTCGACGAAGACAAGTTCGACGTCGCTGCCGATGCGCCAACCGACACCGCCGCCGACCGGGTCGTCTCGGCGATTCTGGGGACCCGGGAGGGCGCGGCCGAGGGCGGCTACCAGCTGACATCGACCGGCGTCACCTGGACAGATCCCATCGAAGCCGCCGCGCTGCGCGACGCGCTGGCCGCCCACAAGATCGAAAACGTGATGTTGGTCTCGGCGTTTCTCGCCGCGGCGGCACTTGCGCACTCGGTCGGCAATGAAACCAACTATGCGCATACGGCGCTGCTGTACATCGAGCCCGATACCGCAACCTTGGCCGTCGTCGACAGCGCCGACGGCTCGATCGCCGACATCCGCCGCCGGCCGCTATCCGCAGACGACGACACCGCGGTCGCCGAGTTGGCGACGATGGTTTCTAGTGCCGCGTCGTTGGAGACGCGCCCGGACGCCGTGTTTGTCGTTGGCTCCGGCATTGACATCCCGCTGATCAAGCCGGCGCTGGAAGCCGCCACGACGCTGCCGTTGGCTGCGCCCGAGGAGCCGGAGACGGCGCTGGCCCGAGGCGCGGCGCTGGCGTCGGCGCATGCGCCGCTGTTCGCGTCGTCCACCGCGGCGCAGGCCTGGGCGCAGGATCCCGGCACCGGCGAAGTGAGCCCGTTCGTCCTGGCTCCCGGCTACTTCCAAAGCCCCGCTGACATGGCATCAGGCCAGATCCCCCTCGCCTACAGCGCGGTGCCCGAGGACTTGTACACCGGCGAGCACGCGGCCGCGACGGGCCTGGTTGACGTCCCTGAGCGGCGCTCGTTCGCGCTGGTCGGCTCGGTGGTGGCGGCGATCTTCATTGTCGGCGTCGCGGCGCTGGTTGTTGCGCTGGCGATCAGTATCCGGCCGACGGCCGGAGTAAAACCCGATCCCGGTCAAAACGTCGTCGCCCCGCCCACGCAGCCGGTGCAGGCGGCTCCCCGCGGCACCGCCGCAGGCTCCGCTGCGGTGCCGCAGGCTCCGGCCGCGGTGCCGCAGGCTCCGGCCGCGGTGCCGCAGGCTCCGGCGGCGGTTCCCGCTCCGGTGCCGCAAGTACCTGCTGCGGTTCCTGCTCCGGTGCCGCAGCTGCCCGCCCCGGTGCCTGCACCGGTGCCGGAGGTTCCCGCTCCGGTTCCCGTCCCGGTGCCGGCAGGGCCCATCCCGTGCCGGTTCCGATCCCCGGACTACCGCCGATCTTCGGTCCTCCCGGCGGCGGCCACGGCGGCGGCTTCCCCGGTGAGGGAGGCCACGGCGGCGGCGGATTCCCGGGATTCCCGGGTGGCGGGGGATTCGGCGGAGGCCACGGCGGAGGCTTCGGTGGGTTCGGCGGAGGTCACGGCGGAGGGCACGGCCGCTAGTCAGCCTCGCTGAGGCCACCTGTCACCTGTCGTTTGCCTCCCGCTCAGCGGCGCGATGCAGTTAGCTCATCGCGGCAACCTAGACACGGTGGTATGCGATGCACAGTATTTGGCACTGGGTATCTAGGTGCCACCCACGCCGTTGGGATGGCGGAACTGGGACACGAGGTCGTCGGGGTCGATATCGACCCGGGCAAGGTCGCCAAGCTTGGCGGCGGAGATATTCCGTTCTACGAGCCCGGACTGCGCAAGCTGCTGGTTGACAACCTCGCGGCGGGACGGCTTCGGTTCACCACCGATTACGACATGGCGGCCGAGTTTGCCGATGTGCACTTCCTTGGCGTTGGCACGCCGCAAAAGAAGGGCCAGTACGGCGCCGACTTACATCATGTCCACGCCGTCATCGACGGTTTGGTGCCTCGGCTGACCCGGCCCGCGGTGCTCGTCGGCAAGTCGACGGTCCCGGTAGGCACCGCGGCCGAGCTGAGCGACCGGGCCGCCGCGCTGGCGTCTCGGGGAGTCGACGTCGAAATCGCCTGGAATCCGGAGTTTCTACGCGAAGGCTTCGCGGTGCGTGACACCTTGCAGCCGGACCGCATTGTGCTTGGGATACAAGAAAATTCGGTGCGGGCCGAAGCTGCTGTTCGCGAGCTGTACGGGCCGCTGCTGGAGGCTGGTGTGCCGTTCCTGGTGACCGACCTGCAGACCGCGGAGTTGGTCAAGGTTTCGGCCAATGCCTTTCTGGCGACCAAGATTTCGTTCATCAACGCGGTCTCCGAGGTGTGCGAGGCGGCGGGTGCCGACGTCAGCACGCTGGCCGACGCGCTCGGATACGACCCACGGATCGGACGTCAATGCCTCAACGCTGGTTTGGGTTTCGGCGGTGGCTGCTTGCCCAAGGACATCCGCGCGTTCATGGCGCGCGCCGGTGAGCTGGGAGCAAATCAGGCGCTGACGTTCCTGCGTGAGGTGGACAGCATCAACATGCGCCGCCGTACGAAGATGGTCGAATTGGCCACCACCGCGTGCGGCGGCGCACTGCTGGGCTCCAACATCGCCGTGCTCGGTGCGGCGTTCAAACCCGAATCCGACGACGTGCGTGACTCGCCCGCGCTCAACGTCGCGGGCCAGCTGCAGCTCAACGGAGCCGCGGTCAACGTATATGACCCGAAAGCCCTGGAAAACGCGCGGCGGTTGTTCCCCACGCTGAACTATGCGGTTTCCGTGGCAGAAGCCTGCGACGGGGCGGATGCGGTCTTGGTACTGACCGAGTGGCAGGAGTTCGTCGATCTGGAACCCGCCGACCTGAGCGGTCATGTGCGGTCGCGGGTCATCGTCGACGGCCGCAACTGCCTGGATGTCGCCCGCTGGGAGCAGGCCGGTTGGCGGGTGTTCCGGCTGGGAGCGCGGCTGCCTACGCGGTGATGGGCCGCGGCACGTTACGCGGTCGGCCGTCGGCGCGCAGGAAGCCCCCGGTGCGCTCACGACCCAGGATCTCGGTGGCCTGCCCGTCGCGGAACACTTGACGGCCGGAGACGAAAACGGCGTTGACCGTCTCGTCGTTGCGGTTCACCATGCGTGAAAGTCCGCCGTAGGCAGCAATATTGGCCTCGTGGTAGGACTCCAGCGATTCGTCTAGGCGCTGCGGGTCAATCACCACCAGGTCCGCCCAGTCGCCGACGCGCAGATGACCGGCGTCCAGCCCGTACCAGTCCGCCAACTCTCCGGTGAGCCGGTGCACGGCCCGCTCGACGGAGAGGAACGGCCTCCCCGCGTTCTCCGCGTCCCGCACATGCCGAAGCAGGCGCAGGCCGCAGTTGTAGAACGCCATGTTCCGCAGATGGGCGCCCGCGTCGGAAAAGCCCATCTGCAGGCCGTCCAGCCGGGCCAGACGGCGCAGCATGTGCGGGCGGTGGTTGGAAATCGTGGTGCGCCAACGGATGTCCGTGCCGTGCTCGAGCACCAGGTCGAGGAAGGCGTCGACCGGGTGCAGGCCACCGCGCTCCACTCCGACCTGGCCGAACGACTTGCCCACCACCGACCGGTCGGGACAGGACACGATCTCGGCGTCGAAGAAGTCCCGGTGCCACGCGCGCGGCTTGTACTTGCTGTCGTAGTCCTTGCGGAACCGCCGCCGATACTCCTCGTCCCGCATCAGCTCGTTGCGGTCGAGTTCGTCCTTGAGGTGCAGCGCGGCAGCGCCCGCTCCGAACTCCTCGAACACCACCAGGTCGATCCCGTCGGCATACACCTCGAACGGCACGGGCAGATGCTGGAACCGGAAGTCGCCGCCGAGCCGATTCACGATGGCTGAAAGCACCGTGGTCAACCACATGGCGGCCCGCGCATGACTTCATGTCCGCGGCCGCCAGCAGGCTGGTCTTGAGCCGGGGCCGCCGAATTCCCAGCGACTGGAACGCCTGCGAGAAGATGTTCTGCGGGTGCGTGATGTCAGGTCCGGACTGCAGCGTGCGCCCGGATCGGCGCAGCAGCGACTTGAGCCGGCGCAGCTCGCGGCCTTTGGCGTACGTCGACGGCAGGGTGCGGGACCGGCAGGTTTCGCCGTCCAGCTTGTCGAAAAGCAGTTGCTGCGATGACATTCCGATAAACCCGGCATCGAGCGCCTCGGTCAGCATGTCTTCCATTCGCGCCTGTTCGGCGGCGGTGGGCCGGACGTGTTTACGGGTGGCGCGGTCAAGCCCCATGGTGGCGGCCCGCATATCGGAATGACCTATGAACGCGGTCACGTTGGGCCCCAGCGGCAGTGACTCGAGCGCCTCGGCATACTCGCGCGCGCTATTCCACGACTTGTGCTCACCGACAATGCGCAGCACATGTTCGTGCGGGATCGCTTCCACCCGCCCGAACAGGTCGGCGGCAGCACCCGCGTCGACGTGCACCGTGGACAGCGAACACGACCCCATCACAATCGTGGTGACACCGTGCCGCAGGGATTCCGACAGCGACGGAGTCGCCAGCACTTCGGCGTCGTAGTGGGTGTGGATGTCGATGATGCCGGGCATCACCCACTTGCCTTCGGCGTCAATGACGTTCGGGCAGCCCTCGGTGTCCAGTGGCGCCGCGCTCACCTCGGCGATCCGACCGTCGCGAATGCCGATGTTGCGGATCGCCGACGGTCTGCCGGTGCCGTCAAACCAGCGGCCTTCCGTGATCACCGTGTCGAACGTCAACGCAACCACCTCCATCTGGCTGGACAGTTTACCGAAACCGTCAATCCGCCGCTGCGGCGATCTCAGAAGTCAGAACGGGCGCGACCCAGCGTCGTAGATAGGCCCGCAGCGCCGCACCCGTGCGCGGCGGCCGGCCCGGGTCGATCATGAAGGACTGCAGAATCCGCAGCAGGTACTCGACCAGATCGTCGAGACCGGCGTCGTCAAGCCCGTACCGCGTCCAGTCCACGTCGAGCCCCGCCAGGATTCCGTGACCGAACGTGAAACCCACCTCCGACGTGACACCGGTCGATGCCTTGGTGAAGTCGTGGACCAACAACAACTGGACGTGCTTGTCGCCGGGGAGCCACTCCAAGCTGTAGGCCAGACTCTCGACCAGCGCATCAACGGGATCGGTGATGTCGGCCAGGTGTTCGGCCAGTCGCTGCACCAGCCGCATGCCCGACCGGGTGGCTGCGGCCTCGACAAGACTGCTGGTCCCGGGGAAGTAGTTGTAGACGGTCTGCCGGGATACGCCGAGCGTTCGCGCCACGTCGGCGATCCGGATGTCGGCTCCGCGTTCGTCGATGGCTTGACTCGCCGCGTCGAGGATGCGTTCGACGGCCTCTTCGTCGCTTGCGGGCGTGGCGCCGCCCCACCCATGGGTGCGCATGGTTGAAAGCCTAGAAGGCCGCTCGGCTTCGTTGTCTTAAACGACCAACATCCAAATAACGACAGTGTCGCGGCGAACACAGACACCGGGACAAAAGAGCGGCAGACTGATCGGTGGCGCTGCGGGTCCGTGGAAGGAGTTCGGATGATCCCTTACTCCGATGGCATTCCGGCAAGCCGGTTCCCGATTGTCAACGTCACGCTGATCGTCGCGAACTTCGCGGTCTTTCTCTTCTATGAGTTACCGAACGGCGACGCGGCGGTCAATCAGGCCTCTTTCTATCCGTGCGATGTCAATAACACCTGTCACCTGGGCATACCTTGGGGCCTCAGCTGGATCACCGCGATGTTTATGCACGCCGGTTGGGATCACATCCTGGGCAACATGTGGTTTCTGGTGATTTTCGGCAAGAACGTGGAGGACGCCTTCGGCCGGCTTGGCTATCTGATCTTTTACTTCGCCGGAGGATTGGCCGCGACGATTCTGCAAACCGCGATGACCCTGCTCTTCGGCACGGGGTCCGACGCACAGATACCAAACCTGGGTGCCAGCGGCGCGATCGCCGCGGTGCTGGGCGCCTATATCGTGCTTTATCCCGCCTCACGCATCCGCACGTTCCTGGGCTGGTTCCCGGTCGAAATCCCTGCGTGGGTCTTCCTCGGCGGCTGGTTTCTGTACCAGTTGTTCGAGGGCAACTTTGCGCTGATCCACCCGGACGACAAAGGTGGTAGCGGTGTGGCGTTCTTCGCGCATGTGGGTGGGTTCGTCTTCGGTGTGGGCGTGACGTTGGTTCTCAGCCGCGCCGGACGGGTCATGGTCAACGCGGAGCGATAGGTAAGTTCGCAGTCACTGCTCGGCTCGCAAAAGCGGGCGCAGCCGTTGAGTTTTGTCCGGCGTCCAGCCCGGCGGCTGGAGGACGGCGGCCCACGCGTCGGCCACATCCTTGACGTAGCGGTGTCCGTGCCCGTCGGGCACGTCGACGGCGACCGCCATGTCGGCGGACACCTGCAGAAAGGTCACCACCGGGATCCATTCCATGTCGCCGGGGACGTCGTAGCCGCGAGGCTCCCGCAGCCAATCCGGCTGGCGGAACAGCAGATCCGGATTCCACCAGGCGATCGGGTCCGACGCATGTTGCAGATAGACGACTCGCGGTGTGCCCCATGGCGCGTCCGGACGGCCGAGGTCATCGCTACGCGCGACGAACCGGATATTTTCTCCCTGTTGATATTTCGGCAGCCATTGGGGTGAGCCCCTGTCACGGTGGCCGGTGACGGTCTCCCACATCGTGTTATTGAACGTCGGGCCGCTGAACAGCGCACCGTCGGTGCGGGCTTCGATGTTGTTGGGCGACAAGAATGGTGCCTCACCGCCGAACGACCCCAGGCTCTCGCCGAACACCACGAGCTTGGGCCGCTGGCCCTCCGGCAGCGCCCGCACCCGCTTGTCGACCGCCTCGAACAGCGCCTGACCGGCCTGACGCGCGTTCTCCTTGTCCACCAGGAAAGACAACCAGCTAGGCAGGAATGAGTACTGCATGCTGACGATCGCGCTGTCGCCATTGAGCATGTACTCGATCGCGTCGGCCTCGGCCTCGTTGATCCAGCCCGTCCCGGTCGTGGTGGCGACCGCGACGACCTTGCGCTGGAGCCCGCCCATCCGTTCCAGTTCGCGCGCGGCCAGCTCCGCGGTAGCGCTGATGCCGTCGGCGGACTCCAGCCCGGCGTATGCCCGAATCGGGTTGAACCCCGCCGAGCCGTTGAACGCCGACAGCTGTGCATCGCTGGGGCCACCGGCGACGAAGATGCGGCCCTGCTTTCCGAGCGACGACCACGACACCAAGGAGCCGGGGCCACCGGAGCGCATCGGCGTGGTCGGCGCCGGCGTGTTCGGGCTCTGCTCGTTGTTCACCGACTTGAACGTGGAGTTCAGCGTGTGCATCGCGAACCGCAGCACGACGCCGTTGAGGATGCCGATGGTCAGTGCTACCAATAGCAACACTGCGACGACCGCCGAAATCCGTGGCGGGGCAACACGATTGAACTGGCGGACCAAAAAGCGCAGCAAGCGTCCGGTCAGTTGGCCGATCTCGACCAGAACGAACAACACCACGATGGCCAGCACGGCGGCCAGCGGATAGTCGTGCCATTTGAGCCGCGGCACGCCCATCAGGTCGCGCACGTGATCCTGCCAGACGTGAAACCAGACGATCATGGCCACCGTGGCCGCCGCACCTATGACGACGAGCACGATCCAGGCGATCCGCGGCGCCGGCGGGCTGCTCTCTTTAGAGAGCATGAAGCGGACCAGCCACACCGCGAAGGTGCCGATCGCATAGCCGACCGCGCCGGACGCGCCGCTGACCAGGCCCTGGAACAGCGGGCCCCGGGGCAGCAGCGACGGGGTCATCGACAGCCACACGAATGCCAGCCCGATAGCGGTGCCGGTGAACGTGTAGCGCCGCTGCCACCAGTCCGGCTTTCGCGGTGGATGGGGCGCCGCTGGCTTCTCAGCGTGCTGCGGCGTGTATACCTTGGCGGCCACTGCGGCATCGGGGGCGGAGGTGATGGGGCCGGACCCGGGTTCGTCCATTGCTGCACTGTAGCCCTGCGCGATCGCGATGCAACGGTTTCCGGCCAGGGTTGTACGGCCCGCAGATGCGGGGGCCCGATGGCTGTGGCGCAGAACAATTCCCGACGCCGACGACGAGTTCTACCAGCACGCCGATGAATTGCTCGATGGCCACCGAATGTCCTCGGCGCTGAGCCGGGGCCTGGCGTGTTGCGGCCATGGCGTGTCGTCGGATTCGGAGACCAAAGTGAAACGGCCATGGTCGAAGGGCAGGCCGGTGGCCGGCTCAATCCGAACCAACCGTTCACGCAGACCCTGTTGGTTCAACTCGAGCGCACGGTGGTGACAGTAGGGATTGTTGCCGCGCCGACCGAAGAGGGTGTGGGCGGTCCACGAGCATCCGCCTCGGCAGGTATCCGCGTGGGCGCAGGTGCGGCAGAACCCCCACAGCTCAGATTGTTCGCTGAGTAGGTTGAAGGTCATCTCCGGTGCAGTGGAGAGCATTTCGGCGATACGTTGCTTTCGCACCGTACCGCCGGTGTAGTCTGCGGTCGGCAACGACGGGCAGCCTTTGATGGTGCCGTCGGCCTCAATTCCTATGGTGGACAGGCCCGCTTGGCACCCGTTCCAGGACTGGCTGCCATCTGGTGAGCGCAGCAGTCGTTCGTACGGGCCGTGGTAGCCGAGGTTGTTGGCCGCATAGACGCGCATTCCGTCGGCTGCGGCCTGCTCAGCCACCCGGGCCAGCACCGGGAATACCACGTTCAACTCACACGGCTGCAGCAACAGCTCCGGCCGGTCTGCCGCGCGCCCCAACGGGACCGTCAGCTGCAATTGCCATGCGGTCGCGCCCGCCCGCAGCAGCGCCTGGTAAAGCTCCGGAAGCTCGATGATCGTTCGGCGATTGATTTGGGTATTGCAGGCGACGTCGACGCCGGCAGCGTGCAGGTACTCTGCGGTGCGGAAGCACGACCGCCAGGATCCGTTCCGTCCGCGCAGCGCGTCGTGGGTCTCTTCCATCCCGTCGATGGAGACCGAGGCCTGCGCAATGCCGGCGTCCCGCATGCGTTGTGCCATAACCGAACTCAACTTGTACCCGCCGGTCGTCAGTGTGCAGCGCATGCCCCGGCCGGTGATTGCGGCGGCGATCTGCAGCCAATCCGGTCGCAGGAACGCCTCGCCGCCGATAAGGGTAACCTCGACGATTCCCACTTCGGCGAGTTGATCGACCACGTCGAGCGCCTCGGAGGTGGACAATTCGTGCTGCCGCGCGTTTCCGGCTCGGGATCCGCAATGAGAGCAGGCCAGATTGCACGCCAACGTCAACTCCCACACCGCATAGGCGGTCCGTGCCGGTGACCGGCTGAATGCCCGCTGGGCGCCGGGTTTACTGCGATTCGTCACGGTTCTTGCCGAACCACCGCCGCTTGCCTCGCGGCTCCTCCTCCTTCGGCTCCGGCGGCGGTGTCGGCGCTGTCGGAGGAGGGGCCGGGCGTACCGATGGCGGGGGGCCTCCGTAAACCGGCGCAGGCGGTCGTGGGGCAGGTCCCCGCTGCGGCGGACCGCTGTGCACGGGAGCTGGTGGAGGTGCCGGCTGGTACGCGTCCTGCCTTCGCGGCAGCATCGGCGCGTCGCCCGAAACACCTTGCGGCGGAACCGCATGAGTCGGCGTGGGCCGTGGTAGGGAGTCGGATCGTCTCGGGCCGTGATCAATTGTCGTCGGCTGTGGCGGTGGGTGCCGCGCTGGCTCAGCATCACGCTTACGCATCTGCACCCGATGGTGCCAATACCCGGCCGCGTCGAATGGGAACGCCACGCGGGGCGGCTGCCACTCGATTCTGGGCAGCTCACCGTGCTCGTCGCCGGAGCCGGCGGGCCGGGAACCCAACTCTGTGTCGATTACCGACCTGGCGGCCGCCGTCGCCCGCTCGGGCGTCTCATAGCGGCCCACCTCCACACCACGGAAGGTCAGGATGAACTGCGGATCGGTTGTCATCAACCCATAATCGGTGCCGCCGCAGGCGAAGGCAATGTCAAATGGGTGGACGCTGGCTGGGTTCGCGCAGCTTTCAGTGTGGTGCTCGTTGCGGGGCTGGTTGATTGGCGCATCGGCTGTCATCCTTGGTTTCGCTATCTCGATGACTGGATTGCCAGGAATCACAGGCTCGCCACTGCCTAGAGCGGAGTACCGAATGAAAACAATGAATCGCCACGGGAAAAAGATCATCAACTCGGCGCTGGGCGCAGCCGTCGGCATGGTGGCACCGGCGGCGTTTGCTTTCGGGGCGGCACCCGCGCAGGCCGACGACAACTATCAGCAGTTCGCGTCCCCGTCGGGCAAGATCCGCTGCATTCTCGACGGCGCAGCCGCGCGGCCGCCGGTCGCCGCGTGTCAGATCGGGGACCACAGCTACGCGGCCACACCGGGACTGGCCAGAGATCAAAACGGCGGACCGTGCCCGCCCGGGTCGGATCTGGGTCGCGATTTTCGGCTCGACCAAGGCCAGACGGCCTACGTCACGTGTACCTACTCTGCGCTCGGTTCCGGTTTCGGCGACTGGTCACCGCTCGCCTATGGCCAGACGAGGTCGCTCGGCGCAATCACATGTGACAGTGAGCCGGCCGGGATGACGTGCACCGACTCTGGCACCGGGCATTTCTTCCGCGTGTCGTCCGAGTCCTACCAGTTGGGATGACGCGCGCATTTCAGCTCCGCCAATTATTTCGCAACCCAAAAACCTCTACTAAGCTCAATTGGCTCACATTTCGTGGACCGATTGAGCTCAGTAGATCGGGGGAAGGCCGGGCCATGTCTATATTTCGCCGCCTAACCGTTGTCGGGCTGATCGCCGGAGTGCTGTTGTCGGCGCCAAGCTGTTCGAAGTTGGAGAAAATCCGGTCGGCGATGTCCTCCGCCCAGTCGGCGGCGACCGCGAATATTTCACAATGGACGGTGGACAAAATGACTACGGCGCTCGCCGCGATCAACGGCAAGATCGGTGCCGACCCGGCCGACTACGTGGAGGTGCTCATCAACGAGTTGTCCCTCAGCGTCAAGGCAATCGATCCACACAAGCGGGAGAATGTTGACAATTACAGCTACCAGGGCGATTCGGTCCAGGTGGCGCCGGTCGACGTCAGCCGCAACCAGCCCGGCGCAGTCGAGGCGAGCGTGTTCAAGGGCGATACCGTCAAACCGGCAGTGCTTGGCCAAACGATGGCCGCTGCACCCAACGACTCCGCCGTCGAGAACGGCGCCATCGAATTCGTGCTGATCAAGAAGTTCATGGCGAACCAGGGCCAACCGGAAATTCAAATTGACGTCAAGGGTCCGCGTGCATCGAAGATGGTCCACTACGACCTGACGGGCAAGCTCCTTAACGTCTCGCAAGGCTGAACGCCCAACTGTCCGAACCGAACTTGGCTCAGTTAGTGCGCACCGCCGGCGTGCACCACGCGTGACTTTGGATGGCCGCCGGGATCGCTGGTGCTGGTCGGTGCATCACGCGTGTCCCCGCGAGCAAGTGGCCCCGTGCTTGCGGATTGCGATACTGCCGGTGATAGCGCATTCCAGAACCGCCACATGACCAGTTTCTTGGTGCACATCTGGCGGGTGTGACGCGCCCTGTGGCAAGCCCGAACCACTGAGTGAGCCAAGTCAGGTCCGAAGCAATTAGAGCATTCGGTCCGTGGGCCACTCGGTTTGTTTGTCCTCGGCCAGGCTGCAGAACCCGTTGCAAAACAAGGCTATTCACCGTCGCGTTGACGGCCACGTCATGGTTGCGCAGGCTCAGGGTGCGGTCGAGAAGTGCAGCTGGCTGGGGACGGCGGAAACGCCCGCCTCGTTCTTGAAGTTCATGTAATTGCCGCCGTTGAAGCCCAGCGCATAGGACTTGCCGGCTTCCAGCGTGCAGTCAAGCGAGAAGCTCATGCCGTCGGCCGAGGGCGTCGGCGTCTTCTGGCAGGGGGGATAGGTGCCGTCTTGGAGGGTCACGAACGAATAGGAATTGGCCATCATCTTCTGGTCGAACGTGACCTTCAGTTTGAACGGGCCGGCCGGCACCGTGGCGTCCGCGGCCGGCTCGGTCGCCACGACCTTTGGTGCAGCGCCCTCGGGTGCGGCGGTGGCGGTACACCCAGTCAGTTGTAAGGCCGCCAAACCGATGAATACACCCGCGGTCCTACCTGCCCGGGTGGCCCGGTCCATGCATGTCATGTTGCGCCTTTCTGCTTGACGCCATTGCGTCTGTGCAGACTACAGCTTGGCCAAAGCGTCTCGCCTGTTGCACCCCGAGGGCTACCAGCCGTTGATCACGGTGTTCCTGAACACATGAAAGGAAACCCGCACCAGGGCTTCTGCAGCGCCTCCGGCGGCGGTGGCTCAGGTCCCTCCCAAACACTGGGGGAAGCGTTTCCATGCCCCCAGTAGACGCCCCACCAGGTGTGGCAGACATTCTTGTCCCAGTTCACATTTGACGGGCATCCCCGACCGGTTTGTGGGTGTAGGCCGCCCTGTTCATCTTCCGGGCAGCATTGGTATGGCCCGGATGCGCCGGGCGGTACCGGGTCTTCTGGCAGCAGGCGATGTATCGGTGGCACCGAGCGGGGCTCGGCCTGTGCGGTACCTGGAGTGAGCCCCATCCCGGTGACGGCAACACCCGACAGTAGTGCTCCGGCAACGATTTTCGTCAGGCTGCGGGAGGTGTCCATCGCGGCTTCCTTTCGGTTTGCCGGGCAGCATAAAGCCGGAAGCTTGCGAGATTCTTGCGTCTGCTCGGCCTGATCCGGGCTGCAAACCATTTCGGTCGAGCTCGACAGAAACGACCTACATCTCAGTCGGTACTAGGGGCCGCCGTTGCCGCCCTTGCCGCCCTTGCCGGTGGCCCCGACGCCGATGCCGTCGCCGCTGCCGCCGCCGCCACCGCCGCCGCCACCGGCACCGGCGGTGCCGCCCTGCGCGCCGGTGGCGGCGCCGCCGTTCTGGGTGAAGGGACCGCCGGGGTTGCCGGCTTGGCCGGCGGTGCCGCCGCTGCCGCCGCCGCCGACGACGCCGCCGTTCCCGCCGGTGCCGCCGGTGCCGCCGGTGATACCGCCGCCGCCACCACCGCCCCCACCTCCGGAGGCGAAGACGCCGGTGGCGTTGCCCGTGGCGCCACCACCGGTACCGCCCAGGCCGCCGCCGGTGCCGACGCCCGCGACGCCATTGGTGCCGCCGGCCGCGGTGTTACCGACAATCGTGGCGGTGCCGCCGCCACCACCGCCGCCGGGACCCCCGGTGGTGCCGGCGGGGCCGCCGCCCGTGCCGCCCGTGCCGCCCGTGCCGCCGTGAAGATTGTCGAAGCCGCCGGTGCCGCTCCCGCTGCCGTTGGCGAAGGCTCCTACAGTGCCGCCGCTACCGCCGTTGCCGCCGTTGCCGCCGTTGCTGCCGTTGCCGCCGTTGCCGCCGCCGCTACCGCCAATGCCGCTGACGGCGCCGCTGCCAGTGAAGTTGGTGCTGCCGCCGTCGCCGCCGGTGCCGCCGTCGCCGCCGTCGCCGGAAATCATCCCGCCATTGCCGCCGTGCCCGCCGTTACCGCCGTGGCCGCCCGGGGTGCTGCCGGCGGCGTTGCCCGTGGTGCCGGCCCCGCCGGCCCCGCCCCGGCCGCCGTTGCCGAACAGCGCTGCGTCACCGCCCTTGCCGCCGTCATGCCCGGCTCCACCCGACCCGCCGTTACCGCCGTTGCCGAAAAGCCATCCGCCGTCCCCACCGGCAGCTCCAGTGCCCGCCGCCCCATCGGTGCCATTGCCGAACAGCGGGCGCCCGGTCAGCAACTTCACCGGAGACAACAAGTCCGCCAGGCCCGCCAACGGCGCGGCGTTCGCCGCCTCAGCCGCCGCGTACGCGCTCCCCGCACCGGTCAACGCCCGCACAAATCGGTCATGGAACGCCGCCGCCTGAGCTCCGAGAGCCTGAAACTGCTGCCCATGGTCAGAAAACAGCCACGCAATCGACGCCGATACTTCATCGGCGCCCGCGGCCAGCACCTGCGTCGTCGAGGTCGCCGCCGCCGCGTGGGCTGCGCTGAGCGCCGACTCGATACCGGCCAAATCCGATGCCGCGGCAGTCATCAACTCCGGCCCTGCGATCACATACGACATGTCCGTCCACCCCATTTGTGGCTGTTACGGAACCCAAGCATGGGCCGAAACGACAGGGTCGGCTTAGGTAGTCGACTACTCGAATGGGGTTGGTGGATTGCTTGAAATGGGGTCTTGCGGACCGCCAATAGACATCGCTTTAGCTAAAAAGGCGGCGGCTGGTTGCGCTCGGCGACGCGATCGGCATTAAGGGCGCGTTCGGCGTCGATGCGGCGGGCGCGGTCCTGCTGTCGGGTGCGGCGGCGGGTGGGCATCATGATGCCGCGCAGCGCGGTCGGTGGTTCTGCCACTGGGGCAGTGGGCAATTCGCCGGTGGACAGGCACAGGGTAGGAAATAGCAGCCGGCTACCTGGTCGGGTGGAGTAGGTGTGTCCGGTTGGCGACGTCCAGACGATGGTCCCGTCGGGGACATTGTTTATCGCGCCAGCCTGTCCAAAATGTCTTGAGCAAGTGGTGTTTGCGGCACAGGCGAGGGTGTCGCACGAATCGTTGGTCTGAATTGTGTGTCTTCGTGTCGATTCACGTGAAAGGTGCTGCTGCCTGAGATAATTCGAGGTGTCTGTAAATCTGCGCGTGGGTGATGTCGATCAGTTGATGATGATGCCGCCGTCGGTGCGGGAGTGGTTGCCCGAGGATCATCTAGCGTTCTTCGTGCTCGATGTCGTCGCCGAGCTGGATCTGAGCGCGTTCTATGCGGCGTATCGGGTCGATGGCAAGGGCGGGTCGGTGTATGACCCGGCGATGATGCTGTCGGTACTGCTGTATGCGTACTGCACCGGGGAGCGGTCCTCGCGTCGGATCGAGCGACGGCTGGTCGAGGATGTGGCGGTGCGGGTGGTCGCGGCCAATCAGCAGCCTGATCACGCCACGCTGGCCCGGTTCCGCCGCCGCCATCAGGACGCGATCGCAGGATTGTTCGGGCAGGTTCTGCGTCTGTGTGTGAAGGCCGGTCTGGTCGATGCGGGGATGGTCGCGATCGACGGCACGAAGATCGCCGCGAACGCCTCGTTTTCCGCTAATCGCGACCGTGCAGCTCTTAGTGCCGAGCTCGGCGAATCCCTGGTGCCGGACTCCGCCGGTGCGGCTCGTCGACTCGCCGAACAGGTCCTGGCCGAAGCCGAGCAGGTCGATGCGGCTGAGGATGGTGAGTGCGGGCAGGACCGGGGCGGGCGGTTGCCGGCCGGGTGGGCCGGCGGCCGGGATCGGCGGTCGCGGATCAGGGCTGCCCTTGACGAGCTCGAGTCGCAGAAGGCCCAGGACTTGCAGACCCGGATGGCCGAGCGGGCCCGCAAAGAGGCCGAGCTGGGGCACAAACTGACCGGGCCGCAACCGAAAACGGAGACGGCGCGGCGAGCGCGGCCGCGGCGGGCGAACACGACCGATCCGCATTCGCGGATCATCGCGCACTCCTCGAAAGGCGTGCTGCAGGGCTACAACGCGCAAGCGGCCGCGACGACCGGGCACATCGTGCTCGCCGCCGAGGTCGCCGCTACCACCAACGACCAGCCCCACTTCGTGCCGATGGCCACCGCGGTGACCGAGAATCTCGGCGAGGCCGGCCACCGCGGTGGTGCGGGCACGTTCGTGGCCGACGCGGGCTACTGGACCAGCGCGAACGGCACCGCCGACGTCGGTGCCGAGGTGTTGATCGCGACACGTCAGTCCGCGTGGCGCAAGGCCGACAAGCCCGACGACGACAAGTTGGCAGTCCTGGCGAGGGTGAACCGCGGTGAGCTGTCCCAACGTCAAGCCGGTACGATTCTGGGCGTCTCGTACACCTGGGTGCGGGACATGACCAAGCGCTACTTCGGACGCGACGGACAACGCATCACCGCCAGCGCCGAACCCGAACCCCAGGAGTGGATCCCGGTCATCGAACGCGTCGCGGCCGGCGAGATCTCCCTGCGTGCCGCCAGCGACCACCTGTGCGTCTCAGTGACGCGGGTCAAAACGATGCTCGCGCACGTCAGGGGCGACATCACCGACCCCACGGTCGCCCGAAAAGCCATGGACGACAAGCTTGCCCAATCAGACAACGCCATGCTCTACCGCAAACGCAGCATCAGCATCGAACCTGTCTTCGGCAACATCAAAGCCAACCTCGGATTCCGCAAGTTCGCCCTCCGCGGCCATGCCGGAGTGCATAGCGAGTGGCGCCTGATCTGCACAGTGCACAATCTGCTCAAGCTCCAGCACGCAATACCCGCCTGACCGAAGGCGACCAGACCCGACCCACCAGTCAACGCAAACCATCACCGCAATACACCAACGATTCGTGCGACACCCTCAGGCATTTGAGGTTGGAGGGGTGGGTGAGCCCTCTTGGATAAGGGATGCTGTGGTCGATGTCGCAGAATTCGGCAGCGCGGTCGCACCCGGGGAAGCGACAGGTCATGTCGCGGCAGCGGACGAAGCGGGCCAAGCGCGGCTGAGGGGCGATACCCGGGCTCGGGGGTGGTACCGATCAACGGATTCACCTGAGTGACCTTGGCGCCCGCAGCGATCAGGTCTGCGAGCAGGGGTGCGGGCACTGTGCCGCCGCCGAGGATATGGGCCGAGGGCAGCCAGATCGCCGGCGGCTCGGGGTCAGGAGCGGCCGCCTCGCGCAGCGTGGTCTGCGGTGTGATCGGACGTGATGCGGGCTCACCGTTGGTGTGGGGGTCGGGCTTGGCGTTCATTGTGGCGGGCTCCGCGATGACATGGATGAGTACTGCGGAGGCGCGAGGGTCTGTCTCGAGTGCGGCCGCACAGTCAGGTGTGCCGCAGCGGCAAGCCAGCTGGGTGCCGTCGGCGGCCAGGGTGCCCAGCGCGTCGGCGCGGCGCTGGGCCAGGGTCCGGGGGTCGCTGTCGCAGACGTCGATGTGCCATCGCGGTCAGCTTGCGGTCCAGCACCACGGCGTCGGTAGCCAGCAGGGAGCCCCACAGATGGGCGGTGCCGCTGTCGTCGTCAGGCGGGGCGACGACCACCTCGCGACCGCGGGCGCTAATGCGGGTGCGGCGCAGCGCGGCGGGGTCGTAGCGGTCGACGACCTCGTCGATGGCCGCGGCGGTCTTGGTCGCCGAGAGCGGCCCGAAGCTTTGGGCGTCGTTGGCCAGCGTGGCGTCGACTCGCCGCAACACTTCGGGGTCTTTGATCAGGTTGGTACGCCAGACGATGGTGCCGGCCAACCGGGCGTCAATGACGCCCCTGGGCGAACAGGACTGCCACGCGGGGCAGCCGATCCCGCAGTGCCACCGCCAGATACATCTGGCCGGAGGCCAACGTGTGGCTGATGTTGTGGATCGCAGCCACTTGAGCGGCGATCGCGTCCCAGTTGTCGCAAGACCAGTGGGCATGGGCGGTGGAGCCCTTGGCGTGGCGGCCGACCAGTTCGGCGATGGCGGCAAGTCGGCGAGCGGCCGCAGCGGCCTCGGCGCGGGCCGCATCGCCAATGGCGTCAACGATGTCGGCGTCAGTGGCATTAGCCCACAGATTTATCGAACATACTTTCGATGTCTAGGTGCTAGCGGACCGCCCTCGCTGCCGCGAAGCCGCAGCCTGTGGGTAAACCTCGAACTGTGGATAACCCCCGGCGGTAACCTGACCGACGTGGACTACGCATCGGCATACCTCGAGCAGACCCGCGCTTTTGGGGACATCGTCCGCAATGCCGATCCGTCCACACCGGTGACGACGTGCCCGGGCTGGAGCCTCGAGCAGCTGTTCCGCCACGTCGGCCGCGGGGATCGGTGGGCGGCGCAGATTGTGCGCGAGCGGCTCGACCAATTCCTCGATCCCCGCAGCGTCGAGGGTGGCAAGCCGCCGCCGGATCCCGACGACGCGATCTCCTGGTTGCATGGCGGCGCGCAGCGGCTGGTCGACGCTGTGGAGCAATCGGGCGTGGAAACGCCGGTGTGGACGTTCCTCGGACCGCGCCCGGCGAACTGGTGGATCCGGCGCCGGCTGCATGAGGCGGCGGTGCACCACGCCGACGCCGCGATCGCGGTCGGGAGCGAGTTCACGCTCGAACCCGACATCGCGGCCGACGGCATCACCGAATGGCTGGAGCGGGTCGTGATCCAGGCCGGACGCGGTGGGGCGCCGCTGCCGCTCGAGGGCGACAACACGATTCACCTGCACGCCACCGATTCCGGGCTGAGTGAACCGGGCGAATGGACGATCGGTGTCGCCGACGGCGGGATCGCCTGGTCGCATGAGCACGGTAAAGGCACCGTGGCGCTGCGCGGCGCCGCCACCGAGCTACTGCTGGCGCTGCTGCGCCGAATCCCGGTCGCTGACACAGGTATCGAGATGTTCGGCGACGACGCTGTCTGGCAAAACTGGCTGGATCGCACGCCGCTATAGCCACGGCGTGGAGGCCACACGGTAACTTGCAGACCATGACCACATCGGAGATCGCCACGGTGCTGGCGTGGCACGACGCCCTCAACGCATCCGACCTCGATACCTTGGTGGCCCTGTCCAGTGACGACATCGACATCGGCGATTCACATGGGGCCGCGCAGGGGCACCAGGCGCTGCGTAGGTGGGCCGCTTCGCTCGAGGTGACGGCGGAGCTTGGCCGGATGTTCGTGCACGACGGCGTCGTCGTCGTCGAGCAGGAGATCAGCAACCGGAACGATCCCGATGACGTCACGACCGCCGCGACGGCGTTCCGAGTGGTGCACGACAAAGTCACCGCCGCGTTCCGTCACGAGGACCTGGCCGCGGCGCTGTGGGCCACCGAACTCACCGAGGACGACTTAGTCAGTTAAGGGTCGGTTAAGGGTCGCTAGCGGCGTTAGGAGCCACTCATGCGCGGGATCATCTTGGCCGGCGGCTCGGGCACCCGCCTGTACCCGATCACCATGGGCGTCAGCAAGCAGTTGCTGCCGGTCTACGACAAGCCGATGATCTACTATCCGCTGTCCACGCTGATGCTGGCCGGCATCCGCGACATTCTGGTGATCACCACCGTCCATGACGGGCCCCGATTTCATCGACTTCTCGGCGATGGAACGCAATTCGGAATCAACATCAGCTACGCCACCCAGGATCAACCCGACGGTCTGGCGCAGGCCTTCGTGATCGGGGCCGACCACATCGGCACCGAACCGGTGGCACTGGTGTTGGGAGACAACATCTTCTACGGCCCGAGATTGGGTACCAGCCTGAACCGCTTCCAATCCGTCGACGGCGGAGCAATTTTCGCGTACTGGGTGGCCAACCCCTCGGCTTATGGTGTCGTTGAATTCGGTGCCGACGGGA
This sequence comes from uncultured Actinomycetota bacterium, assembly GCA_963840045.1. GTDB lineage: Bacteria > Actinomycetota > Actinomycetes > Mycobacteriales > Mycobacteriaceae > Mycobacterium. The sequence continues at coordinate 292,168 of CAWIXL010000012.1, read as the reverse complement.
CGGCGCTGTCGTTGGAGGAGAAACCGGCGACACCGAAGTCTCAGTACGCGGTGCCCGGCTTGTACTTCTACGACAACGAAGTGATCGAAATCGCCAGGGGTCTCAAGAAATCGGCGCGGGGCGAGTACGAGATCACCGAGGTCAACCAGATCTATCTGAATCGGGGCCGGCTGACGGTCGAGGTGATGGCCCGCGGTACGGCCTGGTTGGACACCGGGACGTTCGATTCGCTTTTGGACGCCAGCGACTACGTCCGCACCCTGGAACGCCGCCAAGGCCTAAAGGTCAGCATTCCCGAGGAGGTGGCATGGCGGCAGGGCTGGATCGACGACCAGCAACTGGCGCAGCGCGCGCACAGCCTGGTCAAGTCCGGCTACGGTGGCTACCTGCTGGAGTTGTTGGAGCGGCACTGATTTCGCCGGGTTTCGCCAGCACCGCCGCGATCGCGGTCGTCAACGGGACCGATAACGCCAGTGCGATGCCGCCCACCGCCGACCGCACCAGCTCGATGGCCACGCTCTCGCTGATCAACACGTCGCCCAGCGATCGGTTGGCGACGCTGAACAGCAACAGCAGCGGCAGCGAGCTGCCGGCGTAAGCCAGCACCAGTGTGTACACCGTGCTGGCGATGTGGTCGCGGCCCACCCGAATCGCACCCACGAAGATCGCCCGCCGCGAGGCCTGCGAATCCGCGCCGCCCAGTTGGGCGAGCTCGAACACCGTCGACGCCTGTGTCACGGTGACGTCGTTGAGCACACCCAGTGATCCGATAATGAACCCGGCCAGCAAGAGGCCCTTGATCGACACATTGCCCAGATACGCGGCGACCTGGCCGTTCTGTTCGTCGGACAGACCGGTGAGACGAGCGAATTCGATTGCCGCCCAGGATAATCCCGTGGCCAGCAGCAACGACGCCAAGGTGCCCAGCAGGGCGGCACTGGTCCGCAGGCTGACCCCGTGCGCGAGGTAGATCACCGCGTAGAGGATGGCCGCTGCCGCCACCAGCGCCACCGGGATCGCGGGTGCGCCGTCACGCAGCGCCGGCAGCAGGAAGACCACCAGCACCGCGAACGCGACCACGATGCCGACCAGTGCCCGCAACCCGCGCCAGCGCGCCACCGCGACGATCACTACCGCGAACGCGATGGCCAGCACGACCAGCGGCCAACCACGTTCGAAGTCGTAGAACGCGTAAGTGGTGGTGCCTTGTGCGTCCACACTTCGGATGACCCGGATATGGTCACCCGTCGCGAGCTCAGGCTGGCCCGGACCGGGGGAGAACTCCAACAAGGTGGTGGCGCCGGCGTTGGGCCCGGAATCGATTGCGACCATGGTCAACACGCATCGTCCGGCGCCCGCGATTGCCGGTAGCGGCGCAGTAGTAAGCACCTGACCGGCCGACGGGCTGCCGCAGTCGCCTAATCGGCTGGACAGCACATGACCGCCCTGGGTGCTCACCGCGCCGCCGGACGCGTTCTGGAACGGCATCGGGATGTCGACGTGCTGCCGGCTCGGCCACAGCCACACCGCACCGACTAGCACGGCTATGCCGATCGCGGCCAGCAGCCCGACGACGATCCTGGCCGGCAGCGGACTCAGGGGGGAGGGACCGGACGACAGGCTATGGGAGTGCGCATGGGCCACCCGGTCGAGGGTAGAGGCTACCTCTACCCTGTCGTTTCCGCTGGACTCCGAACAGCCCGCCGGTACCTCCGGCACCGACAGTAAACCCGTGGTAATAGCCCACCCCGGCGTTGCCGCCGTTGCCGCCGTTGCCGATGAATACGGCGTTACCGCCGTTAGCGCCATCACCGCCGATACCGTTCGTGCCGGCGTACCCGCCAGCGCCGCCGTCGCCGCCGTTGCCGATCAGCCCGGCCTTGCCGCCGACCCCGCCGTCCCCGGCTTGGCTATTGGCGCTCCCGCCGGTGCCTCCGGCGCCGCCGTTGCCGAAAAGTATGCGCGCCGTTGCCACCGGCGCCGCCGTTTAAGCTGCCGTAGCTGCCGAACCCGCCTTCGCCGCCGGCGCCGCCGTCGCCTGACAGGAAGCCAGCGTTGCCGCCGGCCCCGCCTTGCCCGCCGCCAAAGCTGCCCCACCCGCCGTCGCCGCCGTGCCGCCGTTGCCGGTAAGCGCCCCGGAGTTGCCGCCGGCGCCGCCACTCCCACCCACCAAACCGCCGGTCCCGCCGGCGCCGCCGGTGCCGCCGTCGCCGGAAATGATGCCGCCCGCGCCGCCGACGCCGCCGACGCCGCCGGTCCCACTGGTGAGGTCGCTGTGGCCGCCGGCGCCGCCGGTGCCGCCGCCGCCGAACATCCCGGCGCGGCCACCGGCGCCGCCGTTCCCGCCATTGCCGGTGCTCGAGCTTCCGCCGGCGCCGCCTGCCCCGCCGTTGCCGAATATCCCGGCCTCCCCGCCGTTGCCGCCCGCTTGGCCGGCCCCGCCGGACCCGCCGGCGCCGCCGTTGCCGATCAATATCCCGCCGGCCTTGCCGGTTGGCCCCGGTGCCCGGTGTCCGCGTTGGCGCCGTTGCCGATCAGCGGGCGCTGCAGCAGGAACTGGGTCGGCGCGTTGATCAAGTCGATCAGCGGCTGCAGAGGCGAGGCGCTGGCGGCCTCGGTACTGGCGTACGAGCTCGCCGCCGCGGTCATGGCCCGGACAAAGTCGGTATGAAAGTTCAATGCCTCGGCGTTGAGCGCCTGATACGCCTCTGCATGCCCGGAAAACAGCGCCGCGATGGCCGTCGACACCTCATCCGCGGCCGCCGCCAGCACCTTGGTCGTCGGGGTTGCGGCTGCGGTAGCGGCCGCGCTGAGCGTCGATCCGATGCCCTCCAAGTCGCTCGCCGCCGTCGCGAGGATTTCCGGGACTGCCGTCACGTGCGCCATCGCTGCCTCCCACGAAGATCGATTTCTTCCGAGCAAAGTCAGCGTTTCACCGTCTCCGGCGGCCTTCTGAGGTAAGCGGGTACCTGTTTTTGGCCAGCTAATTACGCAGGCGAAAATTTCCGCGTGACAGGTTGCTCGATTGGTCTGGAACAGCAAACGAATCGGACCCGATCGATGCCAGGTTGTGCCAGAAGTCCGTCAGGCCGTCGGTGCCCCCGAACAACGTGGTGAAGTGGTCGAATCGACGCAGGATGGCAGGCGTCGGCGCAGTCGTGGCGGTCGCCGCTACGTCGGTCCTCTCGCTACTGTCGATAACTGGTCAAGAAGTTGCCCAGCCGTTCGATAGCGGCCGCAAGTTCACGAGACCACGGCAGCGTCACGATGCGCAGGTGATCCGGTGCCGGCCAATTGAATCCGGTGCCCTGAGTGACGAGGATCTTCTCGGACAAGAGCAGGTCGAGGACAAGCTGCTCGTCGTCTTCGATGTCGTACACCTCGGGGTCTAACCGGGGAAACGTGTACAGGGCACCCTCGGGTTTGACGCAGGACACCCCTGGGATCTCGTTGAGTTTGGTCCAGGCCAGATCACGCTGCTCGAGCAACCGGCCGCCGGGAAGTACCAGGTCCTCGATGCTCTGGTGGCCGCCGAGGGCGACCTGGATCGCGTGCTGTGCAGGCACATTCGGGCACAACCGCATATTCGCCAGCAGGTTGATGCCCTCGATGAAGCTACTCGCGTGGTCCTTCGGACCGGTGATCGCCAGCCAGCCGGCCCGGTAGCCGGCCACCCGGTAGGCCTTCGAGAGGCCGTTGAAGGTCAGGCACAGCAGGTCGGGGGCTAGCGTGGCCACGCTGATGTGCTTGGCGTCGTCGTAAAGGATCTTGTCGTAGATCTCGTCGGCAAGCAGCAGCAGCTGGTGTTTACGCGCCAAACCGACCATCTGGGTGAGGATTTCGCGGCTGTAGACCGCGCCGGTCGGGTTGTTCGGGTTGATCACGACCAGCGCCTTGGTGCGCTCGGTGATCTTGGATTCCAAGTCGGCGATATCGGGCTGCCAATCCTGGGTCTCGTCGCACAGGTAGTGCACCGGCGTGCCGCCCGCCAGCGAGGTCGACGCCGTCCACAGTGGATAGTCCGGCGCCGGGATCAATACCTGATCGCCGTTGTCCAGCAGTGCTTGCAGTGTCATCGTGATCAGCTCGGAGACCCCGTTGCCCAGATACACGTCGTCGACATCGAATCGCGGGAAGCCGTCGACTAGTTCGTAGCGGGTGACCACCGCACGCCGGGCCGACAGGATGCCCTGGGAGTCGGAGTACCCCTGCGCGTACGGCAGCGCCTGGATCATGTCGCGCATGATCACGTCGGGCGCCTCGAAGCCGAACGGTGCCGGGTTGCCGATGTTGAGCTTGAGAATGCGATGCCCTTCGGCCTCCAGCCGGGCCGCATGTTGGTGCACCGGGCCCCGGATTTCGTACAGGACGTCCTGAAGTTTGGACGACTGCGCGAACGCACGCTGCCGATGATGACCGGAGGTATGCGGCGGCAGCTGGTGAGTAGTCACGTCACCTATGGTCCCATCGATGTCCACTGATATTTGCTGACCGGTCTCAAATCGTGATCAGCGCTTGCCCGGCGGACGGGCCCCGCGTGCGATGCCCAGCCCTTTAACGGGCGCGGCGGGCGCGGCGGGCGCGGCGGGCGGGGCCGGATCACCATCGATTTTCGCTGACGGTTCGGGTTCGGGTTCGGGTTCGGGTTCGGGTGCGGCCGGTGCGGGCGCCTCCGCCGTGGCGGGGGCCTTCTTGGCTCCCGGCCGCTTGGCGCCGGCGGCCATCCCCAGGCCCTTAACGGGTGCGGCCGGCCTAATCGACTCAGCCGGCTCAGCCGGGGCCGCGGGTGCCTCTGGCTCAGCCGGCGCCTCGGCAGCCTCAGCCGGCGCTTGGGCCTGCGGCGTTGCCTTCTTGGCGCCGGGTCGCTTGGCGCCGGCGGCCATGCCCAGGCCCTTAACGGGCGCGGCGGGAGCGGCGGCTTCGGGTGCCTTGGCTGTTTCAGCCGCTGGAGCTGTCGTAGCCGCCGGAGCCGCCGGGGCGGCCGCCTTCTTGGCGCCGGGCCGTTTGGCGCCACCGGCGATACCCAGGCCCTTAGGTGCGACAGGTGCGGCGGGTGCGGCGGCTTCGGGTGCCTTGGCTGTTTCAGCCGCGGCTGTGGGAGCTGCCGGGGCGGCCGCCTTTTTGGGGCCGGGCCGTTTGGCGCCACCGGCCATGCCCAGACCCTTCACGGGTGCGGCGGGAGCAGCCGGTGCCGCGGCTGCCGGTGCCTCGGGCTCCTCGGCCGCTGCTTCAGCCGGTGCCTCGGCCGGTGCGCTCGGTGCGGCAGCCTTCGGCTTGGCCTTTTCCGCTTTGGCGGCCCGCTCTTCAGCCGCCTTCGCGGCCGCGCCCTTCTCCGGCAGCGTTACCGTGTCGCGGTCGAGGGACCCGAGCAGCACCTGCGCCACATCAAGCACCTCAACGCCACTGCGACCGGCTTCTTCGGACCGGTCATTGACACCGTCGGTGACCATCACCCGGCAGAACGGGCAGGCGGTCGCGATCGTGGCGGCCCCGGTGGCCAGCGCCTCGTCAACGCGTTCGTGGTTGATCCGCTTGCCGATGTGCTCTTCCATCCACATGCGCGCGCCGCCGGCACCGCAGCAGAAGCTGCGGTCGGCGTGCCGTGGCATCTCGGTGAGGTTGGCTCCCGCGGCCCCGATCAGCTCGCGGGGCGCCTCGTACACCTTGTTGTGCCGGCCCAGATAACACGGGTCGTGGTAGGTGATGTCCTGAGAAACCGGAGTAACCGGGACCAACTTCCGGTCGCGGATCAGCCGGTTGAGCAGCTGGGTGTGGTGCAACACGGTGAAATTGGCGCCCAGTTGCCGATATTCCTTGCCGATGGTGTTGAAGCAGTGCGGGCAGGTGACCACGATCTTGCGGTCGACGGTCTCGACACCCTCGAACAGCCCGTCCAGGGTCTCAAGGGCCTGCTGCGCAAGCTGCTGGAACAAGAACTCGTTACCTGAGCGGCGTGCCGAGTCGCCGTTGCAGGTTTCCCCGGCGCCCAGCACCAGGTACTTCACCCCGGCGATGGCGAGGAGTTCGGCGACGGCCTTGGTGGTCTTCTTCGCCTTGTCGTCGTAGGCGCCCGCACAACCGACCCAGAACAGGTACTCGTAGCCGGCGAAGCTGTCGACGTCCTGGCCGTAGACCGGGACGTCAAAGTCGACCTCGTCGATCCAGTTGGTGCGATCCGAGGCGTTCTGCCCCCACGGGTTGGCTTTGTTCTCCAGGTTCTTGAACAGAACGCCGAGCTCGGAGGGGAACTCCGACTCCATCATCACCTGGTAGCGGCGCATATCGATGATGTGGTCGATGTGCTCGATGTCCACCGGGCACTGCTCGACGCAGGCGCCGCAGCTAACGCAGGACCACAGCACGTCGGGATCGATCACACCGCCCTGTTCGGCGGTGCCGACCAGCGGACGGGCCACCTGCTCGGGCCCGTGCCCGGGCACCCGGCCGAATCCGGATTCCGGCACATGATGGCCCTCTTCCTTGACGGTCTCCATGTCGAGACCCTCAAGGGGCTCCGCTTTCTTCTCACCCAAGATGTAGGGAGCCTTGGCCATCCAGTGGTCACGCAGGTCCATGATGACGAGCTTGGGAGACAGGGGCTTGCCGGTATTCCAGGCCGGGCATTGCGACTGGCAACGCCCGCATTCGGTGCAGGTGGCGAAGTCGAGCATGGCCTTCCAGGTGAAGTCCTCGATCTTGCCGCGGCCGAATTCCGCATCGTCGGGCGGGTTTTCGAAGTCGACCGGCTGGCCGCCGAACTCGACTGGCAGCAGCGGACCCAACCCGTCGGGCAGCCGCTTGAAGGTGACGTTGATCGGCGCCAGGAAGATGTGCAGGTGCTTGGAATGCAGCACGATCAGCAGGAAGGCCAGCATGACGCCGATGTGCAGCATCAACGCGAAAGTCTCGATGGTCTCGTTGGTGTGCTGACCCAGCCCAGCCATCCGGTCGCCCATGAAGTGGGTGAAGAATGCGCCCCTGCCGTAAGGGAATTCGTCCTTGAGGGCGTTGACCGACGCCCCACGGAAGATGGCATACGTCCAGATGACGTTGAAGATCATGAACAGGATCAGCCACGCGCCGCCGGTGTGTGAACCGTAGAAGCGCGACTGGCGGCCGTAATCCTTTGGCTCGCTGCGCAATCGAATAATCGCGAAGGTGACGATGCCGGTCAGCACGGCGAGCGCGAAGAAATCCTGCAAGCCGCCCAGCGCGTCGAAGTGGCCAATGACGGGGAGCGCGAAGGTTGGCTCGAACAGCACGCCGTAGGCCTCTATATAGACCGTAAGCAGGATGAAGAAGCCCCACATGGTGAAGAAGTGCGCCAGACCGGGCAGCGACCATTTCAGCAGTCGACGTTGGCCGAACACTTCGGCGATTTGCGTCCAGATTCGAGCGCCCACATCGTCGGTGCGCCCGCTGGCCGGCTGGCCGGACATGACCAGCTTGTAGAGCCACCAGACTCGCCGCAGCGCGAACACGCCCACGACCGCGGTCATGCCCAGGCCCACTATCAATCTGATGTCCGTTTGCGTCACGGAAGATCTCCCCAATGCATCGTTACACGCCTGTGCTGCCTGCCTGCTTGACCTGCTCATAGTGACATCCGCGCGGCTTTGAACGCGAGAAAGGCTGTCCTAAGTTGACGCGCAACATGGACAACATCTCCGAGCGCGACGTGGCACCGAGCTGAAGGCGGATCCGGGCGACATGATGCTCGACCCGCTACCCGCGCCCAGTTGCTGGAGCGGTTCGGCATGTTCGGGCTCCGGATATCGATCGCCGTGCTGGCCGCCGGAGTCGCCGATGCCGCGGGTCTGGCCGACGAACTCTTGGAGCGCAGCGGCCTGGTTGCGTTGCGCGAGGTCATCGATCAGCAGTTCGCGCAGCGCTCCGACATGCTCAACGCGCACACCGCGCTGGTGTCGTTGCGCAGGTTCGTCGAGGCGTTCCCGATCCTGGCGACGCCGCACATCATCGCCGATATCGACCCGCTGCCGGCCGACACGCACGCGTTCGAGGAGCTTCGTCTCCTCAGTCAATTACATTCGCGGGCAACGACATTGAACGAAGACAAGATCGCGCCGAGGCGATGTTGGCGGAATTCGCCGCACGCGGTCTTTCAAATCCTGGAGACATCTCCAACGTGCAGCCGCGTTAGCGCCGCAACGGCGGCTCCAAAGGCCGGCGGGTGGGCGGCGTGAAGGGCGGCGGCGTCGGTGTCTGTTGCGTGGTCGACGGTGCCGTGGTCGTCACCTGAGACGACGTCGTCTGCTGGGTGGTCGTGGTGGTCGGCGGCTGGGTGGTGGTCGTGGTCGGGGCTTGGGTGGTGGTCGTGGTTGGTGCCTGCGTGGTCGTGGAAGGCGGCGGCGGTGGAATGACGGTCACCGTGGGGCTGTTGTCGGACCCGGTTATGGTCACGGTTTGCGACGTCTGTGGGGGTGTCGGTTCGTTTGGCGTGGTGTTGACCGGAGCGTTTTTGTCCTCGCCCATCGTGAGAGCCAGTACCACCGCCAGCAGCACGGCCGCAAGCGCCGCGGCCACGGTCACCACCAGGGCCGTGCGCTTGTACCACGGCAGCGGTAAAGGTTCGGCGGGGTAGCGCTGATCCTCGGCCGGGGTGTCGTATCCGGCTGGTTCCAGGCCGTAGCCGCCGGTGTGCTCAGGGCCGGTGTAGGGGACCGGCTCCTGCCCTCCCGTGGCGGGGTCTTGTGACCAGGCCAGGGCCGCGGGCGCCTCGGTCGGAGGCATGCTGACCATCTCTGTGGGGGTTTCGACGACGGCGCCGGCGGCGGTCGGAGCTCCCGCCGACGATTGCAGCCCGGGGCCGAGTACCGCCGCCCCGATCGCGGCGCTGAACATGGGGTCGGGGGCAGTAAACATCGGCACGTGCAGGCGTTCCGACAGCCGGGTGTTGACCAGCGGGATGCTGGCGCCGCCGCCGACGGTCGCCACAGCGGCCAGGTTCGCCGGCGGAATCCCATTGCGCTGCAATAGCTCTTCGACCGCGGCCACGAATTGATCCAGTGGACCCGAGATGAGTTGCTCAAACTCGGTGCGGGCCAGCTGGAAATCCGTGCCGGAATTCGTCGCGATGTTGGTCACGGTGCCCGCCGACAGTTGCTCCTTGGCCCGCTGGCATTCGGCGAGCAGCCGGGCCAACGATCCCGCTCGCGCGGTGGCAGCGACGTTGAGGCTGGTGGCGGCGTCTTGGCCGCCGGACAGCACGTAGTCCGCGACGAGCTGATCGACCGCCTCGCCGGAGAAGTCGGTGTAGCGGACGGGCTGGCCGATCTGCTGGAAATTCGAGCCGACATTGGTCAGCGTGACGGTGGTGCCGCCGGCGCCGAAGTCACATAACGCGACGAGGCCTTCTCTCGGGAATCCCGGTCTGGCGTATAGCGTCTGCAGCGCGGCCGCGGCGTCGGGTATCAAACGCGGTGGCTGGCCGCCGGCACCCAGTCCCGGTTGGGCGAAAAACTCGTTGCGCAGCGCCGTGGCCTGACCCTCGGACCAATAGGCGGGGATCGCGATAACAATCGGCGTTCCATTGCCGACGGTTCGTGCCAATGCCTCGAGCGCCTCGACGGTCAGTGACTCGCCCGAGTACTTCGTCCCGTCGGCTGCCACCAGCGGAGCCCGGTCCCCGACCCGCTCGACAAACCCCCGTATCACCAGGCCGGTTCCGGTCAGATTCGGGTTTTCTTCAGGCACGCCGACTTCGCTGGCCCGGTCGTCGAACAGCGTCAACACCGATTGCCGGGTCACCGGAGCGCTACCCACCCGGGCCGCCACCAGGTTGGCCACCCCGATCGACAACCCGAGTGACTCGCTCATACTGCATACTCCCGTGTCTGACGCCTGGTCGGCGATCGGTTTGGCGGTGCTCGCCCTAGCGGGCGTCGGTCCGGGTGGGCCGGGTCAACGTCGCGTCGGCAGAGTGATCACTGTCCTCGGCAACGTGATCTCCGACGGGAGGTGGTGCGGAAACCCGCCTGTTGAGCTGGTCGTCGTGGTCGTGGTTGGCGTGCCGCTGCCCGTCGTCGTGGTGGTAGTCGGCGTGGTGGTCGCTGTCGTGGTTGTGGTCGTCGTGTTGTGGTTCAGTCGCCGGTGTCGGTGTCGAGTCCTCGCCGGAGAGCAGGATCAGGCCGTAGATGATCACGCCGATCAGCACCGCGATGAGTACGCCCACGCCCACCAACGCCCACGGTTTACGCCAGCGGGGGATGGGCTCCGATTCCGGCTCCGCTGCGTACCCGGTCGGATCATTGGCGCCGTAGTCCGGCGGGTCGGTCCTAGCCACGGCCGCTGAGCGTATCGGTTAGGGACGGCGCCATCAGGCTGCGCGCCGATCGGTAGTCGAACCTTGACCTTGTCGCGACACCGTCGTTAAAGGAAGGGTCGTTAAAGAAGGGTCGTCATGGGAGGTTCGGCGGCAGCGTAATGGGATGCGGCACTTCCGGGATGGTAATGACCGACGGCAGCGGCGGCAGGTGTGGCCGATGCGGCTGGTGCGTCGGGGCTTGCGATGGCTGCTGCGGTGGGCGCTGTGTCGGCGGCGGCGGTTGGACTGCGCTGCTGGTGGGCGGCGGCGCCGTGGTGGTGGTCGTAGTTTCCGTAGGCGTCGTCGTTGTGGCGGTCGTGCTCGGCGTCGTGCTGGTGGTCGTGCTCGGCGTCGGGGTGTTGTTGGTCCCTTCGCCCCCACCGATCAGCTGGCCGATGCCATAGACGATCAGCCCGATCAGGATCAGAACAAGGAGGAACCAGAAGATCAGCCCGACCGACTTGCGGTACCAAGGCCTGGACTCGGCGTCCGAGTCGGGCGGCTGGGGCGGCTGGGGCGGCTGGTAGTCGCCATGCGGGTCTGGGAAAGGGGGCGGACCGCCCGGCGGGGGTGGCGGACCGGAAGGCGGGTACTGACTCCACGGGGCCTTTTGGGTCGGTTGCCTGTTGAAGTCTTCGGGTGGGCCGTAGTTTGCCACGGCACCGATGGTACTGATACCAGCTGTTAACAGCTCAGAAGGTGTCCACCTTCTCAATGCTGACGAACATGCCGTGGCCGCTGCCGGCGTTGGTGAACCGGGTGCCGTCGGCCGTGGCGCTGATCGTCCAGCCCTGCGCGTCGTAGGTGTTGTAGTCGATGGGCACGGTCGGGATGGCCCCCAGGTTGCCCAAGACCCACTGCACGGTTCCGTTGGCGTTGATGTTCACGCCGTTGGCGTGCTCGCCGTCCTGCAACGGGGAGTTTGTGAACGCGGCCTCGCAGCCGACGCTTTTCGAATTGATCTGGCAGCGCGTCAGCCCGGACTTGGTTTCGATGAAGACGTAACCGTTCTGGTCGGGCTTGAGTGGTATCGCACCGGCCGGCGTGGTCGGGCTTGCCGGGCCCGTCGGGGGCTTGGTGGCAGGGCCCGACGTCGGCGGGGACTGCTCGGTTGGCCCCGTCCCCGGCGTGGCGATCGGCTTGCCCTCGATGAGGGAGCTGCAGCCGACAACCAGGTCAGTACCCGCCAGCAGCAGCGACCCGACTGCCACGCCCCACCGTGCTTTTTGCAATACGCGCACGCGCCACTCCCGAGAGATCTGAGATACCAGAGGCCAGATTAAGGCCGGGGTAAGGCGAGTTGCAGCTGTGACGCGACTTTGGAATCGCGCCGATGGCAAAGCGTTACCGCTGCCGAGTACACGCAAAGCCATCATGGAAGAGTGCAGTTACCAGCGTCGATGGTCGCCGGGGTCTTGCTGGCGGCCGGCGCAGGCCGGCGGTATGGAAAGCCCAAAGTGCTGGTCGAAGGCTGGCTGGACACCGCGGTCGGGGCGTTACGTGCCGGCGGGTGCGACGAGGTGATTCTGGTGCTGGGCGCCGCCGAGGTGCCGGCCCCGACGGGTGTCACCGCGATCACCGAGCCGCACTGGCACGAGGGCCTGAGTGCGTCGGTGCGTGCGGGCCTGGTGCAGGCCGACCGCATGCACGCCGATTACGCCGTGCTGCACGTGATCGACACGCCCGATGTCGGCGCGGCGGTGGTGGCTCGGGTGCTGGGCCGCGCATTGGCGTCGACCGGTGGGCTGGCCCGCGCGCAGTTCGGCGAGCGACCCGGCCACCCCGTCGTCATCGCACGCCGACACTGGCCCGACGTGCTGGCCCGGATGTCCGGAGACCAGGGCGCGGGAGCATACCTGCGGACGAGGGAAGACGTCGAGATCGTCGATTGCAGCGACCTGGCCGGCGGTCAGGACGTCGACGAACCTGACTGCTGATCGCGCCGGTCCATGGCCTCTAAAACCCAATTGACCCAGTCGATCTCCTGTTGGGTCCAACGCAACCCCGCCTCGAGGACGGCGCGGGCGAAGAAGGAGTCGTCATCGTCGGACCAGTCGATCGAGTTGTGCAGCTGTTCGTACTCAGCGCGTTCTTGCTCGGATGAGGCCAATAGCGACTTCAGATACACGCGGGCTTGACTAGGGGTGAGCTGGCCGAGGAGGAAGATCCGCAGCAGCGAGGCGTTGCGGATCGGCGGATCCGCTTGCGGAGAAGTCATCCAGCGATACAGCTCAGCGCGCCCGGCGTCGGTGATCACATACTCCTTGCGCCCTCGCGGACCTATGTCGGACACCTTGATGAGGCCAGCGGCGGCCAGCTTGTTGAGCTCGCCGTAGAGCTGGCTCTGCGTGGCCGGCCACAGCTTGTCCATCGACAGCTTGAACCTTTTCAGCAAGTCGTATCCGCTTCCGGGCTCCTGGGCCAGCAGCCCCAGCGCGGCATATCGCAAGCTCACCGGGCCATCATAACCCTCCAAGTTTGACATGTCACTAACCAACATGTCATTGTTAGACAGGTCAATCTAAGACATGTCAGAACTGGAACGTGGTATTGCTAAGGAGTGTGAGATGACGCAGACAATCCGCCGCCCCGCCGGGGCGATCGACGCTTTCCTGAAGTCGCCGTTTGCCGGGATCGCGCCGTGGGCGCTCCTGTCGATCCTTTCCGGACCGGGGCGTTTCGAGGTAGCCGCGACCGCTGCGCTGGGCTTTTCGCTGCTTGTGATGCTTGTTGGCCTGAGTCGCGGCATCAAGGTGCACTCGCTGGAGATCTTCGGTGCCATGTGCTTCGGGGCGATGGCCATCGTCGGTCTGTTTGCCACGGACAATGAGATCCGGTTTCTGGAACTGTGGTCGGGCGAGCTGAGCAATATCTCGCTGGCCGGCTTCGCCTGGCTCACGCTGCTGGTGTGCAAGCCGTTCACCGAGGCCTACGCGAAGGACACCACGCCGTCAGAGCACTGGGACAGCCCGCTGTTCAAGCGGATCAACGACGTCATCACGGCTGTCTGGGCGAGCGCGTTCACCTTCGCCGCCGCTGCCGGCTTCATCGGTGATTTCGTGTTCAAGGGTGCCGGAGATGCCGGCAACTTCTGGACCGGTTGGATCCTGCAGCTGTTCGCCATCTTCGCTGCCGTTTCGTTCACCGAGTTCTACCCCGACTACGCTGCGGCCAAGTTCGAGGCCAAGTTTGACCTGGCCAACGGCGAGCCGGCGCAGCTGCCATCGATCCTGCGGATCGTCGATTGGTTGCCCACGTTCGTCACCGTCACCGGCATCGCGGGTATCGTCACCGGCTCCATCGACTTGGGCGTGGGCATCGCGCTGATCGTGGGCGGGGGCGTCACGTCCAGGCGTCGTGGCCAAGGAGTCGCCGGCGGCCGCGCGGTAGGGCCGGCCATCGGCTAGTGAATTGCGAGAAAGATTGGAGGCCGATCATGACCAACGAAATCTTGCAAGCTGAAAACGGTATCGCCAACGGTGTTGTCTACCGCGGGCACAATCTCAGTCGACCCGGCGGTGGTCTGCTGGTTGTCATCGAGGCCGGTGGCGAACTCGTGGGCCTGCTCCCACACCACGTCATGCATTCGCCGACCGGAATGACGTGGGGATACGACGGTGCCGGACCGGCAGATCTGGCGCGCTCCCTGCTGATCCACGCTCTCGGCGACGCCGCACGCTGCGATGGGTGTAACGACGGGTGGGCCGTGCCGGCCGCAACGTATCAACAATTCAAGACCGACGTGGTTGCCCAGCTGCCGGAAAGCAGGTGGACACTCAGCCGCGCCGAGGTGCTCGCGTGGCTCGATCAACACGTGCAGCGCAGGGGTGATGCGAGGTCAGTCGGGTGACGCCGGCTCCGCCACGTATTCGGCTGCGGCCAGTACGCGATGGCGGACCAGATACCAGCCGCCGATGAGGGCGGGGACGCCGAGCACCAGCGCGGCGAGCATCCAGGGACCGAATTCTTTGTCGAAGAACATCAGGATCAGTACCCCCGCCAGGAAAGCCAGCGTGACGTAGCCGCTGTAGGGGGACAGCGGCATCCGGAATTTCGGCCGCTCCAGCTGCCCGGCCTTCGTCAGTTGATAGAACCGCACCTGGCACGCCACGATCGTCGCCCAGGCCACGATGACTCCCGTGGCGGCGATGTGCAGCACGATCTCGAAGGCTTGGCTCGGTTTGATGGCGTTGAGCACGATGCCGAACAGGCCGATCGCGGCAGTAAGCAGAATTCCGCCGTACGGCACACCGTTCTTCGACATCGGTGCGGTGAACTTCGGGCCGCTGCCGCTCATCGCCATCGATCGCAGGATCCGGCCGGTGGAATACAGACCGGCGTTCAGGCTCGAGAGCGCGGCGGTGAGCACCACGAGGTTCATCAGGCTGCCGCCCCCGGCAAAACCGATCTTGGAAAAGAACGTCACGAACGGGCTGACATGGTTCGTGGTAGGCGGTGTAGGGCAGCAGCAGGGCCAGCAGGATGGTTGACCCGATGTAGAAGACCGCGATACGGAAAACCACCGAGTTGATGGCGCGGGGCATGATCTTTTCCGGTTCCGCCGTTTCCCCGGCCGCGATGCCGACCAGTTCGATTGCGGCGTAGGCGAATACCACACCCGAAGTGACGAGCACCAGCGGCAGCAGGCCGGTCGGGAAGAGCCCGCCATTGCTGCTCCACAGCGAGACCCCGGTCGCGTTACCGTCGACCTTGAAGCCCCCGGCCAGAAAGACCGTTCCCACGATGAGGAACGTCACCAGCGCCAAGCACCTTGACCAGCGCGGCCCAGAATTCCAGCTCACCGAAGAGCTTGACCGAGATCAGGTTCATCGACAGCACCACCACCAGTGCGATCAACGCGAGGGTCCACTGCGGGATGACGTGAAACGCCTTCCAGTAGTGGCAGTAGTGCGCGATCGCGGTGGTATCGACAATCCCCGTCATCGCCCAGTTCAGGAAGTACATCCAGCCCGCGGCGAAAGCCACTTTCTCCCCGAAGAATTCGCGGGCATAGGACACGAAGGATCCCGATGACGGACGATGCAGCACCAGTTCGCCGAGTGCGCGCAGGATCAGGAAGACGAAGATGCCGCAGATCCCGAAGACCAAGAACAACCCGGGTCCCGCCGACGCAAGCCTTCCTCCGGCACCGAGGAAAAGGCCGGTTCCAATGGCGCCACCGAGAGCGATCATCTGCACCTGGCGGTTTTTCAGGGACTTGTGATAGCCCGCGTCTTCGCGCGTGAGCTTCTCGGCGGCGACGTCTAGCGGTGGCATCGAACTCCTATCACCGTGGCCTTCATGGACGCCGCGACATCGGGCACTCCGACAACAGACTGTCCGAGAACGGACTGGTTGTCAGGCTAACCCACCGCAGTACCGCGGGCGCGCCGAAGACCAGTCGGAAAAAAGCCAGGATAGGAACGTCGCTGAAGGCGCCCGAGTCACAGGCTCAGCAGCGCCTCGGCGTTGCGGTGGCTGATGCTCGCCCGGTCGGTGTGGGTCAGCGGCAGATTGTCGAAGAAAACACGTGCGGCCTTCATTGACCCGAAGGGGTAGTCGGTCGAAAAGGTCACCCGGCCGACGCCGACCTGGGCGACCAGGTTCGCATAGGTGGCTTCGTCGTTGAAGTTGGCGAAGGTGTAGTGGAAGTTCTCCCGAAGATAGGTGCTGACCGGATGCTTCAGACCGGTCAGTTCGGGCTTTAGCGTGGCGTCGAAGCGCGGCAGCATGAACGACGTCGTTTCGCCCATGTGCCCGATGATCATCTGCAGTGTGGGGTGGCGATCGAACACGCCGCCCAGAATCATGCGCAGCACATGGGTAGCGGTGTTGACGTGCCAGCCCCAGCCCGCTGTGGCCAGCGTCATGGTGACGTCGGGGGAAAACCCGGCGTAGCAGGACTCGATCACGGCCGCCGGCGGGATTGTGGGGTGAAGGTATATCGGAACATTCAGCGCCGCCGCACGATCCAGCACCGGATCGAAGCAGGGGTCGTCCAGGTAGACGCCTTGGCAGTGGCCGTTGATCACCGCCCCCGCAAAGCCGTGCTGGCGCACTGCCCGCTCGAGCTCTTCGGCCGCCGCCGCGGGTGCGCTGATGGGCAGGGCGGCGAAGCCCGCCAATCGATCCGGATGGCGCTCGATCGCCAGCGCGAGCTCGTCGTTACATACCCGCGCGACCCGGATTGCCGCCGGCCCGTCCAACTGCTCGACCCCGGGTGCCGCCAGCGACAGCACCGCCAGGTCGATGCCCGCGTCGTCCATCGCCGCGATGCGGCCGGCGCCGAGGTCGGTGATCGGTTCGGCGATGTCGGGACGGGTCTTGAGCCGGCTGCCCGGTCCGTTCAGGAAAGCTGGTGTCGCGAAATGCTCTTCGAGCGCGATGGTCCGCATCTGGTTGACCTCCCCGCGTCGACGCTACGCGGAATAGCGCGATCAGTGCCAATGAAAGCTTCTGATAAGGCTTAGCACGATCAGTGATAATTGCTGGGTGGAGCTACGCCATTTAGAGTACTTTCTGGCCGTCGCCGACAACCGGAGCTTCACCCGAGCCGCCAAGCGACTGCACGTGGTGCAATCCGGGGTCTCGGCGACGGTCAAGGCCCTGGAACGCGAACTCGGAGCGGAGTTGTTCGTCCGAGGCCCGGCAGGGGTGGCGCTCACGCCCGCGGGACAGGAGCTGCATTCCCACGCCCGCGCGACGCTGGACGCCGCCCGCGCGGCCAAAGACGCCGTCAACGCCACCCGCGGGGCCGTCCGGGGCACGGTCAGCTTGGGTACTTTGACGTCGATCAGCGTCATCGACCTGCCCACCCTGCTGGCTGACCTGCACGCCCGACA
Source organism: uncultured Actinomycetota bacterium (assembly GCA_963840045.1). Lineage (GTDB taxonomy): Bacteria > Actinomycetota > Actinomycetes > Mycobacteriales > Mycobacteriaceae > Mycobacterium. The sequence goes on along the minus strand of CAWIXL010000012.1, from coordinate 275,002 downwards.
TCCCGAAGTACGGATACAGCTGCGCGTCGACAGCTCGGGTACGACGGGACTCGCCCGGCAACTGCGCGACGGGGATCTCGACATTGCATTCCTGGTCTTCACCGCCGCGCCGCCGGCCGATCTGTATGCCCGGCTCGTCGCCGAAATCCCGCTGCAACTGGTCGTCCCGACCGATCACCCACTCGCCGCGCGGGATTCGGTGACACTGGCCGAGCTGGCCGGCATGGCGTTCGTCGACGGTCCGCCGGGTTACGGCAATCGAATCGTGGTCGATAACGCATTCGCCGCGGCCGGCGTGGAACGAACCGTCGCCTTAGAGGTCGCCGACGTCGGTACCGCCGCCACCTATATCCGAAACAGGCTGGGAATCGGCTTTCTCAGCTGGTCGATGTTTGACGGCATCGACGATTCGGGCCTGGTCACGGTGCGGGTGGCCGATTGCGACCTGCGCTGGCGGTTATATGTCGCGGCGTCGGCGACCCGACCGCCCAGCGCGGCCACCCGCGCCCTGCTGTCGCTGATCGAAGAACGGTCGAATCTGCACTCAGGGCCTTGACTCTGCGGTGAGAACGGACAATCTCGAAAAACCTGTACCTACGCGCAGGATCGATGTCGCAGCGGCCCGACATTAGGCTGGCCCGATGCGTCGGGGCGAGGTACGTAACCTCGGTCCGATCGCCGGGACCGGCGCCCGCGGCGGCATACCGGTATCGGCGCTGCGGACCTGGGGGAGATTGTTCAACTACCCGACGGGTCGTATGTGGCCGTGTTCGGTGATTCGTTCGGCGGTAACAGAGTAGGCACCGATCCGCACTACGCCTCGGTGGCGGTGCCGGTGGCATTCGATGACGTGGGCCGCCCGCAGTTCGGTGCGCCCCTGACCGGACCCAGACAAAGCCGGAACCGGTTGTTCATCCCGCCTCGGCAGGCGCGCGGCCTGAACACCTTGCCGGCGGGCAGCATTCAGCTCAACGGCAGGACCTACCTGCTGGTGGTCGGCACCAACGAGTTGCGTCCCGAGGGCGGTTCCTGGCTCGTCGAAGTCACGGATGATCCGGCAAAAGGCTGGAAACCCATCCCAGGCTCGTGGCGCCCCGGCGACCACGCGAACGGTGGGCAGTCACAGATCAGCGGCTACCAGGGCAAAGACGGTCACGTGCATATCGTGGCCGACTCCTTCGACCGCAGCCGAGGAGTGACGCTCTACCGCGCCGACCCCGACACCTGCACCGACCGCTCCACGTGGCAACCCTGCGACCGACAGCCCGACGGCAACCAGAGCTGGGGCAGGCCCGGACTAACCGCCAACCCAATCAGCGGGCCGCAGCAGCGGTTTGGTGAATTGAGCTTCCGGGAGATTGACGGCAGAGCTGTCCTGTCGGGATTCAACGGCAGCGACGGCCTGAATCAGGTTGAAGTCCGAGTGGCCGCCCGGCCGTCCGACATTTTCGCAAACAGTCAAATGACTGTTGTTGCCCAACAGAACGACCCGCAAGCTGAGAACTATGTCTTGCAGAATTACGGGGGCTACATCGTGCCTGGTTCCAATTTGAACCACCTGCGTACCTTGGTGAGTTCGTGGAATACCACCACCAACGCGACCTATAACGTGCAGGAATTCCACCTCAACCCCACCGCCAAGTGAGGATGCGGAGGCTGATAGCGGCCCTCTTAGCGGCCCTAGTGTCCTCCGGGTGCCCTGCTGCCTGCCCCGGTGGCCGCTGCGCTGCCGCCCGGCTTCCCGGATCTGAGCAAGTTCTCCGCGGTCGACCCCGCGCCCTATATCTCCGTGGGGATCAAGGGTGGCCGGGGCATCGGGTTCGGGACCGATGGGCTGAGTTGCGGCTGGCAGTTATCCAACGATCCGAACGCCCACGAGGGCGCCGTGTGCTCCGGCAACATTCCGGGCATGCCGGCGGAAGTGCCGCACGAACAATACGCACCAGGATGCGACGGCATCTCGATGAGCGGTCCGTCCGGCGGCGTGTCGCCGCTGTACACCTTCCTCCGCGGCAACGGACCCTGCGTGCCGCCCCTGGGCTCCCATCGGTTGGCGGTGGGCGCCAAGATCACCGCCGGCAACACCACATGTGCGGTGACCGCCGATGGGGTGGCCTGTGTCGACCCGATCGTCAACCACGGCTTCGTGCTGCAGCAGCCGCTGAGCTGGGTGTTCTAGCGATGCGTCGCCGCATCGCCGTCGCCGCTATCGCCGTGGCGCTGGTCGCCGAGCTGGTGATGGCGGTGGTCATGCTGCCCGGGCTCGGCCGCACTGGCCATGACACCACCGCCGCCCCGGGACCCGTGCTGATCGGCTTTCCGCTGGACCGCCAACCGGTGCCGGGCCGGCGATTGACAGCCGCCGACATCGGAGTGCCCGCCGACGTTCCCGTCGGCCAGCCGATCGCGACCATCGGCGACCACGCCTACTTCGTCACCGGCTGCAACGAAGACTGCATTTCCGTGCGCTGCCACTTTAATTGCGGCGATCCGCGGGGCTGGCTGTATGGGATCGACCTGAAGACGGGCGCCCGGCTGTTCGAACCGGTGCTGCTGGACGGCTTCCACTACGACGCCTGGTTTCACGATTGTCACCAGAACGGCCCGTCGGTGGCGGTCTGTGTGGACAACCCGGCACCCAAGGAAGGCCAATCGGGGAAGGTTTGGGTCGTCGATCTCGACCGCGGAGTGGTGACCTATTCCGGCAAGACGGACATGTGGCAGGGCAACGTCCGGGGTCCGGGCCCGTACCTCGAGGCGGTGGGGAACCCGCGCGGTCAGACCCGCCTGGTGGCCGGCGTGGCAGGCAAAGGCGTCTACGGCGTCGGGCCGCGGGCCGAATTGACCTGGTTCGTTCCGGGCAGCGGACATCTGGTGGCGCCGGAGCTGGCGCCAGACGACGGCTCGCCGGTGACGCTGGCCACCCAGATACCAACCGCCGAGGATCCGAGGTATCGGGTCTTCTCGGTGATCGACGGGGTCGAGCAGACACCCACGCCCCCACCCGGCACCACGCTCAAACGGGCCATCGTCTACACCGGTGGTTTCGCCTACCAATACGAGGCCGGCAATACGGTCGGGGTGCTGTTCTACGACCCGGCCGGTCAGCTGCTGGCCCGGCGAGAACTCAGGGGCTACGACCTGATGGAGGCCACGACGGTCCCGATCGTGCTCGACCAACCCGTGTTCCGGGTGTACGCGCCGGACGGGAGGGAGGTCGCGACGCTGCCGGCCGCGTTCGCCGCGCACAAGGCGCCGATGTTTTGGGCGATGGGCAACGACCTCTACTTGCGGTCGGAGGAAAACCTCACGATGTTCCAGTCGTGGCAGCAATGGAACCTTGACACCGGTCGGCCCGGGTCGACCTGTCACCGCCAGGTCGCGCTGCCGAATTACCGAGGCTCGGACGGCCGGATCGTGCTGCTCGAGGACGAGGAAAACCGGCCGGTCTCGGTGGTCGCGGTGGACGTGGCGACCTGCCAAACCCTGTGGCGGATACCGCAGCCGGGTCTTCACATCATCGAGCAGCTGGGCAGCGCGCTCGTCGACCGCAGCCCGACCGAGCTGGTGTTGCTACGGTCTCCGTAGGCCGGCTACCTCTCGAATTCGAGGTGGTGCCGGATCTCCTCGGCCATGGCTTCCAAGTTGCGGGCAGCCAAACCGCGCCCGAGCAGCTCGTAGACCCGCGCAATGCCAAATCCGGTGGCAGAGAACGTCATAGTCATTGTGAGGCGGCTGCCGGCACCGTCCGGCTCGACGAGAGCCTCGAATGTCTGCCGGGTTCCTCGCACCGATTGCCACCGCAGCCGGCTGGCGTCCGGATGTGTAATGAGCACCTGCCCGCCGAGATAGATTGTGCCGCTGTCCATAAACGCATCCCACAGTTCGCCGTCGTCACGGGACTCGATGAATCGGCATCGGCTGAACGTGGACACCTGGAAAGCAGAGTGTGCGGGTCAGTGACGAAGGCGCGGGTTTCCTCGACGGGGCAACGGATTTGGCGTGAAACGGTTACCTTCTGGGCCATGTCAGCGGACCATCGGGATGACGGTTTTGCTAGCCAGCTTGGACAGCCCGACCTGCATGACGCTGGTGACGTAGTCGTAGGCGTGGTCCCAATCGGGTTCATCGCCGAACCGGTCGTGCAGATCGATCGGCTCGAGCACCTGCATGCGGATCTTGGCCGGAAGCGGAAGATGCGGCAGCGGTAGGGGAGACAGACCCCACGGGATGCTGAGTGTCATCGGCATGCTCTTCACTCGGAGCAATTTGTCCAACCGCAACAGCTTCGCGATGGGTCGGCCGTCGTTGAGGATGACCAACGTGTCGTGACCGCCGGTGGCGACCACCGGCACGATTTTGACATTGGACTTGTGCGCTAACCGCAAGAAGCCCTTGCGACCCGAAAACATGATCTTGTAGCGGTCCCGCCACGGGCGCAGCGCCTCGACGTCGCCGCCGGGGTAGACAAGCGCCGAACCGCCACTGGGGAAGATGCGCTCGGCGAAGGAGTTTGCCGCCGGAACCACGCCGAGCTTGCGGGTCAACCCACCGAGAACCGGTGCGGCCGTTATGGTGTCGTGCGCCAGCGCATATAGCGGGCGACCTTCGACGGTGAAGTAGGTGTTGTAGGCGAGCAGGAAGACGAAGGTGTCCGGGGTGGAACCACCGCCGCTGTGATTGCAGACGAATAGCACCGGCTCGTCGGGAACGTTTTCAAAGCCGTGCACCTCGGCGCGGAACCACACCGTCGACGCCAACCACAAGGGCGGCAGTACCGCGCGGATGAACTCCGGATCGCGGTCGCGAAGTTCTTCGGGAATGTCGGGGCCCGTCATCTCGTCGACACTAGCTCCCGGCTAGCGTGCATTGACGAAGTCGCGGAATTCCTGCGCCACCTCGGATGCCTCGACCTTCTTGACGAAGTCGGGTGTCGTGACGGCGCTGTAGGTCTCCTCGCCGATGATGAAGCCGTCGGCGTCGAACGGCCAGACGATCAGCATGCGCAGTGACAACAGATAGAAGCCCTCCGGATCGTCAACGGGAAAGCCTCTCTTTGCGGCGTCGGCACCGAAGTAGAGCGAGCGGAAATTGCCTTCCGTGACGATCGTGTCGTCGTCAACGACGATCCGGTCCATATCGAACTCGAGGTAGAACTGGCCGCCCTGCACGATGTCTCTTCGTAGAACGTCCGTACCGCGGGCCTGCCCATCGGACTCATATCCACGGGGGCGCCCCAGGCGATATAGCGCGGTTCGGCGCTCAGGGTCGACATCACGGCGTCGACATCCAGCTCGGCCTCACCTTTGGCGTGCTGAAGCACTCGGTTGAGCATCAGGAGGTGACGCGGATTGGTTGTCTTCGCGATCCGCTCCTCGAGCAGGTTGAACATCTTCGACCTGTCGATGAGGTCGGTCATCTCGTACCTCCTGCGAGGCCTCAGGGGTTGGCCACGGTAAGCGTATCCACCGCGCGGGCGAACATAGTCTGCTTGATCGCGCCCAGCGTGCCCTGGTCCTTTCCGCTGAGTGGACGCAGCAGGTCGACCGCGGCATCGGTCACGGCGCCCTCGGCCGCGGTCGCGTCGACAATGCCGAAGCGCGTGGCGTCGTCGCCGCCGAAGCGGCGACCGGTCGTCATCGAGGCGACCGCTGCCTGCGGAGCAAGTTTGGCTTGGATCAGCGCGGCCATGCCGGGTGTGAACGGGATGTTGATGTCCACTTCGGGAAAGCAGAAGTAGCCGCGGTCGGCACGCATCACCCGAAAATCGTGCGCCACGGCCAACATCGCCCCGGCACCGAAAGCGTGGCCGACGAGCGCTGCCGCGGTGGGAATCGGCAGCGTGAGCATGCGGGCCAGGAGTGCCTGGACCCGGCCGACGTACCACTGGGTCTGATCACCGTGGGCCATCAGCCAGTCCAGATCCAGGCCGTTGGTGTAGAACTTGCCGGCCGCCGTCGTCACCAAGCCGTGGGCACCGCCCGAGACGATCTCGTCGAGATGGGACTCGATTTCGTCGAGAAAGTCTGGCGAGAAACGGTTTTCATCGTCGCCTAGTTCGAGGATGGCGATTTTTTCGGTGTACTCCAGCTTGATCGTCATGGTGTTGTTCCTTTCCGGCTTGGTTTCTGGCTTGCTCGCCGAGCGGCGGTGGCCCGATCTCCAGGACCGCTTTCACGGCCGCGCGAAGATGCTCACGCGCTGTCTTGCTGCCCAGCCGGTCACGGCTCAGCAAGATCGCTGTCGGCAGGTCGACGATGCACGCGGTGATCGTGTCCACCGCCCCGGCGTCCTTGCGGTCCCACATACCGCGGGCCAGCCGAATCATCAAACCGATCAGCATGGCCTCGAGATCCCTTATCTGCGTGGTGATCTCGTCGGGCAGGTCCGGGCCGAGCAGTTCGTCTCGACGTGCCGTCAACAGCAGCACCGACGAATTCGGATACCGCTCTGCGAAAACCGCCGGCGCATCGGCGGCGGCGACCACGGCGTCGACTCCGGATGCCGCCTGGTCGACCAAGGCGCTTTGGGCATCCAGAAACCGGCGGCCGGCCCGTAGCCAGGCCTGGGCCAGCAGCCCCATTCGCGACCCGAACGTGTGATACAGCGCTCCGTTGGATACGCCGACGGCCGTACTGATCGCGCGGATGGTCACCGCCGCGGGTCCGGACGCGACGACTAGCGACTCGGCGGCGTCGAGGACGGCGTCGGGCTCGTGCACCCGCGGGCGTGGCATCGCATGACGATAACAGAGCAGACGCTCTATTACCTAGTTCGTCCGGGCTACGTCACGGCCGGCGTGACGTCGTGCGGTGGCTCAGTGACCGCCACCGGGTGGCGGGTAGCCGCCTGGTGGGGGATAGCCGCCTGGCGGGGGATAGCCACCCGGCGGTGGATAGTTGCCCGGAGGGGGGTAACCGCCCGGCGCGGGATAGCCGCCCTGACCGGGCTGCTGTGGCGGCTGCTGCTGCTGGGGATATCCGCCTTGGGGTCCCGAGGCGCGCTGCTGAAGACTGTTGAGACTGCGCTGCGCCGAACTGATCCCGCCGGCTTTGAGGAAGCTCAGCACGGCACCCGCGTTGATGACCAACACCACCACCAGGGCGATCCACAGGCCCCAGCCCCGGGAAACGGGTTCCGGTACGTCGAAAAACGCGACGAGGAAGAAGATGTCGGCGAACACGACCAGGCCCAGCGCAATCATCTCCAGCGGAATTTTCGCTGGAACGACCCTCAGCGCCTTGACGACAAAGGCCGCAGCGACGACCAGAAAGATCAGCGCGCTCCAAACCCCGCTGCCACGATGCCAAGCATTGACCGTCAGGTTTTCACCGAGAAAGTTGATCGTGTACCACGGGCAGAAACTGAGCAGCAGATAGACGACGCCACCGACGGCGGCCATCAAGCCGCCCGGCATTATCGTGCTCAGGTCAAAGGACACGCCGGAGCCGCCGGAGCCGCCGCCTTGGGGCTGACCGCCGTAACCGGCCGGCACACCCGGCTGACCGTATCCGCCTTGCGGCTGACCGTAGGACGGTTGCGGGTTGTAGCCCCCTTGGCCACCTGGGCCGGGCGCGCCATGCGGGTTGTTCGGTGGGTACGGCTCGTTCGATGGGTAATAGCCTCCGGGTTGATCAGACATCGGATATTCCTGTCGTCGTGGCTTTTTCCGCGGAGTGAAACCAAACCACGAGCCAAAATCCGATTGGCCGCGGTACGCCGGAAGCTTACCCCGGCATTAGCTGCGAAGTAACTGGGCGCCCCGGGAACAATACGTCGACGGCCGCCGTTAGGATGATCAACGAAGTTGAGTGGACCAGGCTCAATCCTGGGTTGACAGCATGGCGTCGCCGAGGGCAGTCTTGAGCGGGGTTCACTCAGCATAGTGCAGGAAAGAAGCTCGGAAAACTACTCAGGAGGAATCACTATGGCTCGTGCGGTCGGTATCGACCTCGGGACCACTAACTCCGTCGTCTCCGTATTAGAAGGCGGCGACCCGGTCGTCGTCGCTAACTCGGAGGGATCCAGGACCACCCCGTCGGTCGTCGCGTTCGCACGCAACGGCGAGGTCCTTGTCGGACAGCCAGCGAAGAACCAGGCGGTCACCAACGTCGATCGCACCATTCGTTCGGTCAAGCGCCACATGGGCACCGACTGGTCCGTGGAGATCGACGGCAAGAAATACACCGCGCAGGAGATCAGCGCCCGCGTGCTGATGAAGCTGAAGCGCGATGCCGAGGCTTACCTCGGCGAGGACATCGTCGACGCGGTCATCACCGTGCCCGCCTACTTCAACGACGCCCAGCGTCAGGCGACCAAGGAAGCCGGCCAGATCGCCGGCCTGAACGTGCTGCGCATCGTCAACGAGCCGACCGCAGCGGCACTGGCCTACGGCCTGGACAAGGGCGAGAAGGAACAGACCATCCTGGTCTTCGACCTCGGTGGTGGCACCTTCGACGTGTCGTTGCTCGAGATCGGCGAGGGCGTTGTCGAGGTCCGCGCCACCAGCGGTGACAACCACCTCGGTGGTGACGACTGGGACCAGCGCGTCGTCGACTGGCTGGTCGACAAGTTCAAGGCCACCAGCGGCATCGACCTGACCAAGGACAAGATGGCCATGCAGCGGCTGCGTGAGGCCGCCGAGAAGGCCAAGATCGAGCTGAGCTCGAGCCAGGGCACCTCGATCAACCTGCCGTACATCACCGTCGACGCGGACAAGAACCCGCTGTTCCTCGACGAGCAGCTGACCCGCGCCGAGTTCCAGAAGATCACTCAGGATCTGCTGGACCGCACCCGCCAGCCCTTCCAGCAGGTCATCAAGGACGCCGGCATCTCGGTGTCCGATATCGACCACGTGGTGCTGGTGGGTGGTTCCACCCGGATGCCCGCAGTGTCGGATCTGGTCAAGGAGATGACCGGCGGCCAGGAGCCCAACAAGGGCGTCAACCCGGACGAGGTCGTCGCCGTGGGTGCCGCGCTGCAGGCCGGTGTCCTCAAGGGTGAGGTCAAAGACGTTCTGCTGCTTGACGTCACGCCGCTGAGCCTCGGTATCGAGACCAAGGGTGGCGTGATGACCAAGCTCATCGAGCGCAACACCACGATCCCGACCAAGCGGTCGGAGACCTTCACCACGGCCGACGACAACCAGCCGTCCGTGCAGATCCAGGTCTACCAGGGTGAGCGCGAGATCGCCTCGCACAACAAGCTGCTCGGCTCCTTCGAGCTGACCGGCATCCCGCCGGCGCCTCGCGGCGTGCCGCAGATCGAGGTCACCTTCGACATCGACGCCAACGGCATCGTGCACGTCACGGCCAAGGACAAGGGCACCGGCAAGGAGAACACGATCCGAATCCAGGAGGGCTCCGGCCTGTCCAAGGAAGAGATCGACCGGATGATCAAGGACGCCGAAGCCCACGCCGAAGAGGACCGCAAGCGCCGCGAAGAAGCCGACGTCCGCAACCAGGCCGAGACGCTGGTCTACCAGACGGAGAAGTTCGTCAAAGAGCAGCGGGAGGCCGAAGGCAGCCCGGTGCCCGAGGAGACGCTGAGTAAGGTCGAGGCCGCGGTGGCCGACGCGAAGTCGGCGCTTGGTGGATCGGATATCTCAGCGATCAAGACGGCGATGGAGAAGCTGGGCCAGGAGTCGCAGGCGCTTGGACAGGCGATCTACGAAGCCACCCAGGCCGCTCAGGCGGCCGGATCCGACGCTCCGGGCGGCCAGCCCGGCGGCGGCGCGGGGCCCGGATCATCCGATGACGTCGTGGACGCGGAGGTGGTCGACGACGATCGGGAGTCGAAGTGACCGAAGGAAACCCAGAACGGATAACGGTCACCGACAAACGACGTATCGATCCCGAGACCGGCGAAGTTCGGCACGTCCCTCCCGGCGGAACGCCGGGAGGGACCGCGTCGGCGGGCTCGACCGCTAATCCCATGGACAAGATCTCAGACAAGGTCGCCGAGCTGACCGAGGACCTACAGCGGGTGCAGGCCGACTTCACCAACTACCGCAAGCGGGCGCTGCGCGACCAGCAGGCGGCGGCGGATCGGGCCAAGGCCAGTGTCGTCAGCCAACTGCTGGGGGTGCTGGACGATCTCGAGCGGGCCCGCAAGCACGGCGATTTGGATTCAGGACCGCTGAAGTCGGTCGCCGACAAGCTGATGAGCGCGCTTACCGGGTTCGGCCTGACGGCCTTCGGGGCCGAGGGCGAGGACTTCGACCCCGTATTGCACGAAGCCGTACAGCACGAGGGCGACGGTGGTGAGGGTTCCAAGCCGGTAATCGGGACCGTCATGCGGCACGGCTACAAGTTGGGCGAGCATGTGCTGCGGCACGCGCTGGTCGGCGTCGTCGACACGGTTGAAGGCGAAACGGCCAACCCGGCCGACGAGGCTGACACGATCGACACGGTCGTCGAGGCCGACGGTGCGTCGAGGCCGACGCAGCCGAGCCCGTCTTTGAAACGGAGGAGACCGACCCGAGCGATAACACCGACGGTGCAGGCGAACAGGACACAGAATCAGAATCGTCGGAAGCTAAGTGACGACGACCGAGGAAGGTGGGAGGAGGTGACGCGAAATGGCCCAGCGTGAATGGGTCGAAAAAGACTTCTACAAGGAGCTGGGCGTCTCCTCTGACGCCAGTCCGGAAGAAATCAAGCGCGCCTACCGCAAGTTGGCGCGCGACCTGCATCCGGACGCGAACCCCGACAACCCCGCCGCGGGCGAACGATTCAAGGCGGTGTCCGAGGCCCACAACGTGTTGGCCGATGCGGCCAAGCGCAAGGAGTACGACGAGACCCGCCGGCTGTTCGGCGGCGGGGGCCTCGGTGGCCGCCGGTTCGATACCGGTGGCTTCGGCGGCTTCGGAATGGGTGGAGACGGCGCCGAATTCAACCTCAACGACTTGTTCGACGCCGCGGGTCGCACCGGTGGCGCCAACATCGGCGACCTGTTCGGTGGCTTGTTCGGACGCGGCGCCAGCGCCCGTCCCAGCCGGCCGCGGCGCGGCAACGACCTGGAGACCGAGACCGAGCTGAATTTCATCGAGGCCGCCAAAGGCGTGGCGATGCCACTACGGCTGACGAGCCCGGCGCCGTGCACCAACTGCCATGGCAGCGGCGCGCGGCCGGGCACCAGCCCGAAAGTGTGTCCCACCTGCAACGGCTCCGGTGTCGTCAACCGCAACCAGGGCGCGTTCGGCTTCTCCGAACCCTGCACCGACTGCCGGGGCAGCGGCTCGATCATCGAGCACCCCTGCGATGAGTGCAAAGGCACCGGCGTCACCACCCGTACTCGCACCATCAATGTGCGGATTCCACCGGGTGTCGAGGATGGACAGCGGATCCGGCTGGCCGGGCAGGGCGAGGCCGGGTTGCGTGGTGCACCGTCGGGTGACCTGTATGTCACGGTGCATGTGCGGCCGGACAAGGTCTTCGGCCGCGACGGTAACGACCTCACCGTGACGGTTCCGGTTAGCTTCACCGAATTAGCTTTGGGTTCAACGCTTTCGGTGCCGACACTGGATGGCACCGTCGGCGTTCGGGTGCCAAAGGGCACCGCGGACGGCCGCATCCTGCGGGTGCGCGGACGCGGTGTGCCCAAGCGCAGCGGCGGTAGCGGGGACTTGCTCGTCACCGTGAAGGTTGCCGTCCCGCCGAACTTGGAGGGCGCCGCCCAGGAGGCGCTGGAGGCCTATGCGGCGGCCGAGCGGTCCAGTGGTTTCGACCCACGGGCCGGATGGGCAGGTAATCGCTAATGGCCGAAAACTCTGGAAGCCCGAAGAACCCGAAAAGGGAAGAAGCCCGGACATTCCTGATCTCGGTGGCCGCCGAACTGGCCGGTATGCACGCGCAGACCTTGCGTACCTACGATCGGCTCGGGCTGGTCAGCCCGAGCCGCACTTCCGGCGGTGGGCGCCGCTATTCGCACCATGACGTCGAGTTGCTGCGCCAGGTGCAGCATCTCTCGCAGGATGAGGGCGTCAACCTCGCCGGCATCAAGCGCATCATCGAGCTGACCAACCAGGTGGAGGCGCTGCAGTCGAGGCTGCGGGAGCTCACCGAGGAGATCATGGCGTTGCGTGCCAACCAGCGCCGCGACGTCGCGGTGGTGCCCAAGAGCACCGCGCTGGTCGTCTGGCAACCGCGCCGGCCACGCTAGCCCGAATGCGGATCGGACCCTGGCCCGGGCCGAACCTTGAGGTTTGCTGAAAGCCGCCCTGGAAAGCGCATTTTGCGCCGCACAGATCGCGATACGATCGGCTCGAGCCTGCGGAGGTGTCAGATGTCGTTTGTGATTGCGGCGCCAGAGTTTGTAACTGCAGCCGCCGGCGATTTGGCCAATATCGGCTCGATGATCAACGCGGCCAACGCCGCAGCAACGACTGCGACGTCGACGGTGCTGGCCGCGGGTGCCGATGAGGTATCGGCAAGCATCGCGGCGCTGTTCGGTGCGCACGCGCACGCATATCAGGCGCTCAGCACCGAGACCGCATTGTTTCATCAGCAGTTTGTGCAGCTCATGAATGCTGCCGCGGGGCAGTATGGCGCTGCTGAGGCCACCAATGTGTCGGCCTTGCAGACCATTGGCAAAGACATCACTGGGCGTGATCAATGCGCCCACCGAATTCCTGTTTGATCGCCCGCTGATCGGCAACGGCGCCAACGCGACGATGCCGGGCGGTGCCGGCCAGGACGGCGGAATCCTGTTTGGCAACGGCGGCAACGGCGCGGTCGGGTTGCCCGGAAACCCGGGGGCAAGGGTGGAGACGCCGGGCTGTTAGGCAACGGCGGGAACGGCGGCAACGGCGGGTCCCAGGGTCCGCAAGCCGGACCGGCGCCGTCGGTGGTGCCGGAGGTGCGGGCGGGCTGCTGTTCGGCCAAGGCGGCAATGGCGGTAACGGCGGCGTCAACTTGCTCGCCGACGGCTCTAGCAATGGCGGTACCGGCGGCAATGCCGGGCTGATCGGCACGGGCGGTACCGGCGGCAACGGAGCCCTCGGCGGCACCGGCGGAAACGGGGGGATCCTGTTTGGCCAGGGCGGCGCAGGCGGTACCGGCGGCGTCTCCATGACCGTCGGCGGGAACGGCGGGAACGGCGGCAACGCCGGGTTGTTCGGGACCGGCGGGGCCGGGGGCGACGGCAACACCGGCGCCGACAACGGCGGCATGGGCGGCGACGGCGGTAACGGCGGGTTCATCGCCGGTGACGGCGGCGCCGGCGGCACCGGCGGCACCGGCGGTTGCAGCGGCGCCGGACCTACATCGGCGGCCACGGCGGTATCGGCGGTAACGCTGGGCTGATCGGCAGCGGGGGTAACGGCGGCACCGGTGGCTCCGCCTCCGCTGTCTCCTGGCAGCATCGGTGGCATCGGCGGCGACGGCGGTAAAGGCGGGATATTCTTCGGTCACCGGCGGTCGCGGCGGCGCCGGCGGTACCGGCGGCGGTTCAGGCGGTAATGGCGGTGACGCCGGGCTCATCGGGGCGGCGGGGCCGGCGGCACTGGCGGCGAAGGCAACGAGTCTTCATTAGCGGCGCCGGCTACGGCGGCAACGGTGGTACGGGCGGGCAGCTCTACGGTAACGGCGGAGCCGGCGGCAACGGCGGTGCGGGTGTCTCCGCCGCAGGCGGTCTGGCGGTAACGGCGGCAATGCGGTACTGATCGGCGACGGTGGCAACGGTGGCAACGGTGGCGGGGCTCCGGCTGCGTCGGATCTCGGGCCACCCGGAACCGGCGGTGACGGTGGGAGCCTGTTCGGAAAGCGACGGCAGCCAAGGCCAGGTCGGCTGACCCGCCGGCCCACTAAACCCGGATTGAGAACACCGCGACCGCCGGTTCACCGGGGCGCGCACAGCGGTAGCCGCCGCGGCGCAGCGCATCGGTTGGTGCGGTCATCGGCTCGAAACACACCAAGTCCTCCCCGGGGGGAGCGAAGATCTGCGCCGCCGGGTAGCCGTAGTCGAAGTGGACCTCGATACGGCGGCCGCCACCGGACACCGCGAACACCGCGCCGTCGTCCACTTGGTCGTAAGCATCGTCAAAAGCCCTGTCGCCCAATGACTCTACGGTGGCCTGCTGCTGGTCCGATTCGCCGGTCGGCAGTCCTCGTTCGTCGAGGCTCAAGTGCCGCAGCGACGGCGTCTCGATGATCCACTGGCTGCGCGCCGCCTCCGGCAAGCGCAGGTAGGGGTGGAAGCCGAAGCACAGCGGCACCGCTGTGTCGCCGGTCGCGGTCACCGTGGTGCGCACGGTCAGCGTGCGGTCGGCCAGGCGCACGGTCAACGCCAGCACGTGCGGGAACGGGAAGCTGGCACGCAACCGCTCGTCGGCCCCGAAGTCCACCTCGGTGGTCAGCTCGTTCGCCGACTCGGCAGTCACCCGCCAGCCTGGATAGGCGGCCAGCACGCCGTGGATGGGTAACCCGTTGGGGTCGGGACGCACGCCGTTTTCGCCCGGCGTCAGGGTTACTGTCTCATCCTCGGCGGTATAAGTGTTGCCGCCCAGCCGATTTGCCCAGGGATACAGGATCGGTATCCCCATCGTCTTTCCCGCCGTCACGTAGGCATCCAGCCCGCGCCGCTGGCCGAGCAGTTCGGAGTCGGAGTCGGTCAGCGAAATGCCGATCATGCCCGCCTCGGGGACGAACTGCGCGGCCACCGGGGACGATGCGTCGCGCAGGGTGACGATGTGCAGACATGCCTCGCCTTACCTCGGCTTATCTGGACAGGGGATCGTGCTGAATAAGTTCTGGCGGTGTGCCTTTGGCGACCAGAGCGGCCTTGGTTGCAGGGACCATGGCCGGTCCGCCGCAGATCAGGATCTGCCGGTCGCTCCAGCCGCCGTACTTGGTCACCACCTCGGGCAGCCGGCCGATTTGGTGTACATGCAGACCGCGCGGGGGCGTGACGTCGGGATAGTCGGCGGCCCAGGACGGGTCGCGCTTGTACTCCGACACCGGCGACACCGACAGCCACGGATTGTGCGCCGACAACATGCCACAGCGTGCGCAGGTCGTAGAGCTCGCAGCGGTAGCGCGCACCGAAAAACAGGTGTACCCGTGGGTTCTGCGCGTAGCGGGTGAGGTCCATGATCAACGCCCGCAGCGGCGCGAGCCCGGTGCTGCCGGCCACCATCAGCACGTCCCCGCCGTCGCGGTCGACCCGCAAGGCGCCCAGCGGAGCGGACAATCGCCAGTGGTCGCCGGGCCGGGTTTCGCCGACGATGGCGGTGCTGACGAAACCGCCGGGAACCACCCGGACGTGAAACTCGATCGCGCCGTCCGGATTGGCCGGAATGGCGGGGCTGAGGTATCGCCAGCGGCGCGGGCATTGCGGAACGTGGACGTTGAGGTACTGACCCGCGTGGTAGTGCATCGGACGGTCCAGACGCAGCCGGATGACGGCGAGATCGCGCGACACCCGAATGTGCTCGGCCACGGTGGCGTCCCACCAGGCGGGGCCCTCTTCGGCGTCGGCGGCGCCGCTCATCACCCCGGTGATCAGGTTGAGCGACTGACTCGCGGCGTCTTCGACGGCATCGGTCCAGGCATCGCCCAGCTCGCTGCGCAGCGTCACATACAGCGACCGGCGCAACGTGTCGTAGTGGCCCGGCAGCACACCGTATTTGCGGTGATCCCGGCCGAGCTGGGCCAGAAACGCCACCGGCTCGTCGGCGCGCTGCTCGACCAGCTCGCCGTACACCCAGCGCAGAGCCTGCGCGAAAGCGGCTCGCTGGCTGGCCATTTCGGGCGGAAACAGGTCGCGTGTCGAGACATCGTGGGAAAACCAGTCTGTATAGAACCGGCGGACGAGGTCGTTGCTGCCCTCCTGGTTGAAGGCGTCGTACAAAACCCGCAACGCGTCGCGGTCCTCTAGTCCCACGGACCCAGATTCTAGGCTCGCCGGCACGCCATTCACTAAGGAAGCGGTCCGGTGGTAGCCCGCACGGCGTCACTGTGAGCGCCGGGGCGTCCCCGCCCGGGGCCGCGGCGCCGGCGGCAGCGGAGGATCGCTGTTCGGCGCGAAGGGCAAGAACGGCTCGTAGCGCCGGCTGGCTACAGGTGGTGAATTCCCTTGTACAGCACCAGTAATCCGATCAATACCAGGATCGCGGCGACCAGGGCGGCGTTGTGCTTTTCCATCCATTGCTTGAGTCGCTCCAACGGAGCGTCCAGGCGGTCACCGGCGGCTGCGTAGGCCAGTATCGGGACCGCGACCGAAGACGCGGCGACGCCGACGAACACCGCACCTGACAGCACGGTTCCCGCGACACCCAGCGCGTCGGCGCCGATCGTCAATCCCGCTACCGCGCAGATGAATAACACCTTTGGGTTGATCACGGTAAGCGCCGCTCCCGTTACCGCAGCGCGGGCGGGCTTAACGGTGGTAAGCGATCGCATCCAGGCCGGCATGTGGTCATGACCGTGCCGAGTCAGCCAGCGGATGATGCCGAACACGATGAGCAATGCGCCTACGACGATCCGCAGCCAGGACGCCCACGCGGGCGGGGATTGTCTGAGTCCACCGAGCAGGTCGGAGACGCCGATGAAAATCGCGGTAAGCCCGGTCAGGCCCAGCAGCCAACCGGCCAGGTAGGCGAGGCTTGTTGGGCGGGGATGCGGCGCGTGCAATACGAGCACGGCCGGGATGATCGACAGCGGCGAGATCGTGATCACCAGCGCCAGCGGCAGCAGTTCCACCATTTATGAGCCCCGTCCGACCGTCACGCGAGAACCGTAGCGGATTGCGAGTCCGAGCCGTGCCGGTTCTTAGCCGGCCGGCCCGACGGTGCCGCCCTAAGAGCCAACTGCGTCGGTGGCTCAGACGCTACTCAGATAACTGTGCTGACGCTCCGTTCCACCCGGGAAAACTCGCTAGACTTGAGCGGAACAGACTCAACCTTGACGGCGTTGAACAACGCGACAAGCATTTCCAGACGTACAAGAACGGAGGTGTCGTGGACTCTTTCAACCCGACAACCAAGACGCAAGCGGCCCTGACATCGGCCCTGCAGGCGGCCACCGCCGCCGGCAACCCGGAGATCAGGCCCGCCCATCTGCTGTTGGCGCTGCTGACGCAGAACGATGGGATCGCCGCGCCGCTACTGGAGGCTGTCGGCGTCGAACCCGCGACCATCCGCGCCGAAACGCAGCGCCTGCTGGACCGGCTGCCGCAGATCAGCGGCTCGAGCTCGTCGCCACAGCTGTCTCGCGAGTCGCTGGCCGCGATCACCACGGCGCAGCACCTGGCCACCGAGATGGACGACGAATACGTCTCGACCGAGCACCTGATGGTCGGGCTGGCTACCGGTGACTCCGACGTCGCCAAGCTGCTGACCGGCCACGGCGCGTCACCCCAGGCGTTACGGGAGGCGTTCGTCAAGGTCCGCGGCAGCGCCCGCGTCACCAGTGCCGAACCCGAGGCCACCTATCAGGCGCTGGAGAAGTACTCCACCGACCTGACCGAGCGGGCGCGAGAAGGCAAACTCGACCCGGTTATCGGGCGGGACAACGAGATTCGTCGCGTCGTGCAGGTGTTGTCCCGTCGCACCAAGAACAACCCGGTGCTGATCGGCGAGCCCGGCGTCGGCAAGACCGCGATCGTGGAGGGCCTGGCCCAGCGCATCGTCGCCGGCGACGTGCCGGAGAGCCTGCGCGACAAGACCGTCGTCTCGCTCGATCTCGGGTCGATGGTGGCCGGCGCCAAGTACCGCGGCGAGTTCGAGGAACGGCTCAAGGCCGTCCTCGACGACATCAAAAACTCTGCCGGACAGATCATTACGTTCATCGACGAGTTGCACACCATCGTCGGTGCCGGCGCGACCGGCGAGTCGGCGATGGACGCGGGCAACATGATCAAGCCGATGCTGGCCCGCGGCGAACTGCGGCTGGTCGGTGCCACCACCCTGGACGAGTACCGCAAGTACATCGAGAAGGACGCCGCGCTGGAGCGGCGCTTCCAGCAGGTGTTCGTCGGGGAGCCGTCGGTGGAGGACACCATCGGCATCCTGCGCGGGCTCAAGGACCGCTACGAGGTCCACCACGGCGTGCGCATCACCGACTCCGCGCTGGTCGCGGCGGCCACGCTGTCCGACCGCTACATCACGGCCCGGTTCCTGCCGGACAAGGCCATCGACCTGGTCGACGAGTCGGCGGCACGGCTGAGGATGGAGATCGACTCGCGGCCCGTCGAGATCGACGAGGTCGAGCGGCTGGTCCGCCGGCTCGAGATCGAAGAGATGGCGCTGGCCAAGGAAGAGGACGCCGCGTCCAAGGAGCGGCTCGACAAGCTGCGCGCCGAGCTGGCCGACCAGAAGGAAAAGCTCGCCGAACTCACCGCGAAGTGGCAGAACGAGAAGAACGCCATCGACATCGTCCGCGAGCTCAAAGAGCAACTGGATACGTTGCGCGGGGAGTCCGAGCGCGCCGAGCGCGACGGCGACCTGGCCAAGGCCGCGGAGCTGCGCTACGGGCGGATCCCCGAGGTTGAGAAGAAGCTGGACGCCGCGCTGCCGCAGGCGGAGGCCCGCGAGAACGTCATGCTCAAGGAAGAGGTCGGTCCCGACGACATCGCCGACGTGGTGTCGGCCTGGACGGGCATCCCGGCCGGACGGCTGCTGGAAGGCGAGACCGCCAAGCTGCTGCGGATGGAAGACGAGCTGGGCAAGCGCGTGGTCGGTCAGAAGAAAGCCGTGCAGGCCGTATCTGACGCGGTGCGCCGCAGCCGGGCCGGGGTCGCCGACCCCAACCGGCCGACGGGTTCGTTCCTGTTCCTCGGCCCCACCGGTGTCGGCAAGACCGAGCTGGCCAAGGCGCTGGCCGACTTCCTGTTCGACGACGAGCGGGCGATGGTCCGCATCGACATGAGCGAGTACGGCGAGAAGCACTCGGTGGCGCGGCTTGTCGGTGCGCCGCCCGGCTACATCGGCTACGACCAGGGCGGCCAGCTGACCGAGTCGGTCCGTCGGCGCCCCTACACCGTGGTGTTGTTCGACGAGGTGGAAAAGGCGCACCCGGACGTGTTCGACGTGCTGCTGCAGGTCCTCGACGAGGGCCGGCTCACCGACGGTCAGGGCCGTACGGTCGACTTCCGCAACACGATCCTGATCCTGACCTCCAACCTGGGGTCGGGCGGTTCCAAGGAACAGGTGATGGCGGCGGTACGTGCGGCCTTCAAGCCTGAGTTCATCAACCGGCTCGACGACGTGTTGGTCTTCGACGGCCTCGATCCCGAAGAGCTGGTTCAGATCGTCGACATCCAGCTCGCCCAGTTGGCCAAGCGGCTCGCCCAGCGGCGGCTGCAGTTGGAGGTCTCGCTGCCGGCCAAGGAGTGGCTGGCGCAGCGCGGCTTCGACCCGGTGTACGGGGCGCGTCCGTTGCGGCGGTTGGTGCAACAGGCGATCGGCGACCAGTTGGCCAAGATGCTGCTGGCCGGCGAGGTGCACGACGGAGACGTGGTGGCCGGTCAACGTCAGTGCGGACGGCGACTCGCTGGTCCTGGGCTGATCTTGAGCGGGGCCGGCGCTCACCCAGCTCGAAGTTTCGGGTCTGAGCGCCGGCGTCGATGATCGCCTGCAGCCGTTGGCGCGCGACCGGCTCTGCGAGGGTTTCGCGAAGCAGCTGATCCTCGATGCGCAGGCCGGTCGCCACGTCGACGCTCTCATCCAGGGCTACGTCTACCGCCCTCTTGGCGGCCGCGATGGCCGTCAGCGGGCTGGACGCGATACGGCCGGCCAGCCCGTCGACAAAACGTCGCAGCTCGTCGGCCGGCAACGCCCGGTCGACGTATCCCCAGGCCTCGGCCGTCGCGGCGTCGACGTCCATGCAGCCCAGGATCACTTCCAGGGCCCGGCCACGACCGATCAGCCGCGGCAGGCGTTGCGTGCCACCGCCACCCGGAATGATCCCCACCGACACCTCCGGATGGCCCAAGACCGTCGTCCCGAGCGCCGCGTAGCGCAGGTCGAACGCCATCGCGAATTCACAGCCGCCGCCGCGGCATACACCCTCGACAACCGCGATCGTGGCCTTCGGCAGCGTCCGGAGTCGCTCGGTCATGTCGTGAAAAAACGACAGCTCCGCGTGCAGCCCGGTGTCCTCGCCGGTGGTGAAGGCCGGCAGGTGCTGTACCAACGAGACGTCGGCGTGTGCGATGAAGAATTCCGGATCGGCCGAGTCGACGAGCAGCACCCGGACCTCGTCATCGACCGCGACCTCGCGCAGCAGGCGGTCGATCTCGGTCAGCAACGGAATGTCCAGCAGGTTGATCGGCGGATGGTCGATCGTGGCCCGGCAAACGCCGTCCCGCACCGCGACATGAATGAGCTGGTAGTCCTCGCTCGACCATGGCCCGAACACTAGCCCGCCAACTGCATTACGGCGTCGGTCAAGCCGTCCAGCAAACCTTAATTCGGTTGTGACCTGGTCGCATTCTCGGTTCGGGGCGAACAGCAGATAGGCTAGTCGGGATGATCCCGCTTTGGTTCACGCTCGCTGCGCTGTGCTTCGTCGGCGCGGGCGTGTTGCTGTACGTCGACATCGATCGACGTCGCGGGCGCAGCAGACGGCGTAAGTCGTGGGCGCGGTCACACGGATTCGACTTCGAGCGCGAGTCAACCGACATAAGGCAGCGCTGGAAGCGCGGCGTGATGTCGACGGTCGGCAATGTCGACGCCCAGAACGTCGTGCTTGGTCAGATCCGCGGCGAGGCGGTGTACATCTTCGACCTCGAAGAAGTCGCGACGGTGATCGCGCTGCACCGCAAGGTAGGCACCAACGTCGTGGTGGACCTGCGGCTCAAGGGCGTGAAAGAGCCGCGGGAGAACGACATTTGGCTGCTGGGATCGATCGGGCCGCGGATGGTGTACTCCACCAACCTGGATGCGGCCCGGCGGGCCTGCGACCGACGCATGGTCACCTTCGCGCACACCGCACCCGACTGCGCCGAGATCATGTGGAACGAGCAGAACTGGACGTTGGTCAGCATGCCCATCGCGAGCACCCGTGCCGAATGGGACGAGGGGCTGCGCACCGTGCGCCAATTCAACGACCTGCTGCGGGTGTTGCCGCCGCTGCCCCAGGACGCCGAGGAGTCGTGGGTGCGCAATGCGGCACCGAGCCGTCCGTTGACACCCTCCAGCCAGGCGGAGTTGCCGCAACGGCGTGCCCAAACGGACGTGGCCGGCTTGCTGTCCGAAGCGAGTCGCCGTCCGGAGCCCGTCCGCCGGGATGAGGGTCGCTCGAGTGGCGCTCGGCGCGCGCCGCCCAGGGGACGCAGCGGTCGTCAGGCCACGAACTACCAGCACTGATAGCGCGCCGGGTGGCCTGCAACCCGGTCAGTAGACTGTCGCTCATGCCTCGTCCTGTTGCCCTGATCACCGGGCCCACGTCCGGGATCGGCGCCGGCTACGCGCGACGCTACGCACGCGACGGTTATGACCTGGTTCTGGTCGCCCGCGATGTTGAGCGGTTGCAGGAATTGGCGGTAGAGCTGCGCGGCGTCGAGGGTGGAGCGGGGCAGATCGAGGTGCTGCCCGCGGACTTGGCCGATCCCGCCGATCGGGCCAAAGTCGCCGACCGGCTCGCCGGGGGCGTGCGCGTCTTGGTGAACAACGCCGGGTTCGGCACGTCCGGCGAATTCTGGACGGCAGATCCCGCGCTGCTGCAGAAGCAGCTCGACGTCAACGTGACGGCGGTGATGCACCTGACCCGGGCCGCACTGCCGGCCATGCTCGGCGCCGGTGCCGGCACGGTCATCAACATCGCCAGTGTCGCAGGGCTGGTACCCGGGCGGGGGTCGACGTATTCGGCGTCCAAGGCGTGGGTGATCTCCTTCACCGAGGGCCTGGCCGGGGGACTGCGCGGCACCGGCGTCAGCGTGCACGCCGTATGTCCGGGGTTCGTGCACACCGAATTCCACGAACGCGCCGGGATCGACATGGCCAAGCTGCCGTCGTTCCTGTGGCTGGAGGTCGACGATGTGGTCAGCGAAAGCCTGGCCGATATCGCCCGCGGCAAGCTGATCATCATCCCGGGCCTGCAGTACAAGACTCTGGTCACCGCCGGGCGGATCATGCCGCGAAACCTGTTGCGGGCCGCGGGTAAACGAGTCGGTGGCAGCCGTGGCAGAACCTGACCGGACCGAATTGGCTGAGCTGGTGCGCCAGCTTTCGGTGGTGCACGGCCGCGTCACGCTGTCGTCGGGCAAAGAAGCCGATTACTACGTCGACCTGCGCCGCGCCACCCTGCATCACCGGGCCGGCGCGCTGATCGGCCGGCTGATGCGCGAGCTCACCCAGGACTGGGATTACGCGGTGGTCGGCGGCCTGACGCTGGGCGCCGACCCGGTAGCGACCGCCATCATGCACGCGCCCGGGCGTCCGATCGACGCGTTCGTGGTGCGGAAGTCAGTGAAAACCCATGGTCTGCAACGTCTTATCGAGGGTTCGGAAGTCTCGGGCCAACGTGTGCTGGTGGTCGAGGACACCAGCACCACCGGTGGATCGGCGCTGACCGCGGTGCGGGCGGTCCAGGACGCGGGTGGCGAAGTCATCGGCGTGGCCACCGTGGTCGATCGCGCGACGGGTGCCGCCGAGGCCATCGAAGCCGAGGGGCTGCCGTACCGCAGCGTGCTGGGCCTTGCCGATCTTGGGCTGGGCTAGGCCCCCACCGGGAACACTGTGCGCACTTTCCTTGCAATAGCAGCCTGCTTGGCGGCCTGTCTGGTGGGCTGCTCGGACTCCAACCACCCCAATCGCCCATACGGTGCCCAGCGTGCGCGGATCGGCGAGTCGCTGGGTCTGCTGGGTTGGAACATGGCCGTGTCGAATCTGCGCTGGGACGACGACTACGTGCTGATCGACGTCGACGCATCTCCGACGGACCCGAAGGCGCCGCACACGAAACCCGAGGACATTCGGTTCGGGCTCTACGGCGCGCTGGCACACCCGATGGAGTCCTACGGCCTGGACAGCTGCGACGAGGCGATGACCAAGGTGCACGACATCACCACGGCGCTGTCGGCGCCCCCCGGTCGGCTCACCGGCACGGTCTGTTTGGGTCCGCTGAAGGACCGCAGCCAGGTTCGCGGGGTGTACAGCTACTCGCCGCGGGACCGGATCGCGGACACCTCGGCGGCCTACCCGGCGGCGTTCCCGGTGGGGCTGCCGCCGACCAACGCCAACGACACCGGCTTGGTGGTCACGACCAGCACCCTCTCGGCCTGGCGCGCCGACGGTAATCCGGTGACCAAGGCGCAGCTCGGTGATCCGGCAGCGTTCACCGGCAACGGCTACATGCTGTTGGGACTGGAGACCACTGCCGTGGCCGACCGGTACCGCGACGAATCCGCTGCCCGCGGCGGCCCGATGATGCTGCTCGCCTCGCCGACGCTACCCGGCAAAGGACTGAGCCCGGCTTGCTCGACCTACGGTTCGGCCGTGCTGATCCTGCCCGACGCGTCGCTAAATGCGGTGCACGTCAACGCGTCACTGTGCACCCAGGGCGAGATCAACCAGGCGTTGCTCTATGCGACGGTGGCGATAGTCGGCACCCACGCCGGTGTGTGGACCATTCGGTGACCGGCTCCGAGGAACCTGAACCCGGGCCCACCGAATGGGGGACACCACCGGCCGGCGGCGTCGGGCCGTGGCCGGGCGACCTCCCCGACGACCCACGGTATGACCCAGTCCTGTTGCGGGACGGTGACACTCGAAACGTCGTCGACGCCTACCGGTACTGGACCCGGGAGGCGATCGTCGCCGATATCGATGGCCGCCGGCACCCGTTGCACATCGCGATCGAAAACTTCGGCCACGACGCCAACATCGGTTCGGTGGTGCGCACCGCCAACGCGTTCGCGGTGGACACCGTGCACATCGTCGGGCGCCGGCGCTGGAATCGCCGGGGTGCCATGGTGACCGACCGCTATCAACGGTTGCGGCATCACGACAGCGCGGCCGAGCTGATGGACTTCGCGGCGAGCGCGGGTTTGACCGTCGTCGCGGTCGACAACGTCCCCGGGGCGGCGCGTCTGGAGCAGGCCGCGCTGCCACGGGAAGTGCCTGATGGTGTTCGGTCAGGAAGGTCCGGGCATCACCGACGACACCCGGTCGGGTGCGGCGTTCACGGTGTCGATCGCCCAGTTCGGCTCTACGCGCAGTATCAATGCCGGTGTTGCCGCCGGGATCGCGATGCACGCCTGGATCAGGCAGCACGGCGACATGGCCCACGCCTGGTGAATTGCGGGTGCGCTGGCGCGCATTGAGTCTGCGCTGGCGGCGGAGATTCGGCGATTTTTCCGCGCAGGATGCAGAGCCAATGCCCAGGATTCACGCTCAACACCCAGGATTCACGCTGAACGCCCAGGATGCGCACCCCGCGGCGTACAGCGCACCGTTACTGCGGTTTTGCCGGCCTCATCTTGAACGAGACCTCGAGCTTGATGCGGTAGCTGATCTTGCCTTCGCTGTCCACCGACATGTCCTGCTCGATGACCCGGGCCACCCGGATGTCGTCGACGCTGTCCCGCGCCCGCGTTACCGCTTCCGCCGCAGCTGCCTCCCACGACGTGGGGCTGGTTCCGATGATGTCGATCACCTTGTAGACGCTCATGGAGGTAAAGCGTATAGCTAACTCCACAGCGTGACGTGAACCTTCGGGCGGAACCGAGTCACGCCGACCCCGCTGCCGCGGATCATCGCCTGAATGCACCGTGGAGTGGTGATGAAGCGGACCAGTTCGGACACCGCGGGTTGCCGCGCCGATGGCGGCAGCGTTGCCACGCACCACTCGCCCGACTTATCCAGCCCGGGGCCGCTCACGTGCATTAGTCGCCCGGCGGCCAAGTCCTTGGCGACGGCGAAGCCGATCGTCAGCGCGACACCGCCGACGCGCTGCACCTCCTCCAGCGCGGCGGCGTCGCTCTGAAATATTCGCTGCTGGGACTCGGGAATCGCCAAGCCGCGCAATATGGTTGCGATCTCGCCGCCTACACTGCCCGCCGACGGCCCGAGCATCCACTGTTGGCTGCGCAACAGTGCGGGCGCCGGAATGCCCACGGCCAGTGGGCTGTTCGCCGCAACGACGGTGATGATCTGATACTTCAGGAAGGGCCGCACGAAGATCGAACCGTCCGAACCGAGGGAGCTTTCGCTGCCCGGCCCGATCGCGATGTCAACGGCGCGCGAGCAGATCAGGTCTCGGAATTGGCTGGTCGGATGCACGCTCAACTCGACAGACAGATCGTCGGCGCGCGATGAGAAGAGTTCGATCAGGCCGGGCGCGGCGTGTTCGGCGAAGGCACTGGACGCGGCGATGCGCAGCAGCCGGCGCCCGTGGGCGGCCTCGGTGACCTCGATCGCGGTTTGCTGTTGCAGACCCAGGATTTCCACCGCGCGGCTGGCCAGCCGCAATCCGCCGGGCGTGAACGCCAGCCCGGCACCGGTCCGGGTGAACAATGGGTCGTCGAGTTCCTTGCGCAGCGCCGCGACGTGCATCGAGACCCCGGCGTCGGAAACGCCGAGTTCCGCGGCGGCGGCTCGCACCGAACCCAGGCGGACCACCGTGGAATAGGCCCGAAGTTGAGCCGGAGTCATGGTCCGAGCCTACGTCGGCATTCGTGCAGGACTTGCTTGCCGAGCAAAGGCTTTGCTGGAAACGGTCGGAAGTGCCCCGATTGCGCTACCATCCTCCTGCTGGCTTGACGATCGCCGGGGTGGGATATAGCCGGGTTCTACTGGGTTGCTAGTGGAAGGACCGACATGTCCTACGTGATTGCGGTGCCGGAGCTGGTGACGGCGGCGGCAACGGATTTGGCGAGAATCGAGTCCACGCTGGGCGCGGCTAACGCGGCGGCGGCGGCCCCGATGACAGGGGTGTTGGCCGCGGGCGCTGATGAGGTGTCGGCGGTAATTGCGGCGATGTTTGGGGCGCATGGCCACGCCTATCAGGCGCTGAGCGCTCAAGCGGCGCTGTTTCACAAACAGTTTGTGCAGGCCATGAATGCGGGTGCGGGCTCCTATGCCAGCGCTGAGGCCGCCAATGCCTCGCCGTTGCAGGCCGTGCAGAAAGCGGCGTTGGGCGTGATCAATGCGCCCACCGAGGCGCTGGCGGGGCGCCCGCTGATTGCCAACGGCACCGACGCGGCCGCGGGTACCGGTTTGAACGGCGGGGACGCCGGGATCTTGATCGGCAACGGCGGCACCGGCGGGTCCGGCGTGGCCGCTACTTCCGGAGCCGGCGGCAATGGTGGTGCCGCCGGCCTGTTGTGGGGTCACGGCGGCAACGGGGGAGCCGGTGCGGACAATTCCGCACCCGGCGGGACCGGAGGAAAAGGTGGTAGCGGCGCGGCCGGCGGGTTCTTTGGCGGCGGAGGCGGCAACGGTGGCGCTGGCGGCGCTGGCGGCTTCGCCGGCGACCCCGTGATGGGGACACCACCAGCGCCCGGCATCGGCGGTGCCGGCGGAAATGCCGGTAATGCCGGGTGGCTCGCTGGCACCGGCGGAATCGGAGGCGACGGCGGCACCGGCCAAACCGTGTTGGGCAGTGTCGGCGGCAACGCCGGCGGCGGCGGTGCCGGCAGTTTGCTCGGCAGTGGTGGCGCCGGCGGCAACGGCGGCGTCGGACTCCAAACCAACGGCAACGGTGGCAACGGCGGCGCGGGCGGGCTGTTCAGCGGCGGCGGTGACGGCGGTAACGCCGGCCAGATCCTCGGCCCCAGCGGCCCCTCCGGCGTGGCGGGCAACGGCGGCAACGCCGGGCTGGTCGGCGACGGCGGTAACGGTGGTCAGGGCTTTGGCGGCGGTGGCGTCGCCGGCCATGCCGGGCTGCTGTCCGGCCATGGTGGTGCCGGCGGTACCGGGCAGCCGGGCTCGAATGGCGGTTTGTTGCGCGGCAACGGGGGCAGTGGCGGGTCCGGCTTCAGCATTCCTCCCCTCGCTCCATGTCGACATCGCCCCCGGTGACGGCGGGAATGCCGGGCTGATCGGCGACGGCGGCAGCGGCGGGGTTGGGGTGATAGGCGTGGCCGGCGCTAACGGGGGCACCGGCGGGATGCTGTTCGGCAATGGCGGTGTCGGCGGCTCCGTCGTCGTCGGCGGCGGCTCCCTGCCGGGTCCAGGCTTTGCCGGCGGTAACGGTGGCAACGCCATTGGGCTTTTCGGCACCGGCGGCGCCGGCGGTCAGGGTGGGGATGCCAGCGGAGTGATGGACGGCAACGGCGGCAACGGCGGGACCGGCGGCAACGGCGCGCTCTTCGGCGGTGGCGGGCGCGGCGGCAACGCCGGCGCCAGTCTCGGCACCGGAACCGCCACCGGTGGCGCCGGCGGCAACGCCCAGCTGATCGGCAATGGCGGTGACGGCGGCAACGGCAACCCGACCGGGGCAGGCCAGGCGGCGTCGGCGGCCACCGCGGGCTGCTGTTCGGCGCGGACGGGACGACCGGGTCGTAGCCCCGCCGACGGCCTCGGTCGCCGGGTGAATAGGCGCGAAGTTGAGCCGGGGTCATGGGGCCCGCTACTTCGGAGATGGGCATATTTTGAGAAGCGTGCGGGACGTGCTTGCCAAGCTGATGTCGATATGGGCCGCCGGTGACACCGCCGGGTTGGGGACGGTGGTGCGCACATTCCGGTCGGCGCCGCGACCGCCGGGGGCCTCGATGGTGGTGGCGCCGGACGGCTCGGTGAGTGGGTCGGTGTCGGGTGGTTGCGTCGAGGGCGCCGTGTACGAACTCGCCACCGAGGTCGCGCAAACCGGGACGGCGCGGCTGGAACGTTACGGGGTCAGCGACGACGACGCCTTCGCGGTCGGACTGACGTGTGGCGGCATCATCGACATTTTCGTCGAGTCCTTGTCCCAGGCGACTTTTCCCGAACTCGGCGCGGTGGCCGACGATATCGCTGAACACCGCGCGGTGGCGATCGCGACCGTCATCGCCCACCCGGACGCGCACTGGGTCGGCCGCAGGCTCGTGGTGCGGCCCGACCCGAGCACACCCGTGGCGGGATCGCTGGGTTCGGCACGTGCCGACGCCGCGGTCACCGACGATGCGCGGGGCCTGCTCGCGTTGGGCCGCAGTGAGGTCCTCAAATACGGACCCGACGGACAGCGACTCGGCGAAGGCATGGAGGTCTTTGTGTCCAGCTACGCGCCGCGGCCGCGGATGCTGGTGTTCGGCGCGATCGACTTCGCCGCCGCCCTGGCCCAGCAGGGGACATTCCTCGGCTATCGGGTCACCGTCTGCGACGCCCGCCCGGTGTTCGCCACGCCGGCGCGCTTTCCGACGGCCGACGACGTCGTCGTCGACTGGCCGCACCGGTATCTGGCCGCGCAGGCCGAGGCGGGCGCCATCGACCGGCACACGGTGATCTGTGTACTCACCCACGATCCGAAGTTCGACGTCCCGGTGCTCGAAGTGGCGTTGCGCCTGCCCGTCGTCGGGTACGTGGGGGCGATGGGATCTCGCCGGACTCACGATGACCGGATGAACCGGCTGCGGGCTGCGGGCCTGACCGACGCCGAGCTGACTCGCTTGTCCAGTCCCATCGGGCTGGATCTGGGCGCCCGCACGCCGGAGGAGACCGCGGTCTCGATCGCGGCGGACATCATCGCCCGGCGTTGGGGTGGCGGGGGCCGCCGGCTGGCCGAAATCGTCGGCAGAATTCACCACGATGCCCAGGAAGACGCACTAGACACGCAGGTAGAGGGCGAGTTAAAGGATCACTTAACTCGATATTGACCCCATTTCGTGGGCGGGCTGACACTGAGCGCCATGCAAGTACCTGGGCCCTTCGAATACGAACGTGCGACCAGCGTCGACCATGCGGTCGGACTGCTGGATCGGCTGGGTGACGGCGCCCGTGTGGTCGCCGGCGGACACAGCCTGCTGCCGATGATGAAGCTGCGCATCGCCAACCCCGAGTACCTGGTCGACATCAACGACCTGGCGCCCGAGCTGGGATACGTGATCACCGATCCGACACTGGTGCGCATCGGCGCCATGACCCGGCACCGCGAGCTGCTGGAGTCCGACACCCTGGCCGCGGTGTGCCCGATCTTCCGCGACGCCGAACGGGTGATCGCCGACCCGGTGGTGCGCAACCGGGGCACCCTCGGCGGGTCACTGTGCCAGGCGGATCCGGCCGAGGATCTGTCGACCGTCTGTGCGGTGCTGGACGCGGTGTGCCTGGCCCGCGGGCCGTCGGGTGAGCGCGAGATAGCGATCGACGAGTTCCTGTTGGGGCCCTACGAGACCGCGCTGGCATACAACGAGCTCCTCATTGAGGTACGAATCCCCTTGCGGCACAATACCTCTAGTGCCTACCAGAAGGTGGAACGGCGGGTCGGAGACTGGGCCGTGACGGCGGCCGGCGCGGCGGTGACTTTGGCTGATGATCTGATAGGCGCCGCGCGGGTGGGCCTGACCGCGGTGAATCCGGACCCGGCCGCGCTGGCCGAACTGGCCGCGGGACTGGTCGGAAAGCCCGCTACCGAAGAGGTGTTCGCCGAGGCGGGCCGGCTGGCCGCACAAGCCTGCGACCCGGCGGCCGACGTCCGCGGCACCGCCGAGTACAAGCGGCATCTCGCCTCCGAATTGACCATCCGCACGCTGCGCACGGCGGCTGAGCGGGTACGCAATCAGCCTCAGCCGGAAGGAAACTAGCGATGCAGGTCAACATGACCGTCAATGGCGAGCCGGTCAGCGCCGACGTCGAGCCCCGGTTGCTGCTGGTGCACTTTCTACGTGATCAGTTGCGGCTCACCGGGACTCACTGGGGCTGCGACACCAGCAACTGCGGAACGTGTGTGGTCGATGTCGACGGCGTGCCGGTGAAGTCCTGCACGATGCTGGCTGTGATGGCATCAGGCCACAGCGTGCGCACCATAGAAGGGTTAGCAGGGCCGGACGGCTCTCTCGATCCGGTCCAGGAAGGGTTCATGCGCTGCCACGGCCTGCAATGTGGCTTCTGCACACCGGGCATGATGATCACCGCCCGCGCGCTGCTGGACCGCAACCCCGACCCCGACGAAGAAACCATCCGGGAGGCGATCTCCGGGCAGATCTGCCGCTGCACCGGGTACACCACGATCGTGCGCTCCATCCAGTGGGCCGCAAAACATCCCGCGACGGCAGCGGAGGCCGCAAGCTCATGACCACTCTGAAAGACGGGGCGTCCCGTCCACCGTCACCAGAAGACACCGCCGACAACGACCAAAAGCCCTGCGGCTACGGTCGGATGCTGCGCAAAGAGGATCCGCGGTTCATCCGTGGCCGGGGCAACTATGTCGACGACATCGTGCTGCCGGGCATGCTGCACCTGGCGATCCTGCGCTCGCCGTATGCGCACGCCCGCATCGCCGGCGTCGATGTGACCGCGGCCCTTGCCCATCCGAAGGTCAAAGCGGTGGTGACCGGCGCGGACCTGGCCGAGAAGGGCCTGGCCTGGATGCCGACGCTGTCCAACGACGTGCAGGCCGTGCTGGCCACCGACAGGGTGCGCTTCCAGGGGCAGGAAGTGGCGTTCGTCGTTGCCGAGGACCGCTATTCGGCCCGAGACGCGCTGGAATTGATCGACGTCGACTACGACCCGCTGGACCCCGTCGTGGATGTCCGCAAGGCGCTCGACCCGTCCACGCCGGTGATCCGCACCGACCTCGAGGGCAAGACCGACAACCACTGCTTCGACTGGGAGACCGGTGACGCCGCGGCCACCGACGCCGTGTTCGCGAAGGCCGACGTGATCGTCAAGCAGGAGATCGTCTACCCCCGCGTGCACCCGGCACCCATGGAAACCTGTGGCGCGATAGCCGATTTGGACCCGGTCACCGGAAAGCTGAGGCTGTGGACCACCAGCCAGGCACCCCACGCGCACCGTACGGTGTACGCGTTGGTCGCCGGCCTGCCCGAACACAAGATCCAGGTGATCTCGCCCGACATCGGCGGCGGCTTCGGCAACAAGGTGCCGATCTATCCCGGTTACGTGTGCGCGATCGTAGCCTCGCTGGTGCTGGGCAAGCCGGTCAAATGGATGGAGGACCGCAGCGAGAACCTGACGTCGACGGGCTTCGCGCGCGACTACATCATGGTCGGCGAGATCGCGGCCACCAACGACGGCAAGATCCTGGCCATCCGCTCGAATGTGCTTGCCGATCACGGCGCGTTCAACGGTACGGCGGCACCGGTGAAGTACCCGGCCGGGTTCTTCGGGGTGTTCACCGGCAGCTACGACCTGGAGGCCGCTTACTGCCACATGACCGCGGTGTACACCAATAAGGCGCCCGGCGGCGTGGCTTACGCGTGTTCGTTCCGGATCACCGAGGCGGTGTACTTCGTGGAGCGGCTGGTGGACTGCCTGGCCTTCGAGCTGAAGATGGATCCGGCCGCGCTGCGGCTGCGAAACCTGTTGAAGCCAGAGCAGTTTCCCTACAAGAGCAAGACCGGCTGGGTCTACGACTCGGGTGACTACGAGACCACCATGCGTAAGGCCATGGACATGATCGGCTATGACGCATTGCGTGAGGAACAGAAGCGCAGAAGGCAACAAGGCGAGCTGATGGGCATCGGCATGTCCTTCTTCACCGAGGCCGTCGGCGCCGGCCCGCGCAAGGATATGGACATCCTGGGCCTCGGCATGGCCGACGGATGTGAGCTGCGGGTGCACCCGACCGGCAAAGCCGTGGTGCGGCTTTCGGTTCAGACCCAGGGCCAGGGACATGAGACGACGTTCGCGCAGATCGTCGCCGAAGAACTGGGCATCCCGCCCGACGACATCGACGTCGTGCACGGCGATACCGACCAGACACCGTTCGGGCTGGGCACCTACGGCAGCCGGTCCACACCGGTGTCGGGTGCGGCCGCGGCCCTGGTCGCCCGCAAGGTACGCGACAAGGCGAAGATCATCGCGTCGGGCATGCTGGAAGTTTCCGTCGCCGACTTGGAATGGGAGAAAGGCAAATTCCATGTCAAGGGTGACCCGTCAGCAGCGGTGACCATCCAGGACATCGCGATGCGCGCGCACGGCGCGGGTGATCTCCCGGAGGGGATCGAAGGTGGCCTGGACGCCCAAATCTGTTACAACCCGGAGAACCTCACCTACCCGTACGGCGCTTACTTCTGTGTGGTCGACGTCGATCCGGGTACCGGAGTGGTCAAAGTGCGGCGCTTCCTGGCCGTCGACGACTGCGGCACCCGCATCAACCCGATGATCATCGAGGGCCAGGTGCACGGCGGCATCGTCGACGGCATCGGCATGGCGCTGATGGAGATGATCGCCTTCGACGAGGACGGCAACTGCCTGGGCGGCTCGCTGATGGATTACCTGATCCCGACCGCCCTCGAGGTCCCGCACCTGGAAACCGGACATACGGTGACGCCGTCGCCGCATCATCCGATCGGCGCCAAGGGCGTTGGCGAATCGGCCACGGTGGGATCGCCACCGGCGGTGGTGAACGCGGTGGTGGATGCGCTCGCGCCGTTCGGGGTTCGCCACGCCGACATGCCGCTGACACCGTCGCGGGTCTGGGAGGCCATGCAAGGCAGAGCGAGGCCACCGATCTGATGCCTGAGCGGTTTCGATCTTCGAGCGTGGGTGATATGGATGAAAAGTGATGGAAGTGTCGTACATTTCCCCCACGCTCGACGCGCCCTCGGGACAGTAGATGACGATCAGTGAGCGGGCTCAGCAGCTGTTGGCGGCACGGACACCGTTCGTGCACGCGACGGTGGTGCGGGCACAACAACCCACCTCGGCGGTGGCCGGGGACGAAGCAATCCTGTTGGCCGACGGCACGATCGAGGGTTTCGTGGGTGGCCAGTGTGCGCAGAACTCCGTCCGCAAGGCGGCGCTGGGTGCGTTGCAGGCCGGCGAAAGTGTACTGCTGCGAGTACTTCCGGACGGCGACGTGCATTTCCCGGAGGCGCCCGGGGCCTGTGTAGTGGTCAACCCGTGCCTGTCCGGTGGGTCGCTGGAGATCTTCCTGACGCCGCAGCTGCCGCCTCCGCTGATCCGGATCCACGGAGAGACGCCGATCGCCGGCGCGCTCATCGACCTGTGCGGCGTGCTGGGCTATGACGCGCTCGGCGCGACAGCGATCTGGCCGACACCACAGCCGTGGTGATCGCCAGCCACGGCGGGCCGGAAGCGGAAATCATCCGCGCGGCACTGGATAACGGCGTCGGCTACATCGGCCTGGTGGCCAGCAGGGTGCGCGGCGCGTCGATCGTGAACGAGCTCGAACTCTCCGACGCGGAACGGGCCCGCATCCACACCCCGGTTGGGTTGGATATCGGTGCCAAAACCCCTGCGGAGATCGCGGTGTCGATTGCCGCGGAGCTCATTGCCGCGGTGCGTGCCGGCAGCCTGGATCGCCTCGCCCCGGTGGCCGGTCCGCAGCAGGCCGTCGACCCGGTGTGCGGCATGACCGTGCCGGTCGGGCCGGCCACCGAGCACCTGGAAGTGGGCGGCCAGGACTACTGGTTCTGCTGCCCCGGATGCCGAACGGCATTCGCGGCCGGGAAAGCCGGAGTATGACCTTCGCGAGTCCGGACGACGTTGTCCGCCAATTCGATGGGCAGGACTACCTGCTGGACACCGGGACCGCGTCGGCGATCTACCTCGCGGTGACGCTCGGGCGGCCGCTGTTGCTAGAGGGCGAGCCCGGCGTGGGAAAGACGACGGCGGCGAAAGCCCTTGCGGCGGCGCTCAACACCACGCTGGAAAGGCTGCAGTGCTACGAGGGCCTGACCGCGAACGAGGCGCTCTACGACTGGAACTATCAGCGCCAGCTGCTGTCGATCCGGCTGGCCGAGGCCCGCGGCACCGGCAGCCCCGATATCTCTGAGGCCGACCTCTACACCGAGACCTACCTGGTGGACCGGCCCATCCTGCGGTGCGTGCGGCATCGCGGGCCCACACCGCCGGTGTTGCTGATCGACGAAATCGACCGGGCCGACGACGAATTCGAGGCGCTGCTGCTGGAATTCCTCGGTGAGGCCGCGGTCACCGTGCCCGAGCTGGGCACCTTCGTCGCCGAGCGGCCGCCGATCGCGGTGCTGACGTCCAACCGCAGCCGCGACCTGCACGACGCGCTGCGGCGGCGGTGCCTGTACCACTGGATCGACTACCCCGAGCCGTCGCGCGCGGCCGCGATCGTCCGCCGGACGGTGCCCGGGGCGACGGCGCCGCTGATCGAGCACGCCACCCAATTCGTCGGTGCCGCACGTGATCTCGATCTGGACAAGCCGCCCGGGGTGGCCGAGACCATTGACTGGGTCGCGGCGCTGGTGTCGCTGCGGGTCGCGGACCTTGCCCCCGGCGATTCGGTCGACTCGGCGCTCGCCAGCCTGGGCGCGTTGGCCAAGACGCCCGACGACCGTAACCTGATCCGTGACGCGTACCTCGATTTCACTGAATACAGCCGCACCTGAGAGGAACCGAAATATGAAGATCGCCAACCAGTTCACCGTCAGTGCGCCGATCGACAAGGCGTGGGACGTGCTGTGTGACCTGGAACAGGTGATCCCGCTGATGCCCGGGGCGCAGCTGATCGGGCATGAGGGCGACGAATACCTCGGCAAGGTCAAGATCAAGGTCGGGCCCGTCACCAGCGAATTCAGCGGCAAGGTGCGGTTCGTCGAGCAGGACCGCGGCCAGCACCGCGCGGTGATCGACGGCAAGGGCAAGGAGGCGCGCGGCACCGGCAACGCGGCCGCCACGGTCACCGCTCAGCTGCGGGAGGACGGCGAGCGCACCCACGTCACCGTCGACACCGATTTGAAGATCGTCGGCAAGCTGGCCCAGTTCGGCAGCGGAATGCTGCAGCAGGTGTCGGAGAAGTTGCTGGCCCAGTTCGTGGATTCGTTGGAAGCCGAACTGACGGCCTCCGGCCTTCAAAGCCCAGCGAGCGCGGTTGACGGCGAGGAGCAGATCCCGGCCTGGCCGATAAATCCGGTCCCGGGAACGGGTCGTGCTCCCGCTGCCGAGCCCGAGCCCATCGATCTGCTGCAGCTCGCTGGTGGTGACCGGCTCAAGAAGTACGGTGCCGGGGCGTTGGCGGTGCTCGCCGTGCTGCTGCTGATCCGGGTGCTGCGCCGGAGAAGCTAGTGGGTACCCCCTTGCTGTTCCGGGGTGTCGATCTGGCGGCCTTCTCGGCGGCCCTGGTGGCGCGGCTGCGCCGCGCCGGAGTGTCGGTTTCCGCAAGCGGGCAGGCGAGTTTCGTGCAGGCGCTGCAGCACCTCGTGCCGCGGACCACCCCCGCGCTGTACTGGGCGGCCAGGCTGACGCTGGTCAGCCGCAAGGAAGACCTCGCCGCCTTCGACGCCGTGCTGCGCGCGGTTTTCGGCAGCGTCCAACCCGGCGACACACGGAGTCCCGAATCGGTCCTGCCGATCCGCGGCCGCAAGGCGCCGCTGCCGTCCACGCCCGGCATCTACCAACCGGCGACCGGCCCGTCCGATGCCGCCGAGGAAAGACTGCCGTGGGTCACCAGGACCGTGTCAGCGCAGCACGGAGGCGCGGACGCGAGCGTGTCACTGCCGGACCTGCTGCCCAGCCGCATCGTCGCGCTCGCCGACGAACCGTTCGATCAATTCGATCCCGACGACCTCCGGCTACTCGGCACCTGGCTGGAGCGGACGGTCCAGCACTGGCCCCGCCGCCGCAGCCTGCGGTTCGAGCCGAGCCCGCACGGCAAGAGGATCGACCTGCGCGCGACCATGAACGCGTCGCGCAGGACCGGCTGGGAACAGGTCATGCTGGAGCGGACGCGGCCCCGCCGCCGGCTGCGGCGGGTCGTCCTGGTGTGCGATGTCAGCCGCTCGATGCAGCCCTACGCCGCGATCTACCTCCACTTGATGCGGGCAACGGCGCTGCGCCAGGCGGGGATTCGGCCGGAGGTCTTCGCGTTTTCGACGTCGTTGACCCGGCTCACCTCGGTGCTGTCCCACCGCTCGGCCGAGGTCGCGCTGGAAAGGGCCAACGCCAATGTGACCGACCGGTACGGCGGCACCTTCATCGGCCGCAGTATCGGTGCCCTGTTGGCCCCGCCACATGGCAATGCGTTGCGCGGCGCGGTCGTGATCATCGCCTCCGACGGCTGGGACAGCGATCCTCCGGATGTGCTCGCCCATGCGCTGGCCAGGCTGCGTCGCCGCGCCGAACTGCTGGTCTGGCTCAATCCCCGCGCGGCGCACAACGAGTTCCAGCCGCTGGCCGGGTCGATGGCTGCGGCCCTGCCCTACTGCGACCTGTTCCTGCCCGCGCACTCGCTGTCCGGCCTGCGGGAGCTGTTCGTGGCGTTGACTAGTCGGGCATCGCGGCAACCAGCTGCGCAGCGGTAAGGGGCAGCGAGCGCACCCGGACGCCGAGCGCGTCGTGCACGGCGTTGGCGATCGCGGCGGCCGTCGGGCCTTGCGCGCACTCGCCTATCCCCAGCGGCGGATTACCTTGTCCGGCAACGAATTCCACATCCACCGCGGGCACCTCGGAAAACCGCAGGATCGGGTAGGTCGTCCCAGGTGTCGCTGGTGACGGTGGATCGGTCGAAACGCACCCGCTCCTTGAGTGTCCAGCTGGTGGCCTGGATGGCACCGCCCTCGATCTGATTGGCCGCGCCGTCGGGATTGATGACCAGACCGGCATCCACCGCGATGGCCAGCCGGCGCACCAGGACCTCGTCGATCGCCTCGACCTCGGCAACCACCGCGCAGTAGGCAGCCGAGTTCTTGTATTGCGCATACCCGATGCCATGACCAAAGCCGTCCCGCGGCGTCCAACCGGTCCAGCCGGCCCGTGCCAGCGCGGCCCGCAGCACCGCCCTTCCGCGGGGGTCCGACAAGTGCGCCAGCCGGAATTCGACCGGATCGCGGGCCGCGGCCGCCGCCAGCTCATCCATGAACGACTCCGTGGCGAAGACGTTGACGAAGGCGCCCAACGAACGCAGCGCCGAGGTGCGCAACGGCATCTCGGTCAACAAGTGGTTGATCACCCGGTGGGCCGGAAAGTCATAGCCCGGCACGGCATTACGCGAGGCGCCACCTCCCCACTCGACCAGCGGCTCGCCGCCGGCACGGATCGGCTCGCCGCCGGCGCGGTGGCTGGCCGCCAGCAGCGCATTCGTCGGCGTTGTCCCGGGGCGCCCCATGTAGCTGCCGCTCCATATCTCGTGGCGCCAGCCCAGCACGCTGCCGTCGTCGCCACAGTCGGCGGCGATCTCCACCACCGCCGCGGGGCCGAACGGCGCCCACGCCAGTTCGTCGGCGCGTGACCAGACCACGTGCACGGGTCGCCCGGGCACCGCGCGCGCCAGCAAGGCGGCATCCATCGCGGCATCGTCGGCGCCGTTATGGCCGTAGCATCCCGCTCCCTCGACGTGGCGCACCGACACCCGATCCGTCGCCGTACCGAGCGCCGCGGCCAACTCCCGCCGCAGCTGGTAGACGCCTTGGCTGTGTGACCAGACCTCTAGCCGGCCGTCGGGGTGCGCGAGCGCTGCGGCGGCCGACGGTCCGATCGAGGCATGCGCCAAATACGGCCGGTGGTAGCGGGCCAGATGCGACCGGGTGGGCTCGGTATCGGCTGTCGGTCCTCTTTGGCGGCGAGCACCGAGGTGTCGGCCGCCGCCGACACGAGGTACCCGGGCAGGTCGTTTTCGTCCGGCAGGGTCGGCCGCTGGTCCCAGTCGGCGTCGCGGCGTAGCCGCTCGGCGGCGCGCACCGCGACCTCCTCCCGTTCGGCTACCACCGCCAGGAAGTCACCGTCACGCACCACTGTGACCACACCGGGCAGCGCCCGGGTCGGTCCGTCGTCGACGGCGCGCAGCGTGGCGCCGCGTGCGGGGGGCCGAACGACCCTGCCGTACAACTGGCCGTCGAGGACGAGGTCGTGCGCGTAGCGCGGCCGCCCGGTCAGCTTGTCGGGCAGGTCCAGCCGGGCCGTAGCGGTGCCGACGACGCGTAAAGTCCGACTCGGGCTTGGTCGCCGCCTCGCCGGAGGCCTGCCGGTCCAGCAGCGCGTCGTCGGCGAGCTCCCAATAGCTGGTGGTGGCGCCGTCGGGGCCGTTGATCTCGCCATCGGCCACCTCCAGCTCGTCGGGCGTGATGGCGAGCTTGGCCGCCGCGACCTCGACGTAGACCGCGCGCACCTCGGCACACACCTGCCGCAGCGCCGCCCCGGACTGCTGAATCGACAGGCTGCCGGCAGTGAAGCCTTCGTCGGGGCTGCGATCGGTTTCCGCGGGGATCATTCGCACCCGCGTGACGTCCACGTCGAGCTCCTCGGCGGCGATCTGCGC
Organism: uncultured Actinomycetota bacterium; assembly: GCA_963840045.1. Taxonomy (GTDB): domain Bacteria; phylum Actinomycetota; class Actinomycetes; order Mycobacteriales; family Mycobacteriaceae; genus Mycobacterium. Next base: position 236,717 of record CAWIXL010000012.1, on the reverse strand, counting down.
CAGCGCCGTCAGCACGCCTTGACCCAGCTCCACCTTGCCCGACCGCACCTCCACGATGCCGTCCGTCCTGATCCGAACCCAATTCCCCAGCACCGGATTGGCCGCCAGCGACAGGGGCAACTCACGCCTCATCAGCGGACTCCGCCATCTGCGCCGCGGCGCTCAGCACCGCTCGAACCACCCGATTGTGCGAGCCGCAGCGGCATAGGCAGGGGTCCAGCGCGGCGCGGACCTCGGCTTCCGTCGGGTCGGGGTTGCTGTCCAACAGCGCCGCCGCGGCCACCACGATGCCCGACATGCAATAGCCGCACTGCGCGGCTTGCCCGGCGATCAGCGCGCGTGCCACGGGGTGGGGCTCCCCGTCGACGCTCAGGCCCTCGACGGTGCGGATCGACTTGTCGGCCACGGACCACAACGGAACATCACAGGAGTAGGTCGGGCGGCCGTCGGCAAGCACGAAACAGGCTCCGCACAGGCCCAGCCCGCAGCCGAAACGGGTTCCCTTCAAACCCAGGTGGTTGCGCAACACGTACAGCAGCGGGGTGTCATCCTCGGCGTGAACCTCCCGTTGCCGCCCGTTGACGATCAGCCGTCGAACCGACGGGTCCTTGCCCTCTACCATGGCTCCAGCATCCCTAAAGAGCATCCCTAAGGCAGGATTTGGTTTCATGGATCAGCTTTGGGCGAACCGGGCCGCCAGCGCAGAGACCGCTGTCACGCAGCGGCACCTGAAAAAGCTATGGGCGCTGCCCGGAACCCAGCTGGGCGTGGTGGCCTGGCCATCGCAGCGCCGGGACCGGTTGTTCGCCACCTGGCATTACTGGTGGCAGGCGCATCTCCTGGACTGCCTGATCGATGCCGAGCTGCGCGACCCGCAGCCGGAGCGGCGCATCAGGATCAACCGGCAGATTCGCTCCCACCGGATGCGCAACAACCTCTCCTGGACCAACAGCTACTACGACGACATGGCGTGGCTGGCGCTGGCATTGGAACGCGCCGCCCGGATAGCCGGCCTCGAGCGCAAGCGCGCGCTGGCCAAGCTCAGCGACCAGTTCGTCAGAGCGTGGGTGCCCGAGGACGGCGGCGGCATCCCTTGGCGCAAGCAGGACCAATACTTCAACGCCGCGGCCAATGGCCCGGCGGGAATCTTCCTGACCCGGTACGGCGACCGGGTGCAGCGGGCGCAGCAGATGGCCGACTGGATCGACCGCATGTTGATCGATCCCGACACGAACCTGGTGTTCGACGGCATCAAGGCCGGCTCGATGGTCCGTGCGCAGTACACCTACTGCCAGGGCGTGGTGCTCGGGTTGGAAACCGAGCTGGCGGCCCGCACCGGGGACACGCGGCACGTGGAACGGGTGTATCGCCTGGTGAGTGCGATCAACACGCACATGGCACCGTCGGGTGTTCTGCAGGGCGCGGGTGGCGGGGATGGTGGCCTGTTTGCCGGCATCACCGCCCGGTACCTCGCGCTGGTCGCCAGCCGCCTGCCAGGTGACTCGCCGCACGGCTTCTCGGCTCGCAGCAGTGCCCGCGCTTTGGTGCTGGCCTCGGCCGAATCAGCGTGGGACTTCCGGCAAACGGTGGGCGGGCTGCCCGTATTCGGGGCGTTCTGGGACCGTGACGCCGAGCTGCCCACCGGGGGCGGCAACGAGGCGCAGTTCGTCGGGGGCGCGGTGACCAGCTCCGCGATCGGCGAACGGGATCTGTCGGTGCAGATTTCGGGCTGGATGCTGATGGAGGCCGCCTATGACGTCGCGGCGCGTTTAGTCCTGTAGCGCAGCCGGATCAGGTTCTTCCTTGCTTTCTACGGGTGCGCTGTCGTGGGGGGCGCTGTTGCGGGCTGCGCCGCGCCGCGACCGGTAGACGCGAACGGCGGAGATCAGCGCCGGCAACAGCGATACGAACAGGATCGCCAGGATGATCGTTTCCAGGTTGCGGTGCACGAACGGCACGCTGCCCAGGAAGTAGCCCGCCACCGTCACGCCACCGCCCCAGGCGATACCGCCGACGATGTCGAACCCCAGGAACACCGGATAGCGCATGTACGACACCCCGGCGACCACCGGGACGAACGTCCGGACGAACGGCGCGAAGCGGGCAAGGATGATCGCCCACGGCCCGTATTTCTCGAAGAAAGCGTGCGACTCGGTCACGTAGTGCTTCTTGAAGAACCGGGAATCTTCCTTCTTGAACAGCGCCGGACCGATCCGGCGCCCGATGAAATACCCGGTCTGATCGCCGGCCACCGCCACTACCGCGACGCAGGGTGCCAGCACCCAGATGCTGACCGGCGGTTGCGGGTGCGAGGCCAGCAGCCCGCCGGTGAACAACAGCGACTCGCCGGGCAGCAGCGGAAACAGCAGGCCGGTTTCGATGAAGACGATGATCAGGATGCCGGGCAGCACCGCGGACCCGAAGACCCCATTGGCACCCAACCAATACATCGGGTCGAGGATGTCGGGCAGGGCCAGCACGGCGGTGCTCATGGTCACTCAACATACCGGGCAGGGTGTTGCGATACTGAGTGATACTCAGCCTTCGAGAGGAAGTTTCATGCCCATCGCCACCCCCGAGGTCTACGCCGAGATGCTGGGACGTGCCAAGGAGAATTCGTACGCCTTTCCGGCCATCAACTGCACCTCTTCGGAGACCATCAACGCGGCAATCAAAGGCTTTGCCGACGCCGGCAGCGACGGCATCATCCAGTTCTCCACCGGTGGCGCGGAGTTCGGCTCCGGTCTCGGGATCAAGGACATGGTGATCGGCGCGGTTGCGCTGGCCGAGTTCGCGCACGTGATCGCGGCCAAGTACCCGGTCAACGTCGCGCTGCACACCGACCACTGCCCCAAGGACAAGCTCGACACCTACGTCCGGCCGTTGCTGGAGATCTCATCGAGAAGGGTGAGCGCGGGTGACGCTCCGCTGTTCCAGTCGCACATGTGGGACGGCTCGGCGGTGCCGATCGACGAGAACCTGGTGATCGCGCAGGAGCTGCTCAAGGCAGCGGCGGCCGCCAAGATCATCCTCGAGATCGAGATCGGCGTTGTCGGCGGTGAGGAGGACGGTGTCGTCGGCGCGATCGACGAGAAGCTGTACACCACGCCGGAGGACTTCGAGAAGACCGTCGATGCGCTGGGCCACGGCGAGCACGGCAAGTACCTGCTGGCCGCGACGTTCGGCAACGTGCACGGCGTTTACAAGCCCGGCAACGTCAAACTCCGCCCCGACATCCTGGCCCAGGGGCAGAAGGTGGCGGCGGCCAAGCTCGGATTGTCGGACGACGCGCAGCCGTTTGATTTCGTGTTCCACGGCGGTTCGGGTTCGGAGAAATCCGAAATCGAGGAGGCGCTGCGCTACGGCGTGGTGAAGATGAACGTCGACACCGACGCCCAGTACGCGTTCACCCGACCGATCGTCGGTCACATGTTCACCAACTACGACGGCGTGCTCAAGGTCGACGGCGACGTGGGCGCCAAAAAGGTCTACGACCCGCGCAGCTACCTCAAGAAGGCCGAAGCCGGGATGACCGAGCGGGTGGTGGAAGCCTGCAACGACCTGCACTGCGCCGGAAAGTCGCTCGGCTAACCCTGGCCTTGCTCGCGCGCAAGTCGCGCACCTGCTAGCCGCTGGGCGACTGGCAGACCTTCCACTGATCGTCGCGGAACTGTAGGTCGAGGCTGCGGGTGGAGCGGGTCTGCGGGTCGAAAGCCATGTACGTGGTGATGTTTGCCTCCGCGTGCTGACCGTTGACGACGACCTGGTCGATGCTGGCGATCACCGGATACTGTTTGGCCGCCGCAACCCGCTGGTAGCTCTCCTGCCATGCGTGCTCGTCGTACTCCACATAGCCGTCCCGGGTGGTGCCGCAGGTGATGCCGCGCAGCGTTGCCAAGTCGCCGGTCTGCAGCGCGACGTCCAACTGCTGGATGGTGTGCCGCACCTGGTCTTCCTGCGACACCTTCGTGTGTTTGCCGCGAGTCAACAGCACGGTGCCCAGGATCGCGATGGCCGCCAACGCCAAAAGGACCACGACTATCGCCAGCACCCAGCCCCAGTTAACGCGCTTGACCGATCCCCGCGCCTTGGGCCCTTCGCGGGGCGGGATCGATTGTGGGACAGCAGTTTTCGGAGCCATTCCGGGCGAAGCGGGCGGCGGCGCCGCAGCGGCGCCCGGGCTCGCCGGTCCCCCGGGGCCGACTGCTGCCGCCGGGCTCGTCGGCGGCGCGGCCGATGATGGGATGATTTCGGTCGCGGGGTCCGCGGAAGTAGCGATGACCGTGGTCTCTTTGGCGTCGAAGCCGGGCGCGGTGAAGCGGCGCTCGCGCTGACCCTCCGGATTCGCATCGGCATCGGCATCGGATCCGGATCGGATTTGCTGATCACCACCGTCTCGGTCTCGGGGTCGCTGGGCACCACGGGTTGGCTCTCGGTGGGAGCTTCGCTGGGAAACATGGGCCGCTCGCCCGACGCGTCGCCGGGCTTCGGGGTGGCGCCGCCGGGCTCGGGTGCATTAGGCATGCGTTGCAGCTTAGCGACCCCGCCCCGGCAAAATAGAATCCATGACTCCGACGCGTGATCTTCTGGGACCTGATCCAATCCTGCTACCTGGCGACATCGACGCCGAGAGGGAGCTGCTTGCCGACGAAAACCCCGGCATCGTCGCAGCTGCGCATCCGTGGGCTTCGGTGGCCTGGGCGGCGCTTGCCGAGGAGGCGCTGGCCGACGACAAGGCCATCACCGCCTACGCCTATGCCCGCACGGGCTACCACCGCGGCTTGGATGCGCTGCGCCGCAACGGTTGGAAGGGGTTTGGCCCGGTGCCGTACTCACACGAGCCCAATCGCGGCTTCTTGCGGTGTGTGGCGGCACTGGCGCGTGCCGCCGACGCCATCGGCGAAACCGACGAGTATCTGCGTTGTCTTGATTTGCTCGACGACTGCGACCCCGAGGCCCGCCCCGCGCTGGGGCTGTAGCGGTTCTAAAAGGTTTCTGCGCAGTCGTCGGCGCCGTCGGGGCACTCAATCTGGACGGTGGCGTGCTCCAGCCCACGAGCCGACAGCACCTCGCGCGCGTCCTGCAGCACCCGGACGGAGTCCCCGGTGCTGGTCAGGTGCGCCGTGCACATGTCCTTACCGGGTGACAGCGTCCACACGTGCAGGTCATGCACGTCGGTGACACCGTCGACGTCGCCCAGCGCCGAACGCAGCTCCTCGACGTCGATGTGGCTTGGCGACGTCTCGGACAGGATTCGCAGCGCGGCGCGGGCCAGGGAGATCGCCCGCGGCAGCACCCAGATTGCGACTAGTACGGCGACCACCACGTCGGCATAGGGCCAGTGCGTCGTGATCGTCACTACACCGGCGATCAGTACGCCCAGGCTGCCGACGGTGTCGGCGACGACCTCCATGTAGGCGCCTTTAACGGCCAGGCTGTCGGACGAGTGGGACCGCAGCAGCAGTGCCACCACCAAGTTGGCGGCCAATCCGGCCAGCGCCACCACGACCATCGGTACGCCGGGGACGGACAGAGGCTCCTTGATCCGTTCGATCGCCTCGTAGAGGATGAACGCCGCGACCCCGATCAGCAGGGCCGCGTTGGCCACCGCGGTGAACACCTCGGCGCGGTGCCAGCCATAGGTGCGGGAGGGTGACGAGCTGCCGCGTTTGGCCAGCACGACGGCGCCCAACCCCATGAACACGGCGACGACGTCGGTGAGCATGTGCCCGGCGTCGGCCAGCAGTGCCATCGAGTTGATCAGCAACGACGTGGTCAGTTCCACCACGAAGAACACCGCCAGGACCGCCGCGGCGACGATCATGCGGGGGATCATCCGCGAAGTGTCTGCCTCGGCTGGTGTGTGACTGTGGCCGGCGCCCATGCCCAGTAATATATGCGTGTTGACGCATATATGGCAAGGGTCAGAACCATCGGCTCCAGAAGCGGGTGAGCGCGTTGCCGTTGTTCGCCAGTACATGGGGCACGCCGGAGAAATCGAACAGCCAGCCCACGAACCCGAATAGGTACTGGTTCAGTGCCGGCGCGAAGAGCAGCAACAGCAGAATGAACACGCCCCACTGCTTGGCCGGTGCCACCGCGCGCTGCGTTTCGGGACTTAGATGCGGCTCCAGCGCGTCGTAGCCGTCCAGGCCCGGGATCGGCAGCAGGTTCAGCACCACCGCCATCAGCTCGAGGAAACCCAGGAAGGCCACCCCGGCCCATAGCACCCAGTGATTCGGGTCGTAGCACAACCGGGTGAGCGTCAACAGCAGCACCGCCAGCACCAGGTTGGCCGCCGGTCCGGCCAGGCTGACCAGGGTGCGACGGGTCGGTGTCATGAACCAGGTCCGCAGATACACCGCGGCACCCGGCAGGCCGATCCCGCCCAGCGCGATGAACACCATCGGCAACAGCAGCGACAGGCCCGGATGGCTGTAGCGCCGCGGATCCAGGGTCAGATACCCGCGGACCGCCGCGTCGTGGTCACCGAATCGCCAGGCTGTATATGCGTGCCCGAATTCGTGCAGGCACAGCGACACCAGCCAGCCGGCGATCACGAGGATGAACACCCCGGCATAGGACATCGGCCGCACGCTCGCCCCGGCCAGCCAGGCCAGCACGCCGCCGAGCGCCGTCAAACCCACCAGGGCCAAAAAGATCGGGCTGGGGCGCACCCGGCCAAACTACCCGAGACTGGGGCGGCCCGATTCGCGTCGAGAATGTCAGGGTGAGCACCCTTCATTCCCGCCCAGGCGGGGCCGTAGCAGGTCCGGAACCGGCCCCTCCGAGCAGGCGTAATCGGGCCGCTGCCAGCACTGCCTCGGCTGCTGCGATTACTGCCGCTGCTGCTGCCGCTGCCGCTTCGGCTTCTGCCGCTGCTTCGGCTTCTAACGCTTCGGCCTGGGCGCGCCGCATTTCTGCGCGTCCCCTCGTCAGTCCGAAGAGCCACAACCCGACGCAGGAGACCCCAGCCACTATCGGCCCCGCCAAGGCGGTGACCAGAGACACAAAGAACAGGATCAAGATGACCAAGCAGATGACGTTGACGTCCAGTGCGAGTTCGTTCCCCATGAAGTTGGCTCGTTCACTCTTGGCTGATTATGTTTTCGCAGCTCAGGCACAGTGTCTAGCCGTATAGATGAAGGTACACCCGCGTCCCTGGCGTACGTAAGCCATAGACAGTCTTGAGCTACCGGACCAGCAGCCAGCCCTCGACGTTGCGATAGAACGTCGAGCGTCGCGCGGGGCGGGCAGCCGGGACGCCGTCGCGGACCACGGCAACGCCGGTGGTGCCCAGCTGGACGGCGCGGCCGGCGACCCACCTGCGCCACCTGCTGCCTTGTACCGCAGCACGCAGGCCCGGCATGGCCAGCATCGGCTCGATGCGCACCCCGGCGACGTCGCCGTCGAACAGCGCGGTGTCGTCGACAACCGCCTCGCCGTGCAGCAGCCGGTCCGTCGCCGGCCGGCAGCCAGCTGGCCTGGCCCACGATCGCCGTCCCGGTCTCGTCGCGGATCAGTGGCACCCGTCGTGCCGAGCCGCGCCGTGCGCGCCGTGCCGCGCGGCGCCCCGCCGGCAGACGATAAATCCGGGTTGCGGCGGTGCGCCGGGGCGGCACGTAGGCCACTTCGACGTCGAGCCGGTCGGCGCGCAACAGCCTGGTCAGCACCATCGCCAGGGCGGCGTCGCCGCCGACCACGACCAGCCGTCGGTGTGGGCCCAGCGCGGTGTCGATCGAGGCCGGATCCGCGACTTCCCCATCCAGCCGGTGCGCGGGCAGGCCGTTCAGCGGACGAGGTGCCGGCTGCTGGCCGAACACCAACACCGCCACGCTTGGGGTGTTCTCGGCCGTGTTCACGCCGACATTCGCCTCTTTATTGAAGTTCGTCGCAATCTGCTGGGTAGGGTATGTCACCGGCTGGACAACAATACGCAGGGAGCATGTCATGCCGGCAGTCGTCCTCATCGGCGCCCAGTGGGGCGACGAGGGCAAAGGTAAGGCCACTGACCTGCTCGGTAGCCGCGTTCAGTGGGTGGTGCGCTATCAGGGCGGCAACAATGCCGGGCACACCGTCGTCTTGCCCACCGGCGAGAACTTCGCGTTGCATCTGATCCCGTCCGGGGTCCTCACACCCGGCGTCACCAACGTCATCGGCAACGGCGTCGTGATCGACCCCGGCGTCCTGCTCAGTGAACTGAAAGGTCTAGAAGACCGCGGCGTCGATACCTCCAAGCTGCTGATCTCGGCCGACGCGCACCTGCTCATGCCGTATCACGTCGCCATCGACAAGGTCACCGAGCGCTACATGGGCAGCAAGAAGATCGGCACCACCGGCCGCGGCATCGGGCCCTGCTACCAGGACAAGATCGCCCGCATGGGAATCCGGGTCGCCGACGTGCTCGACCACGAGCAACTGACCCACAAGATCGAGGCCGCCCTCGAGTTCAAGAACCAGGTGCTGGTCAAGATCTACAACCGCAAGGCGCTGGACCCGGAACACGTGGTCGATGCGCTGCTCGAGCAGGCCGAGGGCTTCAAGCATCGCATCGCCGACACCCGGCTGCTGCTCAACGCGGCTCTGGAGGCCGGCGAGACCGTGCTGCTGGAGGGCTCGCAGGGCACCCTGCTCGACGTCGACCACGGCACCTACCCGTACGTGACGTCCTCGAATCCGACTGCGGGCGGCGCGGCGGTTGGATCCGGCATCGGACCGACCCGGATCCGCACGGTGCTGGGCATCCTCAAGGCCTACACCACCCGGGTGGGCTCCGGCCCGTTCCCCACCGAGCTGTTCGACGAGAACGGCGAATATCTGTCCAAGACCGGCGGGGAGTTCGGGGTGACCACCGGGCGGCGCCGCCGCTGCGGCTGGTTCGACGCCGTCATCGCCCGCTACGCCACCCGGGTCAACGGCATCACCGACTACTTCCTGACCAAGCTCGACGTGCTCTCCAGCCTGGAGACCGTGCCGATCTGCGTCGGCTACCGGGTCGACGGCATGCACACCCCTGACATGCCGATGACCCAGAGCGAGCTCTGGCGTGCCGAGCCGGTGTACGAGGAGATGCCCGGCTGGTGGGAAGACATCTCCGCGGCGCGGGAGTTCGACGACCTGCCCGCCAAAGCGCGCGACTACGTGTTGCGACTGGAAGAGCTTGCCGGAGCACCGGTTTCGTGTATCGGTGTCGGTCCTGGGCGGGATCAGACCATCGTGCGCCGCGACGTGCTGGCGGACCGCGCGTGACGGCGGCTTCCGAGGATCCGGCGGACCTGGACCCCGAATATCACCATCACGGCGGCTTTCCGGAATACGGCCCGGCCACCCCCGGCCCGGGTTTCGGCCGATTCGTGGCCGCGATGCGCCGGTTGCAGGACCTGGCCGTGTCCGCCGATCCGGATGACTGGGACGAGGCGGCCGATCGCGCTGAGGCACTGGCCGAACTGTTGGGCCCGTTTCAGGCCGATGAAGGCAAGGCGCCGGCCGGGCGCACTCCGAGCTTGCCCGGCATGGGCAGCCTGCTGCTGCCGCCGTGGACGTTGACGCGGTATGGCCCCGACGGGGTGGCAATGACGGGGTATTTCACCCGGTTTCACGTCGGCGGCAATATGGCGGTGCACGGCGGTGTGCTGCCGCTGCTGTTTGACCACATGTTCGGGATGATTTCGCACGCCGCCGAGCGGCCGATCAGCCGGACGGCCTTCCTGCATGTGGATTACCGCAAGGTCACTCCGATCGATACGCCCTTGGCCATCCGGGGACGGGTCACCAGCACCGAGGGCCGCAAGGCGTTCGTGTCCGCGGAATTGGTCGACAGCGACGAGACGGTGCTCGCCGAGGGCAACGGCTTGATGGTGCGGTTGTTGCCCGGCCAGCCCTGATTTCTCTTTTGCGCGAGCGTCCGCATATGTACGCGTGTGACGGCGTGTCGCCGTACCGACGCGCACGCTCGTCGCCCGTTTCGATACCCCTATCCTTGAAGCGTGACTGACGGCTCGACCGACGGACAGCACGAGCCCGCTAACCGGGACTCGGCTGACGAACCTGCTGATACCGACGCCGAAGTCAGGCCTGTGGTGATGCTGCTGGGCTCCGATGAGCTGAGCCCGGACCTGATGGTTGCCCTAGAGCGCCTCGGCGGCGAGGTGATCGTGCAGCCGGCCGTCACGAACACCAACGCCAGCGAATTGTCGGCGGTAGTCGAGCAACTGCAACCGGATTTCGTGGTGACGGCCGCCGGCACGATCCCGGGTCCCGCCCTCGAGGCCATCAGCGCCCACACCGAACTGGTGCCCAGCGCCCGCGCCGTCCGGCTCACCGCCGACCGAGAAGGCCTGCGGCGGCTGGCCGCCGACGAGCTCGGCCTGCCCACCGCACCCTTCTGGTTCGCCGGATCGCTCGAAGAGCTGCAAGCGGTCGCCGCACACGCCGGGTTTCCGTTGCTGGTGAAACCGGTGGCGGGGCCCGCGCGCCCCGGGCAGTCGGTGGCCGCGGGGCCCGAGGATGTCGCGTCCGCCTGGCAGCGCGCAGCCGGACCGCAGCACCGGGTGTTGGCCGAAGCGGTGGTCGAGGTGGAGGTTCATGTCACCCTGCTCGTCGTGCGCAGCGAAGGCCCGAACGGTCCGGTCATCGACTTCTGCACACCGATCGGTCATGACGACGTCGACGCCGAGCTGGTGGAATCCTGGCAGCCACAGCAGATGAGCACCGCTGCCATGGACGCGGCCAGGTCCGTCGCCGCGCGCATGATCAAGGCGCTGGGCGGGCGCGGCGTCTTCGGTGTCGAATTGATGATCTCCGGCGATGAGGTGTACTTCGCCGACGTCACCGCTGGCCCGGGCCAGAGCTCCTGGGTGACGCTGTGCAGCCAGCGGCTGTCGGCATTCGACCTGCAGGCCCGGGCCATCATGGGCCTTCCGGTGGACACCATGATGGTTTCGCCGGGTGCCTGCCAGCTGGTGAAACCCGGTCACGAAACCGGCGGCGGGATGCCGAGTCCCCACGCGCTGACCGGCGCGCTGGGCGTGCCGGAAAGCGATGTCCGGGTGTTCGGGCGGGCGCCCAGTCGCGTCCTGGCGCTGGCCACCGGGCCGGATCTGGCGACCGCACGCGAGCGTGCCAGGCAGGTGGCGAGTCAGTTGAGTACGCGAACCCCGCGCGGGTGAGGTCGGGGCGTCCGTTTTTAGCCGACGATCTCTGGGTAACCAGGTTTGCGGCGTGTTCGCGCCACGACAAGATTGTTACCGAGGTTGCACAGAAGTTGGCAGGACAAGTGAACACCCTCGTGTTTTTGGCCGGCCGCTACGAGGTGCGCGGGAGGCTGGGCCGTGGCGGCATGGCCGAGGTTTGCGACGGCTGGGACACCCGACTACGCCGGCCCGTTGCCATTAAGGTTCTGCACCCGGCGTTGAGCCCCCAGACCAACGTTCGGGACCGATTCGACGCAGAGGCGTGCGCGGCAGCGGCACTCAACCATCCGAATATCGTCGCGGTCCACGACAGTGGCGAGCACAACGGCGCACCGTTCATCGTGATGGAACGATTGCCCGGCGAAACCCTGGCTGACCAGATAGCCCGTGGTCCGCTGTGCCAACAGCGCGTCCGTGCGACGCTGGACAACGTTCTCTCCGCGCTGACCGCCGCACACCGCGCCGTCATCCTGCACCGCGACATCAAGCCGGGAAACATCCTGCTCGCGGCGGACGGCGAGGTCATGAAGGTTGCCGACTTCGGCATAGCCAAGACTCGGGAGGCCGCGGCCTACACGGCGACCGGCCAGATCGTGGGCACGATTGCCTACATGAGCCCCGAGCGGCTTGCCGGCGCGCCCGCTTCGGTGGCCGATGATCTTTATGCGGTCGGCGTCGTCGGCTATGAAGCACTTGCCGGCCGTCGCCCGTTCCCGCACGACAATATGGCCGCGCTGGCCAACGCCATTTCGCAGGGACGGCCGCCGCCGCTGGCCCGGCTGCGACCCGACGTCGATCCGGGCCTGATCGCGGTGATCGAACGCGCGATGGCACCGGACCCCCGGCAGCGGTTCGGCAGCGCCGAGGAGATGCGCTCCTGGCTGCACGGACGCCAGACGCCGCCCATCGCCGGCATGCAGGTCGCCGCGCCGCTGCGGCGCCCTGCCACCAAGGTGCTGGCTGCACCCGCGCTGGCACCCCGGATGACAAGCCGCACAAAGAAAGTGCTGAGCGCCCTGGCGGTCTTGGTGGCAATAATCGTCATCGCGTTGGCCTTGGCAGGTGACCCGCCGCCGTCGCACGCGCCGAGTACACCGGCGACCACCAGCACACCGGGTCCGGCGCCCGTCAGTAGCCCCGTGCCGCCACCACCGGTTGCAACGGAACCGCCGCCGGTCCCGCCACGCCACGGCCCTCCTCCTGGTAAAGGCAAGGGCAAAGGCGGGGGCGACGACGACGGAGATTAGGCCCCTGAAGTCTCCACCCCGTTGCCAGGGCAAATGACCAGGTCAGAAGGGTCTGTGTAAGCTGCTTAGGCGTGAGCTACGCAGGAGATATCACGCCGGAACAGGCCTGGAAGATGCTCAGCGACAACCCCGACGCTGTGCTGGTAGACGTGCGCACCGACGCCGAATGGCGCTTCGTCGGCGTGCCCGACGTGTCGAGCCTGAACCGTGAGGTGGTCTACATCGAGTGGAACAGCTCCAACGGGCAGCGCAACGAGAACTTCCTGGCCGAGTTGCAGGACCGGATTCCGCCCGCCGCCGGTGCGGGAGAGCGGCCGGTGGTCTTCCTGTGTCGCTCGGGGAACCGCTCGATCGGCGCCGCCGAACTGGCGACCGAGGCCGGCATCACGCCGGCCTACAACGTGCTGGACGGGTTTGAAGGACAGCTCGACGCCGACGGGCGCCGCGGCACAACAGGTTGGCGGGCAATCGGATTGCCCTGGAACCAGTTATGACGGACGGCCCCTCGGTCCGCACACCGAAGAGGCTGCCCGACGGCGTCAGCCAGGCCACGATCGGTGTGCGTGGCGGGATCTTGCGGTCCGGGTTCGACGAGACCGCCGAGGCGATGTTCCTGACGTCCGGCTATGTGTACCCGTCGGCAGCCGTTGCGGAGCAATCGTTCACCGGCGACGTAGACCACTTCGTGTACTCGCGCTACGGCAACCCGACCGTGACCATGTTCGAGGAACGGCTGCGCCTCATCGAGGGCGCGCCGGCGGCCTTCGGCACCGCGAGTGGGATGGCGGCGGTATTCGTCTCGCTGGGCGCGCTGCTCGGCGCCGGTGATCGGTTGGTCGCCGCGCGCAGCCTGTTCGGGTCGTGCTTCGTGGTGTGCAACGAGATACTGCCGCGTTGGGGCGTGGAGACCGTCTTCGTCGACGGCGACGACCTCTCGCAATGGGAGCAGGCGCTTTCAGACCCCTCCAAGCCCACCCAGGCGGTGTTCTTCGAAACGCCGTCGAATCCCATGCAGTCGCTGGTGGACATCGCCGCGGTGACCGAGCTGGCTCATGCCGCGGGCGCAAAGGTTGTGCTGGACAACGTTTTTGCCACACCACTGCTGCAGCAGGGCTTTCCGCTCGGGGTGGACGTCGTGGTGTACTCGGGCACCAAGCACATCGACGGTCAGGGCCGGGTGCTGGGCGGTGCCATCCTCGGCGACCAGGAGTACATCGACGGTCCGGTACAGAAGCTGATGCGGCACACCGGCCCGGCGATGAGCGCGTTCAACGCCTGGGTGTTGCTGAAAGGCCTTGAGACACTTGCGGTTCGGGTCGAGCACTGCAATGCTTCGGCGCAGCGGATCGCGGAATTCCTGGAAGGTCATCCGGCCGTGAAATGGGTGCGTTACCCGTTCCTGGCGTCGCACCCGCAACACGACCTGGCCAAACGCCAGATGTCCGGCGGCGGAACCGTTCTCACCTTCGAACTAGACTGCGCCGGCCGGCGCTGCGAAAGCACCGGGCCTTCGAGGTGCTCGACAAGCTGAGGCTGATCGACATCTCCAACAATCTCGGCGACGCCAAATCGCTTGTGACCCACCCGGCAACCACGACTCACCGGGCGATGGGCCCGGAGGGTCGCGCCGCGATCGGGCTCGGTGACGGCGTGGTGCGCATCTCGGTAGGGCTGGAAGGCGCCGACGACCTGATCGCCGATATCGACCAGGCTTTGAGCTAGTCGAGGAGTTAGCCCGCAGCCTTCTGTTCGGCATGTTCGGCCTCCGCGGCCGCCTCCAGCGCCGCCCTGGTTCTGCGCCTCGTTCATCCAGTTGATCACCGAGCGGGCGTAGATCATCTGGCTGGTGATGGCCATCTGGCCGCGACTGCGACCTACGAAGGAGGTTCCCCAGGCGAACAGGGCGGCGATGCGGTTCCGGTGGCCAACCAGATAGGCCACATGCAGCACCAGCCACGCCAGCCAGGCGAAGTAGCCGGCGAACTCCAGCTTGCCCACCTGTGCGACGGCGCTGTTCCGGGAGATGGTCGCCATGCTGCCCTTGTTGAAGTACTTGAACGGCTCGCGATTGGCCGGGTCGTCTTTGCCCTTGATCCCGTTTTTGATCAGCTTGGTGACGTAGTGCGCCCCCTGGATCGCGCCCTGGGCCACCCCGGGAACGGCTGGCACGAACATCAGATCGCCGACGACGAAAACGTTCGGGTACCCCTTGATGGTGAGGTCGGGCTCCACGACCACCCGTCCGGCGCGGTCGACCTCGGTTCCGTCGGACTGGTCGGCGAGCATCTTGCCCAACGCGCTGGCCTGGACGCCGGCCGCCCACACCTTGCATGCGCAGTCGATGCGGCGTTCGCCGCCGTCCTTCTCCTTGATGGTGATGCCCTTGTAGTCGACGGTGGTCACCATCGCATTGAGCTGTACCTCGACCCCCATCTTTTCCAGGCGCTTCTGTGCCTTGAGACCCAGCTTCGGGCCCATCGGCGGCAGCACCGCGGGTGCGGCATCGAGCAGGATCACCCGGCAGTCGGTGGGCTTGATGGTCCGAAACGCCCCGGCCAGGGTGCGGTCGGCAAGCTCGACGATCTGGCCGGCCACCTCGACGCCCGTCGGGCCGGCACCAACCACCACGAAGGTCAGGCGCCGGTCCCGCTCGGCCTGGTCGGTGGCGACTTCGGCCGCCTCGAACGCGCCGAGAATACGGCCGCGTAGTTCCAGGGCGTCGTCGATGGTCTTCATGCCCGGTGCGTAGGTGGCGAAGTGGTCGTTGCCGAAGTAGGACTGCTGGGCGCCGGCGGCCACGATGAGGCTGTCGAACGGTGTCACCGTTTGCATGTCTATCAACTTCGACGTGACGGTTTTGGCCTTCAGGTCGATCCCGATGACGTCGCCAAGTATCACCCGGACGTTCTTTTGCTTGCGCAGGACCAGCCGGGTGGTCGGGGCGATGTCTCCCTCGGACAAGATGCCGGTCGCCACTTGATACAGCAGCGGCTGGAACAGATGGGTGGTCGTCTTCGAGACCAAGGTGATGTCGACGTCGGCTCGCTTGAGGGCCCTGGCCGCATTCAGCCCGCCGAACCCGCTTCCGACGATGACAACGCGATGGCGCCGAACGACATCTGGAGCCTCGCTGGATGGCGTCATGCTGGTCCCTTCCGGTCTTTTTGTCTCAGGGTCTGTGCAGCGCAAGTACACCGTACGACTCCACCCAGGCCACGTCGATGCCTTCCCGCAACTCGTCCGTCGGGTGGATGTGCCCCGGTTGCTACCCCGGCGGCGATCTGCGGTCGCCGCGATCGTCGTGGCGTCGCTCCTCGCGGGCGCGGTAGCGGTAGTCGCAGTTACCAGCTTATGCGCCGGACTCCGGCTGTGTCGCACTCTTCGCCGACTGGCCAGCAGCTCCGACGAACGCGGCAGACCCTGTGCGCCAGACACTTTCGTTTGACACCGTTGTATTGACACCGGATGTGCACGTGACGGCGACAGGGTCCACTGGGCGCGGCCGCGGCGGTGCGGAGTTCGTTTGGTGCTAAACGGGAAGCCGGCATGCCACTATATGCGGTGGCAGCAACAACAGTAGACGGCAACGGCGCCTGTTTCCGCCTACACCAAGGGAGCGATAGATGAGCCGGACGATGACGAAGATCGGTGTGGCCGGGGCGCTTATCGCAGTAATTGCGACGGGCGTGGCCATTCCAGCGAACGCAATGCCCGGCATCGTAGCTACGTCCCGAACGCCGGTTCCACTCGACGAACCTGGCTCCGGCATTCCCACCGACCCCCTTGATCCCAATTGCGCACAATCGCCCACGTACCCCGTGTGCGAGGGCGGCCCATATTGGCAGGAGGGGACTCCTATCAGCTCAGATGATCCCCAATGCGCCGTTATGCCTGCCGCTGTGGCGTGCGCGGGAAGCCCGTACGTGTCCGAAGCACCCACCGACGCGCTGCCACCGCCGGCGGAGCCACCGAACGAGGCACCCCAACCGCCGACCGGACCGACAAACGGGGAGCCTGAATCGGTGGTATAGGTGTCGTTGTGCCCGAGCAGGACTGCCAACTCGGTTCTCCCAGCGGGTATCTCGAACGGTGCCCAGGCACCGAGAACTACCGGTTCCGTCAGGGCCGGAGAGCCCACAGACCGCCGACGCCCAGCACGATTTGGAGGATTCCGCCGAGAATTTCCTCGACGCCTACCGTGGCGGCCGTATAGGCGGTGCCGCCACTCACCCGAACATCAAGCGATGATCCAATCCGATAATCCCAGCTGTTCTCGCCCTCGACAGGGCCGGTCTGTGATTGGCCACCGACGCTCCAGGTGGCGTAGCAGGTTCGGCGGTCGTGTTGCGAGCCATATTTGACGACGCAATGATCGATCGTCGCGGTCGTCGGTGTGCGCGCCGTCGCCGAGGCAGTACAGCCCAAATCCCAGGAAAGCCAGTGAGATCACCAGCTGCGCAATATCCCTGACCCACCCGAGACCGTGTCCAGCGTTCGCCCCGGTGCGTGAGTGGCGCGCCCCGGACCGCGGGCCTAGAGCTAGGTCGTCCTGGTTCATCATTGGCTACCAATCGGTTTCAGGGTGCAGTGGTTTGCAGGTGGTTGGCGCAACGCCGTTAGACCGGGGGCGGGCGGCGTTTACTTTGGCGGTGAAGTTCGGCCAGTACCAAGCAGGCGAGGATTAAGGGACGTGAACCAAGGTTCGCCGCGGTGGTCAGCACGAGAGCTCCAGCCACGTCAAGAAGGTCGGAGACCCTGGGCAGGTCCTTGACGCGCCGCGACGGTCTGATCTTGAGCCAAAGCTGCAGCCCTGACTGTGTGTGGTCCATAACGATTCCTTTCGCTCCTGTCGGGCTGCAGGTTAGCGCCGACGATTTGCGAAATTCTTGTGGTGTCGTGGCTAAATCGGCGGCGACGCGAACGCAAGAATTTCGCAAGTGGTCGGCGCTAACCTACGGCCCTACCTCAGCGAAGAGGACCGTCATGGACACCACCCGCACCCTGAAACCGCTTATGGCCGCGGCGTTGTTATCCGCCGGCACCGCGCTCGCCGGCCTGGGATTCGTCGCACCCACCGCCCAGGCGCAACCCGCTCCCGCGCCACTCAATGGCGCATGGCCCGGCTGTCCGGAGGACCACCCGGCCGGACCATGTCACTGGTGCCCCGGGGACCCTCCGGTGCAGACCGGCAATATTCGTGTGTATCCAGTGGTTTGGGACAACAATGTCTGCCACACGTACTGGTACGTGTATTCCGGGCTGGGCAATGTTGCGCACAACATCTGGGAGGGAGAGGGTCCGCCGCCGGAGCCTCCGCCACCTCCGCCGGCCATTATCAGCACCTATGAGCAGTGCTTTCGAATTTTCGGATTTCTGTGCCCCAAAGCTTGAACGGGCTAACACCTTTCGAACTCACGGCCAGGTGGTCGCATAGTTCTGGTAGTTGCCGTTGGGCACACTGCAGAAGTCGGAGGCCGTGCCGGCGAGCAGGATGTAGTAGGTCTCGGGGCGGTGGTTGTCGCCCGAGGTCGGGTAGGTCCAGCCGCTGCTGCACATCGAAGTTGCCGCGCCCGCGCTGGACTTGGGCCAATTGGACCGCACGCAGCTGGCCAGGGCGTCGACATTGGGTGTGGCGCTCTTGGCGATGACGAGCATCGCGCCTCCCCATTCCCCGTCGCTGCGCCGATAGGCGCGCGCCCCGAATCCCGCGTTATCCGTCTGGCATCCCAGCGCCCGTTGTAGCGGCGCGAAGGCGGACGCGAGGTCGCGGGAGGGGACCGCGGCCGCCGCCGTGATGAATGCAGCCGCATCGGAACCATCGACCTCTTGGACATCGGGCCTGCCAAGGCTGTTCAGTTGCCGCGACACCCGCTGCTGCGCCGCGGCGTCACCGCCGCCGATGATCGGTCCGCCGCCGTTGGACGACGCCGGGGGCAACGTGACATTGGGATCCCCGCCCGCGGTGGGCATCCCGGCCCCCGGGGCCAGGACGGCGGCCAGGAAGGCGGCCAGGGATAGTGCCCACCGCGCGCCGCTCACACGACATGTCATAGCAGTCATTCTATCTCCCCGGGGGCATGGGTGGGGCGTTGTTCGGCGCCACCACCGCACCAATCTTTCGGAACAAGATGTCGGCCTGGTTGCTGTAGTTGCCCTGATCGTCGAATGCCTCCGGCGCGTAGGTGACCGCGACGGCGACCGCAACTTTTTGCGCCGGCAGATACGCTTCCGCGGCGGCGTACCCGGCGAATAACGGGTTCTGCAGCAACCAGTTCCCGGAGGTGATGATCCCGAGCCCATAGGTGTAGCCGTCGCTTTGCTCCATGCAGGTCGGGCAGCCCGGCTGAGCGTGTGTCCTGCCGCGTAGATCCGTCGACACCATCTTCTTGTACGAGTCCGCCGAAAGTAACTTGCCAGAGCCGATTCCGACCGCGGTGGTCTCCATGTCGTAGATGTTGGTCGTCTGGATGGCGCCGTGCGTGATCGTCCAGGACGGATTCCAGAAGGTGGTTTCCTCGTAAAACGGGGTTCCGTTGGGGATTTTCAGAAACTGTCGCCGTTCGGAGCTGAACGCGTGCAGCACCGGCTGCGGGACCTCTGGGGTATCCCAGTTGGCGGTGGCTTTCAGCCCAAGTGGGCCAAGCACCTTGTCCTGCAGCAACGTCGGAATGTCTTGGCCGGTGGCCTTCTCCAGCGCCAAACCCAACAGCACGTAATTGGTGTGCGCGTAATTCCAGTTAGTACCCGGGTCGTAAAGCAGCGGCCGCGACGATATCTGGGCGAGGATCTCTTCAACTGTCCACTGCTGGAACGGGTTAGCGTACAGCTCGTTGTCAAATGCGTCGTTGCCCAGAATATAGTCCGGGTAACCGGAGGTCATCTGCGCCAGCTGGCCCAGCGTCACACGCGCGGAGTGCGGAAAGTCGGGCAACCACTTCGACAACGTGTCCGAAAGGCTGACTTTCTTCTCGTCGACCAGCTTGAGCAACAACGTCGACACGTAGGAGATCGCGACCGCGCCGTTTCGGAAGTGCATGTCGGGGGTGGCCGGCACACCCGTCATCGAGTCGCCGACAGCCTGCGTGACGATCTCCTTGCCGTCGACGGTGACCCGAACGATCACGGCCTTCAGATGAGCCTGCGCCATGAAGTCACGGACGACTCGCATGACAGCGTCGGCCCCGGGAGCGGAGCCTGCCGACGAGTGGGGCGAGCCGCAGCCGGCCACGATCACCAGAGAAAAAGCCAGGCACCCGAGACGACGAAAGATTGGCATGCCTGAACCTGACCTCACTGTGGTAACTCGGCCGCGTGCTTGATCCTTGCCAGGGTTTCGTGGATGCCTCGGTTCATCTGGCGTCCGCGTGGGAGGAACATCTCGAGCGTCCGGTTAGCGATTGAGCACCAGAGAAACTCGAAAGACTCGGTGAGGACCGTGCCGTCAGGCCGATGGTTCCATCGTGTATCGCCAACGGGTTTCGTGGCGACCGGTACGCCCGTCGACAGTGCTGAAGGCAAGCTCCCGGCCGCGGTCGGCGACGTCGACGATCACCGTTCGTTGCCAGCGGTAGCCCCGAATTCGGTTGTAGCCGCGAAACCGTGCGCCGGGCGCCGCTTCGGTGGCCCCGTCCAGCCACTCGCACCGGTAGCATTCCGGGCTCCATTCGCCCATGCGCGTGATGTCGGCGACAAGGTCGTATACCTGCGCCGGAGCGGCAGCGATATCGATGCTTTCGTGACCGTGCTGTGGAGTCGGCATAAGACGTAAACCCTCAGATACCCAAGTCTTTGGCGATGATCGTCTTCATGATTTCATTGGTCCCGCCGTAGATCGTCTGGATGCGGGCGTCGACGAACGCCCGGGAGACCCGGTACTCGCGCATGTAGCCGTACCCGCCGTGCAGTTGCAGGCAGCGGTCCGCGGTACGCAGCTGCAGGTCGGTGGTCCACCATTTCAGCCGCGCCGCGCGTGCGGCGGTCAGTTCGCCGACCGAGGTGCTCGGCAATGCACTCATCCAGATAGGTGCGGGCGATGTCGAGTTCGGTGGCCAACTCCGCGAGCACGAATTGGCTGTGCTGGAAGCTTCCGATCGGCGAGCCGAACTGCTTGCGTTGCCGGACGTAGTCCAGCGTCTCGGCGAAGATGCTCTCGGCGGCGGCCACCGCACCCACGCCCAGCGCGAGCCGCTCCTGCGGCAGGTTCGCCACCAGCTGATAAAAGCCCCTGCCCTCTTCTTCCAGCAGATTGGCGACGGGCACCCGCATATCGGTGAAGCTGAGCTCGCTGGTGTCCTGGGCGTGCAGGCCGATCTTCTCCAGGTTGCGCCCGCGCTCGAAACCCGGTGTGTCGGCGTCCCACCACGAGAAGCGACAAGCCCTTGTGGCGGTCCGGTGAGGTGCGCACCGCGATCACGAACAGATCCCCGCTCTGCCCGTTGGAGATGAAAGTCTTGGCGCCGTTGACGACGTAATGGTCGCCGTCCCGCACCGCCGTCGTCCGGATACCGGCCAGGTCGCTGCCGGTGCCCGGCTCGGTCATCGCGATGCCGAGCACGGTCTCGCCAGTCACCACGCCGGGCAGCCAGCGTTGCTGCTGCTCGGGCGTTGTCAGATCGGTGAGATAGGGCAGTACCACATCGTTTTGCAGGTTGAAGGCGATCGTCTCGGCCGCGGCTCCGGCCCGCTGCAGCTCGTCGGTGACGATCGCGTTGTAGCGGAAGTCCCTGACTCCCGGGCCGCCGAGCTGCGCAGGCACCGAAAAGCCAAGCAGCCCAAGCTTCCCGGCTTCGATAAACAGTGACCGGTCCCACCGGCCTTCCCGCTCCCACGTCTCGTGCGCGGGGATGACGACTCGCGCTACGAAATCGCGCACTAATTGCCGGAACTGGTGATGCTCGGGCGTGTATTCCAGGGATTTGGCCATCGGGTACTCCGATCAGCGAAACGCGTCTAACCCGGTGAGGGCCTGACCCAGCACCAGCTGGTGCATCTCGGGTGTGCCCTCGTAGGTCAGTACCGATTCCAGGTTGACCATGTGCCGAATAACCGGGTATTCCAGTGATATTCCGTTGCCGCCCAATATGGTTCGGGCCGTCCGGCAGATTTCGATCGCCTCCCGGGTGTTGTTGAGTTTTCCGAAGCTCACCTGCTCGGGACGCAGGCCCACGCCGTCTTTGAGCCGGCCGAGGTGCAGTGCCAGCAGCAGACCCTTGTGCAGTTCGACCGCCATGTCGACGAGTTTTGCCTGGGTCAGCTGGAATCCGGCGATCGGACGGCCGAACTGGGTGCGCTGCGTCGCATAGTCGAGCGCGGATTGCCACGCCGATCGCGCGGCTCCCATCGCGCCCCAGACGATTCCGTAGCGCGCCTCCGACAGGCAAGACAGCGGCCCTTTGAGGCCCGTTGCCTCGGGCAGCATCGCGTCAGCGGGCAGCCGCACGTCGTCGAGCACCAGCTCGCTGGTGATGGACGCCCGCAACGACAGCTTGTGGTGGATGGTGTTGGCGGCGAAGCCTTCAGTGTCGGTCGGCACCGCGAAGCCGCGTATCCCGTCGTCGGTGGCTGCCCAGACGATCGCGATATCGGCGACCGAGCCGTTGGTGATCCACATCTTGCGGCCGTTGATCACCCAATCCGAACCATCGCGCCGCGCCCGGGTTTTCATCGCGGCGGGGTCGGATCCGGCGTCTGGCTCAGTCAGCCCGAAGCACCCGATAAGGTCGCCGGCGGCCATGCCCGGCAACCATTGCTGCTTCTGCTCCTCAGACCCGAACTTCCAGATGGCAAACATCGCCAGCGACCCCTGTACCGAGACCATCGACCGGATGCCGGAGTCGGCGGCTTCCAGCTCCACACAGGCCAGGCCGTAGTGCACGGCCGAGGCCCCGCCGCAGCCGTAGCCGTGCAGGTGCATGCCGAGCAGGCCGAGTTCACCGAACTGCTTTGCGAGCTCGTGGACCACCGGAAGGTCGCCCGCCTCGAACCACTCGGCGACGTGCGGGGTGACATGCTCTGCGCAGAACTTTCTGACGGTTTCGCGTACCGCGATTTCATCGCTCGACAGGGACGCGTCGAGGCCGAGCGGGTCGAGTGGGTCGAAGGCGGGTGGCTTTTGGTGGCCGAGTGCTGCTCACGGGAATCAGCCTGCCATAGGGCGGAATCCCGTCGGGATGAAGGATTCGCGTAGTCTCGCTGCATGCGATCGCGGCACGGGCCGGCGTGGCTGAGTGCTGACGTCATCGGTGTGCTGGTGTTCTGCGCCGTTGGACGCCGCAGCCACGACGAGGGACTCAATGTCACCGGCATCGCGTCCACCGCATGGCCGTTTCTCACCGGCACCGTGGTCGGGTGGTTGGTCTCCCGTGCCTGGCGACGGCCCGCGGCGGTGGCGCCCACCGGGGTGATCGTCTGGGTGTGCACGGTGGCGGTCGGCATGCTGTTGCGCAAAGCCAGTTCGGCGGGTGTGGCGGCCAGTTTCGTGGTAGTGGCATCGTCAGTGACCGCGCTGTTGTTGCTCGGTTGGCGAGCCGCCGTTGAGCTGGCCGTGCGGCGTCGCTCGAGCGGCTGACGAGTCGGGATCGGCGATGGTACGGGCAGAACGCGACTCCTGGGATCCGGCTACCGGCGTGGGTGTGACCGCGACATTCGGTGCGGTCGCGCGGGCGGTGGCCGCCAACAAGGGGCTGTTTCGCGATCCCTTCGCAGAGCCGTTGGTCCGCGCCGTCGGCGTGAGTTACTTCATCCGATTGGTCGAAGACCAGCTGTATTCGACCGACGGGGGAGACGAATCGCGAACGACCGGGCTCATCGAGATCCTGGTGGCGCACACCAGATTCGTGGACGAATTTCTCGCTGACGCCGGAAGGGCCGGCATTCGTCAAGCGGTAATCCTCGGGTCAGGTCTGGACTCTCGGGCGTACCGGCTGTGGTGGCCGCCCCGGACAACGGTGTATGAAATCGACCAGCCGGACATCCTTGAGTTCAAGACCCAGGTGCTGCGCGGGTTGGGCGCCAAGGTGACCACGAACCGTTGCGCGATCGGCATCGACCTTCGTCAGGACTGGCTGGCGGCGCTGCGGCGGGGCGGCTTTGACGAGTCGCAGCCCACGGTGTGGGTTGCCGAGGGGCTGCTGGTGGGGTACCTGCCGCCCGAAGGACAGAACCGGCTACTGGACCATGTCACGGCTGTCAGCGTTACCGGCAGCCGGCTGGCCGCCGATCACATGCCTACCTGGACCCCGCTGCAGCTGGAGGAGGGGCGGGCTTGCTTGGACCTCTGGCGGCAGCACGGCCTGGATGTGGACTTGGCCATGCTGACCTACTCGGGCGGGTACCGCGATGTCCCCGAGTACCTGGCGGCCCACGGCTGGAAAACGGTGGAGAAGAATATCGTCGAGTTACGCGCCGCCGTTGGGATGCCGCGCCCAATGCGCCCCCGCGACATGGAGGCCACACCCCGGTATGTCACGGCAGTGCGGATTTAGAGCGGGCCTGGGTCATGCCGCAATCCAGCCAGTCGGCCCCAGATGACCGGCTCCGGTTTGTACCGGCCGGTCTGGATGACCCGTTGGCGCGCCCGTTACTGGACCGAGCTGGCCGTCGAGTACTCGCAACGCTACGGCGGCACAGCGCCGACGGTGCTGGCGTGGTTGCAGAGCAGCCCGGCCGACGAGTTTGCGCCGCCGGACGGCGGGATGCTGATTGGGCTGCTGGATGGTCGCCCGGTCACCGGGGGCGGGTTTCGGCGATTTGACGCCGACACCGCCGAACTCAAGAGAATCTGGACGGACCGCGAGCATCGGCGTCGCGGCTATGCCATGGAGCTGCTGGGCGAGCTGGAGGCCGAGATCGCTACCCGCGGCTACCGCAAGGTCTACCTGATGACCGGCGACCGCCAGCCCGAGGCCGAGGAGTTGTATCAGGCGTGCGGATACACGCGGCTGCCCGGGCCGCTGCCCAGCCCGGGCCCGGTCTTTCCGGTCGCATTCGAGAAGTGGCTGGCATGACCGGGCAGCTGCATCTGGGCGTTGCGCTGGACGGATACGGCTGGCACCCGCAGGCATGGCGAGCTGACTCCGGCACCGCGTCGGTGCTGGACGGTCGCTACTGGGCCGACCTCGCGGTCACCGCCGAACGTGGGCTGCTCGACTTCCTCACCATCGACGACACCCTGATGCCGCAACCCGGGCGCCGCGAGCGCATCGATCCACGCCGGTTGGCCGGCCGCGCCGACGCGGTGCTGGTCGCGGCCCGCATCGCCCCGGCGACGCACCACATCGGACTGATCCCGGTGGCCACAGTCACCCACACCGAACCATTCCACGTCTCCAAATCCATTGCGACCCTTGACTATGTGTCGCACGGCCGGGCGGGCTGGCAGGCGCGGGTCAGCGTGACCGCACACGAGGCGGCGCTCTTCGGCCGCCGCGACGCGTCCCAAATTCCGTTGTTCGACGAAGCGCGGGAGTACGTCGATGTGGTGCGCCGGCTCTGGGACAGCTGGGAAGACGACGCGGTGATCCGCGACGTGGCCAGCGGACGCTACGTCGACACGGATAAACTGCACTACATCGACTTCGCCGGAAAGTACTTGTCGGTCAAGGGGCCTTCGATCACGCCGCGCCCGCCGCAGGGTCAGCCGGTGGTCGCCGTGCTGGCGCACGCCAGCCCCGTCTACGAATTCGCCGCCGCCGTCGCCGACGTCGTCTTCATCACACCCATGGACAGCGCTTCGCTGCACGGCATCCTCGACGAGGTACGCGCGGCGGGCGGCGCGCAGTTGAAAGTGTTTGCCGACGTGGTGGTTTCGTTCGCCGGGAACAACGACTTCAGGTCCGATACGGGTGTCTTCAGTTGCAGCGCAACGGAATTAGCGGGAACTCTGTTGGATTGGCAGCGCCTTGGCATCGACGGCGCCCGGATACGGCCGGCCGTCAACGTCACCGACCTGCCGGTGATTGTCGACCAGGTGGTGCCGCTACTGCAGCGAGCCGGGCAATTCCGCGCCGGCTACCGGGACGGCGAAACGCTGCGCGAGCGGCTCGGCCTGCCGTTGGCGCCCAATCGCTATGCGACGGTGAACCGATGACGGGCGTGCCGCTGTCGATCCTGGACCTGTCGCCGATCAGCGCCGGCAGCGATGCCGCGACGGCCTTGCGCAACACCATCGACCTGGCCCAGCGTGCCGAGCAGTGGGGTTACAAACGGTTCTGGCTCGCCGAGCACCACTTCGTCGGAGTCGCCAGCTCGTCGCCGGCGGTGCTGATCGGCCAAATCGCCGCGGCTACCAACAAGATTCGCGTGGGCTCGGCGGCCGTGCAGCTCAGCCATACCACGGCCGCCGCGGTGGTGGAGAGCTTCGGCATGCTGGAAGCCTTCTATCCGGATCGCATCGACATGGGCATTGGCCGGGGGCAACGACGCGACACCGGGTTCAAGCCGAAGCAGCCGTCGGGCAAAACCCGCACCCCGCGCCAGTGGCGCGAGGTCGACGGTGTGGTGATTCCATTGCCGTTCGACCTGCGTGGACTCCTCGACACCGAGCGGGTGCAGGCCACCATGGGGATCTTGCAGCAACCCGAGGCAGTGGCGCCCGATTTTGCCGAGCAGCTCGCCGACATCCTCGCGATGCTCGATGGTACCTACGAAGTCGAGGGGTTTGACGTGCATGCGGTGCCGGGTGAGCGATCCGGACTGGCCCCGTGGATTTTTGGCAGCACCAAGGGGCAAAGCGCCAGGGAGGCCGGTGCGCGCGGGCTGCCGTTCGTCGCGAGCTACCACATCACTCCGGCGACCGCGCTCGAGGCCATCGACGTATACCGCAATGCCTTCGTCCCCTCGGCTGCGCTGCGGCGGCCCTACGTCGTGGTCTCCGCCGACATCGTCGTTGCCGACGACAGCGCCACCGCCAGGCGGCTGGCCGCCGGCTACGGGTACTGGGTGTACACCATTCGAACCGGGGTCGGCGCCGTACCCTATCCGGATCCCGACGATTGTCCTCCGCTCACCGACGAACAACTGCCGGTGGTAAAAGACCGGCTCGAAACGCAATTCGTCGGTGATCCGGACGAGGTCGCAGTGCGGCTGTCCGCGTTGCAACGCCTATCCGGCGCCGACGAGCTCGTCGTCACCTCGGTGACCTACCGGCACCAGGACCGGCTGCGCTCGCACGAGCTGATCGCGAAACGGTGGGGATTGAATGCGTGAGCTTCCATGAGCCGCAAGATGGTTCATCTGGCGGCTCACTTTCCGGGCGTCAACAACACCACCGTGTGGACCGATCCCGCCGCGGGCAGCCAGATCGAGTTCGAGTCGTTCGCGCAGCTCGCCCGCACCGCCGAGCGCGGGTTGTTCGACTTCTTCTTCCTCGCCGAAGGACTGCGGCTACGCGAGCACCGGGGCCGGATCTACGACCTCGACGTGGTAGGCCGACCGGACACCTTTACCCTGCTGGCGGCGCTGGCGGGCGTCACCGACCGGATCGGGCTGACCGGGACCATCAACACCACCTTCAACGAACCCTTCGAGGTGGCAAGGCAATTCGCCTCACTTGACCATCTGTCCGGTGGCCGCGCCGGCTGGAACATGGTCACCTCGTCGGACGCGTTCACCGGCGCCAACTTCCGGCGCGGCGGGTTTCTCGACCATGCCGACCGCTACCTGCGGGCCGAGGAGTTCCTCGTCGTGGCCCGCGCGTTTTGGGACAGTTGGGCGCCCGGCGCGGTGCTGTCTTGCCCAGAAAACATAGAAAACGGCGTTTATGTCGATCCGGATCGGATCCGCAGCGTCGAACACTCGGGCCCGCAGTTCGACGTCCGTGGGTTCGCGACGCTGCCCGTGGGACCGCAGGGCCAACCGGTGCTGTTGCAGGCCGGCGACTCCGCCGACGGCCGGGCGTTTGGCGCCCGGCACGCCGACGCCCTGTTCACCCTGCACGCGTCGCTTGAGGACGGACAGCGCTACTACGCCGACGTCAAGGGCAGGGCCCGGTCCTACGGTCGAGATCCCGATCAGCTCAAGGTTTTTCCCGCCGCAACGTTTGTCATCGGCGACACCGACGACGACGCGCAGGAGAAGGCGCGGCACATCCGCTATCAGCAGGTCAGTGGCGCGACCGCGATCGCGATGCTGGAACAGGTTTGGGGCCGTGACCTTTCGGGCTACGACCCGGACGGGCCGCTACCCGATTTCGATCCGACCGGCGACTCCGGCATCACTCAGGGACGGGTCCGGCACGTCGATCCGGTCGCGGTGGCCCGCCGGTATCGGGAGCGCGCGCAGGCGGAGAACCTGTCGATCCGCGAGCTGGTTATCACCGTCACCAGTCGTCAGCAGTTCGTGGGTACTCCCGACCAGATCGCCGAGGAGATCGACCGCTACGTCCAGTTCGACGCCTGCGACGGGTTCATCCTGGTACCGCATCTCACGCCGCACGGTTTGGACGAATTCGTCGACCGGGTGGTGCCGCTACTGCAGGAGCGCGGCGCATTTCGCACCGAGTATGCGAGCGAGACGCTGCGCCAGCATCTGGGGCTGGCCGGTTAGCGCGCCAACGCGATCGCCGCTTGGGTGGCCTCTCGGATCGGGCCGCGCCATATGTCGCCGTGCCCGGGCAGCAGGATCTCGGTTTCCACCAGGGCCAGCGCCTCCAGGCTGCGCAAGCAGCCCTGCTGGCTGTAGCTGAACACCTCCGGCAGCAGCTGGGGCCCGCGATGGCTGAGCAGCGGATGGCCGGTGATCAGTGCGTCACCGCTGATCAGGACGCCGTCGACGAGGTATGAGCAATGCCCGCTGGTGTGTCCCGGGGTGAAGACCGCCAGCGGGTGACCCGGCAGCCCCGCTGCCGTCTCGGCGGTCAGCGGCTGGGCGCTCGGGATGCCATCACGGATCAGGCCGCCGTTGCGCACCAAATGAAAGCCCCACACCGCCCACCGGGGCCGCCAAAACCGGACCGCGACATCGAAAGGCGACGCTTGTTCCAGGTACTCCCGCTTGACGTGACCCACCTCGTCGGCATGGCAGTACACCGGAGTGCCGTGCTCGTTGGCGAACCAGATCGCCGAACCCAAATGATCGATGTGGGCATGCGTGAGCAAGATGGCGCGCACGTCAGCGGCGCCGTATCCGAGTCTGCGCAACGAATCCAGTACGTCCTCGCGGTCGCCGGGATAGCCGGCGTCGATCAACATGACGCCGGCGTCATCGGTGACCAGCACCCAATTCACCGCGCCGCCCCGGGCGAAGTGCACGATGTCGGTGACCTGGAAAACAGCCGGCGACGATGCCATGTCCGTGAGTCTAGGTTCGTCGGTGGCGACCCGCTGCGCCCGGCTCCGCCGCGCTTGCGATCGCCGGGAGGAGTAGAAAGAACACGTGGTTGAACTGAAACTCGGATACAAAGCATCTGCTGAACAATTCGCCCCGCGTGAGCTCGTCGAACTGGCCGTGGCCGCCGAAGCTCACGGCATGGATAGCGCCACTGTCAGTGACCATTTCCAGCCCTGGCGGCACGAGGGTGGACATGCCCCCTTCTCACTTGCTTGGATGACCGCCGTCGGCGAACGCACCAAGCGACTGGTATTGGGCACCTCGGTGCTTACCCCGACCTTTCGCTACAACCCCGCCGTCATCGCGCAGGCGTTCGCCACCATGAGCTGCCTGTACCCGAACCGCATTTTCCTGGGCGTGGGCACCGGTGAGGCGCTGAACGAGATCGCCACCGGATACGAGGGTGCTTGGCCGGAGTTCAAGGAGCGCTTCGCGCGGCTGCGCGAATCGGTGCGGCTGATGCGCGATCTGTGGCGCGGTGACCGCGTCGACTTCGACGGCGAGTACTACCGGCTCAAAGGAGCCTCGATCTACGACGTGCCCGAGGGCGGGGTGCCCGTCTACATCGCCGCCGGCGGTGCTGTGGTGGCCAAATATGCCGGCCGCGCCGGCGACGGCTTTATCTGCACGTCCGGCAAGGGCGAGGAGCTGTACACCGAAAAGCTGATGCCCGCTGTGCTCGAGGGGGCGGCGGCGGCCAACCGCAACGCCGACGACATCGACAAGATGATCGAGATCAAGATCTCCTACGACCCCGATCCCGAGCTGGCTCTCAACAACACTCGGTTCTGGGCGCCGCTGTCGTTGAGCGCCGAACAGAAGCACAGCATCGACGACCCGATCGAGATGGAGAAGGCCGCCGACGCACTGCCGATCGAGCAGATCGCCAAGCGCTGGATCGTGTCGTCGGACCCCGACGAGGCCGTCGAGAAGGTCGGCCAATACGTGTCTTGGGGCCTCAACCACTTGGTGTTCCATGCGCCCGGTCATGACCAGCGCCGGTTCCTGGAGCTGTTCGAAAAGGATCTGGCGCCCAGGCTGCGGCGACTGGGCTGAAAATTCAGGTGCCGACCTCCGGGATCTATATCGCTGCGCCCGAACCGGCGACCGGGAAGTCGACGATCGCGTTGGGGATATTGCACCGATTGACTGCCACGGTCGCCAAAGTCGGTGTCTACCGGCCGATTACGCGCTCCGACGACGATCGCGACTACATTCTGGAAATGCTGCTGGAGCACTCCACCGCGGGCCTGTCCTATGAGCAGTGCGTCGGCGTGACCTACCAGCAACTGCACGCCGACAGCGATGCCGCGATCGAGAGCATCGTCGACTCGTATCACTCAATGGCGCAGCAGTGCGACGCCGTGGTGATCGTCGGTAGCGACTACACCGACGTCGCAACACCTACCGAGCTCTCGGTGAACGCCCGGATCGCGGTCAACCTCGGCGCACCGGTGCTGCTGGCGGTAAGCGCCCGAGGCCGCGCCGTCGATCAGGTCGTCAGTGTCGTGGAGGTATGTCTCGCCGAGCTGTCCGCGCAACGTGCCCATACCGCCGCGGTGGTGGCCAACCGGTGTGATCCGTCGGAGCTGGACGCCGTCGCGGAGGCATTGCAAACGTTCACGCCGCGCACCTATGTGCTGCCCGAAGAACCGTTGCTGGCCGCGCCGACGGTAGCCGAACTCGAGAAGGCCGTGAACGGTACACCGATCAGCGGGGACATCTCGCTGCGGGAACGCGAGGTCACCGGTGTTCTGGTCGCCGGGATGACCGCCGACCACGTGTTGGAACGGCTGTGTGACGGTATGGCGGTCATCACGCCGGGCGACCGCTCGGACGTAGTGCTCGCCGTTGCCAGTGCCCATGCGGCCCAGGGATTTCCGGCCCTGTCGTGCATCGTGCTCAACGGCGGGTTCGAGCTGCATCCGTCGATCGCGGCCCTGGTTTCGGGGCTGCGCCTGCGGCTGCCGATCATTGGCACGACGTTGGGTACTTACGACAC
The DNA here is from genome assembly GCA_963840045.1 of uncultured Actinomycetota bacterium. GTDB lineage: Bacteria > Actinomycetota > Actinomycetes > Mycobacteriales > Mycobacteriaceae > Mycobacterium. The sequence continues at coordinate 205,950 of CAWIXL010000012.1, read as the reverse complement.
GGCCAGCGCGGCGGCCTCGGCTCGCGGCCGGCTTACGGCCAACTCCCAGCGCAAGATCGACACCGCGCTGGAACTGATGGAACGCCACGTCGATGTCGGGGAGCTACTGGCGCAGCTTGCCATTGCGATCCCGACAGTCACCACACCACAGATGTTCACCTACCGGCTGACACAGCGGGCCCGTTCGGAGCGCAAGCACATCGTCCTTCCCGAGGGCGAGGACGACCGCATCCTCAAGTCTGCCGGTCGCGTGCTGCAGCGCGGTATCGCTGACCTGACCATCCTGGGCGAAGAAGCCCAAATCCGCTTACGCTCAGCCGAACTCGGAGTCAACCTGGACGCGGTGGCGGTGATCGATCCACGTCACAGTCAATTGAGTGACCAATTTGCCGACCAGTATGCGGAATTGCGCAAGGCAAAAGGGATCACCGTCGAACAAGCGCACGAAATCATGCACGATGGAACGTATTTCGGCACCATGATGGTGCAGAACGGCATGGTCGACGGTATGGTGTCCGGCGCTGTGCATACCAGCGCGCACACCGTGCGTCCGGCGTTCGAGATCATCAAAACCGTTCCTGATGTCTCCACCGTGTCCAGTATTTTCCTGATGTGCCTGCCCGATCGGGTGCTGGCCTATGGTGACTGCGCAATCGTCCCGAACCCGACGCCGGAGCAGCTCGCCGACATCGCGATCTGCTCGGCCCGTACCGCGGCACAGTTCGGCATCGAGCCGCGAGTGGCCATGCTGTCCTACTCCACCGGCGACTCGGGCACCGGGGCGGACGTCGACAAGGTCAGGACGGCAACGGAGTTGGTGCGGCAACGGGATCCGCAGCTGCCGGTCGCCGGACCCATCCAATACGACGCCGCGGTAGAACCGTCGGTCGCGGCCACCAAGATGCGTGATTCGCCGGTGGCCGGTCGCGCAACGGTGCTGATCTTCCCCGACCTCAACACCGGTAACAACACCTACAAGGCGGTGCAGCGTACCGCCGGTGCGATTGCGATCGGACCCGTGCTGCAAGGTCTACGCAAACCCGTCAACGACCTGTCCCGGGGCGCGTTGGTCGAAGACATCGTCAATACCATCGCCATCACCGCCGTCCAGGCGCAGAGCGTGCATGACCGCTGACCGTCGACCCGACCGTGTGGTGCTGGTGATCAATTCCGGCTCCTCATCGCTGAAATTCCAACTGGTCGAACCCGATTCCGGCAGGTCACGCGCGGCCGGCGTGGTGGAGCGGATCGGCGAACCATCGTCATCGGTCGCCGACCATGCCGCCGCGCTACGCCGCGCGTTCGATCAGCTGGCCGAGGACGGCATCGATCTGCAGAACTGCGGTCTGGTTGCGGTCGGTCATCGAGTAGTGCACGGCGGCAGGCAGTTTCACCGGCCGACTCTGCTGGACGACGCGGTGGTCGCCCAGCTCAACAAGCTGTCGGAACTGGCGCCGCTGCACAACCCGCCCGCCGTCGCAGGGCATCGAGGTGGCGCGCAAGCTGTTGCCCGGTGTTCCGCACGTCGCGGTGTTCGACACGGCATTTTTCCATGACCTACCGCCCGCGGCCGCCACCTACGCCATCGACCGGGAATTGGCCGAGCGGTGGCAGATCCGCCGCTACGGATTTCACGGCACCTCGCACCATTACGTCAGCGAGCAGGCCGCCGCCTTCATGGGCAGACCACCGGAGAGCGTGAATCAGATTGTGCTGCATCTGGGTAATGGTGCGTCGGCTTCGGCGATCGCCGGTGGCCGGCCCGTCGACACGTCGATGGGATTGACGCCGCTGGAGGGCTTGGTGATGGGCACCCGCAGCGGTGACGTGGACCCCAGCGTGGTGAGCTACCTGTGCCGCCGCGCGGAGATGGGCGCGGACGACGTCGAATCCATGCTCAATCATCGATCGGGGGTGCTGGGCCTGTCCGGTGAACGGGACTTCCGGCGGCTGCACGAGATGATCGAATCCGGCGACAGCGCAGCACAATTAGCCTATGAGGTGTTCATTCATCGGCTGCGCAAGTATGTCGGAGCCTACCTGGCGGTGCTGGGGCATACCGATGTGGTGAGCTTCACCGCCGGGATTGGCGAGAACGACGCGGCGGTGCGTTGGGACGCGTTGACCGGCATGGCGGAGCTCGGCATCGTGCTCGACCAGGGCCGCAATCAGAGCCGGAAGAACGAAGCCGGCAGCATCGCCCGAATTTCTGTCGACGACTCACCGATTACCGTGCTGGTGGTGCCCACCAATGAAGAGCTGGCCATCGCCCGGGACTGCGTCCGCGTGGTTGCGCAGTCGTAGAAAATCAACTCACCCGGGGATTGCCCGTTAATTAACGCCCCCGGTCGCTTTGAGGCCGGGGGCGTACTTTCTTCTCAGTTAGCTGTCCAATGGACCGTTATGGAGTGGCCGGAGTTCTTGACATTGTCGACGCAGAACTTCACCGCCTCTTCTTTCTGCGCCCCTCTGTAACCTTCATTCGTCGCCATCGCCTCGTACGGATCGCGGATGTTTTGGTCGTGACTGCCGATCAAGAACCCAACCGTAAGGATCCAGGATCGCGCCCACGATGGTGAGGACTTTCTCCAAAGGCTGTCGGCGCTGGAACCGCCTCCACCACCCAGGCGCTGATCCTGGAGGAGGCTGATTCGGCGATCCTGAAGAAGGCTGATTCATGTCAATCCATCCACGTAAGTCGAGGCCATGACCGTCGATGTCGATTGCGAAGCCCATGCCGCAGGTGGGAGCAACCGAAGTTGGCACGGGATAACCCCTATCCGAATAAGCCTTTCTTTTTGACTACCCCGTTCACTTTGGTTTTGCACTCTGGGCAATTCAAATTTGACCTGATCTGATTGCACTTTCGGCAGCCGAAATAATATGATTCAGATAACGATGAAGTTGTAAGGTCCTGGAGATAAATGCCGGGGCTACCGCAGTTCTCGCACGTGAAGTCCTGTTCCGTGCAGCGGCGTGAGCAACGCGGACATGTCGCCTTCCACGCCTTTTATAATCAGCCATTGAGGTTGACTCCTTCCTAGCTGCCTCTCCCGCGCGTTGATTATGGCACGCGGTCAGCGGGCGAAGGAGGCTTTCTGCTTTGGGGAGCAGGTGCGTGGATCAGCGGCGGCGGTTGGGGTTGATGCTCACCACTGTGACGCGCAGCTTTGCCTACATTATCGCCGTGAGCGTGGACGAGAAATGTGGGTAATGGTATACACCAGCGCGCTGACAGATTAGTCGGTGACCGCCAGCCGCCACGGCAGAGATCCACGAAAGCCTTGCTGCCCCAGGTCAGAACCTCGAATGCGGTGAATTTCATCAGTCGTACAACGCATCGAGGAGCCGGTGTAGCCAAGAGGGGTGACTGAGCGAGCCGAAGAATGCTATCTGCTCCACCACTTCATTCGATGCTGAGATTTGTGATTGATCGCGATCTGGTCATTACGAGCATGAGGCTGCGGGGCAACTGGTGCCATGATGCGGGAGCGCGGGATATTGCCGTTGATGTCAGAGAAAGCCCAGGCCGATGCGGCCGGTTCCCACTGACGGGGTGGGATCGGTTCCGACGGTGCGCGACAGCAGCTCGTAATAGATATCGCGGAAGTCGGTGCTGAACTTCAGGTCTCCGCGGTCGAGGTCGGTGAGGCTGGGTTCCTCGCCGTAGAAGCCGCCTTTAACTGGTCCGCCCGCCACGAAAACGGGGCCCGCGGTGCCGTGATCGGTGCCCTCCGACGCGTTGGCAACCACCCTGCGGCCGAATTCGGAATAGGCCAGCAACACCACGTTGCGGCCGTAGCGGTCGCCGGCCATCTCCCGCAGGAAGCCGGTCGCGGCCTCGTCGAGTGTCTGCAGCAGACGCTGCTGGGTTGCCCGCTCGTTGGCGTGCGTATCGAACCCGCCGAGCTGCACGGTGTAAACGCGGGTCGGGACACGCGCCCGTACCGCGGCGGCCACCAGGCTCAGCTGGGCGGCCAGCGAATTGCGCTCGTTGCCGCTCGATTTGACCGACTCGAAGGTCTTGTTCGTGGTGCGTGCGGCGCGGTAGGCCTTGCACACCGCGGCCATCGCCGGGGTGTCGCCGGGGTCGTCGTGGCCCAGCGCGTCCATGATCGTGTCGAATCTGTCGGCCTGCCAGGCCGGCACCTGAGTCGTTGAAAGCGCTGCCGCCGTGTACTTTTCGCCAACCGCGAGCGCGGGCAGTACGGGACCGATGTTGACCGCGCGCAACGGGTCGTCGCCGGTGGCGTCGAGCCAGCGGCCGATCCAACCGGTTGAGACGGGCTGGGCCGGGGACGCGGTCTGCCAGATATCCATCGACCGAAAGTGGCTGTGGTCGGGCCGCGGATAGCCGACGCCACGCACGATGGCGAGTTGCCGCTGGTTCCATAGCTGGGCCAGACCGCGCATGGCCGGGTTGAGCCCGAGTTGGTCGTCCAGGTGCAAAACTTCGCCCGGAGCGTAGGCAAGTTCTGGTCGAGCATCATGATAAGCGTTGTCGGCGTAGGGGATTAGCGTGTTGATCCCGTCGTTCCCGCCGTACAGCGTGACGATGACCAGCACGCCGGCGCCCTCGGGCAGCGGCCGGTCCTGGGCCGCGTGCATCAGGTCGTGCCAGTTGACCGCCACCGCCCCGGACAGCAGGCCGGCCGCCCCGACGCCGGCGCTGGCGATCAGGAATCTGCGGCGATTCATCTCAGGCATCAGGACACCAGGTATTCGGGTGTGTTGACCGCTGCCGCGACAAGTTGCGGCGGTCTGCGTGCCAATGGCTCCAGCGCGTCGGCGCTACGGTCCGACCAGCCACCTACGCCGATCAGATAACCAACCGCGTCGAGGCGATCACCGGGCGCCGCATCCTCAATCATGGACAGGTCGCCGGCGCGGGCCAGCTGGCTCGCGGCGCGCAACCGCGCTTGGGCGCTGGCGGTGGACAGCCACACCTGTCCGTGCGGCCAGCCGCCGACGCTGGGCGGGTAGAACGGCCGTTGCCCCAGCGCCCGCAACGTCGCTTCGCCGATCTTGAGCTGCCCGGGGGTGTCGAGGGGCGAGCGCAGCGCCCGGATCACGCCGACCAGCCATTCGACCGGAGTGTTGATGACGGTGGCCCTGGCGCCGGTGAACTCGCTGTCGGTGAGGATGGCCCGGGTCAGCGCCCGCAGGTCGCGGCCGGGACCATATGCCGAGACGAGCCGGTCGAGCGCCTGAGCGGACGGCGGCTCGTCGGAAGCCAATTGCTGCCACAGCCGTCCGGCGACATACGGCGGCCGACTTGGGTTGAGCAAGGACGGTGTCGCAGAACCCGGCGGCATCGAAATTGCCCGTGCGGCCGAACAGCGTCTTGGCAGTGCCGTCATGGCGTTTGGGAGTCATCGAGGTTCGGCCGTCGGCGCCGATCACCCATCCGGTCAGCGCTCGCGCGCCGGCGCGCACGTCGTCCTCGGTGTAGCCGTTGCCGTGGCCCAACGCGAACAGCTCCATGAACTCCCGGGCGAGGTTTTCGTTGGGGGCCTTGGCGGTATTGGTCTGCCCGTCCAGCCAGCGCAACATCGCGGCGTCGGTCAGCATCGAGTACGCCAGGGTGCGGAAATCGCCCAACGAAAGCGTGCGCAGCTGCTGATTCTGGGCGGCCATCTGGGCAGCCACCCGGACCTTCTGTGCGGACGTGGCAAAGTGGTTGTGCCACAGCAGCGTTAACTTTTCATGCACCGGTTGCTGGACGGCGACCATGCGGCGCAGCCACCAGCCCGAAAGCAGGCTCGTCTGCTCGGAGAGCCGGCGGCCGAACTCTTTTCGGGCCGCCGGTGTCGCGCGCTTGCCGGGTGGCCTCGGCTGGGCCAACACCGGCATCGGGGTGGCGAGCGCGCCCGGGTCGGCGTCGGGATTGCCGGCCAGCATGGCGTCGACGTAGGACGGCCAGTCCCAAGTGACGGCCGCGTCGACCTCGGGGCCGGTCACCCCGAACCCGGCCCGGCGCAACGCGCGGGCCGTGGCGACCCACTGGGTGGACTGTCCGGCCACACTTTGAGTGTGCACATCTGGCTATGAATGAGCTGTGGATCGCCGAAAACGTGAAGGGCGGCTGTCGTGCGATTCTTCGCGGCGTGCAGGAACCATTCATCGGCACTGAGGCGCTGCAGCGTGGAGCCTTGGACCGCCATCAATTGCGCACGCGATACCGCGCTTTGTTGCCCAACGTCTACCTGTCGACGTCGGCAATGGCGCAACCCTCTCTTGAGCAGCGGATCTCCGCGGCTTGGTTGTGGTCAAGAGGTGCGGCGACCGTCGCAGGTGCGGCCGCCGCAGCGCTACATGGCACCAAGTGGATTCCCAATGACATCCCGGTCGAGCTGATATACGGAAACTCCCGGCCGCCGCGAGGTGTCCTGACGCGGCGTTGCCTGCTGTTAGATGGCGAAGCGCAGATGATGGACGGCCGGTCGGTCACCACACCGGAGCGCACCGCCTTCGACATCGGCCGGGGCGGCGCCATCCACTCGGCGGTAGCGCGGCTGGATGCGCTCGCGGCCGCGACAGGTTTCAAGGTCGACGATGTACTGAGTGTTTCGCGACGTCACCCCCGCTCGCCGGGACTGCGGCGATTGGAGACCGCGCTCGAACTCGTCGATGCGGGCGCACAGTCGCCTAGGGAGAGCTACCTTCGGCTGCTTCTCATCGAAGCGGGATTCCCTCGGCCGCAGACCCAGATACCGGTGTCGGGCGCCGACGGTATTCCAGTCGCTTACATCGACGTGGGCTGGGACGAGTACATGGTCGGCGTCGAATATGAAGGTGAACAACACCAGACTGACCGGCGGCGGTACGTCAACGACATTCACCGGCTGGAGATGCTGGAGCAGATGGGTTGGCTCATCGTCCGGGTTGTCGCCGAGGACCGGCGTGCCGAAATCGTACGCCGAGTCCGGGAGGCGTTGGCGGCCCCGCGTTCGACTCTGCACTGACGGCTTTGGGTGTGTACGTAGGGCTTTGGGTGTGTACGTAGGGCTTTGCGGGTGAACCCAGGGCTTTGGGTGTGTGGCAGCTTTGCGCGTGTACGTACGGCGGGATCCAGGCGATTTTTCCACCCTGGGCTCACCCGCAAAGCCGTGGCTTCACCCGCAAAGCCCTGCCCTCACCCGCAAAGCCACGCCCTCACCCGCAAAGCCGTGGGCTCAAAAGGTGCTGGTGGGTCGAACCTTGTTGGCCATGTCCACCAGCGTGTAGCGGTGCCGCTGGGTGGGCGCCACCCGGGCCAGGTTGCGCAGCGACGCCTCGACGCCCAGTCGCAGCCCGTGGTCGGTGAACGGGAAACCGAGGATGTGGTTGGTGCTGGCCCGCTTACCGGCCCGGTTGTCCTGCAGCCAGTCCATCGCCCCGCCCAGCACCAGCGCGCGGATCTGCAGCACCCGCGGTTCGGTGGGTGGCAGCGCCTCCACGCGCCGGGCGGCGTCGCGGATCTGCTCCTCGGTGATCTCGCTATTGGTGCGCCCGGACAGCAGGGTCACCGCACTCGTGAGTCGCGCGGTGGTGAAATGGCGTGAGGTAGCCGGCACTTCGTCGAGGGTGTGCACCGCGCCACCTCGATCGCCTTCCGCCGAAAGGGATCTGGCCAGTCCGAACGCCGCCGATATCACGCCGTCGTTGGTGCTCCACACCGTTTGGTAGAACTTGTGACCGTCGGAGTTGCCGGCCAGCTCGGCGGTGGCGGCCAGCGCCAGTTTGGGTGCCAGCTCGCCCGGGAAGGTGTCCAGCACCTCGGTGAAATGTTTTATGGCGGAGTCGTAGTCACCGGTGAGCAGTTGCGCGACGGCCCGATACCAGACCAGCCGCCATTGCCAGCCGACCCGCTCGGCCAGGTCGTCGAGCTTGCGAGTGGCCTTCACCACGTCGCCCAGGTCCAGTAGCGCCCGGACTTCCATCAGCGGCAGCTCGATCGACTCGGACAGGTCGGTGCCGTCGGCGTTCAGGGCACCGTGCCGGGCCGCGCGCAGCGAGTCCAGCGTCTGCACCGGCTGGGACAGCACGGTGGCGTGCAGCATCGGGGCGGCGACGTCAGTCGGATCGACCAGCGGCACCTGCAGCGCGGTCACGATTTCCCTCGCGGTCAGCTTCTCCGAATGCACCTGGCCATCCAGGTACACGTCGGTGTGCGCGACGAGCAGGTCCACCCCGAATGTCGAGCGGCTCGGGCTGAAGACCGTCGACAACCCGGGCCGCGCCACCCCGGTGTCCTTGGCGACCACCTCGCGCAGCACGCCCATCAACTGCGCGGACATTTCCTCGGCGGTGCCGAACCGGCGCCGCGGGTCGGGGTCGATGGCGCGGCGCAGTAGCCGGCCGAACGAGTCGTAGCGGGTGAGCACCGGGTCGTCTTCGGGCAGCCCGTCCGCGTAGCGGCCATTGCGGGTGCGCAAGTTCAGCGTCAGCGCCGCCAGCGTGCGACCCACGGTGTAGATGTCGGTGGCCACCGTCGGGCCGGTCCGCACGATCTCGGGCGCCTGGAACCCGGGCGTCCCGTAGAGGTAGCCGAACGAGTTGATGCGCGACACGGCGCCCAGGTCGATCAGCTTGAGCTGTTCTTCGGTGAGCATGATGTTTTCCGGCTTCAGGTCGTTGTAGACCAAGCCGATGGAATGCAGATAGGACAGCGCGGGCAGGATTTCCAGCAGGTAGGCGATCGCCTCGGCAACCGACAGCTTTTCGGCTTTCCCGTTTTTCCGCCCGCCCTCCTTGAGAGATTGCCCGCCGATGTACTCCATGACGATGTAGCCGACCGGATCCCCATGCCTGTCCTTGTGCTCGACAAAGTTGAAGATCTGCACGATCTGCGGGTGCACCACCTCGGCGAGGAACTGCCGCTCGGCCATCGCGATCGCCTGCGCTTCGGCGTCGCCGGAATGCACCAGGCCTTTGAGCACCACAGGGCGGTCGTTCACGTTGTGGTCGACCGCCAGATAAACCCAGCCCAGCCCGCCGTGGGCGATGCAGCCCTTGATCTCGTACTGCCCGGCGATGATGTCTCCCGGACTCAGCTGCGGCAGAAACGTATACGGGCTGCCGCAATACGGGCACCAGCCCTCCGAAGACCCCCGACCGGCCGAGCCCTCCGGGCCGGACCGCCCGACCGGCCGTCCGCAGTTCCAGCAGAACCGCTTGGACTCCGGCACCACCGGGTTGGTCATCAGGGCCTTGAGCGGATCGATGTCCGACACCCGCGGGATCTCCACCAGGCCGCCACCGAGGTGCCTGACCGGCTGCAGCACCCGCGTCGCCGTCATCAGCCGGTCCTGTGGCTCGGTGTCCCTGGTACCGATGGTGATGTGCGGGAAGTCGTCGTCGTCGTCATCGTCGAAATCGGGGCGGAATAGCGCTTGGGTACTTTGCGGCCGCAGCGCCGAACCGGTCGTGGCTTGAGTCGACGGTCCGTCGTCCGCTTGGGTTGCGGGGTCTCCCGTTTCCCGTCGGGCTTCCCGTTCGGCCTCGTCGGTCGCTTCTTTTGCTTCTTTTTCGGGGGTCTCGGCCATCAGTCCACATACCTTGGCGTGGGTGGGACGGGCGCCGGGCCGAGCACCGTCAACCACTTGCGGTACAACGTGTTCCACGTCCCGTCCCGGCGGATGCGTTCGAGCGTGCCGTTGACGAACCGGACCAGTGCGGTGTTTTGCAGGTTGATCCCGATGCCGTAGGGCTGAGTGGCCATGTTCGGGCCGACGATGTGCAGGTAGGGGTCTTCTTCGACCAGGCCCGCCAGGATCGAGTCGTCGGTGCTGATGGCGTCGATCTCGCGCTGTTGCATTGCCACCAGGCAGTCAGCCCAGTTCACTACCGACACGATGGACGGCGGCGGCGTGATCTCCCGGATCCGGCGCAGCGACGTGGTGCCCCGCGCCACGCAGACCCGCTTGCCGGACAGGTCGGCCGCTTTGACGATCGGCGAGTCGCGCGTAGCGAGGATGCGCTGATTGGCGTCCAGGTAGACGGTGGAGAAATTCACCTGCGTGCGCCGCTCGCAGGTGATGGTCATGGTCTTGACGACGATGTCGACCTGCGATTTCTGCAGCGCGGTAATGCGCTCCGCCGACGACAGGATTCGGTACTCCACATGTGAGGGGCCGCCGAAGATGTCGCGTGCCACCTCCCCGGCGATGTCGACGTCAAAGCCGGTGATCTCGCCGGTGATCGGGTCGCGGAAACTGAACAGGTTGCTGCCAATGTCGAGGCCGATGACCAGCCTGCCCCGGGCGCGGATATCGGCGACCGCGGCGTCGGCCTCGGCCTTGTTGGGGAACGGGCGCAGGCTGGCGGTCGGGTTGCAATCGTCCTCGGAATGGTTTGCCGGCAGCGGAGGCTCCGGCGGCATGTCTTCCATGCCCAGCGGTGTGGGCGGCGGCAACGTCGGTACCGTCGCCACCTGCAGCGATTCCGGGTGGGAGCAACCGGCCAGCACGCCCGCCATAACCAGCACCGCGAGTACCGCGAGAGGACGGGACGCCCGCCGTGGAATTCTGCGCAGCAGAATTCGGGGCAGCAGAAGTCTGGGCAGGCGCGTCATCATCGATACTCTTTCAGCCGGGGCCACAGGCCAAGGGCGACCGCGAGGGCCGCGCCGAGGCTGAGCACCACGCCACCGACCTGTGCGCCGGACAGCCCATTGCGCGCGCTGAGGACGTCGTTGCGCAGGTGGGTGCGGCTTTGTTCCATAGCCTTGCCCAGCGCTTCGTCGAGCCGGTCGAACGCGGGGGTGGAGTCGTCCTCGCCCTTGCCCAGCGCGACCTGGGTAGCGGCCCGGTAGTTGCCGACCGAGATGTAGGCGTTGATCCGGTCGTTGGCCTGCTGCCACCGAATCAGCAGCTGGTCCGCACCGAGCAGATCGGGCTTGTCGACTGCGTCGCTGCGCGCCATGTATGCATCGATCTGCTGGTGCATGGAGTCGATGCGCTGGTAGAAGGACTGCTTGCGGATCTCTTCATCGCCGCGGCGGATCAGCGACAATGTCTCGTCGGCTCGCGCTTGCTGGGCGATGATGGCGACGTTGGTGACGGTCCTGAGTGACTCGGCGGCGGTGTCCTTGGCGCTACGGCTGGCGGTGGTGGAGATCGTCAACGCCGTCCCGACCCACACCACCATGACGAGGATACCGAGCGCACCGACGACCAGGCCGGGGTTGATCCGGCGCCTGGTGTGCCGGGCCAACCAGCGATGGGAGAACATGCCGAACACCACAGTGGTGGCGACGACGAGGATCACCGGCGCCGGGAAATGCGTGGACGCGGTGGTTTCGGAGTCCACCCGCTGCGAAGTCTGCTCGTAGAGCTGCTGCGCGTCGGGCAGGATCTTGGATTGCATCAGCCCCGATGCCTCGGACAGGTACGACGACCCGACCGGGTTTCCTTCCCGGTTGTTGGTGCGCGCGATTTCGATCAGCCCGGTATACACGGCGAGTTCGGCGTTGATCCGGCCCAGCAATTGCAGGCAGGTCAACGATTGCGGCGGCGGACACATCATTTCTTCGGTCAGCCCGCTGGAGGCCCGGGTCACCGCCGATGTGGCGTCGGTGATGGCCTGCTCGTAGCGTATCCGGACGGCGGGTGGTTCGGCCTGGGCGATGAACGCGGTGGCCGCCGCGGCGTCGGCCACTGACAGCGTGGTGTAGAGCCGTCCAGCGGCGAACGACAGCGGCTCGGTGTGATTGAGCACCGTGGACAGCACGTTCTGTCGCTGGTTGATGGTGGTCGCGGTGGCAAACGCGCTGGATACGCCGAGAGCCGCCAGCACGATGCCGATGGTCAAGATGCGGCCCGGTGTCGTCGAGATGAACCACCAACGCGGGTGGGCGGGTTCGGCGGGCGACCGCGACCCCAGCGGCTCGGTCGACGGGTGCGCCAGCTCAACCGTCACGTCTGCTCGGACCTCGGCTTTCGACCATCGCAATTTTCTAGATAAGCGAATTCTAAGAGAATGTTGCGGTCGATGGGGGGAGGCGGACGCAATTGCCTTTCAGATGCCTGTCAGATGCAGCTGCCAGAGCCTCGGATTGCCTGCATATTCTGAATTGGTGCGCGGCGACGGTGACGGATGGGTGGTATCCGACAACGGCGCCCACTACTGGGGCAGATATGGCGCGGCCGGTTTGCTGCTCCGCGCCCCGCGGCCTGACGGCACCCCCGCGGTGCTGCTGCAGCATCGGGCGGTGTGGAGCCATCAGGGCGGCACCTGGGGTTTGCCGGGCGGGGCCCGGGACAGCCACGAGTCCCCCGAGGAGACCGCGGTGCGCGAAGCCCGGGAAGAGGCTGGACTGGTTGCCGAGCGACTCGCCGTGCGGGCGACGTTGGTCACCGCCGAGGTGTCCGGAATGGGCGGCATCCAGTGGAGCTACACCACGGTGGTCGCCGACGCGGGCGAGTTACTGCACACCGTGCCCAACCGGGAAAGCGCCGAGTTGCGCTGGGTCGGCGAGGACGAGGTGGCCGAGCTGCCGCTGCACCCCGGATTTGCCGCCAGCTGGCAACGGCTGCGTACGGCCCCGGCGACGCTGCCGCTGGACCATGGCGACGAACGAAGGCAGCGACTGCCGCGCACCCTGGAAATCGAGGCCGGAGTCTTCATCTGGTGCATGCCGGGCGATCCAGTTCAGGCGGATGCCGCGCCCGCGCAACTGAGTCCCCGGATCAGCTCACTGCTGCAAGCGCTGAACTGAGCTGTTCGGCCGCGGCCCGCGGATCCGGGGCCGCGGTGATCGCCCGCACCACCACGATCCGGCGAGCGCCGGCGGCAAGCACCTCGGGCAGCCGCTGCGCGTCGATGCCGCCGATGGCGAACCACGGTTTGCCGGTTCTCAGGTCTGCGGCGGCTGTTACCAGCTGTAGGCCCGGCGCCGCGCGGCCCGGCTTGGTCGGCGTTGGCCAGCACGGTCCGACACAGAAGTAGTCCGGGCTTTCCAGGCTGTCCGCGCTTTCTACGCCTTCCAAGGCCGCCGCGGCCACCTGGTCGGGGTCGTGAGTGGACAGGCCGATCAGCGTTTCCGGCCCGACGACCTCCCGCGCCACGCCCAGCGGCAGGTCGCCCTGGCCCAGATGCAGCACGTCGGCGCCCGCCGCACGGGCGATGTCGGCGCGGTCGTTGACCGCGAACAGCGCGCCGTGCCGGCGGGCGGCGTCGGCAAGGATCTCGCACGCGGCCAGCTCGTCGCGCGCCTCCAGCGAGCCGAATCGCTGCTCACCGGCCGAACCCTTGTCGCGCAGCTGGATGATGTCGACGCCGCCGGCCAGAGCGGCGTCGGCGAACTCGGCCAGGTCGCCGAGCTCCCGGCGGGCGTCCGTGCACAGGTACAACTTCGCTTCCAAGAGGCGATGAGCGAGTCCGGGCCCGAAACTGGACTGGTGCACATCGCGACGTTATCGCGCTAGCGTGGGACAGGTAGAAGAGCACGGGAGTCCTGGCGAGCGGGGACTGAGAGTGGGCGCGCCTGCCCTTACCGTCACACCTGATCCGGGTCATGCCGGCGAAGGGAGCGAGATGTCGGAATGTCTGGCCGTGATCGGCGGCGGTGTCATCGGACTTGCGGTGGCACGCGCCGCGGCACAGGCGGGATGGTCGGTGCGGGTGCACCGCAGCCCGGAGCAGGGCGCGTCCTGGGTCGCCGGTGGCATGCTGGCCCCGCACAGCGAAGGCTGGCCCGGGGAGGAGCGCTTGCTGCGGCTGGGCCTGGAGTCGCTGCGACTGTGGCATGAGGGCGGCTTTCTGGACGGGCTGCCGCCGGAGGTGATCACCGCCCGCGGGTCGCTGGTGGTGGCCGTCGACCGGGCCGATGTCGCCGACCTGCGCACCGTTGCCGACTGGTTGTCGGCGCAGGGGCATCCGGTGGTTTGGGAGTCCGCCGCCCATGACGTCGAACCACTGCTGGCACAAGGCATTCGGCACGGCTTTCGGGCCCCCACCGAACTGGCGGTGGACAACCGTGCGGTGCTCGACGCACTGTCGGGGCACTGCGAGCGGCTGGGTGTGCGGTGGGCGCCGCCATTCGACAGTCGTTGCGCCCTCTCAAGTGTCGAGGCCGACGCGGTGGTGATTGCCAACGGGGTTGACGCACCGTCGTTATGGCCCGGGCTGCCGATCCGCCCGGTGAAGGGGGAGGTGCTGCGGCTGCGCTGGCGGAAGGGTTGTATGCCGTTGCTGCAGAGAGTGATTCGTGCCCGGGTGCACGGGCGCCAGGTGTATGTGGTGCCGCGCGGTGACGGAGTGGTGGTGGGCGCCACCCAGTACGAGCACGGCCGCGACACCGCCCCGGTGGTATCGGGAGTGCGCGACCTGCTTGACGACGCATGCGCGGTGCTGCCGGCGCTGGGTGAGTACGAGCTGGCCGAGTGCGCCGCGGGGCTGCGCCCGACGACACCCGATAATCTGCCAATCGTGCACCGCCTGGACGCGCACACTCTGGTCGCCGCCGGCCACGGCCGGTCGGGATTCTTGTTGGCCCCGTGGACCGCCGCACAGATTGTGTCCGAGCTGGCTCCGGTGGGAGCGAGGCCCTGAAATTCGATGAAAATCTTCGTGAACGCGCAACAGGTAGAGGTCGACGAGCGGACCACGGTCGCCGCGCTGCTGGAGTCGCTAGGCTTCCCCGATCGGGGCATCGCGGTCGCGCTGGATCAGGCGCTGTTGCCGCGATCAAACTGGGCGACACAGCTTTACGAGCTGTCCCAGCCGGTTCGACTCGAGGTGGTGACGGCGGTGCAAGGTGGCTGACCAGAAACTCACGATCGCGGACCGCAGCTTCGCCTCGCGGCTCATCATGGGTACCGGGGGAGCGACCAACCTGGCGGTGCTGGAAGAGGCGCTGATCGCGTCGGGAACCGAGTTGACCACCGTCGCGATCCGCCGGGTCGATGCCGACGGCGGAACCGGGATGCTGGAGCTGCTGAACCGGCTCGGCATCACGCCGCTGCCCAATACCGCGGGGTGTCGCAGCGCTGCCGAGGCGGTGCTTACCGCGCAGCTGGCCCGAGAGGCGCTGAACACCGACTGGGTCAAGCTCGAGGTGATCGCCGACGAACGCACACTGCTCCCCGATGCGGTCGAATTAGTCAGAGCGGCAGAGCAATTGGTGGACGACGGGTTTGTGGTGCTGCCCTACACCAACGACGACCCCGCGCTGGCCCGTCGGCTGGAGGACACCGGTTGCGCCGCGGTGATGCCGTTGGGCTCGCCGATCGGCACCGGTCTTGGCATCACCAACCCGCACAACATCGAGATGATCGTCGCCCGGGCCGGCGTTCCAGTGGTGCTCGACGCCGGTATCGGTACCGCGAGCGATGCCACGCTGGCGATGGAACTGGGTTGCGACGCTGTGCTGTTGGCCACGGCTGTGACCCGGGCCGCCGACCCGCCGGTGATGGCCGCCGCGATGGCCGCCGCCGTCACCGCCGGCTACCTGGCGCGCCGCGCCGGACGGATCCCGAAGCGGTTCTGGGCGCAGGCCTCCAGCCCCGACCGCGCGCAATGAATCGCTATGTCGCGCTGGGAAGTTCGATGGCCGCCGGTCCCGGCATCCGGCCCCGCGCCAGCGGCGCGCCCTGGCTGGCCGGCCGGTCGGCGCGCAACTACGCGCATCTGGTCGCCGCACGACTGAACCTCGAGCTGACTGACGTCACTTTTTCCGGCGCGACCACCGCACACGTGCTGGCCGATCGCCAGCACGGTGCGCCACCGCAAATCACCGCGCTGGACGGCTCCGAGACGTTGGTCACGGTCACCATCGGGGGCAACGACGTCGGCTACGTCCCGCTGCTGATGGCCGCCTCCCTGCCGCGCGTCGCGCGGCGGCTGCCGTTGCTCGGCGGAGGCGTCGCGGAGCTGCTGGACCGCGACGCCCGTGATCGGGCTCTGACCGAGGTGTTCGAGTCCTTGTGCGCGGTCGGGCGCGCGCTGCGCGAGCGGGCCGCAGGCGCCCGGATCTTCTTTGTCGACTACCTGACGCTGCTGCCGCCCGCGGGTGTGTCGGCTGCACCGCTTTCGGAAGCGGACGCCGACCTGGGCCGGTACGTAGCCGCCCGTCTGGAAACGTTGACGGCCGACGCCGCCGCGGCAACGGGCTGTGAGATCGTCCGCGCCGCGGCGGCCAGCAGAGACCACCATGCGTGGTCGGCCGTGCCCTGGACCACCACGCCCACGAGATTCGGGGTGCCGTTGCCGGGTCGGCCGGCGCCGTTGCACCCCAACGCTGCCGGGATGCGCGCGGTGGCTGACCTGGTCTCAGAAAGCGTGTGAAGAAAAGCTGTGAAGCTCAGCCGTTAGTACGCCACCACTGGTACAGCGCCGCAGTGTCAGTGCCGGATCCCCGAATAAGGCTCATCACGTTCTTGGCGTCGGTGGTCCAGATGACCTCGGCCTGGCCCTGGTAGGTCCCGCAGGCCACCTGTCCGGCCGAGTCGGTGGAGCTGCCCTGGTGCCACACGGTGGGTGACTTCGCGTCCCCGCAGTTGGCCAGCGTGTCCGAACCGATGCTGTTGGTGAACGAGCTGGACAGGTCGCTGGCGTTGCTGAAGAGCAGGTACTTGGCGAAAACGGGCCCGCTGGGGTCAGAGTTTTGTCCGCACTGGATTACCGCCAGCACACCGCTGGGACCCGACTGCGGATTGCAGTTGCTGGAGGTGTAGCCCTTCGACAGCGAGGCGGCGAGCGTGTCGGTGGGGTCTGCGCTCGCGGTGGCGGCACCCAGGCAGGCAAAGCTGCCCATGAGCGTTGCGGCCGTCGCGGCTCGCAGCGCGGTGGTGAGAGAGGACATCTTTGACTCCTAATGTTTGTCGGACCGACAATGCGGCTGCGCTGACTTCCGGGAGTGTATTTGCATGGCGGACCGGAAGCAGCGCTTTTTTCTAAAGGCATAGTAGGGCTATGTCCTGGCCAGGCAACACATTCCGTTAGAAAGTGTCTGTCTGGGCATTAATTGCGGAGGCCGCAACGTTGTCGAAAGCTAAAGCCGCCAGGCCTTTTAGCGCACCTGTATCCATGCGGATAAAGGAATCAAGCCAGGCCGGTCAGAAGTCTTCGCCAAGTCCCGAGCGGGATTTCCAATTGGTGATGCCAGCGCGACGGCTCTCAGGTATGGTAAGCACCGTTTCACGCCCGATCACCCTTCTTGACTGGAGAATCCATGACACAACCACCACCGCCCGGGTACCCGCCGCAGCAGCCCGCTGGACAACAACCGAACAACTACTTGGTGTTGTCGATTGTCGGGTTACTGTTCTGCCTTATCCCCGGGATCGTCGCGGTCGTCAAATCCAGCCAGGTCTCCGGATTGTGGGCGCAGGGTCAGTACGCCGAGGCGCAGGCGTCCGCCAACACCGCCAAGACGTGGGCGATTTGGTCGATCATTCTCGGCGCTGTCGGCGGCGTTATCTGGATCATCCTGGCTGTGGTGGGCGGCGTAATGTCCGCGAACCAGAACGCGGCGATGCTTGCCGCGATGTTCTGAGCCTGGGGTCAGCTCATGGTGACCCACCAAGGGTCGGTAACACGCAGTCTGGGCGCCCCACTCCTGGTGGCCGCGTCCGCGACGGTGGTGTGTGCCGCCATCTGGGTGGGTGACCCGACTACCCCACACGGTCCCTTGCCGGTATGCCCCACCAAGGCTTTGCTGGGCATCGACTGCCCAGGGTGCGGCAGCCTGCGGATGCTGTATTCACTCATGCACGGCAATCTGTTGGCCGCTGCCAGGTTTAACGCTCTTGGCTTGGTCGCGGTGATGCTGTTGGTGTGGGCATACCTGGCTTGGACCTACGGCCGGCTGAAGGGCCGCCGGATCAGCAGCTGGCAGCACCAGCGCTGGGCGGCGGTGGTGGCAGCGTTGCTGTGGGTGGCTTGGTTTGTGGTGCGCAACATTCCTTTTGCGCCATTCACCGGGCTGCATGTCTGAGCCGCTCCCGAGCCGCTAACCTTGGGCTCGATGCTGAACAAATCAAGGGCGCCGGCAGCCCTGCTCGCCGTGGTTGCCCTCGCGTTTTTCCTGATCGGCTGCTTCCACAGGCCGGGCAAGCCGCAGGAAGCGGCCGCCAACCCCGCCGCTGCCGAGTTCGCCAACGCGCTGCACAACAAAGTCAGCACCGACGCCATGATGGCGCATTTGTCGAAACTGCAAGACATCGCCAACGCCAACAACGGCACCCGGGCGGTGGGCACGCCGGGCTTTGACGCCACCGTCGACTATGTGGTGAACGTATTGCGCAACAGCGGTTTTGACGTGGAAACTCCCGAATTTTCGGCTCGTGTGTTTCACGCCGAGAAAGGGTCGCTGAGCGTCGGTGGCAAGACCATGGACGCGCATGCGCTCGAATACAGTCTCGGCACCCCGACGGAAGGGGTGACCGGACCGCTGGTGGCCGCACCCGCCGACGACAGCCCGGGCTGCACGGCCTCGGACTACGACGGACTGCCGGTGCGCGGGGCCGTGGTGCTGGTCAATCGCGGCAATTGCCCATTCGGGCAAAAAGAGGACGTCGCGGCGCAGCGTGGAGCGGTGGCCATGGTGGTCGTCGACAACGTCGACGAGGAACAAATGGGCGGCACGCTCGGGGCGAACACCGACGTCAAGATCCCGGTGGTGAGCGTCACCAAGTCCAGCGGGATGGAGCTGCGCGGAAAGACCGGACCGGCCACCGTCAAGCTCACTGCGAGCGTCCAGAGCTTCAAGGCCCGCAACGTAATCGCGCAGACCAAGACCGGGTCGGCCACCGACGTGGTGATGCTCGGCGGGCATTTGGACAGCGTGCCCGCCGGGCCGGGCATCAACGACGACGGCTCCGGTATCGCCGCGGTGCTGGAAACCGCGGTACAGCTGGGGAACTCGCCGCAGATCCACAACGCCGTCCGGTTCGGTTTCTGGGGTGCCGAGGAACTCGGGCTGATCGGGTCGCGGAACTACGTCGAATCACTGAACCTCGACGCGCTCAAAAACATCGCGCTGTACCTGAACTTCGACATGCTCGCGTCGCCGAACCCGGGCTACTTCACCTATGACGGAGACCAGTCGCTGCCGCTGAAGGACCGCGGCCGGCCGGTGGTACCGGAAGGTTCGGCCGGCATCGAGCGCACGCTGGTCGGCTACCTGAAGTCGGCCGGCAAGACCGCGCAGGACACTTCGTTCGACGGTCGTTCTGACTACGACGGATTCACTCTTGCGGGTATCCCGGCGGGTGGCCTGTTCTCCGGCGCCGAGGGCAAGATGTCCGAAGACCAGGCCAAGCTGTGGGGCGGGAAAGCAGACGAGCCTTTCGATCCCAACTATCACAAGGCCGGGGACACCCTCGAACACATCGACCGCACTTCGTTGGGTATCCAGGGCGGCGGGGTGGCCTACGCGGTGGGTTTGTACGCGCAGGACCTCGGTGGCCGAAACGGGGTTCCGGTCTTGGCGGACCGTACGCGGAACGTGCTCGCCAAGCCATGACGCGGGTGATGGCCCGGGGCATGGGCGCAGCCCTGCTGGTGACCGGGCTGCTGACGGCGTGCTCGTCGACACGATCGGCAGCGCCGGCGGCGGCGCCGGATCTGGGTCATGCGTTGGCCGCAAAGGTGACCACCGACCGGATGTACACCCATCTGCGCGCCTTGCAGGATATCGCCAACGCGAACAAGGGGAACCGGGCGCAGGGCACCCCGGGCTTCGATGCCAGCGTCGATTATGTGGCGAAAGCCCTGCGCGACAAGGGGTTCGACGTTTTGACGCCGCAGTTCGACCGGTTGTTCAACGTGTCGCCCGGCAAGCCCGCACTGACGGTCGCCGGCCGCAGCTACCCGGTCGACCAGGCCTCGCTGCTGGTCCGCACGCCGCCCGGCGGCCTGACCGGCCCGGTGGTCCGGCCCACGCAATCGGCCGGGTGCGCGCCCGGGGACTACCCGGCCGCGGTACCCAAGGCGGCCATCGCAGTCGTCGATGACAGCCACTGCTCGGTGGTCGACAAACAGAACAGTGCCATGGCCGTCGGCGCCGTAGCGCTGATCGTGGTCAGCCAGCCCAACGGTGCGGGAGCTCCACCGACGCTGTTCAAACCCGGCTATTACAACAAGCTGACCGCCCCGGTGGCGGTTGTGGGCGCCACCGGTGCCGATGCGCTGCAACGCGCCACCGCGCCGGTACGCCTGGTGCTGGACGCCGAGAACCGCAAGATCACCTCGCGAAATGTGCTGGCCCAGACCAAGACCGGCGCGCCGAACGAGGTGGTTGTGGTCGGGACGCATCTCGACAGCGCGCCGGACAGCCCGGGCATCAACAACAGTGGGTCCGGGGTGGCGGCGGTGCTGGAAACCGCGTTGCAGATGGGCCCGTTGGCGCCGGTGAGCAACGCGGTGCGGTTCGTATTCTGGGGAGCCGAGGAGGACGGGCTCAACGGCGCCACGGACTACGTCTTCGGCCTGGACAGCGATCGACTCAACGACATCGCCCTGTACCTGAACTTCGACATGCTGGGTTCACCCAACGCCGGTTTCTTCACCGACGACGGCGACCAATCCGGTCCACCCGGGCAGGGCGTGACAGCGTCAGACGTGCCGGAAGGCTCGGCCGGCATCGAGCGCACCCTGGGCGGCTATCTATATCAGGCCGGAAAGCGTCCCGCTGACATGCCGTTGAACACCCGGACCGACTACCATCCCTTCCTGGTCGCGGGGGTACCGATCGGCGGCATGAACACCGGCGCTTCGCAGGTGAAAACCAATGTGCAGGCCCGACTCTGGGGCGGGCAGGCCGGCGTCTGGTTCGACCCCAACTACGGGGGCCCGCGGGACACGGTGGACAACATCGACCGGGACGCATTGGCGGTCATGGGTCCTGGAGTGGCCTTCGCGGTGGGCAGCTACGCCGAGACGATCGGCGGCGTCAACGGCGTCCCCGCGCACGACAAGCGTCATCGCACCCGGATGCCGTAACCAAAGCGACTGCCATTTATGGGGTGCTTTTAAAGCAATGGACCTAAACTGAGATCCCTTTGATAGTGCCCTCCAGGCCGGTCGTGATGAGGTTGCTGATGAATAACCGCGGGTGCAATCGACGTCACTTGCCGGGCGTGCGGGCGGCTATCGCCTGCGCCGGGGCGGTCCTCGTGGTGGCGGGGTGCGGCTCCGTCGTCGAGGGGCGCGCCCTGTCGATGCTCAACGACCCGTTCCGGGTGGGGGACTTGGTCGCGGCCGACGGTCCCAGCGGGCCGCGCCCGAACGCACCCGCTCCGACCGGCACGGTGGTCAACACCAACAACGGGCCAATCGACAGGCTCGCGCAGCTGTCGGTCAACGACATCGAGGAGTACTGGAAGGCGGTGTACAGCAAATCGCTGAAAGGCACCTTCAGGCCGGTCGACAAGCTGGTCTCCTACGACTCCACCGATCCCAACAGTCCGGTCGTTTGCAACAACAGAACCTACAAGCTCGTCAACGCCTTTTACACCTCGCGTTGCAACTTGATCGCCTGGGACCGAGGCAAGTTGTTGCCCGCTGGGGGAGAAATTTT
Source organism: uncultured Actinomycetota bacterium (assembly GCA_963840045.1). Taxonomy (GTDB): domain Bacteria; phylum Actinomycetota; class Actinomycetes; order Mycobacteriales; family Mycobacteriaceae; genus Mycobacterium. The sequence continues at coordinate 184,445 of CAWIXL010000012.1, read as the reverse complement.
TCGGCGACATGTCCGTCAACGGGGTATTGGCCCACGAGTTCGGCCACGCGCTGCAGCGGATGGCGAAACTGGTCACCAACGCAGACCCCACCCTCGTCTTCGAGCAGCAAGCGGATTGTTTCGCCGGGGTGTACCTGGAGTGGGTGGCCGAGGGTAAGTCCAAACGCTTCATGCTGAGTACCGGCGATGGACTCGACCACGTGATGGCGGGGCTGATCACCCTTCGCGACCAGGTGGAGGACAAGGAAAGCGACAACGCGCATGGGTCGGCCATGGATCGGATCAGTGCGTTCCAGATCGGCTTTATCAGTGGCGCCCCGGCCTGCGCCGCGATCAACATGAAGGAAATCGAGCAGCGTCGCGGTGACCTGCCGAAGACCCTGCGGGTCGATACTTCCGGGAACCCGGAGACCGGTGAGGTCCCGATCGACCAAGACACCTTGTCGACGCTGATGGAGCTGCTGGGAAAGATCTTCAACCCCAAGCAACCGCCCACGCTGTCCTATCAGCCGGCAGATTGCCCCAACGCCAAGCCCAGCCCGCCGGCGTCCTACTGTCCGGCCACCAACACCATCGTGGTCGACCTGCCCGCGCTGGCGGCGATGGGCAAGGTCGCCGACCGAGATGAGAACAGCCTGCCGCAAGGCGACGACACCGCCCTGTCGATCGTGATGTCGCGATACGCGCTGGCGGTACAGCATGAACGGGGCCTACCGATGCAGAGCCCGTGGACCGCGCTGCGGACGGCGTGCCTGACCGGGTACACGCATCGCAAGATGGCCGAGCCCATCGACCTGCCCTCCGGCAAGCAACTCATCCTGAGCGCCGGTGACCTCGACAAAGCGGTTTCCGGGCTGCTCACCAACAAGATGGTCGCCAGTGACGCTGACGGTGCCAGCGTGCCGGCCGGGTTCACCCGCATCGCGGCGTTCCGGGCCGGCGTCGTCGGCAACATGGACGCCTGTTACTCGCGGTATCCGGCATAGCGACAGCCGTCGAATCGGTTGCGGGCCATGGGCTGTCTCCGCCTTGGCTTTTGCCATGACCGTAACCGGGCGTTCTAAGATGGGGTTCCTTTCATGCTGCCGGGCAGCTCGGTCGGGACGGGGTTGGTCGATGAATCGCCACCTGCGGAATCCACGTCGATTCCGGGATGGTCGCCCCCCTGGAGCGGTCGCGGCGATCGCGGGTGTGCGGGCGGCGTTCGCCTGCGCCGCGGCGACGCTCGTGGTGGCGGGTTGCACCACCTTCGTCGACGGCCGCGCACTGTCGATGCTCAACGACCCGTTCCGGGTGGGCGGCCTGCCCGCGACCAACGGACCGAGCGGGCCCCGCTCGAACGCGCCCGCTCCGACCGGCACGGTGGTCAACACCAACAACGGGCCCATCGACAAGCTGTCGTTGTTATCGATCAATGACATTGAGGAGTACTGGAAGGCGACATATAGCCAATCCCTGAAAGGGACTTTCCGGCCGGTCGACAAGCTTGTTTCCTACGACTCGAACGATCCGCGAAGCCCGATTATTTGCCACAGCGAGACCTACAAGCTCCCCAACGCGTTTTTCACCTCGCGTTGCAACTTGATCGCCTGGGATCGCGGCGAATTCATGGCCGTAGCGCAAAAGTACTTCGGCGACATGTCCGTCAACGGTGTGTTAGCGCACGAGTTCGGACACGCCCTGCAAAATATGGCCAAGTTGGTCACCCGAAAAGACCCCACCATCGTCAAGGAGCAGCAAGCCGATTGTTTCGCCGGCGTCTATCTGTATTGGGTGGCAGACGGTAAGTCGAAGCGCTTTACGCTGAGCACCGCCGACGGACTCGACCACGTACTGGCGGGGATCATCACGACCCGTGACCCGGTAATGGATTCCGATCACCAGAACGACGACGAGCATGGGTCGGCCCTTGATCGGGTCAGTGCCTTCCAGATGGGCTTCATCACCGGCGCTCAGGCCTGCGCCGGGATCAACATGCAGGAGATCGAGCAGCGCCGCGGCGACCTGCCGAAGACACTGGGGACAGACCCCAGCGGGAACCCCGAGACCGGTGAGGTCACGATCGACCAAGACACCCTTTCGACGCTGATGGAGCTGATGGGGAAGATCTTCTCCCCGAAGCAAGCGCCCACATTGTCCTACCAGCCCGCTGATTGCCCCAATGCGAAGGCCAGTCCACCGGCGTCCTATTGCCCGGCCACCAACACCATCGTTGTCGACCTGAAAGGCCTGGCGAAGATGGCCAAGGTCTCCGGCATGAAACAACATTCGCTGCCCCAGGGCGACGACACCGCCCTGTCGATCGTGATGTCGAGATATGCGCTGGCGGTACAGCATGAACGCGGCTTGGCGATGCAGAGCCCGTGGACCGCGCTGCGGACCGCCTGCCTGACCGGCGTCGCGCACCGCAAGATGGCCGAACCGATCCAACTACCTTCCAACAAGCAGCTTTTGCTGACCGCCGGTGACCTCGATGAGGCGGTTTCCGGGCTGCTGACCAACCGCCTCGTCGCCAGTGACGCCGACGGTGCCACCGTACCGGCCGGATTCACCCGGATAGCCGCGTTCCGGGCCGGCGTGGTCGGCATAACGGACGTCTGCTACACGCGCTATCCCGGATAGGTAGCCGCCGGCGTAACTAGAAGTGCCGCCCGGACCCAGTCCACGGACCCGTGACGGTTCCGGCGATCTCCGGATGGGGAACATAATGCGACGGCTCCGCTTCGTCTCTTTTGCGCTGCTCGTTATGTACCCACGACACCAGAAAGCCGGTGACCAGCAGCCAGCCGATGGCAACGGCGGGAATAGCCAGGGCGCGACGGACCAGCAGCGCACTGCCGCACTGTGTGACGACGTCGTGACCGCCGCTGTCGGCGGCCTGGCTGAGGTGAGAGTTGAAGCCGTTGCCGCAGCTGACCCGGATGCCGTACCCGTCGTAGTAATCGAGGTAGATCGGGTACAACATGGCCGCCAGTCCGATGACGGCCAGCAGCGCGCCGCCGATTCCGATGAACATCCGACGATTACTCACGGCTTCTCCATGGATGTGAATTGTAAATCCGGCAACGCTTGGCCCCTCCGTGCTCAAGTCATGCAAACGTTCGCGAACAGCAGCACCGGCCACGACACGATCGAACCCAGGAACGACACCGCCAGATCGGCTCCGTGCAGCTGCTTCAAATGCTCGGTGTGTGTTGCTGACCAGACCGTTCCTATCAGCAGATACGGCGTGCCAACGATCAATCCGATGGCAATCAGCCGGCCGATGGTGACCTCGAAGTCGAGCACTTGGCGAAGTTTCTGCAACATGTACGCGCCCTTTCGCCACGGAGTTGAGGGGTCCGCCGAGCGCTCATTATGTTAATCGAGATTCTGCTGGCGCGGTAGATTGTGGAAAGGTTTGTGGAACGCCCCTACGGGCTATGGTGAAGCGGTGTCCACCGCCAGCGTCCCGACCGGCGTCCGGCGGCGGCCCAAGGACCGCAAGGCGCAGATCGCCCGCGCGTCCGCCGAGGCGTTCAGCGCGCAGGGCTATCACGCGGTCAGCATGGAAACCATCGCCGCCAAAGTCGGGATTTCGGCCGCCGCGCTGTACCGGCACTACACCGGCAAGTACGACCTGTTCCGGGCCGCCGTGCTGGCTTTGAGCCAGCAACTCGTCGATTGCACCGATCTGGACCAACCCGAGGAGGCTGATCCGGCCGTCAGCCTGCAGCGCCTCGTCGCCGCACTGATCAACGAGACCCTGGACAGCCGCGACTCCGGCGGCCTGTACCGCTGGCAGGCCCGTTATCTGCGGGCCGAGGACCAAGCCATGCTGACCAGTCAACTCAAGCTGGTGAACAGGCGAATTCAGAAGCCGCTCATCGCGATTCGGCCGCCGTTGCTCTCTACGCAGCGGTGGATGCTGTCGGCCGGGGTGCTCAGCGTGGTCGGCAGCATCGTCGACCATGACGCCCGGCTGCCCGCCGACGATATTCGGGTGTTGTTGGCCGAGGTCACCGCCGCGATCGTTGCCGCGGAGCTGCCACAGCCGGGGGATGTCTTTCCCCGCCCGGTGTCGTGGCGGATCTTCGCCGAGGACGCCGGCGTCTACGAAGCGTTGCTGCACGCATCGATGGCGCTGTTCAAAGACCGTGGTTATGCCGACACCAGCATGGCCCAGATCGCCTCTGCCGCTGGTGTGCCGGTGTCGGGGATCTATCGGTATTTCTCCGGCAAGTGCGAGATCCTGGCGACCGGGCTGCGCCGCGCGGCCGACCGGGTGTCCGGGCAGCTGTCACCGATCCTGGGCGCCCTCACCGAACCCCGCCAGGCGTTGACGTTGCTGATCGACGCCTATGTGGCAACGTCGTTCGCCAACCCGGAACTGGCCGCGGTCTATAACACCGAGCGGGTGAACCTGACGCCCGCCGACCAAATGCTGCTGCACAATGTGCAGCGCTCGACGATCGACTCGTGGGTGCGGTTGCTGACGGCCGCCCGGCCGTCGCGCACGCCGATGCAGGCAAGGTTTCTGGTGCATGCCGCGATGGCACTGGTCGTCGATCTGGGCAGGATGGTGAATTACGACGATCCGTCCGCCTACACGCAGGCGTGCGTGCGGAAACTGATGGAGCTCACGCTGTTCGGCCCGCTAACACCCGCAGCGCCGCATCCACCGCCAGGGCAGGCACGTCGAGGGTCTTCGAGCCCAAATCGTGCCGCGCGCCGGTGATCTCGACGAGCTCCGTCGGTGCGGCAATCAGCGCCGCCGCGTCGCGCACCTCCGCCGGCGTGCCGAACGGATCCGACGTGCCGTGGGTGAATACCGTCGGCACCGTGATGTCCGGCAGATGTTCGGTACGGGGACGCTCCGGCTTACCGGGCGGATGCACCGGATAGGAGAACAGCGTCAGCACGGCTAGCTCGATCGGGGCGGCCTCGCCGCCGGCCACCACCATGGACGTCTGCCGACCGCCGTAGGAATGGCCGCCGGCTATCAGCGGGCCGTCGGCCAGGTCGCGGCACAACGTGATCGCCTCGACGATCCCCGCCCGGTCGGTGGCCGCCGATCCGGACGGTGGACCCTTGGGCCGGCGCCGGCGGTAGGGCAGGTTGTACCGCACCGCCAGCCAGCCGCGCCGCGCCCATTCGTCGCAAATCTGTTGCAACAGAATGGAATCCCGGTTTCCGCCGGCGCCGTGGGTCAACACCACTATTCCTTTTGGGCGACCGTCCGGCTGGTGCACCACACCCGCGATCCGGTCGAGGTTCATGACAGCCGGAACAGTGGGGAGACCGGGCCGTGGCCATGTCCCAGTGGGTAGGCGGCGCGCAGCGATTCGGTGATCCACCGCTTCCCGAAGCCGACCGCGTCGGGCACCGTATAGCCGTGCGCGAGCGCGCACGCCGTCGCCGAGGCCAGCGTGTCACCGCCGCCGTGGTCGTTGCCGGTGGGTATCCGCGGCGCGTCGAACTCGTAGAAGTCCGCCCCGTCATAGAGCAGATCGCAGCTGTGCTCCGACGACCGCAGGTGGCCACCCTTGACCAGTGCCCATCGCGGACCCAGCGCATGCAGGGCCTTGGCCGCGGCCCGCTGCGAATCGGTGTCGACCACCTCGATATCGACCAGCAGGCGTACCTCGTCGAGGTTCGGTGTCACCAGCGTGGCCAACGGAAACAGTTGATCGCGAAGCGAATCCAGGGCAGACGGGGCCAGCAGCGCGTCGCCGTGCATGGACGCGCACACCGGGTCCACAACCAGCGGCACCGTCAACTGCAGCCGGCGCCAGGTGGCGGCCACCGCGGCGATGATGCTCGCAGACGCCAGCATCCCGGTCTTGGCGGCCTGGATGCCGATATCGGTGACCACCGCTTCTATCTGGCCGGCGACCACGTCGTCGGGCACATCGTGGATTCCCTTGACTTCCAACGTGTTCTGCACGGTAACCGCGGTAACAGCGACGCACGCGTGCACGCCGAGTAGCGCGATGGTGCGCATATCGGCCTGGATTCCCGCGCCGCCCCCGGAGTCCGATCCGGCAATGGTCAGCACCCGCAGCGGAGTCGTGCCGGGCGGCGGTAGCGGCAGGTAGCTCACTGCGTGATCGGCAGATACACCCGGTTGCCGTGTTCGGCGAACTCGACCGACTTCTCCGCCATTGCGGCTTCGATCGCTTCCTCGCTGTCGAGTCCATGCGCGGCCGCATAATCGCGGACATCCTGGGTGATCCGCATGGAACAGAACTTCGGGCCACACATCGAGCAGAAATGCGCGGTCTTGGCCGGCTCGGCCGGCAACGTCTCGTCGTGGAATTCCCGCGCGGTGTCGGGGTCCAGTGACAGCGCGAACTGGTCGTGCCAGCGGAACTCGAAGCGCGCCGTGGACAACGCGTCGTCACGCTCCTGCGCGCGGGGATGCCCCTTGGCCAAATCGGCTGAGTGCGCGGCGATCTTGTAGGCGATCACCCCGTCCTTGACGTCCTTGCGGTCCGGCAGCCCGAGGTGCTCCTTCGGGGTGACGTAGCACAGCATCGCGGTACCGGCCTGGGCGATGATGGCCGCGCCGATCGCCGATGTGATGTGGTCGTAGGCCGGCGCGATGTCGGTGGCCAACGGGCCCAGCGTGTAGAACGGAGCCTCCTCGCACAGCTCCTCTTCCAGCCGTACGTTTTCCACGATCTTGTGCATTGGGATATGGCCCGGACCTTCGATCATCACCTGTACGCCATGGGATTTCGCGATCCCGGTCAGCTCGCCCAGGGTGCGCAGTTCGGCGAACTGCGCGGCGTCGTTGGCGTCGGCGATCGATCCCGGCCGCAGCCCGTCGCCCAGCGAGAAGGTGACGTCGTAGCGCGCGAAGATATCGCAGAGTTCGGCAAAGTTGGTGTAGAGGAACGACTCCCGATGATGCGCCAGGCACCAGGCGGCCATGATCGACCCCCCGCGGGACACGATGCCGGTGATCCGCTTGGCCGTGAGCGGCACGTACCGCAGCAGCACTCCGGCGTGCACGGTCATGTAATCCACGCCCTGCTCGCACTGCTCGATCACGGTGTCGCGGTAGACCTCCCAGGTAAGTTCGGTCGGATCGCCCTTGACCTTCTCCAGCGCCTGATAGATGGGCACCGTGCCGACCGGCACCGGCGAATTGCGCACGATCCATTCGCGGGTCTCGTGAATGTTCTTGCCGGTGGACAGGTCCATGATGGTGTCGGCACCCCAGCGGGTGGCCCACACCATCTTGTCGACCTCCTCGGCGATCGACGACGTCACCGCCGAGTTGCCGATGTTCGCGTTGACCTTGACCGCGAACGCCTTGCCGATGATCATCGGCTCGCTCTCGGGGTGGTTGTGGTTGGCCGGGATGACCGCCCGGCCCCGGGCGACCTCGTCGCGCACCAACTCCGCCGGCATGTCTTCGCGGGCGGCGATGAACGCCATCTCGGCGGTGATCTCGCCGGCACGGGCGCGCTGCAGCTGGGTGCCGCGGTCGCGGACCACACCGGGACGCGGCGCCAGCCCGGATGTCAGGTCGATCACCGCTTCGGAGTCGGTGTAGGGCCCGGAGGTGTCGTAGAGGTCGAAGTGGTCGCCGGTGGACAGGTGCACCCGCCGGAACGGCACGCGCAGACTGGCCGGGCCCGCGGGTCCGTCGACGTCTCGGTACACCTTGCTGCTGCCCGCAATGGGTGCGGCGGTCACGGCTGTGGCGACGGTCGCGGAAAGGACATCGGTCATTTGGTCATCTCCCTACGCCGGCATTACCCGGCCAGGTTCATACGGTCGACGGCCCCGAGCCGTCCTCTCAGCGCACTCGGCGTGCGCTCCCGCGTGTTGGATGGGACGGTCCCCACGCTAGCGCAGCCACACCGTGCTTGGCATCTTGGTAGCGGCCAATCCCCTTTGCCGGTGTCACGACCGAGTGGGATGATTCAAATCGTGCAACAACCTGCCCAGAATGGGGCCGCGGGCAAGCCCGGACAGCCGATCAGCGCGCCGGTCGCGCCCGGCGCCGGCAAGTACCTGAACGTCGGCAGTTTCCGCTTCTGGTTCGTGGGTCAACGCTGGGAGTGGTCCGACGAGGTCGCCCGGATGCACGGGTACGAGCCCGGCTCCGTGGTGCCGACGACCAAGCTGCTGTTGTCGCACAAGCATCCGGATGACCGCGCGCACGTCCAGGACCTGCTCGACTACGCGTTGCGGTCGGGCGAGTCGTTTTCCAGCCGGCACCGATTCGTCGACACAGCGGGCAACGTGCACGACGCGATCGTGGTGGCCGACCGCATGCTGGACGAGACGGGTGCGGTGCTGGGCACCGCCGGCCATTACATAGACCTCACCGACACCTTCGATGAAACGCGTCAGGAAGTGCTCGACGACGCGCTGCCGGACCTGTTCGAAAATCGTTCGGCGATCGAGCAAGCCAAAGGTGTGCTGATGGCCGTCTACCGGATCAGCCCCGATCAGGCGTTCCGCGTCCTGCAATGGCGCTCGCAGGAGACCAATACCAAGTTGCGCGCGCTGGCGGCGCAATTGGTCGCGGAAGTGCCGGGCCTGCCTTCGATGTCGGCCGCCACCCAAAACAAGTTCGACCATCTGCTGCTCACGGCGCACGAGCGCATCGGTATCGAACCCGCGCAGTAGGCTCATGAGGCTCGTTGCGTCTTGGGTGACGCGATTTCGTGAACGGGGGTGAACACGATGGAACTATTGGCGGTCGATCACCAGACCGACGAGGACTCGGTTGTCGTGTACGCCAAAGGCGAAGTCGACTCCACCACCGCCGACCAGCTGACAGCCCACTTGACCGCCGCACTGGAGCTGGCCGCGACCCACCCGGCACGGCTTCTCATTGTCGACCTGCAGGAAGTGAGCTTCTTCGGCAGCGCCGGATTGAACGCGGTGCTGGACTGCCACGAGCAGGGTCGCGAAGCCGGGACTTCCGTCCGGCTGGTCGCCAACCATGGCCCGGTGCTGCAACCGATCGAGGTCACCGAGCTGGACCAAATTCTCGACATCTATCCCACGCTGTCCGACGCCCTGAGGCGATGAACCCGGGTCTGCCGGCTGACCTGGCCACTGCGGTCGCGTTGGGCGGTGAGATGGGCCGCCGGTTCGCCGAGTTCGACTGGGCGGCCCACCCCCTCGGCCCGCCGCAGGATTGGCCGGCCGAGATGCGGACGGCGGTGACGGTGGCACTGACCTCGCGGTTTCCGATGGCCATGTTCTTGCATGCGCAAGACCTGTTTCAGGTCTACAACGACGCTTTCATTCCGATCCTGGCTGATAAGCATCCGGGGGCGCTGGGCCTGGCGGGCCGCGACGTGTGGTGGGACGTTTGGGAATCGATTGGCCCCATGCTCAGAAGTGTCGTCGACACCGGTGCTGCGATATGGTCCGCGGACTTGATGGTGCCGCTGGTAACCGGCGGCCGGCCGGAGGAACGGTATTTCACCTTCAGCTACAGTCCGCTGATCGCCGATGGCGGCGAAGTCTACGGGGCTTTCTGCGCGGTAACGGAAACCACCGAACGTGTGCTGAGCGAACGCCGGCTCCAACTGCTCAATACGGTGGCGAGCGCAGTCATGGACACCCACGATGTCGACGATGCCGTGCGCAGCGCCGTGTCGGCGTGCGCCGCGCAGCCCCTGGACTTGCCGTTCGTCGCCGTCTATGTGGGCGAAGACGGGAACGACGTCACGCTACGCGGAGCGACGCCCGCGATGCTGCCGCTGCTGCCGAGTTCGCTGGCCCAGCTGACGGGCTGGGGCGCGCCGCCGCGGCCACGGGCGGCGGCGGATGTGGTGGACGAGCTCGCTTTGGCGATTCCCGGTATTGCAGATGTTTACCGTGAAGACTGTCCGCGCCAGGCCCTGGTGTTGCCGATCAGCGAGGGCCCCGTCGACGGGGCGCTGGTGATCGGAACAAGTCCGCGTCGCCCGCTCGATCCGAGGTATCGCGACTTCTGCCAGTTGCTCGCCGACCAGTTATCCGGCGCGTTGGCGTCGGCGGTCTCCTATGAGCACCAGCGGCAACGAGCCGAAGCCCTCGCCGAATTGGACCGCGCGAAGACGACATTCCTGACCAACGTCAGCCACGAGTTTCGCACCCCATTGACCCTGCTGCTCGGGCCGCTCGACGATGCGCTGTCCGTCGCGGAGCCCGACAGCGTGCTGGCCGATCGGCTGACCACAGCCGGGCGCAATGGCCGGCGGCTGCAGCGCCTGGTCGACTCGCTGCTGGATTTCTCCCGGATCGAAGCGGGCCGGGCGAACGCGAAGTTGGTGTGCACCGACGTGGGCGCGCTGACCGAGCACATCGCGTCGTCGTTCAGCGAGCTCTGCCTGCGTGCGGGCCTCGATCTGACGCTGGACTGCGATGCGGCGCTGGCCGATATCGATCCGGGCATGTGGGAAACGATTGTGCTCAACCTGCTGTCGAACGCGGTCAAATACACCCTGCGGGGCTCGATTTCGGTCGAGGTGCGCAGCGAATCCGCACACTGTCGGATTGCCGTGCGCGACACCGGGGTCGGCATCGCGGCAGCCGACATTGATCGAATGTTCGAGCGCTTTTACCGAGCCGACAACACGCGCGGCCGCAGTGTGGAAGGCAGCGGAATCGGGCTGGCGCTCGTTCGCGGGCTTGTCGAGCTGCAACACGGCACCGTCGAGATCGACAGCGAACCGAACCGCGGAACGACGGTCACCGTTCGGTTGCCTCGATCGGTCGACGGCGTGGTGGTCGACCAATCCCCGGCCGGGTTGCTGGACGAGACCAACCCGTACGTGGCCGAGGCAAGGCAGTGGCTGGCTCCCACAGTGCAGAACTCTGCCCCGCACCGCGTAGCGGCCGCGCCCGACCAGCCACGCCAGCTGGTGCTGATCGCCGACGACAACGCCGACATGCGGGCTCATCTGGACCGGGTGCTCTCGATTCACTGGGATACGGCCCTTGTCGCCGACGGCGAGTCGGCGTTGACCGCGACCCGCAACCTGCACCCCGACCTGATCGTCACCGACGTCATGATGCCGGGCCTGGACGGGTTCGAGTTGATCGCGGCCATTCGCGCCGATCCGGCATTGGCGGCCACCCCGGTCCTGATGCTGTCCGCCCGGGCCGGTGTCGAGGCCGTCAGTGAAGGCTTCGCCCGCGGTGCCGACGACTACCTGCCGAAGCCGTTCCGTTCGCGGGAGCTGGTGGACCGGGTGGCTGCGCGGTTGTCCGCCGCCGCTCGCGAACGCACCTGGCAGCAGCTTGCTTCCGGACTGCTGCAGCTCGAAGCCGCGCTGCAGGCCACCGATTCGGTCGCCGGAATACTGGTTGCCTTGCTCGATTCCCCGTTCGGTTGCGGCGACGCCGTCGCCGCAACGATCGGTGTTCGCGGGACTGATCAGGGGGACGACATCCGGTTCGAATACGCCGGCGCGCTTCCCGCGGAATTGCGTGACCGCTATCACGTGGCCAGGCTGGATAGCCCGCTGGTGGGAGCCCACGTCATCAGCAGCGGCGAGCCGATGGTCGTCCCCGACACGTTCGACCTCCCCGAGCGCTACCAGCACGCCGCGCGGGACACCGCGGACCATGTTCGCGCATGTGTCTCCATGCCGTTGCGCGATGGCATCGGACGCGTCATCGGTGCGCTGACGTTGATCTGGGCCGAGCCGCGCCAGTTCGACGCCGCCGAACTCGACATGTTCGCCCGAACAGCCGAAATCGCCCAGGTGGCTCTGGACCGGGTCCGCGTCATGGCGCGGGAGCATCGGATCGCGGTCGACTTCCAGGAGCACCTACTCGACCTGGATCGCAGGTCGACCGCCGGGGTGGTGGCCGCGGTATACCAACCGGCGGGGGAAGCGATGCGGGTCGGCGGTGACTGGTATTCGGTGACGCCGCTGGACCAACCGGGCCTGATCGGGATATCCGTCGGTGACGTCGTCGGACACGGCCTGCCCGCCGCGATTGTGATGAGCAGACTGCGCGCGGCGGTCGCGGCCACCGCGCTGACCGCCGCTGAACCGGCGGCCGTACTGCAAGCGCTGGACACGTATGCGGCTACCGTTGCCGGCGCGCGCTGCGCGACGGTGGCCTACATACTGATCGACACGGAAGCAGACAGCGGGGGCATCAGCTATATCTGCGCGGGACATCCTTATCCGCTACTGGTGTCCCCTGATGGCCCTCCGGAGTTCCTGGCATCCGGTCGGCGTCCGCCGCTGGCCATGGCGGAAACCTGCCCAGCCGACGCCGGCGCACAGGCGGACCTGTCCCCGGGCAGTTTGATCCTGCTCTATACCGACGGACTGATCGAGCGGCCCGGCGAGACGCTGGCCGATGGATTCGCCCGTCTGAAGGCCGTCGCCGCGGACTGTGCCGACCTGCCCGTCGAGGCCGTCTGCGACGAGCTTTTGGAACGGATGAACCCACCCGACGGTTACCGCGACGACGTCGTGGTGCTCGCGCTGCGTCCCAGCCACGTCGGGCCGCGCAGCTTCGTCAGCGTGCTGCCGGCCGTACCAGCTGAGCTCCCGACGGTACGGCAGGCGATGCATGAATGGCTGACAGCCATCGCCATCGAACAAAATCTTCTGGACGACATCCTGCTGGCGACCAATGAAGCAGTGACAAACGCGATCGAACACGGCAGCCACTCCGACGCCCGCAAGACCGTATCCATCGAGGCCTTCCTGCACCCGGACACGATTGCCGTCACCGTCAGCGACTCGGGCCGGTGGGCGGGCGACTCCTCGGCCAGCTTGCGCAGTCAGCGGCGCGGCCGCGGCCTCACCCTGATCAGCGGGCTGGCCAACCGGGTCGACACGGTCCGCACTTCGGACGGCACTCGGGTCACCCTGGAGTTCGCGATAGCTGGATCCGGTCAGTCGGCCGATTAGACCTCTTCCATCGCCTCGCCGAGTTCTTCCAGCAGCTTGTTGTGGTGGTTGCTGGCCAATACGTGTCCGGCCGCAATGACCAGCGCGACCGGCCAGTCGATGAGTTCGAACGCGGCCAGTGCCGCCAGGCCGCCGTAGTAGGCCAGTTGCTCGGGCCGCGGTATCTCCACCTGACCGAGCACCGGAAGGTTTACCGCGAACGTCTCGCCTTCGCGAACCTGCTGCACGGCCTCAGCCTGGGACGTCGCCCGGCGAGCTTTCTTTTCCGCCATCATTTGCCTTTCAGTAACGAAGGGTTTGCCGTTGTGCCGAATCGTGCGGTCACCGTCGGATATATGTCGAGGACCGACGCCCTGCCGATCAGGTGATTTCGCCGTTCGCCCGGATCTTGAGTGTCCCGTTACTGGAACTGTATGCGCTGTTGTGGCGGGTGGGCGTCGTGGAGATTGTGAAGACCGATCAGCCGCCTCATCCTCGTCATCCTCGTCGCCGGCCGGAATTCGGCCGCTGATCCGGCGCAGGAAGTTCTGGTTGGCCTCCGATCGTCGAACATCCGGCTGAGGACGCCCACGGCGACGGTCGCAGCCGCGGCGGCGCCCAGGCCCTCGGCCCAGCCGAGCGGGTCGAGCGGGGTGCAGCCGAGCAGCTGACTGACTCCCGGAATGCTGATCAAGCATCCCCACGCCGACGAGTGAGCCCGCCGCGGTGAGTAGCACCAGCGGGGCTTGGGACTCCAGCACGTGTTTGGCCCAATTCGGCCCCGATCAGCGCGACCAGAGCAACGGTGGACGCGCGCTGCGGCCCGGTGAACCCAGGCACCCCGGTCAAGCCGGGCAGTCTGCTCAACCCGGGCAGCGCAGCTGACCCCAGGCAGCCCGTTGAGCCCGGGCACCCCGGTGAACGACGCCATCGCCCACGCCGCCGTCGTCGCCGCCGCCGTGGTGACGCCGCGGATTACGACGGCGTTCCACAGCGCGGGCTGATCCACGCCGCGCAGCTTGGGGTCCGTGGTGCCGCGGGGTTTGCTGACCGCGAGCGCCGCGGCCGGCAGCGCGTCGGTCATCGTGTTGACCAGCAGCAGCTGGCGGGTGTTCAGCGGCGAAACCCCGGTGATCGCGCTGCCGATGACGGCGAACAACACCTCACCGGCGTTACCGCCGAGCAGCACTTGTACGGCCGCCTGCACCCGTCGCCAGAGCTGGCGTCCTTCTTCGATGGCCTCGAGCAGCGCGTCGATACGGCCGTCGACCAGCACCACGTCGGCAACCATGTGGGCCGGGTCGCTGCCGTGCGCGACCACCCCGATGCCGACGGTGGCGGCCCGGATGGCGGCGGCGTCATTCGCCCCGTCACCGACCATTGCGGTCCGCACGCCGGCATTCTCGAGCGTCTGGACAACCTGGACCTTGTTCTCCGGTGTCATCCGGGCGAAGATCACCCGTTCGGTCACGACGCGCTCTTGGTCCTTGCGCGACAAGCGCATCCCATTCGGCACCGCTGATGACCTGCTCGGCGGTCACCGGCAGGCCGAGCTCTTCGGCGATCGCCTTCGCGGTAATCGGGTGATCACCGGTGATCAGCTTGATGCCCACCCCCTGGGATCGCAGACTCGCGATCAGGCCGGCGGATTCTGCGCGGGGGGTGTCGGACAATCCGAGGAATCCGGCCAGGGTCAACCCGTCTTGGCAGTACTCGGCGATGTCGTCGGGGTTTTCCTTGACCGCCTGAGCCTGGTTTGCGGTCAACCGGCGCTGCGCCACCGCGATCACCCGCAACCCGTCGGCGGCCATTCCGGCGACCGTGCTTTCGCCTGACGCCCTTGCGGCGTCACCGCATGCGGCCAGCACCACTTCGGGTGCGCCTTTGACGGTCAGCTCGGTTCCGGTCACCGAGGCGGAGAACGACCTGCCGGAGCGGAACGGCAAGTGAGCGGTGGGGCTCGAATTGCCGCCATCGAGCCGCTGAAAACACCCGCCGCGTCGGCCAGCCCTCGACAATGGCGACGTCGGTCGCGTGCGCCTGCAGACCGCCCTCCGTCACCGGCGCGGCGTGCGCCGCGCAGCGCAGCACCTCTGCCTGCGCGGCATCCGAATCGCCCGCCGGGTGGACCTGCGACACCCGCAGCCGGTTCTCGCTGAGCGTTCCGGTCTTGTCGAAGCAGACCACTTCGATGCGGCCGAGCGCCTCCACCGAACGCGGAACCCGAACCAGCGCACCGAACTTCGTCAATCGTCGGGCCGACGCGGCTTGCGCCAGCGTCGCCACCAACGGCATCCCTTCGGGTACCGCGGCCACCGCGATGGCGATGCCGCTGGACACCGCGTCGCGCAGCGGAGTGCGGCGCAACAGCCCGAGCGCGCCGACCACGGCACCGCCGCCCATGCTGACCGGAAGCGCCTGATTGGTGAGCCGGCCGAGCTGATGTTGCAGCCCGATGTCGGACGACAGCTCGCCGGATATCAGATCGGCGGCGCGCCGCTGCTGGGTGTCGGCACCGGTCGCGGTCACCAGCGCGACCGCGGTACCCGCCACCACGGTGGTCCCGGCGAACAACATGCAGCGACGCTCGGCGAGCGGGGCGCCGGGCGTGGCAGCCGACCTGCTTGTCCACCGACAGCGACTCACCGGTGAGCGTTGACTCGTCGACCTCGACATCGACCTCTTCGATGACGCGCGCGTCGGCGGGCACCACCTCGTGGGTGCGCACCTCGATGACGTCGCCGGGCCGCAGTTGCGCGGCATCGATCTCGACGTAAGCGCGGTCACCGTCTGGACCAGTCGACTACCATGCGCGCTGGCGGAAGATGCTGAGTCCAGAAGATAATTCAGCCGCTTTTCGGCGCGGAGCCGCTGGGCGGCGGCCAGTATCGAGTTCCCGGTCAGTACCGTCCCGACCAGTACCGCATCGACCGGCGAACCGAGTATCGCGCTGGCGGCCGAGCCGAGCGCCATCACCGGGGTCAGCGGGTCGGACAGTTCGGCCCGGACGGCCTTGACGAGCTGCCAAATCGCTTCCAGCGGTGATTCGGACGGCTGCTCCACGCGCCGGACGAACCTCCGCTCCGCGGCGTCGGGAAGCATCCGGCGGGCCAATGCCTTTCGGACCTGCTCGACCGACATCGCATGCCATTCGTGCAGAGCGGCCGGACGGGGTGTTTCCGCATTGAGGATCCCGCGAGCCAGCAGATATCCGGAGAGCAGACCCGCCGCCGCGCCGACGTTGACCGTTTCGGACCCGAGTCGCCCCGGACTCCCGGGATCATGAACAGCGACCCCATGGCCGTTGCGCCGGCAGCAATCCCGATTGCCGCGCTGGGCTGCGGTCCTGGCTGCGGGCAGCGCGTGGAACACCCGCCAGGCGGCCGCAAGATCCGGCACCAGCAGATCGGCACCCCAGGGCGGTGGACCGGCGCCTTGTCGCGGCACCATGCCCAGCGCCAAGTCCGCAGACGAAATCGCTTGCGCGGCAGACGATGACAAAATGGCGACCGTTCGGCCCGCCTGCTGCAGACCGATCACCGCATTGGCAAGAGCGTCGTCGATGGCTTTGTCGGTCCCGCCTTTGAGCGGCCGGACTTCGTCGAACGCCGGTCGCAGGTCGTCCAGTGAGTCGACGTCGACCGCAATCGAGCTCTGCGCCGGTGCGGTGTGCCTCGGCGACGACGGCGGAGGCCAGTGGATCGTGTGCGGGCAGGAAAAGCGCCTCCACTTTGCCTTGATTGCGGCATCGCCGCGGCTACCAGACATCCCGCGCACCGCGCGCCAGCCCGGGCGGATGCTGCGTTTCTCCAGCATGAGCTGGGCGCGGTTCCATGCCGCCGTCAGTTCGCTCTCGTCGGCGCCGCGGATACGCGCCACCCGCAACGTGTCGGTGCACAAGCACCCGGGGGTCGATGACGATCGTGTCGACCTTCTTGAGCAGGCGCAGGCTCGCAGGGCGCATCGGCAACACCGAGTGTTGCTGAGCCAGTCCGCGGCCAAGCGTCGTGGCGAACGCCTCGGGCGTGGTCCGGCTGGCCTTGGGGGTGGTCACCTGCACGGCGGTGGCGGCCATGTTCACGTTGCGGGCGCCGGCGCCGATCGGCCCGGCGCTGAGCGCTTGGGTGAGCGCGAACCGGCTGGCGTTGCGCTCCATGGTTTTCGACCGCGGTGGCCTAGGCGACAGGTAGGTATCGGCGGTTGGTCGGCGTGTCGCGCCAACTCCGGCTCGTGCAGCTCCCAGGCCTGCGCTTCGGCGCGGCACCTCGGCGGCCTTCATCGACTGCATCGTCAGCCCGATCGACAATGACGTCGCTGACTGGGAGAGGGTTTGCGCAGGCCGCCATCACCAGCGTCATCACGGTGTCGGTGGCGGGCCCACCGATACGGTCCTCGAGCCGACCTGGCGCAGCCACGGCTGGTAGTCGAAAAACGTGATGCCGGCGGCGATGGCGATCGGCAGCCGCGGCCAGGGCATCGCGCGACCGGTATAGCGCTATACCCAGCCCGGCCGCGTTGGTGGCCACCGTCAACGCTCTGGTCGCCAGCACGATGCCGTCGCCCGGCAGACTTCGCCGCCGGCGCGGATTCGTCTGCGCCAATGCCGCAACGTTTTTCGGCATTCTCGACCACGCGGCAAAGATCGCGCAGGGACGTGTCCCGGTCGCCGTCTTGTCCAGGCGACGACGACGCGGGACAAGGGGTAGTTGAGGCTGGCCGATGTGACGCCCGGCTGGGCCCGGACCGCGTCGAGCACGACGCGCCCGAGTTCACCGTCGCCGGTGAGGCCGCGCACCTCGATCCACGCGCGGCTATCGCCGCGCCAGCAGTGCCGGCTCAGCGTCTCGCGGGAATGCTCGCCGGAGGCCAACTTGGCGCCTTCGCGCAGTGGGATCGTGGCGATTTCGACGCTGGCCCTGGCTAGCGAACCCGCGGTCCTTCGTCAGGGCGGCGGTTGCCTGGATACCCGCCGTGACGGCGCGCAACGGCAACGACCGCCCAATGGATGTGGCGATGCTCAATTGGTGCTCAAGATTGGTTCTCAAGCCGCCGATTAGTTGGTGCTGCGCAAGCCGGTGGCACCCGCGCGGCGGCCGGCCGTCTTCTTGGCCGCGGCTTTACGGGCGGGCGCGGCCTTCGAGACTGGCGGGGCCGGCGCGGCTTCTTGCGGCTCCGGCTCGGTGGGTACCGTCGTCAGCTTCGCCTTCGGCGGCGCTGCCTCCGGCTGCTTGGTCATCTTGCGCAACAACAATGCGCCGCCGCCGACGGCCAACAGAATCGGCCATTCGACCAGGCCGGTGACGCCGAGCGCACCGATGGCCAACGCGGCAGCGGGCGTCGACTTGCTACCCGTGCTGAGCCCGCGCTGAATACCCTCGGCGGCGCCCTTGACTCCACCGACGACGCCGTTCACCGCCGCGCCACCCACAGCGCCCGCGGCCGCTGTCGTCACTGTCGCCGCACGATTCACTGTTCGACCCGCTCCGCGAACGGCTCCGCCGACGACACCCATGATGACTCCCTGGCCCTAAATCTCGGTAGCTGCAAATCTCGTTCGCTAAGCCCGTGTGTACCCGTTAGACCCATAGTTAACAGGATCTACAGAATTGTTAACAGCGCCTTTCGATCAAAGGCTTACCGCGTTAAGCCTGCCACGTCGGAAACCTGTAGACAACGAACAGGCTCTCCCGGCTTTTATGACGCTTGCGTCAGGCCGGGTAGGAACGCTCAGTCGGTACGGATGTCGACCAGCACGGGTGCGTGGTCACTGGGCGCCTTGCCTTTGCGCTCCTCTCGGACGATCTGCGCGTCGACCACCCGGCCGGCCAACGCCGGTGAGGCGAGGATGAAGTCGATGCGCATGCCCTGCTTCTTCGGGAACCGTAGCTGGGTGTAGTCCCAATAGGTGTACACCTCGGGTCCCGGTGTGAAAGGCCTTACCACATCGCTGAATTGGGCTTCGACGATGGCATTGAACGCCTCGCGTTCCGGCGCGGAGACATGCGTGCTGCCGGCATAGAATTCGGTGCTCCAGACGTCTTCGTCGGTCGGGGCGATGTTCCAGTCGCCGACCAGCGCGATCGGTGCCGTCGGATCGTCCTTTAGCCAGCTCGAAGCCGTATCGCGCAGTGCGGCAAGCCAGTTCAATTTGTAGAGGTAGTGGGGATCGTCCAGGGTGCGGCCGTTGGGCACATACAGGCTCCACACCCGAACACCGCCGCAGGTGGCGCCCAGAGCGCGGGCTTCCGCGGTGGCGGTCACGTCGGGCTTGCTGCTCCAGGTGGGCTGGCCCTCGAACCCGACCTGCACATCGTCGAGGCCGACGCGGGAGGCGATCGCCACGCCGTTCCACTGGTTGAAGCCGACGTGGGCGACCTCGTAGCCGAGTTCGAACAGCGGCAGGGTGGGGAACTGGCTGTCAGCGCACTTGGTCTCCTGCATGGCCAGCACATCGACCTGAGCGCGGGCCAGCCAGTCGACGACGCGATCCAGGCGGGTGCGAATCGAATTCACATTCCAGGTGGCCAGACGCAGCGGGTCGCCGCCATCAACCGGGCGCGGCGATCGCAAGCGCGGCGAAGCCGGGCGCAGCGGGTCGCCGCCATCAACCGCGTCGGGCATGGCTAGACGGTATCCCAGGTGCCGGGCGGGACCAGAAAGTAGCGGCAGCGGTGGTGCAGGCGAAATCCCAGGGACTCGGCGAGGGCGATCGCGTCGGTGTCGTTCTCGCCAATCCGGACGTAGCAGCGCGTCGCGCCCTGCTGGTCGTCGGCCGCGTGCAGTTCGGACACGCACAGGCCCACCCACGGGGTGCCATCGGGTTCGGGTAGGTCGCGCACCAGGATTCGCTCGGTGTGTTCGCAGGCCAGGCCGGGCGGTGCCGCAAGTAGCCGGTCGGGAATGGCCAGTCGGGGCGGCAGGTCGCGGCGCTGGTACCAGGCGACGATCGCCGGGAGGACATCGGTGTGAGCCGAAATCTCCAGCGGCACAGCCGAATTAGCTGCCAACGCGGACCCGCCCCCGGCGCGCAGCAGCCAGCCGTCCAGCCAGCTCTGGTCAATTCCGGGCCGGCCCGCGCCCCCGGTGCTCGAGGCACGTTCCAGCGCCCGGATTTCGGAGGTGCGAACCGGCGCGTCGGTGAGTACCCGCAGCGCCACCACGTCGGCGGGCGCGCACTCGACGACCGCGCCCGTCTTGGTCTGCACCCGCACCACCGGATCAACCGCGAGCAGGTGGCCTACCGCATCGGTCAGCGGCGGGACCGACCCCGCGGGCCGCCGGTAGCGAACCGTCACCCGGGTTCCGGGGTCGGGCCAGGAGACCATCAGTGACCGAACGGGTCGGGCACCTCGCCCGGCGTCCAGGACAATCCCGGAACGCCCCAGCCGTGCGCTTTGACGGCCCGTTTCGCGGCGCGGGCGTGCCGGCCGATGAGGCGGTCCAGATACAGGAATCCATCCAGGTGCCCGGTTTCGTGCTGCAGCATGCGGGCAAACAGACCGGTGCCCTCGAGCGTGACCGGACTGCCGTCGGCGTCGAGCCCGGTCACCCGCGCCCACTTCGCACGCCCGGTGGGAAACGACTCGCCGGGCACCGAGAGGCAGCCTTCGTCGTCGTCGCCGGGGTCGGGCATGGTCTCGGGTACCTCGGAGGTCTCCAGCACCGGGTTGATGACCACGCCGCGGCGTCGGGCGGTCAGTCCGCGCTCGTCGGCGCAGTCGTAGACGAACAGCCGCAGTCCGTGCCCGATCTGGTTGGCGGCCAGGCCGACGCCGTGGGCGGCCTCCATGGTCTGGTACAGGGTGGCGATCAATTCGGCCAGCTCGGGCGGTAGCGCACCGTCGGCAGCGACCGGTACCGGCGTCGCGGGGGTGTGCAGGACGGGATCGCCCACGATGCGAATGGGAACGACTGCCATGATCGGCTAGCTTAAACGCAGGCTCCCGCCGCGCAGCGGCGTGCGGCGGAGCAGGGCCATCCAACGAAGTCTGCCGACTCGCGGGTGTGGATCGCGGCGCAACACTTAACGGCGTGGTTCAATATTCGCCGAAACATGCCCGTATTTAAGTCAGGTCATTGAGCAATTTGGGATTCGCCGAAAGGGTCCAGGGGAGCGATATGGACAGCGCCATGGCGCGGGCAAATCGATCGGGGGACGACGCTGACATCGCCGATGGCCTCACCCGCCGCGAACACGACATCCTGGCGTTCGAGCGCCAGTGGTGGAAATTCGCCGGCGTCAAGGAAGACGCCATCAAAGAGTTGTTCTCGATGTCGGCAACACGCTACTACCAGGTCCTCAATGCGCTGGTCGATCGGCCCGAAGCGCTGGCCGCCGATCCGATGTTGGTGAAACGGCTGCGCCGGCTGCGCGCCAGCCGTCAGAAAGCTCGGGCAGCGCGACGGCTCGGCTTCGAACTGACCTGACACCCGCCCCTCTTCGCAAGCGCTTTTGCAGGTTCTGGCCTTGTCCTGGCTACAGTGAACGCGATGAGTTCACGCGTACCCGACTCCTCGGGGCTTCCCCTACGAGCCATGGTGATGGTGCTGTTGTTCCTCGGCGTCATCTTCCTGTTGCTCGGTTTGCGAGCCGTGAGCTCGTCGAGCAGCTCCGATGACTCCTCCAACTCCTCGTCACCGGCATCGACCACCGCGACGAGCGCGACCGGTGCACCGGCCGGGACGAGCGGGACGAGCGGGACGAGCGGCAAGCCCGCCCCGAACCAGGCGGAAATACACGTTTACAACATTACGGACAAAGACGGCGTCGCCCGGCGCGTCGCCGACCAGCTCAAGGCCGCCGGTTTCAAGGTTGCCGAGCCGCCCGGCAACCTCACGCCGTCGCCGCCGGATGTGACAACTACCACGGTTTACTACGGCGACGCCGAGGGCGAAAAGGCCACCGCCGACGCGGTGGGACAGAAGCTGGGAGCGCCGGTCGAGCCGCGGATCGACGCGCTGAAAAGCCTGCCTGCCGGCGTCATCGTCTTGGCTACCGGCTGACGCGTCTCCCTGTCCTAGTCGGCTTCAAATTGATTGCCTGGCTAGTGCGCGTGGCGTTTCGGAGGATCGTCGCCAGGTTAGGCTCTCGCTATGTCTCCCCTCGCCGGTCACCGAAACGCCGTCGTCGCCGCCATCTCCGCACTGTCCGCGGCCAGTTGTGTCGTGCTGCTCAGCGCGTGCACCCCGAACCAGCCGCCGGCCACAAGTCCGGGTACCACACCGTCTGTCTGGACCGGGTCGCCCGCGCCGTCGAGTGTCGGGGGCTCCTCGGCCGAAAACGGGGGGCCGGCGGCGGAGGGCATGCTGACCCATCTGAAGGGACCCGACGGCGTCGACATCGCGACCGCGAAGTTCGAATTCAACGGTGGCTATGCCACCATCACGATCGCGACGACCGGCGCCGGTCACCTCGCACCCGGCTTCCACGGAGTGCACATCCACAAGGTGGGTAAGTGTGAACCCAACTCGGTGGCCCCAACGGGCGGCCCGCAGGGCGACTTCCTGTCCGCCGGCGGCCACTTGCAGGTGCCGGGGCACACCGGACACTCCAGCGGTGACCTTAGCTCCCTGCAGGTGCGCAAAGACGGCTCCGGGATGCTGGTGACCACCACGGACGCCTTCACCATGCAGGACCTGCTCACCGGCGAGAAGACGGCGATCATCATTCACGCGGGTGCCGACAATTTCGCCAACATCCCGGCTGATCGCTACAACCAGCTCAACGGAACGCCGGGGCCCGACGACACCACGATGACCACCGGTGACGCCGGCAAGCGAGTGGCCTGCGGTGTCATCGGTACCGGCTAGCACGCCAAGCAACACGGCTTCCTAAACGAGGCCATGCCCCCGCATATCGACTTTGCCAGCTCACCCCGGCCGACGATCGGGGTGGAGTGGGAATTCGCGCTCGTCGACGCCAAGACCCGGGACCTCAGCAATGAAGCCCCCGTGGTCATCGCCGAGATCGGCGAAAACCCTTGCGTACATAAGGAATTGCTGCGCAATACCGTGGAAGTCGTCAGCGGGATCTGTGACTGCGCCGCCGAGGCGATGGAGGACCTGCGCGAGACCCTGGGCCCGGCGCGCCGGATTGTCCGGGACCGCGGCATGGAGCTGTTCTGTGCGGGCACACACCCGTTCGCGCGGTGGTCCAGCCAGAAGCTCACCGACGCGCCGCGCTACGCCGAGCTGATCAAGCGCACCCAGTGGTGGGGTCGGCAGATGTTGATCTGGGGTGTGCACGTGCACGTCGGGATCTCGTCGGCGGCCAAGGTCATGCCGATCATGACTTCATTGCTCAACTACTACCCGCATCTGCTGGCGCTGTCGGCGTCGTCGCCGTGGTGGGGTGGTGATGACACCGGATATGCCAGTAATCGGGCGATGATGTTTCAGCAGTTGCCCACCGCCGGGCTGCCGTTTCATTTTCAGACCTGGTCGCAGTTCGAAGGCTTCGTGTATGACCAGAAGAAGACCGGCATCATCGACCATATGGACGAAATCCGTTGGGATATCAGGCCTTCTCCGCATCTGGGCACCCTGGAGGTGAGGATTTGCGATGGTGTGCCCAATCTGCGTGAGCTGGGTGCGCTGGTCGCGTTGACGCATTGCCTGGTGGTGGATCTGGACCGCAGGTTGGACGCCGGCGAGCGGCTGCCGACCATGCCGCCGTGGCATGTGCAGGAAAACAAGTGGCGGGCCGCCCGCTACGGCCTGGACGCGGTCATCATTTTGGACGCCGACAGCAACGAGCGGCTGGTTACCGAGGATCTGGACGAGGTGCTGAACCGGCTGGAGCCGACCGCCCAGTCGCTGCACTGCGCCGACGAGCTGGCGGCGGTGGCCGACATCTATCGTTACGGCGCCTCGTATCAGCGGCAGCGGCGGGTGGCCGAAGAGCATGACGGTGATCTGCGCGCCGTCGTCGACGCGCTGGTTGCCGAGCTGGAGATCTGAGCAGGACGCCGGTCGGCGTTCGGGCTCCTTCGCACGCCGCATCGCCCCCCGCACGGTCGGCCGATTTTTGTTATGAATGAAAGGTCTGTCTGTCTTCAGAGTCGCAGGGCGGCCAGCCGTCACGGCTCCTTGGGGGGCGCCACCGATACGGCCGTGGCCAAGCCTTGCAAATGGCACACGAATCCGAGCTTCCTGACGGAAGAAATGGGGGATAGACATGGACACGACTCGATGGATCCGCCGACTTGCCGCTACCGCGGTGGCGGCCGCCGCATTGCCAGGACTGGCTGGTGTGATCGGGGGTGAGCCTTCGGCACGGGCGGCAAGTCCCGAATTCCTGCAAGTGCCGTCCGCGGCAATGGGCCACGACATCACCGTCGAGTTCCAACAAGGCGGAGCGCCGGCGCTCTATCTGCTCGACGGCTTGCGAGCCCGCGATGACCGCAGCGGTTGGGATATTGAAACCCCGGCGTTCGACGAGTACCGCGGTTCTGGCATCTCGGTGGTCATGCCGGTCGGCGGGCACTCCAGCTTCTACTCCGACTGGTACGGGTCGGCGAATGGCCAAACCTACAAGTGGGAAACATTTTTGACCAGCGAGCTGCCGGGCTACCTTTCAGGCAGGGGGGTACGGCCGAACCGCAATGCCGTGGTCGGTGTTTCGATGTCCGGCTCCTCGGCCCTGATCCTGGCGGCTTACCACCCGCAGCAGTTCGCCTACGCCGCTTCGCTGTCGGCCTACCTGACTCCCTCCAGCGGCGACGGGCCCGCCCTGATCAAGTTGGCGATGAACGATGAGGGTGGCTTCAACCCTGAAGACATGTGGGGACCCACGGGTGGCCCCGGGTGGCAGCGTCACGATCCCACCGTGCAGGCCGGAAGGTTGGCCGGGAACAACACCCGGCTGTACATCTACAGCGGTAACGGGACACCATCAGAGTTGGGCCAGGGCAGCTTGCCCGGTCAGCTCATCGAGCAGGTCGTATTGAAAAGCAATGTCGCCTTCAAGAACGCCTACACAGCCGCGGGCGGGCACAACGCCAGCTTCAATCTCGACAGCAATGGGGTGCACAGCTGGGGCTACTGGAATGCCCAGCTGGCAGGGGAAAAATCGGATATCCAACGCACCTTGGGCGCCGGCGGCGGACAAACCTAGCGCCGTACTGGTGCTCAAGTTTCAGGTGCCGGAGTAGTCGAACCGGGTGCGCTCCGGCGGGCGGGTGATGCTTCCGGCCGATGCCCCCGGGTGGCCAGTGCGCTAGACATTTAGTCATGGCCGACTTTTCCGGCAGCCCTATTCCGGCTCCTGACACCTTCGAGCTGGCGATGTTCCCGCTCGAGTCGGCGCTGCTGCCCAATGCGGATCTGCCGCTTCGCATCTTCGAGCCGCGCTATAGCGCGCTGGTGCGCGACTGCGTCGGCAGTGGCGATCCTTTCGGCGTGGTGCTGATCTCCCGCGGCCGCGAGGTCGGTGGCGGTGACGCGCGATGCGATGTCGGCGTGCTGGCGCGCATCGTCGAACACGACGATCTCGGCTCGGGCCGCTACGTGCTGCGGTGCCGGACGGGTGAGCGCATTCAAGTAATCCAGTGGCTGGCTGACGACCCTTATCCGCGCGCGACCGTGCGGATCTGGCCCGACGAGTCGGGCGAGCCGGTGCGTGGAGTGCAGATCGTGGACCTTGAAGATCGGGTAATGGCGTTGTTC
This sequence comes from uncultured Actinomycetota bacterium, assembly GCA_963840045.1. Taxonomy (GTDB): domain Bacteria; phylum Actinomycetota; class Actinomycetes; order Mycobacteriales; family Mycobacteriaceae; genus Mycobacterium. The sequence goes on along the minus strand of CAWIXL010000012.1, from coordinate 158,922 downwards.
GAGCGGATCGCCGACGCTAAGGGTGCCCGGTTACCGGACCGAGACGTGCTCCTGGGCGCAAGCGAAGGCGACGACGCGGGAGAGCGGCTCTACACATTGGCCTCCCACCTGCCGATCGGCGCCGCTGACCGCTACGCCGTGCTGTCCGCGCCGTCGGCCGCCGATCGGCTGGCCGCGCTCAGCGACGCGGTGGATTCGGTTGCCGCGATAGTGGAGTTCGAGCTGTCCGAGTAGTGCGCCGCGGGGAAGAACGGCCAACCCCCATGGTCAACAGGTCGGCCAGCGCCACACCCAGGTTGTGCAGGTTGGTCGGCAGCGAATAGGTACCGTCGGCGGTCCAGTTCACGATTCCCCCGGAGAGTGCGCCAACGATGATGTCCGCCAAGGTTTCTGCGTCGTGTCGCACTCCGACCTCGCCGCGCGCGACACCTTCTTTGACGAGTTCGACGAAGGTGTCGTGCAGGTTGGATGCCACGCTGGATGCCCTGAATACTGGGGCCGCTGGTGGCGAGCATCTCCCCGATCATTTCGCGGTAGGTGTCACCGGATTTGACCAGCGCGGCAGCGATGTCGTCGAACACGCCGACAAGCCTGGCCGGTACGGGTTCGTCGGAGCGGTCGAAGACCACGTCGTGCAGGTTGACCAGCCGGCGTTCCGCCAATGCCCGGACCATCTCCTGACGGGTGGCGAAGTGGTTGAAGAACGTCCTGTTCGCCACGTCGGCGCGCTCGCAGATTTCCTCGATCGTGGTGGCCGCGACGCCTTGGCTCAGAAACAGCTCAAAGGCGGCCACCAGGATCTTCTCGCGTACTTCTTGCTTGCGTCGTTCCAGTCTGTTCACGCGTTGTCACACAACTTCTCGGAAAGGGACCACAATGCGGCCGCGTGCTGCTGGTCCATAGCGTAGGGCGCGCTTTCACTGATCCGGCAGATCTTCGAGGTAAAGCCCACCCCGGTCGGCGAGTTCTGGACTGATCGCAGCCCACACCTGGGTGGCCGCGCCGTATTCGGGCGTGGTGACGTCGAGATGCCCGTCGGCGAGCTTGCGTAGTTGGGAGAAGTCCGACCGGGACATGTGTCGCGCCAGCGATGTCGCCACGGTGCCCGGGTGGACGGCGCAGGCGCGGATTCCCGCGTCGCGCAGGCGCCGGTCGGCCTCCACGGCGTGCAGGATGTTGGCCGTCTTGGCCGCGCCGTAGGCCGCGAACTTGTCGTATTCGCGACGCTCCCAGTTGGGATCCGCCAGATCGACATCACCCATCCGGTGGCCCCCGGAGGACAGGATGACGATCCGGGCACCCCGCGCCGCGGACAGCTGCGGAACAAGCAGCCGGGTGAGTTCGAAGTGACCGAAATGGTTTGTGCCGATCTGCATTTCGAAGCGGTCTCGGGTACGGCCGAACGGGGTGAACATGACGCCGGCGTTGTTCATCAACACGTGCACCACCGGTGTGATCTCGCGGATTGCCGCCGCGCCGGCGCGCACGCTGGCCAGCGCGGTCAAGTCGAGGCGCACCGTGGCGGTCCGCGCGTGCGGCACCTCGTCCCGTATCCACTGGGCCGCCGCGGTCAGGGCGTCCTGGTTTCGCGCGGCCAGGATCACGTACGCGCCCGCGGCGGCCAATGCCCGCGCCGACTCGCGGCCCAGCCCGGACGAAGCGCCGGTGATCACACATACCCGGCCCGACAGGTCGACTCCGTCGACGATGTCCAGGGCGCTCGGTTGAGTGCTCATACCGCGAGTTCGCTTGTCCGCCATCCGCTTGTCCGCCACAGTGGAATAACCCGGTCCGGGTCGCATTCCTCGTCCACGATCCACTTGCACATCCGCCGGATCGGTTCCATCGCGTCCTGCGGCATGGCAACCGCCACGCTGCACGCATAGCCCAGACTGGTCAGCCGTTGAGCTCCGAACAGCGGCAACGTATCTCGCAGTCGGCGCTTGAGCGATTCGGGGTAGATGCCGATCGTCTGGGTGTACGCCGTTACCGCGGCGGTGACTTTGTCGATGCTGTCCACGGGGACGATATTGGCGACGCGGCCGGAGAGCATCGCCGAATAGTCGACAGCTTGGTCGAATTGCGAGACGACGATGGCGCCCTCGCGCTGCTCGCCACCGATGACGCGGTAGAAGTCGTCGGCCATGCGCGAGGATTCTAGATGGTCGAACAGCTCGCGATTGGGATAGAGCGGCGGGGTGCTGATGACGGCGGGAAGCGACACCAACGCTTCGTAGATCAGTTCGCCGAGCCGATTGGCGTTGGCCAGACCGTGCGCGTCGGTTCCGCTGAGCACGTAGATGATCCGGGCGTTGGCGCAACCTTCCTGGTTGGCCACGCCGATGTCGATCGCGGCGCGGCGGGCCACTTCTCGCATGGTGTGCGCGTCGTCGAACGCCTCGGGTCCGATGATGGTGGCGCTGCGCTTCGGATCCAGCGCGATGAGCTCCAAACCTGGCTGAATGTACCGGGTTACATGTTTGACCGACGCCAGCCCGCCCCACGCCACGATCTTTTCGATGTGGTGGGGCTGGTAGAGGTGCTCTTCGACGGCCGGGTCGCCGCCCTTCCAGTAGCCCACCACCAGGTGCTCGGTGATTGGGTGGTTGGGTGCGATGTCGGCCAGCGTGCGGGCGATCGCGATCGCGGTGAGGGGATCATTGGACGGTGCCTTGACGATCACGTCCGATCGGGTGATCACCGAGCGCAGGATGGTCACCGCCGAAACCAGCCCGCCGTTGCCCGCCGGGATGTGCAGCACGCGGGAGCCGAAGGCGCGCACCCGCAGCTCGCGCCCGTCGCGCAACGCGTGGGGCACCCATCCGTTGAGGTAGTCCAGTCCGACTTGAGTGTCGGCGATTTCGGTGACGTTGTCGCGGGAAAACAGTGGCCGCAGCACGCGATAGCTGTTCTTCATCATGTCCGCCGGCAGCACATTGGCCACCAGAGCGGCTTCGAAGGCCTCCTGCAGGTGGCTGTTTGTCTCCAAGTCCAGCGCGTCGCCGAGCGCTTCGAGCACGTCGAGAATCTCGTCGAAGCTCAACTCGTAGAGGTCGGCCATCTCCGCGGGGCTCTTGAGTGGCAGCTGCTGGACATATTTGCTCATCTCCGGCGCCTGGAATTGTGCTGCGCCGCTGCGGGTGCCGAACGAGACGAGGTCTTCGGTGATGAGCCGCCCCCTTAAGAACAGCGGGACGGTGTAGCTGCTCACAGGTCCAGCCCGGCCATGAAGTTCACGGCTTCGTTGTGCACCTCTTGCGTTGCGGCGCAGGTGATCCGGTCGTCTTCGACGCCGCGCTTCTCGCTGTAGCGGATGATGTCCTTCTCGAAGGCAACGCTGGCCTGCCCGCACGGGCACCGCAGGTCCCAGTCGATGGTCACTTCGTCGCCGGAGATGACGCCGCCCCAGTGAGCTCGCAGCAGGATGTCGTAGACGGCGGCGCGGCCGGTTTGCACACCGGTGCGGGGGAGGGGCGCGCTGGTGTCGGGATCCAGCACGAACGGAACCACCCATGGCGCCACGTGATAGCGGCCCTCGCTGCAACCCCAATGGAACGTGCTCGACTCGGAGAACCCGTAACCCACCTGGATCCGGTCGACGCCGAGGAATTCTTTGATGACAACCATGAAATCATCGGGCAGCGCAACGCCTTTCATGCCGCCGCCGGTGAGGATCGCCGAGTCGGGCGCGAACACGTTGCGTACCCCACGCGCCACGCCGGCCTTGGCGATGTCGTACATCAGGTGGTACGTGCCGAGCATGAAGACCCGCTTGCCGCGCAGCTGGTCGGCGAGGCGGGTGAAGAAGGCCTCCATGTCCTGGGCCTGGCGTGCCTGCATGCCGATGAACTCGTCCTTGCGGGCGGCGAGCGCGGGGTCGATTTGCAGCCGGTCCAGTTCGCCGCGGGACGCCGCCGCACGCATCTTGGAGGCCAGGAACATCAGGTCAGTGTCGATTGCGCCCGGGTAGAGCGCATGAAACCGCGATTCGTCGCCACCGGTGAAGCCGCGCTTGATCATGTTGGCGATGCGCAGATGGCCGAGCTTGCCGTCGGCGAAGTTGGGCCAGACCACGTCCACCGACGGGTGCAGCTCCGCATCGGTAGGTTCTTGGCCAAACGTCTGGAATAGACAGATCTTCCACAGCAGCATGCCTTCTTCGGCTCCGCGTTTGTCCTTCGGAAGGATCGAAATGGTGCCGGTGGTGCCGCTGGAAGTGATGACCTCCAGCGGTGTCTGGGCGTCCAGCCGGTCGATCCAGTCGTCGATCCCGGTACAGCCGGCCGTATCTACGCCCGCCAGGTCGTAGCTGGTCAGCTTGTCCAGCCACTTGGTCATCAGGTCGAAACGTTTGTTGTCCACCAGTACGGCCGGATACGACTTGAACGCGGTATGCGAAAACATCAGTGGGACGACGTCATTGAACTCGCGTAGCTCGGCGACGCCGAGCCGGTCGGCCAGCTTGCGAAGCATCTCGATGCTTTGGTGGTGCTCCCGGAAGCGGATGCCCATCGCCTGCCGCTGCAGCTCTTGCAGCTCGTCGCGGTCGATGCTGTGCATCTGCGTATAGGACTGGTCGAAGAAGTTGATCGGATCATTCATGAACTCGGTCACCGATTGGGCCGGCCGTTCCGTGATCGTCATTCTGACGACGTTAGCCTAGAAGTGCAGTAGTCTGCAATATTGCAGGCAAGTGCAAGTCAGTTGTCGCTAAGAGTTGGACAAAATTGCGCACCTGGTCCGCCGGTGATGGGAGTGACTGGTGGGGCCGCCGGTGCTCGGCGAACTTCTCGCTTCCTGCTCTGCCAGCGACTTCAAGGTCAGCAACTGCTTTCGCATCATCACCAGGTCTCCCAGGGCGAGAAGGCGGCCGACCAGTCGCGGCCCGGCGAACAGCACCCGGGCGTGCAGCCGGGTACCGGCGGCCTCGGATCGGACCGCATACGTCACAGCGACACCCTGCGACTGCAAGGTGATCTGTTCGTCGTCGACGAACGACTGCAGGGCGAACATCGTCATGAAACGCTGCCCGACTTCCAGGTGAGCCAGCCCCGGGTCGCGTCGGCGGGGACTGCGGCGGCCAAGGTTGTCGAGGATGTCGTAGCTGTAGGGCGCCACCCGCAGCTGGCACAGCCAGGCGAACACGATTGACGGCGCGGCGTCGATGCTGATCGCGCGGTCCGCCCGGACGCTGGCCTGTGGACACAGCGCGTTACACGGCAGCGTCCCGGTTCGTTCGGACACCCGTGCGCCCCAAGTCAAGCCCAGAGTCACGGGACGAGGTGTTCGCCCGCGCCGGGCGCTGCGCTCCATCAGCCGCGGAGCCATGATCCGATGTAGTGGGCCGATGATGGCCCAGACCGCCGGCGCGGCGATCTTGTGACGATAGTGCAGGCGAGTGGTGAGTACGGCACGCTGACCGTCCTCGCGTCGTAGCTTCAGCTGGCCGCGCATGAGTGGCCCGCCCGTCGCCAGCACGACCTCATCATGATCCGAATGCATGATCGGCCAGCCGATTATGTGCTCGGGCGAGGAGTAGGGACCCAGGCGAAATCTCAGCACGTGGCGGTGGATCCATAAGACAAAGCTGCCCTGTGCTCCCGGTTTCTCCCCCAGCGCGTCGCGGAAGGCTTCTTCGGCACTGCGCACGTCGCCCGCAAGGATTGGGACTTCGAAGACGTCCACGTAATCGGCAGCCTCGGTCTCGCCGCCTTGCGCAGTCCTTCTCAGGTGGCTGAGCGTCCGGCGGACCGCGGCGCGGTGTCCGCCGGTGCCGATGACGAGCGCGCGATAGATCTTGCCGTGCAGCCCGGGGAAGGCCGCCCAAGTCAGCGCCCGCACCCGGGTGCGGGCGCCTCGCGCCCCGTTTGTTTCCGGGTCCAGCTCGAACACCCAGCGGTACACCGCAAACGGGTGCCGGCCCTTCAGTGCAAACCGTTCGGGCTCGCTCGCCTCGTCAAGCACAAAGCCGAACGGAACGGTTGTTGCGTCCAGCGGATCCCGGCACATCACACGCAGCAACGCCGACCAAACCTCCGAGGGATTTGCGTCGATTGAGATAGCATGCTCGTCAATATAGGGCAATCGTTCCATATAGAAGGACTGTACTAGATCGTGGCACCTCCGCGGAAGCATGAAACCGACGCGATCCTCGACGCGACACGGGACCTGGTGCTCGCGCACGGACCGCGTGCGGCCAGCGTCGCCGCGATCGCCAAGGCCAGCGGCGCGCCGGCCGGCACGCTGTATCACCGTTTCGGCAATCGCGACGGGGTGGTGACCGCCGCCTGGCTGCGCGCACTCGAGCGCTTTCAGTCCCGCGCGCTGGCCGCGCGGGGCGGCACCGCGCTGGACACCGCGACGGCGATGGCGGTGACGGCGGTCGGCTTCGCGCGCGAGCTCCCGGACGACGCACGGCTGCTGCTGAGCATCCGGCCCGACGACCTACGCGACGGCCAGTCCGACGCGGGGTTCAGACAGACCCTGGCCGCCATGAACGCTCCGCTGATCGAGCGGGTGCGCGAATTGGCCGAAAAGCTGTACGGGCGCAGCGATACGCGTGCCGTCGACGTGGTCAGCAGGGCGGTGGCCGATCTGCCCTATGCCGTTGTGCGGCGTCATGCCCGCGACGACCCGATGCCCGACTGGCTGGAATCCGACGTCGCGGCGTCGGCGCGCGCGGTACTACAGAGCTTTGGCGAAGGCCCGTAGCGACTCCACCTGGACGGGATCCAACGAGGGCCGCACCGCCTTGCGGGCCGCATCGAGGTCGGCGGCGGTCACGTTGGTGGCATCGATGGAGCGCCGCATCGCGGTAAGCGCGGCCTCGCGCAGCAGGGCCACACAGTCGGCGGCGCTGTAACCGTCGAGGCCGGCGGCCACCTCGTCGAGGTCGACATCGTCGCTCAGCGGGATGGATTTGCCTGCGGTGCGCAGGATTTCGCGGCGCGCCGCGGCGTCGGGCGGTTCGACGAACACCAGCCGTTCCAGCCGGCCCGGCCGCAGCAGCGCCGGGTCGATCAGATCGGGTCGGTTGGTGGCGCCCAGCACCACCACGTCACGTAGCGGATCGACGCCGTCGAGCTCGGTCAGCAGCGCGGCCACCACCCGGTCGGTCACGCCCGAATCGAAGCTCTGGCCGCGTCGCGGTGCCAGCGCGTCCACCTCGTCGAGAAACACCAGCGATGGAGCGGAGTCTCGGGCCCTGCGGAACAATTCGCGGACCGCCTTTTCCGAGCTGCCCACCCACTTGTCCATCAGTTCGGAGCCCTTGACCGCGAGCACGCTCAGCTGTCCGGTGCTGGCCAGCGCGCGGACCACGAACGTCTTCCCGCACCCGGGCGGGCCGTACAGCAGGACCCCGCGCGGCGGGTCGACTCCCAACCGGGAGAACGTGTCCGGGTGCTGCAACGGCCACAGCACCGCTTCGGTCAGCGCCTGCTTGGCCTCGGCCATGTCGCCGACATCGCCGAGCGTCACGCTGCCGACGTTGATCTCTGCACTGCCCGAGCGTGACAGCGGCCGGATGACGGTCAGCGCGCCGACCAGGTCTTCCTGGTTGAGCGTCGGAGGCTGGCCGTCGGCGCTGGCCCGCGACGCGGCCCGCAGCGCCGCCTCGCGCAACAGCGCAGCCAGGTCGGCGACGACGAAACCCGGCGTACGGCTGGCGATCTCGTCGAGATCGAGGTCGGCGGCGGGAACCCCCTTGAGCAATGCCTCCAGCAGTGACTTCCGGGTGGCGGCGTCGGGCAGCGGCAGGCTGAGCTCCCGGTCGCACAGCTCGGGGGCGCGCAGCCGGGGATCCACCTGGTCGGGCCGCGCGGAGGTGGCGATCAACGCCACGCCGTCGGCGGCCACCGCGGTGCGCAGCTCGGCCAGGATCAGCGCGGCCACCGGTTCCGCGGTGGCCGGCAGCAGCGCGTCGACATCGGTGATCAGCAGCACGCCGCCGCTTTGCGAACCGTCGCCGCGCACCGCCGTCACCGCCGAGGCGACGGCCTTGAGCCGGTCCTCGGCGGCCAGCGCGCCGACCTCCGGGCCGTCCAGCTGCACCAGCCTGCGGCCGGCGCACACCGCGCGCACCAGCGTTACCTTGCCCACGCCGGCCGGTCCCGACACCAGGACACCCAGGTTGGTGCCGGCGCCCAAGGTCTTGAGCAGGTGCGGCTCGTCGAGGGCAAGCTTGAGCCATTCGGTGAGCTTGGCGGCTTGCGGTTGGGCGCCCTTGAGCTCCTCGACCTGGATCCTGGGGCTTGCCACGGTGACCTGATCCGGTAAGGATGGCCGGCTGGCGGTGATGCCGGTGCCCCAGCTGACCAGTGAGTTGGGCTGCACGCTGACCGGTCCGTCGGGGTCGACGCCGGTGACGGTCAACAGTTCCGATGTCCAGCTGATCCCCACCGCAGCCGCCAGCGCACGGCTGGCGGCCGACGTCGAGGTGCCCGGGCCCAGGTCGCGGGGCAGCAACGACACGGCGTCGCCGACGGTCATCACCTTGCCGAGCAAGGCCTGCCGCAGGGTGACGGAGGACAGCGACTGGGTGGCCAGCGTGGACCCGCTCAGCGTCACCGATCGCGCGCCGTAGACGGTGACGGCGCCGACGATCACCGCGGTGCCCTCGCGTAGCCCGGCGTTGGACAGCGTCACGTCGTCGAGCAGCACCGTGCCGACCGGGGTGTCCTGGCCGGCCAGGCCCGCCACCGCCGACGTGGTCCGCGACCCGGTCAGTGACACCGCGTCCCATTCCCGGATGCCAAGGGCGGCAACGGCACTGGGGTGCAGCCGGATGACGCCGCGACGGGAGTCGACGGCGGAGGTGTTCAGCCGGGCGGTAAGGGTGAGCGCAGGGCCGGCGTCCGCGGATGCCGAGCCGGGGCGGGTCATTGCAGCCGCCCGCCCGGCTTGCGCAGGCCCAGCCGCGCCATCGACCGTCCGCTCGGCTTGCGCAGCCCCAGCCGCGCCATCGACCGCCGATTCGGCTGTGCCCGGCGGGTCGCGCGCCGCACCGCGCGGCGTTCCTTGGGTTTGTCGTCCCACACCTCGGGGTGGGCTGCGAGCCAGCGCCTGCTGCGCACCGCGAACGGGATATGGCACACGTAGGCGATGATGATCACCCAGATGGTGATGAAGGGAGCCAGCACCGCGGCTCCCGCGACGGCTACCAGCGCCGCCAGTAGCAGGGCGGCCCGGTTCGGCGGGATCGCCAGGGTGTGCCACTTCTTCATCGGGATCGCGCTGACCATGAGCATCGAGGTGCCGGTGATCCAGATGGCGAGGAACCATACCGAAGTCCACCAGCCCTCGCCGAACTGCAGTTTGAGTCCGATCAGACCGATCATGGAAACCGCGCCCGCGGGCGCGGGCATCCCGACGAAGTATTCCTTCGCGTAGGGGGGCAGGGTCCCGTCGTCCTGCTGGGCGTTGTACCTCGCCAGCCGCAACACCACGCACACCGCGTACAGCAGCACCACCACCCAGCCGACCGGCCACTTCGACAACAGCGTCACGTAGACCACCAGCGCGGGCGTCACCCCGAAATTCACCGAATCGGCCAGGGAGTCGATTTCAGCCCCCATCCGCGACTGGGCGTCCAGGATGCGGGCGACCCGGCCATCCAGGGCGTCCAGGATGGCCGCCACGGCGATCAGTACCATCGCGGGCACCGGCTTGTGATCGAGGGCAAGCTTGATCGAGGACAGGCCCGCGCAGATGGACAGCACGGTCAATGCGCTGGGCACCAGGTGCAGGTCCACGGTCCGCCTGGTGCGCGGCTTGTTGTCGGTCATGACAGCTCGGCCAGCACGGTCTCGGCGCCGATCGCGCGCTGTCCGAGCCGGACGATCGGCTCGGTGCCCGGCGGCAGGTAGGTATCCAGCCGGGAGCCGAACCGGATCAGGCCGTAGGTGTCGCCGATCGACAGCTTGTCGCCGACATGCGCATCGCACACGATGCGACGTGCCACCAGCCCGGCGATCTGCACAACGACGACCTCCGCGCCGCTGGGGGTGCGGAGTCGCACGCTGGTGCGCTCGTTGTCGGTGCTGGCAGCGGGCAGGTCAGCGGAGCCGAAGCGACCGGGCCGGTGCTGCACGGCGATCACCTCGCCGCTGACCGGGGCCCGTTGCACATGGACGTCGAATATCGACAGGAAGATGCTTACCCGCGGCAGCGGCGCGTCGCCCATGCTGAGCTCGGCGGGCGGGGCAGCGGAGTCGATCACGCAGATGGTGCCGTCGGCGGGCGCGACGACCGCACCGGCACGCGTGGGCGGCACCCGCGGCGGGTGACGGAAGAACGCCGCGCAGGCGCCGGCCGCCAGCAGGCCGCCCCGGCGTAGCCACCGGTAGCGGCGTCCGGCTGTGGCGCCGGCGGTGCCGACCAGGGCCACCGCCAGCCCGGCGGAGATGAACGGCCGGCCGGCCGGATGGACGGGTGGAACCGTCATCCGCACCAACTCCAGCAGGTGCTGCGGGCTAAGAGTAGGTTCCGGAGAGGACTCGTCGGTGGTGCGGGGGCGTCGTGCCACGCGGTCATCTTACGAGCACTGGCCAGCGGCGTACCTGTGTCGATCCGAGGGGAACGCAAGTTGCGATGGAATGGCACGCTGCGGACGGCCCGGCGACACAGCTGCGCCGCGCCAAGATAGCTGTCACCGCCGCATTTATCGCCCACGCGGTGGTGTTTTCGTCGTGGGCTGCTCATATTCCGCACGTCAAGGCCGAGCTGGGCCTATCCGACGCGGCGCTGGGAACTGCGCTGTTCGGTGCGCCGCTGGGGTCGCTGACGGCCACGGTCCTCTGCCACTGGGCGGTGCCCCGCTGGGGCAGCCACCGGCTGGTCGCGGTCACGGTCGCCGGCTACGCCGCGGCGGGCGCGACGGTGGGGCTGGCCCGGTCTGGGGCGGCACTGTTTCTGGCGTTGGCGTTGTGGGGTGCCTTCCAGGGTGCGCTGGACGTCGCCATGAACACCCAGGCCGCCGCCGTCGAGCGGCTCGCCAAGGCGCCGATCATGGGGCGCTTTCACGGCATGTGGAGCGTCGGCGCGTTGCTGGGAGCCATGATCGGGGCGGGATGCGTCAGCGTGGGTATCGACCTCACCGTTCAGTTAGCGGTCCTCGGGGTTGTGGTCCTGATCGTCGTGGAGCCCCTCGCCCGCTACCTGATCACCGACTTGGCGGCAACGCCGGCTGCCGCGACGGACGCCGGCCGGCCCAAGCGGGCCTGGGTGACGAGGACGGTGGCCATCCTCGCGGGCGTGGCGTTCGCGTCGTTCCTGTGCGAAGGCGCCGCCACCGACTGGTCCGCCAACTACCTGCACGACATCGTCGGCGCCAGCCCCACCATCTCCGCTCTGAGCTATGCGGCCTACACCTTGACGATGGTCATCACCCGGTTGGGCACCATCCGACTGCGCTCGCGGGTTTCCAGCCGTCGGTTGTTGCCGGCGCTGGCGCTGCTCGCCGCGGTGGGCATGAGCGTGACGCTGGCGACCGCCAACCCCGTTATCAGCGTGATTGGCTTCGCCAGTTTGGGAGCTGGTGTCGCGCTGCTGATTCCGACCGCATTCAGCGCCGCCTACTCGGCAACCAGTGCGGGTTCGGCCATCGCCATCGTCGCGGCGACCGGTTGGCTGGGCTACCTGCTCGGTCCGCCGCTGATCGGCCAGCTGGCCGGACGGATCGGGCTATCGGCGGCGCTGGTCATCATTCCGGTGATGATCTCGATCGCCGGCATCGCCATCCGCTACACCACGGCATTCGATGCGGCGGACGAATTTCACCGGGACGTGACGAGCCCCGGAGGATCCGCGGCCTAGTTCAGGCCTAGGTCAGATCCCAGACCTCTACGTGGGTTCCGGCGGCGACTTCCACGACGTCCTCGGGGATGTCCAGCAGGCCGTTCGCCGACGCCAGCCAGCGCAGGTGGTGCGAGGCCGGTGGGCCATAGCTGGTGACGGTGGCCACCTGGCCCTCGGGGGCGTCGAGCACCGCGCGCCGGAACTGCCGCTTGCCGCGCGGCGAGCTCAGCGTCTCGGTGAGGATCGCGGGCCGGTGCAACCGCTGCGGATCCGGGAGACCCATCGCCCCGCGCAGCGCGGGACGGATGAACACCTCGAAGGACACCTGCGCACTGACCGGATTGCCGGGCAGGGTGACGATCGGTGTGCCGCCCACGCGTCCGACGCCCTGCGGCATGCCCGGCTGCATCGCCACCTTGACGAATTCCACTCCTTGTCCATCACCCTGAACGCCGTCCCGCCCGAACGCGTCTTTGACCACCTCGTAGGCGCCGGCGCTGACACCCCCGCTGGTGATGATCAAATCGACTGAATTCTCTGGCGCGGCGTACTCGCGCAGGATCGCGCTGAACTGGGCGACGTCGTCTCCGGCGGTTGGGCTGGCGACCACGGCCGCGCCCGCGTCGCGAACGGCCGCGGCCAGCATGACCGAGTTGGACTCGTAAATCTGCCCGGGCTGAAGCGGTGTGCCCGGCGCGACGAGCTCTGATCCGGTGGAGATCACCAGCACCCGCTGTCGCGGGATCACCGTCAGCCGGGCCAATCCCAGCGCCGCGGCCAGACCGAGCACAGCCGGCGTGACGACCTGGCCCGCGCGCAACACCGTGGTGCCCGCGGCCACGTCCTCGCCGGCCCGCCGGATGTGCGCGCCGGGCTGGCGGGTCTGCCGGATCGCCACCGAATCCACCCCGCCGTCGGTGTCTTCGACCGGCACAATGGCCGTCGCCCCGGCCGGCACCGGCGCGCCGGTCATGATTCGGTGTGCGGTGCCGGGTTGCAGCGTCAGTTCGTCGGTGCGCCCGGCCGGAATGTCCTCAGCGACCGGCAACACCACCGGGTGTTCCGGTGTCGCCTCCGATATGTCCTCCGCGCGCACCGCGTAGCCGTCCATCGCGGAGTTGTCGAAGACCGGCAGCGATAACTGCGCGACCACTTCCTCGGCCAGAACCAGCCCTTGCGCCTCGGTGAGCGGAACCGCGACCGGCGGACGGGCACGGATCAACTCGGCTATCACACGCTGATGTTCGTCGACGGAGCGCATGGCCCTCATTATCGGCGCGTTAGACCGGGAAGCTCACGCCGGTGAGTTGCTCGGAGACGTCCCAGAGCCGCCGTTGCAGGTCCTCGTCATGGGACTGAGCGCTGGACTGGACGAGCTTCGGGTGGCCGCGCTGCTCGGCGAGGCCGTCGGGACCGTAGTACTGCCCGCCCTCCACGTCGGGATCGGTGGCGGCGCGCAGCGTCGGCAGGGCACCCATTTCCGGGCTCTGAAACAGCACCGTCCCCACCATGTTCGAGACGGGCCGCAGCAGGCGTGGCAGATTGCGGGTCAGCTCGGTGTTGGAGGTGCCGGGGTGTGCGGCGACGGCGATGGTGGACTTGTCCGCGTTGGGCCGGGCGGCCAACCGGCGCTGCAGCTCGTAGGTGAACAGCAGGTTGGCGAGCTTGGCCTGTCCGTAGGCGGCCACTCGGTCGTATCCGCGCTCCCATTGCAGGTCGTCGAAGTGGATCGCGGCGCGAATCCGGTGGCCCATGCTGCTGACGGTCACCACCCTCGACTCGCGTATCGGCAGTAGGCGGTCGAGCAGCAGCCCGGTCAGCGCGAAATGGCCCAGATGGTTGGTGCCGAACTGCATCTCGAACCCGTCCTGGGTGATCTGCTTGGGCGTCCACATCACCCCGGCGTTGTTGATCAGCAAGTCGATGCGTGGGTAGGCGGTGCGCAGCGCTTGCGCGGCGGCGCGCACCGAGTCCAGCGAGCTCAGGTCGAGTTCCTGCAGCGTGACTTCTACTTTTTGGGCATTCTGGCCCGCGGCGGCGACGATGCGCGCCAGGGCGGTGTTGCCCTTCTCCAGGTTGCGTACCGCCAGCACGACGTGCGCACCGCTAAAGGCAAGCGTGGCGGCGGTGTGGTAGCCGAGGCCGGTGTTGGCGCCGGTGACGATCACGACGCGGCCGCTCTGATCCGGGATGTCGGCTTCGGACCATTTGCGTGTCTTTTTTCGTGTCGGGCGCGTCGGAGCTCATGGCCCGAACCATACTCACTCATTCGCGATGCGCCACGACCGATCTAAAGCCGACGTAAAGTCGAGAACGTGATTACCGGGTTGGCCCACGCGGGGGTCTGCGTACCCGACTGCGAGGCCGCGGTGGCGTTCTATCGGGACGTATTAGGCCTGCGTGTGCTCTCGCCCCCCTACGTCATGGCCGGTAACGCCATTCGCAACGACATGGGCGAGCTGGTGTCCGACCCCGCCATGAAAGCGGCCATCGTCGGCTTGCCGGGCGACGGTGACCGCGTCCTGGAGGTGATCGAGTACCTCAACGTCGATGGCTCCGCGCAGCGCTCCGCCGCGGCCCTGACCGACTACGGTCTGTCGCACGTCGGGCTGATCTGCGAGGACATCGACGCCACCAGGGCGGAGCTGGAAAGCAACGGGGTGCGCTTCCTGGTCAGCGGAATCGCCGACGTCGCGCGCGTTCGCACCACCTGGTTCGTCGATCCGTGGGGTGTCGTTTTCATCCTGGTGGAGAAGGGCCGGCCCGAGCGACCTTACTTCGCGCAATGGGGGTAAGGCCGAACATCGGGATCATCGGTGCGGGCGCCGGCGGCATCGCGATGGCAATCGAGCTCGCCGAGGGCGGCTACGACTTCACCATCTTCGATCGCGCCGACGGGTTCGGCGGGACGTGGCGGCACAACACGTTCCCGGGCGCGGCCTGCGACGTTCCGTCGCATCTGTACTCGTACTCGTTTGCGCTCAACCCGCGCTGGAGCAAGACCTACGCCAACCAGCCCGAGATCTTGGCCTATCTCGAGAAGGTGGCCGCCGACCACCGGCTCGGCGTACACCTGCGGCCCAACACCGCGATCGTCACGGTGCGGTGGTCGGACGAGCTGAGGCGCTGGACGTTGACCGCCGACGATGGCCGGCGCTACGAGTTCGACGCGGTGGTCAGTGCCGTTGGGATGCTCGACGTGCCGCATATTCCCGACATTCCGGGGGCGCAACGGTTCCGCGGCCGCCAATTCCACTCGGCCCGTTGGGATCACAGCAAGTCCACGGCCGGGGAGCGGGTCGCGTCTATCGGCACCGGCGCCAGCGCCGTCCAGTACGTCCCCGCGATCGCGCGAGAGACCGCGCATCTCACGGTGTTTCAGCGGACCCCGATCTGGATCGCGCCCCGATTCGACTTCCCGTTCACCCCCGAGCAGCGCGACGAGTTCGAACGCCACCCCGCGATGGCGCAAAAGCTGCGCGACGAGGCCTTCGACGCCTACGAGTCGTCCAGCTTCGACGTCGATGCGACGCAGACCCGCGACGCGACCGAACTTGCCCGCGGTTACCTGATGCGTAAGGTCGCCGATCCCGGGCTGCGCGCCAAACTGACGCCGGACTATCCGGCCGGCTGCAAGCGTCCGCTGATGTCGCGCGAGTGGTATCCCACGTTCGCGTTGCCGAACGTCCGCCTGGAAACGACCGCCATCGCCGAGCTCACCGAACACGGCGTGCGCACCGTCGACGGCGTAGAACACCGCGTCGACACCGTCATCTATGGCACCGGCTTCACCGCCGCCGACTACCTGGCCAGCATCGACGTGTACGGAACGGGCGGCCGTCACCTTCGCGACGACTGGATCGATGGCGCAGAGGCCTACCTCGGCACGCTGGTCACCGGGTATCCGAATCTCTTTATGCTGTATGGCCCCAACACCAACGGGGTCAATTCGATCCTGTACATCCACGAGGCGCAGACGACCTTCATCCGCCACATCCTGGACGTGATGGGTAGTCGCGGGGCCCGCACCGTCGAGGTGACGCCGTCCGCGCAGCGGCGCTACAACGACGAGATCCAGGCCGACATGGCCGGCAAGGTCTGGCTGGCCTGCACCAACTACTTTCGCCATCCCAGCGGCAAGGTCGTCACCCAACTGCCCTACAGCGGCCGGACTTTCTTCGAACGCACCCGCACCATGGTTCCCGAGGATTTCCGGCTGGGGTAAGGGTGCTCGGCCCTAGCCAAATCGCGCCTTAAGCCACGCGATGATCATCGGCACCACCTCGGGGGCTTTGCTCATCGCCACGTGGCCGGTGCCCTCGATCAGGTGCACTTCGGTGTCCGGGCGGCCCTGGAACACCAGGGTGTCCGACTGCGGGATGAAGTAATCGTCGGCGCCGTTTACCACCAACATCGCCGAATTGCGTTGCTGAGCAAGCAGATCCTGGCGGTTAAGTTGCCCCAGGCCCGCGCTGAGCTCGTCCAGGGTGGGCGAGTGATCCCAGTGCATGGCGTTGCCGACGATGTCGTGCATGCCGTAGGGCAGGTTTTTCACGTTCTCCGGTCCGAACGAATCGACGACTGGACCGCCCAGGTCGACGGCTGCGTCGACGATCCCGGCCAAACCCGACATCGCGGAGAAGTTCCCGCCGAACGACGCGCCGAAGTGAGCGACCTTGCCGTTGCCGAGCGACCGGGCGTAGTCGGCGATGCCGCGGATCACCTCGTCGGCGTGCCCGTCGAGCGGGATCGCGGTTTCACCGGTGCCGGGGTGGTCGAAGGCCAGGGTGGTTGCCCCGGCGCCCATGGTGAAGCCGACCCACCACGGGTGGATGTCCATCTTCCAGGTGTCCACTCCGCCGCTGGCGATCAGCACCGGCCGGGCCGCATAGTCGCCATCGGTGGAATAGAGGTGCACGGGCACTTCGACGGTGCCGTCCCGGTAGGGCACCGTGATGATGCGGCGTTCGAAGGACACCGGGAAATCCTTTGCGGCCAATTGGAATTGCTCGAGTTGGTTGTGCATGGCCCGCACCCGCGCCTGGTCGGTCAGGCAAGGGAACTTCGCGCAGCCGTAGACCAGCGACGCCAGGTAGTGGTCGCCGCGATCGGCGTACTCCCTGGCCAGCTTCGACCATTCGTAGGCCCAGCCGCCGGGCGCGTCGGCCCACATGTCGGTGACCTCGGCTCCGACCCGCTTGATGTCGTCGAGCGGGATGCCGAACTTCTCGAACTGATCGGTGCGGTCTTCGAACATGTCCGCGGCGTCGATGTCGTAGGTGTACATGGTGTTCAGCTCCTGACTTTGGCGAAGTAGTCGGCGACCGTTGAGGTGTCGTCGAGGGCGGCGACGGCGCCGATGTAGCCGTCCGGGCGTACCACGACACGCCCACCGTTCTTGAGTCCGAATCGCTGTGCGACAACGCCGTTCGGGTCGGCGACGACGACGTCATACCCGGCGACCGGGGCGGCTGGCTCCTTTTCGGAGGCCGTCACCAGCACCTGCAGCTGACCGGGACCGCCGGCGGCGGGGCGGACCTGTCCGGCGCCTCGAACGTCACAGGTCAGCACGGTGTGGCCCGTGTTGTCCGGGCCGCACACCACGCTCAATTGCTTCTGCACCGCCTCGTCGACGACGTGCGGAAGATGCTCGCCGGCAACGACTTTGGCGTGCCTTAGGCGGCCCACGGCGAGCCGGCTCTTGCGGTAGTTGATGTTGACCTCTTCGGCGTTCTCGGCCATGACCCGACGGGCGGCGGGGACATGCGAGACCATCCGGATCACCACGTCGCGGATTCGCCGCGGCACACCGGACAGCGTGCCGGCCCTGGTGAGTCGATCGGTGAACGCGATGACGTGGTCCGAAATCGGAAGGCGCTCGGCCTCGTAGCTGTCGAGCAGGGCGTCACCCGCGTCGCAGTTGACCACGGCCGCCAGCTTCCAGGCGAGGTTGAACGCGTCCTGCATGCCGGTGTTCATACCCTGACCGCCGGCCGGGCTGTGGATGTGGGCGGCGTCGCCGGCCAGGAAGACCCGGCCCCAGCGGTAGGCGGGAACCCGCGCGTGGTGGATTTCGAAGCTGGTCAGCCAGTGCGAGCGCACCACCCGGATGCCACCGATCCGCCGGTCGATGACGGCCTGGAGCTCGTCCTGGGTCGGATGCATGTTGATCGGCGTGCCGGGCGCGTCGTGGACCTGGGCGAGGAACCGCATCCGGCCACCGGCCATCGGCAGCACGACGACCGGTCCGTCGGGGGAGAAGAACGTGTGCATGGAGTCCAGTGCCAGGCGGTGCTCCGCGTCGACGTCGCCGAGCAGGAAGCGCTCGCCGACGAAGCAGCCTTGGAGCTTCGTGCCGACCATCTTTCGCACGGTGCTGCGCCCGCCGTCGGCCCCGATTACCCAGGAGGCGCTGACCTGCTCGGTCGATCCGTCTTCGCCACGCAGCGTGAGGTGCACCGCCTGGTCGTCCTGGCTCAGCGCGAGGAGCTCGACGCCGCGGTCGACGGTGACGCCGAGCGACTCCAAGTGCTTGCCCAGCACGCGCTCGGTCTCGGTCTGGGCCGTCGTCAGCGTGAACGGGAATGCGCTGTCGACGTCGCCGAGCGGGACGCGGAACAGCTTGCGGTTCCCGGTGTACAGCTGCATCGCGGTGGCCTTGATCCCGGTGCTCAGCATCTCGTCGACGATGCCCATCCGGTCGAACATGTCCAGGCTGCGGGCGTGCACCGCGATCGCGCGGGACTGGTCGGTGGGTTGCGCCAGCTTGTCGATCACCCGCACCCGGACGCCGCGGCGGGCGAGTTCGGCGCCCGCGACCAGGCCGACGGGTCCGCCGCCGACGACGAGGACGTCGAGGTCTGTGGGGGTCGGGCTCGGGGTCGGGGGCATCTCTTCCTCCTGATTTTCACGTCCGGTTGAAACTCCGTGTCTCACGGTACGTTGAAACAAGTCTCAACGCAAGAGGAAATTCACGCTATGATGAGACTCATGGCGAAGAAAGTTTTGACACCCGGTCCGCGAGATGAACGCGGGGTGCTGGCCGCGCGGATCCTTGCCGTCGCCCGCGACGAGTTCGCCGAACATGGCTGGGCCGGCGCCACCATCCGGGCGGTGGCGCGAAGCGCCGATGTCGACCCCGCGCTGGTCTACCACTACTTCGGATCGAAGGAAGGCCTGCTCGACGCCGCGACCAACCCGCCACAGAGGTGGCTGGAAAGCGTCGCCAAGGTCTGGACCACCCCGATCGAGCAGCTCGGCGCCGCGCTGATCACGTTGCTGCTGGCCAGCTGGGCCGACGACGAGATCGGGCCGACGCTGCGGGCCATCCTGCAGACCGCCGCGCACGAGCCGTCCACCCGCGAGAAGCTGCGGCGCGTCGTCGAGGGCAGCCTGATGGGCGTCTCGGAGCTGGGTAGCGACGAACGAGACCGCCTGGTCCGCAGCGGGCTCATCTCGTCACAGATGATGGGCTTCGCGTTGATGCGCTACGTATGGAAGATCGAGCCCATCGCGTCGATGACCGACGACGAGGCCATCGCCGCGATCAGCCCCAACTTGCAGCGCTACGTCGACGGCGACCTAACGCGTTACTGAACCCAGTAGTTGTCGTGGCGGATAAACCACTCGCTGCGTTCGGCGTCGGTCATGTCGGCCAGCGCCGCGAAACCTTCGAAGTAGGCTTCGCGCGGCGCGCCGGGGGCGAAGAGAATCAGGATCGACGCCGGCTCGTCGGCCTCGTTGCTGAAACCATGGATACCGCCGGGCGGGACGTAGAGGAAATCGCCTTGATGACCGTCGACCCAGTCGCGTTCCGTCGTAGAGGCGCATCTTCCCGGACAGCACGAAGAACGCCTCGGACATGGCGCGGTGGAAGTGCGGCCCGGGCCCGCCGCCGGCCGGGGCGATGTCGACCCGGTACAGGCCGTAATCGCCGCCGGTGGCCTGCTGATTGGCCAGGTAGTGGTACGCGGTCCCAGTGGGCGTTACATAGTCCGGCGGCGATTCGGCGCGCTTGAGCCAGGCGTTGACTTCTGGCTCGTCCTTCGTGTAGCGGGGCGGCGGGTATGGCGGGACGACTAGGGACATACCTACATTTTGGCCCCGGCTGGCAGCTCGGCCGTCGGAAAGACCACTCCGGTCAGCTCTTCGGAGACCGCCCACAATCGGCGCTGCAGATCGGTATCGTGCGACCGCTGACTGGACGCCACGACCTTCGGGTAGCCCTGCGTCTGGGCGAATCCGTCGGGTCCGAAGTACTGCCCGCCGAGCACCCCCGGGTCGGTGGCGGCACGCAGCGTCGGCAGCGCGCCCATGTCGGCTCCCTGGAAGAGCGGTTCGATCACCGCGGAAACACGCGCGATCACCGCAGGCAAGTTGCGCATCAGCTCGGTTCGCGAGCCGCCCGGGTGCGCGGCCACGGCGACCGTCGTCCCGTGTGGCGCAAGCCGTCGCTGCAGTTCGTAGGTGAATAGCAGGTTGGCGAGCTTGGCCTGTCCGTAGGCCGCGACCCGGCCGTAGCTGCGCTCCCACTGCAGATCGTCGAAGTGAATGTCGGCGCGGATGCGGTGGCCAAGGCTGCTGACCGTCACGACGCGGGACCCCGGGACCGGCAGCAGCCGGTCGAGCAGTAGGCCGGTGAACGCGAAGTGGCCGAGGTGGTTGGTGCCGAACTGCAGCTCGAAGCCGTCCTTGGTGGTCGACTTCGGTGTGTACATCACGCCGGCGTTGTTGATCAGCAGGTCGATGCGGTCGTAGTCGGAGCGCAATTGCTCGGCGGCGGCGCGTACGGACTCCAGCGACGTCAGGTCGAGCTGCGCAAGCGCGACGTCGGCATGCGGGCTGTTGGCGGTGATGCTCGCGACGGCATCCTTCCCCTTGTCCAGATTGCGCACCGCCAGCACCACATGGGCGCCGCGCCCGGCCAGCGCCAAGGCGGTCTCGTAGCCCAGGCCGGTGTTGGCGCCGGTGATGACGGCGACCCGGCCCGTCTGGTCTGGAATGTCGGCAGCTGTCCACTTGTCCATCAGAAACTCCTGGCTAGAATGATTTAAACGGGGCGATTGCTCCGGTTGATTAGGACTATACGGAACGAGCGCCCCGTTTTGCAACCGTCAGTCCCCGGTGAGATTGGTGTGAGATGGCGCAACCCGGTCGGCCACTACGCGCAGACGCGGTCCGCAACCGTGCGCGCGTGTTGGAAGTCGCCTACGAGACTTTTGCGGCCGAAGGCTTGTCGGTACCGATCGACGAGATCGCGCGGCGCGCCGGAGTCGGGGCCGGCACCGTCTATCGGCATTTCCCGACGAAGGACGCGCTGTTCCAGGCGGTCATCGAAGACCGGATGCAACACCTCGTCGACGACGGGTATGCGCTGCTGAAATCGGATGCGCCGGGCGAAGCGCTGTTCGCCTTTCTGCGCTCGATCGTGTTGCAGTGGGGCGCGACGGACCGTGGCCTGGTCGACGCGCTGGCCGGAATCGGCGTCGACATCGCCAGCGCCGCGCCTGAGGCCGAGGACGCGTTCCTGGCCGTGCTCGGCGAGCTGCTGCGCGCGGCCCAGGAAGCGGGCACCGCGCGCCAAGACCTCAGCGTGCGCGAAGTGAAGACAATCCTGGTCGGATGCCAGGCCATGGAGGCATACAACTCGGACTTGGCCGAGCGGGTGACCGAGGTCGTCGTCGATGGTTTACGCGCTCAGCGAACCGGCTCGGCCCGGCTTCCGACCGCCGCCGTACCACACCCGCCACTTGAGCACCGCCAAATGCGCTGCCAGTCGACTTCGAAATGCGATAGCGCATGCGCTAGCGGCTTTTCAAACCGACGGCCCCTAAGTCAGAGGCCAGTGTGACCGATGTGCCATGGCACCTAGCGGCGGCTATCCCCGCCCACCCTTCCTTGCACTCGGCATAGGCGAGTGCTAAGAATGACATTGGCACTCGCGACCCGTGAGTGCTAGGTCGGGGCGGTGAGGCCAGTTCTGGTCGTCCGTCGCGGGCACTGCACCCGGCCAACGTAAGTATTGAGGTGACCCACACGTGGTCACCCAGTGTCATCCCCAATCCGGAGGAATCACTTCGCAATGGCCAAGACAATTGCGTACGACGAAGAGGCCCGTCGCGGCCTCGAGCGAGGCCTGAACAAGCTCGCCGACGCGGTAAAGGTGACGTTGGGTCCCAAGGGCCGCAACGTCGTCCTGGAAAAGAAGTGGGGCGCCCCCACGATCACCAACGATGGTGTGTCCATCGCCAAGGAGATCGAGCTGGAGGACCCGTACGAGAAGATCGGCGCCGAGCTGGTCAAGGAAGTCGCCAAGAAGACCGACGACGTCGCCGGAGACGGCACCACGACGGCCACGGTGCTGGCCCAGGCGCTGGTCAAGGAAGGTCTGCGCAACGTTGCGGCCGGCGCCAACCCGCTGGGTCTCAAGCGCGGCATCGAGAAGGCCGTCGAGAAGGTCACCGAGGCCCTGCTGAAGTCGGCCAAGGAGGTCGAGACCAAGGAGCAGATCGCTGCCACCGCAGCGATTTCGGCGGGTGACCAAACGATCGGCGACCTGATCGCCGAGGCGATGGACAAGGTCGGCAACGAGGGCGTCATCACCGTCGAGGAGTCCAACACCTTCGGCCTGGAACTCGAGCTCACCGAGGGTATGCGGTTCGACAAGGGCTACATCTCGGGCTACTTCGTCACCGACCCCGAGCGGCAGGAGGCGGTCCTCGAGGACCCCTACATCCTGCTGGTCAGCTCCAAGGTGTCGACCGTCAAGGACCTGCTGCCGCTGCTGGAGAAGGTGATCCAGGGCGGCAAGCCGCTGCTGATCATCGCCGAGGACGTCGAGGGTGAGGCGCTGTCCACCCTGGTTGTCAACAAGATCCGCGGCACCTTCAAGTCGGTGGCGGTCAAGGCTCCCGGCTTCGGTGACCGGCGCAAGGCGATGCTGCAGGACATGGCCATCCTCACCGGTGGTCAGGTGGTCAGCGAAGAGGTTGGCCTCTCGCTGGAGACCGCCGACCTGCCGCTGCTGGGCAAGGCCCGCAAGGTGGTCATCACCAAGGACGAGACCACCATCGTCGACGGCGACGGTGACGCCGACGCCATCGCCGGGCGGGTGTCCCAGATCCGCGCCGAGATCGAGAACAGCGACTCCGACTACGACCGCGAGAAGCTGCAGGAGCGGTTGGCCAAGCTGGCCGGCGGCGTTGCGGTGATCAAGGCCGGCGCTGCCACCGAGGTGGAGCTCAAGGAGCGCAAGCACCGCATCGAAGACGCGGTCCGCAACGCCAAGGCGGCCGTCGAGGAGGGCATCGTCGCCGGTGGTGGCGTGACCCTGCTGCAAGCGGCTCCGACGCTGGACGAGCTGAAGCTCTCCGGTGACGAGGCCACCGGCGCCAACATCGTCCGAGTGGCGCTGGAGGCCCCGCTGAAGCAGATCGCCCTCAACTCCGGCCTGGAGCCGGGCGTGGTGGCCGAGAAGGTGCGCAACCTTCCGGCGGGCCACGGCCTCAACGCCGCCTCCGGTGAGTACGAAGACCTGCTGAAGGCCGGCGTTGCCGACCCGGTCAAGGTCACGCGTTCGGCGCTACAGAACGCGGCGTCCATCGCCGGGTTGTTCCTGACAATCGAGGCCGTCGTTGCCGACAAGCCGGAGAAGGCGGCCGCTCCGGCGGGCGACCCGACCGGCGGCATGGGCGGTATGGACTTCTAAGAAGTCAACGAAAGGCCCGGTTCCTCTCGGAGCCGGGCTTTTTCGTGTCTCACGCCTGCTGTTCCAGACGCATACAGTCGTCCTTGCAGCCGGGTTTGGTCACTGTCCCCGGACCCGCCTTACGATGCAGGACCGCGCGACTCGGCACGACCTTCAGCGCATCGCCGGTTGGGCGCCCCGTTCCGTCGACGATCAGCGAGTAGCCGCCGGGTTCGCGGGGCGGCCAGACGAGTGTGACGCCGTCATGCTGCGTAATGTTTTTGCGCGTGCTGCTCCCGATGGCGCCCACTTCGAACACGCCGTCGACGAGCACCGGGTCCACCGCCACCGCGTGTGCGTGATAGCCGTCGCCGAACGTGATCAGATAGGCGAACGTGAAGTCGGCCAGCGCGCCGACCAGCTGGTCGAGGTCCACTTTGACGCTCATGACGCGAGGATACGGCGGCGAGTGTGGGGGATAGGTACGTCCACACCCGGCAGTTCCCATACCTAGGGCCCACGCTCGGCGCCGTAGGGTCGACAGCGTGGCTCTTCCGACTCCATCACCCACCAGCACCGCTGTGGTAACCGGGGCGTCGTCGGGCATCGGCGCCGACATCGCCCGCGAGCTGGCCGACCGCGGCCACGGCGTCACGCTGGTGGCTCGCCGCGAGGACCGGCTCCGCGAGCTGGCCGACGAACTCACTGGCCGCGGCTCGAATGTCGAGGTGATCGCCTGTGACGTCGCGGATTCCGCCGCTCGCGCCGGCCTCTTCGACGAGGTCGAACACCGCGGCCTCACCGTCGACATCCTGGTCAACAACGCCGGCATCGGCACCATCGGGGCGGTGACGAAAACGCGTGTCGATGACGAGATAGCCCAAGTGCGCGTCAACGTCGAGGCCGTCATCGATCTGACCACCCGGGCGGTCCAGCAGATGGTGCCCCGCGAAAGAGGCGCAATCCTCAATGTCGGATCCACCGCCGGCTACCACCCCTTCCCAGGGCAGGTCGGCTACGCCGCCACCAAGGCGTTCGTGAAGAACTACACCGAAGGACTGCGCGCTGAGCTCGCGGGAACCGGTGTCACCGTCGCGCTGCTGGTCCCGGGACCGGTGCGCACCGAGTTCCTGAAGAACGCCGGCATGGACGAACGGGCCTTCGCCGACGCGTTCCCGAAGTTCCTGTGGATGCCGTCGCGTGATGTGGCGCGTACCGGAGTCGACGCGCTGGACGGTGACCGCGGAACGGTGATCGCCGGGCTGCCAAGCCGGCTCAGCACCCGGCTGTTTCAGTTCATGCCGCGACGGCTACTGCTGCCGCTCTTGGCCAGTCAGCATCCGGGCCTGCGCAGGGACCGGTCAGCGAGCTGACCGGTCAACGAGCTGACCGGTCCCTGCGCAAGGCCAGCGCCGCATCCAGCCCTCCACCGGGAGCGCGAGTGCGTTGCATAGCGTGCAGATCGTGCGGTACCAGCCGACGGCCGTAAGCAATTCGATCCGTTGCTCGTCGGTTAGGTTGCGCCCCAACGCTGCCCAGGTCGCCTCCGACCACGAGCCGGTGCGTTCCAATTCGTCGACGGCCGCAATCAGCGTGCGCTCGGCCGGGCTCCACCGCGGGTCGGCGGGGGCATCAGGTCCGCCGGTAACCAGTGCGTCACACTCGTCGTCGCTGACGCCCGCGATCGGACCCCAGAACGCCGCCTGTCCGCCCCACTCGTACTCGCAGCCGACCAGCGCGCACATGCGAAGGATCGCGATCGTCCGCGTCCGGGGCGGCAAAAGCGCGGCGACGTAAAGAGATTCACCGAGCTTGCGCAATCGGGTGGCCAGCGCCGGATGGCGCTGCAGGCAACGCACCAGAAGCAGCGGCTCATATGTGCGATCTGGGTGACCCCAGCTGTCGATGCTCGCGGCATCTTCCTCGCTCCACGGCGGAGCGAGCGGTGCGACGCGGCTCACGCCGGCACCGAGAACACAACGCAGTCGTGCAGGCAGCCCTTGGCCGCCGACGGGGAGTCGGCCTCGCGGTGCAGTAGGGCACGCGTGGGCACGACGGCACACCGAGCGGTTTCTGCGCCCTCATCGGAAATCTCGGCATAGCCGTCGACGATCAACGAGTAGCCGCCCGGTTCCGGCGGGGGCCACAGCACGGTCACGTCGCTGCGGCGGGCAAGGTTGTTGCGGGTGCGCCCGCCGATCAGCCCGACGTCCAGGACCGCTCCGGCTGACAGATCCCGCAGCGTGGGTTCGACCGTCACGGTGTGCACGCGATAGTCCTCGTCGACGGTGATCAAGTAACCGAACGGGTAGTCGGCGAGAGCGGCGGACAGCCGATTGAAGTCCACCTTCTTCTTCGTGCGCATGTGTTCGAGGATAGGCCCGCCGCCGGGCGCGGCTCAGTCCGCTGAGCTGGGCTGGCTGACGCCGTGGGCGGCGGCTTCGTCCCGCGAGCTTGTCGAAGAAGCCCGTACTGGGGATGCCCTCGGCGTCGTTGTCGGCTTCACGGATGGCAGGGTTCCGGGGACCCAGGTCGCCGTTGGTGCCTCTGATGGTTGGGGCGTGGCTCGTGCCATTGACGCCGGAAGCCGCGACAGCCGGCGCGGCGAGGGCGCCAGGAATACTGGCCGCGCTGCTGACCGGGATGCTCGGGTTGACCGAGGCCAAGCTGGCGACATTGGCGCCGGCCGGGGCCGCGACGGCTTCGCCGAGGCCTGAGTTGAGCATGGCCGGGTTGGCCAGGCCCGGGTTGAATCCGCCGGTAACCGCACCGACCGAGTTGAGGATGCCCGGGCTGTAAGCCGGCGTGCCGAGACCACCGGTGACGTTGTCGGCGCCGAGCAGCTCCTGGGGGTTCTGGCCCATCAGGCCGGTTTCCCCGACGCCTGCGTTGAAGAAGCCGACGTTGGAGGAGCCGGTGTTGCCGAAGCCCATATTGAGGGCTCCGGTGTTCAGGAAGCCCATGTTTCCGGTGCCGGAATTGAAGAGGCCGACGTTTCCGCTACCCGAGTTGAAGAACCCGATGTTGCCGGTGCCGGAGTTGAACAGGCCGATGTTTCCGTTGCCCAGGCCCAAGATGCTGGCCAGCGGCGGCATGGTGGCGCCGCCGCCTTTGTGGGCGCCGCCGCCAAGCCCAAACGATCCGCTGTTGCTACCGCTGCTTCCGTTGCCTGCGCTGGAGTGACCGCCGAAGATGCCCAAGTGGAGTTTGCTGGCGTCGAGGCCCTGCAGGGCGTGCTCCCAGGGTGCCAGCGCTTGGGCGATCGCCGACGCGTCGGCGTGGTAACCCGACATCGCCGCCACATCCAATGCCCACATCTGCTCGTATGCGGCCTCGATATCCGCGATAGCGGGAGCGTTCTGGCCCAGCCAATTCGTCGCAGCCAACACCTGCGCCAGGCCACGATTGGCGGCGACCACCGCGGGCTGCACCGCGGCCGCCAGAGCCGCTTCGAACGCACCCGCCACGGCTTTGGCTTGTCCGGCCGCCCCCGTTGCTTGCATTGCCGCAGCACTGAGCCACGCCGCGTACTGGGTCGCCACGGCCAGCATCGCCCTCGCCGATGGACCCAGCCAGGAGCTAGTCACCAACTCGGATGTGACATTCCCAAAAGATGCAGCGGCAGACGCCAGTTCCTCGGCCAACGCATCCCATGCCGCGGCAGCAAGCAGCAACGGCCCGGCACCCGGGCCGGCGAACATGAGTGCCGAATTAATCTCTGGCGGCAACCACGCAAAATGCGGGTTTGTCACTAACCCAAACTACCTGGGAAGGCTCCTCGTCGTGGCCATTTTCAGCCGGACGGCGGTGCCGATTGACGGCCACGAACCAACTTGCCGGGCCGGGCAGGGGTCGGCACGCCGTTTTCCGCGATAACTTGGCCGGCGACCACCGTCGCGACGTAGCCCTGCGCCGTCTGGTCCAGACGACGTCCACCGGCGGGCAGATCGTAACTGATCACCGGCTTGTGCAGGCGCAACGCCGCGTGGTCGATGACGTTGAGGTCGGCCTTGTAGCCGACGGCGATGCGCCCGCGATCGGCCAATCCGGCGACGCGGGCCGGCACGGAGGTCAGTTCGCGGATGGCCTCGGGCACCGTGAACCCCCCCGACGCCCGATCGCGCGCCCAATGCGCGAGCAAATACGTCGGGTAGCTGGCGTCGCAGATCATCCCGTAGTGCGCGCCGCCGTCGCCGAGACCGAGCACCACGTCGTCGCGGTGCAGGAGTTTGCCGACGGTGTCCAGCGAGTTGTTCTCCAGGTTGCTGGTGGCGACCAGCAGCATGGCGCGGCCGTCGTCGTCGAGCAGCCGGTCGTAGGCCTCCTCCATCGGGTTCACACCCTTGGCCCGGGCCCGGGCCCCGATGCTGTCCGCCGGATCCGGCTCGTAATTCGGGTCGTCATCGAGCGGGAAAATCCAGTCCCACATCTGCGCCACGTAGAGGATCGGGTGACCGTGGCCGGGCTTGTCGGCCAGGATGCGGGCCCGGACCTCGGGCTTGCGCATCTCGGCCACCCGCTCGGCCAGCGGCAGATCCGCGATCTCGCGGTAGCTGGGATACAGCACAAACGGATTCGCGGTCAGTTGCAGGCCGATGATCAGCCCGATCGGACGCGGCAACAACTGCGCCGTGACGTCACCACCCGCAGCATTGGCCTTCTCGATCATGGTGATCGCGTCCGGCCAGGTCGGATCGCCGGCGTTGGCGACGACCAGCGTGAAGGTGACCGGCAGCCCGACGTCCTCGGCGACGTCGAAGACGGTCTGCAGCACCGGCTGGTAGCCGCCGGCCGGGATGTCGGGCACGAATTGCAGCAGGCCGCCGCCCGCATCGACGACACCCCTGGCGATCTGCTTCGATCTCCTCGCGGGCCGCGTCGTAGCTCGGGATCGGCGCACCGCTCTCGGTCTTGTGGATGGTCAACCGCGACGACGCGAAACCCAGCGCGCCGATCTCGATCGCTTCCTTGGCCAGCCGCGCGCATCGTCGCGAGGTCCGCGGCGGTGGCCGGCTCGCGATCGGCGCCGCGCTGGCCCATCACGTAGACGCGCAGCGGCGAGTGCGGCAGGTACGCGGCCACGTCGATGTCGCGGCGGCCCGCGACTCCAAGCGCGTCCATGAACTCGGGGAAGGTCTCCCAGGTCCAGGGCAGGCCGTCGGTCATCACGACGCCGGGAATGTCCTCGACCCCGGCCATCACGTCGACGAGCACGTCGTGGTCCTCCTGGCGGCACGGCGCGAAGCCGACGCCGCAGTTGCCCACCACCACCGTGGTCACTCCGTGCGCCGACGACGGGGTCAGGCGCTCCGACCAGATGGCCTGGCCGTCGTAGTGGGTGTGCAGGTCGACGAAGCCCGGCGTGACCAGCAGTCCGGCGGCGTCGATCTCCCGCGCGGCGGACTCGCCGTTGACGTGGCCGACGGCTTTTATGACCCCGTCTTGCACGGCTACGTCGCCGACGTACGGCTCACCTCCCAGCCCGTCGACGATGGTGCCATTGCGGATGAGGAGGTCATAGGTCACCTAACTAATCTCCTACTCAAAACCCACTTTGTCGAGCTAGCTGGGTATTCCTTCGGTCGCCGGGGTGAGCACCGACACCGTGCCGCTGCCGGCATTGGCGACGTAGATGTCGCCGGCCGCGGGGCCGATGGGGCTGACCGCCACCCCGACCGGAAGGTTGCCGACGGGGATGGTTTGCATGACGGTATTGTAGGTGATGTCGCTGGGATGCCGTCGATTACCGACAACGTGCCAAAGACGGAGTTGGTCACGTAGACGTCGCCGGTCTGGGGGCTGACCGCCACTCCATAGGGCTCGAAGCCGACGCTGATGGTGGTGACGGCATAGGTGCCGGGGTCGATCACCGACACCGTGCTGTTGCCCAGATCAGCGACGTAGATGGTGCCGGTGGAGCCGACCGCGACACCGTACGGGTCAGCGTTGGTGGCGAGGGGGATGGTGGCGACGATGGTGTTGCTGGGGTTGATCACCGACACGGTGCCGGAGCCCTGTGTTGGTGACGTAGACGTCGCCGGCATAGGTGCCGGCGGAGCTGACCGCGACCGCGGTCGGGTTCGCGTATGTCGAGTTGTAGAGCGGGATGGCGATGGTCTCGATGACGGTGTTGTAGGTGGGGATGTCGTTGGGGTTGGCGTCGATCACCGACACGGTGTTGTCGGTGATAGTTGGTGACGTAGACGTCGTTATTGGTGGCGTTCGCGGCCACCGCGTTCGGGTCGTTGCCGACGGTGATGGTGGCGATGACGGTGTTGTAGGTCTGGTGTCGGGGGTTGGCGTCGATCACCGACACCGTGCCGCTGCCGTCGTTGGTGACGTAGACATCGCCGTTGGCGGCGTTCACCGCCACCCCGGCCGGGGCGGAGCCGACGGTGATGGTGGCGATGACGGTATTGGTGGTCGGGTCGATCACCGACACCGTGCCGTTGGTGACGTTGGTGACGTAAATATCGCCGTTGGTGGGGCTGACCGCCACCCCGTACGGCTCGCCCCCGACGGCGACGCTGGGACCGCTGGTCTGGCCGTTCCTACCGAAGGCGTCGTAGAACTCCCCGGTGCCGCCCTGGCCGCCGCCGCCCGCCGGGATGCCGCCTTGGCCACCATTGAAGCTGTTGCCGCCGCCGGTGCCGCCTCCCCCACCGGCGTCACCGCTGTCGCCGGTGAGCCCGGGGCCGGCGGTAGCCGAAGAACAGGCCGGAGTTGCCGGCGCCGCCGCCACCACCTCCGCCGCCGTTGGCGCCGCCGGTACCACCATCACCGCCGGTATACGTAATGCCTGTCGTGCCGGAGCCGACGGTGGCGCTCCCGCCGGTGCCGCCGTCGCCGCCGGTGGCGCTGGAGTTGCCGCCCGCACCGCCACCGCCGCCGCTACCGCCGGCAGCTTCATCAGCAGCCACGGAACCGCCGCCGCCGCCGCCTCCGCCGCCGCCGCCGTAGCCGCCGGTGCCGCCCGACGCGGCCGCCCCGCTACCACCGGCGCCGCCGCTGCCGCCGGTGCCCGTCGCAACCCCGTCTGAGGAGGTGGCGGTGCCGCCGGTGCCGCCGCCGCCGCCGCCGCCGCCGCTACCGCCGGTGCCGCCGCTGCCGCCGCTGCCGACGTTGCCGCCGCTGCCGCCGGCGCCGCCGCCGCCCCCGCCGCCCCCGCTGCCCTCGTTGTTGGTCGTTTCGGCGCCGCCTTGCCCGCCGCCGCCCCCGCCGCCGCCGTCGCCGCCGGAGCCGTTGGTTTCACCGACATCGGCGTTGCCGCCGGCACCGCCGGCACCACCGGTGCCGGCGTTGCCGCCGAGGCCTCCGCCGCCCATGCGGGTGCTGCCGGCGCCGCCGGTGCCGCCGTCGCCGCCGCCGCCGCCGGTGCCTCCCGTGCCGCCGGTGCCGCCCGTGCCGCTGCCGGCCGCGCCGCCCGCACCCGCGGCCCCGCCGTTACCGCCCGCACCGCCGTTGGCACCCGTGTTGTTGACGATGGTGTTGCCGGTGTTGTCGCCACCGTCGCCGCCGCCGCCGCCCAGACCGCCGTTGCCGCCGGTGCCGCCATCGCCGGCGGTGCCGCCGTTGGCGGCCCCACCGGTACCACCGTCACCGCCGCCGCCGCCCTGGCCACCCTGGCCGCCGGCGACGGGTGGGGTTTGGCCGGTGACGTAGGAACCGCTGCTGCCTTTGCTGCCATCGCCGGCGTCGCCGCCGTTACCGCCGACACCACCGTCGCCGGCGGTGCCCGCGCTGCCACCACCGCTGCCGGCCAGCCCGGCTGCCCCGCCGTCGCCGCCGTTACCGCCGGTGCCGCCGCCGGCGCCGGCCCCGCCGGTGGTCCCGCGTGTTGGTGCCGCCGGTGCCGCCGTCGCCGCCCCTCCCGCCGTCACCGCCATGGCCACCGGCCCCGCCGCCGACACCGTCGACACCGGCCCCGCCCTGACCGCCCTGACCGCCCTGACCGCCCTGACCGCCGGCCACGCCCTGGGTCGGCGTGCTGGGGTCGTCGCTGCCCGCCGTACCGAGAGCACCCTGACCGCCGTTACCTCCGGTGCCGCCGTCCCCGGCGGTGCCGGCGTGACCGGCGGTACCGCTGAACATCCCCGCACTCCCCCCGGCACCCGCGGCCCCGCCCTGCCCGCCGGCCCCGCCGTCGGTGCCGTTGCCACTATTGACGCCGGCCACGCCGGCACCGCCGGCCCCGCCTTGCCCACCCATCGCCCCGTTGCCGCCGGCCCCACCGTTGCCGATGAACATTCCGCCATTACCGCCGGCCCCGCCGGCCCCGCCGTTAACGCCGGTGGCGCCGTCGAGGGCGTCTGCCGCCGAACCTGTGCCACCTGTAGTGCCGGCCCCACCGGCTCCGCCCGGAGCCGCCGTTGCCGAAAAATACCGCCGACCCGCCGGCACCCCCGGCCAGCCCCGCCCCGCCCGAGCCGCCGTTGCCGCCATTGCCCCACAACCAGCCGCCGCCACCACCGGCCTGCCCCGTTCCGGCCATCCCGTCAGCACCGTCGCCGAAGAGCGGGCGCCCCGTCAGATCCAGGATCGGCGAAAGCAGTCCCGAGCTCTGGGCCTCCGCGGCCGCATAGGCGCGCTGTGCCCCGTTCAGCGCCTGCACGAACTCGGTGTGAAAGGTCGCCGCCTGGGCGCCCAGCGCCTGGAACTGCTGGGCGTGGCGCGAGAACAGCGACGCAATGGCCTCCGACACCTCGTCACCGGCGGCCGCGACCAGGCTGGTGGTGGCCGGAGCGGCCACCGCATTCGCCGTATTGAGCGTTGAGCCAATGTTTCCCAGGACTGTCGAGGCCGCCGACATGGTTTCGGGGACTGCCACCAGGAAAGACATCGCCGTCTCGCTCTCGCCGCTCGCAGCGGGGCGCATCCCCCCGCGCCGAAATCGTAGCCCGGCCACCAGTGGTTTTCACCGAATATCGTTGGATGAAGAGATTGCAGTTACGACCTGGTCGGTGGGCCGTGCCGCCGATCGCGATCGACCACACGGAATCACTGCACGATTACCCCAGGCGCAACGTTTTGCAACACGGTGCTGGGCGACGCGGTGCGACTTTCCCGACGCCGCGGTGGGCCCGGGCGCCTCTCGAAGCCGTCTGCCACCGCGCGGGAGCGTAGCGTCGCCGGTATGGCCAGCTCTGACGCCGCCGCACAGGAGTTGCTCCGCGACTCGTTCACCAGGTTGATCGAACACGTCGACGAACTCACCGACGGCCTGAGCGACGAGGTGTCCGAGTACCGGCCGGCGCCCACCGCCAACAGCATCGCGTGGCTGATCTGGCACAGCGCCCGGGTGCAAGACATCCAGCTGGCCCACGTGGCCGGGGTGGAGCAGGTGTGGACCCGCGACGGCTGGGTGGACCGGTTCGGGCTGGACCTGCCGCGCGACGACACCGGCTACGGGCACGGCGCGGAGGACGTGGCGAAGGTGCGAGCGTCCGCGGACCTGCTGTCCGGCTACTACCACGCGGTGCACGACTTCAGCCTGGAGTACATCGCCGGCGTGACCGCAGGCGAGTTGTCCCGCATCGTGGACACCAATTGGGACCCGCCGGTGACCGTCAGCGCGCGAATAGTGAGCATCATCGATGACTGCGCCCAGCACCTCGGGCAAGCCGCCTACGTTCGGGGGATCGCACAGTAAGTTCTAGGCGTGCGATCCGCGCTGACCGTGATGTTGTGGCTGGCCACCACTGCTGCACTGGCATTGGTGGTCCCCGCGACCTGGCTGCAGAAGAACGTCATCAACACCGAGGGCTACGCCGCTCTGGCGCAGAAGGCGGCCGGCGATCGGGACCTGCAGTCCGCCATGGCGGGTGAACTCACCGCGCGGGCGATGGCCCTGATCGCACAACACGGGGCGGAACACTATCCGGTTGACAGCACGCGGGTGCACGACGCCATCGCCGAGTTCACGGCCAGCCGGGCGTTTCCGCCGGTATTCGCCCAGGCGAACAGGTCTGCGCACGACTGGCTGTTCAGCGAGCCGCAGCCCGGCCAGGCCAGCGATCAATGGGTGATCGACGTGGCCCCGATGCTCAATGACAGTTCGGTGCAACAGATTTTGACCGAATACGGCGTGAAGGTGCCCCCGAAGCTGACGGTTCCGGTGGCGGTGTCACCGCCGCCGTCGTTACGACAGGGGCGGCTGAGCCGGGTCACCACCTGGGGTCCTTGGGTGAGTGTCGGTGCCGCGGCGGCGACCGCGTTCAGCGGGCTGTTGTTGCTGATGGTGGCGCGGCGCCGCGGCAAGGCGCTAACCAGCGTCGGCATCTCGGCGCTGCTCGTCGGCGCGGCCGGATGGGCGGCCATCGAGGTCGGCAGCCGGCGGGTCACTGATGCGCTCAATCGAACTACCGGCGACATTCGCCGCGTCGGCGAAGTGATGGTCGCTCAGGCAGAGGCCAGCATGCACCTGTGGCTCAACGCGACGCTGGTCGCCGGAGCCGCGTTAGTGGTTCTTGGCGTGATGTGCGCGGTGTGGGGCGGAATGGGCAGGTCAGCCTAGGGGCAGCTCGGCCAGTATCGCGCCGGTCGGCCGCGGTGACCCGTCGCCGGGTTCCACGGTGAATGCCAGCGCCGTCGACGCGCCGAGGTTGGGAAGCGTCGCTTTGGTCGAGGGTGCCACCGCTGCGGTACCCATCGTGCCCGCGGACGTGGGGCCGTTGGCACCCAGCAGCCACATCTGATAGACCGTGCCGGGCGATGGCGGTGGCACGTTGTTCATCACCAACACACCCGCGTTGCGATCGCGGGAGAACATCAGCGTGGCTGTCCCGCCGCCGAGCGGGCGAGAGATCGTCCGCACATCCGGGGCGGTCAGGATCTGCTCGGCGACGGTCTGCGTTGGCTGTGGCCGCATCAGCGCCCCAAGGCCGAACGCCGCCAGCCCCACCACCAGAGCCGCTGCTGCCGCTAAAACAGTTGTACGCCAACGTGATTGGCGACTCTTGACTGAGGGCACCTCCCGCTCGCGGGGGAGTGCAACCGCGGCGAGGATGGCCGCCCGCAGTTGCGCCGGTGGTTCGGCGGTCGTCGTTGCCGATACGACGGCCATGGTTTCGCGCACACCGCGAACCTCATCGTGGAAGGCCGTCGCGACGGGTGCCGGCGCGGCGGCGATCTGACCGTCGATGTCGGATCGCTCCGACCCGGACACCGCGTGCAGGGCATACGGGGTGGCCAGCTCCAGCAGTTCGAAGTCGGTGGGCTCGCTCATGACACGTCCAGGCAGTTACGCAGACCGCGCAGCGCGTCGCGCATGCGGGATTTGATCGTCGACAAGTTGGCGGCCAGCCGCTGCGACACTTCGGCGTAGGTCAGGCCGCGGTAGTAGGCCAGCTCAATGCACTCCCGCTGCACTTCGGTCAGCCCTTCGAGGCACTGGGTCACCCGCCGGCGCTCGTCAACGGCGATTGCCGAGTCGGCGACGACGTCGCGCGCCGGTTCGACGCTGGCCGCGCCGTAACGCGATTCCCGTTGGCTGCCTGCTTGTTCGGCACGCACCCGGTCGACGGCCCGCCGGTGCGCGATGGTCAGCATCCAGGCGAGGGCGGATCCCCTGGCGGAGTCGTATTCCGACGCCGACCGCCACACCTCGAGATAGACCTCCTGGGTGGTTTCCTCGCTGTAGCCGGGATCACGCAGCACCCGGATCACCAATCCATAAACCCGAGTCTTGGTGAGGTCGTAGACCTCGGCGAACGCGTCGCGGTCGCCGCGAGCCACCCGGCGCAACAAGGTGCCCAGGTCGCTGTTCAGCGATGATGGTCCGGTCATCGATCGGTAGCCTATCCCCAGTCGCCGCGACCTTCGTCATGCCCGCGCCGATCGGGGCGGCCTTCGAGGCGGCCATGGCACGAAATACGCTGTCCGCTGCCTGGTATTCGGCGAAGCCGGGACGGCCCCTCATGTACTTCTCAGTCAGCCGGGCGCCGCTGACGTGCACCAGGAAATAAGTCATCACCAATGGCGAGCCCACCGTGGCCAGTGCCACCGGGCTGTTGATGCTGATCAGCCACAACCCCCACCAGACGCACGCGTCGCCGAAGTAATTGGGGTGGCGGGTCCAGGACCACAGGCCGCGGTCCATGATGACGCCGCGATTGGCCGGGTCGGATTTGAACGCCCGCAGTTGCCGATCGCCGACCGCTTCGAAGATGACGCCGACCAGCCACACCGCCACACCCAGCGCCGTCACGGCCAGCAACGGCTTCGGCGTTGGCCCGGTTGTTGCCGACAGTTGCAGTGGCAACGAGATGAACCAGCCCAAGAACCCCTGCAGCAGGAAGACCCTGAGCAGCACCTGGACGGGCTTTGCATCGCGCAGCAGGTCGGCGTAGCGGCGGATCCTCGCCCTTGCCGGCTGTCTTGCGCTGAATGTGCCAGCTCAGCCGCACACCCCAGATCGCCACCAGGGCCAGCAGCAGCCAGCGCCGGGTCGGGTCACCGTGGCCGAGCGCAGCGGCGACCGCGGCGATGACGACGAAGCCCACACCCCACGCCACGTCGACGACGTTGTAACGGCCGATCCGCCGGCCGATGAAAAACGTCACCGAATGCACCACGACCAGCGCCAAAGCCGAAGCACTCGTTACCACCAAGAAGTTCATCGCGCGACTTCGCGCTCGAACGTCCACTGGTAAACGTCCAGATAGCCGGACCGGAAACCCGCTTCCGAATACGCCAGGTAAAGCTCCCACATTCGCCCGAACACCTCATCGAAGCCCAACTGCGCCAACTCATCTCGGCGCTGCGTGAACCGCTCCCGCCAGAGCCGCAGGGTCTCGGCGTAGTGCGGACGCAGCGAGGCCATGTCGACGGTGCGTAAACCGGTGCGCCGCTCGGTGATACCGGCGATGGCCCGGGTGGACGGTAGCAGCCCGCCGGGGAAGATGTACTTCTGGATCCAGGTGTGCGTGTTGCGGCTGGCCAGCATCCGAGCGTGCGGCATGGTGATCGCCTGGATCGCCACCCGCCCGCCCGGACGCACCAGTTGTTCGAGCGCGGCGAAATACCCTGGCCACGAGTGGTATCCGATGGCCTCGATCATCTCGACCGAGATGACCGCGTCGTAGGCTTCATGAGGCGCGGCCTCGACGTCGCGGTAGTCGCACAGGTCTATCTGGACCAGGTCGGACAGGCCGGCCGCGGCGACCCGCCGGCGGGCCAGACGCTGCTGCTCGATCGAAAGTGTCACCGAGCGGACGTGGGCGCCGCGTCCGGCCGCGCGGAGGCACAGCTCGCCCCATCCGGTGCCGATCTCCAGAACCCGGCTGCCTGGTTGTACGCCGGCCAGGTCCAGCAGCCGGTCGATCTTGCGCCGTTGCGCCGCAGCAAGATCGGGCCATGCCGGCGTTTGGGCCGGCAGCCCGCTGAACAGCGCGCTCGAGTAGGTCATGGTCTCGTCGAGAAACTCGGCGAACAGCTCGTTGGACAGGTCGTAGTGCCTGGAGACGTTGGTGCGCGCTTGGTCTCGGTTCGCGCTTCGCCAACGCGGTCGAAAGGCCGGCGCGATGGGCCGCAGCCACTGCAGCGAGCGGGGGACCAGGTCGGTGACGGATTCCGCGAGGACGGTCAACACTGCGGCGAGGTCGGTCGACGACCATTCGCCGGCCATGTAGGACTCGCCGAAACCGATCAGGCCGTGCCGCCCGACCCGGCGTGCCAGCGCGTCGGGCCGGTGCACCAATAGGGCAGGTGCGCTCGGGTCGGGGGTGCCGAGCACCGACCCGTCGGGGTAGGCAAGCCGCAGCGGCAGCCGGGCGGCCACGCGGCGCAGCAACCGGTCGACGACCGCCGCCGATGCCACGGCGACCGGGCTCGACGGCACCCGCGCGACCGCCGGCCAGCGCGCGGAATCCACTGCCTGAGCAGGCCCGGTGGGTCTTTGGATGATTTCCACGCTCATCGCGGCACCACTGGAACTCGGCGTAACCACAACTTGATCCCCTGTATCCGGATGCGCGTGGCCACCACCAGCGGCGCCAGCGGTGAAACGAGTTGCATCGTGGCGATTTCCCGGGCGCTCGCCGGCCGCCGCGTTCCGCGCAGGTTGGCGGTGAAGGCCGGCTGGCTGTCGCGGTGCAGCGCCACGGTGATGTCGACTTCGTTGTCGGGAAGTGGGGCCTGCACCAGGTAGTAGCCGTCCACCTGGTTGAACGGCGACACGTAGAACTTCTTGGCCGTCACCACCGGTAGGTCGGCCGGCGGCAACAGGTAGGCGTGGCGCTCGCCGTAGGTGTTGTGGACTTCGGCGACCACATGTCGAAGCAGGCCGTCGCGGTCGTGGCACCAAAAGACGCTCATCGGGTTGAATACGTAACCGAAAACCCGGGCCTGCAGCAGCGCGGTGACGCGGCCGTCGGGCAGGGCCATCTCACGGTCGGCGAAGAACGCGCCCAGCCGGTCGCGCAGCGAGGCGTGCGCCGGATCTGCGGCGGCGAAGTGGTCGTCGGCGCGGAATCGTGCGAACGGTCGCAGCCACCAGGGCAGCCGGGGCAGATCGTCGACATCGACATACCAGCTGTAGCTTCGGTATTCGAACGAATGGCGTACCGGGGCCTGCCGGCAATGCGTGATCGTGGTGCGGTAGATCGCCGGTGCTCGAGTCAGCATGCGACCACCGCCTCGCGCCGGGCCGGCGCCGGCCAGTCAGCGCCGAGCCGGCGGGCCGCGCGCAGTCCCGAAGCGGCACCGTCTTCGTGGAACCCCCAGCCGTGGTAGGCGCCCGCAAACACCACCCGGTCGTCGTCGAGGGTGGGCAATGCGCGTTGGGCGGCAACCGATTCCGGTGTGTACAGCGGGTGGCTGTAGGTCATCTCGGCGATCACCGACTCCGGATCGACGCGGTCGCCGCCGCCGAGGGTCACCAGATAGCGACGGTCTCCGGCCAGCCGCATCAGCCTGCTGACGTCGTAGCTGACGACCACGTTGTCCGTTCCCGGCGTCACCAGGTAGTTCCAGGACGCGCGGGCGCGGCGGTGGCGGGGCAGCACCGACTCGTCGGTGTGCAGCTGGGCGCGGTTGGTCGAGTAGGGAATCGAGCCCAGGATGTGCGCGCTCCCACGCGTTGGGCCGGTCGAGAAGCAGCAGCGCTTGGTCGGGGTGGACGGCGACGACGGCCGCGTCGAAGTGCCGCGGCGGGTTGTTGCCCGCTCGCACCAGCACGCCGTCCGGCATGCGCCGCAGCGAGTGCACCGGCGTTCCGGTTGACACCTCGTCCAGGCGGGCGGCGATGGCCTGCACGTAGTTGGCCGAACCTCCGGTCACGGTGCGCCATTTAGGTGAACCGAACACCGACAACATGCCGTGATGGTGGAGGAAGACGAACAGGTAGCGGGCCGGGTAGCGCAGGGCGTCGTCAGCGGCGCACGACCACACCGCGGCCACCAGCGGCGTGATGAAGTAGTCGACGAAGTACGGCGAGAAGCGGTGCCGGCTCAAAAAGGCTTCCAGCGTCTCGTCTGAGTTCTTATCGGCGTTGTTGTCCGGGCTGTCGACCAGCAGGGCCAGGGCGGCGCGGTGGAAGCGGACGATCTCGGCGAGCATGCGCAGGTAGCGGGGCCGCAGCGACTGCCGGCACGCGAACAGCCCCCGAACGCCCAGGGCCCCGGCGTATTCGAGTGCTGTTTTGCCTTGTGGGTCGTCGGCCCGCACCGACATCGACATCTCGGACTCCTGGGTCGCCACCCCGAGCTCGTCGAACAGCCGGCACAGCGTGGGATAGGTGCGGTCGTTGTGCACCAGGAACGCTGAGTCGACACCCAGGACGCTGCCGTCACCAGGGTCCAGAAAGTGGGTGTGCGCGTGTCCGCCGAGCCGAACGTCCGCCTCGTACAACGTGACGCGGTCGCGCCCGGCCAGGACGTAGGCGGCGGTCAGGCCGGCCACGCCACTGCCAATAACCGCTATCGAGCGTTCGTACGACTGGTCCACAACACCTATTCGGAGCCATAGACCTGGCGGATGGGCTGCAGCGGGCTTACCGATGTCTTAGCCGAAGGTGAACTAAAGCGATTGCCGGGCCTTACGACCTGGCCAGTGCCGCCGAAGGCGGGCAGGTGTTTTAGCAAGGACCGCTGGGAATACCGCGACTCGGCGAGCTTTCTTGGGTCGGCATGACTTGCGGATAGGGCACCCGATACGGGATCCCTATCGCCGCGTCGCCCAATGATCCCGTGACCGCGTTGGGAAAGCACTGTGGCAGCGTCTTGAGGGCGGTGATATTCGGATGCCCTAGATCGGGGCTTGTCGGGTTCGGCGGGGCCGCGAAGTTGAATGTCGATGTCATATCGCCGGTCACGCTTCTGCGCCAGGGGGTGAGGTTGGGCACCGGCGCCCCGAACCGCGTTTCGAGCAGTCGCAGCTGTGATGTGTGGTCGAAAGTGTCGTGGGACACTAAGCCGCCGCGGCTGTAGGGCGAAATGACCAGGCACGGCACGCGATAGCCCAAACCGAGTGGCCCCCGTATACCACCGGCCCCTGCCACCTGGCTGATGTCGACGCTGTTGGGAATCCACTCTCCGGGTGTCCCCAACGGCGCCGTGGGCGGTACGACATGGTCGAAGTACGAGCCGTTTTCGTCATAGCTGATGATCACCGCGGTCTTTTCCCAGACCGCCGGATGGTTCATCAAACTGCGCAGCAAGTTCACGATCGTCGCGGCGCCGGCCGATAGCGGCAATGCGGGATGCTCCGAGTTCAGAATTCCCGGAATCACCCAGGAAACCGTCGGCAGCTTATTTGTCGCAAGGTCGGCGAGGAAGCTCAGGGGGTAGGTCGGCGCGTTGCCGTAGCGGGCCAGATCCGACCTCGGGTCCAACGCCTGTTTGAAGGCGTAGACCATGCCGTTGTCGCCGAGGGGCGTGTTGTTCAGGCCCCCTGGTGTCTTGTTGTTGTAGACCTTCCAGCTCACCCCGGCGGCGCTGAGATTCTCCGGCATGATCTTCCAGCTGTATTTGCCCAGCGGGTAGGTAGGGTTTGCGACTACCGGCCCACCCTGCGTGCCATCGGGGTCGATGGTGGCGCTGATCCAATACAGCCGGTTGGGCGTGGTCTGATTCAGCAGCGAACAGTGGTACGAATCGCAAATGGTGAAGGTATCGGCCAGCATGTAGTGGACCGGGAGGTCTGCGCGCGTGTAGTGGCCCATGGTCCCGGGGATGTTGCCCGCGAGCGTTTCCGGGTATTGCGACGGCAGCCATTGATCGTTGGCGCCGTTGTTCCAGGCCGTGTGCATCGCGACCCAGCCCTCGACCGGGTCGTTGACGCATTCGCCCTGGAGGAGGGGGCCCCGGGTGGTGTCGAAACGGTAGGGGATCGTGATGCCGGACGGGTCCTTTTTCTGCGTTTGGGGGTTCCAGCCCTTCTGCTGGAAGTAAGGCGACCCGCTGTCGAACCCATTCACGCCGGAGAGCGTGCCGAAGTAGTGATCGAACGACCTGTTTTCCTGCAGTAACAGCACGAAGTGCTCGATGTCGCTCAGATGGCCGGAGCAGGGGCCTGCACCGTATGCCTTGTCGATTATCGGGCCGGCCACGTCCATGAAAGCCCCGGCGGTCGTGGCCGCGGCGAGTTTGGCCAGAAATTGTCGGCGTGACATTCCATCGATCGATTTTTCGTTCACGGCCACGCCTCCTACGCCCTCAGCCGAGCAGCCTAAATTTCCGATGGCGATTAACTGCGCATTTAGAACGGCGTGTGAACAAAAAATAATCAAGACCGCAAAAGCGCCGCTACGGTCCTGGCGGTGGTTTAAACTGCCGGACTTTTCCACCAGAACCAGGAGGCATGCACTATGCACATACCGATGCCTTAGCCGAAAGTGAACGAAAACACTTGCAGGCCCTTGCTGACCCGCATGTCGAGCTGATCGCGGCGGGTGGTGTCCACCGCGTTGTCGCCCACGATCTGATGTAGGGTCGGCGCCCCGCCGATAGGGGTCGTGGTGGTTTGGCCGCCCCGGGTGACGGTGATGATGCCGGTACCGCCGACCACCGCGTAGACGTCCTTGGCGGTGTAGTTCAGCCGTATGGCGGCATCCTCGGCATCGGCGGTGATGCTCTGATCGTCCAGCGTCCACCGGCCGCGCAGGGCGAACTTATCGACGGCCAACGTGGCGGGATAGCTGAAAGTTGCTGTGCCTTTGTGGTATTCGCCACCGCCGCCGTAGTTTCCGGTCTGGTCAACGCCCAGGTATGTCTCGGGGGTGAGCATGGCCTGCGGAGTGGTGTCGACCGCGTTGCCCGCGGCGGGTAGCCGGCCGTCCGGATTCGCGTCGGCGAGCAGCTGCCGGATCAAGTTCTCGGTCGTGCCGTAGTCACCCTCGCCGAACTTCGTGTGCCGGACGGCTCCGTTCGCGTCGATCAGGTATTCGGCCGGCCAGAACAGGTTCTGGTAGTTGTTCCAGGTCGTGTAGCCGTTGTCCAGCGCGATCGGGTAGGTGATGTGCAGCGCCGCGGCCCCGCTGGCCACATTGCCCGCGACGTGTTCGAACGCATACTCCGGCGTGTGTACCCCGATGACCACCAACCCGGCGTCGTGGTACCGGCTGTACCAGTCGACGACGTGGGGGATGGCGCGCTGGCAGTTGATGCAGGAGTAGGCCCAGAAGTCGATCAACACGACCTTGCCCCGCAGCGACCCAAGGTCGATCGGCTTGCCGTCCGGCGTGTTGAGCCACTGGGTGATCCCGCCAATGGCCGGCGCCGGCCCGCATTCCTGCAGCTGGGCATCGCCGTCGGTGCAGTCGGCCAGCTTGCCCTTGGCGGCGACCGGGTGCAGCTTGCGCTGGATGTCGTTAGCTCCGATCCGTTGTTGCATCGCCACCGTGTAGTCGGGGACGGCGCGCTGCAGCACCGCCGGCAGGTTGAACACCAGTGCGGCGGCCAGCACGATCATCGTGATTCCCCCGGCGATCTGGATTGCGCGCTGCCGGCGGCGGAATGCCGAGACACGTTCGGCGACGCGCCGCCCGGCCAGCGCGAAGGCCAGCAGTGGCAACGCGGTACCAAGCGCGAACGTGGCCGTCAGCACGAGTATCGCCGGGCCGATGGAAGCGGTGCCGCCGGCGACCACGATCGCCGCCAGCACCGGTCCCGCGCACGGCACGTACAGCGCACCCAACGTCAGGCCGAGCCCGAAACCACTTCTACCGCTGCCGATTTCACGCTGCGGGAGGCGGGCGAACGGCCGTTCGAGCAGGTGTTGCAGCGGCGGGAAGATCAATCCGAGACCGATCAGGGTCAAGGTCAGCAGGGCGGCCCAGCGGATTGCGTCCTGCGGCAGATGCAGCGCCGACAGCACGGCGGAGCCGACCAGGGTGACCACGCTGAAGCTGCAGACCAGGCCCGCGATCACCAGATACGGCCGCGCCGCGCGGCCGCTGTTGGCGCCGGAGAAGAACACCACCGGAAGCACCGGCAGGATGCACGGCGAAATGCCGGTGATCAAACCGCCGAGAAAGCCGATCAGCGCGATGGTGTGCATGACCTGTTATTCGTAACAGCCGAGATTTCGGGTGGGCCATCCGTGGACGGCCGGGGATAGGATTTATTACTGCCGGGTTCTCGATAGTGGCATGTCCTGTCGGGAGGTGACGGATGTCATTTGTGATTGCGGCGCCGCAGCTGGTGGCTGCGGCGGCAGTGGATTTGGCGGGTATCGGGTCGACGATCGACTCGGCGAATGCGGCCGCGGCCGTGCGGACCACGGGGGTGGTGGCGGCCGGCGCAGACGAGGTGTCGGCGGCGATTGTGGCGTTGTTCGGTGAACACGCCCAGGGCTATCAGGCGCTGAGCGCCCAAGCGGCGGCCTTTCACGATCGGTTTGTGCAGGCCCTCAGCGCCGGTGCGGGCTCTTATGCGGCCAGCGAGGCCGCCAACGCCTCGCCGATGCAGAGCATCGTTGACCTACTTTCG
This sequence comes from uncultured Actinomycetota bacterium, assembly GCA_963840045.1. Lineage (GTDB taxonomy): Bacteria > Actinomycetota > Actinomycetes > Mycobacteriales > Mycobacteriaceae > Mycobacterium. The sequence continues at coordinate 115,515 of CAWIXL010000012.1, read as the reverse complement.
CCCTGGAAACTCTTCACGGGCCGCCCGCTGTTCGGTCGCGGGACGGATGGGGCCGCCAGCAGCGGGACAAACGGCACCGACGGCGGCTGGCTGGTCGGCGACGGCGGCAACGGCGGGTCCGGTACCAGCGCCTCCGGAGGGGCCGGTGGCAACGGCGGGGCTGCCGGGTTGATCGGCAACGGGGGAGCCGGAGGGGCGGGCGGCTCCAGTTTCCCTCTCGGCAACGGCGGCGCCGGCGGCCACGGCGGCGACGGCGGGTTGTTGTTCGGCAAGGCCGGCGACGGCGGGCAAGGTGGCGACAGTGCCGCGGCGAACGGAGGGCCCGGTGGTAATGGCGGCAACGCCGGCCTGGTCGGCAACGGCGGGATGGGCGGCCTGGCCGGTTTCGGCAGCGGGTTCGGAGGCCACGGCGGCAACGGTGGCACCGGCGGCCTGCTCATGGGCAACGGCGGCGACGGCGGCACCACCCAGGGCGCGACCGCTGGCATCGCCGGCAACGGCGGCAACGCCCAATTGATTGGCAACGGCGGCACCGGGGGCATCGGCAGCCCCGTCGGCGGCACGGCCGGCAGGGCCGGGCTGCTGATCGGCAACGGCGGCGGTGGTGGAAATGGCCTGCCCGGCGCCGACGGCGGGTTCCTGTTCGGCAACGGCGGCCAAGGCGGCAGCGGGCTATTTAGCTTGCAGGGAGGTAACGGCGGCAACGCCGGGCTGATCGGCAACGGCGGGACAGGCGGGACCGGTGCGTTGAATAATCCGGGCGGCAATGGCGGCAGCGGCGGAATGCTATGGGGGAACGGCGGTGCCGGCGGGCAGGGCGGCTTTATGCTCTCCGCCGGCGAGCACGGCGGTGCGGGCGGCGCCGGCGGCAACGCCGGGCTGATCGGCAATGGCGGGGCCGGCGGCAAGGCAGGTCAGGCCGTACCGCCCGCTGGCGCGAACGGCGGCAACGGCGGCGACGCGGTTCTCATCGGTAACGGTGGCAACGGCGGCAACGGGAACACCGGGTTCGCCGGTGGGATCGGCGGTATGCGCGGGCGGCTGTTCGGCAATCCCGGAAACAACGGGACCCCGTAGCAAAGACGAACCAGCAGCTAGTCGCTGTACGCCAGAGAGCGGTCCGGCTGCTCGGCGTGCACCCGCTCAGCCTGGGTCCTGGCCGGGCGCGACCGCACCCTGATCGGCCACCAGAACCAGCGGCCCAGCAGCGCGGCGATGGCTGGCGTCATGAACGCCCGCACGATCAACGTGTCGAACATCAGACCCAAACCGATGGTGGTGCCCACCTGCCCGATCATCCGCACATCGCTTACCACCATGGACGCCATGGTGAAGGCGAACACCAGGCCCGCGTTGGTCACGACTTTGCCGGTGCCGCCCATCGAGCGGATGATGCCGGTATTCAGGCCGGCGTGTATTTCCTGTTTGAAGCGGGAGACCAGCAGCAGGTTGTAGTCGGACCCCACCGCCAGCAACACGATGACAGACATCGCGAGCACCAGCCAGTGCAATGGGATACCGAGAAGATGTTGCCAGAACAGCACGGACAGGCCGAAGGAAGCGCCCAGTGAAATTGCGACCGTCCCCACGATGACCGCGGCGGCCACGAAGGCGCGGGTGAGGATCAGCATGATGATGAAAATAAGGCAGAGCGAGGAAATTCCCGCGATTACGAGATCCCATTTGGCGCCATCGGCGATGTCCTTGAAGACAGCTCCCGTTCCGGCCAGGTAGATCTTTGCGTCCTCCAACGGAGTTCCCTTGAGCGACTCCTCGGCGGCGGTGCGTAGTTTGTCGATGCTCGCGATGCCCTCGGCTCGACGCGGGATCGCCTCGATGCAAGATGATGAAGCGGGCCGAGTGCCCGTCCGCGGACAGGAAGTTCTTCATAGCCCGTTTGAAGTCGGCGTTTTTGAAAACCTCGGGCGGTAGGTAGAACGAATCGTCGTTCTTGGCGGCGTCGAAAGCATGGCCCATCGCCGTCGCGTTGTCGCTCATTTCATCCATCTGAGCGAAGATCCCGGACATGGTGCTGTGCATGGTCAGCATCATGGTGCGCATGCTCTCCATGGTTTCGATCATCGGCGGGAACTGCGCGATCATCTCCGGCATGAGCCGATCCAGGTCTTTGATGTCACCGATGAGAGTGCCAAGTTTCTCGTCGATCTGATCGATGCCGTCTATCGCGTCGAATATCGATCGGATGGACCAGCAGATCGGAATATCAAAGCAGTGCTTTTCCCAGTAGAAATAGCTACGGATCGGCCGCCAGAAGTCATCGAAATTCGCGATTTCATCCCGCAGCTGATTGGTGATTTGCTGCATCTCTTCGGTATCGCCGACCATCTTGTGCGTAACGCCGACGAGCTGCTGCATGATGCCATACATCCGCTGCATCAAGGCGATCGTCTTGGTCATTTCGTCGGCCTGTTTCAGCATGTCGTTCATCCGGTCGCGCTGATATTTCATTTGCTGCATCTGACCGGCGCTTTGCATGCTGAGCTGGAACGGTATGGACGTGTGGTCCATCGCCGTACCGTCGGGCCTGGTTATCGCTTGGACGCGGGAGATCCCCGGGACCCGGAAGAGACCCTTGGCCAGCCTGTCCAAGATCAGAAAGTCCGCCGGATTCCGCATGTCATGACCCGACTCGATCATGAGAATCTCGGGCTTCATCCGGGCCTGGCTGAAATGGCGATCCGCGGCCGAAAAACCCTCATTGGCCGGGATGAAGGTGGGCAGATAGGCCCGATCGTTGTAGCTGGGCTGGTATCCGGGCAAGGTGATCAGGCCTACCAGAGCGACGGCGCACGTGACGGCGAGAACGGGCAGCGGCCAGCGCACCACCACGGTGCCGACCCGTCGCCAGCCACGTACTTTGAGGTGCCGCTTGGGGTCGAAGATTCCGAACCGACTGCCCACGACGAGAACTGCCGGGCCCAGCGTCAGCGCGACCGCGACCGCGACCATCAGGCCTACCGCGCAGGGAATGCCCAGGGTTTGAAAGTAGGGCATCCGCGCGAAACTGAGGCAGAACGTCGCTCCGGCGATCGTCAAACCGGACCCGAGAATGACGTGGGCGGTGCCTTCAAACATGGTGTAGAAGGCCGATTCCTTGTCCTCGCCGGCTTGGCGGGCCTCTTGGTAGCGGCCAATGATGAAAATCCCATAGTCGGTACCGGCGGCGATAGCCAGCGACGTGAGCAGGCTGACCGCGAAGGTGGAAAGCCCCACCAGCCCGCTCTGCCCGACTAACGCGACAGCGCCCCGGGCCGATGCTCAATTCGATACCAACCGTGACCAGCAACAGAAATACGGTGCGGATCGAGCGGTAGACGAAGAGCAACATGATCAGAATCACCGCGATCGTGGTTGCGGTGATCTTGAGCATGGATTTGTCGCCACTGTGGTGCAGATCGGCAGCCAGCGCCGACACTCCGGTGACGTAGGGCTTGACCCCTGGCGGGGGTGGGACGCTGTTCACGATCTTGCGGACGGCCTCGACGGAATCGTTGGCCAGCAGCTCGCCTTGGTTGCCGGCGAGATTCACCTGGACGGTGGTCGCCTTGCCGTCGTTGCTTTGCGCGCCCGCCGCAGTCAGCGGATCACCCCAGAAGTCCTGGACGCTGAGCACGTGCACCTTGTCTTCGCGCAGCTTGCGAATCACGGCGTCGTAATACCTATGGGCGTCGTCGCCAAGGGGCTGGTCGCCCTCCAAGACGATCATCGCCGAGCTGTCTGTGTCGCCTTCGTTGAAGGCATGGCCAATGTGCTTCAGCGCCACGAACGACGGTGCGTCTGTGGGGCTCAGCGAGACTGACCGCTGCTGTCCGACCACTTCCAGTGATGGGACGAACAGACTGAGGATGACGACAACAGCAATCCAGAACAGGATGATCGGCAGCGCCAGGGCGTGGATCGTCCTGGCGATGAATGACCGTTCGGTTGTGCTGCTCACGCGGACTTCACCACACAGAAGGTGTAGGCGTTGACCTCGTTGGAGACTCTCTCGGCCTTGATCTCGTCGTCCACCAGGATGCGGCACCCGATGCTATCGCTATTGCCTTGTGCCACAAGATTTCCCATCATCGCCGCCTTGTCGGTGGTGATGTGTAGCGACCACGGCAAGACCGCCCCGTCGACGCGTTTCGGGTCCGCGTTGACATCGAAATAGCTGATGTCAGCGACCGTTCCGGGAGGGCCGAAGACCTCGTAGGTAATCCGCTTGGGGTTGAAAGGCTTGGGGCTGCCCAGGTTGCTGTCGGCATACGATTCGCGTTTTTCGGAGCCGAAGTAACCGTGCACCCGGTATACGACGAATCCCCCGACTATCGCCACCGCCAGGATGACCAGCGGAATCCACCACCGCGACAGCAGCCTGAAAATCGAAAGCCCCTTTCACCGGTCGGTATTTCCACTTGGCGGACGGTTGGGACGTCCGCAAAAAGCAATCGAACATCGTCAACTAGAGCCCGTCGCGCCGGACGGCTCTCACGTCAATCCCGGTGGGTGCCGCAGCGCTGCCATGCTCCCTGGCGACGAAAGTTAACTTTGGCTAACCTAAGACGGAACTGTCAACTCCTTTCGCTCGCGGCCTCTGGAGTGTAACGCATATCACGTGCGTAACAGAGATTAGTCCGGTCGTTCCTGGGGCCGCAAATCACATTGCGTGCGTTATACAAATCACATAACGTGCGTTATCCTCAGCCGGTGGCGCAACTCACTTTCCGGCGCGCCCGCAGCGAAGAGAACAAACGCCAGCGTGCGGCGGCCCTCGTGGAAGCGGCACGCTCATTAGCGATCGAGACCGGTGTTGCGTCGGTGACACTGACCGCGGTCGCCGGCCGCGCCGGAATTCATTACTCCGCGGTGCGCCGCTATTTCAGCTCCCATAAAGAGGTACTGCTACACCTGGCCGCCGAAGGCTGGGTGCGGTGGTCGGGCACGGTGTGCGAGCAGTTGGCCCAGCCCGGTCCGACGTCGGCGCCGCGTGTCGCCGAGACGCTGGCCAACGGTCTGGCCGAGGACCCGTTGTTTTGCGACCTACTGGCCAACCTTCACCTGCACCTCGAGCACGAGGTGGATATCGACAGAGTTGTCGAGATCAGGCGGACTATCAGTGGCGCCGCGGTCGCGCTCGCGGACGCGATCGAACAGGCGTTGCCCACGCTGGGCCGAGCCGGTGCCTTTGACACTTTGATCGCCGCCTATTCGCTGGCCGCTGCCTTCTGGCAGATCGCCAACCCGCCGGAGCGGCTCAACGACGCATACGCCGAGGAGCCCGAGGTTCTTCCGCCCGAATGGAACATCGAATTCGCGCCCGCACTCAGTCGAGTCCTGACGGCCACGTGTATCGGACTGCTCGCGGGGTCGCAATGAATGGCCGTGAGATTTTGCGCCCGGGCCCAATTCTGCGGCCCGCCGCGGATGTGTCTAAGATACTTAGCGCAGCAAATCAATGGATGGGACGGCCACGGCGGCAAGCTTTTTCGGAGACGCCGGGCCGAGCCGTAGGTAGCGGAGGTTTGCACAGCTCGATGTCGTCGCTGTACGACCAGATGGACGTGATGAGCCAGAACTCGACGGCCATGGGTCAGGCTTTCGACGCCGCCAAGAATGACGATTCGTTCTACATACCACCGGAAGTCTTCGACAACCCCGACTTCAAGCGGGGTCTGAAGATGTTCGTGTCGCCGGACGGGCACGCTGCCCGGTTCATCATCTCCCATGAAGGCGATCCCGCTACACCCGAAGGCATTTCGCACGTCGAGCCGATCAAGAACGCGGCGAAGGAAGCGATCAAGGGGACCCCGCTGGAGGGGGCCAAGATCTGGCTTGGCGGTACGGCGGCGGTCTATAAGGACATGCGCGACGGGTCCAAGTACGACCTGATGATCGCCGGAATATCCGCGGCCAGCCTCATTTTGATCATCATGCTGATCATCACCCGAAGTCTGGTCGCCGCGATCACGATTGTCGGCACCGTACTGCTGTCGTTGGGTGCCTCGTTCGGGCTTTCGGTGCTGGTATGGCAGGACATCATCGGCTTCGAGTTGCACTGGATGGTGTTGGCGATGTCCGTCATCCTGCTGCTGGCGGTGGGATCGGACTACAACCTGTTGCTGGTTTCCCGTTTCAAAGAGGAAATCCATGCCGGCATCAAAACCGGCATCATCCGCTCGATGGCCGGAACCGGCGCCGTGGTGACGTCAGCGGGCTTGGTGTTCGCCGCCACCATGGCGTCCTTCGTAGCCAGCGATTTGAGGGTGATGGGGCAGGTCGGTACCACCATCGCCCTGGGTTTGTTGTTCGACACCTTGATCGTGCGTTCGTTCATGATGCCGTCCGTGGCCGCGCTGATGGGCCGTTGGTTCTGGTGGCCGACGCTGGTGCGAACACGCCCCGCCAGTCAGATGCTTCGACCCTATGGACCGCGCTCGGCCGTTCGCGCCCTGATGTTGCCCAAGGAAGAGTCCGCAAACACCGATCGGTTCCCGGCGGCGGCGGCACCGCACTACTGACGGACCGGGCGCCCCGCCACGAGTTATCGTTGCGGCAGAGCACCTTTCGCTTTCACGACGCCCCGGCCGCGAGTTATCCACAAGCAGCAGCCGCGCGCTTCACGGGTGTCGTACCCCTGATTTATACTCGAACACATGTTCGATGAGTTGTCGGATCTGGACCCCGCCGCGCTGGTGGCGGTCGTCGAGTCGACGTATCGGCAGGAATCGGTGCTGGTGGCGCGCCGCTGGGCGGCGGTGGCGGGGTTGTTGCAGCATCGGCTGCTGGGCGCGGTCGAGCGCGCCGAACACGGCTACGCGGTGATCGACCCGTTCCAGCAGACCGCGGCCGAGGTGGCCGCGGCGATGAATCTGGCGCCGGTGGCGGCCGGCTATGTGGTCTCTGATGCCGAGGCCCTGGATAGGCGGTTACCCAAGGTGGCGGCGTTGCTGGCCGCGGGGCGAACGGATTGGCGCACGGTGCAGCTGATCATCCGGCGCACCGAGTTGGTGACCGACGCGGGGTTGAGCGCGCGGTTGGATGCGTCGCTGTCCGCGCGCCTCGGCACCTGGCGGGGGTGGTCGCGTCAGCGGGTCCTCAACACCGTGGACGCCGCGGTGCGCGACATCGATGCCGACGCCGCCCGCGAGCGCCGGGCGCTCGGGGAGGATCGGCGCCGGGTCACGATCACCGCCCTGGATAACGGCATGGCCGAGGTGCACGCCACGGTGACCGCGGCCGCCGCGGCGGCCCTGGGTGCGCGGTTGTCGCAGCTGGCCACGCAGGTGTGTGCGGGGGATCCGCGCACGATGGATCAACGCCGCGCCGACGCGCTGGGTGCGCTGCCCGCGGGCATGACGCTGGCGTGTGCGTGTGGGCAGTCGGGATGCCCCACCCGGACCGGGCCGCGCAGCGCCGCACCTGGTGGGGTGGCGGTGGTGATCAATGTGGTGGCCACCGATGCGACCGTGTCCGGGGACAGCGAGCGGCCCGGGTATCTGGAGGGCTACGGGGTCATCGACGCCGAGCAGGTCCGTGCCCTGGCGGCCGCGGCGAAGCTGGCGGTGATCGATCCGGTGACCAGCGCGGCGCAGGCGCTGCGGTATCAGCCCTCGGCCGCGCTCGAGCGTGCGGTGCGGTGTCGGGATCTGACCTGCCGGTTCCCCGGATGCCACCGCCGCGCGGCCTATTGCGATGTGGACCATACGATTCCGTTTCACCATGGCGACCCCGCCGCCGGGGGCCTGACGGTGTTCAGCAATCTGAAATGTTTGTGCCGGCACCATCATCGGCTTAAGACCTTCGGCGGGTGGCGTGATGTGCAGTGGGCGGATGGGACGGTGCTGTGGACCTCGCCCACCGGGCAGACCTACCGAACGTCTCCGGCGGGGGCTGATCTTTTCCCGCTGCCGCGTGGGCCGGCGTGCGCGGCACCGGCCCCGAACCGGCGCAGCAGACCCCGGCAACGAGCCAGCCGGATCACCCGAGCGCGCAACCACAACCGCGAGCAGCGGCCCGATCAACGAAGCCCGCCGCCGCCTGACTGCGGCCCGCAAAGACGAGATCGCCGACCGCAAATGGCGAAACCACATGCGCGACATGCTGTTTCTATTCAAGGGCACCCCCAGCACCAGCCCCTACTGCACCTGGATCAACGACCCCCGAGAACCCGAAGAACTACCCCCGGACTGGCAACCCGAACCTCCGACCTCGGAACCGTTACCCGACGACCCGCCGTTCTAAAATCCATACGGTCCAAGCTGCGAGCGACGTGAAATTTGCGGACGCTTGCCGGTACCACTAGCGGGCGCGGAATTCTTGTGATATTCCGCCTAACGAGGTTTGCTTGTTTCGCGAGGTTTCTCCGGCTCTGAAATGTAAATTTTCTTTCTTATTACGAAATTCTGAATAGTAAGTGAATGCCGAGAACTACCGGTTTTGCGCGCTGCAGGTCCCACTGGGGCTCGCGAGATAAGACACGTCAAAGAGCGCCCACCACAATGGGTTTAGGCTAGCACTCGCCCTGTGTTGGACTCCAACGAGCCGCCGTCGACCCTGCCCTACCCGTCACGCACCTTTGATGATCAGGCACGCCCAGCCCGTTGCTCACCAGAAGATCACAGAATTCTCATAAAGTTCGAGATCGCCGACAATTAACCAATTATTCCATTTGCCGCAACGTCAAACACGCCGGTGTCAGCGCGCTGCCTCGCTGCAGTGCCGAAACTGGCGCAGTGCAGAGTCAGCGCGATATCGGGATACTTCGACTGGGAAGCATCTATAAGGTGCCCTTCCCGCAGACGATGCCCACTCAGGAAGCCACGCCCGCCCGCCGGATTCCCAGCGGTCCAGGGCTGATTCAGCGCTCCGGAAGCGATAACGTTCCGGTCATGCCTGACGGTAAGCCCAACATTCTGGTGATCTGGGGTGACGACATCGGGATCACCAATCTGAGTTGTTACAGCGACGGCCTGATGGGCTATCGCACTCCCAACATCGACCGCATCGCCAACGAGGGGATGCGGTTCACCGATTCCTACGGCGAACAAAGCTGCACGGCGGGCCGTGCCGCCTTCATCAGCGGGCAGAGTGTGTACCGCACCGGCATGAGCAAGGTCGGTGTGCCGGGCGCCGATATCGGCTGGGCCGCAGAGGATCCGACGATCGCCGAGCTACTCAAGCCGCTGGGCTACGCCACCGGCCAGTTCGGCAAGAACCACTTCGGCGACCTCAACAAGTACCTGCCGACGGTGCATGGGTTCGACGAATTCTTCGGCAACCTCTATCACCTCAACGCCGAGGAAGAACCCGAGCAGGAGGACTATCCGCATAAGGACCAGTTCCCGCTGCTCTACGAGCTGGCGCATCCACGAGGTGTGCTCAAGTGCCAGGCCACCGCGGAGGTGTCCGACGAACCCGACGACCCCAGGTACGGGCCGGTGGGTAAGCAGACCATCGAGGACACCGGGCCGCTGAACAAGAAGCGGATGGAGACCATCGACGACGAGGTCGCCGACCTCACGGTCGATTACATCAAGCGCCAGCACGCCGGGGGCAAGCCGTTCTTCGTCTGGTGCAACTTCACCCACATGCACGTGTTCACCCACACCAAGCCCGAAAGCCGGGGCCAGGCCGGGATGTGGCAGTCGCCGTACCACGACACGATGATCGACCACGACCGCAACGTGGGCCAGGTGCTCGACGTGCTGGACGAACTCGGCATCGCCGACGACACCATCGTCATCTATTCCACCGACAACGGCCCGCACCGCAACACCTGGCCCGACGGCGCCACCACGCCGTTCCGCAGCGAGAAGAACACCAACTGGGAGGGCGCCTTCCGGGTACCGGAGATGATCCGCTGGCCCGGAAAGATCAAGGCGGGCAGCGTTTCCAACGACATCATCCAGCACCACGACTGGCTGCCGACGCTGCTGGCCGCCGCGGGCGACCCCGACGTGATGGACAAGCTGAAGAAGGGCTACGAGATCGGGGAGACCGAATACAAGGTCCACATCGACGGCTACAACCTGCTGCCCTACTTGATGGGCGAGGTCGAGCACAGCCCGCGGCGCGGCTTCTTCTACTTCTCCGACGACGGCGACCTGGTGGCGATGCGGTTCGAGAACTGGAAGATCGTGTTCGCCGAACAGCGCTGTCAGGGCACCATGCAGATCTGGGCCGAACCGTTCGTGGTGCTGCGGGTACCGAAGCTGTTCAACCTGCGCACCGATCCGTTCGAGTACGCAGATATCACCTCGAACACGTACTGGGACTGGATGATTCGCCGAGACTTCTTCGTGTTCTACGCGACCGCGATGGCGAACAAGTTCCTCGAGACGTTCAGGGAATTTCCGCCCCGGCACCCACCCGCCAGCTTCAGCATCGACCAGGCCGTCGAGAGGCTCAAAGAGTTTCTGGCCTCGGACTAGTCAGGTTTAGATGCTCGACAGAGTCTTAGCAGACTAAGCCGTCCAGTCCCACACCGACATGTCGCCTCGCGGATAGCCGTTGCACACGTCAGTGGCTTTGGCGACGACGCCCTTGTTGTTGAAGAAGATCTTGGCCCAGTTACCCCAGTGCGTCGCCATCTGCTCGTAGTAGATGTTCGTCGCGGTGTCCTCGGAGTACTGCCTGCGGTCGGCGGGGCTCAATGAGTAGAACCAGTGGATACGGTCGGTCGCGGCCTGCTGAATGTCGACCGGCCTGTTGTGATAGTCGATCATGTACCGCTGGTAGTAGATCGGGCTGGTATCCCGCGCGGCCGCCAAGTACTGCTCCGCGTCGCACGTGGTGTTGATCTGCCTGCGGGGGATCGGAAAGTCGTCCGTGGAATCGGCTACCGCCACCTTGGGGAAAGCCGCAGCGGCGAAGACCAGGGAAAGGAACACAGCGCCTGCACGCAGGCCAGAATTCAGCCGAGACATAGTGGCCACGGTAACACTTTCGGGGCTCCGGCGGGCAGCCGGGGGCATATTTCGTAGTTCATCTCACTAAGCACCGCCATCAGGGACGATGACGTGCCTAGGGTCGGGCCGCAGCTCCGGAGGGGCCTGGCTGTAGTCGCCGAACGGGCCGTCGCGCCGCTCCACCGCGGCCCGCGCACCCTGGGTTTGCGCTGTCTTGATGAAGTCCAGCGCCTCGGGGGTGTTGCGCATCAGTCCGTCGAGGATGCCGCCCAGCCGCTGGGTGGAAGCCAGGCCCATGTTCTCGTAGGCCTGGTTGACGATCAGCTTCTGCGCCTGCAACTGCGACAACGGGATCTGCGCAAGTTCGGCGGCGATCTCGGCAACGCGGGCCTCCAGCCGCTCGAACGGCACCGCCTCGTTGATCAGCTCGACCTCGGCGGCCTGGACGCCGGTCAGCGGCCGGCCCGTCAGCGAGTGCCACTTCGCCTTGGCCAGGCTCAGCCGGTACATCCACATGCCGGTCAGATAGGCCCCCCACATCCGGCTGTACGGGGTGCCGATCACGGCGTCGTTGCTGGCGATCACGATGTCGGCGCACAGCGCATAGTCGCTGCCCCCGCCGACGCACCAGCCGTGCAACTGGGCGATTACCGGTTTGGTGGCCCGCCAGATCGTCATGAACTTCTGATGCGGTCCCGTCACGGCCGTGACCGCGGCGAAATCCTTACCCGGATCCCACTGCCCGTCGGTTTTCATGATGTCGTCCCACTGGTGGAAGCCCTCCCCGAAGTCGTAGCCGGCGCAGAAGGCGCGACCGGCGCCGCGCAGCACGATGACTTTGATGTCCGGGTCCCGTTCGGCCAGCCCGATGGAGGCCTCGATCTCGTCGGGCATGGGCGGCACGATCGTGTTGAGGTGCTCGGGGCGGTTGAGCGTGATGGTGGCGACCGGACCGGCCGTGGTGTACAGCAGCGTTTCGAAGTCGGGCATGTTCACCGACGATATCCGCCGGGGTCGATGACCTGGACGACCCCGCCGGTAACACCGGCGATGAAAAGCCGTCCGGTAACCGGGTCCACGCCCAGGGAGTAGGGGTTTTGCACGGTGTGGATTCGCTGCACTTCCCGCGGGTTCGGCTCGGTCATGCGGTAGCCGACGAGTTCGTTGGTGCCCGAGGAGGCGACCCACAGCAGGTCTCGGATGTGGTCGTAGGCGATGCCGTAGGGCCCACCGGGCTGGGGAACGTTGCCGATTTCGTGCGGCGCCGGCAACGGATCGAACACCCTGACCGTGTCGCCGCGAGTGTCGGTGGCAATCATGCGGCCGTGGCCGTCGGCGACCAGATGAGTGGGACCCGCGCCGGCCGGGGTCGAGCCGACGGTGGCGAGCTTTTCCGCGTCGTAGACGGTCAAGGTGTTGGCCCGCGCGTCAATCACGCCGACGGCGGTACCGACGGCGGCCAAGCCGGCGGGTTGCACGGGGCCGGTGAAGACCTTGACGACGCGGTCGCCGCGCACAGCGCTTACCGTGCCGCCGTGTTCGTTGCTGACGAAGATGGTGCCGCCGAGCGGACCGGACGTCGCCGCGGCGTCGTGTGGTGAGGTGCCGGTAACGATCGGTGGTGACGCGGTCGCTTGCGGAAGCCGTACTTGGACCAGTGCGTTGGCGGTTTCCACCGGAACCAGGATGGGACCGCCGGGGCCGGCGAGCTCGACGTGGCGTGCGGACCCGGGCAGCGGAACCCGGGCGGTGATCTCCGCCGAGTCGGCGTTGAGCAGCACCAGTTGGTCGGGGTCGTGGGTGGCCACCGCGACCGTGCGGGTCACCTCGTCCACTGCGACGCCTTCCGGACGCATGCCGACCGGCACCATGCGGCCGGCCGCTGTGGTGCTCGGCGCGTTTTGCGGCTCGGCGGCCGGCGGCAGCTTTACGGCTCGGTCGCCGCCGTGCTGACCACATCCGGCCAAAGCCGCGGCGATCAGCAGGGTCGCGAGCTTAGCCACCGCTCAGGACCGCAACATCCGGTGCAGGAACGAGTAGCTCAGCGCGAGGTTGAAGGCGGCCTGTTCATTGTCGGCCGCGCCGGCGTGTCCGCCTTCGATGTTCTCGTATAACCAGACCTGATGGCCCGCGGCCTCCAGGGCCGCCGTCATCTTGCGGGCATGGCCCGGATGCACCCGGTCGTCGCGGGTGGATGTGGTCATCAGCACCGGCGGATACTTGCGGCTCGCCGAAATGTTTTGGTAGGGCGAATATTCGGAGATGAACGCCCAGTCGCTCGGGTTGTCCGGGTCGCCGTACTCGGCCATCCAAGAGGCGCCGGCCAATAACAGGTGGTAGCGCTTCATATCCAGCAGCGGCACGTCACACACCAGCGCGCCGAATTTCTCCGGGTACTTGGTCAGCATGATGCCCATCAGCAGTCCGCCGTTGCTGCCGCCCTGAGCGCCGAGCTGCTCGACGGTGGTGATGCCCCGGTTCACCAAATCGGTTGCCACCGCTGCGAAATCCTCGGCCACCTTGTGCCGGCCCTCGCGCATCGCCTGGGTGTGCCAGCCGGGCCCGTACTCGCCGCCGCCGCGGATGTTGGCCAGCGCGTAGGTGCCCCCACGGGCCAGCCACAGCCTGCCCAGCACGCCCGCATACCCCGGTGTGTTGGACGATTCGAATCCGCCGTAGCCGCCGAGCAGCGTGGGGCCCACTGCGCCACCGGGCTGCACCAGGAAGTAGGGGATCGACGTGCCATCCGCTGATGCGACGAAATGCTGTGAGACAGTGAGGTTCTCGGCGTCGAAAAAGGCCGGCGCCGACTTGATCTGGTCCAACGGCCCGTCATCCGTGCCGCGCAGCAGCCGGGACGGGCTGTCGAATCCACTGGAGTCGAGAAAGAACTCGTCGCCGGTGTCGTCGGCGGCGACGATCACGGTGTTGGTGGCGGCCGGGATGCCGGGCACCGGTTGAAGCTGCCAGATGCCCGGCGTCGCGATTTCGACGCGGCTGGCCACGTCGGCCAGCGTGACGATGAGCAGCCTATCGCGAGTGGATGCGTACTGATGCAGGGCGGTGTGTTCGTCGGGCTCAAAGACCACCGTCAGTTCTGCTGTGCCGGCTAGGAATTCGTCATAGTCGGCGGCCAGCAACGAACCCGCGGGGTAAGCGGTGTCGCGGTAGGTCCAGTCGCTGCGTAGCTCGATCAGCAGCCACTGGCGGTGCAGTGACACGCCGGCGTCGGTGGGCACGTCGATGCGGATCAGCTCTGCGCCGCGCAGCTCGTAGATTTCGTCGTTCCAGAAGTCGATTGCCCGCATCAACAGGGTGCGCTCGAAGCCGGGTGTCCGATCCACGGACGCCATGACACGGACGTCGCTGCTGGTCCCCTCGTAGATGGTTTCGGCGTCCGCCAGTGGTGTGCCCCGGCGCCACCGTTTGATGATCCGCGGATAGCCCGAGTCGGTGAGCGAGCCCTCGCCGAAGTCGGTGCCCACCAGCACCGTATCGAGGTCCTCCCAGGTCAGCTGCGACTTGGCTTCCGGCAGTTTGAACCCGTCGGCAACGAATTCGCGTGTCAGCATGTCGAATTCACGCACGATGGCGGCATCCGAGCCACCCGGGGAGAGAGTGATCAGCGCGCGGGTGCGATCGGGCCTGATGACGTTGGCGCCGCCCCAGACCCACTTTTCGTCGTCAATTCGGCCCAGCTCATCGACATCGATCAGGACGTCCCACTCGGGGGAGTCGGTGCGATAGCTGTCCAGCGTGGTGCGCCGCCACAGCCCGCGCGGGTTGGCGGCATCGCGCCAGAAGTTGTAGAGGTAGTCGCCGCGACGCGAGACGTACGGAATCCGGGTGTCGGTGTCGAGCACCTCGAGTGCCTCGGTGCGCATCTTTTCGAACTCCGCATCGCAGAATTCGGCCTTGGTCGGTTCGTTGCGCGCACGTACCCAATCCAGCGCCTCTTCAGCGGTTACTTCTTCGAGCCACAGGTACGGGTCCGTGCCAGATGTCATGGAAGCCATTCTGGTCCCGGCGGTAATGTGAGCTCTATTACACCAATTCAACGGGGTACATGATCCAACGAGGAGCAAAGATGCCTGTCTTTTCACGCCCGGGTTCCGACGGGGCGCTGATGTCGTATGAATCCCGGTACGGAAACTTCATCGGGGGCGAGTGGGTCGCTCCCGCCCAGGGCCGTTACTTCGACAATCCGTCGCCGGTGATCGGCCAGCCGTTCTGCGAGATACCGCGCTCGGACGAGGCCGACATCGATAAGGCCCTCGACGCCGCGCACGCGGCCGCGCCGGCGTGGGGCAAGACCTCACCGGCAGAGCGGGCGGCCGTCTTGAGCAAGATCGCCGACCGCATCGACGAGAACACGGCCGCGCTGGCGGTGGCCGAAGTCTGGGACAACGGCAAACCGATCCGGGAGGCGCTGGCCGCCGATATCCCGCTGGCGGCGGACCATTTCCGGTATTTCGCGGCGGCGATCCGGGCCCAGGAGGGTTCGCTGTCGCAGATCGACGAGGACACCGTCGCCTACCACTTCCATGAGCCGCTGGGGGTGGTCGGGCAGATCATTCCGTGGAACTTCCCGATCCTGATGGGCGCCTGGAAACTGGCGCCGGCGCTGGCGGCGGGCAACGCGGTGGTGCTCAAACCCGCCGAGCAAACCCCGGCGTCGATCCTCTACCTGATGTCGCTGATCGGTGACCTGTTGCCGCCCGGGGTGGTCAACATCGTCAACGGGTTCGGCGCCGAGGCCGGCAAGCCGCTGGCGTCCAGCAACCGGATCGCCAAGGTCGCGTTCACCGGGGAGACCACCACCGGGCGACTGATCATGCAGTACGCGTCGCAGAACCTGATCCCGGTCACCCTGGAACTCGGCGGTAAGAGCCCCAACGTCTTCTTCTCCGACGTGATGGCCGCCAACGACGACTTCCAGGACAAGGCGCTGGAGGGGTTCACCATGTTCGCACTCAATCAGGGCGAGGTATGCACCTGCCCGTCGCGCAGCCTGATCCAGGCCGACATCTACGACGAGTTCCTGGAGCTGGTGGCGATCCGGACCAAGGCGGTCCGGCAGGGTGATCCACTGGACTCCGAGACGATGCTGGGGTCCCAGGCCTCCAACGATCAGCTGGAAAAGATCCTGTCCTACGTCGAGATCGGCAAGGGCGAGGGCGCCAAGATCATCACCGGCGGCGAGCGCGCCGAGCTCGGCGGCGACCTGTCCGGCGGCTTCTATATGCAGCCGACGATCTTCAGCGGGAACAACAAGATGCGGATCTTTCAGGAGGAGATCTTCGGGCCCGTCGTTGCCGTCACTCCCTTCACCGACTACGACGACGCGATGGAGATCGCCAACGACACCCTCTACGGTCTGGGTGCCGGTGTGTGGAGCCGCGACGGCAACACCGCCTACCGCTCCGGTCGCGACATCAAGGCCGGACGGGTGTGGGTCAACTGCTATCACGTGTATCCGCCGCACGCGGCCTTCGGTGGATACAAGCAGTCCGGCTTCGGCCGGGAGGGCCACAAGATGGCGCTCGAGCACTACCAGCAGACCAAGAACCTGATGGTGTCCTACTCCGACAAGGCGCTGGGATTCTTCTGATGAGCGCGCCGTCGGGGGTGCTCATCACCGAGAGCGCCGCCGAGTTGTTGATCCGGCTGCAGGACCGCCACGGTCCGGTGATGTTCCACCAATCCGGCGGCTGCTGCGACGGCTCGTCGCCGATGTGCTACCCGCGTGCGGATTTCCTGGTCGG
Source organism: uncultured Actinomycetota bacterium (assembly GCA_963840045.1). GTDB lineage: Bacteria > Actinomycetota > Actinomycetes > Mycobacteriales > Mycobacteriaceae > Mycobacterium. The sequence continues at coordinate 98,840 of CAWIXL010000012.1, read as the reverse complement.
TGACCGCGACGTCTTGCTCGGCGTGCTCGATGTCGGCGCCGACGGGGTGGCGGTGTGGATCTCGGGTCCGCAGTACCAGACTTGGAAACACACCCAGCTCGTTATCGACGTGGTGCCGGGCCGCGGTGGCGGATTCAGCCTGGAGGCACCCGAAGGGGTGCGGTTCCTCAGTCGGGGCCGGGTGTTCACCGACGACGAGAAAACCCGGCTTGCGGCCATACCGGTGATCACCGGAGCCGGCTATGAGCGCGGCGAACGCCCCTCGGTGCGTGGAGATGTGGTGGCCGACAACGCGCCGGGAGCGTGCCGGGTGGTTCGGCCCTAACCGCAGTAATGTCGTAGATCGTGGTCCCTCTCCCGCGATCCTGGCTGCTGGCCAGCGCGCTGCTGAGCGGTAGCGCGGCAGGGCAGTTGGCGGCGGTGGCGGTCGCCTTGCTTCATCTGCGGATCCGGCCGGACTTCGCCATTGCGCTGGTGGTGGGTGTTCCCAGCATGATCGGGCTGCTGGTAATCCTGTTTTCCGGGCGTCGCTGGGTGACGCTGCTGGGCGCGTTCATCCTCGCCTTGGCGCCGGGTTGGTTCACGGTGCTCATCGCTGTCCAGGTTGCGTCCAGTGGCTGACAAACGCACTGACGCCGAGCGCGAGTCGCACCCGGGGACTGAGCCGTTCGTGCCGGATTTCGGAACCGGCTCGCAGCCGCTGCCAGTCTCCAAGGTGGAAGATAAAGCCGACCCGCCGCCCGAGCCGCCCGAGCCGCCCGAGGCGGCCGTAGCGCCCGAGCCGACGGAGCCGGCCGTCACGCCGGTCACCGTACCGGGGCGATACCAGTACCTGAAGTGGTGGAAATTGGTTCTGGTGATCGCCGGCGTGTGGATTGCCGCCGCCGAGGTCGGGCTGAGTCTGTTCTATTGGTGGTTTCACACCATCGACAAGACCGGGCCGGTGTTCATGGTCCTCGTCTACGTGGCCACGTGCACCGTGGCGGGGGTGCTACTGGCGATGGTGCAGGGCAAGCCGCTGATCTCGGCTTTGGCGCTCGGCGTGATGACGGGGCCGTTCGCTTCCGTCCTGGCTGCGGCGCCGCTCTACGGCTATTACTTCTGCCAGCGAACTGGCCACTGCCTGTTCAGTGTCATTCCCTACTGAGCCGTTAGGGTAGTGGCCGTGACTCACTATGACGTCGTCGTCCTTGGAGCCGGTCCCGGAGGATATGTGGCGGCCATCCGCGCCGCGCAACTCGGTCTCAACACCGCAGTCGTCGAACCCAAATACTGGGGCGGGGTCTGCCTGAATGTCGGCTGCATCCCGTCCAAGGCGCTCCTGCGCAATGCCGAACTCGCCCATATTTTCACCAAAGAGGCCAAGGCATTTGGCATCAGCGGGGAGGCGACCTTCGATTACGGGGTCGCCTTCGATCGCAGCCGCAAAGTGGCCGAGGGCCGCGTCACCGGTGTGCACTTTCTGATGAAGAAGAACAAGATCACCGAGATCCATGGGTACGGCAGGTTCACCGACGCCAACACGTTGTCCGTCGAGCTCAACGAGAGCGGCGGTGAAAATCCGGCATCGGTCACGTTCGACAACGCCATCATCGCCACCGGCAGCAGCACCCGGCTGGTTCCGGGCACCTCGCTGTCGGAGAACGTGGTCACCTACGAGGAACTGATCATGTCCCGGGAGCTGCCGGAGTCGATCATCATCGCCGGCGCCGGCGCCATCGGTATGGAGTTCGGCTACGTCCTGAAGAACTACGGCGTCGACGTGACCATCGTGGAGTTCCTGCCGCGCGCGCTGCCCAACGAGGACGCCGAGGCGTCCAAGGAGATCGAGAAGCAGTTCAAGAAGCTGGGTGTGAAGGTTCTTACCGGAACCAAGGTCGAATCCATTTCAGACAACGGTTCCGAGGTCACCGTGACCGTCAGCAAGGACGGTAAACCCGAGCAGCTCAAGGCCGCAAAGGTGTTGCAGGCCATCGGGTTTGCGCCCAACGTCGAAGGCTACGGACTGGACAGGGCCGGTGTCGCGCTGACCGATCGCAAGGCCATCGGCATCGGCGACTATATGCAGACCAGCGTTGCGCACATCTATGCCATCGGCGACGTCACCGGCAAGCTGCAGCTGGCGCACGTCGCCGAGGCCCAGGGCGTAGTGGCGGCCGAAACCATCGCCGGCGCAGAGACTTTGGCTCTCGGCGACTACCGCATGCTGCCGCGTGCGACGTTCTGCCAGCCGAACGTTGCCAGCTTCGGCCTCACCGAGCAGGAGGCCCGCGACGAGGGTTACGACGTCGTGGTGGCCAAGTTCCCGTTTACCGCCAACGCCAAAGCGCACGGCGTGGGCGACCCCAGCGGTTTCGTCAAATTGATCGCCGACGCTAAGTACGGTGAGCTGCTTGGCGGGCACCTGGTGGGTCACGACGTGTCCGAGCTGCTGCCCGAGCTGACGCTGGCGCAGAAGTGGGACCTGACGGCCAACGAGCTGGCGCGCAACGTGCACACTCACCCGACGATGTCAGAGGCGCTGCAAGAGTGCTTCCACGGCCTCATCGGCCACATGATCAACTTCTGAGCAACCCCATGAAAACCAAGCGCAGCCCTGAGTTGGTCGTCGGCGCCATCGGTGGTTTGGTCACCGGCTATGTGTTGTGGCTGGTGGCGATCTCGGTCGGCGATGACCTCACCACGGTAAGCGAGTGGAGCATGGCGGTGTTGCTGCTCTCGGGTGTGCTGGCGGTGTGCGCGATCCTGGGCGGCTTGCTCATGCGCTGGCGCCGCAAACACGGGTGGTCGGTGTTCGCGTTCGGCCTGCCGATACTTCCGGTGGTGCTGTCGTTGGCGGTGCTGGCCAACATCTATCTATAGCCAGGATCGCGGGTTGTCCAGCGGGATCGCGAGGGCGGACATCGTCGCCGCCAGCCCGTCGTAATTGCTTGCCAGCATGCAGAATTCGATCAGCCGCCGCCGATCGAGGTGAGTTGCCAGCCGCTGCCAGGTGGCGTCACTGATGGTGCGGTCCTTGACGAACTCGTCGGTGGCCGTCAACAGCGCCTGCTGGCGGGGGGTGAGACTATTGCGGGCGTCTGCTGAAACGTCGGGCCAGGCGAAAATGGTGGCCTGCATGTCGGCGTCCAGGCCGCTGGCGCGCGCGATGTTGCGATGGTGCTGCAGCTCGTATTCGCAGGAACGCAGGTGCCCGACCCGCAGGATCACCAACTCGGTGTCGATCTTCGGCAGCCGCCCCCGCAGCAACCGGCCGCAGTAGAGCGACCAGGTCCAGAACAGCACCTGGCGTTGACCCAAAATGGTGAACAGATGCATTTCCGGCGCCCGCATGGCGCGTGCAGCCGCCTTTGCCAGGGTCCAGTTGATCGGTCCCAGCTCCCGGAAACGACCCGACGGGATGCGCTCGGGGCTGTTCTGCGGGGCCGTCATGGTTGCTTGACCAGGTACGGGGACACGGTGCTGCGGTGTTCGTCGAGATCGAGGGCGCGGCCCAAAGCGGGGAACGCCCGCTGCGGACATTTGTCACGTTCGCAGACGCGGCAACCCGCGCCGATCGGTGTCGCTGCCATCTTCGAGTCCCCCGACAAGTCGAGTCCTTCCGAGTAGACGAGCCGGTGTGCGTGCCGAAGTTCGCAGCCCAGCCCGATCGCGAAGGTTTTTCCGGGCTGACCATACCGTGCGGCGCGGCGCTCCACGGTGCGGGCCACCCACATGTAGTTGCGGCCGTCGGGCATCTGGGCGATCTGCACGAGGATCTTGCCCGGGTTGGCGAACGTTTCGTAGACGTTCCACAGCGGGCAGGTGCCGCCGCTGGAAGAGAAGTGAAAACCCGTGGCCGACTGCCGCTTTGACATATTGCCAGCCCGGTCTACCCGGATGAACGTCAGCGGCACGCCCCGCATCGACGGCCGCTGCAGTGTCGAGAGCCGGTGCGCGATGGTCTCGTAGCTGACCGAGTAGAACGCCGACAACCGCTCGACGTCGTAATGGAAATTCTCGGCCATGTCGTGGAACTGGCGGTAGGGCAGCACCGCGGCGGCGGCGAAGTAGTTGGCCAGCCCCAGCCGGGCCAGCGTGTGTGACTCGTCGCTGGTGAACTTGCCCTCTTCGACCATGCCGTCGATCAGATCGCCGAACTCGAGGTAGGCCAGTTCGGCGGCCATCTTGAAGACCTGCTGCCCCAGCGAGAGGTGGTTGCTGATCTCGAGCGTCTTGGTTTTGGGGTCGTAGCGGTGCAACACGGTGTCGCCGAGATCGATCCGCCGGGTGATGTGAACGCCGTGCACCTCGGTCAGTCGGTGGGTCAACTCGCGGCCCAGCTCGCCGTGGTGCAACCGCATCTGCACGGTGAGGTCTTCGGCCGCGGTGTCCAGCTCGTGCAAATAGTTCTGGCGTTGGTAGAAGTAGTCGCGCACCTCTTCGTGGGGCATGGTGATGGACCCGGTGCCGCTTCCGTCCGAGAATCGCTCCTCGGTGGCCGCTGCCAGCTGCGCGGTGGTGATCCGGTAGCGCCGGTGCAGGTTGACCACCGCGCGGGCCAGGGCGGGGTGAACATTGACCATTTCGGCGATTTCGGTCGGATCGACGTCGATGTCCAGATCGCGATCCATCGTCACCTCGCGTAGCTCGGCGACCAGCCGGGTGTCGTCCTGGGAGGCGAAGAAGGTCGCGTCCACCCCGAACACCTCGGTGATCCGGAGCAACACGGCCACCGTCAGCGGTCGAACGTCGTGCTCGATCTGGTTGAGATAGCTTGGCGAGATCTCCAGCATCTGGGCCAGTGCGGCCTGACTGAAACCGCGCTCGCTTCGCAGTTGGCGAACACGCGCGCCGACGAACGTTTTAGACACTTGTCCGAGCGTACCCCGGCGCTGCTAAGGCAGTGTTTGCAGAGTTGGCAGGCGCAGCGGATTGGCGTTTCCAACACGTCGTTGGCATGATTCGCATCGGGCGGGGGAAGGAGTTAAGCCGTGAGCCTGGACAAAAAGTTAATGCCGGTGCCCGATGGCCACCCCGACGTTTTCGATCGCGAATGGCCGCTGCGCATGGGTGATATCGAGCGCACCGGCCGGCTGCGATTGGATGCGGCTGCGCGGCACATCCAGGACATCGGCCAGGACCAATTGCGCGAGATGGGCTTCGAGGAGACCCATCCGCTGTGGATCGTGCAGCGCACCATGGTCGACTTCATCCGCCCGACCGAGTTCCGCGACATGTTCGGCTGTCGGCGCTGGTGTTCGGGCACCTCGAACCGCTGGTGTGAGATGCGAGTCCGCGTCGACGGACGCAACGGCGGCCTGATCGAATCCGAGGCCTTCTGGATCCACGTCAACCGGGAAACCGAGATGCCGGCGCGCATCGCCTGACGACTTCCTGGCGGGCCTGCGCAAAACCACGTCGGAGGGCTCGGCTGCGTTGGAAGCGCTATCTGAAGCCGGGCAGCCGCGACGATGCGACCGAAATCTCCGAGTTTCCGGTCCGGGTTACCGACATCGACTTGTTCGACCACATGAACAACTCGGTGTACTGGAGCGTGATCGAGGACTACCTCGCGTCCCACGCCGAATTGCTGCAGGGGCCGCTGCGCATCACCATCGAACACGAGGCGCCGGTCGCGTTGGGCGACAAGCTGGAGATCATCTCGCACATCCACCCGGCCGGCACGACCGATCGATTCGGTGCGGGGCTGTCCCAGCGCCCTGTTACAACGCTCACATATGCGGTTGGCGACGAGACAAAAGCCGTCGCCGCGCTGTTCGCGCTCTGACGAAATCGACCATTCGCCGAATGCCTGCTTGACCTGCGGATTGTTGTTACCGGCCGGTAGTTTCTGAAACGTTCAAGTTAATCCCCATCTTTCGCACATCTTTGCAAAATTTGCAAAATGACCTGGTGCTGTTGCGGAAATTCGCAAGTGAAATGGGTTGGTGTGGGGGAACACGCTATGCCATCTTCGAGTTAGCACAGCAGTGAAGCTGAGCCCAATTGCCGCTCGATGGTGGGTAGCAGCTCAGCAATAGATGACAGTAAGGAGCAAGTCCAATGTCTGTTGTTGGCACCCCGAAGAGTGCGGAGCAGGTCCAGCATGACTGGGAAACCAATCCGCGCTGGAAGGACGTCACCCGCACCTACACCGCCGCGGACGTCGTTGCCCTGCAGGGCAGCGTGGTCGAGGAGAACACCCTGGCCCGTCGTGGCGCGGAGGTGCTCTGGAACCAGCTGCACGACCTGGAGTTCGTCAACGCGCTGGGCGCGCTGACCGGCAACATGGCCGTGCAGCAGGTCCGCGCCGGGCTGAAGGCCATCTACCTCTCGGGGTGGCAGGTCGCCGGTGACGCCAACCTCTCGGGCCACACCTACCCCGACCAGAGCCTGTACCCGGCCAACTCGGTGCCGCAGGTGGTCCGCCGCATCAACAACGCGCTGCTGCGCGCCGACCAGATCGCCAAGGTCGAGGGCGACACCTCGGTGGAGAACTGGCTGGCGCCGATCGTCGCCGACGGCGAGGCCGGCTTCGGCGGTGCGCTCAACGTCTACGAACTGCAAAAGGCGATGATCGCCGCGGGCGTCGCGGGGTCGCACTGGGAGGACCAGCTGGCCTCGGAGAAGAAGTGCGGCCACCTCGGCGGCAAGGTGCTGATCCCGACCCAGCAGCACATCCGCACGCTGACCTCGGCCCGCCTGGCCGCGGACGTGAGCGATGTTCCGACCGTTGTCATCGCTCGTACCGACGCTGAAGCGGCCACGCTGATCACGTCCGACGTCGACGAGCGCGACCAGCCGTTCATCACCGGTGAGCGCACCCGCGAGGGCTTCTACCGGGTCAAGAACGGCCTCGAGCCCTGCATCGCGCGGGCCAAGGCCTACGCGCCCTACTCCGACCTGATCTGGATGGAGACCGGCACCCCGGATCTCGAGCTGGCCGCCAAGTTCGCCGAGGGCGTCAAGGCCGAGTTCCCGGACCAGATGCTGGCCTACAACTGCTCGCCGTCGTTCAACTGGCGCAAGCACCTCGACGACAGCACCATCGCGAAGTTCCAAAAAGAGCTTGGTGCAATGGGATTCAAGTTCCAGTTCATCACGCTGGCTGGCTTCCACGCCCTGAACTACTCGATGTTCGATCTGGCCTACGGCTACGCCCGCAACCAGATGAGTGCCTACGTCGAGTTGCAGGAGCGCGAGTTCGACGCCGAGGAACGCGGTTACACCGCCACCAAGCACCAGCGTGAGGTCGGCGCCGGTTACTTCGACCGGATCGCCACCACCGTCGACCCCAACTCGTCGACCACGGCGCTGACCGGTTCCACCGAAGAAGGCCAGTTCCACTGAGTTAGTCTGCCGAGCAGACGCAAAAGCACCCTTTTGCACCAGCAATCGGGAGCTTTTGCGTCTGCTCGCGCGTATTAGACGCGTATTAGAGAGGACTGAGGAACAGTGACTGACCGAGCCATCCAGCGGGTAGGGGTCGTCGGAGCGGGGCAGATGGGGTCCGGAATCGCCGAGGTCTCGGTACGCGCCGGCGTCGAAGTGACGGTGTTCGAGACCACCGAGGCGTTGATCACCGCCGGACGGAGTCGCATCGTCAAATCGTTGGAGCGGGGTGTCAGCGCGGGCAAGGTGACCGAGCCCGAGCGAGACCGCGCCCTGGGCAAGCTGACCTTCACCACCGACCTGAACGACCTGGCCGACCGGCAACTGGTGATCGAGGCCGTCATCGAGGACGAAGCCGTCAAAGCGCAGATCTTCGCCGAGCTCGACCGGGTCGTCACCGATCCCGACGCGGTGCTGGCGTCGAACACCTCCAGCATCCCGATCATGAAGATCGCCGCGGCGACCAAAACCCCGCAGCGGGTGCTGGGCCTGCACTTCTTCAATCCGGTCCCGGTGTTGCCGCTGGTCGAGTTGGTCAGCACGCTGGTCACCGACGAAGCCGCCGCCGCCCGCACCGAGGAGTTTGCCAGTACGGTGCTGGGCAAACAGGTGGTGCGCTGCTCCGACCGCTCCGGATTCGTGGTGAACGCGCTACTTGCGCCCTACCTGTTGTCCGCGATCCGGATGCTCGAGGCCGGGTTCGCCACGGCCGAAGATATCGACAAGGCCGTCGTTGCCGGACTGTCGCACCCGATGGGCCCGCTGCGCCTTTCCGATCTCATTGGCTTGGACACCGTCAAACTGATCGCGGACAAAATGTACGAGGAGTTCAAGGAGCCGCTCTACGGTCCGCCGCCGATATTGCTGCGGATGGTCGAGGCGGGCCTGCTGGGCAAGAAATCCGGTCGGGGTTTCTACCCCTACTAGTTCTGGTAGCTACTTCTCCAGCGTGAACTGGTCGACGTCGGTGTAGCCCTGGCGGAACAGTTTCGCGCAGCCGGTCAGGTACTTCATGTAGCGGTCGTAGACCATTTCCGACTGGATCGCGATGGCCTGCTCGCGGTTGGCCTCGAGCGCCGTCGCCCACGTTTCCAGGGTCCGCGCATAGTGCAGTTGCAGCGACTGGACCCGGGTCAGCTTGAAGCCAACCTGCGTCGCGTGCTCTTCGACCAGCCCGGCAGTTGGCAACCAGCCGCCCGGGAAGATCTCGGCCAAGATGAACTGGGTGAAATGAACGACCTCGTGGGTCAGCGGCAGTCCTTTGTCCCGGGCCTCTTTGAAGCCAGGGCGGACGATGGTGTGCAGCAGCAGCACGCCGTCGCTCGGCAGTACGTGATGAGCCATCTTGAAGAAGCGGCCCCAGCGTTGCCGGCCGAAGTGCTCGAACGCACCGATCGAGACGATGCGGTCGACGGGCTCATTGAACTTCTCCCACCCTTCCAGCAACACCTGCCGGCTGCGCGGTGTGTCCATCTCATCGAACTTCTGCTGGACATGGGCGGCCTGGTTTTCCGACAACGTCAGGCCCACGACGTTGACGTCGTACTTCTCGATGGCGCGCCGCATCGTGGCGCCCCAGCCGCAGCCGATGTCCAGCAGCGTCATCCCTGGCTCGAGCCGCAACTTGCCCAGCGCCAGATCGACCTTGGCGATCTGGGCTTCCTGCAGCGTCATGTCGTCACGCTCGAAGTAGGCGCAGCTATATGTCTGGGTGGGGTCCAGGAATAACCGGAAGAAGTCGTCGGACAGATCGTAATGGGCCTGCACATTGCCAAAATGCGGCGTGAGCTGCACGGACATAACGATGTGTTGCCTTTCTGTGTCTCGGAGGCTTGCCCGGCGTCATCAGCGACGCACCTGGTGAGCCCCGATGCGATCCCTGCATGCTAGCCGCTCAGGGGGGCCCAAGTCGTATTCCTGCCGACTGCCTTAGGTCACATCTGGTTCACAGTGAGCGCAACACGGCGCCGATGGCCAGGCCCACTACCAGCAGCGCACCCGCCAGGCGTACGTGCACCCAGGCCAGCGCCGCATACCACAGCGGCCACACGGGAAACTCTGGCGGCGGCTCGTCGGGCGGCCGGCGGCGGAAGTACGGCCATATCTTCACCAGCCGGGGCAGTGCCGCGACGACCACCAACGCCGGCCACGGCATCGCCCCCACCGCGACGGCGCCCGCGACCAATACGTAGAACCCGACCATCATGGCCAGCGTCGCGACGCGGGCGCGCGCTTCGCCGAGCACCACCGGCAGCGTCCGGATGCCGAGCGGTTCGTCGTAGGGAATCTTGTCGATGTGCTTGCCCATCAGCACCGACGTGCACAACAGGCCGTACGGAAGCGACGCCAGGACGACGTCCCAGCCAACCCAGCCCACCGCCGAAAAGTACGTTCCGCACACCATCAGCGGACCCCACACCACAAAGACGTCCGGTTCTCCGAGGCCACGTTTCTTCAGCCGCAGCGGCGGGGCCGTGTACGCGACGCTCAGGGCGAACCCGCCGAGCGCGAAGGCGACGACAGGCCAACCGCGAGCCCAGGTCAGTACGACCAGGATCGCCAGATCGGCGAGATTGACCCCGAGAATCGCCAATCCCAGCGTGCGCCGGCTGATCAGCCCGGACAGCACCGGATGCGGGGCATAGAGGGCACGCGGGTAGGTGGCGCTGTCGGTGCCGACCTGGGTGTCATAGAGGTCGTTCATCATGTTGTTGGCGGCATGCGCCAGCGTGATTCCCAGCACAGCCAGCACCAGCCAGCGCCAATCCAGTCCGGGTTTACCCACCGCCAGCAGTGCGGCGACCAGCCCGGAAAACAGCGTCATCGGCAGCAGCGCCGCGCGGGTGACGACGAGCCAGCGGGTCACCGCGTCGACCGGCCGGTCCGGTGGTGGATTGGTGGTGCGCAGTGCATACCCCCATGAGTAAGCCCACGACCTCAGCCGCGAGCCCACGCTCACCTCAGGCATCACTTTTCCGTTCGTTTTCCGACCCAGCCTAATACTGCTCCCGGGGCGGGACGATCGGCGAAGGATGCGGCTGCTCGCGAAACTTTTCCAGCGAGCCACCGGCCTCGACGATCCCGCACAGTGCGCTCCAGCTCAGCATCGTCAGGTAGTCGATGAGCTCGTCGGTGGTCATCCGCGGGTAAGACATCCACGAGTGGGTGGCCAGCTGCACGCCACCGACGATCAGGTACGCCCACGGCTCGGCCCCGCCGGTATCGATGCCGACTTCATTCATGCGGCGGCGCAGCATTACCGCGATCATGCGGGCAATGATCCGCTCGGAGTCGGCGATTACTTTGCTCTTGCTGCCCGAGCTGTTGGCCATCACGAAGCCGTACGGCTCGGGCTCGGCCGCCACGGTTTCGACGTACACGCGGATTACCTCGCGGGTCAGGTCGTAGCCGTCGAGATTGGACGACAGCGCGGCGGCCATGTTGGGAATCAGGGTGGTCTGCGCGAAGCGCATCATCACCGCGGTGGTCAGGTCGTTCTTGTCGACGAAGTACCGGTAGAGCACGGTCTTGGAGACGCCGATCTCGGCGGCAATTTCGTCCATGCTGAGATTGCGGCCGAGCCCCCGGATCGCTTCGATCGTGCCGTCCACTAACTCGTTTCGGCGCTCCACCTTGTGTTGGTGCCAGCGTCGCTTGCGACCGTCGGTTTTGACGGTCACAGCCGGGATTTGCTCTGCCACTTTGGACGATTCCCATTCACTAGACGCCCTTGATAGTACGGCCCGCCCGGCGCCCGGGCCGCACCCGCTCGGGGCAAGGAAACGGTGTCGGTGCATTCGCTGGTGGATGATGGTGTGGTGGCACTTGGAATACCAACCGCGGATAGAGGAGCCGATCCGCCGGAGGAGTTGACGCGCCCGGCTCGCGCGTCCTTCGCGGAGTCGTTCGCCGGGGCCGATCCGGATGCGGACGCCGAGCGGCGGCTGGCGCTGCGGCGAATGAAAGTGGTGGCACTGGGCTTTCTGGTCGGGGCCACCGTGGTATTCCTCGCCTGTCGGTTTGCTCAGGCGCATGGAACCACCTCTGTCTGGGTGGGGTATGTCGGTGCGGGCGCGGAGGCCGGCATGGTGGGTGCCCTGGCGGACTGGTTCGCCGTGACCGCGCTGTTCAAACACCCGCTGGGCATCCCGATCCCGCACACCGCGATCATCAAGCGCAAGAAGGACCAGCTCGGCGAGGGCCTGGGAACCTTTGTGCGGGAGAACTTCCTGTCGTCGGAGGTGGTGGAGACCAAGCTGCGCGACGCGCAGGTGCCCGGCCGGCTCGGCAAGTGGTTGTCGGAGCGATCGCACGCCGAACGGGTCGCCGGCGAGACGGCGACGGTGCTGCGGGTGCTGGTGGAGCTCCTGCGTGACGAGGACGTCCAGCAGGTGATCGATCGGATGATCGTGCGCCGGATCGCCGAACCACAATGGGGCCCGCCGGTGGGCCGGCTGCTGTCGACGCTGCTGGCCGAAAACCGGCAGGAGGCCCTGATCCAGTTGCTGGCCGACCGGGCGTTTCAGTGGTCGCTGAACGCCGGCGAGGTCATCCAGCGAGTGGTCGAGCGCGACTCGCCGACCTGGTCGCCTCGATTCATCGACCACCTGGTGGGCGACCGCATCCACCGTGAGTTGATGGACTTCACCGACAAGGTTCGGCGCAACCCCGACCACGAATTGCGCCGTTCGGCGACCCGTTTCCTCTTCGAATTCGCCGACGACCTGCAGCACGACCCGGACACCATCGCCCGCGCTGATGCGGTCAAAGAACAGCTGATGGCGCGCGATGAGATCGCCAACGCCGCGGCGACGGCGTGGAAGACCCTGAAACGGCTGGTGCTCGAGGGGGTCGACGACCCGTCCAGTTCGTTGCGCACCCGGATCGCCGATACGGTGGTGCGCATCGGCGAATCACTGCGTGACGACGCCGATCTGCGCGACAAGGTGGACAACTGGATGGTCCGCGCCGCACAGCATTTGGTCTCCCAGTACGGCGTGGAAATCACCGCGATCATCACCGAGACGATCGAGCGTTGGGACGCCGAGGAAGCCAGCCGTCGCATCGAATTGCACGTCGGTCGCGACTTGCAGTTCATCAGAATCAACGGCACCGTGGTAGGTGCGTTGGCGGGTCTGGTGATTTACGCCGTCGCGCAGGTGCTGTTCTGACGAGTGCTAACAAGCGCTTGCAATAGCAAGCATTCGTCCGTACTCTGGTGCTCCCAAGCACCGATCGAAGCACCGAGGAGGGCACACCGATGGCGGAGGAGAAGCTCGCTACCAAGGTCTCTACCGCGGCGTCCGACATCGGCAGCTTCATCAGAAGCCAGCGGGAGACGGCACACGTGTCAGTGCGACAGCTCGCGGAACGGTCCGGCGTCAGCAACCCGTACCTGAGTCAGGTCGAACGCGGCTTGCGCAAACCGTCCGCCGATGTCCTGGCCCAGATCGCGAAGGCGCTGCGGGTTTCCGCGGAAGTCCTCTACGTGCGGGCCGGGATCCTCGAATCCAGCGAAAGTAGTCCGGTGCGCGACGCCATCATCACCGACGCGTCAATTACCGAGCGTCAAAAGCAGGTCCTGCTCGACATCTACGCGTCGTTTACCTTCCAAAACGAATCCATCCGTGAGGAGTGTCCGACCCCATCTGACACCGCCGATTGATTTAGTCCCTAACCGGCCCTAAACCGGCAGAGTTGCCGCAATCGGTTGGACCCAAGGCGCAGCGTTGGCGCTGGCCACTGGTGACTGCAAAGTCGAAGTCATCGAATCCACCACAGACTGCAGACCATCATTCGACCCGACGAATCAGGAGGTTCCCCGCAAGCCGCGTGCAAAGTCAATCCGCGGGTCTTGACTACTCCTCCCCTAGGAGCCGACGCTTGCCCTTACTCCCAGATCAGAAACGTACAAAGCCGAATGCATATAACCCATGAAAGGAAAAACCATGGCTGAAAACCCGAACATCGACGACCTGCGGGCTCCATTGCTGGCAGCGCTTGGCGCGGCTGACTTGGCCCTGGCCACCGTCAACGACCTGATCGCGGACTTGCGTGACCGCGCCGAGGAGCGACGCACCGACACCCGCAGCCGGGTTGAGGAGAGCCGCGCCCGCCTGACCAAGATCCAGGAGAACCTGCCCGAGCAGCTGCGCGAGCTGCGGGAGCGGTTCACCTCCGACGAGCTGCGCAAGGCCGCCGAGGGCTACCTCGAGGCCGCGACCGGCCGCTACAACGAGCTGGTCGAGCGTGGCGAGGCCGCCCTCGAGCGCATTCGTACCCAGTCGGCCTTCGAGGACGCTTCGGCGCGTGCCGAGGCTGCCGTCGATCAGGCTGTGGAGTTGACCCAGGAGGCCCTGGGGACGGTCGCGTCGCAGACCCGCGCGGTCGGTGAGCGTGCCGCCAAGCTGGTCGGCATCGAGCTGCCCGCCAAGAAGGCTCCGGCCAAGGCCAAGAAGGCTGCTCCGGCTCCGGCCAAGAAGGCGGCTCCGGCCAAGAAGGCTGCGGCCAAGAAGGCTCCGGCCAAGAAGGCTCCCGCCAAGAAGGTCACCCAGAAGTAACTCGCAACACAATCGACTCTCAGTTGCCCTCGCGGGGGGGCAGCTGGGAGCGAGAACAACACTCGACTCCGAGTTGCCCCTTATGGGGGCGGCTCGGAGTCGACGTTTTCGACGGTGCCCCATACCCTTGACGTGTGATGAACGTCGTGAACACCGTCATGTTCGTCTTGCAGATCGCCGTCCTGGTGACGGCGGTGTATGCGTTTGTGCATGCGGCGCTGCAGCGACCCGATGCCTATACCGCCGTCGACAAGCTGACCAAGCCGGTGTGGTTGGTGATTCTGGGCCTGGCTGTGGCGCTGGCCTCTGTTCTGAGTTTCCTGTTCAACGTGCTCGGCATCGCGATAGCTGCCTGCGCGGCCGGGGTTTACCTCGTCGACGTGCGGCCCAAACTTCTTGAAATTCAGGGTAAGTCGCGCTAGGGGGGTGAAAGCCCCGTTGGCCGCGGCGGCAGCGGTGCTGGCCGCCCTGGTCGGCGCCGCTCCCGCTGTGGCGGATCCAGGTGCTGATCCCGGTGGCGAGCCGTATGTCGACCACACCCAGTGGGTCCAGTGGGGACGACTGCCCAGCCTGCGGGTCTACCCGACGCCGTCCGGGCGCGCGGCTGCCCGACAGCCCGGGACGACGGCCGCGGCCGACGAAGCCTGGGCCGAGGTGCTGGCGCGCTCACCGGACGCCGACACCCCCGGCATGCGCGCGCAGTTCATCTGCCACTGGCAGTTCGCCGAATTGGCGGAACCCGGCAAGACGAGCTGGAACCTCGAGCCCTGGCGTCCGGTTGTCGACGACTCCGCGATGTTCGCGTCCGGGTGCAACCCGGGTAGCCCGGAAGAACCGTTCTAGTGCCCACCTCTCCCACCCGGGCGCAGCTGGCGGCACTGGTCGATCACACCCTGCTCAAACCGGAGGCCACCCGCGCCGAGGTAACCGCGCTGGTTGCCGAAGGGGCCGAGCTGGGCGTTTACGCGGTGTGCGTCTCACCCTCGATGGTGCCGGTCGCTTTCGAGAGTGCCGTGGCTGCCGGCAGCCAGGTACGGGTTGCGGCGGTGGCAGGCTTCCCGTCGGGCAAGCACCTGTCCGCGGTCAAGGCGCAGGAGGCGGCCGCGGCCGTGGGATCCGGTGCCAGTGAGATCGACATGGTCATCGACGTCGGTGCCGCGCTGGCCGGGGACCTCGATGCGGTGCGCCGCGATATCGAGGCGGTGCGTGCGGCGGCAGCCGGAGCCGTGCTCAAGGTCATCGTGGAATCGGCGGTGCTGTTGGGCCAGGGAAGTGTGCACACGCTGGCCGAGGCGTGTCGCGTCGCCGAGGATGCGGGCGCGGATTTCGTCAAGACTTCGACAGGTTTTCATCCGGCGGGCGGCGCTTCGGTGCGGGCCGTCGCGCTGATGGCCGAGACGGTCGGCGGCCGGCTTGGGGTCAAGGCCAGCGGCGGCATTCGCACCGCCGCCGACGCGGTCTCGATGCTGGATGCCGGCGCGACGAGGCTGGGTCTGTCCGGCACCCGTTCGGTGCTCGACGGGCTCAGCTAACCGTCGGCTGGACCGTCACACGTTGGCGAAGCAGGGGTCGTTGTTGGGGCCGGCCGGGATGGTGGCGTTCTGGCTCGAGAGGTGAACGACCACGCCGGTGCCGGTGACCTGCACATTGTCGGCGTGAATGCCCAGCGGCAAGTTCTTGGTCGCGTCGGATGTGTAATTGTCCAGCGTCGACTGCACGCTTTCCTTGGGCAGCTTGAAGCCCAACGCGTTGAAACTGATGATCTGCAGCTGAATTCCTCCACCGGAAATCACCGGCTTGGCCACGATGTCGTCCAGCGTGCCCTTCAGCTCGACGGTGCCGTCGTTGGGGTGGGTCGTGACGCTGCTGGTGACGAAGTCGGCCAGCGTCGAGAGCTTGTTGTGTATCGACTGTTTGATGCCGTCAGACGTCCAGGTGACAGTGGCATCAATTGAGCCGATGCTGCCTTTCGAGTTAGCGGTGTCTTCGAGCTTGACGTCCTTGATGTTGACTTGGAGCTTCATGCCGATGGCGTTCCGAAACTGATTGCCGGCCGTCTCCACCGAGATATTGGTGAAATGCTGGGTGGCGATCTGCCAGAGCACCAACGGCGCTACGCCGAAATGGGCGGTGGCTTTGTCCTGGGCCTCGCATGCCGCCGCTGTGGCGACTTTGTCGGTCGCGGTTTTGCGGACGTACAACTCCGCACCGATCAGTCCGGCGATAACCAGCGAAAGCACGATGACCAGGATCAAAACGATGGCTAGCGGGTCGCGCAGGCGACGTCGTTTCTTCTTGTCCGGGCCGGGCTGTTGGGGCTGCGCGGCCAGCCGATCCGTCGGCGGCGCCGGCGGGATCGGCGGAGGTGCGTAGGCGGCTTGTTGACCGCCCGCACGGGTCGCGCCGGGCGGTGCCCCGTGGTCCGGTCGCTGGACGGGCATCGTCTGCCCTTCTTGCGGCTGACCACCCTGAGGCTGTCCGGTAGGTATCCGCTCAGTGGGTGCCTGGGGTGGGCCGTACGGACCTTGGTTTCCGGGACGGCCCCAGCCGCTCTGGTCGGGGGGCGGTCCTTGCGGATTTGTCACCCTGGCGATTCTGCCTTATTAACCTGAGCAAAGTGTGAGTGGTTGCGTAGTAGTCCGATGGTGTCACGAGCGGTTGCCACGCGGTTAACGTCGATGTCGGCCACCACGAGTTGCGGATCGGCGCCGGCTGACGCCAGCACCTCGCCGAAAGGCGAGGAAACCAGGCTGCCGCCCACCCCGGTCGGCGCCCCTGCGTTCGACGTCACGTCGCTTCCGGGGTCGGCCTGACCCGCCGCGGCGACGTAGCTCATGGAGTCCAGCGCCCGGGCGCGGGCCAGCAACGTCCACTGCTCGAGTTTGCCGGGACCGGAACCCCAGGACGCGCAGACGACAATTAACTGGGCGCCGCGCCTCGCCAACTCGGCGTAGAGCGCCGGAAAGCGGACGTCGTAGCAAATGCTCAACCCCACCTTTAGGTCGTCGACAGAGATCACCACCGGTTCCAGCCCGGGCGCGACGGTACGTGACTCGGCGAAGCCGAACGCGTCGTACAGGTGGATCTTGTCGTAGTGGGCGTCGGGCCGATTAGGGGTGCCCGGACCGGCCGCGATCAGCGTGTTTCGCACCCGGCCGTCGCCCGACGGGGTGAACATGCCGGCGATCACGGTAATGCCGGCCTCGGTTGCTATCCGCCGGACACCATCCGCCCAGGGCCCGTTGACGGGCTCGGCGATCGGTCCCAGCGGGACGCCGAACCGGCACATGGTCGCCTCGGGGAACACCACCAGTTTCGCGCCGGCGTCGGCGGCCCGACCGGTGTACTCGCGGACCAGCTCCAGATTCGCTGCCGGCTCCGTGCCACTGAGGATTTGCGCCAGCGCAACTCGCATGGCCGCCAGCTTAGGCTGGGCGCGTCAGATGTTGTTCGCTATCCACGTGGCGGTGAAGCGCTGCTCTCGCGTCAACACCGTGACCAACTCGCCGCCGATCATCTTTTCCAGCTTGCCGCCGACAAGTGGAATACGTACCTGCACGGTGATGTGGTATTCCACCCGGGAGCCACCCGTCTCTGCACTGGAAGACAGGGTTGCCGTGCCGGTCAGGTTTGCGGGAGCCCCCACGATCTCACCGGCCAGGGAGGCTGTCGCGACGCCATCGGTGACCGGGCCCCAGGTCTCCTCCCGCCTCATCCTGAGATCGCCCCGGTGCAACTGCGTGATCAGGCCGGGCAGGTTGTGGCTGTGCATCACCTGCAGGGTGGTCACTTCGATGGTGCCGTCGTTTCCCGCTTCGCCGCCGACCCGCATCGACTCCAGCAACACTTCGTCGCCACCGGAATCGGCCACCCGGGCCAGCCAGTAGTCCGCCTCGGTGAAAGCTCGATAAACCTCTTCGACGGTGCCCTCGTAGTCGGTAGTCATGTCGAATGAGCGCGGCATAGCAGGCCAGGCTACCGTTACGGGCCATGAAACGGGGCTTATGAAACAGGGGGCCGGTTCGCTCTTCGCCGGTGCGCATGTCGCCGAGGCGGTGCCGCTGGCCCCATTGACCACGTTGCGGGTCGGGCCGATCGCACGGCGCCTAATCACTTGTGCCAGTGCCGAACACGTGGTCTCGGTGCTGCGGCAACTCGACGCGGACGCCCGCCGTGGGGCCGGCAACCCGCCGCTGGTCTTTGCTGGCGGCTCGAATCTGGTACTCGCGGACACCCTGACCGACCTGACCGCGGTGCGACTGGCCAACGACGGCATCACGATCGACGGCAACCTGGTGCGGGCGCAGGCGGGTGCGGTCTGGGACGACGTGGTGGTCAAAACCATCGAGCAGGGTCTGGGCGGGCTGGAATGCCTGTCCGGCATCCCCGGTTCGGCCGGGGCGACCCCGGTGCAGAACGTCGGAGCCTACGGCGCCGAAGTCTCCGACACCATCACCCGCGTCCGGCTGCTGGATCGAAGCACCTCCCGGGTGCACTGGGTGCCGGCCGCCGAATTGCGCTTCGGCTATCGCACCAGCGTGCTCAAGCATGCCCTTGCGAAAGGGCACGAGCCGACCGATGTGGTCCTGGAAGTGGAGTTCGCGCTGGATGCATCGGGACGCAGCGCGCCGTTGCGCTACGGCGAGCTGACGGCCGCGCTGAATGCGACCCCCGGTGAGCGTGCCGACCCGCACGCGGTCCGCGAGGCCGTGCTGGCGCTGCGTGCCCGCAAGGGCATGGTGCTCGACGCCGTCGACCATGACACCTGGAGCGTGGGGTCGTTCTTCACCAACCCGGTGGTGGCACCCGAGGTCTACCAGCGGCTGGCCGGCTCTATCGACGCGCCGGTGCCGCACTATCCGGCGCCCGACGGCGTCAAGCTGGCCGCCGGCTGGTTGGTGGAGCGGGCAGGCTTCGGCAAAGGCTATCCGGACGACTATCCGGACCGCGCCGTGCCGGCTGTCCACCAAACACGCGCTTGCGTTGACCAACCGCGGCGGCGCGACCACCGAAGATGTGTTGGCACTGGCCCGTTTCGTCCGCGACGGGGTCAGGGATGTGTTTGGTATCACACTCAAACCTGAGCCGTTCCTCGTTGGGTGCACGTTGTAGCGGCTATTTTCGTGCGAAAGCACCCCGCCAGCATGCCCCGGCCCACCCAAGATCCGGCTCAGCGGCGGGGCGTGAGGCGTGTCAGGGCTCTTTCTCCCGGTATCTTTGGATGGCGTGAGCACATCCAGCAACCCCCGAAGACAGGCGCCGATCAACCGGCGCCTGGCTTTGACGGCCCTGGGGCTGGGGGTGTTCGCTCCGAGCGTTCTGGCCGCCTGCACCAAGCAGGTGACGCAACAATCGCAGAAGAAACATCAGGCGCCTGCGGCCCACTTGAAGTTCCAGCCGGGCGACACTGCCACCGATGTGGTGCCCATCGCCCCGGTCAGCGTTCAGGTCGGTGACGGCTGGTTGCAGCACGTCGCTTTGCAGAACTCGTCGGGCAAGGTCATTGCCGGAACTTTGAGCCAGGACCGCACCGTCTACACCGTCACCGAGCCGCTGGGTTACGACTCGACCTACACCTGGACCGGTTCGGCCGTCGGCCACGACGGCAAGGCGATTCCGGTCAAGGGCAAGTTCACCACCGTGACGCCCAGCAAGAAGATCGACGGGGGATTCCAGCTGGCAGACGGCCAGACCGTCGGGATCGCGGCGCCGATCATCATCCAGTTCGACTCGCCGATCAGTGACAAGGCCGCCGTCGAGCGGGGGTTGACCGTCACCACCAACCCGCCCGTCGAGGGCAGTTGGGCCTGGCTGCCCGACGAGACCAAGGGCGCCCGCATCCACTATCGGCCCCGCGAGTACTACCCCGCGGGTACCACCGTCAACGTCGATGCCAAGTTCTACGGGCAGCCGTTCGGCGACGGCGCGTACGGCGCTCAGGACATGTCGCTGAAAATCCAGATCGGTCGGCGGCAGGTCGTCAGGGCCGAAGTCTCGTCACACCGCATCCAGGTCGTCACCGACGCCGGCGTCATCATGGACTTCCCGTGCAGCTATGGCGAGGCCGACAAGGCCCGCAACGTCACCCGTAACGGCATTCACGTGGTCACCGAGAAGTACGCCGACTTCTACATGTCCAACCCGGCCGCCGGCTACACCAACGCACACGAGCGCTGGGCAGTGCGGATCTCCAACAACGGCGAGTTCATCCACGCCAACCCGTCCAGCGCGGGTGCGCAGGGGAACACCAACGTCACCAACGGCTGCATCAACCTGTCGACGGGCGACGCCGAGCAGTACTTCGGCAGCGCGATCTACGGCGACCCGGTTGAGGTGACCGGCAGCACGATTCAGCTGTCCTACTCCGACGGCGACATCTGGGACTGGTCCGTGGATTGGAATACCTGGGTGTCGATGTCGGCGCTGCCGCCCGCCTCGGCACATCCGCCGGGGACTCAGATCCCGGTCACCGCGCCTGCCACCCCGCCGAACGCGCCCAGCCTGTCGGGCACCCCGACCACTTCTTCTGGGACCACTTCGACGACTAGGCCCGGTGGTTAGCCCGACGGGTCGCTGAGGCCTGGTCGCGGGGCCGGATGATGATCTGGTCCAAGTTGACGTGCGAAGGCCGCGCGGCCACGAACCCGATGACCTCGGCGATATCGGCGGCTATCAGCGGTGTCATCCCGGTGTACACGGCGTCGGCGCGCTGCTGGTCGCCGTCGAAGCGGACCAGCGAGAACTCGGTTTCGACCGCGCCGGGCGCGATTTCGGTGAGCCGCACCGGCTTTCCCAATAGTTCGCCCCGCAGCGTGCGGTGCAGCGCGCCCTGGGCGTGCTTGGCCGCGGTGTAGCCGGCGCCGCCGTCGTAGACCTCCAGCGCGGCGATCGAGGTGATGGTGACGATCAGGCCGTCGCCGGAGTCGATCAATTTGGGCAACAGCGCGCGGGTGACCCGCAGGGTGCCCAACACGTTGGTCTCCCACATCCAGCGCCAGTGCTCCAAGTCGGCGTCGGCGACGGGTTCCAGCCCCCGGGCTCCGCCCGCGTTGTTGACCAGCACGTCAACCCGGTCCAGTTCGCCCGCCAGTGCCGCGACGGCGGCGTCGTCTGTGACATCGGCCACAATCGCCGTCCCGCCGATCTCGTCGGCCAGCGCACCGATCCGGTCCGCGCGACGAGCCACCGGAACCACATGAAATCCTTGCGCGGCAAGGGTTCTCGCGGTTGCCTCGCCGATTCCGGAACTGGCACCGGTGACTACTGCCACCCGTTTCTGTCGGTCAGCGGTGATCATCGGGACAACTCTAATAAACGTGCTAAATTTTTCGTTGTGCACCGCAGCGCCTTGTTCAGCACCGCCTCCGCGTGTTTCTACGCGGGCGCGTGTTGTTGCCGCGCACTTTGCCGCGCCTGACTAATTCACGTCTATAGCGCGGCCAAGCTACCGGCCAACAGAACTCGGAATGAGGACGCTCGTGCGCTCAACTACTTTTACTCACCATTCGCCCATCCGAAAGGGCCAGTTGCGGTCTCATCGGCAGATCGTCCCGCCGTCGCTGCACCTGTCTGACTCTGCGGCCGCATCCGTCTTCCGGGCGGTGCGGTTGCGCGGGCCGGTCGGCCGTGACGTGATCGCCGGGGTGACGTCGCTGAGCATCGCGACGGTGAACCGCCAGGTCATCGCGCTGCTCGAGGCGGGCCTGCTGCGGGAGCGCGCCGACCTGGCCGTCTCCGGTGCTATCGGGCGCCCGCGGGTGCCCGTCGAGGTGAACCACGAACCGTTCGTCACGCTGGGTATCCACATCGGCGCGCGAACCACCAGCATCGTGGCCACCGATCTGTTCGGCCGAACTCTCGACACCGTCGAGACGCCGACACCGCGCAGCGCCGCGGGTCCCGCGCTGGCGTCGCTGGCCGACAGCGCCTGCCGGTACCTGCGGCGTTGGCATCGGCGCCGGCCGCTGTGGGCCGGCGTGGCAATCGGTGGCACCGTCGACAGCGCCACCGGCCATGTCGACCACAGCCGGCTGGGCTGGCGACAGGCGCCGGTCGGGCCGGTGCTGTCCGACGCGCTGGGCCTGCCGGTGTCGGTGGCCTCCCACGTCGACGCCATGGCCGGTGCCGAGCTGCTGCTGGGAATGCGGCGATTCGCGCCGAGTTCGCCGACCAGCCTGTACGTCTACGCCCGCGAGACCGTGGGTTATGCGTTGGTGATCGGCGGTCGGGTGCACTGCCCGGCCAGCGGACCTGGCACCATCGCACCGCTGCCGGTCCATTCCGAGCTGCTCGGCGGCACCGGACAGCTGGAGTCCACCGTCAGCGACGAGGCGGTGTTGGCCGCCGCCCGTCAGCTCAAAATCCTGCCCGGCATCGGGCCCAGCCGTTCGTCGACGCTCGGGTCCGCCGGTGCCATCACCGACCTGTTGCGGGTGGCCCGGGCCGGTAACCAGCTGGCCAAAGATCTGCTCGCGGAGCGGGCCCGGGTGCTCGGCGAGGCGGTCGCGTTGCTGCGTGACCTGCTCAATCCCGACGAGCTGGTGGTCGGCGGCCAGGCGTTCACCGAGTATCCAGAGGCGATGGAGCAGGTCGAGGCGGCATTCGCGGCGCGCTCGGTGCTGCCACCGCGCGATATCCGCGTCACCGCCTTCGGGAACCGGGTTCAGGAGGCCGGGGCGGGAATTGTGTCGCTGGGTGGCCTGTATGCCGATCCGCTGGGCGCGATGCGCCGCTCCGGGGCGTTGGACGCACGGCTGCGCGACGCCGTTCCCGAGTCTTCGGCTTAGCGCGAAACGTTGCGGAGCGCCGCGGCGCGTCCTGTAAAGATTGAAGTGTGCGCCACGATGACTCGGCAATGACCAACCCGCATCGCGTCGCGGTGTTGGCGGTGCACACCTCACCCCTGGCCCAGCCCGGCACCGGCGATGCCGGCGGCCTGAATGTCTATGTGCTGCAGAGCGCGTTGCACCTGGCCAGGCGGGGCATCGAGGTGGAAATCTTCACCCGGGCCACCGCCTCGGTCGACCCGCCAGTCACGCGGGTAGCGCCCGGCGTGCTGGTGCGCAACGTCGTGGCGGGGCCATTCGAGGGTCTGGACAAATACGATCTGCCCACCCAGCTGTGCGCGTTCACCGCCGGGGTATTGCGCGCCGAAGCGGCCCACGAACCGGGCTACTACGACATCGTGCACTCCCACTATTGGCTGTCCGGTCAGGTCGGGTGGCTGGCGCGCGACCGCTGGGCGGTGCCGCTGGTGCATACCGCGCACACGCTGGCCGCGGTGAAGAACGCGGCGCTGGCCGACGGAGACACACCCGAGCCGCCGCTGCGCACGGTCGGCGAACAGCAGGTGGTGGATGAGGCGGACCGGCTCATCGTCAACACTGATGATGAAGCCGCACAATTGATTTCGATTCACCAAGCGGATCCGGCGAGAATCGATGTGGTCCATCCCGGTGTCGATCTGGACGTGTTCCGCCCGGGTGACCGGAGCGCGGCCCGCGCCGCGTTGGGGTTGCCGCTGGACGAACCCGTGGTTGCCTTCGTCGGACGAATCCAGCCGTTGAAGGCACCCGACATCGTGCTGCGCGCCGCCGCGAAACTGCCCCGGGTCCGCATAGTCGTGGCCGGCGGGCCGTCGGGTACTGGCCTGGCGGCACCGGACGGACTGGTTCGTCTTGCCGAGGAGCTCGGCATCAGCTCGCGGGTGACCTTCCTGCCGCCGCAGTCCCGCACGGACCTGGCCACCCTGTTTCAGGCCGCCGATCTGGTTGCGGTGCCGAGCTATTCGGAGTCTTTCGGGCTGGTCGCACTGGAGGCGCAGGCGTGTGGCACCCCGGTGGCCGCGGCCGCGGTGGGTGGGCTGCCGGTGGCGGTGCGGGACGGGGTCACCGGCACTCTGGTGTCCGGCCATGACGTCGGTCAGTGGGCGGACGCCCTGGACCACCTGCTCCGGCTGGGTGCCGGGCCGCAGGGCTGGGCGATGCGCCGCGCGGCGGCCAAACATGCGGCCACCTTCTCCTGGGAGAACACCACCGACGCGCTGCTGGCCAGCTACCGGCGCGCGATCGGCGACTTCACCGCCCAGCGCCAGCGCCGGGTCCACGAATTGGTCGAATTGGTATCGGTGCGCAAGGCGCGCCGCTGGACGCCGCGCCGCGGGGTAGGTGCATGACGGCAGTACAACGGGTGATCGAGGATGCGTTGCGTGCCAGCAAGCTGACGTATTCGGAACACGCCGGCGCACACGGCGGGCCGCCGGGCCTGATCGTGGAGCTGCCCGGCGAACGCAAGCTCAAGACCAACACCATCCTGAGCATCGGCGAGCACTCGGTGCGCGTCGAGGCGTTCGTGTGCCGCAAGCCCGACGAGAACCACGAGGGCGTCTACCGATTCCTGCTGAAGCGCAACCGCCGGCTATATGGAGTCGCTTACACGCTGGACAACGTGGGGGATATCTACCTGGTAGGTCGGATGTCGCTGGCCTCGGTCGACAGCGACGAGATCGACCGGGTGCTGGGCCAGGTGCTTGAAGCCGTGGACTCGGACTTCAATACGTTGCTGGAGTTGGGTTTTCGGTCGTCGATTCAAAAAGAGTGGGAGTGGCGGGTGTCCCGCGGGGAGTCGCTGAAGAACCTGGAGGCGTTCGCGCACCTGATCGACGACGATGACCAACACAACCAAGAAGACAACCAAGATGACGCCGGGATGCGCGTGAGAGACTAACCGGCATGGGAGACACTGCCACGCTGGTGCTGCTCCGCCACGGCGAGAGCGACTGGAATGCCCTCAACCGGTTCACCGGCTGGGTCGACGTCGGGCTGACCGAGAAAGGCCGGGCAGAGGCGGTTCGCAGCGGTGAGCTGATCGCCGAACACAACCTGTTGCCCGACGTGCTCTACACATCGCTGTTGCGACGTGCGATCACCACCGCGCATATGGCGCTGGACACCGCCGATCGGTTGTGGGTTCCGGTGCGGCGCAGCTGGCGGCTCAACGAGCGCCACTATGGCGCGCTGCAGGGCTTGGACAAGGCCGAGACCAAGGCCCGCTACGGCGAAGAGCAATTCATGGCCTGGCGACGCAGCTACGACACTCCGCCACCGCCGATCGAGAAGGGCAGCGGGTTCAGCCAGGATGCCGACCCCCGTTACGCCGACATCGGCGGCGGCCCGCTGACCGAATGCCTCGCCGACGTGGTGGCCCGCTTTCTGCCCTACTTCACCGACGTCATCGTCCCGGATCTGCGCTTTGGCAAGACCGTGCTGATCGTCGCGCACGGCAACTCCCTGCGCGCCCTGGTCAAATACCTCGACCAGATGTCCGACGACGAGATCGTCGGACTGAACATCCCGACCGGCATTCCGCTGCGCTACGACCTGGATGCCGAAATGCGGCCCTTGGTGCCCGGAGGTACCTATCTGGACCCCGAGGCGGCGGCCGCGGGTGCCGCAGCGGTGGCCAGTCAAGGCGCGGTCAAGGCGTGATTGGTCAAGGCAAACAGGGCCTTTTGCTGAACATCGCATGAACGGAAGCCGAATACCTGCTGCGTAGGCTGTGACTTGTCCGATTTTGGCCTTGTCCCGCTAGGGCGGCGTTCACCAGATTTGTAGGATTTTGTATGTGACTGTGTTCTCGGCACTGTTGCTGGCCGGGGTCTTGTCCGCGGTGGCACTTGCCGTAGGTGTCGCGGCCGGCGTCCGGTTGGCTCGTCGGCGTATCGAGCGTGGCCAACGAGCCGCCACCGAGTGGGCGGGGATCACCGTCTCGCAGATGCTGCAGCGCATCGTCGCGCTGATGCCGCTGGGCGCCGCGGTGGTCGATAGTCATCGCGATGTGGTCTACCTCAACGGCCGGGCCACGGAGTTAGGTCTGGTACGTGACCGGCAGCTCGACGACGAGGCGTGGCGGGCCGCGCAGCGGGCGCTGGCGGGCGACGACATCGAATTCGACCTGCCACCGGGCAAGCGGTCGGCCGGAGGCCGGTCCCTGATGTCGGTGCACGGGTACGCCCGACTGCTGAGCGAGGAAGACCGCCGGTTCGCCGTGGTCTTCGTCCACGACCAGTCGGACTATGCGCGCATGGAAGCCGTGCGGCGCGACTTCGTGGCGAACGTCAGCCACGAGCTGAAGACGCCGGTTGGCGCCATGGCCCTGCTCGCCGAGGCCCTGCTGGCCTCGGGGGACGATCCCGAAACCGTGCGCCGGTTCGCCGAGAAGGTGCTCATTGAGGCCAACCGGCTGGGGGATATGGTCGCGGAGCTGATCGAGCTGTCCCGCTTGCAGGGCGCCGAGCCGCTGCCGAACATGACCGATGTCGAGGTCGACACCGTTGTGTCCGAGGCGATTTCGCGGCACAAGGTAGCCGCCGACAACGCGGATATCGAGGTACGTACCGACTCGCCGAGCGGCCTGCGGGTGCTGGGCGACGAAACCCTGCTGGTTACCGCGCTGGCCAATCTGGTGTCCAACGCGATCGTCTACTCACCCCGCGGGTCGTTGGTATCCATCAGCCGCCGCCGCCGCGGCGAGGATGTCGAGATCGCCGTCACCGACCGGGGCATCGGGATCGCGCTGGAAGACCAGGAGCGGGTTTTCGAGCGATTCTTCCGTGGCGACAAGGCGCGCTCGCGGGCCACTGGTGGCAGCGGGCTCGGACTGGCGATCGTCAAGCATGTCGCGGCCAACCACAACGGCAGCATCGGGGTGTGGAGCAAGCCGGGAACCGGATCGACGTTCACCTTGTCCATTCCGGCCTGCGCCGAGACTGACTTGCTGCCGGACGACGATCAAAACGAGCAGCCACGGGGTCGTCAGATGCGGCCCAACAGGTCACAACGAGAGGAAGAGCTAAGTCGATGACCCACGCTGACGACGCTGCAGAGCGTCGCGATGAGAAGGAGTGGCGCCAATGACGAACGTCCTGATCGTGGAAGACGAAGAGTTCGTTGGCCGACCCGCTGGCGTTTCTGCTGCGCAAGGAGGGCTTTGAGGCCACGGTGGTGACCGATGGCCCGTCGGCGCTCGCCGAGTTCGACCGGGCCGGTGCGGACATCGTGCTGCTGGATCTGATGCTGCCGGGGATGTCCGGCACCGACGTGTGCAAGCAGCTGCGGGCCCGTTCCAGTGTGCCGGTGATCATGGTGACCGCCCGCGACAGCGAGATCGACAAGGTGGTCGGCCTCGAGCTGGGCGCTGACGACTACGTGACCAAGCCCTATTCGGCGCGCGAGTTGATCGCCCGGATCCGCGCGGTGCTGCGGCGTGGTGGCGACGACGACTCCGAGATCAGCGACGGTGTGCTCGAGTCCGGGCCGGTGCGGATGGACGTCGAGCGCCATGTCGTCTCGGTGAACGGAGACACAATTACGTTGCCGCTCAAGGAATTTGACCTGCTGGAATATCTGATGCGCAACAGCGGGCGGGTGCTGACCCGCGGACAGCTGATCGATCGGGTCTGGGGCGCCGACTACGTCGGCGACACCAAGACGCTCGACGTCCACGTCAAGCGCCTGCGGTCCAAGATCGAGGCCGACCCGGCCAACCCGGTGCACCTGGTGACGGTACGGGGGCTGGGTTACAAGCTGGAAGGCTAGCCCTAGAACGGCGACCGACCGCGTTGATTCTGTTAAAGCGGCCCGGCTAGAACTTGACGCGCGTCTGGCCGAGCGGGTGCGTCGACTGTGCGGGGCCCTCGGCTATTTGATCGGCTACACCCAGCGCCAGCGCCATGATCGCCACCTGCGGATTGACCTCCGGGCTGCTCGGCACGATCGACGCGTCGGCGACCCACACCCCTTCGACACCGCGCAGCCGACCGGTCTCGTCGACCGGACAGAACTGCTCGTCGGCGCCGGCGGCGGCGGTGCCCGTCGGATGGAAGGCGGCCAGGTGCAGGCTTCTCGTGTCGGTGCGGCCCAGCGCATCCTGCAGTTCGCCCAGCGAAGTCACCGTCTTGGCGCTCGGCAGGCCGGTGAGCACCTCGACCGCCCCGGCGGCGAAGAGCAGCCGCCCCATCGCTTTCATCGCGACCCTCAGCTTGGCGACGTCGTCCCGGGCGATGTTGTAGCGCACTACCGTCTCGCCGCCTACTGAGTGCACCGAGCCGACGCCGTGATCGGCCACCATCGCACCGACCGCCGCTAGTTGATGGGCTTGTTTGATCCAGCCGAGCAGCTCGGCGCCGTAGCCCGGGTAGACCATCGATCCCATGCCCGGGGGCGTCGAGGTCGCCTCGATCAGCACGCCGTCCGACTCGTGGAACTCGTGCACCGCGGCGCTTTGCAGCACGCCGCGCCACGCGTAGACGTCGTCCTCGAACCGTCCGGCGAGCGATATCGCCGGATGCAGCGCAAGATTTCGGCCGAGCCGCGGATGCGCGCCAAGACCGCTGCGCCGCAACAGCCCTGGCGTCTCCGTGGCACCACACGCGATGACGACCGTATCGGCAAGCACGTCGACCGCGGTGCCGTCGCGCCGCCGGGCTCGCACTCCGCCGGCGCGCCCGTTCCGGTGCAACACCCGTTCGACGCGCGCCTCCGAGATGATTCGGGCGCCGGCCGCGCAGGCCTGGGGCAGCGCGTTGAGGTGCACACCGTATTTGGCGTTGGTGGGACAGCCGATCGCGCACTGGCAACAGCCGTCACAGCCCGGCGCGTTGCGCGGGATGGGGGCCGCTTTCCAGCCCAGCGTGTTGGCGGCCTCGAGCAGCAGGCGCCCGTTGCGGCCCATGACCGCCAAGGGTGCCGGCGCCACCTGCAGCGTGCACTCGACGTCGTGGAACCGGGTATCCAGCAAGTCCGGGTCGGCCAGGCCGAGACCGAAGTCGTCGCGCCAGCGCTGTTGCACGGCAAGCGGCGGCCGGAAACAGGTGCCGGAGTTGACGACCGTGGTGCCGCCGACCGCCCGGCCTATCGGCAGCACCACCGTCGGACGTCCGAACGCGACCGTGGTCCCCGCGCCCCGATAGAGCCCGGCGTACCGCTCCATCGGATGGGTGGTACGGAACTCCTCGACGGTCCAACGCCGCCCCTCTTCCAGCACCACCACGTCCATGCCGGCGCGGGCCAGGGTGCGGGCCACCATCGCGCCACCGGCGCCGGACCCGACGACAACCGCATCGGTGGTAACGACCGAGGGGCTGTCGGCTGACCTGACGATGGTCAACGCCGCGTCCGGGCGGACCGCTTTGTGCTGCTGAGCGCGTGAAAGCAACTCCGGCGCATAGACGTCGGTGCCATTGGCGAGCAGCATGATCACCTTCATGGCTTCGATCGCCGTAGCGGCATCCTGGTTGAGCGCAGCCAGGCGGTGTAGCACCCGTTCACGCTTCTCGGGGCTATGCCGCGACAGCGACCGGCCAGTGGTCAGGTAGCTGGCGGCCGCCACTGACAGTATACCGGCGTGTATCTCCGAACCGTGTCTGTGCCGGCATGCGGCCGAGGAAACGGTCGAGCTGCTCCACGAGCTCGGCGGACGGGGGGCCGCCGTGCTCGGGCGGAAGTACGGCCGCGCCGACCGATGCGGCGGCCCGATCCGCCAGCCGGCTCATACCCGTTGCCCAAGCCGGCGCCCGAGCTTGCGCCCGAGCTTGATGAAGAACGGGTACGTCGCGAAGATCCCGCCGGCCGCGGCATGTAAGGGCCATTCCGCCGTGCCAGTTTCGGGGGTGGTGTCCACGCTGAAAACACCGCTGTTCCACATGAAGTCGCGGCCGTTCTGCGCGCGGAACGGACGCCACAGGAACCCCAGGCCGGGCACGTTGTTGTAGAGCCCGAATGATCCGGCGAAGAACACGCCCAGGGTGGCGGCTTCGGCCACGTCGCGGCGCTCTTCGGGCAGGCCGCGCTCGATGAGCACTCCGGAGGCGAACAGCAGCGGCGGGTCGAGAAGAAAACTCATCGGGGCCTCCTTTCGTTCACGGTGGGTGCCTCGTCTCCACGCAGGCCGACTTCGGCGTGCCCGGTGCCCAGCACCGACCAGGTCCGGTCGTCGATTTCGATGTGGATGTCGGCCTGTTCGGTGTTGGTACACACCGCTCTGCCACCGTCCGGGTCGATGTATTCCAGGCTGACGCAGCGTTCGGCGGGCTGGTCCACGCGGATGAGCACCTTGCGGCCGCCGATGCGTCCCTCTAGCTGCCAGTGCTGCAAGCCGAGCGTTGTCCGCATCCGTAGTGAGGGCAAAGGGCTTGCGGGCCAGTCTTTTCCGTCGATGCGGAAGCGAACGAACGCCATCGGCGCGAGCCTGTGCAGTCCCGGTTTGTGTGACACCGCGGTGACCGCTTCCAGGACGTCGCCGTCGCCGAGGTCGGCGTGGATCCAGGCCCAGCGCTTGGCGTTGCCGTGCCCATAGATGTGGGCGACGTTGCCGCGCCAGCCGTCGACGTAATAGGTGGTGTTGCCGACATCCAGTGACCCGTTGAAGTCGGCGGTGGGGGCGATGACGACCTGGGCGCCCGGCAGCAACTGGCGCTCCCAGGCCAGGCGGGGAAACGTCCACAGCGGCGCACCGGTGTCCTTCCAGGTCAGTTCCCATGCGAGTGATCCCGCGCGTCCGGTCAGCTGCTCGGCCGCGACCCGCGCGCCGGCGGCGTCAAACCAAGGCCCAAAAGCGTCCGAGCCGGTCGCCGGCTGGACGGGCTCGGGACCGAACCGTTCGGTGCACGGTGTGCCGTCTGCCGGAAACCAGGTCACCCAGCCGTGGGCGTACGGGGCGCCGGATACCGGCGCCACCGTCTCGCAGTGAATCCACAGGCCGGCGCGGGTCAGCGGATCCGACAGGGTGGCATACCAGACTTCGAGCCGCCCGGGCCGGCCTTGCCAGCGCGGCGCGACGGCCGATCGCATTTCGTCGTCCACTGCTGCACCTCCGGTCGGTGGCCGTCCAGCGGGCTCTGCGCGACACGCATGCTGGGTCTGGCCGTGTTGTTGGTTTCCATACTATATTGGTTGAGCCAATGAACCAGTCAAGTGTTTTGCAGCCACCGGATCGCCAGCGTGTCGACGAACAGATCGCTGCGTCGATCGCGGACGCCATCCTCGACGGTGTGTTTCCGCCGGGCTCGACGCTGCCGCCCGAGCGCGAGCTGGCCGAGCAGCTCAATGTCAACCGCACGTCGCTGCGGCAGGGTCTGGCCCGGCTCCAGCAGATGGGGCTGATCGAGGCGCGGCACGGCAGCGGCAATGTGGTGTGCAATCCCGAGGGCCTGACCCATCCGGCGGTGGTCGAGGCGCTGGTGCGCAAACTGGGTCCGGAATTCCTCGTCGAGCTGTTCGAGATCCGCGCGGGGCTCGGGCCGTTGATCGGCCGCCTGGCCGCGGAACGCAGTAAGGCCGACGATGCCGAGGCATTGCGCGCGGCGCTGGCCGCGGCGCACGAGGCCGACACGGCCGTCGCGCGCCAGGCCGCCGACCTGGCCTACTTTCGGGTGCTCATCCACAGCAGCCGCAACCGTGCACTGGGGTTGCTGTATCGCTGGGTCGAGCAGGCCTTCGGCGGGCGCGAGCACGAGCTCACCGCGGCCTACGACGACGCGGAGCCGTTGCTTGCGGATCTGCGAGCGATCACCGACGCGGTGTTGGAACGCGACGCCGCAGCGGCCGCGGCCAAGGTCGAGGCGTACCTGAACGCCAGTGCGCTGCGAATGGTCAGGAGCTACGCCGTCGCCGACGACCAGGATTAGCTGGTTGGATTCCTGACATGGGTTGGCCAACAAGTTTCGGCCCGGTCAGCTTCGGCGCGGTGGCATTGCTGGTGCTGCTGGTGGCCACGGCGGTCTGGGTCGCTCGACATCCGCACCTGGGGCAAACCCTCTGGGCCCGCGTGCGCGATGCCCCCGCGGTCCGTCGCGGGTGGGATGCGCCGCTGGTCCGCCGCGCCTGGGCCTGGTCGAGTGAGCAGGTCAAAAGCAGGGCCAGGGGAAGGACTCGCTGGTCGTCCGCGTACCGGGTCGCAGGCATCTTGCTGCTGGTTCAGCTGGCCGTGGTCGTGGCATTGGCCGACGGCTTCACCGAAGTCCTGGACGACGTGCTGGAGGGAGACGGTATCGCCGGGATTGACCGACCGGCCGCCGAGTGGTTGGGAACCCACCGTGACCCGTGGTTGACCACGGTACTGCTGATTGTGACGGCGGTAGGTGGTCCCACCGGGCTGGCAGTGCTGACCGTCCTGATCAGCTCCGTGGTCGCGTTCTGGCGCCGATCGTGGTTGCCGGTAGTCCTGGCTCTGGTCGCTGCGATCGGGATCCTGATCGTGGTCCTTACGGCCAAAGTTCTGGTGGTCCGCGAACGCCCACCCATACCGTTCGCCGTGATCACCGAAAAGGGATTTTCCTTTCCCTCTGGCCATGCCGCCGGCACTGCCGCGGTCGTGCTGCTGTCCGCCTGGCTGCTGACCCGCTATCTCATCACCCAGTGGACCCCGCAGGTGCTGGTGTGGACCGTCGCGATCGGCCTGACCGGCGCAGTCGGGCTCTCGCGCATATATCTCGGGGTTCACTACGTGAGCGATGTGTTGGGCGGCTGGCTCCTGGGAGCCGCATGGGCAGGCGGCGTGATATTGGTCGGAAGCTGGTGGGACCGCTTTGGCCGAGCCGCCCAGCGCGGGCTACTCGGCGATCCGGGTGGCGGGGTGCACCGCGACGAGGCCTAACTTGCTGCGGCGCTTACACATCGACGCCAATTCCGCATAGGCCTTCTCGCCGAGGAGCTCGGTCAGTTCGTCGGCCAGGCTCTCCCACACCTGCTTTTTGCCGACGTGGGCGGCCGGATCGCCGGTGCAGTACCAGTGCAGGTCGGCGCCGCCCGAGCCCCAGCCGCGGCGATCGTATTCGGTCAGGGTGGTTTTGAGGATCTCCGTGCCGTCGGGCCGGGTCACCCACTCCTGGCTGCGCCGGATCGGCAACTGCCAGCAGACGTCCGGTTTCATCGTCAGCGGCGCCACGCCCAGCTTGAGGGCTTTGCTATGCAGGGCACAGCCGGCGCCGCCGGGAAAGCCGGGACGGTTCAAGAAGATGCACGCGTCCTTGTACTTGCGGGTGCGGTATTGAGGGTTGGTTGTCATGCTCGTCGAGTTCGAGGTAGCCCTTGTGGCCCAACCCCTTTTGCCGGTATTGCCAATCGTCGTCGGTCAGCTGCTGCACCGCGTCGTCCAGCCGTGCGCGGTCGTCGTCGTCGGACAGGAACGCGCCGTGCGAGCAACACCCGTCATCCGGTCGGCCCGCCACGGTGCCCTGGCAAGCCGGCGTGCCGAACACGCACGTCCACCGCGACAGCAACCAGGTGAGGTCGGCGGCGATCAGGTGCTCCGGATTTTCCGGGTCGTAGAACTCCACCCACTCACGGGCGAAGTCCAGTTCGACTTCTTTGCCCAGGTGCGGGTCAGCCACGCACTCAACGTTAGACCACGATTCGCGCCTGCTGCCGGGCTGACACCCGCGCTGGGAAAGCGACCTGGCCGCGCGACCCTCTCGGAAGTCTGGGGCCCACCCGGCTAGTGTTTGTTTCCGTGCGATTGGGCGTGCTTGACGTGGGTAGCAACACGGTGCATCTGCTGGTGGTAGACGCCCACCGCGGCGGGCACCCGACGCCGATGAGTTCGACGAAGGCCACGCTGCGGCTGGCCGAGGCGACCGACAGTTCCGGCAAAATCACCAAGCGCGGTGCCGACAAGCTGATTTCGACGATCGACGAGTTCGCCAAGATCGCGGTCAGCTCCGGCTGCTCCGAGCTGATGGCGTTTGCTACCTCGGCGGTCCGAGACGCCGAGAACTCCGACGATGTGCTGACCCGGGTGCGCAAGGAGACCGGTGTCAAGTTGCACGCGCTGACCGGGGTCGACGAATCACGGTTGACCTTCCTGGCGGTGCGGCGCTGGTACGGATGGAGCGCGGGGCGAATCATCAACCTCGACATCGGCGGCGGTTCGCTGGAGTTATCCAGTGGCGTCGACGAGGAGCCCGAGGTCGCGTTGTCGTTGCCGCTGGGCGCCGGGCGGTTGACCCGGGAGTGGCTGCCCGACGATCCGCCCGGTCGGCGGCGGGTGGCGATGCTGCGTGACTGGCTGGACGCCGAGCTGGCGGACGCCAGCGCGACCCTGCTGGACGCCGGCGCGCCCGATTTGGCGGTGGCAACGTCCAAGACGTTTCGCTCGCTGGCCAGGCTTACCGGTGCGGCGCCGTCGGCCGCGGGACCACGGGTGAAGCGCACGCTGACGGCCAATGGCCTGCGACAGCTCATCGCATTTATCTCTAGGATGGCGGCGGTTGATCGTGCAGAACTGGAAGGGGTGAGCGCCGAGCGGGCGCCGCAGATCGTGGCGGGCGCACTGGTGGCGGAGGCGAGTATGCGAGCGCTGTCGATAGAAACGGTGGATATCTGCCCGTGGGCGTTACGAGAAGGTCTGATTCTGCGGAAACTCGACAGCGAGGCCGACGGAACCGCCCTAGTCGAGACCTGGGTGCGGGATGCTGGAGGTCAGGTAGTTGATCGGAACGCGGCTGGCCGATCGAGAGGCGACAAACCATGACTGGACCAGAATTCGAGCTGGACAATCCCGAGCGGCCGGTGTCGGTCGCCGAACTGTTGGCCAGAAATGGAAGCATCGGCGCCCCGGCTACGACCCGGCGGCGGCGCCGTCGGCGCGGTGACGAGGAGGCGGTCACGGTCGCCGAGCTCACCGGTGAGATTCCGATCATCGAGGATGACGACGAGGGGGAGGACACCGGCGTCCCCGGGCCTGCGGCGCACGCCCATCGCGCGCACGCGCAGCTTGGAGACCACGTCTCTCGATCGCGACCGCGTGTCGCGGAACCCGACGTCTCCCCAGAAGACACCGACGACGAGTCCAGTGACGTGTACTGGTCCGAGCCCGAGCCGCGCTGGCCGAAGTCGCCGCCGCAGACTCAACCTGAACGGCGGTCGGGGCCGCAGCGCAGTGCCTACCCGCGGCCGCTGCGCTACACCGAGGGCAG
Organism: uncultured Actinomycetota bacterium; assembly: GCA_963840045.1. Classification (GTDB taxonomy): domain Bacteria; phylum Actinomycetota; class Actinomycetes; order Mycobacteriales; family Mycobacteriaceae; genus Mycobacterium. Next base: position 63,935 of record CAWIXL010000012.1, on the reverse strand, counting down.
CGATGCCGAGCAACCCGCGGACACGGCCGGTGGGCGGGAATCGGATGCGGAGGGCATGAGCCCTGATCCGGTCGGGGATTACGGTGACATGTCGGTGGACGTGATGGACTCCGAGGTGAGCCAGGCGGAACCGGCCATCGAGGATTCCGCGTACGTCCGCTCCTACCTGCGGGCTCCGGAACAGACGCTGTTCGGCGGGCAGACCTTCGCCGATGAGATGGCTCGGCGCCGCAGCGGCGCAACAATCCCGACCGGATACTGGAGCGGAACAAGTCCTGGATTTCGGCGACGTATTCGAGGGCGATCAACATCGCGACTTCGAGGACAACCCGCGCCGGGATGCGTTGATGGATCTCTTGGCCTTCGAAGACGCGGACCACGATGCCCACTGGTGGTCGTCGGGCCGATTCGACACGGCGTGGCGTGGCGGCTTGGTGGTGTTGCAGTCGATCGTGGCCGTTGCGTTCGGTGCGGGGCTGTTCATCGCCTTCGATCAGCTGTGGCGATGGAACAGCATCGTGACGCTGGTGCTATCGGTGCTGGTCATCCTTGGCTTGGTGGTCGGAGTACGGGTAGTGCGTAAGACCGAGGACATTGCCAGCACGTTGATCGCGGTTGCGGTCGGGGCGCTGATCACCTGGGGACCGCTGGTGCTCTCCTTGCAATCGGGCTAGGCGGGGCACCAGAGGAGACAGTGCGCCCAGCAATCAAGGTCGGCTTGTCGACGGCCTCGGTCTACCCGCTACGGGCCGAGGCCGCGTTCGAGTATGCGGCCAGGCTCGGCTACGACGGTGTCGAGCTGATGGTGTGGGGTGAGTCGGTCAGCCAGGACATCGACGCCGTCGAGAAACTGTCCGGGCGCTACCAGGTGCCGGTGCTGTCGGTGCACGCTCCCTGCCTGTTGATCTCGCAGCGGGTGTGGGGCTCCAACCCGATCAACAAGCTGGAACGCAGTGTGCAGGCCGCCGAACAGCTGGGGGCGCAGACCGTCGTCGTACATCCGCCGTTCCGCTGGCAACGGCGCTACGCCGAGGGGTTTCAGGACCAGGTTGTCGACCTGGAGACCTCCGGCGAGGTGATGGTCGCCGTGGAGAACATGTTCCCGTTCCGCGCAGACCGGTTTTTTGGCGCCGACCAGTCCAGGGAACGGATGCGCAGGCGCGGCGGTGGCCCGGGCCCGGCGATCTCGGCGTTCGCGCCGTCCTACGACCCGCTGGACGGCGACCACGCGCACTACACACTGGACCTGTCCCATACCGCGACCGCGGGAAGCGACGCGCTGGAGATGGCGCGGCGGATGGGCTCGGGGCTGGTGCATCTGCACCTGTGTGACGGCAGTGGGCTGCCCGCCGACGAGCATCTCGTGCCGGGCCGCGGCACCCAGCCCACCGCCGAGGTGTGCCAGATGCTGGCCGCCGGCGACTTCGCCGGCCACGTCGTGCTGGAGGTATCCACGTCGAGCGCACGGTCGGCCAATGAGCGGGAAAGCATGCTTTCCGAATCGCTGCAGTTCGCCCGCACCCACCTGCTGCGCTGACGTGGGCGCGCTATTCACGACGGCGATGACGCTGCGCGAAATCGACGCGGGCTTATTTGAAGGCGTATACGAAGGCGAACTCGATAAGCACTGGACCATCGGGCCCAAGCTGCATGGCGGCGCCATGCTGGCGCTGTGCGCCAATGCGGCCCGCACCGTGTGCCCAGGCGGCCAGGCCGCGGGCCTGCAGCCGGTCGCGGTGTCCGCCAGCTACCTATGGGCGCCCGATCCGGGAACGATGCGGCTGGTGACGTCGATTCGCAAGCGCGGGCGCCGGATCAGCGTGGTCGACGTCGAGCTCACCCAGGGTGACCGCACCGCCGTGCACGCGGTGGTCACCCTCGGCGAGCCGGAGCATCTGCACGAGCCGCTGTTGGCGGCGAACCCGGTCGTGGACCTGATGGCCCCGGAGCCCCCCGACCCTCCTGACGACAATGTTGCGCCGATCGGGCCCGGCCATCCATTGGCCGGCCTGGTGCATCTGGGGGAGGGCTGCGACGTGCGGCCAATGCTGTCGACGCTGCGGTCCAGCACCGATGGGCGCCCGCCGGTCATCCAGATGTGGGCGCGTCCCCGCGGCGTCGCACCGGACGCGCTGTTCGCCCTGATGTGCGGGGACTTGTCGGCGCCGGTGACCTTCGCGGTGGACCGCACCGGTTGGGCGCCGACGGTTCAGCTCACGGCCTTGCTTCGCCGGGTGCCCGCCGACGGCTGGCTGCGAGTGATCTGCACCTGCGTCGAGATCGGCCAGGACTGGTTCGACGAGGACCACATCGTGGTCGACCAGCTGGGCCGCCTGGTGGTGCAGTCGCGCCAGTTGGCGATGGTGCCCGCCGCTCGGTCGTAGCCGAGCCGTCTGGGATGCTTTCGGGCATGGCAAGAATCGCGATCATCGGTGGCGGCAGCATCGGCGAAGCATTGCTTTCGGGTCTGCTGCGGGCGGGGCGGCAGGTCAAGGACCTGGTGGTGGCCGAGCGGATGCCCGATCGCGCCAAATACCTGGCGGACACCTATTCGGTGCGGGTCACGTCGGTGACCGAGGCGGTGGAGAACGCGACGTTCGTCGTGGTCGCGGTGAAGCCCGCCGACGTCGACGCGGTGATGGGCGATCTGGCCCGCGCCGCCACGGCGGCCGAGAGCGACAGCGTTGAGCAGGTGTTCGTCACTGTGGCGGCCGGTATCTCCATTACGTTCTTCGAGTCCAAGCTGCCGGCCGGGACGCCGGTGATCCGGGCGATGCCCAACGCGGCGGCATTGGTGGCGGCGGGCGTAACCGCGTTGGCCAAGGGCCGTTTCGTGACGCCTCAGCAGCTCGAGGAGGTCTCTGCGCTGTTCGATGCGGTCGGCGGCGTGCTGACCGTTCCTGAGGCGCACATGGACGCTGTGACCGCGGTATCCGGCTCGGGCCCGGCATATTTCTTCCTGATGGTCGAAGCGCTGGTGGACGCCGGGGTTGCGGTGGGTCTGAGCCGCGAGGTGGCGGCCGACCTGACCGCGCAGACGATGGCCGGATCCGCGGCAATGCTGCTGGAGCGAATGGATCAAGTTCGCCGGATGGCCGACGGTGAACCGCAGCGAATGCAGGCGGATACCACGGCGGCGCAATTGCGGGCGACGGTCACCTCGCCTGGTGGCACTACCGCCGCTGCGCTGCGCGAACTCGAGCGGGGCGGGTTGCGGGCGGCCGTCGACGCGGCAGTTCAGGCCGCCAAAAACCGGTCTGAGCAGCTAAGAATTACATCGGAATAATTCAAGAATTTTGCACTGATTATCCCCCACCAGTACCAGTAACCCCACTAGTCCCGCTATTCTCCTCTTTGTATGCACGTGTGGGTGCCGGCGGAGGGGAAGCCGCTGGCATTGCGCGTGCCCGACACGATTGGGTTGCGATGACGTCTTCCAACGGTCCATCGGCTGGCGGGAAATCGGCGCGGGACACCGGTTCCGTCGACGGCCAGCAGGCCAGGACGCAATTTCTCACCGTGGCCGAGGTGGCGACGTTGATGCGCGTCTCCAAGATGACGGTCTACCGGCTGGTGCACAACGGCGAGTTGCCGGCGGTGCGGGTCGGGCGGTCGTTCCGGGTGCACGCCAAGGCGGTCCACGACATGCTCGAGACGTCGTACTTCGACGCGGGCTAGCCCAAATCTAGCCAGGTGGCGACGCGGTGCCCGATTGGGCGCCGCGCGTCGGTGAATACCCTTCAACCGGTCGCGCAGCTGCCGGTTTGGTGTTGCGCGCGGCTGGCCGGGTAAAGTGACGGGGTCTTTTAGTCAGTTGGCACTCGACACGGGTCAAGATAGCGGAGTTCATGGGTTCAGTCATCAAGAAGCGGCGCAAGCGTATGTCGAAGAAAAAGCACCGCAAGCTGCTGCGTCGCACTCGAGTGCAGCGCAGAAAACTTGGCAAGTAGGCCCGTCGGCGCCTGACCGGAGCCGGCCGTCACTGGACCGTAATGCCGCCGTTTCACTCGGCGGCTAGGCTATCCGGGTGGATTCGTCGAGCGGGGACGGTGCCGGTAGCACCGGCAGCGAAAGCACCGGAAGCGACACCCTGCATTACCCCAAAGTCGTGTTGGTCACCGGGGCGTGCCGGTTCCTGGGCGGCTACCTGACTGCTCGGCTCGCGCAGAACCCTCTGATCAATGGCGTCATCGCGGTGGACGCGATCGCGCCGAGCAAGGACATGCTGCGCCGGATGGGCAGGGCCGAGTTTGTGCGCGCGGATATTCGTAATCCATTTATCGCCAAGGTGATTCGAAATGGCGAGGTGGACACGGTGGTGCACGCCGCGGCGGCGTCGTACGCGCCGCGGTCCGGCGGTAGCGCGGCGTTGAAGGAACTGAATGTGATGGGCGCGATGCAGCTGTTCGCGGCCTGTCAGAAAGCGCCGTCGGTGCGCCGCGTCGTGCTGAAGTCGACCTCGGAGGTTTACGGGTCGAGTCCGCGCGATCCGGTGATGTTCACCGAAAACAGCAGCAGTCGCAAGCCCTTCCGTGAGGGTTTCGGCAAAGACAGCCTGGATATCGAGGGTTACGTACGCGGGTTGGGCCGGCGGCGGCCCGACATCGCGGTGACGATCTTGCGGCTGGCCAACATGATTGGCCCGGCGATGGATACCACCTTGTCGCGGTATTTAGCGGGACCGTTAGTTCCGACGATGTTCGGCCGGGACGCCCGATTGCAGTTGCTGCACGAGCAGGATGCGCTGGGTGCGCTCGAGCGCGCAGCAATGGCGGGCAAGGCCGGCACGTTCAACATCGGTGCCGACGGCATCATCATGCTGTCGCAGGCAATCCGGCGCGCGGGCCGAATCCCGTTGCCAGTACCGGGATTTGGCGTCTGGGCGTTGGATTCGCTGAGACGGGCCAATCGATACACCGAGATCAATCGCGAGCAATTCAATTACCTGAGTTATGGGCGCGTGATGGACACGGCGAGGATGCGTACCGAACTCGGGTACCAACCGAAATGGACGACCGCTGAGGCGTTCGACGACTACGTCCGCGGCCGAGGCCTGACTCCCATAATCGACCCTGATCGGGTACGCTCTTTGGAGGGTCGGGCCATAGCGATAGCCCAGCGATGGGGCAGCCGAAATCCAATTCCGTGGGGTGGGGTCAGGTAGATATCGTGGCAGGTGAAACCAGAGCGAATGTCATTCCACTGCACACGAATCGGGGTCGGGTAGCGGCGCGGCGGCGTGCGGATCAACGGGCGGAGACGTCCCGTCAGCATCCCTCGTTGCTCGCTGATCCCCGGGGCGGCGCTTCGGCCGAACAGATCGCCGCCGTTGTCCGCGAAATCGATGAGCACCGGCGGGTCGGCGGTGGGGCCGGTAATTCCCGGACCACTGAAGCACCACTGAACGAGCTCGCCCAGCGCGTCGCCGCCGTCGCCGGATTTCTCCGGCAACGGCTTTCCGGCGACTACAGCGTCGACGAATTCGGCTTCGATCCGCACTTCAATGACGCGATTCTGCGGCCTTTGCTGAGGTTCTTCTTCAGGTCGTGGTTCCGGGTCGAAGTCAGCGGTATCGAGAACCTGCCGACCGAGGGTGCCGCGCTGCTGGTGGCCAATCACGCCGGGGTGTTGCCGTTCGACGGGTTGATGCTGTCGGTGGCGGTGCACGACGAACACCCCGCGCAGCGGGATCTGCGACTGCTGGCCGCCGACATGGTGTTCGACCTGCCCGTGGTCGGCGAGGCCGCCCGCAAGGCGGGCCACACCATGGCCTGCACCTCGGACGCGCACCGGCTGCTCGCCTCCGGCGAACTCACCGCGGTGTTCCCGGAGGGCTACAAGGGGCTGGGCAAGCGGTTCGAGGACCGCTACCGGTTGCAGCGGTTCGGTCGCGGCGGCTTCGTGTCCGCGGCGCTGCGCACCAAGGCGCCGATCGTGCCGTGCTCGATCATCGGCTCCGAAGAGATCTACCCGATGTTGACCGACGTGAAGCTGCTGGCCCGGCTGTTCGGCCTGCCCTACTTCCCGATCACCCCGCTGTTCCCGCTGGCCGGGCCGGCCGGTTTGGTGCCGCTGCCGTCGAAATGGCGTATTGCGTTCGGCGAGCCGATCTACACCAGCGACTATTCCGCCGGTGACGCCGAGGACCCGATGGTCACCTTCGATTTGACGGATCAGGTGCGCGAGACCATCCAGCAGACGCTGTATCGGCTGCTGGCCGGCCGCCGCAACATCTTCTTCGGCTGAGCTTTCCGCCGGATACGAAAACGCCCCGGGGCAGCCCCGGGGCGTTTTGCGTAACTGTCCCGATTACTTGACCAGGGTGAACTGGCATACGTCCGTGATGTGATCGCGGAACAGGTTCGAGCAGCCCGTCAGGTAATGCATGAAGGTGTCGTACTCCTTCTCGCCCTTCAGCTCAATGGCCTCTTCCTTGTGCGCTTCCAGCGTCTCGGCCCAGGTATTCAGCGTGCGGACGTAGTTCGACCCGATCCGGTGGTAACGCTCAATCTTGAAACCGGCCCTCGCCGAATATTCTTCGACCTGCGGGATCCTGGGCAGCCGACCGCCCGGGTAGATCTCGGTCAGGATGAACTTGATGAAGCGCAGCAGGCTCATCGGCGACGTTATGCCAAGCTCCTTGGCTTCCTCGGGAGTCGGGATGATGATCGTGTGCAGCAGCATCCGGCCGTCGTCAGGCATCACGTTGTAGCACATCTTGAAGAAGGGGTCGTAGCGTTCGAATCCGGCGTCGCCGGCGCCGTCGGCGAAGTGCTCGAACGCGCCGAGTGACACGATGCGGTCCACCGGTTCGTCGAACTGCTCCCAGCCCTGGATCCGCACCTCCTTGCGACGAGGGCTGTCCATCTCGGCGAATTTCTCCATGTCGTGGGCGTACTGATTCTCGCTCAGCGTCAGGCCGATCACGTTGACGTCGTACTCCTGCACCGCGTGCCGCATGGTCGAACCCCAGCCACAGCCGATGTCGAGCAGCGTCATACCGGGCTCGAGGTTCAGCTTGTCCAGCGCCAGTTTGCGCTTTGCGTACTGAGCTTCTTCCAGCGTCATCTCGGGACGTTCGAAGTAGGCGCAGCTGTACGTCATCGACGGGTCGAGCCACAGCTTGAAGAACTCGTTGGATCGGTCGTAATGGGATCGGACCGCTTGGACCGGTGGCTTCAGCTGAGTGCCACCGGATTCACCCTGTGACGTCATTAAATTGACCCCTACTTTCCGGCTGATATTGATGCGATTGCGGCGACGGTCGTCTCCGTATCGGCCTCTTGGTGGGCTGCTTCCCCCAACATGGTGACCACGCTGGTGATCACCGGTCTACCCTCCGCGTCTGTGACTTCGCTGCGGATTTCGGCGATTACCGTGCCGTGGGACTGTATGACGCCGTCCAGATAGGTGTCAAAATAGAGCTTGTCGTCGACGACGATCGGCCGGTGGAAATGGAACTTCTGGTCACGATGAAACACCCGGGAGATGTTGATCGGGATGTCGAACTTGGTGAAGATCTCCAGTTGCACCCGCCGCCCGGCGACCGCCAGGAACGTTAGCGGCGCCACCAGCGCGGGGTAACCGTCGGCGGCGGCGTCCGATTCGCTGTAGTGCGACGGATGGTCGTCTTTGACTGCGTTCGCGAACTCACGGATTTTCTCGCGTCCGACGTGGAAGTAGTCCAGCGCCCGGTAGTGGCTGCCGAGGATTCCCTCGGCCTCTTGGAAGGCTGTCATGCCGCTTTGCTCTCTATTGGTATCTAGGCTCAGCGGCGCAGCTTATCAGCGTGATTGCCGTCGTGAGGCCAATGCTGCGAGTGCGCCCCCCGCGGCGCCCAGCGCCAGCGCCGACGGCACACCGATCCGGGCGGCCTTGCGAGCGGTCCGGAAGTCGCGGATTTCCCATCCCCGTTCCCGGGCCAGGCCGCGCAGGCGCGCGTCTGGGTTGATGGCGACAGCGGTACCTACCAGCGACAGCATGGGTACGTCGTTGTAGCTGTCGGAGTAGGCGGTGCACCGTTTGAGGTTGAGCCCTTCACGGATTGCCAGCGATCGCACGGCGTGGGCTTTGCCGGTGCCGTGCAGTATTTCGCCGACCAGCCTGCCGGTGAATACCCCGTCGACGGACTCGGCGACCGTCCCGAGCGCTCCGGTCAGGCCGAGCCGGCGTGCGATCGTCGCCGCGAGTTCGTACGGCGTGGCGGTGATCAGCCACACCTGCTGGCCCGCGTCGAGGTGCATCTGCGTGAGCTCGCGGGTGCCTTCCCAGATTTTTTCGGCGATGATCTCGTCGAAGATCTCCTCGCCCAGCCTCACCAACTGCTCGACCGACCGGCCCTCGATGAACGCCAGCGCTTTGCGACGGCCGGCGGCGACGTCGGCGCTGTTCTCCGTGCCGAGCAGCTGGAACTTGGCCTGCGCCCAGATGAAACCGAGCACGTCGCTGTACGTGAAGTAGTTGCGTGCGGCCAGCCCGCGGCCGAAATGCACCGCGGACGAGCCCTGCACCAGGGTGTTGTCCACGTCGAAGAATGCGGCTGCGGTCAGGTCGATCGGCGGCTGCGGACGATCCTCGGCCCCGGCCGCTTCCTGCAGCCCCGCCAGCGCCCGGTCGGCGCTGGCGTTGGCGGCGACCGATGCCAGGTCAACGCCACTGGCGCGGTCGGCGTCGTCCAGATCAGAGGAAGCCATCGCGAAACCTCCTAAATCGCGTGCCCGCGTGGTGACCGGTATCAACCCTATCCGCCGCCGCGCGGCCCAGCGTCGCGTTCGGTATCGCTGCGCCGTCAGGTCAGGGCACCCGCGGCCCGCAGTTGAGCCAGCGCGGCGCGCATCATGGCTTCGCCCCGAACCCAATGCCGATGCGCCTCGGTATGCGCCGCCGCCGCCCGTCCTGACCACGTTGCGTCCAAACTGGTTACCAGAGAGTCGATTTCGCTCAGCACGCTTACGGCGTCGCGGTGAAATTCGGCCATCCGCGCCACCGCGTCGTGCAATGCGCCGGGATCCACCCGAAACGGCTCACACATTGCGCAGCGCCGCTGCGGAGGTGATTTCGTTCTCGTGATAACTCGTGGCCGCGTGGGCCAGCAACTTCGCCAGGATGGAAAACACCACCTGCACCTCGGCGGCTCCGCGGTGCCACAGCTCCCACGCGGCGGTGTAGGCGGCCTCCCCGGACTCCGAAGCGCCGCGCCGGCCGTGCAGCATGTCGCCGACGTGATCGTCGAGCTCGGCCAGCCGATTCCGCAGATCCTCGGCACCACCGCCCAGTGCCTGCGCGAAACCGTGCTTGATCGCGGGGTCGACGATGAGGTCGTTTTCGGGGTCGTTCTCGGCAGCCACAGCGGCAACGTAACGGCCACCGGCCGGGGCCACAATTCATGTTGAGAGTCACACTGGTGGTCGTGACCCAGCCCCCAGCCCGGCCCCAGGTGGAGCTGCTGACCCGCGACGGGTGCGCGATCTGCGCGCGGGTACAGGCGCGGCTCGGTGAGCTCTCCGCCGAGCTGGGTTTCGATCTATCGGCCACCGACGTAGACGCCGCGGCGTCGGCGGGCAACCCCGGGCTGCGGGCCGAGTTCGGCGACCGGCTGCCCGTGATCCTGCTGGACGGCCGCGAGCACAGTTACTGGGAGATCGACGAGGCCCGGCTGCGTGCCGATCTCGCGCCATGAGCGGGCTACGCGTGGGCGATGAGTGGGAGATGACTGGACAACCGGCGATATTTGGTAGCCCACCTCCTCACCGATTACCGTAGACAGCAGTTCAGTTACTGGAGCAAGCAAGGGAGCTGGCCAGGTGATGCTGCCGTGAGCATATTGCTCTTCGGGGTTTCGCACCGTAGTGCGCCGGTCTCGGTCCTGGAACAACTCAGCATCGACGAATCCGATCAGGTCAAGATCGTCGACCGGGTGTTGCAATCACCGTTGGTGACCGAGGCGATGGTGCTGTCGACGTGTAACCGGGTCGAGGTCTATGCCGTGGTGGACGCGTTCCACGGCGGATTGTCGGCGATCGGGCAGGTGCTGTCGGATCACTCCGGCATGACGATGGGTGACCTCACCAAATACGCGTACGTCCGCTACAGCGAGGCCGCCGTTGAGCACCTGTTCGCGGTGGCCAGCGGCCTGGACTCAGCGGTAATCGGCGAGCAACAGGTGCTCGGTCAGGTGCGTCGCGCCTACGCCCACGCCGAGGCCAACCGCAGCGTCGGCCGGGCGCTGCACGAACTGGCCCAACGGGCGCTGTCGGTGGGTAAGCGGGTGCACTCCGAAACCGCCATCGACGCCGCCGGCGCCTCGGTGGTGTCGGTCGCCCTGGGGATGGCCGACCGCAAGTTGGGCGGGCTGGCGGGCAAGACTGCCGTGGTGATCGGTGCCGGGGCGATGGGTGGCCTGTCGGCCGCGCATTTGACCCGCGCCGGCATCGGGCAGGTCCTGGTGCTCAACCGGTCGTCGTCGCGGGCGCAGCGGCTGGTCCGCAAGATCCATGAATCTGGGGTGCCGGCCGAGGCGCTGGGCCTGGACCGGCTGACCGAGGTGCTGGCGGGCGCAGACCTGCTGGTCAGCTGCACGGGGGCGGTCAGCCCGGTGGTTTCGCTCGCCGATGTGCACCATGCGCTGGCCGCCGCCCGTCGTGACGAAGCGGCCGATCCGCTGGTGATCTGCGACTTGGGCATGCCGCGCGACGTCGACCCGGCGGTGGCCAGGCTGCCCGGCGTCTGGGTCGTCGACGTGGATCGCGTGCAGCATGAGCCGTCGGCCCATGCCGCGGCCGCCGACGTCGACGCCGCTCGCCACATCGTGGCGGCCGAGGTTGCCGCCTACCTGGTGGGGCAGCGGATGGCGGAGGTCACGCCAACCGTGACGGCGCTGCGTCAGCGAGCTGCTGACGTGGTCGAAGCCGAGCTGCTGCGGCTGGACAACCGGCTGCCCGGACTGGAGAGCGCCGAGCGCGAAGAGGTGGCCCGCACGGTGCGCCGGGTGGTGGACAAGCTGCTGCACGCGCCGACGGTGCGGATCAAACAGCTGGCCAGTGCCCCCGGGGGCGACAGCTACGCCGAAGCGCTGCGCGAGCTCTTCGAACTAGACCAGACCGCCATAGACTCGGTGGCCGCCGTCGCTGCGGGTGAATTGCCTGTGGTGTCAAGCGGTTTCGACGGTGGCATGCCAAATCAGCCGAGCGAGTAGACCGATTGGTCCACGTGATCCGGATAGGCACCCGGGGCAGCCTGCTGGCCATGACCCAGGCCGCCGTCGTTCGAGACGAACTGATCGCCAAAGGGCACCCCGCGGAGTTGGTGACGATCAGCACCGCCGGTGACCGGTCGTCGGCGCCCATCGCCGATCTCGGGGTGGGCGTCTTCACCACCGCGTTGCGTGAGGCCATCCAGGACGGCCGTGTCGATGCGGCGGTGCATTCGCACAAGGATTTGCCGACCGCCGACGATTCGAGGTTTACCATCGCCGCGATACCGCGGCGAAACGATCCGCGCGACGCCGTGGTCGCCCGCGACGGGCTGACGCTGGGCGAACTGCCGGTCGGATCGCTGGTGGGCACCTCCTCCCCGCGGCGGGCCGCGCAGCTTAGAGCATTGGGTCTCGGTTTGGAAATCCGCCCCCTACGAGGCAACCTAGATACCAGGTTGAACAGGGTAAGCAGTGGTGATCTTGACGCGATCGTGGTGGCCCGGGCCGGTCTGGCCCGGTTGGGCCGCCTCGATGATGTCACCGAGACGCTCGAGCCGGTGCAGATGTTGCCAGCACCTGCTCAGGGCGCTCTCGCGGTCGAGTGCCGCGCCGGCGACAGCCGGTTGACGGCGGTGCTCGCCGAGTTGGACGACGCCGACACGCGTGCGGCGGTCACTGCGGAGCGAGCCCTGCTCGCCGAACTGGAGGCCGGTTGCTCCGCACCGGTGGGCGCGATCGCAGAAGTGGTCGAGTCCATCGATGAGGAGGATCGGGTCTTCGAAGAGCTGTCGTTGCGCGGCTGCGTGGCGGCGCTGGACGGATCCGACGTGATCCGCGCGTCCGGCATCGGCACTTCCGGTCGGGCACGGGAGCTTGGTCTCTCGGTCGCCGCGGAGCTGTTCGAGCTGGGCGCACGTGAGCTGATGGGGCTAGCGCGGCAAGACCCCGCGCTAGGAAGTTAACAGTGAAAGTGACGTGGGAGCGACAATGATGACGCGAGGGCGTAAGCCGAGACCGGGCCGCATCACGTTCGTGGGCTCAGGTCCGGGCGACCCGGGCCTGCTGACCACCCGGGCCGCCGCGGTGCTGGCGAATGCGGCTCTGGTGTTCACCGACCCCGACGTGCCCGAGCCGGTGCTGGCGCTGATCGGCAAGGACCTGCCACCCGTGTCCGGCCCGGTGCCCGCCGACCCGGCCGCCGGCAGTGACGGCTCCGGTGCGGCCGCGGATAATACCAATCCGGCTGCTGCGGCTGGGGTGCCCGGCGCCCCCGACATCCGTCCGGCGCTGGGTGATCCTGCCGAAGTCGCCAAGACGCTGACCGCCGAGGCCCGTGCGGGTGTCGACGTGGTGCGGCTGGTGGCCGGTGACCCGTTGTCGGTGGACGCGGTCATCACCGAGGTGAACGCCGTCGCGCGCACCCACCTGCACATCGAGATCGTGCCCGGCCTGGCCGCCACCAGCGCGGTCCCGACGTATGCGGGGTTGCCACTGGGCTCCTCGCACACCGTCGCCGACGTGCGGGGCGAAGTGGACTGGGAGGCGCTGGCCGCCGCGCCCGGGCCGCTGATCCTGCAGGCAACCGCGTCGCATCTCGCCGATGCCGCCCGCACCCTGGTCGAGCACGAGCTGGCCGACACCACCCCGTGCGTGGTGACCGCGCAGGGCACCACTTGCCAGCAACGTTCGGTGGAAACCACCCTGCTGGGGTTGACCGACCCGACCATCCTGGGCGGCACCGACTCGAGGCTGTCCCCGGCAAGCGCGGGGGATCCGCTGAGTGGGCCCCTGGTGGTGACCATCGGCAAGACGGTGGCCAGCCGGGCGAAGCTGAACTGGTGGGAGAGCCGGGCGCTTTATGGCTGGACTGTGCTGGTTCCACGGACCAAGGACCAGGCCGGCGAGATGAGCGAGCGGCTGACGTCGTACGGCGCGCTGCCCATCGAGGTGCCGACCATCGCCGTCGAGCCGCCGCGCAGCCCCGCTCAGATGGAACGAGCCGTCAAGGGGCTGGTCGACGGCCGTTTCCAATGGGTGGTGTTCACCTCGACCAACGCGGTGCGCGCGGTGTGGGAGAAGTTCGGCGAGTTCGGTCTGGACGCCCGGGCATTCTCCGGGGTGAAGATCGCCTGCGTCGGCGAGTCGACAGCAGACCGGGTCCGCGCCTTCGGGATCAGCCCCGAGCTGGTGCCGGCCGGGGAGCAGTCCTCCATCGGTCTGCTGGACGAATTCCCGCCCTACGACAGCATTTTCGACCCGGTGAACCGGGTGCTTGCTGCCGCGCGCCGACATCGCCACCGAAACGCTGGCCGAGGGACTGCGCGAGCGTGGCTGGGAGATCGAGGACGTCACCGCCTACCGGACGGTGCGCGCCGCGCCGCCGCCGGCGGCCACCCGCGAAATGATCAAGACGGGCGGCTTCGACGCGGTGTGCTTCACCTCCAGCTCCACGGTGCGAAACCTGGTCGGCATCGCCGGCAAGCCGCACGCGCGGACCATCATCGCCTGCATCGGCCCCAAGACCGCGGAGACCGCGGCCGAGTTCGGCCTGCGGGTGGATGTCCAGCCCGACACCGCCGCGGTGGGCCCATTGGTCGACGCACTGGCCGAACACGCCGCCCGATTGCGGGCCGAGGGTGCACTTCCACCACCGCGTAAGAAGAGCCGCAGGCGTTATGGCTTATCCGCGGCAGCCGAGCTGCGTGTTTGTACACCAACACGCCGTCAGTGTTGGCGTTCTGCGTCCACGCTCGCGGCTACGAAACCGCGACCGTGGCTCCGCCCTCGATGAGCGTGGGTGGTTACGCGACGCGGCAGCGCCCGCGCCGGCTTCGCTCAACTGCGGCCCTGCGCCGGCTGGTTGCGCAAACCTCTTTGGAGCCAAGGCATTTGGTGCTGCCAATGTTCGTCGCCGACGGGATCGACGAACCACGGCCGATCGCCGCCATGCCGGGCGTGGTGCAGCACACCCGCGATTCGCTGCGCAGCGCCGCCGCGGACGCCGTGGCCGCCGGAGTGGGCGGGCTGATGCTGTTCGGCGTGCCGCGTGACCAGGACAAGGACGCGACCGGCTCGGTGGGCACCGACCCCGACGGCATCCTCAACGTCGCCCTTCGCGACCTGAGCAAGGACCTCGGCGACGCCACCGTGTTGATGGCCGACACCTGCCTGGATGAGTTCACCGACCACGGGCACTGCGGCATGCTGGACGCCCGGGGTCGGGTCGATAACGACGCGACGTTGGCCCGCTACGTGAAACTGGCTGTGGCGCAAGCGGAATCGGGTGCACATGTGGTCGGGCCGAGCGGGATGATGGACGGCCAGGTGGGCGCGATCCGCGACGGCCTGGATGTCGCCGGCTACACCGATGTGGTGATCCTGGCCTACGCCGCGAAGTTCGCCTCGGCGTTCTACGGCCCGTTCCGCGAGGCGGTCAGCTCCAGCCTGTCCGGCGATCGGCGTACCTACCAGCAGGAGCCGGGCAACGCCCGCGAGGCAACGCGCGAGATCCAGCTCGATCTCGACGAGGGCGCCGACATCGTGATGGTCAAACCCGCCATGGGCTACCTCGACGTGGTGGCGGCCGCGGCGGAAATCTCGCCGGTGCCGGTGGCCGCCTACCAGGTCTCGGGAGAGTACTCGATGATTTGCGCTGCCGCCGCGAACAACTGGATCGACGAGCGGGCCGCGGCCCTGGAAGCGCTGACCAGCATTCGGCGCGCCGGGGCGGACATCGTGCTCACCTACTGGGCCGCCGATGCGGCGGGCTGGCTGTCGTGACCGGCCGACCGGTGGGTAAGAATCACGGGATGGGGTTTGAGATGACACCAGCGGCGGATGCCGACCCCAAGCCGCTGTTCTACGAAGCCGGCGCCAGCTGGTGGTGGTTGATCACCGGTCCGCTGTCCGCGCTGTCGCTGATTCTTGTGCAAATTTCCAGCCATGCTCCGGTGGGGCTGTTGATTCCGACGATTTTTCTGGTGATGGTGTCGGCATTCGTGGCAGTGCAGGTGAAGGCGGCCCGCATGCACACGTCCGTCGAGCTGACCGAGGTGGCGTTGCGCGAGGGCACCGAGACCATCCTGGTGTCCGAAATCGTCAAAGTCTTTCCCGAGCCCGAGAATTCGATTGCGTCCGGAAAACCGCTGGAGAAGTGGCAGGACGCGCGGGCGCTCGGCGAGCTGGTCGGGGTACCGCGCCGCCGGGTGGGCATCGGCTTGAAGCTCACCGGGGGACGCACCGCGCAGGCCTGGGCGCGTCGTCATCGTCACCTGCGGGCGGCGCTGACCCCGCTGGTCCAGGAGCGCGTCGGTCCCGCCGAGGTCATCGACATCGATAATGACGTCGACGAAGAAAACGACTCGTGGCCACCGCTGTGATCGCCCGCTTGCGGGCCCTGCTCGAACTCGGTCTGGCCTGCGCCGCGCTGGTGGGCGTGGCGGTGAGCTGGCTGCACTCGCGGCACACCGTCGCCGTTGCGCCCATCGCGGACGGGCAGCCGAGCACCACGGCGTTAATGTATGACCCCCAGCAGCTGGTGCTGGCTATGTGGCTGGCGATATTCGCCGGGATTCTGGCCGTGAACGGCGCTGCCCGCCTGCGGCGGGCACGCCGCAGCCCTAAGCCGTCTTTTTGATGAGCGCCAGCACCGTCTGACGGCGGGTGTCGATGGCGTCGGCCAGCTGGCGCAGCGCCCTGTGTAGCGAGCCCGCCATCGGAAATATGGCCTCCCGTGTTTCCGGGTCCGCACACAGCTGCTCGATCACCGCCGGGCTTCCGACCACGATCCACTCCACCCCGGCGGAGCGGCAGGCCTCATCGAGCGTGTACAAGAGCGAGATGCCGGCCTCGGCGAAATGGCTCACGTCACTCAGGTCGAGCACCAATGGGTGGGTCCCGAGGATGAAACGACGAATGTGCTCGCCGGCCCGATCGACATTGGCGGCGTCGATTTCGCCCCAGACGGTGACGACCGTCGCCAGCTGACGGTAGTGCGCCCGAATCTGTGCGCCGTCGCAGTCAAAGGTGCAGTTTCCCGGCGCGGTGATCGCGGTTGTCATGAGCAGTCTCCCGTTGGCGTTTCGCTGGGGCTCGCAACAAATCCGCAAACCTGGTATCTAAAGTGCCAGCAAAAAGTAAGGAGACCGACAGCCGCGACTAACTCTTCGCTAAGAAGCGGTTTTCTCCGGTACCTGTCCGGGTCGAAGCAACGTCATCACAGGCCATTCCCGAGGCTTGGACGAGCCTTGGACGAGTCTTTGACGGCGTTGCGGTCATTGCGCTGTTAGGCTGCTTTGGCTGCCGGTTGCTAGTTCGGGGGGGTCCGGATCGCCCGGTCAGCCGAGTTGGAACGCGAACGAGCGGCAGAGCCCGGACGGAAAGAGCAGCGTGCGCACCGCAGAGACCAAGGGCGAGATCCGCAGCGCGGAGTCCAAGGGCGAGCTGCGCACCGCTGAGACCAACGGTGAGCCCCGCAGCGTAGCAACCAAGGGTGAGTTCCGCGGCGCAGAGATCAAGGGCGAAATCAAGGCTCTGACGGGTCTGCGCATCATCGCCTCGCTGTGGGTAGTGCTGTTTCACTTCCGGCCGATGATCGCCGATGCCTCGCCTGATTTCCGCGAGTCCCTGACGCCGGTGCTCAACTGCGGCGCGCAGGGCGTCGACCTCTTCTTCATTCTCAGCGGATTTGTTCTGACCTGGAACTACCTCGACCGGATGGGCCGGTCGTGGTCGCTACGGGAAACCGTGCACTTCTTGTGGCTGCGGCTGGCCCGGGTGTGGCCGGTATACCTGGTGACACTGCACCTGGCCGTCCTGTGGGTGATTGTCACCCTGCACGTCGGTCATGTGCCGTCGCACGCGGCCGGTCAGCTCACCGCGATCAGCTACGTGCGCCAGGTCCTGCTGGTGCAGTTGTGGTTCGTGCCATTCTTCGATGACTCCAGTTGGGATGGGCCGGCCTGGTCGATCAGTGCGGAATGGCTGGCCTACCTGCTTTTCGGCGTGCTCGTGCTGGTGATTTTGCGGATGAAGCAGTCGACGCGGGCGCGCAGCCTTATGTTGCTGGCGTTCGCGGCGTCGTTGCCGCCGGTGTTGATGTTGCTGGCCAGCGGCCACTTCTACACACCGTGGAGCTGGCTACCGCGAATCGTGACGCAGTTCACCGCGGGCGCCCTGGCGTGCGCCGCCGTGCGCAGGTTGCGGCTGACCGACCGTGGGCGCCATGTCGCGGGGTACGTCTCCCTGCTTTTGCTGGCTGCCATGGTGGGCGTCCTGTACTGGTTTCACTGGCATCCCATATCCGGAATCGTCGAGAATGACAGCGGCGGGGTGGTGGACGTGTTGTTCGTTCCGCTGGTCATAACCCTGGCGATCGGCCTCGGTAGCCTGCCGAGGCTGCTGTCGACCCGGGTGATGGTTTACGGCGGGCAGATCTCGTTCTGCCTGTACATGGTCCACGAGCTGGTGCACACCTCGTGGACATGGGCCGTGATCCAGTTCAAGCTCACTCCGTGGGAGCAGGACAACCCGTGGAAATGGAACATCTTCGGCCTGATCGCGATCGCTCTTTGTATTTCGGCCCTGCTGTATCACTTCGTCGAGGAACCCGCCCGTCGCTGGATGCGCAGGATGGTCCCCGGCAAGGTCGTGGTCAGACCCGCGGACGCGAACATCCAGCCGGGCGAGTCGGCGGGCACCAAGCTTCATCCGATCGACGGTGCGCGGGAAGCGGTTTCCGCCCGCGCGGTGTGACGCCGGTCCGCCTCAGCTTCCTCGTACGATTGTGCATATCGGCATGTGGCACACGACGAGTCGTCTGACCACGTTCGTCATTGGTCTCACTCTTCTGGTGGGCGTGGTCTTCGATGGTCTCGACCATCCAGCACACCCGGCGCGGGTGCGCGCCTACCAGGCGCTGTCCATGGACTTCCGGCGCTACCACATCGCGGTGATCGGCGACTCCTATACCGCCGGCACCGACGAGGGCGGTCGCGGCCTGAACTCCTGGACCGAGCGCGCCTGGCAGACGCTTGGCCAGCGAGGCTGGCGGATCGTGCCCGATGTGGCGGCCCAGGGCAGAGCCGGTTATGGCGTCCCCGGCGACCAGGGCAGCGTCTTCGGGGACCTGACCGCCACGGCGGTCAAACCCGGCGACGTGCTGGTGGTGTTCTTCGGCTCCCGTAATGACCGGGGCGTCGTACCCGACGTGCTGGCCGCACGGGCCCGCGGTACCTTCGCCATGGCGCGCCGCTTGGCACCGTCCGCGGGTTTGCTGGTGATCGGACCGCCGTGGCCCAGCGCCGAGGTACCCGACTGGATGCTGCAGATTCGCGACGTGCTCAACGCTGCGGCGGCGGACGCGGGCGCAGCGTTCGTCGATCCCATCCGCAGCCGCTGGTTCGTCAACCGGCCCGACCTGATCGGCGCGGATGGCGTGCACCCCACCGACGCGGGGCATGAGTATCTGGCGGACAAAATCGCACCGTTCATTCGCATCCGGTTGCCTGGCTGATCGCGTTCAAAGCTACTGCCGTGCAAAGCAATTGACGCTTCAGTCTTGCGCGTGGCGTTCGTAGTCCCAGCGTTCGAGCCGGGCCTGTAGTTCAACCAGGCCGAGCGCGGCGAGCGGCGTGGTCGCCGAAAGGCAGACCAGCAACGCTGTCATTTCGCGGTCATTTCATACCTCCAAAGACCTCTTGTCGGTATGACGCGTGGCTATGCCGAGAAGTTCACTTGGCTTCAGCTGTCGGACAGGGCGCGATCGGCCAGCGCGCCGATGACGGGTGAGAGTATTTGCGCGTACTCGGTTGTCACGTGGTTGTCGTCGCGGAACACCAAGGTGTTGCCGACGATCACCGGGCACCGGGCGGGGGTGCAGAACAGGTCGGTCAGATCCGCGTAGTGGCCCCCGGCGGCGGTGGTCGCCGTCTGCTCGGCGGCGACACCGCCGGCGTCGACCGCGCCCGATCGCGGCGGCGCGCACGCGGTGGCGTCGTCCACGTGAGCGGACAGACAGGTGGGCACCGATGAATGCGGGTCGGCGACCGGCCCGAAAACCAGCACGGTCGAGCCGATGCTGCGCAGCTCCCCCACGGTTCGGGTCAAGGTGGCGAGCCACGCCGGGTCGTAGGCCGCGAAGCCGAAGTCGGCCTGATAGCGACGGCTCATGGCCAGCACCACCAGGCGCGGGTGTTCGGCCTTCACCCGTGCCATGATCTCGCTCCGCCACTGTTCGCACTCGGTGTACTCGCGGCCCAGGTAGGGACTGACGATGTGCAGTTCCTGCAGCGGGCAGGTCACTTTGGCCAGGGTTTCCAGCCGCCAGTGCCGCTGTTCGGCAACCTGCTGGAAGGCCGGGTTCCACATGGCGGCGTGTGAGTCGCCGATCAGGGCTACGGTCGTCGGCGATGCGCTGTCGCCCATCGCGCACTCGGCTTGTCCGACCTCGCGCCAGGAGCGGGTGCAACCGTTGACGAACACCGCCGCCTTGTCGGCGGGCGCCTGGGCCAGCGACGGGTCCAGATTGGACGGGACGGCTCGTAGGTCCGCGGACGCCGCGATCGCGTCGCGTACCTGCCGGAAGGCGTCCCGGACCGCCGCTTCCTGCGGGCTGATGGCTTGCGGCGCGGCGCCCGGCGGCACCGCCCCAGGGACGGACGCGCTGGGTAGCACAGCGATGCTGGCTCTGGGGGCCGCCGTGCCATGACCCACCGGCACCGGTATCAACGTCAGCAGTAACAGGCATGCGCATGCGGTGACACCGGTGGCGATCGCGGCGAGCGCCAGGCTGTTCTTCGCCGACCGGCGCAGGTTGTCGGCGAACCGGCCGGGGTTTTCCACCAGATGCAAAGTGAGCACGGCGAGTCCGGCGGAGACAGCGATCGCGGCCAGCCTGGTCGGCAGGCCCGCCGGCGCCCCCAGCAACGGCGGCATGAGCAGCAGCACCGGCCAATGCCATAGGTACCACGAGTACGACACCCGGCCGATGGCCCGCATAGTGGGCTTGCGCAACACGCGAGCGGCCCCCGTATCGCCGGCGGCACAACCAGCGCCGATGACCAGTGCCGTGCCCAGCACCGGCAGCAGCGCCGCGGTGCCGGGGTAGGGAGTGCTCGGTTTCAGCTGGGTGCAGGTCAGCAGGACCAGCACCAGACCACCCAATCCGGCGATCTCGGCGGGCAGACTTGGCAACCGGCGCCACAGCTCGATCGAGAGGGCAATCAGGCCGCCGGCGGCCAACTCCCAGGCACGGCTCGGCAGCGAGAAGAACGCCCACGGCGGCGACGTGCGCGTCCACAGCACGGCAGCGGTCAGCGACGCCGCGCCGACGAGCGCGAGGACCGCCGCATACGGCGCTGCCCGGGACGCGGCGTCCTCGCGAGCGCGCGCCACCCGGCGGACCAGCCACGCGGTGCCGATGATCAGCGCCGGCCACACCAGATAGAACTGCTCCTCGACGCCCAGTGACCAGTAGTGCTGGAACGGCGAGGGGGTCAGGTCGGAAGCCAGGTAGTCGGTGCCCTGCATGGCGAACCGGTAGTTCCCGACGTACAGGGCGCTGGCGATGCCGTCCACGAAGACGCTTCGTGCCCGCAGCGGCGGCAGCACCGCGGCCGCGGCGATCGCCGTGATGACGCCGACCGTGGCCGCGGCCGGTAGCAGGCGGCGGGCGCGCGCACCGTAGAAACTGCTCAGCTTGACGGTGTTGGTGGTGGTCACCTCGCGCCAGAGCAGCCCGGTGATGAGAAAGCCCGAGATGACGAAGAAGACGTCGACGCCGACATAGCCGCCGGTTACACCGGGAATGCCGGCGTGGTACAGCACGACGGCGACCACGGCCACGGCGCGCAGGCCCTCGATGTCCGGGCGGAATCCGGTAGGCGAAGAGCGCCGCTCCGCTGCGCGGGGGCGCTTGGAGGTGTCTGCCCGCGGGACTGTCATGCCTTTCGGGTACCTCGCTAAGTCGCTATCCAGCTCAGCTCACCGGGCAACTGGGCTCGCCAGTAGTCCACGTCATGCCCGCCCTCCGAGAAGCTGCCCGCCGGCGGCTTTTTCAGTTGATTGACGAACGCGCGCGTGGCCGGGTAGAAGCGGTCGCCAGTGCCACAGTCCACGCGCAGCGGCATCGAGTCTAACGCCGAAAGACCCGAGACACTGTGTTGCACCCAGTCCTCGTAGCTGTCGAATGCGCCGGGGGCGCTGCCGGTGAACGAGGTGTAAAGCGCCGGGCTTATCGCGCAGATGCCCGCGGTCCGGGTCGGGCCCAGCCGGGAACCCAGCAGCAGCGCCCCGTATCCGCCCATCGACCACCCCATGAAAGCCACCCGCGATGTGTCAATGCCCATCGTGGACAGCATCGGTAACAGCTCTTCGAGCACCATCGCGCCGGAATCGCCGCCCGAAGTCCTTTTGTGCCAGTAGGTATTGCCGCCGTCGACGCCCACCACGGCGAACGGCAACTTGCCCTCTTTGGTCAACTTGGCCAGCCCGTCCTCGACGCCGAGGTCGAGCATCTGGCTCGCATCGCCGTCCTTGCCGTGCAGTGCGATCACTGGACGCAGATACGAGTTCTGCCGATTGTGGCCAGGGGGCATCACAATCACCCAGTTGGTCTTGATGCCGCCGCGAGCTTCGGAGACGAAAGAGCCGCTGAGCCTGTTCGGCAGGGAGCTGGCGGTTGCGGGCTCGAACGGGGCGGGGGCTTGTGGCGCCGCTTGCGGCTCGAGCGGATCCAGCAGGGCGCTCAACGCCCACACACCGGCAGCTCCCGCGCTGGCACCGGCGCTCAAGCGCAGCATCGCACGGCGAGTCAGGTCAGGCACGACGTCATAATGCCGCGGTGATCGGGGCCCACCGGCGCAGCCACGCCCGCCGGTGGGATTGTGATGCATCGGTCACGAAGATGTGACGTTCGCCGGCTTTCGCTACGAGCGCCGGTAGGGCTCTGCAACATAGGATTTCAGCGCAATGACTATCTTGGGGCTACCTTGACTTCGCGATCACGCCGCGCAACTCGCCGCACGGGCAACCGGTTCCTCGCCGTCATGGCGGTGCTCGCCCTCGTTGCCGCGTGCACACTCCGGCCCACGAACCCGGCCGCGGAACCCGCAACCGCTACCCCGATCCGCCATCTGGTGGTGATCTACGAGGAGAACATCTCCTTTGACCACTATTTCGGCACGTATCCGCATGCCGCGAATGTCGACGGTCAACCATTCACCGCCCGGCCGGACTCCGCCGCGGTGGACGGTCTCACTCCGGAACTGTTGACGCACAACCCCAATTCGGCGCAGCCGATGCGCCTGGGCGGTCCGGGTCAGCAGGTGAGCTGCGATCAGCACCACGAATACCAAGCCGAACAGTTGTCTGCCAATGGCGGCGCCATGGATCGGTTCGTCGAGCACGACGAGGGCGACGGATGTGCACCGCCGCTGTTCAGCGCTCCCGGTCTGGTGATGTCCTACTACGACGGCAATTCGGTGACCGCGCTGTGGAACTACGCGCAGCGCTACGCGATGAGCGACAATTCTTATGGCACTACGTTCGGCCCGTCGACACCCGGGCACATCAACCTGGTCTCGGGCCAAACCCATGGAGTGATAACACAATTCATGCCGGGCGGGAAGCCGTTCCCGGCGCACCTGGTGGTGGACGACGCGGGCAACGGACAAGGCACGCTTATCGACGATCCGCAGCCGCTCGGTGACGACTGCTCCACCCGGGATCAGGTGCGGCTCAGCCCGGACAACAAGAACATTGGCGACCTGCTCAACGCAAAAGGCATCACCTGGGGCTACTTTCAGGGCGGCTTCAAGCCCACTGGCAGAAAGCCCGACGGCACGGCGGAATGCGGCGCCACGCACAACGTGGGCGCGACCCTGGGCGGGACCGGCAAGACCGGAGCGTTGCCATTCGGCACCAGGGCCGACTACATCCCCCACCACGAGCCCTTTCAGTACTACCCATCCACCGCCAACCCGCACCACCTGCCGCCGAGCGCGACGGACAAGATCGGCCGTACCGACCAGGCCAACCACCAATACGACTTATCGGATTTCTGGGCCGCTGCCGATTCAGGGCACCTGCCATCGGTCAGCATCCTCAAACCGCCTGCGTACCAAGACGCGCACGCCGGGTACTCCGATCCGCTCGACGAGCAGCAGTTCCTCGTCGAGACGATCAACCACCTGCAAAAGTTGCCCGAATGGCGCGACACGGCGATCGTCATCGCCTATGACGATTCCGACGGCTGGTACGACCACAAGGCGTCGACGATTGTATCGCCTTCCGCCACAGCCGAAGACGCGTTGAACGGCCCGGGCCGATGCGGTGATCCGGCGGCGGCGCCCATCGCCTATCAGGGTCGGTGCGGGTATGGTCCGCGGCTGCCGTTGCTGGCGATATCACCTTATGCCAGAGCGAATTTCGTGGACCACACGTTGACCGACCAAACGTCGGTGCTGCGGTTCATCGAAGACAACTGGAACACCGGCCGCATCGGCGACCACTCGTTCGACGAACGCGCCGGCGCCCTCACCGCGATGTTCGATTTCACCGGTCCGCGGCAACCGACGCTGACGCTGGATCCGCGCACCGGCAATCCGCAGTAGGGATCAGTAGACGATTGTGTTCCTTAGGTGCTTCGGCTACGCTTGGTGAATTAGTGAACGAGAACGTATACAAAGTGCACGGGAGAAGAAAATGGCACAGGTCGCGGGCGTTACGGATTTCGAGTCGTTGTACGGCGAAGCAGAAGAGACCGAAGGACTGATCCCGTGGGATATCGGCGGGCCGCAGCCGGTCGTGCAACAGTTGGTGGCCTACGGTGCGATACGTGGCGAGGTGCTCGACCCGGGCACCGGGCCGGGCTATCATGCGATCCACTATGCGTCGCAAGGGTATTCGGCGACCGGGATCGACGGTTCGCCCACCGCGATCGAGCGCGCCAAGCGCAATGCCGCGCTGGCCGGGGTGCAAGTGGATTTCCAGGTGGCCGACGCCACCAGGCTGGACGGGTTCGAGGGCAGGTTCGACACCGTGGTCGACAGCGCGTTCTATCACGTGTTCATCGGTGACGAGGACACTCAGACCAGGTACGCACAGGCGCTGCATCGGGCCACCACACCCGGGGCGCGGTTGTTCATGTTCGAGTTCGGCCGGCACAACGTCAACGGCATTCAATGGGAGGGCCTGCCCGCCGACAACTTCGAGCGGGTACTCGGCGCGGCCGGATGGCGGGTGGACTACCTGGGTCCGTCCACCTATCAAGCTCGGTTCGGTCCCGAGACATTCGAGGCCATGGGCAAACTCGCTACCGATAATCAAGACGAGATGGCGCAGCGCATGGCGCCGCTGCTGCAACAGCTGAGCGTTGTCGGCCCGTTGCTCGAGGACCATCGGGTGCACTTGCCGGTGTGGGCCGTGGCGGCCACGCGCCTGGACTGACATGCTTGCCGTGTGGACGGCACTGCGCAGCTGCGCCAAGGGCTGTCGCAGCGGCAGCTGAACATGATCGCCATCGGCGGAGTCATCGGCGCCGGATTGTTCGTCGGGTCCGGTGTGGTCATCAAGGACACCGGACCCGCCGCGTTCCTGACTTACACGCTCTGCGGTGTGCTGATCATCCTCGTGATGCGCATGCTCGGTGAGATGGCGACGGCCAACCCCTCGACCGGATCATTCGCCGACTATGCGGGAAACGCCCTCGGTGGCTGGGCGGGGTTTTCGGTCGCGTGGCTGTATTGGTACTTCTGGGTGATCGTCGTTGGCTTCGAAGCGGTTGCCGGCGCCAAGGTCCTCAACTACTGGTTGCCGGCACCGCTGTGGCTGTGGTCGCTGTGCCTGATGGTGTTGATGACCGCGACGAACTTGTTCTCGGTGTCATCCTTCGGCGAATTCGAATTCTGGTTCGCCGGAATCAAAGTCGCGACCATCGTGATCTTTCTGGGCGTCGGGACGGCATTCGTCTGCGGACTCTGGCCGGGCCGGCACCTGGATTTTTCCAACCTGGTATCGCACGGCGGATTCTTCCCGCACGGCGTAGGGGCCGTCTTCGCCGCCATCGTCGTGGTGATCTTCTCCATGGTCGGCGCGGAAGTCGTCACCATTGCCGCCGCCGAAAGCCGCGAACCGGAGCGCGCGATTCAGCGGGCGACGAATTCCGTGGTGGCGCGCATCGCGATCTTCTTCGTCGGTTCGGTCTTCCTGGTCGTCGTGATCCTGCCGTGGAATTCGGTCGAGCTGGGTGCGTCGCCGTACGTCGCCGCGCTCAAACACATGGGTCTGGCCGGCGCGGATCAGCTGATGAACGCGGTGGTGCTCACCGCGGTGCTGTCCTGTCTGAACTCCGGCTTGTACACCTCGTCGCGCATGCTTTTCGTGCTCGCCGACCGGCGAGAGGCGCCGGCCCAGCTGGTCAAGCTCAGTCGGCAGGGCGTCCCTTACGTCGCCATCCTGTGCTCGTCGGTGGTGGGCTTTTTGTGCGTGATCATGGCGTGGCTCGCGCCCGGTACCGTGTTCCTCTTCCTGCTCAACTCATCTGGCGCCGTCATCTTGTTCGTCTACTGGCTGATCGCGCTGTCCCAGATCATCCTGCGCCGCCGGACACCCTCCGAGCAGCTGCGGGTGAAGATGTGGTTCTTCCCGGTGTTATCGATCCTCACGCTTGTCGGAATCACCGCCGTGTTGGTGCAGATGGCGTTCGACCGCTCCGCGCGCAGTCAGTTGTGGCTCAGCCTGTTGTCCTGGGCGGTCGTGATCGGGATGTATTTCGTTGCGCAACGGATGCCGAGCGGACGCAAAAGCGCCCAAATCGAGCCGATTTAGGGGGCTTTTGCTGGGGACTGCTCAGCTGAGTCGGGTCCGTTGGCTGGTGACGGGGGAGACGCATTGTTGCCGCGCGGCTCGCAGGATCGAGTCGGCGGTCAGGAAAGCGGATTTGTCGCGGTCGGTGGCCACGATAGGCAGATCTGCTGCGGATGCGCAGCACCATCAAGGCGAGAGCCGTGTGGGTCGTGTACGGGATGACCAGCAAGTTAGCGCAAGCACCCTCGCCGCAAACCGTGATTATGTGCTGGCGTTTGTGTTGCCACCCCTGCCAGTTGAAATCGGGTGGTCGCTGCAATGGCGGCCAATTGACGTTGATGGAGGCGATGCCTCCGAGCAAGGGAGTCAGGACCGCGACGAGGTTGGGTAATTCGTTGGTCAGCCGGTCTGCGCGTGGCCACCACGCGCCGTCGATGGCGCGGCCGAGCTCACGAGCCACGGACACCCGGATAGGGCTGGCTCGACGTCGGGTCTCAACTGGACGGGTCATCGGGGCATCGCCGTTGGCACCGGGCGCACACGATGGTCAAGACCATCTAGGGCTGCATAATCCACGGGCGGTTCCTTCACTGTCGGGATCGACCGCCCCACGGGTAGCGGGACGGGACGGAGGAATCACATTGTCCGTGGGTGTCATCCGCTTTGATATCGGTGGACCACCGCCGACAAGTAAACGGCTGAGGTTGAGGTTACGCCAGCTGCGTGCCCCGGCAGCGCACAGGTCTGGCCGCCGGATCCCTTCTTAGGCATGCGGTGCACGTCCGGGCGGCCTGTGGGATCGGGTGTCAATTGAGCCGCAACAGATTTCGCTTCCGTTCGATCGAACACCAAAGGGTCGGAAACGAAGTCGTCGAGCCTCTTGGAACATCAACCGCGATGGGCCGTTTTCTGGCGCCGAGTACCGATGTGGGGTAATGTGGCGGTTACTGACTGGCGCCAGCCTATGTGCCGTCGATGAGCGGTGAGGACAAGTGGCATGGCGATACAGAACTGGTCGGAGGCACCCCAGATACATCCGTCGGAGATCAGGGTCGGTGACATCATCGGCACCATAGACCCCTCCCATCTGCGCTACACGGTCAAGCTCATCGGTGGCCCGCAAAAGGCGCCGAGGCAATGGACATTTTTCGGCCGCGACGACATAGGCCAGCAGCATGCGAGCACGTTCGGGGAGAGTGACCTAGTTCGCAAATACGCCTGAGCAAAACTGGCGACTGGCCGTTAGTTCAGCCTAATCTCCTGGTATCCCAGACCTTTTCGACAGCTTTGACCACCGCGGTCAGGGTGGCGTTGACCGGTGCCTCGACGCCGACGCGGGCTCCTTGCCGCGGTATCGCGCCGTTGATGACGTCGATCTCGCTGACCCGGCGTGCCTCGTGGTCGAGCAGTGCCGACGGCTTCGCGTCCGGCATCCCAGCGCCGAAGGCCCGCACATGCGCGACCGGGTCGGTCACGTTGACCGCAATACCGGACGCCCGGGCGACGGCCCAGGCCTCCGACGCCGCCGCCCGGCTGACCGGGCCCATCTCCGGGTCGTCCAGCACCTGCCCGACGGTCATCCCGGTCAAGGCGCACGGCGCGCTGTAGGCGACGTTGCAGATCAGCTTCTCCCATTGCATGGCCGCGATATCGGTGACCGCGGCTGCGTCGAACCCGGCGTCGGTCCAGGCTCGCGCGATGGATTCCACGGTCGGATGCGGTAACGAGGAGTAGGCGCCGAAACGCATGGCACGCATCGCGTTGTGATGCACATGCCCCGGAGCGATGCGGGCCGCGCCGAACCCGCTCGCGATTCCGACCGCGACGCGGTGGTCGCCGACGATGCCGGCGACGGTCTCCGCCGACCCCAGCCCGTTCTGGATGGTGAGTACCGGCGTGTTCGCGTCCAACATCGGAAGTGCTTGCCGGGCACCGGTTGTCACGTCGGCGGCCTTGACGGCCAGCACGATCAGGTCCATGGGTTCCGGCGGTGCGGTGGTGGCGGCCCGCATCGGCACGGTCTGGTCGTAGCCGGGGCCGGTGACCCGCAGCCCGTGCCGGGCGATCTGATCGATGCTGGGCTCATGCTGGTCGATGGCCAGCACTTCGTTGCCCGCGGCGGCGAGCCTGGCGGCATAGATGGAACCCATTGCGCCGCATCCGATTATCGCGATCTTCATAGGCACGCTCCTAGGCCGTCAGCTCGGTTATCAGCTCCGTTAAGCCGGGCTTCTGCTCGAGCCCGAAGCCCGGCGCGTCCGTCGGCGCTATCCGGCCCTCGGCCAGCGCGCAGCCGTCGGAGTAGCCGCCGAAGGGTTGAAACACCTCCGGATACGACTCGCAGCCACCCAGGCCCAGCCCGGCCGCGATGTGCAGGTTGATCAGGTGCCCGCCGTGCGGGAAGGCGAACCGGCGGTCGAAGCCGTGCGCCTCGAGCACCTCGAGCATCCGCGCGTACTCGGTCAATCCGTAGCTCAGGCCGGCGTCCATCTGGAAGACGTCGCGCCCCGGCCGCATACCGGCGTAGCGCGCCAGATTGGTCACGTCGGGCACCGAGAAGAGGTTTTCGCCGGTCGCGACCGCGCCGTCGTAGCAGGCCGTCACCGCGCGGTTGAGCTCGAAATCCAGTGGATCGCCTGGCTCTTCGTACCAGCGCAGGCCGTAGGGCTTCAATACCGCCGCCCACTGGGTTGCCGTGGGCCTGGTCGAACCGGCCGTTCGCGTCGACCGCGACCCGCCCGGCGTCGCCGACGATGTCGATGACCGCCTCGATTCGTGCGAGGTCTTCGGGCAGCGGCGCGCCGCCGATCTTCATCTTGACCGCGTCGTAGCCCAGATCGAGGTAGCCGCGCATCTCGTCGCGCAGTGCGTCGAGGTCAGCGCCGGGGTAGTTGGGATAGTAATAGCCGCCGGCGGCATACACCGGGACCGTGGCGGCCGGCTCGCGGCCGAAGTGGCGGGCGATCGTCGCGTAGGCCGGTTCGTCGTCGAGTTTGGCGTTCAGATCCCAGCAAGCCAGTTCCAGGGCTGCGGCCGCGGCGGCCCGATCCCCGTGACCGCCGGGCTTTTCGTCGCGCAGGGCGCATGCCAGCACGGCGCCCGGGTCGATCCGTCCGGCGTCGTCCAGCAGTGCATCCGGGGGCGCCGCGAGGACGCGCGGGATCATCCGGTCGCGCAGGATCCCGCTCTGAGCGAACCGCCCGATCGAGTCGAACGCGACCCCGACGCCCGATTTTCCGTTCCGGACGCCGACCAGCGCGACCAGGGAGACGGTGTGGTCGGTGAAGCTGACCACCGCGTTAGCCGGGGTGCCTGTCAGTCCGACCGACCGCTCCCGGATCCCGGTGATCCTGGTGATTCCCGTGAACCCTGTCACCCGGACGTCTGAGTGAACAACACCACCTGTTCCCACGGCAGCCGGGCGACGACTCGCCGCCATCCGGAGGTGACCTGCTGTGCCGCTTCGGCCTTGCTGACGATGTGCGGGTCGGCGATGCCGATCGTCTTGCCTTTGCGGCGCATCTGGCCGCCGCCGGCGGCATCGAGGTTTTTCAGCCAGTCGCGGTCGGGGCCGTAGGCCAGCGGGACCGCCACCCCGGGCTTGCCATCGACGCTGGTGGCGAAGGCATTCACCGGTGTGCGGTAAGGCTTTCCGGAGCGCCGCCCGACGTGCTCGATGATCGCGTACGCCGGGGCCCAGCCGGCCCACAGCCGCTGAACGGGATTGGTCACGTGTCGGTTGAACCGGGCGAGCCGTTGGGGAAACTGCATGAACCAACTTCTACACCCTGTAGTTGAACCGGCTGCGCAGGCTGGGACACTAGTCGTCATGAGCAGGACTGACCAGGCCAGCGTGACCGTGCGCGCCTCGGCGAAGCTGTTCGAGGACGCCTGCGCGGTGATTCCCGGTGGGGTGAACTCCCCGGTGCGGGCCTTCACCGCGGTGGGCGGCACCCCACGCTTCATCACCGAGGCCCACGGCTGCCGGCTCACCGACGCCGACGGCAACCGCTACGTCGACCTGGTCTGCTCGTGGGGCCCGATGATCCTTGGTCACGCGCACCCGGCGGTCGTCGATGCCGTCGCCAAGGCAGCCGCCAACGGACTGTCGTTCGGGGCGCCGACGCCGGCGGAGACCGAGCTGGCAAACGAAATCATCGGCCGAGTGGCGCCGGTCGAGCGGATCCGGATGGTGAACTCGGGCACCGAGGCCACCATGAGCGCGATCCGGCTGGCCCGCGGGTTCGCCGGCCGCGCCAAGATCGTCAAGTTCTCCGGCTGCTACCACGGTCACGTCGACGCATTGCTCGCCGACGCGGGCTCGGGGGTTGCCACCCTGGGCCTGCCGTCTTCGCCCGGCGTCACCGGAGCCACGGCGGCCGACACGATTGTGTTGCCCTACAACGACATCGACGCGGTGCGGCAGACGTTCGACCGGTTCGGCGAGCAGATCGCCGCGGTGATCACCGAAGCCAGCCCCGGCAACATGGGCGTCGTCCCGCCCGCTCCCGGCTACAACGCGGCACTGCGCGCGATCACCGCCGAGCACGGCGCGCTGCTGATCGTCGACGAGGTGATGACGGGCTTCCGGGTCAGCCGAAGTGGCTGGTACGGAATCGATCCGGTCGCCGCTGACCTGTTCACCTTCGGCAAGGTGATGAGCGGCGGGCTGCCGGCCGCCGCGTTCGGCGGGCGGGCCGAGGTGATGGAGCGCCTGGCGCCGCTGGGGCCGGTGTACCAAGCCGGCACGCTGTCGGGCAACCCGGTGGCGATGGCCGCAGGATTGGCGACGCTGCGGACCGCCGACGACGTGGTGTACCGGGCGCTGGACAACAACGCCGACCGCCTGGCCGGGCTGCTTGCCGACGCGCTTACAGATGCCGATGTGCCGCATCAGATTTCGCGAGCCGGCAACATGCTCAGCGTCTTCTTTGCCGAGACGCCGGTGACTGACTTCGCGTCGGCGCGGGCCACCCAGACGTGGCGCTACCCAGCGTTCTTCCACGCCCTGCTGGACGCGGGCATCTACCCGCCGTGCAGTGCCTTCGAGGCATGGTTCGTCTCGGCAGCTCTCGACGACGCCGCGTTCGACCGGATCGCCGAAGCTGTCCCTCTTGCGGCCCGGGCGGCCGCTGCCGCTGCGCGGGAACGGGAGTCCTGATGGCCGAGCAAACCCGCGTGCATGTGGTGCGACACGGTGAGGTGCACAACCCCACCGGCGTCCTCTACGGCCGGCTGCCCGGATTCCACCTCTCCGAACGGGGCAGGGCACAGGCGGCCGCGGTCGCCGACTTTCTGGCCGACCGCGACGTCGTCGCGGTGATCGCCTCCCCGCTGCAGCGAGCCCAGGAGACCGCCGCACCCATCGCCGCCCGGCGCGACTTGCCGGTGGACACCGACCCCGATCTGATCGAATCGGCCAACTTCTTCGAGGGCCGTCGGATCGGCCCGGGCGACGGCGCTTGGCGCGACCCGCGGGTGTGGTGGCAGCTGCGTAACCCGTTCACCCCGTCGTGGGGGGAGCCCTACACCGAGATCGCGGCGCGCATGGCAACGGCGGTGGACAAGGCGCGCGCGCGTGGCGCGGGCCATGAAGTGGTGTGCGTCAGCCACCAACTGCCGGTGTGGACGGTTCGGCAACACCTGACTGACAAGCGGCTCTGGCACGACCCGCGCCGCCGCGAGTGCGCGCTGGCGTCGGTGACCACGCTGGTATACGACGGCGACCGGCTGGCCGACGTGGAGTATTCCCAACCGGCGGGCACTTGACCACGCGGCGTTCATTGGTTGCCGGATTGGTGCTGCTGGGGCTGCTTACCGGCTGCTCCGGGCACGATGCCGTCGCGCAGGGCGGCACCTTCGAATTCGTCTCGCCCGGCGGGAAGACCGACATCTTCTACGACCCGCCCGCCGGCCGCGGCCGCCCGGGACCGCTGTCCGGACCGGACCTGGCGGACCCTTCGCGCACCCTGTCGCTGGACGATCCCGCGTTTGCCGGACAGGTCGTCGTCATCAATGTGTGGGGGCAGTGGTGCGGGCCCTGCCGGGCCGAGGCCACCCAGCTGCAAAAGATTTACGACGCCACCCGTAGCTCCGGGGTGTCATTCCTGGGTATCGACGTCCGCGACAACAACCGTCAGGCCGCGCAGGACTTCGTCAGCGACCACCACGTCACGTTCCCGTCGATCTACGACCCGCCGATGCGCACCCTGATCGCCTTCGGCGGCAAGTACCCCACCACCGTTATCCCGTCCACGCTGGTGCTGGACCGCCAGCATCGGGTCGCGGCGGTGTTTCTGCGTGAACTACTGGCCGAGGATCTGCAGCCGGTGGTGCAGCGAGTTGCTTCGGAAAACCCCGGGGTGCGGCAATGAGCGGCTTGACCGGGTTCGCTCACATCGCCGCCGCCGGTCCGCTGCTGGTGGCCCTGGGGGTGTGCCTGCTGGCGGGACTGGTGTCGTTCGCGTCTCCGTGCGTGGTGCCGCTGGTGCCGGGCTACCTGTCGTATCTGGCGGCTGTGGTCGGCGTCTCTGAGAGTGAGGCACAGTCGCCGGGCGTGATGAAAGTGCCGCCGGCCGCCCGGTGGCGGGTCGCGGGATCGGCGGCGCTGTTCGTGGCCGGATTCACGACGGTGTTCGTGCTCGGCACCGTTGCCGTGCTGGGTATGACGTCCACGCTGATCACCAACCAGGTACTGCTGCAGCGGATTGGGGGAGTGCTGACCATCGTGATGGGGCTGGTGTTCGTCGGCCTGGTCCCGGTTCTGCAGCGCGAGGCCCGGTTCAGCCCGCGGCAGTTGACGACGGTGGCGGGAGCGCCGCTGCTCGGCGCGGTGTTCGCGCTCGGCTGGACGCCGTGCCTGGGGCCGACGCTGACCGGGGTGATCACCGTCGCCTCGGCCACCCAGGGGGCCAATGTCGCGCGCGGAATCGTGCTGGTAATCGCGTACTGCATGGGGCTGGGCATCCCGTTTGTGCTGCTGGCGTTCGGCTCCGCCGGGGCCGTCGCGGGCCTGGGCTGGCTGCGCCGGCACACCAGGGCCATCCAGATCTTCGGCGGCGCGCTGCTGATCGCCGTAGGTACGGCGCTGGTCACCGGGGTATGGAACGACTTCATTTCGTGGCTGCGCGATGCCTTCGTGTCCGACGTGAGGTTGCCGATTTGATGGCGGGAGAGGGTGCGCGAGCAGACGCAAAAGCCGCCAAAATTACCCATTTTGGGGGGCTTTTGCGTCTGCTCGCGGGGAAAGCCCGCAACACCTGGCGGTCGCTGACGTCGATGGGCACCGCGCTGGTGCTGCTGTTCCTGCTCGCGCTCGGCGCCGTTCCCGGTGCGCTGCTGCCACAACGCAGCCTCAACGCCGGCAAAGTCGACGAGTACCTCAGAGCGCACCCCGTGATCGGCCCCTGGCTGAACGAGCTGCAGGCCTTCGACGTGTTCTCCAGCTTCTGGTTCACCGCGATCTACGTGTTGCTGTTCGTATCCCTGGTCGGCTGCCTCACCCCCCGGATGATCGAGCAGGCCCGGACCCTGCGCGCCAAGCCCGTGGCGGCCCCGCGCAATCTGGCCAGGCTGCCCAAGCACGCCAGCTTCCAGGCCGCGGGTGACCCGCACGAAATGGCGACCACCATCGCGTCCCGGCTGCGGGGTTGGCGCACCAGCACCCGGGACCACGGGGACGCGGTAGAGGTTTCCGCCGAGAAGGGCTATCTGCGCGAGTTCGGGAACCTGCTGTTCCACTTCTCGCTGCTGGGCCTGCTGGTGGCGGTCGCGGTCGGCAAGCTGTTCGGCTACGAGGGCAACGTGATCGTCATCGCCGACGGCGGTCCCGGCTTCTGCTCGGCATCACCGGCCGCGTTCGACTCGTTCCGCGCCGGCAACACCGTCGACGGCACGTCGTTGCACCCAATCTGCATCCGGGTCAACGACTTTCAAGCGCACTACCTGCCGTCGGGGCAGGCCACGGCATTCTCCTCCGACATCGTCTATCAAGCCGGCAACGATCTGACCGCAAACACCTGGCGGCCCTACCGGCTGGAGGTCAACCACCCGCTGCGGATCGGCGGCGACCGGGTGTACCTGCAGGGCCACGGCTACGCGCCCACGTTCACGGTGACCTTCCCCGACGGGCAGACCCGCACGTCGACCGTGCAATGGCGACCCGACAACCCGCAGACCCTGCTGTCGTCGGGCGTGGCGCGCATCGACCCACCGGCCGGCAGCTATCCCAACGCCGACGAGCGTCGCAAACACGAGATCGCGATTCAGGGCCTGCTGGCGCCGACCGAGCAGCTCGACGGCACCCTGCTCTCGTCGCGCTTCCCGGCACTGGACGCACCCGCGGTGGCCATCGACATCTACCGCGGTGACACCGGCCTGGACACCGGCCGGCCGCAGTCGCTGTTCACCTTGGATCCCCGGCTGATCGAGCAGGGCCGGCTGACCAGGGAGAAGCGGGTCAATCTGCGAGTCGGCGAGCAAGTCCGGATCGACCAGGGCCCGGGGGCCGGCACGATCGTCCGTTTCGACGGCGCCGTACCGTTCGTCAACCTGCAGGTTTCCCACGACCCCGGGCAGAGCTGGGTGCTGGTTTTCGCCATCACCATGATGGCCGGACTGCTGGTGTCGCTGCTGGTGCGCCGGCGCCGGGTATGGGTTCGCCTTACCCCGGCCGGCGACTGTGACCCCGGGGCCCCCGGTACCGTTGACGTCGGGCTGGGCGGCCTGGCGCGCACCGACAACTCCGGATGGGGCGACGAGTTCGAGCGGCTGACCGAGCGGCTGGTAGCCGGCTATCCGAAGGCGCCGTCAGCAGGGGACTCAGCCGAAACGACCGCCAGAAGGAGTGCTCAGGTGGACGCCAAATGAACACGCTGCACGTCAACATCGGCCTGGCCAGGTACTCCGACTGGGCGTTCACCTCGGCGGTGGTGGCGCTGGTGGTCGGGATGCTGCTGTTGGCGTTCGAGCTCGCTTACGTCGGTGGGCGCCGCGCCGATACCCGCGCAACCGTGCTGGCCGGGGCGCCCAGGATCGCCGCCGTCGACGACGCGACTCCGGGCGTCGTGCTGGACGGTCCGCGGCGGCCGATCGACGAACGCGTCGGGCGGGCCGGACTGGCCGTCGTCTACCTGGGCATCGGGCTACTGCTGACCTGCATCGTGCTGCGCGGCCTGGCCACCCTGCGGGTGCCTTGGGGCAACATGTACGAGTTCATCAACCTGACGTGCTTCAGCGGCCTGATCGCCGGCGCGATCGTCTTGCGCCGCCCGCAGTACCGTTCGCTGTGGGTTTTCCTGCTGCTACCGGTGCTGATCCTGCTCACCGTTTCCGGACGCTGGCTCTACACCAATGCCGCACCCGTGATGCCGGCGCTGCAGTCTTACTGGCTGCCCATCCACGTGTCGGTGGTCAGCCTCGGTTCGGGGGTCTTCCTGGTCGCCGGCATCGCCAGCATCCTGTTCCTGCTGCGCACGTCGCGGCTGGGCGATCCTGAGGCTGAGGGGACGTTGGCCCGCATCGTGCAGCGGTTCCCTGACGCACAGACCCTGGACCGGGTCGCCTACCGGACCACGATCTTCGCGTTCCCGGTCTTCGGTTTCGGGGTGATCTTCGGTGCTATCTGGGCCGAGGAAGCCTGGGGCAGGTATTGGGGCTGGGATCCCAAGGAAACGGTTTCATTTGTGGCGTGGGTGGTATACGCCGCGTATCTGCACGCCAGGTCGACGGCAGGATGGCGGGACAGAAAGGCGGCATGGATCAACGTCGTGGGATTCGTCGCCATGGTCTTCAACTTGTTCTTCGTTAACCTGGTGACTGTGGGCCTGCATTCCTATGCGGGAGTGGGCTGACAAGACAAGGAGCCAAAAGGGGGAAGTGGACGTGTCAGAGCATCCAACGACTGGCGTGGGGCCGCCCGCCGGGTATGGCGGCCGCAGCGCGGTGGATCATCCGACCACGCAGCTGCCGCCGCAGAACTACAACGGCGATGCACCCGTCGGGGCCCCCGAAAACTCTGAGGCGCCGACCCGGGCATTCGCCGGATTCCGCACCGAGCCGCGCCGTCCCGCACCCGACCCGCGGGCCGCGGCGCCGCCGACAGCACCCGCGCCACCAGCCGGGGTGCCGCCCTGGGAATCCGGTTCCCTTACCGGCATCCGGCCCGTCGACCCGGGATTCGGCGGCTACTACCAAGCGCCCCCGGACGGACCCGTCGGACCCGTGGAGGCCCCTTACCGTCCCCCGGAGTCCGTGCCGCATACGCCGTATCCGGAATTGTCCACCGACATGCTGCTGCGGCCGGTCAAAGCGCCGCCCTCGGAGGGTTGGCGCCGGCTCCTGTACGTAGTGTCGGGCGGGCTGATCAACGTGGGCGAGAGCCCCCGGGCTGCCCGTCACAACGACCTCGTGGCCCAGATCAACCGGCCGTTGCAGGGTTGCTACCGGATCGCGCTGGTGTCACTGAAGGGTGGCGTCGGAAAAACCACGATCGCCGCCACGCTCGGGTCCACCCTGGCCGCCGTGCGCGGCGACCGGGTGATCGCGGTGGATGCCAATCCAGACCGCGGGACGCTCAGCCAGAAGATCCCGTTGCAGACACCGGCGACGGTGCGCCAGTTGCTGCACGACGCCGGAGCCATCGAGCGTTACAGCGATGTCTGCCGCTACACCTCGCGGGGGCCGAGCGGGCTGGAAGTGCTGGCGTCGGAGAGCGACCCGGCGGTGTCGGACGCGTTCAGCGCCGAGGACTACACGCGCGCCCTGGAGGTCTTGGAGCGGTTCTACGGCCTGGTGCTCACCGACTGTGGGACCGGGCTGCTGCACTCGGCGATGTCCTCGGTGCTGGGCAAGGCCGACGCCCTGCTCGTGATCAGCTCGGGCTCGATTGACGGCGCGCGCAGCGCGTCGGCGACGCTGGACTGGCTGGACGCGCATGGCCACGAAGACCTGGTGCGCTCATCGGTGGCCGTCATCAACGCGGTACGGCCGCGGTCCGGCAACGTCGATATGCAGAAGGTGCTCGATCACTTCTCGCGGCGCTGCCGCGCGGTGCGGTTGGTGCCGTTCGATCCGCACCTCGAGGAGGGCGCCGAGGTCGACCTCAATCGGCTGCGGCGGAACACTCGCGACGCGCTCACCGAGCTGGCAGCCGTTGTCGCCGGTGGATTTCCCGCCGACCCGCGGTCCAACCCGGCCTTTGGCTAACGCGGCCTTTGGCTAACCCGGCCTAGCGTGGATCCTGGTCCCCGCGTCCCAGCCGCCACAAGAACTCTGGGTCGTCGTCTGGTCCGATGACGCGGGTCTTCGGCCGGTTCGCCTGTGACCGCGCCGCGCGCCAGCCGATGTAGATCAGCGTCCCTAGAAGCAGGACGAGGAGCAGGTACAGCACTCGACACCTCCTTGGAGCGAATATACCCGCGCCGTAGGCTTCAGCTGTGTCAGATGCGCCTAGCGACAACAGCACTGGGGCTCATCCCGTCGTCGACGTCGTGTACTACGCGGCGGCCCGGCTGGCGCTGGTCGCGGTGCTCACCGGCGCGATCTACGGGGTGGCGGGGTTGCTGGGGGTCACCGACTTCCCGATCGTCGTGGCCGTGTTGTTCGCGCTGATCATCGGGATGCCCGCCGGCATCTGGCTGTTCAGCCCGCTGCGGCGCCGCGCGACTGCCTCGCTTGCGGTCGCCGGGGAGCGCCGGCGCCGGGACCGCGAGCGGTTGCAGGCTCGGTTGCGCGGCGAGGCGGTTTCCGACCCAGTTTCCGACCCAGATTCCGACCCAGCCGACCCGTTCCGACCCAGCGCCCGACGAAGAGGCGAGTGATACCTAGCCGTCTCCATGCAGCGGCATCCGCACCACTTGCGCGGCATAGCTGAGGCCCGCGCCGTAGCCGATCAGCAGGGACAGATCGCCCGGTTTCGCTTTGCCCGTCTCCATGAGTTCGGCAATCGCCAACGGAATGGAAGCCGCCGACGTGTTCCCGGCGTGCTCGATGTCGTTGGCGACGATCACGTCCGACCGCAACTGCAGGTTCTTGACCAGCAGGTCGTTGATGCGGGTGTTGGCCTGATGAGGTACGAACACGTCGATCTGATCGGGTCCGACCCCGGCGGCCTCGAGTGCCCGCCGCCCGACATCGCCCATCTGGAATGCCGCCCAACGGAAAACCGCGGGACCTTCCAACCGCACGAACGGACGTGGGCCACTTGGGTTCTGCGCGAACGTGATCCAGTCGATGTCCTGGCGGATGGCGTTGGACTGCTCGCCGTCGCTACCCGCCACCGTGGGGCCAATGCCTTGATGCTGTGTCTCGCCCACTATCACCGCGGCCGCGCCGTCGGCAAAGATGAAGCAGTTGCCGCGGTCGTACATGTCGATGGTGGGGGACAGTTTTTCGGTGCCGACCACCAGCAACTTGGTGGCGCTTCCGCCTCGGATCATGTCGGCCGCGACGCACAGCGCGTACCCGAATCCGGCGCACCCGGCTGACAGATCGAACCCGAGAATGTCCTTAGCGCCCAATGCGGCGGCGACCATGGGCGCGGCCGGCGGGGTTTGCAGGAAATGGGTGTTGGTGGTGACGATCACGCCGCTGATTTCGGATGCGTCCATTGCGGCGTTCGAAAGTGCCCGTCGGCAGGCCTCGGCCGCCATGGACGCCGCGGACTCGTCGTCGGCAGCAAAGCGGCGTGACTTGATGCCGGTGCGGCTGTAGATCCATTCATCGGACGAGTCGATGTTCTGGCAAATCTCTTCGTTGGTGACGACGCGCTCAGGTCGGTACTGCCCGACGCTGAGCATGCCGATGTTTTTGACCCCACTGGTCGTGGCGATCTCCGTCATTCAGGTCCTCGTTTGGCTGTGCAATCAGAGCCCCCCGGCTTGATCGACTGTAGCCATCGTTGCGCGAGCAGGAGCAAAGCACCCCAAAAAGGCCGATTTGGGAGCTTGTCAACATTTCTTGACACCCTGCTCGGCGTCAAGTTATGTTGACGCTTATGAGCGAGCTGACCGAGCTGTCGTTGGATCCAGCCGCCGCAGCGGCGGGGAGCGCCGACCCGGCGGTCGGGCTGCGCGCGGTGCGCGCACTGCAGCGATTGCAGGAACGCCTGGAGGCGATCCACGTGGCGAATGCCCGCGAACAAGGCTGGAGCTGGCAGGCCATTGCCGAAGCCCTGGGCGTGAGCCGCCAGGCCGTGCACCAGAAGTACAACCGGAGGAGATGACGCATGTTCGAGCGCTTCACCCGCCACGCCCGGGTCGCCGTCGTACTCGCCCAGGAGGAGGCCCGCGAACTGCGGGCCCGCGAAGTCGGTCCACAGCACCTGCTGCTCGGGGTCCTGCAATCGGCCGGGAATGACCTGGCCGCGGTGTTGACCGGGTACGGGCTGACTGCCGACGTGGTACGGACCCGGCTGGTCGAGGCGTCGCCGCCGATGGACGAGCCGTTCGGCGAGGACGCGGAAGCGCTACGCGCCATCGGTATCGACTTGGGGGCCGTGCGCGACAGCGTGGCGAGCACCTTCGGCGCCGGCGCGTTCGACGACGCGCTACCTCGATCCGGTCGCCGTAGCCGCCGGCAGCGGCGATCCAGCCGCATTCCGTTCACCCGGTTCGCCAAGAAGTCGCTCGAGCTGGCGGTACGAGAAGCGTTGGTCCATAAGGACAACGAAATCGGCTGTGAGCACCTGCTGCTGGGCATTTTGCGCAGCGGCGACAAGGCGGCCGTCGGCCTGGTCACCGAACACGTCTACACCGCACAGTTGCGCGCCTCGATCCTCGCCTTGCTGGACAAGGCCGCGTAAGGTTGCGAGCAGACGCAAAAGCACCCCAAAACGGCGATTTTGGGGTGCTTTTGCGTCTGCTCGCACTACCAAAGCGCCGACAAAGCCAGCGCTATTGCCACCGCTATGGCCCACACCAGCATGGCCAGGCCGGTGTCACGCAGCACCGGGATCAGCTGCGGCCCGGTGCGGCCGGATCGCACTGGCGCCGCCGCGCGCAGGGCCAGCGGCGTAGCCAGCAATCCCGCGGCACACCACGGCGTGGCCGCCATCAACACCAGCGTCAGCACCCCGGCGCTTGCCAGCAGCCCCTGGTAGAGCAACCGGGTGCGGGCATCGCCCAAGCGCACCGCCAGGGTCATCTTGTGCGACTGCGTGTCGGTGGGGATATCCCGCAGATTGTTGGCCACCAGCACCGATGACGACAGTGCCCCCGTCGCCGCCGCCAGCACGAACCCGACCCAGTCCACCCGCAATGCCTGGGTGTACTGGGTGCCGAGCACAGCGATCAGGCCGAAGAACACGAACACCGCGGCCTCGCCAAAACCCGAATAGCCGTAGGGTTTCGACCCGCCGGTGTACAGCCACGCCCCGGCGATGCACGCCGCGCCGACGACGATCAGCCACGGCGAACTGAGCAGCGCCAGCACCAGTCCGGCCACCGCGCCCACCAGGAGACCGACAATCGCGGCGGTCAGCACCGCTCGCGGCGTCGCCAGCCGCGAACCCACCAGCCGCACCGGGCCGGCCCGGTTGTCGTCGGTGCCACGGATGCCGTCCGAGTAGTCGTTGGCGTAGTTGACCCCGACGATCAGCGCCACCGCTACTGCCAGCGCCAACAGCGCTTTCCACCACACCGCAGAGTGCAGCCATGCCGCAGCGCCGGTGCCCGCGACGACCGGCGCCACCGCGTTGGGCAGCGTGCGGGGACGGGCGCCGGAGACCCACTGCGCGAAGCTGGCCATCAGAGCATCCTGCCCTATGCACCACAATGGGCGGATGCTTGGAGTGATCGGTGGCAGCGGCTTCTACACGTTCCTCGATTCCCTGGATTCGCAGGCGCGGGACATCACCCTCGATACCCCGTACGGCAAGCCGAGCGCGCCGATCACGGTAGGCACCGTCGGTGAGCACGAGGTTGCATTCCTGCCCAGACACGGCGCCACCCATGAGTACTCGGCGCACACCGTGCCCTACCGGGCCAACATGTGGGCCCTGCGCACGCTGGGTGTGCGACGGATTTTCGCGCCGTGTGCGGTCGGCAGCCTGAAACCCGAACTCGGTCCCGGCGCCGTGGTGGTGCCCGACCAGCTCGTCGACCGCACCACCGGCCGCGCCGACACCTATTTCGACACCGGCGCTGTCCACGTCGATTTCGCCGATCCGTACTGTCCGACGCTAAGGGCCGCGGCAGCCGGCCTGCCGGATGTGCTCGACGGCGGCACCATGGTGGTGATTCAGGGTCCGCGGTTTTCCACCCGGGCCGAAAGCCAGTGGTTCGCCTCGGCCGGGTTCGCTCTGGTCAATATGACCGGTTACCCGGAGGCGGTGCTCGCCCGAGAACTCGAAATGTGCTATGCGGCAATAGCTTTGGTAACCGACTTGGACGCGGGCGTAAACGCCGGTGAGGGCGTGAAAGCCACCGACGTGTTCGAGCAATTCGAAAGGAACACGGAGCGGTTCAAGAAGTTGGTGCGCGACGCCATCGGTCTGCTCGACCTCGATCGACGTTGCACGCACTGCCTGCCGCACACCGGGGTGACGTTGCGGATAGAGCTGCCGTGAGGGTGTTGCTCACAGGCGCGGCCGGTTTCATCGGCTCGGCGGTGGGCGCGGCACTGCGGGCGGCGGGCCACGATGTCGTCGGCGTCGACATCCTGCTAGCCGCGGCGCACGGAGCCGGCGCGGTGCTCCCACCGGGATGTCACCACGTCGACGTCCGCGACGCCGACGCACTGGCGCCGCTGCTGGCCGGGGTGGACCTGGTGTGCCACCAGGCCGCGATGGTGGGTGCCGGTGTGGACGCCGCCGACGCGCCCGCCTACGGCGGCCACAACGATTTCGCCACCACGGTGCTGCTGGCGCAGATGTTCGCCGCCGGCGTTGGTCGGCTGGTGCTGGCGTCGTCGATGGTGGTGTACGGGCAGGGCCACTACGCCTGCCCCGAGCATGGGCTGGTCGATCCGTTGCCGCGGCGGCGCGCTGACCTCGACGCCGGAATCTTCGAGCACCGCTGCCCGCTCTGCGGGGCGACGGTCGGGTGGCGCCTTGTCGGCGAGGATGCCCCGTTGCGGCCGCGCAGCCTCTATGCGGCCAGCAAGACCGCGCAGGAGCATTACGCACTGGCGTGGTCGGAGTCGACCGGCGGTTCGGTGGTGGCGTTGCGCTACCACAACGTCTACGGCCCCGGCATGCCGCGCGACACCCCATATTCCGGGGTTGCCGCGCTCTACCGCTCGGCACTCGAAAAAGGCGATCCGCCAAAGGTTTTCGAAGACGGCGCGCAGATGCGTGACTTCGTGCACGTCGACGACGTGGCCGCGGCCAACGTCGCGGCGGCCACGGGACAACGCGAGGGTTTCACGGCCTTCAACGTCTGCTCCGGGCGGCCCATCTCGATCCTGGAGGTGGCTACCGCGCTGTGCGAAGCACGCGGTAGCTCAAACGGCACCGTGTCCCCTGTCATCACCGGGGGATACCGCAGCGGCGACGTGCGCCACATCGTCGCCGATCCCAGCCGGGCAGCCGAGGTGCTGGGTTTCCGGGCGGCCGTCGATCCGCAAGACGGGCTGCGCGAATTCGCGTTCGCGCCGTTGCGCTAGTGCGTTACGCGGTTATCAGGGGGTGTCCGGCGGCCGGTAGATCTTCGGCCGCTGCAAACGGATCTGCTGCGTGGCGGAGTCGTCACCGCGGAAGATGCGGGGTGAACCGGAGCCGGCCAGTTGCGGCATCGCCGTGGTGGCAGCGTGCATGTCTGCCCCGGCGGCGCCGACCCGGATGCGGGTCGTCGCC
The DNA here is from genome assembly GCA_963840045.1 of uncultured Actinomycetota bacterium. GTDB lineage: Bacteria > Actinomycetota > Actinomycetes > Mycobacteriales > Mycobacteriaceae > Mycobacterium. Next base: position 21,144 of record CAWIXL010000012.1, on the reverse strand, counting down.
GCGGCCGACGGCCGGGAAGCCGCCGGCGGCACCGGAGCCGCCGCCGGTGCAGCGGGCCTGGCCACGTTGCGGCCGTGCGCGGCGCGCACCTTCCGGCGTCGCAGCCGTCGACCGCTGAGCTGACCCGTGATGATGGCGGCGAGCATGATGCCGATGGCCAGCCCGCACAGCACCACGTCGAAGACGCTGGTGATCTGCTGGGCGAGATTGTTTCCGTAGACCGGGTTGTTCCACCCGCCACCTTCGGGCGGTTCCAGGAACCGCGGCGCCAACACGACGCCCACCACCACCCGAGCGATGCTGAAGGTGACCAGCAGCCCGCAGAGTGACGTGATCAGCCTCGCGGACACGACCCGGTTGGCCAGGTTGATCCGAAGCCAGATCGCCAGGACCGCGGTGGCCAGGTCGAATGCGGCCATTGTCATGGTGTCGTAGCGCGAGTACGGGTAATTCAAAGCCACCGCGACCCCGAGATCGGTGGCCCTCATCAGCACGGACCCCACGCACCACACGATGATCAGCACCAGGCCCTTTCGGGCCGCTGCCCGCCAGGGGCTTTCGCCGTCGGAGGCGCCGCCGCGGTAGCCGATCAGGGCGCGCGGCGCGAATATCGCCGCGGCCGCGGCCCAGGCCAGATAACCCTCGAACCCGACTCCTGCGGTCGAGGTGTTCTGCGCTATGCCGTGGAATGCGTCGATGTCACGACCGACGGGAAGGAACCACACCAGCGGCCCGGCCACCAGCGTCGACGCACCGAGCGCGACGGTCGCGAGCTGGCTGGCCTTGGTGGTCCGCAGCAACCACCTGGACGCGACGATGACGGCGGCCAACGCCACCAGGCCGTACACCGTCGCCGTGGTGATGACGGCGATGTTCTGCTTGCCGAAGTCGGAGGAACCGGACGTGCCCTGCAACGCGAATCGGATCCGCCAGCACAGGTTGAAGACCGTGCTGAGCGTCGCACCGAGCATCGAGGCGTAGCCGATGAGCATGGCGCTCTTCAGCCACCTGCCGGGGCTTGCGTCATGCGCGGCTGACCCGGTAATCACCGGTTGCGCGCTCAACATGGAGCCCGCGATTCCCAGCCAGGCCCCCGGTCCGACACCGCCCGGCACGTGCACGCTGCCCCCGGATTTGATCGTCTGGAACACGTCGAACACGATGAACGCGAGCACCAGCAGCTGATAGGGGTAGTTGAGTATCACGCGCATTCGGCGCACCAGCGCGGGCTTGAACCGGGGGCTGGACAGCCTCCACGGACCCAGGTAAGTCACCACGACAGCGAGCAGGGAAAGCAGCGTTACCGCGCCCAAGAGCGCAAACAGGGCTTCTTTGCTGCCCGGCACTCCCAAACCGAAGTACAGGTTCCACGGGAGGAAGAGCGCGATCACCACCAGGCCCGCGCCGGCCACGTCGCGGATGACGTTCCAGCGCCGCGTCGTAGCCGCGGCGGCGTGACCCGGGTGCGCCGGTATCCGCTGGGTCTGCATGGCCCCAGTCCCAGCTTGTCGACGGATGGGGCCGGTAGGCGTGTCGTCGCTGGTCTGGCTCACAATGTCCCCCGGAGATCACGGATGGTTGGTGTCGGCGCGGGGCGTCCCCGATCCTCACTTAAGAACATAGGCTCCGTTCGGACCACGTGGCAGGGGAAAGGTCCGGGCAATGCCGCGGGGGTTGCTCCGTTACGCTCGCTCATAGGCGAATCTAATCCCGATAGTAGATACTGCCGACGGTATCGCAGTGTAATGATGCTGGGACATTGCTGGTTGTGGGGTGGCCAGGCGAAGGAGAACCGCGATGGACGTCGTGTTGGGGGTGGCGGTCGCTGACCGAGTCGCCCGCTTGGCGCTCGTCGGCTCGGCCGCTCGAGGGGGCGTGATCGACCAATCGGAGGTCGATCTGGCCGACAGCCCGATCGAGAAGCTGACCGAGACCGTAGTCGGCACGAACCGGATATTGGCCGACGAGAACCACCGCCTGGTGGCCACCCGGCTGTGCTGGACGGATCATCCCAAGGCCGACCAATTGCGGCGGATGTTGGAAGACTCCGGCGTGCAAAACGTGGTGGTGCTCTCGGAGTCGGACGCGGCAACCGCCCTATGGCGGACCTCGGGGTCAGAGGGCTCGACCATGCTGCTGGTCGGCGATAGCGCGGCGACCCTGATGGCGCCGGCGCTGCAGGCTGGCGACGAGGACTCGCCGCCGACCATGCTGGCCGCGGCGCCACTCGCCGGAGCCGACGGCGAGACCGCTGCGTTGGACACCATGATGGCCCGGCTCGGCGATCAGGCCGGCACCATGGGCGATCTGTATCTGGTGGGCTCGTCTGCTGAGCTGACGACATCGCTTGCCAATCAGCTCCGCGATACGTCAACCATGCGGGTGGTGACCCCGGAGGACCCCACCTTCGCGATGGCTCGCGGCGCGGCGCTGTCGGCCTGGCCCGCGACGATGTCCCAAGCGGCTCTGCTCACCGGTGACGCGACGGCGATGAGTCCCGCGGCGCGGCTCACCGGTGACGCGACCGCAATGAGTCCCGCGGCGCAGCTCACCGCTGAAACGATGGGATTCGCCCCCGAAGAACAGCTTGCCGGATTCGCGACGGGGTTCGCGCCCACGGCCGCGGTGGCGGGCGCGCCTGCGGAGGAACCGCAGCTGGCCTACTCGCTGGCCGACGATGGCGATGAGCTGCTGCCGGTCGAGATGGATGAGTACGACGACGATTTCGTCGGCGACGAGGAGCAGACCGGCCCGCTGCGGCTCAGCACGCGGTCGTTGCTGATCAGCAACGCCGTCGTGGCCTTCGCGATAATCGGGTTCGCGTCGCTGGCCGTCGCGGTGGCGGTCAGCGTCCGGCCGACCTCGGCGTCCGAACCGGTGATCGGACACCAGAACGCCGCGCCGGGGAAGTTCATGCCGCTGTTGCCGACCCAGCAGCAGGCGCCGGTGCCGCCGCCCCCGCCTGACGCACCCAACATCGGATACCAGGGCGGAATCATCCCGGATACCAACGGCTACATTCCTCCGCGGCTCATACAGCCCGCGCCGGCTGCCCCGGTTGAGCCGGTAGCACCACCGGGGGGCACGCCCGGTTTTGTGCCTAACCCGAATATGCCGATCCCGATCCCGGTCATCGTTCCGTTCCCGGGCTGGCGGCCACCGCCGATCTGGGTGCCGCCGATCTTCCCGAGGCCCTGGAATCCGCCGATTTTTACCACGACCGTGACCACGACGCCGTCGATCAAACCGTTGGTGCCGACGACCACGCCGCCGACTCCGCCGACCCCGTCGACTCCGTCGACCAAACCGCTGGTGCCCACGACCGCGCCGACGACGGCGGTTACCACGCCGCCGACGCCGCTTACGACGCCTCCGACGGCCTCGACGCCGGTGACCACCTCGCAAGCGCCGGTGACTACGTCACAGGCGCCGGTGACGACCACCGTGCCCACCACGAAAGCGCCAACGACGACGGTGGCACCGCCGCCAACCACGAAGGTGCAAACGACGGCGGCGCCGCCGCAGACTCAGACGCAGACCCAAGCGCCGCAGACCCAAGCACCGCACACCCAGACGCAGGCGCCGCAGACCCAGGCGCCGGCCCCGCACACCCAGGCGCCGGTGCCGCAGACCCAGGCGCCTGCGCCGCACACGCAAGCGCCGGTGCAGCCGAAACCGGTGGTCCCGCAGACACCCAGCCATCACTAGGGGTTTCGGGGTCCGCTACCCGCCGGCTCCTCGTCAACAGGCGGGCGTCGTCGAAGGTGACGAGCTTTCCGGCGAGAATGATTGCGGCGCAGGCATCTCCGTCAGTTTTAGACTGTCAGCCCGACAGTGTCATGTCTCGGGACACCGAAGTGCTCGCCGCAAATTGAGCACCGCCCCAACTAGTGCGGTATTGGGTCGTCGCCGGTGCGGGTGAAGACCTCGTCATAATGGCCGCCGGTACAAGCACTACCCGTGACAGTCGACAGGCCGCCGCCCGTGAGCTGCACGAGAGGGTCCGGGGCCGGGTTGGGCATCGGGAACACGGCGGTCAACCTCGTGTGACTTGTCCCGCCGGCCGGGCAAGGGTTGTCCTCCTCCGTGTTTCGCGTCCAAGCGTCGTTCTCAAAGATGAACAGTTGGTCGCGACCACTCCCGTCGGTCTGCAGGAACCGGCTCAGGCATCGGTCCCCGTCGCGGAGGCAGATCGTATCGACGCTGTAATCCCCTTCCTCTGGCGGCTTGGTTGAGGCGCCGGTGACCGTAACCTTCGAGTGGTATATGCCGTGCAGATACAGCGCCTTGGACAACTTGCGAGGCGGCAGCTTTTCCGGGTCGGGCACGCTGGCAACGTCGGCGTCGCCGGTGCGGGTGAACGTCGCCGTTCGCTTGATATAGCAGCCGATGGAGTCCTCTATCCATTCGCCGGACAGGGTGCCGTTCGGCTGTTCCCGCAGGTAGATCCAGTGCCACTCTCTTTCTGCTTCGCCGTGGCATGATTCAGGTGCGTCGATGATGGTAGTGGCGTACCAGCGGTTGCCGATGAGGTCGAATACCATACTCGGCTCGTCGAAGGCCGTCCCCGAAGTTCTCGCTGCGGTGGCCATGCACCCCTTAGTCCCGCATGTTGACCGCAGTTTCCAAACCTCGGTTGCCGCCGGCTCGCCCCCCGCCACCGGTTTACCCGTGACATCGAGTTGTGGGCCGTATTCCACCTTGTAGGTGCCGGTGAACGGGCCGGAGTTGGCTTGCGGCACGGGCGTCGGGCCTTTGTCGGAACCGCTCAACGCGATAGCGACGACGATGCCGATTACCGCTATCACCGCCGCGATGCTTGACGCCACGACGATATTGCGTTTCCGCTTCGGTTGTGGCCCGGGGGCAGTCCCGCCGCCCGGCGGATTCGTGGTTCCAGGCGGAGTCCCGGCGCCAGACGTACGGGGATCTGTCGGTGGACGGCCAGGCGCGTTGAATTCGCCCGGAGTCCCGGGCCCCGGAGTCCCGTGCCCCGAAGTCGCGTGCGCCGAAGTCGCGTGCGGAGTGAATTGGGTTGTATCGCTGTGTGAGCCGCGACCGACATTCGGGGTTGGGTAGTAATTCCGCGGCACGTTCTCCGGCATCGCCAATTGGGTGTCGAGGTGGACCGGCTCCGCCACTCGCGTGGCACCGGGTCGCGTCCGCGGCCCGAATTCGCCAAGCGCCACCCGGGCCGCCGTGGCCATCTCGAGCGGAGTCGAATACCGATGTTCGGGATTCTTCGCCATCCCGGTCGCGATGACGGTATCGAGTTGGCGCGGCAACCCGCTGCGCAGAACTGACGGCCGGGGTGGGGCCATCCCCAGGTGACCTCCGACTTGTTGTTCGATGCTCGTGCCGGGGAACGGCTGGCTGCCGGTCAGGCACTCATGCAAGACACACGCCAGGGCGTACGTGTCACCGCGAGGGTCGTTCTGCCCGGTGCTTATCCTTTCCGGCGCCATGTAGGCCCAGGTCCCGATCACGTTGCCAGTACCGGTGATCGAACTTTCCCCGGCCGCTCGGGCGATGCCGAAATCGATCAGGTAGGCGAAGTCGTGTTCGGCGACGAGAATGTTCGAAGGCTTGACGTCGCGGTGTACCAACCCGATCCGATGGGCGGCGGTCAGGGCGGAGGCGATCTGCTCGATGATCCCCACCGCAGAACTGGGTTCTAGAGGTCCTTGGGCGATGATGGCCTGTAGGTCGCGACCCTCGATGAGCCGCATGTCGACGTAGAGGCGGCCGTCGATTTCACCGAAGTTGTGGATCGGTACGACGTGCGGCTCGTTGAGACCCGCCGCGGCCAGGGCCTCCCGACGGAACCGCTGCATGAACGTCGGATCGTTCCCCAGGTTGGCCGACAGCACTTTCACGGCAACCACGCGGTGGGTTTCGGTGTCTAGTGCGCGCCATACATCACCCATCCCCCCGCGGCCAATCCGCTCGATCAGCCGGTATCGGCCGAACGGCATTCCTTCCTGGTCCACGACGCCCCCTCAGCATTACCCCTACGGAAAACCCACCCAGCAAACACACTACGGCATCAAGGCTGAGGCGCGAGAGCCGATCTCAGCGACTCAGAAAACGCATAGCTGTAACACAGCAACCGAGCAACCGCAGCTGGACTCACTGAAGTACGAACTGGATCGGCAACGCCACTCGCGTGTTCCCGGTGCATGAGTCATGCCGAAAGGGTTGCGATGCGGCCCATTGTCACCGCGAGGTCCTGAAGCGCAGGGTGATGCACGCGGACAGTCAGAGTGGTTGTGTGACCAGTTCGCCGTTCGGTTGTTGGGGTTCGCCGGTTCGACGGTTGACAGGCAAAGGCAGCGGGTCGAGCGGATGGCTGCGGATATGAAGGGTCTGGTAGATGGTCAACGCGATCAGGGCGGCCAGCAGTGCCGCCGACGTCCACTCGGTGCCCCACCCCAGGCCGCCCTCATCGCGGGGTTTGCTCAGTGAATCCCCGCCGGTGGCGCCCAGGGGTCGGGTCAGCACAAACGCGATCCAGAACAACACCGTGCCGTTAATTCGGGTGAAGTAGTGCGCGACGAGCAGCGCCAGCATGATCCCGGACAGCAGCAGCGCGCTGTCGCGGAACCCGAACCCAACAACGTCGGCGAGGTAGTCGCCGCTGGAGGTACCCAGGCTGTTGGAGAACAGGATCGCTACCCAATACAGCAGCTCTCCGCGAAAGGTGGCGACCTTTTCCACGTCCAGCGTTTGCCCGCTGCGCCACCACAGGACGAACACGATCGCCAGGCCGGTGCTCAACACCAGCGCGCCGCCGGTGTAGCCGATTCCGCCGGTGCGGTTCATGAGGTCCGACAACGTGGTGCCGGCCGTGCTGGTCAGCGCGATCACGGTCCAATAGATCGCCGGATGAAACCGGCCGGCCTTCAGCTGGAACACCACCGCTACCAGGAAGAGCGCAAAGAAAATCAATGTGCTGACCAAGTATCCGACTTCTAGCGTCTGGGACACCAGGTCGCCGCCGGTTTCTCCAAGCGTTGTCGCGACAATCTTGAGCACCCAAAACAATAGGGTGATGTGGGGCAGCTTGCGCATCACCAGCCGGGCCGACGATTCGTCGGGCTCTGCCGGCGACTGCCTGGTTGCGGCCACGGCCCACCCTCCTAGCTCTGCGCCTCGGCGCTAGTAGAAACCGGCAGCTACCCGGCCGAGGGGGACCAGCGCCACGCTCGCGCAGCGTACCAAATACCATTTGCTGACCGGCCAGCCGCTGTTCCCCCACTCAAACCCTGCGGTCGTCATTAGCCGCCACCTCACGACAGAACCCCCACGCCTTTCCGCCGCGTTGGCACGTCGATTTCCGGTGCTGGCGCCGCCACCGGCTACTGTCGGTTGCCATGTCCGACGACCAGGTCACGGTGGTGCTGCCCTGTCTGAATGAGGAGGAGTCCCTGCCGGCGGTGCTGGCGGCCGTTCCCGCCGGCTATCGGGTACTGGTGGTCGACAACAACAGCACCGATGACACCGCCGGGGTCGCCCGGCGGCACGGCGCCGACGTGGTCGCCGAACCCCGCGCCGGGTACGGCTCGGCGGTGCATGCGGGCGTGGTCGCGGCGAGCGACGCCGATCGTGGCGGTCATCGACGCCGACGGCTCGATGGACGCCGGTGACCTGCCGCGGCTGGTCGCCGCACTCGATCAAGGCGCCGATTTGGTCATCGGCCGGCGGCGGCCGGTGCCCGGGCTGCACTGGCCGTGGGTCGCGCGGGTGGGCACCGTGGTGATGAGCTGGCGGCTGCGCACCCGGCACGGCCTGCCGGTGCACGACATCGCGCCGATGCGGGTAGCCCGGCGCGACGCGCTGCTGAACCTGGGTGTCGTCGATCGACGGTCGGGATATCCGCTGGAACTGCTGGTTCGCGCGGCGGCGGCCGGCTGGCGGGTGGTCGAACTCGACGTCAGCTACGGCCCCAGGACGGGCGGCAAATCCAAGGTCAGTGGTTCGCTGCGGGGCAGCGTCACCGCGATCTGTGGACTTCTGGAAGGTGATTTCGTGAGCCGATTGCCGGTGACCGTGCTGGTGGTCGCCAAGGCACCGGAGCCCGGTCGTGCCAAGACGCGGCTCGCCGCGACGGTCGGTGACCGCGTCGCCGCTGACATCGCCGCCGCCGCGCTGCTGGACACCCTGGACGCGGTGGCCGCAGCGCCGGTGGCCGCACGCGTGGTGGCGTTCACCGGCGACCTGGACGCCGCCGCCGGCGCCGCAGAGATCCGGCAACGACTCGCGTCGTTCACGGTGATCGAGCAGCGCGGCGACGGCTTCGCCGACCGGCTCGCCAACGCCCACGCCGATGCAGCTGACCGGGCCGGTGGGCATCCTGTGCTGCAAATCGGGATGGACACCCCGCAGGTCAGCGCCGAGCTGTTGGCCGCCTGCGCACGCCGCCTGCTTGCGGCGCCCGCCGTGCTCGGGCTGGCCTGCGACGGCGGCTGGTGGGTGCTCGGGGTCGCGCACGCCGGTGGCGGCCGAATGCCTGCGCACGGTCCCCATGTCCCAGCCCGACACCGGCGAACTTACCTTGAAAGCATTGCACGACAGCGGTATTGACGTGGCGTTGGTAGATCGGCTGGCTGACTTCGACTTCGTCGACGACGTCGAGGTGGTACGCGATGCCTGCGGACCCGGCAGTCGATTCGCGCGGGTCACCCGCGCGGCCGGACTGTGAGTGTGAGGCTAGGGCTTTGGTTGTGAGGCTAGGGCTTTGCGTGTGAGGCTAGGGCTTAGATTCTCGCTATTTCCCGCTTAGGACGCACACTCAACGCCAAGGATGCACAGCCAAAGCCAAGGACGCACACTCAACGCCGTCAACCCACACGTCTGCCCGCCACACATCGTCACCAGTTCGTGAAGATGATGCTGTTCAACAGCAGGGCTCCGGCCGCGTTGAGCGCCAGCCACAGACGGTGCGGGTCGCCACCACGTAGCAGTGCGGGCGCCGCGGTAAGCCAGATGGTGAACGGCAGCCAGATGCGTTCGGTCTCAGCCTTGCTCAGCATGCTCAAGTCGGCGCAGACAATGACGGCCAGCATCGCCAACAGCAGCAGATGGAAGCCGGATCGGCGACGGATCGCGGCCCAGTCGAACACCCGGCTGATTCCGGCGACACTGCCCAACCCGATCGCGCACACCACGCACGCCAGATTGGCCCAGGACCAGTACTGGAACGGCCGGTCCTTCGCGATCCCCTGCCAATATCGTTGCTGGACAAGGGTATAGCCGTCGAACCAGTAGAACCCCGCAACAGCGAACGTTACCGCCACCGCCACGGCGGCCAGGGCTGCCGGGCCGAGCGCGCGCAGGGCCGCGCGCCAATCGGCGGCCGACAGCAGCACCGCCAATGCCGGAAGTCCCATCAACATCAGGCCGTAGTTCAGGAAGACCCCCCAGCCCAGCAGCAGCCCCGCGCCGCCCCCAAGCAGCGCCGGAAACCGCGTCGCACCGTGCACCGCCAGCGCCAGCAGCGCCAGACCCCACGCCGCGACCCCGGCGAAGTATCCGTCGGCCGAGACCGCGACCCAGATCGCCGTTGGAGCTATCGTGACGAACGGCGCGGCCCGCCGTGCGGTCTGCTCGTCGGCCAGCGCGCGGACGGCGACCAGCACCGCGGCCGCCGCACTGGAGCCCACCAGCAGGCACAGCAGCCCGGCCCAGGCTCCGCCGTGCAGGCCGATCCGGTCCAGCCACACGAACGTCAGCAACGCACCCGGCGGATGCCCGGAGACATGAGTGACCCACGAGTTCGGCTGGAAGTCGACGATCCTGCTGGCGAACGTGCGCACCGTGGCCGGGATGTCGGTGATACTCGGCACCTGCGACAGGTACTCGTCCCGGGTGGTCAGCCGGCCGGCGAAGCCGCGCTGCCAGCCGTCGATCATCGCCAATGCAAAGGCCCACGCGCACGCGGTGGCCCAGCAGCCCAGTGTCAGCATTCGCCACGAAAGACGTTGTGCGACAATCGGTCCCCACAATACGGCGGCCACGGCCAGCAAGATTGCCGGCACGGTGCCCCAGCCGACGTGGGCGTCCCAATAGCCGAAGATCGGTGCGGCGCCGGCCCGCATGGCGAACCGCTCCAGGCCGGAATCCCGGCGCGGATCGATGCCCAGGTGCAACCGCGGGAGTACGACTGCGGCCGCCACCAGCACAGCCCCCGCCGCGACGGCTAACCCCTCGCGGCGACCGATCCTCACGATCGACCAGCCTATTGATCGGCGCCGGCGGCGAACCGGCGCACCAACGCGGACCGGTCGACCTTGCCGATGCCGCGGCGCGGCACCGCGTCCACGATGTGCAGCTCGCGCGGTGCGGCGGTGCCGTCGAGGGTGCGCGTCACATGTGCCCGCAGTGTGTCCAGCGTCGGCGCCGGGCAGCCGTCGGTCGCCACTACCGCGGCGACCACCCGCTGACCCAGCCGGTCGTCGGCAAGTCCGAACACCGCACAGTCGCTGACGGCGGGGTGGGTGCGCAGTGCGGCCTCGACGGGCTCGGGCAGCACGGTCAGCCCGCCGGTGCTGATCGCGTCGTCGGCGCGGCCCAGCACGGTCAGCACACCCGAACCGTCCAAGGCGCCCAGGTCGTCGGTGCGAAACCAGCCCGGGTCCGCGAACGGGTCGGGATCGACCGGGTTGCGGTAGCCCTTGGCCAGCGTGGCGCCGCCGATCACGATGCGGCCATCGGCCCCCACCCGCAGCCGGACCCCGTCCAGCGGGACGCCGTCGTACACGCAGCCTCCCGCGGTCTCGCTCATTCCATAGGTACGTACCACCGTGATGCCGGCGGCGGCGGCAGAATGCAGGATCGGCTGCGGAGCCGGTCCGCCGCCGAGCAGCACCGCGTCCAATTCGGCCAGCGCGGCGGCCGCCGCCGGGTCGGTGAGCGCCTTGGCCAACTGGGTGGCGACCAGCGACGTGTATCGACGGCCAGAGCCCAATCGCCGCACGGCGCCGGGCAATTCGGTGATGTCAAATCCTGCCGAGACGTCTAGCTGCACCGGAACGGAACCGGCAAACACGCTGCGCACCAGCACCTGCAGCCCGGCGATGTGATACGGCGGCACGGCCAGCAGCCAGCTGCCCGGTCCGCCGAGACGATCGTGGGTGGCCGCCGCGCTCGCAGTGAGCGCGGCGGCAGTCAGCATGGCGCCCTTGGGCGTACCGGTGGTCCCCGACGTCGTCACCACCAGGGCCACGTCGTCATCGATGTCTTCTCCGATTCGCAAGCCCACCCGCGACGCCGGATCGTCCTGAGCGGCCACCGCGACCAGCGCGGAATCACGGCCCTGCAGCACCCGTTCCAAGGCGGGCAGCAGCAACCCGACGGCGGAACCCGGTGGAACCCTGAGCGCGCGCAGGACGGCTATGCGCGCTCTCCGGGGTCGGGGGTGTCACGGAGCGGCCAACCCTTGGCGGCTAACCGCGTACGCACCCGCTCGATGTCTGACGGTGACGGCAGTTCATCGGTCTGCTTGTTGATCAGCACACCGATGTCGACGGTGTCGAAGTCGTCGCGCTGCAGCAGTTCCCGGGCCACGACCTTGACTTCGTCGTCGGTCAATCGGCGCTTCAGCAGGGCCAGCACCGCAAACGTGTCGGTCGGTGGAATGCCCTCCGGATAGCCCGCACGCAACCACGAGACAACCGAGCTGAGAAATCCGTTCACTTAGCTCTACCTCCAAGAGGGGGTTCGGCAATTCGGTGGACCAGCACGCTCTCGATGTTACGTGGCCTTGGCTCCCAGGAAGGGGGAGTGCGTGTGGTGGGCGATGAAGTCTCGGGCGATGTACAGCAGAGCGAAGATGATCGCCGCAACGACCACCGCGTAGATGATCCAGGCGACCCCAACCAGCACCGGGTTCCGCTCCCGCGCGGAGCCGTCAGCGGCGGGGACAAATCCGGAGCCGACGGCGTGCAGCCGGAGTCCGACGGCGAACAGCCCCGGCAGTGCGGCCCCGGCCAGCATGGCGAAGACCAGGATCTTCAAGCTGGCCTGGTAGTTGAACCAGTCGCTGAACCCGTGGTGGCTCATCGCGCGCTCCCGGCAGTCACGGTGTCGTCGCCGGAGCCGGAACGAGGCCCGGCGCTCACCTTAGGGCCCGTATCTGACGGCGGCTTGTTGTCGTCCGCTTCAAGCCCGGCCGTGAGGCTGCCTTCCCAATCGTCGTTGACGTTGTTGTGGTTGACCTTGACCTTGCGCGAGCGCACGTAGATGGTGGCAGAGACCGCGACCAACATTAAGAAGCCGATGATCGCGCCCGGGTATCCGCCGATCAAGTGGACGACCCCATAGGTGAACGCGCCGACCAGACCGGCCAACGGAAGCGTGACCAGCCATGCGACCCCCATCCGGCCGGCCACGCCCCACCGCACCTCGCCGCCGGGCTTGCCCAGCCCGCTGCCCAGCACCGAGCCGGTGCAGACTTGCGTCGTCGACAGCGCGTAACCGAAATGGGCGGACAGCAGAATAACCGCCGCCGACGACGACTCGGCCGCCATGCCTTGCGGTGACTTGATCTCAACCAGTCCCTTGCCCAGGGTGCGAATGATCCGCCAGCCGCCCAGGTAGGTACCCAAGGCCATCGCGATGGCGCAACACAGGATCACCCAGAACGGCGGCATGGACGCGTTCCTGCTGATCGAGCCATAGGACATCAACGCCAGGAAGATGATGCCCATCGTCTTCTGCGCGTCGTTGGTGCCGTGCGCCAGCGAGACCAGCGAGGCTGAGCCCCACTGCCCGTACCGGAATCCGGCCTCGGAGCGCGATTCCGGGACGCCGCGGGTAACCCGATAGACCAGCCAGGTGGCCACCGCGCCGACGACGATCGCCAATATCGCGGCCACGACGGCCGGGACGAGCACCTTCGAGACGATGTTCTTCCAAATCACCCCGTGCGCACCGACGGCTGCGATGGTGGCTCCGATGATGCCGCCGATCAGCGCGTGCGACGAACTCGAGGGGATACCTAGGAGCCAGGTCAGCAGGTTCCAGACGATGCCGCCGACCAAGCCGGCGAACACCAATTCCAGTGTCACGACGCTGGACTCGATGAGGCCCTTGGCGATTGTGGCCGCGACTGCCGTCGACAAGAATGCGCCCACCAGGTTGAGCACCGCGGACAGCGCGACGGCTACCTTGGGCGCCAGCGCGCCACTGGCGATCGAGGTCGCCATGGCGTTGCCGGTGTCGTGGAATCCGTTGGTGAAATCAAATGCGAGCGCCGTGATGACGACGATGATCAAGAGGAACAAATCGATGTTCACAGGCCCTGATTCTCGTAGTAGGGGTATTGGGTTGTCGAACAGAGAAGTAGGCGAAATGCAGGTATACCTTGACTCGTCGCCAGAAGTTATCCGGTCGTTAACCCTCCGTTTGTCATGGATCCCCCCGCGTGTCGCGGCGCAGCGGATGGTTGCCCGGAACCTCGACGAAAATCAGCGTGATTCCGTCCGGGTCGGTCACGTGCATCTCGCGCAGGCCCCACGGTTCCTGACGCGCCTCGCGGGCGATGGACACCCCGCGGCCCTCCAGCTCCGCCTGGGTCGCCTCGACGTCGCGCACCTGTAGCCACAGGGCGCCGGGGAAGGGTCCCCGGGAGTGGTCCGGGTTGCCGTACCCGGCCAGCTCCAGCAGCGATTGGCCAGCGAAAAATACTGTGCCTGCTCCGTATTCGCGGGCGATCGCCAGTCCGATTTGGTCGCGGTAGAAGTTCAATGACCGCTGATAGTCCGCCGGCCGGAAAAGCATCCGGCTGGCCAGGATCTCCATGACGTCGTGTCTATCACGCCGCGGTCATGCGCCGGAACACCGGCTGCGCAGGGTCGACACGCCTGGGCCGGTGAGGTCGTCGCAGGCGGCGCCGCGGCCGGTCATGGCGAGCAGCAGCGACAGCAGCGGACCCTCGACTCGGGCTGCGCCGGAATCGCCTTGACCGTGTTGCCAATCGTCGTCGGTGGCGTGCAGGGACAGCCCGGCGACGCGTTTCTTGGATCCGATCAGCAGGTTCGAGCCCTTGTAGAAGTCGATCGCCTGACGAACCGCGTCCGGCGGGTAGGTGTGGGTGATGCCAAGCGGACGACGAATGTCTTCGCCATGCACGACGACCTCACCAAGCCAGCTGAGTTTGGGGCCCGGCGGCGCGGAGGTGGAATCCCGCAGGCTGTGGAATTCGTTCAGCGTCGCGGCGGGATCGGGGCCGCGGTGCTTGCCGATCTGAGTGTTGGCGAACCTGTCGAAGTTGAACCCGGCCTTGGCCATGTTGATAAAGAACGTGGCCGGGTTCAGCGAGGCGGTCGCCGACAGGTGCGCGACGAGGTCGCGGACCGACCACTGGGCGCAGAGTGACGGTGTTTCCCATTGCGGTGACGACAGGTTGGCAAGGTCGTCGGCGAGCGCGCCGCGCTCGGCGGCGATGGTGGTCCAGATGTCCGGCATATCAACCTCCTGGTTACTGACCGTCGCTGAGCCGGTCGCCGCGCCGCTGCATGACCGTATTGAGCCAGCGCGGGCCGATGGTATTGAGCGCCTTCGTCGCAATCGCCATTCGGGGAGCGATTTCCACCGGTCGGGTGCGGGCTGCGGTGACCATCCACTCGGCAGCTTCTGCCGACGACAATGCCGGCATCCCCTCGTAGGCCTTCGTCGGCGCGATCATCGGAGTGGCCACCAGCGGGTAATACAGGGTCGTCGAATGCACACCCCTTCGGCCCCACTCGGTTTCGACGTTCCGGCTCACCGCTGATAGCGCGGCCTTCGATGCGTTGTACACCGTGAACATTGGCGACGCCTCCGATAGCACGCCCCAGGTCGCGACGTTGATCACGTGGCCGTCGCCACGCTCGAGCATCCCGGGCCCGAATCCGCGGATCAGCCGCAGCGGCGCGTAGTAGTTGAGCACGATGGTTCGCTCGACGTCGTGCCAGCGTTCCAGCGACTCGGCCAGCGGCCGTCGGATGGACCGGGCGGCATTGTTGATCAGGATGTCGACCCCGCCAATGCGCTTTTCGACGTCGGCGACCAGCGCGTCGACGGCGTCCATGTCCGAGAGGTCACACGGGATCGCCATCGCCGTGCCGCCCGCCGCGGTGATCCGGTCTGCCACCGCGTCCAGCAGATCCTGGCGGCGGGCCACGGCGACCACGGTGGCGCCGCGCTGGGCGAGTTGCTCGGCTCCGGCCTCGCCGATGCCCGACGATGCGCCGGTGAGCAGGATGCGCTTGCCATTTAGGTCGATCGGTTTGATCGCGGGTCGGTTGATCAGCAGTTGCGGCGAAATCGGCGGCCGCATGCTGGCGAGGACGATCTGGTCGGTGAGTCGCCGAAGCGGACTTTTGCTCACCGTTGGGAGTGTAGGCGCGCGTAATCGTCGAGATCGACGCTGGCGTTCGGTCTACTCGGAGCGTCAGATCGACCTGAGCATCTGTCGCTCGAAATCGCCACTTCTGCCGCGCCGATCGACGACCGGGCGTGGATCGACCCCAGGTTGTCGCCCTGTGTGGGATCGATGACGGCGAACTGGCCGCCATGTGCGCACCGGCCGAGTACCGGGATGAGGTCGGCCGGGTGCCGGATCCGCCGGTGCGCGTCGACGATCTCGTGCACTGAGTCTGCAATCTCGCAGGCTGCTACTCGGACTTTCGCTGCGAATTCGCAGGGTCAATCGCTAGGCCAGCTCAGAAGTACCGCGGGAACGGGCTCCAGTCCGGCGCGCGCTTCTGCAGAAACGCGTCGCGACCCTCCACGGCCTCGTCGGTCATGTAGGCCAGCCGGGTAGCCTCACCGGCGAACAGCTGCTGACCCACCAGGCCGTCATCGAGCAGATTGAATGCGAATTTCAGCATCCGTTGCGCCTGAGGCGATTTCGCGTTGATTTCGGAGGCCCACTGCACACCCACGCGTTCCAGCTCCGCGTGGTCGACGACCTCGTTGACCGCGCCCATGTGGTGCATCTGCTCGGCGGTATACGGCCGGCCCAGGAAGAAGATCTCGCGGGCGAACTTCTGGCCCACCTGACGGGCCAGATACGCGCTGCCGTAGCCGCCGTCGAAGCTGCCGACGTCGGCGTCGGTCTGTTTGAAGCGGGCATGCTCACGGCTGGCCAGGGTCAGGTCGCACACCACGTGCAGGCTGTGCCCGCCGCCGGCCGCCCATCCGTTGACCAGGCAGATGACGACCTTGGGCATGAACCGGATCAGTCGTTGCACCTCGAGGATGTGCAACCGCCCGGCGCGTGCCGCATCAACCGTGTCGGCCGTTTCTCCGCTTGCGTATTGGTAGCCGCTGCGTCCCCGGATGCGCTGATCCCCACCGGAGCAAAAGGCCCAGCCGCCGTCTTTCGGCGACGGCCCGTTGCCGGTCAGCAGCACCACCCCCACGTCGGGCGACATCCTGGCGTGGTCGAGTACCCGGTACAGCTCGTCGACCGTGTGTGGGCGAAACGCGTTGCGCACCTCGGGCCGGTCGAATGCGACCCGCACCGTGGCGTCCTCGACGTGGCGGTGGTAGGTGATGTCGGTCAGGTCCTCGAATCCGTGGACGGCCCGCCAGGCCTCGGCGTCAAATGGCTGGGCTTCGAATGACTTGTCGCTCAAGGCTGTTGAACTCCGTCCTTGCCGATGGTGAGGTCGCCGCAGCTGATCGTCTCAGCGGAGGTCACCGCGGCGTCGTCTGCGGAGAATGCCGCGACGGTGTCGGATTGCCCGGTGGACGCCGACGTGCCGTTGATGTTGACCTGGGTGCGGCGCACCGTCCACTGGCCGTTGTTCTGCACTGCCTGCAGCGTGACCAGATGGCGGCCGTCACCGAGATCACTACAGCCCACCCCGGTGCCCTGGTCGCGCAGATTCTGCAGGTCGAACAGGAACGGCCGGCCGTAGTGGCCATCGGTGACGGCTTGCAGGCGGCAGTTGGCGAACGTGTACAGCCGCGCGCCGCGCCCGTCGCTGACGATGATCTGGTTGCCGCCGTCTTGTTGCGCGTCGACGGCCAAAGCGGCCAACGGCATTGGGCTCGCCGTCGTGATCTGCACGTCGGAGTCGGCGCCGCTCGCGGTGCTGACCCCGACGACTCGCTTCATGGCGCCGTCGGCCCCTGGAAACATCCCGATCCACAACGTGTCCGGCAGGCCGTCGCCGTCGAGATCGCCGACCTGCCGTTCGGCCGCCCCGGCCGGCGGCGGGGTGCCGCCCGACGCACAGCCCGGCGCGGCGAAAGACCGCGGCGCCGGCAGCCCACACATCGCGGCCACCAACAGGGGCAGCACCAAAAGGATCCGCCGCATCGAACTACGCCGGCTCGAAACGGAATACGGCGCAGCGGCCGGCCAGTTTCTCGAACTCATCGGGGCTGCCCTGTTCGACGAGTCCGGACCGCTTCATGAAGCCGACACCGCTGGGCACCTCGGTGGGAAAGGCCCGCAGCAACGGTTTGGCCGCCTCGGCGGACAGCTCCACCATCCGGACGCGTTCCTGTTTGCGTCCTCGAGTCAGCGTGACTTCGCTTGCGGCCCGGACGTTTCGCACCCAATCCGCGCCCGGGAAGCCTGCGACGACGTAGCGCTCGCCGTCCACCGTCATGGGCGTGACCGGAGTGGACCGCGGCTTGCCCGACTTGCGTCCCGGCACCGTCAGCACGACCGGGCTTTCACCGCCGAAGCTCATGCCCAGCCGCGACATCTGGATGAAGACCTTGTTGGCCGGCTTCAGCCACCACGGCGGCCTGGGCTCCTCAGCATTTCCCATGCCAGCCACAGTAGTCAGGTTTGCGGCGCCTCCAAGAAGGGTTCGACACCGTGCGCCCACGGGTCGGCCCCCGGTGTGGTGACGGCGTCCAGCCGGGCGATCGCCTCGGCGCTCAGCGTGACGTTGCCGGCGCCGATGTTCTCCTCGAGGTGTGCGATCGATCGCGTTCCCGCAATCAGCAATGTGTTAGGCGCGTGAGCCAGCAGCCATGCCAACCCGACTTGGGCCGGCGTGACACCGAGTTCGCCCGCGATGTCGACCACCACGGCGTTGTCGGCGGCCTTGGGGAAACCCGGGAAAGCCGACCCCAGCGGGAAATACGGCACCCAGGCGATGCCCTCGTGGGCACAGACTTCGAGCATCTCCTCCTGCGAGCGGTCGAGCAGGCTGTAGGCGTTCTGCACGCAGGCGATTCCGGCGGGCAGCGCGCGCCGGAGTATGTCGAGCGGCACGCTGCTGACGCCGATCGCGCCGATCTTGCCCTCGTCGCGCAGCGCGATCATCTCGGCCAGCTGATCGTCGAGGTCGACAATCTGGTCGCCCTCGGCCTGCAGGCCGGGCCCCAGGTCCAGACGTCGCAGATTGACCACCGATATGCGGTCGAGGCCGAGTTGGCTCAGGTCGTCTTCGACGGCGGCGCGCAGCTCGGCGGGCTTTTGAGCCGAGGCCAGGGGCACCGGTTCTGCCCCGGTGTAGCGGGCACCGACCTTGCTGACGATGACGAGGTCGTCCGGGTAGGGCTCCAGCGCGGCGCGGATCCGGCGGTTCACCTCGCCGGGGCCATAGAACGACGAGGTGTCGATGTGGTTGACGCCGAGTTCGACCGCGCGACGTAACACCGCGGTCGCGTTGTCAGGCGAGGTCTCGAACAGTTGCATGGCGCCATAGCCGACCCGGGCAACGGTCTTGGTGCCGATGCTTCCGATACCGCCGGGGTGTGTCTTGTCTGTCATGTCATGGTGCTCCCTTGATCGTGGGACACTGGAGAAATGCGGAGGGTCCTCCGCTTCTATCGAGCGTAGCAGAAACGGAGGAGGCTCCGCTTTGTCCGAGTCAATTCGGTCCGACGCGCGCCGGAACCGCGAAAAGCTGCTCGAGGCGGCGACCGCGGCGTTCGCCACCGCGGCGGGGCGACCGGTGTCGCTGGAGTCGATCGCGCGCGACGCCGGCGTCGGGATTGGCACGCTGTACCGCCACTTCCCCAACAGGGAAGCGCTCGTCGAGGCGATCTATCGTGCCGAACTCGCCGAGGTGGCCGCGGCGGCCGAGCAGCTGGTCAAGCGCCATCCGCCCAAGACGGCGCTGCGACGCTGGATGGACCGCTATGCCAGCTTTGTGGCCGCCAAGCGCGGGATGGCCGAGTCATTACACGCGATCTTCGACTCCGGCGCGATGGAGCCCAGCCAGACGCGGGACAGCATCGTGGCCGCCGTCGACCTGCTGTTGCGGGCGGGCGCCGAGGCAGGGGACCTGCGCTCCGACGTACCGGCCGACGACGTGGTGTCCAGCCTGATCGGCATCTTTCTTGCCAGCGGTTCGCCGGAGCAGACCAGCCGGATGCTCGACCTACTGGTGGCGGGCATGGCGGCGCGTTGACCTCGTCGAGCGTCACGCCAGGGTGACGGCCACCGCCCGGCGCCACGCCAGCGTGACGTTCGAGCGGCGGCCCAATTAGCCGACAGCGCGCCCGGCACCTTGCCAGAACTGCGCGCGCACGGCCTTCTTGTCCGGCTTGCCCAGCCCGGTCAACGGCAGCGCATCGACGATTACCACCCGTTTGGGCGACTGCACCGAGCCTTTGCGGTCCTTGACCGCCGCCTGGATCTCGGCGGTCATCGCCTCGATCGCTGCGTCGTCGCGGGCGGCGTCGGCACGCAACACCACCACCGCGGTGACGGCCTCGCCCCACTTCTCGTCGGGCGCTCCGACCACGCATACCTGCGCGACGGCCGGATGCTCGGCGACGACGTCCTCGACCTCGCGCGGGAACACGTTGAAGCCGCCGGTGACGATCATGTCCTTGACCCGGTCGACGATGAAGTAGAAACCGTCCTCGTCCTCGCGGGCCATGTCGCCGGTGTGCAGCCAGCCGTCTTTGAAAGTCTTTGCGGTCTCCTCCGGCAGATTCCAGTAGCCGCCCGCCAAAAGCGGCCCGCTGACGCAGATTTCGCCCGGCTCGCCCGGTGGCACCGGCTTGCCGTCCTCGCCCAGCAACGCCACCCGCGCGAACAGCGTCGGGCGCCCGCAGGATGCCAGCCGCTTCTCGTCGTGATCGCCCTTGGCGAGGTAGGTGATCGCCATCGGCGCCTCGGATTGTCCGTAGTACTGCGCGAAGATCGGGCCGAACCGCCGGATCGCCTCGGCCAGCCGCACCGGGTTCATCGCCGATGCGCCGTAGTAGACGGTCTCCAGCGACGACAGGTCCCGGGTGTGCGAATCCGGGTGGTCCATCAGGGCGTACAGCATCGACGGCACCAGCATGGTAGCCGTAATACGTTGTTCTTCAATAGTTTTCAGCACCTCGGCCGGGTCAAACTTGGCCAGCACCACCATCTCGCCGCCCTTGACCACCGTGGGCGTGAAAAACGCCGCGCCAGCGTGTGACAGCGGCGTGCACATCAGGAACCGCGGGTGCTCCGGCCACTCCCATTCCGACAGCTGGATTTGCGTCATGCTGGCGATGTTCCCGGAGGTGCCGATCACGCCCTTGGGCTTGCCGGTGGTGCCGCCGGTGTAGGTCAGGCCGCCGATGTGGTCGGGCGGCAGGTCGGCGACGGTCAGCGGCTTCGGCTGGTACTTGGCCGCCTCGGCCGAAACATCCACTGCCACATGTTTCAAAACATCCGGCACCGCACCGATCGTCAGGATCTGCCTGAGCGAGTCCACCTTCTCCAGCAGTCCCAGCGCGCGCTCGACGAACATCGGGTTGGGGTCGATGATCAGCGCGCTGGCGCCGGCATCGGAGAGCACATAGGCGTGGTCGTCCAGCGACCCGAGCGGGTGCAGCGCGGTGCGCCGATAGCCCTGGGTTTGGCTGGCGCCGAGGATCATGAGCACTTCGGGACGGTTCAGTGACAGCAGACCCACCGTGACGCCGGTGCCCGCGCCCAGCGCTTCGAACGCCTGGATGTACTGGCTGACCCGCTCGGCGAGCTGACCACCGGTCAACGTGGTGTCGCCGAGGAACAGCACCGGCCGGTTCTTGTGGCGCTTGAGCGCGCCCACCAGCAGGTGGCCGTTGTGGGTCGGGTTGCGCAGCAGCTCGTCACTCATAGGGCAAGACTAGAACGTGTTGCAATTCGGCTCGCGATTCGGCCCTGCTGCGCCCTCGACGGCGAATGTCGGCGAGCGTGGGTGCGAGGGACGAATTCGA
>CAWIXL010000011.1:0-171428 GCA_963840045.1 uncultured Actinomycetota bacterium | reverse complement strand
CACGCCTGTCGCAGTCGATTTGTTTGCAACACCTCATCGCCTATCCAATCTCCTTTGGAACGCCCGTGCCCGCAGGCGTTGTCGCCGTGCCGTGCTGGCGTTGCCCGCTGTGCCAGTTGTGCCAGTTATTCTAAGTGGCACAACGTGTCCCGGTGCCATGCTGCCGGTACGCACACATGCCCATGCCCACACCCCGCTCGCAATGCCATCCCCTCGGCCAGCGGTCAGCAGACCGGCAACGCGTCGCGAACTGGGCCGATGGGAATTCGACCCCCAGAGCCCCTGCGACCAGGCATGGACGGTCGACGTTTTCCGACCACTGCATGCCAGCGAGTTCGTATCAACACCCGTCGCCCCCGCGCGAGAACCCGCAGGTCAGCGGAGGTGACCATGATTGCCTGGGGGGGACCCCGATCGCCGCGATCGTACAGGACACCTCGTGCATATTGCCATCTCTCCCCCCCGCCGATTTTTGAATTCGAGCTTATGCAAATGCAATTCGGTTCTAGATACCGGCTCGCGCGAAGCGTCCAGGCGCAACCGGGCTACTGATGCCGGGCTGTTCGGTGGCGAACATGTCGCCGTCCCTCACTGGCCGTGTCCGTTTTCCCGCGCCCAGGCGACCGCGTCCAGAATGATTCGCCGGTTGTGGTTGATCAGTAGCTTCGGTTCATCATTCGGGTCCATGTTGTGGTGCGCCCTGAATTCGCATCCTGCGTTCAAGCCGTAGCGGTCAAGTAGCGCGTAAACGTCTCCGGTGCGCCAGGATTCGCGATCCTCCGAGTTGAGGCGGTAGGCGGCGGAACGCGAGCCTGGGCAGCTATTGCGGGAGCCGTGTGGGCGCAGCGCGGAGGTGACCCGGTTGATCGAGATGTGCCGGCCGCAGTGCGGGCACGGTGCCGAACTGGGTAGCGCAGGTGGCTGGTAGACGGTCAGCGTGGTCATGCGATCTCCTGGTGTTGCGGGCGGTTGACTCTTATTAGAGCGCAGTCCGGTCCACATGGCTCGGGATGTCCAGTGCGGAACGATTTGTTCCGCCTACCGGAACAATCGGTTCCTGCAAAATGACCCTAGCCTGCGAGTTCATCTCGCGCCTATAAGACTCTCTATCAAGGGATTCGGATTCGTAGTCGCGGAGCGTGATAACGGTGCTGGGTTCGGGTGTGTACCCCATGCAGTCGAGGCACGGTTTCTCCCACCCGCTGCGGCGATTTTGGACGGCATCGGCAGGCAGGACGAGGCAGTTCGCATCACTCATGACGTGCAGTTGCCCTACGGCCTTGGCCTCTGCTCTGGCTTTACGGATCGCACGGTCGGTGGCGGGTGCGATCCGGCCCCGATACCGCACGGGAAGGGGTTGGAGATCTCCCCGTCTTGGAAGGTGGCGTGCCCGTTAGGTTTTGCTTGCCACATTGCCAGCCACCACAGTCGCTCGCGCAGGGTGAGATCCAGATTGGTAGCCTGACTCTTCGCGAACTCTTCGGCGACCATCTTGTACTCTGGGAACCTGTTTCCACAGGTTGCGTGGCTCGCGGCTCAACGCAGGCCGCCGCGTGCAGTGGCGACCAGTTCGGCCGTCAGCCACTGGTCAAGGTCGCTGCGCAACCAGAACACACGGCCTGCAACCTTGTGGGAACGTGGCCCTTTGTCGGCGGCGCGCCAGGCGTCCAGGGTGCGCGGGCTGACGGGCACCGTGCGACTGAGGTACTCAGCGGCGGCGTGCTTGTTCAAGCGTTCGTCGGTCATGTTCTGCCCCAATGTTGGAAACGAGTAGATAGGCGAAAAATGGGCAAGGAACAAGATTGTCTCGGACCTCTGTACTAATTGTATCACGGGTTACTACAAAGGTCGCTACAATGCGGTTCGCTTACTCATAGTTGCACACCGAATCGGCTCTCAACCGGAAAGACGTTGTGCCACATGACGAAAGGTCAGGACAACTGGCACAACTGGGCGGCCTGGGCTTTCTTAGCGACCTGTCTGAACCGGAACGCGATTAAATGACCTCATGACACCAACAATCGCGCAGCAAGCCATCCTCGTCAAAGGACTCAACCTGATCCTGGACGACATGTTCAACCCGGAAGCCATAGCCACCTACGCGCCGAAAATGAAGCGGCGCATGGTCGAAGCGCTGCAACGCACCATCGAGAAGTTGGAAGAGTGAGCAGCCCACCGCTCACACGCGAGCAATGGCTACTCAGCCTCCCCCAAGCCCAGGCCGCGCTCGGCGGCATCGGCCTCACCCTGCTTTACAAGCTGGTCGACGCCGGCAGCATTCAGCGCGTCAAGATCGGTCGCCGTGCGTTCATCACCCAGGCGTCCGTTGACGCGTTCGTCGTCCCTGACGGCCGCCTAGAGACCGAGCGCCCCGCTCAGCCCGTCGACTGCGGCACGCGCCGACTGGTCCGAACCGTGCCCATACACGTCCCCCGTGATCGCGACGGAGGAGTGCCCGAGCAGATCCGAGACCTGCTTGATGTGTACGCCCGCCTCTAGCCACGCCGTTGCCGCCGAGTGCCGCAGCGTGTGCGCCCCCACCCCTTTCCACGCCGATTCGTTTGGCCGCCGCCTCAACCACCCGCAGCAGGTTTCGCGGCTCGACAACACTGCCCAGCTCGGTCGTGAACACCAGGCCAGTGTCGTGCCACTGGTTGGCTGCGCGCATGCGTTCCTCTAGTTGGGCGACGCGGTGTCGGCGCAGCATGGCGACCACGGCCGGTGAGAGTGGGATCGTGCGGCGGGAGCGGTCCGTTTTGACCGGGCGGACAGCTTCCCGTCGATGCGCTGCACGGTATCCCGCACACGGAGCACGCCGGCATCAGGTCCACATCGGCCACGCAGCGCCGAGGCACTCTCCGCGCCGTAGGCCGGTCGTGGCGATCAGCAGCAGCGCCGTGTGATACCGGGAGCTTTCAGCGGCCGCCAGAAGCTCCGTGACCCGTTGCGGGTCAAGGTGTGCCGCTTCCTTGCGTGCGACGCCTGGGCGCTGCACTGAGGCGGCCGGGTTGCGTGCCAGCAGCCCATCACGGACGGCGCCGTCCAGGCCCAGGCGCAGCACGGTGTAGGCGCTGCGGATGGTGGAGTCCGACGCACGCCTTCGGGGGCGCCCGCAGCGACAGGATCAGCTTCTCGACGTCGGACGGCCGCAGCTTGGCCAGCGGTACCGGGCCGATCACCCCGGCCTCGATGTGCTTGCGGCTCAGCGTGGCGTACAGCGACCGTGTTGCCTCCTTGCGATCCGAGGCCGCCAGTGTGGTTTCGCGCCACCGCGCCATCCAGGCGGCGAGCGACCTTTTGTCGTCGTTGGCGGGTGCGCCGTTGTCGACTCGGTCACGGACCGCCTTCGCTTCTCGCGGACCTCGCGCTGAGTCTTGCCGTAGACGCTCACCCGTTTGAGGGTGCCGTCCCCGTCGACATAGGACAGTCGCGGCTTCCCATGTCCGTTGGGACGCTTGCGGATGTTGCCGGTGCCGTTGGCCGTGCGTGTGCCCATGGCGGCGACCTTACCCCAATTGGGGTAATAACTGGGGTAACCCCTGGAATCCGAGGGTCGCGCTGCGGCCAGAAAATCCCTCTGACCTGTGTCGGGCTGACAGGATTTGAACCTGCGACCACTTGACCCCCAGTCAAGTGCGCTACCAAACTGCGCCACAGCCCGGTCGTGCTAGGTGTCGCCGATGGGTCCACCGGCGGCAGGTCGACAGCCTACCGCAGATGGACCGCAAGCCCGGCTACCACCTAGGCGACCTGCGAGCCGGCACGTCCAGCACGGACCCACAACAACGCCGAGTACAGCGTCCCCCCGTCGGGAAGAGGGGTCTCCGCCGACAGCCTCAACTCGTCACCGTCGAGATCGCTGTGCCGCAGATGGAATGCGCCCAAGTAGTTCGGCACCAGGGAAAGCTTCGCCTCATGACGGATATCGCCCGTCGACTCATCGACGAAGTACCGCCCGCTGTAGGCCAGATAGCCCAATGCCGCGGCCGCGGCCTGCTCGGGCGTACCTCCGCTGGCCACCGGCCGTCGTAGTTCGGCCGCCCCGCCGACTGGATCTGTGCCGACATGTACCCGTCCGGCGTGTACATGATCAAGCCCTGCGCATCCTCACCGTGTGGGTATCGTGCCGGCCCGTCGGGGCTGTCCCGCTCGATGTAGGACACCAGTTCCCAGGCCCCAACTAGCTTGTCGCGCAACAATTCTGCCATCTCAACCCTCCGCGGTCTTAAACCAAGCGTTTACCTTTACGGCCCAGGCCGAAAGAGCCTGGGCGAGTTCGGATTCACGACCGTAGAACCGCTGCGCCGGAACCGGCACGCTGACCGCCACCAATTCCTCGGTCACAGCACGCAGCGCCACCGCCACGGCGCAGATACCTTCGGTCTGCTCCTCGCGGTCGTAGGCGACGCCTTCGAGCCGGACACGCGAAAGCTCGTCACGCAACGCCGCCGGGGTGGTGATGGTGTTGGCGGTAAGCGGCGCAAGACGACTCGGCAACGCCTGCGCTTGCTGCTCGGGCGGCAAGGCAGCCAACAACGCTTTGCCGTTGGCGCAGCAGTACAGCGGGAACGACTCCCCCACCGCACTCATCGCGCGCAGGCGCCGCGGCGGAACCACCTGGTCGATGAAATTCGCCCGATCCCCGTCCAGGATCGACAGGTCCACGGTCTCGTCGAGTTCGCGCGACAGCTCCGCCAAGAACGGGTGCATGTCCGTCACGACGCTGAGCCGCACCGTGCTGGCCATGCGCGCAATCTCCGGACCCAGCCGGTAAGGCCCCCGGGCCCCGCGCGAGGCCACCAGCCCTTCGTCCTCCAGGGCGTTGAGGATCCGGCTCACCGTCGAGCGGGCCATCCCCACCCGTTCGCCGATCTCGCCCTGGCTCAGCCCCCCGGGGTGCGCCTGCAGCACCCGCAGGATTTCGGCCGCACGCGCAATGACTTGGATGCCGCCGCTGCGGGCGTCCTGCTCTTCGCTCACTGGTGATCTCCCGGAAGGTGCAGTAGGGCTTCGGTTTCCTCGACCGAAGCAATGGGCAGGTCCAAGGCGTCCGCTAGGTGGATCGTGCGCGACACCAACGCCAGATTGCTCGGCGCCAGCTCGCCCTTACGCAGATACAGGGTGTCCTCCAAGCCCGTTCGGGCGTTGCCGCCCAACGCAAGACCCATAGCGGTCAGTTCCAAATTGGACCGGCCGATCGCGATGACTTGCCAGATCGCCCCAGCGGGAAGCCGGCGCACCATCGTCAGCAGATTATCGGCGGTGGCGGCCATTCCTCCCCGCACCCCAAGGACGATGCTGAACTGCAATGGTTCGGCCAGCAGACCTTCCTGCCACAACCGCAGGCAGGCCTCCAGATGCCCCGTGTCATAGATCTCCAATTCCGGTTTGACGTCCAGCTCGCGCATCCGCGCGGCCAGTCGCCGGACATCGGTGGGCGGATTGCGAAACTCGCCGTCCGCGAAGCTCATTGAGCACGGGTTGAGCGTGGCCATCCGCGGGCGCAGCTCGACCAGTTTTTCGCGCTCCTCGAACGGCACCGTGAGCCCCACCCCGGTGGACATCTGGATCAGGATCGGGCAACGCTCGCGGATGAGGTCCATGGCCCGGCGTGCGATGTTCAAATCGGCTGTGGGCCGCTCGTTTTCATCACGAAGGTGGATATGCGCCACCGCGGCACCGGCCCGATAGGCCTGCTCGACGGCGGCAGCGATCTCTTCCGGAGTGGTTGGCAGCGCGGGATTGTCGGCCTTGGTCGCGATGGGCCCGGTCGGCGCGACAGTGATCACGACACTCATGACGCCTCCCCCTGCGGGTGTGCGATGGCCACCATCAGCACCGCCTCGCGATCGGTCCGGTTCTCGATCGACCGCACTTCACCCTTGGCGAAATGCACACTGTCGAGCCGGCCCAACACCGTTTCGCTGCCCTCGACACGTGACGACCAGCTCACCGTCGAGGACGACATACACCGTCTCGTCTCGAGCCGGCGCCTCCTCGGCCGACCCACCGGGCTTGTAGAGGGACACACCGACCCAGAATCGTTCGGTGTCGCCGGCCTCGTGGCCCTGCAGCCGGATCGTGCACACATCTCGGTGCAGCGCGGCCCGGTAGACGGGGGCTTCGGATACTCGGGTCACGTTCATCGTCACGCCTCCTGACCCGTCTCGATGCGGTAAGTACCTGAGGGGTCGACGATCGCGACCAGCCGCACGATGCAGCCGTCGCCGCCAACCCAGCGCCACGGGAACGCGGCGAAGGTGACGCGCTTGCCGGTGACCTTGTCCAAATCGCCGCCGACGTTCTCGAATCCGTAAATGCCCTTGGACAGGATCGCCCGGTGGCACGGCTCCCACTCCGGGAAATCGTCGAGCACCTTGCGGCCGGTCTCCTCCTCGTATTCGCTTCACCGCCCAAGGCAGCATGCCGCCCAAATGTTCTGCGGGACCATGCGGAGCGATCGCCGTGCCCAGCGGGTGATCCAGGGCCTGGGTGTCGGTGCCGACGGCCTTGACGCCCTTGGCCGCGAACCACTCGCCGGCTTCCTTGTAGAAACCCGGGGAGTACGCGTAGTACTCGGCGCTGTCGGCGTACTTGTGGTGCCAGCCGGTGTTGACGATGACGATGTCGCCGGCGCGGATCTCCGGGCCAGAAGAACTAGCGTTTTCGAGGTCCTCGGCGGTGACGACGCCCCATTTCTGCTTCGGGATCGACACGACGACCCCGGTGCCGAAGAACGCGCTCAGCGGGATCTCGTCCAAGAAGGGCGTGCCTTCGACGACGTGCGCCGGCGCATCAATGTGGGTACCGGAATGCATTACGGTAGTGATCTTTTGGGTGAGGACGCGGCTTTTGGCCATACCGTGCAGTCGCTCGATCTTGACGTCCTCGAAGTACGGCCAAGCCGGCACGCCGTGACCCCACGGGTGTGACAGGTCGTAGAACTCCAACTGTGACTCGGCTTTACCGAGGGGCCAGGTGAAACTCATGGCTATTGCTTCCTTTCTGTGTCCAGTTGTTGGGAAATGTGTTGGGCGAGCCGGGCCGCGGTGGCCTCGCGGGCACCCGCGGGCCAGTCGAGGAAACCGTGGCCGCTGCGCGCGCCGAGTTGCCCGTCGGCAACGAGCTGACGAAGCAGTGGGCTGGCGTGCGGGTCGTGGTTGAGGCTCGGGATCACCGCGTCGTGGATGGCCAGCGTGAGGTCAAGGCCGATGTAGTCAGCGTTTTCCAGAGGGCCCAGCGTGGCCAACCGCAGTCCAATCGTGTTGCGTACCACCAGGTCCACCGTCGACGCATCGCACACTCCCTCGGCGACCAGCGCGATCGCCTCGCGCCACAGGGCGTGCTGCAGCCGGTTACCGATGAAGCCCGGGACATCACGGTCGACGCGCACCGGCAGCTTGCCCGCGTGGGTCAGCAGGGCCACCACGCGGTCCACGGTGGCCGGAGCCGTCCGGTCGCTGGGCACCACCTCGACGACCGGGATCAGGTCCGGCGGGTTCCACCAATGCGTGCCGATCACGCGGCTGCCGTCGTCGACCCGCTCGGTGACCGCACCGACCGGCAGCACCGAAGTGTTGGTCGCCAGCACCGCATTCGGCGCCAGGCCGGCCAGGCGTTCGAAGAGTTCTTGCTTGATGGCGAGGTTTTCGATGATCGCCTCGATCACCAGGTCGGCCTCCCCTACCGCGACCGCCAGGTCGGCGACAGCCGTCACGCTGCCGCCCTCGGGACCGGCAACCAGGGTCGCCTCCGCGGCTGCGGCAGTGAGGATTTCGGCGTTGGTGTCGGTGATGACGACATCGAGTCCCGCCGAAGCCAGGACACCGGCGATACGACGGCCCATCAGACCGGCGCCGACGACGGCCGCGCGCGCGAAATCACCTGGGGGCGTCAGCATGCGGTGTACCCGCCGTCCAGATACATCACCTGGCCGGTGAAGAAGCTCGACGCATCACTGAGCAGATAGATCAGCGCGCCGATGAAGTCTTCCGGCTCGGCGAAGCGGCGCAGCGGGATTCGGGCGAACATCGCTTCGCGGGTAGCACGTCCCTTTTCGTCGTCGGCGTACATCCAGGCGGTCAGCTCGGACCGGAAAACCGTTGGGGCGAGCGCATTTACCCGGATACCCTGAGCGCCCCACTCCGCAGCCAGGCTCTTCGCCAGCAGGTCGGTGGCGGCCTTGGAGGGGCAATAGGCGCTGTAGCCGGCGGGGTGGCCGAGCGCGCCCCGAACCGAGGAGACCAGCGCGATGCTGCCACCTTCGCCCTGTTCGAGCAGCACCCGCCCGGCCGCCTGGCACACCAGCCAGGCGCCCCGCGCGTTCGCGTCCATCACCCTGTCGAAGTCGTCGACGGCCATCTCGGTAATGGGCTGGACGTGGTTCATGCCCGAGGCCACCAAGACTCCGTCCAGGCGGCCATGGCGAGCGACGGCCGCCTCGACCATGGCCGCGGCGTCGGCCGGAGTCTCCGGTCGGCGGGTGACCACCGCTGCGTCGCCGATGCCGGCGGCGTCAACCAGCTCGGCCAAGCCCGCGGAGTTGCCACCGGCCAACGTCAGCCGGGCCCCGGCGTCGGCCAGCGCTCGGGCCGCAACGCTGCCTAAAGCACCGGTCGCACCGGTGATCAGTATCGACTTGTCCTTCACGCTGAACCGCTCCGTCGGGGTCACCCTGCCTCCATTGAATCCCGCGATACGGGTCCGCGAACCCGCTGTACGAGAAACAATAAGACGGATTCAGGCCATTGTCAACCGGAAATCTTGTGATGTAGTTGCTGCAGACCGTATCGTGGGATTTATTGACTGCTCCCTGACGGAACGGCTGTTCGGAGCCGCTGACATCGCTCCCGGCGCCCGCGTGCTCGATCGTGGTCAGGTGCGGGCGATGTGTCACGTAATGCTGTATGCGGTGTGCCAAGCTCTACCAAGAGGGCTATAGAGACGCGTTGGCCGAATGAGGATCGATGGGGAAACGGGTTCCATTGACTCAACGTCTGGGCTTGCTGAGGTTGGCCGCGCTGGCAGTGACTCTCATGTTGGCGGCCCAGTCCGCAGTGTCGTGCGGTGCGCGCAGCAGCGTCGGCCCGGCTTCGCAACAGCAGACCTCGATGAAACCAGTCACATTGACGGACCTGATGTCTGCACCTGTGCCGGGACTGTGTGAGCACGACGCGGGCAACCTCGTTAACGGCCAGTTGCCCCCGCAGGATTCGCATCATGGCTATGTGGCCATCGCGCACAAGTCGGCAACTGACGACAGCCTGCAGGTCGCTTTCGGTGACCTGACCGGAGACGGTGCAGATGACGGAGCGTTGGTGACCGCCTGTACCGCTGGGGGTGTCGGCTGGCCCGCTACTGTTCAGCTCTATTCCGCGGGCCCGACGCGCTTGGGGGGAATCGATCTGGGCGACGTCACGCACGGTGGTCGGGAATTCGTGACCGGCCTATCGATTTCCAATGGGGCGGTGCATGTTTCGTGGCTCACCCAGGGCCCGGGCGAGCCGGCATGTTGCGGGACAGTCAAGATGTCCGGCGATATTCGGGTGAACGGACCCGGCGTCGTCATAGAAAATGTGCGCAAACTCAACTAGACCCCCTTACGGCGCCAACGAATTGTCATCGGCGACGTGCTGGCTGACGAGGCGAGCGTTGTCGATCGCGAAGTGGCTTCAACGCCAGGAACAGTCGCTACGAGGCGGACAAAAATTGTGGTCGCCCGGAGACGGGACTGGTGTGGCACCTGAGACATGACGCCACGCCGCGCCGCCACCACTACCGACGTTTCGCTGCCCGCTTCTCGCGCACCCGCACATTGATCCGGATCGGCGTGCCCTCGAACCCGAAGGTCTCGCGCAGCCGCCGTTCCAGGAACCGGCGATAGCCGGCCTCCAGAAAGCCACTAGCGAATAGCACGAACGTCGGTGGCCGGGCAGTGGCCTGGGTAGCGAACAGGATTCGCGGCTGCTTGCCACCGCGCACCGGCGGCGGCGTCGCCGCCACCACTTCCTTGATCCACGTGTTCAGCGGGCCGGTCGCGATCCTGGTGTCCCAGGACGCCAGCGCACTCTCCATCGCGGGCACTAGCTTCTGCACCGCCCGTCCCGTCCTGGCGGAGACGTTGACCCGCTGCGCCCACCGCACCTGCACCAGCTCGCGGTCGATCTCGCGTTCCAGCAGATCGCGCCGGTCCTCATCGACTAGATCCCACTTGTTGTAGGCCAGCACCAGCGCTCGTCCGGCCTCGATAACCATCGACAGCACCCGCAGATCCTGCTCGGTGATCGGCTCAGACGCGTCGATCAGCACGATCACCACCTCGGCCAAATCGATGGCCCCGTGCGTACGCACCGACGCGTAGAACTCGTGCCCGCTGGCCTGACCTACCTTGCGGCGCAAACCGGCGGTGTCGACGAATCGCCAGACCTTGCCGTCCAGTTCGATCAGCGAGTCCACCGGGTCGACCGTCGTCCCCGCGACCTCGTGCACCACCGAACGCTGATCACCGGCCAGCTGGTTGAGCAACGAACTCTTCCCCACATTGGGCTTGCCGACGAGCGCCACCCGCCTGGGACCGCCGCCGGACGACGCTACTTCAGACACCTGGGGCAGCACGGCCAGCACCTCGTCGAGCAGTTCGGCCACGCCGCGGCCGTGCATCGCGCTGATCGCATGTGGCTGACCGAGTCCCAGCGACCACAACGCCGCAGCGTCGGATTCGCCCTTCTCATTGTCAACCTTGTTGGCGGCCAGAAAGACTGGCTTACCTGAGCGCAGCAGGATGCGGGCGGCGGCCTCATCGGCGGTGGTGGCGCCCACGGTCGCGTCGATCACCAGGATCACCGCGTCGGCGGTACGCATCGCTACCGACGCCTGCTCGGCGACCAGCTGTTGCAGGCCCTTGGCGTCGGGCTCCCATCCCCCGGTGTCTTGCACGACGAACCGGCGCCCGGTCCACAACGCGTCGTAGGAGACGCGGTCGCGCGTCACGCCGGGAACATCCTGCACCACCGCCTCACGACGGCCCAGGATCCGGTTGACCAGCGTCGACTTGCCGACATTGGGCCGCCCGACCACCGCCACCACGGGCGCCGGGCCGGCCTCGGAGGCTACGTCCGAATCGTCGAACTCCCAGTCGCTTTCGTCGGCCCAGGTGCCGTCCTGGCTCACCGCACCGCCCCGCTTCGCTGCCGCACCAACGCCAGCAGATGGTCGATCACCTCGGGCTCGGTCATGTCGCTGGTGTCGACCATCACCGCATCCGCAGCCGCTCGCAGCGGCGACACCGCTCGCGTGGAATCGAGATGGTCGCGGCGCCGCACATCTGCCAGCACACCGTCGTAGTCGTCGGGCAGGCCCGACGCGACATTCTGGTCGTTACGGCGCCGGGCGCGTGTTTCGGCCGACGCGGTCAAGAAGATCTTCACCGGCGCGTCCGGCAACACCACTGTCCCGATGTCGCGGCCCTCCACGACGACGGTGCCCGGCCCCTCGGCCATCTGGCGCTGCAGCTCGACCAGCCGGGTGCGCACGGCCGGAATCGACGACACCGCCGACACCGCCCGGGTGACGTCGTCGCCGCGTATCTCCGACGAAACATCTTCTCCGCCAAGGTAACAGCGGACCCCATCGGGGTCAGAGCCCACCGACAACGGCACTTCCGACGCACGCTGCGCCACCGCCTCCGCATCTGCCGGGTCGATTCCGGCCCGCAGCACCGCCAGCGTCACGATCCGGTACATCGCCCCGGTATCCAGATACCGCGCACCCAAAGCATGCGCCAATCTCCTTGATACGGAGGACTTTCCGGTCCCGGCCGGGCCGTCGATCGCGACCACTATGTCAGTCAATTCACAACCCCACCGCTTTGTACAGTTGCCCGATCTCGTCAAGTCGCAAAGCGCGGATGCTGCCGGGACGCTGCCTGCCCAGCGACACCGCGCCGATGTCGGTGCGCACCAGCGACTCCACCGGGAAGCCCGCGGCCCCCAGCAGCCGGCGCACGATGCGATTACGTCCCTCGTGTAACGTCAAGCGCACCAACGTCTTCCCCGGAATCGCGTCCACCACCGCGAATTCGTCGACCCGCGCAAAGCCGTCGTCCAACTCGATCCCGGCCCGCAGTTTCTTGCCCAGACCGCGCGGCACCGACCCGGCCACGGTGGCCAGATAGGTCTTGGGCACCTCGTGAGAGGGATGCATCAACCGGTGCGCCAGTTCGCCGTCATTGGTCAGCAGGATCAGCCCCTCGGTGTCGGCGTCCAACCGCCCGACATGAAACAGCTTCTTGGTGCCGCGCACCTTGCGTTCGACCAAGTCGCCGATACACGGGCGGCCGTGATCGTCGGACATGGTCGAATGCATGCCGCGCGGCTTGTTCAGCGCCAGATACACCAGCGAGTCGTCGACGACCACCCGGGCCCCGTCGACGCGGATCACCTGCGCGTCCGGGTCGACCCGGGTACCCAACTCGGTCACCACTTGCCCGTCCACCTCCACGCGGCCGTCGATGATCATCTTCTCCGCAGCGCGGCGCGACGCAATTCCGGCCTGGGACAACACTTTCTGCAAGCGGACTCCCCGATCCGCGGCAAACTCCCCGGTCTCGACCATCAGTCCTGGTCCACGTCAAACGATAGTGTCTCATCAGGCGCCTGGCCGCCCGCGAGTTTGATGAAACGTGGCTCGCTGTGCAGGGATTCGGTCAGGTCGTCGATAGTGTCGACGTCGGGAAGCAGCGGTGCGATATCGGGCAGGTCGACCAGCGACGACAACCCCAAACGCTCTAGGAACAGCTCGGTGGTGACGAACGTCGCCGCGCCGCTGTCGGCGTCGGCACCCACCTCGGTGATCAGGCCGCGCGCCAACAGGGTGCGCATGACGGCGTCCACGTTGACACCGCGAACCGCACTGACCCGCGCGCGCGTCACGGGCTGGCGGTAGGCCACCACCGCCAGCGTCTCCAGCGCAGCCCGGGTGAGCTTGGATCGCGCACCGTCCAGCAGCAGCTTCTCCACGAACGGCGCGAAGCGGGCGCGGGTGTACAGCCGCCAGCCCTCGCCCGTTTTCCGCAAGTCGATGCCGCTGTCGCGCTCAGTGAGTTCGTCGGCCATCAGCTGCAGCTTCGCGGCGACCCGGTAGACGGGTTGCTCGGTGGCCGAGGCCAACGCCTCGACGGTCACCGGGGTGTCCACCACCAACAACAGCGCTTCCAGCACCCGGCCGAGTTCGTCGGCGTCCAGCTCCGCGGGCTCGGCGATGTCCGGGATGCCGCCACCCAGATCACCCAGATCCAGATCCGGCTCAGGCAACTCGTCAGTCATTCGTCTCGCACTTCGCTGGTCGGCCGTTCCCCGGTCCACGAAACCTGGAGCAAGCCAAGCGGCTCGGACTGCTCGAATGCTACCGCCCGGGATCGATACAACTCGAGCAGCGCCAGGAAACGCCCGACCACCTCAATGGGCGCCGCGCAGTCCGCGACCAGCTCAGAAAACGCGGCCCACTGACCGCTGCCCCGCGATTGCAGCATCGCCAGCAACTGGTTGGCCTGCTCGGCCACCGAGATCATCACCTCGTGCAGATGCTCGGTGCCCACCGTCGGGGCCGGCCGCGGGAGGAACGCGATGGCGGCGATCTGGGCGAACCGGTTGGCGTCGACGCCGAGCATCACCTCGGGCAGCAAGCCGGCGAACCGGTCCTCCAGCGACACCGCGCGCGGATAGCTGCGCAGCGCGACGGCCTCCAGCTCGGCGAACATCTGCGCGACGTGCTTGTACGCCCGGTATTGCAGCAGCCGGGCGAACAGCAGGTCGCGCACCTCCAGTAGCGCCAGATCCTCTTCGTCGTCGACCTGTCCGGCCGGTAGCAGCCGAGCGGCTTTGAGGTCGAGCAAGGTCGCGGCGACCACCAGGAACGCGGTGGTCTCCTCCAGTTCCAGCTGGGAACCGATCGCGCGGGTGTAGGCAATGAAGTCGTCGGTCACCTGGTGCAGCGCGACTTCGGTGACGTCGAGGCGGTGGGCGAAGATCAGTTGCAGCAGCAGATCGAACGGCCCCTCGAAGTTGGTCAGCCGGACCTGAAAACCGCCTTGGTGTCCCGCCTCACCGTTCGCACCGTTCGCACCGTTTTCCAGGGCGTTCACGCGCCGAATCGGTCGATGAATTCGCGGGCCAGTGCGCGGTAGGCGATGGCGCCTCCCGATTTCGGCGCCCAGGTGGTGATGGGTTCGCCCGCGACACTGGTCTCCGGGAAACGGACAGTGCGAGTGATCACGGTGTCGAACACCAGGTCGCCGAACCGCTCCACGACGCGGGCCATGACCTCGCGTGAATTCACGGTCCGCGGGTCGTAGCGGGTGAGCAGGATGCCGCTGATGTCCAGCTTCGGGTTGAGCCGGTCACGCACCTTGTCGACGGTGTCGGTCAGCAGCGCCAGACCACGCAGCGAGAAGTACTCGCACTCGGTCGGGATGACCACGCCGTCACTGCAGGCCAGTGCGTTGACGGTGAGCAGGCCCAGAGATGGCTGACAGTCGATCAGCACATAGTCGTAGCGGTCCAGCAGCGGGTACAGCGCCCGGGCCAGCGTCTGCTCCCGGCCCACCTCGTTGACCAGCTGGATTTCAGCGGCTGACAGGTCGATGTTGCTGGGGATCAGATCCATGTTCTTGACCCGGGTGTGGATCAGCACAGCGTCGATCGATATCCGTGGCTCCACCAGCACGTTGTAGATGGTCTTGTCCAGCTCGTAGTGCGGCACACCCAGGCCCGCAGACAGGGCGCCCTGCGGGTCCATGTCCACCAGCAGCACCCGCCGGCCGTACTCGGCGAGCGCGGCGCCCAGGTTGATCGTCGACGTGGTTTTCCCGACACCGCCCTTCTGGTTGCACATCGCCACGACCTTGGCCGGCCCGTGCGAACTGCGCGGCTGGGGCTCCGGGATGTCCCGCGGCGGCCGTCCGGTGAGGCCGGCTTCGGGAGCGACGTCGGGTGGGTCGGTCATGCCCGGATCGAACGCTGAGGTACTCGAGGTGTTCGGCGCGTGAACATCGCAGGAAAGTCTAACGGGTCCGCGCGCCTGAGCCGGGCGACCCGCAGGCAACTAACCAGCCAGTACTGGCGGAGATCCGCTCGGCACACACAGCTGCCCGTACAGGCAAGCCATCCCAGGTGTCACCCGTCCGTGCAGCAGACCCGACCGCCCCGACCGGTGCGAGACCGTTGGTAGACCCGTAAGCCCCGGATGACGGTCTCTTTGCTGAGCGACCCCAACGACCTCTTGACAAGGGCCGTAGTGCTCTGGTCCGGAGCGGAATCCGGAGAGACACTCTTCGATAGGTTCGAAGTTTTTGGTGCCCGAACCCGATACGGACAATTTCGCTAAGGGAGTACACAGATGTTAAACAGCGTAACGGTCGACAACAATCAGGTCCCTCAACAGCGGGCGCAGGACGCCGAGCTGTTAAAGAAGTCAGGGGTGCACAAGCTCGTCATCGCGGACCGCGACGGCCACTGCTTAGCGTTCGTATTGGCTTGGGACAGCTTCGAGTATGACGCTGAGACCGATACCTATGTGTGCGTTGCCGACAGTGATGGCAGAGATCTCATGACCATGTACACCGCCGGTGAAATCAAGTCAGCACCTGGTGACGACATGTATGTCGTAACTGCACCGGTTGGGTTCAGTGGCAGCAGGACGTTGCAGGCCCTGTGACCTACCGGACACTAAGCAAGCTCCAACCTTGATCTGCGGGTGCAGAGCCGATTTCGAATCGCATGTTCGCCGTATCGCTCGATGATCATCGTTCGTGCCGCCGAGTCGGACCCGCGGGCGCCATCTCGCGCCGCCTGGCTACGGTTGTTCGCCCTCACCGAAGTGACGCTCCCATAGTTATTTTGAGTGCCAGCAACACGCGGGGTGGTGAGATTGCCGCTTTGATTGATGCAGCGGATGTCCGTGTGAAAGTTCCGTCTACCGCCGCGTAGGTCAAGCGGACGCGAGCAGTCGCAGTCGCGAGCAGGCGCTCCGACAGTTGATCGCCGCCGCCGAACGGCGAGTTGAGCAGGGCGAGCGAGCGTTCTTCAAGATCGGGCACCTTACGACCGAGGCCGGCCGCGCCCGTCGACCATCTATGCACCGGACCACGCGACCGGCTCGTCGACCACGGATCCGGCGGCCTGACCGCCCCAAATACCAGACGGCCGGAGGGTTCGGCGAGCTGGCGGCAAACCGCATTTGCCGCCTCAGGCGGCCTACCCGGTAGGCATACTCACGTCGCGAGGCTATGATCGACCGTTCGTACGGTTAGTTACGCCGAAGGGTTGATGGTGCCCAGATCGCCTGGCAGACGAAGCGAGATTCTCGACGCATTTGTCCGCTATGTCGCCGAACGCGGCTACGACAGAACGAATATCGGCGACATCGCCGACGAGCTTGGCATGTCTAAGGGCACCATCGTGCATCACTTCGGAACCAAAGCGCAGATGTTGCGGGAGCTTGAAGAAACCCACCTGGCCCGCCAGCTCGATGTGCTGCGGATGGTATGGGATCGTCTGGCGGCGCCGCACGAACGCATCGCCGCAATCATTTACGCCTGCGCACTGCTACAGACGATCGCCCGCGACGCGGCGGTGGCAAGCCAGCGCGAGGTTGTTCAGTTGTCCGACGACCCGGCGATGCAGCAGGTGGTTAAGTTGCGCTATCAATTGCAAGCGCTCACGATTGACGAGATCCGCAACGGGGTACAGAGCGGTGTATTCCGAAGCGTGGACATCGAACTGGCGGCACTGCAGCTGTCGGGATCGCTGCAGTGGATGTGGGTGTGGTTCGATCCCGCTGATTCCCGGACACCCGAACAAGTCGGGGCCGCTTTCGTCGACGTGTTCCTCGGCGGACTGCTGCTCGACCGCTTCGGGCTTAGCAAGTGGGCAAACCCTTCCACCGACGTCGTCTCGGTGGTGCGCGAATGCCTTGCCGCGGTCACGGGTGCGACAGGTTGACCGCGTAGCCAGAGAATTGCGCTGCGCGCCCGGTAGTTGGCCGTAACCGATTCCTGCTTGAAGTGCTGAGCCCACATTGCCAAGGGCGAAGCAGTCCATCCGGGATGCGTTGATCACGCCCATGCCGCTGCCGTTGTCAATTCGCTTGAAACCCTGCCTCGTTCAAGTGCCCGCCCAACCGAAGGACGCGCGCCAGCCCCGCTGAGGGAAGCGCAAAAAGCCCGCTGCTAATCCTCATTTCGATCGTGCAGCAGTGCGAGATGTTCGGGTGGTCCCTCGTGCAAGCCGAGGCGGCATCGATATGTCATTGACTGTACGTACGGTCTGATGACATAGTTTCTGCGTGGCGCAAACGAGGGCGACATGGAGCCGGAGCGCGGGGACCGAGACTGCCGGTTGGCGGGATCACGTGGTCAGTGGGCGTCGGGACCGAGGTGATGCGCTACGCCGCAGGTCACACCAAGACCCATTGCACCGAGACTTGGGGCGAAAGAAGTCGGACGTCGTCGTTGTTCACACAAAGTCCGAATTGCTCTCTGGCGAATCGCTTTTCGCGGCACCGTCACTCTGCAAGCGGGCTTGCGAATCGGGATGCGTCCACTGTCGCCATCTGCATCCCACGACTATGCGTGGCCCGCTTGAGCAAGCAGTGGACGTTGCGATTCGGTGCTCCGGTCAATTTTCACGCCGGCCCGGGTCCATGCCAGCGCGCGATCAACACGGCAAACCCATGCGCTACACACGGTTTCCGTCGTGAGGGGGCAGTCATGACGACGTCGACAGGGCCACGTGCTGCGGTTGCGAGGCGCCGAGCGTGGTTACGTCGGGGGCCGCGCCGATGACTACCTCGAACTCTATTGCCCGCAGCGTAGTCGACAAGATCCGACCAGGGACGGACGTGGCCGGCGGGTTCTTCCGAATGTGCGTGCTGACCGGCAAAGCCCTGAAGCAGCCGTTCGAATGGCGCGAGTTCATCTGGACTGGCTGGTTCCTCATGCGGGTATCGCTGCTGCCCACAATCGCGGTGTCCATCCCGGAAACCGTGCTGCTCATCTTCACGCTCAACGTCCTGCTGGCCGAGTTCGGCGCCGCCGACGTCTCCGGTGCTGGTGCCGGGATCGGCGCGGTCACCCAGCTCGGCCCGATCGTGACGGTGCTGGTGGTCGCCGGCGCCGGGGGCACCGCCATCTGTGCCGACCTCGGCGCCCGGACCATCCGCGAGGAGATCGATGCGCTCGAGGTGCTCGGCATCGACCCGATCCACCGGCTGGTGGTGCCCCGCGTCGTCGCCTCGACACTCGTTGCGGTGCTGCTCAACGGCCTGGTGATCGGCGTCGGCCTGGGGGGCGGCTACCTCTTCAGCGTGTACCTGCAGAACGTCTCGAGCGGTGCCTACCTCTCCACGTTGACAGCGCTCACCGGCCTGCCCGAGGTGGTGATCGCGAATATCAAGGCCGCGACGTTCGGGCTGATCGCCGGCCTGGTCGGCTGTTACCGCGGGCTGATCGTCCGCGGCGGCTCCAAAGGTCTGGGCACTGCCGTCAACGAGACGGTGGTGCTGTGTTTCATCGCGCTGTTCGCGGTCAACGCGGCGCTGACCACCATCGGTGTCCGGTTCGGAACGGGGCGCTGACGTGGCGACGGCTGACGTGACGACGGCTGACATCGAGACGGCTGCCCCTCGGCGTGACCTCGTCCAGGTGACAACCGCCACCCTCAAGCGATACCGGGAGGCCCCGGGCCACCTACTGGACGAGATCGGGCAGATGGTCTGGTTCGCGATGACCGCGGTCGGGCAGATCCCCTTCGCCCTGCATCGCTACCGCAAAGAGCTGGTGCGGCTGGTTGCCCAGATGGGGATGGGTACCGGCGCGATGGCCGTGGTCGGTGGCACCGCCGCCATCGTCGGATTCATCACTCTGTCCGCGGGCTCACTGGTCGCCATCCAGGGCTTCGCGTCGCTGGGCAACATCGGTGTCGAGGCATTCACCGGCTTTTTGGCGGCACATGGTCAATGTGCGGTTTGTGGCGCCGGTGGCCGCCGGTCAGGCGCTGGCCGCCACGGTCGGCGCCGGCGCCACCGCCGAACTGGGCGCCATGCGCATCAGCGAGGAGATCGACGCGTTGGAGGTGATGAGTATCAGGTCGATCCCCTACCTGGTATCCACCCGGGTGGTGGCGGGTCTCGTCGTCATCGTCCCGCTCTACGGGTTGGCGATCACCCTGGCCTTCCTGTCCGCGCAGCTCACTACGGTTTTCCTCTACGGGCAATCCGCCGGCACGTATAACCACTACTTCCACACATTCCTGCGCCTCAACGACGTGGGCTGGTCGTTCGCGGAGGTGATCATCGTTGCGGTGGTCGTGATGACCACCCACTGCTACTACGGCTACACCGCCAACGGCGGGCCGGTCGGCGTCGGTGAAGCGGTCGGCCGGTCGATGCGGCTGTCGTTGATCACGATCGTTGTCGTGGTCGTACTGACCGCGATGGCGATCTACGGCAAAAACCCGAACTTCAACCTCACCGTGTAGCCGCCATGACGACCCCGGTGAAGGAGAACCCGCTACGTATCCCGCCGTACAGGACGGCGGCTGTGGTGTTCTTGGTGGTCGTCGCGGTGGTGTTGGCGGTCCGCGTGGTTGCAGTTTCGGGGCCAGTTCACGCCGAAGACGCGCTTGACGATGGTGGCTCCCCGGGCGGGTTTGGTGATGGATCCGGGGTCGAAGGTCACCTATAACGGGGTGGAAATCGGCCGGGTGGCCAGCATTTCGGAGATCCAGCGTGACGGCATGCCGGCGGCCAAGTTCGTCTTGGATGTGAAGTCCGAAGTACATCGAGCTGATTCCGGCCAATGTGGACGCCAATATCAAGGCGACCACGGTGTTCGGCAACAAGTATGTGTCGTTGACCTCGCCGAAAAACCCCACGCCGCAGACGCATCACACCGCAGCATGTGATTGATGCGAGTTCGGTGACGACGGAGTTCAATACGCTGTTCGAGACGCTTACCTCGATCGCGGAGAAGGTGGATCCGGTCAAGCTGAACCTGACGCTGGCCGCGGCCGCGGCAGGCATTGACCGGGTTGGGCGACAAGTTCGGGCAGTCGATCGTCAACGCCAACGCCATCCTCGACGACATCAATCCGCAAATGCCGCAGATCCGGCATGACATTCAGCAGCTGGCGGACCTGGGCGACACCTACGCCAACGCCGCACCGGATCTGTTCGACTCCCTCAACAACGCGGTGATCACGGCGCGCACGCTGCACCGGCAGGAAGCCGACCTGGATGCCGCGTTGTTGGCCGCGGCCGGGTTGGGCAACACCGGCGAAGACATCTTCGGGCGCGGCGGGCCCTACCTGCAGCGGGGGGTCGCCGATCTGGTGCCCACCGCCCAGCTGCTCGACACCTACAGCCCCGAGATCTTCTGCACCATCCGCAACTACTACGACGAAGAACCCGCGGCCTATGCGACGACGGGCGGCGGCAATGGCTACGCGCTGAAAACCATGACCGAGCTGACGTCAGGGTTGGGAGGCATTCTCACTCTCCCAGGGTTGGCCGGCACCGCCGCCACCATGGGGCTCCTCGGGCTGGCCGGACTGGTCGGCGGGGCGCCGAATCCCTATGTGTATCCGGACAATCTGCCGCGGGTGAACGCCCGCGGCGGGCCGGGGGGTGCGCCCGGTTGCTGGCAGCCCATCACCCATGACCTGTGGCCGGCGCCGAGTCTGGTGGTGGACACCGGCGCCAGCCTCGCGCCGTACAACCACCTAGAAACCGGCTCTCCGTACGCCATCGAGTACGTGTGGGGCCGTCAAGTCGGGGACAACACGATCAACCCATGAAAATCACCGGCACCGCTATCAAGCTCGGCATCGTCTCGCTGGTGCTGCTGCTGATCACCGTGTCGATCGTCGTGGTGTTCGCTCAGATGCGCTTCAACAGCACCAACAGCTATTCCGCGGAGTTCAGCAATGCCAGCGGGCTGCGTGACGGCCAGTTCGTCCGCGCCTCCGGAGTGGAGATCGGCAAGGTCAAAACGGTGCGGCTGGTCGACGGCGGCCAGCGGGTACGGGTGGACTTCGATGTCGACCGCTCGATACCGCTCTACCAGTCGACGACCGCGCAGATCCGCTATCTCGACCTGTTCGCCGATCGCTACCTGGAGCTCAAGCGCGGCGAGGGCGAGGGCGCTGACCGGGTCCTGCCGCCGGGCGGGTCCATCCCGCTGTCTCGAACTTCACCGGCGCTGGATCTCGACGCCCTGATCGGTGGTTTCAAGCCGCTGTTCCGGGCGCTCGATCCGGAAAAGGTCAACACCATCGCGTCGGCCATCATCACCGTGTTTCAGGGTCAGGGCGGCACCATCAACGACATCCTCGACCAGACCGCGCAGCTGACCGCGCACATCGGCCGAACGTGACCAGGCGATCGGCGAGGTGATCAAGAACCTGAACATCGTGCTGGACACCACGGTCAAGCATCGCAAGGAGTTCGACCAGACCGTCGACAACTTCGAGAGACTGATCACCGGGCTGAAAAACCAAGCCGATCCGCTGGCCGCCGGCACCGCGAACATCAGCAACGCCGCCGGAACGGTGGCCGACCTACTGGCCGACAACCGCGCTCTGCTGCACAAGGCGATCAACTACCTGCAGGCTCTTCAGCAGCCGCTCGTCGACCAACGCGATCAGCTCGGCGATCTGATCCACAAGACGCCGACCGCGCTCAACCTGATCGGACGCAGCATCGGCCTCTACGGAGACTGGGTGAACTTCTACGTCTGCGACCTCACGATCAAGTGGAACGGACTGCAGGCCGGCGGCCCGGTACGCACGGTCCGGATCTGGCAGCAGCCCACGGGTAGGTGCACGCCGCAATGAGAACACTGACGGAATTCAACCGCAGCCGGGTCGGGCTTATGGGCATCACCGTGCTGGTGCTCGTCGTCGCCGTCGGCCAAAGCTTCACCAGTATCCCGATGATGTTCGCCAGTCCGAGCTACTACGGGCAGTTCACCGACACCGGTCAACTGAACAAGGGCGACAAGGTGCGCATCTCCGGCGTGAATGTCGGCAAGGTGGAGGCGTTCGATATCGACGGCGACCACGTCCTGATCAAGTTCTCCATCGGCGCCAACACCATCGGCACCGAGAGCCGGCTCGCGATCAAGACCGACACCATCCTGGGTAAGAAGGTGCTCGAGATCGAGCCGCGGGGAACCCAGACGTTGCGGCCCGGGGGCGTGTTGCCGCTGGGCCAAAGCACCACCCCCTATCAGCTCTACGACGCGGCCTTCGACGTCACCAAGGCCGCCGCCGGCTGGGACATCGACACCGTCAAGCAGTCGCTGCACGTCTTGTCGCAGACCGTCGATCAGACCTACCCGCACCTGAGTGCCGCCCTCGACGGTTTGACCAAATTCTCCGACACCATCGGTAAACGCGACGAACAGATCAAGCACCTACTCGCTCAGGCCAACAAGGTGGCCAGCGTGCTCGGTGACCGCAGCGAACAAATCAACCGGTTGTTGGTCAACGCGAAGACGCTGCTGGCCGCGTTCAACGAACGTGGACGCGCCATCGACGCCCTGCTGGAGAACATTTCCGCCTTCTCGGCCCAGGTGCAGGGGTTCATCAACGACAACCCGAACCTGAATCCCGTGCTGGAGCAGTTGCATGCCATCAGCGACGTGCTGGTGGCACGCAAAGACGACCTGGCTCAAACCCTCACGTATGTCAGCCAATTCGCCGCATCGCTAGGGGAATCCGTCGCGTCGGGACCGTACTTCAAGATAGTCCTGTCCAACCTGCTGCCGTACTGGATCTTGCAGCCGTTCGTCGACGCCGCCTTCAAGAAGCGCGGTATCGACCCGGAGGACTTCTGGCGCAGCGCCGGGCTGCCCGAGTTCCGCTGGCCCGACCCCAACGGCACCCGGTTCCCCAACGGCGCGCCGCCGCCCGCACCTCCGGTGCTGGAAGGCACCCCGGATCATCCGGGACCGGCCGTCCCGCCCGGAACGGCGTGTTCGTACACGCCACCGGCCGACGCGCTGCCGCGGCCGTGGAACCCGCTGCCGTGCGCGGGCGTAGACGTCGGCCCGTTCGGCGGCAGTTTCCCGGCACCGATCGACGTCGCAGACGTCGCCGCCGAACCCGAACGGCCTGCCACC
Source organism: uncultured Actinomycetota bacterium (assembly GCA_963840045.1). Lineage (GTDB taxonomy): Bacteria > Actinomycetota > Actinomycetes > Mycobacteriales > Mycobacteriaceae > Mycobacterium. Next base: position 148,252 of record CAWIXL010000011.1, on the reverse strand, counting down.
GACACCGGGAATCCCGATCGCCGGGCGGCCGGGCGAGCCGCCACCGGACGTCCCGGGCACACCGGTGCCGCTGCCGCCCAAGCGCCGCCGGGCGCGCGCACCGAGAACCTGCAACCCGCCGGCCCCACCCCGCCACCGTCGACGTTCGCGCCCGGGCTGCCGCCGGGGCCGCCCGCGCCGCCGGGACCCGGGCAGCAGTTGCCGGCACCGTTCATCAACCCCGGCGGCACGGGAGGCAGCGGCATCACGGGAGGTAGCCAGAATTGAGCAGCGTCTTCGATATCCGCAACCTGCGGCTCCGGACGGTCATCGGAGCGCTGGTGGTGCTGCTGGCCCTGGTCGCCGGGTTCGTCGGCTGGCGGCTCTACCAGAAGTTGACCACCAACACCGTGGTCGCTTACTTCCCAACGGCGAACGCGCTCTATTCCGGGGACAAGGTCCAGATCATGGGCGTTCGCGTGGGTTCAGTCGACAAGATCGAGCCGGCCGGCGACAAGATGAAGGTGACGTTTCACTACGCCAACAAGTACAAGGTGCCCGCCAACGCGTCCGCCGTGATCGTGAACCCCACCCTGGTGGCGTCGCGGACCATTCAGTTGGAGCCACCCTACAAAGGTGGTCCGGTGATGGCCGACAACGCGGTGATCCCGATCGAGCGCACGCAGGTGCCGACGGAGTGGGACGAACTGCGCGACAGCGTCGCCAACATCATCTCCAAACTCGGCCCGACACCCGAGCAGCCCAAGGGTCCGTTCGGTGACGCCATCGAGTCGTTCGCCGACGGGCTGGCCGGCAAGGGCAAGCAGATCAACACCACGCTGAACAGCCTGTCGCGGGCGTTGACCGCGCTGAACGAGGGCCGTGGCGACTTCTTCGCGGTGGTGCGCAGCCTGGCGCAGTTCGTCAACGCCCTGCACAAAGACGACCAGCAGTTCGTCGCGCTGAACAACAACCTGGCCCAGTTCACCGACAAGTTGACCGGGTCTGACCGCGACCTCGCCAATGCGATACAGCAGTTCGACGGCCTGCTCTCCACGCTGCGCCCGTTCTTGGCCAAGAACCGCGAGGTGCTCGCCCACGACGTCGACAACCTCGCCAACCTGACCACCACGCTGGTCCAACCCGACCCGCTGAATGGTTTGGAGACCGCCCTGCACGTCCTGCCGACGCTGGAGACGAACCTCAGCCAGATCTACCACCCGTCACACGGCGCGCGTCATGTCCATCCCGGCGATCCCGAACTTCGCGAACCCAATGCAGTTCGTCTGCAGCATGATTCAGGCCGGCAGCCGGCTGGGCTATCAAGACTCCGCCGAACTGTGTGCGCAATACCTGGCGCCAATTCTCGATGCGATCAAGTTCAACTACCCGCCGTTCGGGCTGAACCTGTTCAGCACCGCCGAGACGCTGCCCAAGGAAGTCGCCTACTCCGAGCCCCGGCTGCAGCCGCCGAACGGGTACAAGGACACCACGGTGCCCGGGATCTGGGTGCCCGACACCCCGTTGTCGCACCGCAACACCCAGCCCGGCTGGGTCGTCGCGCCGGGCATGCAAGGCACACAGGTGGGGCCGACCACCGGCGGGCCTGTTGACCCCCGAATCTCTGGCCGAACTCATGGGCGGCCCGGACGTCCCACCCCCTCCGCCAGGGCTGCAAACCCCGCCAGGACCGCCGAACGCCTACGACGAGAACCCGGTGGTGCCACCCATCGGCCTGCAGGCCCCGCAGGTACCGATCCCGCCGCCGCCGCCGGCGCCGGGTGTGGTCCCGGGTCCGGTCGCGCCGACGCCGGCGCCCGCGGACCACCGCTACCCGCAGGAGGGGCGCGTCGAAGCGACGCGGGCTCGTGAACGCGCTGCGCGCGTTGGGTGCTCGCGACTCGGCACCGGGCCTGGCAGGGGCTGGCTCTACTGGGCGCCGCGGTGGCGCTGACGTCGTGCGCGAAGTGGCACGGAATCGCGAATGTGCCGATGCCCGGTGGCCCGGGCACCGGGCCCGGCTCCTACACCGTCTACGTGCAGATGCCCGACACGCTGGCCCTTAACGACAACAGCCGGGTGCGGGTGGCCGATGTCTTCGTCGGCACGGTGCGCGCGATCGAGCTGAAGAACTGGGTCGCCACGCTGACGCTGCGTCTGGACAAGAACGTCAAGTTGCCCAAGAACGCCACCGCCAAGATCGGGCAGACAAGCCTCCTGGGTTCTCAGCATATGGAGCTGGCCGCGCCAGCCCAACCCGTCCCCGGAGCTGCTGAAGGACGGCGACACCATCCCGCTGAAAAATTCGTCCGCTTACCCCACGACCGAGCAGACGCTGGCAAGTCTCGCCATGGTCCTGCGCGGAGGCGGCATCCCGAACCTCGAAGTGCTGCAGAACGAGGTCTACAACATCGTGAACGGGCGGGCCGACCAGATCCGTGCCTTCCTCGGCAAGCTGGACACCTTCACCGCCCGACTCGACGAGCAACGCGATGACATCACCCGAGCCATCGATTCCACCAACCGGCTGCTGGCGTACGTGGGTCCCCGCTCGGACGTCCTGGATCGGGTCCTCACCGAATTCCCGCCGCTGATCAAACATTTCGCCGACAAACAGAACCTTTTGATCAACGCGGTTGACGCGATGGGACGGCTCAGCCAGGTTGCCGACCAATACCTGTCGGCCTCGCGGGGCGACCTCCACCAGGACCTGCTGTCGCTGCAGTGCCCGTTGCGGGAACTCGGCCGTGCCTCGCCGTATCTGATCCGCGCACTCAAGCTGATCCTCGTCCGGCCGTTCGACGTCGACTCCGTGCCGAAGGCGTTCCGCGGCGACTACTTCAACCTGTCGCTGACGCTCGACCTGACCCTCAGCGCCGTCGACAACGCAGTCCTCACCGGGACCGGGTTCTCCGGAGCGCTGCGCGCGCTCGAGCAATCGTGGGGCCGCGACCCCGAAACGATGATCCCCGACGTCCGGTACACGCCGAACCCCAACGACGTCCCGGGCGGGCCGCTGGTCGAAAGGGCGGACAGGCAATGCTGACCCGCTTCATCAAGCGCCAGCTGATCATGTTCGGCATCCTGACTGTGATCACGGCGGTTGCCCTGGGCGGGTACTACCTGCAGATTCCCAGCCGCGGCAGGGATCGGCCAGTACACGCTGAAGGCGGACCTGCCCGCGTCGGGCGGTCTGTACAAGACGTCCAACGTGACTTATCGCGGTGAAACCATCGGCACGGTCACCGCCGTCGAGCCGACCGAGACGGGCGCGCGGGTGACCATGAGTATCGACGACCGCTACAAGATCCCGATCGACGCGTCGGCGAACGTGCATTCGGTGTCGGCGGTCGGTGAGCAGTATCTGGACCTGGTGTCGGTAGGCAACCCGGGCAAATACTTCTCGCCGGGTCAGACCATCACCAAGGGCACCGTGCCCACCGAGATCGGGCCGGCGCTGGACGCCGCCAACCGCGGGCTGGCCGTGCTGCCCAAGGACAAGATCGCCTCGCTGCTCGACGAAACAGCCCAAGCGGTCGGCGGATTGGGCCCCGCGCTGCAACGACTGGTCGATGCGACGCAGGCGATCGCCGGCGACTTCAAGACCAACATCCCCGATGTCGACGACATCATCCAGAACTCCGGGCCGATCATCGACAGCCAGGTCAACTCCGGTGACGCGATCGAGCGCTGGTCGCACAACCTGAACATCCTGGCCGCGGAGAGCGCGGAAAACGACCAGCACGTGCAAAGCATCCTGACCCAAGCGGCGCCGACCGCCGATCAGGTCAACGAGGTGTTCAGCGACGTCCGCGAGTCGCTGCCGCAGACACTGGCGAATCTCGAGATCGTGCTGGACATGCTCAAGCGCTACCACAAGGGCGTCGAGCAACTGCTGGTGGCCTATCCGCAGGGCGCATCGGAGGGCCAGACGGTGACGTCGGCTTTCCCGGGCTACGCGTCGCTCGGCACCTCGCTGACGATCAACCAGCCCCCGCCGTGCCTGACCGGGTTTCTCCCGGCATCGCAGTGGCGGTCTCCGGCGGATACCAGCCTGGCGCCGATGCCGTCCGGAACATACTGCAAGATCCCGCAGGACACTCCCGCCAACGCCGTGCGCGGGGCACGCAACCTTCCGTGTGTCGATGTCCCCGGGAAACGCGCCGCGACGCCACGGGAGTGCCGCGACCCCAAACCGTACGTTCCGCTGGGCACCAACCCGTGGTACGGCGACCCGAACCAGATCCTGACCTGCCCTGCGCCCGCGGCGCGCTGCGATCAGCCGGTGAAACCGGGTCTGGTGATCCCGGCGCCATCGGTCAACAACGGCCTGAACCCGGCGCCCGCCGACCGGGTGGCGGGGACGCCCCCGCCGATCAGCGATCCATTGTCGCGGCCGGGATCGGGCACCGTCTATGCAACGGGCAACAGCCCAACCCGTGTGTCTACACGCCGAGCGGGCCTCCCCCGGCCGTTTACAGCCCACAGAGCGGTGAACTGGTGGGGCCCGACGGTGTCAAGTACTCGGTCGAAAATTCGAGCAAAACGGGAGACGACGGGTGGAAGGACATGCTGGCGCCGCACGGCTGAACCCCGCCGAAGTTGCTGAATACGCTACGCCGTTGGGCCCGTGAGACTTCGATGGCTTTGAGATGTGACGGATACCTGAACTCAGGTCGGCTTCATTGTCCGTGACGCGTTCAATGCTGCTGATTTACAGCACTTTTCGCCTCAGTCCGGACCTGTCGGCGGTGAGAACCCCGCCGGTCCCACCCGAAGCCCACTCATTCGCACGAAACTCGTCGCGCAGCTTGCCCGACTTAGGGCAGTAGGACTGTTGACACTGACCGCACGTACAGTCATATACTTAGCGCGATTGGGTGGCAAGGGCGGAACGCTCTGAGTGCCCGAATCGGAGCGCACCGCGGCATTGCGGCTCAGCGGTTCAACACCCGGCGGCCAGCCGGTGAACATAGGATCGGAGCGAAATGCGGGAATTGATTGGCCTAGGCCAACTTCGGAGTAACGCGTGTAAATATCTCGAGCGGGTTGCCGCCGGGGAGACGATCGACGTCGTCCGTCGCGGCAAATTGGTGGCACGGATCGTGTCAGTCGGTGACTGGAGGGTGGCTCCGATCCCGGCGCGATCTGTCGAAGCCGTGGCACCGGACGCCGGCGGGTGGGTCGGGCTCGACGAGCTGCGAACGCGTGCCGGCCGGTGCTTCGACCGGGTCGCGGCCGGGGAAACGATCAATGTCGTCCGTGGCGGCAGGTTACTGGCGCAGATCGTGTCGGCCGGTGACTCGGGGGTGACCCCGATCCCGGCGGACGCTGGTCGACGGATCGAGCTTGACGAACTGCGAAAGCGTGCGGGGCGCTACTTCGATAAGGTTGCGGCAGGGCAGACAATTGAGGTCATCCGTGGCGGCAAGCTGGTTGCTCGCATCGTGTCGGTCGCTAGGAACGACGCCCGCAGCAACGTGATCGCTGGCGCTAAGCCGCTCCGTTGCGGTAGCGGCTTCATCGTCGATCGACTAGCACGCCGCGGCGGTGGAAGCGCCGCTGTGGGCGCATCGTGTCACGTCGACCGGGGTGGGTGGGCTCGACAAGACTCGCTTGGCGACCGAGCTCGCTGCGCGACTCAGCGATGAATTCCCGGACAGCGTCTGGCTTTTCGACTTAGCCGCAGTCGCCGATCCGGTGGTGGTGCCCGACGCGTTGGCCGCGGTGCTGGGCATCACCCAGCATGGCGGTAAGCAGTTTTGTCCCAATGACGGCGACCAGATACATGACCAGGAGACGGAAAACCTGCATGGTCACCACGATCGGACCGGCGCCTGAGTCTGCCGCCGTCGCGACCACCGCGTAGATGCCGCCGGGAGTGGTCGCCAGGTATGCCTGCGAGAACGACAGCCCCGTCCACGACGACAACATGAGCGCCAACCCGAGGCATCCGCTGATCGTCACGCCGATGAACGTGCAGGTCAACGGCATCAGCCGGACAAATTCCCGGATGGCGCCGCGGGTGAACGAGCCGCCGGCCTGCCAGCCGATCACGACGTAGGCGGCGGTGTTGACCGGGGGCGGCAGTCCGAGCAGGAGATGGTCGTGGGTGGCGACCCCGATCGGCAGCCCGACCAGCAGGGGACCGAGCAGGTACGGCGCCGGCCATTTCAGTTTCAGCGCGGCATAACCGGCGCCGACGATGACGCCTGCCGTCGCCGCCCAAGAAAGCGCCGTAAGTACCGACACCCGGCCGGCGTGCGACGCGGTCGCCGACGAGCCGGCGAGTTCAACGACGACCGGAAGGGTCAGTGTGACCACCAGCAACCGCAGGTATTGCGACAGCGCCACATAGCGGTGGTCCACCCGCAGCTCCGGCGCCATGGTCGAGATTCCGCTGGCGCCACCGGCCAGGGTGGACAGCAGCGCGGAAGCCGGGGACAGCGTCTTCGCGACCCGGACCAAGATCAGCGCGCACAGCAGGCAGATGATCAGCGTGGCACCCGAGCACACCGCCGAAACTCCCAAGTAGCGGGCCATCGTGTCGGCAGCCTCGCCGGCCAGCGGCGCGGTGGCCAGCACGCCGATGCACCCTTGCGCCGGCCGCAGCACGGCGCGCACCGGGGTCAGTTGACGGCCCGACACCAGCGCGACACCCGCCGCGCTCACCAGCGCCGCGATCAGCCAGCCTGACGGCACCCGCAACGCCGAAGACAGCAAGCCCAGTGCCGCCGTCAGGATCAACGTGGACACCCAGGCGCGCATTCAACTGGCCTTCGTGCTCACGTCGGCAAATACGTAGCCGTCGAACAACTTCCGCGCGGTGCTGCGCGTCGCCGCCCAGAGCCCGAGATCACCACCGGGACTGGCGATTTCGACGCTCATGGTGCCCGCGGGATGTTCGATCAGCACCGGACCGGTGCGGAACGGGCGGGCGAGCAGTCCGGCGACCACCGTGCCACCGACCGTGGCCGCCGTCGCCAGACAGATGGCCCCGGAAACCGCGTGGGTGGGATGGCAGCTATCCGGCACGAAGTAACGCGACCGGATATCCGCACGGTCGGACTTCGATACCAGCATGACTTTCGGCAGTACACATCCCCGCGCGTCGCCCAGACCCATCGCCAATGCCGCACGCAGACGCACGGATTCAAGCCGTTCCAGCATGCCGGGGCGGGCGTTGAGTTGTTGCGGCGACTCGTCACCGGTCACCCCGAACTCGCCGGCCTCGGCTATGACCGCGCACACACCGGCGTCGATCGCCGTAACCGTCACTCCCCCAACGTCATCGACCGGACGCCCGGTGGGCAGCAAGGCCCCGGTCCGGCCGCCACAGAAGTCGCTGAACACGGTATCGATCGGCGCTGCTTGCCCGGGCACCCCGCTGATCTCCCAGCCGCCCTCGTAGCAGACGCGTCCGCACGGGGTGGGCACCGAAACCATCACCGTGGCACCGGTATTGACCAGATACACCCGCATCGCGGTGAGCCCGTCGGCGCCGGCAACGAGACCTCGTTCGATCGCGAACGGACCGACCCCGGTGAGCAGGTTGCCGCACGTCGGCGTCCAGTCCACGCGCTTGGTCGCGATATCAACTTGAGCGAACAGGTAGTCGATGTCGCAGCCGGGGCGAGTCGACGGACCGACTATCGCCACCTTGCTCGTCGTCGAGCTGCCACCGCCGACCCCGTCGATCTGGCGACCATCCGGGGACCCCATGATGGCCGGGAGCAGCACATCCGGATCCAGGCCGGTCCCATCGAGATCCGACTTGAGCAGGTAGACCCCTTTGGACGTGCCGCCACGCATCATCATTGCGCGCAGAGCGATCATGTCACCTCGTCATTGCTCGATTTCGAGGCTCGATCGTCGCGCAAAAGCGCCGGGCTGGTGAGTCACCAATTCACATGACTTGACAATGTTTTTTTGCGCGGCTAGGCGCGTTTGGTGCGCATCAGGAAGTCCCCGAGGTAACCGTCGTGCGGCAAGACGTTGGCAGAGAAGGTGGTGGGGGCGTTGCCCGCCAGGCAGTTCGTCGACCACACCGCGGCCACCGAGCAGCGGCGTGGTCCCTTTGGCCGCCGACGCCAGGTAACCCTCGATGCGACGAGCGGAGTCCAGTGGCTGCGCGGTCAGTACCGCGCGGTCGTCGTCGGGCGGCAGGTTCCGGCCACCGTCAAGGAAAGGGCCCGGGCCAGGAGGCATATCGTGGATTCCTATGAGTCTGAAGCGACGAATTCCGCTGCTCCGCTGGTCGGTGTGGCGGATGGGTCCGGGGATCCGCAACATCACCACCACCGGCCAGATCGGTGACGGACGCGAGGCGGCCGCGGTCGACTTCGTCCTCAACAACGCCCGGCCCGGCGACATCGACGACGCGCTGGCCGCCCTCGACAAGTTCGCCTACGAAAAGTCGATGCTGATCAGCATCGGTGACGAGAAGGGGCTGCTGCTCGACGCCGCGGTACGCGCCGCCGACCCTGTACTGGCGCTGGAGTTGGGCACCTATTGCGGCTATGGCGCGCTACGGATCGCCGGCGCGGCTCCCAAAGCCAAGGTCTACTCGGTGGAACTTGCCGAAGCCAATGCGGTGAACGCGCGCCGGATCTGGGAGCACGCCGGGGTCGGCGACCGCGTGACGTGCGTCGTCGGCACCATCGGCGACGGCGGGCGCACCCTGGACGCGCTGGCCAACGAGCACGGATTCACCGCTGAGGCGCTGGATTTCCTGTTCCTCGACCACGACAAGCACGCCTACCTCGCCGACCTGCAAAGCATCCTCGACCGGGGCTGGCTGCATGCGGGCTCAATTGTGGTGGCCGACAACGTCAGGGTGCCGGGTGCGCCCAAATACCGCGAGTACATGCGGCAGCAGCAGGGAAAGCTGTGGCAAACGATCGAGCACAAGGCGCATCTCGAGTATCAGAGCATGGTCTCCGACCTGGTGCTGCAGTCGGAGTACCTGGGCTAGCCCCAGCGAGTTGGCGGCACCTCCCGCCCGCGAGCAGACGCAAAAGCTCCCGCACGCGCGGCGTGTCGGGAGTTTTTGCGTCTGCTCGCGCTACGTACCGCGGCACCTACTGAGCGCGCGGGTGGGCGCCGGCCCACACCTCGCGCAGTGCATGCACGGTGACCAAGGTGTAGATCTGCGTCGTCGTCACCGACGCGTGCCCTAAGAGTTCCTGCACGACCCGCACATCGGCGCCGCCCTCGAGCAGGTGTGTGGCAAACGAATGCCGCAGCATGTGCGGCGACACACCCGAGGTGATCTCGGCACGCTCGGCGGCATCCTGCAGAACTTGCCACGCGCTTTGCCGCGACAACCGGCCGCCGCGCGCATTGAGAAAGATGGCCGCTGTGCCACGGCCCCGGCGCGCCAGCTCCGGACGTCCCCGCACCAGAAAGGCGTCCAGCGCTTGCACCGCGGGACGTCCCACCGGTACCAGCCGCTGCTTACCGCCCTTACCCCGCAACAACACCGACCTGGCCTCGGTATCGATGTCGTCGACGTCGAGGCCGACAGCTTCCGATATCCGCGCGCCGGTCGAATACAGCAATTCCAGCAGCGCCCGGTTGCGCAACGTCAGCGGACCGTCGGCCGGGCTGTCGCCGCCCGCGGCCTCCAGCAATGCCAGCACCTCGTCGATGCTCAGACTCTTAGGCAGCCGGCGGCCCGGCGTCGGCGGCCGCACCGCCCGCGCGACATCCAGCTCGGCCAGCCCCTCGGCGGCGGCGAACCGATGCAAACCGCGAACGGCGATCAGCGCGCGCGCCGCGGACACCGCAGACAGCGCCACCGCGCCGGCGTCAGGATCCCCGCGCCGCAGTGCCACCAGGAACTCGCTGACGTCGTCCTCGCCGACCTTGGCCAGATCCTCAATTCCCCGGTCCGACAGGTGCTTTGAGTAGCGGCGCAGGTCGCGCCGGTAGGAGCTCAGCGTGTTCGCCGCGACGCCGCGCTCGATGGTCAGATGGTCGAGGTAGCCCTGCAGTTGTGTCTCCAGGGCAGCCGTCATTCCGCGGCCTTTCGCGCCGCGAACGACTTCGGCTTGTCTTGCCATGGGCTGTCTAGCGGCCGTGGCTCGGCGAATCCGGTGGTCACCGCGTGCGCGGCCAAAATGCCGGCCACGGCAATGGCATTGACGATTTCGCCGTTGAGCACCTTACGAGCGGCATCCGCAAGCGGGTACCACTGCATCGTCATGTCGGCTTCTTCGTCGTGCGCTTCGGGCCGGTCCACCTCGCTGAGTCCGGTGGCCAGATAGACCCGCACCGATTCGTCGCTGAAGCCCGGCGTCGAATCGAGGTCGACGAGCACCCGCCAGGTGTCGGCCTTCAGGCCGACCTCCTCCTGCAGTTCCCTCGCGGCGGTGAGATACGCCGCTTCGCCGTGCACGTCGAGCAAACCGGCCGGCAGTTCCCATAGCCGTCGGCCGAAGGCGTGCCGGTACTGATAAACCATCGGGATGTTGCCGTCGTCGTCGAGCGCCACGACGGCCACCGCACCGAAGTGCTCGACCACTTCCCTGACGACGACTTTGCCGCCCGGCATCAGGACCTGGTCCCGGCGCAGCGCGAAAATCTTTCCCTGATGCAGGATTTCGGACGACGTCGTCTCGAAAACGTGCTCAGCCACGGGCCGCGGGTTCGGGTAGCGGCCGCCCGGCACTCTCACGATGCCCGTTGGGGCCTTGCTCGGGAATCTCCACGGGCAGCCGTTCGGCCGCCTTGTAGTCCATGGCCGCTCCGACAAACGCGACGAACAGTGGGTGCGGCCGGGTGGGCCGGCTCTTCAACTCAGGATGCGCCTGGGTACCGACGATAAATGGGTGGATGTCGGGCGCGTATTCGACGAACTCCACCAGATGACCATCGGGCGAGGTCCCGGCAATCCTCAGGCCACTTTCTGCGATCCGGTCCCGGTAGGCGTTGTTGACCTCGTAGCGATGCCGGTGTCTTTCCGACACCTGGGTCGTTCCATATGCCTGGGCCACAATCGAATCCGACTCCAGGACCGCGGGATAGGAACCCAGCCGCATGGTGCCGCCGAGATCCGCTTCGCCCGCCACGATCTGCTCTTGATCGGCCATCGTCGAGATGACCGGATCCGGCGTGCTGGGTTCGAATTCGGCTGAGTTGGCCTCGGTGAGACCGACCGAGCGGGCCGCCTCGATGACGATGCACTGCAGTCCCAGGCACAATCCCAACACCGGCAACCCGTTCGCCCGTGCGTACCGGATCGCGCCGATCTTGCCCTCGATCCCCCGGATGCCGAATCCGCCGGGGATCAGCACGCCGTGGACGTCGGTCAGCGCGGCCGTGGCACCGCTCGCCGTCTCGCAGTCGTCGGACGCCACCCAGCGGATCTCGACTTTCGCATGGTGCTTGAAGCCGCCGGCGCGCAACGCCTCAGCGACCGACAGATAGGCGTCGGAGAGCTCGACATACTTACCTACCAGAGCAATTCGCACCACTTCGTGCGGTTCGTGAACCCTGCTCAGCAAGTCGTCCCATTCTCTCCAGTCGACGTCGCGGAACGGGAGGTTGAGGCGCCGCACTACATATGCGTCCAGTTCTTCGCGGTGCAGCACCTTGGGGATGTCATAAATCGACGGCGCATCCGGGGTGGAGATGACGCCGTCGATGTCGACGTCGCACATCAACGCGATCTTGTCCTTCAGCGCTTCGGGGACATCGCGGTCGCAGCGCAGGATGAGTGCGTCCGGGGTGATACCGATGCTGCGCAAGTGCGGCCACCGAGTGCTGGGTCGGTTTGGTCTTGAGCTCACCCGACGGGGCCAGGTAGGGAACCAGCGATACGTGCAGGAAGAAGACGTTCTCGCGGCCGAGATCGTGCCGGACCTGCCGCGCTGCCTCCAGAAAGGGTTGCGACTCGATATCGCCCACGGTTCCGCCGATTTCGGTGATGACGACGTCGGGACGGTGGCCGCCGGCATCCGGTTTCGCCATCGCCAAGATGCGCCGCTTGATCTCGTCGGTGATATGCGGGATCACCTGGACCGTGTCGCCGAGGTATTCACCGCGGCGCTCCTTGGCGATGACTGTCGAATACACCTGGCCGGTGGTGACATTCGCCGAGCCGGAAAGATCGCGATCGAGGAATCGCTCGTAATGGCCGACATCGAGGTCGGTCTCGGCGCCGTCCTCGGTGACGAAGACCTCCCCATGCTGGAACGGGTTCATCGTGCCCGGGTCGACGTTGAGGTACGGGTCGAGCTTCTGCATTGTCACGTGCAACCCGCGGGCGGTCAGTAGCTGTCCGAGGCTACTGGCGGTCAGACCCTTGCCGAGCGAGGAAGCGACGCCACCGCTGACGAAGAGGTGCTTCGTGACGGTTTGCGGGTGCTTACGCACTGGCGACCTCCGTGAAGACGGGCAGGGCTTGAACTAACCAGGACTAACCAGTTGGGCCTGCCGACCCACGGAATCCCACCCTAACACCCACGACGCCCTGCCGTGGCGAACACGCCCGCCCGTTACATGCCGTTACTGGGGCACCGTGATCGACGTGGCCCCATGGCCGGTGCCGTACTGCCCGGTATGACCGCCGCTGATCAGGTTCTGCAGGCCCAGGATCGCAGTGATCCGCCCAGGCACGCCGTCGACGTTGTCGACGGTGGTGATCGTGCTGGCCATGCCGCCATCTGCGCGGGTCACCGCGACCGCGGCATTGCCCGTTGCCGAACCGTCTCGACCGGCCAGCAAGGTGCCGGAGCCGCGCGGCGCCAGCGCCGCCGCGAACCGGGCCACGCTGACCCCTTGGTTACCCGCGTCTTGCGGCAGGCCGCCGCCGGTGATGACGATGGCGGCGTTGGCCGCCCCGAAGTGGTCTGCCGGCTGATAGGTGATGAAACCGGTGTCGCGCAGTGCGGCCAGCACGGTCGCGCGCTGGGTGTCGCTTACTCCCGGGACCGCCGCCGGAACCGCCGCCGGAACCGCCGGCACGGTCGGCGCGGCTACCCCTGGGACCGCCGGCGCGGCCGGCGCGGCCGCGTTGGCGTTGCTCAGCAAGGCGATGCCGAGCAGGTCACCAGCTTGCGAACCCTGGTCGACGAGCTTCGTGCTGAGCTGCGTGCCGGCGGGCAGAACGGACGAGTTCACCACGGTACGCAGTTTCTCCGCCGAATTGGCCTCGACGAACTCCTGGGTCAGCGACACCGTTCCGGTGACCGTACCGCCGGCCTGGCCGGCGATTCTCGTCACCGCGGCGACATCGTCATCTTTGGCATCCGGGGTACGGAAGATAACCACCGCCTTGCCGGCCAGCGCTTGTTGTACTATCCGCCCAACCAACTGATTATCGAAATTGTCTGCCGCACTGAGCTTCTCGCTCAACGCGTTCTTCTCGTCGGTGAGCCCGTTGATCTGCATGTACAGGTCGCGCTTCACGTCCTTCAGACTGGACGACACGGTGCCCGACAGAAAGCCGGAACCCAGCACCACCCCGATGGTCAGTGCCAGGAAGACCGCGGCCAGCGAGATCGCATGTTGGCGTAGCGAGATCATGAGCAGACCGTCCTAGGATCCCTTAGAAGAATTACGCGATTAGGTGCTGCACCCACTGGGAGAAGCGGTTCCAGTAGTCGGCAACAAAATGCAGCACCATCGCGTCCGTGCGGGACACCCACAGGACGACGATGACGGCGATCAGCATCGTCATCGCCAACAGCGCAATGGCGCCACCGGACATGTGGTTGCGGTACAAGGTGGCGACCGCTTTGGCGTCCACCACCTTCTCCCCCACCCGCAGCCTGGTAAGGAAGGTGGAGGGGTTGCTTTGGGCCCGCGTCCGATCGAAGAACGTCTCGATGTTGGCGGTATGACCGGCCGTCACCAGCAGCGCGGCACCATGGTGATCGGCCAGCAGCAAGGCCAGGTCGGCCGCCGAACCGGCTGCCGGAAACGTCATCGCGCCCACGCCGAGATCCTGAATCCGTTCCAGACCGGGTGCATGGCCGTCGGCATCGGCCGGCAACACCACCTGGGCACCGCACTTGAGCGCCTCGGTGCTGATCTGGTCGGGGTCGCCAACGATGAGCTGCGGGCGATAACCGGCCTTGAACAACACGTCCGCGCCGCCGGCAACACCGACAAGCACCGGTTGGTATTCCTTGATGAACGGCTTGAGGTCTCTCAAATCATCGGCGGCACTGGGCTCGTCAGCGACGATCACCACGTGCCGGCGCCGCAGGTCGACCTCGATGTCGGGGATGCCGATACCGTCGATCAACAGCGGGCTCTCACTCTTGATGAACTCGACCGTGTTGCCGGCAAACGCCTCCAGATGGGCGGCCAGCCCGCTCTTGGCCTCCCGCATCAGGTCGGCGATGTCATGGTCGGTGCGCTCGGTACCGCGGATCAGCCGACGGTCGCCGGAGTACACCCCGCCTTCGTGCAGGCGAATCTTGGCGCCGTCCTTGATCTTCTTGAAGACCTCCGGCCCGGTCTCGTCAATCAGGGTGACCCCGTTGGTGACCAGCACCTCCGGACCCATATTGGGGTAGCGGCCCGACACGGACGGCGAGGCGTTGACGACGGCGGCGATGTCGGCCTCCACCAACGCGTCGGCGGTGATGCGGTCGAGGTCCAGGATGTCGAGGACCACGATGTCGCCGGGGCACAGCCTCCGCAGCAATCGGTCGATATTGCGGTCCACCCGGGCAGTGCCGGTGAGGCCCGGCCGGGAAGTATTGCGAGTTAACAGCGCTGACATCCTCATGTCGGCCGATTCTGTCCGCGATATGCGGCCTAGGCGGGGAGGCGCGCCGTAACTTCTGCCCCATAAGTTATCTGGCGTCACATCTGTCACAGGTCGATATCTGTTGCGAAACGACCCGCCGGTGCGACCTCAAATACCGACGGATTTTAAATACCGTTGACATTCAAATACCGGCGGTATCTAATTACCGCCATGGCGGTACGGCTGCGGCGAGCAGAACAAGTCGAGCGCAATCGCGAGGCGGTGCTCGAGGCGGCACGGCAGGTGTTCATTCAGCGCGGCTATGCCGGTGCGAGCCTGGAGGCGATTGCCGAGGAGGCCGGATTCTCCAAGGGCGTTGTCTATTCGCAGTTCGGCAGCAAGCCCGACCTCTTCTTTGCGCTGCTGGAGCGCCGGATTACCGAGCGGGCGGCCCAGAACGACCGGGTTGTCGCCCAGTTCGTCGGTGCCGAGGCGTTACACGAGCTGATCCGGGCTTCACACCTGGACGCGGCGGTCGATTCTGGTTGGCGGTACGTGCTTACCGAGTTCCGGGCGCTGGCCATGCGTGATCCTGAGCTCAATCGCCGCTACGCCGAGGCCCATTCGCACGCGGTGGAAAGCCTGGCCTCGGTATTGGGCCGCGTCTACCAAGGGACAGGTCTCCGGCCGCCCGTGCCGGTCCGATCCCTTGCCGAGTTTTTCCTGAGTGCAGCGGCCGGCGTTGCCCTGGAGCGCGCCGCCAACCCGAATGCTTTGCCCGACAGCGATCTTGCCCAGTTGACGCTGCGTGCGGTCGGCTTGGCTACCTGAGAAGGGCGGCGGTTATGACGATCAGGGCTAGCAGCACAGCGTGGCAACGCTTTCGTGATGACGTCCGAATGGCGACACTTGCCGGCGCGTCCGAGCAGATCGCGCGCCTGACTTGGAATTCCGAGCAGATCGCCCAAGCCCAGCGCGACGGCCTGCGCAGATTGTTGCGGCATGCCGCCGAGTACTCGCCCTTCCACCGCGGCCGCCTGGCCGGTATCGACCTGATGGCGGTCGATCCCGCCGACTTGTCGGCGTTACCGGTGATGACCAAAACAGCGATGATGGACGAGCTCGACGACGTGTTCACCGACCGCCGTCTTGGCCGTGCAGACGTCGAGGCGGCGCTGGCGGCCACCGGCGCCGAGGCCGTTCCGATTCTCGACGACTACGTCGCGCTGGCATCCGGGGGTTGCTCGGGACGACGCGGGCTGTTCGTGTTCGACCGACAAGCGACGACATTGTTTTTCGCCGCCTTGAGCCGGCCCCCGATAAGAACCCTGGCACAAACGATTCCGGCGCCGGCCGAGCTTCGCGTCGCCTTGGTCGTCGCACCATCGGCCCTGCACGCCACCGGATTCGCCACCGCGTTGACATCTGGCGGTGGCTTTGCCGCCCGTTACGATCTGGTACCCGCGACTCTTCCGCTCGCCCAGATCGTCGAGCGGCTCAACAACCTGCGACCGCAGGTGCTTGGCGGGTACGCATCGATGTTGGCGCGGCTTGCCTTCGAAGCCCGCGCCGGCCGGCTGCGGATCGCCCCGGAACAGGTCAACTCCATGAGCGAGACGCTGCTTCCGGAGATGCGCTCATCCCTCAGCCAATCGTTCGGCGTGCCTGTCGTTGACACCTTCGGAAGCACCGAAGGTCTAGTAGGCAAAGCCGCACCAGACGATGACGTCTTCGTGTTCAACACCGACACGTGCATCGTCGAGCTGGTCGACGCCGACAACCGTCCGGTGGCGCCGGGCGTCCCGTCGGCCAAGGTGCTTGTCACCAATCTGTACAACCTGATCCAGCCACTGATCCGGTACGAGCTGACCGATGTGTTCGTCCGCGAGCCCGAGGCCACCGACCACGGATATCTACGGGCACGCGTGCAGGGGCGCCATGACGACGTGCTGCGGTACGACACGGCCGAGGTCCATCCCATCGTGATCCGGTCCGTCATGGTCCGGACGCCGGATGTCATCGACTATCAGGTGAACCAAACCTCAGGCGGCATCAATGTTTTCGCGGTCGCCACCGACGGCCTGGATGTCGACGATCTGACCGTGCGACTGCGGCACGCGTTGGCCGGCGCCGGACTGGATCGGGCGCACATCGGGGTTCAACGCGTGGATCGGCTCGACCGCCATCCCGTCAGCGGGAAACTGCGTCGCTTCATCCCGATCCCAGCCCGGTAGGTTGCCGCCAGAAAGGCGAAAAGTCATGAACAGCAAGCATGCGGTGGTGCTCGGGGCAAGCATGAGCGGTTTGTTTGCCGCGCGAGTCCTCGCTGACTACTACGACACGGTCACCGTTGTCGAGCGGGATATATTGCCCGACAGCGCTGTTCATCGGCGAGGAGTTCCGCAGGGCCGCCATGTTCATGCGCTGCTGGGGCGAGGTTCGCAGGTCCTGGGCGAGCTGTTCCCGGGGTTCTGCGAGGAGCTGGTGGCGGCCGGCACGCCGGTGCTCGATTACCGCGACCTATCCAAGACCTTCTTTTCTGTCGGTGGCCATCAATCGCTGCGGACGGGCGGCTACACCGACCCGGTACCGATCTTCTTCCCGAGTCGGCCGCTGCTGGAAAATGTTGTCCGGCAACGGGTGCGCGCAACGGCGAACATCAAGCTGTTGGAGGGCCACGACGTTGTCGATCTGACGTCGACGCCGGCAGCTGACCGTGTCACCGGCGTGCGCGTTCGGTCCCGCGACGGGGACAACGCGCACGTGTTGGCCGCCGACCTGGTAGTGGACGCGACGGGCCGGGGTTCGCGTACGCCGGTGTTCCTGGAGAACCTGGGGTACGGGCGCCCAAGCGAAGACGAAATTGCGGTGCGACTGGTCTATTCCAGTCAGCTGCTACGGATTCCACCGGGCACGCTCAACGAGCAGATCGCCCTCACCGGCCCCGTCGCGGGCCGGCCCACCGGGATGGCGCTATTCGGCTACGAGGACGACACCTGGATGTTCACCGTATTGGGCATGGCAGGGCACGAGCCGCCCGACGAACCGACAGCAATGCTTACCTTCGCCCAGGAGCTGGCCCCGGCTCATGTTCTCGCCGCGGTCAGCGCCGCCGAGCCGCTCACTGAAGTCTGCCGCTTCCGGTACCCGCAGAGTCGCTGGCGCCGGTACGACAGGATGCGGGCGTTTCCCGCGGGTCTGCTGGTTCTCGGTGACGCGTTCTGCAGTTTCAATCCCATCTACGGCCAAGGTATGACGGTGGCCGCCCTGCAGGCCCAGGCACTGCGCCAGTGCCTGCGGCGCGGTGTCAATGACCTGGCGCTGCGGTACTTTCGTGCCGCGTCCAAGCCAGTCGGGGTGGCCTGGAAGTTCGCGGCCGGTGGTGACCTCACATTGCCTGAGGTCGACGGGCCGCGGCCGCTATCGACGCGATTGACCAACCGATACGTCGATTGGCTACTGGCTGCCGCCGAGACCGACATCATTGTCGCCGAACAAAATACGAAAGTTGTCGCCCTGGTGGACCCGCCGGTCCGGCTGTTGCGCCCGACGATTTTGCTCCGTGCCGCGGCGGCTAGATTTCGTCGTTCTTCGCGGCGTCGAGCAGTTCCCGGGCGTGCGGCCGTCAAGGTTTGAGGCACGCCATCGGCGACGAAGGCGCGCAAACGTACGAGGCCTGCGGCGTGTCGTCGTACCGAAGCGGACGCTCGGGCCCGGACAGGGGGCTCTAGATCTCGTCGTTCCGCGCGGCGTCGAGCAGTTCCCGGGCGTGCGCGCGGCCGCTATCGGATTCGCCGAGCCCAGCCATCATCCGCGCCAGCTCGGCAACCCGATCGTCCTCGGTCACCCGCTGCACCCCGCTAGCGCCCTTCGGTCCGGCGGTATGCACCACCAGGTGCACATCGGCGTAGGCCGCGACCTGCGGCAGGTGCGTCACGACAATGACCTGATGGGTGCGCGCCAGTCGAGCCAGGCGTCGCCCGATCTGCACCGCCGCCCGGCCGCCCACGCCGGCGTCGACCTCGTCGAACACCATCGTGGCTCCAGCTGCCTGTTTCCGGGATGTCGCCAGCACCACTTCCAGTGCCAACATCACCCGCGACAGCTCGCCGCCGGAAGCGCTCTTGGCCAACGGCAGCAACGTCATTCCGCGGTGCGCCGCGAAACCGAACTCGACCTGATCAATGCCGTCGCCACCGGCGCGTGCCACTTCCCCTGATGGCACTGCTAACGCGGCCGGATCGTCCTGGCCGGCCACGTCAGTATCGACGCCAATGGTGAATTCGGCGTCGGCCATCGCCAGCCCGGCCAGTTCCGCGGTTACCTCTTTGGCCAGCCGCTTGGCCGCCTTGCGCCGGATCTTGCTCAGATCGACTGCGACTTGCGCTAATTCGCGCGCCAGCTCATCGGCACGCCGTTCCAGCGCCGCTAACCCCTCTTCGGAGACGTCGAGCTGGGCCAGCCGGTCGCGCGACTCGCGAGCCCACCTCAGCACCCCGTCGATGTCCGCGGCGTACTTGCGGGTCAACGTGCGCAGTGCGGCTTGGCGGGCCAGCTTGGACTCCAGCGCGCTGGCATCGACTGGCAGCGCTTCCAGGTAGTCGCCGAGCTCGCGGCCCGCGTCGACAACCACCGTCAGCGCGTCCCCGATTTGTTCGGCCAACGCGTGCAACGTCGCGTCATCGGTCGATTCCAGTGCGGCCCTTGCCCGCCCAAGGTTGTCGGCGGCGGCGCTCGCCCCAAATGCCTCCGGGTCGTCCCCGGAGAGCGCGGCGCGCGCACCGGCCGCGGCTTCGCGCAGCGTGTCGAGTTCCGAGAGCCGAACGATGTCGGCGACCAATGCCTCGTCCTCGCCGGGTTGCGGGTCGACGCCGTCGATCTCGTTGAGCGCGAATTTCAGCCGATCCGCTTCTTGCGCGAGTTCCCTTGCCCGGCTGCGACGGTCGGCGAGGTCGCGCCGCGCCGACAGCCACGCGTCACGCAGTTTGCGGTAACGCTCCAAGGTCGGCCCGGCGCCGGCGAAGCGGTCCAGCGCACCGCGTTGCTCTTCTGGCCGCATCAACCGCAGCTGGTCGTTCTGCCCGTGCAGGGTGAGTAGTTCGTTGGTGAAACCGCTCAGCGACTTGGCGGGCACACTGCGACCGCCGAGATACGCGCGCGAAGGCCCGTCGCGGCTGACCGAGCGGAGCGCGATCACACTGCCGTCTTCGTCGCGCTCTGCCCCCGACGTGTCGAGGATCCCGTCCAGCCCCGTAGCCGTAGCCTCGTCGAGATCGACTGTGGTGAAGCGGCCTTCGACAACCGCACGGTCAGCTCCGGACCTAACGCGGCTGGCGTCGGCACGCGCTCCGCCAAGTAAGTGCAGCCCGGTCACGACCATGGTCTTGCCGGTGCCGGTCTCGCCGGTCAGCACAGTCAGGCCGCGGTCGAACTCGGCGGTCGCCACACTGATGGCGCCCAGCGACTCGATGCGTAGTTCAGTCAGCATTCAGGTCAGCACCAAGCCAGCGCCGTTACTGCCCGCGCCAACCGGTCACCGGCAACTTGAACTTGCTCACCAAACGGTCGGTGAACGGCGCGCTATCCAACCGTGCCCATTTCACCGGCGTGGCACAGCGAGTCACCTCGAGCCGCCCACCGGCCGGCAGCACCATTTCGCGGCGGCCGTCGCAGAACACCAGCGCGTCGTGACCACTCGCCTCGATCTCGATCGCGATGCACGCGTCCGGACTGGTCACCATCGGCCGGCCGAACAGCGCGTGAGCGTTGTTGGGCACCACCAGGATCGCCTCCAGGTCCGGCCACAACACGGGGCCGCCCGCGGAGAACGCATAGGCGGTCGATCCGGTCGGCGTGGACACCAACACGCCGTCGCAGCCGAACGTCGACACCGGCCGGCCGTCGATTTCCACGGCCACCCCAAGTACGCCGAGCCGCGGACCCTTTTCCAGGCTGGCCTCGTTGAGCGCCCAGCCCCGCTCGATCACCCGGCCCCCGTCGCGCACGACGACGTCGAGCGTCAGGCGATTCTCCACCCGGTAGTCGCGCGCGACTACGTGGTCCAGCACCAAGTCGATGGCTTCCGCTTCGGCCTCGGCCAAAAAGCCGATTCGGCCCAGATTGACGCCGAGCACCGGAATGCCCACGTTGCGGGCCAGCTCGGCCGCCCGCAAGAAGGTGCCATCTCCACCGAGGACCAGCACCAATTCGCAGCCCTCGGCTGCGCTCGGGTCGGCGTCGACCACCTCGATCTCGACGCCCAGTGCCCGCATGTCGTCGGGAGCCAGGTGCAACGATCCCCGGTCAACCGCCTCGGCCGACAGCACGCGCAGCGCAATCCTGTTGTCGCCCAAGACTTTTTCCACACGTCGCGCGGTCTCGGTTGCTTCGTCCCGGCCGGTGTGGACGACCAGCAGGACGGTACGTTCAGCAGTCACTGCGGGCCCTCCGCCACGGCGCGCTGCACGGCGCCCACCAACGCATCACCGGCCAACGCCCGATCGGTCTGAGCGCGCAGCCACAGGAAATATTCGACGTTGCCCGCGGGGCCCGGTAGTGGGCTGGCGGTGACGCCGACGGTGTGCCAACCCAGCTCCTCGGCGCGCCCCGCGACGGCAAGCACCGTGCCGGCCCGCAACTGCGGGTCGTGCACCACCCCGCCGGCCCCGACCTGGCCCTTCCCCACCTCAAACTGCGGCTTCACCATGGGAACGATATCCGCGCTCGGCCTCGCGCATCCAATCAGAGCGGGCAATACGGTGGTCAGCGAGATGAACGACAGGTCGGCCACCACCAGGTCGACGGGGCCGCCGATCGCCTCGGGCGACAGGTCGCGAGCGTTGGTCCGCTCCACGACGAGCACCCGCGGATCGCAGCGCAGGGACCAGGCGAGCTGGCCGTACCCGACATCGGCGGCGACCACCTCGACGGCCCCGCGATCCAGCAGAACTTCGGTGAACCCACCGGTCGACGCGCCGGCATCAAGACAGCGCCGGCCCTCGACGGCAATTCCGAAGGCGTCCAGCGCACCGATCAGTTTGTGCGCCCCGCGCGATACCCAACCGCGTTCGCCATCGTCGGCGACGGTCAGGGCCGCGGTGACCGCCACGGCGGTGCCCGGCTTGACCGCCGGAAGGCCGTCGATGCTCACCTTGCCGGCGCCGATCAGCTCCGCGGCCTGCTGACGGGATCGCGCGAGGCCACGCCGGACCAGCTCGACGTCAACGCGAGCACGCCGAGACATGCGCGCACTCAGCCCTTCTCCGCCGACTCCAGGGCCCGCAGCAGCACATCGTGCGCCTCGGACAGACGGCGCGCGATGTCTTCGAGGTCGGTAAGAGACAGCTTTTTTCGGGCGGGGTCGGCCGGATTGGCTGGATCGGGCAGCTGGGCAACCAGTGCGTCGATTTCGGCGCGAATCTGATGAGGATCGATAGTCATTGCGTCCTTACGCTAGTCACCCGCTAGTCGCCTTGCATCAGGGACCAACGCCCAAGCGCGTCGCGGGCTCCGTCGTCGCCCGCCTCGAGACGCAGCGAACGTTCGTCCGAATCGGCGTGCCATACCGCATTGGCCACGGCGCGCACGACCGACAGGTCGTCCGTTTCCGGGTCACCGCTGGTGCTGACGGTTATCACCCCATCGGCGACGTCGACCCGCCAGCCCGGCTGCGGCCCCACCGCCAGCAGCGCGGAGGCCTGGTGCAGCGACCGCAGGTCGTGGCCGATGTAGGTGGGTCGTTGGGCTGGCACGGCGTACACCGCGTCGCGCGCGGTATTGACCCCGGTGAGCACCATCAGGCTGGGCAGCCTCGCGGTGTTAGCGCCTTCGATATCGGTGTCCAACCGGTCCCCGATCACCAAGGGCGCGCGGAAGTCGCCGCGACCGACCGCATCCTTCATCAGTTGCGGCCCGGGTTTACCGGCCACTTGCGGCTCGGCACCGGTGGCGGTTCGCAGCGCGGCGACCAGGGACCCATTTCCGGGCAGCAGGCCCCGCTCGGTGGGCAAGGTCGGGTCGACGTTGGCCGCCACCCATACGGCGCCCGCCCGGATGGCCAATGCGGCCTCGGCCAGTTCGGGCCAGCCGATGGTCGTGGACAGGCCCTGCACGACGGCGACCGGGTCGTCGTCGTACCGCCGCACCGGACGCAGCCCGACCGCGGCGATCTCGTTGCCCAGTGCTTCGGTGCCCACGATCAGCACCGCTGAACCCGGCGGCAGCTGACCCGCCAACAGATGGGCGGCGCTCTGCGCGCTGGTGACGACATCCTCGGCGGTGGCGGTGAACCCCAGTTCGCGCAGGTGCTCCGCGACCTGTTCGGCGCCGCGCGACGCGTTGTTGGTGACAAACAGCTTGCGGCTGTGCACCTCGCTCAGCGTCTGCACCGCTCCGTCGGTGGGTTGACGGCCGCGAAACACCGTCCCGTCCAGGTCTATCAGCAGGCAGTCATATTCCTGCGCAATCGTTTTGACTTGATTCGACCCAGTCACGTCAGCCCGCATACGGTCATTGCTCTTGCCAGAGCGCGGGAGTTGCGGCTGGGGTCCAGTTCGGGTCAAGCGCGGTGTGCGCCTGCAGGCATCGGTATGTCTTTCCGTTGTAGGTGACGGTGTCGCCGACCCCATATTTCGACCCCGCGGCCCACGCTTGAGCCGCTCCGGCGGGCGCCCTAACCGGGCCCGGTGCCGGAGTTGCTGCGGTCGGTGGCGGAATTGCGTTGGGCGGCAACGCAATTGGGGCGCTCGGTGGCTGGCCACCATTACCGCCACCACCGCCGAGTTGCAGGTCGACGCAGCTATAGAACGCGTTGGCGGTGTCGCCGATGTTCCAGATGGCCAGGAGTTTCTGACGGCCGCCGAACTGGCTCAGGTCTACGGTGTGGGTGAAGCTCACGCCTGGCATCGCGTTGTTTCCGTCGAAGGAGGCGACCCGGGTGGCGCCGATGTAGTACTCCCAGTCGGCGGTCCGGTGTTGTGCGGTGAGCGTCCACGTGAACGAGACCGTCTTACCCACTGGTGTGGCTACCCACGGCTTGCTGTCGTCGTCGAGTTCGGCGAACTGCGGCAGCCCGCCGCTGCAACTTCGAAGTCCCTTGGGTCCCTCCACACTTTGGGGTTCGTACTTGATCGGGCCACACTGGACGACACCCTGTGCACACTGAGCCTGGCGGCTGGGTGGACTCGAAATGTAGCCATGTGCGTTCGCGAAAGCCATCGGCAGCATGACAAAAAGGCAGGGAAAGACGGCGGCAGCACCGATGACGGACATCAGCCGATTGGTCAATTTCAGCCCAGCTCACTGACTCGATCTTCGGCGTCGGTGACCCCGTCGACGTCCGCGGCCGCGGAGCGCAGGAACCAGTGCAGCGCTTCCTCAGACCGATCGAGTGCGAGCAGCGTATCCGCATAGGCGTAGAACAACCGCGCGGCTGTCGAGCCGCTGCGGCTCGGTTCCAGCGGCGGCGTGGACAACAGGGCCAGCGCCTGCTCCAGCTGACCCAGATCCGCTCGTGCGCCGGCGGCAACGATGCGCAACTCGTCGGCGTCGTCGCCGCTGAGCTGGGCCGCCTCGGGTCCGCGCGCCAGTTCGATGGCCCGCTCCGGACGGCCAAGGCCGCGTTCGCAATCGGCAATCAGCGCCAGCAGCGGGGACTTACTGCCCATCCGGCGGGCGGCGCGCAGTTCGGCCACCGCCTGCGCCCAATCGCCGCAGTGATAGGCGGCGATTCCGACGGCTTCACGAACCGCGGCGATCCTGCTGGACCGGGCCCGCGCCGCGCGCGCGTGACGCAGGGCTGCTTCCGGGTCGTCGTCAATCACCTCTCCGGCGGCTACCAGGTGCCGCGCCACGGTCTCGGCGGTGGCACGCCCCAAAGTGCTCAATTCGCCGCGGATTTCGGGTGACAGTTGTTTGGCATCCACGCCGGGCGGAATCGGGGGCTCGTCTTGTGATGCGCCGTTCGTTGTGCGGCTTGTTGTGCGGCTTGTTGTGCGGCATCGTCCTGGGCGGAAGCGTTCCGAGGCTGGGCTGGGCGCGCACGACCTGGACCCGACCAGTTGCGCGATGCCGAGCGTGGTCGTCGCTCGCCTTTGCGATCATCCCTGTCGGCCACCCGGTAGAGATTACGGGCACCGCCTTGGGAGGACCTAGGCCCGCGTCCGGTTGGGCAACAACGGCGCGATTACCGCCGGGCAGTATGTCGCTATCGCAAGCAGCGTGAATACGCCCGCCATGTCGTGCGACATCCCATTGCGGTCGGCCATTCTCGACGTGATCGAGTCGAACGAGCCATCCGGCTGAACCACCATCGGACATACCGACTGACCCATTGCCATCGTGCCCGCCGGTTGGGCGTATGAGACACCGGCGTTGGTGAGAGCCGCAAGGAACGCGTTACCCCTCATGTCGGCGTGTATGGGTGCCGCCGAACGCCACGGCCGCAGCGAGTCCAGCCGCGATCACCACGAGGAATCGACGAGATTGCTGTTTCACATCGGTCGCGTAAATCACTGTGACAACACTGCTTCACACTAGTCACAGCTACGACACGGTGCGGTAAAGGTTTGCACACTAACGCGTGTTGCACCGTTTTCTTAGAGCTTTGCTACACCCGTTCTATCCCGGCGATGTTGCGCTTGCCGCGGCGCAGCACCAGCCAGCGGCCATAGCAGAAGTCCGAGTCCTGCGGCGTCCACTCCTCGCTGTCGACGCGCACGTTGTTGACGTAAGCACCGCCTTCGCCGATGGTGCGACGGGCCGCCTTCCTGCTGTCCGACAGACCGCTGGCCACCAGCAGGTCGACGATGCCGTCCGGACTGCCCGGTTTGAGCTCGGCGACCGCCGTCTCACGCAGCGCCGCCGCCAGCGTCGCCTCGTCCAGGCGCGATAGCTCACCCTGGCCGAACAGTGCCCGGCTGGCGTGTTCGACCGCTTCAGTGGCCGTCTCGCCGTGCACCAGGATGGTCAGCTCGCGGGCGAGCCGGCGTTGCGCGGCGCGTTGTTGCGGACGCTCGGCCGTCGCCTGCTCCAGTTCGGCCAGCTCGTCGGCCGACAGGAAGGTGAACCATTGCAAGTACCGGATCACGTCCGCGTCTGCGGTGTTCACGAAGTACTGGTACCAGGCGTACGGGCTGGTCATCTGCGGGTCCAGCCACAGACTGCCGCCGCCGGTGGACTTGCCGAACTTGGTGCCGTCGGCGCTGGTCACCAGCGGCACGGTGAGCGCATGCACCGCCGCACCGAGCTTCTGGCGGACCAGGCGCACCCCGGCGATGATGTTGCCCCACTGGTCCGAGCCACCGATCTGCAGCGTGCAGCCATGGCGCTGGTGCAATTCGACGTAGTCGTTGGCCTGCAGCAGCATGTAGCTGAACTCGGTGTAGGAGATCCCCTCGCCCTCCAGGCGCCGCCGGACGGTGTCGCGCTCCAGCATCACGTTGACCGAGAAATGCTTGCCCACATCACGCAGGAACTCGATCGTCGACATGGCCCGCGTCCACTCGAGGTTGTTCTCGATGATCGCGCCCGTGGCCGAGCCCCCAGAATCTGAGAAATCCACGAAACGCTCCAGCTGCCCGCGGATCCGCTCGGTCCAATCGGCGACGGTGTCCGCTTCGTTGAGGCTGCGCTCACCCGCGTCACGCGGGTCACCGATCATGCCGGTGGCCCCGCCCGCGAGCACGATGGGGCGGTGACCGGCGCGTTGAAAGCGCCGCAGCGCCAGCAGCGGCACCAGATGTCCGGCATGCAGACTGGGCGCGGTGGGGTCGAAACCGGCGTACAGCGTGGTCGGACCGCGCTGCAGTTCGGCGGCCAGCGCCTCGAGGTTGGTGGACTGCGCAATCAACCCCCGCCAGCTCAGCTCATCGAGGATTCCAAAAGACTTCGCGGACATCGCGGACGACTCTAGTGGCTTGTGGGCAGCCATGGCAGCCGTAGACTAGCTGAGCTAACTAATCTGCGCACCAATACCTCGGAGCGTTATGGACAACCGATTCCTGCCGCTGGTCATCGTGGCGGTCATGCTCGCTCTTGGGCTGACACTCACGGTCGCCGACTTTCGGCGGGCCGCCACGCTACGACGCCCGCTTCTCGTTGCGCTGATCTGCCAGTGTCTGCTGCTGCCCGCTTTGTGCCTATTGATCGCCGAAGCCATGCATCTCTCGCCAAATCTGTCGGTGGGGCTGATGCTGATGGCCGCCACCCCGGGCGGTCTGCTTGCGAACGTGCTCAGCCATCTGGTCAACGGGGACCTGGCGCTCAACCTCACGCTGACCGCGATCAACGCCGTGTTGTCGATCTTCGCCATACCGGCAATATTGGCGTTCTCGATGACCTGGTTCCTCGGAGAAGGACGGTTTATCCCGCTGCAGTTCGACAAATTCTTGGCGGTGTTCGCACTCGTACTCGTACCTACCGCGATCGGCATTGCGATCCGCCACCGCTTCCCGGAACTGGCTCGGCGACTTCGCACCCCGGTCAAAATTGCCGCGGCGGTGCTGCTGGTGGTCGCCATCGTCGCCGGGTTCGCCGGCGGCCATCAGACGATATGGAAGAACTTTGGCGTGGTGAGCGTAGCCGTCGTGTCCTTCTGCGCGGTCAGCCTCACCGTCGGCTATCTCGCCCCACGCTGGATGCATCTGGCTCCACGGCAGGCCATCGCCGTCAGCTTGGAGATCGGGCTGCACAACGCCGTGGTGGCGATCGGCATCGCCCTGAGTCCGCAACTACTGAACAACGCCGAAATGGCAACCCCAGCAGCAGTTTACGGCGTCATCGCACCCCTCATTGCGCTGACCTTCGTATTCGCCGTGCGCCGTCTCGACCCCGCCCACCGCGGCACCTCCCGCTCCGATCCCACTCCGCCGCCCGTGGTGGCCGAGTCCCCCGGCTAGGGCGTCACCGCCGAGATCGACGCCGGCGTGCCGACTACTCGCACTTTTCCGCGCTGCCGTCGATCTCGACGGATGTGTCGGTACCCAACACCACGATCGGTGCATGGCGGAAGTCTTGATTGGCAGCGAAGCGGTCGACGCCGGTGCGCTGACCGAGTACCAGCTTCGCCGGTGGTATCGAACGATCTTTCGCGATGTCTACCTGCCGAAGGCGGTAGAGCCGTCACTCGACGACCGCATGTTGGGCGCTTGGCTGTGGTCGCGCCGACAAGCGATTTTGGCGGGTGCCGCAGCGTCAGCGCTGCACGGGGCGCAATGGGTTGACGCCGATGCGCCGATCGAACTCATCACGAAAAGTGCCCGACCGCACAGCGGACTGGTCGTCCGCAACGAGACCCTGAGTGGGGACGAAGTCACAACGCGCCGGCGGCTTCCAGTAACGACGCTCGCGCGCACGGCCTTCGATCTCGGTCGTCACCTGCCGCGGGACCAGGCGTTGGCTCGACTGGATGCGCTGATGCGAGCCACCCCGTTTTCCGCTGAAGACATACGAGTTCTGGTCAAGCGCTACCGTGGCGCGCGGGGTATACGGCAGCTGAAAGAGTTGCTGCCGCTGGTCAACGGGGGCGCTGCTTCGCCGCGGGAAACCTGGCTACGGTTGCTGCTCATCGATGCAGGATTGCCGAAGCCGACCACGCAGATACCGGTCAACGACGGTTGGCGCATGCTGGGCGTGCTCGACATGGGTTGGGAAGACTTCATGGTCGCCGCCGAGTATGACGGCGACCAGCACCGCACTGATCGCCGGCAAATCGTCAAGGACATCTACCGGCTGGACAAATTCCGGGACCTGGGCTGGATCGTGGTTCGGGTGTTGCCGAACATCGACCCGACGACGTGGTCGCCCGTGTGCATCAAGCCCTCACCCGTCGCGGTTATCGCCGAGATCGACGCTAGCGAGGCGTCCACTCGCACCTTTCCGCGCTGCCGTCGATCTCGGTGCAACGCACGATACTTTTGGCAGACACGCCTAACTAGTCGCTGGCACCCGGGGCCGGCGCTCGCGGGCTGCGCCGGTAGGCCGAGACCTCCGGCCTGCCCGCGAGCCACAAACGCCACGGCCGGTCGGCGGCCTGACTGACGCCGACGCGCGGACCCGACACGGCGCCGTGCGCCTCGTTGAGCCTCAGCGTCACCGGGCTGGCCGGGTCGAAAAGGTCAATCCCATTGTCGGCCATGATGATTCCCAAGGCGGAGCACAGATTCCCCGGACCACGTGCCAGCGCAACGCTTTTGACCGCCGCGCCGCGCCGCGACCACGCGACGTCGGCGCCATCCTCGAGAGCAGCCGCGCGCAGCAGCACAGCGGCAGCGGTACCGTCGGGTCCGCACACCACGTTGGCGCACACGTGAATGCCGTGGCTGCGGTAGGTATACAGCCGCCCGGGCGGCCCGAACATGATCAAGTTGCGACCGCTGGGGCCGCGGTAGGAGTGGGCCGCGGCATCCGGCCACGGACCGTCGGGCGCCCCGCCGTACGCCTCGACCTCGACGATGATGGCGCGCACGCCCCGTCCGGTGAGGGTGGCGCCGAGCAGTCGATGCGCGGCGGCCACCGGGTCGACCAGCAGTTCATCGGCGCCCACCGCAGCTATCTAACCCTCCCGGAACGGGCGGAGTCAGCTCACCGGCAGCTTCAGCACCAAACCCTGAGCGTCATCCGGCCCCATCGGCCAGATGCCGAACAACGAGCCCCCTCCGGTCGCGCGGGAGCCCACGTGATCGGTGACGTACACGTTGCCGCGGGTGTCCACCGCTAAACCCATGGGGTCTATCAAGGGGGGCACCCCCGGCAGCGCCGTCCACTTGTCCGACCCGGGCGCCAACTTCATCACGATTCTGGACGCGATCATGTACACGTTGCCGGCGGCGTCCACCGCCACATCCTGCTCGCCGGTGCTGAAAGTGTCGCCGGAGGTATCGGGCGCAGCCGGCAACGTGGTCCAGGCGTTCGACCCGGGTGCCAGCCGCATAAGGCAACTGCTCCTACTGCGTCCGCGGCTGCAGCTGATGTAGACGTTGCCGGCGGTGTCCACCGCTATGGCACCGCTCAAACCGCGACCGCCGAGCCTCGGCAGCACGGTCGGGGTGCTCGACCCGGCGGCCAATTTCACTACCCGGCTGTGGGAGTAGTCGACCACATACACGGTGCCGTTGGTGTCCACCGCCACGCCCTGGGGAGCGTCCAAGAGGAACGGCAGCACAGTCTGGGTGCTCGACCCGGCTGCCAATTTGACCACCCGGTTATGGCAGCTGTCGGTGACGTAGACGCCGCCGGCGGCGTCCACCGCCACACTGGCGGTGGCACCGTCGATGTTGTTGGGGCAGAAATCGAGGCCGGTGAACGGCAGCACGGTTTGAGTGTTGGACCCGGCCGTCAGCTTCAACACCCGATTGGTGTGGCTGTCGGCGACGTAGACATTGCCGGCGGCATCCACCGCCACACCGTGCGGAGCGCGCAAGTCGGTGAATGGCAGCGCGAACGCCCGTTCCCGGTCCGCCTTCAGCTGATCGGCCTTGTTCTGACGGTCGCTCGAGACGCTACCGGCGACCATCATCATCGCGGGCGCGCCGACAAACATGATCGCGGCGATAACGACGCCGTAAATCCAGAGCTTGCGTTTGGGTCGAGCCAGTGGCGCCCCGCCCGGGGCCGGTGCCCCGGCCGCGTCGGCTCCAGCCCTGTCTTCCAGACGCGACGCCAACCCGAATTTCTCAACGAGCATCAGCCAATCCGCGCCCGAGACCACATACGCCGGTTCTTGCTCCGACGGCACCTCGCCGCGCCACGCAAAGCGGTAGGTGAGCTTGGTGGTGCCGCTCCAAGTCGCCTGTGGGGGGCCGGCCCAATCGGGACACCCGATGGTCAGCGGTTGCGAGTTGGCAACGCGCACAACCAGTACGGCTGTCGTCAGCACACCCATGCGGGCCACTGACCGTGCGCTTGCTGCCGGTGTCGCGGTCACCTGCGCGAGCGGGGCCGAGGCGATGCGCGCATCGCTTTTCAGGTCGATCACCGAGATCGCGTCTTCACCAACGTCAATGGCCATGCTCGATTGCGGCGGGTTAGCGTTCTGTCTTATCGCCGTCGCGGTGTTTTTGAACATCCCGAAAGATGAGGAAGAGTACATTCTCGCGGGGTTCGGAGTCAGCAGGCAGCGAGTCGGTTGCCCCGGTACGGACCCGTGTGCATCGAGCCCACCCGGGCGGCCGACCATCGTGAGAAGCTCATCGAACTCCGAGGCCCACATCGTCGCATCCACGCTGTCCACGGGCGGGCGTCAAGCGGTGTTTCGGTACCGACGCGGTGATCTCGTCCGCCGAGAACAAAGCGGTGCCGGCCACTTCGCAGGTGCAGCGCCGTGCCTTTGGTTGTGCCGCCATACCCCGCGAGAGTCCATTTGCCCAGCTGCGCATCGCCGAATGAAAAAACATCCCCGGGCCTCGAACTGACGGTCAGGCCATCCCTCCCGACGTCCACGAGGACCGCCTTTTCGCGATTCATCCGCCGCTGGAACATGGCAAAAGCCGGCATGGCAAGCAGCAAGAACGCGAAGAACACCACGGCGCCGCCGATCTTCATGACATCTTCGGCCCCCAGGAGGGCACCAAGCATGAAGAGCGCCATATAGATCGCGCCGAGCGACGCCATGCCCCCGAACATGAGCAGGTAGGTGTACTTCATCATCTGCTTGGTGCTCGGCGGGGCGGCGGATGCCGCGAAACGGCGCGCCTGGTGCGGGCTTGCCGGCGGGTCGCCGCGATCCGACAGCAAATCGTCCATGGCGGCTCCTTTCCCCGGCTGCCGGGGTCGAATGTTAGAGCGGACCGCTTGCGAAATTCTTGCCGCTACTTCCCAGCAAATCTTCCCACTGGTCGGGCCCTACGCGCGTGGTTTAGCGGGTTGGCACTGTTTGGACGCCCGTCGCTTTCGGGATCAACCCCTGACGGCGGTAGGAGCTCCTTTTCGGGCGGGCTCGGGATTCGGCGGTAAAAGGTGGTCTGAGCAAACCCTGTTGCGCGATCCCGGGGTTGAACCAGCTAAATTGATTAGTAGTTTTCTTTAGTAATGGACCAGGCACCTGGTAACCGAGTTTAAGCACGATCCTCAACCGCAACGCCAACGCCAGCAACGACTTTGGTCGACGAGCCCACCGCTTCAAGGTCTTCCGCTCGTCGTCAGTTAGCTCTAACATCGCCTTGGGAAACGCCCAACTTTGCACCATCAAATCGCTATTGTTTTCTGATCAAATTACGGACTCAACGGGTTTAATTAGCTCGGTTACGACGCTCGCGGGTCGCCAGGCCAAGGATTCACCGGCGTCGGGCAATGTAGCGCAGTAGAAGGCGAGGACGGGAACGATGAATTTTTCGGTTTTGCCACCAGAGGTGAACTCAGCGCGGATGTTTACCGGTGCGGGCCTGGCGCCGATGCTAGATGCTGCGGCCGCCTGGGATGGCCTGGCCGGCGAGCTGAGTTCGGCAGCTTCCTCGTTCGGGTCGGTGACCTTAGGGCTTGCCGACGGATGGCAGGGCCCGGCGGCGGCTGCGATGGCGGCCGCAGCGACACCCTATGCCGGGCGGTTGAGTCAGACGGCGGCCAATGCCGCGACGACAGCGTCTCAAGCCAGGGCTGCGGCCGCGGTGTTTGAGGCCGCGCGGGCGGCCACCGTGCACCCGGGGCAGGTTGCGGCCAATCGCACCCAACTCCTGGGGTTGGTGAACTCCAACCTCTTCGGGCTCAACGCCCCGGCGATCGCTGCTGTCGAGACCGAATACGAACAGATGTGGGCTCAGGATGTGGCCGCAATGGCCGGCTATCACGCTGCGGCATCGGCGGCGCTGGCGCAGGTGCCGGTCTGGCAGCAGGCGCTGCAACGCTTGTCCGGCCTGAAAAACGCGCTAGCAGCGGTGAGTCTGTCGGGACTGGGAAATCTGGGCATCGCCAACATCGGCATCGCCAACATCGGCAACGCCAACTTGGGCATCGCCAACATCGGCAACTTCAACGTGGGCATCGACAACGCCGCCGACATCCCCCTTATTGCCTCCTACCTGCCCAGCTGGGTCGGCTTCAACGTCGGCCTTGGCAATACCGGTTACGCCAACCTAGGAAGCAGCAACTGGGGGGGTCTCAACATCGGTTTGAGCAACTACGGGGTTCTCAACGTCGGTTTCAGCAACTTGGGTGTTCTCAGTGTGGGTATCGGCAACGACGGGTCCTACAACATTGGTTTCGGAAACGTCAACCCCAGCAGCATCAGCGTCAACAGCGACTGGGGTATCCCCAGCCTGAGCAATCTCGGCAACATCGGCGCCGAAAATAACGGCCAATACAACATCGGCGCCGGAAACTCGGGCACCGGCAACGTCGGCTCTGCCAACTCGGGCAGCGCCAATTTCGGCTCGTTCAACTCGGGCACCGGCAACTGGGGCAGGGTGAACTCGGGCACCACCAACATCGGCATCGGGAACGCCGGCGACCACAACACAGGCTTGTGGAATTCGGGCAGCGCCAACACCGGCCTGGGTAACAACGGCATCGGCAACTGGGGTGTGGGCAATACCGGCACGTCCAACATCGGTTTCGCCAACACCGGCACCGGTGATATCGGTATCGGGCTTACCGGCAGCCACCAGATCGGCATCAACCTCGAGGTCAACACCGGTGCCGGTAACGATGGCTTAGGGGCGCTGAACTCCGGTGCCGGCAACATTGGCTTCGGAAACTCCGGCACCGGCAACATCGGCTTTTTCAACAGCGGCAGCGGCAACATCGGCTTTTTCAACAGCGGCACCGCAAGCCTGGGCATGTTCAACGCGGGCAGCCACGACGTGGGTCTGGGCAACACCGGCAACACCGACTCCGGCTTGCTGAACGCGGGCAGCGTCAACACCGGTGTCCACAACGCGGGCAGTAACGACTTGGGCCTGCGCAACGCGGGCTCGTTAAACGTGGGCATTCGCAATTCGGGCTACAACAACACGGGTTTTGTGAACAGCGGCAGCGAAAACCTGGGGTGGTGGAACTCGGGTGCCCAGAATGTGGGCGGGTGGAACTCGGGTGCCGCGAATGTGGGCGGGTGGAACTCGGGCGGCCAGAATGTGGGCTTCGACAACTCGGGCACTCTGAACACCGGCTCGGGCAACTCGGGCATCGTCAACACCGGCGGTTTCAACTCGGGTGGCTACAACACCGGTTTCGCGAACTCAGGCAACATCAATACCGGCGGTGTTGACTCAGGAAACCTCAACACGGGCGTGGCCGCCTCGGGCACCCCCAGCGGTGCGGTGAACTCCGGCATCGGCAACACCGGCACAGACGACTCGGGCTTCTACAACAGCAGCGACGACAGCTCGGGCTATGAGAACTCGGCCAGCGGCAGCCTGCAAAGCTTGCCCAACTCCGGTTTTATGAACTCGGGCAGCAGCTTCAGCGGCGAGTTCGGCGGCGCAAACGCGGGCTTTATGAACTCCGGCGGCGGGCTTGCCGAAGTGGGTTTCATGAACACCGGCAGCGGCGTTGGGCAAGTGGGTGTCATGAACACCGGCAGCGGCATCGCGCAGATAGGTGTCATGAACACCGGCAATGGCATCGGTCAGGTCAGCTTCCACGGGATCGGGACATCAACAATCTATGCCGCCAGCAGCGCAGGCCCCGCCCCTAGCACACCGGTAAACGCAAGCGTTCCACTGTATACAGGGTCGTTGCCTTTATCTGATAGCAGCGTAAACATTTCTGTCGCCGGTGGACCCAGTACGCTAACGCTAGTTGACACCGGATCCACCGGTCTTGTTCTCCCAAGCCAAGATGCCGGAACGCAGCCTCTTGTTTCCCCCACCGGGGTGGGCATCGGCGGCTACGGCGGTAACTACCCGTGGGTGGAATTTGTCTACGCCACCGTTCAAATGCCGATCAATTTCGGGAATGGAATCGTCACCGCCCCGACGAATGCCAACGTCGTCATCACGGCATGGGATCCGAGTGGGCCGCTAGGGTTACCCGAGCCTGAACCTTCCCAATATCTTGGTCCCACCTTGGGTATTGGGCCGAATTCGGGAGGCACCAGCCTCACCAGTCCGCTCACAGCGTTGCCGGGCGACCTCAATCAGGGTGTGCTCATCAACGCGCCCCAGGGTGTGCTGGAATTCGGCCCCAACCCGCTACCCGCCATCGCCTCGGTTACCGGATCGGGGGCTACCAACCTGGACGTACAGATCAATGGCGGACCTCTCCAACCTACTAACGCGATTATCGATTCCGGCGGCCAGACTGGAACTATCCCGGAAGCAGTACTCGGAAGCTCCGGAAACCTTCCAGCGGGGACAGTCATTTCGGTCTACACCCCCGACGGTTCGACCCTGCTGTACTCGTTCACCACGACCGCGTTGAACAGCCCGGTAATTATCCCAGTACCCACGACGGGGTTTGACGCGTTCAATACCGGCTTTGAGCCCTTCTCGCAGATGCCGATCTACATCAGCTACAGCCCCACCGGCGTCGGAACGACAACCTTCGATAGCTGAACTGCGGCCCGCCGCTTCGCTCACCCGTCCGCAGCCTCGTGGCCGCCGGTAGCACCCACGGAGCGCAATGAGGTCTTGACAATCCCCTGACCATGAGCGAAGAATTCATCGCATGATGAGTTCATCCAGCGATGAATTACTTGCCAGGGGCGCCGAGCCGGCCGTCAGCATCGAGCACCTGCGCGTGATCCGCGGCAAACGCCCTGCGCTACAAGACTTCTCGGTACGAATAGCCCAAGGCACCATCACCGGCCTGCTCGGGCCGTCCGGCTGTGGCAAAACCACGTTGATGCGCTGCATCGTCGGCACCCAGATCGTGACGTCGGGAACCGTGACGGTGCTGGGCCAGCCCGCTGGATCCGCGGCGCTGCGCCGTCGCGTCGGTTACCTGCCGCAGGACCCGACCATCTATGACGACGTGCGGATCGTCGATAACGTCCGCTACTTCGCCTCGTTGTATGGCTTCGACAACAGCGCCGCTGATGCCGCGATCGAACGCGTCGGCCTGAGCGATCACGACACGGCCTTGTGCCGCAACCTGTCCGGCGGTCAGCGCACCAGGGTCTCATTGGCGTGCGCGCTGGTCTGTCAGCCCGATCTACTCGTACTGGACGAACCCACGGTGGGCCTGGACCCGGTGCTGCGGGTGGACCTCTGGGAACAGTTCACCGAACTCGCCCGCGGCGGGACCACGCTGCTGGTGTCCAGTCACGTGATGGACGAAGCCGACCACTGCGCCGACCTGTTGCTGATGCGCGAGGGGCAGTTGATCGCGCACACCACACCGACCCAACTACGAGAGGACACCGGATGCACGTCACTGGAGGACGCGTTTCTGTCCATGATCAAGCGCAGCACCACGCTCAAAGCCGGTTAGGGTTGCGGGGGTACGCGGCGACCACGACGCGAATCCTGCGGCAACTCGCCGGCGATCACCGCAGCGTTGCGATGATCCTGGTGGTACCTGTCGTGGTCATCGCGCTGATGTATTTCATGTTCGAAAATGTCCCGCATCGCCCGGGCACGCCGTCGCCGTTCAACAACGCCTGCCTGATCCTGCTTGGTCTTTTCCCGCTGTTCGTGATGTTCATCATCACGTCGATAACCATGCAGCGGGAACGAGCCTCGGGGACGCTGGAGCGCATCCTGACCACTCCCCTGCGCCGGCTCGACCTGCTGATCGCCTACGGCACCGCGTTCTCGGTTGCCGCCGCGGCGCAAGCCACCGTGGCCTGCGCTGTGTCGTTTTGGTTGCTGGGCTTCACCACGGCCGGCAGTCCGGTGTGGGTATTCGTGATCGCGATCGTCAACGCGGTGCTGGGCGTCGGCCTGGGGTTGCTCTGTAGCGCCTTCGCCCGCACCGAGTTTCAGGCAGTGCAGTTCATCCCGCTGGTGATGGTGCCGCAACTGTTGCTGGCCGGCATCATCGTCCCTCGGGCATTGATGGCGCACTGGTTGCAGTGGGTCAGCAACGTGCTACCGGCCAGCTATGCGCTGGAAGCCCTGCAGCAGGTGGGCGCGCATTCCGAGCTGACCTATATCGCAGTGCGCGACATCGTCGTGGTACTGGGCTTCGCGATCGCGGCGCTATGCCTCGCCGCGGCGACGCTGCACAGACGGACCCCGTAACACGTTGAGCACCAATCCAAATCGCCGGCCGGGGCGCCCGGCCGGCAGCTCCGATACTCGCGAGCGCATCCTGGCAAGTGCTCGAACACTATTTGCTCGCAACGGGATTGACCGAACATCGATAAGGTCGATAGCCGCCGATGCGGGCGTGGACGCCGCGCTGGTACATCACTACTTCGGGACCAAGCGGCAGCTTTTCGCGGCTGCAATCCACCTTCCGATCGATCCCATTGAGATTCTCGGGCCCATCCGGGAAACCCCGGTCGAGGAACTGGGTTTGAAACTGCCCTCGCTGTTGCTGCCACTGTGGGATTCGGAACTGGGCACCGGGCTCATCGCTACGATCCGTTCGCTGATCTCGGGTTCCGACGTGAGTTTGGCACGCTTCTTTCTGCAGGACATTATCGGCGGAGAAGTGGGTCCACGAGTGGACAATCCGCCGGGAACGGGCCGAATTCGTATCCAGTTCGTCGCCTCACAGCTGATTGGTGTTGTGATGGCTCGCTACATCGTGCAGCTCGAGCCGTTCGCGTCGCTGCCGGCCGAACAGATCGCGCAAACCATCGCGCCGAACCTGCAGCGCTACCTCACTGGGGATCTGCCGGACGACCTCGCGCCATGAGCCTGGCGTGCTCGTCATCGTCGACCACGTCGCGGGCCTCCTCGACCAGCAGCACCGGGATGCCGTCCTCGACCCGGTAGGCGCGCCGCAGCCGCGGGTTGTAGAGCAACTCGCCGCCATCGGCAACGGTGTCGTGGGGGTCCGGGACCAGCACCAACGGACCCCGGTCAGCCGGGCAGACGAGGATACTCAGCAGCGAATCGTCAAGCATTGCCGCGCCGGTGCTCCCCGATCAGCTCTGACCGCGCCGCCGGCGTCAGCCGGCGGAACTCGTTGCCGACGGTGTCGAAGTACCAGGTCTGTCGGCCCGCCTTGGGGATGCCTTTAGCACGTAAGGCACCGACGGTGGGCCGGTAGATCGTCGGGCTCAGCGGCATCTGCGGCACCACGTGCACGAGGTCGGGTCCCCGCCCGACGGGCATGTTGGCGACGGCTTCGGTCAAGTCGGCGGCGGTGATGGTCGCTCCCGGCAGCAGCGTCACCGCCGACACCGCGACCTGCTGGGTTCCTACCGACACGCTGTAGGTCACCGCGAGGTCAATGCCGTTGATGAAGCCCAGCGCGTCGGTTACCAACTCGGGGTAAACCAAACCCCGCTTGGTGTGAACGACCGCGCCGCGCCTACCCGCCAGCCAGTAGTCCCCGTCCTCGTCGCGGCGGAACAGATACTCGGTCGATATCCAGGTATCGGCGGGGGCGAATACGCCACGCTTGACGGACGCGGTCGGATCGATCGGCCCGTTGGATTGCGCGAGCAGCACACCGATCTGGTTGACGTCGGCGACCTGAACGAAGCCGCGGTCGTTCTCCAGGATCAGGTCATGTTCGGCGTCGTAGGCACCCAGCTCGACATGGCCGGCACCGGGCAACGGACGACCCTTGCTACCGATCTTGACGCCGGAGACGTTGGCCAATACCGCCTGTCCGTCGGTGGTGGCGAAGAACTCGACGACATGGGCCGGCGCGAACGCGTCGACGACCCGGTCCCACAAGCCGGTAGGCATACCGGAGCCGATGAACAGCCGCACCGGATGGTTGCCATGCAGTACGAACGCGGGATCGTCGACGACCTCGCGGAGCATGGCCCAGGTGTACGACACGACCGTGACGCCGTACTGCCGTATTTCTTGGGCGAAGCGGTCCGGTTGCAGGCCGCGGGACAACGCAATGCGGGTACCGCCCACGACCGCACCACCCAGGTTGACCAACAACGCGGATTCATGGTGCAGCGGCGTCAAGCAGTACACGGTGTCCTTGCGATCGAGGCCGGCCGCTGACGCGGTTCCGAAGGCCGACACCGCCCAGCGGTAGTTGGTGATCTGCTTGGCGACCGGCTCGCCGCTGGCCGTGCTGAACGCGATGGCCGCCAGATCCCGCGCCAACCCCGGGTTGGGCCGATACCACGCGGGTAGTTCGACGGCGTCGGGGTCGATCTTTTCCATGTCGATGACGTCTGCGTCTTCGGGCAAATGCAGATTGCGCGACTCACCACCGCCCAGCACCAACACCTGACCTGGCAATGTCCGCGCGACATCGAGGTTGGTGGGGTCGGTCAGGATCTCGGTGACTCCCCCGAGCCGGACCGTTGCGGCGAGATCGGCGTCCGGCCGCATCACCACGGCGACCGCACCGAGCCGGGACAACGCGGCGATCGCGACCAGTGCACTGGGCCGCGTTTCCATCAGTAAGCCGACCCGGTCGCCTTGCCGTACCCCGACCTCGATCAGACCGCGAACCACGTTGTTGATCCGTCGGTTCACCGCTTCGTACGTGTGCACGCGGCCGTCAAATAACAGGAATTCGCCCTGTGGGGCGTCGTGCGCCTGTTCGTCGATGATGCGGCCCAGCGAGATCTGGGTGTGGTCGTTGAGTTGTCCCAGCCGCGCCAGCCGGGGCAGCGTCCGGACCGTCTCCACAGCCAGGGTTCGCACGGATCTGTTGGCGGCCAGGACAGCTTCGGCCGCGCCGCGTGCCAGTGCCAGCGCCGCCTCGGAGACCTCACCGAAGCCGTGCACGAGTCGGGAGCTGAACGCGACGCCGCTGTCGGTGTGCTCTTCGGGCTGGTCGGCCATCAGGTCGATGCCGCCCGGCTTGTCACCGCCGGTCGAG
The DNA here is from genome assembly GCA_963840045.1 of uncultured Actinomycetota bacterium. Taxonomy (GTDB): domain Bacteria; phylum Actinomycetota; class Actinomycetes; order Mycobacteriales; family Mycobacteriaceae; genus Mycobacterium. Next base: position 108,726 of record CAWIXL010000011.1, on the reverse strand, counting down.
ACCCAACGCACCCACTCCGCGACGGTCGGCCAGCTCTCCCTGGCCGCCCTGGATCCCACGACCAAGCCGAAATGGCCGGTGCGGATCAGGTATTCGTACACCTCGGCGTTGGGCGCCGCCCGTCGGATGCCGCGCACGGACGCGGGCTGGCCGATGTCGTCGACCTCGCCGACGAACGCCAGGATCGGGCAGGTGATGTCGGTGAGCGTCACCATCTGGCCGTTGATGGCGAAACCGCCGGTCATCATGCGGTTGTGGGCGATGAACTGCTTGAGCAGCTCGGAGATCGCCGGGCCCGACCAGGCGATCCAGCCTTCCCGCTCCAGGAATCGGCGTTGCTGTTCCCGCGGCAGCAGGGCCTCGCGGTCGTGCAGCTGGCGCACGAAGTCGACCCGGGCCTTCGCGGTCTTGACCGGATCCATCATCTGAAAACCCGTGCGCGCCATCCAGCTTGGGATATTCAACCGGTTGAAGACGTGATCAGCCATGAAATCGGCGATGGCGGGAGCCATGTTCGCCGGTAAGCCCATGGGCAGCGCGGCCAGGGTGTCCACCGGGGAGCCGAACGCCACGACGCTGGCGAGGTTTTTGGAACGCCGGTAGGCGGCGACCTGATAGCTCCACATCCCGCCCTGCGAGTAGCCGACGAGGTGCACGTCGTGGCCGGTGGCGTCCTTGACCGTTTCGATCGCCTGGCTGAGCGCAACGATGTGGTCGGCGAGGTTGCGGCGCATGCCGCCCTCGACCTTGTCGGGCGAGCCGAAGTCGATGACCCAGGGATCCACGCCGTTGGCGTGCAGAATGCCGACCGCGCCGTCCTCGCGGGTGACGTCCCACATGTCCGCCGACATCATCATCGGGTGCACCATCAGCACCGGAGGGCCGACCGGCGGCTGTCCCGGCCGCTTGTTCGGCGGGAAGTACCGTTTCAGCTTGTACATCGGCACGCTCTCGACGATCTGCGACGGCGACGGGACGCTGCCGGTTTCCAGACCGCCGAGTCGCAGTACTTCCAGACCGTTCTGCGCCGTCGCCACCAGACGCTCGATGGGTTGTGTGACCATCGAAAAGCTGAGATCCACCGCTGCTCCCTGAGTATGCCTTGACCAGCGTGAACATCATGGCACATCGGCGCGTCACGCGGTTTGGCCCGCACTCGGGTCAGAAGGGCGGTGGTTCGTCGTCGCTGTCGCGCGTTGGGGCGTAACCGAACTTGGCCGTGTGGCGTGGTGGACGTTCGACATGCCGGGCCTGCCGGTTGTGTTCGCGTCCGAGGCGATGTGGTGGGCGCGGGTGGTGGCCCGTGGGTTGCGTGATGGGGCTCGAGCGTAGGTGCTTGGCCGGTGGGCGTGCACCAGGCTGGGTAACAGCAGGGCGCCCGCGGTGGTCACATGCGTCTGTCCTGAGGGCGGGGTCCAGATGACCGTGCCGTCGAGGCATTGTTTATCGCGCCAGCCTGTCCAAAATGTCTTGAGCAAGTGGTGCCACCGACTGGCTTAAATACATTCTTGATCTTGCAGACACCGCTCGTCAGGCGGGTGCGGCTGCTATGCCGATCACGACGTCGTTGCGGAGAGCGTGGTCCACGGTCACAGTGAATGTCGGTTGGCTTCGCGGCACCGCATGCACATGTTGGCAGTTGTGACGTTCACGTTCGTGGACTTCTCGTGCGCGTCAGTCTGCGGGGCACCCGACGTGGTCGGCGGCTTCTCCTGCGCTTTTATCTGCGGTGGACGCTATCGGTGAGGTCTCGGCCACAGTTCCTGCACACCTTGGCGTCGCGGGTCAATTTCCCACAGGCCGCGCACTTCTTAAAGTATCCGTCGTCGGCCTTGACGCGCGAGACTGGCCGCGTTTCCTGCGGGGGCACCCGAAACGCGGTCGGCGGCGGTGCGCCTTCCCCGTTGCTCATGCGACGGACGTACCACACCGCGCCGACGACCACGGCAAGGACTAAGAGCACGCAACCAGCTGCTACCAAGCCATTTTGACCAAAAACGCGTCCCAATATCGCGAGAAGCTTTCCAATAGCTCCAATAGCAGGGCCTACGTCCGCTGCGTAATACTTCACAGTGTTCGTTTTCCGTTCTTGATTCTTCTCCGGTTCCGCGCGGGTAATCCGGGAGGACGAATCATACGCCCCCCTTAAGGGTGCGGAAGTTGCCTTGGCGGATTCTTGGAAGCGCGGGCGGGCACGGCAACCGGTACGCCGAGATGTACCAAGCAGGTAGGCGCTCAGCTATACGCAATTTCCAGACGTGCCGTAAGCGCAGGACGCAGCATGTTTTATAGGGGGTATCTCAGAAGATTTACCGTGCCGTCGGCGAGTTGTTGGTCTCGCCAGCCTCAGGACGTCCTCATCAAATGAGTGAGGTAGCAAAGGCATTTCAGGTTCGACGCATGGGTTGCACTGCCCGTCGGCGAACGGTGTGGAATGGTGGGGTCGCAGAACTCGGCGGGCCATCGTGGTTGGAAAACGGTTCGGGCTCAACTGACTGCGGCATAATTGGGCGATGACGCCGCCGCACTACCCGGACTTCTCGCCGCCGCATCCGGTGAGACCCGGCTTGGCCCGGTCCACGCGCCAAAGCGCCGTTCGACGATCGACGTCATCGTCACATCGCTTATGTTCGCGTTCGCTGTTCCGGCGGGATTTTTTTCGTTCTTCTTCTCGGCATTTTGGACGATGAACAATTCGGAACCTGCAACCCGCCGATCGGTTGGGCTTTACTGGCGACGTGGGGTGGCATCGCGGTTGGAACGGTAATTGCGATCTTGGGCGTCGTCGTAGCGGCTGCGCGCGGCAAGGTCATGTGGATATGGCCAACGGTGGCGTTGGGTCTGATCGTGGTCGGTTACGTCATCGGTTTCGAGATGCTGGCCCATTACAGAAGCGGTTAGGCCATTACGGCATCCATGCTGCAAGCGCGGCCTAGGGGCTGTGCCTTACATGAGTTACCGTGCCATCGGGCAACTGGTCATCGCGCCAGCTCCAGAAAGTCTTGAGCAGACGATCAGTGCGGCACGTGCAGAAGTCGGACGCGTAAGTGGCCCCGCCCTAACGTGACATCAAGCCCGCTCAGGGGACGCTATCCCAGGCTTGGTCGGGTGCATCGCCGTTGCAAAAGCGGGTGGACACCCAAGTCCCGGGACCCGGGCCGCCTAGGACGGTGAGGCATGCACCAACAGGAGCAGTCGTGACCTGGTCGTCGGGCTGGATAGTCCACTGCTGGGTGAACCAATTCACGCATCCCTCGAGGCGCACCGTCCAACTTTCCCCCGGTTGTGATAGGCAGTTCCCGGGGAAAGCCGCGCTCCAGCTTGCCGGCAGCGGTGACATTCCAGCGCTGGAAGTCCGTCCCATTGCAGGGGTTGATCACCACCGGGGTGAACCAGCCCCCATGGCGGCATCCAGACAAACATCGCCTAATCGCTTCTCAACTGAACCGGGCCGTCGGCGCTCGCCACACCAGCGCTGAGCACCGCAACACCCGACGCTGCGCCGACTAGGACAAGAGCCCGGCGCACACTGCCCATGAAGCGCGATTCTTGAATTTCAGCTGCTTCTTTCTGTGCTGGTCCACCTCAAGCGACAGGGTTCACGCCGAGTGCGAAGATTCATACCCTTCGGGCGTGTCGGCGCGCAGCCGATAGGCATGGAACGGACGGCTTTGTGGTCCCACTGGGTAGTCGTTGTCGCACGATCAACTAAGTCCGGGACATACCACTAGCTACCGTCGCTGCCTTTCGTACCGGTGCTGCCGCTGCCACCGAGGCCCGTCGCACCGCCACCACCGCCGCCGCCCGTGCCGCCAGTGCCACTGCCGGAGCCGTTAGCACCGCTTCCGCCGTCACCGCCGTTCCCACCGACACCAGTGGGCGAGGTGCTGGCGTCGCCGCCGCGACCACCTTGGCCGCCGCCGCCATCACCATCGGGGCCTGCGCCGCCGCCTGCGCCGCCGCCGCCGCCTTCACCCCCGTTCCGCCGCCGGCGCCGCCGCCGACGCCGCCGACACCGCCGACACCGCCGACACCGCCGGTGCCGCCGTTACCGCCGCCGTTGGGCAGGCCAACTGCCGCGCCACCCCCACCGCCGGCACCGCCGGTTCAGCCCGCGCCGCCGTCGCCGCCGTTGCTCGCGGTGCCGGCCCCGGTGCCGGTTCCCGCCGCCCGCGCCGCCAGCGCCGCCAGTGCCCCCCGTGCTGCCGTCGCTTGCGCCATAAGCGGGGTTGACGGTGTTGGTTGGGGCCGGCGCCGCCGGCGCCGCCTTGGCCGCCAGCACCGCCCGCGCCGCCGGCACCGTTGGTTCCGCCCGCGACGGCCGCGCCGCCCTGACCGCCGGCACCGCCAGCGCCCGCCGTGCCACCGGCGGCCGCGGAGAAACCGTTATTGCGATAATCGGTGGTCGCGGTGCCGCCAACACCGCCGGCCCCGCCCTGACCACCCCCGCCACCGGCCCCGGCAACACCGCCAGACGCGGTCGCGGCTCCGCCGACACCCCCGACACCGCCGCCACCGCCGGTGCCGCCGTCCCAGCCGCCGCCGTCTAAGCCGGCACTGCCGCCGTCGCCGCCGGCTCCCCCACCGCCGCCTTGCCCACCGACTCCACCGATCCCGCCGACACCACCGGTCCCGGTAGCGCCGCCGGCACCTCCGGCTCCGCCCTTACCGCCTGCACCACTGGGCCCCCCACCGAAGTAGGGAGCACTGTTCGCCGGGCCGGTGCCGCCGGTGCCGCCCTGGCCGCCGAAGGCACCTCCGCGCCGCCGTCGCCGTTAATGTCGCCGGCGACGGCCGCGCCGCCCTGACCGCCAGCACCGCCAGCGCCACCCTGGCCGCCGCCGCCCGCGAAGCCGGCGTTGTCTCAGGGTGCCGTGCCGCCTCCACAGCGGCCCCGCCGACACCACCCGCGCCGCCGGCCCCGGCAACGGCGCCAGACACGGTCGCAGCCCCGCCGGCACCACCGCCGCCGCCCGCACCACCGCCGCCGCCAGACCCGCCGCCCGCCTGTAAGCCGCCGTCGGCGGCGGCCCCACCGGCCCCGCCGGCACCACCGGTGCCGCCGGCCCCGGCAACACCGCCAGACGCTGTCGCGGCCCCGCCGCCACCACCCCCGCCGCCGACACCACCGCCACCGCCAGACCCGCCGCTGAAATATTCGCCGCTGGCGGTGCCGCCGCCCCCGCCGGCGCCGGCGGCACCGCCTTTCCCGCCGACACCACCCGTCCCGGCGACACCACCCGTCCCGATAGCGCCGCCTGCACCGCCGGACCCCGCCGTTACCGCCGAGTACCGCCCGTACCGCCGTGGTAGGTAAGCTCGCTGCTCGCGACGCCGGTGCCGCCCTCGGCCGCCTTGGCCACCGATGCCGCCTTGCCGCCGCTGCCGTTGGTTCCGCCGCTGGTGGTGCCGCCTTGCCCGCCGGCGCCGCCCTGGCCGCCTTGGCCGCCAGCCCCACCGCCGCCCCCGTCGCCCCGCGAGGCACACTGCCAGTACCCCCCTGCCCGATGGATGTGCCTAGGGTCCTCCGTAGCCCGGGAAGCCGCTGCCGCCTGCCCCGCCGGCCCCGCCGGTCCCACCGGTCCCACCGACGCCGCCGCTGCCGTTGTCGGCGCCCGAGACGGCGCCGCCACCCTGGCCACCCTGGCCGCCCGGCCCCCGCCCACGCCGCCCGTGTAACCGGTCACGCCGGCCCCGCCGGTGACACCCACGCCGCCTTGGCCGCCTTGCCCGCCGCTGCCGCCATTGCCGGCCGTGTCACCGTTGTAGCTAGGCCGTCACCCCCCGGGCCGCCGGCGCCACCAGTGCCGCCGGCACCAGCGCTGCCCGCGACGCCGCCGGTCCCGCCGGTGCCGGCCGACCCACCAAGGCCCCCGGCCCCACCGGGGCCCCCGGTGCCACCGGCGGTAGCGTCGTTGCCGCCGTCGTCGGCGTAGCCGATGCCGCCCTGCCCGCCCACACCGCCGGCCCCGCCCGCACCGCCGCTGCCATTGATACCCCCGACGCCGGAGCTGCCGCCCGCGCCGCCCTGCCCGCCGACACCACCCGCAAACCCGGTGCCGCCAGTGTTGCCGGCGGTGCCCCGGCCCCCGACATCACCAGGCCCCACCGGCCCCACCGTCCCGCCGGTGCCGCCGTTACCCGCGACGCCCGCGTGCCCGGCGCTGCCAGAACAATTCTGCTGCAGGCGCCCCCCACTGCCGAAGTTGCCGCCGGCCCCCGCCGACCCCGCCGCCACCAGCACCGGCCGTGCCGGCCGCCCCCAGCGTCGACGCCGGTCTCCGCCGTTGCCGCCCGTACCGCCGTCGCCGCCGAGGCCCCCGGCCCCGCCGTGACCGCCGGTGCCGCCGATGGCGCCGACACCGAACAGAACCGGAATCGGCGCCGCCCATCCCGCCAGCTCCGCCTGCACCACCCGCAAAACCACTAACCATCTCAAGGCCGCCACCCGCCAGGCCCGCCGGACCCCAGCGCCACCGGCCGCCACCGGCGCCGCCCGTCCCCACCAGCGCCGCCGGCCCAGCCCACCCAGACGCTTCGCCGACGCCGCCGGCCCCGCCGGCACCGCCGGCGCCCGCCGACGCCGGTCGGGCTACTCGTACCGGCCCCGCCGGCCCCCACCGGCCCCGCAGGAAGACCGCCTAGCAGCCCGTTGCTGCCCCCGGCGCCGCCGGCCCCGCCGAGGCAAAACCGCCTATGGCGCCGGTGCCACCAGCCCCGCCCGCTCCGCCGGTCCCGGAACACCAGCCCACCGGCGCCGCCCGCCCCACCGGCACCACACCCACGCCGGGCGTACTGCTGCCGGCCCCGCCTGCCCCGCCAGCGCCGAACAGCCCGGCCGGCCCGCCAGGAGCCCGCCGTACCCAAAGACCATGAGCGGAAGCCCCCCAGCCGGACCCTCCATTGCCGCCGTTGCCGAGACAAGATCCCGCCGGGGCCCGCCGGGTAGGACCGGTACCCGCAGCCTCGTTGGCGCCGTTGCCGATCAGCGGCCACCACCCGCAGCATGGGTTGGTAGGCGCGTTGATCAAACCCAGCACGTCTTGCTGCACGGTCTGCAGCATCGATGCGCTGGCCGCCTCGGTGGCCGCATACGCACCCGCACCGGCGGTAACCGCCTGCACAAACTGGGCATGAAACTCCGCCACCTGCGCGCCAAGGGCCTGATAATCCCCGGGCGTAGGTGTTTAAGTACCGCCGCGATCGACGCCGACACCTCATCGGCACCCGCGGCCAGCAGCTGCGTCGTCGGGCCCGCCGCCGCCGCGTTGGCCGCCCCGATCGCCGACCCGATACCCGGTCAAATCCGCCGCCGCCGCCCCCAGCACGTCCGGCGCTGCGATCACATAAGACGACATATTTGGCCCCGATCCTCTTCGAAAGACGCAGACGCCAGGACAGGTCATCTGCATTAGGCGCCGACCTTGGCGCAGTTCAGGAAACGTGCCTCGGGATAGCGGCCATGACAGCGGACCGGCCCCGGCACGATGGCCGAGCCCAGCGAACTGGGGAATCCCAGCGTGATGGTCCCGGCGCGCCGGCCGGTGAGCCCGCGCACGGCGCTCACCGCTGTCTCGAGGCTGCACTGGGCCGTCAAGTTGACCCGCGGAGACGTCGTTCCGAACTGGTTGAGTTCGTTGGTCCGGCGACCATGGCGGGTAAATGGCTCCACCCTGATCTCGGACTCGAGCATCGCGATGGCGCGGCTGACCGCAATTGGGATACCGACAGTCGCTCGGTGCCGCTGCCCAGCGTGCCAACCTGGGCAACCATGTCGAAATAGCGCAGTTGGCAAAGCTCCACACGGCCCTCCTGGCCGAGACAATATGGTCATATTGGAAACTAATCAAATGTATCGTGGCGCCTCTTATACGATTGCCGCACGCCAAGGCACGGAGGAGGGGGGTATGGCCAACCCGCGGGCAATGAACGCGGACCTGACCGCCAAGGCCAGGATTCGAAACGCCGCGCTGGATCTGTTCGCCAAATATGGCGAAGACGGGGTCCCCCTTCGCGCAGTCGCGGCCGAGGCCGGAGTCACGCTGGGTCTGGTGCAGCATCACTTCAAGACGAAAGCCGGCCTTCGCCACGCGGTCGATCGGCTTGTCGTCGACCACTTCGCGCAGACCGTCGCCAGCCTTCCCGCCGAAGGTGACCCCAGAAAGTTGGCAACTGCCCGAGACGACGCGGTGCGGCGCATGCTTGCCGACAACCCTGCGGTGGTCAACTACATTCGACGCTCGGTCTTGGAGTTGCAGTTGTCCGGCGACCGGATGCATCTGCTCGACGTGCTTCTTGACCTCGCTCGCCAGGAGGTCGCGGCACTGCGCGAGGCACAACTCGCCTCCACCCAACGTCGCGAACCGATCCAGATCGTCGCAATGCTGATGCGACAGCTGGGCGAACTGCTCCTGCAGCCGTTGGTCGAAGCGGCCTGGGAGCAGATCGCGAACCCCGGCGACGGTCCGAAGCCGAGGTTGTCGGTGACGGTCCAGGACGACTGACATCGCCCAGGAATTCGCGATCCCCCCTCTTCGTGGTTGCGACGTCGACCGTTGAGGTCCATGTGGGAGCCGCTCAAACCACCCTCGGTAGTCTTGGCCACCGGAGCATCAGGAGGGGTGGGACTCGCGGCCGTCCAGCTGGCGGCGATGACACTCGTGTTCGAAGCCGTTTAGCGCTCAAGAGGTTCCACGCATGGGTGCCCAGTCCGGCGAGCGGCCGAGATAGGACACGATGCGATTCAGGTCGCTTGCCTCGTCGGTCGCCATCGTGGCCGGACCGAACGCGGCGCCGTCGGCGGTGCGGAAAGCCTCAGCGTCGGGGACGGCCAGCGCGATCGGAAGCACCGCGGCCAGGACGTCGGCCGGCAGATCAAACGAGGAGCCGATCGTGCGGGCGACGTCCCAGCCGTGCACGACGTAATCCACGAAGTGGAACCCAATCGCCAGCCCGCCGGGGACGGCCGCGCCGGGGCCGAATTCCGGAAGCGCGAACGTGGCGTCGAGCACGCCTTCGGCAGTGAACGCGTCGAGCACGTCGCCCGCCGCGGCGGCGTAGACGCCGGCGGGGTCGGCTGCCACCGCGTCGGCCACCGTGTCGGGCCGCCACACAGCCGGGTCAGCGCCTCCGCCGCGTGCGGCCGCGACGAAGCCGCGATGCTGGACGGTCATGTGGGCCAGCAGATCTGCGAGGTTCCAGCCCGCGCACGGCGTCGGTGCGCGCAACTGCTCGGGCGTGACTGCGTTGACGACATCAACGGATGCCAGCACGGCAACGCGGTGAAACGGACGGACGTCGGATATCGTATGCATACGCTTACCATAAGCGCATACATATGATTGGTCAATGTCTACCATCACTGGCATGACATCGAAGGCCAAACGTCCTGACCTGGCGGCGATGCTCGCGCCGCTGCTTCGCGAAATGGTCGCCGCGGAGCTACCCGTGCTGGACGCGCACGGGCTGACGATGTGGGGTTACGGCGTGCTGCTGGCACTGGATCGCTCGCCCGTACGCACGCAGGCGGCACTCGCCGAGTCGATCGGCGCGGACAAGACGCGCATCATCCCTATCCTCGACGAACTGCAGACGCAGGGCTACATCGAGCGCCATCCCGACCCCGACGATCGCCGCGTGCGGTTACTGGCCGCCACGGACTCGGGCCGCGCCGTCAAGGACGCGGTGCAGACCGCCATCCAGCGGGGCGAGGAACGCTGGCTTGGGGTGCTATCAGCCGACGATCGCCGCGTGTTCCTGCGAGTTCTGGTTCAGCTCACGCAAAGTGACGAACCATAGCGACTCGATGTAGCCGCTGTGCCGGGCCCCGGCCGGGGGGCAAGACGACATGACCTTGCTGCCCAGAAGCGTTGCAGCGCTTAGCAACCTCGTTGCGATATCCAGCCCGCACACCTTGGTCGGACCGCCAGTGGAAGGCTCTTCGAGCGCGACGACGAAGCGTTCGGCGACGGAGTCGCACCGAAAAGCATAGCGACCGCTCATGTTGGGAGCATCGGCGCAGGTATCGAAGACGCGTCCGCCCGCTTGGGAGGCGCGGCGGGTGACCAGTTGGCTCAGCTGCCGAGCAAGCGTCAGATCGTGGCCGTGCGTCAGCCCTAGCGCCGAGGTGGTCGCGAACGCAGATCGGCACAGGCAACTCATTCCGTCAGCAGTGCGGCATTGCAATGACGGTTTGGGCCGATGTAACGCGCAAGCAGGGTCGGCTTATGTCGGGTTCGGAATCAGTTGTGACGGTGGGCCGGTTAGAGGTTTACGCGGTCTTCGAACGGGGCGTCAGGAGCGATCTGGAGAACCTCGAGCACCGTGGATGCGCACAGTTCCTCGACGAGTTCACCTGAGCCCCCAATCAAAGTCGAGTCGATGGCCTCAGTGGCCACGCACCAGGCGTGGTCGGCGGGCCAAAAGAACTGTGGCGACTGAGGATCAAACCAGCGCTCGTTATTCCAACGTCCGAACCGCACAGCGTCGCCCACACGGCCTTCAAACAGATAGTAAGAGTTGCCGCAGGGAAATGAAAAGGTCGGCCCGCTCGAGTCAAGTTGCCACTCGGCCGGCGCGGGCCCGGGCGGTCGAACTTCGGGCAGGACACCGACGGGCGCGGAGTAGGCGGTCACCGTGGGTCCGTGGCGCAGTGCACCCGACGAGACGGCGAAGTAGCACATCTGCGGGGTCGTGGTATGTCGGGCGAGAACGGCACATAGCGCCTCCAGCGCCCAGGTATCCAGATGTCCCCACTTCGGCTCGCCCGGATAACCACGCCCCCTAGCGCATTTCTCCACCTTCAAAGGCGCTGGCGCCCTGATCTTTTCCCATTCGACCGACGGATGCATGGTGCGGCCGTTAGCCCGGGCCACCGACGCCCACGTCGATGAGGCTGGGTGATCTTCGAGAGGATGCAGCAGCCGGGCGTAGGCCGCAAACCCCGGCCCGAGCAGGTTGGTCACCCCATGTCGCCCCCGCGGGTCCACCCGCTGGGTCAGCCAGTGCGCCGGCTGCGCCGAAGCGCCCGGTCGCGGAGGTCGACGATCCACTTTGCCAGTATGCCGGGCACCTCAGACAAGAGCTTCTGGGCCAGACATACTGCGGCGATCGTCATCGGTGCAGTCATATTGATGGCCGGCGGTTGCGTCGCGGCCGTTACAAGCGTCGAAGCATATAGACACCCATCCACGAGCGGCCAGCAACGACTCGATTCTCAGAGGCGTGTTTCGTGGTCTCGGCTGAACCGCCGGCGGTAGTCAGACGGCGGGATCCCGCGGACCCGCAGAAATGAGCGGCGCATCGAGTTGACGCTGCCGAAGCCGCAGTGGCCGGCGATTTCCTCGAGCGAGCCCGTCGACTCTTCGAGTCGACGTTGGGCAGCCTCGACGCGGACGTTTTCGACATAGCGGGCCGGCGTCTGTCCCACCTCACGGGTGAAGACGCGCGCGAAGTGGCGCGGACTCATGTGTGCGCGTTCAGCCAACGATTCGGCCGACAGATCAGCGGTCAGATTGTCGACAATCCAGGCCTGCAGTTCACGCAGCGGCTCGCGGTCGGCGGTTTGCGCCGCCAATGCGGTACTGAACTGGGATTGGCCGCCCGGCCGGCGCATGAACAACACGAACTCGCGTGCGATCGACATCGCGACGTCGTGACCGCGGTCTTCTTCGACCAACGCCAACGCAAGGTCCATGCCTGCGGTGACGCCGGCGGAGGTGTAAACGTTTCCCGATCGGATGTAGATGGGGTCGGAATCGACGACAACCGTTGGATAGCAATTGCGCAACTGGTCGCTGAAGCGCCAGTGGGTGGTGGCGCGGCGTCCGTCCAGTAGGCCGGCGGCGGCCAGTGCGAAAGCGCCGGTGCAGATGGAGCCGACCCGACGCGACTTCTTGGCCGCCCGCTGCAGACTGCGGACAAACTCCGCATCCTCGATGATGTCGAAGATTCCGTAGCCGCCGGCCACGATCAGCGTGTCGATGTGGCCCCGCAGATCACCCAGCGCAACATCGGCTGACAATTCAAGGCCCGAGTCGGCGCTGAAACTCCCCTGCCGCGGCGCCGCGACCTCGACGCGGTAGGCGCCCGCCTCCGCGAACACTTCGTACGGGCCGGACAGGTCCAGGGACTGCACTCTGGGAAAGCCGACGATGACCACACGTCTAGCGCTCATGAGATCCTTGCTTCCGGCGTCACCCGCGATGGCAGAAACTGCTGCATGTATGTCATAGCAGACAGGGCCGACACTCCATAGAGTTCACCTCATGCCGGAGTACGACGCTAGGTTGGTGCTGCATACGGCCACAGTCACGGCGTGGGATGTCCAGTGTCAGGGCTTATGCCGGGGCAAGGCAGCGGAAGAACATTCGCCCGGAACTCGGATCGCCTTTCCCTACCGTGGCGTCTACGTGCATTGGGTCGGCAACGAAGATCATGTGGCGGACGCGAATCAGATGGTGGTCACCAACGCCGATCAGCCATACCGAGTGAGCCATCCGGTTGCCGGCGGAGACGCGACTTTGACCCTCGCTGTCGATCCTGCGACGTTGCTGGAGGTCACGCCGCCCGAACACCGTTGTCCGCGCGAGCGGCCCGCACTCAATCGGTCCTCGATGCGCCTCAATGCACGAACCCAAGTTCTCGCGGCGCAACTACGCCAGCGCCTGGTGCGACGATCCATCGGCCGGTGGAGGCCGAGACTCTCGCACTGCATCTCGTTCGACATGCTCTGGGCCATAACGCCTCTCATGGCGTTCGGTACGGCAATCGCCGCCCGGTGAAAATGACCAATCAGGTAAAGATGCTGCTGTCCGCCGATCCATGGCGTCGCTGGACATTGGCCACGATCGCCGAAGAGGTAAGTGTCACACCGGTTTATCTCACCGACGCTTTCCGTAGAGTCGAGGGCATCCCGCTCTATCGCTACCATCTGCGATTGCGGCTCGCTTTCGCTCTCAGCGTGCTGGCAGACTGCGACGACCTGATGACCCTGGCCGTTGAACTCGGCTTCAACAGCCACAGCCACTTCAGCGCGGCGTTCAAGAAGGCATTCGGACAAACCCCGTCAGCGGTCCAAAGATCGGTCAACGATCGCAGCGATCAGGCCGGCGGCCGTAACGCGAATACCAAAGATCTTGACAGCGCCGGAGTTTACTTGTCGCGTAGCGTCCTTGACGAGAATCGTTGTTGCCCAGCGGCCGATTTGGTCGCGTCTTGCCAGACCGAAGCGATGGCGGGCTGACGTCCAATCCGAGGGAATGTGATGAGCCAGAAAGACAAAGCCTTGCGTTTTGCGGACCTTCACGTCAAGGGAGCACCGATCGTGCTCTACAACGTATGGGATGCCGGTAGTGCCGCGACACTTGAGAAGGCCGGGGCGCTGGTCACCGCGAACATCGCGTTCCGCCCATAGCTCGCGAACCGGTCAGCACGGACCGTGTTGATGCGGGCGACCAGATCGCGGATCTGGTCGCGGGTGGCGTCGGGGACGAACGCGTAGATGTTGATCCCAACGCCGTGGTCATCGTCGTTGTGGTAGCTGACCTGGGCCGACGACACTCCGGGCAGGGCGGCCAGCACGTCCTGCAGGCGTTGCGCATCCGCGCGGCGGTCGGGCGGTCCACAGCCGGCCACGCAACCGGCGACAACAGCGGCGACGATCGTCGTCGTCAACCAAGACGGGCCGGTCACCCCACCACTGTTACAGGCGGGCGGCCCCGCCTCGATAAGCCACGATAAGTTGGGCCCGGTGGCGCACCTGTTGGGAGCCGAGGCCATCCACCTGGAATATCCGACGCAGGTGGTATTCCAGGCCGTCACGCTGGGAGTCAACGACGGCGCGCGCATTGGCATCGTCGGGCGAAACGGAGACGGTAAGTCCAGCCTGCTCGGTCTGCTTACCGGTCAGCTCAAGCCCCACTCCGGCCGGGTCACGCAGCGCAGCGGTCTACGGGCCGCCGCACTGAGCCAGGCGGACACCCTCGACCCGAACCACACCGTCGGCTGGACACTGGTCGGCGACCAACCGGAACACCAGTGGGCAGGCGACGCACGAATCCGCGATGTGGTGGCTGGGCTGGTCTCCGACATCGATTGGGAAGCAACGGTTTCCACGCTCAGCGGCGGCCAACGGCGACGGGTGCAGCTGGCCACCCTGCTGGTCGGCGAATGGGACGTGATCGCCCTCGACGAGCCCACCAACCACCTCGATATCGAAGGCATCACCTGGCTGGCGGGCCATCTCAAGCAACGCTGGGCCCGCAACACCGGCGGCCTGCTGCTGGTCACCCACGACCGCTGGTTCCTCGACGAAGTCGCCACCACCACATGGGAGGTGCACGACGGAATCGTCGAACCGTTCGAAGGCGGCTACGCGGCGTATGTGCTGCAGCGGGTCGAGCGGGACCGGATGGCCGCCGCGACGGAGGCCAAGCGGCAGAACCTGATGCGCAAAGAGCTGGCCTGGCTACGCCGTGGCCCGCCGGCACGGACCTCGAAGCCGAAGTTCCGGATCGACGCCGCCAACCAGCTGATCGCCGACGTGCCACCGCTGCGCAACCCCGTGGAGTTGGCCAAGCTGGCGACCGCACGGCTGGGAAAAGACGTCATCGATTTGCTCGACGTGTCCGTCTCCTTTGGCGGCCGCCCGGTGCTGCGCGATGTCGAATGGCGGATCGGCCCTGGTGAACGCACCGGCATCGTCGGGGCCAACGGGGCCGGGAAATCCACCCTGCTGGGCCTGATCGCCGGAACCATCCAGCCGGACACCGGGCGCGTCAAGCGCGGCAAGACCGTCCAGCTGGCGGTGCTCGACCAGCAAGGGGACCAGCTGGCCGACGTCACCGGCGACCGGATCGCCGACCTGCTGGGCAGGCTGCCCGGCGGATATCAGGTCGAGGGCCGCGAGGTGACCCCGGCCCAGCTGCTGGAGCGCCTCGGTTTCGACCGCGGCCAGTTGTCGGCGCGGGTCGGTGAACTTTCCGGCGGTCAGCGCCGGCGCCTGCAGCTGATGCTCACGCTGTTGTCGGAACCGAACGTGCTGCTGCTCGACGAGCCCACCAACGACGTGGACACCGACATGCTGACCGCCACCGAAGACTTGCTCGACTCCTGGGCGGGCACCCTGATCGTCGTCTCACACGACCGCTATCTGCTGGAACGGATCACCGACCAGCAGTACGCAGTTCTGAACGGCCGGTTACGGCATCTGCCCGGCGGCATCGACCAATACCTGCGGCTGGCTGCTCGCACGCCCGATGAATCGCCCCCGCCGCCCAGGACTTCCGACCCCGCGCCCGGGATGTCTGGGGCGCAGCGGCGCGCCGCCGAAAAGGAATTGGCGTCCATCGATCGCCAGCTCGCGCGCCTGGCTGACCGGATCGCCGCCAAGCACACCGAACTCGCCGAGCATGACCAGGCCGACCATGTCGGCATCACCCGGCTCACCCGAGAGTTGCGTGCCCTGGAAGACGAGGTCGGTGCGCTGGAGGGGAATTGGCTGGAACTATCGGAGGTACTGGAATGAACGCCTATCGGACGGTGCCGTACTGGCCCGGCGAAGGGCTGCTGGCGCTATATCGGCGCCGGGGTGCGGTGATCAATAGCGGACTCGGCGGGCACGGCTACACCTACCTGCTGGGGGGCGAAGCGAACAAATTCGTGTTCGCCAATTCCGATGCGTTCAGCTGGCGGGAGACGTTTGAGAACCTGGCCATCGTCGACGGGCCCACGGCACTGATCGTCAGCGACGGAGACGACCATCGGCGCCGTCGTAGCGTGGTGGCGCCGGGGCTGCGCCACCGCGAGATCCAGCATTACGTGCAGACCATGGTGTCGAATATCGACGCCGTCATCGACAACTGGCGGCCCGGGCAGCGGCTGGACATCTACCAGCAGTTCCGTTCGGCGGTCCGGCGCAGCACCGCCGAATCCCTGTTTGGCCAGCGCATGGCCGTGCACTCGGAATTCCTTGGTGAACAGCTGCAGCCCTTGTTGGACATGACCCATCTGCTGCCGCAGGTAATGCAGCTGCACAAGCGGGTCAACTCGCCGCAATGGCGGCGGGCCCTGGCCGCCCGGACGCGCATCAACGAGCTCGTCGACGCCCGAATCGCGGACGCCCGCTCCGAACCCAGGCCCGACGACCACATGTTGACGATGTTGATCAACGGGCGCGACGACGAAGGTTATGACCTGAACGACAACGAGATTCGCGACCAGATCATTTCGATGATCACAGCCGGTTACGAGACCACCAGCGCCGCGCTGGCCTGGGCGGCCTACACACTGCTGACCCTCCCGGGCGCCTGGGACGCTGCCGCCGACGAGGTGGATCGCGTGCTCGGCGGCAGACCGCCCACCGGCGACGACCTAACCAAGCTCACCTACCTCAATGGTGTTGTGCACGAGACGCTTCGGCTCTATTCGCCCGGAGTGATCTCGGCCCGCAGGGTGATGCGTGACCTATCGTTCGACGGGCGCCGCATCCGCGCGGGGCGGTTGCTGATCTTCAGCGCCTACGTCACCCACCGGATCCCCGAATTATGGCCGCAACCAACAGAATTCCGTCCACAGCGGTGGGACCCGGGATCACCCGAGTACCGCAAGCCCGCGCCGCACGAGTTCATCCCGTTCAGCGGAGGATTGCACCGGTGTATTGGGGCGGTAATGGCCACTACCGAGATGACCGTGATGCTTGCCCGGCTGATCGCGAGGACCACGCTTAGGTTGCCGGCTCAGCGGATCCGCTCGGGGCACCCGGCCGCGCTCAGTCCGCTGCCGGGGTTGAGCGTCGAGGTCACCGACTCAGCGCCAGCGCAGTAGCACGAGTTCAGTGCTGAACCCCGGACCCATCGCGAGTAGCAGCCCCCGGCTCCCGCTAGGTGGCGGCTTGTCGATGGTGTCGCGCAGGATGTGCAGCACCGACGCCGACGAGAGGTTGCCGATCTCGCCCAGCGAGCGCCAGGTCAGCTCGATTGCTTCCGGAGGGAGTTCAAGGCTCTTGGCGACCGCGTCGATCACCTTGGGACCGCCGGGATGGCTCACCCAGGCGCCGATGTCGTCCTTGGCCAACCCATGCCGAGCGAGGAAACCCTTGACGTCGTCGGCGAGGTGCCGCTCGATCACCGTCGTGAGCTCGGGAGACAGCACCGGCTGCAGGCCGTCGGAGCTGACATTCCAGCCCATGATGTGCAGCGATTCGGGGTACAGACGGCTGCGCGAATCCAGGATGTCGGGCCCGTTGGCGCGCACTTGTTCGGCGCGACGGTCACCGACGGCCACCACCGCGGCCGCTCCGTCCCCGAACATCGCGGTCCCGACCAGGCCCGACACGGTTGGCTTGACCATCGGGAACGTCAGCGAGCACAGCTCGACGGCCACCAGGACCGCGACGCCGTCGGGCGCACCGCGCAGATAGTCGTGCACGCGAGCCAGCCCGGCCGCTCCGCCCACGCAGCCCAGACCGAATAGCGGCGTGCGGCGCACGTCGCGCGCAGGCCGAGTCGTCCGGCGATGCGGGCATCCAGCGACGGCACCGCGACACCGGTGACCGTCGTGGTGGCGATCAGATCGATGTCCTGGGGTTGCAGACCCGCCTCGTCCAGCGCGCCCAGCAGCGCCTCACACCCCAGTTCGACCGCCTTTTCGATGAAGATTTCGTTCACTTCGCCGAAGTCGGTCAGGGCAGAGTACTTCTCCAACGGCAACACCAGATGGCGACTGTTGACCTTCGCGCCGGCGTGCAGACGCCGAACGATTGCCTCGTGCTCCTGCAAACCGGGGAACTGGACAATCTGGTCGGTGATCTCGCTCTGGCTGTAAGAATACGGTGGCAATGCACCGAACAAACCTGCGATGACGCTCATAGCCTGCCTTCTGAAGCCCCTTGTGCATCCGCCCCTTGATATTCAAAGATATGCGCAGTTGTGCGTTCCCGCAAAAAGTGGCGCTATTCAACATGTGTCGGATTAGCGGCCTCAGAGATTTTTGTATTCGCGCTCGCCAGGCCGGATTTCGTTATTTATCGCTATGCTGCTCGTCTTCGTCGATTGACTGCATTGCCATCGCGATAAGGGCCTCGGGACTTAGCGAGTCAATCACGTCGTCGCTAACAGTTGGACTAAGAGGAGGGTTTTCGGGGCTGTTGGCTAACAGTAATAACTTGTCGAGCAATCCGGTTCTTCGAAGCTCTTGGATTGGAATCTTTCTCAACGAAGACCAGATCTTCGCTTCGTCGGTGTCATCGTCCGATTCGTCGGGGCGACCCAGCAGTTGCTCGGCGAGGTGATCAGCCAACACCGTCGCAGTGGGGTAGTCGAAGATCAGCGTGCGCGACAGCGCCGTGCCGGTCAGCCCGGTCGCGGTCTTGAGACGATTGCGTAGCTCAACCCCGGCCATTGAGTCGAATCCGAGGTCCTGGAAAGCACGTTCGGCGTCGATGCCCTGACTGCTCGGATGACCCAAAACGACTGCCGCGTGCGAACATACCAACTCCACCAGCTCACGATGCTGCTCTCTGGGGGTTAACTCCCGCAGCCGCTCGGCCAACCCGGCGGTGCCGGCACCGGAGCGATCGACCGGCGCCTCCGTTGCCCCCAGCCAAAACCTCTGCCGGACAAAGCCATACGTCGGCAACTCGACCCGGCTAGCACCCAAGCCGGCGAACACCCCGGACCAACCCACCGCCACGCCGGTGGTGAACAGCCGCCCCAGCGCGGTGAGCAGCGAATCCGCTTCGGGGCGATCCTTGACCAACGTCACCACCGAGGTCGCGTCGTCCGCGACCAACGACTGCTCCACCGCTGTGGTCAAAACCGCACCGGGGCCGACCTCAACAAACAACCCGGCCCCCAGCGACTCGAGCGTCTGCGCCCCTTGGGCAAACCGCACCGGCTGCAACACATGGTCAACCCAGTACTGTGCCGACCCATACCCAGGGCCGGCCAATTCCCCAGTCACGTTGGACACCAGGCCAATCCGCGGCTCGGTAACCGAAACCTGTTCCAGCAGTTCGGAAAACCGCTCGATCATCGGCTCCATCAACGCCGAATGAAACGCATGCGACACCGGCAACCGATGCACCCGATGACCCTGCCCGGCCAACCGATCCGCCACCGAAGCCACCGCTTCCTCGGGTCCCGAAATCACCACCGAATCGGGCCCGTTGACCGCCGCGATGCGCACACCCTCGGTCAGCAAGGGCGCAACCGCATCTGCACTGGCGGCCAGCGCAACCATCGCGCCGCCGGCCGGCAACTCGGCCATCAGCCGGCCCCGCGCCGCCACCATCCGCGCCGCGTCCTGTAACGACAACACGCCCGCGACATGGGCCGCGGCGATCTCCCCCACCGAATGTCCCATCACATAGTCGGGCCGCACGCCGCAGTGCTGCAGCAACCCCGCCAATGCCACCTCAATGGCAAACAACGCCGGTTGAGCAAACTCGGTACTTTCCAGCAGCGCGGCATCGTCGCCCCACATCACCTGTCGCAATGGCACCCGCAGGTGGCTGTCCAATACGTGCGCGGCCTCATCGAACGCCCGCGCAAACACCAAATACCGCCGATACAAGCCCGTCCCCATGCCCAACCACTGCGAGCCTTGGCCAGGAAACACGAACACCGTCTTGCGCACCGGCTGCGCCCGCCCCACCACCACATCGGCACCCGGCTGACCACCGGCCAACCCCGCCAACCCCGCCATCAGGCGCTCACGATCCGCGACCACCACTACGGCCCGATGCTCAAACACCGAGCGTGTCGTCACCAGCGACACCCCCACGTCTACCAGGTGCAGCCCCGGATGCTCCCCCACATGTACCAACAGCCGCTCCGCCTGCTGCTCCAACCCTGCTGCCGACCGAGCGGACACCACCCACGGAACAACCCGCTCGGATTTATCTTTCTGAGCGGCAACGCTTTCCAATGCAGTGGGCGATTCTTCGACAATCACATGTGCATTGGTGCCGCCCATGCCGAACGACGACACCCCCGCCCGCCGCGGACCTTCCTGCGCCGGCCATGGTGTCAGGGTGGTGTTGACGCGCAACCCGAGACTTTCCAAGTCAACGTCGGGGTTTGCGCTGGTGAAGTTGAGACTTGGTGGTAAACATGGCATTTTCAAGCGCGAGCACGGTCTTGAGCAACCCGGCGATTCCTGCCGCGCTTCCGGCATGGCCGATGTTGGTTTTCACCGAACCAACAGCGACAGGACGCTGTCGACGCTGCGCGAATACTTCGCCCAGCGCCCGCGCCTCCACCGGGTCACCGACTTCGGTGCCGGTTCCATGCGCTTCGACATAGTCGACCTGGCTACAGTCCAGGCCCGCACTGGATAGCGCACGCCGTATCACGTCGGCTTGCCCCGATACCGACGGAACCGTCAGCCCGGCGGCGCTATGCCCGGCATGGCTGACAGCGCTCCCCGAGATGACCGCGCGAATCCGGTTTCCGTCATCCAGCGCCGCACGTAAGGGCTTCAACAGCACCAACCCGGCGCCTTCGCTCCGGACGTAGCCGTCGGCACGCCGATCGAACGCATAGGTGTGCCCAGACTTGGATATTGCGCCGAATTCCGCCTCCAGCATTGCGGTTTCGCTCGCCAAATTGAGGTGGATGCCCCCGGCTATGGCAAGCGCCGATACACCGGTGCGCAGGCTTTCGCACGCGAGGTGTACCGCTACCAGCGAAGAAGATTGACCGGCGTCAAGCGTCATGCTCGGGCCCTGCAACCCAAATGCATACGAGACCCTGTTGGAGATCAAGCCCCGACTAGTGCCCGCGAAGGAGTGATGATCAACGTGTTCGGAGTTCGCCAGAGCGTCGCGAAGCGTCAGAAACGCGTAATCGTCGTTCATAGCACCGAGGTAGACCGCGACCTGCTCTCCGTGCAGGGCTTCGGGCACAACAAATGCATCTTCGAACAGCTCCCAGGTCAGTTCGAGTGCAAGTCGCTGCCGGGGGTCCATGGCGCAAGCCTCGCGCGGGGACAAGTTGAAGAACTCGGCATCGAAGTCGGCGACGTTGGCAATGGGTTCGGTGGCTTCGCGACCGTCGCGCACCAGACGCCAAAGATCATCGGGGTTGGCAGCGGCGGGGAACCTGCAGGCCAGCCCGATGATTGCCACATCTGTCGGTTGCACGGCATCCTCCTTGGTCAGGTACTAGTGAACCGCGTCGCACGCCAAACGGCGAGGTCGGGGCACGCTAGCCCGAATGACCGCGTCGGCTGCGTATGGCGGTTAGGAGCCGAGTTCTTCGTCGAGGATGGCGAAGAGTTCGCTTTCGGTGGCGGTGCTGATGTCGTCTTCGGCGGGAGTGGGTGGGGTCGGGGAGATTTCGGTGGTGAGGTTGGCCAGCATGGCGTGCAGCCGGCTGGACAGTTGTGTTTTGTCTTCGGTGGTCCAACCGGGTTGGTTGATCAGGGTATCGAGCTCGCCGGCGATTTCCTTGAAGCGAGCCAACGGGTTTGGTTGATCGTCGGTAGTGGCGGGCATGGTCGCGAGTTGCGTGTTGAGGTGTTCGGCCAGGGCCGCCGGAGTGGGGTAATCAAAGATCAAGGTGGGCGAAAGCGTCAGCCCGGTAGCGGTTTTCAGCCGGTTTCGCAATTCGACGGCGGTCAGTGAGTCGAACCCGAGGTCTTGGAAGGAACCCTGCGGGTCGACCTCGCCGGTGCTGGAACGACCAAGCACCGTTGCCGCGTTGGTGCACACGAACTCCACCAACTCACGCTCGCGCTGTTCGGGGTTCAGCGAGCGCAGCCGGGCGGCTAAACCCGACATCCCCCCGGCACCGGTGTCGACGACCTGACGACGTGCCGGTGCGGTGACCAACCCCTTCAGCAGTGTCGGCACCGGGCCGGCAGCGGCCACCGCACGCGCGTCAACGTGCGCGGCGACCACCACGCTCCGATCCACCAGCAGCGCGGTATCCAATAGCGCCAAGGCCTGTTCGGTGCTCAACGGTGCCAAACCCAGCCGTGTCATCCGGGCCCGATCATGCGCACCCAAATGTCGCGTCATGTCGCTGGCCTCTTCCCATAGGCCCCAGGCCACCGACAACCCCGGCAACCCCTGCGCGCGGCGATAGGCCGCCAGCCCGTCAAGGAAGCTGTTGGCTGCGGCGTAATTGCCTTGACCCGGACTGCCCACAATCCCCGCCATCGACGAAAACGTAACAAACACCCGCAAATCCAGATCCGCGGTGAGCTCGTGCAGGTTCCAGGCCCCATCGACCTTGGCCCGCAACACCGTATCCAGCCGATCCGGCGTCAATCCGGCGATCACCGCGTCATCGATAACCCCCGCGGCGTGAAACACCGCGGTGAGGTCCGGCAGTGCCGCCACCAAACCCGAGACTGCGTCGCGATCGGCCACATCACAGGCCATCACCTGCACTTGGGCGCCGGCAGCGGCCAGACCCGGCCACCAGGTCATCCGCGCCCTCGGCGCGCTCACCACTACGACCGGCCAGCACTATGTGCCGCACCCCGTACCGATTCACCAGATGACGCGCCACCGCGGAGCCCGCCATTCCGGTACCTCCGGTGATCAACACCGTGCCCGCCGCCCACGCATCCGGCATCGTCAACACGACTTTGCCGACATGGCGCGCCTGGCTCAAAAACCGGTACGCTTCCCCCGCGTTGCGCACATCCCAGGTCTTGACCGGAAGCCGATGCAGCGCATCAGCTTTGAACAACCCGACCAGCTCGCCAAACATCTGTTCTATCAGCTCCGGGCCGGCCTCCATCAAATCGAAAGCCCGATACCGCACCCCGGGATGAGCTTGGGCGATGACTTCCGCGTCTCGAAGATCGGTCTTGCCCATCTCGATGAAGCGACCGCCCCGCGGCAGCAACCGCAACGACGCATCGATGAACTCACCGGCCAGCGAGTTGAGCACCACATCCACACCGCGGCCCTCGGTCACCAGCCAGAACTTATCCTCGAAGGCCAGCGAGCGTGAATCGGCGATATGCGCATCGTCAAAACCCATTTTCCGCAACGTGTCCCACTTGCCGCGACTGGCGGTGGCGAACACCTCCACGCCCCACAACCGAGCCAGCTGTACCGCCGCCATTCCCACCCCACCCGCCGCGGCGTGCACCAGCACCGACTCACCCGCCCGCACCTCCGCCAACACTTGCAACGCGTAGTAGGCCGTCAGAAACACCGCCGGAATGCCCGCGGCTTCGGTTAATGACCATCCCGCCGGGACCTTGACCAGTAACCGCGCATCCACCACGGCCTCCGACGCCGCCCCGCCGAACAGCCCCATCACCGGGTCACCAACGGCCAAACTCGCCACCCCCGGGCCGACTTCGGTGACTACCCCAGCGCCTTCGGCCCCCAACTCCGCGGCGCCGGGATACATTCCCAATGCCACCAACACATCCCGGAAGTTGACCCCCAAAGCCTGCACCGCCAGACGCACCTGACCGGGCCCCAACTCCGCCCGGGGGCACGACGTCAGGCTCAAATCCTCGAACGTTCCCGCGCTGCCCGCCACCAACCGCCATCCCGACTCGCCATCGGGTGACTGCAATGTCGGCTCCGAACGCAGCGGCGCCAGTCGAGCGGCATACACCGTGCCGGCGCGGATCACCAGTTGCGGCTCGCCACAGCCGATTACGTCGCCAACATCCATCGACCCATCGGAGTCCACCAACACGACTCGACCCGGATGCTCTGCCTGCGCCGCACGCACCAATCCCCACACGGCCGAACCAGCCAAATCCGGGACGTCTTCGCCAGGCAGTCCCACCGATCCGTGCGTCAGCACCACCAATGTTTCCGGCCGCTCGTCGGGCAGCCACGACTGCAATATCTCCAACGCCCGATGCACGGCCGAATGCACCGGTTCCACATCGCGGACACCGGGCTCCAGGTCCCAGACCACCGCATCACCGGTGCTGGCGTCGCGGTCCTGCCATGTCCGGACCGACACCGCGCCAACCTCGTTGGTGTCCAACGACACCGGCGACCACACCACCTCGAGCAATCCATCGCCGCGGCCGCTGGCGGCGGCTGCGGCCGCCGACAGCTGCTGGGCCGATACCGGACGCGTTATCAGTGCCTGTACCGACAACACCGGTAGGCCCATCCCGTCGGCCAGCTCCACCGACACCGAGCCCTCACCGGCCGGGGCTATGCGAACCCGAACCCGCGAAGCGCCCGCGGCATGCAGCGAGACCCCTTGCCAGCAGAAGGGCAATACCGTCTCCTGCTGATCTGCCCCCTGCTCGGCATCGATTCCCATTGCGTGCAAAGCCGAATCGAGCACGACGGGGTGAATGCCGAACCCGCTCAACGTCACATCCTCGGGAACCACGGCCTCGGCGAAAATCTCCGACTCCCGCCGCCACATCGCCGTCAAGCCCTGAAATGCCCAGCCATAGTCGTACCCGCGCCGGGTCAACCGCTCATAGATGTCAGCGACTTCCACCGGCGCGGCGCCCGCCGGCGGCCACACCGACAGATCCGCTCCCGGAGCAACCGGCCGCACACCCAGCGCGCCCTGCGCGTGCAATATCCAGCCCGAATCCATCTCGGTCTTACGCGAGTACATCGAAAGCGTGCGCTGCCCCGACTCACCGGCGGCACCCACCACCACCTGCAGTTGCACCCCGCCCGTGGCCGGTAACACCAACGGCGCCAACACCGTCAGCTCCTCGACCACTCCACAGCCCACCTGGTCAGCGGCGCGTAACGCCAATTCCACAAAGCCCGCCCCGGCGAGCAACACCACTCCACCAACTGCATGGTCGGCCAACCAGCGCTGGTCGCCCAGCGACAACCGACCCGTCAGCACCACACCGCCGGAATCCGGTTGCTCCACAACCGCACCCAATAGACCATGCTGGGCCCGCACCAGGCCGACACCACTGACGTCCCCCGACCCGATCGACCGTGCCGGTAACCAAAACCGCCGCCGCTCAAACGCATAAGTCGGCAACTCGACCTGCCGACCACGGCCGCCCAACACCGCCGGCCAGTCCACCCCGACACCCGCGGTGAACAATCGCCCCACCGCGTCCAGCAGCGTCGCGAGTTCCCGATGATCTCTGCGCAACGCCACCGCCGACACCGCCGCATCAGCAGACAGCGACTGCTCAACCAACGCCGTCAAACCACCACCGGGCCCCACCTCAATAAACCCGGTGGCGCCGGCCGATTCCAGCGACCGCACGCCCTCGGCGAACCGCACCGGGCAGCGCACGTGCCTAACCCAGTAGTCTCCGGATCCGTAGCCTGTGCCGGCCAGTTGCCCAGTCACGTTCGATACCAACGGAATCTGCGGATCCGACACCGCAACACCGGCAGCGATCCGCGCGAACTCGTCGAGCATCGGTTCCATCAAGGACGAATGAAACGCGTGCGAGACAGCCAACCGATGCACCCGGCGGCCCTGCTGGGCGAACCGATCGGCCACCTCGCTCACCGCCGCCTCAGTGCCGGAAAGAACGACCGACCCCGGCGCGTTAATCGCTGCGATATCGACGCCGTCGACCAGCAGCGGCAGCACCTCTTCTTCGCTGGCGGCCACCGCCGTCATCGCTCCCCCGCTGGGAAGGGCCGCCATCAACCGTCCCCGGGCGGCCACCAACGCGGCCGCATCGGGCAGCGACAACACTCCCGCCACGTGTGCCGCGGCGATCTCGCCGACAGAATGGCCGATCATGAAATCGGGCCTAATACCCCAGTGCTGCAACAACGTTGCCAACGCCACCTCGACCGCGAACAAGCCGGCCTGGGCGAACTCGGTGCTGGTGAGCAGCGCCTCATCCCCGTCCCAGAGCACTTTTCGCAGCGGCAGTCGCAGGTGCCGATCCAACTCTTCCGCCACCGCGCCGAAAGCCTCTGCAAACACCGGCAACTCCGCATATAACTGCGCGCCCATGCCGACCCATTGCGACCCCTGGCCGGGAAACACGAAGACCGTTTTGCCCGACGACCGGGCCCGCCCCGCCACCACCCCCGCACCCGGCTCACCGGCGACCAAACTCGCCAGGCCCGCCATCAGCTCCGCACCCTTGGGACCCTGCACCACCGCCCGATGCTCAAACACCGACCGCGTCGTCGCCAGCGACCAGCCCACATCCACCGGATCAAGCTCTGGGCGCTCCTGCACATGCGCCAACAGCCGTCCCGCCTGACCGGCCAGCGCTTCGGGTGAACGAGCCGACAGCACCCACGCCACTGCCGCGCTGTCAGGTTCGGCCACCTGACTTTCGGGTTCCGCCAGAGGTTGCGCAGCCGCCTCTTCCAAGATTACGTGCGCGTTCGTCCCGCTGATCCCGAACGACGACACCCCCGCCCGGCGCGGCCGGTCTGCCGTGAGCCAGGGCCGTGACTCGGTCAGCAGCGACACCGCCCCCGCCGACCAATCGACGTGCGGCGTAGGCACATCCACGTGCAGGGTCTGCGGCATCACGCCGTGACGCATCGCCTGCACCATCTTGATGACGCCCGCCACCCCCGCCGCGGCAGAGGTATGACCGATATTCGATTTGATCGACCCCAACCAAAGGGGCGCATCGGCCGGCCGGTCCTGGCCGTAGGTGGCCAAAAGTGCCTGCGCCTCAATCGGATCCCCGAGCACGGTCCCGGTCCCGTGCCCCTCGACCACATCGACCTCCGCCGCGGTCAGGCCGCCGCTGGCCAGCGCCGCCCGGATAACCCGTTGCTGGGAAGGCCCATTCGGTGCGGTCAGTCCGTTCGAGGCGCCGTCCTGATTCACCGCGGAGCCCCGCACCACCGCCAACGCCGGATGCCCCAGCCGCCGCGCATCGGCCAACCGCTCCACCACCAGAACGCCGGCGCCCTCCGACCATGCAGTGCCGTCGGCTCCACCGGCGTAGACCTTGCACCGGCCGTCGGCGGCCAACGCCCGTTGCCGGCTGAACTCCACAAAGGCCCCCAACGTGGCCATCACCGTGACGCCGCCGACCAGCGCCAGGTCACACTCCCCCGACCGCAATGACTGCGCCGCCAAATGCAATGCCACCAGCGACGACGAACACGCTGTATCCACCGACACGGCCGGGCCTTCCAAGCCCAGCACGTAGGACACCCGGCCCGAGGCCACACTCAACGTCGAGCCGGTGAGGCCGTAACCCTCCAGCTCGCCTTCCACCTCGCCCCCGTAGCCGGCGTGGATCACGCCGGCGAACACGCCCGTCGCCGACCCTCGCAACGCGTTCGGGTCAATCCCGGCCCTCTCCAACGCTTCCCACGACAGCTCCAGCATCAGCCGTTGCTGGGGATCCATCGCCAGCGCCTCGCTGGGTCCGATCCCGAAGAATCCGGCGTCGAAGTCGGCAGCGTCCTGCAAGAAGCTGCCCTGGCGCGGGTACATCTTCCCGGCGGCGTCGGGGTCCGGGTCGAACAACCCCTCCACGTCCCAGCCGCGGTCGGCGGGAAAGTCGGACACCGCGTCGCGGCCCTCAACCACCATCTGCCACAGGCCCTCTGGCGAGTCCACGCCGCCCGGATACCGGCACGCCATGCCCACCACCGCTACCGGTTCGGACAGCTTGCTTTCCAGCTTCGACAGCTGTCGTCGAGTGCGTCGCAGATCCGCGGTGAGGCGTTTCAGGTAATCAATGTGCTTCTCGGTAGTCGGCACTGTGGCTCCTTGAGGGGGGCTCCTTGAGGGTGGGCTCCTTTGCGGAGGGCTCCTTAGAGGGGGTGGTTAGGGGCCGAGTTCTTCGTCCAGGATGGCGAAGAGTTGGCTTTCGCTGGCGGTAAAGATGTCCTCGTCGTCAGGCTCCTCGGGGTCATAGGGGTCGTAGGAGTCGAGGTTGGCGCGGACGGCCGTCAGCAGAGTTTGGATGCGGATACTGAGCTGCGATTTGTCGTCCGGTTTCCAGTCGGGTTGGTTCAGCAGGGCTTCTAGCTCGCGGGTGATGTCGTTGAAACGGGCCATCAGGTTGGGCGGTTGGACGTCAGCGGTGGTGACTTCCAGCCGCGTGTCGAGGTGTTCTGCCAGCACGCTGGGTGTGGGGTAGTCGAAGATCAGCGTCGGCGAAAGCCCCAGCCCGGTGGCCGCTTTGAGCCGGTTACGCAGTTCGACGGCGGTCAGCGAGTCGAAACCGAGGTCTTGAAATACGCTGTCGGCATTGATGTCTGCGGCGTTGGTGCGACCCAGCACGGTGGCGGCATTGCCAGCCACCAAGTCCACCAGTTGTCGGTGTCGCTGCTCGGCGGACAAGCCGTGCAGCCGGGCCATCAGGCTCGTCATCGAGACCGTGGTGGTGTCGGCCTCATCGATGACCCGCCGGGTGGGGCGGGCGACCAATTGACTGAGCAGCGGGGGCAGCGCGGCGCCCTGGCCGGCGAGCGCGGCGGGGTCGAGGCGGGCGGCCACCAACACCGGGCGATCGGTGAGCATCGCGGTGTCGAACAGGCGCAGCGCGTGCTCGGTTGCCAAGGGCGCCAGCCCTACCCGGCTCATCCGGGCCTTATCGCGCTCGGCCAGGTGCTCGGTCATACCGCTGGCTTGTTCCCACAGCCCCCACGCCACCGACAGCCCA
Organism: uncultured Actinomycetota bacterium; assembly: GCA_963840045.1. Lineage (GTDB taxonomy): Bacteria > Actinomycetota > Actinomycetes > Mycobacteriales > Mycobacteriaceae > Mycobacterium. The sequence goes on along the minus strand of CAWIXL010000011.1, from coordinate 80,190 downwards.
GCCCGGCCGTGGTCGCGCCGGTAGGCGGCCAGTCCGTCGAGGAAACTGTTGGCCGCCGCGTAGTTGCCCTGACCGGGGGTCCCCACGATGCCGGCCATCGACGAAAACATCACGAACGCTGACAAATCCAGATCCTGGGTGAGCTCATGTAGATTCCAGGCGCCGTCGACCTTGGCCCGCAGCACCGCGTCCACCCGCTCCGGCGTCAACGACGCGATCAACCCATCATCGAGCACTCCCGCGGCGTGAAACACCCCCTTCAGGGGGTATTGGGCCGGTAATTGCGCGATCAGCGCCGCCACCGCGTCCCGATCGGCCACATCGCAGGCCATCACCGACACCTGTGCCCCCGCGTTTTCGAGCCCGCTCACCAACTCCGCTACGCCCCCGGCATTCGCACCGCCGCGGCTGACCAGCACCACATGCGCCACGCCATAGCGGGTCACCAGATGGGCGGCCAGCGCTGAGCCGGCCATACCGGTACCCCCGGTGATCACCACCGTGGATCCCGACAAGCCGCCATCACACCCGCTGAGCAACCCTCCCGGCCCGTCGGGGACGGTGAGCACCACCTTGCCGATGTGGCGGGCCTGGCTGACAAAGCGATACGCCGTCGACGCGCACCGCACGTCAAAAGTCTTGACCGGCAACGGCGCCAGCACCCCAGCTGCGAAAAGCGCCATCAACTCGCTCAGCATCTCCGCGGTGCGTTCGGGGCCGGCTTCGATCAGGTCGAAGGCGCGATAATGCACCCCTTGATGTTGGGCCGCCACCACCTCGGGATCGCGGAGATCCGTTTTGCCCATCTCGATAAAGCGCCCACCGCCGACCAGCAATCGCAATGAGGCGTCGATGAACTCACCGGCCAGCGAGTTGAGCACCACATCGACCCCGGTGCCGTCGGTGGCCGCGAGAAACTTGTCCTCAAACTCCAACGAACGCGAATCGGCAATGTGTGCGTCGTCAAACCCCATCGCCCGCAACGTGTCCCACTTGCCACGACTGGCGGTGGCGAAAACCTCGGCACCCCAATGGCGGGCCAGCTGCACCGCGGCCATCCCCACCCCGCCGGTGGCCGCATGCACCAGTACCTTCTGACCGGCCTTGACGCCGGCCAACACCTTCAACCCATACAGCGCCGTCAAGAACACCACCGGCGCACTCGCTGCCGTGGCCAACGACCATCCCGCGGGCACCGCGGTCACCAACCGCGCATCGACCACCGCTTCAGCAGCCACCACACCGAACAAACCCATCACCGCGTCCCCGACGGCCAGCCCGGTCACATCCGGGCCGACCTCGACGACCACCCCAGCTCCCTCGACGCCGATCTCCCCGCCGCCGGGGTACATCCCCAACGCCACCAGCACATCCCGGAAGTTCACCCCGGCCGCGGCTACCGCCACCCGCACCTGCCCGGCGGCAAGCTCCGGGTGCGGGCAGGGCCGCACCACCAGGTCCCCTAACGTGCCCCTGCCGCCAGCGGTCATCCGCCACGCCCCCGCCGGCAATTCCAGCGCCTCGCCCGCCGGCACCGGCGCCAATCGGGCCGCATGAGCAACACCGGAACGAACCACCAATTGTGGTTCACCACAACCAGTTACCATTCCAACATCTACCGATCCGTCCGAATCCAGCAAGATCACCCGACCCGGATTCTCGGCCTGCGCCGATCGGACCATCCCCCACACCGCCGCCCCGGCCAAGTCGGTGACTTCCTCACCAGCCAGAGCCACCGCGCCGCTCGTCAATACGACCAGTACGCCGGCGCCGTCACCGGCCAACCACGACTGCAACGCCCCCAACACCTCATGGGTGGCCGCGTACACCGACCCCACGCCCGCAGCGGAAGCAGCACCCGACTGCCACACCACCGCGTCGTCACGGACCGGGCCGTTGGCCCCCAAGGCCACCGGGGCCCACACCACCTCCAGCAACCCGGTACCCGCACGCGGAGCGGCAGCGGTCAACTGCGCCGTCGAGACCGGACGAACCAGCAACTCCCGCACCGACAAAACCGGCAGGCCGGCCCCGTCGGCCAATTCGACCGACACCGCTTCCACACCCACCGGAGCTATCCGGACCCGTGCCCGCGACGCCCCCGCGGCGTGCAAACACACGCCCTGCCAGGAGAAGGGCAACATCGTCTCGGTTTGCCGGCCGGCCAATCCCATCGCATGCAACGCCGCGTCCACCAGCACCGGATGAATCCCGAATCCGCCGACCTGGACTCCCGCGACCTCCGGGACAGCGACTTCGGCGAAGACTTCATTTCCGAGCTGCCACATCGCCTGCAGCCCCCGGAACGCCGGACCGTACGTATAGCCCCGCCCGGCCAGCCGCTCATACGCATCGGCCAGATCCACCGGCGTCGCCCCCACCGGCGGCCACACCGACAAATCCCCGCCCGGCCGCACGGTCCCCGCGCTCAACGCGCCCTCGGCGTGCAGCACCCAGTCCGAACCGGGCTGAGCTCCCAGCGAATACACCGACACTGGCCGAGCGCCCGAACTAGCTGAACTGTCAGGGGCGCCGACCACCACCTGCACCCGAACCCCGTCGCCCGGTGGCAGCAGCAGCGGCGTCGCCAGCGTCAACTCGTCGACCACCGAACAACCGACCTCATCGCCGGCCCGCAACGCCAACTCCACGAATCCGGTTCCGGGGAACAAGACCACCCCGGCCACCGCGTGATCGGTCAGCCACGGCTGGGCAGCCGTCGACAGCCGGCCGGTGAGCACCACCCCACCGGAATCGGGCCGCTCCACCACCGCACCCAGCAGCCCGTGCTCGGCTCCCGCCAACCCCATACCGCCGAGATCACCGCTACCAACGCCCAACGCGCCCATCGATGGCAGCCAAAACCGTCGCCGCTGAAAGGCATACGTCGGCAATTCCACCCGAGCGCCCTTGACGAACGTGACAAACGCCGCCCGCCAATCCACGGCCACGCCGGCGACATGGGCCTGACCCACGGACAGCCAGAACCGGTCAAGCCCACCGTCATCACGACCTAAGGACGGGATGACGATCGGCTCCCGACTGGGGTCTGGGCCGGCCAGCGTCTCCTCGATGCCGGCGATCAGGACGGGATGGGGGCTGGACTCGATGAACACTCGGCATCCGGCATCGGAGGCGCTGCGCAATGCCTGTTCGAATTGCACTGTGTGCCGGATGCTTCGGTACCAGTAATCGGCATTCAAGCCCGCGGTGTCCATGAGATCGCCAGTGGCCGTTGAGAAGAACGCCACCGAGGACGAACGGGGCTCGATGCCCGTCAGGGCCTGGGCGAGGGGCTCGCGGATGGCGTCGACTTGAGCAGAGTGGGAGGCGTAGTCGACATCGATCCTGCGGGCCCGCACGTTGTCGGCGTCGCAACGCCGCAGCAATTCCGCCAGCGCAGCAACCTCGCCGGAGACGACCACCGCCGAAACACCGTTTACCGCAGCGATGTTCAGCCGATCACCCGATGGGGCCAACAGATCCTCGGCTTGCCGGAGCCCGCACGCCAGCGAAACCATGCCCCCGGCGCCGGACAACCTCACCAACAGCTTGCTGCGCAGTGCCACTACCCGGGCGGCGTCCTCCAGCGACAGTGCGCCCGCGGCATACGCCGCCGCTATCTCGCCCTGCGAGTGGCCGATCACCGCGTCGGGGATCACGCCCAGTGAGCGCCACAATTCGGCCAGCGACACCATCACCGCCCACAGCACCGGCTGCACCACATCCACCCGGTCGAGCCCCGGGGCACCCGCCGCGCCGCGCACGACGTCGATCAGGGACCACTCGACATGCTCGCCCAGCGCCTTGTCGCACCGGTGCATGTGATCGGCGAATACCTGTGAGGTATCCAGTAATTCGGCTCCCATGCCGACCCACTGCGAGCCCTGGCCAGGAAACACGAACACCGTCTTGCCCAGCGATTGCGCCGAGCCCACCACTACATTCGCGCCCGGCTCGCCCGCGGCCAACCCGGACAATCCCGCCGTCAGCTGCTCACGGTCCGCGCCGACCACCACCGCCCGATGCTCGAACACCGACCTGGTCGTCACCAACGACCACCCCACATCGGCTACACCAAGGTCCGGAAAGGTGCCGACATGCGCCAACAACCGCTCGGCTTGAGCTGCCAGCGCCTCACCCGAGCGAGCCGACAACACCCACGGCACCACCGGCATGTCGATATCATTGTCGTTGGCAACGCTTTCCAGCGCCGGAGGCTGTTCCAAGATCACGTGGGCATTCGTGCCGCTGATCCCGAAACCCGAAATCCCCACCCGACGCGGCCGATTCGTTACCGGCCACGGTCGCGCTTCGGTCAACAACGACACCGCCCCAGCCGACCAATCCACATGCGGGGTAGGCACATCCACGTGCAACGTCTGCGGCAGCACGCCGTGCTGCATCGCCTGCACCATCTTGATCGCCCCGGCCATCCCCGCCGCCGCCGACGCGTGCCCCATGTTTGACTTGATCGAGCCCAACCACAATGGCTGATCCGCGGGCCGGTCCTGCCCGTATGTCGCCAAAATCGCCTGGGCCTCAATGGGATCCCCCAACATGGTGCCCGTCCCGTGGCCCTCCACTACATCCACGTCGGCCGCGGTCAGCCGTGCCCTCGCCAGCGCCGCCCGGATCACCCGCTGCTGCGCCGGCCCGTTGGGTGTCGCCAGCCCATTGGAGGCACCGTCCTGATTGACCGCCGAGCCCAGCACCACCGCCAGCACCCGATGGCCCATCCGCCGGGCATCGGTCAACCGCTCCAGCACCAAAGTGCCGACCCCCTCGGAAAACGCGGTTCCGTCGGCGGCCCCGGCATACGCCTTGCACCGGCCGTCGGCGGACAGCGCCCGCTGCCGACTGAACTCCACGAACATCGCCGGTGTGGCCATCACGGTCACCCCACCGGCTAACGCCAAATCACACTCCCCGGATCGCAACGACTGCGCGGCCAAATGCAACGCCACCAACGACGACGAACACGCGGTGTCCACCGACACCGCCGGCCCCTCCAACCCCAGCGCATATGCCACCCGGCCCGATGCCACGCTCAACGTCGACCCCCGCAGGCCGTATCGCTCCAGGTCACCGGGCACCCGTCCCTGACCCCCGTAAGAACCGTGAAACACCCCGGCGAACACACCCGTCGCGGAACCCCGCAGCGCCAGCGGGTCAATCCCGGCCCGCTCCAACGCCTCCCACGACACCTCCAGCAGCAGCCGTTGCTGGGGATCCATCGCCAGCGCCTCGCTGGGCGCGATTCCGAAGAACGCGGCGTCGAAGTCGGCGACATCCGCCAAGAAGCCGCCGCACCGGGTGTACGACTTCCCTATCGCATCGGGATCGGAATCGAACAGGCCACCTAAATCCCAGCCACGGTCAGCCGGAAAGTCCGACACCACATCGCGACCCTCAACGACCATCTCCCACAAGGCCTCAGGCGAATCCACCCCACCCGGATACCGGCATGCCATGCCCACCACTGCCACCGGTTCGGCGCTGGAGGCCAAATACTCGCGGTTCTCCCGCTTCAGCCGCTCGTTTTCCTTGAGGGACCGGCGCAGGGCCTTGACAAGCTCTTCTTCAGTGCCGTTCATCGGACTCGGCCTTTCGTGTTGCGCATACGAACAGGCAACCCTTAGCAAGGATATCGACGGCTGGGCACCTCGAAATCACGACCGGGTTCAAGCCCTCCACCGAGGTCAGTACCTCAAAGCCCAAAAGATCCCGCCCTACGAGACAAGGACGAGGCCACCGGCGCGCATCAGTGCCAGCGCAGTAAGACGAGTTCGGAACAGAATCCGGGACCCATCGCGATCATCAGCCCGGGGCTTCCGCTGGGCGGCTTTTTCGCGATGGTGTCACGCAGCACGTGCAGCACCGAAGCCGACGAAAGGTTGCCGATCTCGCCCAGCGAGCGCCAGGTCAGCTCCAGGGCCTCGGGTGCCAGGCCGAGGCTCGCAGTGATCGCATCGATGATCTTGGGACCGCCGGGGTGGCTGACCCACGCGCCGATGTCGGTGGTGCTCAGGCCGTGCGCTCCCAGAAACGTGGTGACGTCCTCGGCGATGTATTGCTCGACCACGGTCGCCAGGTCCTTGGACAGCACCAGCTCGAAGCCCTCGGTGCCCACGTCATAGCCCATGGTGCGCAGCGAGTCGGGATAGAGGTGGCTTCGGGAGTCGATGATGTCTGGTCCGCCCGCGCCGACCTGCTCGGCGCGGCGCTCACCGACGGCGACCACCGAGGCCGCTCCGTCAGCAAACAGGGCGCTGCCGACCAGACCCGCCAGCGAGGGCTTGTATCCCGGGTAGGTGAGCGAGCAAAGCTCGACCGAGACCAGGGCCGCGACGCCGTCCGGCGCGCCGCGCAGGTAGTCGTTCAGCCGCGCTACCCCGGCCGCCCCGGCCACACAGCCCAGACCGAACAGCGGGACCCGCCGGATGTCGTCGCGCAGCCCGAGCCGCCCGGCGATCCGGGCATCCAGTGACGGGACCGCGAGGCCGGTGACCGTCGTCGTGATGAGCACATCGAGGTCCTGCGGCCGCAGACCCGCGTCGGCCAGGGCCCCCTGCAGCGCCTCACAGCCCAGATCCACCGCATTTTCGATGAAGACCCGGTTCGCCTCGCCGAAATCGGTCAGCCGCGGATACCGCTCCAGCGGCAGCACCAGGTGGCGGCCGTTGACCTTGGCGCTCGCATGCAGCTGCCGAACGATGTCTTCGTACCCCTCGAATTCCGGAATGCTCACGAAAAAGTCGGTGAGCTCTTTCTGGGAATACCGATACGGCGGCAATGCGCCCGACACACCTGCGATCACGCTCATTGGTCCCACCCCTTGGTCACGAACATCACAGCCGAACGGTTCAACCTGATCGCTTAGATCTCGCAGTTTAGTCGGCTTCGAACTGTCCGGCAAAGTAACGGCGGTGCCTGCCCGGTGAGCTACAGGTGCAGGCGGTCCCTCAGCACGTCGCAGCTCGTCAGGACCGTTTTCAGCTGGTCAGCAACTCGCGTCGGCGCGGTGCCGCCCCGGGAGTCACGCGAGGACACCGAGCCTTCGACGGTCAGCACGTCACGGACCTGCGACGTCAGCTCGGGGCTGATGGCAGCCAGCTCATCGTCGGTCAGCTCCTCCAGACCGACACCGCGCTCCTCGGCGACGCGCACCGCGCCACCTGCGGCCTCGTGCGCTGACCGGAACGGAACACCTTGGCGGACAAGCCATTCGGCAATATCGGTGGCCAGCGTATAGCCGGCCGGGGCCAGCTCCGCCATCCGCTCGACATTGAACGTCAGGCTGGCCACCAGCCCGGCCATCGCCGGCAGCAGCAACTCCAGCTGAGCCACCGAATCGAACACCGGTTCCTTGTCCTCCTGCAGGTCACGGTTGTAGGCAAGGGGCTGGGCCTTCAACGTCGCCAGCAACCCGGCCAGGTTCCCGATCAATCGTCCGGACTTGCCCCGCGCCAGCTCCGCGATGTCGGGATTCTTCTTCTGCGGCATGATCGAGCTGCCGGTGGACCACGAATCGTGCAAAGTCACGTAGCCGAATTCCGTCGTGCTCCAGATGATGATGTCCTCGGCCAGCCGCGACAGGTCGACGGCGATCATGGCGAACACGAACGCCGCCTCTGCGGCAAAGTCCCGGCTGGCGGTCGCGTCGACGGAATTATCCGCAGCGGCCGCGAAACCCAAATCCGCGGCGATCGCGTCCGGATCCAGACCCAACGACGAGCCGGCCAGTGCTCCCGCGCCGTACGGAGACACCGCCGCGCGCTTGTCGAAGTCGACGATCCGGTCGACATCACGCAGCAACGGGTGGGCGTGCGCCAGCAAATGGTGAGCCAGCAGGATCGGCTGCGCGGACTGCAGATGCGTCTTGCCGGGCATGATGGCCGTCGGGTGCGCGGCGGCCTGGGCGGCCAGCGACCCGACGACGTCGAGCGCGCCGGCGGCCACCCGTCGTACCGCGTCGCGCAGCCACATCCGGAACAGCGTGGCCACCTGGTCATTGCGTGACCGGCCGGCTCGCAGCCGCCCGCCCAGGTCCGGCCCGACCCGGTCGATCAGACCCCGCTCCAGCGCGGCGTGCACGTCCTCGTCGCTGACCAGCGGGCCGAAGCTGCCGTCGGCGACGTCCTCCGCGAGGCTGTCCAACCCGGCCAACAGGCCGTCGCGCTGCTCGTCGGTGAGCAGCCCCGCCCGGAAAAGCACCACGGTGTGCGCGCGGGATGCGGTGACGTCGTAGGGCGCCAACGCCCAGTCGAAGTGGGTCGATTTGCTCAGCGCAGCGAGCGCGGCGGACGGTCCGTCGGCGAACCGCCCACCCCATAGCGACCCCTCGTTGGTGCTCACCTTGTTAGGCCGAGCAGACGCAAAAGCTCCTTTGCGCCCGGCGTGTCGGAGGCTTTTACGTCTGCTCGCCAGTAGACCGTCACCGCTGGTCCCGGCGGGATGCGATCTTGGACGACAACCCGTGCACGTAGACGAAGCCCTTTGCGGCCGACTGGTCGAAGGAGTCGCCCTCGTCGTAGGTGGCCAGGTTGAAGTCGTACAGCGACTCGGCGCTGCGCCGGCCGTTGACCGCGATGTGGCCACCGTGCAACACCATGCGGACCTCGCCGGTCACGTGCTCCTGGGTCTTGGCGACGAAGCTCTCCAGCGCGGCCTTCAGCGGCGAGAACCACAGCCCGTCGTACACCAGTTCGGCCCAGCGCTGGTCGGTCTGGCGCTTGTACCGGCCCAGCTCGCGCTCCAGCGTGACGTGCTCGAGTTCGGTGTGCGCGGTGATGAGCACCATCGCCCCGGGCGCCTCGTAAATCTCGCGGCTCTTGATGCCGACCAGCCGGTCCTCGACGACATCCAGGCGCCCGACACCCTGGGCCCCGGCGCGGCGGTTGAGTTCCTCGATGGCCTGCAGGACGGATACCGGCTTGCCGTCGATTGATACCGGCACACCCTGTTCGAATCCGACGATCACCTCGTCGGGGGTGTTCCAGTTGACGGTCGGGTCTTCGGTGTAGCAGTAGACGTCCTTGGTGGGCGCGTTCCACAGATGCTCCAGGAAGCCGGTTTCCACGGCCCGGCCCCACACGTTCTGGTCGACCGAGAACGGCGAGCGCTTGGTGACATTGATCGGGATGGCGTTGTCCTCGGCGAACGCGATCGCCTTCTCGCGTGTCCACGCGTAGTCGCGGACCGGGGCAAGCACCTCGAGATCGGGCGCCAGCGAAGCGAATCCGACTTCGAACCGGACCTGGTCGTTGCCCTTGCCGGTGCAGCCGTGCGCGACGATCTTCCCGCCGTGCTCCCGCGCGGCCGCAACCAGGTGCTTGGCGATCAGCGGCCGGCTGATCGCCGACAGCAGCGGGTAGCGGTCCATGTACAGCGCGTTGTTCTGCACGGTCGGCAGGCAGTACTCCTCGGCGAACTCGTCGCGGGCATCGACGACGACGGCCTCGACGGCCCCGCAGTCCAGCGCCCGCTGACGCACGACCTCCATGTCCTCGCCGCCCTGGCCGAGGTCGATCGCCACCGCCACGACCTCACGGCCGGTCTCTTTGCCTATCCAACTGATCGCCACCGAGGTGTCCAAACCTCCGGAATAGGCGAGTATTACTCGATCTGACATGGCCCGACTCCTTGCGTTATTTGAGGGTCTCGAAGGTGGCGGCCACGTCGGCGCCAGTCATCGGCTCGCGAGCCGCGACGAATACGGTGTCGTCGCCGGCGATGGTGCCGACGACGTATGGGAGCGCCGCGCGATCGATCGCGCTGGCCAGATAGTGGGCCCCGCCGGGCGGAGTGCGCAGCACCGCCAGGTTGGCGCTGGCGTCGGTCGACACCAGCAGCTCCCCGAGCAGCCGCTCCAGTCGTGCGGTGCCACCCGTTACCCCCTTGACCGGGCTGCCGTCCTCGGGCACCACGTAGACGCCGACGCCGCCGTCGGCGCCGCGCAGTTTCACCGCGCCGAGCTCCTCCAGATCCCGCGACAACGTCGCCTGCGTGACCTCGATGCCTTCTTCGGCCAGCAGCGCCGCCAGCTCGTTTTGACTGCGCACCGGCGCCGACGACAGGATCGCCACGATGCGGGCCTGACGACCCACGCGGGTTGTTTCCGGTGCGGCCTTGGAATCGGTCATCGGGACCGCTCCAGCAGCCACACCAGCAGCGCCTTCTGGGCATGCAGCCGGTTTTCCGCCTCGTCCCAGACAGCGCTGGCCGGTCCGTCCATCACGTCGTTGGTGATCTCTTCCCCACGATGCGCCGGAAGGCAATGCAGCACAATAGCTTCCGGGTCGGCCAACCCCAGCAGTCGCTCGTTGACCTGGAACGCCCGGAACGGCTTGACCCGGTCCAGCCCGTCGTTCTCCTGTCCCATCGACGTCCACGTGTCGGTCACCACGACATCGACGCCTGCCACCGCCGCGTCGGGGTTGTGCGTCACCATGACCGACGCTCCGGTTGCCTGCGCACGCTGCTCGGCCGCGGCCAGCACCGCCGGGTCGGGCGTGAAGCCGTCGGGAGCTGCGACGGTCACGTCGATGCCGGCGGTCACCCCGCCGAGCATCAGCGAGTGCGCCATGTTGTTGGCGCCGTCGCCGAAATAGGCCAGCCGCAGTCCCGGCAGCGACCCCTTGCGTTCGGCGATGGTCTGCAGATCGGCCAGCACCTGGCAGGGATGGAACTCGTCGGACAGCGCGTTGACCACCGGCACCGTCGCGCCCGCGGCCATGTCGGTCAGCCGGTCTTGGCCGAACGTCCGCCAGACGATGGCATCGACATAGCGGGACAACACTTTTGCGGTGTCCTGCAGCGTCTCGTCGCGGCCCAGCTGGGTGCTGCGGCCGTCGACGACGACGGCATGGCCGCCGAGCTGTGCGATGCCCATCTCGAACGAGAACCGGGTGCGGGTGGAGTTCTTGTCGAAGATGACCGCCACGCCGCGCGGGCCCTCGAGCGGACGACGGCTGAACGGATCCTTCTTCAGTTCGGCCGCCAGCTCGAGGACTTCGGCCTGTTCGGCCGGTGACAGGTCGTCGTCGCGCAGAAAATGCCTAGTCATCTGCGCCGCTCCTCCTCATCGCTTCGCTCTGCATCGTCGCCGGCGCGCCTACCGATCCTCCGGCAGCGTCGAGGATGCCCGGTAACGCGTCGACGAATGCGTCGAGCTGGGCTTCGGTGATGATGAGCGGCGGTGCCAACCGAATCACATCCGGCGCAGCCGCGTTCACCAGGAACCCCGCCTCCCGGGCGGCGGCCTCGACCTCCTTGCCGCGTGGACCGGTCAGCACCACCCCCAACAGCAAGCCGCGGCCGCGCACATGATCGACCAGCGGGTGGCCCAGCGATTCGATGCCTTGGCGCACCGACTTGCCCAGCACCTCCGCGCGCCGGACCAGATCGTCGGCGGCCAGCACCCGCAGCACCGCCAGCGCCGCCGCCGTGCATACCGGGTTGCCGCCGAAGGTGGCGCCGTGCAGTCCGGGCGTCAACAGCTCGGCGGCCGGCCCGACGGCCAGGCACGCACCGATGGGCAGCCCGCCGCCGAGTCCCTTGGCCAGCGTCACCACATCCGGCGTGATGCCGTCGTGCTGGTGGGCGAAAAAGGCTCCGGTGCGGCCGATTCCGGTCTGCACCTCGTCGAGGATGAGCAGGGCGCCGTGGCGCGCCGTGATATCGCGGGCGGCGACCAGATAGCCCTCGGGCGGGACGACGACGCCGCTCTCCCCCATGATCGGCTCGAGGAATACCGCGGCGGTGTCATCCTCGACCGCTGCAGCCAGCGCGTCGGCGTCGCCGTACGGCACGTGCGTGACATCGCCCGGCAGCGGCTCAAACGGCGCCTGCTTGGCGGGCTGACCGGTCAGCGCCAGCGAGCCCATCGTGCGGCCGTGGAACGCTTCCTGCGCGGCGACAAGTTTCGTGCGGCCCGTGAGCCGCGACATCTTGAACGCCACCTCGTTTGCCTCGGTGCCCGAGTTGCAGAAGAACACCCGCGTCTGCGTCTCGGCCCCCAGCAGGGCGACCAGCTCTTCGGCCAGCGCGATAGCGGGTTCGGTGGCATACAGATTGGAAGTGTGGCCCAGCGTCGACATCTGTTGCGTGACGGCGTCGATGATTGCGGGGTGGCGGTGGCCGAGGATGTTGACCGCGATGCCGCCGAGCAAGTCGACGTAGGTCTTGCCGTCCACGTCGGTGACGACGGCGCCGTCACCACTGGCCAGTGCCACCGGCGGGGTGCCGTAATTGTTCATCATCACGGCCTGCCACCTGGCCCGCATAGTGTCGGTGTGCGTCATCAGCGCCGCCCCTTTGTCCCGAGCGTCACGCCAGCGTGGCTCTCGGCGCCGAACGCCACGCTGGCGTGACGCTCGGCGAAAGTAAAGTCGCGTTGCACGGTAAGCGTTCGAGTCATGCGGATACCACCTTCGTGCCGGTGCCTGCGTCGGTGAACAGCTCCACCAACACACAGTGTTTGACCCGCCCGTCGATGACGTGCGCGCTCGGCACGCCACCGGTGACCGCGCGCAGACACGCTTCGACTTTCGGGATCATGCCCGTCTCGAGGGACGGTAATAGTTGTTCCAATGTGGCCGTGTCGATTTGGCTGACCAGCGAATCCCGGTCCGGCCAGCCGGTGTACAGTCCTTCGACGTCGGTGAGCATCAACAGCTTTTCGGCTCCCAGGGCCTCGGCCAGCGCCGCCGCCGCGGTGTCGGCATTGATGTTGTGCACCACGCCGTCGGCGTCCGGCGCGAGCGTGGACACCACCGGAATGCGGCGTGCCGCAATGAGATCCAGCAATGAGGCGCTGTTGACCTGGTCGACGTCTCCGACCAGCCCGATATCGGTGGCCACGCCGTCGACGGTGACGCTGCGCCGCACCGCGGTGAAAAGTTGCGCGTCCTCGCCGGTGATGCCCACGGCGTAAGGGCCGTGCGCGTTGATCAGGTTGACCAGTTCGCGGCCCACCTGACCGAACAACACCATCCGCGCCACGTCGAGCACTTCCGGTGTGGTGACCCGGAATCCGCCTTTGAAGTCACCTTCGATGCCAAGCCGGCGCAGCATGGCGGTGATCTGCGGTCCGCCGCCGTGTACGACGACCGGATGGATACCGCAGTTGCGCAGGAAAGCCATGTCGGCGGCGAACGCGGCCCGCAACGCCTCGTCGGTCATCGCGTTGCCGCCGTATTTGATCACGACGATCTTGCCGTGCAACTGCTTGAGCCAGGGCAGGGCTTCGGCCAGCACTTGCGCTTTGACTCCGGTGGGCAATGATTCGACGTTCACAGGCATGCTCATGAGCTGTAGGCCGAGTTCTCTTCGACGTAGCCGTGCGACAGGTCGGTGGTCCGGATCGCGGCTTGACCCGCACCGACACGCAGGTCGACGGTGATGTCGATGTCGATCGCCGACAGGTCCACCTCGCGCGCACCCGGAGCGCCGACGCCATCAATACACACCGCAGAACCGTTGAACGACACGGTGATTCGATCCGGGTCGAGGGTGATCGGCGCCATGCCGACGGCCGCGAGCACTCGGCCCCAGTTGGGGTCGGACCCGAAGACCGCGGTCTTGACCAGGCTGTCGCGGGCGACCATCCGGGCGGCGATCAGCGCTTCGTCTTCGGTGGCGGCCCCGGTCACCGTCACCGTGACGCGTTTGGTGACACCCTCGGCGTCGGCTTGCAGCTGGGCGCACAGATCGTCGCACACCCGCAACACCGCCTCGTCGAGATCGGCTTGGGGCGGGGCGATTTCGCTGGCGCCCGACGCCAGCAGCAGCACCGTGTCGTTGGTGGAACAACAGCCGTCGATGTCGAGCCGGTCGAACGTGCGGGCGGTGGCGCGCCGCAGCGCAATCTCGAGGTCGGCGGCGTCAGCGACTATGTCCGTGGTGAGCACGCACAACATGGTGGCCAACGACGGCGCCAGCATGCCGGCGCCTTTGGCCATCCCGCCGACCGTCCAGTTGTTCTGATGATGCAGCGCAACCTGTTTGGCCACGGTGTCGGTGGTCATGATGGCGTGTGCGGCGTCGTCGCCACCGCTCAGCCCGCCGGCCATCTCATGCACGATCTCGGTGACACCGGCCAGCACCTTGTCCATCGGCAGCCGGTCGCCGATCAGCCCGGTCGAGCACACGGCGACCTCGATGGCTCCGGTCTCGGTACCCCAGTCCGAGAGCGCGGCGGCGACGGCCTCCGCGGTGGCGTGGGTGTCCTGAAAACCGCCAGGCCCGGTACAGGCGTTGGCGCCGCCGGAATTGAGGATCACCGCGCGCAGCTGCCCGGTGGTCAGCACCTGCTGGGTCCACAGCACCGGTGCGGCTTTGACCTTATTGCGGGTCAGCACTCCGGCGGCTGCGTGGTCGGGGCCTTCGTTGAAGACCAGCGCCAGGTCGCGGGCGCCCGATGCTTTGATCCCGGCGGCGATACCGGCGGCCCGAAAACCCGCCGGGGCGGTGACGCCCTGCGTCCGCACCAGCCCGGCCGCGCGGGTCACGGCGCTACCCCGACCACCGAAAGGCCGTCGGTCTCCGGCCAGCCCAGCGCCAGGTTCATCGATTGCACGGCGGCGCCGGCCGTGCCCTTGACCAGGTTGTCGATCGCTGCAATCGCCACGAACGTCTCGGCCGCTTCGTCCACGGCGACGGCGATGTGCGCGGCGTTGCTGCCGATCACCGCGCCGGTGCGGGGCAGTTGCCCTTCGGGCATCAGGTAGACGAAAGGCTCTGCATGGTAGGCCTTTTCGTAAGCCGCCTGGAGCTGCGACAGCGGCGCGGAGGTGCGCGCGGTGCAGGTCGCCAGGATGCCTCGCGAGGTCGGGATGAGCACCGGGGTGAATGACACCGTGACGTCGCGATCGGTGACGGCACGCAGCCCCTGGGCGATCTCGGGAGTGTGCCGGTGGGCGCCGGCGATGTTGTAGGCCCGCGCCGATCCGATGACCTCGGAGCCGAGCAGGTCGGTCTTGGCCGCACGACCGGCTCCGGAGGTGCCGCTGACCGCGACCACCGTCACCGCGGGTTCGATAAGGTCCTCGGCCACCGCGGGCAGCAACGCCAACAGGGCGGCGGTGGGATAGCAGCCGGGCACCGCGATACGACGGGCACCTTGTAGCCGCTCCCGCGCCCCGGGTAGCTCGGGCAGCCCGTAGGGCCAGCTGCCGGCGTGCGCGGAGCCGTAGTACCGCTGCCAGGCGGCGGCGTCGGTCAGCCGGAAGTCCGCGCCACAGTCGACGATCAGCGTTTCCGGGCTCAGTTGTTCGGCCAGCGCCGCCGAATTCCCGTGCGGCAGGCCCAGGAAAACCACGTCGTGGCCGGCGAGCACGGCCAACTCGGTGGGTTCGACCACTCGCTGGGCCAGTGGCACCAGGTGCGGGTGGTGCTCCCCGAGCGTGCTACCGGCACTGGCCGCGGCGGTCACCGCACCGATCGTCAGCCGACCGTCGCGGTACGCCGGGTGCCCGAGCAGCAGCCGCAGGATCTCCCCACCGGCGTAGCCGCTGGCACCGGCTACCGCCACTCTTATCTCGTCGGCCATGCGGAAGATTCTGCATGATTATGCAGTCGATTGCAAGAACATTCTTACGGCTACATCGTGAGCGGGGTTTTCCCGATCGCCTCGGCAATCTCTTCGGGCACCCAGTTCACCAGGGCCTGCGCGAGGCCACTGATCGGCGTACCCCCGACGGGGATAGTGAGCTTGACGCTGCCAAGCGTTACCACTGCGTTGTAGGGGCTGGTAGGAGCCAGAATCCCATTGAAAGGAATGTTGATGGTAACTGCGATACCGCCCAGGTTTAGAGATATGGGCACGACCGCTTGACCATTGAGGAATCCGTCTGCGATGTTGGCCGGCGCATCGATGAGCGCACCGACAGCCCCCCGCCAGTCTGCGGCCTGCACCGCGGTATTGAAGGCGGTGTAGCTGGTACCGACCGCTTGCACCGTCGTAACCACCGAACCCAGCCCGTCGATGGTGAGCGCCCACGGCATCCCAAAGAAGGCGGTGAGGCTAGCGGACGGCGGAATGAGCCTGGTTACCAGCGTCGCCGAGATCGTCGTGTCCAGGGCCGTGTTGAACGCGTTCGTGGTGTTCTGCAGGAACTGGTGCTGGATGGACGTTGTCGGGAACAGGTCGGCAAAGTTCTGTGTCATCGCTCCGGGAAGGGTCAGTAACGGCAGCAGGTCTCCTAAAGCGCCCGTCGGCGTCACGAAGAAGGTTGTCCCTACGTTGCTGACGTCGACCCCCGTGACGAAGAGATTTGCGAAGGCCTTGGCAATTTCGGAGACCGCACCGGAGACGTCGCCCGCCACCAAGTCCTGGAAGGCGGCCTGGAACGCGGCCGGCAGGGCATGTAAACCGGTGTTGAAGTCGTGGATGGCGGGGCCGACCGACGTGGTGATCGTGTTGAGGTAGCTGAGCTGGTTGTTCCACCAGTTTTGCAGCAAGGCAACCGGTTCGATGTTCAGGATTTTTTCGACGAAATGCCGGATTTGCGCGGGCGCACTGGCCGGCAAGCCCTGGATGAATTCGTGCACCCCCGTGCCGACCTGCTGCAAGTAGCCGAGCTGATTGGAGATGGACTGGCGCAGGACGAGGCGCCGGGTTCGCCAGCCAGACGTTGGCGAGGGTTCTCAGATTGGCGACCGTGTCCGTGAAGATGGGTGCGCCGGAGCTGGTGGAGCCCAGCAGCAAAGGTGCGCTGGCGATGGATCGGGAAACGGCTTGCGCCGCCTGGGCGGGCGCATTCACCACGTCGAGCAGATTCCGTTCGGCGTTGGCGATCTCGGTGCTGAGGTATGCCGCCGCGCCACCCTTCAGCACGTTGACGAACTCATCATGAAACGCGGCCGCTTGCGCGGTGGCCGCCTGAAATTCTTTGCCGTACGTACCGAACACTCTCGCGATCGCCGTCGACACCTCATCGGCAGCCGCCGCCGCCACCCCCGTCGTCGCGGGTGCCGCGGTGGCAGTGGCCTCGCCCAGTGTTGCGCGAATACCCGCCAAATCTTGCGCGCCAGTTTCTATTAGTTCCGGATCCGCGATTAGATACGACATATCCGTCTCCCTCGACGCGGCTGCGGTCGCCCGACGACCAACACTCTAAAAAGAGCCTAAGTTAACTCGCCCTTAACAACAACGCACGTTTTCTGGGAACCGGCGGGAATTGGGCCTCAGGAGCGCAAACAGCACCGACCATCGACGGCCGGCCTAGGAGCCCAGCCCTAGCACTGCGGCAGCAGCGTGTGCGCCCGTCTGGACGTCGCTAACCCCCTGGAGAAACGTGGTGCCGGCGATCTGCAATGTAGCTAACCCGGGAGCGGCAGCCTGCTGAGCCAACGTCACGTAACTAACACCCTGAGAAAATTCGGTACCGGCCTTCCCCAGCGCAGCGATCCCGACTACGTACATTCGCCCAAATTAACGTCAGCTCGTGCACACCACCAACAATCCCGACAACGCCGGTCCCCACCAGACCAACCCCACCCACGATGCTCGGAACAACCGTCGCAATGCTGACAGGGGTAAGGAGCTGAGGAACCGTGCTCACCACCAAACCAACTCCAGACACGACGCTGCCAAGACCCGCCCCGATTGCACCAACACCTCCGACGAGCTCGGTGGCGGCGCTGCCCAAATCACCAAGTCCAACAGCGGCATCCGTCCCAAAAGCCACAAAAGAATTGCCCGCCTGACTCAAGTAGTTAAAGGCAGGTTGTAGCTGATTAACTCCGGTCACCACGCCCTGACCAGCAAGTAACAACTCACTGCCGCCCTTGGCGAGCCCAGGCTCGGCGGCCTGCACCGCGGCCGTGATTTTTGCGACGACATCCTCTGCGGCCCCCAGAATGCCACCGCTGGAGGCGGCCGGCCCAGTTCCGACCCCAGCGCCCCCCAACAGTTCTCGGATCGGCGAATTCACCGCGTTCAGCAGATTGTTTTCGGCGTTGGCGACCTCGGTGCTGAGATATGCGCCCACGCCTGCGTTCAACCGTTTGACGAACTCGTCGTGAAACACGCTCGCCTGGGCGCTGACCAGTTGATACTGCTGGCCAAGGGCGCTGAACATCGACGCGATCGCGGTCGACACCTCGTCCTCGGCAGCTGCGAGCACTCCTGTCGTAGGCATTGCGGCTGTCGCGGTGGCGTCGGACAGCGTGTCGCGAATACCCAATAGAGTCTTGAGCCGCCGATTCAATCTGTTCCGGCGTCACACTCAGGAACGACATATCCAGTTCTCCCTCGAGTCACTGCCTGTTATCCGACGGCAGTCGAAAGCCCGCTGACAATAATGAAATGACCGTCCGTCTGCGCGCATGGAAACCGGGATTTCGAGCCAAAATGCGGTCCGAATTAATCGCGTCAGGGTGCGGAACGACGCGGACCCGCAAATACTAGGCTCATGAGCCTTTGGGTGTGGGTGCATTTTAAGTTTTGCGTGCGTGGGTTCTAGTTGGCGTGGTGAATCTGGTGGATCGGGCGCAGTCGGTCGGGTTGAATCGACATACCCTTATCGCTGGCTTCGGGGGAAAACGTTACGGATGCCCGCCTAACTGGTGAGCCGGCTGAGCGGGCGTCGGTTCAAGTGCGCAGTACCGCACCCACCCGCTCCGCGGCGAATTGCACCGCGGCATCGCGGGCCGAGCTGGCGTCGTCTTCTGTCAGCGTGCGATCCGACGCCCGAAACCGCAACGCGAATGTCAGCGACTTGCGATCCTGCCCGATCTGCGGGCCGGTGAAGACGTCAAACAACTGAATGTCCTCCAGCAACTCGCCGGCACCCGCACGAACCGCATCCGCCACCGCCTGGGCGGGGACATCCGCGGACACCACCAGGCTGACGTCCTGGAACACGGCCGGAAACGGCGACACCCTGGGCGCCGGCAGTGCCTCTACGACTGGAATCGCATCGAGGTTCAGCTCGATCGCGCAGGTGCCCTTCGGTAGGCCCGAACGCTCGATCACGGCTGGATGCAACTGACCCGCGTGACCGACGGGGGTGTCCCCGACAAGCACCTCGGCGCACCGGCCCGGATGCCACGGCAAGTACGTACCCGCCCGGAGAATCACCTCAACTCGGCTGGCGCGCGCGATGATCCGGACGGCTTCGAAGGCGTCGGCGGCTTCGACCCGGCGGCCAGGACCCCAGGGACCGCGCGGTTCGCGCAGTCCGGTCAGCACCGCGGCGACGTGCTGCGGTTGCCGGGGTAAGGACGCGTCCAGCGCAGCGATCTCGGCATCGGTGGGCCGGCGGTCGACCCCGATGAGCTCGACACCGCGAGTCTGCTCGGTGGGCCGGACCACCTGCGCGATGCCAAACAGCGCGGCGTCGACGAGGCCTCGGGATACGTTGCGGCCCAGCGCTTCCAGCAGAGCGGGCAGCAGGGTGGTGGCCAGTTGCGGACGGTCGGCCTCCAACGGGTTGACCACGTTCGTCGTGTTGCGTCGCGGGTCGTCGGCCGCCAGTCCCCACAGGTCGAACACACCGGCCGGCAAGAAGGGCGTCGGCAGGATTTCGACGTAGCCGGACTGGGCCAGCGACTTGCCGATCGCGCGTCGGCGCTTTTGCACCGCGGTGAGTCCGCGGCCCGCGGGCGCCAACGGCAGCACCGACGGGACACCTTCCAGGCCCTCCAGCCGCAGCACCTCTTCAACGAGGTCGGCGGGCTGGCGCAGATCGGGCCGCCAGCTCGGCGGCGTCACCGTCAACATGTTGCCGCCGTCGGCCGCCGCAGCAACCTCAGCACCTATTTGGATCAGCCGCCGCGCGGCCGTGCCCGCCGGGTACGCCACGCCCGCGACGCGGTCCGGCAAGTCCGCGGCGATCCGGATCGGCGGCAGCGACCAGTCATCACGCGGCGGGTCGCCCCGCCAATCGGTCAACGTCGGGGAAACCGCCCCGCCGGCGATCTCGGCGAGCAGCGCGGCGCACCGGTCCAGGGCTGTCACCGAAATGGCCGGGTCCACCACGCGCTCGTAGCGACGGGCGGCTTCGCTGGGCAGGTGCAGCCGCCGTTGCGTGCGGGATACCGCCGCGGCGTCCCACACCGCGGCCTCCAGCAGGACGTCGGTGGAGTCGGCGCGCACCTCGGTGCTCGCCGCACCCATCACGCCGCCGATCGCGGCGGTGGCGACGTCGTCGACGATCAACACGTCGGCCGGATCGAGGCGGCGTTCGATGTCGTCGAGGGTGACGACGGTTTCGCCGGGCCGGGCGAACCGCACACCGAGCGCCCCGGTGATGCGGTCGCGGTCGTGGGCGTGCATGGGATGACCAAGCTCCAGCATCACGTAGTTGGTCACGTCCACTGCGGGGGAGGTCGCGCGGATTCCGCACAGCAGCAGCCGGCGCTGCAGCCACCACGGCGAGACGGCGGCGGGGTCGATCCCGGTGACCGGGCGCAGCGCGAACCGGCGCACACCCGTCGCGGCGTCCACCGTCAGCGGCCAGGCCGGTCCCTCGACCGGCAGCGGCGGCACCTGTGAGTCAGCCGCGGGGTCGACGAAATCCAGGTCGTAGGCGCATGCGATCTCGCGGGCCAAGCCGCGCACCGACATGCCGTAACCGCGGTCGGGGGTGATGGCCAGGTGCAGGATCACGTCGTCGAGTCCGAGCAGCGCGGCGCCGTCGGCTCCCGGCTCGGCGGTCCCCGGCGGCAGCACCAGGATCCCGGAATGGTCTGCGCCCAAACCCAGTTCGGCTGCCGAGCAGATCATCCCGTCGGAGTTGCGGCCGTAGGTCTGGCGAGCCGCGATGGCAAATCCGCCCGGCAGGATGGTGCCCGGCAACGCCGCCACAATCAGATCGCCCACCACAAAATTAGTTGCACCGCAAACTATCTCGCGCTCTTGACCGGCGCCGACGTCCACCACGCAGGCGCGGATCGGCTTCTTGAAACCCGTCAGTTCTTCGATGCCGGTCACCCGCCCGACCGTCAACGGACCGTCGACCGGACCGAGGGTGGTTACCTCCTCCACCTCATGCCCGATGCGCACCAGCGTTTCCGCAAGAGTCCCGGGGCCGACATCCCAGCCCGGTGCGCCGACGGAGACGACCTCGCGCAGCCAGCTATAGGGAACGCGCATCAGGCCCCCACCCCGAACGGCAGCGAGAATCGAACGTCCCCTTCGACCATGTCGCGCATATCGGGAATGCCGTTGCGGAACTGCAGGGTACGTTCCAGGCCCATCCCGAATGCGAAGCCGGAGTAGACTTCTGAGTCAATTCCCGCTGCCCGCAACACATTTGGATGCACCATTCCGCAACCGCCCCACTCCACCCAATCGGCGCCGCCCTTCTTGTTGGCAAACCACACGTCGACCTCGGCGGACGGTTCGGTGAACGGGAAGAAGTGCGGGCGGATCCGGGTCCGCGCCGACGGACCGAATTCGGCGCGCGCGAAGGCGTCCAGCGTTCCGCGCAGATGCGCCATGGTCAGGCCGCGGTCCACCGCCAAGCCCTCGACCTGGTGGAAGACCGGCGTATGCGTGGCGTCGAGTTCGTCGGTGCGGAAGGTGCGGCCGATCGAGAGGATGTAGACCGGCAGCTCGCGCTCCAGCAGGGCGCGCACCTGCACCGGCGAGGTATGTGTGCGCAGTAGCTGTCGGGAATCCTCCGGCGCGATGTAGAAGGTGTCCTGTTCGCTGCGTGCCGGGTGGTCGGGCGGGAAGTTCAGGGCATCGAAGTTGAACTGTTCGGTCTCGACCTCCGGGCCGTCGACCAGTTCCCATCCCATCGCGACGAACGTATCGGCGATGTGCTCGGCCAGTATCGTGATCGGATGCCGGGCGCCGATCGGCTGCCGAGTCGACGGCAACGTGACGTCAATACCCTCGGCGACCAGCACCGCAGCGTCGCGCTCCGCCCGCAGCACCGCCAGCCGCTCGTCGTAGCTGCGCTGGACGTCGCCACGTGCGGCGTTGACGCGCTTGCCGGCGTCGGCACGCTCGTCCTTGAGCAGCGTGGCCAGTGCTTGTCGGGCGAGCGCCAATGCCGAGCGGTCACCGAGGTGTTCGGTCTTGATACGCGCCAGCGCGTCCAGATCGTCCGAGAGCGCGATCGCCTCCCGGGCGGCGCTGACCGACTTGGCTAGTGCCTCCGGCGACAGATCGACGGGTTGCTCCCCCACGCGGCGACTCACTCCTTGCTGACGAGGCCTCTCCGGACGGCCCGTTCGGACGGCCCGCATTCGGCGGCAAGCGGGCTGGATTCGCCCGATCATAAGTGATTCGAGGATTCGCGCTCGGCGCGCGCCTTCCTCCTGGCGCGGGTGCGCGCGGAAACGTCAGCGGGTCAGGATCGGCTGCGCAGCGGTCAGCATTGGTGCTGCCGGCGGCACCGGCACCGAGCGGCGGGCCCTGCCGAGCCGCGAGATCTTGTAGGCCACCAATGCGCCCAGCACGCCGAACCCCAGCTCGGCAGCCATCGGCCCCCAGTGGTGAGCGAGGATCAGGAAACCGAACCCCGAGGCGTTGACCAGCATGAAAAGCCGCACCAACGTCCAGTGCACCGGCCGACGGAAGCGGCTGGCCACGAGCACGCCCAGGATCACCGCGACCGCGTGGCCCGCGTTAGTGAAGTCGCCGCCGACAACCCCGGAGATCAGACCCGCCGATACCCACCAGCCGATCCATGCCGCCCGCCACCGCCGCGGGATCGTCGCCGTCAGCGCTCCGATCACCGCGAGGGCCCCATAGCTCATCCCGACGTCGCTGGCCCGGGCGACGGAGGTCGGCATCCAGCCCAGCTCGATCGCCGCCGCCAGAGCGGCGACCACCACCAGCGTGGCGCCGATGTGGCCGACCAGAAACGCCACCATCAACCGGGCGCTGCGCAGGTGCAGTTCCGCCAACGCCAGCAGACACGCCAGGAACGGCATCCAGAAGTAGAGCGGACCCGCCTCGACGACGAACGCGCTCCCCAGCAGGGTGTGCAGGCGTCCATGGGACAGATTGTGCAGGTTTGTGCTGGCCCACTGAATGATCAGGTCGTGCGTGCGCGGACTGACCATCAGGATTACCGTGCTGACTGCGACCAGAGAGGCCATATAGCCGACGGTGAACCGCACCCGGGCGAGCCTGGACAAGATGCCGTAGATCATCGCTCTTTAGTATGCCTATGCATTTGTTTCAACGGGTTCACGGGAAGTTAAGAACTCCCTACGAGTTTTGAGGCGATATATCCCCAAATCCGGCGGAATGCCGGTCAGTTTGCTGGCAAACACGGGCTTACGTGCGCGCTTGGCGACGACGCCCATTGCGTCCAATTCGCTTTGCGGTATCAGGTCCAGGGTCGGGCTGGACAGCATGATGCCGCCCTTGGTGGCACGTTCCATCACGCGAGCGGCGATGTTCACGTCGACCCCGAGCCAGTCCGCGGCCAGCCGTTGCGGCCGGCCGGTGTGGATGCCTACCCGCATCTGCGGTGTATAGCCGTTTACCTCAACCGTTTTAACCGCCTCGTCGGCTGCCAGTACGGCCCGCACGGCGACCACCGGGTCGCGGAACACCGCCATAATTCCGTCGCCCAGTCGTTTGACGATGTGCCCGCCGGCGTCCAACAGCGGCGTCTCGACGGCCCGCGCCACCTGACGCAGCAGCGTGAGCGTGGCATCGTCGCCCGCCTCCAGCGACCAGGTCGAAAAGCCGACCAGGTCGGTGAACACCAGCGTCACCTCAGCGTTGGCCGGCCGTCGGGAGACGGCCTCGGTCAACGCCTGCCAAACTTGCAGCACACTCAGACTGACCTCTCTTGACGCCGCATCGCGATCCCCCAGCAGCCGGTCGGCAGCTCGTGCCGCAGCGCGTGGGCCGCCGTCACCGGCGGTGGACAACGGGTCGCCGAATTCGGGGTCACCGGGCAACAGTCGCCGCGTTCGGCGTACGAACGCCACTACTCCTGGACTGCGGTTTGTAGTGCGGAGCCATTGCCCAACAGAACGTCGCCGTTCGGCGGACGGCTCCTGATCAGTCACCAACTCGTCGGGCTCGCCGGACACTTCGTCGCGAGTCCCGTTTTCCACCCTCGCAAGGGTAGGCGGATTGCACACACGCAAGCAACGCCAACCATCGTCGGTTCTGTCACAGCTCGCGGCAAACCGCCTGGTCACGGGCTTGCCGCGCTGTTGTGGAGACTCGATAACGGCGCGCCGGAGAAATGCCGAAATCGCAGACAACACGCGTTGTCAAAGTTATCGTGAGCTAGTCAGGAGTAGGAGGCCGTGATGACTGCCACATCGACGAAATCCACTGATCCGCTCGGACCAGATTCGCTCACCTGGAAGTACTTCGGCGACCTGCGCACCGGAATGATGGGTGTGTGGATCGGCGCGATCCAGAACATGTATCCAGAACTCGGCGCGGGAGTCGAGGAGCATTCGATCCTGCTGCGCGAGCCGTTGCAGCGCGTGGCGCGGTCGGTCTACCCGATCATGGGCGTGGTCTACGACGGGGACCGGGCGGCCGAGACCGGCCAGCAGATCAAGGGCTACCACCGCACGATCAAAGGTGTCGACGCTCAGGGGCGCCGTTATCACGCGCTGAATCCGGAGACGTTCTACTGGGCCCACGCGACCTTCTTCATGCTGGTCATCAAGGTGGCCGAGTACTTCTGCGGTGGGCTGACCGAGGCCGAGAAGCGTCAGCTGTTCGACGAGCACGTGCAGTGGTACCGGATGTACGGGATGAGCATGCGGCCGGTGCCCGGGACTTGGGAGGAGTTCCAGGAGTACTGGAACCGCGTCTGCCGCGACGAACTGGAGATCAATCAGGCGACTCTGGATATCTTCGCGATACGGATTCCCAAGCCGAAGTTCGTGCTCATGCCGACCCCGATATGGGACCAGTTGTTCAAGCCGTTGGTGGCCGGGCAGCGCTGGATTGCGGCCGGGTTGTTCGATCCGGCCGTTCGGGAGAAGGCGGGAATGCGCTGGACGCCGGGGGACGAGGTGTTGCTGCGGCTGTTCGGCAAGATGGTCGGGCTGGCGTTTTTGGGGGTTCCGGACGAAATCCGGTTACACCCGCGCGCGCTGGCCGCCTACCGCCGGGCCGAGGGACGAACCCGCGGCGACGCGCCGCTGGTCGAGGCGCCGGCGTTCATGGCCCCACCGCGGGACCGCCGCGGACTGCCCATGCACTACTGGCCGCCACGTTTCCGCTCCCCGCTCGACCCCGCCCTACAACCAGCCCGGGCGTTGTTGGAGCGCGCCGGATCGCTGGTCCACGGCACGCTCTCGATCGCCGGCCTGCGGCCTGCGAGGGGCCGCAGGAAGGCCGCTTAGGGGCTGCCTAGGGGCCGCTTAGGGCCCCGAGAGCGCCCGCGCGCTCTGGTACAGGCAAATCGCCGCGGCGGCAGCCACATTGAGGCTCTCCGCGCCCCCGGACATCGGGATGCGCACCCGGTGGTCTGCCGCGTCCGCGATTTCGGTGGACAAGCCGTGTGATTCGGGCCCGAACAACCATGCGGTCGGCCTGGCAAGCAACTCCCCGGCCTGGTTGAGCGCCAGCTCGCCGTCCACCGTGCCGGCTAGCACCTGCAGCCCGGCTACCCGCAGCCCGGCGACGGCAGCGTGCACATCTGGTGCGACGACCACCGGAATCGAGAAGATGCTGCCGGTGGAAGCGCGCAGGCATTTGCCGTTGTACGGGTCGACGCTGTGCCCGCCCAGCAGCACTGCCGCGGCACCCATGGCGTCAGCGATGCGGATGAGCGTGCCGGCATTGCCCGGCTCGCCGATCTCGACACCAACGGCGATCAGTCGGGGCGAGCCGGCCAGCACATCCTGCAGCGCGGGCTCCGGCATTTCGCACACCGCGACCAACCCGGCCGGAGTAACCGTGTCGGACAGCGCTTTTGCGGCACGCTCACTCACCAGATGGACAGCCGCCCGCTGGTTGGCCAATAAGGACTCGTAGCGCTGCGCGGCGGCCTCGGTGACGAAGACATCCCGGACCAGCCCGCGCGCCGCGGCGGCCTCGACCAGGTTAGGGCCTTCGGCGAGGAATTGTCCCGCACGACGCCGGCCGACGTGACGATGCAGCTTGACCGCCGCGGCCACGCGGGCCGAGCGTTCGGTGAGCATCAGCGGCCCGGCGTTCAGGCAGCCTCTCCCGAAGGGGCATTGACGTCCTCGGGCAGAGCCGCCCGGGCGACCTCGACGAGCGCGGTGAACGCCGCGGGATCGGTGATTGCGATGTCGGCGAGATTCTTGCGGTCCACCTCGACGCCGGCCGCCTTCAGGCCCTGGATCAGCCGGTTGTAGGTGATGTCGTTGGCGCGCGCGGCGGCATTGATGCGCGAGATCCACAATTTGCGGAACTCGCCCTTGCGCGCACGACGGTCACGGAAGGCGTATTGCAGCGAATGCAGCTGCTGCTCTTTGGCTTTGCGATAGAGCCGGGATCGCTGGCCGCGATAGCCTTTCGAGGCCTTCAGGACGGTGCGCCTCTTCTTGTGGGCGTTGACTGCCCGCTTTACGCGTGCCATGGATGTTCCTACTCTCGTTCAGGAAACTCTTCAAATAAAATCTGGGTCCGTAATAGGTCTGGGCCCGCGCTGGCCCTGTGATGTGCTTGGCGCGCCGCGCCGGTCAGCCGTTCAGCAGCGACTTGACGCGCTTGGTGTCGTTGGCCGACACCACCGTGCGGCCGTCAAGCCGACGGGTGCGCTTGGTCGACTTGTGCTCGAGCAGGTGCCGACGGTTGGCTTTCTGGCGGACGATCTTCCCGGTGCCGGTGCGCCGGAATCGCTTCGACGCCCCGCTGTGCGGCTTGGCCTTAGGCATGTTTCCTCAGTTCTGGCTGTTAGTCAGTCTCTCGTCGTTCTCGTGTCAAGTCAGTTCGGTGACGGTGTCGTCTCACCGCCCGCGGGCCCGACGGCCGGTCCCTCCGGATGCCGCGCCCGGGCCCGGGTCTTGGCGCCCCGGTGCGGTGCCAGCACCATCGTCATGTTGCGTCCGTCCTGCTTGGCAGAGGTTTCGACAAAGCCGTAGTCGGCGACGTCGGCGCCCAGCCGCTGCAGCAATCGATAGCCCAGCTCGGGCCTCGACTGTTCGCGTCCACGGAACATGATGGTGACCTTGACCTTCGATCCGGCTTCCAGGAAGCGGACCACGTGACCTTTCTTGGTCTCGTAGTCGTGATCGTCGATCTTGGGTCGCAGCTTTTGTTCTTTGACGACGGTCTGTTGCTGGTTCCTGCGGGATTCGCGCGCCTTCTGCGCCGCCTCGTACTTGTACTTGCCGTAGTCCATGATCTTGCAGACCGGTGGTCTGGCGTTCGGCGCAACTTCGACAAGGTCGAGATCGGCGTCCGCGGCAACGCGGAGTGCGTCTTCAATACGCACAATGCCTACCTGCTCTCCCCCAGGGCCGATCAATCGGACTTCAGGTACGCGAATGCGCTCGTTGACGCGGGTCTCAGTGCTGATGGGGCCTCCCCTGTTCGGCTGCTTTGGTCTTTTCTCTTTGTGACCAGTCCCAGGACCCGCCAGGATTCAGCCTCGGAAACGCCACGCCATCAGCAAAAAAGCCCTGCATAAGCAGGGCCCAATGCCGACCGATCGCGGCTCAGGCCGCCCGCGCCATGCGCAGAACAGGCATTGCATAATGCCCGTGACCGGACCGCTTAGCCTGGTGGCTAACGGTGGGACTGGGTGTCCACTTAACTGTCCCTGGCCTTCGCCGGGATGGTCGCGGAAGCCAGTCTAGCAGCCCCGGGTTTGGCAGCCTGGCTGACGACTCGGCACGACACTTGGGACTTACCCAGCCATTCCACGGCATAAAGGAATATCCTCGCGGTCTGTGACACTCGCATCGACTCGCTCGACCAGCCGGTCGAGCTCCCGGTTCCACTGGATACCGGCGGCGGCCGGCTGGATGGTCGGCGTCGTCGCCACGCTGTCACTGTTGGGCAGTGTGTCGCCGCTGATCCGGTGGCTCATCAAGGTTCCACGGGAATTCATCAACGACTACCTGTTCAACTTCCCCGACACCAGCATCGCGTGGTCGTTCGTGCTGGCCTTGCTGGCCGCGGCCTTGACCGCGCGCAAACGCATCGCCTGGTGGTTGTTGCTCGGCAACATGGTCCTTTTCGCCGTGCTGAATGTCGCCGACATCGTCGAGGGCGGCAACACGCCGGCCGAGAGCTTCGGTGAGAACCTCGGGTTCGCGGTGCACGTCATCGGCGCCGTCCTGCTGATCCTGGGTTATCGGGAGTTTTGGGCGAAGGTCCGCAGGGGTGCCCTGTTCAAGGCTGCGGCAGTGCTGGTTATCGGGTGGATGATCGGGATCCTGCTGTCCTGGGGCTTGGTCAATGCGTTTCCCGGGAACCTCACGCCGGACCACCGCTTCTTGTACGTGGCCAACCGAGTGGTCGGATTCGCCATCGCGGATTCCAGCCTGTTCAGCGGTAGGCCGCACGTGTTCCTCAACGCGATCTTCGGATTGTTCGGCGCGCTGGCGTTGATCGTGGCGGCGATCGTGTTGTTCCAGTCCCAGCGCGCCGACAACGCACTGACCGGCCAGGACGAATCCGCCATCCGCGGGCTGCTCGAGCTGTGGGGCCAGAATGACTCGCTTGGGTATTTCGCCACCCGCCGCGACAAGTCGGTGGTTTTCGCGCACAGCGGCCGCGCCGCCATCACCTATCGCGTCGAAATCGGCGTCTGTCTGGCCAGTGGCGACCCGGTGGGCGACCCGCGGGCCTGGCCGCAGGCCATCGACGCCTGGTTGCGTCTGAGCCAGTCCTACGGCTGGGCGCCCGGCGTCATGGGCGCCAGTTCGCAAGGAGCCAAGGCATACCGCGAAGCCGGCCTCAACGCCCTGGAGCTGGGCGACGAGGCGATCTTGCGGCCCTCCGATTACAAGCTGTCCGGCCCGGACATGCGCGGCGTCCGCCAGGCTGTGCAACGGGCCCGCCGGGCCGGCCTGACGGTGCGCTTCCGGCGGCACCGCGACATCCCCCCCGAAGAGATGGCGGCCACCATCGCCCGCGCGGATTCCTGGCGCGACACCGAAACCGAGCGCGGCTTCTCGATGGCGCTGGGCCGGCTCGGCGATCCGGCTGATTCGGACTGCCTGCTGGTCGAAGCCATAGACCGCGATGACCAGGTCGTCGCGATGTTGTCGCTCGTCCCGTGGGGCAACACCGGGGTGTCGTTGGACCTGATGCGTCGATCTCCGAAGTCCCCGAACGGCACCATCGAACTGATGGTCAGCGAACTCGCGCTGAACGCGGAAAGCCTTGGGATCATTCGCATTTCGCTGAACTTCGCGGTGTTTCGGTCCGCTTTCGAGCAGGGTGCCCAACTCGGTGCCGGCCCGGTGGCGAGGATGTGGCGGGGGCTGCTGGTGTTCTTCTCGCGGTGGTGGCAGCTGGAGACGCTGTACCGCTCGAACATGAAATACCAGCCAGAATGGGTACCGCGGTACGCCTGCTACGAGGACGCTCGGCTAATGCCCCGGGTGGGGTTCGCCTCGTCGATCGCCGAGGGCTTCCTGGTGTTGCCGTTCAGCCGGCGCAACAGGGTGCATACCGGTCATCATCCGGCGGTGCCCGAGCGATTGGCGGAATCCGGACTGCTGCATTCCGACGGCTCGGCCCCGGACGTGAGTGGGTTGCAAGAACAACGCGACGAGGCCGGCGAAGAAGAGGCGAGGTCTCGTCTGCCCGAACAGGTTCGGGTGCGCATGACCAAGCTGAGGACGCTGCAGCGCAACGGCGTTGACGCCTACCCGGTGGGACATCCGCCCAGTCACACGGTGGCCCAGGCGATCGACGCCGACGACGAAGAGAGCGTCTCGGTGTCCGGACGCATCCTGCGGATCCGCGACTATGGCGGTGTGCTGTTTGCCGACCTGCGTGACTGGTCAGGCGAAATGCAAGTGTTGCTGGATAATTCGCGGTTGGAGTGCGGCCAGACCGCGGATTTCACCGCGGCCATTGATCTCGGCGACCTGGTCGAGCTGAGCGGGCAGATGGGCTTCAGCAAGAACGGGACCCGCTCGTTGATCGTGCGGGACTGGCGGATGATCGGAAAGTGCCTGCGGCCGCTGCCCAACAAGTGGAAGGGGTTGACCGACCCGGAGGCCCGAGTGCGGACCCGATACGTCGATTTGGCGGTCAATCCCGAGTCACGTGAGCTGGTCACGGCGCGCAGCAGCGTGTTGCGCTCCATCCGGGAGACGCTGTTCGCCAAGGGATTCATCGAAGTCGAGACCCCGATCCTGCAGCAGATTCACGGCGGCGCCGCGGCCCGGCCATTCGTTACCCATATCAACAGCTACGACATGAACCTGTTCTTGCGCATCGCGCCGGAGCTCTACCTGAAGCGGCTGTGCGTCGGGGGTGTGGAGCGGGTGTTCGAGCTGGGGCGGGCTTTCCGCAATGAAGGGGTGGACTTCAGCCACAATCCCGAGTTCACCTTGCTGGAGGCCTACCAGGCGCATGCCGACTACCGGGTATGGATCGATGGCTGTCGCGAACTCATCCAGAACGCCGCTGAGGCGGCCAATGGTTCGCAGACTCGTGATGCGGCCCCGGGCCGACGGGTCGAACCGCACCGATCCGGTGGACATCTCCGGCGCCTGGCCGGTCAAGGGTGTGCACGATGCGGTATCCGAAGCGCTCGGCATCCAGATCGATGCCGACACCAGCCTGGCCAAGCTGCGCAAGCTGTCCGACGCCGTACACATTCCGTACCGGAATTATTGGGATGCCGGCGCGGTGGTGCTCGAACTCTACGAGCACCTGGTTGAGGACCGGACCGAGCAACCGACGTTCTACATCGACTTTCCCGCATCGGTGTCGCCGCTGACCCGGCCGCACCGCAGTAAGCCCGGTGTCGCCGAGCGGTGGGACCTGGTCGCCTGGGGCGTCGAGCTGGGCACCGCCTACAGCGAACTGACCGACCCGGTGTTGCAGCGGCGGCGTCTGCAGGAGCAGTCGCTGCTGGCCGCCGGCGGAGACCCCGAGGCCATGGAGCTCGACGAGGACTTCCTGCAAGCGATGGAATACGCGATGCCGCCCACCGGCGGACTGGGCATGGGCGTCGACCGCCTGGTCATGCTGATCACCGGCCGCAGCATCCGCGAGACGCTGCCGTTCCCCTTGGCTAAACCGCACTAGCCAGTGCTGTCGATCGCGGGCTTTCGCCGGGCTCGACGGGCACTGTTCGCGCGACATGCCAATCCGTGGAGTGCATGGACCCGCTGGGCGAGCACCCCGCTGGTGCTGGTGCCCATTTGGACGCGCCGATGGAGCCATGCCGCACTGGTCGCGTGCTGGCTGGCGGTCAATCCGTTCGTCTTCGGTAAGCCCGCAGATGAACGGGCCTGGTCGACGCGGGCCATGCTGGGCGAGGAGCTGTGGATCACCCGTCGGCCCCGGGATGCGGCGATGGCCCTCAGCGCGCTGACCTCGGCGGTCTCGGCGGGCGCCGTCGTCGCCGCCCGCCGTCGCCGGTTGATTCCGGCGGTCGTGGCGACCGCGGTGCAGATGGCGATGACGCTGGTGTACTGGGAGCAGATGGCAAGCTACTTCGATCGCGAGCCGCATTAGCGTCGTTTCGCACCAACCCCGAACTAGCCTGGTGGGATGCCTGACGAATCAACAACCCCCGACGGGTACGACAGCTCGGGAGTGCCCACCTTCGAGTCCGTCCGCGAGAAGATCGAGACCCGGTACGGAACCGCACTGGGTGCAACGGAACTCGACGCAGAGAGCGCACCGGGCCGCAAGGTCGAAGACGAGTATGAAATGCGTCAGCGCGCGGCAGCGGAGAAGCTGGCGCAGATCCGCGAGTCGATGCGCAGCGAGGAGTAAGGCTTCGCCCGGGCACGTCCGCAGCCGTCGGCGGCGATGGATAATCTGTCCGGGTATCTGCAATCGAAGGGGAGTCGAACAAAATCACATGAGCGCGCACACCGAGCAGCTTGAGTTCCAGGCGGAGGCCCGCCAACTGCTGGACCTGATGGTCCACTCGGTCTACTCGAACAAGGATTCGTTTCTGCGGGAGTTGATCTCGAATGCCTCCGATGCGCTGGACAAGCTGCGACTGGAAGCATTTCGGGACAAAGACCTGGATGTCGACACCTCCGATCTGCACATCGAGATCGAGGTGGACAAAGATGCCCGCACGCTGACCGTTCGCGACAACGGCATCGGCATGAGCCGCGACGAGGTCGTGGACCTGATCGGCACCCTCGCCAAATCGGGTACCGCCGAGCTGCGCCAGAAGTTGCGTGAGGCCAAGAACACCACCGCCTCCGAAGAACTCATCGGTCAGTTCGGCATCGGTTTCTACTCGACGTTCATGGTGGCCGACAAGGTCCAGCTCCTCACCCGCAAGGCCGGCGAGAGTGCGGCTACCCGGTGGGAGTCGAGCGGCGAGGGCACCTACACCATCGAAGCCGTCGATGACGCCCCGCAGGGAACGTCGGTCACGCTGCACCTCAAGCCCGAAGATGCCGAGGACGAGCTGCACGACTACACCTCGGAGTGGAAGATCAAGGAACTGGTCAAGAAGTACTCCGACTTCATCGCCTGGCCCATCCGGATGCAGGTCGAGATCCGTACCCCCGCCTCTTTGGAGGAGGGAGCGGAAGAGAGCGCCGAAGAGCAAGTCACCATCGAGACGCAGACCATCAACTCGATGAAGGCGCTGTGGGCCAAGTCCAAGGACGAGGTCTCCGACGAGGAGTACAAGGAGTTCTACAAGCACATCGCGCACGCCTGGGACGACCCGCTCGAGGTCATCCCGATGAAGGCCGAGGGCACCTTCGAGTACCAGGCCCTGCTGTTCATCCCGTCGCACGCGCCGTTCGATTTGTTCAGCCAGGACAACAAGGTCGGGGTGCAGCTCTACGTCAAGCGGGTCTTCATCATGAGCGACTGCGAAGAGCTCATGCCCGTCTATCTGCGCTTCATCAAGGGTGTCGTCGACGCACAGGACATGTCGCTCAACGTTTCCCGGGAAATCCTGCAGCAGGATCGGCAGATCAAGGCGATCCGCCGTCGTCTCACCAAGAAGGTTCTTTCCACGATCAAGGAGCTGCAGTCCGAGCGGCCCGAGGACTACCGCACGTTCTGGTCACAGTTCGGCAGGGTCCTCAAGGAGGGCCTGATGTCGGACTTCGACAACCGGGACACGCTGCTGCGGGTGTCGTCGTTCGGCTCGACGCACAGCGACGAGGAGCTCACCACGCTCGAGCAGTACGTCGGGCGCATGAAGGAGGGTCAGGAGCAGATCTTCTACGCCGCCGGCGAGTCGCGTCAGCAGCTGCTGAAGTCCCCGCACCTGGAAGCATTCAAGGCCAAAGGCTACGAGGTGCTGCTGCTCACCGACCCGGTCGACGAGGTCTGGGCGGGAATGGTGCACGAGTTCGATGGCAAGCCGCTGCAGTCGGTAGCCAAGGGCGAGGTGGATCTCGACTCCGAAGAGGAAAAGACGGCGCACGAGGAGGAGCGCAAGGAGCAGGAGAAGGAGTTCGCCGATCTGCTGACCTGGCTGCAGGAAACGCTGGATGAGCACGTCAAGGAGGTGCGGCTGTCCGCGCGCCTGACGGAATCGCCGGCCTGCCTGATAACGGATGCATTCGGGATGACACCGGCGCTGGCGC
This sequence comes from uncultured Actinomycetota bacterium, assembly GCA_963840045.1. Lineage (GTDB taxonomy): Bacteria > Actinomycetota > Actinomycetes > Mycobacteriales > Mycobacteriaceae > Mycobacterium. The sequence goes on along the minus strand of CAWIXL010000011.1, from coordinate 46,557 downwards.
GCATGTACCGGGCTTCCGGCCAGGAACTCCCGTTCGGCAAGCGGATTCTCGAACTCAACCCCAGTCATCCGCTCGTCATCGGCCTGCAACAGGCACAGCAGCAGGGCGGTGACGAGGCCCAGCTGCAGCGCCTCGCCGAGACGGCCGAGTTGCTTTACGGCACAGCTCTTCTCGCCGAAGGAGGGGCACTCGAGGATCCGGCGAAGTTCGCCGGACTGCTCGCGGACCGGCTGGCCAGCACGCTGTAAGGCGTGCGCACCTTCAGTGTCGCCGAGCGACGGAACCGACTGGCGTGCAGGCACTTTCTGTCGGCAATCGAATCGCCGGTAGCTGCGGTCATCGCCGGTATGGTTGGGCTGCACGCCACCGATCCGGCCACTCCGTACCTGTCGCTATGGGCACGCTCCCCGGGTTTCGGCACCGGCGACCTGGACGTGGAGTTGTACCAGAAGCGTTCTGCGGTGAAGCATCTGGCGATGCGGCGGACGTTGTGGTTGCTGAACGCCGCTGACCTGGCGATTGTTCAGACGGCAGCCAGCGATCGGGTGGCCGGCAACGAGAGCCGCCGGCTGGCCGCCGACGTACGCAAGGCGGGTGTGGCCGAGGACGGGGAACGGTGGCTGGACCTGGCCTGCGCCGCTGTGCTGCGCCGCCTGGGCGAGGTCGGGCCCGCCAGCAGCTCCGAACTGCGGGCCGCGCTGGCCGAACTGGCCGGAACTTACGATCCGGCACCGGGAAAGCGTTGGGGCGGTGAGGTTCCGATCGCGCCACGGGTCTTGACGGTGCTCTCCGCGCGCGGCCATATCGTGCGCGGTCCCAACGACGGCGCCTGGACCACGTCGCGACCGCGCTGGGCCACCACTGTGCACTGGCTGGGCGAGCCAGACCCTCGCGGCCTGAAAGTCCAAGCCGCCCAAGCCGAATTGACCCGCCGGTGGCTGCGGACATTCGGCCCCGCCACCGTCGAGGACGTGAAGTGGTGGTTCGGCACCACGCTGACGACCGCCCGAACCGCGCTGACCGACATCGGCGCGGTGCAGGTCGCCCTGGACGGCAGCCCCGGCTATGCGCTGCCCGACGACCTCGAGGCGGAACCGGACGCGCCACCGTGGTGTGCCCTGCTGCCGGGCCTGGACGCCACGACGATGGGCTGGCTTCAGCGTGACTGGTATCTGGGCAGCCATCGGGATCAGGTTTTCGACCGCAACGGCAACGCCGGCCCTACCGCGTGGTGGAACGGCCGCGTGGTGGGCGGCTGGTACCAGGACGGCGACGCCCGCGTGCAGTTGCAGCTGCTGGAAGACCCCGGTCGCGACGGGCGTCGCGCCCTGCAGCGACGCGCCGACGAGCTGACCTCCTGGCTGGACGGCGTGCGGATCAGCCCGCGCTTCCCGTCGCCGCTGTCCAAGTCAGGAGTCTGCCGAGCAGACGCAAAAGCACCCGACACGCCGTGATTTCGGGTGCTTTTGCGTCTGCTCGGCGGTTAGGCGGTGGCCTTGCGGCGACGGCTCGGCCGTCGCACAGTGCTCGCGGGCGTGCCGACGACCTCGGCGAGAAACTTCCCGGTGTAGCTCTCGGGCACGGCGGCGACATCTTCCGGAGTGCCCTGCGCGACAACGGTTCCACCCTCGGCTCCGCCCTCCGGGCCCATGTCGACGATCCAGTCCGAGGTCTTGATCACGTCCAGGTTGTGTTCGATGACGATTACCGTATTGCCTTTGTCGACAAGGCCGTTGATGACGTTCAGCAGCTTTCGGATGTCGTCGAAGTGCAACCCGGTAGTGGGCTCGTCGAGGATGTAGATGGTGCGCCCGGTGGAGCGCTTCTGCAATTCCGCGGCCAGCTTGACGCGCTGCGCCTCACCACCGGATAGCGTCGGCGCGGGCTGGCCCAGCCGGACGTAGCCCAGGCCGACGTCGACCAGCGTGCGCAGATAGCGATGTATGCCGGTGATCGGCTCGAAGAACTCCGACGCTTCCTCGATCGACATGTCCAGCACGTCCGAGATGGTTTTGCCTTTGTAGTGCACTTCCAGGGTTTCCCGGTTGTAGCGGGCACCATGGCAGACCTCACACGGCACATACACATCGGGCAGGAAGTTCATCTCGATCTTGATGGTGCCGTCGCCCGTGCATGCCTCGCAGCGACCGCCCTTGACGTTGAACGAGAATCGGCCGGGTTGATAACCGCGGACCTTGGCCTCGGTGGTGGCGGCGAACAGGGTGCGGATCTTGTCGAACACCCCGGTGTAGGTGGCGGGGTTGGATCGCGGCGTGCGTCCGATCGGCGACTGGTCCACCCGCACCAGCTTGTCCAGGTGGTCCAGCCCGGTGACCCGGGTGTGCCGGCCCGGGACCTGCCGGGCGCCGTTGAGCCGGTTCGCCAGCACTGCGGCCAGGATGTCGTTGACCAGTGTCGACTTGCCGGAGCCGGATACACCGGTCACCGCGGTCAGCACGCCGAGCGGAAAGGCAACGTCGATCCCGCGCAAGTTGTGTTCGCGGGCGCCGACGACGGTCAGTTGACGCTGCCGGTTCACCGGCCGCCGGATCGCGGGCATCTCGATGCGTTCCTTGCCCGACAGATAGGCGCCGGTGATCGAGTCCTTGTTGGCCAGCAACTCGGCGTAGGTTCCGCTGTGCACGATGGCGCCACCGTGCTCGCCGGCCCCGGGGCCGATGTCGACGATCCAGTCGGCGTGCGCGATGGTGTCCTCGTCGTGCTCGACGACGATCAGCGTGTTGCCCAAATCCCTTAGCCGGGTGAGGGTTTCGATGAGACGACGGTTATCGCGCTGGTGCAGACCAATGGACGGCTCGTCGAGCACATAGAGCACGCCCACCAGGCCGGAGCCGATCTGGGTCGCCAGCCGGATGCGCTGGGCCTCACCGCCGGACAACGTGGCCGCCGCACGGGACAGCGACAGATACTCCAGCCCGACGTCGAGCAAAAAGCCCAGCCGCGACTGTATTTCCTTGAGCACCTGCCCGGCGATCGCCTGCTCGCGGTGCCCCAGAGTCAACGCGTTCAGAAACTCCGCGCAGTCCGAGATGGACAACTCGCAGACCTCGGCGATGGACTTCGGCCCCCCGCTCCCCCTCAACACCCCCAGCCAGCGACACCGCCAGGATCTCGGGCTTGAGCCGGGTGCCCTCGCACACCGGGCAGGGCACGTCGCGCATGAAGCCCTCGTAGCGTTCCTTCATCTGCTCGGACTCGGTCTGGGCCATCTTGCGCTGCAGGAACGCCAGCACGCCTTCGAAATCGGCGTAGTACGACCGGGTGCGCCCGTACCGGTTGCGGTATCGGACGTGCACCTGCTCGTCGGAGCCTTCCAGAATCGCCTTGCGGGCCTTGGCGGGCAGCTTGCGCCACGGTGTGTCGACGTCGAAGCCCAGCGCCTCGCCCAGTCCGGCCATCATCCGGATGAAGTACTCCGCGGTGTGGCCCGTCGACCAAGGCGCCACCGCGCCCTCGGCCAGAGTGCGCTCCGGATCGGGCACCACCAGGTCGGGGTCGACCTCCTTGCGGATGCCCAGACCGGTGCACTCGGGGCAGGCGCCGTACGGCGAATTGAAGGAGAACGACCGCGGTTCCAGGTCGTCGACCGCCAGCGGGTGCCCGTTGGGGCAGGCCAGCTTCTCGGAGAACCGCTGCTCGCGGGGGTGGTCGTGCTCGTCACGATCGTCAGGAAACTCCAGCACCACGATCCCGTCGGCCAGGCTCAGCGCGGTTTCCACCGAGTCGGTGAGCCGCTGCTTGGCCGTGGCCTTCACGGTGAGCCGATCCACCACCACCTCGATGTCGTGCTTTTCCTGCTTCTTCAGCTTGGGCGGATCCGTCAGCGAATGCACCACGCCGTCGACCCGCACCCGGCTGTAGCCCTGCGCGTTGAGCTTGTCGAACAGGTCGGCGAACTCGCCCTTGCGGGTGCGCACCACGGGAGCAAGCACCAGGAATCGGATGCCCTCCGCCATGGCCAGTACCTGGTCGACGATTTGCTGGGGCGTCTGGCGGGCGATCCGCTCGCCACAGATCGGGCAGTGCGGTGTGCCGGCGCGGGCATACAGCAGACGCAGGTAGTCGTAGACCTCGGTAATGGTTCCGACCGTCGACCGCGGGTTGCGGTTGGTGGACTTCTGGTCGATGGACACGGCCGGAGAGAGGCCTTCGATGAAGTCGACGTCCGGCTTGTCCATCTGCCCCAGGAATTGGCGGGCGTAGGCCGACAACGACTCGACGTAACGGCGCTGACCTTCGGCGAAGATGGTGTCGAACGCCAGCGATGACTTGCCCGACCCGGACAATCCGGTGAAGACGATCAGCGCGTCGCGGGGCAGGTCGAGGTCGACGCCGCGCAGGTTGTGCTCTCGAGCACCTTTGACAATCAGACGATCAGCCACGCAAGACCTTTCACAGACAGAGCTCATACCCATGCTATGTGCCCATACCGACAAGTCTCCGGAGACCAGTAACCTGACCGGTATGACAGTCGTCGGCGACAACTACACCGGACACGTGGACGCGAGTACTGCGGCGCGGCGCACGCTGCCTGGCGCCACGATTCTGAAGGCGTCGGTGGGCCCAATGGACAACAACGCCTACCTGGTCACCTGTTCCGAGACCGGAGAAACACTCCTGATAGACGCCGCCAATGACGCCGAAATCCTCATCGACCTGATCCGACGGTACGCGCCGAAACTGGCGCTGATCGTGACCAGCCATCAGCACTTCGATCACTGGCAGGCGCTGGAGGCGGTGGCCAAGGCCACCGGCGCGCCGACCGCGTCGCATGAGATCGACGCCGACCCGCTGCCGGTCAAACCCGATCGTTTGCTGGCCAACGGCGACACCGTGCAAATCGGCAAGCTGACTTTCGACGTCATCCACCTGCGCGGGCACACGCCCGGATCGATCGCGCTGGCACTCGGCGGACCGGCGACCGGCGGAATCACGCAACTGTTCACCGGCGACTGCCTGTTCCCGGGAGGCGTGGGCAAGACGTGGCAGCCCGGCGATTTCACCCAACTACTCGACGACGTCACCACTCGGGTGTTCGACGTCTACCCGGACTCCACGGTCATCTATCCGGGACACGGCGACGACACGGTGCTCGGCGTCGAACGCCCCAACCTCGACGAATGGCGTGCGCGCGGCTGGTAGCGCCTAACTCGTGGTGTGCACGATCAGCACGTCGACCTTGGCCCGACGTGAGACGTTGGCGGGCACCGATCCCAACAGCCGGCCCGCGATCGTGCTCAGCCCGACGTTGCCGACGACCAGCAGGTCGGCGTTTTCCTCCTCGGCGAGGTGCACCAGCGCATCGACCGGAGCGCCGACGATCGGCCGCTCCTCCACGTTCTTCGCGCCGGCCTTGTGGGCCCGCTCTCTGGCGTCGTGCAGGATGTCGTAAATCGGAGCGGTGCCCGACACCTTGTAGCTCTCTTGTTTGAGTACGTCGGCGGCCCGGCCGTCCTCATGCTGGGGTAGATACGCCGACGCGATGATCAACTTCGCGTCTGCCCCGGCGATAGCGGCTGCCCGGTCCACTGCACGCATCGATGAATCCGAGCCGTCGGTTCCTACCAGCACGGTCCTATAGGCGCCCATTAACCCTCCCAATGTCGGTTACTACGCCAACCCAGAACCCTATCGCGTCGCCCCAGGTAGGTGCGAGAGACACGGCGCACACCCGCCGCGCGGCGCCACCTGCATCACTGCCTCAGGCGGCGGCTGACCAGGGTCGTTACAGTGTCAGGCATCATGTCTGTGCCGACTATTGACCAGCGTGCGGCGGATATCGCCGACGGGCCGCAGCCCGCGCGCGCCAGGGGCACTCGTCTCGACCCGTGGCTGATTGCCGTGCTGGCCACGGTAATCAGTGCCGGTTGGGCAGGCAAGCCGTCGCTGTGGTTCGACGAAGGCGCCACGATCTCGGCTTCGGCGAGCCGGACGTTGCCAGAACTGTGGAAGCTGCTCGGCCATATCGATGCTGTGCACGGCTTCTACTACCTGCTGATGCACGGCTGGTTCGCGATTTTCCCACCGACGGAATTCTGGTCGCGGTTTCCCAGCGCGCTGGCGATCGGGGGCGCTGCCGCCGGCGTCACGGTTTTCACGCGGCAATTTTCGACGCAGGGTTCGCCACAGGTTTCGACCCGCCTCACCGCGCTGTGCGCGGGCATCATCTTCGCCATTCTGCCGCGGGTGACCTGGGCCGGCATCGAGGCGCGCTCCTCTGCGTTGTCGGTGACGGCCGCGGTCTGGCTGACCGTCTTGCTCGTCGCGGCGGCGCGGCGCAACCGGCCGCGGTTGTGGCTGCTCTACGCGCTGCTATTGATGCTGTCGATATTGGTCAGCATCAATCTGGTGCTGTTGGTGCCGATTTACGCCGCCCTGCTGCCGTTGCTCGCCGCCGGCAAGTCTGCGGTCAAGTGGTGGGCGGCCAGCTCAGCCGTCGCGGTCGGAGCCATGACACCGTTCATGTTGTTCGCCCATGGCCAGGTATTTCAGGTCGCTTGGATCGCGGGCCTGAGCCGCAACCTCTTCCTGGACGTGGTCCACCGGCAGTATTTCGATCACAGTGTTCCGTTCGCCATCCTGGCGGGAGTGGTGGTCGTCGCGGCCTTTGTAGCAAGCATTGTGGCGCGGCTGGCCGGCGCGCCGGGGCCCGGCGGCGATACTCGCCGGCTGCTTCTTGTATGCGCGGCGTGGATCGTCATTCCCAATGCGATCGTGCTGATCTACTCGGCGGCGGTCGAACCCATCTACTTCCCGCGCTACCTGATCCTCACCGCTCCGGCGGCGGCCGTCGTCCTGGCGGTCTGCATCGTCACGATCGCCCGCAAACCCTGGCCCATTGCCGGTGTCGTGCTGCTCTTCGCCGTTGCCGCGGTGCCGAATTACCTCTTTACACAGCGCTGGCCGTACGCCAAAGAGGGCTGGGACTACAGCCAGGTGGCCGACGTGATCAGCGCCCACGCCGCACCCGGGGACTGCCTCGTGGTGGACAACACCGTCCCCTGGAGACCCGGGCCGATCCGCGCGCTGCTGGCGACCCGGCCGGCCGCCTTCCGGTCGCTGATCGACGTCGAGCGCGGTTTCTACGGACCCAAGGTCGGTGCCCTGTGGGACGGCCACGTCGCGGTGTGGCTGACGACGGCCAAGATCAACAAATGCCCGGCGGTGTGGACCATCACCAACCGAGACGACTCATTGCCCGATCATCAGGCGGGACATTCGTTGCCGCCGGGAACCGCGTTCGGGCGTGCGCCGGCGTATCAATTCCCGAGCTACCTCGGGTTCCACATCGTCGAGCGCTGGCAATTCCATTACTCGCAGGTGGTCAAGTCAACGCGCTGAAACACCTGGTTGAAAACGTCGTTCACGGGTTTCCGGCGTGCTTCGGGCCGACGGCGACCCGGACTGAGCCGACAACCGGTCCGGGTTGGTCACGTCAACGCGGCGAGGCGTTGCGGCGTCGGGTCGCCAAGTAGGAGGCGACGAAGCCGGCGGCCGCCAGCAGCGCGAATACCGTGAACAAGCAGCGCGCCGCCGCGAGGCCGCCACCTTCGGTCGCGTTCACCACGACACCGGCGATGCCGGCCCCGAACGCCGCGGAGATCAGCTGCACGATGTTGATCGCCGCGGCCGCCGTGCCACCTTCGGCGGGGTCGTCGACGCAGTCCATGGCACGCATCGATAGATGTGGCCAGGCCATCCCGATACCGATTCCGGCAATCAGCAAGGCCAGCGCCCAGAGCACGACAGTACCGATCGGCGCATCAGCGCGCTGGGTGATTGCGGCCAGCGCCAGACCCGACGCCATCACCAGCGGCGCGACCGCGACCACCTGGTTGACGAGTCGAGCGTTAGTCAGCGATGCGCTGACGATCTCGCTGAGTGTCCAGCCGATGGCCAGCGCCGCACCCAAAAATCCGGCCACCACCGGAGTCAGGTGTCCCAATCGCTGACCGAACAGCGGCACATAGGTGTCGACCATCACCGCCATCATTTGCACCGCCATGGCCAAGTAGATCCATCGCAGCGGTCCGGAGCCAAAGACGCTGGGCGGCAACACCGCTGCCGGCCTGCGCCGATCGACGATGACAAACGCCACGACCAGCAGCATCCCGGTGGCCAACAGTCCGGCGGTTGCCAGGACGTTGCGCGGGAGCTGCGCGATACTCACCGCCAGCGCGGCAGCACCCATCAGCACCAGTGACCACACCGGCACCTTGAGGGCAGGGACCGCCGTCTCACCGTCCGCGTCGTCGACCCGGGCTTGCACTTTGGGGCGCAGCACGATCGGCACCAAGATGGCTATCAGCGCCGCCAGAATCGCCATCGCACCAAACGCCCACCGCCACAGCCCGAATTGCGCGAAAAGGCCACCCGTCGCCGGTCCGACCATCGTCGCGACTCCCCACATCGCCGAAACCAGTGCCGAGCCGCGGGTCCACAGCGACCGGGGCAACGCAGCGTTGATGAGCGCATAACCGAGGCCGGCCAGCAGGCCGCCGGCCACTCCCTGCAGGGTGCGGCCGGCGATCAGCACCTCCATGGTCGGTGCCGCCGCGCAGACCAGGCTGGCCACGCCAAACACGGCCAGTCCCAGCAGGAACGACAAGCGCGCCCCGAAGCGCAGCAGGATCGAATTGACGGTGGTCGCGGCGATGACAGATCCGACCAGATACAGCGTCACCACCCAGGCGTACAGCCGGTCGCCGCCGATTTCGGCGATGGTGCTGGGCAGCAGGCTGATGGTGAGAAACTCGTTGGTCGCGTACAGGCCGACGCCACCGGCCAGCACGACGGACGTGCCCAGGTACCGGCCCAGCAGCTCGCGCCAACTGCCGGTGTCGCTTGCGATGTCGGTCACTTCAGGCCGGCGGCGTCCATCCCGCGCAGTTCCTTCTTGAGATCGGCGATCTCGTCACGGAACCGGGCGGCCAGCTCGAACTGCAGGTCACGCGCGGCGGCCATCATCTGCGCGGTGAGGTCTTTGATCAGGTCGGCCAGTTCGGCGCGTGGCATGGCAGTGACGTCGCGACCCTCGATCACACCCGCGCTCACCGCGCGACCTGGCTCGCCCTGCGCCCGCCGGCCGCGAGACGAATTACGCCCGGACCCGCCGATCTCGACGTTTTCACTATCAGCTGCCTCGCGATAGACCACGTCGAGGATGTCGGCGATCTTCTTCCGGAGCGGCTGCGGGTCGATGCCATTGGCCTCGTTGAACGCGACCTGCTTTGCGCGTCGGCGCTCGGTCTCGTCGATGGCTTCTTTCATCGAGTCGGTGATCTTGTCGGCGTACATGTGGACTTCGCCGGAGACGTTGCGGGCGGCGCGTCCGATGGTCTGGATCAGGCTGCGTGAGGATCGCAGAAAGCCCTCCTTGTCGGCGTCGAGGATCGCCACCAGCGACACCTCGGGCAAGTCCAGGCCCTCGCGCAGCAGGTTGATCCCGACCAGCACGTCGTACTCGCCAAGCCGAAGCTGGCGCAGTAGCTCCACCCGGCGCAGGGTGTCGACCTCGGAGTGCAGGTAACGCACCCGGATGCCCATTTCCAGCAGATAGTCGGTGAGGTCTTCGGCCATCTTCTTGGTCAGGGTGGTCACCAGCACCCGCTGATCGGCGTCGGCACGTTTGCGAATCTCGCCGATCAGGTCGTCGATCTGGCCCTTGGTCGGCTTGACCACCACCTTGGGGTCCACCAAACCGGTGGGCCGGATCACCTGCTCGACGAATTCGCCACCGGACTGGCTGAGCTCGTAAGGGCCCGGAGTGGCCGACAGATACACCGTCTGCCCGATCCGATCGGCGAACTCCTCCCAGGTCAGCGGCCGATTGTCGCACGCCGACGGCAACCGGAAGCCGTACTCGACGAGATTGCGCTTGCGCGACATATCCCCCTCGTACATGCCGCCGATCTGCGGGACGGTGACGTGTGACTCGTCGATGACGAGCAGGAAATCCTCCGGGAAGTAGTCGAGCAAGGTCGCCGGCGGCGAGCCCGGCCCCCTACCGTCGATGTGGCGGGAGTAGTTCTCGATGCCCGAGCAGAACCCGACCTGGCGCATCATTTCGATGTCGTAGTTGGTTCGCATCCGCAGCCGCTGTGCCTCCAACAGCTTGCCCTGGCGCTCGAATTCGGCGAGCCGCTCTTCGAGCTCTTTCTCGATGGTGGAGATCGCGTGGGCCATCCGCTCGGGGCCGGCCACGTAGTGGGTGGCGGGGAAGATGCGCAGCGAGTCGACCTGGCGAATCACCTCGCCGGTCAGCGGGTGCAGGTAGTACAGCGCCTCGATCTCGTCGCCGAAGAACTCGATGCGAACCGCCAGCTCTTCGTAGGACGGGATGATCTCCACCGTGTCGCCGCGCACCCGGAAAGAGCCGCGGGTGAAGGACAGGTCGTTGCGGGTGTACTGCACGTCGACCAGCAGCCGCAGCAGGCCGTCCCGCGGCACCTCGGTGCCGACCTGCAGCTCGACGGAGCGATCCAGGTAGGACTGCGGGGTGCCCAGACCGTAGATGCAGGACACCGACGCCACCACCACCACGTCGCGCCGGGACAGCAGCGACGACGTCGCGGAGTGCCGCAGCCGCTCCACGTCGTCGTTGATGGAGCTGTCCTTTTCGATGTAGGTGTCGGTCTGCGCGATGTAGGCCTCCGGCTGGTAGTAGTCGTAGTACGACACGAAGTACTCGACTGCGTTGTGCGGCAACATCTCCCGCAGTTCGTTCGCCAGCTGGGCGGCCAGCGTCTTGTTGGGCGCCATCACCAGGGTGGGCCGCTGCAGACGTTCGATCAGCCATGCGGTGGTCGCCGACTTGCCGGTACCGGTGGCGCCGAGCAGCACCACATCACGCTCACCAGCGAGGATGCGCCGTTCTAAGTCGTCGATGGCGGTCGGCTGGTCACCGGCCGGGGCATGCGGGCTGACCACCTCGAGGCGGCCACCGGCGCGCATTACCTCATCGACGGCGCGATACTCCGAATGCGCGATTACTGGATGCTCGGTGGCGAAAGCCATGCCACCAGGGTAGAGGCTGGCACCGACAAGCTGCCCGCCGCGAGCGTGCGCCAACGTGCCGCCCTCAGCGGCCAGTGTCACCGCGCAGACATGCGCGCTCACGGCCAAGGAGACTCGCGCTACGAAACCTAGTGCCGGGTCCACAGCCGGGACACCGGATCGCATTGCAGCAGGTAGCCGTCGTTGGAAGTGGACATCGCGAATACCGCGACGTCGGGCAGATCACACGAGGTACCGACCGCGTGCACTCCGGTCGTGATAGGGGCTTTGTCCCAGGTGTTGCCTTCGCACACCACCTGCTGATTGCTGGTCTGGTCGTAGCCGAGCTTGTCGACGTCACCACACAGCCCGCCGAGAACGGGCGGCGACGGCTTGGTGGACGGCGTGCTCGGCGCACTGACCACCTGCGCGGGATCGGCCAGCTTGACGCCCGGCGGAACGTCGCCGACCCGGGTTGCCACTACGGGTACCCGCACCACCGAGCCTTGTGCCCCGCACTCGTTGCTGAGAACGGTTATCGTCTCGGTGCCGCGGAGGGTGCCGTCGGCCTGCGGCGCCAACGACCACGCGACCGTCTCCTGCTGGGTGGCTCTGACTTGTCCGTTGGGCTGGCGACAACCCACCCGCTCCTGCTGGGGCGAGCCCTGCCAATATCCGGCGACGAACCGCAGCACGTCGGTCTGGCCGCCGTCGGTCGTGCTGGCCGCCTGGTGGGTGGCGTCGTCCAGCTGGGTCCCGGTGGCACCGCACCCGTTGGTGGTGCACGCGGAGTTGAAGGCCCACCAGTTGCTGGTGGCTATGTCCTGACGCATCGGGACGCCGTTGGTGGTCCGCTTCGACTTGTCGTACGTCAACTGGTAGGTGCCGTTCAGCACCCGCGCCGGAGTCCCCGGAGCCGCACTGGCGGCGGGAACCGCCGGTTTCGACGCGAGCGCGGGGTTGGCGGGGGGGCTGTCCTCCTGGACGGTGTACAGGGTCGACCAGGTGGCCGCCACGGCGATCAGCACCGCGCAGACCAGCGCGGCCGCCCACCGGGTCCGTGACGAAAACCTATGTGTCAAAGCCGGAACCAACGCGGCAAAACCACGGCGTGGCGTGCGCCGCCCGGACGACGCGGCCGCAACTCGTGGGCCCCCATCCGCAGACGCGCCGGCGAACTGCTCGGCGACGGCGTCGAAGGTGGCGGCGAAGGCGCGGCAGCGCTCAAACCGATCCTCGGGCTGCTTGGCCAGCGCCCGGAAGAACACCTCGTCAAGGTCCGCCAACTCCGGACGGAAATCGCTGAGCCGGGGCGGATCGTCGTGCAGATGCTGGCTGATAACCGCGATCGGGTTGGAGTGCTGGAACGGCGGTGCACCGGTAAGCAGATGGAAAGCCGTTGCCGCCAAAGCGTATTGATCCGCCCGCCCGTCAATATTGGAACCGGTGAGCTGTTCGGGTGCGGCATAGGCGACGGTTCCGACCGCGACATTGGTCTCGGTGATGCCGCTGATGTCACCCAGATGCCGAGCTACACCGAAGTCCGCCAACAGGATTCGGCGCGCCCCGTCTTCGGGGTGCGTGAGCAGGATGTTGGCCGGTTTGACGTCTCGGTGCAGCAGGCCCCGAGTGTGGGCGTAATCCAGGGCGCCCGCGACGGCGTCCACGATGTCGCGCACCCCCTCGACCGGCATGCCCTCTGGGTAGCTCTCTTTCACCAGTCGGGCGGCGTCGGTGCCCTCCACGTAGTCCATCGAGATCCAGAGCTGACCGTCGAACTCCCCGCGATCGTGCACCCCGACGATGTGCGGGTGCCAAAGCGTCGCGGCGAGATCAGCCTCCCGGTTGAACCGCTCACGGAACTCGCCATCCTTGGTGATGGCCTCGGCAAGGACCTTGATCACATCGCGACGCGGCAACCTGGGGTGCAACGCCAGATAGACCTCGGCCATCCCGCCGGCGCCGAGCGGACGCAGGATGGTGTATCCGGCGAAGGGCGCGCCACTCGAGATGCGCGAGGCGCTGACTTCCGCATGGCCCTGCCCGGCTGATTCCTCTCGGGCAGCCGGCGCCCCGGAGGGCTGAGCGTTCGGGGTCGAGCTGATCGGTGGAACGCGGCGGAACAATTGCGCGACGGTCGCTGAAGGGAGAGATTGGAAGCCCGCGCGCAGCGCCTGACGCGCCATACGCGGGTTGGACAGTAGCCGTCGTCCGGCGCTGGGGCGCCCTGGTCCGCTCGTCGGCTCGTTCATCTGTCGTCACCCCCTTGGCTCCCTTGGCGTTGTACTTTGGTGTCTTCGGCAGACATCTTCGGCACGCGAAACCTTCCGGATTACCGCTCCGGAGCTTCCCGCCACCCTCGAATATGCCGGACGGGAGTAGGCATTGGGCCGATCCCCGCTATGAAACCGCTATGAAGTGGCCAAATCGAAACAAAGCTTTTTCACAGGCGAGTCCAATGCAGCCCTCTCAGACATCGCATCGATACTGAAGTAGTGACTCGACCCGCCCCGCCCGTGCTGACAGTCCGGCACAACGGGTCCCAACGTTCCTTTGCCGCAGGCCATGAGGTGGTAATCGGACGTGACGAGCACGCCGACATGCGCATCGCGGATCCGCGGATATCCCGCGCGCACCTGATTCTCCGCTTCGACCAGGGCCGATGGCTGGCAATCGACAACGGCTCGTTGAACGGCACCTACGTCAACGGCTACCGGATGCCGGTATTCGACATCCGCGACGGCCAGACCATCAACGTCGGCAACCCGCAAGGGCCACGGCTGACCTTCGAGATCGGACCGCGGCAGGCGCTGGCCAGCCGGCCAACGCAGACAAGGTCAGTGCCCAACTCCGGGCCGCCCACCCTGGCGTGGTCTGTGACACCTGAGCCGCCACCGCCTCCGCGTGCCCCGACCGTGACCCCGCCGCGTGGGGGGCCCCGATCCGGGCCCCGCGCGCCGCGACCGCGCACACCTCCGAAGCCACCTCAGCCGCGGCCACCAGCGCCTGGGCCGCGCCCAGCGCCGCCGCGCCCCATGCCACCGCGAACACCGCCCGAAGAGCTCACCGTGGTCAATGCCGAGTCGGCCGCCGCAGCGAAGGCGACGCCGCGCGCCGGGTCCACCGTGGTCGACGCCAGGTCAATGGACTCTTCGAAGATGGACGCTTCGAACCTTGCGACGAGAATGGTCAAGTTCCTGTCGCAGCGCGCACCGTCACCGGAAAAAACACCCGGCACCGTCACGATCGGTCGCGCCAACGACAACGACATCGTCATCTCCGACGTCTTGGCCTCGCGCCAGCACGCCACGCTGGCCTTGACGCCGCTCGGCACCGAGATCAGGGACCGCAGCGTCAACGGGACGTTCGTCAACGGCACCCGGGTCGGGTCGGCGATCTTGGCCGAGGGCGACGTGGTCACCATCGGCAACGTCGACCTGATATTCCGCAACAGCACCCTGGTGCCGCGCAGTGAGGCCACCGCGCGCACCGGTGGCCTGGAGGTGCGCAGCGTCAGATTCGCCGTCGACAACGGCAAACAGCTGCTCGACGACATCTCGCTGGTGGCCAGGCCGGGCACGCTGACCGCGATCATCGGCGGGTCGGGTGCGGGCAAGTCGACCCTTGCCCGACTGATAGCCGGTTACGCCCGTCCCACCACCGGTTCGGTCACCTTCCAGGGGCACGACATCCACGCCGAGTACGCCTCGCTGCGCAGCAGGATCGGCATGGTCCCGCAAGACGATGTCGTGCACCGCCAGCTGACGGTGAACCAGGCGCTGGGGTACGCCGCCGAGCTGCGGCTGCCGCCGGACACCAACAAACACGACCGCGCCAGGGTGGTCACCCAGGTACTCGACGAGCTCGATCTGACCAAACACGCCGACACCCGGGTGGACAAGCTGTCCGGCGGTCAACGCAAACGCGCCTCAGTCGCACTGGAGCTGCTCACCGGTCCCTCGCTGCTGATCCTCGACGAGCCGACCTCGGGTCTGGACCCGGCGCTGGACCACCAGGTCATGACGATGCTGCGCCAGTTGGCAGACGCCGGCCGAGTGGTGCTCGTCGTCACCCACATGCTGTCCTACCTCGATATCTGCGACCAGCTGCTGCTGGTGGCACCGGGCGGAAAGACGGCGTTCTACGGCCCACCCGACCAAATCGGCGACGTGATGGGAACCACCAACTGGGCCAAGATCTTCACCCAGGTGGGCGCCGACCCCGACGAAGCCAACCGGCGCTTCCGGGAGCAGAACCAGGCCCAGAAGCCCCCGGCCAAGACCGATGAGCCGGCGGAACTGGGCAAACCGGTGCATACCAGCCTGCGGCGCCAGATTTCGACGGTTGCCCGGAGGCAGTTCCGCCTGGTGATCGCCGACCGCGCCTACTTCGTGTTCCTGGCGTTGTTGCCGTTCGTCATGGGTGCGCTGTCGCTGACCGTCCCCGGCACCAGCGGTTTCGGCATTCCCGTCCCGCACACCGGCACTCCCGACGAATCCGTTCAAATACTGAACCTGCTGCTGCCGGCCGCGGCCTTCATGGGAACCGCGTTGACGATCCGGGACCTGGTTGGCGAACGCGCCATCTTCCAGCGAGAACAAGCCGTGGGATTGTCGACCACGGCGTATCTACTGGCCAAGACGGGCGTGTACTGCGGGTTCGCGATCCTGCAGTCGGCCATCACCACCGCGATCGTGGTGCTGGGTAAGAGCGCGCCCACCCGCGGCGGCCTGCTCTTCGGGCATGGCAACGTCGCGGCCACCGCCGAGCTCTTCCTGGCGGTCGCCGCAACCTGTGTGGCCTCGGCGATCTTCGGCCTGGTCATCTCGTCGCTGGTCCGCTCCAGTGAGCAGATCATGCCGCTGTTCGTGGTGTCGATCATGGCCCAGCTGGTGCTGTGCGGCGGGATGGTCCCGGTCACCGGCCGGATCGGTCTCGACCAGCTGTCCTTCGTCATGCCCGCCCGCTGGGGCTACGCCGCGGCGGCGTCGACGGTCGACCTGCGGACCCTGATGCCGGGTTCGATGCTGCCGCAGGACAGGTTCTGGGAGCACACGACGAAGATCTGGCTCATCGACATGGGCATGCTGGCCGGGCTGTCGCTGTTCTATGCCTGCTTTGTGCGGTGGAAGATCCGGCTCAAACGGTAGGGCACCCTTAGACGGCCGGTAGGGTGAGAACATCCATCCACCGAAGCACGAAACGTTCGACTTGGTCGCGCGCACCAACACCGATCCCAAAGGCATCGTGCGGGCCGTCGACGAATACGCGGTGCACCCGTGGGGGCTCTACATTGCCCGGCCCACTCCCGGCCGGGCCCAGTTCCACTACCTCGAGTCGTGGTTGCTTCCCGCACTGGGCCTGCGCGCCACGGTCTTCCACTTCAACCCGGGCCATGAACGCGACCATGACTTCTATCTCGACGTGGGCGACTACACGCCCGGCGAAACAGTCTGGCGTTCCGAAGACCACTACCTCGACATCGAGGTTCGCACCGGCGCATCGGCGCGCCTGGCCGATATCGACGAGCTGCTGGACGCCGTGCGGCACGGCCTGCTGACCCCGGAAATCGCCGAGCGGGCCGTGCAGCGCGCCGTTGGCGCCGTCGACGGGCTGGCACGCAACGGCTACGACCTTTCCCGTTGGTTAGCCGCCAGCGGCATGACGCTTACCTGGCGCTGACGGCTGAACCTATTGCGGCACTGGCTGGTTCGCGGCGTTATACCGCGAGCAACCGCTCGAAGAATTCACGGTAATGCATCAGTGCCAAACGGAGGTCCTCGGTGGAAACTTCCTGGCCACGGGACCACTGCTCTTCGAGATGCGAGCGCGCTTGAGCGAAACCAGTGGTGAGCTGGTCAACGAGATCGGAGACCAGCACGTCCGCCTTCTGGACGCAATCCTGGGGATCATCGACGAAGGCTGCCTGCACGCCGGCCCATCGCGCGCGCAACTCCGCGAGCTCGTCGTCGGCGAACAGCATTTCCGCTGTTGATGATTCACGCTCCGCGCTCACAGACTCCGCGGGCGCCCCGGCGGCCTCGGTAGCTTCCGTAGCCTCAGCGCTGGGGGCCGCTCCGTCCGAAGCGGTCACCGGATCCACCTGTTCAGCCGACGGCTGGCTCTGGATCTGCTCCTGCCCCACATTCGGCGCGTTCGACGGCACTGACGGCTCCGGCGAAGCGATCGATGGATCAGTTCTCAAATCCTGCGTCTGGGTCTGCTCGGTGGGACCGTTCAATGTTTGATGTTCATGCGTTGTCATGCGCTTGCCTCCTATGACGCGTCACTAACTTGCCTTCTCTAGCAACGTCTCGAACAGCGCCCGATAGTGCACGAACGCCTCCCGCTGCTCCTCGGTGCTGACATCACCCTGCTGTTGCGATAGCTGAACTGCGTGTGCGGCGCGATAGTCTTCGACGATTTGCGGATGGTCTACCGAGATGTCAGCCGCCCTCCGTTCGAAATCGTCCACGGGGTAACCCCGTTCGCGCATTACCTCGGTCACCAACCGATCGGCAACCCCGACGGCGGTGGCCGGGCTATCCACGAACTTGGTCTGCACCTCGTGCCAGCGGGTAGTGAAGTCCGAGAGGGCCGAAGGCGTCAAAGGAACGATGTCGAGTTCGTGCCGCTCGCGTTCTCGGGTGGTGAGCTGCTTCTCGGCCGCCTTTTGGCTCCCTGTCTCGGACACCAGGCGCTCGTATTCGCCACCGTAGTGCTCCTTGAGTCGCCCCGACTTTCTGCGACTGCTGATCATGCTTGCCGCAACAATCACCACGGCGACCACTATGCCGACGGCGACCGCGATCAAAATCCATTCCCAGACGGGCATCTCGAGCTCCTCTCTCGTACTCATGTCGAATACCCAAGCCGCATTACCGCAAACGACATCTTCTGATCAGCAGTTCCTGCCAGGTTGCCGCCGGCTCCCCCCGGCGGTTTTCGAGGCCCGCGCACGGGTACTTCAACGGCATGCCCTTGAGCGAGTACCGGCGCAAGCGCCGGTCCGGCAGGAGCCCCGAACCACGGGGACGGCGGGGACGAAAGCGCCAGGAAAACGCCGACGGGCCGCGTTTCGTCATACAGCACCACGCCGCGCGTAGCGACCACTACGACTTTCGCCTGGAGATCGACGGTGTGCTGGTGTCCTGGGCGATACCCAAAGGGCCGTCCACAAACCCGAAGGACAAGCGGATGGCGCGCCGCACCGAGGACCACCCCCTCGAGTACGCGAGGTTCGAGGGCGTGATCCCTGAAGGCGAGTACGGTGCCGGCGGCGTCATCGTCTGGGACCACGGCACGTACACCAACGCCACCGAGCGTGGAATGACTGAAGGCCTTCAGCGAGGCCACCTTTCGTTCCAGTTGCACGGCGAGAAGCTGCGCGGTGGCTATGCACTCACCCGGATCCGGGAGGGTAGGGACGAGACGTGGTTGCTAGTCAAACGCAAAGACGCGGACGCCGACGCGCGGCGCAAGCCGGTGCGAAGCCAACCCGAATCGGTGCTGTCCGGCCGGACATTGGACGACCTGCCATGACCGATTTCGCCGGTCTGCCCGGCTCGGCGCGCGAGGCGCTGCATGACGAGGCGGTGCCCGGTTGGCGACCACCGACGCTGGCCACGTTGACCGACAAACGGTTCGGCGATCCGCAGTGGATCTTCGAGCGCAAATTCGACGGAATGCGCTGCCTGGCGTTTCGCGACCACGACCGGGTACGGTTGCTGTCGCGGAATCGCCAGCCGCTGGATGGGACCTACCCGGAGCTGGTTGAGGCGCTTGCCGCGCAGCAAACTTCGCGCTTCGTGGTGGACGGCGAGGTGGTGGCGTTCGAGGGTAGGCGTACCAGCTTTGCCCGGCTGCAGGGACGTCTGGGCATCACCGATCCGAAAGTGGCCCGGGCATCGAAGATTCGCGTCTTCTACTACCTCTTCGACATGCTGCACCTCGACGGCAAGTCCACCACCGACGTTGCGTTGATTTGGCGTAAGCGACTGCTGCGCGGCGCAATCGAGTTCGAAGACCCGCTGCGTAGCACGCCGCACCGGGTCGAGGACGGAATCGCCGCTTACCAGGCCGCATGCCGGCGCGGCGACGAAGGAGTGATCGCTAAACTGGCCGACTCGAAGTATGACGGCCGCCGCTCCCCGAATTGGCTGAAGTTCAAGTGCGTTCGCGACCAGGAGTTTGTAATCGGCGGCTATACCTGGCCCAAGGGCAGCCGCGTTGGCTTGGGCGCGCTGCTGCTCGGCTACCACGACGGCCGAGACTTCGTCTACGCCGGCAAGGTGGGTACGGGGTTCGATGAGGCCACGCTACGTCGCCTGCACGAACAGCTGTCGGGCATCGAGCAGGATGCGCCGCCATTCACCCGCGGTCTGGTGCGCGAGAACGGCGCCCGCTGGGTGCGTCCGGATCTGGTGGCCCAAATCGGGTTCACCGAATGGACGCGCGACGGCAAGCTGCGCC
The DNA here is from genome assembly GCA_963840045.1 of uncultured Actinomycetota bacterium. Taxonomy (GTDB): domain Bacteria; phylum Actinomycetota; class Actinomycetes; order Mycobacteriales; family Mycobacteriaceae; genus Mycobacterium. The sequence continues at coordinate 27,069 of CAWIXL010000011.1, read as the reverse complement.
ACCCGCGCTACCAAGGACTGCGTACCGACAAGAACCCCGACGACGTCGTGCGGGAGACGCACTGATGCCCCGCGTCGCGGTCGAGGTCACCCACCCGGACCGGGTGATGTTTCCGGCCGACGGCATCACCAAGCGTGACCTTGTCGACTACTACTGCGGGGTCGCCGACACCATGCTGCCGCACCTGAAAAGCCGACCGCTCAATGTCCAGCGATTCCCCCGCGGAATCAACGAAAAAGGGTTTATCCAGCAGGATTTCGCTGACACCATGCCGGATTGGATGAGCGCTGTCGAAGTGGACAAAGCCGGCGGCACCCTGGTGCATCCGATTGCCGAACGCCCAGAAGCGTTGGGGTGGCTGGCCAACCAGAACTGCATCACCTTGCATGTGTGGCAGTCGCGGCAGGGCCGGCTGCACAGCCCTGACCGGCTGGTCTTCGACTTCGATCCGTCTGACAGTGACTTTGCGGTGGTGCGCGCGACGGCCCGTGCCACAGCCGGGGTGCTGGATGACCTCGGCCTGGATCGCTACGTGCAGACCACTGGGTCGCGTGGGCTGCATGTGGTAGTACCGTTGCGCGGCGACACCGACTTCGACACCGCTCGGCAGTTCGCCCGCGACGTCGCCGAGGTGGTCGTAGCCGACGACACCCGGCACCGCACCGTGGAAGCCCGCAAGGACAAGCGAGGCGGCCGAGTGTATCTCGACGTCATGCGAAACGCCTACGCGCAGACTGCGGTTGCGCCATATTCGGTCCGGGCCCGTCCCGGTGCCCCGGTGGCCACCCCGCTGGAGTGGGATGAACTGGAGATCCGGGGTTTGCGGGCAGACCGATTCACCATCGCCGACCTTCCTAAACGACTTGCCGGGCAACGTGATCCGTGGGCCGACATGGCGCGGCATGCGCGCTCACTGACCGGCCCGCTGCAGCGCCTGGCGAAGCTTCGTGCCTGAACTGCCTGATGTGGAAGGGTTTCGGCGCCAGCTGTCCGGCGCGCTGCCCGGTCGGCGGATTCGGCAGATGCGGGTGTGCGATCCCGGCATCCTGCGAAACACCACCGCTCGAACGCTGGGACGTCGCCTCGACGTTCACCGGTTCGGCAGCCCACGCCGGCACGGCAAGTGGCTGATCCTGCGGACCGACGGCCCAACGCTGTTGGTGCACAGCGGCATGACCGGCCATGCATACTACGCCGCCGACGGCGCCGCGACAGTGGGCCACGAGCGGCTAGTGGTGTCGCTGGATCGCGGCGAACTGCGCTACGCCGACCTGCGCAAGCTCCGGGGTATTTGGCTGGCGGCCGACGAGGACGACGTCGCGGACGTGATGGGTCCGCAGGGCCCCGATGCGTTGGGCATCGACCTACGGGCTTTTCGCGATGCGCTGAAAGTCAAGCGTGGCCGGTCCAGGCGGCTCAAGCCAACCCTGATGGACCAGTCGGTCATTGCCGGGCTCGGCAATCTGCTGACCGACGAAATCTGCTGGCGGGCACGGATAGCGCCGCTGCGCCCGATCACCGAACTGGACGAGGACGATCAGAAACGCTTACACACCGCGATGACCGGGGTGCTGCGGACCGCCGTCGGACATGGCTGTGTTCCCCGCCTGTCACGTTGGCTCACCGGAGCGCGCGACGACCCCGATCCGCACTGCCCGCATTGCGGCACCTCCTTGACGCATCGTCGGGTGGCCGGGCGGACATCCTGGTGGTGCCCGCACTGTCAGCGCTAACAGCCTGGTCCTCGGATCGCGCTGGGCGTACTCTCAGCTGCCATGAGCTGCATCGGGCGCAGATGGATGCCAATCGTGGCCGTGACTCTGATCGCGGCTGGCTCGCAGTTGATTCCGGCCACTTCCGCCAGGGCGCGGGCGGACCTGCACAACATCACCTACCGGGCCAGGGTCGACGCGTTAACCACCGGCAGCCAGGCGATATTCGTGACCAACGGCGGCCAGACCAGCAGTACCAACCTGCCGTCGATGCCCGGCAACGTATTTGAAGCCAACACCGTGCTGACCGATCCACAACAGGCCGGCATGCGGATCGTGCTGCATTGGCCCTATGCGGCGAACGTGCACTGCGAGATCGACGTCGACGACGACGTTTTCGCCCAGACCGATCAAATGGTCAGACCCACGCCCGGTAACAGCGACCCGATGAACGGCGCACTGCAGTGCGGCGCGCCGCTCCCCTAAGGTCGCCGGCCGGGCACGACGATTCGGACCCAGCACCGTTGTTATTCACACTGTCAACCCGGGTCATACGGGCGTAATCTCAGAAGTTATGGGTGGGAACCAGCGCCGATGGTTGCAAATCGTCGCCGTGACGCTGATCGCGGCCAGCGCTCAGTTCGCTCCGGCGACCGCGCGTGCGGCACAGTACAACATCACCTATATCGCCCGTATCGAAGGTGTGGCGCCCGGAAGTGAGGCCACCTTTGTCATCGGGAACGAGCCAGATCAGCAACGCTGCGTTGAGTGAGCGCCCCAACCAGGTTTTCGAGACGAGCGCGGTGTTGGAGGACCCGCAGAAAGCCGGCCTGCGGATCGTGCTGCGCTGGCCCAACTCGGCGAACGTCCACTGCGAAATCGATGTAGACCAGCACGTTGTCATTCAAGTCGATCAGCGCGTTACGCCTGCGCCCGATAACGGTGATCCGCAGAACGGTGCGCTGCAGTGCGGCGCGCCGCTGCCCTAGCGGCGATCGCAAGCGCGGCGAAGCCGGGCGCAGCGGGTCGTCGCCATCAGACCTAGGGTCGCCAGCTGATCGAGTCGGCCCACTCCCATGCCCGCCGGTAGGCATCGAGAAACCAGGGCTCCTTCGCGTCGGCGTAGTGGCCGATGTCCCCGAATGCCGCGCTCTTTTCGGCGGCGCGCTTGACTTCCAAATAGTCAGTGCGCACAACGGGATTGGCTTTCAGCCAGTCGACGAAAAGCAGGGCGAACTGCTGATTGGGCCAGCCATCCACCCGGATGTGCACGTTGGTAAGCCGTCCCGGATCCGCCGAGGCATGAAACCGCTTGTGCCACAGCGTGGGATCGCCACTGTGGTCATAGTGGCCCACGGTACTGCGGGCATCGGTTTTGGAAATATCCGCGGTGATGTGCTGAAGGCGCGGATAGCCCGCCGCCAGCAAGGCCTCGGCGAGTTCGTCTGCCACCGCCAGCGATTCGACGGTGACCTGGATGTCGATGACGTCCTTGGAGTCGAGGTCCGGCACTGCGGTAGATCCGATGTGGTCGACCCGTAACGCCCGGTGACCGCAGGTGGTTTTCAAGCGGTTGACGATGCGCAGTGCCTGATCGGGCCAGCTCGGGTCGGCGGGAACCAGCCGGGCCGGCGCGCGGGCGATCTGCCGCTCGGTCAGGTTATGCGCGAACGGCAGTATCCGGTTGTTCCACACGTCACGGGCCCGCTCGATCAAAACCTCTTGCGTGCCTGAGTTGTCCAGCCAGACATCGGCGACGGCACGGCGCTGCTCGTCGTTGGCTTGTGCGGCGATCCGGGCGCGGGCGTCGGCTTCGGTCATGCCCCGTTGCTCGACCAACCGTCGCACCCGCAGTTCGACGTCGGCGTGCACGATGACCACCAACGGAAACAACGGCGCCATCCCCGATTCGACCAGCAACGGGATGTCTTCGACGACAACCACATCCCTAGCATCTCCAGCCACCGCCGCGATGATTTCCGAGCGGCGTTTCGCGACCAGCGGGTGCACGATCCCGTTGAGCTTCTTGCGTTCCTCGTCGTCGGCAAACGCCTTGGCAGCCAACGCCGGCCGATCCAGCGCCCCGTCCGGACGCAGGATGTCGTCACCGAACGCGTCGACCAACGACGCCAGCCCTTCCGTGCCGGGCTCAACGACCTCGCGGGCTATGACATCGCCGTCGACGATGATGCCGCCGCATTGCGCGAAGGTGGCGGACAGCGCCGATTTCCCGGCGCCGATGCCACCGGTCAACCCGATGCGCAGCAATTAGGCGCTGCCGGCAAGCTTTTCCCGCAGGGCGGCCAGCTGAGCGTCGCTGGCCAGCGAGCCGCCGGCCTTCTCCGGCGGCGAACCCGCGGACTGCGTCTGCTCGCCACCACCGTGCCCGGCGGCCTCGGCAGCGGCGAACTTCTCCATCTGCGCGGTGTGCATCTTGTGCCGGCGCTCGGCCTCGGCGTAGCGGGCTTCCCACTCGGTGCGCTGGGTGTCGAATCCTTCCAGCCACTCGTTGGTTTCGGCGTCGAAGCCCTCGGGGAAGATGTAGTTGCCCTGCTCGTCGTAGCTGTCGGACATGCCGTACTTGGCCGGGTCGAACTCCTCGGTGTAGTCCTCGTTGGCCTGCTTGAGCGACAACGAAATCCGGCGGCGTTCCAGGTCGATGTCGATGACCTTGACCATCGCATCGTCGCCGACCGCGACCACCTGGTCGGGTACCTCGACGTGACGCTCGGCCAGCTCGGAGATGTGCACCAGGCCTTCGATGCCCTCCTCGACGCGGACGAACGCGCCGAACGGAACGAGCTTGGTGACCTTGCCCGGCACGATCTGGCCGATGGCGTGGGTGCGGGCGAAGTGCCGCCACGGGTCTTCCTGAGTCGCTTTGAGCGACAACGAAACCCGCTCGCGGTCCATATCGACGTCGAGCACCTCGACGGTGACCTCGTCGCCGACCTGAACCACCTCGGAGGGGTGGTCGATGTGCTTCCAGGACAGCTCGGAGACGTGCACCAGACCGTCCACCCCGCCAAGATCGACGAACGCGCCGAAGTTGACGATCGACGAGACCACACCCTTGCGGATGGTGCCCTTCTGCAGCTGATTGAGGAACTCGCTGCGCACCTCGGACTGCGTCTGCTCCAACCAGGCCCGACGCGACAGCACCACGTTGTTGCGGTTTTTGTCCAGCTCGATGATCTTGGCCTCGATCTCCTTGCCGATGTACGGCTGCAGATCGCGGACGCGGCGCATCTCGACCAGCGAGGCGGGCAGGAAGCCGCGCAACCCGATGTCGAGGATCAAGCCACCCTTGACCACCTCGATGACGGTGCCTTTGACGGCCTCGTCCTTGGCTTTGAGCGCCTCGATGGTGCCCCAGGCGCGCTCGTACTGCGCGCGCTTCTTGGAGAGGATGAGGCGGCCCTCTTTGTCCTCCTTGGTGAGGACCAGGGCTTCGACCTCGTCACCGACGGAAACGACCTCACTGGGGTCGACGTCGTGCTTGATCGAGAGCTCGCGGGCGGGGATGACCCCTTCGGTCTTGTAGCCGATGTCGAGGAGCACCTCGTCCCGGTCCACTTTGACGATGGTGCCTTCGACGATGTCGCCATCGTTGAAGTACTTGATCGTTTTGTCTATTGCGGCGAGAAAGTCCTCGCTCGAGCCTATGTCGTTGACGGCTACTTGCGGCGAGGTGACGGCGGGACTCGGCATATTGTTGGGTTGCTCCGGACAGGTTGGGGTCGAAGGGACAAACTGGGATTTACCTGTCAAGGCTACTCGACAGGTCACACGCTGGCCAAACTCGGGGCGGTCCCAACGAGTACCTACACGCCGGCGGTTTGCCTGCGGCGCCCCAGGGAATTCGAGACCAGCCCGCCTGGCATGAGCCATTGGTCCGGCTCGCGCTCGATGAATTTCGCGATCTCGTCGGCGGCGCGCTGCGCGGTCCCCTGCACCGCGTTTCTCAGGTTCGGGTCGTCGGGGTCCAACGGGCCGCCGGCGGAGATCGGTTGGCCGAAGACGGGTTCGCGCTGATGTTTGTGCTGGAACACCGCGCCGGGGACGATCAGCGCGCCGGTGCGCAGGGCCAGCAGTGCTGGTCCCGGGCCGACACTGCGCCGGATACCCGCAAGGTCGACCTCGATGCCCGTGCCACCACCTTCCCGGGCGCGGAAGAAATCGCCGGCGACGGCGACGATCCGGCCACGCCGGATGGCGTCCTCCATCGCGGCGGTGATGCTCACGCCGCCGGTGCGGTCGACGGCGATGAGTTCCAGTCCGGCCTTGCGCGCCCCGTGGGTCATCACCCACTGCATCAGGGCGCGTTGCCGGTTGGCGACCACGGTCGTCGGCAGGCCGTTGATCGCGAGCATGACCGGCAGCGCCGCGTAGGAGCCGAGGTGCGGGAATACGACGACGGCGCCCACGCCGGCTGGACGTCCGGCCTCGAGGGCGGCATGGAGGGGTGACGGGTCCGCGATCCGGAAGCGCCGCCGCGCGGCGGAACGCGGCGCGGCGAGGAACCAGACGGCGTCGTTGGCGTTGCGGACCAGCGCGCGGTACATCGCCCGGACGGGCCGCCACTTGCGTGTGGACAACTGCGCCGTCGGGTCCACGTTGTCACGAAAGTCCTGCAGCACCCGCGAATGCTGCGCGTGGCCCTTCCAATACACGAGCCGTGCCACCACCGCGGAGAGCGCGTCGGCGAGCCAGGCCGGCAACAGGCCAAACAACGTCGACAAGAGCATCAACGGGTAACGCAGGAGCGGCGAGACCTGCTGACGCTGAGCGGGATCCGGCATCTCAACATCCTAGGGTCGCGACGGCGCGGGTCATCACCATCTGACCTAGTGCGCCGCCGCGTCCCAGCTGCGCCCATAGCCCACGGACACCTCCAACGGAACGTCCAGCGGGTAGGCACCGCCCATCTCGTCGCGCGCCAGCGCCTCGACCTGCTCCCGCTCACCGGGCGCGATCTCGAACAGCAGCTCGTCGTGTACCTGGAGCAACATCCGCGAGGCCAGTCCGCCCTCCTTGATCGCCTTGTCGACCTCGATCATGGCCACCTTGATGATGTCGGCTGCGCTGCCCTGAATCGGCGCGTTGAGCGCCGCCCGCTCGGCGGCCTCACGCACCTGTCGGTTGCTGCTGTCCAGCTCGGGAAGGTAGCGCCGGCGACCGAGCACAGTCGAGGTGTAGCCGTCTTTTCGGGCCTGCTCGACGACGTCCATCAGGTAGTCGCGCACCCCGCCGAAGCGGGCGAAGTACTGGTCCATCTGGACCTTGGCCTCTTCGGTGGAGATCTTCAGCTGGGCCGCCAACCCGTAGGCGCTCAGCCCGTAGGCGAGCCCATACGACATCGCCTTGACCCGGCGCCGCAGCTCGGCGGTGACCTCCTCGATCGGCACCCCGAACGCGCGCGACGCGACGAACGAGTGCAGGTCCTCCCCCGTTTTGAAGGCTTCGATGAGCCCTTCGTCCCGGGACAGGTGCGCCATGATCCGCATTTCGATCTGGCTGTAGTCGGCAGTCATCAGCTCGGCGTAGGCGCCGGAGCTGCCCGAGCCGACCACGAACCCATCCCGGATCTGCCGCCCCGCATCGGTGCGGATAGGGATGTTCTGCAGGTTCGGCTCGGTCGACGAGAGTCGGCCGGTCGCGGCGATCGTCTGGTTGAACGTGGTGTGGATCCGGGCGTCGGAGGCCACCGAGTTGAGCAGCCCGTCGACGGTGACCTTGAGCCGGGTGACATCGCGGTGGGCAAGCAGATGCTGCAGGAACGGGTGCCCGGTCTTGTCGAAAAGCGACTGCAGGGCATCGGCGTCGGTGGTATAGCCGGTTTTGGTCCGCTTGGTCTTCGGCATGCCCAGTTCGTCGAACAACACAACCTGCAGCTGCTTGGGTGAGCCCAGGTTGATCTGCTTGCCGATCACGGCATAGGCCGCCTCGGCAGCGTCGCGGATCTGGTCGCCGAATTGGCTTTGCAGCTCCGTAAGCAGCCGCAAATCGACGGCGATCCCGGCGTGCTCCATGTCGGCGAGCACCTGCTGAACCGGCAGCTCCATCTCGGCCAGCAATGCGGTGGAGTCGATGCGATCCAACTCGACGTCCAGCGCATCGGCCAGATCCACGACGGCCCGGGCCCGCAGGATCAGCGTCTGGACGGCTTGTTCATCGGTCCCCTCGATGTCATCGAGGAGCGAAAGCTGTTGTTGCTCAGCTGTTTCCGCGCGCAGCTCACGGCGCAGGTAGCGCAACGACAGGTCGTCCAGGGTGAAGCTGCGCTGTCCGGGCCGCACCAGGTAAGCAGCCAGAGCGGTGTCGGAGGTGACGCCGTTCAGCGTCCAGCCACGGCCCGCAAGGTCATGGATGGCCAGCTTTGCCTCGTGCAGGGCTTTGGGTTTCGCCGGATCGGCGAGCCAGGCGGCCAGCGCGGCATCGTCGTCGGCAGTCAACGTCGCGGTATCGACGTAGGCACCGTCCCCGTCGGCGGCGGCGATGGCCAGCGCGGTGGCGTCCCCGTCGTGCGGCACATGCGTGCCCACCACGGCCAGGCCCGAGCGGCGCCCATCGGCGGCGTGCTCGGCCAGCCACTGCGTGACCGTGCCGGGCTCCAGCGCCCCACCGCGCACGTCAAAACCCTCGTCGACCTCGGGCTCGACGGCGGCCAGGGTGTCGAACAACCGGTCGCGCAAAACCCGGAATTCCAGGTCGTCGAAGAGCCGGTGGATCTGGTCGCGATCCCAGGGCTGCAGCCGCAGCGTGTCCGGGGTCTGCGCCAGCGGCACATCCTTGACCAGCTCGGTGAGGTCCCGGTTGAGGATCACGCCGGCCACGTGCGCCCGCAGCGCGTCGCCCACCTTGCCGCGCACCGAGTCGACGTTGTCGACCAGCCCTTGCAGCGAGCCGTACTCGACGATCCATTTGGAAGCGGTCTTCTCCCCCACGCCGGGAATGCCGGGCAAGTTGTCGCTGGGGTCGCCGCGCAGCGCAGCGAAGTCCGGGTACTGCTTGGGGGTCAGCCCGTATTTTTCGACGACGGCCTCGGGGGTGAAGCGGGTGAGTTCGCTGACGCCCTTGATGGGGTACAGCACGGTGACGTCGTCGCTGACCAGCTGCAGTGCGTCTCGGTCGCCGGTCACCACCAGCACGCGATAGCCCTCGTTCTCGGCCTGGGTGGCCAGCGTCGCGATCAGGTCGTCGGCCTCGAAGCCCGGCTCGGAGAGCACGGTGATGCCCAGCGCGTTGAGAACTTCCTTGGTGATGTCGATCTGGCCGTGGAACTCATCGGGGGTCGATGACCGGTTGGCCTTGTATTCCGGGTAGCGCTCGGAGCGGAAGGTCTGGCGTGACACGTCGAATGCCGCGGCGATGTGCGTCGGCGCCTCGTCGCGCAGCAGGTTGATCAGCATGGCGGTGAAGCCGTACACCGCGTTGGTGGTCAGCCCGCCGCGGGTCTTGAAGTTCTCCGCGGGCAGGGCGTAGAACGCGCGGAAGGCCAGCGAATTGCCATCCAGCAACATCAGCGTCGGCTTGGCGTCGGGTGCTGTGGGATCTGCGGGGCCCGCCCTGCCGGCGGCGGTCCTTGCTGGGCTCACGGCCCTACTCTAGGCACCGGTCATGACATCAAGTCAGCCGCCGCTCATCGCTGACGTCGTATTCGGAAACCGAAGCGGACACGATCGAGCCTTGTTGCTCTTCGCTCGGTCCACTGCCGCGAAATGCGTCGAGCGCCGCCTGAGACTCCCACCGTTCGAAGATGTCAACCCGACTCGGATCGAGCAGGTCGGCAGTTATCGCGAAATCGAGGCAGCCCGGAGCCGCCGGGCCTGTTGCACGACCGGCTTGCACTCCGCACATAGTCCTCCCGCCGCACCGGCTCGACGGACAACACTGCCGAAACTATGACCGCCATGCTCGCCGAACTCATCGGCGATGCCCGTGCCGGTCGGAAGAGAACTAGAACACGTTTCAGTTTTTTCGCCATCGTGAGTAATCTGGCGAGGTGACAGAAGCTCTTGACAGGGCCCGGCCCGCGATCGATGGATGGTTTGCCACCGACACCACCATTGACGGAGCCGGCTCCCCCCACCTGATCGGCAGCAAGTGCCCCGAATGCGGCACCTACGTCTTCCCGCCCCGGGAGAACAACTGCCCCAACCCCGCCTGCGCCAACGACACACTCGAGTCCGTCGCATTGTCGAGGCGCGGAACGCTGTGGAGCTACACCGAAAACCGTTACCCGCCACCGGCGCCCTATCCCGCACCCGATCCGTTTGAGCCATTCGCGATTGCCGCGGTGGAGTTGGCCGCGGAGGGGCTCATCGTGCTGGGCAAGGTGGTCGAGGGCACGCTGGCGGCCGACCTGAAGGTCGGCATGGAAATGGAACTGACGACCATGCCGCTGTTCACCGACGACGACGGTGTGGAGCGCATCGTGCACGCGTGGAGGATCGCATCATGACGATGAGCACCCCAGAGCCGCTCTACATCCTGGGCGCCGGAATGCACCCCTGGGGCAAATGGGGCCGCGACTTCACCGAGTACGGCGTGGTCGCCGCACGCTCCGCACTGGCGGAGGCTGGGCTCGACTGGCGACAGATCCAGCTGGTCGCCGGGGCCGACACGATTCGCAACGGCTACCCGGGTTTTATTGCCGGGTCGACCTTCGCGCAGAAACTCGGCTGGAACGGCGTGCCGGTCAGCTCCAGCTACGCCGCGTGCGCCAGCGGTTCGCAGGCACTGCAGAGCGCCCGCGCCCAGATCCTGGCCGGCTTCTGCGACGTCGCGCTGGTGATCGGCGCCGACACCACCCCCAAGGGCGCGTTCGCCCCGGTGGGCGGGGAACGCAAGAACGACCCCGACTGGCAGCGGTTCCACCTGATCGGTGCGATGAACCCGGTGTACTTCGCGCTGCTCGCGCGGCGCCGGATGGACCTCTACGGCGCGACACCCGAGGATTTCGCGCAGGTGAAGGTCAAGAACTCCCGTCATGGCCTGCAGAACCCGAATGCCCGCTACCGCAAGGAATCCTCGGTCGAGGACGTCCTGGCCAGCCCGGTGGTGGCCGACCCGCTGCACCAGCTCGACATCTGCGCCACTTCCGACGGCGCGGCGGCGCTGATCGTCGCCAGCGCGGAATTCGCCCGCAAGCACCTCGGCTCGCTGAACGGGGTGCCTTCGGTGCGCGCGGTCAGCACGGTCACCCCGCGCTACCCGCAGCATCTGCCCGAATTGCCGGATATCGCAACGGATTCCACTGCGGTGGTGCCCGCTCCGGATCGGGTGTTCAAGGACCAGATCTTGGACGCGGCCTACGCGGAGGCAGGTATCGGGCCGGAAGACGTCAAGCTGGCCGAGGTGTACGACCTGTCCACCGCACTGGAACTGGACTGGTACGAACACCTGGGATTGTGCGCCAAGGGCGAGGCCGAAGCGCTGTTGCGCAGCGGTGCGACCACCATCGGGGGCAAGGTGCCCGTCAACCCGTCCGGCGGACTGGCGTGCTTCGGCGAGGCCATCCCCGCGCAGGCGATCTCCCAGGTCTGCGAGTTGACCTGGCAGCTGCGCGGACAGGCCACCGGCCGTCAGGTGGAGAACGCGACGGTGGGCGTCACCGCGAACCAGGGCCTGTTCGGGCATGGCTCGTCGGTGATCGTGGCCCGGTAACGGCCTAGGGCGCTAGGCCCCATCCGCTGCGGCTGCAGCGCTACGGCGCAGCGGCGCATTCCCGACACGGCGTGTCGCTGTACACGGGCGCCTCCAGATAGGGCGCGCAGGCCAAGCCCCGGCACGAGCGCGCGTGTACCCGACACGGCTGTCGCGTACAAACGGGGGCGCTCGCCAGAGGTCGCTAGTTATTCATCGCCGTCGAGGGTTTCCAGGACGATCTCGGCGACCCGCTTCATCGTGGTCCGCCGGTCCATCGCGGCGCGTTGAATCCACTTGAACGCCTCGGGCTCGGTCATGGCGTGCTTGGTCTGCAACAGGCCTTTGGCTCGTTCGACCAGCTTGCGGGTCTCGAGCCGGTCAGACAACGTCGCCACCTCGCGTTCCAGCGCGCTCATCTCGCTGAACCGGCTGAGGGCCAATTCGATGGCGGGAATCAGGTCGCTGATGGTGAAGGGCTTCACCAGGTAGGCCATCGCCCCGGCATCGCGAGCACGTTCGACCAGGTCGCGCTGGCTGAAGGCGGTCAGCACCACGATCGGCGCGATGCGTTTACTCGCGATCTCGGCCGCGGCGTCGATCCCATCACGACGCGGCATCTTCACGTCCATGATCACCAGGTCGGGTTTATGCAGCTCAGCAAGCTCGACGGCTTCCTGGCCGTCGCCGGCCTCGCCGACGATGTCGTAACCCTCCTCTCGCAGCATCTCCGCCAGGTCCAGTCGGATGAGCGCTTCGTCTTCAGCGATCAGGACCCGGCGCGGCTTGACGGCGGCGTCGGCGTCGGTCGTGGGGCGCGTCATGACGGACATTGTGCGTTAGTGCCTTCGACCAGCGACCGCGGGGGGCCGTGACATGCCGATCGTCTCTGGTCGGGGCGCTCCTTTAAGGTAGGAGGCCGGAACAACCGGACCGCAAACGCCCTCGTATCCCAACTGGCAGAGGAAACGGACTCAAAACCCGTCCAGTGTGGGTTCGAATCCCACCGAGGGCACCAAGAAGCCGCAGCTCGCTGGTCCGCAGCGGCGAACGCGTTCGTCAAGCGAGTAGCGATGTCAGCCAACAGCTCCGGTGACGTCGCGGATGAACCCGTCGGGGTCGGTGACGCTGATCTGCAGCGTGTGCACTTTTCTATTGACCCCAGATATTCTGGCGGGCACCGGAGGACTGAGCTTAAGCTCCACAAGGTCTTTCGATGACCCGTTGACAAGCCATCGTCCCCGCCAGCCGTGTACGCCCTTGGTCATCAGCCTGTCGGCGGTACGGGTCGCATTCGTGATCGAACTCAGCGGAATTTCGGCGCTGAAAGCCCAGCCCATCTTGACGTGCAGCCTGTCGCCGTCGGTTCGAAGTTCGGCTTGCTTGGGGCCGAGGGCGACCAGTCGCGCCAAGGGTAGGTACGAACGGTCAAAACTGATCTCGGAAGCCACGCGTCAGAGTGTATGGCTTTAGCTGCGATCTGCAATTTGCGCACCTCGTCGCAAGCTGACGCACCCAAATGCCGAGCGGGACGGACTCCAAACCCGTTGCTGAACGGGCCACAACATGACCGTCATACTGGGTAAACATCGAGGTAAACGGTTAGGCTTTGATCGTGGTGGCCAAAAAATGCGGTGCCCCACCGGCACGAGCGGACGGCGCCGCGCGACGTGCGGACTGTGTCGCGGCGGTGCGGGCTCAAACCCGCGCCCGCAGCCAGCACTACGCCCAAAGCGTCGCGCGACGGCAACGCGTGCTCAGCATCGCCGCCTGGCTGGCCGTGATGGTCAGCGTGAGTTTCGTTGCCATGCAACTGCTGATCGGTCAATGGCTCTGGCAGGTCGTCTCCATCAACTGCGTGGCAGCGATGACCTTCGCGATCGTCCCGATGCTGCACCGCTTCGGGGAATTGGTGCCACCGCTGACGTTCATCGGCGCAGCCTTCGTCACTGTCTTCGCCAGCGCCTGGGACGTGGGGACCGGGTCCGGCGCGCAGCTCTTCTTCATTGTGGGCGCCTGTCTGGTGGTGCTGCTGCTGGGAATTGAACACATTGTGTTGGCCAGCTTCCTGGCGGCGGTCGCAGCCGGCCTGGTGATCGCAACCGAGTTCTTGATACCGCGCAACACCGGGCTGCAACCGCCCTGGGCCCAGGCGCTGGGCTTTGTCATCACCACCGTGTCCGCCTGCGTAGTCATCGTCGTGACGGTGTGGTTCGCGCTTCGGGACACCGCGCGCGCCGAGGAGGCCATGGAAGCCGAGTACGACCGCTCGGAGACACTGCTGGCCAACATGTTGCCGACCAGCATCGCCGACCGCCTCAAGGATCCGGACCGGGACGTCATCGCCGACAAGTACGACGACGCCTCGGTTCTGTTCGCCGACATTGCCGGCTTCACCGAGCGTGCGAGCAGCACCGCTCCGGCCGACCTGTTGCGGTTCCTGGATCGCCTGTACACCGCCTTCGACGCGCTGGTGGACAAGCACGGGCTGGAGAAGATCAAGGTCAGCGGCGACTCCTACATGGTGGTAAGCGGGGTTCCGCGACCGCGGCCCGACCACGTGCAGGCGTTGGCAGACTTTGCGCTCGACATGGCCGATGCCGCGGCCACACTCAAGGATCCGTATGGCCAGGCGGTACCGATTCGGATCGGAATGGCCAACGGTCCCGTGGTCGCCGGCGTGGTGGGCTCCCGCCGGTTCTTCTATGACGTGTGGGGCGACGCGGTCAACGTCGCGTCGCGGATGGAATCCACTGACTCGGTGGGGCGGATTCAAGTGCCCGAGACGATCTACGACCGCCTCAAGGACGACTTCGTACTGCAGGAGCGCGGCCGCATCGACGTCAAAGGCAAGGGCATCATGCGCACCTGGTATCTGATCGGCCGCAAGCCGATCGAAGACACCCCCGACCTGCTCGTGGACGAATCCGACACCGCCCACGTCTAGTGGCGATCGCAAGCGCGGCGCAGCCGGGCGCAGCGGGTCGCCACCATCTGGCCTAGAGCCGATAACCGTCGAGCCGGCACTGCCGTTAGGCCCTATCCCGCAACCGGCGCATCTGTCACACTGCGGCCATGGAACCAACCCCTGCCCCCACCGCTGTTCCCCGGTTGTTGCCGCACCTGTGGAAACACACTCTGTTGTCGGGAATTTTTACGCTGATCCGTGGGCGTCGTGGTGCTGGCGTGGCCGGGCAAATCGATCCTGGTTGCCGCCGTCGCCTTCGGTATCTATCTGCTGATCGTCGGTATCGCACAGGTCGCCTTCGCGTTCAGCCTGCACGTCTCGGCCGGCGGGCGAGTGCTGTTGTTCATCAGCGGGGCGGCGGCACTGGTTCTGGCGATGCTGGCGTTTCGTCACTTCGGCAAGGGAGACGAGGCGACGGCCGTCTATCTGCTGGCGATCTGGATTGGCATCGGCTTCATCTTCCGTGGGGTGGCCACGACGGTTTCGGCCATCAGCGACCCCGCCCTGCCGGGTCGAGGCTGGTCGATTTTCGTCGGTCTGATGAGCCTGCTGGCCGGCATGATCATGCTCGGATCGCCCTTCCACACCATTGTGATTCTGGCGTGGGTGGTTGGCATCTGGCTGGTGGTCATCGGCACGTTCGAGATCGTTTCGTCGTTCGGTATTCGCAAGGCGTCCAAGAAGGTCGACGAGGCGATTTCACGGGCCACTACCCCGTGAAATTGCCCGTAGCGCGGGCGCATTGTCCCTACTACACTTTGTCGTAGCAGATTCCAGCCTCTGGAGATGACAGATGAATGTCGTCGACATTTCGCGGTGGCAGTTCGGTATCACCACCGTGTACCACTTCGTCTTCGTGCCGCTCACCATCGGCCTGGCCCCGCTGATCGCCGTCATGCAGACGGTGTGGGTGGTCACCAACAACGCCGCCTGGTATCGCCTCACCAAGTTCTTCGGCAAGTTGTTTCTGATCAACTTCGCTATCGGCGTGGCGACCGGGATCGTGCAGGAATTTCAGTTCGGCATGAACTGGAGCGAGTACTCCAAGTTCGTCGGCGACGTGTTCGGCGCACCGCTGGCGATGGAAGGCCTGGCCGCCTTCTTCTTCGAATCCACCTTCATCGGTTTGTGGATCTTCGGCTGGAGCCGGCTACCCCGGCTGGTACACCTGGCCTGCATCTGGATCGTCGCCGTCGGCGTTAACGCTTCCGCGTTTTTCATCATTGCGGCGAACTCCTTCATGCAGCACCCCGTCGGCGCCCACTACAACCCCGCAACCCGGCGCGCCGAATTAGACAGCATCATGGCGTTGCTCACGAATAACACTGCGCAAGCGGCGTTTACCCACACAGTCGGCGGTGCGCTGCTGACCGCCTCGACGTTCGTCGCCGCCGTGAGCGCTTGGTGGCTGGTCCGTTCGCACCGCGACGAGGCAGCCGGCGCCGAGGCGCGCAGCATGTACCGCCCGGCGACCATCCTGGGCTGCTGGGTTGCCCTGGCCGCAACGGCCGGCCTTTTCTTCACCGGCGACCACCAGGGCAAGCTGATGTTCCAGCAGCAACCGATGAAAATGGCGTCGGCGGAATCGTTGTGCGACACCGAAACCGATCCGGACTTCTCCGTTCTGACGGTCGGCAGGCAGAACAACTGCGACCATCTCACCCGCGTCATCCAAGTGCCCTACGTGCTGCCGATACTGGCCAAGGGCCGAGCCAGCGACGTGACGCTGCAAGGCGTGCGCAACCTCCAGCAGGAGTACCAACAGCGATTCGGGCCAAACGACTACCGGCCCAACCTGTTCGTCACCTACTGGTCGTTTCGCATGATGATCGGGTTGCTGGCCATTCCGGTGCTCTTCGCGTTGACCGCGCTGTGGCTTACCCGCCGCAAACGAATCCCGAATCAGCGGTGGTTCTCCTGGTTCGCGCTGCTGACCATTCCGACCCCGTTCCTGGCCAACAGCGCCGGCTGGGTGTTCACCGAGATGGGTCGGCAGCCATGGATCGTCGTCCCGAACCCCACCGGTGATCAGCAGGTTCGGCTCACCGTCGGAGCCGCCGTCTCGCACAACGCGTCCGGCGTCGTCGTCGCCTCCCTGGTGACATTCACCCTGCTCTACGCGGTGCTCGCGGTCATCTGGTTCTGGCTGCTCAAGCGTTATATCGCCGAAGGGCCGCTGGAACACGACGCCGAACCGGCCGCGCCCCGCACACCCGGCGACGACGAGACGGCGCCGCTCTCGTTCGCGTATTGAGAAAGGAACTGACCGGTGGGACTGCAAGAGTTGTGGTTCGGCATCATCGGGGTGCTGTTCGTCGGCTTCTTCATCCTGGAAGGCTTCGACTTCGGCGTCGGCATGTTGATGGCGCCGTTGGCGCACGTCGGCCCGGGCGATCCGGAAACCCACCGACGCGTGGCGCTGAACACCATCGGCCCAGTCTGGGACGGCAACGAGGTCTGGCTGATCACCGGCGGCGCGGCGATGTTCGCCGCCTTTCCCGGCTGGTATGCCACCGTCTTCTCCACGCTGTACCTACCGTTGCTGGCGATCCTGTTCGGCATGATCCTGCGGGTGGTCTCTATCGAATGGCGCGGCAAGATCGACGACACGAAGTGGCGGGGCTGGGCCGACTTCGGTATCGCGGCCGGCTCCTGGCTGCCCGCGGTGCTGTGGGGGGTGGCGTTCGCCATCCTGGTACGGGGACTGCCCGTCGACGCCGCCGGCCGCGTCAACTTGTCGATCGGCGACGTGCTCAACGTCTATACCCTGCTCGGCGGGCTGGCCACGGCTGGGCTGTTTTTGTTCTATGGCACGGTGTTCCTGACGTTGAAGACCTCCGGGTCGTTCCGCGATGACGCCCACCGAGTCGCCGTATGGCTGTCGCTTCCGGTGACGGGACTGGTTGCGGCATTTGGGCTTTGGACGCAGCTGGCGCACGGCAAGGGCTGGACCTGGCTGGTCCTGGGAATTGCGGTGCTGGCGCAATTGGGCGCCGTGGTGTTGGTGTGGCGGCGCGCATCCGACGGCTGGGCGTTCGTGTGCACCCTGCTGGTGGTGGCAGCCGTCGTGGTGCTGCTGTTCGGCGCGTTGTACCCCGACTTGGTGCCGTCAACGCTGAACAAGCAATGGAGCCTGACCATCTACAACGCCTCGTCGACCCCCTACACCCTCAAGATCATGACCTGGGTGACGGCGATCATGGCGCCACTGACGGTGGTCTACCAGGGGTGGACGTATTGGGTTTTCCGGCAACGGATCTCGGCTGAGCGGATACCGGCGTCGATCGGGCTGGCAAGGCGTACGTCCTGAGCGCGAAGGACTCGCCGTCCACGTCGAAATCCCGGGGCCCGGTGGACCCCCGACTGTGGCGTGCTTCGACCGCGCTGCGCCGCTACCTGGCCGCCACAGTGGCCTGCGGAATGGTGATCTCCGCGTGCGCAATTGGTTCGGCGATGGTGCTCGCGAGCATCGTCGCACGCGTCGTCGGCGATCGCTCGGCGCATAACCTGCACGCGTGGTTGGGACCGTTGTCAATCCTCTTGGCGCTGTGGGTAGTACGGACGGCGGTGAACTGGCTTCAGGCACGTCTGGGACAGCGCGGGGCCAGCGCGGTGATCGCCGATCTCAGTGGTCAGGTGCTGGCGGCGGTGACCGCCCGGCAGCCCAGTCAACTGGCAGCAGAGCGAGATGCCGCCGCGGTGGTGGTCACCCGTGGGCTGGACGGCTTGCGTCCGTATTTCGCCGGCTACCTGCCCACACTGCTCCTTGCCGCGATCCTGACCCCGGCCACCGTTGCGGTGATCGCGGTCTACGACCTGAAATCGACGCTGATCGTGGTGATCACGCTGCCGCTGATACCGGTGTTCATGGTGCTGATCGGGCTGGCAACGGCCGAGCGGTCAGCCGCCGCGCTGGCGGACATGACGACGCTGCAGGCGCGATTACTCGATCTGATCGCCGGTATCCCGACGCTGCGGGCGCTGGGCCGTGCCTCCGGTCCGGAACACCGCATCGCAGAACTTGGTGCCGCGCACCGGCGCTCGACGATGGCGACCCTGCGGATCGCGTTCCTGTCGGCGTTGGTACTGGAATTGTTGGCCACGCTGGGCGTGGCGCTGGTCGCGGTGAGCATCGGCCTTCGCCTGGTGTTCGGCGAGATGAGTCTGGCCACCGGTTTGACCGTTCTGCTGTTGGCGCCCGACGTGTACTGGCCGCTGCGCCGCATCGGCGTGGAATTCCATGCCGCCCAAGACGGGAGGACCGCGGCCGATAAGGCGTTCGCGCTCATCGGTGAACCAGTCGCATCGACGCCCGGCCAGCAGACCGTCATGGCGCGCGGCGCGGCGATCCATCTGGAAAAGCTCAGTGTCGCAAGCCGAGACGGCCGCTCGCCGTCCGATCTCACCGCGTTGATCGAGCCCGGCCAGGTGACCGTGCTGACCGGACGCAACGGCGCCGGCAAGAGCACTACGTTGCAGGTGATCGCCGGGCTCACCGTGCCGTCATCAGGCCGAGTCACCGTGGCCGGGGTCGACGTCGCCGACCTGGACCCCGGCGCCTGGTGGCGCCAGCTGTCCTGGCTGCCGCAACGCCCGGTGCTGATCCCCGGAACCGTTCGGGAGAACCTGCTGCTGCTCGGCGATTTGGAAGACCTCGACGAGGCTTGTGCGGCAGCCGGATTCGATGCCGTATTGGCCGACCTTCCGGACGGGCTGGATACCGTGCTCGGGCGCGGAGGCGTCGGGTTGTCGTTGGGACAGCGGCAACGACTGGGTCTGGCCCGGGCGCTCGGGTCAACCAGCCCGGTGTTGCTGCTCGACGAACCCACCGCGCACCTGGACGCCCGTGCCGAGGACCGGGCGCTGCGGGCCATCGTCGCGCGTGCACGGGCCGGGGCGACCGTGGTGGTCGTCGGCCATCGCGAGCCAGTCGTCGCGATCGGCGACCGTGTCGTCGAGGTCAATGCGGATGTTTCGGACATTGAGGTGCGTTATGCGCCGGCCTGATCTCGCGGCGATCGCAAGCGCGGCGAAGCCGGGTGCAGCGGGTCGCCGCCAGAGGGCACTACTGGTCGCGGCGGGCCTGCTGCGCCCGCGGGTCCCCCGCATCCTCGCCGCCATCACGTTAGGAGTGCTGTCGCTGGGCAGCGCGCTGGCACTGGCCGGGGTCTCGGCGTGGCTCATCACACGCGCGTGGCAGATGCCGCCCGTGCTGGACCTGTCCGTGGCGGTGGTAGCGGTGCGGACGTTCGCGATTTCGCGTGGCGTGCTGCACTATTGCGAGCGGCTGGCCACCCACGACACCGCCTTGCGTGCGGCCAGCACCGCACGCGCGCAGATCTATCACCGGCTGGCGCACGGATCGGCGGGGGCCGCCGTCCGGCTGCACAGCGGTGAGCTGGTGGCCCGCGTCGGTGCTGACGTCGACGAATTGGCCGACGTGCTGGTGCGCGCCTTGGTACCGATCGGCGTCGCGGGGGTGCTGGCGCTGGCGGCGACCGCCGTTGTCGGGGCCATTTCGCTGCCGGCCGCCACCGTACTGCTGATCTGCCTACTCATCGCCGGCGTTGTTGCGCCCTGGCTGGCCGGCCGCGCGGCCGCGTCGCAGGAAGCCATTGCCCGGCAACATCATTCCTACCGGGACACATCGGCGATGATCGCGCTCGAGCATGCGCCGGAACTTCGTGTCGCGGGCGTGCTGCCTGACGTCATCGCCGAATCACAACGCCAGCAACGTGCTTGGGGTGCTGCCCGCGACAACGCCGCCAGACCGGCCGCCATCGCCGAGGCAATACCCACCGCGGCAATCGGAGCCAGCGTGCTCGGCGCCGTGATCGCCGGAATCGGGATGGCGCCCACACTCGCCCCCACCACCCTTGCCGTCCTGATGTTGTTGCCGCTGTCCGCATTCGAGGCGACCGCCGCGCTACCCGCGGCGGCCGTCCAGTTGACCCGGTCACGCATCGCGGCGCGCCGCCTGGGGGACCTGGCTCCGCCTACCGGCGGGGTCGAAGCCACGACGTTGGCACCGGCCCCAGCAGGCATCGGCCGGTTATCCGCGGACGTGTGTGCCGGACACCCGGATGCCGAACGGTCGACCCGAGTGCAGGTTGACCTACCGCCCGGTGCCCGGCTGGCGGTCACCGGCGCCAGCGGTTCCGGTAAGACCACGCTGCTGATGACACTGGCTGGACTGCTGCCACCGGTGCAGGGACAGGTGCAGCTGAACGGAACCGATGTGACCAAGTTCCGCGAAGATGAACTGCACCGTGCTGTCAGCTTTTTCGCTGAGGACGCACACATCTTCGCCACCACCGTCCGAGATAACTTGCTGGTGGCCCGCGGAGATTGCGGAGACGACGAACTGGCCGCGGCGCTGGGTGCGGTCGGTCTCGGCGGATGGCTCGCCGGTCTGTCCGAGGGCCTGTCGACGGTGTTGACCGGCGGCGCACAAGCGGTCTCGGCCGGTCAGCGCAGGAGGTTGCTGCTGGCCCGTGCGGTGCTCTCCCCCGCCCGGATCGTGCTGCTCGACGAACCCACCGAGCACCTCGATGCGACCGACGCCGAATTAGTAGTGCGGGATCTGTTGGCCCCGAGTTCCTCGCTGATGACCACCGAGAAGACGGTGGTCATCGCAACTCACCACTTGCCCAAAGACATTGGCTGTGCCGAACTGCCCATCGGCACGGCGGCGTAGTCGCATCAGAGATGTCGCCGGCGCGGCATGAACTCCAGTGATATCAGCACGAACACCAACGGAAGCAGCTGAGTCAGCGAGATCAGCGCGTAGCGCGGCTCATCCATCGCATGGAATTTGCGCACATATCGATACAACGATTCGAGCGCGATCAGCGGGTCGAGGATATGGATCAATCGGTAGAAGACGCGTTGCATCCAACCGCGATTCTGCTGCGCGAAGATCTCCGGGAAGGCCGCGAACGACAGCGATACCCGCTGCGCCCCAGCCTCTTTAGCCGCCTCTATCATGTCGATGCTGAGGCGTTCGTCGATACCGTTAGGAGCTCCGCACCGACGCCACGGCACATCCAGGGTGATATCGCTGCCGCCGCCGGCGGTCGCATACCGGTGGAAGCCCTGCACCCGCCCCCTGGCGTCCCGGGCGATAATCAGCAATATTCCGGGATAGCGGCGCTCCAGCACGCCGTCCAGGTTCATGTAGAACCCGCGATCGGTGTGCGCCCCGCTGGGCGAGGCCCGCACGACGTCAATCAGCTCGGCCAGAAGCGCCTCGTCGAGCTCCTGCTCTGCCACGATTTCGGTGGTGATGCCACAGTTGTGGGTCCGTTTCACCGCCTGGCGCAGGTTGCGGAATTTGCGTCCCACCATGTCGAAGCTGGCCACGTCGACGACGACATCGCGGCCGATCGGTATGGGGCGCAACGATTGTCCGAGCACTGCGGGGTCGGTCCACAGGCCGAGCCGGCGCTCACTGCAGCCCACCACCGCGATCCGCCAACCGCGGGTATGGCACATGGCGGCGAAGTCTGCGACCAGCTCGGGGAATTGCGCCTCGTCACCGATCGGGTCGGCACCGACAACCGCAAACCCCATCCGTGTCCGGTATGCCAGGGCCGCGGTGCCACCCGCATTGAAGTGGTAGCTCTTACCGGTCTGCATCGCGAACGGCGCCAATGGATCCGCGCTGGTGGCATCGATCAATCTCCAAGCGCGTGGCAGATCTTCGGGCCGCGGCCGCGACGACGTCGCCCACATCAGCACCAACCCGGAGCCGGCGATCAGCAGGTCACCGAGCAGATCGAACGCCAACACATGCGCACTCAGGCCCGCCAACAGAAACAGCGCAGCCGCAGTGGCGTGCGTGGCGGTCACCGGTCGTCCCAAAAAGATGCCGCGAGCGATGAACGTCGCCGCAATTAGCACGCTTAGCGACCAGCCCAGCCGACTCGCGCAGTGCCATTCCGGATGATGGTGATGCCGGGCGAGTATCACGACGAGCCAACACGCCGCGCACAGCAGCGCCATTGCGCCGATCCAGCGGGCCAACGGCGAGTCGACATGAACGACGAGGCGTTCGCGCGCTCGGAGCCCCGGTACGACGCCTACCGAACCTACCGAAGTGCCCTTCACGCTAACCTCCCGATGCGCTGACTTTCAGCTGGGCGGCCGACCTGCCGCTTGCACCACCGAATACCCGACTACTTCGAAAATACGCCTGATCAGGACCGTTGCGGAGCCGCAAATCGGACGGTTGTTCCGCGGATCCCCGCGCCCGCCTATCCGCGAGCGGGCGGGAAATATTTCAGCACGCCTTCTTGCACCACGGTGGCGATGATTTGCCCGGAGCGATCGAAGAAGTGCCCGGTGCCCAGCCCACGGGAATCCGCGGCTACCGGCGACGACGTCGAATACAACACCCAGTCGTCGAGGTTGGCCTGCCGATGAAACCACACCGAATGATTGGCCGACGCCGCGAAGATGCGGTCGAAGCCCCAGGACAGCCCGTGGGTGGTAATCACCGAATCCAACACGGTGGTGTCTGAGGAATACACCAGCGTCGCGGTGTGCAGCACCGGGTCGTCGGGCATCTCACCGAGGGCTTTAATCCACACTCGGTTGTGCACAAGCCGTTCACCTTTGTCGCGCATGACCCACGAAGGGTCGTTGGTGTAGCGCCACTCGATCGGTTGCAGCGCGTTGACGAAGTGCGGGACGGTCTTCTCGTAGCCGCGCAGCAGCTCACCGATCGTCGGCCGGGTGTGCGGCTGGTCCACTGGCGGCGGCTCGACGGCGTGCTCGAGGCCACGACCGCCGGACATGTACGAGATCATCGCTGAGGACAACAACATGCCGTCCTGCACCGCGTCGACGCGTCGGTTGGCGAAGCGGCGCTCGTCACGCAGTCGCACCACGTGGAATTCGATGTCCTTGGCGGTATCACCGCCGTTGACGAAGTGCACCGACAGCGCGCTGGGCGGGAGTTCGTCTCGGATTAGCGTGCGACTGCTCGCGACGAAGGATTGCGCCATGAGCTGGCCACCGAATGTCCGCAGCGGGTTCTTGCTGGGATGCGATCCGATGAACAGGTCGTCGGCGATGCGGTTGAGGTCCAGCGCCGCCAGTAGTTCCTCGAAATCGGACAACTAGACGTCGTCCTCCCCGATCCGGTGCACGTGGATCAGGTTGGTCGAGCCTACAAGGCCAGGGGGCGCGCCGGCGACAATGACCACCAGGTCGCCGCGCTTGTAGCGGCCGAGTCCCAGCAGCGACTTGTCGACCTGGCGGATCATGCCGTCGGTGGACGTCATCACCGGGACGATGAACGTCTCGGTGCCCCAGGTCATGGCGAGCTGACTGCGCACCTCGGGCCACGCGGTGAAAGCGAGCAACGGCAGCGGGGTATGCAGGCGCGCCAGTCGCTTCACGGTGTCGCCGGATTGCGTGAACGCGACCAGCGCCTTGGCGTCGAGCCGCTCTCCGATGTCGCGCGCGGCGTAGGAGATCACTCCCCGCTTGGTCCGCGGCACATGCGTCAGAGGCGGTGCGGCCGTGGAGTTTTCCTCGACCGCACACACGATTCGCGACATGGTCCGGACGGCGGCCAGCGGGTACTTGCCCACCGAGGTTTCCCCGGACAGCATCAGCGCGTCGGCGCCGTCCAGCACCGCATTGGCGACGTCGGAGGCCTCGGCTCGGGTCGGCCGCGAGTTCTCGATCATCGAGTCGAGCATCTGGGTCGCGACGATGACAGGTTTCGCGTTCTCCCTTGCCATCTGGATGGCCCGCTTCTGCACCAGCGGTACCTCTTCCAGCGGCAATTCGACACCCAGGTCGCCCCGGGCCACCATGATGGCGTCGAAGGCCAGCACGATGGCTTCCAGGTTGTCGATGGCTTCCGGCTTTTCCAGCTTGGCGATCACCGGCACCCGCCGCCCCACCCGGTCCATCACCTCGTGAACCAACTCGACATCGGACGGCGAGCGCACGAAGGACAGGGCGACCAGGTCGACGCCGAGTTCCAGCGCGAACGTGAGATCGTCGATGTCCTTGCCCGACAATGGCGGGGCGGTCACGTTCATGCCGGGCAGCGACAAGCCCTTGTTGTTGCTGACCGGGCCGCCTTCGGTGACGGTGCAGATAACGTCGTCGCCCTCGATGCCGGAGACCACCAGGCCGACCTTGCCGTCGTCAACCAGAACCCGGTCACCCACCGTGGCGTCTTGGGCCAACTTCTTGTAGGTCGTCGACACCCGGTCGTGGCTGCCGTCGCACTCAGCGACGGTGATCCGAACCGTTTCTCCGTCTGCCCAATAGGTGGGCCCGGTGGCGAAGCGCCCCAGCCTGATCTTCGGGCCCTGCAGGTCGGCGAGCACACCGACCGCGCGGCCGGTGGCATCCGAGGCGGCGCGCACCCGGTCGTAGACGACCTTGTGATCGGCGTAGTCGCCATGACTGAAGTTCATTCGGGCGACGTCCATTCCGGCCTCGACGAGCGACCGGAGCATCTCCTCCGATTGTGTTGCAGGGCCAAGGGTGCAGACGATCTTCCCGCGTCGCGTCACGCCAAACAGCCTAGTCGCGCTCTGTTGCCATTTGGGGCGTGTCGCAGCGGAGCGGACCCGAACGGCTGTCCCGCCGCGGAGCTACCCGCTGAGAATGGTCGGGACCAACGGGAAGCCCGGAAGGTTACGCAGCACCGTCCACGCGAAGGCCGTAACGGTGATGATCGCGACCACCGCCGGCCACAACAGTGATCGGCCTTGGCGACGGCGCATCACGATCCATCCGGCCAGCAGCGGGATGCCGACAAGCGCGAAGACATTGTCGTTGATGCTGGCCAAGAGGTCGCCATGCAGCAGGTCGTGCACCATCCGAAGGCCACCGCAGAGCGGACAGTTCCAGCCGGTGAGCAATTTGAACGGACACAGCGGATATACGGAATTCGTCTTGTGGGGGTCGACGAGTCCGATGTAGCCCAGCGCGCCGGCCAGCAGCAGGCCCGAACCGAGCGCGCCGTAGAGACGACCACGATGCGGGCCGTGCTGGTGGCATTCGCCCGCGCCGTGAGCAGCTCGGCTATCCATCGCGCAACGGGCGGCCCTGTGGGTCGTTGACGTGGTCGGTCAGGATCAGAATCGCGTCGATGATGCCCCAAACGACCGCGCCGATTCCGCAGGTCACGAGCCCTACGAGCAATTGCGCGATGCCCAATCCCGTTTCGCCGAGGTAGATGCGGCCTATCCCGGCGATGCCGAACAATCCGAGCAGCTGCAACAGACCCGCGGTGGTCTTCGATTTGTCGGAAAATGGTTGCCCCGTTACCGGGTGTCGACCAAACGGTGCGGACGGATCGTAGTAAGCGCCGGGCGCGGAATACTGGGGATAAGACGGCGGGTACTGCGGTGGATACCCTGATTGCGGCGGTGGCGGCGAGGTTGGCGAGCCAAACTCCTGGGCACCGGACGGCGGTTCGGTCACGATCTCAGCATGCCAGACCCGTCCAGCCGGTAGCACTCTTGCGCTGCTACCGGCCCGACCGCGATCTCAGGTTGCGCAGTCGAGTGCGCCATCCCTCCCGGTTGGAGCCGGCAGTCACGCTTTCCTCGGCCTCAGTCACGGTTTCCTCGGCCTCAGTCACGGTTTCCTCGGCCTCAGCCACGGTTTCCTCGGCTGGTTTCTCGGCATCGGCCTCGGGTTCGGGATGCTCGGGCGGAGCCTCGTCTTCGCCCGTAGGCGTTTCCACGTCATCAGCCGGCTCTGTCGCCGCGTCGTCGACCATCACGGCCTCGCTGTCGGCCTCTGTCGACGCTTCGGCTTCAGGCTCCGCGACTGCGGGCTCCGGCGCGCTTTCAGCGTCAGCCTCAGCGACTTCGGGCTCACTTTCTGCGGCTTCCGCACCCTCGGGCTCGACGCTTCAGGTTCGCTGACCTCGGGCTCCGCCACTTCCGGCTCTGCGAGTTCTGCCTCGGCGACCTCGGGTTCCGCTGACCTCGGGCTCGACGGCTTCAGGCTCACTGACCTCGGGCTCCGCCGCTTCAGACTCGGCGACCTCGGGCTTTGCGGCTTCAGGTTCGGTGACCTCGGGCTTTGCGGCTTCAGGTTCGGTGACGTCAGGTTCGGTGATGTCGGGTTCGGTGATGTCAGGTACGGCGGCCTCGGGCGCGACGGCCTCGGGCTCTGCGACCTCCGGCTGCGCGACTTGGGCTTGCTCAGGTTCGGTGACGTCAGACTCGGCGGCCTCGGGCGCGACGGCCTCGGGCTCGCGACCGCCGGCTGTGCGACTTCGGCTTGCTCGGGTTCAGGCTCGGCGGGTTCGGGTTCGGTTCGACTCGGCTCGCTCCGGGACCGCGGCAACCTGAGCCTGCTCGACTTTGGGCTCTGCAACTTCATAGCCCTGCGACTTCGACCTCCGCAACCTCAGTCGCTTCAGCCACCCGCCAGCCCCAGCCTCCGCGACCGCCGCCACCGCGACCTCACCCGCCGGGACCTCAGGCTTCACGACCTCAGCTTCGGCAGCCTTCGCAACTTCGGGCTCCGCTGCCTCAGCCTCCGCGACTTCAGGCTCCGCGACCTCGGCTTCGGCAGCCTCCGCGGTTTGAGGCTCCGCTAGTTCAGCCTCCGCGGCTTCAGCCTCCGCTGGTTCAGCCTCCGCTTCGGCTCAGCCTCCGCGGTTTGAGGCTCCGCTGCTTCACCCTCCGCCGGCTCAGCCTCCGCGGCTTCACCCTCCGCGGCTTCAGCCTCCGCCGGTTCAGCCTCCGCCGG
>CAWIXL010000010.1:0-59628 GCA_963840045.1 uncultured Actinomycetota bacterium | reverse complement strand
GCAGTTCCCGTACTTAGGGCCCACACTCGGCGGCGTTGTAGGTTCGACGAATGGCAGAGGCCGATCTCGTCATCACCGGGACCGTATTAACCGTCAACGACGCAAGGCCAACAGCTGAGGCGATCGCCGTCGCCGACGGCCGGATCGTCGCCGTCGGCGACCGCTCCGAGGTCGAAGCGCTGGTTGGCGCCGACACCCAGACCATCGACATCGGTGACGGCTGCGTGATGCCGGGATTCATTGAGGCGCATGGCCATCCGCTGATGGAGGCCATCGCGCTGTCGGACCGGATCGTGGACATCCGCCCGGTCACCATCCCCGACCCCGACGACGTCGTCGCGGCGATCCGCCGCGAGGTGGCGCAGCGGGGATCGGCCGGCGCCTACCTCAACGGCTGGGACGCGCTGCTGCAATCCGGACTTCCGAACCCGACGCTGACCTGGCTCGACGACATCGCGCCGGACGGTCCACTGGTGATCATCCACAACTCCGGGCACAAAGCGTTCTTCAATTCGCACGCCGCCCGGCTCAACGGGCTCAGCCGCGATACCCCGGACCCGAAGGGCGCCAAATACGGCCGCGACGCCAACGGCGAACTCGACGGCACCGCCGAAGAAATCGCCGCGGTGTTTCCGCTGCTGGGCAACGCCATCCAGGCCAACGACTACCCGGCGATGCTGCTCGCGGAATGCGCCCGGCTCAACCGCGCCGGTCTGACCACGTGTTCCGAGATGGCCTTCGACCCGAATTTCGGGCCGCTGGTTGAGCAGCTGCGGGATGAGCTGACCGTGCGGATACGGACCTACGAGGTTTCCAATCCGCATATGTCCACCACCGCCACCCCCGGCGAAGGCGATGACATGCTGCGTCAGGTCGGCATCAAGATCTGGGTCGACGGCTCGCCATGGATCGGCAACATCGCGCTGTCCTTTCCCTACCTGGACACCGAGGCGACGCGCACCATCGGAGTGACACCCGGCTCCTGCGGATGTGCCAACTACACCGCCGAACAACTGACCGAAATCGTCGGCGCCTACTACCCATTGGGCTGGCAGATGGCTTGCCACGTGCAGGGCGACGCCGGGGTCGACACCATCCTCGACGTGTATGAGGAGGCGCTGCGACGCAATCCGCGCGACGACCACCGGCTGCGCCTCGAGCACGTCGGCGCCATCCGCGACGAGCAATTGCAGCGCGCCGCCGACCTCGGTGTCACCTGCAGCATCTTCGTCGACCAGATCCACTACTGGGGTGACGTCATCGTCGACGGTTTATTCGGGCCCGAACGTGGATCCCGTTGGATGCCGGCGGGATCCGCGGTGGCCACCGGGATGCGCATCTCGTTGCACAACGATCCGCCGGTCACCCCCGAAGAACCCCTGCGCAACATCAGCGTGGCCGCGACCCGGCTGGCACCCAGCGGGCGGGTGCTGGCGCCCGAGGAGCGGTTGACGGTCGAGCAGGCGATCCGCGCGCAGACCATCGACGCCGCCTGGCAGCTGTTCTCCGACGACGTGGTCGGCTCGCTGGAAGTCGGCAAGTACGCGGACATGGTGGTGCTGTCGGCCGATCCGCGGACCGTGCCCCCCGAGCAGATCGCCGATCTGCAGGTGCGCGCGACGTTCCTGGCGGGCCGCCAGGTTTACCGCCAGTGACTCAGCCCTTTTTACCAACGCTTCCGGACCTTTTGGACCGGCTGTATGTCGTGGCGCTGCCCATGCGGGTGCGGTTCCGCGGCATCACCAACCGGGAAGTGGCATTGATCGACGGCCCGGCGGGGTGGGGGGAGTTCGGCGCCTTCGTGGAATACGGCCCGCCCGAGGCCGCGCACTGGCTCGCCTCGGGTATCGAGGCCGCCTACGGCGAGCCGCCGCGCTCGCGGCGCGATCGCATCCCGATCAATGCCACCGTGCCCGCTGTCACCGCCGCACAGGTGCCCGAGGTGCTGGCCCGGTTCCCCGGTGCGGGTACCGCCAAGGTGAAGGTCGCCGAACCGGGGCAAGGGCTTTCTGAGGACGTCGAGCGGGTCAACGCGGTGCGGGAATTGGTCTCTACCGTGCGCGTCGACGCCAACGGCGGCTGGACGCGTCGAGCAGGCGGTGCGAGCCGCCGGCGCCCTGACCGCCGACGGCCCGCTGGAGTACCTCGAACAACCCTGCGCCACCGTCGACGAACTCGCCGAGCTGCGGCGACGGATCGACGTGCCGATCGCCGCCGACGAAAGCATCCGCAAGGCCGACGACCCGCTGGCTGTGGTCCGGGCGCGGGCCGCTGACATCGCGGTGCTGAAAGTCGCTCCGCTGGGCGGGGTTTCGGCCCTGCTCGATATCGCCGCACAGATCGACATCCCGGTCGTGGTGTCCAGCGCGCTCGATTCGGCCGTCGGCATCGGCCATGGGCTGGCCGCCGCTGCGGCGCTGCCGGAGCTCAGCCATGCCTGCGGCCTGGGGACTGGCGGGTTGTTCGTCGAAGACGTCGCCGCGGCCGCCGTGTCTGTTGACGGCTACCTGGCGGTGGGGCCGGTGGTGCCCGACCCGGCGCGGCTGCACGCGCTGGCCGCGCCGCCGGAACGCCGGCAATGGTGGATCGACCGAGTCAAGGCCTGCTACCAGCTATTGGCCTCACCTTCGCGCGCGTAACCCTGTGTAGCTTCGGGTGCATGCAGATCGCGATCGTGCTCTATCCCGGATTCACCGCGCTGGACTTCATCGGACCCTACGAGGTGCTGCGCTGGTTGCCCAAAGCCGAAGTCCGTTTCGTCTGGCACCAGCCCGGGCCGATCACGGCTGACTCCGGTGTACTCGTCGTCGGCGCAACGCACTCGTTCGCCGAAACACCCTCCCCCGAGCTGGTTTTGGTGCCGGGTGGGATGACCACGATGCAGCACGCCCGCGACGAAAAACTGCTGGACTGGGTGCGCCGAGCGCATCAGACGACGACGTGGACGGCGTCGGTGTGCTCCGGCTCGATCATCCTGGCCGCCGCCGGGTTGCTGGACGGCAAGCGCGCCACGTCGCATTGGGCGGCGCTCAGTGCCCTGAAACTCTTGGGTGCCGAAGCCGTCGGTGACGAGCGGATTGTCCGGGCAGGTGGCACCGGCACCCCGGGAGAGCGAATCGTGACGTGTGCCGGAGTATCGGCGGGCATCGACCTGGCGTTGTGGCTGGCCGGGCAGATCGGCGGGGAAGATCGTGCCAAAGTCATCCAGTTGTCCATGGAGTACGACCCGCAGCCGCCGTTCGACTCCGGGCACCTGTCGAAGGCGTCCGCGAAGAACAAAGCCGCGGCCACCGCGCTGATGGCCAGGGACCTGGCGAAACCCGCTCAGCTCAAGGCGGCCACGCTGGTGGCCTGGGATCGGGCCCTGAGCGGTGTTCGCTCGCGGCGCCGGCGCAGGTCTGTACTGTCCTTCAAGTGATCAATCTGGCTTACGAGGACAAGGGAACCGGCGAACCGGTGGTATTCATCGCCGGACGCGGTGGCCCCGGACGCACTTGGCAACCCCATCAGGTCCCGGCATTCCTGGCGGCGGGGTACCGCTGCATCACCTTCGACAATCGCGGCGTCGGCGCCACCGAAAACGCCGAAGGTTTCACCACGCAAACCATGGTCGCCGACACCGCCGCGCTGATCGAGTCCCTGAACGCCGCCCCGGCGCGCATCGTCGGGGCGTCCATGGGCTCCTTCATCGCCCAGGAACTCATGGTGGTCCGGCCCGACCTGGTAACCGCCGCCGTGCTGATGGCCACCCGCGGCCGCCTGGACCGCAGTCGCCAGTTCTTTAAAGACGCCGAGGCCGAGCTGCATGATTCCGGCATCCAGGTGCCACCCAAATACGACGCGAGATCTCGCTTGCTGGAAAGCTTTTCGCGCAAGACGCTCAACGATGACGAGCACGTCGGCGACTGGATCTCGATGTTCAACATGTGGCCGATCAAACCCACACCCGGGCTGCGCTGTCAGTTGGACGCGTCCCCGCAGACCAATCGGTTACCCGCCTACCGCAACATCGCCGCGCCGGTGCTGGTCATCGGCTTCGCCGACGACATAGTGACGCCGCCGCACCTGGGGCGCGAGGTTGCCGACGCCATACCCAACGGCCGCTACCTGCAGATACCCGACACCGGTCATCTCGGGTTCTTCGAGCGGCCGCAGGCCGTCAATGCCGCGGCGCTGCAGTTCTTCGCCGGCGTCAAGTCCTGAGCTCGTCCGCCGGAGGACCGCTCACACCGGGTTGAACTGGTTGATGAGCCATTTGCCGTTGACCATGACCAGGCTGACGAGCACCGAGCTCGACGCGGTTGCCGGCGACGGCTTCTCCTTGGTGGTCGTCGTTTGATTGACGAAGACGAGGATCATCGCAGTCTTATCGCTGAGGGTTGCCACCCCGGCCCGCTTGACGGTGGCGCTGGTGGTCAGCCCTTGGTTTTGTGCGGCGGGCCTGACGATGTCGTTGGTGAACTTCCGGTAATAAGCCAGGAAGTCGCCGGTGAGCATGGCGGTGGCCGCGCTGAAGTCTTGGTCGAGGGTATCGGCCGAATAGCTCAACAGTTTTACGGTTCCCGTGCTTGCGGTCTGAGTCGCCGCCTGGCGGGCGGCGGTTTGGTCGGCCACGTCGGCCACCGGCGGCGGCTGGCGGCTCTTGATCTGCATTTGCCAGGCACCTATCAATGTCCCGGCGAGCGTTGCTGCGGTCAGTGTGATTACGACCAACCACCACGCTACGAGCGCGCGTCCTGTGTTCATGTCACGAACTCCACCTTGGACACCTTGTAGGTGTCGCCGATTTTCTCCACCTGCAGCTCCAGCCGCCAAGATCGGGGTTCTTGCGCGGCTCCGTTGTTGTTGGTGGTCTTCGATGTTGCGGCGACCAGCACTTGCGCCGTCGAGCCGCTGATCGAGTCCAGGGCCGCGGCGTTGACCGTCCCCTGCGTCGAGACATTGGAGTTCACCACCACCTGCCTGAAATCGGAGCTCCGGTTGGCGAAGTCGTCGTGAAATGCGCCGGTCGATCCATCGATGATGCGCTGAATGTCGCTGTCGGCCGATTGTGCGCTGAGGCTGGTCAGCCACACCGTGAACTGCTTGGCGTAGTCGACATACGGGCCCCAAAGGGGCGCCGCGGCGGTGGCTGGCCGCGGGTCCGGCCGCAGGACCTGCAGCACCGCGAAACTGGCCGCGCCGACCAGCAGCATCACCAAGATCAGCGGCACTACGATCGCCGGCCACTTGCGACGCTGGTGGGGTCGCGGCGGCGGATAGTGGTAGATCGGTGTATCCGGCACCGGTGGCATCGGCTGCACCGGTGGCCAAGCGCTGACCGCCTGGGTGGGATGCTGGTGAATCGCCGAGCCGGCGATCGCGTCGGCGAGCGCACGCGCGAAGTCGGAGCAGCGTGGATAGCGGTGCCCGGGATCCTTCGCCAGCGCTTTCGACAGCACCGGATCCAGCCGCGCCAGCTCTGGGCGCTGCTCTGACAGCAGCGGCGGTGGCGCGTTGAGATGCTTGCCGATAACGACTGCGGCGTTGGAATTCTGAAACGGAGCTGCGCCGGCCAACAGATGAAAAGCTGTGGCGGCCAAGGCATATTGATCCGCTCGTCCATCCATCGACTCGCCCATCAGCTGTTCGGGCGCCGCATAGGCAACAGAGCCGATCGTCATATTGGTCGCGGTCAGGCCGCTCACGTCGTCGGCACGACGGGCAATGCCGAAGTCAGCCAACAAAATTCGGCGCCGATCCGCGTCGGATGTGGTCAGCAGGATGTTGGCCGGTTTGACGTCGCGATGCAGCAGCTGGCGCTGGTGGGCGTAGTCGAGAGCGTCAGCGACGGCGGTGACGATCTCCAGCACGTCCCGCTCGGGCAAGCCGTTCGGGTGGTCGCGGAGCGCGTGTGCGGCGTCGATGCCGTCCACGTAATCCATGGTGATCCACAGCTGGCCATCGAACTCGCCGCGATCGTGCAGGCCGACGATGTTCGGATGCCACAGCGTGGCGGCCAGGTCGGCTTCCCGGTTGAAGCGCTGCCGGTAGTCAGCGTCGCCGGTTAACGAGGCCGGCAGGATTTTCAGCGCGTCCAGTCGGGGCAACCGTGGATGCTGGGCCAGGTAAACCTCCCCCATTCCGCCGGATCCGAGCAGACGCTGAATGATGTAGCCAGCGAATACGGCACCGTTTTCAAGCGGCATACAGGAAAGCCTACTGAGCGTGCCGCGCCGGTGGCCCCGCCCTCCGTGGCCTGCATCATCGCCGGGTTATGACACCCTGTAGTGGTGAACCCTTCGACGACACAGGCCCGCGTCGTCGTTGACGAATTGATCCGCGGGGGTGTCCGCGACGTGGTGCTGTGCCCCGGTTCGCGGAACGCGCCGCTGGCATTCGCGCTGCACGACGCTGACAGGTCCGGCCGGATCCGGCTGCACGTCCGCATCGACGAGCGCACCGCTGGCTATCTGGCCATCGGGCTGGCGATCTCCGCAGCCGCGCCGGTCTGTGTCGCGATGACCTCGGGCACCGCCGTGGCCAACCTCGGTCCGGCGGTGGTGGAGGCCAATTACGCCCGGGTGCCGTTGATCGTGCTCTCGGCCAACCGGCCCTACGAGATGCTCGGCACCGGGGCCAACCAGACCATGGAGCAGCTGGGCTACTTCGGCACCCAGGTTCGCGCCACCATCAGCCTTGGCCTGGCCGAGGACGCGCCCGAGCGGATGGAGTCGTTCAACGCCACCTGGCGATCGGCAACCTGTCGAGTCCTGGTGGCCGCCACCGGTTCTCGCAGCGCCAATGCCGGTCCCGTGCACTTCGACATCCCGCTGCGCGAACCCTTGGTGCCGGATCGGGAGCCGCACGGCGCCGTGACCCCACAGGGCCGGCCCGACGGTAAACCGTGGACCTATACGCCGCCGGTCACATTCGATCAGCCGCTGGACATCGACCTGACCGCCGACACCGTCGTCATCGCCGGGCACGGCGCGGGCGAGCACCCCAACCTCGGCGAATTGCCCACCGTCGCCGAGCCAACCGCCCCTTCAGGAAACAATCCGCTGCACCCGCTGGCGCTGCCGCTGCTGCGCCCGAAGCAGGTGATCATGCTCGGCCGCCCGACACTGCACCGACCGGTGTCAGCGCTGCTGGCCGACCCCCAAGTACCGGTGTACGCGCTGACCACCGGGCCGCGCTGGCCCGACGTCTCGGGCAACTCGAAGGCCAACGGCACCCGGGCGGTCGTCACCGGCACTCCTTCTCCGGCGTGGTTGCGCCGCTGCGCGGAGGTGAACCGGCATGCGGTCGCGGCGGTTCGGGAGCAGCTCGCGGCGCATCCGCTGACCACCGGCCTACATGTCGCGGCGGCGGTGGCCGATGCGCTGCGCCCCGGTGATCAACTGGTGCTCGGGGCGTCCAACCCGGTCCGCGACGCGGCGCTGGTGGGGCTGCGCACCGACGGCATCGCGGTGCGGTCCAACCGCGGGGTCGCCGGCATCGACGGCACCGTGTCCACCGCGATCGGGGCGGCTTTGGCATTCGAGGGGTCCCACGAGCGGACGGGCGGCCCGGAAAGCCCGGCGCGCACCATCGCGCTCATCGGCGACCTGACGTTCGTCCACGACAGCTCCGGGTCTGCTGATCGGACCCACCGAGCCGACACCGGCGCAACTGACGATCGTGGTGTCCAACGACAACGGGGGCGGCATCTTCGAGCTGCTCGAGCAGGGCGATCCGAGGTTCTCCGACGTGTCGTCGCGGATCTTCGGCACCCCGCACGACGTCGACGTAGGTGCGCTGTGCCGCGCATACCACGTGGAAAGCCGTCAGATCGAGGTCGGTGAACTGGACGCGGCGCTCGACGAACCAGCCGCCGGCCTGCGGGTGCTGGAAGTCAAAGCCGACCGGTCCTCGCTGCGACAGTTGCACGCCGCCATCAAGGCGGCACTATGAGAACACCGTGAAATCGCCGAAGGTGTTGCTGCGCATCCTAATTCACGGGCGTAGTGATGAAGCGCCGAAGACCCGGGCGCGGAGCGTGTTGCGGTGGGTGCGGATTGCGGTGCTGATCGTGGCCGGTCTGGTGACCCTGCAGTCGATGCTGCTGGTGGCCGGCGCATGGCGCAACGACCTGGCGATCCAACGCAATATGGGCGTCGCGCAGGCAGAGGTGCTCAGCGCTTCGCCGCGGCGTTCCACCATCGAGTTCGTCACCCCTGAGCGTGTTACCTACCGGCCCGAACTCGGCGTGCTATATCCCTCCGAATTGTCCACAGGCATGCGGATTTACGTCGAATACAACAAGAACGATCCGAACCTGGTCCGAGTGCAGCACCGCAACGCCGGGTTGGCGATCATCCCGGCCGGATCCATCGCGGTGGTGTGCTGGTTGGTCGCGACGGCTGCGCTGGTCGGTCTGGCAATGCTGGACAGGCGGCTGGATCGCCGCGGCGAGACCGAGACCGAGACCGAGACCGAGGCCGAGGCCGAGACCGAGACCGAGGCCGAGGCCGAGCCGGGCAAATCACCGTCATAACGCTCTCAGCCAGCAGATTTCGTGTCCCGTATGCCCGTCGGCAACCTTGTCGACAGCCGATGCTGACACTGTGGTGTCGTGCGCGTTGCCATCGTCGCCGAATCATTCCTGCCCAATGTCAACGGTGTTAGCAACTCGGTGCTGCGGATACTCGAACATTTGCGTCGAACCGGGCACGAATCCCTCGTAATCGCGCCCGACAACCCCCCGGGTGAAGCGCGTGCCGAGCGAATTCACGATGGCATCCGAGTGCATCGGGTGCCGTCCCGGATGTTCCCGAAGGTGACCACGCTGCCACTCGGTGTGCCCACCCCGCGAATGGTGCGTGTGCTTCGCGGATTCGATCCCGACGTGGTGCATCTGGCGTCGCCGGCGCTGCTCGGCTACGGCGGGGTGCGCGCGGCTCGCCGGCTGGGTGTGCCGTCGGTTGCGGTATACCAAACCGACGTGCCGGGTTTCACGGCGAGCTATGGGATCCCGATGACGGAACGGGCGGCGTGGGCGTGGTTCCGCCATCTGCACAGCCTTGCCGACCGCACCCTGGCTCCATCCAGTGCGACGATGGAATCCCTGCTTGCCCATCGGATTCCGCGGCTACACCGATGGGCGCGCGGCGTAGACGTGCAGCGGTACGCGCCGTCGGCCCGCAGCGAGGCGCTGCGGCAACGCTGGTCGCCCGAAGGCAAGCCGATCGTCGGGTTTGTCGGTCGGCTGGCGCCGGAGAAGCACGCCGAGCGGCTGGCCGGGTTAGCGGCCTGGGACGCAGTGCAACTCGTCATCGTGGGCGACGGCGTCGATCGGAAAAAGTTGCAATCGGCGATGCCCACAGCGGTTTTCACCGGTGCGCTGTACGGCGACGAGCTGGCCGCGGCGTATGCCAGCATGGACGTCTTCGTGCATACCGGTGAACACGAGACGTTTTGCCAAGTCGTGCAGGAAGCGCTGGCGTCGGGGCTGCCGGTGATCGCCCCCGACGCCGGCGGACCACGCGATCTCGTAACCCCTTGCCGCACCGGACTGTTGCTGCCCGTCAGCGAGTTCGAGGCGCGGCTACCCACGGCCGTGGCCCATCTGGCCGAAGAACGCCACCGCTATTCAGTGGCGGCCCGGCGCAGCGTGCTCGGCCGCAGCTGGCCGGTCATCTGTGACGAGTTGCTCGGCCATTACGAGGCGGTAATCTCTGGCCCCGGGCGAGCGAAGATGTCGAGGCGCTACGCCTAGGTCCCTATCCCTGCGCCAACTCCGCTACCGGCTGCCACTGCTCCCAATTGCGTAACCGGCTCTCGTAGTCGGCTTTCGCCAGTTGCAGCGGCAACGCCCCGAAGAAGACCCGCAACGGCGGCTCTTCGGCATCCACCACTTTCAGTAGCGCGGCCGCCGACGCCGTCGGATCACCCTGATAGGCCGCGCGCTTACTGCGTTCCGCGTCTACCGCCGCGTGCACTTCCTCGTAGGCCGGTAGCCGATCCGCGCGGTTGGCCGACGGGCCGGACCAGTCGGTGTCAAAACCGCCCGGCTCGATCAACGTCACATGCACACCGAATGGAGCGACTTCCTGGGCCAGCGACTGGGAAAAGCCCTCCAGCGCCCACTTCGAAGCGTGGTACATGCCCAGGTTGGCGAACGCCGTGATGCCGCCGATCGAGGACACCTGGATGATGTGCCCGCTGCGCTGCTCACGTAGGTAGGGCAAGGCGGCCTGGGTGATCCACAGCGCGCCAAAGACATTGGTTTCCAACTGATCACGGGCTGCTTTCTCGGTCAGCTCCTCGATGAACCCGAACTCCGCGTAACCGGCGTTGTTCACCACGATGTCCAGGCGCCCGAAATGATCGTGGGCCCGCTTGACCGCCGCGAAGTCCGCCTCTCGGTCGGTCACGTCCAACTGAATCGGTAACAGCGCGTCGGCGTACCTTTCGCCCAGGTCGTCCAGCGTTGCGGTGTCACGTGCCGTGGCGGCGACCCTGTCGCCGCGGTCCAGCGCGGCGATCGCCCACTGATGTCCGAACCCGCGCGATGTACCGGTGATAAACCAAACTTTTTCAGTCACGTCCTTGTGCAACGCCCTGGGTGCCGGCCCATTCCCGGCCCCAGTCCGGCGCTCAAGGTAGCGTCGTCGTCGTGAGCCGCGCGGCCCTGGACAAGGACCCCCGGGACGTCGCGTCGATGTTCGACGGCGTCGCCCGTCGATACGACCTGACCAATACCGTGCTGTCGCTGGGCCAGGACCGCTACTGGCGGCGAGCCACCCGATCGGCGCTGCGGGTCGGACCCGGCGACAAGGTGCTGGACCTGGCCGCGGGCACCGCGGTGTCCACGGTCGAGCTGACGAAATCCGGCGCGTGGTGTGTGGCGGCCGATTTTTCGGTCGGGATGCTCTCAGCGGGCGGTGCGCGGAGGGTGCCGAAGGTCGCCGGTGATGCCACCCGGCTGCCGTTCGGTGACGGCGTATTCGACGCGGTGACCATCAGTTTCGGGTTGCGCAACGTCGTCGACACGCAAGCGGCGCTACGTGAGATGGCCCGCGTCACCCGGCCCGGCGGCCGGCTGGTGGTGTGCGAATTCTCCACGCCTACAAATGCGCTGTTTGCCACCGCCTACAAGGAATATCTGATGCAGGCGCTGCCGCGGGTGGCGCGAGCCGTGTCAAGCAACCCCGAGGCCTACGTCTACCTGGCCGAATCGATCAGAGCGTGGCCCGATCAGGCGGCACTGGCGCACCAGATTTCTGGGGCCGGATGGTCAGCGGTACGCTGGCGCAACTTGACCGGCGGAATCGTGGCGCTGCACGCCGGCTATAAACCGCAACGCTGACTTAGTGGGTGCCGGCCTGCTGCAGGATGTTTACGTGCTCGGGGCAGTAGTGGTTGACCGCGGCGCCCAGGAATTGGAACGCCTGACCCTGGGTGGTGCCGAGCGGCAGATTGTGCTGGATGAAAGTCGCCGACTTATAGGCGTCGTGGTCCACGCCCCTGTCGAATCGCTCACAGCTGATCTTGGCGAGCCAGGCGTTGTAATCCTGCGGGCCGTAGATGCCGTAGGTGTGCAACTGAGCGTTGAAAGGGGCGTCGTAGTCATCGGCCTGTGCCGGTGCGGCCAGCGCGACAGCGGCGCCCGCCGTAGCGACGATAGTCGCCAGCCTGGTGCCCTTCATTAGCGGGACTATACACCTGCTCGATTGTTAGCCGAGGTGTGCCGACAGCAGCCAGCCGCCGACCGACTTGAGGCCGTTGGGCTCGTCGCGGATGTCGGTGGGGAAGGGGAAGTCAGAGTCGGCCGGCAACTTGGCGTACAGGCGGGCCGGCCTGATCTCGTCCACCACCCAGTACTGGGATACCACCGCGCGCAACTCGTCCTCGGTGACCGCGTTGACCGGCCCCTCGGGTATGGCCGCCTTGTCGAAGACCAGCGCGAAGTAGGACGCGCCCGGCGCCGCGGCGCGGACGATCGATTGCTGGTAACCCTCGCGGGCCTCGACCGGGATGGAGTGGAAGAGGGTGCTGTACCCAGCGGCCTCCGGTGCTAGATATGAGCGACCGCACCGGGTACGGCCTTGTGGATCGCATCGCCGGGTGTGACGATCCCGGAGGAGGGTAGTCGCAAAAAACTCGCCAAGAATCTTTCAAGAATCCTGGCCGCACCCTACGCATTGTCCGCATTGTCGGCCACCATGACCGACCTCGGAGCATGATGTAGCGCATTCGCGAGAAAGGACTCATAAATGGCCAACCTCTGGTGGAAGGTGGCCTATGCCGTGGTCTTGGTCGTGGTGATCTGCCTGCTGGGCATGATCGCGAGGAGCATCGCGAGGAGCCAGAGCGGACTCAATGAAAAGGAGTTGGAGGTCGTACGTCTAGCGGCGGAGCGGTGGGACCTTCTCGGCCCGTTGCCGTTGTTGATTTTAGCGTTGTTCGCCCCACGGCGGGGCCTTATCGGCTTCGGCCCGTTGCGGTTGCTTTTTTTAGCGTTGTTCGCCCCGGGGTTGGGGTTGCTTCTTTCAGCGTTGTGGTGTTTTGCCTATTACAAGCACCGCGCCGCTGTCAAGAAAGTCGTCGGCTTTAACCCGAGCGAACAGAACAGCGCGGAGGGTGTCATCTTTTGGTTCTACGACCTTCGCATCACTAAGACCGAGCTGATCAAGGGCTACGAGAAGAACGCCCAGCGCATTCCGCTGCGAGGGCTCACCGCTGCGGTCACAAAGACCGACGCTGTTGATATCACGATCAAAGGGCCAGACACGAAGTTCGCGTACTCCATGCCGTATGACGTTCTTGCCGGTTTCAACCTCAGGGGCGCGCGGCAGTTCGCCGCCCTCGTGAATTACGAAGCGACTCGCCCGCCCACACCCGCTCCGGCACAGCATCAAGACGGTTGTATGTGCGGAAGGTGCTGTCAGCAGCGTATCGCCGCACCTCGACTAGCCCGCGAAGACTTCGAAAGTGAGATGTAACAAGTGCCAGCATGTGCAGGTGGTGCCGGTGAGCCAATCGACATTCGTGTGCGAGCAATGCAAGGCACATCTGAAGCGCTGCACTGCGCCCGCTAACGGTAGTTAGCAAACGGGGTCGTGTTGGCGAGTGCTGGTCAGTGATGGCTCAGGGTCGTACATTTATCGCACGACCATGGTCCCCTGATCTCGAAAATGGCCTGTGAGTGGGCTTTTCACGCTGTGCTCCCGGCAGGATTCGAACCTGCTGACCGGGGCGCAAACAGCAAGCGCCCCCGTCCCAGGAGAGAGGGGCGCTGGTCAAAACCGGTTTTGACCCGCTTAGGCAACCAGGATCACAGGGCAACCAACAGCGTGCTGTCGACGATGGTGCCGAATCGCCCGTCGTGTCCGGTGAACGAACTGATGTTTCGGCCACCTCGAAGCTGGCGTTGGTCAGGCCCCGCTTCCCGGCCTCGCGCCGGGCCAGATCGATGGCGGTGGGGGACAGGTCCAGCCCGACCGTGGTGCTCCCGCGCTCGGCCAGATACAGCGAGATGGCGGCTTCCCCGCAGCCCACGTCCAGGACGTCGCCGTGGAACTTGCCCTGCTCGATCAGGGCGGCCAGCTCGGGCTGCGGTTGGCCGATGCTCCATGGCCGCCGCACGCTCTGCCCGAATTGGGTGGATTCACCGCGATATGCGGTTTCGAACTCGAAATCAAGCTCAGTCATGGCTCCTTATATATCAAGCTAGCTGATATATGTCAACTAGCTTGATATAGCCGAGAAGACGCAAAAGCACCCAAAATCGTTATTGTCGGCGGCTTTTGCGTCTTCTCGCCACACTTAGCCGAACGGCGGACGGCGGTCGATCAGCCGGGATGCCCGTCCGCCGGCCCGCCACACCCGAGCCACCCAGTCGGCGTCGTCATCGGTGACCAGGTTGGCCATCACGCGCACGGCGATGGTCATCAGGTTGGTGGAGCGCATCGCGATCGGCCCGGTTGCGGGCAGGAACCGTTGGAAGGTCAGCAACAGCGCGAGCCTGCGCGCAACCGAAAATCCGCGCGCGTAGTGCTGCTGCAACAGCGACGGCCACACGTGCGACAGGTCGCGTGAGTCCAGCAGCTCGACGGCCAGCCGCCCCGTCTCCAACCCGTAGTCGATGCCCTCGCCGTTGAGCGGGTTGACGCAGGCCGCAGCGTCGCCGATCAGCATCCAGTTCGGCCCGGCCACCCCCGATACCGCGCCGCCCATCGGCAGCAACGCCGACGACACCGCCCGCGGCTGCCCGGTGAAGCCCCACTCGTCGCGGCGCAGGTCGGTGTAGTACGACATCAGCGGCCGCAGCGCCAGATCGGCCGGCCGTTTGGTCGTCGACAGCGCGCCGACGCCGATGTTCACCTCGCCGTTGCCCAGCGGGAAAATCCAGCCGTAGCCGGGCAGTACGGCGCCGTCGGGGGAGCGCAGCTCCAAATGCGAGGTCAGCCAAGGGTCGTCGCCGAGCGGGGTGGCCAAGTAACCACGGGCGGCGACGCCGTACACCGTCTCCTGATGCCATCGCCGGCCCAGCTTGCGGCCCAGCGAAGACCGGGCGCCGTCGGCGACGATCAGCTGACGGCAACCCACCT
This sequence comes from uncultured Actinomycetota bacterium, assembly GCA_963840045.1. Classification (GTDB taxonomy): domain Bacteria; phylum Actinomycetota; class Actinomycetes; order Mycobacteriales; family Mycobacteriaceae; genus Mycobacterium. Next base: position 45,052 of record CAWIXL010000010.1, on the reverse strand, counting down.
CGGTGCCGTCGGCCAACGTCAGCGAGACGACTCGCCTCGCCGAATCATGATGTACCGCAACGGCTTTTGATCCGAGCAGCATACGCGCACCGGAATCCTCGGCGACTTTGCGGATCCGGTCGTCCAACTCGAGGCGGGCTACCGCGCTGCTGTACGCCGGGAAGGAAGGGCCAGGCCAGTCGACTTCGACCTCGCCGCCGAATCCGCTCATCCGCAAGCCCCGGTGCCGGACTCGGCCGTTCAGCCAGTCTCCCAGCCCCAGCCGTTCCAGCTCGGCGACCGCGCGCGGTGTCAGCCCGTCACCGCAGGCCTTGTCGCGGGGGAAGCTGGCCGAGTCGATGACCAGCACGTCGCGTCCCGCGCGGGCAGCCCAGGCGGCGGCCGCCGAACCGGCCGGTCCGCCGCCCACAACCACCAGGTCGGCACTGGTCTCCATGCTCACCAGTATGTTGGTCGGGTGAGGACTCCGGCGACGGTGGTGGCGGGCGTTGACTTCGGCGACGCCATGTTCGCCGCCACCGCGCGTGACGGTGTGGAGCGGATCGAGCAGCTCATGGACAGCGAGTTGCGCGGCGCCGACGAGGTGATGATCGATTCGCTGTTGCACCTGTTCAAGGCCGGTGGCAAGCGGTTCCGGCCGCTGTTCACCGTGCTCTCCGCGCACACCGGGCCGAATCCGGACTCCGGGGAGGTGACGCTGGCCGGCGCGGTCATCGAGATGATCCACCTAGCGACGCTGTATCACGACGACGTCATGGACGAGGCAGAAGTCCGTCGGGGCACGCCGACGGCGAACGTGCGCTGGGGCAACAACGTAGCCATCCTGGCCGGCGACTACCTGCTGGCGACGGCGTCGCGGCTGGTGTCCCGGCTGGGACCCGAGGCGGTGCGGATCGTCGCCGACACGTTCGCTCAGTTGGTGACCGGACAGATGCGCGAGACGCGCGGTGTGGCCGACGGGGTGGATTCGGTCGACCACTACCTGAAGGTGGTGTACGAGAAGACGGCCTGCCTGATCGCGGCCGCCGGCAAGTTCGGTGGCATGTTCTCCGGCGCCGACGACGACCAGGTCGAGCGGTTGAGCCGGCTCGGCGGGTTTGTGGGCACCGCGTTTCAGATCTCCGACGACATCATCGACATCGACAGCGAGTCCCACGAATCGGGCAAACTGCCCGGCACCGACGTGCGCGAAGGCGTGCACACCCTGCCGATGCTTTACGCGCTGGCCGAAACCGGGCCCGACGGTGCGCGGCTGCGCTCGCTGCTTGCCGGACCCATCGAGGACGACGCGGCGGTGGCCGAAGCGCTGACGCTGTTGCGGGCGTCGCCGGGTATGGCCAAGGCCAAGGACGTGCTGGCGCAGTATGCGGCCCAGGCGCGCCACGAGCTCGCTCTACTGCCCGACGTGCCAGCGCGCCACGCGCTGGAAGCGCTGGTCGATTACACCGTGAGCCGGCACGGCTGACGGCGGCTGAACCGGGCCGAACGGCTAGCCGGGTTGGCCGTCGGTGCCGTCCTTGCCGATGTCGCCGGTCGACTCCGGCCTGGCCGGTGGCGCCGGGGAGGCCGCCGGGTCCTTGGGGTTTGCCCGGGGTACCCGCGGAGCCGCCCTTGCCGCCGTCGCCATGGCCGCCGCCGGTGCCGCCGTCGCCGGCGTCTCCGGATTGGCCGAACAGTCCGTGTCCGCCGCCGGCGCCACCGCTACCGCCGGCGCCGCCGTCACCGCCGTGCCCGCCTTGACCACCGTTACCGGCAGCGCCGCCGTTGCCGCTGGTCGTTCCGCTTCCGACCAACTTTGCCGGCGAATCCGCCGTCGCCGCCGTTGCCGCCGATATCGCCCATGCCGCCGTGGCCGCCGCCGCCGCCGATGCCGCCGTGGCCGCCGTTTCCGAACAGCCAGCCGCCATTACCGCCGGCACCGCCCGTCCGCCATTGGACGCATTGCCACCGGCCGCACCTGCGCCGCCGGTGCCGCCGCCGCCGCCGGCGCCCGAAACTCCGCGCGGGCCCGCTAGCAGTCAGCCGCCGTTGCCGCCGTTGCCCCCGGACGCGCCGGTACCGCCGACGCCGCCGCCACCGCCGCCGCCGCCGCCGCCGCCGAGGACGCCGGCGCCGCCATTCCCGCCCGTCCCGCCGGGCGCACCGGCGCCGCCGTTGCCGCCCACGCCACCGCCACCGCCGGCCGCGGCACCATCCGCTTTCTGCGCCGAGGCCGCCGGCGCCGCCGGCACCGGTGCCGCCGACACCGCCACCACCGGTGCCCCCGACCGCGAAGCTTGTTCTTCGGGCCCTGGCTGGCGCCGCCCGCGCCGCCGCCATCGCCGGTGCCGTTGCCGCCGGGCTGTGGGGTCGCCTTTGGAGCCGCCACCGCCGAGCCGCCGACTGCCGCCCGCGGGGGTGCCGCCCCCGCCTCCGCCGCCAGCCGGGGCGGGTACACCCTTGCCGCCGTCGCCGCCTTGGCCGCCGTACCGCCCGGTGCGCCGGCGGCGCCGGCACCGCCGGCCCCGCCGCCGCCACCAGCGATGGGGGCGTTGTCGTTGACCGCAGTTCCGCCGGTGCCACCGGCCTGGGCGAGTCCGTTCGCATCGACGGTTCCGTTGGCGCCAGGACCGCCGCCAACCCCCTGCACACCCTTTAGGCCGGGCGCCGCGTGGGCGTCGCCGGGGTGCCAGGTCTGGGTCGGGTTGACGCCGGGGGCACCTGCCGCGCCGGCCCCGCCCAGGCCGCCGACCCCGCCGGTGCCCCACATCCCGGCGTTGCCGCCGACACCGCCGTTGCCGCCATTGCCGCCGTTGATCGCTGCCGAGGCGGCGGTCGCGGCTCCGCCGGCCCCGCCGCTGCCGCCGTTGCCGTATAGCCACCCGCCGTTGCCGCCGGCCCCACCGGTGGCGCCGGCCCCGCCGCCGCCACCGGCACCGCCATTGCCGAACAGCCCGGCGTTGCCGCCGTTGGTGCCGGCCACCCCGGCGGCGGTGCCGGTATAGCCGGCCCCGCCGTTGCCCCACAGCAACCCGCCATCGCCGCCGGCTTGTCCGGCCGCCGTCGCGTTGGTGCCATCGCCGAACAACGGTCGTCCTAGCAGCCCCTGGGCGGGCGCATTGATCGCCTTGAGCGCGGTCTGTTCCAGTGCCTGCAGCGGCGAGGCGTTGGCGGCCTCCGCGCTGGCATAGGCGCTGCCAGCCTTGGTCAAGGCCTGCACGAAGTCGTCGTGAAAAGCCGTCATCCACGCACTTAGCGCCTGATAGGCGCGCCCGTGCCCGCTGAACAATGCCGCGGTGGCCGCCGACACCTCATCCGCACCGGCGGCTAGCACCGTGGTGGTGCCGGCTGCCGCCGTGGCATTGGCCCCCCTGATTGTCGAGCCGATTCCGGATAAATCCGAGGCCGCTGTCGCCACCAAATCCGGTGTCGCGAGCACAAACGACATGAGCTACCTCCGCTACGTTGAGGAATCGGCAGGGGCTTAGCGTAGCCCCGGCCTGGCAAATCCGAAACCGTTATCGCGCCGCTGCCCAAACTGCCGAGGGCCGCCCGTATCGGCGGGCCAAACACCGGCTACCCGGGGTTAGCCGGGTGCGCCGTCTGCGCCCTGCTTTCCGGGGTCGCCGGGCATCCCGGGATCCCCGATGCCGCCGATCTGGGCGCCTAAGCCGGGAGTGCCAGGAGAGCCACCCGTGCCGCCGTTACCGGGGTCGCCGCCGGTCCCGCCGCCGCCGGCGACACCAGATTGGCCGAACAGTCCGTGGCCGCCGCCGGCGCCGCCGCCGCCGCCGATGCCGCCGTCTCCGCCGTGCCCGCCCTGACCACCGTCACCGGCAGCGCCGCCATTGCCCGGGATCTTGCCTATCTTGCCGCCGTTGCCGCCGTTGCCGCCGTTACCGCCGATGTCGCCATCGCCGCCGTGGCCGCCGCCGCCGCCGTGTCCGCCGGCACCGCCGTCGCCGGCCAGCAACCCGCCATGACCACCGGCACCGCCCGCGCCGCCATTGGAGGCATTGCCGCCGGCCGCGCCGGCGCCACCGGTGCCGCCGCCGCCACCGTCACCGCCGTTGCCAGCACCCTTTAAGGAGTTGCCGCCGTTGCCGCCGTTGCCGCCGGATGCGCCGGTGCCGCCAACGCCCCCGCCACCCCCGCCGCCGCCACCGTTTATGGAGTCGCCGCCTATGCCGCCGTTGCCGCCGGCCGCGCCGGCGCCGCCGTTTCCACCGACGCCCCCGCCCCCGCCGCCGCCGCCCACTCCGGCGTTGAGACCAGCACCCCCGGCGCCACCGGCGCCGGTGCCGTCGGCACCGCCGCCACCGCTGCCCCCGGTCCCGAAGAGGGGCCCGCCGGCGGACCCGCCGGCACCGCCGCCAGCGCCGGAACCGTTGCCGCCGGAGGGAGGATTAGGCCCGCCGCCGCCGACACCGCCGGTGCCGCCGCCGGGTACGCCGCCGGTTAGGCCGCCGCCGCCGCCTCCGCCGTTGGGTGCGCCGCCGCCGGTCAGCACGGCGCCGCCGTGGCCGCCGGTGCCGCCGGGCGCGCCGGGTGCACCGTTGCCGCCGGCCCCTCCGCCGTTGCCGGCACCGCCGGCGCTGATGGTGCCGGGGCCGCCGGTGCCGCCGGCCTGTGGGCCACCGGTCATGGGGTCGACGGCGATGCCGTTGTTGCCAGGGCCTCCGCCCGTGAGCTGGGTACCGGGAGTGCCCGACTGGGCTTGGGGGCCGCCGGTACTCCAATTCTGAGCGGGGTTGACGCCGGGGGCACCTGCCGCGCCGGCCCCGCCGTCGCCGCCGGCCCCGCCGGTGCCCCACAACCCGGCGCCGCCGCCGGCACCACCGTTGCCGCCGTTGATGGTGGCGCTGGGGGCGTTCCCGCCGGTACCGCCGTGTCCACCGTTGCCGTACAACCACCCGCCGTTGCCGCCGGCCCCACCGGCCATGCCGGCCCCGCCGTTGCCTCCAGTGCCGCCATTGCCGATCAGCCCGGCGTTACCGCCGTTGGTACCGGCCACCCCGGCGGCGGTGCCGGTATAGCCGGCCCCGCCGTTGCCCCACAGCAACCCACCGTCGCCGCCGGCCTGTCCGGCCATGGTCGCGTTGGTGCCGTCGCCGATCAACGCGCGCCCAAACAGCGCCTCGGTGGGCGCATTGACCGCCTTGAGCGCAGTCTGCTCGAGCGCCTGCAGCGGCGAGGCGTTGGCGGCCTCCGCGCCGGCATAGGCGTTGCCAGCCTTGGTCAATGGCCTGGACGAACTGGTCGTGAAACGCCGTCAGCTGGGCACCCAGCGCCTGATAGGCGTGCCCGTGTCCGCTGAACAGCGCCGCGGTGGCCGCCGACACCTCATCCGCACCGGCGGCCAGCACCCCGGTAGTCCGGGCCGCCGCCGCGGCATTGGCCGCGTGGATCGCCGAGCCGATTCCTGATAAATCCGAGGCCGCCGTTACCACCAAATCCGGTGTCGCGAGCAAAAACGACATGAGCTACCTCCACTACGTTGAGGAATCGGCAGGGGCTTAGCGTAGCCCCGGGCCTGGCAAATCCGAAACAGTTTTCGCCGCCCCGCCCGAAGCGCCGAAGACGCTGGTCGACGACACGATCAGTCGGCACACTTGGCCGTCGTCGCCGTCCTCGGTGGGTGCAGTGACCGCGTCAAAGCCCCGGCTCCCCGGGACGTCATCGACGAATCGGCGGACAAGCGGCATACCGCCGGCCGAGCGTGGGTACAGACGTTTTCGTGCTTCATGGAACCCAGCGGAGCATCCCGGGCGTTCAACTAGCTGTGGTGCGTAACAAACGAGTGTTCGTCGGAGGACACGAATGACCTGGCATTCCCATGCCAACGGCTTGAAGACCTTCGTCTTGTTGGCCGGTATGTCCGCGATGATCGTGTTTGTGGGCCGGTTGTTCGGCACGACGGCGATGTGGCTCGCAGTGTTGTTCGCCATCGGAATCAACGTCTACACCTACTTCAACAGCGACAAGCTGGCCCTGCGGGCGATGCATGCGCAGCCGGTTTCCGAACTGCAGGCACCGGCGATGTATCGGATCGTGCGTGAGCTGGCCACCAGCGCGCACCAACCGATGCCGCGGCTGTACATCAGTGACACCAATGCACCCAACGCGTTCGCCACCGGCCGCAACCCGCGCAACGCTGCCGTGTGCTGCACCACCGGCATCCTGCAAATCCTCGACGAGCGCGAATTGCGCGCTGTGCTCGGCCACGAGCTGTCGCACGTCTATAACCGCGACATCCTCATCTCCTGTGTGGCCGGCGCGCTGGCCGGGGTGATCACCGCGCTGGCCAACATGGCGTTGTGGCTGGGTATGTTCGGCGGCGACCGCGAAGACGACAATCCCATTGCGCTGCTACTGGTTTCGTTGCTCGGCCCGATCGCCGCGACGGTGGTGCGGCTGGCGGTGTCACGATCCCGGGAATATCAGGCCGACGAGTCGGGTGCGATGCTGACGGGTGACCCGCTGGCCTTGGCGTCGGCGCTGCGCAAGATCTCAGGTGGCGTACAGATGGCCCCGCTGCCACCGGAGCCGCAGCTGGCCAGCCAGGCGCACCTGATGATCGCCAACCCGTTCCGTGCGGGCGAGCGCATCGGGTCGATGTTCTCGACGCACCCGCCGATCGAGGACCGCATCCGCCGCCTCGAGGCAATGGCGCGGGGGTAGGCTCGCCCGCCCATGGATAGCTGGTAGCTCTCAAAATTGATAGCGCATGTGCTATCAAATCTGGCGCGAGGGTCGTGCTCCGGAGCGCCGCTGGCTCACCAATGAGTGACTGTCGAAACCGATAGCGCATGTGCTATCAAATCCGGCGTGAACCGCTACACCTATCGCGTGGAATGGTCGGCCGAACGCGACGAATACGTCGGTGTGTGTGTCGAGTTGCCGTCTCTGTCGTGCTATGCGCCGACCATGCATGAGGCCGTTGCCCGTATCGAAAAGGAGGTCGACCGATATGTTGACGATCTGCGCGCTTACGGCGACACGGTGCCCACACCGCTGGCAGAACGCAAATACAGCGGGACAATTGTTGTCCGAACCTCCCGGGTGTTACATGCGCGCCTCGCCCGCGAAGCTGCTGAGCAAGGGGTTTCGCTGAATCAGTGGATGGTTCACAAGCTGGCTGAACGCCAATTAGGCAGCAGCTTCGGGCCTTTCGGGTTCGACTAAGTCGTCTGTGTCGTTGGGGGTGCGCCGAACGAGCTGGCCGGTCTCGACCAGGCCATGGATGCGGACCGTCCCGCCCGTGGCGTGATGTTGTCGCTGCCAGTCGCTGATCGCCTGATGCGCGGCGTGATCGAGATAATTGACCGAGATGTCGACCGTGACCGTGGCGCGCTCCGGAACCGACGACAGCACGCGGGTCAGCCGGGGCAGCGTGAGAAAGGTGCACGCCCCCTCAACGACGATTCGCCATTCGTCGCCAACGGGTTTGGCTTCGACCCGGGCCCGTAGCACTCGCCACCCGGTCAACGCTATGGCGACGCCGAGTCCGATCATGACGCCATGCAACAGGTTGAGGAATACCACCGAGACCACGGTCACCACATAGACGACGAGATCCCCGTTGTGCAAGGCGTTTCCGATGTGGGCCGGCTTGAGCAGCTGAATACCGACGACGATGAGCAGGCCGGCAAGTGCCGCGGTCGGGATCTTGTCGACCAACCCGGCAAACGGAATGGTGAACAGCAGGATCCAGACTCCGTGCATGATCGCCGAAGCACGGGATTTCGCGCCCGCGCTGACATTGGTTGAGCTGCGGACGATTACGCCGGTGACCGGCAGCCCGCCGATCATCCCCGACACAACGTTCGCGGTGCCCTGCCCGATCAGCTCGCGGTCGAAGTCGGTGCGTGGCCCGTTGTGCATCCTGTCGACCGAGACCGCGGACAGCAGACTCTCGACGCTGGCGATCAGTGCGACTGTGATGACGCCCAGCGCCACCGCGCCCCAGCTGCCGTCGGGAAGATGCGGCAGCTGCAGGGCATCCAGTGGCGAACCCTCGAGCGTGATCCGCCGCACGTGGAAGGGAAGGACCACCGAGATGATCGTCACGCCGACGATGGCGACCAGCGGACCCGGGATGCGGGCTACTTTCGCTGGAACCCACCGCCAGGCGATCAGCGTGACGATCACCAGCACGCCCAAGAAGAACCCGGGCCGGTGCGCGCCGATCACTTGTCCGGGCAGCTCAATAACGTTATGCCAGGCAGTGCTTTTGGACTTGCCGCCCAGCAGAACGTGGGCTTGTTGAAGTGCGATCGTGATTCCGATGCCGGCCAGCATCGCGTGTACGACGACGGGTGATATCGCCAGTGCGGCTCGCGCAACGCGACTGAGCCCCAACAGAACCTGCAGAACGCCGGCGGCAGATGGTAATCAAACATGTTACGCCCCAACCGAAGTCGGAGATAAGATCGGCGACGACGACGGTCAGGCCGGCGGCCGGGCCGCTGACCTGCAACGGTGACCCGCCCACGGCTCCTACGATGATCCCGCCCACGATCGCGGCGATCAGGCCGGCGAGCACCGGTGCGCCTGAGGCGATCGCGATCCCCAGCGAGAGCGGTAGCGCAACCAGGAAAACAACGAGTGACGAGGGCAAGTCGTACCGGATGACAGAGCTTAATCGGTCATTTCGTAACACTTGCTTGGCGAAAGGTATGATGAGTTGCACCGGGCGCTCCCTCGTTAGGCTAGACGTCGGCGTAACATATTGGCGCACAGCAGGTTACAAGCCACGCACCAACTCCAGCTTTCGGCGCGGGAACCCTTGGTTACCTCGTCGACGCTATTGGGGTGGCCAACCCCGGTCAAGCTGAGGAACCCGGCGCATAGCGAATGCAAATCTTTTGCGCCCGATAGATATTTGCGTTCTAGATTAAAACCCCGAGCCGTGGACTTCGTGTCCCGGGACCTCGGCGATCAGGCCTTCATAGGCTTGCTCGACGCTCGAGCCATGGTTGATCACCGCATCCACTTCGCGCGCGATCGGCATGTTCAGCCCGAACTCGTCGGCGAACTCCATGATCACGCTGGCGGCCTTGACCCCCTCGGCGACCTGGTTCATCGAGGCGATGATCTCGTCGATCGGCTTACCCGCACCGAGCTGCTCACCGACGTGCCGGTTGCGGCTGCGCTGGCTGGTGCAGGTGACGATGAGGTCGCCCAGGCCGGCCAGTCCGGGGAAGGTCTCGGTCTTCCCGCCCACTGCCACGCCCAGCTTCGTCATCTCGCGCAACGCGCGAGCGATGATCAGTGCGCGGGTGTTTTCGCCGATGCCCATCGAGTAGCCCATCCCGACGGCGATGGCGAAGACGTTCTTGAGCGCGCCCGCCATCTCCACACCGACGACGTCGTCGGTGGTGTAGACGCGGAAGCGTCGGGTGCGAAACAGCGTCGACAACCGGGTGGACAGATGCTGGTCGGGCATGGCCAGCACCGCCGCGGCGGCGTACCCCTCGGCCACCTCGCGGGCAATGTTCGGTCCGGCAAGGATGCCGGCCGGATGGCCGGGCAGGATCTCCTCGATGATTTGCGACATTCGCATGTTGGTGCCCTGCTCGAGCCCCTTGACCAGTGACACCACCGGCACCCATGGCCGAAGTTCTTTGCTCAGCTCGGTAAGTACCCCCCGGAAGCCGTGTGACGGCACGCCCATCACCACGACGTCGGCGCAGTTGGCGGCCTCGGCGAAATCGGTGGTGGCACGCAGGGTGTCGCTCAGGTAAACGTCGTTGCCGAGGTAGCGCGAGTTGCGATGCTTTTCGTTGATGTCTTCGGCGGTCGCCTTGGAGCGCACCCACTGCAACGTCGGTCCGCGCCGGGCGCAAATCGACGCCACCGTGGTTCCCCAGGAACCACCACCAAGGACAACGACGTTGGGTTCGCGCTTCTCAACTGCCATGAATCTCAGCGTATTGCCGGCACCCGACATTTAGAAGGAGTTCACGAAGCACGGACCGCATACCTGACCTGTTGAAGCAAAAACCAATGACCTCCGAGTATGGGACTTCGGTCCCTATCCCACGACATCCGGTGTGCCGGATCGTCAAGCTCAGTGCTTCCTGCGAGGAGGGGAAAACCAATGCCCAGACGAGCCGGCCGCTGTCCCCCGAGCGTTCGGGCTGATCTCTGCGGCTGCCCTTGCGATGCTGGTCGGGTCGCCAGGCGCCGCATCCGCCGACGGTGGTCGCCCGGTGGTAAACCCTGACGAAAGAGCGGCGGCCATCATACGGCCGGCCGTTATGTACCTCGCGGCCGAAGCTTATGGCCGAGTCCGACTGCCCAGCGATCGGTCGCTACCTGGCTTCGACGAGGGCTTGAACATGCCCTACGAGGCACTCTGGACTTGCACCAGCTTCGTCGTCAATCCCGACGGCTGGGTGGCTACTGCCGGTCACTGCGTCGATCCGGAGAGTGCAAAGGACCTAATACTCAAAAATGCCGCGAATGAGTATTCAGATACAATTCCCCGACTTGCCTGAGGCCAAGGACCCCGCCAAAACATTGGAGTGGCTTCAGGCGAATGCTCGGGTTGAGGGCGACACTGCCGACCAAGGTCCCCACATCAGCATGATCGTGGTGTACGGCACCGGGACAAAGATCACGGGCAAGCTGCCCGTGAATGTCGTGGACTTCCGGCCCACCAAGCAAAGGCGACGTCGCCCTTCTCAAGGCAGAGAAGCACAATATGCCGTCGTCTGAATTGGGCACCGACGCCGACGTCGACATCGGTACATCGATTCTTGCAGTGGGCTTCCCACGGAGCACGGCAACGGATCACCGATCTGTCGCTAGACCCAACGAACAAGAGCGGCAAGGTCAACAAGAAGTCGACCATGGAAACGATTCCGGAATATGAAATCGATGCCGCAATTACGGAAGGCATGAGCGGCGGCCCGACCATCGAACTCAGCGGCAAGGTGATCGGGGTGAACAGCTTCGGCCCCACCGGCGAACCGCAAGCGTTCAACTTCGTCGCACCAGCAGATCGGCTGGCTGCGATGCTGGCCGGCAAAGGTGTCAGGCCGATGCTCGGACCCGCCGACATCTATTACCGAAAAGGGCTCGACGATTACTACTCCGGCCACTACAGCGACGCAATCAAAAGTTTCGACCGAGCCATGTCGATATCACCGGACTATCCCGGGCTGGCTGAGCTCAAGACCAAGGCGGCCAACCTCAGACAGCAGTATGGTGACGTGTCGGTGTTCCAGAACTCAAACCTGTTGTGGTACATCGTAAGTGGCGCTCTACTAGTGCTTGTTGTTGGTGGCTGGGTGGTCTATCTCATACTGAGAAGCCGTCGCGAGCCCTGCTCCGAAGCCGAAATCGGTGACTCTGAGCCGGTTCCGGGGAAGCCGTCTTCAGTCGTTGGCGCTGCCGCCGAACACGCTGGTCGGCACGAGGCACCAGAATCCGGCGTCCAACCCGTCGCCGTTGTTCCGGCGCAACTGTTGACGGCGACAGAACCCCATTACTGCGCGAATTGCGGAGCAGAGCACCATCCTGCCGAAAATTTCTGCCCAAACTGTGGTAACCACATTGCTATTGGAGAACCCGGGTAAGAGGATCGGCTACCCCGGCACCGGCGCACGGTCAGAACAGCGGCCGAACACCATCGCCTCCTCGATGCGGTCGAAACGGTAGTCGATGGCATCGGCGAAGTAGTTCTGCCGCACATTCCACGGCCGCTTGGTGCCGGACTTGGGCAACGCGTGCAGCGCCCTTTTCACGTAGTTGGCCTTGATGTCCCAGGCCGGCTTTTCTTCCATCGGCTCGCCGCCGAGGTGCGGGCAGGCGTGCGTGTAGCCGTGCGAGGCCATATGCGCCAGTAGCTTTGCCGTCGCGCGTGCGGTCATGTCGGCGCGTAGCGTCCAGGATGCGTTGGTGTAGCCCACACACCAGAACAGGTTGGGCACATCGTCGAGCATGTGCGCCTTGTAGACGAATCGGTCGCAGGGATTGATCGGTATGCCGTCCAGGCTGATCGCGACGCCGCCGAGCGCCTGCAGCTGCAGGCCCGTGGCGCTGACGATGATGTCGGCATCGAGATGCTTCGCCGGATTCCAGCGAAATGCCGGTGGCGTCGAAGTGATCGATCTGGTCGGTGACCACCGCGGCGCGGCCCTCGGTGATCGCGGTGTACAGGTCGGCGTCGGGGATCAGGCACATCCGCTGGTCCCACGGGTTGTATCGCGGTTTGAAGTGTGTGTCGACGTCGTAGCCGTCGGGCAGGTTCTTGATCGCTACCCGCCGCAGCCGCCACTTCACGAATCGCGGCGTCTTGCGGGACAAGAACCAGATCACGGCTTCCATCAGTGCGTAATACATCCGGATGGCCAAGTGGGAAGCCCTGCGCGGCAACAATATACGCAGGGCAGCGGCGAGCCGGCTGTATTTGGACGCCGAGATCAGATAGGTCGGCGAGCGCTGCAGCATGGTCACCTTTTCGGCGCGGTCGGTGAGCGAGGGGATGAGTGTGGCAGCGGTGGCGCCGCTGCCGATGACCACGATCTTCTTGCCGGCGTATTCCAAATCCTCGGGCCAGTGCTGCGGATGTATGACGGTGCCGCCGAACTGCTCGATGCCGGGGAAATCGGGGGTGTAGCCCTCGTCGTAGTTGTAGTAGCCGCTGCCGAAGAACAGGTACCGGCAGCGGCAAAGCTTGCGGACGCCGTCCTGTGCGCCCTCCTGTTCGATGGTCACCGTCCAGGTGTCGGTGGCCGAATCCCAGTCCGCCGACCGGACGTAGCTGTCGAACTGGATGTGGTGGTCGATGCCGTACTTCTGTGCGGTGGCGGTCAGGTACTCGCGAATGTGGGCGCCGTCGGCGACGCTTTCCTTGCGTGTCCACGGCTCGAAGGGAAAGGACAGCGTGAAGATGCTGCTGTCCGAACGGACACCGGGGTAGCGGAAGAGGTCCCAGGTGCCGCCGATCTGCGCGCGGCGCTCCAGGACCGTGTAGCTCAGCTGCGGATTGCGCTCGGTGATCCGATAGGCCGCACCGAGGCCGGAGATACCCGCGCCGACGATGACGACGTCGAAGTAGCCGCCGTCTTCGTCTTGTGCTTCGGGCTCACGGACTGCTTCTTGGTGAATCAGGGTCACATCATCAGACTAGGCACCCACCGGTTGGTCGGGCCAGCGTGAGAGGCGATCGCCGAGTGAGCTATCAGAGCTAGCGGTAGTTGACGAATTGCAGCGCGACGTCCAGGTCGGCCTGCCTCAACATCGCATGGACGGCCTGCAGGTCGTCGCGCTTTTTGCTGGTGACGCGGACTTCGTCGCCCTGGATCTGGGTCTTGACCGTCTTTGGGCCGTCGTCACGGATGAGCTTGGTGATCTTCTTGGCGTTCTCGCTGGTGATGCCCTGCTTGAGGGTGCCGGTGACCTTGTACGTCTTGCCGGATGCCTGCGGGTCGCCGGCGTCGAAGGCTTTCAGCGAGATGTCGCGGCGGATCAGCTTCTCCTTGAAGACGTCGACTGCGGCCTTCACGCGCTCCTCGGTGGACGACGTCAGCTCGATGGCCTCGTCACCCTTCCAGGCGATCTTGCTGTCGGTGCCGCGGAAGTCGAAGCGCGTAGCCAGTTCCTTGGCGGCCTGGTTGAGTGCGTTGTCGACCTCCTGGCGGTCGATCTTGCTGACGATGTCGAACGATGAGTCCGCCATTCGATGCGTCCCTTCTGCGTGAGCTAGCCGTTTGTGCTCTGTCTACCCGGTCGTTGTAACCTGCTAGGCGGCAGGTTGCCCGAGCGGCCAATGGGAGCGGACTGTAAATCCGTCGCGAAAGCTTCACTGGTTCGAATCCAGTACCTGCCACCATCAAGGTCAGAGTGTTTTGGTAGCTGGCTACGTGTTCGAATTGAGGCCCTTTCTGAGGCCCTTCTCGATTTGAGGCCCATTTTCACTAGTCCCAGCGCATCGCGAGGCTGGTCAGCGCGGCCCGCGCGGTGGCGTCGGAGGTGAGCCCGTAGATGTCACCGATATGGTGATCGCCTCGTTCGTGTGCGGGCGGTCCGACGCCGAAGAAAATGCCCCGCTGCAGCGCGAGCGATTTCTCGGCGTCGTGTTATGGCTGTGACCGATCCGTGATCAATCCGTGACCATACTAAAAAATCTGGTACGGTGCCCCGATGACATCCGTCGTCGCCCTGCGGGCCGCCACCGTCACCGAACTCGACGGGTCCGGGTTCACCGCCGTGCTCAAACCGGCCGTGCTCACGAACTGTGCAGGTGCGGTGTGCGTCGGTGAGTCGAACACCAAGTGCGTTGTTCTTGCCAGCGAGGGCGCCGCCGATGTCGCGGTATTAGTGAGTGGTCCGCAGATGAGGGGAGCTTTCTGATGGCGGATGTGGTGGTGGGGCCGGAGAGGGTGGGGGTGGCGGCGGGGGATTTGGTCAGGCTGGGGTCGGTGATTGATGCGGCCACGGCGGCGGCGCGGGTGTCGACGACGCAGCTGTTGGCGGCCGGTGGGGATGAGGTGTCGGCGGCGATTGCGGCGTTGTGGGGTGGGTATGGGCAGGCCTATCAGGTGATCAGCGCGAAGGCCGCGGTGTTTCACCAGCAGTTTGTGCAAGCCCTGCACGCGGGGGCGGGCGCTTATGCGGCCGCGGAGGCGGCCAGTGCCTCGTGGTTGCAGACCCTCGAGCAGGACGCCCTGGGCGCGATCAATGCGCCCACCAACGCGTTGTGGGGGCGCCCGCTGATCGGCGACGGCGCCAACAGGGCCTCGGGGACCGGCCAAGCTGGAGGGTCGGGCGGGATCTTGTGGGGTAACGGCGGTAATGGCGGATCCGGGGCGCCCGGACAAACCGGCGGTGCCGGCGGGCCGGCGGGATTGTTCGGTAATGGCGGTACTGGTGGGGCCGGCGGCACTGGGGTTACCGGCACGACCGGGGCCGCGGGTCAGATCGGCGGTCCCGGCGGCACTGGCGGGGCGGGCGGGGTCGGCGGTCACGGCGGGCTGTTGGTCGGCAATGGGGGGACCGGCGGTGCCGGCGGGGCGGGGGGCACCGGCGGGGTCGGGGGCCCGGCCAACGCCTCAGGCGTGGTTGGTGCCGGCGGTAAGGGCGGCACCGGCGGCCTCGGCGGCGCGGGCGGCGCGCCCGGATTGTTTGGCAGCGCCGGTCACACGGGCGTCAACGGGAACAACGGTGCCACGGGCGCCGCCGGCGGCACCGGCGGCAACGGAACTTTCCGCGAGGACTTCATCAACAACACCGGTTTGCCCGACAACGAGGTCTACGTGACCGAAATCGGCCAGACGTCACCCGGCCACTGGGCTTGGATCGACCAGAACGGCGTCGCCCACCCGCTCGACCACAATGCCGCCAATGCCCCTGGCCATCTCACGAAGAACGGAGTGAATTACGCCAATATGTCGTTCACTCTCGACCAGGCGGGCAACCTCACGGTGCCGTCCGACTTTCAGGGGGCCCGGATATTTGTGTCGGAGAAGCAGCCGCTCTATATCGGTATCAGCTCCGACAACTCGGGCTGGGCGGGTCCCAACCCAGCGAATCCCTCCGACCCGAACTACACCACGGTCTACGACTGGTATGAGATGACCTTCCAAAACGGTGTAGTCCCCTTCGGCGGCAACACGACACAGGTGGACCAGTTCGGGCTGCCGATCTCATTCACGCTGACGCAGAACTCCAGTGGCTTTTTGGCCACTCGGGGCCTGGATGTGCCGCGGGCTCAGGTGTTCCAGCAGTTCATGAACACGGAGCCGGCCGCGTTCCAACAACTGATCGTCCACGATGCCAACGGCGATCCGGTGCGGATTCTCTCCCCGCGGACAGTCCAGCCCGGAGCCCTATCCACCTGGCTGGATCAACCGGTCAATAACTTCTGGACGACCTATCAGACCAACCAGTTCAACTACAACGGCCCCGGCTACACGGTGAGTGGCCACGTGGACGCCAGCGGCCAGTTCGATTACACCCTGACCCCCACCGGAGGCACCCCCACGTCGTACGCGATGGCGAAGCCCACAACCGCGCAAATCTTCGCTGCTGATGGCCCATTCGTCGGCACTGGCCAACAGGGGGCGTTTCTCGCCGAACTCGACGCGGCGTTCAACCGAGGTGTGGCGACCTCGCCGAATGAATGGGCCGACCCCGCCGACTACTATCCGGCGGGAGGGCGGTGGAACAACTGGGCACAGTTCTTCCATGCCGACAGCATCGACAACCTCGCCTACGGCTTCCCCTATGACGATGTGGACAGCCAGAGTTCGGTGCTGATCCTGGGCAACTCTCAGCCGGCTACCGAGCTCACAATCGAGCTTGACTAGCGAGTCCTAAAGCCGGTGTAAATGGGACTCTCCGCCACCCGAGACGCACGCGGTGACCACCGCTTGATTCGCAGCTACTGACGATGGCGCGCATAGAGCCATTGTCTGGGTCGCCCCGGCAATCGGTTCTGCATCGAGACCTACCAAGAGACCGTCGCGGCCGCGGTGCGCTCGGCCGACCGCCGCTGCTCAAGGTCGTGCGACAGGCATTCTGCGACTACGGTTTTGACGTCGAGGAGGCCGAACTAACGGCTGCTACAACGTTCGTTCTTCTCGTCCTCGTGCTACGGCCCGTGACCAATCTGTAACCATACTAAAAAATATGTTACGGTGCCCCGATGGCAGCCGTCGTAGCGCCTCTGTGGGTGAGTCGAACACCACGTGGGCTGGGTCTTGCCGGCGATGGTGCCGCCGCTGTTGCGGTGTTGGTGAGGGTCCTGAGATGAGCGGAGTTGTCTGATGGCGGATGTGGTGGTGGGGCCGGAGTGGGTGGGGGCGGCGGCGGGGGATTTGGTCGAGTTGGGGTCGGTGATTGAGGCGGCCAGTGCGGTGGCGCGGGTGTCGACGACGCAGTTGTTGGCGGCCGGTGGGGATGAGGTGTCGGCGGCGGTTGCGGCGCTGTGGGGTGAGTATGGGCGGGCCTTTCAGGTGATCAACGCGGCGGCCGTGGCGTTTCACCGGCAGTTTGCGCAGGCCCTGGACGCGGGGGCGGGCGCGTATGCGGGTGCGGAGGCGGCCGGTGCCTCGTGGTTGCAGACCCTCGAGCAGGACGCCCTGGGTGTTATCAATGCACCCGCCAATGTGTTGTGGGGGCGTCCGCTGATCGGCGACGGCAGCAACGGGGTCGCGGGGACCGGCCAGGCCGGGGGGCCGGGCGGGATCTTGTGGGGTAACGGCGGTAATGGGGGTTCCGGGGCGCCCGGGAAGACCGGCGGTGCCGGCGGGGCGGCGGGATTGTTCGGTAATGGCGGCATTGGTGGGGCCGGTGGAACGGGGGTTACCGGCTCGACCGGGGCCGCGGGTCAGATCGGTGGTACCGGTGGCACCGGTGGGGCGGGCGGGGTCGGTGGTCATGGCGGGCTGTTGTTCGGCAATGGTGGGACCGGCGGTGGTGGCGGGGCCGGGGGCACGGGTGGGGTCGGGGGCCCGGCCAACGCCGCGTGGGTGGTTGGTGGCGGCGGTCCGGGCGGCGCTGGCGGACTCGCAGGCGCCGGCGGCGCGGCCGGATTGTTTGGCAGCGCCGGTCACGCGGGCGTCAACGGGAACAACGGTGCCACGGGCGCCGTCGGCGGCACCGACGGCAACGGCTTCACCACGATTTGGCGTGACGACTTCACGGGCCCCGCTGGGTCTCCGGTCAACAGCGCGAACTGGCTATACGATCTGGGCCACGGTTATCCCGGCGGAGCGGGCAACTGGGGTACCGGCGAAATCGAGTCGATGACCAACAGCACCAACAACGTCTACCTCGACGGCAACGGCCACCTTGCGATCAAGCCGATCAGAGACGCCGCCGGCAACTGGACGTCGGGCCGGATCGAGACGCAGCGCACAGACTTTGCGGCGCCGCCCGGCGGGGTGCTCCGCATCGAAGCGTCAATTGAGCAGCCCGACGTCAACACCACCAACGGGAAGGGCTACTGGCCGGCGTTTTGGGCGCTCGGCGACGCAGCGCGGCCAGTCGGCGCCAGCAACTGGCCAAGCATCGGCGAGCTGGACATTATGGAGGACATCAATGGCCGCAGCTCGGTGTTCGGCACCGTCCACGGCGGCACCAGCCCCGGCGGGCCGTTCAACGAAACCACCGGAATCGGCTCCGGTGAACGCGCGGTGGCGGGCGCGGGGACCAGTTTCCACACCTACGCCGTCGAACTGGACCGCAGCACGCCCGACGAACAGTTGCGCTATTACCTGGACGGCAACAACTATTTCACCGTCAACGAGGACCAGGTCCCCGCGGCCGCCTGGGACGCCGCCACCCACCACGGGTTCTTCGTCATTTTGGACGTGGCGATGGGCGGCGGCTTCCCGGCCGCGTTCGGCGGTGGCCCAACCGCCGCAACGATTTCTGGGCAGCCGATGCTCGTCGATTACGTCTCGGTGTCCACAAAGGGCTGATCGATGACCGATTGTCGGTGTGCGGAGGTCTTGTGACAATCGTGGTGACAACATCTAGGGGCTCACATATTTTCCGGCAGGTGCTCGACACGCTGCCGGTCGCCCCAAAACATGGTGGTACTTGGCGCACTGTCCCAGAAGCCGGGTCCAGCCGGGCCCGTTCTTGTCACGGGCTTGTCACAACTGGTGCGCTACACGCGGATATACGTTGACACGCGGTGGAACCGTCACCGCAGAGCAGAGGCCTCCTGGGTGCGTAGCGACGCCGTAAAACACCCCGTCTCGCGGACTGTAAATCCGTCGCGAAAGCTTCACAGCTTCGAATCCTGGCATCGTCGGTGAACACGTCGGCCACACGCTCGGCGTGCTGCGCGTCGATACCTGCCTTCCACCGATCCAGCACGCCACGCAGAATCTCAGTGTCCCGCACTTTGGCCACCATCCACGTGCAGGATCTCGCCGGTCACGAATCCGGCGTTCTCCAGATAAAGCACCGCGTCGACGACGTCGTCGATCTCGCCCAGGCGACCGACGGGATGCAGCTTGGCCAGTGTGCCGTATGACGACGGATCGTGCATCGGAGTGCGGATGACGCCGAGCGCGACGGTGTTGGCGCGAATACCGCGGTCCGCGTATTCGACTGCCAGCGCCTTCGTCACGGCGTTGAGGCCGCCCTTGTCAGCGACGCCAACGCCGAGGGCACTTGCGAGTTGGCGTGGTCGACGAGGCTGGTGGAGATGTTCACGATGTGACCGCCCCCCTTCCTAGACGAGCATCGCGGCCACCGCGGCGCGCGACACCTCGAAGAATCCGCGAAGGTTAACGCCGGTGATGGCGTCGTAGTCGCTGTCGGTGTATTCGGTGAACGGCTTGGGGATGAAGATCCCGGCGTTGTTGATCACCGTGTCGACGCGGCCGAATCGCTGCAAGGCCGCATCGACGATGCGCTTGCCGACCCCCGGTTCGGCGACGTCTCCGGGCACCGCCAGCACCATCGGGTCGTCACTGTCGGCGATAGTGCGGGAGTTGGCGACCACCGCATATCCGAGTTTGCGATATCCAGAAACCAGCCCTGCACCGATGCCCTGAGAGGCGCCCGTGATAATGGCCACGCGTTGCGAATTGCTCACTGTCGAAATCCCTTCCTTCGTCTTATGCAGGTCTGATGCACGCTGCAACGCAGAGTCCGCCGGTCGTATGCTTGACCGCTACGACCAGGTTGCTCTCTGGAAATAGGCTGCGACTCCTACGGCAGTACGCTTGCCCGGTGGAGCTGCGTCAGCTGCGCTACTTCGTTACCGTCGCCGAGGAGCTGAACTTCGGTCGCGCCGCCAAACGCTTGCGCATCGCCGGCCCGTCGCTGTCCCAGCAGATCAAGGCGCTCGAACGCGATCTGAAGATCCGCTTGTTCGACCGCGATCGCCGTTCGGTCACTCTCACCGCCAGCGGTGCGGCAATCCTGCCGCACGCCCGCGCGCTGGTGCAGCAGGCCGATGAATTACGCAGGCGGGCAGCCGGTCTCGTGAACTCCGAGCCGGTTCGGATCGGCTACGTCAACTGGTGTCCCACCGACTGGGCGGAACGGGCGGCCGGAGTAGCGCAGCTGCGGGTCGACACCTGGGTCCTGCCGTCGCATACGCAGGCCGCCCGGGTCTCCGATGGAAGCCTCGACCTTGCGATCTGCTGGGTGCAGACCACCGATCTCGCATCGCTTTCGCTGAACGCCCATCTCGTTGGGGTGGATCGCCTCTACGCGGTGTGTGTCGGGTCGGACCTCTCGCCGGTTGAGGCGAAGGACACGGCAGTGCTTCTGGATGCGGACGAGACGAGCTGGTCGTCGTGGAATCGCTACGCGGAGCAATTCGCCGCCGACACCGGTGCAAGCGTCATGCGTGTCGATGACGGGGGAGTAACCGGCCCAACGTTTTTCGAGCATGTCCGTCGCCTGCGCCGGCCCGTGTTGAACAACCCCAGGGGACAGACCACGCCAGAACCCCACGGATTGGTGCGGCGTCCGGTCATCCATCCCGCACCGCTGTGGACGTGGTCGCTCGTCTGGCGCCGCGATGAACACGGCGCCGCCGTGCGCGCCGTAATCGAAGCGCTCACCCGCGATATCGCAGACTTGGCGCAGGACGACGAGGGGGTGTGGCTGCCGCCGGATGATCCGCACCGCCCCCGCTACCGATCCAGTCGCTGATGCGCTCGGCCGCCACGGCCAACACCGCGACCGGCGGCATCGACCGTAGTGCAACCAGGGCGTGAATCGAAATCGCCTGCACGCGCTAGTCTTTCGATAGCCGGAGCGGGCAGCCCTGGATTTTAGAAGTCTCCGTTGTGCCCGTGCCAGGCCTTCACGACGTGGCTGGCTTGGGGATGAGGGCCACGACGGGGATGGTGCGTGTCGTCATGCGCTGGTATTCGGCATACTGCGGATACCGTTGCGCCTGATCGGCGTACTTCGCATCGCGCTCTGCGCCGCTCAGTTCAACGGCATGTACGTGGAGGTGCTCGTCTCCGACTTCGATGCTGGCGTCGGGGTTGGCGATGAGGTTCCAGTACCACGCGGGGCTGCGGTCAACACCGGCGGCCGAGGCGAACAGCAGGTAGCGACCGTCGTCGGCCAGATACATCAGTGGGTGCACCCGGTCTTGGTCACTGCGTGCTCCGCTCGTATGTAGCAGCAAAACGGGTGCCCCCTCAAACGGTCCACCGAGGCGGCCGTGATTGCTGCGGAACTCGTCGATGTTGCGTCGGTTGAACTCGTTGACCTCTGTCATGATGCCTCCTCGTTGGTTTCGGGCAGATGAATCCAGTGCGGCGCGGGCGGTGCGGGGCCCGCTCAGCGCCGCTGCGCGCGCAGGTACCAGAACGCCATTTCGACTGGCGCGCGGTCCAGTTCGCCGGGCACGGTGGCAGGCTCCAGCGACGTGATGTCCCAGCCGGTGCCGCCGAGGACGTCGCGTAGCGATTCTTCGGACACCGCCGGTCGCGGCTCCTTGCCCACCGGGTTGGCGTCGGAGAAGCAACTGAGCAACAGGGTGGCGCCCGGTCGAGTGGCCCGGTGCACCGCAGCAGCGTAACTACGTCGGCCGTCGTCATCGAGGCTGTGGAACAGGCCAATGTCGATCACGGTGTCGAACGCTTCGGTGTGGCCATCGAGCCTGGTGGAGTCGGCCACCGCGAACTTCACGTCGACTCCGGCGTCCTTTGCCCGCTGGTCAGCGGTTTTCAGTGCGGTGGGTGAAATGTCCAACCCGGTCACCGCGTGACCGTTCTTGGCCAGGTAGACGGCGTTGTCGCCGAGCCCGCAGCCGATGTCGAGGATGTCGCCGTGGACCCAGCCGCCGGTCTGCCAAGCGATGACACTCTCGCTGGGCGCCTTGTTATCCCATGGTGGTGTGGTTATCGGCGCTATGCCTTCGCCCGGGCTATCACCACGGTAAAGCGCTTCGTAATCAATGTGCGGAGGTCCAGCGGATCCTGGGAAGGAACTCGAGGCTGTCTTAGTCATAAGCGTCACAGCACCGAAATTACATGATGTATCAGCTAAATATGCTGGAGCTCGCGGCGGGGTGCGACGCGTCGGATATGAGGACAGGCTGGGGCCTGACGCGCTCCGCTGCGCGCTGGGTACCCTCGCACTGCTGACCGATGAGCCTGGCAGAACCTATTCTCCGAGAACATGTCCAGCCGTTTGGCTATTGCCCGTTGGCGTCCAGAAGGCCGATCCCATGCAGTCGCGGGTGCGCCTGGGTGCGGTGCGCACGCAGTCTATCGAGGCGCAGATAAAATAATTGACAAATCATGTAACATTACTACTCTGGTGCCCATGTCTAAAGCAGTGCAGTTCGATTCGTACGGCGACATTGATGTCCTCGAGGTCCGGGAGGTTCCCCGCCCCGTTCCGGAGGCCGGAGAGGTTCTGGTCGAGGTCAGGGCAGCCGGAATCAATCCGAGTGAGGCGGTGATCCGGACTGGCGCCCTGGCCGACCAGTTCCCGGCCAGATTTCCCTCCGGTCAAGGCAGCGACCTGGCGGGGGTGGTCGCCGGACTCGGCTCCGGCGTAGGCGATTTCGCTGTGGGCGATGAGGTGATCGGGTTCTCGATGCGCCGGTCCAGCCATGCCGAATACGTGACAGTGCCGGCAAACCAGTTGACCGCCAAGCCGTCGGAGGTTTCCTGGGAGGTGGCCGGCTCGCTGTTCGTCGCGGGCGCTACTGCCTATGCCGCGGTTCGGGCGGTGCGCCTGGCATCGGGCGAGACCGTAGCGATCGCGGGTGCGGCCGGCGGTGTGGGTTCGATCGCGGTTCAACTCGCTCGACGCGCCGGGGCCACGGTCCTGGGCATCGCCGGGCCGTCCAACGATGCATGGCTCGTCGACCACGGCGCGGTCCCGGTCAACTATGGCCAGGACTTGCCGGCCCGGGTGCGCGCCGCAGCGCCGTCCGGACATATCGACGCCTTACTGGATTTCTTCGGTGGTGGATATGTCGCCATGGCGGTCGAGGAGCTCAAAGTGCCGCGCAACAGGGTCGACACGATCGCCGATTTCGCTGCCGTGGAGCGGTTTGGGGTCTTGTCGGCAGGTGGCGCGGATGCCGCGACCGCGGCGGTGGTCGCCGAGCTGGCCGACCTCGTCGCACGCGGTGAGCTGGAAGTGCCGATCGCCGGAGTCTTCGCCCTCGATGATGTGCGGGACGCGTTCCGGGAGGTCGAACTGCGACACACCCGCGGCAAGTTGGTGCTGCGACCATGAGCGACGGAGGCAGCAAATGTGCCGCACCCGGTGCAGACACCGGAGTTCAACTGTGCAGCAATCAGAATAGGAGTACGAGACAGTCATGACTGATGTGAAAATTGGGATTATCGTCGGCAGCACGCGGCCGGGCCGGCACGCCAGGGCGGTCGCCGATTGGGTGCTCGGGCAGACTTCGGGGCGGCCCGGCGCACGCTACGAGATCGTCGATCTCGCCGACCACCCGCTTCCCCACCTCGATGAGCCGATGCCACCGTCATACGGTCAGTACCAGCACGACCACACCAAGGCGTGGGCGGCCACCATCGGTGGGTACGACGGCTTCATCTTCGTCAGCCCCGAGTACAACCACTCGACGTCCGGGGTGCTCAAGAACGCCATCGACTACCTCTATGCCGAATGGAACAACAAAGCGGCTGCCTTCGTCTCCTACGGTTCCCTCGGCGGCGCGCGCGCGATCGAGCATCTGCGCGCGGTGTGTGGCGAATTGCAGATTGCCACTGTCCGCCAGCAGCTGTCGTTCTCGTTGTTCACGGACTTCGAGAACTTCGCCGCGTTCACCCCGGCAGCGCTGCACAACAACGCCGCAGTCACCCTGTTCGACCAGCTTGAAAGTTGGGCCGGCGCATTGAAGCCGCTGCGCGGCTAATGGACCACCGTCCGGCGGATTGCACCGGCAGGCAGCGGAGGACCATGGGTGTGTTGCAGCCGACGGTGGTGAACCTGCGCGTGCCCGACGCGCGTTCGTTGACCAACTCGGCGCACTGGTGAGGTCGCGAGAACGGGAGAATCCGATGGCTGATCGATGGGTGATTCACGGTACGGAGTTCGAGAATTGCCCCTGCGCCTGGGGCTGCCCGTGCCAGTTCGGTGCGAAGTCAACCCACGGGCGCTGCGAGGCGTTGATGGGCGGCCACATCGAGGAGGGAAACTTCAACGACACGAATCTCGACGGCCTGGACTGGGCCGTGCTCATGTCCTGGCCGGGTGAGGTCGTCGAGGGCAACGGCACGCAGCAGGTCATCATCGATGAACGGGCGGATCCGACTCAGCGAGAAGCGCTGCGCAAGATCCTTCATGGCGAGTCGACTACGCCCGGAGCGACGCACTTCTTCATGTACAACAGCACGATGTCGACCGTGCTGGACACGCTGTACGCACCCATCGAACTGTCGATCGATGTCGATCAGCGAATCGCCAGCCTCACGATTGAAGGGCTAGTCGAGTCAAGCGGGACGCCACTCCCCAAGCCGTCGAACCGGGGTTTGCCGAACCGGATACGCCTCGGTACGCCGGATGGGCCGCGCTATCTCTATGCCGAGATGGGCAACGGCAACACCACAGCGCGTGCGGGAATCGACCTTGACTTCAAGGACAGCTACTGCCAGTTCAACGTTCTGCACATGAACCAGGACGGACTGATCCGCTGACCACATCTTGGGTCTGGCGCCACCGAGACCGGCTAGCCATATTGACCGGGCTGGGCGGCATCACCATCGCGGCTTGGGTTTACGTCGTGATGACAGCGGGCCGAATGGAGGCCGGGTCAGCGGGCATGAGGGATCAATCGATGGCACCGTCGATGGACGCCATGACCGGGATGCAGCCGTGGACGGCAACCGAATTCGTTCTGAGACTGGCAATGTGGGCCGTGATGATGGTTGCCATGATGGTTCCCACCGCGGCACCAATGACCCTGATGTACGCCGCGGCCGCCCGGAAAGCCGCGGCCCAGCACAACCCGCTGGCACCGACGTTCGTATTCGTCAGCGGTTACATCGCGATGTGGACAATCTTTAGCGTCGTGGCCACCATCGCTCAATATGCCCTTGATCGCGCCGCGTTGCTCTCCCCGATGATGGTCTTCAAAAGCGCCATGTTCGGGGCGGCGCTGCTGATCGCGGCCGGCATCTACCAGCTCACCGCGTTGAAGAATGCCTGCCTGAGGAACTGCCGGGCCCCAGCGCATTTCCTGTCCCGCTACTGGCGCATCGGCAACCTCGGCGCCTTCCGCATGGGACTGAGGCTCGGCGCCTACTGTGTGGGCTGCTGCTGGATCCTGATGGGACTGCTGTTCGTCGGCGGCGTGATGAACCTCCTGTGGATCGCGGCGATCGCCATCTTCGTCCTGCTGGAGAAGACGGTCCCATTCGGTGACGTGAGTGGAAGGTTCGCGGGCGCAGCGATGATCCTGGTTGGCGCATTTAGTTTGGCCCTCTGAGCCGTGGTGCACTCCCATGCTCGATCGTGCCAGTGCCGTCGGCCGCGAGCTGGGCAGCGCCGCGATCGTCACGGACGCAACGAATCTCATCGCCGCCAAACAGGCTGCGACCTAGTTAATGACTGCGGTATCGCGTCGGCTCCGGCATCCATCACCAGACGTCACTCCCGACGGCGCGTTTGAGACGTCCAGCCCTGACCGTCGAAATAGCGCATCAACGTCATATCGTTTTGGTCCGGGTACCAGCCCGGCGCTGTACCGCTCTGTAGCCACGAGCCGCCGGAATCCTGCCCGAACTGCGAAGCCCGCCGCCTCGCTCTCCGCACCAAGTAAATGGTGACCACCAAGAGCAGGATGAGGATCAGGAAACTCCACCAACTGAATGTGCCCCCGTGGCCACCATGACCGCCATGGAACCCCCTCGCCAACAGCATCACTTCACCTCCGCCCCTCGAAGCCTGATCCTCGCCCCGCTGTCGCCCACTAGTCAACTGTCGGGCGTTTGCTGGACCACCCGCGAGTCGGTGAACTCAGCAACAATTCGCCATGTCAAGTATTGCCATGGGGTTTGCTAGAGTCGTGCCGCGACTTGCCATCGACGGCCACCCAACGGAGGTATCGTCCTGGCTATGGTGCCCGAGATCGTCGCCGTCTCCCTGGACGCGTGATCGGGACATGCAGGAACTCGTCGACATCCTGTACCGGAATCGCCGTGATCTGGTCGACGACGTTGCGGCGCAAGTCGCCGCGACCCGGCCCAAGGTCGACCAAGTGGTGCTGCGGGCCAGCCTGGAGCGGCTGTTCGACGATCTGATCGAACTCATGGGCTCCGGCACGCTAAGCGCGATGCGCGACCAACAGACCGCGATCGCAAGTTGGTTGGGCTTCACCTTGCGCACTGCCCTCGGCGAGTTCTCGATGGCTGACTTCGTGGGCACGAGCTACTTCATCGTCACCCCCGCGCTGCGCAAGGTGGTGGAGCGCGAGGGCGCCGATTTCGCGCCGCTCGAGCCGGTCCTGATGCGTATCACGATCGCTGCCGCCGAGGCATACTCGGATGCCTATCAGGCCCGGTTGCTCGAGCTGCAGGAACAGCGGTTGTCGCGTGAAGCCGAGGCCGAACGTCTGCGCGCGACTTCGCATTTGGTGATGGGGGTGGCCCACGAGCTCAACACACCGCTCGAGATCATCAATCATGCCGCCGAGTTGGTGGCGCGCGACGGCAGCGACGACATCCGCGAGGCGGCAGAGCTCATCCGCTCCAACGTGACCCGCGCCAGCCAACTGATCCGCCGCTTTCGGAGCCTTTCGGTCGGCGAATCCGAGGATGCGATCCAGCCAGTCGACGTTGCGGACACGGTCGCCGACGCGATGGTGCTCTATCGCCGCACCAGCGTCCATGAACCCAAAATCGACATTCATGTCGTTGACGAGCTGGGCCACGCCGAGGGCGACACCCGGTGGCATGGCTACCCGCTGTACTTCACCCACGTGCTGTTGAATCTGTTTTCGAATGCCGAGCATCACGCCTACCGCGACGCCGGCGGGCCCGTCGAGATCGTGCTGGAGCGTCACGACGATCGCCTGAACGTGACGGTCGCCGATCGCGGAGTAGGGATAACCAAGAGGGACCTCGACAGCGTGTTGCATCCGTTCTTCACCACCGGGCGCAGTCGGGGCCGGACCGGCCTCGGCATGGCGGTCGTCTACAACCTGGTGACCGCGGGGATGCACGGCACGCTCGACATCAACTCCCAGGTGGGGGTCGGGACCCGCGTGCTTCTCGACTTACCGTGGCGTCCTATTTCGGCTAACAGTGAAGGGAGAGACCGTGTCATATCTCGCTGAAACCTCGCGGCGTTCGCTGCTGTCCGACCGATCGCTGAGCCTGGTGCGGGCCACCGCGAAGCTTGTCGCCGCGCACGCCGACGAGATCACCGCACACTTCTATCCCCGTATGTTTGCTGCGTATCCCGAGCTGCTCAGAGTTTTCAACCAGGGCAATCAGGCCACCGGCGAGCAGGCCAGGGCGATTGCCGGCTCGGTTGTCGCCTATGCGTTCCAACTGATCGATCCCACGGCGCCGTCCTTTGACCACGTCATGCGGCGAATTGCCTACAAGCACGTCTCGCTGGGCATCCGCCCCGAGCAGTACACGATTGTCGGCGAGTATCTGATCGCCTCCCTCGGTGAGGTACTCGGCGATGCCGTGACGCCCGAGGTCGTCGCGGCGTGGAGCGAGGTTTATTGGCTGTTCGGGCTTCAGCTGGTCGCACAGGAAGCCCGGCTCTACCAGCAGGCGAACGTGGACCCCGCCCAACCGACTCGCCCCTACCAGCTGATCCGCCGCATAGACGAAACCGCTGACGTCATAAGTCTCGTCCTGGAACCGGCAGACGGTGGTCCCATCCCGGCTATCGCACCCGGACAGTACGTCTCGGTTTTCGTCGACCTGCCCGATGGTGATCGCCAACCTCGGCAGTACACGGTGTCTTCCACGGCGGTACGGAATCGGCTGCAGATCACGGTGCGGCGAGTCCGAGGAGTGAACGGAGCGCCAAACGGCCGCGTTTCCGGCTATCTGCATGAACATGCCAAGGTCGGGGATCTGCTTGATCTCAGCGCGCCTGCCGGTGACTTCGTCCTGAACCCGTCCAACTCGGCGATCCTGCTGGCCAGCGCCGGCGCCGGTATCACGACCGTGCTACCCATCGTCGAACACATCGCCCGTACCCAGCCGCAGCGGACCGTGATCGTGGCGCACGCTGATCACCGGGCACAGGATCACGCGTTGCGAAATACCGTGCACTTTCTCGGTCGGGGCATCGACGACTTTCGTTCCTACACCTGGTACGACACCGTGGACGAGGGCGACACCCGCGCGCGGCAGGGCGCGATGGACCTGACCGACATTCCGCTCCCAGCCGACGTCCATGCGTTTACCTGCGGCCCGTTGGGGTTCATGCGGCACGTCAGGTCGATGCTGCTGGCCCGCGGCCTGCCGGCTACCCGAATCCGCTACGAAGTGTTTGGCCCCGACCTGTGGGCCGCCCAATCGACGTCCGAGCCAGAACCCTGATCGTTAAGCGTAGGGACGCGGCTGGGGGAAGTAGTTCGGCTTGATGACCGTCTCCTTCCATCCCACGTGGAACACCGGGCACGTCGAACCTGACATCGGCGGTACCACCCAATCCCAGCGCGCGTCGATGCGCCTGCCGGCCGCCGCTTCCTGCTCGGCGAACTCCATGAAGTCAGCCGAAGCCGCGTGGTGGTCGACCACCTTCACGCCGGCACGCTCAAAGGCGTGCAGCACCGCGACGTTCATCTCGACCAATGCCTTGTCCCGCCACAGCGTGCGCTCTCGGCGGCAATCCAGGCCCATGCGTTCGGCGACCACGGGCAGCTGGTTGTAGCGGTAGTCGTCGCCCATGTTGCGCGCCCCGATTTCGGTGCCCATGTACCACCCGCTGAACGGCGCCATCGTGTAGTGAATGCCACCGCAGTCGAAAAGCATGTCGGCGACGGCCGGCAAGGCACACCACCGCAGTCCCAGCTCCTCGAACCAGGGCAGCTCCGGGTGAGTCAGGGGCACTTCGAGCACCAGCTCGGCCGGAATTTCAAAGAACTTGGGTTCTCGGGGCGGGAACTGGACGATCAGCGGCAAAACGTCGTAGTGAGTGCGCTTTTCGGGCGCCCAGCCCAGATCGAGCGCGGCCTTGGTGAGGGCTTCGTTTCCTGGGTCGCCGATCCACGAGCCGTCATCCTGGCGATATCCCGCGTAGCGGATCAACAGCGAATTCCAGATCCGCGGACCGGGTCCATCGGGCCCCTCCTGACCGAACACCGTCATGACGGCGCGCAGGTTGCCATCGTTGGTGGCCAGGCGAATGTGATCGCACAGCGCCTCGAACACCTCGTCCTCGCTGGTCACGTGCCGCATGTCGCGAACCTGCAGACCCGGCCAAAACAGGCGTCCGATGCATTTCGCGCTGTTGCGCCAGGCCAGCTTTGCACCGAAGCTCAGCTCGTCGAAGGTCTGCACATAGGTGCCGGTCCGCTCGATCTCGGCACGCACCTCGGCCCAGCGCGGCTCGAAAGCCTGCGGGACCTCCTTCTCGTAGTAGAAGCGTTGCAAGAACGCCTTTGCTTCTTCTTCCATCGTTCCGGGCTGGGCGGCAAGGATTTCCGGGACGGGCGTCGGGTCATCGTGACCCGGCCCCGGAGGTGGTTTCGGCGGCGGCGCGGCGATCCTGCCGGACGCCTCCGGACGCGCGGCAGTCGTGCCGGCTTCGGGCGGACGATTGCCCTGCGGGGTGAACTCTTCAGTAAGGACACGCTCGTCTGGAACGTCGAGCAGGGCCAGGAGCTTGGTCACCCGATCCTGGTAGCCGGCGGGTCCGCACACCATGAAAACTGCGTCGGGCAGTTCGGCGAGCACCCCGGCCACATCGCGCTGGCCCACCCGGCTCTTGGCGACCCCGGGATGGTCGTCCAGCATGCCCTCCCGGCTTGTCCGCCGGACTCGCAGCGTGATGTTGGGATTCCGTTCGGCGGCCTCGCGCAGTTCCTCCAGGTAGGCAAAATTCTCGGGCCGGGTGCACGAGTAGTCGATGTGCAGACGGCGGTCGGTGCCGTCGGCGAGGAACGTGCGGACCATCGCCAGCGCGGGCGTGACGCCAATGCCCGCCACCCAGAACACGATTGGTGCGGACTCGCCGGTCCGGTCCAGCGTGAACTCTCCCTGCGGGGCCGAGACGCGGATCAGGACGTCATCGCGATAGCGATCGAAAAGCCAGGACGAGAACAGACCCCGCGGCTCTCGCTTGACCGTGATCTCGTAGCAGTCGGTGCGGGTAGCCGCCGAGCTCAACGTGTAGGGGCGAAGCACCCAACGGCCGTCGATGTTGGCCTCCACGACGACGTGCTGGCCGCATCGCGGCGCCTTGAGCTCGCCGCTCCGGGGCGCCAAGCGGAAGCTGCGCACGTCGTCGGTAACCTCGATCACCTCCGCGCAGCTCACCAAGATCCACTCGCCGCGGCCCAGCATTTCTTCGAGCCGGGGGATGCAGGCGCCACACACCGAGCCGGCACCGGTCTGGTCGCCCAGCGCCTTTACCGTGTTGCAGCCGCCCGCGATGGCGCGCCGCAGGGTGCCGCGGCTAACTTGCACGCAGGAGCAGACGGTCTCGCTGTCTTCGAAGAGGGTCGGTTCGTCCTCCAGTCGCAGGCTCCCGGTCTGGCGGAAGAGTTGTTCCTGCCAGGCCGTCAGGGGTAGCTGGTCAAAGACCATCCGGTGGAGATCGCCCAGCTCCTCCCAACTGCCCCATACGGTGACGCCGCGGATTTCCTCATTCAGCAGGACCAGCTGCCGGTTGCTGCCGGTTGCTTCGTCTTCGTAGCTGATCGTGCGGGTCTCGTCTTTTTCGCGTTCGTCCGCTACCCGCATGTTGTAGATCTCGCGGCCAATGACGTGAGAGGCGAAGATAAGCCGGCCGTCCGCGAGGTGGTAGATGGTCGTGATTGCGTCCTCGCCGAGGAACTGAGCCGCGTGTTGGGTCGCGAAGCCCAGTCCGGGCAATTGGTAGATCTTTTCGAGGGTCTGCATGTATTGGCGCAGCGCGGGGGAGGACTCGTAGACCTCCAGGAATCGGTCGCCGGCCACGCTGAGCACTTCCAGCGGCTCTGCCGCAATGACCGTTTCGCTGCGGTCCGAGCGGTGGATCAGCGCGAGCTCGCCGAAACATTGGCCTTCGCGCCGGTTGACCACTAGCTTTCGACTGCCCGCGTCATCCTGGAAGACAGCGGCGACGCCGGCCAACACGAGGTAGAACCGGGAGGCCGGCTCGCCCTCGCGGAAGACCACTTCACCGGCGGCGAAGCGCTCGAGGTGGGAAAACTCGTCGTCCTCGTCGAGGTGAAACGTGCGAAACAGGGCCGACTGGCGTACCAGGTTCTCGCGGAGCTGATTTTCACCGACGTCCTGCAGACGCCAACGCAGCGGGCTGTCGCGCGACAGGACGCGCTGAAAGTGCTGAAAGCGATCTCTGTCGATGCACAAAAGGCGAAGCGAGGTAAATGCCCGGACCGAGGCATTGTGGCGGTCGCTTCGTTCCTGCAAGGCATGTTCGCCGAAGTAGGCGCTGGCACCTACCTTCGCCAACACCATTTCGCTGCCATCCTGGCTGTGCGTGAATATCTGCGCGGTGCCCTGGTCCACGACATAGAGTGCGCTATCGACTTCGCCCTCATAAAAGACGACTTCGCCCGGCCCATAGGTTAACGTTTCGACCTCATCGCAGAGCGAGATGAGCTCGTCCTGCGTCAAGGCCCCAAATAATCCGGTATCGCGCATCCGTTGTTCTACAGACGACACGGCGTCTCCTATGGGTGGTGAGTCACTCCGATTTCGATCCGAACTTAGGACGACAAAGCAATAACAGGCTAGCCCTTTGCGTCACTGCTGACAGCCGTTCCGCGACAGGTGATATGACGAGGTGTGAGGTTGCTGGGGTAGCCTCTTCGCCATGATGCCCGCGATCGTGGTGCCCGCTCGCAGGAAAGTCCTCATTGCCGACGACGAGCCCGACATTCATGCCATTACTCGTCTGAGTTTGCGCGATCTGGTTCACGGTGCAGAACCGGTCGAATTCATCAGCGCCAAGTCGGGACGGGAGACCGTCGAGCGCCTGCGGGAGCAGCCCGATATCGGCGTGGTGTTGCTCGATGTGGTCATGGAGGACGAGCACGCCGGGCTCGAGGCCATTGGCGCCATTCGGGAGCAGCTCGGCAACCGGTTGGTCCGCATTCTGCTGCGTACCGGTCAGCCGGGCGCCGCGCCGGAGCGCGAGACCATCGAGCGCTACGACATCGACGGTTATTTGCCCAAGGGCGAAGAGACAGTGACCCGCATGTTCGTCGCGGTGCGGACGGCGCTGCGGGCCTGGGATCAGCTTGTCGAGCTCGATCGTCACCGCCGCCAGCTGGAAATCGTCCACGAATGCGCGGTGTCGCTGCACGCCTTCGACCCGGTCAAGGACCTGCTCGGAAAAATCCTCGGCGCCGCGGTGGCCATCTGCCCGGCGCCGCTGGCCGTCCTACGGCTGGAGACGGTGTCGAGCAGCGGCGAAGCCCGGGCCTTAACCAGCCACGTGTCGACCGAGTCCGACCCTTCGGTGGTGGAAGCAACGATTGAGAACCTTGCCCGTTCATTGCGCGCAGGCATCGACCAAGCGGGACCGGTCGCTGGTGGATGGGCCTGGCCCGTTGGGCTTGACCGGCAGCTCGGCGAGGGGTGGCTGTATATCCAAGCCGCAGATCCGGATGCGCTGACTCGTACCAATGTGTCGGTGCTGGTGGCCCACGCCCGCAACGCCCTCTACGCCAGCGTCGCCCAGGCGATGCTCACCGGGCGCGAGGGCCCGCTGTTCACCGCCGTCTCCGTATAAGCCGATGACGGCCCAACTCGTCGACATCCTGGGCCGTCATCGTCGGGAGCTCGTCGACGAGGTCGCAGCGCAGCTAAGCGCCACCGAAACCCCGACGCCCGACGTGGAGCTGCGGGCCAACCTCGAGCGGTTGTTCGACGATGTGATCAAGCTCCTGGAGGCCGGCACGTCTGGCGCCATGCACGAACGATTGGACGAGATCACCGATCGCCGCTTGGAACCGTTGTCGCAGTGCTACTTTCGCGCGAGCTACCTGATCAAACCGGCCTTGCAGAAAGTGGTGGAGGACGAGGGCGCTGACTTCGCCGCGCTCGAGCCGATCCTGACGCGGATCACGATCGCCGCCGGTGAGGCGTACTCGGCGACCTGTCAGGCTGAGGCGGATCGGCTGCGCGCGACTTCGCATTTGGTGATGGGTGTGGCCCACGAGCTCAACACACCGCTCGAGATCATCAGTCAGGCTGCCGAGTTGGTGGCGCGCGACGGCCACGAGGACATCCGCGAGGCGGCCCAGCTCATTCGTTCCAACGTGACCCGCGCCAGCAACCTGATCCGTCAATTTCGGGGCCTTTCGGCCGGTGAATCCGCCGAGGCGATGCGGGCAGTCGACGTCGCAGACGCGGTCGCGGAGGCGATCGTGCTGTATCGCCGCACGAGCGGCCTCGACTCCAAGCTTGATGTCCATGTCGACGACCAGCGCACCCAGGCCGACGGCGACACCGCCTGGTACGGGTATCCGCTGTACTTCACGCAGGTGCTGTTGAATCTGTTGTCGAATGCCGAGCATCATGCCTACCGCGACGCCGGCGGGCCCGTCGAGATCGTGCTGCAGCGTCGCGACGATCGCCTGCACGTAACGGTCGTCGATCGCGGAGTAGGGATTCCGAAAAGCCATCTCGACAACGTCTTGAACCCCTTTTTCACCACCGGCCACGGTCGGAGCCGGACGGGGCTTGGCATGGCGGTTGTCCACAACCTTGTGACATCCGGGATGCATGGCACGATGCACATCGACTCCGAAGAGGGGTTTGGGACCCGCGTGCATCTCGACTTGCCATGGCGGCCGTCGGACTAGGGACTGACCGCGAACAGACGCAAAAGCTCCTCGCCTACGGCGTGTCGAGGAGCTTTTGCGTCTGCTCGCGGGGCCTTCAGTGCATGCGGGCGCTGCCGCCCAGCCCGACCTCGAGGACGCTGCCGGTGATAACCCCGGGGTCGGTGACCAGATACAGCACTCCGCGGCTGACGTCCTCGGGTTGCAGCCACGGCTGAGGTATCGGGTTGGCCTTCATCATCCGACGCACCAAATCGTCAGGAACGTCGCCACCGCCGCTGGGCTGAACCATCGGTGTCTGCGTCGTTGTCGGGCAGATGACGTTGACCGTGATGCCCTCTTTGGCGACCTCGAGGGCAACGGATTTCGCCAGCCCGATGATCCCCCACTTGGTGGCGTTGTAGGCCGCCAGCTCTGGGATGCCCATCCGGCCGCCCATCGAGGAGGTCACCACGATCCGGCCGAACCGCTGACGCCGCATGACCGGTATCGCCGCCCGCAGCGTATGAAAAACACCGCTCAGGTTGGTGTCCAACAGTTGCTGCCAAACCCGATCGCTGACCTCCACCAGCGGCCCGGTGCTGACGATCCCGGCGTTGGCCACCACGATGTCAAGGCTGCCCATGTCCTGCACCGTCTGCTCGACCGCGGCGCCAACCTGGGCCGAGTCGCGCACGTCGAGGGTGATCGGCAGGCAACGCCGGCCCAGCTCTTCGACGAGCTTGGCCGTGTCTCGCAGGTCGTCCTCGGTGCCCAGCGGGTAGGTCAGGTCCGCCATCGGACCGGGCGCATCGGCCACGACGATGTCAGCCCCTTCGGCCGCCAATGCCACCGCATGCGCGCGACCCTGCCCTCGAGCGCCTCCGGTGATCAAGGCGACACGTCCATCCAAGGCACCCATAGACGGCTACGTTAGCGCGGCGTCGCCGACCTCAGGCCGCGCGGCGGTTGAGCGTCACCCTCGCGCCGCGGGCGGGCGCGATCGTGACCGTGTGTCGTG
Organism: uncultured Actinomycetota bacterium; assembly: GCA_963840045.1. Lineage (GTDB taxonomy): Bacteria > Actinomycetota > Actinomycetes > Mycobacteriales > Mycobacteriaceae > Mycobacterium. Next base: position 10,157 of record CAWIXL010000010.1, on the reverse strand, counting down.
CGATGCGCTCGGCGCGCCGGTTCGTCGGGAGCAGTCGCGCGTGGCGGAGCATGGTGCGCAGCACGATCCGTATTTCGACGAGCGAGAACGCGGCGCCGATGCAGCGTCTTGCGCCGCCGCCGAACGGGATCCACGTGTAGGTCCCGGCGCGGTCGTCGAGGAAGCGCTGCGGGCGGAACGCGAGCGGGTCGGGATAGAGGTCGGGGCGGCGGTGCACGAGGGTGATGTGCGGGATGATCAGCGTGCCGGTGGGGATGGTGAGATCACCCAGCGCGAAGTCCTCGGACGCGAGGCGTCCGGTGATCGGGAATACCGGGCGCAGACGCATCGCCTCCTTGATGACGGCGTCGATGTAGTCGTCGTCGCCGCCGAGCGCTGCCGCCTCGAGGCGGGCGAGCTCGTCGCGGTGGCGGGTGACGCGCTCGAGGATCCAAGCGAGCGTGGAGGCCGTGGTTTCGTGTCCGCCGAGCAGCAGTGTGCGCATCGCGTCGCAGAGCTCGCTGTCGGGCATCGGGTTGCCGCTGTCGTCGCGGGTGCGCAGGAACATCCCGAGGACGTCGTCCTGGTCGAGGTCACCTCTGTGGCGCCGCTCGGCGGCCTCTTCGAGCACGATCGCGTCGACCGCGGCCATCGCGGCGCGGATGCGCGGGAAGGGACCGTCCCAGCCCTTGTTGCGGGCAGTGACGATCATCGTCTGCAGGAAGAATCGCCGCGAGTTGCCCTCACGCATCAACGCCAGTGTTGCCGCGCGCAGGCGCTCGACGCGGTCGGGGTCGGTGACGCCGAAGACCACGGCGATGATGACCTCCAGCGAGATCGCTTGCATGTGGGAGTCGGCACGGGTCGGCCGTCCGTACGGCCAGCGCGCCAGGGCGTCCTCGGTCTTGCGCTCCATGACGTTCTCGTAGTTGGCAAGTGCTCGGCCGCGGAACGGCGGCACCTGCATTTTGCGCCTGCGCATGTGCTCAGCACCGTCGACGTTCGTCAGCCCGGTCGGGCCGAGGACGAGCGGATGCGGCGAGTTCTTTGCCAGCGCGGCGCCGAGGCGCAGCACGCCGGTGTCGGCGCTGAACACGCGCTTGATGTCGTCGGGGTGGGTGAGGCACAGCCACGGCCGCGATGCGGGCATCGCCACGAGAAAGCGGTCGCCGAGCGTCTCGCAGCGCCGGGTGAAGCGCTCCGGCGCCAGCCAGTACTCGGCGGCGTTGAGGAGCGCCGGAGACCGCAGTCGTGGCAAGTCGGCAAGTCGTTGTGTTATCAAGTGGTCCATTTGATAACATTATCACATGCTATCGATGGCTGCAGCTCGACGAGGGCCCGGCACCGGGCGAGGACGCGACCGTCGACCGCGTCGCGGCGGCGGCGTTCGACGTGTTCGCCGAGTACGGGATCCGCCGCGCGACGATCGACGATGTCGCACGCCGCGCAGGCGTCTCGAAGATGACGGTGTTCCGCCGCTTTCAAAGCAAGCAGGGGCTCGTCGGAGTCGTGATCGCGCGTGAGATCCGCCGCGGGATGGCGGAGCTCGACCTCGTCTGGGAGCGCGAGCAGACGCTCGAGCAGCGGGTCGTGATCGGCTTCTCGTTCGCGGTGAACTTCGTCCGTGGGCACGCGCTCTTCGACCGCCTCCTGCGCAGCGAACCTGAGTTGCTGCTGCCGCTGCTCACCGTCGACGGCACGGCCGCGCTTGCGCTCTACCGTGAGTTGATAGCTGCGCGGCTGCGCACCGAAGTGCACGCCGGCCGTGCCGCGCCGGCCGACGTCGACCAGGCGGCCGAGGTGCTCGCGCGGCTTGCTATCTCGCTCCTCCTCACCCGTGAGGGAACGATCACGCTCGACGACGACGAGACGATCGTCGCGCTCGTGCGCAACGTGCTGCTGCCAATGCTCGAGCCTCGCGCCGGGTGATCCGGCCGGCCTTAACCGCGAATCAGGCGCCGCGGCGAATGCAGCGGAAGCCGATGTGGCTCATGCCGGTATCGATCATCTGGGGCCGGCGAGCGGCTGGCCGGTAACGCAGGCAGTAGCTGTCGGCACACAGGTAAGACCCTCCCTTGATGACCTTGCGTGGGATCTTGAATTGGGGCTGGGCCGGGTCGTAGCTGTCGGCAACGCAGCACGGTTGTGTTGACCGGTTCGGCCCGTACCAGTCGGTGGTCCACTCCCAGACGTTGCCGGCCATGTCGTACAGGCCGTAGCCGTTGGGCGGGTAGTGGCCCGCGGGTGTGGTCCGGCCATAGCCGGGTTCCGGCCGCCACGGGAAGTCGCCGTGCCAGTAGTTCGCCAGCCGCTGACCGGGCTGCTCGGGCTTATCGCCCCAGGTGTAGTCGGCTCCGGCCAGGCCTGCGCGGGCGGCCACTTCCCACTCGGCTTCGGTAGGAAGCGCGAGCTGTGCCCAGGTGGCGTACGCCTCCGCATCCTCGTATGCGACGTGCACGACGGGGTGCTCGGCGCGTTTGGCGATCGATGAGTGCTGCCCCACGGGATGGTGCCAGCAGGCGCCGGGTGTCCACTTCCACCACTGGCTGAGGTGCCGCAGGTCGACCGGCCCGGTGGTGCGGTTGAACACCATCGAACCGGGGTGCAGATTCTCGGCGGGGGCGCCCGGATAGTCAGCCGGGTCCAGGGGCCGTTCGGCCACCGTCACATAGCCGGTGGCTTCGACGAACGCCGCGAACTCGATGTTGGTGACCGCGTGTGGCTGGATCCAGAAGCCGTCGGTGGCGACTTCGCGTACCGGCGCTTCTTCGGGGTAGTGATGATCGGAGCCCAGTTGCGCCCGCTGCCCCGGAATCCAGACCAGATCCTCAGTCACTGAAAACGGTCGCCCAGTCGTTCTTGATGCTCACGACGGTCCAGCCGTACAGCCTGGCGTGGTCCAGCGCTCGTTCAGCGCCTGCGGTGTAATCGAATTCGCGCTCGGCATCGTCGTGCAGGACCACTAGCCGCAGTGCGGGACTGGTTGCGGTCCCCGCGTACCTGAGCATTTCGTCATCGCCGTTGGAGTTACCCGCCGCGAGGATGGGACGCCTGCCGATGCGGCTCCAGATGCGGACGGGTTTCTCCGGGCCGTCGTCGAAGATGTCCAGCGCGGGCTGGATAAGCAGGTCGCCGTTGCCATCTTGGCCCTCGAATCGCAACCCCTGGGCGCTGCCGACCACGCGCTCGGGTGGGATGCCGTAGATCGCCGACGTTATGGGCCGCATGAAATCGCGTCCGCCGCCCGACACGATGTAGCATGTGAATCCTTTGCTCTCAAGGTATCTCAGCAGTTCCACCATCGGGCGGTAGGTGCACTTCGGGTACGGCCGTCCTAGTGTGGGATGCTTGGCCGCGGCGAAGAAGCGTGCGATCAAGGCCGCATGCTCGTCGACGGTCATCGACTCGTGCAATGACAGCACCGCTCCTGCAAGCACTTTGAGGTCTGTGTCATCGCCCTGGTAGTGCTGGGTGATGGCAGCCCCGAACCAGTTGAGGTCCCCGCGCAGCGCGGCCTGGTAAGGCTGTCGGGTGGCCAGTGTCGGTTCTGTTCCGGCTTTTTCGGCAAGCCGGCGCACGAGGAAGTCCAGTTGGATGTACATCGGTTTCTCGCACCACAACGTGCCGTCATTGTCGAAGACCGCAACACGGCTCGGCGGCTCAACGTATTCGCGGCCGCCGTCCGTGGTGACTCGGCCCACGAAGTCGAGGATCGCCGACTTGGTGGGCCCGTCGGTCCAGCACGCCAGTTCGGACGCCAGTTCGGTCAACGATCAGCCGCCCCGCGCAGCGAGGAACCTGTTGAGCTCTTCCACCGCATGGTTGATCGTGAACGACGCCGGCTCCTGGCGCGGCGGGAAGTCCTTGAAGGTCTGCAGGAACTGTGTCGCGATCGCGGATCCGAAAAGTACTAAGAAGATGCGGTCAATCAACCAGTCCCAGTAGGTGTTTGACGTGATGTCGGCATGCTCGTACGGATCGGTGCGCAGGTTGAAAAGCTTGGGCGCGCGCAACTTGGTGAACGGCTCGAACCACAACTGCAGGGTGCCCTGGCAGCGCTGCTCCATGAACACGACCTTCCAGTTCTCCGCCCGGATGCCCAGTACGTCGCAGTCGTCGGAGAAATAGATCATCCCGCGCCGCGGGCTTTTGTCTACTTCGCCGGTGAGGTACGGGAGCAGGTTGTACCCGTCAATGTGGACCCGGTAGGTCATCTCACCGGCCTGGTGGCCTTGCTTGAGTTTCTCGACGATGTCGGGTTCGCCGGCGGCTGCGAGGAAGGTCGGCAGCCAGTCGTGATGCTGCACTATCTCGTTGGAGACCGAGCGGGGCTTGATTTTTCCGGGCCACCGAATCATTTCGGGAACCCGGAATGCCCCTTCCCAGTTGGTGGCCTTCTCGCTGCGGAACGGCGTGGTCGCGCCGTCCGGCCAACTGTTGGCGTGCGGGCCGTTGTCGGTGCTGTAGATGACAATGGTGTCTTCGGTGATGCCGAGTTCGTCGAGAAGATCCAGCAATTGGCCGACGTTGCGGTCGTGGTCAATCATCGTGTCGTGGTAAGGCGATTGCCAGCGGCCGGACTGACCCAGGCTTTCCGGCTTGGTGTGCGTGCGGAAATGCATGTGCGTCATGTTCATCCAGACGAAGAATGGAGTGCCCGCCTCGTGCTGGCGCTTGATGAAGTCCACGCACGCGCCGGTGGTCTCGTCGTCGATGGTTTCCATTCGCTTCTTGGTCAGCGGCCCGGTGTCCTCGATGCGTTGCTTGCCCACGGGGCCGTACCGGTCGTCCACCTCACCCGAATCTTCCTCGGTGGCCCAAGAATGAATGACGCCCCGCGGGAGCAGCGCCGCGCGCAGAATGGGCGCTTCCTCCGCGGTGGGGTAATCCGGGTTCTCCGGCTCCTCCTCGGCGTTGAGGTGATACAGATTCCCGAAGAACTCGTCGAACCCGTGCGCGGTCGGCAGGTACTTGTTCAGGTCACCGAGGTGATTCTTGCCGAACTGCCCGGTCGCATAGCCCTGCGGTTTGAGCAACTCGGCAATCGTCGGATCCTCCTTCTGCAACCCGACGTCGACGCCGGGCATCCCGACCTTGCTCATGCCGGTGCGATAGACGCTCTGACCCGTGATGAACGAAGCGCGGCCCGCGGTGCAGCTTTGCTCGCCGTAGGAGTCGGTGAATAACATTCCCTCCTCGGCGATCCGGTCGATGTTCGGGGTGAAGTAGCCCATCAGGCCGCGGCTGTAACAGCTCAGGTTGGAGATTCCGATGTCGTCACCCCAGATCACCAGAATGTTCGGCTTGGACTCAGGCATGCGGATTCCCTTCGATGTCTCGGCTCTCGGTGAGGAGCCTAAGGAGTGACAGACGATTGCGACAGATGATTCAAGCAACGATCATGCGGGATACCGGAGGCGCCACGACGCTTTCACGGGCCTTGGTCCCTGATGCCGTCGCAGTCGATCCACAGGTGCAGCGGGCCTCGAAAGAACGGGTTGCGCCGGTACGGCGGCGGGTCTTCGACCAGCCGCGGATTCTCCACGCGGCGGATGAAGGTCTCGAATGCGAGGTTGACCTCCAGGCGTGCGAGCGGGCCACCAGCGCAGGCGTGGATGCCGCCGCCCCAGCCGAGGTGCTCGTTGTCCTCGCGTTCGGGATCGAATTGGCTTGGGTTGGCGAACCGGATCGGGTCGCGGTTGGCGGCGCCGTAGACCAGAACGACCGCCGAGCCTGCGGGGATGACAGTGCCACCGACCTCTATGTCGCTGGTGGCGCTGCGGCTGGGAAAGAACTGAACCGCCGACTCCAGCCGCAGCGTCTCCTCGATGGCGCGGGGGATCAGTTCGGGGCGGCTGCGCAGCAGCTCCAGCGTCCCAGGGTGGCGCAGCGCGGTCAGCACGCAATGGGCGATCGTGTTGACCGTGGAGTCATGACCGGCGATGAACATCAGCGAAGTGTTGGGCACGGCCTCCTCGGGCGACATCGGTCCATCGGGACCGTCGTCGTGGAGCAGCCTGGAGATCAGGCCCTCGCCGGGTTCTCGCGTGTACCGGTCGATCAGCCCACGCAGGTATTGCCTCAACTTGACGGCGGCCTCCCCGCCCTTCGCAGCGCGGGCCTGACCCTCTTCGGTGGCTGCCTCCGCGCTGAAGTCGATGCCCGCCAACTGGTCAAAGATCAAGGCGTGAAACATGCGTTCGTCCTCGAGCGGAACGCCCAGGATCTTGCAGATCACCGACACCGGCACCGGATAGGCGTAGTCGTCGACAACGTCGAACCTGTTCTTGCCCTTGACGTTGTCGAGCAGGTCGTCACAGAGCCGCTGAATGACGGGCTCCATGCTCGGGATGAGGCCAGGTGAGTGCGGAGGACCGAATTGCCGCATCACCTGGCGGCGCATGCGATCGTGATCCGGCGGGTCGGTCGCGATGAAGCTCCGCTGCGGCGCGTACGCCTCGATGTCGTCGGCGCCGGGCGTTGCCGCGCGCAGGCTGTCCGGACAGCAACGGACTGCGGTTCCCGTCGGAACTGAGCCTGGGGTCGTGGAGCAGCTTATGCAGCTCCCGGTATCCGGTGACGACGTAAAGGTCGTCGCCCACCCGCGCCACGGGCGTCTTGCGCAGCTCGTCGAAGAACGGGTAAGGATTGGCACGATTCTCGTAGCGCATCGCCTCGGCCCAGGCGGTTTCCGGTGTCATCACGGCGTGTTGTCTCCGCTCTACGTCGTCGGGCTCTTCGGCCGGTACACGAACTCGGCCGCGCGTTCGGTCGGGTCGTAGCCGGTCAACACCACATCGGGAATTCCCGTCGGGACGCGCGGATCGCGGAACTGAGCAGGGACCGGCACTGTGTGCGCAGGCTGGTCGTAGCCCGGTGGCGGCGGCGGGAACGCCGCCGATCGCTCGATCAATGCGCCGTAGTACTCCAACCACTTGCCGTGGTTGAAGGTGACGGCACCCACGATGCGGCCGTTGCGGCCATAGGCGGCAGCGAAGCGGCGTTCCTTCGCCGAGCCCTGGGTGAAGACGATCTCGTCGCCGAAGGGGCACACCCCGACGCCTTTGATATTGACGCCGAACTGGCCCGACCAGAAGGACGGCAGCGGGAGGTGCGGCACCCGCTCGGTCTCGAGCCGGACCATGTTGTGGGCGGCGACCTTGCCCCCCGAGACGGCGTTGTCCCAGTGCTCCAGCGAGAGGAACTGGTAGCCGTACAGCACATGGGGAGCGCGCGCGATGTCGCCGGCGACGAAGATGTTGTCGGTCACCACCCCATTGACGTCGAAAGCGCGGCAGCCGGCGTCGCAGGCGACCCCCCAGAAGCCGGTCGCCAGACCTGCTCCCTGAAGCCATTCGGTATTGCGGATCGACCCCAGCGAGGCCACCACCACGTCGACGTCGAGCGTGGTCCCGTCGGAGAGCTTCGCCCGACGGACGTGGCCGGCCGCGTCTCCTTCCAGCGCATCGACCGAGACACCTGTGCGCAGGTCGACCCCCGCGTCGCGCTGCATCTCGAGCAGCGATCTCGCCGATGACGCCGCCGAGCGCCCCGATCAGTGGCGAATCAGCGCGCTCGGCGACAGTGACGTTCAGGCCTAGCTCGCGACAGACCGAGGCCATCTCCGAGCCGATGAAGCCGGCACCGACGATCAGCACCCGCCCCGGTCCGGCCAGCAACGCGGCCTGCAGCCGGGCCGCGTCATCACTGGTCCGCAACGTGAAAACTCCCTCCAGCTTGGCCTCTTGCGGGTTGAACCACGGCCGCGCGCGGGTGCCCGTCGCGATCAGCATCCGGCCGAACGGGACCGTCGTCCCCATTGGCGAGGTGCACCCGCCTGTTGGCCCGGTCCAGCCCGACGGCGGCGACACCGAGCCTCCAGTCCGCGTCGATGTCGCGCATCCGCGGAAGCTTGGTGTGGTCGGCGCGCACCCATCCCGTCAGCACCTGCTTCGACAGCGGGGGCCTGTCGTACGGCTCGTGCGGCTCGTCGCCGATGATCGTGAGGGACCCGTTAAAACCCTCGTCGCGCAAGGCTTCCGCCGCGCGCAGCCCGGCGAGGGAGGCGCCGACGATGACGATCCTGCCTCTGGATTTGAAGGCGTCGACGACGTTGTTCAGCAGCGCTTCTCTTTCCGCGACCAGGGTCATTTCGCGGGGCCCTCGGCCAGGTCGATCGCGTCCACCAGGATGGCCTGCACCGGGCAGGCCGCCGCCGCCCGCACCACCCGTTGGCGTTGCGAATCATCGGGATTGGGGTCGTAGGCGAGCGCCTCCTCGCCTTTCAGCTTCAGCACCTCCGGCGCGAGCGGGACGCAGTGCGCATATCCCTGACACCGATTCAGATCAACCACTATGCGCATATCCCGCTCCTTCGTGAGCCGTGTTCGCAGGCCTGGTCGAACTGGCTGTTCCGCGAGATCGCGGCCCGGGTTGGATGCGTCGTCGCGTGAAATGCTACTCGCGACATGGCCCACATGGCTCCCCCGAAGAAGATGATTTCCGCGATGGGGGACAAGGCCTCAACCACTGCCGCCTCCGCGCTGCTGTGTCGGGGAGCGACCGAACCAGCGCCGGCAGGAGCGGGATCAGTGATCGGACCGATTCGGCAGTGTCGTGTTGCCGGCGGGGCAACGGTATCCAGGTATGCCCGTACGGCATCGTGCACGCCGCCATCGGCCGAGACACCGGGCGGGTCAGGTCGGTCGACCGGACAGTGAACCCGGCGAACGGCTCGGCAAAAAGGGGACGGCCGCCGAAGTCAGCCTACGGAAGCCATCGAGCACAGGCACGCCTTCTCCCGGCCCAGTCGCTCGGCCTCGCTTCCGCTGGGTTCATTCTCGAATGTGTAGCGAATATTTTGCGAATATTGAACGGCTTGTTCGTGATGAAAAGCATGAGACAGTCACTGTCCTCGGTCGCACCGTGGTACATCGTCATGCCCTCGGGGAACCAGACAAAACTCCCCGGGCCGAAATCCCCCTCGTGGGTCCGCAGGGTGCCGCTCAACACAAACATGCCGTGCGCGCAGCCGTGGGATGCCACGGATTGATGAACCCGGCGTCGTAACGCAAAAGCGCACAAGACATTCCGGTGTCGGGGTCTGCCGTGAACAACTTGAGTGGCAGACTTCTGCCGATCTGTTCGATCGGCAGCTCTAGCCAGTCCATCGAATTGGAATCGAAGACTTCAAGATCGTACTGATCGGCCTCGCTCGTCATGATGCCTCTCCCTCTCTCGTAAGTGCCAATACAGTATGAATCGCCTGGTTCAGTGCTGGGCAATTCACGGTGACCAGCATGCGATCTTGCCGGCGTCGAACACGACACGGCAAATACGGCTTCAGCTTCCGTTGGTGCTCGGCGCTAAATCACGCGGATGGATGGGCGGCGAACCATTCGAGTAACCGATCCGCAACAGCATCTGGTTGCTCCTCGGGCATCCAGTGGGAAATGCCACGCAGTACCTCAAAGCGGTACTCGCCGCTCACGTAGTCCCGTGACTTGTGAGCAGCCTTGCTCAGCAGGTACCTGTCGCCGTCGCTCCACACATACATCGTCGGAACCGTCACCTTGCCGACGCGGCCCGAAAACGGGGCACCTCGATACCAGTTGACGGCAGCGGTGAAAGTGGCCGGCTCACTGAGTGCGCGAGCATCACGATCAGCAGCCGCCGTGCTCTGTCCGCCACGCTGCAATATCTTCGACACTCGGTTGGCGTTTCGGCTGCTGCCCGCGAAAAGCAGCTCAGGAATCAGGGGCAACTGGAAGAGATAGACCTGCCAGGCCAAACCTTGCCGGCTAGTCATCATCGTCTGCAGCAGCGCGCCCGGGTGCGGCGATGAGAGTGACGACAGCGTCGCCAGGCGATGCGGATACCGCGCCGCGAAACTCCACGCCACAAATCCACCCCAGTCGTGCCCGACAAGGTGCACCCGATCAGCGCCGCTCGCGTCGATCAATGCGCCGACATCGTCCACAAGCTCGGGCATTCGATAGTCTCGCCGGCGCCCGGGTCGGGCGCCGGGCGAATAGCCCCGCTGGTTGGGAGCCAAGCAGCGGTAGCCCATTGCGGTGAGACGCGGGATAACGGCGTCCCAGACGTATTCCGTTGCGGAAAGCCGTGCAGCATCACGATAACGGGTCCATCGGCCGGCCCAGAGTCACGGACGTCGAACA